>CAVSRK010000001.1:0-53977 GCA_963730335.1 uncultured Alphaproteobacteria bacterium
ACCGCGTCGACGATGCTCTGAACGCGACCAGAGCCGCGGTCGAGGAAGGCATCGTGCCGGGCGGCGGCGTGGCGCTGCTGTGGGCCTCCAAGGCGATCAAGACCAAAGGCGATAACGACGACCAGGAGGCCGGCATCAATATCGTGCGCAAGGCCTTGCAGGCGCCGATCCGGCAGATCGCCGAGAATGCCGGCGTCGAAGGCTCGATCGTGGTCGGCAAGGTGCTCGAAAGCAAGTCGTCCTCTTACGGCTACGACGCGCAGAACGACGAATATGTCGATCTGATCCAGAAGGGCATCATCGACCCGGCCAAAGTGGTGCGCACGGCATTGCAGGACGCGGCGTCGGTGGCTGGCCTGCTGGTCACCACCGAGGCTGGCGTGGCCGAGGCGCCCAAGAAGAGCGGCGGCGATGGCCATGCTCACATGCCGGGCGGCGGCATGGGCGGCATGGACATGATGTAGTCAAAGCCATTCGTTCCAAGTGCCAAGGGCCGCCTTGTTCGGGCGGCCCTTTTTCTTGGCCCAATAGCCGCCATTTGCCGCGGGACTTCTGGCGCTGCCTCACTTAAGGCTTACGCAAACGTAATTTCCTGTGCGCCCGAGTTTGGCCTTATCGTCGGCCGGTTTAGCCCGCACAGGGGCCTGTTGGAGCCGCTCCGCCCGATGGCGAATTTCAGAACCACGGTCAAAGAATTCACGCGCATCGCGGTGCCCTATTACCGGTCGGAGGACCGGTGGGCCGGCCGCGTGCTGCTGTTCACCGTGATCGCGCTCCAGCTGTTCCAGGTGTGGCTGAACGTGCGCTTCAACGCCTGGTACAACACCTTCTACACGGCGTTGCAGGACAAGGACTGGAACACCTTCATCTGGCAACTCGGCGTGTTCAGCGTGCTGGCGGCGTTCTTCATCGTCAGCGCCGTCTATCAGCTCTATCTCCAGCAATGGCTCCAGATCAGGTGGCGGAACTGGCTCACCCAGCGCTATATCGGACGCTGGCTCGGCCAGGGCACGCATTACCGCATGCGGCTCAAGGGCGACCAGGCCGACAACCCAGACCAGCGCATCGCCGACGACATCCGTGAGTTCGTCGACAGCACGCTCAATATCGGCATCGCGCTGTTGGGCTCGATCGTCACGCTGGTGTCGTTCGTGGTGATCTTGTGGACCTTGTCGTCGGCGACGCCGCTGATGATCGGATCGCAATCGTATCAGATCCCCGGCTATCTGGTATGGGCGGCGCTGATCTACGCCGTTCTCGGCACCTGGATCACCCATCTGGTCGGGCGGCCGCTGATCCAGCTCAATTTCAATCAGCAGCGCTATGAGGCCGATTTCCGCTTCTCGCTGGTGCGGCTGCGCGAGAACGCCGAGGAGGTGACGCTGCTCGCCGGCGAGGGCGCCGAGGAGGCGCATTTGCGCGACCGCTTCGGCTGGGTGATCCGCAATTGGTACGACATCATGCGCCGGCGGAAGCGGCTGACCTTCCTGACCGCGGGCTACTCGCAGGTGGCGCTGATTTTTCCGTTCATCGTGGTCAGCCCGATCTATTTCTTCGGCTCACTCACGCTCGGCGGCCTGATGCAGATCGTCTCGGCGTTCGGCCAGGTGCAGAGCGCGCTGTCGTTCTTCGTCTCGGCCTATACCGCGATCGCCGACTGGAAGGCGGTGTTGAACCGGCTGTCGGGCTTCGAGGCCTCGATCGATTGGGCGGAAGGTCTGGACCGGACCGCGCCGCGAGTCGGATTCCTGACCGACGGCGGCAAGGCGCTGTTGGTCGAGGAGCTTGCGGTCGGACTGCCCAACGGCCAGGAGATCGTGCGGCTCGCCGAATTTTCCATCGAACCGGGCGAGCGGGTGCTGGTGACCGGGCCGTCAGGCGCCGGCAAGACGTCCCTGTTCAGGGCGCTCGGCGGGGTATGGCCGTTCGGCTCGGGCTCGATCCGGGTGCCGCAAGGCGCCAGCGTGCTGGTCCTGCCGCAGCGGCCCTATATGCCGCTCGGCACGTTGCGCGGCGCGCTGGCCTATCCCGCGCCTCAGGATTCGTTCGGCTCGGAAGAGATCGACGACGTGCTGAAGGCGGTCGGGCTCGGCGCCTTCCACGACCAATTGGATGAGACCGCCTATTGGGCCGACAAGCTGTCGGGCGGCGAGCAGCAGCGGCTGTCGATCGCCCGTGCCCTGTTGCAGAAGCCGCACTGGCTGTTCCTCGACGAGGCGACCG
Organism: uncultured Alphaproteobacteria bacterium; assembly: GCA_963730335.1. Classification (GTDB taxonomy): domain Bacteria; phylum Pseudomonadota; class Alphaproteobacteria; order Rhizobiales; family Methyloligellaceae; genus Methyloceanibacter. Next base: position 2,224 of record CAVSRK010000001.1, read on the forward strand.
CGGCGCTCGACGAGGGCTCGGAGGCGGCGCTCTATCGCCTGTTGATCGAGCGGCTGCCGGGCACCGCCATCGTGTCGATCGGCCACCGCTCGAGCCTCGTTCAGTTCCATTCCCGGTTCTTCGAGCTCAAGCCCGACGACACCGGACGCCACCATTTGCGGGAGATTTCCGCGGCCGATGGCAAGCCTCCTCACGATGCGCTAGATCTGAGCCTGGTGTAGCGGCTGGAGGCGATCACATCCGCCCTTCTGCCTGGCGCGGTCTTGGACTATCCTCGTGGCCGGATTCGCCGTGAGGTGGCTGACGATGCGCATGCTGATCGCGTTGCTGGCGGTAGCCCTGATGCCGAGTTTGGTGGAACTGAGCCTTGGCGCCAGCGAAGCGCAGGCGGCGGCGAGTTGCAGACAAAGCTACAATGTCTGCCTGGCCCGGTGCGGCCCAAATAGCCAAAGATGCCAGCGCTGCCGGACAAAATATAAGTACTGCACCTTTCCGATGCCGTACATGGGCAACCTGCTCTGAGCAGCCTGGACCGGCCGACCGCCGCGCTCAGTCCTCAACCTTGGTCTTGCAGCCGCTCGCTTGGTCGAGCCCGTCCGGCGTGTCCCAGTCGTTCGACGGCACGCGCGGGAAGGACGTGCCGAACTCCTGCTTCATCATGGTGAACTTGTTGGGCACGTTAGAGTCGGCCGGAAAGTCCACGATCCAGAAATAGTCGTAGGTCTCGTCCGGCCAAGTCGCGGGCACGCCCGGCAGAATATCGAGATTGAGCAGCTGGCGGAGCGTCACGCCTTCGCGCTCGAATTTCTCATCAAGCTTCGCATTGGCGATGTGCTTGTGCTCCCACACCACCACCACGGTCTTGCCCTTGAGCGCGGGATTGTCGAGCAGCCCGCGCGCCGCCTCCTGGGTGCGCTGGTTGAGCGCCTTGGTGAAATCGTCTTTGCTTTGCCCGCTCTCGGGCACCACCGAATAGAGGATCAGCGGCTTGTTCCAGCTCGCCACCGACGGCGAGGCGAGCTCGACCGTGTGGAGCGTGATGGCGAAGAAGAAGGCGGGCTCCTCGCCCGCGGCGAACAGCGATTTGGTCGCGCCCTTGCCGAGATAAGTCAGCGCCAGGGCCTTGGCGCGCTGCTCGCCGATCTCGCACAGTTTCCAGGAATCGGCCTTCTCGCCGTGGCGCAGAATGATGATGCGCGACGGCGCGGCGGCCGCGGATTGCACAAAAGACGCGAGCAGCAACGTGAGCACAAAGCAAATCCACATGGCGTTTCTCATTGTTCGGCTGGAGACAGTTTCTCGACAATCGTGTCGCGGAGCTTCATGGCGGCTTTATCCCACGCCGCGGCGCGCGAGGCGAACAGATGCGCCTGCGATTTCAAGATCAAGCCGTCGTCCAGCACTTTGAGGTGATTGGCGCGGAGCGTGGTGCCGGTGGTGGTGATGTCGACGATCAGCTCGGCAGTGCCGGCCGCGGGCGTAGCTTCGGTCGCGCCGACGCTCTCGACGATGCGATAGCCGGCCACGCCCTGGCGCGCGAAGAAGCGCCGGGTCAGATTCATATATTTGGTGGCGACGCGCAGGCGCCTTCCATGCACGCGGGCGAATTGCGCGGCGACGTCTTCGAGGTCGGCCATGCTGCCGACATCGATCCAGCAATCGGGCACCGCCACCACCACGTCGGCGCGGCCGAAGCCGAGCGGCGCCAGGAACTCGACCGAGCGCTCGACATCGGCCAGCGTCTCGCGGATCAAATCCTCGCCGGTCATGCCGAGCTGCACGCGGCCGGTCTTGAGCTGGTGCACGATCTCGGCCGCCGAGGTGTAGACCACCTCGACGCCGTCGAGGCCGGCGAGCGTGCCGCGATAGCCCCGCTCGTGGCCGGTGCTGCGCAATGCCAGGCCGGCGCGCTCGAACAGAGCGGCGGCCTGGTCCTTCAATCTTCCCTTCGAGGGCACGGCGATGGAGAGCTTGGTGGCCATCACCGGTCTCCCCGCGCGGCGGCGAGCAGGCGCTCGGTGTGGATGGCCGAGCCGATGGCCGGCACCTCCCGCGGCGCGCCGAGATGGGCGAGCAGGCCGTCATAGCGGCCGCCGCCGGCAATGGCCTCATCGATGCCCTCGGCCTCGATCTGGAACACCAGGCCTGAGTAATATTCGAGGTTGCGGCCGAACTCGGCGGCGAAGCTCGCGCGCTTGAGGTCGATGCCGCTCTCCTTGAGGCGCTCGAAGCGGCGCGTGGCGGCCTGAAGCGCCCGGCCAAGGTCGATGCCGGCGCCCTTGGCGATCATGGCGACACGCTCGACCGCCTCCAGCGGCGGCCCTGACACCGCGAGATAATAGTCGATCACGGTGGCGACCTCTTTGCGCAAGGGGTCGGCCCTCAGATCGGCGGCATGGTCGAGCAGCCGCGCGGTGATCTCGCTCAAAGACCGGTTGCCGGTAAGCGGCAGGCTGCCCTGATCGAGATAGGCGGCGACCAGCTCCTCGGCGCGCTCGGGGCTCTCGCCTGACAGCTTGCCGGCGAGCGCCATCACCTTGCCGTCGCCGTTCGGCCGCTCCCCCTTTGCGAGACGGGAGAGCAGCGCGTGGAAGGCATGCGGCCGCCAGAAATAGTGGCGCAGCTTCAGCCGCCAGCGCTCGGGCAGCGCCAGCGCATCGAGCAGCGCGTAGAACAGCGCGATGTCGCCGAAGCGCAGGCGGAAATCCTTGAGCCCGGCGCCGCGTACTGCCTCCACCGCCAGCAGCACGATCTCGACATCGGCGCTTTCCTGGTCGGCCTCGCCAAAACACTCGATGCCGGCCTGGCGGAACTCGCGCGGATGGGCGCGATTGTCGCCGAGCGGCTGAAAGCGGAAGGCGGGGCCGTTATAGCAATAGCGCGCCGGCCGATCGGCCTTAGGGTGCCGCTCGAGATAGAGCCGCGACACCGGCACGGTCAGGTCGGGCCGAAGGCACAGCTCGTCGCCGGCGAGGTCGGTGAATACATAGGTGCGGCTCCGCACCCCCTCGCCGATCTGGTCGAGGAAGATGTCGGCGGGCTGGAGGATGGAGGGCGCAACCTGCTCGTAGCCGGCGTTGCGGAAACTATCGAGCAGGGTGGTGGCTTGGGCTTCGAGAGCCTCAAACTCTTTCGCCGATTCAGCGGCCATGGCGGTTCACTGACTGCTTGCGCCACCCACCAATCCCGCCTCCCCTCGGGGAGAGCACGCGCTCGCATCGCGAGCGCGGTGAGGGGGTGAGAGCCTCGATACCCCCTCACCCTTTCCGCCACGCGACTTGCGCACGAGCTTCACTCGCGCAAGATCGCGGCGGAAAGCCCTCTCCCCACAGGGGAGAGGAGATAAGGAAGGGTCGTTGAGGTTCATGACAAACAACTGCTTCAGGATTTGTGGCGGTCGAGGACTTTGCGCACCGCGTTCACCAACTCTGCTTCCTTGACGGGAAATTGCGCCTCGGCCTGCTTCTTCAGATATTCCTCGCGGTCCTCGATCGAGGTGAGCGTGGCGCCGAGGATCAGATCCTTGATCTGCACCTCTCCTCTCGCCTTCTCGTCGCCGCCCTGGATGACGACGCACGGGCTGCCGCGCTTGTCGGCATATTTCATCTGCGCCTTCATGCCGGACTCGCCGAGATAGAGCTCGGCGCGGATGCCGACGGCGCGAAGCTGTTGCGCCATTTTCTGGTAGTCGGCCATGCGGTCGCGGTCGAGCACCAGCACCACCACCGGGCCTTGCGTCGCGCTGCCCTTATATTTGCCGAGGCGCTGGAGGCCGAACAGCAGCCGCGACACGCCGATGGAGATGCCGGTGGCCGGGACCTTCTCGCCGGTGAAGCGCTCGACCAGCCCGTCATAGCGCCCGCCGCTCACCACCGAGCCGAGTCTGATCGGCTGGCCCTTGTCGTCCTTGATCGGCGCCGTCAGCTCGGCCTCGAATACCGGGCCGGTGTAATATTCCAGCCCACGCACGACCGATGTGTCGATAACGATGCGGCCTTGGTAACCGGCGGCATCGCACAACGTTCTAATCTCTCCTAGCTTGACCATTCCGTCGTAGAGGACTGGAATGTCAGTGATTGCCGGATAAGGTTTGGGAAATGCGCCGCGAAGTTGTGTGGACCTACCGTCAGGTCGCTCCTCGACTTCGACACTAAAATCAAACATCGCCTCGATTGCGTTTATTTGAACCGGATCGAGGCCTGCGCCCTTTGTGAAATCCCCGCTGTCGTCCTTACGGCCTTTCCCCAGCAGTTGTCGAACCCCATCAATCTCCAACCGATCCAGTTTGTCGATGGCACGCAGAACAGTTAGTCCCTGTTTGTCGTCACTGACGCCGATGGCTTCCAGCACGCCATCTAAGATTTTGCGGTTGTTGACCTTCACCACATATTGCCCGCGCGGGACGCCGAGCGCTTCCAGCGTGTCGGCGGCCAGCATGCACAATTCGGCGTCGGCGGCGACCGACGAGGCGCCGACCGTATCGGCGTCGAACTGGGTGAATTGGCGGAAGCGGCCCGGGCCCGGCTTCTCGTTGCGCCACACCGGGCCCGACTGGTAGCGGCGGAACGGCTTGGGCAGGGCCTGGAAATTCTCGGCGACGTAGCGGGCGAGCGGCGCCGTCAAATCGTAGCGCAGCGACAGCCATTGCTCGTCGTCGTCCTTGAACGAGAACACGCCCTCGTTCGGCCGGTCCTGGTCGGGCAGGAACTTGCCGAGCGCGTCGGTATATTCGATGGCCGGCGTGTCCAGCGGCTCGAAGCCGTAGGACTCGAACACGCGCCGAATCGTGGCGAGCATGTCCTCGGTGGCGCGGATTTCGCCCGCGGAAATGTCGAAAAGCCCCTTCGGCAGGCGGGCCTCGGGGGATGAGGGCTCGGTCTTCTTGCTCATGGGATTGGCGGCTAGGTCAAAGGGCTCCGGCCGCCCGCTTCTAGCCCATGATCCTTGCTCAGTCATCAATGAACGAATGACCGGAGCGTGGCTCAGCAGCTTGTTCTCCCCTCCCCCCTTGTGGGGGAGGGATAGGGAGGGGGGGTCGAAGCAAGGACTCGCTTGAGAGGTTCACCCCCCTCCGCGCGCCAAAGATGGCGCGCGTGCTCCCCCACAAGGGGGGAGCGGGGAGGAAGTGGCGAGGCTTGAGCAATTTCGGCAACCAGAACTCGGCAGCGAGGCTTGCTCCCATCCCTCCCCTCGATGGGGAGGTATGCGACTCGCTGCGGAGCTACGGCTAATCGACCCGGGCGGTCTGCTTGGCGAGCTCGACCAGGGCCTCGATCGGATGGCCCGAAGTCCTTGAGCGGGCCGATCGCCTCGGGCGCCGGGCCGCCGGTCGCCCAATCGAGCATCTCGATGGTGTGTACGAACGGGGCCGAGGTGCCGCGTTGCAGCTGCATCATGCAGCCGATATTGGCGGTGACGATCAGCTCGGGATCGACCTTGGCGATGTTGGCGAGCTTGCGCTCGCGCAATTGGCCGGACAGCTCGGGCTCGAGCAGATTGTAGGTGCCGGCCGAGCCGCAGCAAAGATGCCCCTCCGGAATCGGCAGGATGTGGTAGCCGGCCTGGGCCAGCAGCGACAGCGGCAGAGCGTCGAGCTTCTGGCCGTGCTGGAGCGAGCAGGCGGCGTGATAGGCGATCTTCAGCCCGGTCCACATCACCGGCGGATTCAGCCCGATCGTGTCGATGAACTCGGTGATGTCGCGCGCCAGGCTGGAAATATAGGCGGCACGCTCGGCATAGCCGCGGTCGCGCGCGAGCAGATTGCCGTAGTCCTTGACCATGGTGCCGCAGCCCGAGGTGGTGACGACGATGGCGTCGAGCGGCTTCTCGCGAATGACCGCGGTCCAGGCGTCGATATTGCGGCGGGCGTAGTCGCGCGCCTCCTCGTCCTTGCCGAGGGAATGCACCAGCGCGCCGCAACAGGTCTCGTCCTTGACCACCACGACGTCGACGCCGTGCCGCCTGAGCAGCCTGATGGCGGCGCGGCTGATCGAGGGCGCGAGCACCTCCTGCACGCAGCCGAGCATCAGCGCGACGCGCTTGGCCTTAGGGTCCTTGCCGATCGCCGATCTCGGCCGGGTGAGCGGCGCTTTCGGGATGCGCCGGGGCAGAAGCTCAAGCGCGGCGGCGGACCGCTCGAACCCGGCGCGGGCGATCAAATTGCGGAACGGCCGCGCCAGCCAGCCCAAGGTCAGCGCCAAGCGGAAGCGCCGCGGGTTGGGGAGCACCTTGCTCACGATCCAGCGCAAAGTCCGCGCCCGCGGCGTGCGGTGGCCCTTGGCCTCGATGCGCGTGCGGGCGAGATCGACCAGATGCATGTAGTCGACGCCGGAAGGACAGGTGGTCATGCAGGAGAAGCAGGAGAGGCAGCGGTCGATGTGATAGGTCATCGACGGCGTCACCTCGCGCTCCTCGAACATCTGCTTCATGAAATAGATGCGGCCGCGCGGGCTGTCGCGCTCGTCGCCGGTCAGCACATAGGTCGGACAGGTGGCGGTACACAGCCCGCAATGGACGCAGCGGCGCAGAATTGCGTCGGCGCGGGCGATGGTCGGGTCGGCGAGCTGGACGGAATTGAAATTGGTCTGCATGTGCTCGCTTATATCCCTGGATACATGCGGCCGGGATTGAGAATGCCGACCGGATCGAATGCTTTCTTGACGGAAGCCGTGAGCGCCATGAGCGGCGGGTCGAGCGGCTGGAACACGTCGATGCCGGCCCTCGCTCCCGTCTCGGCCCGGATCAGAGTGGCATGGCCCCCGAATTCGGCAAGGGTGCGGCGGATCTCGACCGCGCCGGCGTCGGAGATCGGCGGCGTTTCCAGCCAAATAAGCCCGCCGGACCAGTCATACATCACGCGGACATCGATCTTGCGGGCGAGGCTCGAGACGAGCTTCGGCGCGGTGGACGGCAGCGTGGAGATGCGCCAGAGCGGTCGCTCGGTGTTCTCGAACATCTTGAGTGTCTTGACCTCGTTCCAGAAGATGCGGCTGCGCTGGGTGTCGAGCTCGAGCGCGGGCGCGTAGGCCTGGAGCATCTGCTTGAGCCGGCTGGAGCGGTAGCGGGCGGAAGCGGGGAAATTCTCGACCCTGATGGCGGTGACCGAAGCGCCGGCATTGGCGATTTCCTGGTCGGAGAAGCGCTCGGCCAGCCCGGCATGCAGATGCACCGTGCCCGACACCTCGAACGGCGTGCCGAGCGCCAGGCACAAGGCCTCGACCCCGTTGAGGTCGGCCAGGCCGAAACACAGCACGGTGCGAACTTCGCGCTGGGCCGGCAGCACCTTGAGCGCGACCTCGGTCATGACCGCGAGCGTGCCCCAGGAGCCGGCGATGGCGCGGGCGAGATCGTAGCCGGTGACGTTCTTCATCACCCGGCCGCCCGACCTGATGGTGTCGCCGCGGCCATTAACGGCTTGCACGCCGAGCACATGGTCGCGCGCGGCGCCCGATAGGATGCGGCGGCTGCCGGACAGATTGGCGGCGACCACGCCGCCGATGGTGGCCTGCGCCGGAGGAAAGCCGAGCACCGGCCCAAGGTCGACCGGCTCGAACGGGAACTCCTGGTCGTTCTCGGCGAGCATCGCCTCGATCTGGGCGAGCGGCGTGCCGGCCAGCGCCACCACCACCAGCTCGCTCGGCTCGTAAAGCGGCACGCCGACCAAATTCTCAGTGCTCAGCACCGCACCGTGCTGCACCGGGCGGCCGATCTCGCGCTTGGTGCCGCGTCCCATCACCTCGAGCGGCGTGCGGGTATCGGCCGCCTCGGCGACCAGATAGGCCAGCTCCTCCACTGTATCGGGAGCATGGAAGCCGACGCGCATGTGACCGGTCACTGGGCGCCTCGTCCTTCCAGCGGAAACACCTTGCCGGGATTGAGCAGCCAGTCGGGATCGAACGCGGCCTTGACCCGCATCTGCTGCTCGAGGTCAGCGTCGGTAAATTGCACGCTCATCAATTCGCGCTTCTCGATGCCGACGCCATGTTCGCCGGTGAGACAACCGCCGAGCTCGACGCACAGCTTCAAGATCTCGGCGCCGCACAGCTCGACCCGCTCGAGCTGGAGCGGATCGTTGGCGTTGTAGAGGATCAGCGGGTGCAGATTGCCATCGCCGGCATGGAAGATGTTGGCCACGTCGAAGCGGTAGCGCCGGCAGATCCAGCCGATCTCGTCGAGCGCCTTGGACAGCTTGGACAGCGGGATGACGCCGTCCATGCAGTAATAATCGGACAACTGGCCGATGGCGCCGAACGCGGCCTTGCGCCCCTTCCAGATCTTGGCGCTTTCCTCCGCGCTCTGGCTGCGGCGCATGACGAGCGGGTGGTAGTCCTCGGCAATCTCGGCGATCCTATCGAGCAGCGTGTCGATCTCGTCCTCGGAGCCCTGCACCTCGACGATCAGCAGCGCCTCGACGTCGAGCGGGTAGCCGGCGCTGACGAAATGCTCGCAGACATGAATGGCGGGGCGGTCCATGAACTCGAGCGCCACGGGGATGACGCCGGCGCCGATGATGCCGGCGACGCAGGCGCCGGCGGTCTCGTTGGAATCGAAGCCGAGCAACATCGGCCGGGCGCCTTCCGCCGCCTTGAGCAGGCGCACGGTCACCTCGGTGACGACGCCGAACTGGCCTTCGGAGCCCACGATCAAAGCGAGGAAATCGTAGCCCGGCGCATCGAGGCTCGGGCCGCCGATATCGAGCACCTCGCCGGTCATCAGCACGATGCGCACGCCCAGCACATTATTGGTGGTGACGCCGTATTTCAGGCAATGGGCCCCGCCGGAATTGGTGGCGACGTTGCCGCCCACGGTGCAGGCGATCTGGCTCGACGGATCTGGCGCGTAGAAGAAGCCGTCGCCCGCGACCGCCTCGGTGATACCGGTATTGGTGATGCCGGCCTCGACCCGGGCCACGCGGTTCACCAGATCGAGGGACAGCACTTTAGTCATGCGGGTGAGACACAGCACGATGGCGTCTTCGAGCGGCAAGGCCCCGCCGCACAGCGAGGTGCCGGCGCCGCGCGGCACCACCTTGATGTGGTGCTCGTGGCAGAAGCGCAGGATGGCGCTGACCTCCTCGGTCGAGTCCGGCAGCACCACGGCGAGCGGCAGGCAGCGATAGGCGGTCAACGCGTCGGACTCGAAGGTGCGGCGGCCTTCCTGGTCGGTGATCAGGGTGGCGTGGGGGGCGACCTTCTTCAGCTGCTTCAGAATGTCGTTGCGCCGCTGAAGGATCGAAAGATCCGGGCTGGGCAGGGAAATATGCGACATCCTAGGCTCCGAGCGCGTCCGAGCAATTGTTTGAAGGAGACCGGCCCTTGTCTTTCGCACGCAAAGGGTTGGCGGGCAATACGCCCCCGCTGGGGCGCGCGGCACCCCCCGATCTTGGCCGCAACCTGCGGGCTTCAGCCGAGTTAGGATGTCGCAGGCGAGGCTTTTGGCGGGTTTCGGGCGTTCTGCTAAAGTCCCGCGTCAAGAAGAAGCGGGGCAAGGCGAGGATGCTGGGCAGTCTTCGGGGCTCGACGAGATCTCCTGAGGACGATTGTTAGGAGGAGCGAGATGAGGACATTTCAGCTTGAAGGGTTTGCTTACGGACTTGCCGCGGTCGCACTCCTTGCGGCGTGCGCTCCGGCTTCGGCCGAGGGCGACGCCACCAAGGGCAAGGCGGCCTTCGCCAAATGCGCCATCTGCCACAATTTCGAAACGAACGGCGTCGGACCGGAGCTCAAGGGCATTGTCGGACGAAAAGCAGCAAGCGTCGCCGACTATACCTACTCGGCCGGCATGAAGAAGCTTGGCGACGAGGGCTTCACCTGGACCGAGGAGCATCTCGACAAATGGATCGCCGATCCCAAGGCGATGCTTCCAGACTCGCCCATGGCCCAATTGTTCCAAGGAATACCCGACGCTCAGGAGCGGGCCGACATCATTGCCTATCTGAAGACGCAATAGAGCGTCTCAGGGCGTAGGCGTCTTCTCGGCCGAGACATTCGGCGCGGGCTGCGTGGCCGTCGAGGGCGCGGGCTCGGAGCTGATTGTCGCCTTGGCGCGGAATTTCTCGATGTCGTCGAACACCGTCCGGAAGAAATAGTCCCGGTCGCCCTCCTCCTTGGCGATCTCGGTCCAGGCCGAACGCATGGCGGCGAGCACGTCTTGGGGAAAATTCTCGATGCGGACGCCGGCCTTGGCCAGATTGGCCAGGGCTTCGGTTCCGAGCCGCGCGCTGTCGGTCAGGGTCGATTGCAGCGTGGCGAGACACGCCCCTTGGATCAGGCCGCGCTGATAATCCGACAGCGCATCCCAGCGATCCTTGTTGATGAGAAGCTCGAGCACGGTCTCGGGCTGATGCCAGCCCGGCATATAGATGAGCTTGATCTTGTCCTTGAGGCCCTGCCGCTCGTCGACCGCGGGCGGGTAGACCTCCGCTGCGTCGATCTTGCCATCCTCGAAGGCGGCGGGCACCTCGCCGCCCGGCACCAGCACGGTGATGGCGCCAAGCCGCGACATCACCCTGCCGCCGAGCCCGAAAATGCGCATGCGCAGGCCGTCGATATCGTCCTTGGTGTTGATCTCTTTCACGAACCAACCGCCGGTTTCGGCGCCGCCGAAGGCGCAGGGCATGACGTGCACTTTGAGGCCGGCATGGTCGTACATCTCCTGGTCGAGCTTCCGGCCGTTGCCGTCCTCGAACCAGTCCAGATAGAGCTTGGCGTCGGGACCGAAGGGGAAGCCCGAGAACAGCGCCGCGGCAGGGAGCTTGGCCGCCCACAAGCCGGCCGGGGCGAAGCCGGCATCGAGGCCGCCGCTCGACACCTTGTCGAGGATCTCGTCAGGCTTGGTGCCGTCCCCCGGCTGCTTCAGGTCGAGCAGCACGGCGCCGCCCGAGCGCTCCTTGAGCAGTTTGGCGAAGCCCGCGGCCGGCTCGCCGAGGCCCGGAAGATGCGTGCCATAGGCCACGGCCGTGACCAGGGTCACGGACCCCGCGTCAGCCGCGAGAGTGCTCCCGGCCGGCAGCAGCATAAGCGCAAGCATGGCCAAGGCTCGTGCCAACATCTTTCTCCCCTTCCCGGTCCGCCCTGGTGTTATCACCCGCGAATTGGGATTTCTTGAGTCGCGCCCGCCGATGCTACATCCTGGCTCCCATCTCCCGCCACAACGTGCAAAGCTTAACCGGCGCCATGATTGCCACGCCCGCCGCACCGCAAGGCCCGCTTGTCGGCCTATTCGTCACCTGCCTCGTCGATTTGTTCCGGCCAAGCGTCGCCTTTGCCGCGATCAAGCTGATCGAGGCGGGGGGCGGCCAGGTCGCGGTGCCGCGCGCCCAGACCTGCTGCGGGCAGCCCGCTTATAATTCCGGCGACCGGCGCGACGCTATGGCGATCGCCCGCCAGGTGGTCGAGACCTTCGAGCGCTTCGACTATGTGGTGGCACCGTCGGGGTCGTGCGCCGGCATGTTGCGGGTCCATTACCCGCGCCTGCTGGCCGAAGATCCCAATTTCGCCGAGCGCGCCGAAGCGCTCGCCGCCAAGAGCTACGAGTTGACCTCGTTTCTGGTTCACGTACTCGGCCTCACCACCGTCGACGCCGCCTATCAGGCAAGCGTCACCTATCACGATTCCTGCTCGTCCTTGCGCGAGCTTCACGTGCACGATGCGCCGCGGCAATTGCTGTCGAGCGTCAAGGGGCTGTCGCTGGTCGAGCTTGACGAAAGCGAAGTGTGCTGCGGTTTCGGCGGCGCCTTCTCGGTCAAATATCCGGAGATCTCGACCGCCATCCTCGACGCCAAGGTGCACGACATCGCCGGCAGCGGCGCTTCGACGGTGCTCGGCGGCGATCTCGGCTGCCTGATGCATATCGCCGGGCGGCTTGTTCGCACGCGAGCCAAGGTCGAGGCCCGTCACGTCGCCGAGGTGCTGGCGGGCATGACCGACGAGCCCGCCATCGCCGCGCCCAAGCAGAAACGCTGAAGGCAACAGGCCGATGGCAAACGCAAAGCACAATTTCAAGGCCGGCGCGGCGCGGGCGCTCGCCGACACCGCTTTGCAGAAGGCGCTGCAGAACGTCAAACGCGGCTTCGTGGTCAAGCGCGGCGCGGCGACGGCCAAGCTGCCGGAGTTCGACACGCTGCGCGAGGAAGCCCGCGCCCTCAAGGACCATACGCTGTCGCATCTCGACCTTTATCTCGACGCTTACGAGCGCAATGTGATCGAGAGCGGCGGCCAGGTGCATTACGCGCCAACCGCGGCCGACGCCCGCGCCATTATCCTCAAGCTCTGCCAGGAGGCAGGCGCCAAGCTCGTCACCAAGGGCAAGTCGATGGTGTCGGAGGAGATCGGGCTCAACGCCCATCTCCAGAAGGCGCGCATCGAGGTGGTCGAGACCGATCTCGGCGAATATATCGTGCAGCTCAGGGGCGAGCGCCCGAGCCACATCATCGCCCCGGTCATCCACCTCAACAAGGAGACCATCGAGGCCGATTTCCGCCGCAGGCATGAGCGTCTGCCGCGCGAGCGGCGGCTCGACCAGGCCCAATATCTCGTGGCCGACGCCCGCAAAGTGCTGCGCGAGAAATTTCTTGCCGCCGACGTCGGCATCACCGGCGCCAATTTGCTGATCGCCGAGACCGGCTCATCGGTGATCGTCACCAATGAGGGCAACGGCGACCTCGTCTCGACGCTGCCGCGCATGCATATCGTCATCGCCTCGATCGAGAAAATCGTACCGACGCTGGAGGACGCTGCGACCATCCTGCGGCTGCTCGCGCGCTCGGCGACCGGCCAAGAGATCACCACCTACACCACCTTTGCCACCGGGCCCCGCCGCGACCGCGACCCCGACGGGCCGAGCGCCTATCATGTCGTGCTGCTCGACAATGGCCGGAGCGAGATGCTCGGCAACGAGTTCGCCGACATGCTGCGCTGTATCCGCTGCGGCGCCTGCCTCAATCATTGCCCGGTTTACGGCGCGATCGGCGGCCATGCTTACGGCTCGGTCTATCCCGGCCCGATGGGCGCGGTGCTGACGCCGCAACTGCAAGGCATCGATCGCGCCCGCGACCTGCCCAATGCGTCGAGCTTCTGCGGACGGTGCGAGGCGGTGTGCCCGATGGACATTCCGCTGCCCGACATGATGCGCTCCTGGCGGGAGCGCGACTTCGCGCGCGGCAACGCGCCTTGGTCGGAGCGGCTGGCGCTGAGACTCTGGGCTTACGCCGCCAAGCGCCCGCTGCTCTATCATGCCGTTGCCGGCCGCATCGCCGGCTTCCTGGCGCGGCGGGGCGGCGCGCGAGGCGGGTTGAGCCGTGCGCCGCTGCTCAAGGCCTGGACCGCGACGCGCGACCTCCCTGCCCCGCAAGGCAAGACGTTCCACACTCTCTACGCCCGGACGCGGCGGAAGGAACGCAGATGAGCGCGTCAGACGAGGCCCGCGCCACGGTGATGGACCGCATCCGCTCAGCGCTCGGCGTGGCGAGCTTGGACCGGGCGCGCCGGGCGGCGGTCACGCGGCGGCTCGAGCGCCACCCGCGCAACACCATCCCAGCGCGCGCCATGCGGAGCGGCGAGGAGCGCGTGGCGCTGTTCACCGACATGCTCACCAAGCAAGCTGCCGATGTGAGCCGCGTTGCCACGCCGAGAGAGGCGGTCGGCGCCATTGCGTCTTATCTCGGCACCTGCAACTTGCCGCCGCGGCTGCGCCTGGGCGCCGATCCCGTGCTGGCCGGCCTGCCCTGGCGCGAAGCCTGGGACATCGAGCGCGATTTCGGGCCGGCCGAGCCGGGCGACCGCGCCTCGCTGTCGCGCGCCGCGGCGGCCGCAGCCGAGACCGGGACCCTGTTTCTGGTGTCAGGCGCGGACAATCCGACCACGCTCAATTTCCTGCCCGAGGCGCACACCATTCTCATCGCCGCGTCGGATATTGTCGGCTCCTATGAGGAGGCTTTCGACCGGCTGCGGACCATTCATGGCGAGGGGTACCTGCCCCGCACCGTCAACCTCATCAGCGGGCCGTCGCGGACGGCCGACATCGAGCAGACCATCGTGCGCGGCGCGCATGGTCCAAGCCGGCTCCACGTGCTGATCCTCGGCTAGCTGGGCCGCCCCGCCATGGCTCTCGCTTTCCGCTGCTTTCGATGATCAGCCTACGCTTACTTCCGTTCCCCCCGGGGTTCGGTTATGGTGCGACGCACTCTCTACGGGCGAAGATTAGTCCGGCTCTAAGACCGGTTCGGGGTGGCCTTTCATGCGTCTCGCCGTCTGGCTGATCGAGCGTCCCCGCTGGTTCAAGCGGGCCCTCCTGATCGTCAACGACCTCGCGCTGTTGAGCCTCGCGATTTGGGTTGCGTACACACTCAGATTGAGCCGGCTCTATGTCCCGCCAAGTCTCGACAAGTGGCTGCTGCTGATCGCGGCTCCGCTCATCGGCGTCGCCGTCTTCTATATGCGCGGACTGTACAAGCTGGTCACCCGCTTCATCGGCCCGGAGGGCACGACCCGCATCTATGTCGCGGTGATCATCGCGGCGCTGCTGTGGGCGATAGTGGTGCTGATGATGGCCGTCAAGGACCATCCGCGCTCGGTGATCGTGATCTATGCCCTGATCGCCGCGCTGCTCATTCGCCTCAGCCGGCAATGGGCCGGGGCCATGCTGCTCAAGGCCGCGCCGCAACACAAGCCGGTGAGCTTCGACGAGCGCAAACCGGTGATCATTTACGGCGCGGGGACCCTCGGCATCCAGCTGTTGCGCGCGCTTAACGAGACCGGCGGCTACAAGATGGTCGCCTTCATCGATCCCAATCCCTCGCTCGCCGGCCAGCTGGTGCATGGCGTCAAGGTGCTGCGGCCGGAGAAGATCGGCAAGGTGATCGCCGACGAGAACGTGAAGGAGGTTCTGCTGGCCACGCCATCGGCCTTGCGCGCCGAGCGCAGGCTCGCGCTCAAAGTGCTGGAGGCCTTTCCGGTGGTGGTGAAGACGCTGCCGGCGCTGGAGGAGATCGCGTCAGGCGATGTCCAGGTGAGCGACCTCCGGCCGATCGACGTCGAGGACCTGCTGGGACGCGATCCGGTGACGCCCAATCTCGAGCTGCTGGCCGCCAACGTGCAGGGCAAAGTGGTGATGATCACCGGCGCCGGCGGCTCGATCGGGTCGGAGCTGACGCGCCAGCTGCTTAAGCTCGGGCCCAAAACGCTGGTGCTGTTCGATCTGTCGGAAGTCGCGCTGTACGATATCTCGATGGAGCTCGACGACCTCAAGCGCCGCCTGCAAATGGAAACCGAGGAGGTCACCGCCGTCCCTACCGGCTTGGTCGCGGTACTGGGATCGGTGCTCGACCGCAAGCTGGTGACCCGCACCATTCAGGAGCGCGGGGTCGAGGTGATCTATCACGCGGCGGCCTACAAGCACGTGCCGATCGTCGAGGCAAACCCGTTCGCCGGACTCCAGAACAACACGTTCGGCACGCTGGTGGTGGCCGAGGCGGCCAAGGAATGCGGGGTCGAGCGCTTCGTACTGGTGTCGAGCGACAAGGCGGTGCGTCCGACCAATATCATGGGGGCGAGCAAACGCCTCGCCGAGCAGATCCTTCAGGCGCTCGCCCAGGAGCGCGGCACCGCCACCATCTTCACCATGGTCCGGTTCGGCAACGTGCTCGATTCCTCGGGCTCGGTGGTCAAGCTGTTCCGCAACCAGATCAAGGCCGGCGGCCCGGTCACGGTCACCCACCCAGACGTGATCCGCTATTTCATGTCCATTCCGGAGGCGGCCCAGCTCGTCATTCAGGCCGGCACCATGGCGGCCGGCGGCGAGGTGTTCGTGCTGGAGATGGGCACGCCGGTCAAGATCGACGACCTCGCCCGCACCATGATCCGGCTCTCGGGGCTCGACGTCCGCAGCGACAAGCATCCCGACGGGGATATCGCCATCGAATATGTCGGCCTGCGGCCCGGCGAGAAGCTTTATGAGGAGCTGCTGATCGGCGAGAACACCACCGGCACCAGCCATCCGCGCATCTTCAAGAACTCCGAGCCGATCGTGCCCTATGACGAACTGATCGCGGTGCTGGAACGGCTGGAGGACGCGATCCAGCGACTGGACGAGGCGGAAATGCAAGACTTGTTGCGGGCGACCGTCGAGGGCTATGTGCCGGCCAGCAGCGGCCATCCGATCGCGGGCAAGGGCGAATGGCAGCCCGCCTCGCGCACGCTTCACTAGAGGGTATGCCGCACGTCCAGCCTGCGCTATGGGCCGTCGCGATGGTGGCGGGATGCGCGGGCCTCGCGGCCCTGTTGATCCTGATCTTGCGGCCGATCCTGATGCGCCATCTCCTGGCTCACCCCAATGCGCGGTCCTCGCACCAGGCTCCTACGCCGCAAGGCGCCGGGCTCGCTGTCATGGCGTCGGTGTTCGCCGGCTGCGCGGTCGGCATTCTCGTCTGGGCGCCGGAGGGAGGGCCGACACTGTTCGGCGTTCTGCTGGCGGCGGCCGGCCTCACTCTGCTCGGCGCCATCGACGACGCGCATACGCTCTCGGTCTGGTCGCGGCTGCTTGGACAATTGCTCGCGGCCATTATTGTGGTCGGGTTGCTGCCCACTGAGTTCCGCCTGTTTCCCGACCTGATGCCCGCGGGCGTAGAGGACCTGCTGATGGTGATCGGCCTGATGTGGTTCGTGAACGCGGTCAATTTTCTCGATGGGCTCGACTGGATGACGGTGGCGCAGGTGGTGCCGATTACCCTTGGCGTCGTCGTGCTCCAGGCGCTCGGCGCCGTGCCACCCACCATCGGCCTGCTGGCGCTCGCCCTGCTCGGCGCCACGCTCGGCTTCGCAATGTTCAACAAGCACCCGGCTTCGATCTTTCTCGGCGACGCCGGCAGCCTGCCGATCGGTCTCTGCCTCGCCTTCATGCTGATCGTCGTGGCCGAGACCAACCTCGCCGCGGCTTTGCTGCTTGCGCTTTACACGCTGGCCGACGCGACGCTGACGCTGTTTCGCCGCATGTTGGCCGGAGAGCGGATTTCCTCGGCGCACCGCACGCATTTCTATCAGCGCGCCGTGGCTCAAGGATTGAGCGTGCCGCAAGTGACGGCGCGGGTGTTCCTGCTCTGCGGTCTGCTTGCGATTCTCGCGATCGTCACCGTGCTGGCGAATTCGCTGGTCGTCGATCTCGTCATGCTCGGCCTCGGCCTGCTGGCTACAGGGTCGATGCTTTACGCTCTGGCCAATGGGCGGTGAGATGGCGGGACGCGTGCTGATCACCGGGGCTTCGGGCTTTATCGGCAAGCGCCTGGTGGGCGCTCTCGCCAATGAGGGGTGGCAGGTCAGGGCCGCGTCACGCGATCCCTCCGCCATCCCGGCGAGGAACGGCGTCGAGCGCGTGGCCCTGCCCGACCTCGCCCGCCAAGCCGATTGGTCTGGGCTGCTCGCCGAAATGACCCATGTCGTCCATCTCGCCGGCATCGCCCACGCCCCCGGCCAGCTGCCCGACGAGATCTATAGCCGCATCAACGCCGCTGCGGTGGGCGAACTGGCGACGGCGGGCGCGCGCGGCCAGATCGAGCGATTCGTGTTGATGTCGTCGGTCAGGGCGCAAGCTGGCTTGTCGGCCGACCATGCTCTCACCGAGCAAGACCGGCCCGAGCCGACCGACGCTTATGGGCGCACCAAGCTCGAAGCTGAGCGGCTGGTCGCCGAGAGCGGCGTTCCGTTCACCGTGCTGCGCCCCGCCGTGGTCTACGGCAAAGGCGTCAAAGGCAATATCGCCGCACTCGCCACGCTCGCCAAGACGCCGATGCCGTTGCCGTTCGCCGGCCTCGACAACCGCCGCTCGCTGTTGGCGCTCGACAATCTATTGGCGGCGATCTTGCTGGTGCTCGGCGCCGAGCAGGCGGCGAACGGAACGTTCCTGGTCGCCGACGCCGAGCCGATCAGTGTGGCAGGTATCGTCGCTGCCATGCGCGAGGGGCTGGGACGCTCCCCGCATTTGGTCAAGGTGCCGCTCGGCGGCGTCAAACGTCTAATGAAGTCGTTCGGCAAGGAGGCCGAGTGGGAGCGCATCTCGGGGAATTTCGTGGTCGATGCGTCCAAACTGATGGACATCGGCTGGCGCCCCACCCTTTCGACCCATGACGGCATTGTCAGGATGATGCGGACCGAGAACGGCGCCGCTCATGGCCCATGAGCCGCTCGTAGAGCGCAACCGTCTCCCGGCCGATCGCCTCGGCGGAGAATTTACGCTCGACCAAGCGCCGCGCATTGGCGCCGAACCGCTGCCTGAGCTTGGCATCGCCGGCGAGCTCGGCCATGGCGTCGGCTAGAGCCGCGGCATCGTCCACGGGGACGGTCAAGGCCGTCTCGCCGGCAATGGCGATCTCGCGGCAGCCCGGCGCATCGGTCGCCACCATGGCGCGGCCGCACGCCGCGGCCTCGAGCAGACTTTTCGGCAGACCCTCCCGGCGCGAGGCCAGCACGGCGAAATGCGCTCGCGCCCACACCGCCCTGATATCGGCGACATGGCCGAGCCATTGGATGCCGTACAGGCTGGCGAATTCGCGGAGCTGCTCGGGCGCGAGCGAGCCCGGATTCTCCCGGTCGCAATCGCCGGCCAGCAGCAGCTGGAGCGGGACGCCACGCTTGCCGAGCAGTGCGAAGGCCTCGATCAGCGTCACCACGCCCTTGTCGGCAAGCATGCGCCCGACATAGGCCGCGGTCACCGGCGGCGGCGGCTCGGGCAGCGGCGTGAGCGCATGCGTGTCGACGCCGGAGCCGGGAATGAGCACGACGGTGGCGGGCGGCACGCCGAGGCCGATGACGAAGGCGCGGTCGTCGGGATTCTGCACCACGGTGCGGCTGCGCCGTCGCCCGAGCAGGCGGGACAGCGCATAGCGCACGGTCTTGCGGGCAAGCACGCTCACCCCAGCCTCGCCGATGAACAGCGTGCCGAGTCCGGTCAGACTATTGACCACGGCGATAGCGGAGATGCGGAGGCTCGCGGTGGTGCCGAGCAGAACCGGCTTGAGCGAGATATTGTGCAGGATATCCGGGGCGAGCCGGCGAAGCAGGCGCCGCAGTTCGACCACGGCGGAAAAACTGCCCCAGGGCGACAGACTGCCCCGGCTCCAGGAGAGCCCATGGGCCACGAAACCTTCGCGCTCGATGGCCGCCTTGCCGTCCTTCAGCCGGGTGGCGACATGGACCTCGTAGCCGGCGTCCTTGGCGGCGCGGGCCATGGGCAAGCGATGCGACAGAAAATACCAGTCCTCGGTGACGACATAGAGGATGCGGGGGGCCATCGCCGAAGGCTTGTATCAGCGCCCGGGGCTTTGCGGAACAGCTTGAGCTTGGTCAGCGACCCTGCCGGGCATTTCTGGTTTTTGCCGCCTTTGCGCCCTTCCGCTGCCGGAAAAATCAGGGTATCTTGTGCTTCGGCTGACAAAAGAGCGGCTACGGGGGATTACCATGAAATATCTGAGCCTGGTTCTGGTCCTGTGCGGTGTGGCGAGCTTGGCCACGGCGCCGGCGCGCGCCTTCGAAATTCAGGGCGAAAACGCCAGTCTTCAGGACGGCTCGACTCCGTTCATCTCCAAGCCCAACCAATTCATCAACTCGGACTATAGCAAGGGTAGCTCGCTCGCCTTGCCCTATATCGGCTCGGCGGACAGCGACTATATCTCGGATTACGGCAACGCCATTCCGATCCCGGGTCCGGGCATCGACCGGCCCTCGCCGGCCTGGGCTTACTCACCCCGCTACTAAATCGCGCGCGGCAAGACCGGCCGACGCTTCAACCGCCTTCTCACAACAGAGCCTGTTGGTGCCCAGCATGTCTGCGGCACGACGTGGCGATGTTTGGTCGGGAGGGCAATTAAGGCTGGTACCGCTGGGGGGATTCGAACCACCGACCTCTTGATCCACAGTCAAGCGCTCTAACCAACTGAGCTACAGCGGCCTATTCGCCACGCCTCGGAGCGAACCTATGCGGAGGGAGCGCGGCTTGCAAGCGGGGCACCGAAGGCCGGTCATCGTGCTCGACAAGGTCTGAACAAAGCCGAAATCGAGGGTTCGGACTTAAAGAAAAAGGCCCGGGGCGGGAACCCCAGGCCTGTTTTGCGCGCGCTTATCGTGTTCGGATCTCGTCCGCGACCAAGTCGGAGGCGAGCGTTACGCCTTTTTGATCGAGTCGAGCGAACGGGCGACTTGGCTCTTGATCGGCTCGGCAGTGTCGGCGGCAATCTTGCTGGTCAGCGCCCTGATCTCGCTCGCCTGATTGGCGAACACGTCGAACTGATGGCGGATGAAGGTCGACTGGAGTTCGACGATCTCGGCGAGGTTCTTGGCGCCGGCGAGGCTCTTGGCCAGATCGAACGCGGAATTCAAATTGCGCTGGGCAAGGTCGATCATTTTGCGATTGAAGGCAGTCGCGCCCTGACCGGCGGCGTCGAATGACCGCTCGAGCGCATCGATGGCCTCTTCGAGGGCATCCTTGCCGCGCTCGTAAGCCTCGCGGCTCTGGTTCACGGTCTTCTCGGCGAGAGCGCGTACGCTCTCCGGCACGGTAGTATCGAGCTTGAAGGTCTCGAATTCTTTGGCAGCTTTACGGAAGCTGTCGCGCGCCTGCTCGGCGGCGGCTTGGGGGGAATAGGTCTCGCTCATTGCAGCACCTCTGCTTGGATTCATTTGCCTGGGGAACGCGGCTTGGCCCCGCGGGGAACAGGGGTTGCCGCAGCATGTCTTGTTGCACTGCAATATAATTGGTGCGCTGCGATAAGGCAAGGCCGCCGAGCGTCGCGTCAGCACTTTTTTAGCCCTGAACACGAAGTTTCCGGTTTCGGCCTAGGCAAAGCACCGAATTCGCCTAAATTTAGTGAATGAGTTCGAGCGAGCGCCCCAAGATTGGGGTGCGTGGCGTCTGGCTCAAGTCCTGACCAAGGCGACTGAACGCGCTCGTTCCTGCCGATTTAGGGGGCCTTAAATGGCCGACCTCAGATTGCATAAGCGCATCGACCAACTGGACGGCGACCGCGAGGCGCTCGAACATATCGCCCGGGCCCTCGAAGGACGGTTGTTGCCCGGGCCCGGGTCATCTCGCGCCGACGAGGGCGACGAGACCCATTCGCTGCATCTCACGGCGCAAGGCCTGAAGGTTCTGCTCGAGGCGATGCCGGCCGCGGTCGGCATCCTCGCCGGGGGCGCCCTGGTCTATGTCAACACCGCCTTCGCCTATGCGTTCGGCTATCGCTCGGCGGCGGAGCTGATCGACGCGGGCGGGCTCGACGCGCTGCTGGCAGATGGCGCCGCGCTCGCTCAGCCGAATGGCGCCGCGCGCAGCGCTCCGGTCGATGCACTCACCCGCTCGCGCCGCAAGCTGAGGGTCGCCTTCGCGGTTGTGCCGCTCGATCCCGAGCGCGACATCAAGCTGCTGCGCTTGATCGACCAGGCCAGCCTCGATGAAGAGACGGCGCCCATCCCGCCTCCGGCGGAGGCGACGGCGGTGGCGGCGGAGCAGGCGCGCCCTGAGACCGACGCCGGCGGCCGGCTCGACTTTCTCGCCAAGGTCAGTCACGAGGTGCGCACGCCGCTCAACTCGATCATCGGCTTTGCCGAGTTGATGTTGCAGGAGCGGTTCGGCCCGATCGGCAACAAGCGCTATAGCGGCTATGTCGAGGACATCCACCACAGCGGACTCTACGCGCTCTCCTTGCTCAACGACCTGCTCGACATCTCCAAGATCGATGCCGGCAAGTTCGAGCTTAATTTCACCGCGGTCGACGTGCCGGAGATCGTCGAGGATTGCGCGGCGAGCCTCCAGCCGCTGGCCAAGCGCTCGCGCATCGTGCTCAGAACGTCGCTCGCGCCCGAGCTGCCGACAGTGGTCGCCGATCCGCGGCGGCTCAAGCAAATCCTGCTCAACCTGCTCACCAACGCCATCAAGTTCACCAAGGAAGGCGGCCAGGTGATCGTGTCGGGAACGCTGGTCGATGGCGAGCTCCGCATCAGGGTGCGCGACAACGGCATCGGCATGACACGCGACGAGATCGCGTTCGCCATGCAGCCGTTCCACCAGCTCGACACCGCGCCGCGCAAGCAGACCGGAACGGGCCTAGGCCTGCCCGTCACCAAGGCGCTGGTCGATGCCAATCGGGCGCGGCTAGTGCTGTCGAGCGAGCCGGGCATCGGCACCTCGGCCGATGTGATCTTCCCGGCCGAGCGCCTGTTCACCTCCGGCTAAGCCGAAGCGGCAGCTTGCCGCGCATCACGCCATTTGCTTCGTGCGCTGGCGAAATCTCTAGCATAGAACAGACCTTTGCAACAGTTTTGCCACAATTATTGTTGAGTCCTGCCATCTATACTTGTATAGCAGACAAAATACTCGACGAATAGAGATTAGAAGGCTTCTAAAGTCGGTTAGATTACGATAATCTTGTTGACATCCCCCAAGCCCAAGCCTTAAGCGAGGGCATGCGCCCCCCTGGCGCGCGGCCTAGGGGGAAAACTTGAAGTCCGATACCGGGGCCTTGAACCCCGGCCATTGGAGGAATCGATGCGTTTTCCGATCGCGCGCGCCTTGGCGCTTGCGCTTGTCGTCCCTGCCCTCGCCGCATCCAGCGTTCAGGCCGCCGAGCCTGGCGAGGTCAATATCTATTCCTACCGCCAGCCTTATCTGATCAATCCGCTGCTCAAGGAATTCACCGACGAGACCGGTATCAAGGTCAATGTGATCTTCGCCGAGAAGGGCCTGATCGAGCGCATCCAGGCCGAAGGCCGCAACAGCCCGGCCGACCTGCTGCTCACCGTCGATGTCGGCAATCTCGCGCAGGCGACCGCCGCCGGCATCGCCCAGCCGATCACGTCGTCCGTGCTCGAGGCTGAGATCCCGACGGCCTATCGCGCCGCTGACGGGCAGTGGATCGGGCTCACCCGCCGCGCCCGCGTGGTCTACGCCTCGAAGGAACGGGTGAAGCAGGACCACATCACCTATGAGGAGCTCGCCGATCCGAAATGGCGCGGCAAGATTTGCATCCGCTCGGGCCAGCATGTCTACAACGTGGCGCTGATCGCCTCGCTGATCGCGGCGCATGGCGAAGATTGGACCGAGACCTGGCTGAAAGGCGTGAAGGCCAATCTCGCGCGCAAGCCCGCCGGCGACGACCGGCTCCAGGTCAAGGGCGTCTATGCCGGCGAATGCGATCTCGCGATCGGCAACACCTATTACATGGGCGCCATGCTCAAGAACGATAAGGAGCCCGAGCAGAAGGAGTGGGCCAACTCGGTCAACATTCTGTTTCCCAACACCGGCGATCGCGGCACCCATGTCAACATCTCCGGCGCAGTGATGGCGAAATACGCCCCGCATAAGGGCAACGCGATCAAGCTGCTCGAATTCCTGGCCTCGGATAAAGGCCAAGAGATGTATGCCGACGTGAACAACGAATATCCGGTCAAGGAAGGCGTGCCCTGGTCTCCGCTGGTCGAGTCCTGGGGCGACTTCAAGCCGGACCCGATCTCGCTCAACGAGATCGCCGGTCTTCGCAAGAAGGCGAGCGAGGTGGTTGACAAGGTCGGCTTCGACGATGGTCCAAGCTCATAAGGGGACAGCAATGAGCTTCTACAAAAAAATCGACAGACAGGCTGGGCAACGTCTCTCCCTGGCGCCACGAAGCGGCGCGGAGTGGCTGGTAGGCATGGGCTTCAGGTGTTGGCTCGCGGGCTACGATACCGGCGACATATCGTGCTGGGAGAACGGTTGGAGCGCTTATGCGCGGGCGCTCGGCACCGAGCGCGCCAAGCGGGCGGTGACCGAGCTTGCTTGCTGGGTCAGGGCAGTGCGCGCCACGGCCTCGCGCAAGATCGAATATTCGCCGGTCGGCTGTCCCGGATTCTGCGCCGACGAATGCATGGCGATCTCGCTGATCGCAGCCTCGCAACATCACCGCTGTCCAGCCATGCGCGCCTGCGCGCTGGCGCTTACCGGCTCCGACCTGGTCGATCCCGTGCTCGATGCCGCCAATGTGTTTGCCGACGTGCTGCAAGAGGCTGATCAGCGGCTGTCGCCGGAGGCGGTCGCGGCGCTGATGGCGACGGGGCGCAAGGGAGGCGGGGACGGCCTCGCCCAACGCCGCTAGAGGAGAGGCGATGGCCCGCGCCGCGGTTGCCGAGCGCCTGTCTCTGCGCCGGCGGCTGGCGCGGCTCAAAGAGAGCGGCAATCTCGGCTGGTCGGCGGCGGCGCTCCTTATCTCGCTGATCGCGCTCCTGCCGATCCTCGCCATCGCCGTCATCGCATTCAAGCCGAGCGGCGATACCTGGCCGCATCTGATCGAAAACGTGCTGCCGGGGGCGCTCCGCCGCACGCTACTGCTGATGGCCGGCGTCGGCAGTTTGAGCCTGGTGATCGGCACCGGCACCGCCTGGCTGGTCACCATGTACCGCTTCCCGGGACGCCGCTATTTCCAATGGCTGCTGCTGCTGCCGCTGGCGATCCCGACCTATATCATCGCCTATACCTATCTCGAGCTGCTCGATTATTCCGGGCTGGTCCAGACCGCGTTGCGCGATCTGTTCGGCTGGCGGGACGCGCGAAGCTATTGGTTCCCCGACATCCGCAGCCTCGGCGGCGCCATCGCGGTGATGAGCGCGGTGCTCTACCCTTACGTCTACATCACCGCGCGGGCGAGCTTCATCGCCCAATCGGTATGCGTGTTGGAGGTGAGCCGCACGCTCGGCCGCACGGCGTCACAGACGTTCTGGCAAGTCGCCTTGCCGCTGGCGCGCCCGGCGCTCGCCGCAGGCGTCGCGCTCGCGCTGATGGAAACGCTCAACGATATCGGCGCGGTCGAATTTTTCGGCGTGCGAACCTTGACGGTCGCCGTCTACGACACTTGGCTGGACCGCAACGACCTCGCCGGCGCGGCGCAACTCGCCTGCGTCATGCTGCTGTTCGTGTTTGCGCTGCTGTTGCTCGAGCGCGCGCTGAGGGCCAAGCGCCGCTTCCATCACACCACCGGCAAATATCGCGACCTGCCGGAAGAGGCACTCGGCGGCACGCGGGGCGCCCTTGCGGCACTGGCCTGCGCGCTGCCGGTGCTGTTCGGCTTCGTGTTTCCGGGCGGTGTGCTCGTTCACGACGCGCTCGCTCATGTGGCCGCGGGGTTGGCGCCGGAATTCTGGCGCGCCGCATTAAACAGTCTTTTGCTTGCCGCCGCGGCGTCGATGCTTGCGGTCGGCTTCGCCGTGGTGCTGGCTTATGCCAGGCGGCAGACGCGCTCGGCGCTCATTCAGGGGGCGAGCACGCTGCCCGCCATCAGCTATGCGGTGCCCGGCACGGTGCTGGCCATCGGCCTGCTCATTCCGCTCGCCGGCCTCGACAATTCGGTCGACGCGCTGATGCGCTCCCTGTTCGGCGTGTCCACCGGTCTGGTGCTGTCAGGCACCGCCTTCGCCATCGTGCTCGCCTACACCATCCGCTTCCTCGCCGCATCGCTTGGCGCGGTCGAGGCGGGCTTGAGTAAAGTCTCCCGCAATATCGATGCCGCCGCACGCACGCTCGGCGCCACGATCAGCGAGATGCTGTTCAAGGTGCATCTGCCCCTGCTCAGGCCGGCGCTCGGCGCCGCCGCGCTGCTGGTGTTCGTGGATTCGATGAAGGAGCTGCCCGCGACACTTTTGCTCAGGCCGTTCAACTTCGACACGCTCGCCACCCAGGTGTTCACCCTGGTCTCGCTCTACCGCTACGAGGAGGCCGGACTGTCCGCGCTCACCATCGTTGTGGTGAGCCTGGCGCCGGTGCTGTTGTTGCACGGAATCATCGTCGGCAGCAGGCCCGGGGCGTCGATGAGCCGGACGGCCACGGCCGCCACCGGCCCCGAATGGGCCCTCCGCATTTCGTAATCACCAACAAAATGCGGGAGTTGGTCTCGCTATCTCGCCCCAATCGAGATAGAAAGACGGGGTCTTAGCGCAATGGCAACAGGGCGGAGTCTCGGTCTGAGGCTCACGTCCGGAACGGGTGGGTAGGGACCGCATGAAGCCGCGCCAAATCTCTTGGAAATGGCTTCTTCTCGGCCTGATTGCCGTTCTTCTTGCCGGCCTGGCGACACTGCCGCGCCAGTTCGGCGACCAAGCGCGCCTTGCCGCCCGGGTCACCGACGCGCTGTCCGCCTGGACCGGAGGAGAGGTCAAGCTGACCGGCCCGTTGAGCGTCCAGTATTTCCCCGACGTGGCGATCAGGAGCGGCTTTGAAGTCACCAATGCCTCGCGCCTGCCATTGGTGAAATCGATCGCGACCAGCGACGCCAGGCTCTCGCTCGATCTCGCCGAGCTGTTGTTTGGTCGCATCAAGGTCGATGCCTTGAGGCTGCTCAGGCCCAACATCACGTTGAAAGAGGCACCGTCGCTGGTGATGGGACCGGATCAGACACTCCAAGCGAAGGTGGTGAACCTGCTCAGCGGCGCCCCGGTCGGCGTGCTCCGCCTGCGCAGCGGAACCATCCACATGCCGACGGCAGACGGAACCGAAGCGATCGAAAAGATCGACGGCCGCTTCGACGTCAGCTCGGGAATGGGGGCGATGTCGAGTTCAGGCTCATTCCAGCTCAGAGGCGAGACCGTCCGCTTTGCGCTTGAGACCGGAGCGCCCGCCAACAGCGCGGACGGCCTCCGCATTCCGGTCAGCTTGACCCTTACGGCCAGGCCGGTAGCGGCCAAGGTCGCCGGCACGGCGTCGTTCGGTAACGGGCTTCAGCTCGACGGCGATATGCAGGCCGAGATGGCGAACGCCCGCGACTTTCTCAGATGGACCGGCGTCCCGTTGCCCGCCGGCAAAAGCCTGCAACATTTGTCGGCATCCGGCATGGCGCATTGGAATGGCACGACGCTGACTTTCGACGACGGCACCTTCGCGCTTGACGGCAATGAGGCGGTCGGCCTGCTTGCCGTCACGCCTGGGCCGCGGCCACGCGTCGACGGCACGCTTGCCTTCGACCGGCTCGCGCTCGATCCCTATCTCAGGAGCGGCGTGGCGCCAGAGGCGGCGGAAGCCGCGCAGGGAAGTCAGCCTCTGTTGAAATATGTCGACGCTGACTTGCGCATCTCGGCGGCCGAGATCACCGCCCCCGTCGTCGCGCTGGGGCGCGGCGGGTTCACCATCAGCGCCAAGCAAGGTTTGGTCGCGGGCGACGTGGGCGAGCTCGAGTTGTGCGGCGGCTCGGCAACGGGCCGCGTCGGCCTCGACTTGTCGCAAGACCGCACGACGGCTACCGCCACGGCGACGATTTCGGGGGTGCCGGTCGATGACTGCTTGAAGCAGCTCGCGCTCGATGTCCCAGTCAACGGGACTGGCGGGTTGAGAGCCGAGTTCTCGGCCGAGGGTCGCACTTACGATGAACTGGCCCAGGGGGTGGCCGGGAGCTTCAAGGTTGACGCCCAAAACGGCGCCGTCCCGGTCGATATTACCCGGCTGCTGACGGCGGCGACTCCGCTCGATGGCGACGGGTGGAGCCGCAACAGCGTCACGCTATTCGACCAACTCAACGCCAATTGCCGCCTCGCTAGCGGCCATATTTGGTGCGATACGTTCACCATGCAAACAAGCCGCGGCGTGATTTCCGGATCCGGGGACGTCGATCTGGGGCAGCAGACGATCGATTGGAACTTGTTCGTGGCCGATCACGCGCAGCCGTTAAGCGCTTCTCGGCTCAGCACGGAGTCCCCGCCGCTCATCTCGATCAGTGGAGCCTTGTCGCAGCCAATGATCCGGAGGGCAGACCGGCCAACCCTGGGCGATGGGTCGGTGCAGACGAACCCAGCGTCCAAGCAAGTATCGCCGCGCTGATGCAACTGAGAGCATGACGGTGTCTTCGCAACTCGATCACCAAGTTCGCGGAATGCTGGCGGTAGCCGACGCCATCGGCCGGCGCTGCGCGCTTGCCGCTGCGCTCGCCGCATGCCTCAGCGCTTCGGCCGGCGCCCGGGCCGAGGATACGCTCAGCATCGCCACCTGGGGCGGCGCCTATGGCCAGTCGCAGGAGATCGCCTATTTCGAGCCATACGCCAAGGAAACCGGCACCAGCATCTCGACCGAAATCTATGACGGCACGCTCGCCAAGCTCAAGGAGCTGATCGGCGGGGACGCGCCCGCGGTCGATGTGGTGGACGTCTCGGCGGCGACGCTCGGCATTCTTTGCGATGACGGGCTGCTCGAGCCGATCGAGGCATCAAGTCTCGGCGCGGCGCCTTCAGGGGAGAGCGCCGAACAGGATTTCTATTCGGGCGGACTATCCTCGTGCGGGGTGGCGAGCGTGGCCTGGTCGACGGCGATCGCTTACGATCGCCAAGCCTTCAGCAAGGCCCAGCCCGCGCAGATCGCCGACCTACTCGACACCAAGAAGTTTCCCGGCAAGCGAGCCTTGCCCGACGGAGCACGTTACACGCTCGAGCTGGCGCTGCTCGGCGACGGCGTCGATCCGGCCAGCGTCTATACCGACCTTGCCACGCCGGAAGGCGTCGATCGCGCTTTCAAGGCCTTGGATAAGATCAAGGCCGACGTCTATTGGTGGGACAATGCGCAAGAGCCGATCACCTGGCTGCTGGAGAAGAAGGTGGCGATGGCGGCGGGCTATAGCGGCCGCATCTTCCGCGCCGCGGTCGGCGACCGCCAGCGGCTCGGCGTGATCTGGGACGGCCAGGTTTACGACCTCGACCTGTGGGCCATCCCCAAAGGCGCGAAGAATAAAGACGGGGCCATGCGCTTCATCACCTTTGCCACCGACCCGGCCCGGCTGGCGGCACAAGCACAGCTCATCGCCTATGGCCCGATGCGGAAATCGGCACTCGAGCTGGTCGGCAAGCACCCCGTCATCGATGTCGAGATGAAGGGATTCCTTCCGACCGCGCCCGACAACTTCAAAAAGGCGCTCAAATTCGACGATGCGTGGTGGAGCGCACATGGCGAGGAGCTGCAAAAGCGCTTCGAGGAGTGGCGCGGTCCGCTTACGCCCGGACAAGGCAAGCCGCCCGTCGCCGAATTGAAGCCGGCGGAGCCCGCCACCGGCGCCACGCAAGCGGCTCCGTAACCTTCTCCGCGTATGGATTTGACAAAGCGATAGAATTTCGCGCACCACGCAGCGCAGCGCCATCGCTCGCCTTAGCAAGCTCGCCGCGCTCGCGCGCGCATCGTGTTGCACGAGCCGCACGTCAAGTCTCATCTGACGCCGCCAACTGAAAAAAGAAAATGCGGGTAAGACTGAACTCTCGTTTGCGTTGGCTGTCGTCTTCGTGTCATGCTTCGCGTTGGAGAGAGTCCTGCGGGTAAGTCATCCACGGACATCCCTCTTACACAGGATGCACGACCAAAGAGGGCGACGCCGTCTTGGCGAGCCGGTCTCCGGTTCAACCGTCAAGGTCGGTCAGCTGAAGAGGCCAAGCACTGCCGGAGCGGGGCCGGCAGTGCACTTTGGTCCCGCCTCATGCCAATCTCAAAACGGCCGGTAGAGCCCGAGGGCGACATAGAAGCTCGGATCGTCTTCGAGATAGTTGCCGGTGAAGCCGCTCGACAGCGTGACCTCCGTGGCGTGGAAATTCACGCGCGCGAATCCGCCGCCGCGCCCGGCGTTATATTCCTCGTTGCCGAGCGCGCCGCCTTCCAGCCCTAACGAGACTCGCTCGCCCAGCCGAAGCCCAAGCCGCGCCAGCGCCCAATATTCCTGGAACGCCGTGCCATAAGAAGCGTCGGCGGATAGAAAGTATCGCTCCGAGAGATTGGTCCAGGTTTCAGCTTGCAGCCTGAGACCGAGCGCGCTGCCTTGCACGCTGTTGTTGGGATCGTGCGGCGAGATGATCTGGCTATCCGATTCGATTCCGGCGAAGAGCCTTACGATCAGACGGCCGCCCGGATGGAATTGATAACCGACCAGAGCTGAGCCGAAATATTCCTCGCCATCGAACTCGATCGCTACATTGTCGACGCCTACGGAAGCGTGCCGTCGTAGCGATAGCGGCCGTAACTGGCGACGGATCTGAGCCTCCAGCCGGGCGCATAGAGTCCCTTGCCGAAGGCATAGCCGCCGCCCAAATACGCGCTAGCGTAGTTGTCGCTCGCTTCGAAGCCGGTGAAGAATTCGTTGCGTGGGGCTTCGGATTCCGCGCAGGCCCTGGGCGGTGCCAGGTTGATGGCGAGGGCAAGGCTCACGACCCCAGCGCGGAGCCCGGCCGCAACCCGCTTGCTAACTGCCCCCCACAAGGCGAACACCCGCCCGCCGCATCGGCTCGACTATGCTGCATCTTCGGCGCGCGACCTACGAAAGGTTTAGCAACCGCATGGAGTACAACTGGATTCACTGCAATTACAGGTAGCAATTTGCTGCGTGGGAGCCCCTAGAACCGTGATTTGTTCAGCACAGCCCGGAATGAAATGAGACCCGATCGGTTCGACAGCTGGCTCACGGTCAATCGCAAGGGCCTCTATTGTCGCCCCGGCGGCTTTCACATCGACCCTTATGGCGGGGCCAAGCGCGCCGTCGTCACCCATGGCCATTCCGATCACGCCAGGCCAGGGCATGATCACGTGCTCGCCACGCGCGAGACGCTCGGGGTGATGACCACCAAACTCGGCACGCCGGCCCGCTCGGGCACCCAGATCGCCGCGTACGGCGAACCTATCGCCATCGGCGACGCCACGGTAACGCTCTACCCCGCCGGCCATGTGCTCGGCAGCGCGCAGGTGCTGATCGAGTGGCAAGGCGCGCGCGTGGTGGTGTCGGGCGACTATAAGCGCGGTGCCGACCCCACCTGCCCCGCGTTTGAGCTGGTGCCATGCCATCTGTTCATCACCGAGGCGACTTTTGCCCTGCCGGTGTTCCAACACGGCGACGTGCGCGAGGAGGTGGCCAAGCTGCTCAAGTCGCGCGCACAGTTTCCCGACCGCTGCCATGTGGTTGGCGTCTATGGCCTCGGCAAATGCCAACGGCTGATCGCGTTGCTGCGCGAAGCGGGCTACGACCGCCCGATCTATCTGCACGGCGCGCTGATCGATTGCTGCGCGCTGTATGAATCTTACGGCGTGCGCCTCGGCGAGTTGCGATCGGCGACCGGCGCCAAGCGGGAGGAGATGAAAGGCGAAATCGTGCTCGCCCCGCCTTCGGCCATCGCCGACCGCTGGTCGCGCCGGCTGCCGGATCCTCTCACCGCGTTCGCCTCGGGCTGGATGCGGGTCCGCGCCCGGGCACGCCAGCAGGGCGTCGAGCTACCGCTCGTGATCTCCGATCATGCCGACTGGCGCGAACTGACCGAGACCATCGCCGAAACCGGGGCCGAGGAGGTGTGGGTCACCCACGGGCGCGAGGATGCGCTACTGCATCACATCCAGATGACGGGACGCAAAGGCCGCGCGCTTGCGCTCATCGGCCGCGAGGACGAGGACCAGTGAAGGCCTTTGCCGCGCTGCTCGACCGGCTGGCCTATACGCCGTCGCGCAACGACAAGCTCCGACTGCTGGCCGACTATTTCGCCGAGACGCCCGATCCCGATCGCGGCTATGCGCTGGCGGCGCTGACCGACGGATTGTTCTTCCGGCTGCCGGTGCGGCGCATCCTGAGCGAGCTGCTGGGCCCGCGGGTCGATCCGGTGCTGTTCGACCTGTCGCGCGACTATGTGGGCGATACCGCCGAGACCATCGCGCTGATCTGGCCGGGCGGCACGACAAGCGGCAAACCGCCACGGCTCGCTGAGATCGTCGCGGCATTGCAGGCGGCGCCGCCAACCGAGGCCCCTGCCCTGCTTGCCACCTGGCTCGATCAACTCGATGCTGCCGGGCGCTGGGCCCTGCTCAAGCTGATGACCGGGGCGCTCCGGGTCGGCGTCTCGGCGCGGCTGGCCAAAACGGCGCTGGCCGACTGGTCCGGCGTACCGCTGGCCGATATCGAGGAGGTGTGGCACGGGCTGAGCCCGCCTTACCAGGAGCTGTTTGCCTGGCTGGCCGGCCAAGGGCCGCGCCCCGAGATGGAAGGCCGCGCGAGGTTCCGGCCGCTGATGCTGTCGCATCAGATCGAGTACAAGGAGATTCAGTCGATCGAGCCCACCGACTTCGTCGCCGAGTGGAAATGGGACGGCATCCGGGTGCAAGCCGCCCATCAAGGCGGCGAGAAGCGGCTGTTCTCCCGCACCGGCGACGACATCTCCGGCGCCTTTCCCGAATTGGTCGAAGCCCTGCCAGAGGGGGTGGTGCTCGACGGCGAGCTGCTGGTGATGCGGGACGGCGAGGTCGCGCCGTTCAACGATCTCCAGCAGCGGCTCAACCGCAAGACCGTGACGGTAGCCATGCTCAAATCGCACCCGGGGCATATCCGGCTCTACGACATGTTGTTCGAGGGCGAGGAGGATTTGCGCGCGCTACCCTTCGTCGAGCGCCGGGCACGGCTCGAGGCCTGGCACCAGGCGCATGGTCCGCGCCGCACCGACATCTCCGGCATCATCGATTTCGGCTCGGTCAAGGAGCTCGAAGCGTTGTGGGCCGGGGCGCGCGCGACCGGCATCGAGGGCTTGATGCTCAAGCGCCGGATGAGCCCTTACATCGCCGGGCGTCCCAAGGGCCATTGGTATAAATGGAAGCGCGCGCCGCTCACCATCGATGCCGTGCTGATGTATGCGCAAAGGGGCAGCGGCAAACGCTCGTCTTATTATTCGGACTACACGTTCGGCGCCTGGCGGATGGGCGAAGGCGGCGAGCCTGAACTCGTGCCGGTGGGCAAGTCCTATTTCGGCTTCACCGACGAGGAGCTGAAGGTGCTCGACGCTTTCGTGCGTAACCACACGGTCGACAGTTTCGGCCCCGTGCGCCAGGTCGAGCCCAAGCTCGTGTTCGAGGTGGCCTTCGATTCGGTGCATCGCTCGACCCGGCACAAATCGGGCGTGGCCATGCGCTTTCCCCGTATCCACCGCGTCCGCTGGGACAAGCCGGCCGAAGAGGCTGACCGTCTGGACACGCTTGCCGCTATGATCGTTGAGTGATGAAGCACGACACGTCGCCGCATGAGGTCGCCGGTCTCACCTGGGACCGGGTGAAAGAGAGACTGGCCGGGCACGCCGCGGCGATCCTGCCGATCGGCGCCGGCTCGAAGCAGCATGGCCTGCACATGCCCATGGCCACCGACCAGGTCTTTGCCGGGTATTTTGCCCGAACGCTGGCCGAGCGGATCGACGCGCTGATCTGGCCCACGCTGACATACGGCGTCTACCCGGCCTTCGCCGCCTATGCCGGCAGCGTCAGTCTTTCCAATCAGACCTTCCAAGCGGTCGTCACCGAGATCACCGATGCCCTCCTTGGCTTTGGCGCCTGGCGCGTCATCATTCTCGATACCGGCCTCAGTACCATCGCGCCGGTTGAACTTGCCGTAAACGCCTGTCGTAATCCTTCGCGGATCCGCCATGTGAAACTCTTTGCGGGACCGCGCTTCAAGGAAACCGCGCGCGCGCTGAAGCAGCAGCCTTACGGCACGCATGCCGACGAGATCGAGACCTCGCTGATGCTGGCGATCGCGCCGGAGCTGGTCGACATGACCAGGGCCGAGCCGATGCCGTTCTCACCCGCGGGGCCGGCACGCGGGCCGCTCTCGCCCGACGACCCATCCGCCCCTAATTACGCGCCAAGCGGAAGCTTCGGCGATCCCACGCTTGCAACGCCGGACAAGGGTTCGAGGGTGCTCACCGCGATCCTAGCGGATATGGTTGAGGCCGCGGAGTGAACCGACCAGAAACGAGGAGGGCCAACCATGAGGATGCTGCTGCACGCCATGTTTCCCACCGAGCCGTTCAACGCCCTGGTCCGCGACGGCAAAGCGGGCGAGATCCTGCAAAAGATCCTGGAAGAGCTTAAGCCCGAGGCGGTCTATTTCACTGAAGAGGACGGCATGAGAGCGGCGCTGCTGGTGGTCGAGGTCGCCGGCCCTTCGGACATCCCTAAGATCGCCGAACCGTTCTTTCTCAATTTCGACGCCGAGTGCCGCCTGAGGATCGTGATGAGCCCGGCCGAGCTTAAGAATTCCGGGCTCGACGCGCTCGGCAAGAAATGGGGCTGACCTAGATGTGGTGGGCGTGGTCGCCGGCCGCCATTTTCTTCAGCGCGGCGCGGTCGACCTTGCCGGTGGGATTGAGCGGCATCTTGGCGAGGAACACGATCTCCTCGGGTGCCTTGTAGCCGACGCTGGCGCGGGCGAATTGAATGAGCCCGGCCGCACTCGGCTTCGCCGCGTCCTGCTTCAGCTCGACATAAGCGCGGACATTCTCGCCGTGCAGGAGATCGTGCACCCCGATCACGCCCACCGCCTCGACCGAAGGGTGGTTCAGCAGGGCGTCCTCGACCTCCTGAGGCGCGATGTTGGAGCCGTCATGCACGATGATCTGCTTCTTGCGGCCGCAGAACCATAAATAGCCGTCTTGGTCGGCCTTCATCACATCGCCGGTATCGAGCCAGCCGTCATGGAACACTTCGGCGGTGGCCTTGGAGTCGTTCCAATAGCCGCATGAGCGGCTCGGCGCGGTGATGAACACGCGCCCTTCCCGGCCGTCCGCCGTCTCGCTTCCCTGCTCGGCGCGGATGGAAAACACGAAGCCGGGATTCGGCAGGCCGATCGAGCCGAGCTTGTCGAGGCCGGTCGGCGGATTGTTGGCGGCGATGCCAAGCTCGGTCATGCCGTAACCCTCATGGATCTCTTGCCCGGTCAGCTCGTAGAACTCCTTCTCAAGCTCGGTGGCCACCTTGTCGCCGCCCGAGCGGGTAAGCCTGAGCGAGCTGAAATCTTCAGGCGTGGTGTCAGGTTCGCGGATGAGATGCATCAGCGTCGCCGGCAGTACGGTCATGACCGTCGGGCGGGTGGCGCGCAACAGCGGCCCGAGTTCAGCATGGTCGAAGGCTCGCGCCAAGGCCACCGGGGCGCCAGTCGCGAGCGCGGCCATGGCGAAGGAGAATCCGCCAACATGCGAGCAGGACGAAGCCGGCAGCATGATATCGGCTTGGGTCAGTGCGTAGCCCTTGGCCACGCTGGCGAACATCCAGCCGAGGGAGTCGAAGGTATGGGTCACGCCCTTGGCGGGGCCGGTGCTTCCGGAGGTGAAGAAGATGGCAGCGGGCGCGTCCGGCTCGGGCGCCGGCAGGATTGTGGTAGGCGGCTCGGTCGCGACCAATCGCTCGAGGCACACATTGCCGTCGCCTTCCGTGCCGTAGGTGATGACGCCGAGCGGCAGCTTGGCCGCCTTGCTCGCGGCGATATCGGCGGCGCGCTCGGCATGGGCCAAAATGATGCGTGCCCCGCTCACCTCAAGGGCATGATCGATCTCTGACGGCGTATAGCGATAGTTCAGCGGCGTCGTGACCAGGCCGGCCTTGAAGCAGGCGAGGTAATGGGCGATCAGCGCGGTGCGGTTCGGCATCAGCGACGCCACGCGGTCGCCGGGCTTGAGACCAAGCGCGAGATAATGGCCGGCAAGCCGGTCCGTGCGCTGCTCGAGCTCGGACCACGACCAGGACTCCTCCAAAGACATCAGAGCCGGGTGGCCCGGGCGATGCTTCAGCCCGACCTCCAGCAGGGTCGGCAATTGGACCGGCTTGTCCAGAGAAGGACCCGAATGCAGCATGGCACCCCCGTATCAGCCCGAGTCTCACTCGGGCCTTATCATATTTGGGCGGCATTCCTAAATATCGGTCAGCCGCGTGGCCCCATGAGAGGCATTCAAATGCTTGCCCGGAATCTGACCCTGTTCTCCCTGTTCGTGCTGGCCTTCGCCACGGCGGCCGAACCCGCGCGGGCCCAGGACATGCAGAGTTGCTACGACACCGCCGACAAGGTGACCGACGGCGGCACCATCGACGAGGCGGAGAGGAAGTCCGCGCATGAGGCGTGTCAGCGCGCGCTGGCCGCGACATCGAGCGTGGTGCAGAAATACCAATTGCAGGAGGCCGATTTCGATATTCTCGGCCGACCGCCCAAGCCGGCCGATTGAGGCTCGCGGCTAGGCGGCGCGCGCTCCGGTCGACTGCACGATGATGGCGCCCTTGTCGCCGCGGATGATTTCCTCGTCGGCGAGCTTGAAATTGTCCATGCGCACGGTGAGATAGCGGTCGAAATAATCGTTGAGCGGCTTCTCGATCGATTTGTCGTAGTCGGGCCGCACCACATGGGTCGCGCCCTGCACCACCTTCACCACCTTGCCGTTCTTCACCACCAGCTCGCCGTTCTTGAACACATATTCGGGCGTGGCGAACATCGCCTCGCGGTTGGGATCGTCGCGATAGACGGTGATGTCGCCGCGGGCGCCTATCCCCAGATGACCGAGATCCTGGAGGCCCAAGCTCTTGGCCGGACCGGCGCGGGTGAGGATGGCGATCTCGTCCAGCGTATATTCGCGGGTCAGCGTCTTAAGCAGCTCGCTCTGAGCCTGCGCGTCCGGATTGATCTTCTGCAACATGTCGTCGCGAAAGCCCTTGTCCATCAGCAGCCTGATGAGATGCGGGTAAAAGAAGAACGGCGCGCCATTCGGGTGATCGGTGGTGAGGAAAATGCGCCACGGATCGTCGAACAGCAGGAACGTCTCGAGCCCGATCACCCATTGCATGGCGTTGACGAAGCTCTTGTCGCGATAGCGCATCGGCACCACGCCGCAGCCTGCGTCGCACTCGATATCCATGATCACCGGCTTCTTGGGATGCGCGCTCCTGCCAATGGCGTATTGGCGCATGCTGTCGCCCGAGGCGGTGCAGGTCTGGCCGAATAGCACCTGGCCGACGTCGATCGAGACGTTAGGGGTCTTGTTGACGAGCTCGGTGAGGCGCGCGGCGCCCGAGGAGAACTTGCGGTCGCCTTCGGTGCCGTAGCTCAAGAACTGGGTGTGCGTCATATGCATGCGCAAACCTTCGGAGGCGCGGACCGTGGCCAGGGTCGATTCGATATTGCCGGGCACGCCGAGATTGCAGCCGTGGATGTGCAAGGGATGGGTGACGCCGAGCTCCTGGATCGCGCGCGCGAGCGTCTGGATGATCTGCCGCGGCGTGACGTGGTAATAGACATGCTCCTCGTCGAGATCGAGCGCACGCTGATTGAATTTGAAGGCGCTGATGCCGCCCGGGTTGACCACCTTGACGGCGATCGCTTGCGCGGCGTGCATGGTCCAGGCGACGTAGTCCTTGATCGCCTTGAAGTCGTTCTTGGCCGCGAGCTGGCGCAGAAAATAATCGTCAGAGCCGAGCATGACGAAAGCGCCCTTATCGACCATTGGCGTGTCGCCCATCTCCATATGCGCCTGGCGGGCATTGGCGGGCAGCATGGCCGGCTCGAAGCAGGCGGTGTAGCCCATCTCGGCGTAGCGATAGCCCGTGACATGGGTCGAGGGCACGGAGCGGCCGGAGCCGGCGCGGGTGAGCTCGGTGCGGGTGACCGGGTCGCCGCGATGGTCTTCCGGCAACAGCATGCGGGCGATGGTCATCTTGCCGCCGCCGATATGGGTGTGCGGGTCGATGGCGCCGGCCATGACCACCCGGCCCTTCACGTCGTAGGTCGCATCTGGCCTGGCATTCGGTTTCGGCGCGACGATCTTGCCGTCCTCGACATAGATGTCGCGAACCTCGCCGCTCACTTTGTTGGCGGGGTCGTAGATTTTGCCGCCGGTCAGCTTGATCAGCATGTGATGGGATCCCGGACTTAAAGTGCCGCTTCGATGGCCGCGACCACATCGGCGGCGACTGGTAGTTCGGCCCGCCCAAGATCCTTGAGCGGCAACGACACGACATTGTCGACGCGCACGAGGCGCCCGGCGTGATCGAGCCCGGGCGTGCCTACGGGTACGAACACTTCGGGCGTTTCGGTCAGGGCGAGGCCGGGGGTGCCGAGCACGATGGTGGGGAGCTTGGTCGGGGGCGGCACCAGCATCGGCGAGATCGAGGCGATCCACACCAGGAGATCGCCCTCGCCGTCTTTCAGCATGCGGCCGATGGCGTGGCGGTAAGGGTCGTAGTCTGGCGCGCCGCTGGCATAGCTCACGCGCAGCGGATAGCCGCTGATCCAGGTGCACACCGCCGACGCGGTCACCGCTCCTTCGGCGCCGCCGACCGCCAGCCCGGCGAAGCGCGTGGTCTGATTGAGGTCCTTCACCAGGCCGGTGAACTGCTCGACGGCGAGGTCGGCATGAGGGAAGTTGAGCGAGGGCGGCGCCCACACCACCACG
Organism: uncultured Alphaproteobacteria bacterium; assembly: GCA_963730335.1. Classification (GTDB taxonomy): domain Bacteria; phylum Pseudomonadota; class Alphaproteobacteria; order Rhizobiales; family Methyloligellaceae; genus Methyloceanibacter. The sequence goes on from CAVSRK010000001.1 coordinate 40,413, forward strand.
CCGTATTTGGCGTTGCGGCACAACTCGGCGAGCGCATCGACCTCGGCCAGCTTCACCCCGTAGGCCTTGGGCGGCGTGACGGTAAAGCCGCGCAGCCGGGCCCTGAGCAACGCCACCACATCGCCAGCCCGCTCGTTGTCGCAGGCGAGCGTGATCACCTCGCCAATGCGCGAGCCTTTGGCGCCGGAGCGGTCGAGCCCCTTGCCGATGAACACCACTGTTCGTTTCGGCGCCGTCACGTCGAACATTGAGTCGGGCGGCGAGACGATACGTTCGAAGAACCGGGGGTGGAGCTTATGGACGTCGCTGCCGGCGATGATGATGAGATCGGCGCGGTTGCGCGTCTCGGTCAGGGTCGACATGATCCAGCCGGTCGACTGCACGATCTTGAAGTTGCGGTATTGCGCCTCGCTCAGGGCGTGGTCGACGACGCCGCCCGAGCGTTCGGCCAGCGCCAGCACCGCGCGCATGCCCTCGACGTCGGTGGCGAGCCCGCCATAAAGAGGAAGCTTGGCCTTGCCGATCAGCTTGGCGGCTGCCTTGATAGCCGTGTTGAGCTCGACATCCTTGCCGCCGACCTGCGGATTGGCCGGAGGGAGCTTGCGCTCGAAGCCTGCCACCGATTGGCTACAGCCGTTGTTGACGACTTTCAGACCCTTGTCCGTCCGCTCGACGGTGAGGTCGTCGGGCAGCGTCCCGCAAAAAGGGTTGGTGACGTTCTCGAACATTTCTGCGCCGGCGCGCCCGGATTTGGCCTTGCGCGCGCTCGGACTCGTCATCTCGGGCTATCTCCCCAAAAAGGCGGGGAAAGAAAGCATGGGACGGGCGGCAACACAACTCTCCAAAGGCCGCGGTTTGCGCACGGTTGGGGCGCGCCGCCCCGTCCCATCCTTGATTCCTATGCGCCGAGACTCATCATGCGGGCGAAGTGATGGTCGGCGAGCTGGCTTTCGCCGAGGACCTTGCACCCTGCGGCGGCGACTTTGTGATCGTTCTCCACCGAGCTGCCACTGACGCCGATGGCCCCGAACAGCTCGCCATTTTGGATGATCGGCAGGCCTCCAGGAAAGGTAATGAGGCCGCCATTGGAGTGCTCGATGCCATAAAGCGGCTTGCCCGGCTGCGACAACTTGCCGAGTTCGCCCGACCCCATGGTGAAGAAGCAGGCGGTCCTGGCTTTCTTGATGGCGATGTCAATCGAACCCACCCACGCATCGTCCATGCGCACAAAGGCCCGCAGATTGGCGCCAGAATCGACCACGGCGATACACATTTTGGTTTTGAGGGTCACAGCCTCCTTGCGGGCGGCGGCGATGGCCTTCTCGGCTTGCTCCAGGTCGATATGCATGAATGGCTTCTCCTTGTGACGAAGGTCAGATGATCAATAACGCTTGAACGCGTGAATCGCTCATAAACGCCGGAAGCGACCCATCGCCATAAGAAAGGCTGGCATGTGGCACCATGCCAGCCCACCGGGCGGGACCGTCCGCCCGATCCTCGCGCTAGGGAGCGAGGCCGCTATTTCTTGATTTCCCAAGTCGTGTTGTGCGGGATGTCCGTCGCCGTGTAATTGCCGGCGCCGGCCAGATTGGGCATGGTGACGCAGGCAAACGGCTCGGTGCCGGTGATGCCGGCGTATTTGCCGGTACCGCCGGTGATGATGTGGGTGCCGCAATCCATCTCGGGTTGCGACTTGTCGAGATCGCGGGTGTCGAACGTCGAGAAGATCTTATCGCCGTCGGCATCGGCCAGGACGCAGGCGCCGTCGATATATTTCTTGGCCCCCGAATCGACGCTCAGCGCCGTGCAGCGCGCCGACATCTTGTCGAGCATCTTTTCGCCCTTCAGATTCTCGGTGGTGCCGACCGCTTCGAGCACGGTGGCGGTGCCGAGTTCGGGAATCTCGATGCTCTGCAAGGGGCGGAAAATGAAATGGGTGACGTAAGGGGTCGTGCCCTTGTCGGGCACGTCGGCTAAGACCGCGCCGGGGGCCAACGCCAACAGCACTCCGGCCAGGAGCGCTCCCTTGACCAGGGTCATCGCCGCGGCGGGCGCGGCGATCATGCTTAGAGTGGTTTTCATCCGATCCTCCATTGGATCGTGGGGGTTACGATCCGGTTGCTGTTCTGTCTCCTCAACGGTCTCGTCGAGACAGAAAGCTAGCCAAGCCGGCGCGCGTGCCGCATTGACCGAGCGGTGTAAGCCGTTCGGTCGATGGCGCGGTCGCACAATTGTCAGCGTGGGCGGCGGATGGGAGGGACGAGGCGGCTGACCAGGGCCAGCAGATCGGTGCGGCGCGACACCCCGGTCTTGGTGAAGATGTGATTGCGATGCGTACGCGCCGTCGCCTCGGTGATGCCGAGCGCCGACGCCGCCTCGGTCAGGCTCGCGCCCGACACGAGATGCTCCAGCAGGCGCGCCTCCGCCGGAGTGAGACTGAAGATGCGCGCCACAGTGCCGAAATCGGCGGGCGATACCGCGCTCGGCGTCACGAATACCGCGGCGGCGGTTTGTCTGTCCTCCCGGGAGGTGGGCCGATTGGCGCAGGCCAGCGGCAGAACATGGGCGGTGGCGGCAATCATGTTCTTGTCGACCAGCGGAACGCCGATGCCGGCCGCGCCGATGACGCTGGCATCGGCCTGCGCCGTGGCGATCGCTCGCCGCAGCTCCTTGGTCAGCTCGCCTTGCAATGCGCCGAGACAGCCGCCAAGGGAAATAATCGGCGATCTGGCGTCGAGCATGCGTTGCGCGGCTTGGTTGGCGTGCAGGATGCGACCATGGTCGGCCACGATGATCACGCCGATGACGATGCTATCGAGAGTGCGGCCGAGCGCGTCGAACAGATGAGACTTCACCTTATCATCGAGGGAATGTGTGTTGCCCCCGATGCCGTTCGTCTTGCGCGCGACCCTGTCCCCCGAGATCGACATTGAATTGCCTCCTAGGCCACGACCACGGGGGCGTAGGTGAGAGCGGTAACGAGCCACGCCGAAGCGAGGCTGACGATGGCGCCGAACGTGCTGCACACGAGCACGTACGGAAATTTCGTGTCGGTGATCGAGCGGGTCATTGCGAAATCCTCTATCCAGCTGATCGAGATCATCTCGATGCTCATTGCTGGTATGGGGATCATGCATCGTCCGGCGCAATGACGCTGTGGCATTTGCCACACCGAAATCATTTCTGATTTCTTTTTTTTTCGCGCGACTCAACAATACGATGTCGCGCACATCACGCGCGCATCACATCAGAAATTTCGGAACGATGACGGTGAGAGTCGCGCAGACTCTGCGCAACAGGTGACGGAGTCTCGCCGAGATCGAGACTCCGTCAAACTGAGTCAGCCGGGCGAACTACGTTGTCCAGTCGGCACCAGCGGGGATTGGCGACAAGCGATAGAGCGGACGAGTTGACGGTTGATTGGATTTCTTCTGTTCGATGTTTGCGGTGTCGGGTGTTGCCACCACCGGCGCGAAGGCGTGGGAGGTCACAAGCCAGACAGCCGCAATGCTGATCAAGGTCGTTCCGACGGTGCTGCTGATCATCGCGCGGGGGAACAGACGCTTTGTCATCGGGCGGGTCATGGCGAATATCCTCTGAGTTTCCATTGTGCGGTGTGAGGACCTTCACATCATCGCGGGCGGTGCGAGCCTAAGCGATCATCGCCTGCGCGACTGAGTGAACGGTGACGAGCCAGACCGAGGCGAGGCTGACGATGCTGCCGAGCATGCTGCACACCAGCACATAGGGGAACGAACGGTCGGCCGAGAACTGGTCGTTATGTGACTTGGAGCGGGTCATGGCGATCTCCTTAAAATCGCGCTCAAGACCATCCTGAGCTTGCGATGGAATCATGCCGCGCTTTGCGGATTCGCGCTGTGACATTTGCCACACGCCAAAAAGCCCGGGCAAACCATGGTTTTTGGCCGTTCTGGCCGGTCGGAAAAGGCCCACCGCCTCACCCGTTCGGCCGTTGCCGTGCCAGATCCACACAGGCGAAGCTGGCCGCTTCCGGGCCTCTTTCGGGATATCCGCCGGGTGGGGCCCGGTTTATTGTTGGCCGGTTTTGCAGAGGCGCAGGGAACGCCATGGCGCAGCCTCAAGCCAAGGAACAGCGCAACTCGCTGAAGGGGATCGCCATTTTCGCGGGCCTCACCCCCGACGCGATCGAGCGCATCGAGCGGCGCTGCGCCTGGAAGCGCTATGCCCCGGGAGAGCCGATTCTCGATTATCTCGATAAATCCGATGACGTGTTCTTCATCGCGCTTGGCGAGGTCCGCGTAACCATCTACTCGACGGTCGGGAAGGCCGTGAGTTTTCGCGAAATGGGCACCGGCGAGATTTTCGGCGAGTTTCCGGCAATCGACGGGGGTTCACGCTCGGCAAGCGTGGAAGCGCGCACCAATTGCCTGATCGCCTCCCTATCGGGAGCGTCATTCCGGGAGCTGCTCCAGTCGGAAACCGGGCTGGCGCACGCCTTGCTGCCGCGGCTGGTGAAGACGATCAGGGCCTTGACCACGCGGGTCTACGAGTTCAGCACACTGGCCGTAAACAACCGCATCCAGGCCGAATTGCTGCGGCTGGCAAACTTCGGCCCGCGCGAAGGCGTGAGCGCGCGCATCGTGCCGGCGCCGACCCATGTCGAGATCGCCAGCCGGGTCAGCACCCACCGGGAAGCCGTCACAAGGGAGCTCAACCGCCTGTCCCGAATTGGGATTATCGAACGGCGCGGCGGCACGCTGCTGGTCAAGGACGTCGACCGCCTGGCCGAGATGGTGCATGACGCAACCGGCGAGTAAGCACCGGAAACGCCCACGACTCGCGTGAGGATTGTGCGACTGCTAAGATAAACCAGCCACGGCCGGTTGCCATCGATCGGGTGGCTGATGCCAGGTTGCGGCCCCGCAGCTCTAAGTTCGCCTCGCAGGAGGCTCGCGTCATGGACGAGTTGAGCAATCACGGAAGCAGGGCGCCGCGGGGCAAGGCCGCGCGGCAAGCTGCTCCCGCCGCGGCTGCGGACAGTTCAAGCGACGACAAGAGATCTCGCAAGAAGCTTCTCGACGAGATCGCCGAGCTGCGCCGGCAACTCAACGCCAAAGATGCGCTCGACCCGCTGCGCAAGGCGCATGAAAGCGCGGGCACCAAGCAGCGGGTCCAATACCTGCTCGCGGTAAGCCCCGCCATCATCTACACCACCCAGGCCTCGGGCGATTTCACCTGCACCTTCGTCAGCCAGAATCTGCGGGCGATCATGGGCTATTCGCCGGAGGAGATGACCACCGATCCGAAATGCTGGCCCGGCCATCTCCATCCGGAGGACGCGCCGCGCGTGTTCGAGGAGATGCGCCCGCTGATCGAGCGCGGCGGCGGGACGGTCGAGTATCGCTTCCGCCATCGCGGCGGCCATTATATTTGGATCCAAGACACGTTCAGGGTCGTCAACGACGATGCCGGCCGGCCGTTGGAGCTGGTCGGTGCCTGGGCCGATATCACCGAGCGCAAGTCGATCGAGACCGAGCTGAGCGGCACCAGGCAGCGGCTGCAATATCTGCTCTCGGTCAGTCCCGCCATCATCTACACCACCAAGACCTCCGACGATTTCGGCTGCACCTTCGTCAGCGAGAATCTGCGCGCGATCATGGGCTATTCGCCGCAAGAGATGACCACCGACCCGAAAAGCTGGCCGGATCATCTCCACCCCGACGATGCCGCTCGCGTGCTCGAGGAATGCGCGCCTCTGATCGCGCGCGGCGGCGGCAGCGTCGAATACCGCTTCCGCCACCGCGACGGGCATTACATTTGGATCCAGGACAGCTTCCGGGTGGTCAATGATGAAGATGGCAATCCCCGCGAGCTGGTCGGCGCCTGGGCCGACATCACCGAGAGCAAGCGCGCCGAGCAGGCGGCGCTCGACGCCAATATCCAGCTGCAAGACACCAAGCGCTACCTGACGCGGCTGATCGAAAGCTCGACCGACGCCATCGTCGCCACCGACAAGGACGGCAAGGTGGTGTTGTTCAACGAGGGCGCTGAGACGCTGCTGGGCCACCGCGCCGCCGAGGTCATCGGCCACCCGAGCTCGGAGCTTTATGCCAGCGAGGAGCATGCCAAGGACGTGCTGCGCGAGATGCGCAAGCGCGGCGGCACCGTGGCCGGCTTCGACGGCATGCTCAAGACCAAGGACGGCACCAGCATTCCGGTGCTGATCTCCGCCTCGGTGCTGTACGGCGACCGCGGCGAGGAGATGGGCACGGTCGGCTTCGCCACCGATCTGAGGACGCGCAAGCACGAGGAGGAAGAACTCCGCAAGGCGCACGACGAACTGGAAAGGCGCGTAGACGAGCGCACCACCGAGCTGAAGGCGGCACAGGAGCGGCTGCGCTATCTCATGACGGTGACGCCGGCGATCGTCTACACCAACCAGGCGAGCGACTATACCTGCACCTTCGTGAGCGAGAACGTCTCCCGCATCATGGGCTTCTCCTCATGGGAGATGCTGGAGGACAAGGATTTCTGGACGGTACGTCTACACCCTCAGGACGCCACGCGCGTGTTCGAGGAGATGGCGCCACTGGTGGAAAAAGGCGGCGGGACGCTTGAGTACCGCTTCCGGCACCGCGAAGGACATTATATCTGGATCCAGGACACGTTCCGCGTGATCCACGACAGCCAAGGCCGCCCGTTCGAGATCGTCGGTTCGTGGGCCGATATTTCCGCCCGCAAGAAGGCCGAGCAGGCGCTCGGCGAACGCATGGCGCTGATGAACGACCTCGAGACCCTGGTCGGCGCCAGCCCCGCGATCATCTACACCACCCAAGTCTCGGGCGATTATGCTTGCACCTTCGTCAGCGAGAATTTGAACGCGATCATGGCCTATGCGCCGTGGGAGATGCGCGACGACAAGAAGTTCTGGGTCAAGCGTCTGCATCCGGACGACGCCGACCGCGTGTTCGCGGAATTGGAGCGGCTGATCGGCCAGGGCGGCGGCAGCCTCGAATACCGTTTCCGGCATCGCGACGGCCACCACATCTGGATCCAGGACACGTTCACTGTCACCAACGACGACGATGGCAAGCCCAAAGAGATCGTGGGCTCGTGGGCGGACGTGTCGGATCGCAAGCGGGTCGAGGCCGAGCTCAAGCGCCTCGCCGAGCAGGTCGAGCTGCGCAACCGCTTCATCCGCGAGACGTTCGGCCGCTATCTGACCGACGAGGTGGTCTCGACCGTGCTCGAATCGCCCACCGGACTCCAGATCGGCGGAGAAAAGCGCAAGATCACCATGATCATGACCGACCTCAGGGGATTTACCTCGTTGTCGGAGCGTCTGGCGCCGCAACGGGTGGTGGCCCTGCTCAACCGTTACCTCACCACCATGGTGTCGGTGATCAAGCAGTATCAGGGCACCATCGATGAGTTCATCGGCGATGCGATCTTCGTGTTGTTCGGGGCCCCGGTGTGGCAGGAGGACGACGCCCAACGCGCGGTCGCCTGCGCCGTGGCGATGCAATTGGCGATGGCCGCGATCAACGAGCAGAATCGCGAGGAAGGCCTGCCCGAGATCGAAATGGGCATCGGCATTCACACCGGTCAGGTGGTGGTGGGCAATATCGGATCGCCCGAGCGGATGAAATACGGCGTGGTCGGCAGCCACGTCAATCTCACCTCCCGCATCCAGTCTTACACCACCGGCGGCCAGATCCTGATATCGGAGGCGACCCGCCAGGACGTGGGACAAATCCTCAAGCTCGGCAAGCAAACCGAGGTGAAGCCCAAGGGCGTCGAGCATCCGATCACGCTCTACGAGGTGTTGGGGATCGGCGGCCGCCACAAGCTTCAGATGACCGAGGCGGCAGAGACGCTCATCCCGTTGGCCGACGAAATTCCCTTGCGCTACGAGTTGCTCGACACCAATCAGGCCGGCGGCAAGATGTCCAAAGGCGGACTCACCAAGGTCTCCTGCAAGGGGGCCGAAGCCAGGTTGGAAACGCCGGTGCCCAATCTGAGCAACCTCAAGATGCGGCTGATCGGCAGCGGCGGAAAGGAAATCCCCGGGACACTCTACGGCAAGGTGCTGGGCGCGGTTCCGGGCAGCACTGCCGGTTTTTCCATCCGCTTCACCTCGGTGTCGCCCGAGATCGAGACATTGTTGCGCGGGCTGACCGCAAGCGTGGCGGCGGCCGACGAGCCGGCGGCACCGCGGGGCGCCCCCTCACGGCCGGCTTGATCTCGGGGCGCGCGGACTGGCGAATTGCCCGCGGCCATAACCTGCGCCATACAGCGTTCCATGACATCCGATCGATCCGGCCCGGTGGCTAGACTGCGCGTCGTGCTCGGCCGCGATATCGCGCTCGGCCCCGGCAAGGCCGATCTGCTGGAAGGCATCCGGGAGACCGGCTCGATCGCGGCGGCCGGCCGGCGCATGGACATGAGCTACAAGCAGGCTTGGCTGCTGATCGACACCATGAACGGTTGCTTCGCCAAGCCGCTGGTCGAGGCGGTCAAGGGCGGCAAGTCGGGCGGCGGCGCGCATCTCACGCCGCTTGGCGAAGAGGTGCTGGCCCGCTTCCGGCGCATGCAGGCTGCCACCGACAAGGTCATTGCCGACGATATGGCGGCGCTCAAGCGGGCGATGCGCAAGGCGCACGACTAGGCATGCGCGACGCAAGGGCGAAATAATCCGGTTGACGACCTTGCCCTTGGCATGCCCCACTTTCTAGCGATATGGCCAAAAGGCTATATCGCTAGAGGAGAGGCGGCGATGCGATTGCTCTGCCTGGCGGCTGTCCTTGCCAGTTCTGTTCTTGCGCTGACTGGCGCGGCACCGGTCCGCGCGCAAGACGTGCCGGTGGTGGCGGCTGCCGCCGATCTGCAATTCGCCCTTTCCGAGGTCGCCAAGGCCTTCACCAAGGAAACCAAGCGCGAGGTGAAGCTGACCTTCGGCTCCTCCGGTAATTTCTTCCGCCAAATTCAGCAGGGCGGACCGTTTCAGCTGTTCTTGTCGGCCGACGAGCAGTTCGTGATCGACCTCGCCGCCAAGGGCCTGACCGGCGGCGACGGCACACTCTACGCGAGGGGCCGTATCGTCATCATTGCGCCCCATGGCTCGCCCCTGAAAGTCGACGGCGAGCTCGCCGGTCTCAAGGTCGCACTGGCCGACGGGCGCATCAAGAAATTCGCCATCGCCAATCCCGAGCACGCGCCTTATGGGCGCCGCGCCGAGGAGGCCTTGCGCCATATCGGCGTGTGGGATGCGATCAATGACAAGCTCGTCTTCGGGGAGAATGTGGCGCAGGCCGCGCAGTTCGCGACGTCAGGCGCGGCGCAGGGGGGGATCATCGCCTATTCGCTCGCTTTGTCTCCCAATGTGGCGAAGCTCGGGAGCTATGCGCTGATCCCTGAAGAGTGGCACCAGCCGCTGAACCAACGCATGGTGCTGCTCACAGGGGCGGGCGAGACGGCACGGTCCTTCTACGAGTTCATGCGCGGCCCAAGCGCCCGCGCCATCATGCGACGCTACGGCTTCGTCCTTCCCGGCGAATCCTCCTGAGCGGCCAGATGGATTGGGACGCGCTCTTCCTTTCGCTCGAGCTCGGCGGACTCACGGTGCTGGTGCTGATCCCGCTGGCCGTCGCGTTAGGCCGCTGGCTGGCGGTGCGGTCGTTTCGCGGCAAGCCGATCGTGGAGGCGGCGCTGGCGCTGCCGCTGGTGCTGCCCCCCACGGTGCTCGGCTTTTATCTGCTGGTGGCGTTCGGCTCGGGCTCGTGGCTAGGCCATGGTTATGAGCGGCTGTTCGGCCACACGCTCGTTTTCTCCTTCCAGGGACTGCTGGTCGCCTCGGTGATCGTCAACATCCCGTTCGCGGTGCAGCCGATTCAACGCGCCTTCGAGGCCATCGCCCCGGATTTGCGCGACGCCGCCGCGACCTGCGGCATGTCGTGGTGGCGCATGGTGCGGCGGATCGAGTTGCCGCTCGCCTGGCCCGGCATTCTGACCGGCATGGTACTGACCTTCGCCCACACACTGGGTGAGTTCGGCGTGGTGCTGATGGTCGGCGGCAGCATCCCCGGCGAGACCAAGACCATCGCCATTTCCATCTACGATCGGGTGCAAGCCTTCGACGACGTGGCGGCTGGGCGGATGGCGGCGTTGCTACTGTTAATTTCGATCGTGGCCATCGCCCTGAGCTACGCACTCACCCAGCGCATAGGCCGGCGCCATGCGTGACGCCGGCACGCGCGCGGGCCTTGCGGTAACGCTCCGCCAGAACGCTCCCATCGCGCTAGATGTCGAATTTGCCGTAGCGCCCGGCGAGATCCTGGCGCTGGTAGGACCGTCGGGCAGCGGTAAATCGACCACGCTCAGGGCCATCGCCGGCCTTTATACGCCGTCAGGCGGACGGGTCGCGTGTCACGGATCGGTCTGGCTCGACCGCGATGCCGGTATCCTCGTGCCGCCGCGGCAGCGCCGGGCCGGCATGGTGTTTCAGTCCTATGCGCTGTTTCCGCATCTGACGGCCGTCGAGAATGTGATCGAAGCGCTTGGCGATATTCGTCCCGATCAGCGCCAAGCTCAGGCCCGCGTGCTGCTCAAGCGCATGCATCTCGACGGGCTCGAGGACCGCCGGCCGGCGCAGCTTTCCGGCGGCCAACAGCAGCGCGTGGCGGTCGCCCGCGCGTTGGCGCGCCGGCCCGACGTGCTGTTGCTGGACGAGCCGTTCTCGGCCGTCGACCGGGTGACGCGGCGCCGCCTGCGCCGCGAGCTGATCGAACTGCGCCGCGAGCTGTCGATGCCGGTGATCCTGGTGACCCACGACCTCGACGACGTAGTCAGGCTGGCCGACCGGATGTGCGTGCTGAATGGCGGGAAAATCCTCCAGACTGGCACGGTCGAAGAGGTGATGGCCCGGCCGGCCAGTCCGCTGATCGCCGAGTTGCTCGATTTGGCAGGCGAGGATGCCGCAGAGGCGTGACGGCGTCGGCGCCGGGCGCGGAATTGGTTGCGGGGGCTCGCAACCGGCGTTATTTGCACCTTGACCATGTGATTCTTTAGCCGGCAGCCGCCGGCCTCAGTTGCAGAGAAAGCCTTGGAACGGTCTCGAAAGCCGTTGTGCGGTTATCCGCACCGTGGGTTCGAATCCCAACTTCTCCGCCAGCGCCTTGGATGACAGCTATTGGGCATCGCCAGGCTACTAATGCTCTGCGCAGGTGGGCAGATCTGGGTTGTCCTTACAGATCTCTGGCTTGCCTTTACCTTTCCGATCACGGCCGGGTCCGCTTGGCCCGCCTTGAACTTCGGCCTGACCCTGGCCTGAGGCCGCAGGACCGCCAGGTCCGAATTTCCCTTTGTGTCCACGCTGACCCCCAGGTCCGCCGGGGCCGGGCTCGCCTTGAATGTTAGCCTGACCATCATCAGACCAGGGCTGACCTGGACCTCCAGGACCGCCAGGTCCGAATTTCCCTTTATGCCCCCGTTGACCCCCGGAGCCGCCGGGGCCGGGCTCGCCTTGAATGTTAGCCTGACCATCATCAGACCAGGGCTGACCTGGACCTCCAGGACCGCCAGGTCCGAATTTCCCTTTGTGTCCACGCTGACCCCCAGGTCCACCGGGACCGGGCTCGCCTTGAATGTTAGCCTGACCATCATCAGACCAGGGCTGACCTCCAGGACCGCCAGGTCCGAATTTCCCTTTATGCCCCCGTTGACCACCGGGGCCGCCGGGGCCGCTGGGTTGACCCAAATTTTCGTTACGAGAAACGAAAGGCTTCTTGAGATTGGGCTTGAATGCCTCAGGCGGAACTTTCTTTGAAACCGGCTGAAGTGCGGCGGCACTTGGCGCCATGCCTTGTGGTGGCGGCTCTTTCAACGTCCATTTGAGCGTGGTCTTGGTCTCGATCTGCCAAGGCGCCTGCGCGAATTTTTTCGGTGCGCGTCGAGGCTCTACGCCCTTCGCAAGTGATGGAGCAAATACTTTGATCCCTCGGCCGCCGTAAGGTGTTGACGCTGCGACACCCACTGGACGGTCTACCCTGACCACAGTGTAGGATTCGATGCGTCGATTAGTGAGGCTTACAACGCGGTCGCGGGGGATGCCGAAATTATGAACGACCCCGCCCTGATAGGTGGGCCTATAGACGTTCGTCGTCCTCAAAAAAGCGATGTTAATGTCGGCGATCGGGACTGAGTAATGAGCTATGCCCCGATAAGTTAGGAAGCGAGGCTGGACAAAGACCCATGCTTCCGCGACGGCAGGTTCGTAAGAATCTTCATAGTCATCATTGTAACGGGCGTAGGCGTAGCCCCTGCCGCCTGGTCCAATAGGCGCCCACCCGACATATTCATCGCTATAGCGCCACTGTACCCACGCCGGTGCCCAGGTATCACCCGGAACCCAAAACCAGCCATAGTCCGGGTCATAACCCCAGCGGCCGTAATGGTAGACCGCCCAGGCGAAAGGTTCATATGACTGCCAATACCAGCCGTACGCATTGGTGTAGACCCAGTGGCCGTGAGTATAAGGACGCCAATAATCAGGCACATCTTCTGGGACCCACACATAACCGTAGGCTGGGTGCCACGCCCATTCCCCGTACGGCTCTAGAGCGTCGTAAAAATAATCGACACTGACGTATTGCTGGGCAACGGCGGGTTGAATGAACCCAAGTTGGAGGTTAAGGCAGACTGCCGGTGCAGTAAGCAAGAAGGCCAGCCCCGCCAACCACCAATGTGTCCTCTTTGGTTTCATCCTCCTCTCCTCACGAAAGGACGGCATTCCTTTCAGGTACGCCCACTCTATGGCGGGACGCGGGCACTCAGAGCTGCCGCGCAAGGCGCCGCCTCACGGGATGACTTGACCTTGGTCGCACGAGGCAATTCCTTACACCGACGGCGAATCTCCGCGTTTGCCTGACTATCAAAAATGAAGAATGCCTAGGGTGATGAAAGTGCAGATATTTAGATGCGAAGGAACGACGCGTTGTGCGCTTGCCGCCCGCGAGCTTTTTTAACAGGTCAACGAATTTTCGGTGGACCGCCAAGACACGGCCGACACTGCTGGTATCCACGTGTTTGATCTCACCTATCGACGCGAGCCAGCCGTCCAGATTGGATTTCACAATCTTCGCGGCAATTTGGCCGTACAGCTTGGGACCCGCGTTGTCGGCACCTCGCTCAATTGCAGCGGCATAGGCTCGACCAATCAGCCATATCTTGCCTTCAACGACATCAGCGTCCGTGTGATCGGGTTGTTCCTCACACATGCGGTAAAGAATGTAATTGCCGAAGCCTGCTGGGTATTTGGATTTGGCCATTATCGGGTCATCGCGACGGTTAAAGTGAGAGGGGTCGCTCGCATCTCGCCCTCTATCGGCATTTAACCACCAAACGCCCCTACGTGGAGGCTTTCCTTGGCACCGAATCGTGCCATTAACCTCCTGCCAATGAGACAATTCCCCGCGCCATGGACGGTCGAAAAACTAGACGCCGGGTTCAAGATCGTGGACGCCAACGGACAGTCGCTCGCATATGTCTATGGACATGCGGATCCGCGTGACGCTGCAACCGCTACC
>CAVSRK010000002.1:0-132093 GCA_963730335.1 uncultured Alphaproteobacteria bacterium
GAATTTCTAGCACGCGAACAAGCGTGCGGGCGGCGGCCGATCGACGGGGGGAATGCGGATTGTTTAGGAGCCGCGGTCGGTTCGCGCGTCGTAAGCTCGGCCAGGCCTTAGTGCCGGCCGCAGCGTCCGGACTCCCATCTATCTTTCTTGGCGAGATTTCCAGGCCCGAGCGCACGCTGCCGCCGGTCTATCTCTGCGAAACAGGCCACGACGGAGCAAGCTTCCGGCTGAAATGGCTGGCCAGCACCTGTCTTGCCGGCATGGTCGGCGTTTGCCTCATCGGGGTCGCGATCTACGCCTCGCTCAATATGGGCGATGGCTCGGGTATGGTGAGCTCGATCAAGCGGGCGAGCCTGGCCGCGCTGCAGCCGATGCGCTCGGCGACGCTCGCCAAAGACGGGCAGAGCGCCAACGGCCAGAAAGAGGACCGCATCCAGACGACCGCCGCGGGCTTCGCCACCCGCCAGGTCATCCACGACACGGTCATCGAGCGGCAAGGCAGCCGCGAATTCATCACCATCAAGCCCTATCTCCGCATCGTCGCGGGCCTGGCCACCGAGCTGCCGGCCGATGCCGACGAGGCGCCGCCGTTCAATCCCTTCAAGCTTTATTCCGACGCCACCCCGGTCGGCGCGTCCGGCGAGGCCGACGACGCGCCGCAGGCGGTGAGCATCAACGTCATCGAAGTGCCGGGCGGGATCCTACCGCAGTCGGACGGCGTCGAGCTCAGGCCCGAGGACGTGGGCCGGCTGGTGGCCGAGGCCGCCGAGACTTTCGCCTATGCCGAGGCCGCCGACCAGACCGGATCGATCGGTGACGGCGAAGGGCAACTCATCAACGCCGCCTATCATCCCGAAGACGGGCTGGGGCTCGTCCCCGCGCCGCACACTACGGTGATCCACAAATCGGCCGACGACGCGGTCGACGAGGCTGACGATTTCGACGAGCTGCTGGCCGGCGCCGAGACCAAGACGCTCAAGGTCGGCAGCGGCGACACGCTGATGAGCCTGTTCACCAAGGTCGGCACCGAGCCGACCGAGGCATCCGAGATGATCGCGGCGTTCGGCGCGATCTTCACCGCCAAGGATCTGAAGTCGGGCCAGGAGCTGCGCTTCTCGATGGTGCCGGCGCCGTCCGATACCGGGCAGATGGAGCCGGTCAAGGTGTCGATCTTCGAGAAGGACAACCACCTCGCCACCGTGGCCCGCAACCGGCAGGGCGAATATGTGGCTTCGACTGAGGCGATCGGCAACGACGCCAAGGCGCCGCAAGGCGCAACCCGCGCCACGCTCTACACCGCGTTCTATCACGCCGCGCTCGAGCAGCACATTCCGGCCGAGACCATCCTCAAGCTACTGCGCGTCCACTCCTACGACGTCGACTTCAAGCAGAAGGTCAAGGCCGGCGACACGTTCGAGATGTTCTTCGACGGCGGCAACGACGAGGAGGTCGGCGAGCTGCTCTACACCTCGATGACCATCGACGGGCAGGACCGCAAATTCTACCGCTTCCGCACCCCCGACGACGTGGTCGACTATTATGACGAGCAGGGCAACAGCGCCAAGAAGTTCCTGATGCGCAACCCGGTCAAAGGCGGCCGCTACACCTCAGGCTTCGGCGACCGCCGCCATCCGCTGCTCAAATATCAGCGCATGCATACCGGCGTCGACTGGGCCGCGCCATCCGGCACGCCGATCCTCGCCGCCGGCGACGGCACGGTGGAGAAGGTCGGGCGCGAAGGCGGCTACGGCAATTACATCCGTCTCCGCCACGCCAACGGCTTCGCCACCGCCTATGGCCACATGTCGCGCTTCGCCGCCGGCGTCGAGCCCGGCGTCACCGTCAAGCAGGGCCAGATCATCGGCTATGTCGGCTCGACCGGCATGTCGACCGGGCCGCATTGCCATTTCGAGGTGCTGGTCAACGCCAAGTTCGTCAACCCGATGACCATCCAGGTGCCGCGCGGGCTGCAGCTCACCGGCCGCCAGCTCGCCGAGTTCCAACGCGAGCGCGGCCGCATCGAGACGCTGATGCAAATGGACCCGGTCACCAGCCGCGTCGCCCAGGCCAACTGACTTCGTCAGCCTTTTTTCCTTCCCCTCTCCCAAGTCTCTCCACTCCCTCCCCTTCTTTTTGCGCGTCGCACTTTTTCCTTCGTCATAGCCGGGCTCGTCCCGGCCATCCACTTGTGACTCTCGACAAGACGTAGCGCTGCGACTCGGCGGGGTTCTCGCCCTGGTCGAACAGCCAGGAATTGACCGCGTATTTCTGCCCGGTCTTGGTCTCCTTCAGCACCGCGGTGAAATGCGGCCAATATTTCACCCTATGCAGAAGGGGGCGAGCACTCGGTTTCAAACGGGCTACTGTTGAGGCGCGACATACATTGCTTGTTCGACCTCGGCTATGTCACCGCGACACCCAAACACATTTTTGAAGTCAGTCCGCGCATTAGGGAGGAATTTGAGAATGGGCGGGACTACTACGCATTGCAGGGGAGGTCACTGATACTCCCAGTTCGCAACGACCTGAGGCCCGAACAAGCAGCCCTCGAATGGCACAACAACGGGACACAGGGTTCTGAAGTTCGTCACGCACAGCGCAACCGTACTCAAGATTGCGATTGCCCATGGCTGGTTGCCTGGGGCGAGATACACCAATCTGCGCGACGTAAGGAGGTTTCCACAGCTGGGCTTTCTAGACATTGACTGGAGAAGATACGACTTCGCGCGTCACCTCGAAACAACGAGAATCACAAGACCGCTAATGACCGTCGCTCGGGATATCGAAAATCACCGGGACCTGCGTCGCACAATTGATCAAGCGTTTAGGCTGCTTGAGTTTGCCCGATATGTGGTCGTCGTACCCAAAGATCCGCTGCTTGAAAGCAGGCTGAATGAGGCGATACCCGCGGAGTTCTTGTTAGGTTTCAGTGTACCCACACGATATGGAGGTACCAAGCTCTCGCCAAGCGCATTTAGAGACCTGTTCACTTGCTGGGTGGGCGACCGGATGTGCAACGAAAGCTGGGGGATGCGATGCCGGTGTTCAGCATCGACGCCAACCGCTTCACCTTAGATGCCGCATTCGGAGACTACTTCGATGGCGAAATCTTTCGGCGGCACCCCGTCGGCGGCTTCAAACTTGTCTCTCGGATTCGGTAAAGAATATCACCTCTCTTTGGAACGGTTACAACAATGACCGACACATTCAGTAAGGAGAAGGCCCGCTCCGAATTCCTGATTGCAATGTAGAATCAGATGATGAACGACATAAACCGGCACATTGTCGTTGTATGGCAGTCAGTCAGCGTTCTCGTCGGTGCGTTCGCAGCGTGGTCGCTTATTGAGAAAAAAATCATTTCACTCGACATAGCCGCCACGCTCATCGTCATTATCACGATCTGGGTGATTGCTCACGTTATGACGCTGCGTACTGGTACAATTGAAATTTGGTGATCATCGCGAACATCGAGCGTCAATTTCTTACAAAGAAGGACCTGAAAGAAATTCATTATTATTTCGGCGCGCACAGAAGCAAAACGTCCATGCTAACGCATTTGCAGTTGCAGCTGTTTTTGGCAATAGGAGTTGCAGGCCTCGTCCTTGGCATTCAGTTCTTTGATCAAGTATGGCCGGCGCTCCCCGACGTGTGCGCCATCCCGCCAGTGAGCTTAGTACCGTGGCTAACAGCGCTAATTGGTATCGGCATATGGTACTATCGACGCGGACTTGCTCAGCGAAAATACGCTGAGTTTCTCAAGAATTCTCCTGGCAAAAGCGTCGATGCCAGCGGCATTACTTTCGGCGTCGGTCACCCCACAGACGCCGCTAAGTAGCGCGTTCAGCTAAGCCGCTTTGACTTTGGCGGCGGCGCCGTTGAACATCAGCCCGTCCTTGCCGGCCGAGATCTTGACCGTCTCGCCGTCATGGATCTTGCCGGCCAGCACCATCTCGGCCAGCGGGTCCTGCACATATTTCTGGATCGCCCGCTTCAGCGGCCGCGCGCCATAGGCCGGGTCGTAGCCCTTCTGCCCCAACCAGTCCTTGGCCTTGTCGTCCACCTGGAGCGTGATCTTGCGGTCGGCCAGCAGCTTCATCAGCCGCTGCAGCTGAATGTCGACGATCTGGCCCATGTCCTCGCGCTTCAGCCGGTGGAACAGGATGATCTCGTCGACGCGGTTGAGGAACTCGGGCCGGAAGTGGCTGCGCACCACATTCATCACCTGCTCGCGCACTTGGTCACTGTCCTCGCCCTCGGGCTGGTTGACCAGATATTCCGAGCCGAGATTGGAGGTCATGATGATCAGCGTGTTTCGGAAATCGACGGTGCGGCCCTGGCCGTCGGTCAGGCGGCCGTCGTCGAGCACCTGAAGCAGCACGTTGAACACGTCCGGATGCGCCTTCTCGATCTCGTCGAACAATATGACTTGGTAGGGGCGCCGGCGCACCGCCTCGGTCAACGCGCCGCCCTCTTCATAGCCGACATAGCCGGGAGGCGCGCCGATCAGCCGCGCCACCGAGTGCTTCTCCATATATTCGCTCATGTCGATGCGGATCATGGCGTGCTCGTCGTCGAACAGGAATTCGGCGAGCGCGCGCGACAGCTCGGTCTTGCCGACGCCGGTGGGACCTAAGAACATGAACGAGCCGATCGGCCGGTTAGGGTCTTGCAGGCCGGCGCGGGAGCGGCGCACCGCGGTGGACACCGCCTCGACCGCCTCTTTCTGGCCGACCACGCGCTTGGCGATCTGGGTCTCCATCGCCAACAGCTTGTCGCGCTCGCCTTCCAGCATCTTGTCGACCGGGATGCCGGTCCAGCGCGATACCACCTGCGCGATCAGGTCGGGCGTCACCACCTCTTGCGCCATGGCGCCGCCCTTGCCCTCGTCCTCCTCGATCTTCTTGAGCTTGGCCTCCAGCTCTGGGATCACGCCGTAAGCGAGCTCGCCGGCCTTGGCCAGGTCGCCGCGCCGCTGCGCCTGCTCCAATTCGATGCGGGCGGCGTCGAGCTGCTCTTTCAGTTTCTGCGCTGAGGCGAGCTTGGATTTCTCCTCCTGCCAGCGACTCGACAGCGTGCTGGCCTGCTCCTCGAGATTGACGATCTCTTTCTCGAGCTTGGCCAGGCGATCCTTAGACGCGGTGTCCTTCTCCTTCTTCAGCGCCTCGCGCTCGATCTTGAGCTGCATGATGCGCCGGTCGAGTTCATCCAGCGCCTCGGGCTTGGAGTCGACCTGCATGCGCAAGCGGCTGGCCGCCTCGTCGACCAGGTCGATCGCCTTGTCGGGCAGGAAGCGGTCGGAGATATAGCGGTTTGATAGCGTGGCGGCGGCGACCAGAGCGGCATCGGCGATGCGCACGCCGTGATGCAGCTCGTATTTCTCCTTCAGCCCGCGCAAGATCGAGATAGTGTCCTCGACGCTCGGCTCCGGCACGTAGACCGGTTGGAAGCGCCTTGCCAGCGCCGCGTCCTTCTCGACATGCTTGCGGTATTCGTCGAGCGTGGTGGCGCCGACGCAATGCAGCTCGCCGCGCGCCAGCGCCGGCTTCAGCAGGTTGGACGCGTCCATGGCGCCGTCAGCTTTGCCGGCGCCGACCAAAGTGTGCATCTCGTCGATGAACAGAATGATCTGGCCCTGCGCCGCCTCGATCTCGCTCAGCACCGATTTCAGCCGCTCCTCGAACTCGCCGCGATATTTGGCGCCGGCGACCAGCGCGCCGAGATCGAGCGCCAGCACCTTCTTGTCCTTGAGGCTTTCCGGCACGTCGCCTTGCACGATGCGATGGGCCAGGCCTTCGACGATGGCGGTCTTGCCGACGCCGGGCTCGCCGATCAGCACCGGATTGTTCTTAGTGCGGCGCGACAGCACTTGAATCGTGCGTCTGATCTCCTCGTCGCGGCCGATCACCGGATCGAGCTTGCCCTTGGCCGCCGCCTCGGTGAAGTCGCGGGTGTAGCGCTTGAGCGCATCGTAAGCCTGCTCGGCGCCGGCCGAATCGGCGGTGCGGCCTTTGCGCAGATCGTTGATGGCGTTGTTCAGATTTTGCGGCGTGAGGTCTGAATCGGTGAGGATACGCGAGGCGTCGGCCTCCTTGCTCATGCTAAGCGCTTGCAGCGCCCGCTCGACCGTGACGAAAGAGTCGCCGGCCTTGGTCGCCATCTGCTCGGCCTGGTCGAGCACGCGGGCGAGTGCTGCGGCCATATGCGGCTGGGTGGCGCCGCCGCCCGACACTTTGGGCAGCTTGGCGAGCGCGGCCTCGGTCTTGTCCAGCGCCTGCTTGGCATTGCCGCCGGCGCGGGTGATCAGACCCGCCGCCAGCCCCTCGGGGTCGTCGAGCAGCACCTTGAGGAGATGCTCGGGGGTGATCTGCGGGTTGCCCTCGCGGACGGCAAGCGTCTGGGCCGATTGGAGAAATCCTTTGAGGCGGTCGGAAAGCTTCTCGAAATCCATCGGTCTTTAGCCCCTCTGGTGGCCGGAGATCTGAGGGTGGTGGCGGGGTCGGCTGCTAATAGCGCACGCAGCTTAACGGACATATAGCGCCGCGTTTACCCCTGAAAAAGGGGATCGAGATGTGGAGGGCCGTGTCACAGTTGCCGGCCTTCGCGGGCACAAAAATGTCCGGGAGGCCCCTCGGCTCACCGGGTCGGGAGTGGTCTCGTTGGGCTGATGGGACTAGGGCGGATCTGATCCGTTCTGCTCGCACCCGGCAGCGCGGCCTTGCCGCCGTGCCGCGCCTGGCCGGCGTCCGTTATTGCCCGCAGACGCTCGAGCCTGTGGTGCAGACGTAAGGCACGACGACGCCGGTGAAGCACGTGGTGTAGAAGCGCGAGGTGACGAGGTCCGGCTTCAGCTGCGCATAATCCGGAACGCCATCGGGACGCACCATCTTCCAGAACGGATCGCCCTTCACCTTGCGCGCGGTGAGGCTCATCGAGCTCCAGCCATTGGCCTGCTTCAGCTCGCCGGCGCTCGCCAGCGCAAGGGCACGGGACATCTGCGCGGCTTCCGCCGGGGAGCCGGCGCTATGTGTGGCCTTGACCAATTGGCATGCCGCCAGAGCCGGCGATGCCAACGGCGACAGCAGCGCAACCCCGATCGCCGCCACACCCACCATTCTCGAAATTTGACGCATGTCGCACTCTCCAACGAAAGACATGCGTCGAGACTGCGCCGATACGGCTAATTTGCGGTTAATCGGGCCCGGTTCGGGCCAAGCCGCACAGGCGCAGCCGGACCCGCGCCGTAAGAGCGACGAGGCAACAGGCTAGAGCTAGAGTACTGAGACCTCAGCTCACCGGGTCGGTAGAGGTCTCGTCGGTGGCTTGCGCTTCGGGCTGATCGGCGCCGTTCTGCTCGCGAGAGGCCTCGTGGCCATTGCCGCCATGGCGGTTCCGGTCGCGTCCGCCGGGATGGTGCTCGCGATTGCCGGCATGACGCTCGCGGTCCTGACCCCCGCCCCCTTGGCGAAGGTGGTCGCCGCCGCCTTCGGCGCGGATCTCGCCACCGCCGCCTTCGTTGACATCGTCGTCGATGCCTTCGTCGTCAGAGTTCCAGCGCGGGTTGCGATATGAGCCGCCGCCGTTAGGGCCTTCGCCCGCTTGAGAATTGGGCTGCCCGCTGAACTGGGTCTGCGCCGCCATGATGATGCGGTTATAATGCTCGGCGTGCTGGAGATAGCTCTCCGCCGAGACCATGTCGCCGGAGGCGAGCGAGTCGCGCGCGAGCGACATATATTTCTCGGCGATATGCGCCGCGGTCCCGCGGATCTTCACGTCGGGGCCATTCGATTCGTAGTTCCGCGCTAACGGATTTTGGGGCTTACGGCCACTACCGCGGCCGCGGCCCCTGCGATTCTGCTGTCCTTGCCTCATTTCCTTCTGTTCTCTTATAGGCGGGTCTGTCCCCGCGTCCTGCTCCCTGCTCACTCCCTGCCACGGCGGGTCTTAAGCCCCTACGCGCTCAGCGTCCGGAACGCCGGATCGGCCGTGCAGTCATCCTAGCCTGCGCTGTTCGTGCCTTGTTATGAGTCGAAACTCCGGCGCTAAGCGTCCTAGAGTCCTTCAGCTAGCGCCAGCCAACCTCAATCTGTTGGGCGGTTGAGCGTCTCCTGAACGTCCCGAGAGGCAGAGGCCTTTCAATCGAGGTTCACGAAAATCCGCTCTAGTTGCCGTTGCTACCGGCGGCGCCTCCCAAGCGCCAAATGGCCGATAGCCGTTCGCTGGCGACGAACCTAACCTGAACATAGGGGTTCTCCAAGCCTTTTTTTGGCCTTGCGACCCCGAGTCCACCCCGGTCACAAGCCGCAAGCAACCACGCGCGGCCGCCCGGCCAGGTCGCGGCTGATGGCTTGGGACGGGTCGAGTTTGAGCCCGGCCGCGCGAAAAATATCCGACACTTGGGCCGCTTGGCCGGCGCCGATTTCGACCAGCAGCCGGCCCCCCTCGGCCAGGACCGCCGGCGCGCCCGCGGCAATGCGGCGATAAGCGTCAAGCCCATCGGGGCCGCCATCAAGGGCGAGCATCGGGTCGTAAGCGGCGACCTCTGGGGCCAGACCGGAGATCTCGCCTGAGGCCAAATAAGGCGGGTTGGACAGAACCAAATCGAACTTGCCAGCGATGCCGTCGAGCCAATCGGCGGCCATAAAGGCGGCGCGCGAGCCCACACCGAGGCGGACGGCATTGGCGGCGGCAAGCGCCAAAGCGCTCGGGCTGAGATCAGTGCCGAGCCCTTGCGCGCGCGGCAGCTCGGCCAGCAGGGTGACGAGGATGCAGCCGGTGCCGGTACCGAGATCGAGCAGGCTGAGCGTCCGGTCGCGCCAGCCGCGCCGCTCGACTACAGCGAGCGCCGCCTCGATCAGGGTCTCGGTATCGGGGCGCGGGTCGAGCGCCGGTGGGGCGATGGTGAAGCCACGACCATAGAACTCGCGGGTGCCGGTGATCCTCGCCACCGGCTCGCGCTTGAGCCGCCGGTCGATGGCCGTGCCGAAGCGCGCCAACGTCGCGGGCTGAAC
The DNA here is from genome assembly GCA_963730335.1 of uncultured Alphaproteobacteria bacterium. Lineage (GTDB taxonomy): Bacteria > Pseudomonadota > Alphaproteobacteria > Rhizobiales > Methyloligellaceae > Methyloceanibacter. The sequence goes on from CAVSRK010000002.1 coordinate 9,009, forward strand.
AGGACCGCCGGCGCCGGCGACATAGGCCTCGTGGCTCAGGCCGGCGGCGTGGCAGAGCAGCAGCCGCGCGTCGAGCTCGGGCGTGGTGATCCCCGCTTCACGCAAAACGGCGGCCGCGCCGACGAAGGCCTGGTTCAAGGTCACGGGCTCAGGCATGACCCTCCTCCTGCATCGCCGAGAGCTGAGTGGTCTGATGCTCGGTGATCAGCGCATCGATGATCTCGTCGAGCGATTCGCCACCTTCCATCACGTAAGGCAGCTGATGCGTGGTGAAGCCGATGCGGTGGTCGGTGACGCGGCCTTGCGGATAATTATAGGTGCGGATGCGCTCGGAGCGGTCGCCCGAGCCGATCTGGCTCTTACGGTCCTTGGCTCGCTCGGCATCGAGCTTGGCGCGTTCGTGGTCGTAGAGGCGCGCGCGCAGCACCTTCATCGCCTTGGCCTTGTTCTTGTGCTGGGACTTCTCGTCCTGCTGGACCACCACGAGCCCCGATGGAAGATGGGTGATCCTGACCGCGCTGTCGGTGGTGTTGACCGACTGGCCGCCGGGGCCGCTCGCGCGGAACACGTCGATGCGCAGATCCTTGTCGTCGATCTTGATGTCGACCTCCTCGGCCTCGGGCAGCACCGCCACCGTCGCCGCCGAGGTATGGATGCGGCCTTGCGCCTCGGTCTCGGGCACGCGCTGCACGCGATGCACGCCGGATTCGAATTTAAGGCGGGCGAACACGCCCTTGCCGGTGATGTTGGCGATGACCTCCTTGTAGCCGCCGGTCGCCGACTCGCTGGCCGAGAGGATGGCGACCTTCCAGCCATGCCGGTCGGCGTAGCGCTGGTACATGCGGAACAGATCGCCGGCGAACAACGCCGCCTCCTCGCCGCCGGTGCCGGCGCGCAATTCGAGGATCGCGCTCTTGTCGTCGGCGGCGTCCTTGGGCAGAAGCTGAACTTTGAGCTGAAGCTCGAGCTCGTCGATCTTGGGGCCGAGCGTCTCAAGCTCGGTTTCCGCGAGCGAGGCCATCTCGGGATCGGCGGCCGGGTCGTCGATCAGCTGCTGCAAGTCGTCGCGCTCGGCCTCGGCGCGCCTGAGCGCGGCGATGGTGGCGACGATCGGGTCGAGCTCGGAGAATTCGCGGGAGAGCCGCACATAGCTCTCCTGATCGGCGCCCGCGGCCAGCGTGGTTTGCACCGTCTGCCAACGGGCGACGAGCTTGTCGAGCTTATCGGCGGGAATCGTGGTCATGGGTTCGAGCTTGAGTGGATATTAGAAGGCGTTCGGCAGCCGGTCGCGATTCCGGACTACATGGCGCGCCTGACGTCAATGATCATTGGGCAGGCGGCGCAGGCTGAGAAGCATCAGGCAGCCGATCCGCCTTGCGGCTGCGCGGGTCGTCAGGGTCGGACGTGCCGCTGCCCGGAGATTGCAGCCCCGACGTGCCGGGCGCATGGCTGAGCGCGAACCACAGGCCGAATGCCACCACGGCGGCGACCAGGGCGCCGAGAGCCCATTTCAACAGCGGCGGCCGGCGGCGCTTGGGCTTGGGCTCGGGTTCGGGCAACGCCGCCTCGGGGACGCCAAAGTCCGCATCGACCGGCATCGGCTCGGGCTGGGGCGGCGCGTGGAACTGGGGCTGAGGCTGAGGCTGGAACTGGGGCTGCGGCAGCGCCGGCCGCGACGGCGCCGGGCGCAGCTGAGGCGGGCGGCGATCACCACCTTGCTGCGGCGTCGCCGGCCGGCCGGCTTGAGAGGCGCCGGGTCGAGGAGCCTGAGGCTGCGGTTGCGCGGCGGGCCAGCCGTGCGGATGAGGCTGCCCAGGGTGCGCCTGGGGCCCGGCATTTTGCCGGTGAGGCTGATGGCCGGCATTCGGCCGCGGCGCTTGCGGCGCGGCGTGAGGCTGGGCGCCCGCATTCTGCCAGGGCTGAGGCGGCGGAGGCTGAGGCTGCTGGCGCTGCGGCATGTCCGGCGGCGGCCAGGGAATGTCGAGTGGATTTGGCCGCGCAGCCGCGCTGGCATTGCCGGAGGCGTAGCCGAAATCTCCGTTCTCCTGCGGCGTCATCACCGGCATGTCGGGCATCGCCTTCGGCTGAAGCTCGACGATGCCCGCTTCGAGCTGCGCATAGATGCGGCGGAGCAGCGGACGGACGTCGAGATTGAGCAGCGCGCCATAGGCGTTCACCACCCGGCAAGTCTCGGCCCAAGGCGGCAGCGCATAGAGCGCGCCCTGCTCGAGCGCCTGCACCACGTCGGGCCGGGTGCCGAGCCGCGTGGCCAGGTCCATTTCGGTCAAAGCGGTTGCGGACCGGAGGTCCCGAAACAGCTCCGCCACCTCAGCGTCATAGCCGGCCGGCATTTCCTTGATCCCGTGAATATGCAGGCGCCGTGCCGCGGCGTCCGGCTGTGGGCCTACCGGCACTTGGCGCGGTTCGGTCGGCATTGCGAAGCCGATCCCATCTCAAGCTTGTCTCCGCCAACACAAGCCCAACCGCGTTGGGATTGCAAGTCGGGCCGAGACTAGCATATCGGGGCTGGTGGTGGAGACCTCTCATCACCTTCCAAACGTTAAATCTGCACGCCTTGTTCGGCGGCAAAGCGTTTTAAGTCTTCGCGCACGGAGGTATCCCTGCATTCGAGCAGCTGTTCAAGTTTTTCCCCAAGATTACCGGCATCGAGCGAAAGAATCATGGCCTTGACCGGGCCGACCGAGGCCGGCGCCATGGAGATCGAGCGGAAGCCGAGGCCGATCAGCGCCATGGCCTCGATCGGCCGGCCGGCCATCTCGCCGCACAACGTGAGCGGAACATCATGTTTGTTGGCGGCGTCGACGATCAGCTTGAGCGCCTTGAGCCCGGCCGGATTGAGAGCATCGAAGCGTTCCGACACACGCATATTGCTGCGATCCGCCGCGAACAGGAATTGCATCAGATCGTTCGAGCCAACCGATGCGAAATCGGCCAAGGGCAGGATGCGGTCGAGCTGCCACAGCAGCGCCGGCACCTCGATCATGGCGCCGACCAGCAGCGTCTTCGGCTCCGGGCGCCCATGCCGTTTGAGGATCATCACCTCGCGGTCGATCAGCGCGCGGGCCGCTGCGAATTCCGACACGTCGGAGATCATCGGCAGCATGATCCTGAGCTCGCGCCCCGCCGACGCCCGGAGCAGCGCCCGGATTTGGGTGCGAAACAGAGCCGGGCGGTCGAGCGCCATGCGGATCGCGCGCCAGCCAATGGCTGGGTTCTCCTCGTGGCTGGAGCGGAAATAGGGCAGCACCTTATCGCCGCCGACATCGAGCGAGCGGAACACCACCGGCCGGTCGCCGGCAGCGTCGAGAATCGCCTTGTACAGCCGGGTTTGCTGCTCGAGCCGGGGGAAGGTCGCCGAGATCATGAATTGAAGCTCGGTGCGGAACAGGCCGATGCCGTCGGCGCCGGACTGATCGAGATGCGGCAAGTCGAACAAGAGGCCGGCATTGATCTGTATGGCCACCCGCGCGCCGTCGAGCGTGACCGACGGCACGGTGCGCAAGGCGGCATATTGGGCTTGGCGCCGCGCCCGGAAGCGGACCTTGTCGGCATAGGCCGACACCACCTCCTGCGTCGGCCTGATATGCAGCTCGCCGCCTTCGGCGTCGACGATGGCGGCATCGCCGGGCTCGACCGTTTCGAGCACGCCCTTGACCTGGGTCATCGCCGCGATGCCGAGCGCGCGGGCGACGATGGCGACGTGGCTCGCCGCACCCCCCTCCTCCAGCACCAGCCCGCGCAGGCGCTGCCGGTCGTAATCGAGCAGCTCGGCGGGCCCCATGGTGCGGGCCACCACGATGGCGTCCTGGGGCAAGCTGCCGGTCGCCGCCGTGCCGACGCCGCCCGACAACAGCCGCAACAGCCGATTGGATAGATCGTCGATATCGTGCAGCCGGTCGCGCAGCCGCGGATCGGGCGAGCGCAGCATGCGCGCGCGCGTGTCGTTGCGCACGCGCTGCACCGCGGCCTCGGCGGTCAGGCCGGTGATGAGCGCCTCGTCGAGGCGCCGCCGCCAGCCGTGATCGTGAGCGAACATGCGGAACGCTTCCAGCACCTCGCGATGCTCGCCGGCGCGCGCCATGTCGCCGCGCTCCATCATCGAGTCGATCGCGCCGGTGAGATCCTCGATGGCCTGGCCGAGCCTGCGGCGCTCGAGCTCGACATCCTCGGCGATCAGGCGCGTGACCACGATGCGCGGCTCGTGCAGCACCACATGGCCGAGCGCCACGCCTTCCGAAATTGGCAGTCCGGTGAACCGTGCCGCGACTTCGCGTCGCCCCTCGGTGCTGACCTCGTCGCTCACGAGCCCGCCCGAGGCGATCATCTCGGCGAGCACCATGGCAGTGGTTTGCAGGGCCTCGATCTCCTCGTCGCTATATTGCCGCTTGGTGCGGTTCTGCACCGTGAGCACGCCGATTGTGTGGCCGCCGCGCAGGATCGGCACGCCGACGAAGGAGTGATAGATCTCCTCGCCGGTCTCGGGACGGTAGGAGAAGGCCGGGTGGTGCTGGGCATCGGGGAACTGCATCGGCTCGGCCTGCTGCGCGATCAGACCCACTAGTCCTTCGCCGGATTTCAGATGGGTGTTATGGACCGCGCCGGGATTGAGGCCTTCAGTGGCGAACAGCTCGAGCGAACCGTCGCGGCGGCCCAGATAGAGCGAGCACACCTCGGCGACCATGTTCGAGGCGATCAGCACCACCACCTTGTCGAGCCGCACCTGCGCGCTCTCGCGCTCGGCCATCACCTCGCGCAAGCGGCGCAATAATTGTCTCGGGGCGCCAACAGAGACAGGCATCGCTAATAGTCCTCGCCGGGCGGCGGAGCGGCGAACCAGGCAGAGTAAGAAGGCTGTAGGTTAGCCGCCAAAACCCCCTGGAGCGTAATCAGCGGAGCTTCAATCGCGACAACGCTCCAGGGTCTGTTTTACGCATGATCTTATCGGAAAACCGGGTCCCACTTTTCCGGATCATGCTCTAGCGGCTGTCCAATCCGAACAAGGAATGCAAGGTCCGCACCGCAAGCTCGGCGTAGGCCGCGTCGATCAATACGCTGATTTTGATCTCGGATGTGGAGATCGCCTCGATATTGATGCCTTTTTCGGCAAGGGCGCTGAACATTTGCGCGGCAACCCCGGCGTGGCTCCGCATGCCGACACCTATCGCCGATACCTTGGCTATGTCGGTGGAACCACGCAAGTCCAAATAACCGATGTTTTCCTTGGCGTTACGCAAGACTTCGAGGGCCCGGTCGAGATCGGCGCTCTGCACGGTGAAGGTCAGGTCGGTAAAGCGGCCGTCTTCCGACACGTTCTGCACGATCATATCGACATTGATATTGGCCTCGGCCAGCGGGCCGAACACCTGGGCCGCCACTCCCGGCTTGTCGGCGACCTTGAGCAAGGTCACCTTGGCCTCATCCCGGGCATAGGCAATTCCACTGACGACGTTCTGCTCCACGATCTCATCCTCATGGCAAACCAGCGTTCCAAGTCCGCCCGCAGGCTCGACCTTCGTCCTGCCGCCAAGGTCGGGGGGCTCGAAGCTCGACCGCACCAGGACGCGGACGCCCTTCTGCATGGCAAGCTCGACCGAGCGGGTCTGTAGCACCTTGGCGCCTTGCGAGGCCATTTCTAGCATTTCTTCGTAAGAAATGCGGTCGAGCCGGTGGGCCTTGGGCACCACCCGCGGGTCGGTGGTGTAGACCCCGTCGACGTCGGTATAGATATCGCAACGATCCGCCGCGAGCGCGGCCGCCAACGCCACGGCGCTGGTATCGGAGCCGCCGCGGCCGAGCGTCGAGATGCGGTTGCCGGGCGCAATCCCCTGGAAGCCTGCAACGACCGCCACTTCGCCGTCCATCATGCGCGCCTTGATCTCGTCGACCGTGACCCCGGTGATGCGGGCGGCGCGGTGGGCGCCGTCGGTCTGAAGCGGGATCTGCCAGCCCTGCCAAGATCGCGCCCGCAAGCCCAGCGATTGCAGCACGAGCGCCAACAGCCCCGAGGTGACCTGCTCGCCGGACGACACCACGGCATCGTATTCGCGCCCGTCATATTGGGCGGACGCCTCGGCGCCGTTTTGCTTCCGCTCCTTGAAGCCCCAAGCCTTCTCGACCAGGGCGACGAGCTGGTTGGTCTGGCCGGCCATGGCCGAAACCACCACCGCGCAAGCGTGCCCGGCGTCGGCCTCGCGCTTGACATGAGCGGCGACGTTGCGGATCCGATCGATATCGGCGACGGAGGTCCCGCCGAATTTCAGCACCAACAGGGCCATGGCCTCGTTCCGGGCGTGGGCGCCCTCGGGCGTCCCACAATAAGAGGGCCGGCCCTTTAAGGGACCGGCCGGACATGCTGGCCTTTCATACTGATTGCAGCCCGCGCCTGCAACCTGGCTGTGGCTTGACAGGGAGCCGCCTGGCTGGGCCTTTGCTTGCTATGGCCGAGGCTCAACAGACGCTCGATGCGGACGAGGTCGCCCGCTTCGCCAAGTTGGCCCACGACTGGTGGGACGCCAACGGCCCGTTCAAGCCGCTGCATCGCATCAATCCCACCCGCCTCACTTATATCCGCGACCGGCTCTGCCAGAAATTCGGGCGCGACAAGAAGGCGGCGTCGAGCCTCGCCGGACTAAGCGTGCTCGATATCGGCTGCGGCGGCGGGCTGGTGGCCGAGCCGTTGACAAGGCTCGGCGCCGAGGTGACCGGCATCGACCCGGCGGCAGAGACGATCGCCGCCGCCAAGGCCCATGCCAAAGGCGCGCGGCTCGACATTACCTATCGCGCCGCCACCGCCGAGGACTTGGCGGCCGAGGGCGCTGCGTTCGATGCCGTGCTCCTGCTCGAAGTTGTCGAGCACGTGCCGGATGTACCCCAGTTCCTGAAGCAGGTGTCGCCGCTGGTGAAGCCGGGCGGCATGATGATCCTGTCGACCATCAACCGCACGTACAAAGCCTATGCGCTGGTGATCATCGGCGCCGAGCTGATCCTGCGCTGGCTGCCGGCCGGCACTCATAACTGGGCCCGCTTCGTCACGCCCGAGGAGCTGAGACGTGCGCTCAAGGGCGCGGGCCTGAACCCGGCCGACGTGACCGGCATGGTCTATGACCCGCTCGCCGACGAGTGGCGGCTTTCGTGCGACAGCGATGTCAATTATTTCGCGACGGCCGAGCGGCGCTGACAGGCAGTCCGCTTAATCCGCCAGCATGGCCAATGCCGCGCGGCGATCTCCGGGTTTCAATCTCAGGAACAGCGTGCGGGCATTCTTGATGTCACGCTCCGAACCACTCTCGGCGGCCGCCTTGAGGGCAACCGTCGTCGGATGGTCCGGGCCGCAAATGAACACCAAGGCTTTCGCCAAGCGCCCCATGGCCGCCTGGTCGATCGCCTTCTCGTCCATCGAGATTGACGCTCAGTAGCCGCGTGGGCCGAGGCCGCGATAGTAATTGCCTCGCGGCACGTAATAGCCCTGAGGACCGTCGTCCTGGAACCAGCGCCGGCCGAACAGGCCGCGCCGCTTCTTCCGCTGCTGCTGCTGGTAATTGTCGCCACGCTCGAACCAAGGCGGGTAAATATCGCCATCTCGGCCCGACGGGCTCGCTACTTTCGGACCCTCGCCGCCCTTAGTGTCGCCGGTGAGCACCACTTGGGTATTCTCCAAGCCGGTCGCCTTCACCAGCGTGTACAGCGTTTTGGCATTCTCTCGGGACAGCCGCACGCAGCCATGAGAAGCGGCGTTGCCGAGCCGCTTCTCATCCAAGGTGCCGTGTATGGCATGGCCCTTCTTGGTGAAGAAGACGGCGTGGGGCATCGGCGCGTTGTCCCACTGCTTGCTGTACCAAATCTCGTTCATGGACGTGGCGGTGTAGGTGCCGGACGGGGTGGAATAACCGCGCATGCCGGTCGACACCGGCCAGGAATATTGCTGCACGCCGTCGACGAAGACGGTCATCTCCTGGGTCGATTTGTCGATATCGATAAGGACCGTTGATTTGGGCTGCTCGGGCGCCGCCGGCGCGGTGGCCGCGTCGCCATTGTCGGGCGCGCCCTCGGGCGTACCGTCGGTGTCGTCGGTTGCAGCGTCGGGCTCCTCAACTGCGTCCTGACTGTCCTGGGTCACGGCGTGGGGCGGCGGGGCGCCATCGGTGCCGGTCCCCGCGTTCGGCGCGCTCGGTTCGGCCTGTTGGGCCGGCGCGGCGTCAGGCGTGGGCTCGGCATAGGCCGGAAAAGCCAGCATCACCGCTAAAAACGGAACGGCGAGCAGAGTCCGGAAGTGCGAGAAAGAGGCTGTGAGGGGCATCTCTAAATCCTGGTTGCGCAGAAACCAACGCCCGGCAGCTTCATAGATAGGTCCCGTTGAAGGCTTTACCAGGGCACTAGACACAATTTGTACCGCGAGGAGCCAAACAAGAAGTTACCCGCGAGCCTGTAACGCTCATATGTCAGTTGTGATCCTTGGGCGGCGCGGAAAGCGCAAATTCCCGCCTGCTGCGGCATTTTTGCATCATGGGGCCGATTTCCGCGCCTGAGCGGGGGCGGCTTGGACGATCTCGACCTCGAAATCCCGGTCATGTTTGAGCGCTGGGATGCGGGCGCGGGCTTCCGCCGACGCGGCAAGATCGATATCGGCGAAGATCACGCCCGGCTCCTCGCCGCCCTCGGCCAGCACCTCGCCCCAGGGCGACACGATCAGGCTATGACCGAAGGTGGACCGTCTATTCTCGTGCAGGCCGCCTTGGGTGGCGGCCAGTACGAAGGCGCCGGTCTCGATGGCGCGGGCGCGGATCAGCACGTGCCAATGCGCCTCGCCGGTCTGCTTGGTGAAGGCGGCGGGCACGGCGATGAATTCGGCACCCGCGCCGGCGAGCGCGCGGTAGAGCTGCGGGAAGCGGAGGTCGTAGCAGATCGAGAGCCCAAGCCGGCCGAACGGCAGGTCGACCAGCACCGCCTTGCCGCCCGGCCGCGCGTGGTGCGATTCGCGATAGCTCTCGCCGCCGGCGAGGTCGACGTCGAACAGATGCAGCTTGTCGTACTGCGCGGCGATGCCGCCTTGCGGATCGATCAGATAAGAGCGGTTGGCGACGCGCGTGCCGTCGAGCTTGATGGCGAGCGAGCCGATATGGAGATGGATGCCGAGTTCGGCGGCGAGCGCGCGCAGCCGCTTGAGCGGAACGCTCGTCTCCTCGGGCTCGGCTGCGGCGAGGACCAGCTTCGGCTCGAGCTCCATGAAGGCGGTGTTCTCCGGCGTCTGCACGTAGAGGGCGCCACCTTGGGCGGCGCGCCGGATCAGGGCCTCGGCCCGGTCGAGATTGCCGGCGACGGAGCGGCCCGAGCGGAGCTGCACCAGCGCGGCGCGGAAGCGTCGGTGCGAAGGTTTGCTCATGTCTCGTTCGCGTCCGCGAGCGTCTCGGACGCGGGCGTCTCGGACGGGTTGGCCAGCCAGTCGTCGAGCTTGCCCTCGCGCTCGAGCATGGCAAGCTCGTCATAGCCGCCGACATGGCGGCCGTGGATGAAGATCTGCGGCACGGTGCGTTGCCCGTTCGCCCGGTCGAGCATCTCGGCGCGCTTGTCGCGATCGAAGGACACATCGATCTCCTCGAAGTCGAGCGTCTTCTCGGCGAGAAGCCGCTTGGCCGCGCGGCAATAACCGCAGAACGGCGTGGTGTAGAGCAGGATGCGGCTCATGCCAGATAACTGGGCTGAGACCGCGACTTGCGCAAGACTAAAGCACGAATGCGGTGGGCTCGACGGCGCGCGCCAGCGCCAGGATATCGACCCGCGCGGCCTTCGCCCGCTTCAGCGCCCGCGCGCACGCCTCGGCGGTCGCGCCCGTAGTGATGACGTCGTCGACCACCACGAGCTTCTTGCCCCTGACGCGGGCGGCGTGCGCCTTATCGACCCTGAACGCGCCTCTGACGTTGCGCCGGCGCTGCTCGGCGCTGAGCCCGACCTGGCTGGCGGTCCGCTTGACCCGCCTCAGCACCGCGCAATCGACTGGCACGCCGGCGAGCCGGCCGACCGCCAAGGCCAGCATGGCCGCCTGGTTGAAGCGCCGCCACCACAGCCGCGAGGGGTAGAGCGGCACCGGCACGATGAGATCGGCGTCGGCGAGCAGCTCGGCTCCCGCCTTGTTGAGCCAGCGGGCGAACAAGGGCAGTCCCTCATGCCGATCGCGATATTTGAAGCCCTGGATAAGCTCGCGCATGGTGTCCGAATAGCGCGCCGCGGCCCGCGCGCGGTCGTAGACTGGCGGGGAGGCAATTGCCGCCGCCGACAACCGCGGCTCGCCCGCCTCGTAGGGCAGCGGGACGCCGAGCCTGGCGCAGATCGGAGGCGCAATGAAGTCGATGCTGGCGAAGCAGGCGCCGCAGAGCAGCCCGTGGCTGACGATGCCGCCGCCGGCAAGAGATGCAAACCGGCGGCAGCAGGAGATCGGCGAGACGGAGGAGCATCGGCCGCAGCAAGGCGGCACCGGCGCCTCCCGTCGCGGTGGCGGGGGAAGCGGGCGGCTCAAGACCAAGCTCGGCCTCGCCGGTCAGCATGGCGCTATGATAGAGCCCGCAAGCCCCAAGCTCAAACAGCGGAGCGACAGCGTCCCATGACCGACGAACGGCTGCTGTTCGACCGCAAGCTGCTGCGTGAGCGCCGCGCCCGCTTCGCCCACGAGATCGCGGCGCGCGAGTTCGTGCTGGCCCATGTCGCGCGGGAGATCGCCGAGCGCGTCGAGCTGATGCTTCGGCCGTTTCCGTTGGCGCTCGATTTGGGCGCCTATCACGGGCTGCTCGGGCGCAAGGTCGCCGAGTTGCCCTCGGTCGGGGCAATGATCTATGCCGAGAGCGCGCTCGCCTTTGCCGCGCTGTGCCCGCGCCCGGCGCTGGTGTGCGACGAGGATTTGTTGCCGTTCAAGGATGCGAGCCTCAATCTGATCGTGTCGGGGCTGGCGCTCCACCGAGTGAACGACCTTCCCGGCGCGCTCATCCAGATCAGGCGCGCGCTCGCCCCTGACGGCTTGTTCATGGCGGCGCTGCTCGGCGCCGGAGCCCTGTCGGAATTGAGAGAAGCGCTGATCGAGGCCGAGGCCGAGACCGAAGGTGGGGCAAGCCCGCGGGTCGCCCCGTTCGGCGACGTGCGCGCCTATGGCGCGTTGTTGCAGCGCGCCGGCTTCGCGCTGCCGGTGGCCGATGCCGAAACGCTGACGGTGCACTATGCGAACCCAGGCGAAGTGATGCACGAAATCCGCGCGCTCGGCGGGGGCAACGTGCTGCTCGCCCGCAGCCGGAGGCCGCTCGCGCGCCGCACGCTGCAGCGCGCCGAAGAGATCTATCGCGCGCGCCACACCACGCCGGACGGCAAGGTGAGTGCGAGTTTCGAGATCGTCTATCTGAGCGGCTGGAGTCCCGACCCGAGCCAGCAAAAGCCGCTGAAGCCCGGCAGCGCCGCGCGGCGGCTCGCCGACGCGCTCGGCACCACCGAGCGGCCCGCCGGCGACAAGGCGGCATTCCCCGTCAAGCCACGCGATAAGAAGAGTTAGTTGCCGTAGATGCCTGCGGCTTTTTCAAACATGCCCCTCACGCTGTCGCCGATCTCAAAGACCAAGGCAACAATGGCGAGAGCGATGGCGGCAACTAACAGGCCATATTCCACCGCCGTCGCGCCTGAGCTGTCGGCGGCAAACCGACGCGCGGTCAGCGCCAGGCTTTGCAAACGATGGGTCTCCGTCCTGCTCCGCATCATCGTCTCCCCATCCTCAACAATTCGGGCAATGCAGTCTTGAGCGGCTCATCGGCCGGCGGCATGGCGTAATGGTGCAGCGCGTCGGGCCTCGCCCATGACAGCTCCTGGCCTTCGTGCGCGGCCACGCTGCCCCGCCAACGCCGGCAGAGATAAACCGGCATCAGCAGATGGAAGTCGGGATATGCGTGGCTCGCGAACGTGAGCGGCGTGAGATCGCTCGCGGCGATCTCGATACCAAGCTCCTCGCGTAGCTCGCGGATCAACGCGTCCTCCGGCCTCTCTCCCGCCTCGACCTTGCCGCCGGGGAATTCCCAAAGGCCGGCCAGCGGTCGCCCCGCGGGGCGTTTGGCGATCAGCACCGCACCCTCGGAATCGAGGAGCGCGCAGGCCGCGACGATGACGATCGGGCGCTTCAAGCCCTCGCTCATACTCACATCCGAAAGTTAATGCAGTTTTGGCTAAATACCCGACTCACGACCGGTAATCGGCGTTGATGGCGATATAGTCGTGGGTGAGATCGCAGGTCCATATGGTTGCCGCTTCCTTACCCACGCCGACATCCACGGTGATGGCGATCTCAAGCCCCTTCATATAGGCGGCGCCGTGCTGCTCGCGGTAGGAGGGAGCGACCTCGCCGTCCGAGGCCACGAGAATGTCGCCCAGCCAGATGGCGAGCTTGTCGCGGTCGGCCGTCTCGCCCGCTTTGCCTACTGCCGCCACGATCCGCCCCCAATTGGGATCCTCGCCGGCGATCGCCGTTTTCACCAGCGGTGAATTGGCGATCGATTTGGCGATGGCGCGCGCGGCCTTCTTCGTCTTGGCCCCGGTCACTTTCACGGTGACGAATTTGGTCAGCCCCTCGCCGTCCTTGACTACCTGAAGAGCGAGATCGTGCATCACTTCGGCGAGCGCCAAGCGGAAGCCGGCGAGCCTCAGGTCGTTGCCGTCGGCGATCCGCGGGGCGCCGCGCGAGACCGACCGCCCGGTGGCGAAGACCAGCAGCGTATCGCTGGTCGAGGTATCGCCGTCGATGGTGATGGCGTTGAAGGTTTCGTCGACCGCCGGGTCGAGCGAGGCGCGCAGCGCCTGCGGCTCGATGGCCGCGTCGGTGAACACAAAGGCGAGCAGAGTCGCCATGTCGGGCGCGATCATGCCGGCGCCCTTGGCGATGCCGTTGATGGTGACCTCGACACCGTCGATCTCGGCCTTGCGCGTGGCGAGCTTGGGATAGGTGTCGGTGGTCATGATGGCGCGCGCGGCCGCGGCGAAGGCGTCGGGCTTGGCGGCTTGCGCGAGCGTGGCGAGGTGCAAGGCGATCTTGCTGGCATCGAGCGGTTCGCCGATCACGCCGGTCGAGGCGAGGTAGACATCGGCTTCCTGGCAGTCGACCGCCTCGGACGCCGCCTCGGCGGTGCGGTTGACCGCGTCCACCCCGCGCTTGCCGGTAAAGGCATTGGCGTTGCCGGAATTGACCACTAGTGCGCGGGCCATGCCGTGGGCGAGATGCTTGCGGCACCAATCGACCGGCGCGGACGCCGTCTTCGACTGGGTCAGCACGCCGGCCACGGTCGTGCCCGGGTCGAACAAAACAAGCAACAGATCGCTGCGGCCCGGATAGCGGATGCCGGCCGCGGCAGTAGCCAGGCGCACCCCGTCGATGGCCGGTATATGCGGCGCGTGCTTCGGCGCAAACGGCGAGATCTTGCCCAAGAGCCCCCTATGCCGAACGGTCAGTTATTGCCGTCGACATCCTCTGACGCATCGCCCTCCCCTGACGCATTGTCCGGCGCCGCGCCGGGCGCTGCACCGGATCTGGCCAGGGCGGCGTCCATCGACTTCTTAAGCTCGGGATCGATCACCTCGATCTTGGCGGAGTCGCGCAAGCCGCTCACCACCTGCTGCGCCTTGGCCTGCACCAACTGGGCGACGATCGCCCCCTTGACCTGGTCGAAGGTCGGCAACGGCCGATTGCGCTTTTCCTCGACCTTGAAGATGTGCCAGCCGAATTGCGTCTGGACCGGACCCGAGATCTGGCCGACCTCGAGCGCGAAGGCGGCGTCCTCGGCCGGCTTCAGCATCTCGCCGGGGCCGACGAAGCCGAGATCGCCGCCGGGATCCTTCGACTTCTCCTTGGCAACGGCCGCAAAGTCCTCGCCCTTGTTCAGCCGTTCGGCGATTTCCTTGGCCTCGGCCTCGGTCTCGACCAGGATATGGCGGACATGCATCTCCTGCTCGGGCTTCACTTCGCCGATCTGGGCATCGTAGATTTTCTTGGCGTCGGCTTCGCTCACCGCGCCGGTGATCTTGGCGTCGAAGAAGGCGTCGCGCAGCGCACGGCGCTCGTGATATTTCACGCGGGCCTGGAAGCCGTCGGCCTTATCGAGACTGTCGGTCTGGCCGGCGCCGGCCATCAGCTCGCTCTCGATGACATATTGCAGCAGCACGCGCTTGCGGTCCTCGACCGGGAGGTTGGCGAGCCGCGCGCCGACGTCGGAGGCGGCAAAATCGAGATCGGACTGCTTGATGTCGACGCCGTTGACCCGCGCGACAACCACGTCGTCAGCGACGGCAGGCAACGGCACAAAGCCGATGACGGCCGCGACGAGCAGCCAGGCTGACCAGATTTTCACGAGAATAGTCCTCATCTTCGGCTCGCCTGAAGCTGCTCCGGCGCAGCAGGCGAGCGGGTTGGGTCGCTTCCCCGGCGCGGGTTTTAGACCCTCGGCCGGGTCATTGCCAAGCGACGAAGCGGGGCGCGGGATTGACAGTGCAAGATAATTTCGATATTTCTGGACGCATGGAAATCTCAACCGCGGTCGGCGCTCTCAGCGCCCTTGCCCAAGAGAGCCGGCTCAAGGTGTTTCGTTTGCTGGTTCGCCAGGGGCAAGCCGGCATGGCGGCGGGCGACATCGCCCGCGCCCTCTCCGTGCCCAACAACACCATGTCCTCGCATCTTGCGACGCTCTCCCGTGCGGGGCTGATCAGCTCGCGCAAGGAAAGCCGCTCGGTGATCTATGCAGTCGATCTCGAGGGCACGCGCGCGCTGCTGTCTTACCTGCTCGAGGATTGCTGCCGCGGCAAGCCTGACCTGTGCGCGCCGCTGGTCGAGGCGACGCTATCGAGCTGCTGCCCGGCACCGGAAGAGTGCTGCCAACCATAGCAACGAGGAAACTCCCATGACGTCGGTACAACGTCCCGAACCTCTCAACGTCCTGTTTCTGTGCACCGGCAATTCGGCGCGCTCGATCATGGCCGAATGCGTTTTGAACCGGTTGGGCGGCGGCAAGTTTCGCGCCTATAGCGCCGGCAGCTACCCGGCCGGCGCGGTCAATCCGCTGGCTCTAAACCTGCTGCGCAAGACCAATTACGACGTGTCCAAGTTGCGCTCGAAGTCGTGGGACGAGTTCGCCACGCCGGAGGCGCCTCCGCTCGATTTCGTGTTCACGGTGTGCGACGACGCGGCCAACGAGGTCTGCCCGATCTGGTCCGGCCAACCGATGTGCGCCCATTGGGGCCTGCCCGACCCCGCCAAGGCGCAAGGTACCGACGCCGAGAAGGCGTTCGCCTTCGACGACTGCTTCCGCATGCTCCATCAGCGCATCTCGATCTTCGTCAACCTGCCGATCGAAAGCTTGAGCAAGCTGTCGCTGCAAAAGCATCTCGACGAGATCGGCAAATTGCGGCGGGAAGCGCCCTCAAAGGAACCTGCCTAGCCGGCTCTCCGAAACGTCTTGCCGCCGCCGGCATCAGGCTTGGCTTCCGCCAAACTTGCGGGCATGATTTGCCGAACCCGGTGGCTCGCTCAGGTCGACCCCAAAGATGCCGGATCACTCCGCTTATTCACTGCCTCGGAAGGTCGGCGCGTTGACGTCGGTTGCGATCATTGGCGTGATGGCCTGGCACGCGGCTCCAACTTCGCCATGTCGGCCGATGCATCGGCGTGGGTTGGGCGATGGGCCATCGACGCCGAGACATGCCAGAATGATGGCTACGACATGCTGATCGAGCCGGATCATTTCGAGATCTGGGAGCAAGCCTGCGACATAAAAAAATGGAGCATTAACGGCAGTCTCGCGACCCTCACGATGCGATGCTTCAATGAGGGCACCTCCGCCACGCAAGAGCGTGTACAGCTCTTGCTGCGCGGAGACGTTATCGAGATCAATCCCGCCGGGGGCCCTAACTTCACGCATCGAACAATGGTCCGGTGTGGCTGAGACATTCTAGGCACTTGGCGTCTGGGCAGCGCGGCAGCGTCGCGTTGACAAGGTTGGACGGCACACTTATGTCTCACAAGCGTTTGCTCCCCGGCATTTTTTGGTCGCTTTCCTAGGGCTTTGGTGGGGATCGGGCACGGAAAAGCGCCTGCGCTTGTTGAGGCTTAACAACCCAATGCTGTCCTTCGGCACGCTCGCCAGCAAAGTCTTCGGCTCAGCCAACGACCGGAAACTCAAGAAATACGGTCCGGTGGTGGCCCAGATCAACGCGCTGGAGCCGGAGGTGGCAGCTCTGTCCGACGAGGCCTTGCGCGCCCGCACCGAAGCGTTCCGCGCCCGCGTCAACGCCGGCACGCCTCTCGATGATTTGATTCCGGAAGCGTTCGCCACCGTCCGCGAGGCGGCCAAGCGCACCTTGGGCCAGCGCCATTTCGATGTGCAGCTGATCGGCGGCATGGTGCTGCATGAGGGCCGCATCGCCGAGATGAAGACCGGCGAAGGCAAGACGCTGGTCGCCACCCTGCCCGTTTATCTCAACGCGCTGACCGGCAAGGGCGTTCACGTCATCACCGTCAACGACTATCTGGCCAGACGCGACGCGGCGTGGATGGGCGCCGTCTACAAGTTCCTCGGGCTGTCCGTCGGCGTCATCGTGCACGATCTCAGCGACCCGGAGCGCCGCGAGCAATATGCGTGCGACGTGACCTACGGCACCAACAACGAGTTCGGCTTCGACTATCTGCGCGACAACATGAAATACGCGGTGAGCGAAATGGTGCAGCGCGGGCACGTCTTCGCCATCGTCGACGAGGTCGACTCGATCCTGATCGACGAGGCGCGCACCCCGCTGATCATCTCCGGCCCGCTCGACGACCGCTCGGAGCTGTACAACACCATCGACGCGTTCCTCCCGCGGCTTGGCGAGGGCGACGTCGAGCTCGACGAGAAGACCCGCGTGGTCACGCTGACCGAGGCGGGCAACGAGCGGGTCGAGCAGTTATTGACCGAGGCGGGCCTGCTCAAGGGCGACTCGCTCTACGACATCGAGAACGTCACCGTGGTCCATCACGTGCAGCAGGCGCTGCGCGCCCACAAACTGTTCCAGCGCGACCGCGATTACATCGTCAAGGGCGACGACGTGATTATCATCGACGAGTTCACCGGGCGCATGATGCAGGGCCGCCGCTACTCCGAGGGCCTGCACCAGGCGCTCGAAGCCAAGGAGCATGTGTCGATTCAGCCTGAGAACCAGACGCTCGCCACCATCACCTTCCAGAACTTCTTCCGGCTGTACGAGAAGCTGGCCGGCATGACCGGCACGGCGGCGACCGAGGCCGACGAATTCGTGGACACTTACGGCCTCGACGTGGTCGAGGTGCCGACCAACATGGACATGATCCGCGAGGACGAGGACGACGAGGTCTACCGCACGGCGCAGGAGAAGTACCGGGCGATCATCGCGCTGATCAAGGACGCCCAGAAACGCGGCCAGCCGATGCTGGTGGGCACCGTGTCGATCGAGAAATCGGAGATCCTGTCCGAGCTGCTCAAGAAGGATAAAGTCCCGCATCAGGTGCTGAATGCCCGCTATCACGAGCAGGAGGCGCATATCATCGCCCAGGCCGGCGTACCCGGCGCGATCACCATCGCCACCAACATGGCCGGACGCGGCACCGACATCCAGCTCGGCGGCAATCCCGACATGTTGCTGGAGGATTGGCTCACCGCCCAGACCGAAAAGGGTGAGGAGCCGACCGAACAGGACATCGCCAAGAAGCGGGCGGAGATCATGGCCGAAGTCGCCCTCAAGAAGCGCACGGCGCTCGACGCCGGCGGCCTCTACGTGGTCGGCACCGAGCGCCACGAGAGTCGCCGCATCGACAACCAGCTGCGCGGCCGCTCCGGCCGGCAAGGCGACCCGGGCCGGTCGCGCTTCTTTCTGTCCTTGGAAGACGATTTGATGCGCATCTTCGGATCGCAGCGCATGGACGGCATGTTGGGCGCGCTTGGGCTCAAGGAGGACGAGGCCATCGTCCATCCCTGGATCAACAAGGCCCTGGAGAAAGCGCAAGCCAAGGTCGAGGCGCGCAACTTCGACATTCGCAAGAACCTGCTCAAATTCGACAACGTGATGAACGATCAGCGCAAGGCGATCTTCGAGCAGCGCCGCGACCTGTTGAGCGATGCCGATCTGAACGAGACCATCGCCGACATGCGTCACCAGGTCATCGACGACCTGGTCGCCAAGCACATCCCGGAGAAGTCCTACGCCGAGCAATGGGACATCGACGGCTTGAAGGAGGCGATGAAGACCGTGTTCGACCTCGACCTGCCGCTGGCCGACTGGGCGGCGGAAGAGGGCATCGGCGACGTCGAGCTGCATGAGCGGCTGATCAAGGCGGCCGACGAGCGTACCGCCAAGAAGGCGGTCGATATCGGACCGCAGATCATGCGCCAGATCGAGCGGGCGATTCTGTTGCAGACGCTCGATCATCTGTGGCGCGAGCATATCGTCATGCTCGAGCATCTGCGTCAGGTGATCGGCTTGCGCGGCTACGGCCAGCGCGATCCGTTGAACGAATATAAGAGCGAGAGTTTCACCTTGTTCGAGCTCATGCTGGGGCGGTTGCGCGAGAACGTGACCGGCCAGCTCATGCATGTCGAGCTGGCGCACCGCGATGAAGTGCCGCCGCTCGAAGGCGCCGAGCTGCCGCCGATGGAGGCGCACCACGCCAATCCCCTGACCGGCGAGGACGAGTTTGCGCTCGAGACCGCCAATGCCGGCCCCTCAGGCAATGGCCGGGGCGGCGCCAAGCCGGCGCGGGCGCGCAAAATGGCGGCCGCTTCAGCGGTCAATCCGGCCGATCCTTCGACCTGGGGCAAGGTGCAGCGTAACGCGCTCTGCCCGTGCGGCTCCGGCAAGAAATATAAGCACTGCCACGGCACCTATAGCTAAGCCGGGCGCGGGCGGGATTAAACGCGCCTCCGCTAGTGGCCGCCCTCATCGTCCATGTCGTATTCGCCGCTGACGGGCCCGTGCTGGTCCCGTGCGCTGCCGTAGCTCTCCGGCTGATTTTGGCTCTGCTGCTGGAGCCATGGCAGGGCTTGGTAGGCATCCGGCGCGGACTCTGCTTGGCCGGGATCGGCGCCAGTCTCCTGGGTGGCGGGCTCGCTCGAGCTCGGCCCGAAACCGCCATAGGGATCGGCGCCATAGGCGGTCCCGGCGGCCAAGGTTGCAAACGCCAACGCGCAACCGAGCGCTGTCCGAAGCGTCATGAAATTCCCCCCCTGAACTCAACGCAAACCAAGCGACGTCATCTTATACGAATTGTACGAAACCAAGCGGCGTCATGCCACCGCCTCGGACGGCTTCCTGGCTGCGACATGGCGCGACAGGGCACCCTCTGGATGCGAGGAACAAGCGGCCCGGTTCGCGACTTTCTTTGGCACTTCACGCCAAATTCCGTGTGCCTGGACACTAGGGGACAATGACGCTCGACCAAGGACTCGCCTTCGCCATCGTCATCGGCATGATGGCGATGTTCGTATGGGGGCGTTTCCGCTACGACCTGGTCGCGGTGCTCGCTTTGCTGGCGGCGATCGCCGCCGGCATCGTCCCGGCCAATAAGGCCTTTACTGGCTTCAGCGACGACATCGTCATCATCGTGGCCAGCGCGCTGGTGGTCAGCGCCGCCGTGGCTCGCTCGGGCGTGGTCGAGCGCGCGGTCCGCATGCTGGGGCCCTATCTCACCACCCTCACCAGACAGATCGTCGCTCTGGTCGGCTCGGTGACCTTGCTCTCGGGCTTCGTCAAGAATATCGGGGCGTTGGCGATGCTGATGCCGATCGCCTTCCAGCTGGCGCGGCGGACCGGAACCTCGCCGTCATCTTTGCTGATGCCGATGTCGTTCGGCGCGCTGCTGGGCGGCATCGTCACGCTGGTCGGCACCTCGCCCAACATCATCGTGTCGCGGGTGCGCGAGCAAATCCTGGGCGAGCCGTTCCACATGTTCGACTTCACCCCGGTCGGGGCTGGCATCGCCATCGTCGGCGTTATGTTCCTCACCTTCGGCTGGCGGTTGTTGCCGCAGGACCGCAAAGGCGCGGTCTCGATGGACGCCGCCTTCAATCTCGAAGGCTACACCACCGAGGTGACCGTGCCCGAGGACTCGCCCGCCGCCGGCATTACGGTGAAAGCGCTCGAAGACCTCGGCGAAGATGAGGTCGAGGTCATCACCCTGCTGAGAGGCCGCAGCCGCCGGTATGAGCCGGCTGGGAACGTGGTGATCAAGCCCGGCGACATTCTGATTCTGCAAGGCGAGCCGGCGGCGCTCGAACGCATCGTCGCTCTGGAGAAGCTGCAGCTTACTCGCGAGGGCAAAAGCCACGAGATCGATATGCCGAGGGACGAGATCGGTGTCACCGAGGCGGTCATCACGCCAGATTCTCCCCTGGTCGGCGGCTCGGTCGGTCAGCTCAAATTGTTCGACCGCTACGCGGTCAATCTGCTCGCGGTGAGCCGCCGGGGCCGGCGCATCACGCATCGCTTACGCTCGGCAAAGCTCAGGGCCGGCGATGTGGTGGTGCTCAGGGGCAATCTTGCCGCAATGCCGGAGACGCTGGGCGAGCTGCATTGCCTGCCGCTGGCTGAGCGCGACCTCAATATCGGCAGAAAAGGGAGTCTTCATCCCGGTCGGCGTGCTGGCGGCCGCCATGGCGCTGGTCGCCTTCAACCTGGTGCCGGTGGCAATCGCCTTTTTCGGCGCCGCCGTGGTGCTGCTGTTCGCCGGCTCGCTATCCTTGCGCGACGCCTATGACGCGGTCGAATGGCCGATCCTGGTCATGCTCGGCGCGTTGATCCCGGTGAGCGAGGCGTTGCGCACCACCGGCGGCACCGAGATGATCGCCTCCTGGCTGTCGAGCACGGCGGCCCCGCTGCCGGCCATGGGGGCGCTCGCGCTGCTGCTGGCCGCGGCCATGGCGGTGACGCCGTTCCTCAACAATGCCGCCACCGTGCTGGTCATGGCGCCGATCGCGGCGAGCTTCGCCGCACGGCTCGGCTACAACCCCGATCCGTTTCTGATGGCGGTCGCCATCGGCGCGGCGTGCGATTTCCTTACGCCGATCGGGCATCAGTGCAACACGCTGGTGATGGGGCCCGGCGGCTACCGGTTCGGCGATTATTGGCGGCTCGGCCTGCCGCTGTCGCTGATCGTGCTCGGCGTGGGCGTGCCGCTGATTGCCTTCTTCTGGCCGGTCTCGCCTTAAGGTGTCTCGGCGACTTCAGGCGGGCAGCGCTCCTCGACCAGACCATTCGCCGTCGCGACGGTGCCGGCCTCGAACACGTAATGGCCTTTGCACACGCTCACCGCGGGCGGCACGTGGCTCGGCTCGAACAGATCGTAGCCTTGCTTCAGCTCGGACCAGAAGCTCTCCCATTTCGAGCCCTGCCGCAGCTTGAGGTTGCGATCCGTCATGCGGAACGGGAAGGCATGGACCGCGAACCGCGGCTGACCTTTGTCGAGCGCCGCCGTGACCAGACGCCAGATCTCGTCGACCACGGGATGAGTGACGGCGTAACAGCCCACCGAGGCGCAGCCGCCATGCACCATGAGGAAAGACCCGGTGCGCCCGTGCGCTTGGTCGTACAGATTGGGGAAGCCGAGATTGAACGAACGATGCATGACACTGTTCGGATTAAGCCACTCGGCGTCGACCGTGTAGAAGCCCTCCGGCGCCTGCCGGTCGCCTTCGCGCAGCTTCGGTCCAAGGCGACCCGACCACAGGCAGATCGGATAGGTGGCGAAGCGGACAAAGCGCCCGTCCTTCTCGACCCACAGCTCAAGCTCCGACTCGAGCTTGAAGATGCGGATATAGACCGGCACGCCCATGCCGACGCCGACGGCCGCAAGCCGGTCGTCGATGCGATCGAGGTCGGGCGTGCCGGGCAATTTCTCGCCGGCGCGGAAGCGGGCCTGATAGTCTTTGCGCGTCAAGTTGACGGTCACGCGATCGACGAACTCGCGCCCCTGCGGCGTCAGCAGGTAGTAGCCGGCGCCGAGCAGCGCGATCACGGCAAGGACGGTAAGTGCTCGCATCAGGAACGGAGTATAGGTCCGCCGCGTCAGAATTCTGACGTCGGATTTCGAAGGTCAGGCGCGGCTAGCGGTCGGGCGTGGCCGGCCCGAGCGTGAAGGCGCTGTAGGGCGGCCTGGACGGTCCGAACCTCAGGCCGAGCACACTGCCGAGCGGCTTGGTCAGGGCGGCCTGGCTCTTGGACGGTTTGGGCTTGGCCGCGGCTTCCTGCATGACGGGCGCACGCGGGGTCGGCAGCCGCTGAAAGGCGGGGCAAGCGCCGGTGGGGCTAGGCCTGGCGTCGCCGTTGAATGCGACGTTGATCAAATAGCGCTTCTCGCACACGGCGATCTTGGGCGGCAGGCGGCTGATGTCGAAATAGTCGTAGCCCTCCTTCAGGTTCCTCCAGAAGTCGTACCACTTGTCGTCCTTATGGGCGGCCATGTTGGCGGCCGTCATGCGGAACGGAAAGGCTTGGATCTGGAACGACGGCTGTCCGCCTTGCAGCGCCTCGCGGGCGAGGGTGAAGATCTCCTCGACCACGGCATCGGTCATGGCGTAGCAGCCGGACGAGGTGCAATCGCCATGCACCATGATGTTCTGACCGGTGCGGCCATAGGCGCGATCGTAAGCGTTGGGGAAGCCCACATCGAAAGACAGGTGGTACTTGCTTCTCGGGTTCATCTGATCGAGCGAAACGAGATAGAACCCTTCCGGCGCTTGCCGGTCGCCCTGCTGGATCTTCGGCCCGAGTCCGCCCGAATAGCTGCAAATCGGGTAGGTCTTGAAATGATAGAAGCGGCCGTCGTCCTTGGCCTTCCAAATCTCAAGCTCGGATTCGGCCTTGAAGATGCGGATCAGCACCGGCGACTGCTCGCTCATGCCCTTCTCGGCGAGCAGCGCGCGGGTCTGCGGGGACAGCGGCTTGAGATAGGTCGGCGTCAACTGGCCGCAGCCGCCCAGCGCGGCGGCCAAAGCCACCACGCACGCCGCTGCTACGGCCGTGACAAAACTTGAGCGAAGCATACGCAGTGCCCCTTGCGCATTTCGGCCAAGATCGACGGTGAGAGGTTAAATCGAAGTTAGCGCCTGTTTGCGGCGCCGGCCCCGCGGCTCCCCCCGATTTGGCCTGCAGTATAAGCCTGCTCAGCCAGCAGTAGGACTAAAAAGATGGCGCTTTTTTGGGCGCCTTGGGGCGTCAGGCCGACCGGCCCATGGACAGGAATTTTTCGCGCCTTTCCTTGCGAATCTCGGCAGGGCCCAGGTCGTCATAGGCCGAAAGGGCCTGGATGATGGTCTCGCCCGCGGCGCGCACCACTTCCAGCCCGTCCCGATGAGCGCCCCCGATCGGCTCGGCGATGATGCCGTCGATGATGCCGAGCCGCAAAAGGTCCTGGGCGGTGATCTTCATATTGGTGGCGGCGTCCTGCGCGCGGGCCGAATCGCGCCACAAGATCGACGCCGCGGCCTCCGGCGAGGCCACGGTGTAGATGGCATGCTCAAGCATATAGATCCGATTGGCCGTGGCGATGGCGACCGCGCCGCCCGAGCCGCCTTCGCCGATAATGACCGAGACAATCGGCACGCCAAGACCAAGGCAGCAATCGGTGGAGCGGGCGATGGCCTCGGCCTGGCCGCGCTCCTCGGCGCCGATGCCGGGATAGGCGCCGGCCGTGTCCACCAGGCTCACCACCGGCAACTGGAAGCGGTCGGCCATCTCCATCAGGCGCACCGCCTTGCGGTAGCCTTCGGGGCGGGCCATGCCGAAATTGTGCTTGATGCGGCCTTCGGTGTCGGAGCCCTTCTCGTGGCCGATGACCATTACCGAGCGGCCGGAGAGACGGCCGATGCCGCCAATGATGGCCTGGTCCTCGGCGAAGGAGCGGTCGCCGGCGAGCGGCGTGAAGTCCTGTACCAGCGAATCGACATAGTGCCGGAAATGCGGGCGCTCGGGATGGCGGGCGACTTGGGTCTTCTGCCAGGGCGTGAGTTCGGAATAGGTTTCGACCAAGGCCTCTCTTGCCTTGTTCTCGAGCTTGGCAAGCTCCTCCTCGATGGGGACGGAGGGCTGGCTCGTGGCGAGCGCCTTCAGCTCGGCGACTTTGCTTTCGAGCTCGGCAATCGGCTTTTCGAAATCGAGATAGGTACGCATCAGGCCTTGGCTATGCCCTTGGACCAGAGTCCGGCAGGTTCACTACGACAAATAAGGCAACGGGAATGTGGTTGTAAGTGGCCTTGGCGCGGCAGCCTGTCAACCAGTCATCCGCCGGGCAACTCTAGCTGCGCTTGGTTAAATGAACCTGAGCTAGCGGATGATGCTGCTCGACCAGCCGCCGCAGTCGCTCCTCGATGACATGGGTGTAGATCTGCGTGGTCGAGATATCGGCATGGCCGAGCAGCTGCTGGACCGTGCGCAAATCGGCGCCCCGCTCCAACAGATGGCTGGCAAAAGCGTGACGCAGCACATGCGGCGAGACGCGGGCGGGCTCGAGGCCCGCGGCCGAGGCCAGCCCCTTCAACTCCTGGCCGAAGCGCTGGCGGGTAAGATGCTGACCCCCGGCTGACGGGAACAGCCAAGGCGAGGCTCCCCTCCCCTTGGCCTCGCCCTCGCTCACCGCTTCGAGATGGGCTTGCAGCGCCTCGCGCGCCGTCTCGTTCAACGGGACCAGCCGCTCACGGCCGCCTTTGCCCTTGATGGTGAGCACCCGGTCGTCGGCGATAAGCACGTTGCGCGGCAGCGCGATCAGTTCGGACACGCGCAAGCCGGTGGCATAAAGCGTCTCGAGCGCCGCGTAGAGTCTGAGCGCGCGGCGCTTGGCGGTGCCGTCGGCAGCCTGCTCGCTCGCCTGTTTGGCCGTGTCGAGCAGGGTCTCGACCTCGGCGAGCGACAGGATCTTGGGCAGCGGACGTCCGAGCCTGGGACTGTCGATGGCCGAGCAAGGATCGTCGCCGCGGATGCCTTCGGCGAGGAGAAAGCGGAAGAACTGGCGGATGGCCGAGAGCTTTCGTGCCCGAGACGTCGGCGCCAGCCCCTTGCGCGCAAGCCCGGCGAGAAAGGCGCGGAGATGATCGCCCGAAGCGGTCTTCGCCTTTTGCCCTTTAGCGGCAAGGAAGGCCAGGAACTCGGACAGGTCGCGCGTATAGGCCTCGATGGTATGGGCCGCCGCGCCGCGCTCGGCGCTCAGCATGTCGAGAAAGAGCGCCAGCTCCGAGCCGTCCTTGTCGCGCGATCGTTTGGCGGCGGCCAAGGCTCACGCCTTTCCGCGCGAGGGCCAATGCGCGTAGAGCGCCTCGAGGCCGAGACGGCGCGCCTCGGCATCGAGCCCGACCCGCTTCAGCGCCCTTAAGCTGTCGCCGAGCGCGATGAGATGGGCGCCCTTGGCGCCGTTCCTGCCGAGCACGGCGGCGGCAATCAATACGGTGCGGCCGATCTCGCCGGCATCGGAGGCCTCCTTCAGACCGGTCAGCGCGCCGGTCGGGGGCAGATCGCCGTCATTGGGCTGCGGCGTCTTGCTTGCTTCGTCCCATAGCGGAATCGGCACCTCGTAGTTAAGGGCGTCGAGCACGGTGACCAGGCGATGCAGCAAAGGCGGCGGGAGACCGCCTTTGAGGGCGAGGTCGACCCCCTCGGCAAGTGCGGCCTCGGCGCGCGGGCTTTGCGGATCGCTCGCGGCAAGCAAGAGCTGCCAGTTCGCCACGCGCTCGCCGCCGGCATCGACCCAGGCCCAGGCGCTCTCCTCGTCGCCGGCCAGGGCGGCGACCCTGATGCCGGTCTCGGCGAAGGCGGCGGCTTGCGGGTCTTGCACCAGTCCGGCGCTCGCCTTGGCCAGAGCTTCGGCGATCGGCACTTCGATGTCCTGATCGCGCGCGGATGCCAGCAGGGCTGCGATCGACTCGGCGCGAATCTTGACCGACGGCGCGCTTTCGAAGGCGGCGAACAGGCGCGCCCGTAACGCCGGACCCGACTGCGCGGTGTTCGGCAGCGCCTGCGCGGCCTCGCGATAGGCGCGCGCGAGATCTTCGCCGCCGATGATGTTGAGCGATGCAGCCCGCTCGGCGGAGGCGACGCGGAGCTCGACCGGCGTCGACGGGTCGTGAGCGAGCATGAACAGCAGCTCGGGCTCGGCCTTGGCGGCGAGGCCGGCGGCCGGGCGTGGGGCACCGAGGGTGAGGAACAGATAGTCGAGGACGCCAATTTGCTTGGGACTGGACGGCGATGGCGTTGAGATCTTGCTCAAGCGGGAGATCGCGGCGGCGGCCAGCCCCACCTGCGCGCCGCCGTCACGCGCAAGCTGAAGCGCAAGCTTCGCACCCGGCAAGTCGCCCCGCGCCGCGGCACAATAGACCGGGACGAGCAGCGCCTCCTCGCCCGGCGCTCCGCCGAGGCGAACCTCGCACGCATCGTCCTCGCGCCCCGATGCCAAAAGTGCCAGCGCATAGCGGCCGAGAGCGCCGGGGTCGTTGGCCGCCACGGCGCGGTCGAGCAGCTCGACCTCCTCGGCCACGCGACCGGCACGCTGCAAGGCGGCGATGCGCAGCGCGAGGCCCTGTCCGCTCGCCGGATCGCCGGTCGCCAACGCGCGCGCGATCAACGTGGCAAGCGCCGGCGACGGGGACGGCAGCGGGGACGCAGCGAGCAGCCGCTCGAGCGCGGCCGCATCGACCCCCCGCCACACATCGTAAGGCAACGGGCTCGCCACGGACGCCGGCCCGCTCGCCGGTGGGGCAAAGGCAGGCGGCGCCGGAAAGCCCGGGATGGGCGGCGGCGGTCTTGCTTGGTCTAGGTCAGGCGCAGCGGCGCCCGGCAAGGGCGGCAGCTCACTGCGCTCGACGTCCTGAGGAGCCGCCGTTGTCGACGGGAGCAGCAGCAGGAGCAGCAGCGTCGCCAGCATCGGCGCTCGGCGTAGACGCCGTGGTTTCCTCGATCCGGCCCTTGACGTTGCGCAAAGCCTTGGAGATTTCTTTAGGCTCAGGCTGAAAATATTCCGCGAGCACATAGAGGCTTCCCGCGATGACACCGCCGATCACCCCCAGAACCATCAGGAAACGAAACAGTGTTGGCATCGAGGCGCTCCTGTTCCTACCGGTCTTTTAGCCGCGAACAGGGCGTCATTATGACTCAAAAAATGCCAAGCGCCTTATCCTCGTTGACATCATGGACGATTCGACAGGGGGCTGCCAGCATGGGAAATTCCCGCCTTCCGCGAGTCGCTTAAAGCCGACGCGGCGGCAAACCTCCACTTTCAGACCAATGGATGAGTTTAGGACTGACCGACCATAACAAAGACGACCGGCAGGAGCGGCTGGCGCAGATTCGCGAGGCGCTAGGGCAGCGCAGCGTCGTGCTGATCGGGCTGATGGGCGCCGGCAAGACCGCCGTGGGCCGGCGGCTGGCAAACCGGATCGAGCTCCCCTTCATCGACGCCGACACCGAAATCGAATTGGCCGCCGGCGCCAGCATCAGCGAAATCTTCGCCGAGCACGGTGAAAGCTATTTCCGTGAGGGCGAGCGCAAGGTGATAAAGCGCCTGCTGGACGCCGGTCCGCAGGTACTCGCCACCGGCGGCGGCGCTTATATGACCCCCGAGACGCGGGCCACCATCAAGGCGCGCGGCCTGTCGGTTTGGCTCAAGGCGGAGCTCAAAGTGCTGCTCAAGCGGGTCGGCCGGCGCGATAACCGGCCGTTGCTGGCCGGCGGCGACCCCGAAAAAGTGATGAAGAAGCTGATCGAAGAGCGCTATCCCATCTATGCCGAGGCCGACGTGACGGTGGAGAGCCGCGATGTGCCCCATGATGTGATCGTGGGCGCGGTGATCGATGCGCTGGCCGTCAAGCTCGGCTGCACGGCAAAGGCGGACCAGGCTCATGGCCGCAAGAAGGTGACATGATGCGCGACGGCGCGACCGCGTTGGCGTCCGGCCAAAGCGAGACCATCATCGACGTCAAGCTTCCAGGACGGAGCTATCCCATCGTCATCGGCGAAGGGCTGGTCGCCTCGGCCGGACGCCGGATCGCGGCGGCGCTACCGGCAGCGCGCTGCGCGGTGGTGAGCGACCGCAACGTGGCGGCGCTCTATCTTGGTCCGCTCAAGGCAAGCCTCGACCAGCACGGGCTCTTTCTCGGCGAGGCGATCGTGAGCCCCGGTGAGGCGAGCAAGAGCTTTCCCGTACTCACTCCGCTCTGCGAGAGCCTGCTCGAGCTTGGCGTCGAGCGGGGCGATTGCATCATCGCCCTTGGCGGCGGCGTGGTCGGCGACCTGGCGGGATTTGCCGCCAGCATCTTGCGGCGCGGCGTGCGCGTGGTGCAGATGCCGACCTCGCTCCTGGCCCAGGTCGACTCGTCGGTCGGCGGCAAGACCGGCATCGACACCAGGCAAGGCAAAAATCTGATCGGCACGTTCCATCAGCCGAGCCTGGTGCTGGCCGACATTTCGGTTTTGTCGACCTTGAGCCCGCGCGAGTTCCGGGCGGGCTATGCCGAAGTGGCGAAATACGGGCTGATCGGCGATGCGCCGTTCTTCGCCTGGCTCGAACAGACTTGGGGCGAGATCTTCTCGGCGTCAGGCGGGGCGCGCCGGCGCGCGGTGGAAACCAGCGTGCGCGCCAAAGCGGCCATCGTCGCGGCCGACGAGCGGGAGGAGTCCGGCACCCGGGCGCTGCTCAATCTCGGCCATACCTTCGGCCATGCGCTCGAGGCGTTCGCCGGCTATTCCGACCGGCTGCTGCATGGCGAAGCGATTGCCATCGGCATGCGGCTGGCGTTCGCCTATTCGGTCGAGCGTGGGCTATGCCCGCCGGGCGATGCCGTCAAAGTCGAACACCATTTCGAGGCGGTCGGCCTGCCGGTCAAGATCGCGGCGATGCCCGGCACCAAGCCCTCGCCTGACGAGCTTCTGCGGCTCATGGCCCAGGACAAGAAGGTCAAAGGCGGCAAGCTCGCGCTGGTGCTGGTGCGCGGCATCGGCCAGGCTTTCGTCGAGCACGACGTGCCCGTGCCCCAGCTGACAGCGTTTCTCACACGGGAGTGCGCTACAAGATGACGCTCAGCCTGGGCATTACGCTTGGCGCGATCTTCGGCCTCCTGCTCGCCTCGGCCTTCTTCTCGGGCTCGGAGACGGCGCTGACCGCGGCCTCGCGCGCCAAAATGCATGCGCTCGAGGAGGGTGGGAATCGCCACGCGCGCGTGGTCAATTACCTGCTTGCCATCCGCGAGCGTTTCATCGGCGCGATCCTGCTCGGCAACAACCTTGCCAACATCGCCGCCTCGGCGCTGGCCACCAGCATGTTCTTGCATCTGTTCGGCGAGGCCGGCGTGGTCTACGCCACCATCGTGATGACGGTGATCGTGGTGCTGTTCGCCGAGGTGCTGCCCAAGACCTACGCCATTCTCAACGCCGACCGCATGGCGCTCGCGGTCGCCCCGCTGGTTCGTTTGCTCGTGGCGGTGCTGGCGCCGGTGACGGCTACCATACAGTGGATCGTCCGACACACGCTTCGCCTGTTCGGCCTGTCGATCAGCGACGACGCCGAGGTGCTGTCCGCGCATGAGGAGATCAGGGGGGCCATCGCGCTGCACCACAAGGAAGGCGGCGTGGTCAAGCTCACCCGCGACATGCTGGGCGGCGTGCTCGACCTGCGCGAGCTGACCGTGTCCGACATCATGGTGCACCGGACCAGCATGGACGCGATCGACGCCGAGCTGCCGGCCGACAAGATCGTGGACCTAGCCCTGAAGAGCTCTCACACCCGCGTGCCGTTGTGGCGCGGCGAGCGCGAGG
Organism: uncultured Alphaproteobacteria bacterium; assembly: GCA_963730335.1. Lineage (GTDB taxonomy): Bacteria > Pseudomonadota > Alphaproteobacteria > Rhizobiales > Methyloligellaceae > Methyloceanibacter. The sequence continues at coordinate 38,829 of CAVSRK010000002.1, forward strand.
AGATCGTCGGCATCCTGCACGCCAAGACGCTGCTCAAGGCGTTACGGGACTCAAAGGGCGATCCTGCCAAGATCGACATCATGGCGCTGGCCACCCCGCCCTGGTTCGTGCCCGACACCACCACACTCAAGGACCAGCTCAACGCCTTTCTGAAGCGCAAGGCCCATTTCGCCGTCGTGGTCGACGAGTACGGCGAGGTCATGGGCCTGGTCACGCTCGAGGACATCATCGAGGAGATCGTCGGCGACATCACCGACGAGACCGACATCGCCGGGGCGCTGGCCAAGCCTCAACCCGACGGCTCGCTGGTGGTCGACGGCGGGGTGCCGATCCGCGACGTCAACCGGCTGATGGAGTGGGACCTGCCCGACGAGGAGGCGACCACCATCGCGGGCCTGGTGATCCACGAGGCGCAGACCATCCCCAATCCCGGCCAGGCCTTCACCTTTCACGATTATCGCTTCGAGGTCCTGAGCCGCCGGCGGAACCGCATCACCTCGTTGCGGGTGACGCCGGTTCAGGCCAAGGCCGAGGCCGAGGCCAAGAGCAAGGCGAGCAAGGCCTCATAGCGGGCGGGAGCGCTCTTCCGGCGCCAGCGCGCTGATGGCAAGCGCGTGGACCGGGCCCTTCAGCTCCTCGGCCAGCACATCGTTGACCATGCGGTGGCGCTCGAGTCGCGACTTGCCGGCGAAGCTCGCCGACACCACTTTGATGGTGAAATGGCTTTCGGCCGTTCCGGGCGAGCCCGCGTGGCCCCGGTGGCGGTCGGAGTCGTTAACGACTTCGAGGGACACCGGCGCGAAGGCTTGTCGCAACTTATTTGTGATCTGCTGCTCGACGCGCATGGCCGCCGGCTCCAAGTCCATAACCTACCATCATAGCCTAGTCGCTACCTGAAGAGCCATTCTTGTTGTGCCGACCGCCGCTTCCCATAATGCCGATGCCATGAAGCTCGACTCGAAATTCTTCGACCGCTTGCGGGTCAAGCCGGACCAGAGCCGCCTGCTGCGCGAGTCCTGTCCTTCTTGCGAGTGGAAGGGCTGCAAGGAGCCGGGACTTTATCCCGCGCCCAAGGGGCGTGGCCAGGAAGGCAAGTATCATCGCTTCTGTCTCGACCATGTGCGGGAATACAACAAGTCTTATAACTACTTCGCCGGCCTGCCCGACGAGGATGTGATCCAGCATCAGAAGGATGACACCGTGGGGCACCGGCCGACCTGGTCGCTCGGCGTCAATTCCTGGGCGCGCAATCGGCGTTCGCGCAACGGCGCCCGGCCCGGCGGATTCGCCCATAGTTTCACCACCCAAGACCCGTTCGGCCTGTTCGCCGAGCGGACGGTAAAGCCGAAGAACGAGCCCGAGCGACCGCTCAAACGCCTGGAACGGAAGTGCCTGCGCCAGCTCAATCTCGAGGACTCGGCCACCAAGGCCGACGTCAAGGCGCGCTTCAAGGAACTGGTTAAGCGGCTCCACCCCGACCATAACCAGGGCAACCGGGGCTCAGAGGACAAGTTGCGCGAAGTGATCCAAGCCTATAACTATTTGAGACAGGCAGGGCTTGCGTGACGTCGTGGGCAGTCTTTATCCCCCCTATCGTGGCTTTGCTTCGGCAAGCCCCCAAGACATGCGACCAATAGGCCTCCACCGACCATGACACTTGAAACTGCCCGCAATGGCGCCGGCTTGCCGGACATGTCCGTTTCCGTGCGCCAGGTCTTCGGCATCGATACCGATCTCGAAGTGCCGGCCTACTCCCGTCCCGATGAGCACGTGCCGGACGTCGATCCCGATTATTTGTTCAACCGGGAGGTGACGCTCGCCATCCTGGCCGGCTTCAAACATAACCGGCGGGTGATGATCCAGGGCTATCACGGCACCGGCAAATCGACCCATATCGAACAGGTGGCGGCCAAGCTGAACTGGCCGTGCATGCGCATCAATCTCGACAGCCATGTGAGCCGTATCGATCTGGTCGGCAAGGACGCCATCGTCATCAAGGACGGCATGCAGGTGACCGAGTTCCGCGAGGGCATTTTGCCCTACGCGCTCCAGTCCAACACCGCTTTGTGCTTCGATGAATACGACGCCGGGCGGCCCGACGTGATGTTCGTGATCCAGCGGGTGCTCGAAGTCTCGGGCAAGCTCACGCTGCTCGATCAGTCGAAGGTGATCAGGCCACACCCCTCCTTCCGCCTGTTCTCGACCACCAACACGATCGGGCTCGGCGACACGAGCGGCCTCTATCACGGCACCCAGCAGATCAACCAGGGCCAGATGGACCGCTGGAATATCGTCGTCACGCTCAACTATCTGCCGCATGACGACGAGGTGGCCATCGTGCTGGCCAAGGCCAAGAGCTGGAACACCGAGGCTGGACGCAAGGTCATCGGCAATATGGTGCGCGTGGCCGAGCTGACCCGCAACGCCTTCATGAACGGCGATCTGTCGACGGTGATGAGCCCGCGCACGGTGATCACCTGGGCCGAGAACGCCGAGATCTTCGGCGATGTCGGCCTCGCTTTTGCGCTGTCCTTCCTCAACAAATGCGACGAGCTCGAGCGCGGGCTGATCGCCGAGTTCTATCAACGCTGTTTCGGCGAGGACCTGCCGCAGTCGACCGCCAACGTAGCCTTGAGCTAATCCATGACGCTGACCCGGCGTAAAGAAGCGCCGCTCGACCCGTTCAAACGCGCCGTCACCCAGACCACGCGCTCGATCGCCGCCGACAGCGCGATGGAGGTGATCTTCACGAGCGAGCCCCCAGGGCTTGCCGGCAAGATCGCTCGACTGCCGGAGCCGTCGCGCGTCCCGACCAAGACCGAGATTGCGGTGATCCGCGGCCATGCCGATGCCGCCGCGCTGTCGGTCGCGTGCCACGATCCCTCCTTGCACGAGGCTTTGGCGCCGCCGGGCGGCGAGGCGCGCGACGTGTTCGAGGCGATCGAGCAGGCCCGCGTCGAGGCGATCGGCGCCAAGCGGATGGAAGGCGTGGCGGCCAACCTCGCCGCCCGTATGGAGCAGCGCTACGAACGGAGCCGCTTCTCTGAAGTGACCGACCGCGCCGAGGCGCCGCTGCCCGATGCGCTGGGCTTGCTGGTGCGCCAGACGCTCACCGGCCAGGCGCCCCCGGCCAAGGCTCGCGCTCTGGTCGATCTGTGGCGGCCGTGGGTCGAAGGCCGGGCCCGCACCGTGCTCGACCGCATGCCGGCCATGCTATTCGACCAGGAGGCGTTCGGCCGGCTGACCAGGGACCTGCTCGCGGCGCTGAACCTCGCCGAGCAGCTCGACCAGCGCGAAGACGAAACTTCGCCGAACGAGAGCGAGGCCGACGCCGACGCCTCGAATGCCGAGGAGGACAAGGCCGACGGCGAGCAGCGCGCCGATCTCGCCGCCGATTCCCGTGCCGATCAGGACTCGATGAGCGAGGAATCGATCGAGGACCGCGACGACGGCTCGACCGACCGGCTCGACCGCGACGTCGATGCGTCCGAACTGCCGCGCCGCTCGGAGCCGTGGCGCCCCAATCAGTCGGTGCTCGATGACCCGGAAGCCTTCGGCTACAAGGTGTTCACCCGCGCCTTCGACGAGATCGTCAATGCCGAGGAGCTGTGCGACACCGACGAGATCGACCGCTTGCGGGCCTTTCTCGACAAGCAGCTCCAGGCGCTACACGGCGCGGTGGCCAGGCTCGCCAACCGGCTCCAGCGCCGCCTGCTGGCCCAGCAGAACCGCGGCTGGGACTTCGACCTCGACGAAGGCGCGATCGACGCGGCGCGGCTCGCTCGCGTGATCGTCGATCCCATGCATCCACTCACCTTCAAGCAGGAGCGCGACACCGAGTTCCGCGATACCGTGGTCACGCTGCTGATCGACAATTCCGGCTCGATGCGCGGCCGGCCCATCATGGTGGCGGCCTGTTGCGCCGATATTCTCGCCCGCACGCTGGAACGCTGCGGCGTCAAGGTCGAGATCCTCGGCTTCACCACGAGGGCATGGAAGGGCGGGCATGCGCGCGAGTCATGGCTCAACGCGCTGAAGCCGCCGCTGCCCGGACGGCTCAACGACCTCCGCCACATCGTCTACAAATCGGCCGACGCGCCGTGGCGCCGGTCGCGCCGCAATCTCGGGCTGATGATGCGCGAGGGCCTGCTCAAGGAGAATATCGACGGCGAGGCGCTGGCTTGGGCGCATAGCCGGCTGCTGGCGCGGCCCGAGCAGCGGCGCATCCTGATGATGATCTCCGACGGCGCCCCGGTCGACAATTCCACGCTGTCGGTCAACTCCGGGTCATATTTGGAGCGTCATCTCCGCCAGGTGATCGAAGAGATCGAGACCCGCTCCCCGGTGGAGCTTTTGGCCATCGGCATCGGCCATGACGTCACCCGCTACTATCGGCGCGCCGTTACCGTGACCGACGCCGAGGAGCTTGCCGGCGTCATGACCGAGAAGCTTGCCGAGCTGTTCGACGAGGACCATGCGTGGCGGCAACTGCATCGCACGGTGCCGTCGGCGGCGCGGTCCAAGCGCCGGAGCCTTCATTAGCGTGAGCCTCCTCCCCCGCACCTCCTGGCGCGGCCAGGCGGCTTCTGTCCTCGTGGCGGCGGCTTTTCTCCTCGCGGTCGCGCCGGCGCTCGCCGACAAGCCGCTGACGGTGCTGGCCGGGCCGACGCCGACCACCATCACCGCCATTGCCATCGACTTCGACCGCGAGCATCCGAGCCGCAAGGAGTTCGGCAAGCTCATCTTCAGGGCTGGGCTCAATCTCTACGCCAAGAGCAGCCATTTCGGCGGCTATTCGGCGGTCGCGCTCGACCCCTCCGGCCGCACGCTGCTGGCGATCTCCGACGGCGGCTCCTGGCTCAGGGCCACGCTCGATTATGACGGGCGGAGGCTCAAAGGCCTCAGCGAGGCGGTGCTCGGCCCGGTGCTCGGCGCCGACGGCAAGCCGCTGCGCGACGATGCGATGCGCGACTCCGAAGGCATGACCCTGGTCGACGGCGACACAAGGCAAGGCACCGCCTATGTGTCATTCGAGCGCAAGCACAGAATCGCGCGCTATCCCTTCACCGCGGACCGGTTCGGACCGCCGACCGGCACGGTGCCGCTGCCCGCCGCGGCCAAAGCGATGGTCGCCAATCGCGGCATCGAGGCGATGGCCCTGATCAAAACGGGCAAGCTCGAGGGAACGCTGCTGGCGTTCGCCGAGGGCCGCGCCGACAAGAACGGCAATCTGATGGGCTGGCTGATCGGGGGCCCCACCCCAGGTCCGATCCTCCTGAAGCGGATCCGCGGCTTCGACATCACCGACGCCGCTTCGCTGCCCGACGGGGGCGTTGTGCTCCTGGAGCGAAGATTCCGCTTCAGCGAGGGCATCAAGATGCGCCTCCGCCGCGTCGCCGCCGGCGAGATCAAACGCGGCGCTCTGATCGAAGGCGAGGTGCTGCTCGATGCCGACGACAGCCTCAACATCGACAATATGGAAGCGATCGCCGCCCACCGCGCGGCATCGGGCGAGACCGTGCTGACGCTGATGTCGGACGACAATTTCAGCGCGCTCCAACGCACGCTGATCATGCAGTTCACGTTGCCTGAGACAAAGCCGGTGCTCGCCGGCCCACGCGGCTAGGAAGCGGCTTCGACCTGAGCGTCCTGCTTCTTGGCGATGTCGCGCTTGAGCCGGCGCGCCTTCAAGGACAGTTCGTCGTCGTCCGCCTTCATAAGAAAGGCGTCGAGCCCGCCGCGATGTTCGACCGAGCGCAAGGCATGGGCGCTGATGGTCATCCGCACGCGCTTCTTCAGCGCCTCGCTTTCCAGCGTGACGTTGCAAAGATTCGGCAGAAACCGGCGCTTGGTCCGGCGCTTGGCGTGGCTCACATTGTTGCCGGTGAGCACGGCTTTACCGGTGAGCTCGCAGCGACGGGCCATAGTCCTTGATCCTTCTGTCGAAATGCACGGAACCCGATGTGGCTCGTAGCGGTTGTCGCCACCAGCAGTGCCACCGGTGGCGGGACATATACGGGGACGGCAGTTGGGGGTCAAGGCGCTGCCACAAAGCTCGGCCAAGCTCCAATTGACGAAACCCGCAAATACCTCGACATTCCCGCGGGGTTCTAGCAGGCGGGGTCTTGCTAGGGGGTTGGAGCCATGCAACGAGCGCGCCATTGCTTGAGTCTTGCCGCCGTTGCCGCGCTGACCTGCGGGCTTGGCGGCAATTTGCCCGCCGATACGGCTTATGCCGAGAGTGGCTTGTCGACCGCAAACCGGATCGTGGCCGTCTATCGGGTCGATATCGGCAGCTTTAATCTCGGCGAATTCAAGCTCACCACGACTTTTCGCGGCGACGATTACGAGATGCGCGGCGAAGGCCGGTTCAAGGTCCTGGAAGGGCTCATCTATGAGTGGCGCGGGGTGACGGCCAGCGCCGGCCGGGTAACCGACACCGGGCCCGAGCCCACCATGTATGCGTTCAACTTTGCCGACAGCGCCAAAGCGGGCGAACGGCTGCGCATGACCTTCGACGGACGGGCGGTCACCGATGTGTCGATCATCCCCAAAAACCGGCCACTGCCGCGCACCATTCCAGTGACCAAGGAACAGCTCGAAGGCGTGCTCGATCCCATGAGCGGCGCGTTTCTGACCGCACAGTCCGACAATCCCAACGGCGACCTGTCGGTCTGCAACAAGACTTTGCCGGTGTTCGACGGCAGGCAGCGCTACGACCTGGTGGTCAGCCCTAAGCGAGCGGTGACCGTGAAGCGGACGACGCCAACGGGCTATGGCGGACCGGCGGTGATCTGCCGGGTGAAGTTCATCCCGATCGCAGGATACCAGCCCGACAACGCGGCCATCAGGCTGATGCAGCAAAGCAACGAGATCGAGGTGTGGCTGATCCCGGTGCGGGCCAGCACTATGTACGTGCCCTATCGGATTGTGTTGCCGACGCCGGTGGGCTATGGCTCGGCGGTCGTGACCTCGATCCAAGTCGGAACGCGTCGCGCCAGCGCCGAGCCCTGATCGTTCGCGGCGGCTCGCGCCGAAGATTAACGTCGAGAGCCCGAATCCCAACATGTAGTAGGGAACAGATGCCGAAGATTAACACTCCCCTGATTCGTGCGTGCTCCGTTCCCGTTGCCTTCTTTGGCGCTTAAGGACGATCCGAGATCGGTTGTCAGGACGAGCGCTTTGAGTTCACCGAGACACCGGTCAAGGGGCAAACTGTCCCAATTCTGGAAAGAACGAAATCCGAATGGGCGGTGTCAGCGATTCGGACGAGATTCGTTCCCCCCTCGTTCCGAGTTTTCGTGCTGAGAGAGTTTTAGGACGTCAAGCATGAGCCGGTCTTTTTCCCCGCATTCCACAAACCTCCAACGCGGGCGCGGCGTCACCGCGGTGCTTGGTCCGACCAATACCGGCAAGACCCATCTCGCCATCGAGCGCATGCTGGCCCACGACATCGGCATTATCGGGCTCCCGCTCCGGCTGCTCGCGCGCGAGGTCTACGACAAGATCGCCGCCCGCGTGCCCGCCGGCCAGGTGGCGCTCATCACCGGCGAGGAAAAGATCAAGCCCCCCTCCCCGCGCTTTTATGTCTGCACGGTGGAGGCCATGCCGCTCGAGCTCGAAGCGGACTTCGTCGCCATCGACGAGATTCAGCTCGCCGCCGATGGCGAGCGCGGCCATGTGTTCACCGACCGCTTGTTCCATGCGCGGGGCTTGAACGAGACGTTGCTGCTAGGCGCCGCCACCATGCGGGACGCGATCCGCGAACTGCTGCCCGGCGCCAATCTGGTGTCGCGGCCCCGACTGTCGCGACTGACCTATGCCGGCGACAAGAAGATCACGCGCCTGCCGCGCCGCTCGGCCATTGTCGGCTTCTCGGTCAACGACGTTTATGTCATCGCCGAGCTGGTGCGGCGCCAGCGGGGCGGGGCCGCCGTGGTGCTGGGCGCGCTCTCCCCGCGCACGCGCAACGCCCAAGTGGACCTCTACCAGAACGGCGATGTCGACTTCCTGGTGGCGACCGACGCCATCGGCATGGGGCTCAATCTCGATCTCGACCATGTCGCCTTCGCCGGCATCCGCAAATTCGACGGGCAAAGCCATCGCAACCTCACGCCGGTCGAGCTTGGCCAAATCGCCGGCCGCGCCGGGCGCCACATGAATGACGGCACCTTCGGGGTGACCGGCAATGTGCCGCCGTTCGAGGGCGACCTGGTGGACCGGCTGGAGAATCATTCGTTCGACCAGGTCGGCGTGCTGCAATGGCGGAACCGCAAGCTCGATTTCAGCTCGATCGAGCGGCTGAAGGACTCCTTGCGCGACGCCCCCGACCATCGGCGGCTAGCCCGCTCCCGCATGGTCGACGACGTGATCGCGCTCGAGAATGTGAGCCACGACCCGGCCGCGCGTGACATGGCGAAGGGGCCGGCGGCGGTGGCGCTGTTATGGGAGATGTGCCAGATTCCCGACTATCGGAAAATCTCGGCGGCAAGCCATGCCGAGCTGGTCGCCACCCTCTATCGCTTCGTCATCAGCGACGAGGGCAAGATCCCGGCCGACTGGTTCGCCAACCAAGTGGCGCTGGCCGACCGCACCGACGGCGACCTCGACACGCTGTCCAACCGCCTGGCGCAGATCCGCACCTGGACTTTCGTGTCGCATCACGCCCAGTGGCTCGACGATCCGGAACATTGGCAAGGCCGCACCAAGGCCATCGAAGACAATTTGTCCGATGCGCTGCACGAGCGCCTGACCCAGCGCTTCGTCGACCGGCGGACCAGCGTGCTGATGCGCCGCCTGCGCGACAAGGAGGAGATCGCCGCCGAGATCGCGCCTGACGGCAATATCTTGGTCGAGAACCATTATGTCGGCCGGCTCGACGGCTTCCGCTTCACGCCCGAAACCGCGGGCGAGGGCATTCACGGGCGGGCGACCCGCCACGCGGCGGCCCAAGTGCTGGCGCTTGAGCTGTCGACCCGCGCGGACGCGCTGCATGGGGCGCCCGACGAGGCGATCGCGCTCAATCCCAACGGCCGGATGATGTGGGCGGGATCGGAGATCGCCCGGCTCGAACGCGGCGAGACGGCGCTCACGCCGCGCATTCAACTCTTGGCCGACGAGCACCTCTCGGCATCGGACCGCGAGCGCGTGCTGAAGCGGCTCGAAGCCTGGTTCGAGGCCGAGCTTCACGCCAAGCTCAAGCCGCTGGTTCTGCTCGCCGAGGCCGATAATTTGTCGGGCCTGGCCCGCGGGTTGGCTTACCAATTGACGGAAAATCTCGGCGTGCTGCGCCGCGAGGCGGCCTCGGCCGAGATCAAGGCGCTCGATCAGGCGGCGCGCGCCCAGCTTCGCCAATACGGTGTCCGGTTCGGCGCCTTCAACGTCTATATCCCGGCGCTGCTCAAGCCGGCGGCGGCCGATTTGGTACTGCTGCTGTGGGCGCTCCATGCCGGCCGGGATCACGGCCTCGATCCCGAGACCCTACCGGCCCGACCGCAGCAAGGCCTGACCTCGGTCGAGGCGGGACCGCTGAAACCAGAATCTTATTGGCGGGCCGCCGGCTTCCATGTCGCGGGCGCCCGTGCGGTCCGCATCGACATGCTTGAGCGGCTGTCCGACCTGATTCGCGGGCGCATCGCCTTCCGGGCGGCCGAGGGCGGCGTGGCGGCCCCGCCGGGGGCGACCGGGGACGGCGGCTTCCGGGTGGTGCCCGAACTCATGTCGGTGGTCGGCTGCTCGGGGGAAGAGTTCGCCTCGATCCTGAAAGCGCTCGGCTTCAGGCTGGAGCGGCGGAGGCTAGCGCCTCGGTCCGAGACGCGGCCGCAAGTGCCGGATGCGCCCCCTCAGGCTGAGATGTTCGACGAGATTTGGCGCCCGGGGAAGCGCAAGGAAGCGCGCTACGACAAGCGCGCGAGCCACAAGCCTCAACGTGAGAAGCACGCGAGGCCGCACCGCGGCGAGCGGCAACAGCCGCAGACCCCTAACGCGCCGCCGGAGCGCAAGAAGGTCGATCACTCGCCTTTCGCCGCGCTCGAGGCGCTGAGAGGGCGGCTCGCCGCGCGCCAGCCGGAAGGAAGCTGAGCCCAAGGCCATGGACGCGCAGCGCCTCGACAAGTGGCTGTGGTGCGCGAGGCTCACCCGGACGCGATCGGGCGCGGCGCGGCTGATCGAAGCCGGCAAGGTCCGCGTCAACGGCGCCCGCGCGCTGAAACCAAGCCGCCTCGTTCAGGCCGGCGACGTGGTGACCGCGAGTTGGCTCGGCAAGCTGACCGTGGTCCGCGTGCTGGGGTCCGCCGAGCGGCGCGGGCCGGCGAGCCTGGCGCGCGCACTTTATGAGGATCTGACCCCGCCAACGCCAGCGCCGGAGCCCGGGCTTGACGGCAGCTTGCGTCAAGGTCCGCGGCCGACCAAGCGCAACCGCCGGCGCCTCGATGCCCTGCGCGGGAGCGACCTCTGAATTCGGTGTGATGGGCTGAAGCGCGGCTACGCCGCCGAGGTGAGCCGCCGCAACGGACCCGTTTGCGGCTCGATCCGCCCGACCCGCAGCAATTCCGCGACTTGGGCGGCCGGCACCGGCCGGCTGAAATAGTAGCCTTGCGCCTGCTCGCAGCCAGCGCCCATCAGGAAGCGCGCTTGCGCCTCGGTCTCCACGCCTTCGGCGATGACCTCGAGGCCAAGCTCGTTAGCGAGGCGGATAGCGGCTCTGACCACGGCGGCGTTGCGATAGTCGACCGTCACTCGGAACACGAATTCCTGCGCCAGCTTGAGCCGGTTGACCCGGTATTGGGTCAAATATTTGAGCGACGAATAGCCGGTGCCAAAATCGTCGATCGAGAGCTTGGTGCCGAGTTGGCGTAGCCTCTCGAGCGTGTTGGAATGCCGCTGGGTCGCTTCCATCAGCACCAATTCGGTCAGCTCCAGCTCGAGATGGGACGGGTCGATGTCCCATCGCGTCAGGCTTGCCTCGATCTCGCGATCGAGTTCGGAAGCGCCTTTGAATTGAACGCCCGACACGTTGACTGACATCACTTGCGGGGCGATACCCTCGGTCCGCCAGCGTTTGAGCTGGCTGCACGCCACTTCGAATACCCATTGGCCGATCGCCAGTATGAGGCCGGTCCGTTCGGCGATGGCGATGAAGGAACCGGGAGTGAGCAGGCCGCGCGTCGGGTGGTTCCACCGGATCAACGCCTCGAGCCCGATAATGCGCCCGGTGGCGAGCTCGACCTGCGGCTGGTAGTAGAGCTCGAGCTCGCCGCGGTCCAGCGCCGCCCTCAGCTCCTCGGCGACCCGCACGCGCTCATGAACTTCACGGTCGAGGTCGTGGCTGTGGAAGCGGAAGCAGTCGCGGCCCTCGTCCTTGGCGCCGTAAAGCGCCAGATCGGCTTGCATCATGATCGCCTCGGGACTGGCGGTTTCGGGCGAGAACAGGGCGATGCCGATGCTCGAGGTGATGCGGACCTTGTGGCCCTTGATGCTGAACGGCACGGCCAGAAGCTTGCCGATCCTGGCGGCAAGTTCCCCGGCGGTCTCCGGATCGGTGACTGCCGGCAACAGAATGGCGAACTCGTCGCCGCCGAACCGCGCCACCAGGTCCCCTGTCCTGACCGCAGCTTGCAGCCTGCCAACGACCTCCCTCAACAGCAGGTCGCCCATGGCGTGGCCGAGCGTGTCGTTCACATCCTTGAAGTTGTCGATGTCGAGATAGAGCACAGCGAAGGGCGGCGCGCCGCGCAAGCTCGCGGCGAAGGCCATGGTGAGCCTCTTGAGGAAGGCGCGGCGATTGGCCAGGCTGGTCAAAAGATCGGTCTGGGCCAGTTCCAGCACCCTGGTATTGGCGGCCTCGAGCCGAAGGGCATGGCGCATCGAAGCCCACATATAGGCGAGCAACGCGCCAAACACCAAAAGGACGGCCGCAAGCACGAGCCAGGCCCGGTAGTAGCTGATCAACCCGCTTTTCTCTGGCACGACGACCAGGTTCCACCTGGCATCGCCGGCTCTCAGCACAGTGGTCCAGAACGGCAAACCGGCCAGAGCCTGCTGCGGCTCCCCTTGAAGCGGCTGCTCGCGACTAGCCGCCCCGCGCACATAGACCGGCATCGCGTCGGGGCCCGAATGGGCCGGATAGAGGTAAAGGTCGACGTCTTGCGGCAGCGTCGTGCGCGCGAGGATACCGTCGAGCACCGCTGCGATCTGGAACGCACCGACGATCACGCCCCGCGTATTTTGGCGTCGCTCGTCGACGCTGTTCAGCTCGGCATCATGGCGATAGATCGGAATCAGGGCGATGAAGCCCTCGCGCTGCCCACTGATCGGATTGCGAAGCTGAATGCCCTGGGCCGTCGCCATGATATTGCCCTCGCGCGCGCGGCGGATCGCCTCGGTGCGGACGGGCTCGGAATTGAGATCGGTTCCCAACGTGGCCGCCCGTTTGGAGGCGATGGTCGAATAGAGAATGGGAAAGTACTCATCGCGCTCGGGCGACACCGCCATCGGATTTGAAAGCGACCACGTCCTGATCGAAAAATCGGGATGTCCCCGTTCCCTCTGCTTGCGCTCGAACTCGGCGCGCTCGGAACTGGTAACGCGCGGCGCCCAGACGAGCCGCATGGCGTCGTCGTACCCGGCCGTGATCTGGCTGGTGAAGAGATCGAACTCGTCGGCATCGACCTCGACGGACGCATCGTAGAAGGCGCGCACGGCAAGGAGCTTGCCGAGATACTGATCGAGCCCGTTTTGAAGGATCGTCGCGTAGTCTCCGGCGACGTTGGTGAACTTCGTTTTGGCGAGGCGCTCCTCCCACACCGAGACGGCCAACCACGCGGAGGCCGCGACGATCACCCCAAGGCAGGCTGCGCCAACAATGGGCCAGAGATGGCCGGTAGGCGTCCACCTCCGGTTGACAGGCGTGAGCTCCGTCATGCGCGCATCGGGCTCCTTACGGCCCCAACAGTGGCCACTGGCAGCGTTCGATCGGCAAAAAAACTGGGACCCGAGGCGACGACCAAGGGGAGGCGCTTTTCCTTTAACCCCGCGAAATGCCCATAAATTGATTGACGCCGGATTAGTATGCAGCGGGAAAATCAACCTAAGGGGCAGGGGAAAAAAGGATTTTCCTCCCGGCGTCGCCGCCTTTGCCGCCCCATGCGTCGCCTTGTGCTGGTGACGCGATTGTTATAGGCAAGCGCTTCCTCAGGCGACTATGAGGGCCCTAAGGGGCTAGACTGCGGGCCGATCAGGCCCCGAAAGCGTGTGGACCGATGACTTACGTCGTCACCGAAGTTTGCATCAAGTGCAAGTATATGGATTGCGTCGAGGTCTGCCCCGTGGACTGCTTCTACGAGGGCGCCAATATGCTGGTGATTCACCCTGACGAATGCATCGATTGCGGGGTGTGCGAGCCGGAATGCCCGGTCGATGCCATCAAGCCTGACACCGAGCCGGAACTCGACCGGTGGCTGGAGATCAACCGGCAATATTCGGAAACCTGGCCGAATATCACGATCAAAAGGCCGGCCCCGCCAGATGCCGACGCCTTTGTGTCCGAACCGGACAAATTCGCCAAATACTTCACCCCCGACCCCGGTGAAGGGGACTAGAGAGATCAAAGGGTTAAGCGTTAACCCTATGGTCAAAATGCCGCATGTTGCGGCGCAAAAAGGGCGGTGCTGCGATACCGGATGACTTTCGGATTCACTAAAATTGTGTTATTGTAACGGCGAAATGGCGCGGACTGTCGGCGCATTAAGCACCAAGAGAGGCGTCCCTGTTTGGGCGCACTTTTTTTTCTCAACTGAGGGAGGTGGCGCGATCAGGCCTCTGATCGGCGGCTCATTTTGTGCCCACGGCTCCGTCCGGCATGGCGGAGGCCAGAACCGATCCTGGCAAGGCCTGGGCACGCTGGTGGCGCCAAGCATAGTCGCTCGCAAAACATTTTAGAGAGTGAGACGAGAGTATGGCTGAAAAGAAGAAACCACAGCAAAGACACGGCTTTCGCACCGGCGAGTATATCGTCTATCCGGCGCACGGCGTCGGCCGGATCGTGAGCATCGACGAGCAAGAGATTGCCGGCGCAAAGCTCGAGCTGTTCGTCATCAATTTCGAAAAAGACAAGATGACGCTCAGGGTGCCGACCGCCAAGCTTGCCAGCGTCGGCATGCGCAAGCTGTCCGAAGAGAAGACCGTGAAGAAGGCGCTCGGCACGCTCAAGGGCAAGGCGCGCGTCAAGCGCACCATGTGGTCCAGGCGCGCCCAGGAATACGAGGCGAAGATCAATTCCGGCGATCTCGTCTCCATCGCTGAGGTGGTGCGCGACCTCTATCGCTCCGAGGCACAGCCCGAGCAGTCCTATTCCGAGCGACAGCTCTACGAGGCCGCGCTCGACCGCATGGCGCGGGAGATCGCCGCCGTCGAGCGGATGGACGAGGCTAGCGCCATCGCCAAGATCGACGACGTGCTCGCCAAGACGGCGCGGCATGCCAAGATTGCCGCCGAAGCGGAGTCGCGTACTCGCGCGGCCTAAGTTCAGCCGTTAGCGAAGGTTCACCGTCGAGCAGCCAAGAGTTGCTCGACGCCCTTCGCTATAGGCAGCCGATTTGTCCCATCAACACCTTGAGCTCCAGCGCCTCGGTGCGGGCATCGATCTCCATGCAAAGTTCGAGCGACTGACGCAGCTTGCGGCAGGCGTCCTCGGTCTGCCCGCGCATATGCGAAAGCACGGCCAGGTTCCGCATCTGCATGGCGATGCCGCGCCCCTCGCCGGCATCGCGTGCGGCATCCAAGGCGACGTTGAACTCCTCCTCGGCCTCGGCCAGACGGCCGCTGTCGAGATAGACGGCGCCGAGATTGCCCGCAGCCTTGGCCACGCCGGAGGCATCGTTCGCGCCCATGAACAGATCGATGGCCCGCCGATAGGAGCCTTCGGCGTCGGCAACCTGTTTCAAGGCGCGGTGCGCATTGCCGAGATTGAAGACGGCGTTGGCGGCATGGTCGGGCAGCCCAAGCTCGAGGTAGAGGCGCAGGCTCTCCCTGAAATGGGCGGCCGCTTCGTCGACGCGGGCCTTCTCGAACAGGATCGTGCCGAGATTGAGATTGGCCCGCGCCACTCCATCCTTGTGCTTGAGCCGCTCTTCCAGCTGCAAGGCTTGGCGCACCATCTCCTCGGCACGGTCGAGGTCCTGGGTCTCGCGATAGAGCAAGCCAAGATTGCCGGCGGCAACCGAGGCGATGCCGATTTCCTCCAACTTCTCGGCCACAGTGAAGCTCTTCAGCAGCATCTGCTCGGCCTCCGCGAACTGGCCGAGGCCTTGCAGCAACAGGCCGAGATCGGCGTAAAGCTGGGCCAGGCCAAGCTCATAATTGAACTTGGTGCAGAGCGTGGCCGCCTTGTTGTAATTGGCCAGCGCGCTATCGAGCTGGCCCGCCTTCATTTGCGTGCTGGCCAGCGCCATCATGGCATCGACCAGCGATTTAGGGTCTTCCCGCGCTTCGAAGATGCGGGCGGCCGTCTCGAACTTCTCGGTCGCTTCCGTGAGGCGCCCGCGCCGGAGATGCAGGACGCCGGCGAACATGTCGATCATGGCGGCGATGTCCTCGCGGCCCCCCTCCCCGGCGCCGCCGCGCGCCTTTTCCATCAAGGCTTCCATGCTGGGGAGATCGCCGAGCCTGAACTGAACGAGGGCGAGCGCGAGAAGATTTTCCGGGTTGGCGGGATCGACTTCGAAGGCGCGCTGAAACAGGTCAAGCGCCTGGTGCGGGTCCTGGGGCAAAGCCAGCGCGCCCTGATGGCGCAACGCCGCAGCGGCCTGCCGCGCGGCGCGCCCGGCCTCGGCCTCTTTGGCGCGCGCCAGCTCGGCGAAGATCTCGGTGGCGGGCGCGCTGTTCCCCGCTTTGAGCCGCCTGACCGCCCGCCGAGCCTGCCGCGTATCCTCGCTATTGAGCGCCAGCACCGCGTCGGTAATCAGGGTGGCGATGCTGTTGCCTTCCTTGAGCGAGAAGCGGTCGCCGTTCTCCTGCGACCGGGCCATCATCTCGCCGGCCGTGGCGACGGCAATTTGTTCGGCGATGGTCCGGTTCTGCTGGTCGCGTTGGCGCCGGGACCTCCGCAGCAGAAAGGCGAGCAGGCAGAGGACGACAACGAGGACCCCGACGACGGCCGAGACGTACTCGACCGTGGTCCAGTCGAGCGGAAAGACGCGCGAGAACGACTCCATGGCGCTGGTTGGACACTCCCCCTTGGCCTAGCTCAGCACGCGCGGCGACTATGACACCCCTCCGGCTATAGAGCGATAGCCGGTCCTGTTTGCCGCTCGGGGGACTTTGCGTTTTCCTCATGCGGGTTATCCGGCAGCAGCTCGATCTGCTCCGGATGGGTCGCTTCGATGGTGGGCCCGTTGCGCCAAGCCAGGAAGCCGCGGGCGCGCAGGCGCCTTCCAATTAGGCCCTTGAGGTCGATGCCGGCGGCAGCGAAGGCGCTCGCGTTCTTACGGTCGACGCTGACGGTGAAGTCGCTCCGCCAGTCCTTGGTGAAATTGAGATAGAGGCGCCCGCCCCCCTCGCCGACCGCCACCACGGTGCCCTCGACCAACTGGTAGGAATGGATGAGGCGGCCCAGGCGCTTCACATCGAGCGCCGGCTCGATGCGATAGACATAGGACGCCCACACGCCGAGCCACTTCGCCCGCGCCTCCTTTTCGCGCGCCAAGAGCTCGGCGACGCAGGCCCGGTTGTCGGAGAACGAGTAGACGCGGGCGAGGCCCCTGGCGACCAGGGCCTCCTGGAGCCAGAGGCGGTTCTCGCCGTCGACCACGAACCCCTGAGCCAGAACATGACCGTGCCGGTCCTGGCGTAGCCCGCCAAATCTGAGCTCGACCGTCTTGCCGGCGGCGGCAAGAGCCGACAGCGCGTGCTTGGCCTCGTCGACCAGGGGCCACGGATCGTCCCCCCGCCAGCCGAGCGGCGACATCGAGGCCTTGGCGCCGATCAGCCTGACGGTCCTGCCGTCGGTGAGCTTGAGCGTCTCGCCGTCGAGCACGGCGGCCACCGTGGCGGCCTCCGGCGGCGACAAATCGCAGGCCCAGGCCGGCAGGCCTAGGCCTGCCGGCAAAGCCGCAAACGCTACGATGACACCGGTCACCCCCCTGACCATGATGCATCTTAAGGATGTAGGCCCACGATTCACAAGCGCCCCCATGAGGCAGAGCGCGGTCAGATGAGGAAGATTGTGCCGATGATCACGATCAGGCACAGAACCACTTACCAGAAGAACGGCTTGGCCCGCAACGACCCGGCCGTGGTCTTGAGCTCGCGCAGGATCAGATAGCCGCCCACCAGCCAGTGGCCTCGCCGTCTTGGTCCATATGTTTCGGCACGCGCTTCCAGCCGGCGAACAGATTGCCGATCAGGCCGAGCATGGAGCGGAAATCAACCGCCATGAGCCCGGTCCTGTCCTGGAAGATGACGTCCTCGCCGGCGATGAAGCCTGGGCCCACCCGGCCGATGGCCTTGCCGTCGAGCCGTACCGGCCGGCCGCGGACCGGAGACGCGCTGGGGTCACCCATCAGCGCCATGACCGTGGCCGGCTGCGGCGTGCGGAACGGATAGCGCAGCGGCAGCGTCGCCAGCACGCCCACGGCGATGGCCACCGGCGCCAAATGCCAGGCGCCGCCGAGGCCGACCACCAGCCCGAACAGGAGCGGGGCCATGAGCAGCAGCAGCTCGCCAAGGAACTGACCCCAGAGTTTGCCGCGGCTGAGATTGACCCGCGCGGCCGCGGCCGCGACATCGTAATCGGCGAAGGCTTGACCCTTGGCGCGCGCGATCTCGCCGAGATGAGCCACCCGCCGCCCGGTCAGAGGGTGGGTGGAATTGAGCTGAACCAGCGCGGCCCAAGGGTTGTAGGTGTCGAACAGCATGGCCTCGGCGGCGGCGCCGGGCTGGCTGGCGGCGCTTTCGGCCATTAGGCCGGTATAGCGCGCATTCTTCACGTCGATCACGCCGAGATGGCGCGTCGACCTGAGCAGGCTCTGGGTGGCTTCGGTGTCCTCGATGGCGACGATGCCGTAAGCGATCTTGATCAGCGCGCTGGCGAGATGGCGCGGCTCGACCCGATTGGCGGAGAAGGCGTCGGCCAGATACTCGCGGGTGCGGCTGAGATACAGCAGCAGGTAGATGCCGATATAGTAGCCGACCAGCGCGACGATCCCGACGAGCGCTCCATAACCCTTGCGGTCGCTGCCGCTCGTGCGCGTGCGCACCAGCGCGGCGTAGATCTGGTAGAGGATCTGCACCAGCATGCCGGCCATGGTCATCAAGATGAAATCGCGATTGACGATATGGCCGAGTTCGTGCGCGAACACGGCGCGCTGCTCGTCGGGGCTCAAGAAATCGAAGATGCCCTGGGTGACCACGATGCGGGCGTTCCCGCGCAGCAGCCCGTAGGTGAAGGCGGTCGGGTTGCGGTCGGGGATGAAGCCGATCTTCGGCGCCTTGAAGCGGTAGTCGTCGGCTACTTGATGGATGAGCTGGTGGATGCCGGGATAGCGCTCCTTGACGGCGGCATCGTCGAGGAATTCGAGCTGGTTGAACCAGCGCAGCGTGAGGTCGGAGAGCCACGGGCTGATCAGCCAGATGACGAGATTGATGATCACGGTCAGGGCGATGGCGAGGGTGAGATTGACCTCTCCCGAAGCCACCAGGGCGGCAAGCACCAGGCCGGCCACCATGCCCACAAGAATGCCGAACGTAATCAGCGAGGCGGAGACGAGACGAGCCACGGCGGATTTCCCCCCAAGAAACGAAAGCAGGAGAGATTAACGTCAGCGGGGCGTCGGCGCCGCTAGATTCGCAAAGCTTCTTGTCATTCCCGCGCAAGCGGGAAGGCGGACGGCTCACTCCTTCGGTGCCCCCTCCTCCGGGAGAAGGCTCACGTGCTCCTGCTCCTCGGGATCGTTGCGCGCCACGATGGCGATGGCGGGCTTGGTGGCGCTGAGATTGACGGGCTGGTGCGGCACGTCCGGAGGGATGAAGATAAAGTCGCCGGCCTCGTTCACTACGCTCTTCTTCAGGCCCTCCCCGTAGCGGGTCTCGACCCGGCCTTGGATGAGATAGATGGCCGACTCGAAGCCTTTGTGCGCGTGCGGCTCGGCCGAGCCGCCGGGGGGAATGACGACCTTCAACAAAGAGAGGCCCTTGGCCCCGGCGGTTTTGCCGGAAATGCCGGGAAAGATGGGCAGCGCCTGTTTGGATTCACCGACTTCGACCCCGCGCACGGTGACGACGTCCTGGTAGTCACGGTCCCCGATGATGGTCGGCTCGGCGGAGGCTTGGCCCAAGAGCGCGCAGCAGGCAGCAAACGCGATCAGTGCCGTGGGTCGCATGGGTCTCTCCTTTCGGGCAGGCGAGCTACGGCGCGTCGTCGCGGTGCTCCGTTTCACCGTTGCTCGGCGCGGACGAACTGGGCGAGCTTGTCGCCCGAGGCATCGAACAGGATCAGGGTAGTGTCGGTCTGCGCGAAGCTGCTGGCCGCCTGGAGCGTGGCGAAAAACGTGGCTTCCAGCTTGATCAGCCCAGGACAGCCTTTCCGGGTCGAGGCCAGCGGGCCGATCTTGATGTGGTTGCCGGAGACGGTATAGCCGCCGAAGAAGCGGTTGCAGCCGCCACTGCCGGTGATTCTGCCGTCGGGCTTGAACTCGACCTCGATCTTGACGCCGGCGGGGAGCTCTGCCGCGCTCATGAAGCTCGGCCGCCACTCGCTGCCGGCGAGGTCGACGCCCATGGTCAGGCCGGCCGTGCCGACCGCCAACACCAAGCCGAACAGCGTCATGTCATCCTCGTTGCGCGCGCCTAAAGGCCCGGTTTCATTGGCGCGCAGCATATCGGCAGGCGGCCGGCGCCTGCATTAAATCTTTGCAACGCCCGGGCATGGCCGCCGTTACAATCGGGGGAGGCGCGGAACGAAACAGAAGCGCTTAACAAAAAGAGCCTATATAAGCCGGAACAAAGCTTCAGGACCCCGTAGCTCAGTCGGATAGAGCACCAGATTCCTAATCTGGGGGTCGCGCGTTCGAATCGCGCCGGGGTCGCCACTCACTCCCTCCCTTTGGCCGTCCATCCGCCTGTTGATTGGGCGAGTTAGCGGCTAGCGCCATTGACCCGGCTGGGCTAAGTCAGACTGTGGGCCATGCGCGACAGGCGCATGGGCTCGATCTAATGGGGGGAAACCATGGATATCGTCGGAATCATCGTAGCCTTGGTGATCGGCGCGATCGCCGGCTGGCTGGCAGGCGTCATCGTCGAAGGCGGCGGATTCGGCCTGCTCGTCAACATGCTGCTCGGCATCGTCGGCGCCTTCATCGCGGCGCTGCTGTTCCCGAGGCTCGGTCTTGGCTTGACGCTCGGCGGAGGGGTCGTTGGCGCGATCGTGGCCTCCACGCTCGGCGCAGTGGTGCTGCTGCTTATCGTCAATCTGATACAGCGCCTGATGTAGTCCGGCAGCCGCGAGCGCGGCGCCTCACCTGCACGATAGCGGGTCAAGCAGCGTTGGCAGTCTTATGCCGACGTTGATGGGGTAGTTGTGCGCGCAGCCTAGCGGGTGGGCATCGGCTTCTCGCCGCGATAGTCGTAGAAGCCGCGCTTGGACTTGCGTCCGAGCCAGCCGGCCTCGACATATTTCACCAGCAGCGGACAGGGCCGATATTTTGAGTCGGCCAGCCCCTCATACAGCACCTGCATGATCGACAGGCAGGTATCGAGCCCGATGAAATCGGCGAGCTGGAGCGGCCCCATCGGATGATGGGCGCCGAGCCGCATGGCGGTGTCGATGGCGTCGACCGAGCCCACGCCCTCATAGAGCGTGTACACCGCCTCGTTGATCATCGGCAGCAGGATGCGGTTGACCATGAAGGCTGGGAAATCCTCCGACACGGCGACCGTCTTGCCGAGCGTCTCGACGAATTCCCGGGTGCGGCCGAAAGTGGCGTCCTCGGTGGCGATACCGCGGATCATCTCGACCAGCTCCATGACCGGCGCCGGGTTCATGAAATGCAGCCCGATGAAGTGCTCGGGCCGGTCGGTCGAGGCGGCGAGGCGCGTGATCGAAATGGACGAGGTGTTGGTGGCGACGATGGCGTCCGGCTTGATGAACGGACACAGCGACACGAAGATCTTGCGCTTCACCGTCTCGTCCTCGGTGGCGGCTTCGATCACCAGATCGGCGTCCCCCAGCCCCTGCATGGTCTCGGCATAGGTGATGCGGCCGAGCGCCTTGTTCTTCTCGTCTTCGCTGATCTTGCCGGATGCGACCTGGCGGGTGAGGTTCTTGTCGATGGTGGCGATCGCCTGCTCGACCCGCTCCTTGGCGATGTCGTGCAGCACCACGTCGTAGCCCGACAGCGCGACGACGTGGGCGATGCCGCTGCCCATTTGGCCTGCGCCGATGATGCCGATCTTGCTGATGGGAGCCATGTCAGATTCGCCTTTCGCGGCCGGATCGGCCCGGAGGCTTGAGCCTTGCACTATGTCGTCCATGGTCATTCCTCTGAACCTGCCTACGCTAATAGCCTGCCTTTTTGAGCTCGGCGTCGAGCTCGGGCAGGACGGTGAACAGGTCGCCGACGAGGCCATAGTCGGCAACCTGGAAGATGGGGGCGTCGGCGTCCTTGTTGATGGCGACGATCACCTTGGAATCCTTCATGCCGGCCAAGTGCTGGATGGCGCCTGAGATGCCGATGGCGATATAGAGCTCGGGCGCGACCACCTTGCCGGTCTGCCCGACCTGATGGTCGTTCGGCATGTAGCCGGCGTCGACCGCGGCGCGGCTGGCGCCCACCGCGGCGCCGAGGCGGTCGGCCAACGGCTCGATCAGTTTCTTGAAGTTGTCGCCGGACTGCATGCCGCGGCCACCGGAGATGACGATGCGGGCGGCGGTCAGCTCGGGCCGCTCGCTAACGCTGATTTCCGAGCCCTCGAAGCTCGACAGCGAAACCGGGGCGGCGGGCTTGACCTCCTCGATCGGGGCCGAGCCGCCCTCGCCCGCACCGGCAAAGGCGGTGGTGCGCACCGTGGCGACAATGATCTTGTCGGATGTCTCGACCGTCTGGAGCGCGTTGCCGGCGTAGATCGGGCGCACGAAGGTGGTGGGCGACTTCACCTCGATGATGTCGGAAATCTGGGCCACGTCGAGCATGGCGGCGACCCGCGGCAGGACATTCTTGCCCATGGTGGTGGCCGGCGCGAGCAGCACGGTATAATTCGCCATCTGCGGCAGGACGGCAGCCGCCGTCTCCTCGGCGAGGCGTTGCGACAGATGCGGGCCTTCCGCGATGAGAACCTTGCGCACGCCGGTTAGCTTGGCGGCTTGATCCGCGACGGGCCGGCACTCCTGGCCGACCACGAGGATATCGACCTCGCCGCCGAACGCTTGCGCGGCGGTTAGCGCCTTGGCGGTCGCCGGCGCGAGAGTTTTGTTGTCGTGCTCTGCCAGCAGGAGGATCGCCATCTAGAGGACTCCCGCCTCGTTCTTCAACTTGTCGACCAGCGCAGCAACGCTATCGACCTTGATGCCCGCCTCGCGGCCCTTCGGCTCGGCGATGGACAACACCTTGAGGCGCGGCGCGATATCGACGCCGAGCGCTTCGGGCGTGGTCTCGTCGATCGGCTTCTTCTTGGCCTTCATGATGTTGGGCAGCGAGGCGTAGCGCGGCTCGTTGAGCCTGAGATCGGTGGTGACCACGGCGGGCTTGCTGATGGTGATGGTCTCGAGCCCGCCATCGACCTCGCGCACCACTTTGAACTTGGCGCCGTTGAGCTCGATCTTGGAGGCGAAGGTGCCTTGCGGCCAGCCGAGCAGCCCGGCGAGCATCTGGCCGGCCTGATTGCAGTCGTCGTCGATCGCCTGCTTGCCCATGATGATGAGGTCGGGTTTCTCGTTCTCGGTCACCCGCTGCAACAGCTTGGCGACGGCGAGCGGCTCGACGGTCTGGTCGGTCTTGACCAGAATGGCGCGGTCGGCGCCCATGGCGAGCGCGGTGCGCAAAATATCCTGAGATTTGACGCTGCCGATCGACACCGCGACGATTTCGGTCGCCTCGCCGCGCTCCTTGATGCGGACGGCTTCCTCGACGGCGATTTCGTCGAACGGATTCATCGACATCTTGACGTTGGCGAGGTCGACCCCGCTCCCATCCGACTTGACGCGGACCTTAACGTTGAAATCGACAACCCGCTTTACGGGAACGAGAATCTTCATGCGGCCATTGTTCCCCGCACGCTATGACCGGCCCCCCTAGCCCAGTCATCTCGCAACTGCGAAATGGCGGCGACCGTACTGCCGGGCCTAGCCCAAGTCAATGGTTTCCGGGCATTTAAGGCGGGGATTTACGCGCCGCCCCGGGTGCGGTCGAACAGCACTACACCGCGCCGCCGCATGAACAGGATCAGGGTCGCCCCTGCCAGAAGTCCGCCGATATGGGCCCACCAGGCGACGTTCTCCTCGCTCTCGAATAGGAGATTGCCGAACTGCGCGGCGATCCAGATGCCGAGCGCCCAGACCGCGGTAATCCGGATCGGAATGCGCCACAGCGCCAGCACCCAGACCTTCACCTTAGGATGCAGGATGATATAGGCGGCGATCACGCCGGCCACCGCGCCGGACGCCCCGATCAACGGCAACTCCGAGGTCGGATTCATCCAGGAATGCAGCACCGCGGCGAAGACTCCGCACATCAGATAGAACATGACGAAGCGCATGTGTCCCATGGCGTCTTCGATATTGTCGCCGAACACCCATAGGAACAGCATATTGCCGAGCAGGTGGATCCAGCCCCCGTGCAGGAACATGTAGCTGATGAGCGTGAAGCGCTCCGGCATGAACGCGCCGCTCGCGAACATGGTCCCCGGGTCGGTCCCGCCCGACATGAGCTTGGCCGGGATGACGGCGAAGGCCGCGGCGTTTTCCTCATCGAGCGGAATGAACCAGCCGCTCTCGAACATCGCGTAGATGGCGACGTTGAGCGCGATCAGCGCCACCGTCACATATTGAAAGTGGATGCGCTTCAGCGGGTTGGTGTCATGAAGGGGTATGAACACGGTTACACCGTTGGCCGCATCAGCGGTTCTTGCCCGGCACCCAGGTCACGTCGAGCTTGCCCTTGTCGTTGGCAGAACGGGCCGCGACGAACAGAAAATCCGAGAGCCGGTTGATATAGCGAAGAGCGGCTTCGCCGACCGTCTCGCCCTTCCGTGCGGCGAGCGCCACCATGAGACGCTCGGCCCGGCGCGAGATGGTCCGGGCCAGGTGCAGATAACTCGCGGCCGGCGAGCCGCCCGGCAGCACGAACGAGCGGAGCGGCTGAAGCTCATGGTTGAGCGCATCGATCTCGCCTTCCAGCCGCGCCACCTGGGCGTCGGTCACTTGCAAACGCCCGCGCGCGTCCTTGGTTTCGTCGGGGAAGCAGAGATCGGCGCCGAGATCGAACAAATCGTTCTGGATGCGGGCGAGCATGGCGTCGAGCACGGGCAGGCGGTCTCTGGTGTGCAGGCGCGCCAGGCCGATGGCGGCGTTAGCCTCGTCGAGCGTGCCATAAGCCTCGACCCGGAGATCGTATTTGGCGACGCGCCGGCCCGAGCCAAGCGCAGTGGTGCCGTCGTCGCCGGTGCGCGTGTAAATCTTATTGAGAACTACCATTGTGCCCGCCTTGGGAAGCCAGAGTTCCGCGGGTCGTGCCGACCTGGTTACAGCTTAGCGCAGCTTGGCGCCGAAGGCGATCAAGCCTTCGTTAGGGGCCTTTGCCGGCCAGGTAGATTGCGGCCATCACTAGGCAAAGGGCGATGAACTGCAACACCACGCGCCAGCGCATCAGGAGCTGGCTGGTATTGGGATTGCCGCCGCGCAGCATGTTCCACAGCCCGAGCAGCAGCACGGTGGCGACCGCGGCCAGAGCGAACGGAATGGCGTAGTTCCTGAGTATTTCCATGATTGCGACCCGTCGGGCCTCGGCCGGTTTGACCCGCACTCTAGTTGCGGGCGGCACCGGCGTCGAGCGCGCTCATTGGGCGAAGGCTGCTAGGGCTGGGCGGCGGCGGCCGTGGCCAGGGCGCATGCGCGAAACTATCCTGCGAAAGCCGCCAGATGGCGAAGCTGCCGAGCGCGAGTGCAACGAGGAGCGCGGCGGAGATGCCAGCGAGCGCAACGGGCGAGCGCTCGATCCCTTTGCCTTTCAGGATGCTGTCGGTCTCGCGGATCAGACGATCGACGTGGTGGTCGAAATCCTGGCCGGTATCGACGCGGACCGCGTTGCGGTAGGAAAACTGCTTGAGGCTGTCCGGCAGCTGCGCGGGGGACGGAATTTCGCCGCGGCCGACCAGGACCGGAATGACGGGGATGCCTTTCTTGAGCGCCGTCTCGACCTCGATGCGGACCTGATCGTTGTCCTCGTCGATCCGGGCGCCTCCCTCAGGGGTCGAGCCGCGCCAATTCGGCCCCACCACCGCGAGCAGGACATCGCTCTGCTGCAACACGTCTTGAATGTGGGAGCTGAAATCGACGCCGACGGGGACGTTGTCGACGTCTCTGAACACCGACTTCCGGCCGTAATGGCGGATCAGCCGGTCGAAAATGCGCCCGGTGATGGCCTCGGAATCGGAGCGCCGATAAGAAATCGAGAGTCTCGGCATCAGGTCGCCACGGGGAAGGTAGCCTCCTTATCGTGCCGCAAGCGCAATTCTAGATGAGACGGGGCGAAGCGCAACGTATGACGGAGGGCATTTTCAGGCTCAGTTGCGGGCGGCAATGGCGTCGAGCACCGAGGTGGGCAGGAAGCGGCGGAATAGCGCCGCCGCGTAGGTTGGCACGGTCACGTAATAGCGGCGTTTTGGGCTCCGGCTTTCCAGCGCGTGGGCGAGCTTAAGCGCGACCGCCTCAGGGCCGAGCTTGAAGGTCTGATCGCCGCCCTCCTCGAGCCGGGCGATGCGGGTGCGATAGATTTCGCTATGATGCGAGGCGTCGAGATCGATATGGCGGCGATAAGCTTCCAGTGCGTGCTCAAGGAAGCGAGAGGCGATCGGACCCGGCTCGATCAGCACGATCTTGATGCGGGTCGCAGAGAGCTCGAGGCGGAGCGCGTCGGCAAGCGCTTCCACGGCGAATTTGCTGGCGCAATAGGCACCCCGATAGGGAGCCGAGACGAGGCCAAGCACGGAGGAACAGAACACGATACGTCCCTCCCCTTGCTTTCGCATGGCGGGGATGACGCGGGCAGTGAGATCGTGCCAGCCGAAAAAGCCCACCTCGAACTGAGCGCGCAGCACTTCGCGCTTCAAGTCTTCGACCGCGCCGGGCTGGCCATAAGCACCGTTGTTGAACAGCGCGGTGAGCTTACCTCCCGTCGCTTCGAGCACCTGCGCGACAGCCGTCACGATGGACTCGGGCTCGGCGTAATCGAGATAAAGGCTCTCGAGGCCCTCCTCGTCTTCGAGCCGCGCAAGATCTTCAGCCTTGCGCGCCGTAGCGAACACGCGCCAGCCGCGCGATTTCATTTCGCGCGCGGACGCGAGCCCGATGCCTGACGAGCAGCCGGTGATGAGAACGCTCCGCTCGCTCATCAGCTATTGAGGAACCAAATCGCGAAATTGAGCCCGGTGGCGAAGCAAACCCAGAGCGCGAGCGGGATTAGCAACAGGGAGGCGCTACGGCTCACGCGGTCGAACAACACGATAGTAATGACGATGACGATCAGGAAGGCCATGATCACGGCCAGGCCGAGCGCGGGACTGTGCAGCCAGAAGAAGGCGACCGACCACAAGACGCCCACGGCGAGCTGGATGAAGAACCAGATCATCGCCAGTCTTTGATCTGACTCCTTGCCGGGCGAGTGCCAGACAAGCCACGCGGCGACCGCGCTCAGCCCGTAGAGGATGGTCCAAGCGACGGGGAAGAGGCCGTTCGGTGGAGTGAAGCCGGGCTTCTCCAGCGTGGCATACCAATCGAGATTGGGCCGGGTCAGGGCGCCGCCGATCACCAGAGCGGCAAGGCAGCCCAGGGCCGCGACGATCGGAACGACATAGGTCGGGGCGTCTACCGGGGGCCGCTTGGCCTTGGTTTTCCGAGTGGGTTTAGCCGCTGGGCGTTTGCTGGCCATCAGTCCTCCAACAGGCGACGGGCGATGACATGAGCCTGGATCTCGGCGGCGCCCTCGAAGATCGACAAGATGCGCGCGTCGCACAATACCCGGCTCACCGGATATTCCAGCGCAAATCCGTTGCCGCCATGAATCTGAAGCGCATTGTCGGCGGCGGACCAGGCCACGCGGGCGGCGAGCAGCTTGGCCATGCCCGCTTCGAGATCGCAGCGGCGGCCGGCGTCCTTTTCGCGGGCGGCAAAATAGGTGAGCTGGCGGGCGAGCAGAATTTCCGCCGCCATCATGGCGAGCTTGTCGGAGACGCGCGGGAATTCGATGATCGGCTTGCCGAACTGCGCCCGCTCCATGCCGTACCGCAGCCCGAGATCTAGCGCCGATTGCGCCACGCCGATGGCCCGCGCCGCGGTCTGGATGCGCGCCGCCTCGAAGGTCTGCATCAATTGCTTGAACCCCTGACCTTCGACGCCGCCCAGCAGATTGGCGGCCGGCACAGCGAAGCCGTCGAAGGAGATGTCGAACTCCTTCATGCCGCGATAGCCGAGCACCTCGATCTCGCCGCCGGTCATGCCGTCGGCCGGAAACGGATTATCGTCGGTGCCGCGCGGCTTTGGCGCCAAGAACATCGACAACCCGCGATAGCCCTTTTCGTTAGGTTCGGTGCGGGCGAGCACGGTCATCAGATCGGCGCGCGCGGCGTGGGTGATCCAGGTCTTCTGGCCGGTGAGGCGATAGAACTCGCCGTCCTTGACGGCCCGGGTGGTGAGCGAGGCGAGGTCGGAGCCAGTGTTGGGCTCGGTGAACACCGCGGTCGGCAACACTTCGCCGGATGCGATCTTGGGCAGCCATTCCTGCTTCTGTTGGTCGGTGCCGCCGTTCAGGATCAGCTCCTCGGCGATCTCGGAGCGCGTGCCGAGCGAGCCGACCCCGATATAGCCGCGGGACAACTCCTCGGAGACCACGCACATCGCCTCCTTGCCGAGGCCAAGACCGCCAAACTCTTCGGGCAGCGTGAGCGAGAACACGCCGAGCTCGCTCATCTGGGCGATCAGCTCAAGCGGCACATATTGGTCTTTCAGATGCCAGTCCTGCGCATATGGCTCGACCCGGTCTTGCGAGAAGCGGCGCATCTCGTCGCGGATGGCGGCAAGCGTCTCGTCGAGGCCGGTATCGCCGAAGGTCGCCGTGCCCTGGCTCTGCTTAATCAGCGTGACCACGCGGGCGCGGGCCTCGGGCGTGGCGCCGTGGATCAGCGACCGGACCGCAGGGGTGAGGAAGGAAGCCGCGTCCGCCTCTTTGACGCCCAGCTCGTGCAAGCGCACCACTTCGCTTTGGCTCATCATCACGCCGCCGGAAAGCTGGGCGAGATATTCGCCGGCGGCGATCTGGGCGAGCAGGCTCTCCATCTCGCCGAACCGGCCCTCCCCGTCCAAGCGCCGCGCATAGCTCGCAAGCTGGCGCAACGCCTCGACATAGGTGGCGATCCAGGCCAGCCCGTGGGCGGCATGCTGCTCGCGCTCGAGCGCGGCGCCATCGATCTTGCCGCCCGAGGCGACCTTGGCGGCGACCGCCGCGACGGCGCGATCGCGCAATTTGGTGGCCGCCTCGGCGGCTTGATCTAGCAGGGGAATAAGCTCGGGCGCGGTTTGCGTTCCGCGGCCCGTTACGGTTTCAGCAACGGTCAAGATCGGCTCCTGGGCATAAAAGAGACGCTTCCGCGCACAACGAAGCGTGCTCCGGTCAAGGAGTCAAACCTCAAATCGTGGGCAAAATCTATAGGCTACGGCGCCCTAGCCACGTCGCCTTCGATCACCGATTCCTGGACGATACCGGACCAGGTCCGGCCGGAATCGCTCTCGGGCTCGGCCGCGCGGGTGGGCTCAGCCTCTTGCCTCGGGGTCTCGACCGGCACGACTGTGCCCTCGATCTCGAGCGGCCTGATGGCGGCGAGCAGCTCATCGAGCTTGTTCAGCGCCACATAATATTTGTTGGCCTGAAGCTGCTTTTCCACGTCGGCGCGCAGATCAAGGATCGCGTCGACCAAGTCCTTCTTAACCAGCGGATTTTGCATGATTGGCCCCTCTTTCGCGCAGCTCCCGCATACGCCCGCACAGGCACGGAGCTACCAGAGTCCAACCGCCGAAATGGCGAAACTGTTCCTAGCCGCATCCTCGCAACACGGTCTTTGTGACATTGATGCCGACCTGAAGTTTGCACTACCATTGGGGATGCCCTCCGCCCTGCTCGGCTTCCTCACGAGCCGATGGCAGGACGCGAGCGACACCACTGCCAACAGCCAGCACATGCGGAGTGCGGACGAGGAGGTTCGGCATGAAAATTGTGGTTATTGGCGGCAGCGGGCTGATCGGATCAAAGACGGTAGAGCGGCTGCGCAAGAAGGGACACGACGTAGTGGCGGCGTCGCCGAAATCAGGCGTCAACACCATCACCGGCGAAGGTTTGGCAGACGCGCTCGAGGGCGCGCAGGTGGTGGTCGATGTGGCCAACGCGCCGTCGTTCGAGGCCAAGGCCGTTCTTGAGTTCTTCCAGACCTCCGGCCGCAACCTGTTCGCGGCGGAGGAGGCAGCGGGCGTGGGCCATCATGTCGTGCTGTCGGTGGTCGGCGTCGACCGCCCGCCGGGCAGCGATTATTTCCGCGCCAAGCTGGCCCAGGAGGATCTGATCAAGAAGGCCGGAATTCCCTACACGATCGTGCGCTCAACGCAGTTTTTCGAATTCACGGGCGCCATCGCGGCGGCGGGCGCCACCGGGCAGACCGTTCGCTTATCCACCGCCTATTTTCAACCTATCGCCGCCGACGACGTCGCCGATGCCATGGCCGACGTGGCGCTCGCGGCGCCGCTAAACGGCACGATCGAGATCGCCGGTCCCGAGCGGGTCCGACTTAGCGATGTTGTGGGTCGATACCTGCGCGCAACCGGGGATGCACGCGCGGTGACCGCAGACGCTCAGGCACCCTATTTCGGCGCGGTGTTGGACGATCGGTCCCTTACCCCTGGCGACAATCCGCGCCTTGGCAAGACGCGCTTCGACGACTGGCTCAGTCATTCCAAAGGATGACGGGCCGGTGACCACCTATCGCGCCGGCGAAAGCTTCTCCGAGTTTCCGGGCGACCGTCACGGCGTCAGCAAAACGCGAGCAACACAACTCGGAATCATCAGCCGCCGTGCATCTCGCGGCTGGCCTCGAGCACATCCTCGAAGGTCCTAAGGCCCGTGCACGGCGCGCTCACCAGCACCGACATGTTGCCCGGCCGGTGCTCGTTCTTCCACATGCGCATATGAGCCTTGGGGATCTGCTCCCAGGGAAAGACCTCGCTCATGCACGGATCGATGCGGCGCTCGACGACCAGCCGGTTGGCTTGGCTCGCTTGCATGAGATGGGCGAAGTGGGAGCCTTGGATGCGCTTCTGATGCATCCACACATAGCGCGCATCCATGGTGAGGTTGTAGCCGGTGGTGCCGGCACAGAACACGACCATGCCGCCGCGCTTCACCACGAAGCAGGACACCGGAAAAGTCGATTCGCCCGGATGCTCGAACACGCTGTCGACGTTCACGCCCTTGCCGGTGACATCCCAGATGGCCTTGCCGAATTTGCGGACCTCTTTGTTCCAGGCGTCGTATTCCGGCGTGCCGACGGCCGGCATCTGACCCCAGCAATTGAACTCCTTGCGGTTGATCACGCCTTTGGCGCCGAGCGACATTACGAAGTCGCGCTTGTCGTCGTCCGACACGATGCCGATGGCATTGGCACCGGAGGTAGCGCAGAGCTGCACGGCCATTGAGCCGAGACCGCCCGAAGCGCCCCACACCAGCACGTTGTGGCCCGGCTTGAGCGTGTGCGGGCGGTGGCCGAACAACATGCGATAGGAGGTGGCGAGCACGAGCGTGTAGCAGGCGGCCTCTTCCCAGGTCAGATGCTTCGGCCGCTCAAGCAACTGACGGTCCTGCACGCGACAGAACTGGGCGAAGGAGCCGTCAGGCGTCTCGTAGCCCCAAATGCGCTGCGACGGCGAGAACATCGGGTCGCCGCCGTTACACTCCTCATCGTCGCCGTCGTCCTGGTTGCAGTGGATGACGACTTCGTCGCCGACCTTCCAGCGCTTCACCTTGGAGCCGACCGCCCAGACGATGCCGGACGCGTCGGAGCCGGCGATATGGAAGGGATGCTTGTGACCGTCGAGGGTCGAAATCGGCTTGCCCAGCGAGGCCCAGACGCCGTTGTAGTTGACGCCCGCCGCCATCACCAGCACGAGCACTTCGTGGCTGTCGAGCTCCCAAGTCGGCACGACTTCGACCTGCATGGCTTCGTCGGGGGGGCCGTGACGATCTTTGCGAATCGCCCAGGCATACATGTTCTTCGGCACGTGACCGAGCGGGGGGATCTCGCCGATCTCGTATAGATCTTTGACCACGCCTGCGGGCGCGGTTGCTTGAGACACGGCGGCTAGCGACATCTCATTCATCCGGTTGTTCCCCCCGTCCGACTGTTCGGTTTGTTTTTGCACTGCGGTAATTGTGTTCCATTCATCTCGCGACTGCAACATGTTTACGGGCGGCACACTTAACGCGCAAAAGGGCCCCAAAGGCGCCCTTTCTTCACCCAAAAACCGGCACGATCGGCCGGCTCGGCAGGACCGTTAGCAAAAAGCAAGCGCGCTGCCCAGTGGTGAAAATAGGTTGATCCGGCTCGGCAGGAACCCCTGTGCTGCCCATGCGTTCCCCCCATGGCCCGGCGCTTAACGCCGCGGACCACCGCGATAAGGCCGTGGCCGCCCGGGCTTCCCCCAAGATCTCAACACGCAAGGAGAGTTCGATGAGACTGAAACTAGCTCTATTGACCACCGTGCTGGCCTTCGGGTTCGGCATGCCCGCGGCGCTGGCCGAGGACGCTCCTGGCGCCAAGAGCGACATCACGATCGCCGGTGCCGCCGACGAGGCTCCTGCTGCCAAGCAGGATGAACAGAGCCAAGGTGCACCTGAGGAAGGCGGCGCGGTTGCCCCGGACTCTGGTGATAGCGGCGCCACGGAGCTGCCGCCGCCCGCCAGCGAGTAGTTCGGCGCTCTAAAGCCGCAAGGCTTGCGGCGTTAGTAGGAAAGGCGGCGCCGCGTAGGCGTCGCCTTTTCGTTGCCCGGCCCGCAGAGCACAAGGCGCGCGCCGTTTACCCGTCAACAAGCCTATGTTGCTCTATCGTGCGGCCCGTGCTTCGATGAGAGCCACACATTCGAGCAAGACCATGAGCGGAACGTCATCCAAGCGGGACAAGCCCTGGCTGTTCCGCACCTATGCCGGCCATTCCACGGCCAAGGCCTCCAACGAGCTATACCGCCGGAACCTCGCCAAGGGTCAGACCGGGCTATCGGTCGCCTTCGACCTGCCGACCCAGACCGGCTACGATCCCGATCACCCGCTGGCGCGCGGCGAAGTCGGCAAAGTGGGCGTGCCGATCTCCCATCTCGGCGACATGCGGAGCCTGTTCGAGGGCATCCCACTTGCCGAGATGAACACCTCGATGACCATCAACGCCACGGCGGCGTGGCTGCTCGCGCTTTACGTCGCGCTGGCCGAGGAGCAAGGGGCCGAGCACGCCAAGCTCACCGGCACGGTGCAGAACGACATCCTCAAGGAGTATCTGTCGCGCGGCACCTACATCTTCCCGCCGGCCCCGTCGCTGCGGCTGATCAAGGACGTGATCGTCTACACCAACCGCGAGATGCCGAAATGGAACCC
Organism: uncultured Alphaproteobacteria bacterium; assembly: GCA_963730335.1. Classification (GTDB taxonomy): domain Bacteria; phylum Pseudomonadota; class Alphaproteobacteria; order Rhizobiales; family Methyloligellaceae; genus Methyloceanibacter. The sequence goes on from CAVSRK010000002.1 coordinate 71,715, forward strand.
GACCAATGTCTGCTCCTATCATTTGCAGGAGGCGGGTGCCACGCCGGCGCAGGAGCTCGCCTTCGCGTTGGCCACCGCCGAGGCGGTGCTCGACGAGGTCAGGGGCTCCGGCGAGGTGTCGGAGGCGGATTTTCCGCGCGTAGTCGGCAGCATCAGCTTCTTCGTCAATGCCGGTGTGCGGCTCATCACCGAAGTGTCGAAGATGCGCGCCTTCGTCGAGCTGTGGGACGAGATCGCCGAGAAGCGTTACGGCGTGAAGGACCCGGCGCTGCGGCGCTTCCGCTACGGCGTGCAGGTAAACTCGCTGGGGCTGACCGAGCAGCAGCCCGAGAACAACGTCTACCGCATCCTGCTGTCGATGCTGGCGGTCACGCTGTCGAAGAAAGCGCGCGCCCGCGCGGTGCAGCTCCCCGCTTGGAACGAAGCGCTCGGCCTGCCGCGGCCGTGGGACCAGCAATGGTCGCTGAGGCTTCAGCAGATCGTGGCCTACGAGACCGACTTGCTCGAATACGGCGATATTTTCGACGGCTCGGTCGAGATCGACCGCAAGGTCGAGGAGCTCAAGGACCAGGCCCGCGCCGAACTCGCCAAGCTCCAGGCCAAAGGCGGGGCGGTGGCGGCCATCGACTACATGAAAGAGGCGCTGATCGCGTCGAACGCCGCCCGGGTCGAGGCGATCGAGAAGGGCGAGCAGGTGCTGGTCGGGGTCAATGCCTATACCGAGACCGAGGAGTCCCCGCTCTCGGCGAGCGGTATCGAAGGCATCCAAACCGTGCCGGAATCGGTCGAGATCGGCCAGGTCGCCGCGCTCCAGGCCTGGCGGCAGCAGCGCGACGCGAAGAGAGTGCGGCAGGCTTTGGTCGATCTCAAAGCGGCCGCGGCCGAAGGCCGGAATATCATGCCACCGTCGATCGAGGCCGCCAAAGCCGGCGTCACTACCGGCGAATGGGGCCAAGTCCTGCGCGAGGTGTTCGGCGAGTATCGCGCGCCGACCGGCATCAACGCCAAGCACCAGGTCGACAAAGCGCGGCTCGAAGACGTGCGCCGCATGGTCGAGCAGGTCTCCGGGCGCCTCGGCCGCACGCTCACTTTCGTGGTCGGCAAGCCGGGATTAGACGGCCATTCCAACGGCGCCGAGCAGATCGCCGTGCGGGCGTCGGATGTCGGCATGGACGTGGTCTATGACGGCATCAGGCTGACTCCCGCCGAGATCGTCGAACAAGCCAAGCAGGCGAAGGCCCATGTGGTCGGCCTGTCGATCCTGTCCGGCTCCCATGTATCGCTGGTGCGCGAGGTGGTGCAGCGCTTGCGCGAAGCCGGGCTCGGCGAAGTTCCGGTGGTGGTCGGCGGCATCATCCCGCCTGACGACGTCAATATCCTCAAGCAATGCGGGGCCTCGGCCGTCTATACGCCGAAGGACTTCCAGCTCAACGACATCATGGCCGGCATCGTGCAGTTGGTCGACGCTAAGGCCGAGGCACTAGTGGAGCTGAGCGTGAAGGTGCCGCCGCTCAGAGCGCGGGAAAAAGTGCCGCTGCAATAGCCCTCATTTCAAGCGATGGCAGGGGCGGCGCATTGCCGCTAAAATCCCCGAGTCGCGCCACTCCTTGGCGCCCGGCTACGGGGGAAGCTAATGAATCTTCGCTTGAGCACGCCACGGCGGGAGACGTTCATCGTCTCCGTCGTCATCGCCGCTTTGGTGATCCTCGGCATGATCGTGCCGCTGCCGTTCTTCACGGCCTATGCACTCGGTTTGTTGCTGATCGCCTATCTGATCCTGCTGGCGGGAGTGCTGCTGGATAATCTTTAGACCGGCAGCAAGCGGGCGAGACTAGCCTTTGACCAGCCTGAGGATCGGCTCTTCCTTGGCGCCGCCCAGGAAGGGCGCCAGTACGGCGTAGAGCTCGCGCCCGCGGATCGGCTTCGACACATAGGCATCCATGCCGGCGGCGATATACGACCCGCAATCGCTCTGCATGCCGTGGGCGACCAGCGCCACGATCGGCACATGCGACGACGGCGCGTGCAGACTGCGAATGCGCCGCGTGATCTCGGCGCCGTCGAGATCGCGCATGGCGGTGTCCATCAGCACGAGATCGTAGGACTTGGAGGCGAGGCTCATCACCGCGCCGCCGCCGGTGGCGACCACCTCATGGGTCAGGCCGAACTCGTCGAGATAGGTGACGATCAGCATGCGGTTGACCGCATTGTCCTCGACCACCAGGACATGACCCGACAAATTCGGCTGGGGTTGAGCATCGTTCTCGGGCTTGGGCGCCGGCGGGGTCATGCGCGCGCGTCCGGCCGGCAGGACGAACCAATAATGGGTGCCTTGCCCGACCACGCTCTCGCAGCCGATCTCGCCGCCCATCAGCAGCGCGAGCTTGCGCGCGATCGATAGGCTAAGCCCGGTGCCGCCGTCGTAGCTTGAGGCCGGACCTTCGAGCTGAAGGTAAGGCTGGAACAGCCGCTCCTGCACCGCCTTGCTCAAGCCGACGCCGGTATCGGTCACGTCGAATCTGAGCAGCAAGCGGCTGTCGATTTCGTTCGCGCTGGCATGGAGGCGCACCGCGCCATGCGCGGTGAATTTCAGCGCGTTGTCGACCAGGCTGATCAGCACTTGGCGCAAGCGCGCGGGATCGCCGACGATGAATTGCGGGCAATTAGCCCCAATATCGACGCCGCCGGTGAGACCCTTCTCGTTGGCCCGCGTCTGCAGCAGCGCCCCTACCCCCTGGATCAGATCGTGCAGGTCGAAGGAGGTCTGCTCGAGCTCGAACCGGCCGGCGTCGAGCCGCGAGAAATCGAGCACGTCGTTGAGCACGCTGAGCAGGCTGCGGCCCGACTGGTAGAGCGTCTCGGTGTAGCGCGCTTGGGTGGGATCGAGCGGGCTCGCCAGCAGCAGCTCGCTGATGGCGACCACCGCTTCCATGGGGGTACGAAGCTCGTGCCCGATCATGGCGAGCAGGTCCGACTTGGCCTTGTCTGCCGCCTCGGCGGCGTGACGCGCGTCACGCTCGGCCCCTAGGCCGTCAACCAGACCCTGGATCTGCGCGAACAGATCGTCAGGCCGAAAGTCTTCAGGTCGCATGACCACTTGCCCACCTCTGGTCCAAAGCTTGAGCGACAGGATCGCAGACATCACTTAAAAGTCGGCTAAATTGCCTTGACGAAATCGAGCTAGGCAGCACGGAAACCGGCGAAATCGGCCATGCGGACGATCAGAACCACAGTCGATTTGAAGGAGGGCGTGGCCGCGCTGGTCGGGTCCTGCGGGCATCTGGCGCGAGTCCACGCGGTTGCCGGTGACCCGCCACTGCGCCGCCGTGCGGCGGGTTTCAAGGGGCTTGCGCGCGTTATCGTGGGCCAGCAGCTCTCGGTGGCGAGCGCCGGGGCGATTTGGGGGCGGCTTGAGGCGATAGCGCAGCCATTCGCCCCCGCGTCGTTCGTTAAGCTCTCGGAAAAGGACTTGCGCCAAGCCGGCCTGTCGGCCGCCAAGATCGCCACGCTGCGCGGGGTTGCCGCCGCGATCGATGCCGGCTCGCTCGACCTCGACGCTTTGACTGATGCGCCCGAGGACGTCGTTCATGCCAAGCTTACCGCTCTGAAAGGCATCGGCCCGTGGACCGCCGATATCTATATCTTGTTCTGTCTGGCGCGCGCCGATGCCTGGTCGCCAGGCGATCTGGCGCTCCAGGTCGCGGTGAAGGATGCGCTGGCGCTCAAGGATCGGCCGGGACAACCACTGATGATCGAAGTTGCCGAAGTCTGGCGACCCTGGCGAGCGGTCGCGGCGCGAATGCTGTGGTCCTATTACGCCTTGCGCCGGAAGCCGCTTGACGCGCCCGCATGATCGTCTGTTCCTGTTCCGTCATCACGTCGAAGGACATTGCCGAGGCGGTGGCGGCGCTGCGCACCAAGGACCCGTTCGTGGTGCTGACGCCGGGGCTCATTTATCGCCAGCTCGGCAAGCGGCCGTCCTGCGGCAGCTGCTTGCCGCTCATCACCACGCTGATGGTCGCCTATGACGAGGAGGGGCCAAGCTCGGCCGCGTCGGTGCCGCACCGGCCGGCAAACGAGGACTCCTAGCCGTGACGACAAGAACAGGCCATGATCGCATTTGAGGTCGAGAGGAGGACGGAGCAATGAAGGGCAACCCCAGAGTCATCGAATATCTCAACAAGGCGCTGACGCACGAGCTCACCGCCGTCAATCAGTATTGGTTGCATTACCGACTGCTCGACGACTGGGGCTTCACCCGCCTCGCCAAAAAGGAGCGCGCCGAATCGATCGAGGAAATGCAGCACGCCGACAAGCTGGTGGACCGCATCATCTTCCTCGAAGGCTTCCCCAACATGCAGCATATCGACCCACTGATGATCGGCCAGAACATCAAGGAGGTGCTCGAATGCGACCTCAAGGCCGAGTACAGCGCCCGCGCGCTCTACATGGAGGCGCGCGCCGCCTGCCGCAAAGAGGAAGACTATGTGTCGATGGATTTGTTCGAGACGCTGCTCGGCGACGAGGAAGGCCACATCAATTATCTGGAGACGCAGCTCAATTTGCTGAACGAGATCGGCATCCACAATTACGGCCAGCTCCAGGCCCATTCCGCCGAGAACCTCCCCGAAGAGGGAGGCGGCGCTGACTAGTCCCCACCGTTCCTTCGTCGACCGCCATGCGGCTGCTTGACGGGCCACGCCTGCCGCCGGCCGCCGGCGGCGCGCCGCGCCAGCTGGTGGTGTTCCTGCACGGCTATGGTGCCGACGGCAACGATCTGATCGGATTGGGGCGCGAATGGGCGCGTTTATTGCCACATGCCGCCTTTGTCTCGCCGCATGCGCCGGAGCCATGTGCGGGCGCGCCGATGGGGCGGCAGTGGTTCAACCTCACCTTCCGCCAAGCGGGCGAACTGGTGACCGGCGTCAAACATGCCGCGCCGGCGCTCGAGGCCTTTCTCGACGCCGAGCTCAAGCGGCACAATCTCGGCCCCCGCGCGCTGGCGCTGGTCGGCTTCAGCCAAGGCACCATGATGGCGCTCGGCGTCGGGCTCGCACGCAAACCCTCGCCTGCGGCAATAGTCGGCTATTCCGGCGCGCTGGCGACGGTCGAGGCGTTGCCGACGGACCCCGGATCGGCGCCAGCCATTCTGCTGGTGCATGGCGATAGCGACGAGGTCATCCCGGTCGACGCGATGTTCATCGCCCGCGAGCAGCTGGCGCAAGCGGGGCTCGCGGTGGAGTGGCACGTGGCGCAAGGCATCGGCCACGGCATTGACGCCCAGGGCTTGCATCTCGGCGGCGCGTTCTTGAAGCAGGCCTTCGCCGCCGTTCCGGTCATTCAATAGAGGCGGAGCCCCAAACCCACTGCATCTAGGGGCCTTCACATTCGTGACATGCCCCTATAGTATCCGCCCCGGTAAGGAGGATGGTCCCGCGTGCGACGGGCAAGAGGAAGGACTCTCCGCCTTTGAACGTCGCCACTGCATCGGCCGCCCCCGGCACGTTTCCCGCGCTCGTGCTCAACGCCGACTTTCGGCCGCTCTCTTATTATCCGCTGTCGCTGTGGGGCTGGCAGGACGCGGTGAAGGCCGTGTTCCTCGACCGCGTCAACATCGTCTCGGAATACGACCGCGCGGTCCGGTCGCCCTCCTTCGAGATGAAGCTGCCGAGCGTGGTGTCGCTCAAGAACTATGTGCGGCCGGCGCTCTATCCCGCCTTCACCCAATTCAACGTGTTCCTGCGCGACCGCTTCACCTGCCAATATTGCGGCGACGACCAGGACCTGACCTTCGATCATCTGGTGCCGCGCTCGCGCGGCGGGATGACGCGCTGGGAGAATGTCACGACGGCGTGCGCGCCCTGCAATTTGCAGAAGGGCGGCAAGCTGCCCCACCAGGCGAAGATGCATCCGGCGCTGAAGCCTTATCGGCCCACGGTGTTCGAGCTGCACCGCAACGGCCGGCTGTTCCCGCCTAATTATCTGCATGAGAGCTGGCTCGACTATCTCTACTGGGATACCGAGCTCGAGCCGTAAGCCTCGCCACTTCTTTTCCGTCATCGCCGGGCTCGACCCGGCGATCCAGAGCCACTTGCTCAAAACGAATCGTCCCTGGATGCCCGGGTCAAGCCCGGGCATGACTAGCCAGAAAAAATTTCGTCCATCAAAATCGAGTCGTGAGTTCGGTCAACCAGGCGGGCGAGGCATCGACCAGGATGGTCTCCAGCCGCTTGTCGAGATTGGTGGCGACCAGCACTCCGACGGCCACCAGCAACAGGCCAAGCAGAGTTTTTCCAATGCTGCCGGTCTCCATCAGGCGGCCGCGCCAGCGCATCATCGCCTCGCGCGAGACGAAGCCGAGCAGCATCAGCGGCAGCGCGGCGCCGATGCCGAAGGCGAGCATGGTGAGCGCCACCTGGCCGAGATCCTCGCCCTTGGCGGCCAGCACCGAGGCGGCGCCCAAGGTCGGGCCGACGCACGGGCTCCACACCGCGCCGAGCAGGAGCCCGAGCCCGAACTGGCCGCCGAGCCCGCCCGGGGTGAAATTGTCGGTGTAACTGCCGGCCCAATTGCTGACGGGGGCCGCGGCCAGCGCGAATTGCTCCTGCAATTTCGGCACGAGCAGCACCAATCCGACGCCGATCAGCAGAATGGCGGAGATGGTGCGGAACACGCCAGTGTCGAGGCCGGCGGCGAAGCCGACCGTGGCGACGAACAGGCCGATGGCCGTGAAGGAAATGGCCAGGCCGGCGGCCAGCGCCACCGGGCCGAGTCGATGCGCGCTCGCCGCGGTGCCGAGCACGATCGGCAGGAGCGGCAGCACGCAAGGCGAGAGAACCGAGAGCACGCCGGCCAGAAGCGCTAACCCCAGGGTTGCGACCGACATCGCGCTCGCCCTAGAGCGCCTGGTCCAGCAGCGCCTCGATCGATGCGGCGTTAGTGTCGCCGACCGAGCGGCCCTTCTCGGTCGCGCCCTGGTAAACGATCAGCGTGCTTTGCGAGGTCGCCTTCACCGCCCGCACGGCGTCCTTCTGGTCATCGAAATCGATCTTGAACACCACCAGGCCGTCGAATTTCGGCTCGCGGGTCAACTGCACGAGGATCGGGTTCTGCGCCCGGCACACCGGGCACCAGGCGGCAAAGATATCGACCAGGATCGGCTTGCCGTCTTTCTGGGCCTGAGCGAAGGCGGCGGCGTCGAACGGCTTCCATTCGGCGGCGTAAGCCGGGAGGGTGCCGAGCAGTGCGACAGCGGCGGCGACGGCAAGCAAGAGAGAGCGACGGGAGTTCATGTTGCGATCCTTCCAGGACGGGCCCGGCACAACGAACACGCGCGGCAAGCGGACCTCATCGGTTGGCGTTGAACCGGCCATCGCCGCTATAGCAGCCGACCGTCGCCGCCCGCCAATCACGCTCGCTTGAAGTCGCTGTGAGCTAGCGCCGGCGCGTCGCCCCATAGGAGGCAACACAGGCGAGGAGCGCCGAGACCGCGGCATTCCAGCCGGCAAAGGAGAGGCCGAGGAAGCGCCAGGAGGCCTCGTCGCAGCGGATGACCGGCGTGTCGACGATGCCCCCCTCGCCCCATTGTAACTCGAAGGCGCCGGAGCATTCGCCGGGGCCCGGCCACCATTTCCACTCGATGCCGGCATGGTAGATGCCCGCCGCGGCATTGGCGAGGAAAGCAAGCGCGATCAGCACCAGCAGGATGCGGGCAAGGCTGGTCGCGCGGCCGCGCGCGAGCAGAAAAGCAAGCGCGCTGGCCGGGACGGCGAAATAATAGGCGTAGCGCTCCTCGAGACAGAGCGGGCACGGCGCATAGCCGCCGAGATGCTCGAAGGCGAGCGCCGCAAAGATCGTCGCCGCCGCAATGAGGAACACAACCGCGCTCGCGGTCATTACCGGCCGCGGCGGCAGCGCGATCACCGACCTACCACTAGCATCCATGTCAGAAGGCATATTTGGCGATGAAGAACCCGCCGACAATAGCCGCGAGGAACCCGGTGGTCACCAGGGTGAGCCGCTTCTCGATGAAGCCGCGGATGGGCTCGCCATAGATGCGCAGCAGCTCGGCCTCGAGGAAGAAGCGCGCGCCGCGCGTGATGATCGACAGCACCACGAACATGAGGAAGTCGTAGCCGGCAAAGCCCGAGGCGATGGTCACGATCTTGTAGGGAATCGGCGTCATGCCCTTGATCAAAATGATCCAGGCGCCCCATTCGGCATAGGCCGCGCGGAACGCCTCTACCCCCTCGCCGTAGCCGTAAAGCGAGATCAGCCATTTCCCCACCGTGTCGTACAGGAAGGCGCCGATGAAATAGCCGAGAATGCCGCCAAGCACAGAGGCGACGGTGCACACCAGAGCATAGAGGCGCGCCTTGTGGGGCTGCGCCAGCGCCATCGGCACCAGGATCACATCGGGGGGAATCGGAAAAAACGAGCTTTCGGCGAACGACACAGCGGCCAGGGTCGGCAGCGCCTGCCGGCTTTCGGAAAGCTTGATGACCTTGTCGTAGAGCCCCTGCAACATCCCCGATGCTTAGCGGGGCGGCGGGGCCTTGTCCATCGGCTCGGACGCCGTGGTTGACCGGGCCTTTGGCTTCCCCCATGTTCCCGCCCCAAGCCCCAGTGGCGGAATGGTAGACGCGACAAACTCAAAATCTGTTGTCCGCAAGGGCGTGCTGGTTCGAGTCCGGCCTGGGGCACCATATCCACTCAACCGGTCCTTAGCATGCAGGAAGACCGAGTTTGAAGCTCGACCGCGAAACCGAGGCGCTGATCTATTGGTCGTCGGCTTCAACCGCCACGCCGCTGTGGCAGCTCACGCCCGAGGCCGCTCGCGAGGAATACCGCCGCACGCTGGCCAAGACCGAGATTAATCCCCCCGCAATCGGCGAGGTCAGCGATCTTGCGGTGGCGGGACCTGCCGGGAAGATGCGGTTACGCCAATATTTGCCCGCCGAGCGCGTGCGCGAAGCAGAGGCGGCGATCCTGTTCATGCATGGCGGCGGCTGCGTGATCGGCGACCTCGACACCCACGACATCTTCTGCCGCACCCTGTGCCACGACACGCGGGCGAACGTGTTCGCGCTCGATTACCGGCTGGCGCCCGAGCACGAGTTCCCCGCCGCGGTCGAAGACACCGTCGCGGCGCTCACTTGGCTGTCGGGCGAGGCGGCCGCGCTTGGCCTCGATGCTGAGCGGATCGCGGTGGTCGGCGACAGCGCGGGCGCAGGGCTGGCCGCGGTCGCGCTGCACGAAACCAAGGGACAGCTCGCCGCCCCGGTGCGCGCCCAAGCGCTGATCTATCCCGCGCTCGATCTGCGCGGGCGGTTGCCGTCGCGGACGGAGCTCGCCAAGCAATTTCCCATTCCGCACGACATGATCCAGTGGTTCTTCAACCACTATTTCGGCATCGCCTGGCCGTTCGCCGATCCGCGCGCCATCCCCGCGCTGTACGAGGACTATACCGGCCTGCCGCCGGCCCTGATCATCACCGCCGGGCACGACCCGTTGCGCGACGAGGGCGCGGACTATGCGCAAGCGCTGGCCGCCGCCGGCGTGACGGTCGACTACCACTGCCGCGAAGGCTCGATCCACGGTTTCATGAACATGGGCCGGGTGCTGCGCGGCGCGCATGGCTGGGGCCGCGCGCTGCTCTCGCGCTGGCTCGCGGAGCGCTTGCACGCAACGCCACCGGCGGGCCATAACCCCACTCCCTTCGCCGCCGCCGGGGCAGGATGAGCTCGAGACGGTTTATCAGACGCTGGTATCTGGCCGCCGCGACGGCATTGCTCGTGGTCTTCGCCGTCACGTTGGCGTGGAGCGCGCCGGCCGATCCGCAACCGCCAGCCGCAATAATGGAGGCGATCGCGGCGGCGCCATCGCCCGACAATCCCACCCAAATCATCGTCGGCGCTTATATCAACGACATCCAGGAGCTCGACTTCAAGGCCAACAACTATGTGGTCGACTTCTATGTCTGGTTCCGCTGGAAGGGGCCGGAGCTCGATCCCTCCAAGACCATGGAGTTCATGAACCGCTACGCCTCCGACGACAATGTGCGCGAGGCGCTCTACGAGCAGCCGAAGGAGATGCCGGACGGAAGCCTTTATTCGATCATCCGCTATCAAGGCCGGTTCGCCGCCAAGTTCCCGCTGGAAAAATATCCGTTCGACACGCAGCTGCTGACCGTGGCGATGGAGGACACCGTGTCCGGCGCCGCCAAGCAGGTCTATGTGCCCGATGGCGAGACACCGGTGACGCTCAACCCGGTGATCACCTTGCCGGGGTTCACGGTCGGCAAGCCCAGCATGCGCATCGCCGCCAACCTCTATCCGACCAATTTCGGCGACCTTTCGGTGCCGCAGGCGGAGACCTATTCGCGGATCGTGGTGACCGTCCCGGTGACCCGCCCCGTGGTCGCCATGTCGTTGAAGACCTTCGTGCCGATCACCCTGATCGTGGTGTGCGCCGCGCTCGTGTTCTTCGTGCGCCCGCGCTATGTCGAGGGCCGCATCGCGCTTGGCATCACCGCGCTGCTGACGCTGGTCGCGCTTCAGCTCGCCTCGGGCTCGTCGCTCCCCGACGTCGACTATCTGATGATGCTCGACAAGATTTACCTCCTTGCCTATCTCTTCATCATCATTGCGCTGGCGCGCGTAGTGGCGACCTCGTGGCATGGCCACGACGACCATGCCGAGAAGGCAATCTCCAGCGGCGACCGGATTTGGGTGGTAGCGCTCCTTGCGGCCTATTTTGCTGCCAATGTCGCGGTGGCGTGGACCACGCTCGCCTAGACAGGGACAACGGCGGGCCAGCCTCGCTTAGGGTCTCGCCAATATCTGGGCTAACCTGATATCCATAGCTGGCGGATTGGGCCTTTCAGCCCCAGCGGCAGATCTGCAAGCGGATCAGAAAGGCCCTTTGATGCGATCTCTCAGACCCACGACAGAAAGCCCGGATCCAGCACAACGATTTCGGAGCGCGCGGTTCTGGATACCGGCTTACGCCGGTATGACAGGAATGACGTGGCGGCTAGTTGCGCTTGCGGCGGTCGACTTCGGCTTGTGAGACCTCGCCCGACTGGATCAGCGCCTTGACGCAGGACTTGGACAGGCTCTTGCCCGCCTTGTCCATGCATACGCGCAAGGCGGCGCTCTCGAGCCCGTACTCGCCGCAATATTTGCGATAGTCGGCGGCGCAGGATTTCTGCACGGCCTTGCTGTAGGAATCGGCGTGCGCGGCGCCGGCGCAGCCGACAATAGTGAGGCAAGCGACCAGCCAGGTCGCGCAATTGGTCCGCATCGATAAATCCCCCGAATTTCAACTCAAGCGCGGAGTGTACACCGAAACGGCGGCGATGGTTCCCCTTGCCGGGCCGGCGCCGGCAAAAAGTTGTGAACATTGGCATTCGCGCAACAGGTCGAGGCGGGGCGCTGCAACTTGAATTTGTTGAGGTGGGAGAGCTGCGGCTTCTCGTGGCGAACCTCCTGCCCGATGTTGAGGCTGGCTGTGTAAACGGTCTCCTGCCCTCGGAGCCAGACCGGGGCACGCCGGCCGCCCAGCGGCAGGCAACTCTAGAAGAGCAGCGAAGGCGGATCCGGCGTCTAATAGGCCTGGAACCCTCCTTTTGACTGCCAGCCGCATGATGACTCTGGCAGATGCCATCCAGTCAAATATCCAGCCAGCGCAAGTGCATTATGGCGAGGTCACCTTACATCTGAGCAGCTTTGTTGCAGAACTCGGACCGGCTGCTCCTGCGGTGCGCCGCGCCTAACGCTGGAACAACTTCGGCTGCACAGGCCTAGCGCGGGGCCCTTTTGAACAGTGGCTTCAAATTCGTGCGCGGCTTCCGCCCGACCATGTCCGCGCGCCGCGTGCCCCGCATATGGAAACGGGGCCGCCGATGGCCGCCCCGCTCCATTCCTCACTGTCAGCGTCGAACACTGCTACTCGGTCGAGCTGTCCTGATCAGGCTTGTTGCTGTCGGCGCCGATAGTCGGATTGGGCTTCGACGTTTCGGCAGCAGACGAGCCCTCGGGCGCCGAGCTTTGCTCCTTCGCGCCGCCGGACGTATCGGAACTCTGGCCCTCGGCCGATTTCTGGGCGCTGGCCGCGCCGGAAGACGGAGGCGCCGAGCTCTGCTCGGCGGCGCCGCCGGAGGTGTCGGCCGAGCCGGTGTCGGGCTGAGTGGCTTCCTGCGACGCCTCGGGCGAAACGCCGGCGCCGGTCGGAGGCTGCGCGGAGTCTTCCGCTGCTAACGCCGGCGCAAGACCAAGCATTAAAGCCACGGCAGTGGTGGCGAAGAGACGGTTCATCATGGACTCTCCTTGGACATCCGGCCGCGCCTTGGAAAAGCACGGGCCGGATCGGTTGGATGAGCCCCATCCCGTATAGAAACGTGTATCGCTTGCTGTCGGTTCCCGCTATTCGATTTCTTCGCGCACCTGCGCGTAGCTCAACACCGCGAACAGCAGCGTGCCGCCAAACAAATTGCCGGCGAGCGTCGGCAGGAAGAAGCCGAACGCCACATGCGACAAACTCTCGTGGCCGGCGAGCCAGAGGTAGAGAGCTTCGGCCGAGCCCGCCACCACATGGGTGAAGCCGCCGAGCGCGATCAGATAAGTGATCAAGGTGATGACGAAGATCTCGGTGCCTTCGGCCGAGGGCAACATCCACACTAATGCGGCAATCAGCCAACCAGCGACGATGCCCTTGGTGAACATTTCAAGCGGCGTGTTGGCCATCAGCTTGGCGCCGATCTCACGCACCGACTCGGCGAAGTCCGGCGTGAGCGCGCCGGAATAAGCGAGGAAGCCCGCGAACAGCAGGCAGCCGACGAGATTGCCGAGAAGCACGATGCCCCATAATCGGAGCATCACCCATAGCCAGCCCCACTCCCGGCCCGCCATCACCGGCAGCACGGCGGTGAGCGTGTTCTCGGTGAACAGCTGCTGGCGCGACAGGATCACGATCAAAAAGCCGACCGAGTAGCCGATATTCTCGATGATGGCCGCGCCGGGCACCTCTGGCAGATAGGTCCTGAGCAGGGCTTGCGCGACTACCGAGAAGCCGATCGACAGCCCGGCGGCGAGCGCCGACCACCACAAGGCGGCGACGCTGCGGGCAAGCTCGCCCTCACCCTCGGTCCTGATGATCTCATAGACCACCGCGGCGCGAAGCTTGCGCCGCTTGGAGACCGAGCGGGTTTCGTCGCGCGTCAGCCCTTCCTGCGGCGCGGGCAGATCGACCAGCTTGTCGGGGGCCTTCTTGGACGCCATGATTGGCCGCGCTGACGTTGGCTTACGCCATGCCCATGGCGGCGGCCTTGTTCAGCAGCGCCTCGGCCTGGCGGATCGAGGCGATGTCGATCAGGCGGCCGTCGAGCGACACCGCGCCCTTGCCTTCTTTCGCCGCCTGCTTCATCGCCTCGACGATGCGCTTGGCCTTGGTCACCTCGGCCTCGGACGGCGTGAACACCTGGTTGGCGAGTTCGACCTGGGAGGGATGGATCGCCCATTTGCCCTCGAAGCCGAGCACGGCGACGCGCTTGGCGGCGGCGAGATAGCCGTCGGGGTCGGAGAAATCGCCGAACGGCCCGTCGATCGGGCGAAGCCCGTAGGCGCGGCAGGCGACCATCATGCGCGACAGCGCATAGTGCCAGGGATCGTTCCAGTAGAAGTTGCGCGGCTTGTCGCCGTCCTTGTCGGACAGAATGCCGTAATCGGGATGCGGCGCGCCGATGCCCATGGTGCGGGCGCGCGTGGAGGCGGCATAGTCGGCAACGCCGAAACTCATGGCCTCGTTGCGCTTGGAGCTTTGGGCGATGGCCTCGACATTGGCCATGCCGAGCGCGGTCTCGATCAACAGTTCCAGGCCGATCTTCTTCTCGCGCTTTTTATACTGCTCGATCTGGGTGACCAGCATGTCGATGGCGTAGACGTCCTGCGGCACGCCGACCTTGGGGATCAGGATCATGTCGAGCCGCGGGCAGTTCTCGACCACGTCAACCACGTCGCGATAGGCGAAGTGGGTGTCGAGACCGTTGATGCGGATCATCATGGTCTTGGTGCCCCAGTCGATGTCGTTGAGGCCTTGGATGATATTCTTGCGGGCCTGCTCCTTGTCGTCGGGCGCGACCGCGTCCTCGAGATCCAAAAAGATAATGTCGGCGCCGCCTTTGGCAGCCTTCTCGAACAGCGAGGGGTTCGACCCCGGCACGGCAAGCTCTGAGCGGTGGAGACGCGGGGTCGCCTGTTGGATCAGGGTAAAGCTCATGTCACTACTCCCTCCTGTTTAGCCTGTGGCGCCGAGACCGGCGGCAACGGTGTTGATGGACAATAGAAGTGCGGATTTGAACGCGTCGCGTTCAGCCTCGCTCTCGGCCCCACGAAAACGCCGGAGAAGCTCGACCTGCTCGCGATTGACCTCGTTGATGGTGGGCAGCCGCTGGGCGAGCGCCCGGCGGTATTCGGGGAAACGTTCGGCAATCTCGCTGCCGCCCGACACTTTCAGCACCATCTCGCGGGTGAGCGCAAGCTCCTGCTCGATCATGGCAAAGATCAGGTCGCGCACGCCCTCGTCGGGAACGAGGCTGGCATAGTCGCGGGCGATGTCGAGATCGACCAGGAGCAGGGTCTTTTCCACCTCGTCGACGATCAGGCGGAATAGGCGGGAGTCCTTGAAGAGATGCGGCAGCAGCGCCTCGCCCTGCTGGCCCCGCACCTGAAGCAGGCTGTGGATGGCCGAGCCCACGCCATACCAGCCGGTAATGATGTGGCGGTTCTGCGCCCAGGCGAACACCCAGGGGATGGCGCGGAGATCGGCCAACGACTGCGCGCCGAAGCGCCGCGCCGGGCGCGAGCCGATATTGAGCAGCGAGATTTCCTCCAGCGGGCTCGCCGCCTGGAAATATTGGACGAGGCCCGGATGTGACACGAGGCCGGTATAGGTGGCGCGGCTGGCGCCGGACAGCGCCTCGAGGATATCGTCGAACTCGCGCTTGGGCCTGAGCGCCTCTTCGCGCTCGGATTTCAGCGCATGCTCGAACACGCTCGCGGCGAGCAATTCCATCTGATAAAGCGCGGTGCCCTTGTTGGCATATTTATATGACACCACCTCGCCCTGTTCGGTGACGCGGAAGCGGCCGCGGATCGAGCCGGCCGGTTGAGCGGCGATGGCACGGCCGGTGGGTGCGCCGCCGCGCGACACCGAGCCGCCACGGCCGTGAAAGAAGGCGATGGCGGTGCCCATCTCGGCGCCGACCTTGGTCAGTTGCGACTGCGCCTTGGCCAGCTCCCAGTTGGAGGCGACGAAGCCGCCGTCCTTGTTGCTATCGGAATAGCCGATCATCACCTCCTGCACATTGCCCTGCCAATGGGTGGAGCGGCGGATCAGCGGCACGGAGAGCGCCTCGCGCATGATGGTGGGCGCGGCGCGGAGATCGCCGATGGTCTCGAACAGCGGCACGATGGGCAGCGCGCAAATCTCCGTGCCGGCGGCGTCGAGAAAGGCGCCGCCCTCCTTGGCCAGCACATAGGCGCCAAGAATGTCGTCGACCGAGCGGGTCATCGACAAGATGAACGAGCCGAACGCATCGCGGTCGGCCTCGCGCCTGGTCGCGGCGGCTTGCGCGAACATGTCGATCAGCTCGGTCGCCTCGGCGGGAAGCTCAGGGATCAAATGCGGGCCGGTCAAGGGCCGGGCCAGCGCGCGGAGCAGCCACGCGCGCCATTCGCGGCTGCCAAGCTCGGGCGGGCTGTCGTCGCCGTGGCCGGCAGTCGCCCACCACAGCGCCTGAAGCGCGGCGCTCGTCTTGGTGGTGTTCTCGCGGAGATCGAGCCGCACGGTGGAGAAGCGGAACATCTCGACGGCGCGGCGCACCGGCCTGACCAGATCGGCGGCGATCGACGGGCTGTTCGCCTGTTGCAGCGCCTGCTCGATCACCCGCAAATCCTGGATCAGCTCGTCGGCACTGAGATAGGGCGCGCCGGGGCCGCCGATATCCATGCCCTGCGCGCGGGCGATGGTGGCGTCGAGCTTGCGCAGCACGATGGAGAGATATTGCCGGTAGGGCTCGCCGGGATTGCGCTTCGTGATGGCGCCCGCCTCGCCGCTGCCGCCAAGCGCGCGCGCAAGCTCGGCCTGGAAGTCGGGCGGCACCGGCAGCGCGCGCTCGGTGATCGACAGCGCCCGCGCAAGATCGGTGATGCGGGTGCTGTAGTGGCGCAGCGCGGCGAGCGCGTTCTGGCGCAGCGTCCAGCCGGTGACGCGGGTGGTGACCGACGGATTGCCGTCGCGGTCGCCGCCGATCCACGAGCCGAACTGGAAGAACGGGGGCAGCTCGAAATTCTGCCCCGGGTAATAGCGCTCGAGCGCGGCGTCGATCAGCGCCAGCATCTCCGGCGCCTTATCGAACAGCGCCTCGTCGAAGAAATGGAGCCCGCGCGACACCTCGTGCTGCACGGTGGGCTTCTCCAGATGGAGCTCGCCGGTCATCCACACCAGTTCGATCTGGTCGCGCAGATCGCCGATCAGGGCAGTGCGCTCGCGCTCGGTCCAGCGCGACTGCTCGAGCTCGCGCAGCAGGAGATAGATCTTGCGGTATTTCTCCAGCACGGTGACGCGCTTCGACTCGGTGGGATGGGCGGTGATCACCGGCCTGATGCGCAAGCCCGACAACAGCGTCTGGATCTCCTCCGGTGCGATGCCCTCACTGGCCGCTTCGGCCAGCACATGGTCGAAGGTGCCGCGCAACGCCGCGCGCCCGCGCGTGCGCTCGATATGGCGGCGGCGGCGCATGGCGGCATTCTGCTCGGCGATGGCCAGCAGCTGGAACAGAATGCCCTGGGCCTGAAGGGCACGGGCCATCTGGTCAGGGCTGAAGCCGGAGATATCGGCGCCGCCGAGCAGGGCCAACTCGATCTCGGGCTGGTGCCGGCGCACCACTTCGAGCAGGAGCTGAAATAGGAGGTCTGACGCCTCCTTGGCCGAAATGCCGCCGATCACCGCCGGGGGCGGCTCGGTGTCGAGACGGGTCGGTTTCCGCTCCTCATTCATGGCGACGCAACACACTCCCGACCGGGACGATCGGCTGTTCAGGGGCTTTGCCGGACGCAGGGGCGCCGGTCCACCAGCCTTGCTTAGCGCAAGGCTGCTTAAGGCGCACGCGATGAGTGGCGCCTGGCGCGCCCCGCGTGCATCCCGCAAAGACCCGGCAAAAGGCCGTTCGGCTGCGTGCCTCAGTCGGCTCACACGGCCGCCCGGCGCTCCGGGCGTTTGGCCAGCACGCCCGCCACGGTCGAGCCGAACTCGCTCGGATTGGGCGCCACGGTGAGGCCGCACGCGCGCATGATCTCGGCCTTCTCGGCGGCACTGTCGCCGGCGGCGGAAATGATGGCGCCGGCATGACCCATGCGCCGACCCTTGGGCGCGGTCAGCCCGGCGACGAAGCCGATCACCGGCTTCGACATATTGTCCTTGATCCAGGCCGAGGCCTCGGCCTCCTGCGGACCGCCGATCTCGCCGATCATCAGCACGGCGTCGGTTTCGGGGTCCTCCTCGAACAGCGCGAGATGGTCCAGGAACGAAGAGCCGTTGATCGGATCGCCGCCGATGCCGACCGAGGTCGAGATGCCGATGCCCTGGGCCTTCATCTGCGAGGCGGCCTCGTAGCCGAGCGTGCCCGACCGCGAAATGACGCCCACTTTGCCTTGCAGATAGATGTGACCCGGCATGATGCCGAGCATGGCCTTGCCGGGGCTGATGATGCCGGCGCAATTCGGCCCGACCATCATCGGCCGGCGGTCTTTGGGATAGCGCATCAGATAGCGCTTCACCCGCATCATGTCCTGCGCCGGAATGCCGTCGGTGATCGAGCAGATCAGCCTGACCCCGGCGTCGGCCGCTTCCATGATGGCGTCGGCGCAGAACGCCGGCGCCACGAAGGTGATGGTGGTGGTGCCGCCGGTCGCCTTGACCGCTTCCTTCATGGTGTTGAACAGCGGGCGGTCGAGATGGCTGCCGCCGCCTTTGCCCGGCGTCACGCCGCCGACCACGTTGGTGCCGTAGGCGATCATCTCCTTCGCGTGGAAGGTGCCCTTGTCGCCGGTCATGCCTTGCACGAGGACCGGCGTGGTTTCATCGATCAGAATGCTCATAATATTTACTCCCGGTCCCGCATCACGCCGCCAGCTTTCCTTGGCACGCCGCCACGGCCTTCTCGGCCGCTTCGGCCAAAGTCTCGGCGGTGATGAGCTTGAGCCCGCTCTCCGCCAAAATTTTCCGGCCCTCTTCCACGTTGGTGCCGGCCAGCCGCACCACCAGCGGCACCTTGACGTCGACCGTCTCGCAGGCCTGCACCACGCCCTTGGCGACCCAGTCGCAGCGGTTGATGCCGGCGAAGATGTTGACCAGCACGGCGCGCACCTTCTGGTCGGACAGCACGAGCTTGAGCGCGGTGGCGATGCGCTCAGGTGAAGCGCCGCCGCCCACGTCGAGGAAGTTCGCGGGCGTGCCGCCGGCATGCTTGATCATGTCCATGGTGGCCATGGCCAGGCCGGCGCCGTTGACGATGCAGCCGATCTCGCCGTCGAGCCCGATATAATTGAGATTGTGCTCGGCGGCCTGAGCCTCGCGCGGATCCTGCTGCGAGGGATCGTGCATGTCGGCGACGTTGTGGCGGCGGAACAGCGCGTTGTCGTCGAACGACATCTTGGCGTCGAGCGCGACCACGCGGTCGTCCTTGGCGACCACCAGCGGATTGATCTCCAGCATGGTGGCGTCGCAGTCGCGGAAGGCGCGGTAGGCGTTCATGATCGTGCTCACCGCGCTCTGCGCCTGCTTGATGCTGAGGCCAAGCTGGAAGGCGAGCTCGCGGGCCTGAAAGGCCTGTAGGCCAACCGCGGGCTCGACCACCACTTGGAGGATGGCCTCGGGCTCGGTCTTGGCGATCTCCTCGATCTCCATGCCGCCGCGCTGCGAGGCGATGACGCGGATGCGCTCGGCTTTGCGGTCGAGCACGTAACCGAGATAAAGCTCGCGGTCGAACGGCTCGGCCACCTCAATGTAAACCCGCTGAACCGGCTTGCCTTCGGGACCGGTCTGGATGGTGACCAGCCGCTTGCCGAGCAAGCTCGCCGCCGCATCGCGGACCTCGTGATAGGTCTTGCACAGCTTGATGCCGCCCGCCTTGCCGCGCGCACCGGCATGGATCTGCGCCTTGACCGCCCAGGCCCAGCCGCCCAGCTCGGTCGCGGCGTAGACCGCCTGATCCGGGCTGAAGGCGACGGCGCCCTTGGGGACCGGCACGCCGAAGCTCGCCAGCAATTCCTTGGCTTGGTACTCGTGAACGTCCACGTCTTTCCTCCCTTAGGGTGCGGGCCTCGCCCTCAGCTCAACTCACTTTGCCTTTGACGACGCCGTAGGCCTGCTCGGTCACGCCTTCGGCCCCGGCCAGGAGCTGGTTCAGCTCCTTCAGCTTAGCCTCGGCGAAGGTCTTGTCCGTAATCATTCTTGCATTGGTGAAAACATTCAAGGCAGCGCTTCGCAGTGCAGCATAACCGGCCAGCACGCCGACGCCGGCGTCGGAGATGACGTTGAGGTTGCCCTTGTCGGAGGCGGTGGCGGCGATGTCGATCACCTGGCGGGCGGCGCGGGCGCAGGCCATCGGCACGTCGGTCGCCAGCTTGAGCGCGGCCTGGATCGCCTGATCGCGCTTGGCCTTATCGGCATCGGACTCCTTCGGCATGCCGTAAGCGCCCATCACCGCGTCAAACGCCCTCACATCGTCCTCGATCATGCCGATCAGCTTCACGCGGAGCGCTTCGGACTTGGCGAGCACGTCCTTCATCTCGCCCTCGACCTCGGCATATTTCTTTTTGCCGATGGTCAGGTTGCACACCATGCTGACTAGCGCCGCACCCATGGCGCCAATGATCGCCGCGGCGCTGCCGCCGCCCGGCGTGGCACTCTGGCTCGCCAGCGCCGCGAGAAACTGCTCTATCTCGGTGTCCTTGATGTCGGTCATCAGGCCATCTCTTTCGCCAGCGCGTAGATCTGCTCGGCATCGAGCACGCCGTCGGAGCTGTCGAACAGCTTGCCGATGCAGCCGCGGTGCAGCTTCAATTTCAGGCCGCCGATGCCGAGTGCGCCGAACGCAAGCTTACCCGCGCGGTCCTTGCCCTTGTCGGTAGCCTCGACGCCTTCAATGCCGAGCGGCGGCTGGGCGTTGACGTCGGCCAGCAGCTCGATCTTGGGATTGTCCTGCCAGTCGCCGGCCTTCAGCAGCTGCACGCCGATAGCGCCGGCGGCGAACACGATGTCGGCATCCTTGACCGCCTGGGCACGGGCGGCGTCATCGGCCGCCTCGACCGGCGTCACCTTGACGCCGAACCTTGTCTCGATCGCCTTGGCGGCCTTGTCGGCGCGCGCCTTCTCCCGCGAGGTAATGGCGACATCGGCGCCTTCCTGGCCGAAAAAGGCCGCCGCGCGCATGCCGACCGGCCCGGTGCCGGCCAGCACCACGGCCTTCTTGCCCTTGAGCGTCTTGGCCTTGGCGAGCAGCGCCACCCCGGCCGCGGCGGTGGTGTTGGAGCCGTTGGAATCGAGCATGGTCGAGACGCGGAACGGGCCGAAGAACTTCTTCTGCACCGCCGCGAACAGCGCCTCGCCCTTGGTCATGTCGCCGCCGCCGACGAAGATCGCGGTGTTCTGCTTGTCCTTGCCGCCGCGGGTGAAGATGGTGCCGTCGACCAACGGGCCGACATTGTCGGGCGTGACACCGGCATAGCCGGCGACGCGGTCGGCGCCGCCGTCATAGGCGACCACCGTGTCGAACACGCTGGTGAAGGGATCGGTGTCGAGCAGAAACAACAGTTTCTTCATGGCGCGCCTCCCCGGCTACTCCTGCACGACGTTTTGCGGCTTGCCCGCCACGAACGCCTCGACATTGTCGATCAGCTGATCGGCCAGGATCTGCATCGCCTCTACGCTCGCCCAGGCGACGTGGGGCGTGACGATCAGATTTGGCAGCTTGAGGTCGAGCAGGATATTGCCCTCCTTCGGCGGCTCCTTGGTGAGCACGTCGAAGCCCGCGCCGGCGATGGTGCCCGCCTTAAGCGCCTCTGCCAGCGCCGCCTCGTCGACCAGGCCGCCGCGCGCGGTGTTGATGAGGATGGCGGTCGGCTTCATCTTCTTGAGCTCGGCGGCGCCGAACATATTCTTGGTGCCGGGCGTGAGCGGCATGTGCAAAGTGATGACGTCGCTCTCCGTCAACAGCGTGTCGAAATCGACCAGGCCGGGCTGCGGCATCACGTCGTAAGGCAGCACGCGCATGCCGAGCGCCTCGGCCCGCTTGCCGACCTCCTTGCCGATGGCGCCATAGCCGACGATGCCCATGGTCGAGCCGGCGATGTCGCGGATCGGATGGTCGAAGAAGCAGAACTGATCGACCTTGCCCCACCTGCCGTTGCGCACGTCCTCGATATAAGCCGGCAGGTTGCGCCGGAGCGCGAACATCAGCGCCAGCACATGCTCGGGCACGGTGTTGAAGGCGTAGTTGCGGATATTGACGACGGTGATGCCGTTCGCCTTGCAATAGGCCTTGTCGACCACATCGGTGCCGGTGGCGGCCACCGCGATCAGCTTGAGCTTGGGCAGTTGCTTCAGCGTATCGGCCCGCATCGGCACCTTGTTGATGATGGCGATGGTCGCGTCCTTGAGGCGATCGACGATCTCCTCCGGAGTCCAGGTCGACTGATACTCTTTATAGCTGTGCGGGAAGTCGGGCTTGCGCACATTGGCGCCGACCAATTCTCGATCGAGAAACACGATCGCGTGCTGCACTGAACTCAACCCCCACTCCTGCGCGCGCCGGGCCATCGCCTAAGCGCGCCATGCTTCACCTTCCCACGGCGCGTAGCTGAAAGCCGCGCCGCAGGTCTTGACCAAAATCAAATCGGGCGAGACCGGCGTGTTCGCCGTTAGCCCCGCGTTTCCTGCCCTACTCGGCGGCGACCTTAAGCTGCGCCGCGTCGCGGAACTGCGCCTGGGCCGCCGCCACTCCAGAACCAAGCTCGACTTCGATGCCGACGTCGCGCATGGCCATCTCGGCGCCGGCGATGGCGCCGAGCAGCATCAGCTCGTTGAGATCGCCCAAATGGCCGATGCGGAACAGCTTGCCCGCCATCTGCGACAGGCCGGCGCCGAGCGCCAGATTGTAGCGGCGATAGGCCCGGTCGATCACGTCGGCGCCGTTGAAGCCGTGCGGCACCATGATCGCGCTCACGGTGTCGGACTGCCATTTCGGCTCTTTGGCGCACAGCCTGAGGCCCCAGGCCTTGACCGCGGCGCGAGTGCCGGAGGCGAGGCGATGGTGGCGTGCGAACACGCGGTCGAGCCCCTCCTCCTCAAGCATGGCAAGCGCCTCGCGCAAGCCGTGCAGCAGGGTCAAGGCCGGCGTGTAGGGGAAATAGCCGGTGGCGTTGGCCTTCATCTGGTCCGACAGATCGAAATAGGAGCGGCGGCACTTGGCGTCCTGCATGGCGGCGAGCGCCTTTTGGCTCACGCACACGATGCTGAGGCCGGCCGGCAACATCAGGCCCTTCTGCGAACCGGTGATGGCGAGATCGACGCCCCACTCGTCCATGCGGAAGTCGATGCTGGCGATCGAGCTCACGCCGTCGACGTAAAGCAGCGCCGGGTGGCCGGCCGCGTCGATGGCGCGGCGCACGGCGGCCACGTCGGATGTGACGCCGGTCGCAGTCTCGTTATGGACGATCAGGACGCCCTTGATCTCGTGGGTCTTGTCCTCGCGGAGCGCCTCTTCGATGCGCTCGGGATTGGCGCCGGTGCCCCACTCTTCCTCCTGGACGATGACCTCAAGCCCGTGGCGGCGGGCGAGCTCGATCCACAGATGGCTGAACTGGCCGAAGCGCGCGGCCAAGAGCTTATTGCCCGGCGAATTGGTGTTGGTGAGGGCCGATTCCCAGGCACCGGTGCCGCTCGACGGGAAGATCACGACCTGGCCGTCCCTGGTCTTGAAGATCCGCTTCAAGTCTTCGTACAGCGGCAAAGTAAGCTTGGGAAAGTCGGAGGAGCGATGATCCTCCATAGCGACGTGCATGGCCCGCAAGATGCGATCAGGCACATTGGTCGGTCCCGGCACGAACAAAAAATTACGCCCGGGCTTTCTTGCTCCAGCCATCGTTTCTTCCCCTAGCAATCTTGCCGACGCTCTCACGTCGGATTGGGCCTACTCGCGGAACAGGGTGTTAGCGTCCGCGATTGAGGCTTGCAACCTCTTTCAGCAGCTAGAATAAACCGGCGATCCGGCCGTCGGCCGCCAGCTCGATATGGTTGGCGGCCGGGACTTTTGGTAGGCCCGGCATGGTCATGATATCACCGCAGATCACCACCACGAACTCGGCGCCGGCCGAGAGCCTGACCTCGCGGATCGGAATGATGTGCCCGAGCGGCACACCCTTGGCGTTCGGGTTGGTGGTAAAGCTGTACTGAGTCTTGGCGACGCAGATCGGGAACTTGCCGAAACCTTCCTTCTCCAGCTCGGCAAAGCGGTCCTTGACGCTCTTGTCCGCCGTAATGTCCTCGGCGCCGTAGATCTCCTGGGCGATAGTGCGCGTCTTATCCCACAGCGACATGTCGTCGGGATAAAGCGGCTGGAAATCGCTCGGCTTGGTGTCGATGGTGCGGACCACGGTCTCGGCCAGCTCGACCGCGCCCGCGCCGCCCTTCGCCCAGTGGTCGGCCATCACGCAATCGGCGCCGATGGTCGAGCACAGCCGCTTGAGGAGCGCGATCTCGGCCTCGCTGTCGCTGGAGAAGCGATTGACCGACACCACCACCGGCACATGATATTTGCGCACATTCTCGACGTGGCGCTCGAGATTGGCGAAGCCCTTTTCCAGCGCCTGGAGGTTCTCCTTCTTGAGATCGTCCTTGGCCACGCCGCCATGCATCTTGAGCGCGCGGATGGTGGCGACGATCACCACGCAATCGGGCTTGAGCCGGGCTTTGCGGCATTTGATGTCGAAGAATTTCTCGGCGCCGAGATCGGCGCCGAAGCCCGCTTCGGTGACCACGTAGTCGGCGAGCTTGAGGGCCGCCTTGGTGGCGATCACCGAGTTGCAGCCATGGGCGATATTGGCGAACGGGCCGCCATGAATGAAGGCCGGGTTGTTCTCGAGCGTCTGCACCAGATTCGGCGCGAGCGCGTCCTTGAGCAGCGCGGCCATCGAGCCCGCCGCCGACAGGTCTTTGGCGGTGATCGCCTTCTTGTCGCGCGTCTGGCCGATCTGGATCTGGCCCAGGCGCCGCTGAAGGTCGTTGAGGTCGGAGGCGAGACAGAAGATCGCCATGACCTCGGAGGCCACGGTGATGTCGAAGCCGGCCTCGCGCGGGAAGCCATTGGCGGCGCCGCCGAGCGAGGTGACGATCGAGCGGAGCGCGCGATCGTTCATATCGACGGCACGGCGCCAGGTGACGCGGCGGGTGTCGATGTCGAGCGCGTTGCCCCAATAGACGTGGTTGTCGATCATTGCCGCGAGCAGATTGTTGGCGGCGCCGATGGCATGAAAATCGCCGGTGAAATGAAGGTTGATGTCTTCCATCGGCACGACCTGGGCGTAGCCGCCCCCCGCCGCCCCGCCTTTCATGCCGAAGCAAGGTCCGAGGCTCGGCTCGCGGATGCAGATCATAGCCTTCTTGCCGATCTCGTTGAGCGCGTCGCCCAAGCCCACCGTGGTGGTGGTCTTGCCCTCGCCGGCCGGGGTCGGGGTGATGGCGGTGACCAGGATCAGCTTGCCGTCGGGGCGCTTGGCCAGCGAGGCGATATAGTCGAGCGCGACCTTGGCCTTGTAGTGGCCGTAAGGGATCAGATCCTCGGCCGGAATGCCGAGCTTGTCGGCCGCCAGGTCGAGGATCGGCCGCATCTCGGCGGCCTGGCTGATCTCGATGTCGGATTTCGGGGTCTTGTGCTGGTCGTGGGAGCGCTTGCCCGGTTTTTCGGCACCTTCACGCGACGGAACTGACATAACGCCTCGGCCCCCAGGACTTGCGAGCTGACTTGCAAAAGGAACGGGCAAACTAATTCATTCGCTTGCCTTATTGCAATCGTCTGTGCAGGTTCAGCGGCCTTGAGGGGAGGACATGCCCAATAATGACGCCTGAAAAGCTGCTCAAGGCTATGTTCCAAGCCGCGGTCGAGGCGGCGATGCCCTCGATCTGCGTGCCGGCGCATCTGCCGGAAAGGCCCAAGGGCCGCACCGTGATCATCGGCGCCGGCAAGGCGTCTGGCGCCATGGCACGCGCGCTGGAGGATGCCTGGGACGGGCCGCTCGAAGGCCTGGTGGTCACGCGTTACGGCTATCGCGTGCCGACCACCCGGCTCGAAGTGGTCGAGGCGGCGCATCCGGTGCCCGACGCGGCGGGGCGGAAGGCGGCCGAGCGCATCTTCAAGCTGGTCCAGGGACTGACGCAAGACGATCTCGTGCTGTGCCTGATCTCCGGCGGCGGCTCGGCGCTGCTCGCGCTGCCGCCCGACGGCCTCACGCTGGAAGACAAGCAGGCGATCAACAAGGCGCTGTTGAAGAGCGGCGCGACCATCTCAGAGATGAACATTGTGCGGAAGCATCTCTCGGCCATCAAAGGCGGCAGGCTCGCCGCCGCCGCCCACCCGGCACGCGTGGTGGCGCTGATGATCTCCGACGTGCCGGGCGACGATCCGTCGATCATCGCTTCGGGTCCGACCGTAGCCGACCCGTCGACCAACGAGGACGCGCTCGCCATCATCGAGAAATACGCCATCGAGGTGCCGTACGCGGTGCGCATGCGGCTGCGCCATGCCGACGAAACGCCCAAGCCCGGCGACAAGCGTCTCGAGCGGGTCGAGAACATCATGATCGCCACGCCGCAAGCCTCGCTCGAAGCCGCGGCCGAGGTGGCGCGCAAGGCCGGCGTGACGCCGGTGATCCTCGGCGATTCGATCGAAGGCGAGTCGCGCGACGTGGCGCTGGTCCATGCCGGCATCGCGCGCCAATGCGCCCTGCGCGGGCAACCCGAAAGGCCGCCATGCGTGCTGATCTCGGGCGGCGAGACCACCATCACGCTCAAGGGCAAAGGCAAAGGCGGCCGCAACACCGAGTTCCTACTGGCGCTCGCCATCGCGCTCGACGGCAGGCCCAATATCTACGCGCTGGCCGGCGACACTGACGGCATCGACGGGTCGGAGGACAATGCCGGCGCTTTGATCTATCCCGATACGCTCACGCGCGCGGCCAAAGCCGGGATCAACGCCAAGGCGATGCTGGCCGATAACGATCCGTGGACCTTCTTCAAGGCGATCGGCGACCTGCTGGTGACCGGGCCGACGCTTACCAATGTCAACGACTTCCGCGCCGTGCTGATCGACAAGAGTTAGATCGCGCGGCGCAGCCTGATCACCTCGGCGAAATCGCCGTTCGGCAATTGGCGGATGTGGCCCGCTTTCACCACATGCATGAGCACCGCCGGCACGCCGCGTTCGGCGTCGCCGTCGGGAAAATAGCCTTCCTGCACCGCCAGAAGACGAAGCTTGTCTTGTGACAACGGGCCTTGCTCGCCGAGCTTGCGGATCAAGAAGTCGGCCAGCGGTTGCGGCGGAGCTGATCTCTGCGCCTCCGCTTGCGGCTTGGGCGCCGGCGCCGCGCCGCCGAGGCGTCGATGCTCGAGCCCGAGCAGGTGATTGACCGCCTCGAGCTCGGCCTTCAGATCCTTGAGCCTCAACTCGTGCTCGCCCTTGATCTGCTCGAGAAATTTGTCGAATTGAGCCTGCGCAGCCTGGAGTTGCTCGTCGAGCAGCTTGACCCGCTCTTGCAGGTCGGCACGGATGTCACGCATGGATGGTCCCCCGCTGGATGGTCCAGATTCTGCAAACGCCAAGCCCGTCAGCCGGTTCCCTGAACTCTCGGGTGCCAAAGAAATAAGGCCGGTTAGGGGCGCTTCCCGGCGCCGAGATCCGCGCGCAAGGACGCGATTTCGGTCTTCAGCCCCTTGATCTCGCGCATCAGCGGCGCGGTCTCGTCGTGGATCAGCTCGCGCTCGGCTTCGCGCTCGTCGGCCTTGGCCTTGGCAAGCGCCTCCTGCATGGCGTTGACGATGATGCCGATGAACAGGTTGAGCACGGTGAAGGCGCGCATTTCGCAGTTGCGAATTGGGACGAGCACGCTACTCTCCCCGGCTGATGCGGTATTGCTGAATTTCGCGATTCGACTGACGGGGGGGCGCGCCGGCAGGGGTTTCGTTTGGCCGGTGGGGCCGTCGATCGGTCCCCGCGCCACGGAACAGTCGAATTTCGATTCACTATGGGGGTCGGGGTCGAGCCGACAGGCCGGGGGGCTACCATGTTGGGGTGTTCGTTCCTGGCCGGTTGCGCGAACAGCGCCCGGCGCGAGATGCGACAGATTGGGATGAGGGAACGAGCATGATGCTGCGGCGCGCCGGTCTTGGTCTGCTCGTCGGAGCCGCCTTGCTGGCCCCGTCGGCCGCTTGGGCAGGACCCGCGCTGGTATTCGAGCCCTATAACGGCACCGTGTTTTACGCCGAAGACCCCGACGCGCTATGGTTCCCCGCCTCTCTCACCAAGCTGATGACCGCCTATGTCGCCTTCCAGGCGTTGAAGGAGGGCAAGGTCAAGCCCGACACCAAGGCCATTTGCTCCAAGAAGGCGACGGAGCAGGCCCCGAGCAAACTCTGGTTGAAGGAGGGCGAGTCGATCTCGCTCGACACGGCGCTGCGGGTTCTGATCGTCAAGTCGGCCAACGACGTCGCCGTGATGATCGCCGAAACGGTCGCCGGCAGCGAGGATGCCTTCGTGTTGCGCATGAACGAGGCGGCGCGGCGTCTTAATATGACGCGCACCACTTTTGCCAACGTCAACGGCCTGCCCGACGAGCGGCAAGTGACCACCGCCCGCGACCTGGCCAAGCTGGCGCGCGCCATCATCCTCGAGTTTCCCGAGTACGCCGAGATGTTCACCACGATTCAGGTTCAGGTCGGCAAACAGATGTTGCGCACGCATAACGGCATGCTGGTCAGCTATCCCGGCACCGACGGCATGAAGACCGGGTTCATTTGCGATTCCGGCTTCAACATCGTGGTCAGCGTCACGCGCGACGGGCGCAAGCTGGTCGCCGTCATTCTCGGCGAGCCGTCGACCGCATCGCGCCGCGAGCGCGCCATCGATCTGCTCGACAACGGCTTCAAGCGCTATTTCTGGAAATCGCTGTTCGGCACCAGCCTCGACGGGCTGGCGATCCAAGCCTCGATGAGCAGCGGCCCCACCCATCTCCGGGACAGCGTGTGCGGGGCCAAGCCCACCGCGAAGAAGAAACGGGTCGTACGCAAGAAATCCAAATCGAAAAGCACGGCACGCCGCTAAATTGCGCCCGCTCGTCCCCATATTTCTGCGCGTCGCCGCTCCCGCGGTGTTGGCCCTGTCGGTGATGTTCGCGCCGGCCCGCGCGGCCGAGCCGCCGGACAATGTCTCCGAAGCGATCGACAATGCCGAGCGCGCCTGCAAGGACAGCAACGGCACGCCGAATGGCGAGGCCGTGCTCAAGGTCGACGATCTGAACGGCGACGGCGGCGAGGACTGGATCGCCGATTACGCCAAGCTCAAATGCGAGGGCGGCATCAATCCGCTGTGCGGCACCGCCGGCTGCACGCTGCAGATCTATTTCTGGGACGGCGGGGCGGCCTGGGACGTCGTGTTCGAGGATCTCGTGCAGAGCTACACATTCGGCAAGAGCGGCGGCAAGCCCATGCTCTATGTCACCACCTCAGGCGTGCCGTGCAACAAGCCGGTCGCCGAGACCTGCAAATATACCTATCGGCTGGAAAAAGACGCCGTGGTTCCGGTGGAATGAGGTCAGGAGGCTGAGGCACTCGCCGCAGTCGCCGCCTCGATCACCTTGACCGCCTCGGTCGACGCCCAGTCGGCCGGGCCGACCAGCCGGGCGATCTCCTTGCCGTTCCGGTCGATCAGCAGCGTGGTCGGCATGCCGACCGCTTTGAGCGTCGCGAACAGCTTGCCCGACGGATCGGTGTAAAGCGCAAGATGGGTGGCGCCGGTCTCTTTGAGGAAGGCGGTCGCCTTGTCGGCGCCGCCTTTGTCGATATTGACCGCCACCACCTGGAAATCCTTGCCGCCGAGCTTGGTCTCCAGCTGATCGAGCGCCGGCATCTCCTCGCGGCAGGGCACGCACCACGTGGCCCAGATGTTGAGAAGCACGATCTTGCCGCTGAAATCGGCCAGCGACTTAGGCTGGCCGTCGGCATCGGTGAAGGTTAACGCCGGCAGATCGACCGGCTGCGGTCTCACCACCAGGGAGGCCATCGCGCCCGTGTTAAGGCCGGCGAGCGGGCCTGCGCCAGTTCCCTGCCCGCCCGGCCCGGACTCTGAATTCTCGGTCTCGCCATTGTCAGAAGGGGCAAAACTCACATATACCGTCCCGAATCCGGCGATCGCCGCAACCAGTGCGGCGACGAGATAGATGGCCGGCGGCGCGGCGCGTTTGCGTTCGTTGCGTTTGCTCACGTCTTCCCGCTCACCTCGTCTGGCTCAGGCTCGACAACGATGACCAACACCATGTGGGGCGGCCGCTTTGCCGCAAGTCCGGCGGAGATCATGGAGGAGATAAACGCCTCCATCGACTTCGACAAGCGGCTGTGGCGTCACGACATTCTTGCGTCCAAGGCGCATGTCGCCATGCTTGGCGCGACCGGCATCGTGAAAACGTCGGAGGCCGACGAGATCGCGCGCGGCCTCGACAAGATCCTGGCCGAGATCGAGGCCGGCAAGTTCGCTTTCTCGCGCGCGCTCGAGGACATTCATCTCAATGTCGAAAGCCGGTTGCGCGAGCTGATCGGGCCGGTGGCCGGCAAGCTCCATACCGCGCGCTCGCGCAACGACCAGGTGGCGACCGACTTCAAGCTCTATGTGCGGGACGAGATCGGCGCGCTCGACGGCGCGCTTGGCGCGCTTCAGCTGGCGCTCGCCACCAAGGCGCTCGACCACGCGGGTGCGGTGATGCCGGGCTTCACGCATTTGCAAACCGCGCAGCCGATCACCTTCGGCCACCATCTGCTCGCTTATGTCGAGATGCTCAGGCGCGACCGGGGCCGGTTCGCCGATGCCGCCAAGCGGCTGGCGGAGTGTCCGCTGGGCGCGGCGGCGCTCGCCGGCACATCGTTCCCGATCGACCGAGACGCGACGTCACGGGAGCTCGGCTTTACGCGGCCGGCGGCCAATTCGCTCGACGCGGTGTCCGACCGCGACTTCGCGCTCGAGACGCTGGCCGCCGCGGCGATCGCGGCCATGCATCTGTCGCGGCTCGCCGAAGAGGTGGTGAACTGGACCTCGCCGCAATGGGGCTTCGCGCGGCTCTCCGACAAATTCACCACCGGCTCGTCGATCATGCCGCAGAAGCGCAACCCCGATGCGGCCGAACTGGTGCGCGCCAAGACCGGGCGCATCGCCGGCGCCTTCCAGGCGCTGCTGATGGTGATGAAAGGCCTGCCGCTCGCCTACGCCAAGGACATGCAGGAGGACAAGGAGCCGGTGTTCGACGCGCTCGATGCGCTCAAGCTCGGCATCGCCGCCATGACCGGTATGGTCGCGGACCTCGAGCCCGACCTCAAGGCGATGAAACGGGCCGCCGCGATGGGCCACTCGACTGCCACCGACCTCGCCGATTGGCTGGTGCTCAAGCTCGGGCTGCCGTTCCGGGAGGCCCACCACCTCACCGGCAAGATCGTGGCCTTGGCCGAATCACAGGGGGTGGACCTCAAAAAGCTGCCGCTTTCCGAGCTTAAGACGGTGGAGAAACGGATCACCGAGGAGGTTTATGGGGCGCTCGACGTGACAGGATCGGTCAAAAGCCGCACCAGCTATGGGGGAACCGCCCCCGCCAACGTCAAGCGGGAGGCGAGAAAATGGATAAAGCGTTTGGAGAAGGACGGCCAAACGCGATAAAAGGGTAACTGAAAAGCCGGGAAAAGGCTTGAGGGACAGGGGCACGACCATGGGAAGCGCGTTGCGCATCCTTTTAGCGCTTTTGCTAGTAGTTTCGGTCGGGCTTTCGGCCTGTGGACGCCGAGGCTCGCTTGACCGGCCTAAAGCCAGCTATCCCGAGACCAAGGCCGACCCGTCCACCAAGATGTCGCGGGTTCCAGATCGCCGGCTGTGGATCGATAAACTGCTCGAATAGACCGACCCCCCTGCAATGCATCATTTCGCCTACCGGCGCGGCGTGTCCCACAAGAATGTGCTCCACGCCGAGGAGGTTGACCTTGCCGATCTCGCCGCCGCGGTAGGAACCCCGTTCTATTGCTATTCCAGCGCGACGCTCGAGCGTCACTATCGCGTGTTCGCCGATGCGTTCGCGGCCGCGCCCGGCACGCTCGTCTGCTACTCGGTCAAGGCCAATTCCAATCTCGGCGTGCTGGCCACGCTGGCGCGGCTCGGCGCCGGCATGGACGTGGTGTCGGAAGGCGAGTTGCGCCGCGCACTGGCGGTCAAGGTGCCGCCCGAGCTGATCGTTTTCTCCGGCGTCGGCAAGACGCGCGAGGAGATGGCATTTGCGCTCGAGGCCGGCATCTTCGCCTTCAATGTCGAGTCGGAGGCCGAGCTTAGGGCGTTGAGCGAGGTGGCGGCGGCGCGGAGCGCGATCGCGCGGATCGCCGTCCGGGTCAATCCCGATGTCGACGCCAAGACCCACCACAAGATCGCGACCGGCAAAGCCGAGAACAAGTTCGGCGTGCCGTTCGCGGAGGCCCCTGCCCTCTACACTCTGGCGAACCGGCTGCCGGGTATCGCGCCGTCCGGCGTGCATATGCATATCGGCAGTCAGATCACCGAGCTTGCGCCGTTCAAGAACGCGTTCGCGCTTTTGCACGAGCTGGTCGGCAGCTTGCGCGAGGCGGGCTGCGCCATCGAGTTCGTCAATCTCGGCGGCGGACTCGGGATTCCCTATCGAAGCGATCAACCCGCGCCGCCGCTGCCGGAGGACTATGCCCGGCTGGTCGCCGAGCAAGTCGGCGGCCTCGGCGTGCGGCTGCTGTTCGAGCCGGGCCGCATGATCGCGGGCAATGCCGGGGTTCTGGTATCTCGCGTGCTTTACGTGAAGCGCGGCGCGTCCAAGACCTTCACCATTGTCGACGCGGCGATGAACGATTTGATGCGGCCCACGCTGTACGAGGCCTATCACGAGATCCTGCCGGTGAGCGAGCCCGCGCCCGGCACCCCGACCATCGTCACCGACGTGGCGGGGCCGGTCTGCGAGACCGGCGACTATCTCGCTTTGGCCCGGACCTTACCGGAACTTAATGCCGGCGATCTCATTTCCGTGATGACAGCCGGCGCCTATGGCGCTGTACTGGCCTCGGAGTATAACTCAAGGCTGCTCGTGCCCGAGGTGCTGGTGGCCGGGAACCGTTATAGTGTGACGAGGCCGAGGCCGAGCTACGACGACATGCTGGCCAAGGAGCGGCTGCCGAACTGGCTGTGAGCCTGGATTAACGGGCCTCGCTTTCGCCCGCTTCGCTCCCCAAATTACCCGTCGTTACCCCCGCTCCAGGTGTTAAATGAAGAGCATGCGATTTCGAGCCAAGGAGACCTCGCCCAAGGGGCCGGAGGATGGCGCGCTGGCCAAGCGCTTCGAGGGCCGAGTGCGCCTATCCTGGCTTGCGCTGTTCGGCGAGCGCGTCTGGGAGGCGCTACTCTGGCCGTTCCTGGTGGTCGCGGCGTTCCTGGTCGTGTCGCTCTTGGAGCTGTGGAGTCTGCTTCCGCCGCTGATGCATCGCGTGGTGTTGGGGGCATTCGGGCTCGCGCTGATCGTCTCCTTCCTGCCGCTGCTCAGGCTGTCGCTGCCCACCCGGCAGGAGGCGTTGCGGCGGCTTGAGCGTCATGCCGGCATCAAGCACCGGCCGGCCTCGTCCTATGAAGACCAACTCGGCGCCACGCCGGCCAAAGAGACGGCGGCGCTGTGGGCCGCTCACCGCGAGCGCCTGTCGCGCCTCATCTCGAGGCTCAAGCCGTCATGGCCCGCGCCTCGCACCGACCGTGAAGACCCTTATGCGATCCGGGCCGCGCTCCTGCTTGTTGTGGTGGCGGCACTGCTTGCGTCCGGCGGCAATGCTATCGATCGCCTGCGCGCCGCCTTCGCCCCCGGCGCTACGAGCACGCCCGCGCTGCTCCGGCTCGACGCCTGGGTGACGCCGCCGCTCTATACCGGCATCGCGCCGATCGTGCTGGCCGACGGCAACGAGAAGGTCGGCGCGGGCGCCGAGTCGTTCCGCGCTTTGTCGGTGCCCGAGCGGAGCGAGTTGATCGTGCGCACCCATGCGCCGCAAGGCGAGACCGTAAGCCTCACCACCAGCCAAGACGGCGTGGCGGACGCCAAGACCGTCGAACCGAAGCAAGGCGGCAGCGCCGGGCTGGTCGAGTTCACCGTGCCGCTGACCGAGCCGCTCAGCGCCGATGTCAAGATCGGCGGCCAGACCGTGTCCAAATGGCGGTTCGAGCTGATCAAGGACGAGGTGCCCAGCATCAATCTGATGGGCACGCCGACCACCACGCCGCGCGGTGCCCTGCGTCTGGTGTATCGGGCCGACGACGACAATGGCGTGGCGAGCGCCGAGGCGCGCTTCGCGCTCGGCGAGGGCGAGGAGCGCAATCTCGCGCCGGTGCCGGCCGAGTCGGCCGCCAAGCTCGACGCCGATCCCCTGCTCGAGCCGCCGGTGATGCCGCTGCAATTGCCGCGGACCAACGCCAAGCGGGTCGACGGCAAGGCCACCCAGGACCTCACCGCCCATCCTTGGGCCGGACTGAAAGTGCTCATGACGCTGATCGCCCGCGACCAGGCGGGGCAGATGGGCGAGAGCATGCCGTATGAATTCGTGCTGCCGGAGCGGAATTTCACCAAGCCGCTGGCCAAGGCGGTGGTCGAGCAGCGCAAGAAGCTGGTGCGCGACCCCAACGCACCCGAGGCCGTCGCCAACGCGATCGAGGCGCTGACGCTCGGCGGCGACAAGGTGATCGACGACAGCACGGTGTATCTGGCCTTGCGCAACGCCTATTGGCGGCTGCGCACCGACACTTCGCGCGACGCCATCGCATCGGTGGTCGAGCAGCTGTGGTCGACGGCGCTCCGCATCGAGGAAGGCGATTTGCCCGAGGCCGAGCGCGCCTTGAACGCGGCGCAGGACGCACTGATGCAAGCGCTGAAGGAGGGGTCGACGCCGGAGGAGATCAAGAGTCTGGTCGATGAGCTCCGCTCGGCGCTGTCGCGCTATCTCCAGGCGCTCGCCTCGCAGCAGCAAGACAAGGGCAACATGTCGCCGCAGGCGCAGCAGGACGGCGATCAGCTGGTGTCGCAGCAGGACCTCGATAAGATTCTGGAAAACATCCAGAACCTCGCCCAATCGGGCTCGAAGGAGATGGCCGAGCGCATGCTGTCGGAGCTCAAGGACATTCTCGACCGGCTTCAGACCGGCAATTTTGCCGAGAACGCGCAGCAGCAGCGCGCGAGCCGCATGATGAAGGATTTGAGCGACATCGTCTCCAATCAGCAGAAGCTGCTCGACGATACCTTCGCCGCCAAGCGCGAGCAGGGCGCCTCCAACGGCGACAGCGAGGAATTCGAGGTGAGCCCGCCCGGCCAGCCGATGGAGTTCGGCCCCGGCATGAGCATGGCGCCGCTGTTCGAGGAAATGCCCGGCGAGGCCCAACAGGGCATGATGAAGGGACAAGGCGAGTCCGGCGCTCAAGGCAGCCCGCGCCAGGGCGGCCAGATGGAGATCGGCCCGCAGCCGCAAGGCCAGCCCTCCGGTCAGAATCCCCAGCTCGCCGGCCGCCAGCAGGAACTGCGCGACCGGCTGCAAAGCCTGATCGACCGCTTCCGCATCGAAGGCGGCGACGCGCCGGACGAGTTCAAGGGCGCGGAAGAGGCGATGAGCGGCGCCAAGGACGCCATCGGTGAAAACGATCTCGAGCGCGCCACGCAGCAACAGTCACTCGCGCTCGATCGCCTGCGCCAGGGCGCCCAGTCCATGGCCGAGCAGATGATGGAAAACGGCGACGCGCAGGCCGGCCAAGGCCCCGGCAATAACGGCCGCGATCCCCTCGGACGGCCCGACCGGTCCAACCGGCCCGATCTCGGCCTGTCGGTGCAGGTCCCCGACGAGATCGACGTTCAGCGCGCCCGCGAGGTGCTCGACGAATTGCGCCGCCGCATCGGTGACCCGTCACGGCCGGCAGTCGAGCTCGATTATCTCGAGCGCCTGATCAAGCCTTTCTGATCGGGACAGAATGGGACGCTGCCAATGCGCGAACGCGTCACGGCCTGATGCTTGAGTCCATCGTGAGTTTCTTCACCCGCATGTTGCAATCGGTCAGGCGCGGCATCAGGCTTGCCGTCGATGCGGTGCTCGCGCCCTTTCGCTGGGCCGGGGGCTGGTTCGCGCGGCGCGGGGGAATCGTCAAGGCCGTGCTCGGCCTGGCCCTGCTCCTCATAGTCTTCCTGTACGGCTATTTCTTCTGGACCACGCAGCGCTGGACGAATTTCAATCCCAACTACGTACAGGCCTACGAGAATAAAAACGGCGCGGCGGGACAGCCCGCGGTTCCGAGCGGGGGCATCGTCAGCACGCCGGAAGAAGCGGCGGCGGCCGGCGAAGCCGCGCAAACTTGCCGGCGCTCTCTCGTGGTCGACGCAACCGCGGACTTGGTCGACTTCAATGTCAATCAGAACGCGTGGATCTCGTCGATGCTGCTCTACAAGATCGGCCTATTCGGCATCGACTGGGACCGCACACCGTTTTTCGACAACAAGGCAGCGTTCCAGCGCGGCGTTAATCAGGCGGTACGCCGCACGTCGATCGAACTCGTCGATACGCTGGGACGCGTGCGCGGCACCTCGCAAATCGATTTCGACTTGCAAAGCGCTCGCGGCAATCTGCAGTTTGACGAGTCGACGTGGTATTTCGGCCTGAGCCCGTTCGGTCCAAAGACGCCCACGCCAAGCTTCTACCGCGCCGCCATCAAAGACCTTAGGGTCTTCAACGAGCGGCTTGAAAAATGCGAGGCGGTATTCGACGCCCGCAGTGACAATCTCCTGCAGTTTATCGACCGCATCGCCAACGACATCGGTGCCACCTCTGCGATCCTGCGTGACCGTTCCGAGAAGTACAATGGCGGCTGGTTCGACACGCGTGCCGACGATCGCTTCTGGTTCGCCTATGGCCAACTCTACGGCTACTACGGCATCCTCACGGCGGCGCGCGCCGACTTCAAGGATGTGATCGCCCAGCGCGGGCTCACCCAGCTTTGGTCGGAATTGGAGGACCAGTTGCGCGCGTCGCTCAATATTCAGCCCATGATCATCTCGAACGGCGCGGAGTCCGGCTGGTTGATGCCTTCGCATCTGGCGACGATGGGCTTTTACGTCTTGCGGGTGCGATCCAACCTCGTAGAGATACGGCTGGTTCTGGACCGGTAGGGCCGCGGTGCACGCAGCCGCGAACCTCACATAATCCCATAGTGCTTGAGAATGAAGATCAGGCTGACGGAACCGAGCGCGCCGAGATAGACCCCGACCAGCAGCCCTTCCGGCCAGCGGTCCTTGGCCTTGCTCCGCAGCGCCTGGGCGATCACCACCGGCGGAACGAGCGCGCCCAGCACAGCGGCGATCAGCGTCAGCGTGATCATGGCTTCTCCAACTTACCGATGTAGGGCAGCTCGCGATAGCGGTGGGCGAGGTCCGTACCGTAACCCACCACATAGACCGGCTTGCAGTGGAAGCCCACATAGTCGGGAACGATCACGGCGGCGCGCGGCACTTGCTTGTCGATCAGGATGCAGGTCTTGACCCGGCGCGCGCCGCGGCGCTCGAGCAGCGCCTTGGCGAAGTGAAGCGTCCGGCCGGAATCGAGAATGTCGTCGACGATCACCACCTCGCGGCCGGCAAGGTCGGTCTCAACGTCGCGCAAGATCTTGACCTCGCCGCCCGACACCGTGCCCACGCCGTAGCTCGCGAGAAAGATGAAGTCGATCTCGGGCTTGAGCCCTTCGCGATGGAGCGCCCTGATCAGATCGGCGGCGAAGATGAAGCTTCCTTTCAGGATGGCGACGATGATCAGATCGCGCGGCGATGACGCGGCGATCTCGCGGGCCAGGGCATCGACCCGGACAGCGATGTCAGCGGCGCTGAACAGCGGCGTGATGGTTTCTCCCGCCGCAACCTCAGCCATTGTTATTCGGCCTTGGCGAACCGCACCTTGACGCTGCGGACATTGCTCGGCGGCGACGGAATTTGCCGCAGGAACGGCGCGTGCCCGCCTGCCGCAAGCTCATCCTCGCCGATCTCGGTGGTCCATTCGGAGATTTCCGAGCCGCTCTCGTCCCGGAGCGCGATGATCACGGTCGGCACGTCGACCGGACTCGAGGTCAGGTTCACCACGTCGCCCTGCACTTCGAGCACGGTCTGGCCGCCGTCATTGGTCCAGCCATAGCGCACGCCCTCAAAGGTGAGGCCATGGGAGCCGACCGGCACGCCGAACAGCGCATAGAGACGGGCGGCGCCCGGCAGGACCGACATCACGGTCGAGGGCGCCAGCGCCAGCGTGCCGATCACGCCGGCCACGATCAGCGCCAGCACCAGCCAGCCGAGGGTGACCACGGAGCGTGCCCGGCTCTGGCCGCGCTCTTCGGGCAGGGCCTGGGCGGCCAGCGCCGGATCGATGCCGAGATCGGCATCGGTGAGACCGGCGTCGCCCATGCCGACATCGGCCAGGCCATCGCCCATGGAGGCGTCCATCATGCCGGCATCGGCGAGACCCGAGTCGCCCATGGAGGCATCCTCCATGGCGGCGTCTTGTTGTGGCGGCGGCGGCGGCGGCGCAGGCGACCGGCCGGCAAGCCGCCCAAAAATCCCGCCACGCTTCTCCGGCGGGGCAGCCACGGGGGCGTCGGCCATGGCCTCGGCATTGATCTCGGCCACTTGCGCGGCGAGATCGGCGTCGGGCGGGGGCGGCGCGTATTGAGGCTGAGGCGCCGGGGTCGAAATGCCGGCGAAACCGCGCATAGCCATATTGACCGCGGGTGCTGCGGGCGGTGCCGGGGGCGGCGGTGGCGCCTGCGGCGCGGCGGCAGGCTGCGGCTGCGGGCGGATTTGCGGTTGGGGCGGCGGCGGCGCGGTCGGCACGGTGACAGGATGGGCTTGCCAGACATGGCTGCATTTCGAGCAGCGGACTTTGCGCCCCTCAGGCGGGAATACCGCCTTGGTCTCGTAGCGCGTGTCGCAAACCGGGCAGATAATGTGTGTTGCCATCGGAACAGCCAAAACGGCCTTGTATCGTGGATTTGCCCCGGGCCCCATGCCTTCGCCCAAATCCATTGATACCGGACCGGGAGTTCAGCATAAAGAGCCTGTCCTCCGCAATGTTAAGAGGCCTAGGGAACGCGGGTGATTCGCTTTGACAATGTCGGGCTGCGCTACGGTTCAGGCCCGGAAATCTTGCGCGATGTCACCTTTCACGTGCTTCCGGGGTCCTTTCATTTTCTGACTGGACCGTCGGGGGCCGGTAAGACCTCGCTTTTGCGCCTGTTATTCATGTCGCTTAGGCCGTCGCGCGGGTTGATTTTCGTGTTCGGCGAGAATGTCGCCAAGCTGTCGACCGGCGGGCGCTCGGCGCTGAGACGGCGAATCGGCATCGTGTTCCAGGATTTCCGGCTGCTCGAGCATTTGACCACCTGGGAGAATGTGGCGCTGCCCTTGCGGGTGATGGGCAAGAGGGAATCCGACTACCGCGACGACGTGACCGATCTGTTGCGCTGGGTCGGCCTCGGCGACCGCATCGACGCCTACCCCGAGGTCTTGTCCGGCGGCGAGAAACAGCGCGCGGCCATCGCCCGCGCCGTGATCGCCCGGCCGGAGCTGCTGTTGGCCGACGAGCCCACCGGCAATGTTGATCCGGCCATCGGCAACCGCCTGCTGCGCCTGTTCGTCGAGCTGAACCGGCTCGGCACCTCGGTCATCATCGCGACCCACGACTATGCCCTGATGGAGCAACTCGACGCGCCGCGGCTCGTGCTCTACGACGGCCACTTGCAGATGCGATGACCCCCGTGACCCTGCTCAACGACATCAGGGACTATCCGTGGACGAGCCTCCTCACCGGGCTCCTGCCGGCACGGCTCGCCAACCTGTTGCCCACGCGCTTCCAGACCAAAGCCGCCCAGATCGTGCCGTCGGCCTCGATCGCCGGCAATGCGCTCACCGTGGTGATCGCCATCATGTCGTTCCTCGCCTCCCTCACCTTGGGCGCGGTGTACATGGTCAATCAGTCGGCCAACGCTTGGGTCAACGATATCGCCAGCGAGATCACGGTCGAGCTCGATCCGGTCAATGCCGCCGACATCGAGAAGAAGATGACGCTGGTGTCGCTGTTCCTCGCCAAGCAGAAGGGCATCACCAAGGTGAAGCCGCTCACCGCCGACGACAGCGCCAAGCTGCTCGAGCCTTGGCTCGGACAGTCCAGCGCGCTGCAAGCGCTGCCTATTCCGCGCCTGATCGCGGTCGAGATCGACCGCTCGAATCCGCCGGACATTCAGCTCATCAAGGCGGCCTTGTCGCAGAATTTCGAAGGCGTCACGGTCGACGATCATCGCCGCTGGCAGGCCGAGATCCGCACGCTGACCCGCTCGGCCGCGCTCGGCGGCTTGGCGGTGCTGTCGCTGGTCGCCGCCGCCACCATTGCCGTGATCGTGTCCGCGACGCGGAGCGCGATGGCCTCCAACCGCGAGATCATCGAGGTGCTGCACTTCGTCGGCGCCAATGAACGCTTCATCAGCCGCGAGTTCGAGCGGCACTTCTTGGGGCTCGGCGTTCGCGCCGGGCTGATGGGCGCGGCTGCCGCGGCCATCGCCTTTCTCATGCTGCCGCTGATGATGCACATGCTGGGCGGCGGCATCGTCACTACCGCCGAAACCCAGCGGCTGATCGGCTCCGGCGAACTCGATCTCAAGGGCTATTTCCTGTGCGTGCTGGTGGTATTCGTAGTGGCCTGTTTGTGCATGATCACCTCCAGGCTCGGCGTGATCCGCGTGCTCAAGACCTATTCGTGAGACGCCCTCCCCCGCCCGGCGCGACCGGCCGTAAAGCCGGGTTTCAAGCGCGTGCAATTTGTGCCTATTCTGCCCCCGCCTAGTAGAGCTGGAGTAAGCGGTGAGGGAGGAAAAGGAAACAAAGCCAGGCAGATTCAGCGGCTTCCTGGGTGGGGTAAGGCTCATCTTCGACGCCATGCTTCTGCTCTTGGTGATGCTGTTCATCGGCTTCATCGTGTTTGCCAACGGCATCGACCGGGAGACACGCGAGCCGCAGCGCGCCGCCGACGGCATCGCCGTGCTGACCGGCGGCGTGTCGCGCATCGACCAGGCGATGAAGCTGCTGGCCGACGGCAAGGCCAAGCGCGTGCTGATCACCGGGGTGAACCGCACCACCACGGTCGAAGAGCTGAGGGACCTCGCCAGCCAAGGCGGGCAATATTTCACCTGCTGCGTCGACATCGACAAGGAAGCGCGCAACACCATCGACAACGCCACCGAGACCAGTGAGTGGGTGGCGCTAAATCATTATGGCTCGATCATCGTGGTGACCTCGAATTACCACATGCCGCGCGCGCAGGCCGAGCTGGCCCGGGTCATGCCGGGCGTGACGCTGATCCCCTACCCGGTGGTCGACAACAATGTGCATATGGATCGCTGGTGGACCTATCCCGGCACCACCAAGCTGCTGCTGTCCGAATATCTGAAATATCTGCCGGCGCTGGGACGGCTGGGGGCGACCGATCTGGTGCGGCTGGTGCTGACCGGCGGCAATGTCGTCTCGGCCGAATTCCCCGAGCCGTAGCGGTCCAAGGCCGGATGGCACGCTCGCTCCTGTTCAATGTTCTGTTTTATGTGACGACCACCATGTTCGTGGTGATCGGCAGCCCGCTGCTGTTTGCGCCGCGAAGCTGGGCCATGGCGGCGCTCGCCATTCACGGGCGGTTCGAGCTGTGGCTGCTCAAGACCATCGCCGGCATCACGCTCGAAGTGCGTGGGCGGGACAAGCTGCCCAAGGGTGCGTGCCTGGTGGCCTGCAAGCATCAATCGGCGTGGGAGACCTTCGCCCTCATTCCGCTGTTCCGCGATCCGGCGCTGCTGATGAAGCGCGAGCTGTTTTGGATCCCGTTTCACGGCTGGTTCTCGTACAAGTTCGACATGATCCCGGTCGACCGCGACAAGGGGCCGGCGGCGCTGCGCCGGATGCTGCGCGAGGCGAAGAAGCGGGTGGCCGACGGGCGCGAGATCATCATCTTTCCGGAAGGGACGAGACGCGCGCCAGGCGCGCCGCCCGACTACAAGACGGGAGTCGCCCTGCTCTACGAATCGCTCGGCGTCCCCTGTCTGCCGGTCGCGCTCAATTCGGGGCTGTTCTGGCCCCGGCGGAGCCTCCGGCGGCGCCCCGGCACCGTCGTGGTCGAATTCCTCGACCCAATCCCGCCGGGCCTGCCCAGAGCTGAGTTTTTGCAGCGCCTAGCCGACGCCATCGAGGGCGCTTCCGCAAGGCTTTTGGCCGAAGCAAAGGCCAAGGAACCGGGCGTTGGGCAGCCCGTTAACCTTTGAATGCTTGACTGGGGATTGGCGAACGTTCTACCTTTGTTCTTGAGATTCGGTACACCGTCTTGAATTCGTCACCACCGAACCCATTTGACAAGGCGTTCTACTGGTTAACGGGCTGGTATCCTATGTGGATGCGCAAAGCTGAAGTTGAGACGCCCCAATGGGGTCCGGCCGACGAGCCGGCGTTGGTGTGCTCAGAGGCCGCTTTCGCCCAGGCGTTCCATTATTGGCGCGGGGCGTCAGGCCGCCGCTATCTGCATAGCGTCTATACGCTGATCGGCTGCCCCGCTTTGCCCCGGGCCAACTATATCCTGGTGCGCCGCTACGACGACGGCAGCCGGGTGGCGCTCTCCTTCGGCCAGACCAAGGACGATGCGGCCACCCTCAACCTGGCCCATCTCCGCCACGAGGGCGCCAAATGCGGCGCCAACGAGGTGCATATCCACCTCTTGGCCGAGAATGCCGACGCCCGCGTGCTGGTGGAGGCCGATCTGGTCGCCGCCCATACAAGGCGCCTCGCCGCCGCCAACGCGGCTTAAGTCCACTCCCCGGCGTCAAAGTGCCGCCGCCCGAATAATCTCGGCCTTCTCGACCGACTATGGCT
The DNA here is from genome assembly GCA_963730335.1 of uncultured Alphaproteobacteria bacterium. GTDB lineage: Bacteria > Pseudomonadota > Alphaproteobacteria > Rhizobiales > Methyloligellaceae > Methyloceanibacter. The sequence continues at coordinate 114,035 of CAVSRK010000002.1, forward strand.
TGAGGGCGCGAGGTTCTTTGCTATGGTCCCGGCGTCAAACGGGCAGTGTCGGTCGTAAACGGGGTAGCAGTGGCGTCGCTTTGGAAAAATCCGTGGCTCCGGCGGCAGAGAATCCGCCTGCGGCGCCCATTTCAGATTCTCGTCGCGCCGATCGTCATCAACTACATCAAGCTGGTGGTGAAGACCTCGACCATCGTCGCCGACCCGCCCGACTATGTCGCCCGGGGACGTCAGAATCACCCCTCGATCATCGCGCTGTGGCACGGCCAGTTCTTTCTCCTGCCGGCGATATACCCGCGGGAGGTCCCGGGGCGCGCCATCGTCGCCAAGCATGACGACGCGGAGGCGCTGCGCCGCATCCTCAAGCATTTCGGTCTCGGCCTGGTACGCGGCGCCGGAGCCGCCGGGCGCAAGCGCGATCGCGGCGGCGCCGAGGCGGCGCACGGCTTGATCGCCTCGCTGCGCGAAGGGTTCAGCATCGCCCTGACCGGCGACATCCCGCCCGGCCCGGCGCGGAAATGCGGCGTCGGTATCGTGCTGATCAGCAGCCGGTCGGGACGCCCCATCCTGCCGTTCGCGGTCGCCACCTCCCGCTACGCCTCGGTGAATTCGTGGAGCCGCATGACCATCAACCTGCCGTTCTCGCGGCTCGGCATCGCCATGGGCGAGCCGATCCATGTGCCGACCGACGCCGGCCCGGCGGTGCTCGAGACCTACCGGCAAAAGGTCGAGGCGGCGCTGAACGAGGTCACCGCCAAGGCTTACCGGCTGGCGGGCGCGGACATGACGCGGGCAACGCCGCTGCCGCGGCCGCCACGCTCGTCGCCATCGGGCTAAGGCCTCTCCCCTCAACCAAAAATGCGACTTTGGGCTTTTGAACCAAATTCGCCCTCGTCTCGTCCAAGGGGAAGATTGGCGCTCAGGCCGATCCTGACCAAAAAGGATGAGACCATGAAACCCCAAATTTCACTGACCAGCGTGCTTGCCGCTGTCATGCTGTTTGCCGTTACGGCGGCAATGCACGAGGCGGCTCGGGCCGATAACTCTCTGTCGCAAGGCATCACCCCGGTGGCTGACCGACTGGTCGCCAAGCACGTGAAGAAGCCGCTCGGGCTTAAAGGTTCCGGCGGGCCGTCCCGCGCCGAAAGTTGCACGCACGGCACGAACGACATCACGGTCTGTAGCGACTGCGACTCCGACGGGGTCTGTGTCGTGACGAGATGCGTCGACGGCCGTACCGGCGAGGCCATAAACTGTCCATAGCATGCGAGCCGGCCGGTCAACACTGAAGAGCCCTGCGCCTCTCCGGGCGCAGGGCTTGTTCGCACATGTGTGCAATAAGCGAGCGCCTGGCAGGTCGCGTCCCTGACGACGAAGCCGCCGGGGATCGGCTCGGCGGTCCAGGGCGCCGGAAAGCGGCGAGGCATTGCGGAAACTCCCTCTAAGAGCCTCCCCCGCAATGTCCGGCGACAGGATAGCCGCCCGGAAACCTGCTAAGCTACGCCCTGCCGCGCTTCGAGAATTGCGAGGAGGCAACCCCCATGAAGTTCGTTCCGATCATCTGTCTGGCTCTGATTTTCGCGACCCCGGCATTTGCCGCCCCCCAATGGGTTGAGACTGCCTGTTGGAAAGCCGCCAATCGAGTTCTCCCGGCGCTCGGTGCCAGGGAAAGGGAAGCCTATATTGCCAATTGCATAGCCGACTGGACGGCTGGAACGCCGCCACCCCAGGGCCGCAAGAGTTATGACCGCAACAGATATTGAATAGGGCAAGCAAACAGGGCGGCGGGGAGCGGCGGGGGCATTGGAGAATTTAGCAGGCAGAATTTGGCGCGCCCGGAACGATTCGAACGTCCGACCCCCAGATTCGTAGTCTGGTGCTCTATCCAGCTGAGCTACGGGCGCGTCTTGCCTGCATGTGAGGCGAGACCCTAACACGGCCACCCGCCTTGGACAGGCGGCCTTGGGCGCGTGGTTGGGCCGAAAACTACCTAAGCCGTCACCGGCGTCCTGGCAAGGCTAAGGAACTATCAATCATTGCGTGCGGTTTTATGGGCACGAGAACCCTAAATTGGAGGAAGCGAACCATGCACACCGGATTCTTTGCCAAAGCCGCCGCAGCCTTTGCCGCACTTGCATTTGCCATCGTCTTGACCAGCGCCGCGGGTTTCGCCGCGGAAGGATTCGTCGGCAAGTACAAAACCACCGACACCGAGGGCAAAGCCTTCACCATCTGGCTGTCCGACGACGGCGCCGCCAAAGGCGACCGCGCCAACGAGGGCCTGGCCGGCATGTGGAAGGAAGCGGGCAGCGCCGCGGTGATCACCTGGGATTCAGGCTGGGTCACCAAGATCACCAAGGACGGCGACAAGTATACCAAGACCGCGGAGAAGGACGGCAAGGCTGTGGGCAGCCCGTCCGACGTCGAAAAGGTCGAGTAGCCGTTCAGCTCTAAGCGCGGCGCCGCCGGGCGCGCTCCAGCTCCACGACCACGTCGGGGATGCTGACGCGGAAGGTGGCGCCGCCGTCGTTTTTGACGAGCGCGATCTGGCCGCCATGGGCCTGCACCAGCTCGTGGGCGATGGCGAGGCCGAGGCCCGACCCGCCTTTGCGCGACACGCTCTGGAACGCCTCGAATAGATGCTCGCGCGCCCGCTCCGGCACGCCGGGGCCGGTGTCGGAAATTTCGATGATGGCGACCGCGCCCTCGCGCCGCACGGCGATGCCGATCTCGCCGCCGCCCTCGCTGTCGCAATCCAGCGCCTGCACCGCGTTGCGGCAAAGATTGCTCAACACCCGATAGAGCTGGTCGCGGTCGGCGTCGACCTCGAGTCCCTCCTCGACGTCGACGGTCCAATCGAGATTCTGGCGCGGCAACCCGAGGCTGTCGCCAATCTCGGCGATCAGCGGGGCGAGCGCAAAGCGCTTGCGCCGCGGCGGCATTTCATGCGCCTGGCCGAAATCGAGCGTGCGGGCGCACAGCCTGATGGCGCGGTCGAGCGAGGCGATCAGCTTCGGCACCAGGCGCTGCACGGTCGGATCCTTGACCGTGATCAGTCGGTCGGACAGGAGCTGCGCGCTCGACAGCATGTTGCGCAAATCGTGGCTGATCTTGCTCACCGCCAAGCCGAGCGCGGCGAGCCTGTTCCGTTGCGATAGGGTCTCGGCGAGCTCCTTCTGCATCGAGGCCAGCTCCCGCTCGGCGGTGCCGATCTCATCGCGGCGGCCAGACGGCGTGATCACCCTGGTGGGATCCTCCGGCCGTTCGGAGAAGCGCACGATGTTCCAGGTGAGCTTGGTCATCGGTTTGACCAGCAGTGCATCGAGCGAGAGATAGACCAGCGCCGCGGTGATGATCGAGATCAGAATGGACAGGCCGAGAATGTCGAGGCCGTAGCGGATCATGGCCGCCTTCAGCGGCTGTTCGCCGATGACCACCTCGATCATCTCGCCCTCGTGGAAGCCGGGGTCGCCGACCACCCTGATGACGCGATCGTCCGGCGCGAGATAAACCGACAACGCATCCTTAATCAGCGTCAGCCACGAGGTATCGTGCAGGTCGTAGACCCCATCGATCTCGGCCGGCATATCCATTTCGATGATCAGCGTGCGGGAACCGGAACGCTTCACGGCGATGGCCTTCACCTGGGCCCGCTCCAACAGCTCATCGCGCAGCATCGCGGGCAGCTGGCCGCCCGGCGCCGCCTCGGCGGCGAGCGAGGCGATCTGCGCGGCCGCCAGGCGCTCCATCAGCCATTGCCGGCGGAAATTGGAGACCGAGGGCACGAACACCAGCACCTCGGCCAGCATCACAAACAGAATGGTGAGCAGCAGCAACTTGGCCGACAAGCCCGGCACGTAGCGGGACATCCGCTGAGGTTCCGAGGCTGGTTCTGGGGCCTGGTCGTTCACGACAACCACTCGATACGCAAGAGATCGGGGGCGCTTGCCGCTAACCTAAGCGGCGTAGGAAACCAATGATGCTACGGAGCCAGCCTTTCGTCAAAGTGGGCAAATAATAGGTATAGGCCACGCGTTTGGAGAGCTCGGAAAGGGTCGGATAAGGCAGCACCAGGGAGGTCAGGTCACCGATTTTGATGTCCCTGGTCATGGCCACCACCCAGATCTGCAGCAGCTCGCCGGCTTCCGCGCCGACGATGGTGCAGCCGACAATGGTGCCGTCGGGCCTGGTGATAACCTTGATGAAACCTTCCGTCTCGCGCTCGCATTGGGCGCGGTCGTTATCGGCATAGGGCCAGCGATAGATGCGGATGCGGCGATAGCGCTTGCGCGCCTCGGCCTCGGTCAGCCCGATCTGGGCAAGCTCGGGATCGGTGTAGACCACGCGCGGGATGATGCCGGCGCTGGCATCGGGCTTGAGCCGGAACAACGCGTTCCGGATGACGATGCCGGCGTGATAATTGGCGCGGTGGGTGAAGGCCGGCCCGCCGATCACATCGCCGATGGCGTAGATGCGGCGGTTGGTGGTCTTGAGCTGGTCGTTCACCTTGATGCCGTCATCGCTGAAGGCCACGCCGGCACGGTCGAGGCTGAGCGACTTGACGTTGGGCTTGCGGCCGGTGGCCACCAACAGGTGAGTGCCTTTGAGCATGGTCGGCTCGCCGTTCTCGGTGAAATGCACGGCGATGCCTTGCACCGAACGCTCGACGCGCTCCACCCGCGTCTTGGGATGGAGCATGACTTGGGTGTCGGCCAGGCGCTTGAGCAAGACGGCGGCCGCTTCGGGGTCCTCGCGCACCAGGAAATTGTCGATGTCGAACACGCTGACATGAGAGCCAAGCATGCGGTAGGCCTGGCCGAGCTCGAGCCCGATCGGGCCGCCGCCGAGCACGATGAGATGCTGGATGCGCTCGCTCACGTCGAAGATGGTCTCATTGGTGAAATAGGGCACCTCGTCGAGGCCGGGGATCGGCGGAATGGTGGGCGTCGACCCGGTGGCGATGACGAAGCGGCGGGCGCGCACCAGGACGCGGCCGGCCTCGACCGTGAGCTTGTCGAGGAAGCTCGCCTGAGCCTGGATCACGCGCACGCCCAAGCCGGTCATGCGCTCGATGGAATCGTTCGGCGCGATGGCGGCGATGACGCCATGGACGTGATCGTGGACGCCGCGGTGGTCGATCTGGGCCTCGATCACGTCGATGCCGAAGGCCGACGCGGTGCGCACGGCGTCGGCGCGCTTTCCGGCGGCGAGCAGGGCCTTAGATGGGACGCAGCCATAATTGAGACAATCGCCGCCCATGCGCCCCTTCTCGATGAGCACCACGGGCACGCCGAATTGAGCCGCCGCCGCTGCGACCGACAAACCTCCTGAGCCCGCGCCGATGACGCAGAGGTCGGGCTTCAGCACCTCGTCCATGACCGCCTAGTCCCCCATAACCACACGACTCAGGCGCGCTTGCGCCGGTACCATTTGACCGCCACCGGAATGAGCGCCACCAGGCCCAGCGCCACCAGTCCGGCAACCAGCTCCGGTGTCAAAAGCGCCCCTGGATCGAGCGTATACGGGCAAGACTCTTGGCCCCCCGGCCCCATCTTGGCAAGGCAGGATTGATGGGCAGCTTGCTGCGCCCGGATGACGCTGTCGAGGCCACTGCCGGCCAACGAATAGGCAAAGGTTCCCGGGATGATGCCGAGGAGGGTGGTGGCGACATAGGTGGCGAAGCCGACGCCGAGCAGCGCCGGGGCGAGGTTGACCAGCCAGAAGGGAAAAATCGGCACCAGCCGGAGGAACAGCAGATAGCTGAAGGCGTCGTCCTGAAAGCCCTGGCGAAAGCGAGACAGCCAGGGACCGGCGCGCGCCGCCAGGAATTCGCCGAGCGCGCTTCGGGCGATGAGAAACACGATCGACGCGCCCATGGTGGCGCCGACGATGGACGCCGCCCCGCCCAACAGCCAGCCGAACAGAAAGCCGCCGGCCAAGGTCAGCACCGCACCGCCCGGCAGCGACAGCGCCACCGCCGCAGCATAGAGCGCGACGAAAGCGAGGAGACTGACGAGCATGTGGGCGTCGATGTAGCCACGCAATGTCTCGCGGTTCTCGGCCAAGGCCTCCAGCGAGAGATAGCGGTGCCAGCCCATCGCGAAGACGAGCGCCATCACGGCGATGAGGGCAACGAGCGGCCACAGCCGCTTGAGCCACAGCGCGGCCCCACGCGCGATGTTCGGCTGAGACTTGGTGCTCAAGGACCACTCCCTGTCGGGCCTCTGAAGCGATTAGATTGGCAGGTGTCCACCGCCTACGGAACGGACCTTCGCGCCATTGTGATACTGCGTCACCGAGCGCTGGGCAGAACGGCGTTATGGTCGCACATTGACGCTGGCGCATTCTTCGGGACTGGCAGACTGGCGCGAGGGCCTGAAATCGGAGAGTCTTGATATGATTAGCCGACTTTGGCGCAAGGCGACAACTGCTGGGACCGAGAAAGCGCGCCTTTTCGCGGTATCAAGCCGGCCGGCGGCCCTGCCAGGATTGACTTGGGCCGCTGCCGCACCCTATAAGCCCCGGGATCGCCGATGCGCGCGCCTTGCCGGCGCGGTTCCCACGCCGGCGCGATCGACCCAGGAGATGCTCCCTTGAAACGCACCTTCCAACCATCGCGGCTGGTCCGCAAACGCCGCCACGGCTTTCGCGCCCGCATGGCGACCAAAGGCGGCCGGAAGGTGCTCGCACGGCGCAGGGCCAAGGGACGCAAGCGCCTGTCGGCGTAAGCCGGCGGCACTTCACCGGTGACGGCGATCGGACGTCTCAAAAAACGCGCTGAGTTCCTGCATGTGAGAGGTGGCGCTCGCTGCACCGCGCCGTCGCTCGTGCTCCAGGCACGAAGGCGCGTGGCCGGCGAGACGGAAGACGCGCAAGTCGCCCGCTTCGGCTTCACCGCCACCAAGGGATTGGGCGGAGCGGTGGTCCGCAACCGGGCGCGGCGCAGGCTCAAGGAGGCGGTCCGGGTCGCCGCCCCAAGTCACGCCATGGAAGGCTATGATTATGTTTTGATCGCGCGGGAGGGCACGGTACAACGGCGCTTCACCGAATTGATCAAGGATCTTGAGCGTGCGCTTGCCAAGGTCCACGACCCCTCCCCAGCAAAGAAGCGCTGAACGACCAAACTCCGGACTTAACTCTCGCGCGACGGTCCCTCGGATGCGGGCCTTGAGCTAAAAAGCGACATGGACGAGAACAACCGCAACTTCATCCTGGCCATCGTCCTGTCGATCGGCGTGCTGTTCGCCTGGCAGTATTATTTCGTGCCGAAGCACCCCGCGCCGGCGACCCAGACGGCCGAGCAGCAGCAGACCGAGCAGCAGACCGAGCAGGGGCCACCGCAGCCGCCAGGCGGCGGCGAGGTTCAATCGGGCGGAGCGCCGCAGCCGGGACCATCGGCCGCGCCCACCATGACCCGCGAGGAGGCTCTGGCGCAGAGTCCGCGCATCGCCATCGAGACGCCGAGCCTGATCGGCTCGATCGCGCTGAAGGGCGGACGCATCGACGATCTGACGCTCAAGGACTATCGCGAGACGGTCGAGCCGACGAGCCCGCTGGTCGTGCTATTGTCGCCGGCTGGCGGACCGCACGCCTATTACGCCGAGCATGGCTGGGTGGCGGAGGGCGGCAAGAATCTCGGCCTGCCCGGACCGGAAACGACCTGGACGGCGGAGTCTGCCGGACCGCTGACGCCGCAATCGCCGGTGACGCTCAGCTACGACACCGGCACCGGCCTCAAATTCACCCGCACCATCTCGCTCGACGACAAATACATGTTCACCGTCAACGACCAGGTGGCCAATACCGGCGCCGAGGCGGTGACGCTCTATCCTTACGCGCTCGTATCGCGCCACGAGACGCCGCATGTGCAGGGCTTCTACATTCTGCATGAGGGCCTGATCGGCGTGGTCGACGACGGCGGGCTAGAGGAGATCAGCTACAGCAAGGCGCTCGAGAACCCGCCCGCCGTCGTCACGAGTCAGCATGGCTGGCTCGGCATCACCGACAAATATTGGGCGGCGGTGGTGATCCCCGAGCAAGGCAAGGGATTCAAGGCCACATTCTCGGGCATACAGAAGGACAGCCGCGACCGCTTTCAGACCGACTACCTGATGGATCAGATGTCGATCGCGCCCGGCGAAACCGGTGAGGCGAAGGGAAATGTGTTCGCCGGCGCCAAGGAGGTCAACACCGTCGACGCTTATGCCGAGAAATACGGCATTCCCAAATTCGACCTCCTGATCGACTGGGGCTGGTTCTATTTCCTGACCAAGCCGCTCTTCTTCGCGCTCGACTTCTTCTTCAAGCTGGTCGGCAATTTCGGCGTCGCCATCCTCATCGTCACGCTGTGCATCAAGCTGGTGCTGTTCCCGCTCGCCAACAAATCCTACGTGTCGATGAGCAAGATGAAGCTGCTCGCGCCGGAGATGCAGCGCATCAAGGAGCGCTTCGGCGACGACCGCATGCGCCAGCAGCAGGCGATGATGGAGCTGTACAAGAAGGAGAAGGTGAACCCGGCCTCGGGCTGCCTGCCGATCCTGGTGCAGATCCCGGTGTTCTTCGCCCTCTACAAGGTGCTGTTCGTCACCATCGAGATGCGGCATGCGCCGTTCTTCGGCTGGATCAAGGATCTGTCGGCGCCCGACCCGACCAGCATCTTCAATCTATTCGGGCTGATCCCGTGGGACCCGCCGCATATGCTGATGATCGGCATTTGGCCGCTGATCATGGGCGTCACCATGTGGGTGCAGATGAAGCTGAACCCGGCGCCGCCCGACCCGATGCAGCAGAAGATCTTCGCCTGGATGCCGGTGTTCTTCACCTTCCTGCTGGCCTCGTTCCCGGCCGGGCTGGTGATCTACTGGGCGTGGAACAACTCCCTGTCGGTGATCCAGCAATCGGTGATCATGGCGCGCCAGGGAGTCGAAATTCCGCTGCTCGAAAATCTCGGCATCAAGAAAATTGCCAAGGGCGACGAGGACAAGACAAAGATCGCCAAAGGCGAGGCGGGCACCGTCGAGGACAAACCGAAGAAGTCGAAGCGGCAAGCCAAGATCGCCGAGGCCGAAGCGCAAAAGGCCAAAGACGAGGCAGAGAGCGCAGAGACCGAACCGAAGAGTTAGCGTTTCGTGCCCTTCTGCTCGTCATTGCCCGCGCAGGCGGGCAATGCAGTAGCCGACGCCTTCGCGGACAAAAGTTCCCGGTGCCTGCTGGATCGCCGGGTCAAGCCCGGCGATGACCATGGATAGCCCAGAGTTCACCAAAGGCGAGATCAAGCGCGGCGAGGCGCTGTTCAAACAGCCGTGCAGGTTCGTCAAGGGCGTGGTCGGCCTCGACGGACTGCCGAAGGACGGAAGGCCCGAGATCGCCTTTGCCGGCCGCTCCAATGTCGGCAAGTCGAGCCTGATCAACGCGCTGACCGGGCGGACCAGCCTCGCCCGCGTGTCGGTCACGCCGGGGCGCACGCGGGAGCTCAATTTCTTTACGCTCGGCAGAGATGCGGTGTTCTATCTGGTCGACATGCCGGGCTACGGTTATGCCAAGGCGCCGAAATCGCAGGTTAGAGGCTGGACCCGGCTGATCGGCGATTACCTCAGGGGGCGCCGCGAGCTGAAGCGCGTGTTCCTGCTGATCGACGCACGGCACGGCATCAAGGCCAACGACCAGGAGACCATGAAACTGCTCGACGAGGCCGCGGTCTCCTACCAGGTGGTACTGACCAAGGCCGACAAGCCGAAGGCCTCCGAAATGGAGGCCGTTCAGGCCAAGGTCGCCGAGCTGTTGGCCAAACAACCGGCCGCCTACCCGCAAATCCTGACCACCTCATCCCGCTTCGACACCGGTATCCCAGAGCTGCGCGCCGCTGTCGCCATCGCCGCGCTCGCGCGCTAACGGTTGTCAGGCCATAAAGCGCGCCCACAACGCGGCGAGCCAGACTAGCGCGGCCAACAGCAGCGAGAAAAACACCGCGGTCGAGGCGAGGTCCTTGGTGATGCGGATCGCCTCATGCCGACCGGGCTGGATGTGGTTGCACAGCCGCTCGATCGCCGTGTTCATGAACTCGACCGACAGCACGAACAGCAGGCTCGCGATCAGCGCCACCCAAGTCCAGACATCCTTGGCGACGAAGAACGACAGCGGCACCAGCAGGCAGGCGATCGCCACTTCCTGCTTGATCGCCGATTCGGTGCCGAGCCCCTCCTGAAGGCCGCGCAGCGAGTTCCAGAAGGCGGCGGCGATGCGCGCGAGCCCGCCCTTGCCCGGCAGCGCCGACTGGGCGCGCGGGAAGCCTTCTTCCGCGCTCTCAGGGTCCTGCTCCAATGCTCGCTTGGGACGCATCGATTTTAGCCTCTCCTGCCGGCACCAACGTATAATCGAGCAGCGGCGGACTGAATAGACCAAGCCTATCGCTTGTCCCTGAGACCAAAGCGCCGCTATAAGCGCCCGTGGCCAAGACCAAGACATCCCCCGCCAGAGCCAAGGAACGGAGCCTGCCGAAGGCCCGCGCGGTGTCAGGCGTGGTGGATGTGCTCGCCACCGTGCACGCCAAGGCCAAGATGCTGTCCGAGGCGCTGCCCTATATGCAGCGCTACGACCGGAAGACGGTGGTGGTGAAATATGGCGGCCACGCCATGGGCGATCCCGAGCTCGCCGCCGATTTCGCCCGCGACATCGTGCTGATCAAGCAGGCCGGCGTGAACCCGATCGTGGTGCATGGCGGTGGCCCGCAGATCGGCTCGCTGCTCGACCGGCTCAATATCAGATCGGAGTTCAAGGGCGGCTTGCGCGTCACCGACCGCGAGACGGTCGAGGTGGTCGAGATGGTGCTGGCCGGCTCGGTCAACAAAGAGATCGTCACCGCCATCAACAGCCAAGGCGGCAAGGCGGTCGGCATCTCCGGCAAGGACGCCAATCTGATGCGGGCCAAGCGGCTCGAGCGGCGCTGGCGGGACCCCTCCTCCAATATCGAGCAGATCGTCGATCTCGGCTTCGTCGGCGACCCCGCCCATGTCGACACGCATATCATCGACGTGATCATCAATTCCGACTTGATCCCGGTGGTGGCGCCGATCGGGGTCGGGCCCGACGGCGAGACCCTCAATATCAATGCCGACACCTTCGCGGCGGCGCTCGCCTCGGCGCTCAAGGCGAAGCGCCTGTTGCTGCTGACCGACGTCGAGGGCGTGCTCGACCGCGACGGGCAACTGATCAAGTCGCTGACCACCGCCGAGGCGCAAGCGCTGATCGACGACGGCACCATCTCGGGCGGCATGATCCCTAAGATCGAAAGCTGCATCGACGTCATTGCCGAAGGGGTGGAGGGCGTGGTCATTATCAACGGCAAGGTGCCGCACGCGGTGCTACTCGAATTGTTCACCGAGCACGGCGCGGGCACGCTGATCGAGCGGCGGCGGCGGAAGCCGGGGAAAGTGTCATGAGCGACCGGCCAAATCCCGCCTCAGGCTTCGCCCATGTCGAGACCTGGGTGTTCGATCTCGACAACACGCTCTACCCGGCCGATTGCAATCTGTTCGCCCAGATCGACAAGCGCATGGGCGAGTTCATCATGCAGAGCTTGGGCCTGCCGCTCGAACAGGCACAGAGCTTGCGCGAGACCTATTACTACCAGCACGGCACCACGCTGGCCGGGCTGGTGCGCCTGCACGGCGTGTCGCCCGATGACTTTCTCGACTATGTGCACGACATCGATCTTGGCGCCGTGCTCCCCTCCCCGGCCTTGGCGGCGGCACTCGGAAGCCTGCCCGGACGCAAATTCATTTTCACCAACGGCTCGCGCAAACATGCCGAAGCCGTGGCGGAGCGGCTCGGCGTGTCGAGCCAGTTCGAGGATATCTGCGACATCCACGCGCTCGATTACATCTACCCGAAGCCGATGCGGGAGGCCTATGACCGCTTCGTCGACGCGCATGGCGTGGTTGCGCGCCAAGCTGCGATGTTCGACGACCTGCCGCACAATCTCGAGACCGCGCACGCGCTCGGCATGACCACGGTGCTGGTACACGGCCTGACCGATCACCCCGAGCATCGGGCGATTGCCGCCTGGACCGAGCTGCCGGCCCATATTCATCATCGCACCGACGCGCTCGCCCCGTTCCTCGCCGCCATCGGCGCGGCGCTCCAGGACGACGCACAGCAAGCCCGCTTGCTCTCCCCTCTCCCCTTGAGGGGGCGGGATAAGGAGGGGGGTCGAACAACCAGCCCTTCACCCCCCTCGGCCCTGCCTTCAGCAGAGCCTGCTCCCCCTCAAGGGGGGAGCATGGGAATCGCTGCACCGCTCTGCTTCATCAAATAGCCCACCGGACTTCGCCAGCCATGACCCACGATCATCTCAAGACCTTCATCGACAGCGCCTATGAGCACGCCGTCGAGATCACGCCGGAGACCAAGGGCGTGGTGCGCGATGCCGTGGAGGAGGTGCTCGACCTGCTCGACAAGGGCGAGCTGCGGGTGGCCGAGAAACGCGACGGCCATTGGGTGGTGCATCAATGGCTGAAGAAGGCGATCCTGCTCTCGTTCCGCCTCAACGAGCCGCACAAAATCGACGGCGGCCCCGATGGCGGCGCCTGGTACGACAAGGTGCCGACCAAATTCGCCAAGTGGAAAGCCAAGGACTTCAAGGAGGCCGGGTTCCGCGTGGTGCCCGGCGCGGTGGTTCGCCGCTCCGCTTATATCGCGCCCGGCGTGGTGCTGATGCCGTCCTTCGTCAATCTCGGCGCCCGGGTCGAATCCGGCACCATGATCGACACTTGGGCCACGGTCGGCTCCTGCGCGCAAATCGGCCGCAACGTGCATTTGTCGGGCGGCGCCGGCATCGGCGGCGTGCTCGAGCCGATCCAGGCCAACCCGGTGGTCATCGAGGATAATTGCTTCATCGGCGCCCGCGCCGAAGTGGCCGAAGGGGTGATCGTCGGCGAAGGCTCGGTGCTGTCGATGGGCGTTTATCTCGGCCAGTCGACCAAGATCGTCAACCGCGCCACCGGCGAAGTGCTGCAGGGCCGCGTGCCGCCTTATTCGGTGGTGGTGTCGGGCGCCATGCCGGGCCGGCCGCTGCCGGGCGGCGCACCCGGGCCGTCGCTTTATTGCGCCGTGATCGTCAAGACGGTCGACGAGCGCACCCGGGCCAAGACCTCGATCAACGAGCTACTCAGGGATTGACCGGGCAGGGGCGACGCCGACGATGCGATGGATTCAGGCGCTGACGGAATTTCGCGGCCGCTTGCGCCGGCGCGACTTCTGGATCGGCCTGCTCATCTTGCTCCTCATTGAGATCGCGCTGTCCTTCGGGCTCGCCGGGCTCATGCGGCCGACCGGCGCCACGCCGATCGAGCGCGCCGCCATGTGGCTTGCGCTCGCCATTCTCCTGTGGGGCTCCGCCGCGCTGATCGTCAAGCGGCTGCACGACCGCGACAAGTCGGCGCTGTGGTATCCGCTGTTCGGGATCGCGCCGGCGCTCTGCTACCATCTCGGCGTGGTCTATTCGAGCAACATCTCCAACGTGCTCAGCCCGGCGCAGCAGGCCTTCTGGCTGCTCGGGGGCATCTTGTGGATCTGGGCAATCGTCGAACTTGGCTTCATGCCAGGCACGACGGGGCCGAATCGCTATGGCCCCGACCCGCGCGACGCGAGCCAAGCCGCGGCCGTGTGAGAGAGAAGGCACCGGCCCCAAGCCTCGCACCGCAGATAGCCCCTTCCGCAAGTGCGCCGTTCGGCTTTACAAAGACAACAGGCTGGCGGAGCCCGGCCGCAAAGGGAGGGGAACGATGAATTTGGACTTCCAATATCTGTTCACGTCGTTTGACGGGCGCATCAACCGGGCCAAATATTGGGCGGGAACCATCATTCTCGCCATTATCAGCATTGTCCTCGGCTTCATCATTGGCGCCATTTTCGGACCCTCGACCTTCGGGGCCATCCTTGTCATCCTCGTCACGCTCGGCCTGTTCTACCCGGCCTATGCCGTGGCGGCGAAGCGCTTCCAGGACCGCGACAAGCCGGGCAACACCGCACTCTATGGCCTCGTTCCCGTGCTGATCGCGAGTTTGCTGCAAGCCTTCGGCCTGACCGGCACGCCGCAAGAGCCCAACGCGCTCGGCTGGATCTGCACGCTGGTCACCATGGGCGTCGGCCTGTGGTTCCTGATTGAGCTCGGCATCCTCAAAGGAACGCCCGGGCCGAACCGCTTCGGCGGCGATCCATTGGCCGCCGTCGGGTAGTTTCCACCAGCACCGTTACCGGCTCTTGGGCGGGCTTGCCAGCCTGCGCGCCTATCGTCATGGTGCTGAGCCATGACCGCGCTCGGCGACAAGGCTGTCCAACTCGCGCAAGGCTTGATCCGCTGTGAAAGCGTCACGCCGAACGATGCCGGCGCGCTCGGAGTCCTGATCGAGACGCTGAAGCCCGCGCGCTTCACCTTCTGGCGGCTCACCTTCAAGGACGAGAACACGCCGCCGGTCGACAATCTCTTTGCCCGCATCGGCGAGGGGCCGCCGCATCTGTGCTTCGCCGGCCATGTCGACGTGGTGCCGCCGGGCGGGGCCAAGCTGTGGAGCCACCCGCCCTTTGCCGCGGAGATCGCCGACGGGCGCCTATACGGCCGCGGCGCCGCCGACATGAAGGGCGCGATAGCCTGCTTCACCGCCGCCGCGCTCGACTACGTCAAGAGCAGAGGCCGCGAGCTCGACGGCTCGATCTCGCTGCTCATCACCGGCGACGAGGAAGGTCCGGCCATCAACGGCACGCGCAAGGTGCTGGCCTGGATGAAGGAGCAAGGCGAGCGGCCCGATCATTGTCTGGTCGGCGAGCCCACCAGCGCCAAGCGCATCGGCGAGGCGATCAAGATCGGCCGGCGCGGCAGCCTGAACGGCTGGCTAAAGGTGACCGGCGTGCAAGGCCACGTCGCCTATCCGCATCTCGCCAGCAACCCGGTCAAGGGCCTGGTCAAGATCCTGTCGCGCTACTACGACGCGCCGCTCGATTACGGCAGCGCCCATTTCTCGCCGTCCAACCTCGAAGTGACCAGCATCGACGTCGGCAATCCCACCACCAACGTGATCCCAGCCTTGGCCGAGGCCAGGTTCAATGTCCGCTACAACGACCGGCACTCGGCCGATGCGCTGAAGGCGCTGCTGCGCGACCACGCGACGCTGGCGCTGTCCGGCACCGACCTGTCCGCCAGCATCGAATTCGAGCCGCCGGCCGAGTCGTTCCTCACCGAGCCCGGCCCGCTCGATGCTTTGCTCAGCGAGGCGGTGCGCGAAATCACCGGGCTCACGCCGACGCTCTCGACCGACGGCGGGACGTCCGACGCCAGGTTCATCAAGGATTATTGCCCGGTGATCGAGTT
The DNA here is from genome assembly GCA_963730335.1 of uncultured Alphaproteobacteria bacterium. Classification (GTDB taxonomy): domain Bacteria; phylum Pseudomonadota; class Alphaproteobacteria; order Rhizobiales; family Methyloligellaceae; genus Methyloceanibacter. The sequence continues at coordinate 129,399 of CAVSRK010000002.1, forward strand.
CGGGCTCACGACGGCCACCATCCACAAGGCCGACGAGCAGGTCGCCGTCGCCGATCTGGAGCAGCTCACCGCCATCTACCGCCGCTTCATCTCGCTCTATTTCGAGACCTTCGGGGGCGCCGATGCCGGGTGATCCCCGGCCGATCGGGGTATTCGACTCCGGCATGGGCGGGCTCACCGTGCTCCGCGCTCTGGTGGCCAAGCTTCCCAATGAGCGCTTCGTCTATCTCGGCGACACCGCGCGGCTGCCTTACGGCACCAAGAGCGCCGAGACGGTGCAAGCCTACGCGCTCCAGGCGACGCGCCTGTTGCTCGACCAGGGCGTGAAGATGCTGGTGATCGCCTGCAACACCGCTTCCGCCGTGTCGCTCTATCTGTTGCAGGAGGCCTGGGCACCCATCCCGGTGATCGGCGTGATCGAGCCGGGCGCGCGGGCCGGCGTGGCCGCGACCCGCAATCGCCGCATCGCCGTGATCGCGACCGAGGGCACGGTCAAGGGCGGCGCTTATGCCCGCGCCATTCAGCGACTGATGAGCGGGGTCGAGGTGGTGCAGCAGCCCTGCCAGGTGTTCGTGGCGCTGGCCGAGGAAGGCTGGACCCGCTCCCCCGCCACGCTGGCTGCGGCCCGCCATTATCTTACTCCCCTGTTCGAGGGCCCCGGCGCGCCGGACACGCTGGTGCTTGGCTGCACCCATTTTCCGGTGCTGGCCGAGGCCATCAGGGAGACCATCGGTGAGGCGGTGGTGGTGGTCGATTCGGCCGAGACCACGGCGCAAGCGGTGGCCGAGGCGCTGGTCGCGGCCGGCCTCGGCAGCACAGAGGAGCCCAGCGGCGCGGTGCGGTTTTTCGCCACCGATTCGCCGGAGCGCTTCGCCCGCGTCGGCGCGATCTTTCTCGGGCGTGGCATCGAGCCGGACGCGGTGGAGCTGGTCGATCTCAGGGCGCTCTAGTCAGGCTTTCGGCGGCGGCTCGTTGTCGGGCAGCGCCGAGGAATTGTCGGTCGGGTCGGCCTGTTCGAGGTCGGGCGGCGCCTTGGTGTCGGCGGCGACGGTCACCTCGCGCAACAGGCTCATCAGCCACGGCCGCCCTAGCAGCGTGAACACCGCCAAGCCATAGACCGACGGCGCCCAAGAGCAGCAGCAGCGCCAGCATGGTCTCCTCGCGGAAGTGAGCCATGCCCGCCAGGGCGCGCTCCAGGCCATAGGCGCCGGCGACCAGCACGGCGGCGAGGATCACACCGGCGATGAGGAGCTTCATCACCGGCTTGCCGATGGCCGCGCCGGACACGGCGAAGCCCTGGCGGCGCGCGAACAGCGCCAGCAGGCTCAAATTGATCCAGGCGCCGACGCTGGTCGCCAGCGCCAGGCCCACCTGCGCCAGATGGTCCATCAGCAGTACCTTCAGCATAATGTTGACGGCGGCGGCGAGCAGCGCCGCCTTGACCGGCGTGGCGGTATCGCCGCGGGCATAGAACGGCGCGGTGAAACTCCTCAGCAGCACGAAGGGCAGAAGCCCGATCGAATAGGCGGCGAGCGTTGCGCCGGCCGCCGCGGCATCGGCGACGGTGAAAGCGCCGCGGGCGAACAGCGCGCGCATGATGAGATCGGGGATGACGACGGCGCCGACGGCGCAAGGAATGGTGAGCAGCAGCGCGAGCTGGATGCCGCGGGCTTGGGCCGAGGCGGCGCCCTTCTCGTCGCCGGCGGCCAAGCGGCGCGACATCTCGGGCAGGAGCACGGTGCCGACGGCGATGCCGACCACGCCGATCGGCAGCTGGTTGATGCGATCGGCGTAATAAAGCGCCGACAGCGCGCCGGTGGGGAGATACGAGGCGATCAGCGTGTCGGCGAACAGCGCAAGCTGCACGCCGCCCGCGCCGATGATGGCGGGGCCAAGCGCTTTCAGGAATCTGCGGGTCGGCGCGTCGAGCCGCGGCATCCGCAATCTGATGCCGTAGCCGTGCGCCTCGGCGTCGCCGCCGACCACCAGCACGATGATGACACCCGCCGCCAGCACGCCCCACGCCGCGGCGTGGCCGGCGTCGGCGAAGAACGGCGTCAGCAACAGCGTGGTGACGATCGACAGGTTGAGGAAGATGGGCGCGCCGGCGGCGGCGGCGAACCGGTTATTGGCATTGAGGATGCCGGCGAACAGCGTCTCGATCGACACCAGCGCGAGATAAGGAAAGGTGATGCGGGTGAGCGCCACGGCAAGCTCGAACCGCTCCGGGTCGAGACCGGGCGCGAGCACGCTCACCACCCATGGCGTGAAGATCATGGCGATGGCGAGCAGCACGAGATTGATGGCGATCAGCGCCGCGCCGATCTGGTCGGCGAACAGCTTGGCGGCGGGGAGCCCCGCCTGCTCCAACGTGCGCGCATAGGTCGGCACGAAGGCTGCGGCGAACGCCCCCTCGGCGAAGATGGCGCGGAAATGGTTGGGCAGCCTGAAGGCGATGAAGAAGGCGTCGGCCACCGGGCCGGCGCCGAGCACCGCCGCCATGACCACGTCGCGGATGAAGCCGGTCAGGCGCGAGACCAGGGTCAGTCCGCCGACCGTGGCGATGCGCCGGATCATGCTGGATTTCGGGCAGTCATCTCCCCTCCCCGTTCGCGGCAGAGAAGTAGATGAATTTCAGCGACTTGACCATGCTTCGCTTATTCGCAGGACTCTTGCGGCCCCCTCTCCCCTTGTG
>CAVSRK010000003.1:0-150253 GCA_963730335.1 uncultured Alphaproteobacteria bacterium
GCAGCTGCAACGGTACGCGCCTATCGCTCCGACGCGCAGGACTTTACCGCGTGGTGTGCGCGACATGGCCTTGAGCCGTTGCCCGCAAGCGTGGAGACGGTGGCCGCGTATCTCGCGTCTCTCGCGACATCAGGCGTGAAGTCATCCACGATTACGCGCCGCCGTGCTGCTATGGCCTTCATGCACCGCGTCGCTGGCTTTGAGCCTCCCACCGGAAGCGAGGCTGTTAAGGCTGTGCTATCCGGCATACGACGCTCGATAGGGACTGCAGTGACGAGGAAGGCTCCCGTTACGGCGGAGATTATCCGTGCGATCATCGCAGAGATGCCTACCGATCTTCGCGGTCTTCGTGATCGCGCGCTCTTGCTCGTGGGCTTTGCTGGTGCGCTCCGGCGCTCAGAGCTTATCGCGCTCGACGTGGAAGACCTCGAAGATTGCGCTGAAGGCTTCCATGTCAGGATCAGGCGCTCGAAGACCGACCAAGAAGGCGTGGCAATTTCGTGTCGATCCCGCATGGTTCGCGCCTGCGCCCGATCCGGGCGCTGAAGGACTGGCTTGAGGCTGCAGGCATCGTCGATGGGCCGATCTTTCGACCGATCCGCAAAGGCGGTAGGTCGAGGCTCAGCGACTGACAGATCGCAGCGTCGCTAATATCATCAAGGTTCACGTCGAGGCTGTCGGTCTTGATCCAGCGATCTTCTCCGGCCACAGCCTTCGCTCGGGCTTTGTCACGTCTGCGCTGTATGCTGGAGCCGACGTCCTGCGCGCGTGATGGACGTGACACGTCACCAGCAGATCGAGACGCTAAAGATTTATGATCGCCGCGCGAAGGCGTTTAAACAACATGCGGGCGAGATGTTTCTCTGAGGGAAACTAACACCTTCATTTTGCTAACAAAATAAGACGGGGAGATACGGTGTGATTTCCCACTCCAAATCACTGAATGGGTGTCTAAGGAGGCGTCAGGGGTGGTGGGAACAGATGATCGAGCCGCATTACAGTCTTAAAACCGCTGCAGCGATGTTGTTCCCCGGCGGCACAATCACGGCGCGTTCGCTGCGCACCGAAATACAGAACGGCTACTTGCCTCGAAAGAAGGTGGCAGGGAAGCTCGTGACGTGCGCGAGTGACGTCGCCAGGATGATGGAGCTGAAGTCATGCCAAGGAGACAGAAACCTCCTCGTCTCTACCTCAGGAAGGCGAGAGGCTCTCGTCGGTCTCACTGGATCATCATTGATGGATCGACGCAGTTCAGCACGGGCTGCGGCATTAATAACGCCGAAGGAGCGAGAGAAGCTCTCCGGCGCTACCTAACAGACAATCATATTCCACCGGCTGACGCGGAGCCTCTGATTACAGAAGTGCTCGCGATATACCGTCGCGACATCGAGCCCAAGCTCGCGCGCCCCGACCTAATCCTCTACTCAGTCAAGCACCTCGTCGGTTTTTGGGGCGACGATCTAGTATCCGCCGTCAAGGGCGCGAGGTGCAGAGCTTACGTCAAGTGGCGGTGCAAGAGCGGCGTCTCCGAGACGACAGCTCGGCATGACCTGAAGACGCTGCGAGCAGCGGTCAACCACTACCATAAAGAGTACGGGCTCAAGACAGTGCCCATCGTGACGCTGCCACCGCGAGCCGAGCCCAGGATGCGATGGCTGACGCGGCAGGAGGCTGCGCAGTTGCTGCGAGCCACTAAGGCCCCTCACCTGCGCCGCTTTATCCTGATCGGCCTCTACACCGGGATGCGCTCGCAGGCGATGCTCGGGCTCTCATGGATGCCCTCGACCAGCTCGGGCTGGGTAGACCTTCAAAATGAGGTGCTCTACCGGCGCGGAGAGACGGCGCGCAGGACGAAGAAGAACCTAAACCAGAAGCCCTCGACGATCCCCTATCGGCTGCTGGCGCACCTGCGGAGGTGGTACAGGATCGACGCCGAGCTGGGCCTTCGTTACGTCTGCCACTACCAGGGCTCCAGGGTGCGCAAGCTGCGCCGCTCGTGGGACACGGCGAGAACCGCAGCAGGGCTCGGCAACGACGTGGTCCCGCACGCGCTACGTCACACAGCGGCGACGTGGCTCATGCAGAGCGGGTGCGACATGTGGGAGGCTGCAGGCTTCCTCGGCATGACCGTGCAGGTGCTTGAGGACGTGTATGGTCATCACCACCCAGAGCACCAGAAGGGCGTGAAGAACGCATTGAGACGGTCACAAGCAGTCACAAGAAATGCGTGAACGCAAGCAGAACTGACGAGCACCAGACGCGCCGGACGTCACTGAAAATTAACGAGCGTAAGGGTCTTGGGGCGCCAGGATTCGAACCTGGGATCACGGGACCAAAGCCCGTTGCCTTACCGCTTGGCCACGCCCCAATCCGTTGCAAATCGAGCTTTGCCGGACAATCAGACCGTCCACCCGCTACCCTCAGCCATATGGGATGGGCCGGGCTCTCCTACCAATATCGGCAGGGGTCGGCAATGCACCGCTTCGGACCAGACGATTCTTGCTACGCGTCTGCTGGATCATCAGCGGACGGCCTCGCGGCGGTCGCAGATAGACGCGACGGCGGGATAAAGTCCACTTGTGAGCCCCCTCAGTCCCTGTTGCCTCAAACTAGCGGAAGACATCCCGCCAACAAACAGACGATCGGCACGTCGGGTGGCCTACGCCGGGGCGCCAGTCGAGAGCGGAGGGGTTTTGTTGCGGCCTCACGCCGGGGCGTCTATATACGGCGGACTTCAGCCAGCCGGAGTGTAGCGCAGCCTGGTAGCGCACCTGCTTCGGGAGCAGGGGGTCGGGAGTTCGAATCTCCCCACTCCGACCATTGCCCTCCGACCGGCTCTCCCCAAGGAACGGCGGCGGGCCTCGGGGGTTGGTAAGGACAAGGCTCGGCTCTCGGCGGCAGCCGAGCCATAGGAGGCATTTGTTATAAGACCCAAAGTTACTACACAGCTCATCGCGGTCAGCGTTGCATTATTCTTTGCTTTGGCCGGCGCAATCTCGACGGCCGAAGCCGGCCGCGGCGGCGGCCATGGTGGCGGCCACGGCGGTGGTCATCACGCCGGCGGCGGCGGCAAACATATGGGCGGCGGAGGCGGTAAGGCGCTCCGTTATGGCGGTGGCGGTGGCGGCGGCGGCAAGCACAAAGGTTCCGGCAAGCATTACGCTCATGGCGGCAACTGGGATGGGAAGCACAACTCCCATAACAAGGGCAAATACGGCCATTACCGCCGCTATGGGTACCCATGGTACGGGCTCCCGGCCTATGCCTATGGCGGCGGATGCGGCTGGCTCTATCGCAAGGCGATTGCAACCGACAGCGACTATTGGTGGAACCGCTACAACCAGTGCACCGGTACTTATTATTGATCGCCGCAGCCTGAACAACGCGAGTTGTGACCCAAATCTTGGGTCACAACTCCCTGTGACAGGCCACATTTTGCGCTCAAAGCGATGAGAAAGTTAACGCTGCCAATAGGGCGGCGCTGTCGCCGTCCGCGTGCTCCGCTACAATAAGACGCGGGTTCGACGAGAAGACCAACACACAAAGACCATGTCGGCGGAGCTTGCTTTCAATCGCAGCCAGGATGTCGATTATGGCGTGGCCCAAGAGGTCGCGCCCGGCGTCAGGCGCATCGTCGCCAACAATCCCGGGCCCTACACCTTCCTCGGGACCAATAGCTATGTGGTCGGCAGCGGCGAGGTCGCGGTCATCGATCCAGGGCCGGCCGAACCGAGCCATCTCGAAGCGATTGCGGCCGCCATCAAGGGCGAACGCCTCACTCATATTCTGATCACCCACAGCCATCGCGACCATTGCGACGGCGCGCGCGGACTGCAAGCGCTGGCCGGCGGCAAGATCGCCGCGTTCGGGCCGACCGGCACGGCGCGGGGCGCGGGCGCGCCGGGGTTAAGTTACGACTTCGTCGATCCCGACTTCGTGCCGGACCGCAAGCTTGCCGACGGCGATTCCGTGAGGGGCAAAGACTTCGCCCTCGACGTGCTGCATATGCCCGGCCACGCACCGGACCATCTCTGCTTCGCTCTGGTCGGCAAGCGCACCATGTTCACCGGCGATCACGTGATGGGATGGAACACCACGGTGATCGCGCCGCCGGAAGGCGATCTAGCGCAGTTCCTGGCCTCGCTCGAACGGCTGATGCAGCGGCACGACAAGATGTTTCTGCCCGGTCATGGCGGCCGCATCCAGACGCCGCAGCGGGTGGTCAAGGCCTATATCATGCACCGCAAATGGCGCGAGCAGACCATCCTCGCCTGCCTGGAGGACGGGATCTGCACGGTGCCGCGTATCGTCGCCAGGCTTTACGGCACGCTCGATGCCGGGCTGAAGGGAGCGGCGGCACTGTCGGTGCTGGCGCATCTCGAATACCTCATCGACCGCGACCTGGTGGCGGCCGACGGGGCTAACGCCCTGTCGAGCGTTTTTTACCTCCGCGCTTCTTGACGCGCTTGTTGGTGGTGTCCTTCGGCTCGGCGGCCTCTTCCTTCGGCGCCGCCTGTTCGAGCACCGTCTTCTCCCCCTTCTCCAGCGCGGTATTCACTTCGTCGAACAATTTGCGGATGCGCTTGGCATTGGCGCCGAGATCGTGGAGCCCATAGCGCGACACCGAACGCACATCGACCGTGGCATGGGCATCGTCGCCCTTGACTTGAATAACCACGTCGTCGGTGAAGCCCATGATCAAGGTTCGGTCGGACGCTTCGATGCGCCCGATGCCGGTCTCGCCGGGCGCCTCGGTCAAGGCGACGGTCCAGCCGAGCCGCTCAACCGCCTCGTTCACGATGCTGAACACCTCCGGCGCCGAGCGTTCGATCACCATCGGCCCGATATCGGGGTAGGCCTCGACCTGGGCCTCGACCTGGGCCTCGTCCGGATTCCTTGATGGGGATTGGCGTCGGCCGGGCGCTGGGCGCCGAGCGTCCTGAAGTCGAGCGGCTCCTCCGGCGTGGTCTCGACCTCGGTGAGCGGCGGCAGCAGAACTGCTTTCGACAGATAGAACCCCGGTAAGGCCAGGCCGAGACAGGCGATGAAGATGGCGGCAAAGGCCTGGGCCGCGCCGGTCTGACCGCCGAACCAGATGCGCACGATCGCGCCGATGGCGATGGCGATGGCGATCAGCAGCCCGGCGATCGACACGCCGATCAGGTTCAGCGCCGCGGGCGTGGCCAGCGAGCCGAAGCGGTGCAACAGCACCGTCAAGATCATGAGCTGCACGAAGAACAGCGCGGCGCGGCGCGCCCAAATGGCTTCGCGCGCCTCTTTGACGGCGTAACGCGCGGTCGCATAGCGCGCCATGGAGAAGCTCAATTCGCGATCCTCACTCAATCGAGCCAAGCTAAGCCGGGACAATTTGGTCCCTCTTTATAGCGAAGTTGCGCGCCGAATTTGGCGAAATTCTGCGCCTTCTGCGGTGTGACAAATGCCACAGCGGGAATCGAGGCGACCGGGCATGATGCATCCACGCTTCGAGCTTGAGATGGTCTTGAGCGGCGCTTCTAAAGAGAGGAACTCGAAATGACCAGCTTCACCGACAATTCTTTCCCTTACGTCCTGATCTGCAGCACCTTCACCGCAGTCGTGAGCCTCGCCTCGGTGTGGATTGTCACCGCCCAGTCATTCGCCCCGGCATTGGTCGCCTAGGCCCTCACCGTCGAGATCAAATCGAAGGATTTTCGCCATGACCCGCAAGATGACAAAAGCCTCGTTTCCGTATGCGCTTGCGAGCAGCACTCTGGGAACCGTCCTTGTCAGCATGACCGCGGTCTGGCTCGCTACCGCCGCCTACGCGCCACTCACCACTCCCGCTGCGCAAGCCCCGCATTCGACCGGTTCACAGCAGCTCTACCGCCTGTCACCCGTCCCCGCCGGCGCCGACTGGACCTCTTAAGCCCGCCCCCGCTTCCTCGCTCCCCCTCCCTCGAGCCCGCCCTTCTCCGGCGGGCTCTCTTTCATGCCGAGGCCGGCTACGGATAAAGGCGGGTCTTCGTCCAAGGCTGCCCAGGCGAGGCACGCCGGAACACGATGCGGTCGTGAAGTCGAAAAGCACCGTGCCGCCAGAACTCGATCTCGAGCGGAATGAGCCGGTAGCCGCGCCAATAGAGCGGGCGCGGCACCGACCCCTCGCCGAACGCCTCGGTGAGCCGCGCCACTTCCGCTTCGAGCGCGGCACGGCTGGTGAGCGGGCGCGACTGACGCGAGGCGCAGGCGCCGATCCGGCTCTCGCGGTGCCGGGTGGCGAAATAGGCATCGGCCTCTTCGTCGGTGGCCGGCTCGACGGGTCCGCGCAGTCGAATCTGCCGCCCCAAACACTTCCAATAGAACAGCAGCGCCGCCTGAGCGTTGGCGGCCAGCTCCTGACCTTTGGCGCTGTCGCAGTTGGAATAAAACACCAAGCCGCGCTCATCGGCGCCTTTGAGCAAGATCATCCGCACATTGGGGAGGCCGTCGGCATCGGCGGTGGCGAGCGCCATGGCCTCGGGATCGACCGGCTCGGCGGCCTCGGCCTCCGCCATCCAGGCGCGGAACAGGGCGAACGGGTCCGTTGCCTCGGTGAAATCGGGGCCCTCGCCTATGGGTCGGGATGGGTCGTCCATGACTTAAAACATCCTAGCCGGCGGGCTCAGCGGGCCATTTTTGCCTTAATCCCTGCGCGGAACGGGCATTTACGTTTTCCTCACTCTGATACGGCACGATGATTCCTGTTGGTAGTGGGCGCGGGGGGACTTCAGTAATCCCGCGTCAGAGTTGGGGACGATTGGTTATGCGTACGTTCCGTTGGAACGCTCCTATCATCATTGGGGCGGGCGCACTCTTGTTTTCAGTATTCGCGCCCGCCTCTCTTCCCGTTAAGGCCGGGGAGAGCGGAGCGGATGTGACTGCAGCCATTGAGGGCCGGCAGCTCGGCCTCAGCGAGCTCAAAGCAAGACTCGAGCGCAGCGACCGGGTCGCGGCGGTGCAGGCGCTCGAGCTTGCGCTGTCCGAACTCGCCGACGGCGTAACGCTGGTCTGGCAGCGCCCGGAGCGCGGCTTGGTCGGGCGCATCAAGCCGGTATCGGCGTTCCGCGACGACAAGGGCCGGGTATGCCGCCATGTCCTCTACTCGCTCGCGCTCGGCACCTATCAACGAGAGATCGAGGGCGTTGCCTGCCGGGAGTCTGACGGCTCCTGGTCGCTCTCGGGGTAGATGGGGGTTCACATGTCTCAAGTCAGTCATTTCGAGGCCGCCGCCTCGAACCGTTCACGGCGAAGACGCAAGGACACCGGCAAACCGGAGGCCGAGGGGGAGCGTTTCACCCCTCTCCTCACGCGCGATGAGTACACCTTCTCACGCATGAGGAGGGACAAGCGCGGTCCGCGCATGTTCTCAGCCATATGCTCTCCCCGTTGGAAGCAGAGCTAGCATAGCCCGCGCCGATTGGCCTCAAGACGCTTGGCCGAAAAGCCTTCCGGCCGGGGGGCCGCGAGCCTATAAAGCGCCTTCCTTCCGAAGGGCGCTAGATCGATGGCTGAGGGCGGCAGATTGATGGCGGGCAAGCGCGGCGTCGTGTTCGGCGTCGCCAATAACCGCTCGATCGCCTGGGGCATCACCAAGGCGGTGACCGACCAAGGCGCCGAGGTGGCGCTCACCTATCAGGGCGACGCCATCAAGAAGCGGGTCGAGCCGCTCGCCCATGATGTGGGCTCGAAGCTGGTGCTGCCTTGCGACGTGACCGACGAGGGATCAGTCGAGGGCGTGTTCAAGGCGCTGCGCACGGCCTGGGGCAGCATCGACTTTCTGGTTCACGCCGTCGCCTTCTCCGACAAGGAGCAACTCGACGGGCGCTATGTCGACACCACCCAGGACAATTTCACCCAGACGCTGCTGATCTCCTGCTACTCGTTCACCGCGCTCGCCAAGCACGCCGAGGCATTGATGCCGAAGGGCGGCTCGCTGCTCACCCTCACCTATTACGGCGCCGAGAAGGTGATGCCGCATTACAACGTGATGGGGGTGGCCAAGGCCGCGCTCGAAGCGAGCGTGCGCTATCTCGCGGTCGATCTCGGCAAGGGGGCGATCCGCGTCAACGCCATCTCGGCCGGCCCGATCAAGACGCTGGCCGCCTCCGGCATCGCCGACTTCCGCTATATCCTGAAGTGGAACGAGAACAACTCGCCGCTCCGGCGTACCGTCGCCATCGAGGATGTCGGCGCCGGCGCGCTCTATCTCCTGTCGGATCTCGGCCGCGGCGTGACCGGCGAGATCCTGCATATCGATGCCGGCTACCATGTGGTCGGCATGAAGGCCGAGGACGCCCCCGACATCTCGGTGACGAAGGAGTAGGTCTGCCGCGTTCAGGCCCCCTGCTCGGCCGGCTCCGGTGCGAGCACGCTGTGAATCTGCGCCACCACAGCGGCGCCCTCGCCGACCGCCGCGGCCACGCGCTTGGTCGATCCGGCGCGCACATCGCCGATGGCGAACACCCCTGGTTGGCTGGTCTCGAGCGGCAGCGGCGGCCGGGACTTCGATTGTGGGCACCTGGCGCCGGTCACCACGAAGCCTTTGCCATCCACCGCCACGCAGCCGTCGAGCCAGGACGCGTTGGGATCGGCGCCGATGAACAGGAACAGGTGGCGCAAGGGACAGGTGTGCACGTCTCCGGTGGCGCGCTCGCGAAACACCGCACCGGTCAGTCCGGCCGTCTCGTCCCCTTCGAGCCCGACCACCTCGGTGCCGGTGTGAAGCTCCACGTTAGGCAGCGCGGCGATGCGGTCGATAAGATAGCGCGACATCGAGGAGTCCAGGCCGCGCCCGCGCACCACCAGGTGCAGCTGCTTCACCCTCGGCGCGAGATAGACCACCGCCTGCCCCGCCGAATTGCCGCCGCCCACCAGCGCCACTTCCTCGCCTTCGCACAGCTTCGCCTCGACCGGCGAGGCCCAGTAGGAAATGCCCGTGCCCTCGAACATCGCGAGGTTCGAGATTGCCGGCCGCCGGTAGCTGGCGCCGGAGGCGACCACGATGGTGCGCGCGCGCACCGCGCCGCCATTGGTGAAGTCGAGACGCATGGATCGCCGGGGTCGCGCCTCGGCTGCCGCAGTCGAGCCGCGCCACTTCGAGCGGGATGGCGATCTCGACGCCGAATTTCAGCGCCTGGTTGAAGGCCCGTCCGGCCAGCGCCATGCCCGAGATGCCGGTTGGGAACCCCAGATAGTTCTCGATCCGCGCCGACGCACCTGCCTGTCCGCCAAAGGCGCGCTCATCGAGCACGAGCACCGACAGGCCCTCGGACGCGGCATAGACTGCGGCGGCAAGCCCCGCCGGTCCCGCGCCAACCACGGCGACGTCGTAGATTTTTTGCGGGTCGAGCTCCGGCGTGATGCCGAGACAACCGGCCGCCTCGGCGTTGGTCGGACGCCTCAGCACCACCCCGTTCGGGCACAGCATGATCGGCAACTCGCCGGGGAGGACGCCGAAGCGCTCGACCACGGCACGCCCGTCGGCGTCATTCGCGGCGTCGAGCACGGTGCAGGGATAGCCGTTGCGGGCGAGGAAGCCTTGCAGGCGGGTAAGATCGGGCGTGCCGGGTTCGCCGACCAGCACCGAGCCGACCCCGCCCTCTTCCAGCAGTCCGACCCGCCGGAGAATGAACGCGCGCATCAGGATCTCGCCGATCTCGGCCGAACCGATCATCAAGGCGCGTACATGCGCCGCGTCGAACGGAAGCGCGGTGCAGCCCTCCGCTCCGGCGCTGCCCGCGGCAAGCGACTGGCGCCCGGCAAGCTGGCTGACCTCGCCCGAGAACTGACCGGGATGGTGGGTGGTGATCGCCGTCTCGCGGTTGAGACCATCGCGGCGGACGACATCGATCGAACCCTTGAGCACGAGCCAGGCGGGCGCATTGGCTACGCCCGCGTCGAATACCGACTCGCCGGGCGCGAAATCCCGGGGCGGCCCGCTGGCGAAGCGCTTGGCCGTTTCGACCTGGCCGGCGTCCAGCACCGGAAACATCTGGTGGCTGCGGGTCTGAATTACGCTCATCGATACTCTCTCAGTCGGGCTGCCGGCGGCACTTTAGCATGCAAGGCAAGCGAGCCGGATGGTCCCCGGGTATGACGAAAGACTTTGTTGCGAGATTGGCGCTATTCCCATGGCTGGACGCAAGCCAGCCACGCTCTTAAAAGAACCCATGTCGCACAATAGTTTCGGCCATCTGTTCCGCATCACCACCTGGGGCGAGAGCCACGGGCCGGCGATCGGCTGCGTGGTCGACGGCTGCCCGCCCGGCATCCCGATCACCGAGGCCGAGATCCAGGCTTATCTCGACAAGCGCAAGCCCGGCCAGTCGCGCTACACCACCCAGCGCCAGGAGCCAGACCAGGTGCGCATCCTGTCCGGCGTGTTCACCGGCGAGGACGGCGGGCAGGTCACCACCGGCACGCCGATCGCACTCGAAATCGCCAATATGGACGCGCGCTCCAAGGACTACGGCGAGATCAAGGACAAGTTCCGCCCGGGCCACGCCGACTACACCTATTTGATGAAATACGGCTTGCGCGATTGGCGCGGCTCGGGCCGGGCCAGCGCGCGGGAGACCGCCAACCGGGTGGCGGCCGGCGCCATCGCGCGGAAAGTCGTGCCGGGCTTAAGGGTGCGCGGCGCGCTCACCCAGATCGGGCCGTACGAGATCGACCGCCGCAACTGGGATTGGGACGAGGTCGGCAACAACCCGTTCTTCTGCCCCGACGCCAAGACCGCGCGGGTGTGGGCCGAGTTTCTCGATCAGGTGCGGAAGAAGGGCTCGTCGGCCGGCGCGGTGATCGAGATCGTGGCCGAGGGCGTGCCGCCGGGGCTCGGCGCCCCGGTCTACGGCAAGCTCGACCAGGACATCGCCTCCGGGTTGATGAGCATCAACGCGGTGAAGGGGGTCGAGATCGGCGCGGGCTTCGCCTCGGCGGCGTTGTCGGGCGAGGAGAACGCCGACGAGATGCGCATGAAGAAGGACGGGACGCCGGAATTCCTGACCAACAACGCCGGCGGCATCCTTGGCGGCATCTCTACGGGTGCGCCGATCGTGGCCCGCTTCGCGGTCAAGCCGACCTCGTCGATCCTGACGCCGCGCCGGACGGTCGACGCGAAAGGCCACGACACGGAGATCTCGACCAAAGGCCGCCACGATCCTTGCGTCGGCATCAGGGCGGTGCCGATCGGCGAGGCGATGACGGCAATCGTGCTGGCCGACCATTATCTCCGCCACCGGGCCCAAACCGGCAAAGGCTAGGGCGCCAAACGAGCGCCGATCAGGAATTCCGCGTTGCCGCTGCCGCCCAGGATCGGCGAGGCGATCTCGCCCACCACCGTCCAGCCGGCGTCCTCGATAAACGCCCGCACCTTTTCCACAGCTTTCCGCCGATCGGCTTCGTTCCGGACGATGCCGCCTTTGCCGACTGCCGCGCGTCCGGCCTCGAATTGCGGCTTGACCAGAGCCACCAGCCAGGCGCCCGGCGCGGCCAGGCCGAGGGCGGCGGGCAGCGCCAAGGGCAGCCCGATGAAGCTGACATCGGCGACGATGGCGGTCACCTCCTCGCGAATCACCTGCCGATCTAGCGTCCGTGCGTCGGTGCCTTCCATGGCGATGATTTTGGGGTCGACCGCGAGCTTGGCGTGGAGCTGGCCCCGGCCGACATCCACGGCATAGATTTTGGCCGCTCCGCGGGCGATCAGGACGTCGGTGAAGCCCCCGGTCGAGGCGCCGATATCGAGCGCTACCGTGCCGCTGGGGTCGAAGCCGAAGGCATCGAGCGCCGCCGCCAGCTTGAGTCCGCCACGGGAAACGTAGGCGCGGGCCTCGGGGCTGACGGCCAGCTCGGCATCCGCGGTCACCAGGGCGCCCGGCTTCGGCGCCGGCTTACCCGCGACGGCGACGCAGCCGCGCCGGATCAGGTCGGCCGCTTGGGTCCGAGTCGGCGCCAGCCCCCTCTCCACCAATAATCGATCAAGCCGCGTTTTTTTGTAGATGGGCACAAAAGCTTCTCATATGCTTCGCGGGCGTCGGGGAATCTCTCGCGCGCGGGTGTCAAGCCGGGAGCGGCCGGGCACCGCCAACAACTATACTGCGGAGCGCCCCGCTCGGCGCGCATACGCGGAGGTCTCGTGAGCCCGGACAGTACGGCTTACCTTACCGATAAGTGCGAAGTCCAAAATCGTGACGTGACTGGCGGCAAGGCCGTCTACGCTCGGGATGTGATCGAGTCCGGCGAGCTTATCGCCGTTTGGACCGGACGCATCGTCTCGACCGAAGAGCTCGACGAGCTGCCGGACGACATCAGGCGCCACACGGTTCAGGTCGAGGAGAGACTTTACCTCGCCTCGCATGGACCGGACGAGGGGCCGGACTTCATCAATCATTCGTGCGAGCCGAATGCCGGTCTTGACGGGCAGGTGGCCATCGTCGCCTTGCACCGCATCCAGCCCGGCGAAGAAGTGACCATCGATTACGCCATGTGCGACGGCTCGTCCTACGACGAGTTCGAGTGTGAGTGCGGATCGACGCTGTGTCGCGGCCGCGTGACGGGCGAGGACTGGCGCAATCCCGCGCTGTGGGAACGCTACGCCGGGCATTTCTCGCCCTATCTCGAGCGCCGCATCAGGGCTCTCAAGCGGCGGCGTCTCCGCCGCAAGCGGAGCTTGGTCGCCGTCGGCACGGAGGCCACGGAAAATACCGCATGAGTGCGTTTGAACTTCAGCCCCAACAAGGAACCAGACGATGCTGACGGTCAGCAGCTACGTTGCGCCGAGCGCCATCGAAGGCCTCGGCGTTTTTGCCGGTGAGTTCATTCCAGCCGGACGTCTGATGTGGGATCTCAACCCCAAATTCGACATCTTCATCGACCGCCGCGAGATCGAGAGTTTTCCGCCCCACATGCAGGATTTCATCGCCCGCTACAGCTATCCGCATCTGGAGATGCCGGGCGTGGTGGTCGTCGACAGCGACAACGGGCGCTTTATGAATCACTGTCTTGCGCCCAACACCGACTTCCGCGTGTTCGACAAGGGCTATGCGCTGGTGGACATCTCGCAAGGGGACGAACTCACCTGCAACTATCATGAGTTCGATCCGACCTTCGCGGGCTTCTTCCCGGCGGTGCAGGCGGCCGTGTCAGCGGCCAGGCTGCATGCCGGCCGCTGATAAGCAGCAGCCACGCAAAGTGCGCCGGTTCGCACCGATGGCCGCTAGGCACCTGGCTCTTCTCCTGGCCGCCTCGCTTGTGGTGGGCTCGGCCGGCGCTACAAGGGCCGACGATTTTGCCTGGTGGGTGGTCAAGCAGCCGAAACAAACTCCGAGCAAGGCCTCGCTCATTTATGGGTCGACCGAAGATATCGACACGACCACATTCTTCCTGCTTTGCGACACCAAGCGTAAGACCACGCAGCTCGATGTCGGGGCGCAGAGCGAAAGCGGCGAAGACGGCAAGCCGGTAACTATCGAGATCGAAGCCGGGTCGGCGAAGACCTCGCTGCCAGCGAAGACTGCGACCGACGACGGAGGTAACTTCGTCTATCGGGCGGAGAGCTTCGCCGTGAAGCCGGTGTTAGCCGTACTCCAATCGCCTGGGGACGGTTGGGCCAAAGGGCCCGGGATTTCGCAGTCGTTGCCCGAGAATGGCCGCGCTGAGGCGGTTTCCGAGTTTGCTATGGTCTGCAAGCTCGACTAAACAAAAGCGCCGTCCGGCTGCAACTCGCACCCACACGAAAGCATTTGCGTAAATGATGAGCCGTAACCAAGCGCGCTTGCTTCTTGCCGTTTGCCTGGCCGCGGGCGCGTCTGCGCCCGTCGGCGCGTCACGCGCGCAAGAGACCCTGGTGTGGGTCGAGAAGGCGAGCGAAGGCTTCATCTCGCTTGCTTACGGGCCGCTCGATCCGGCCAAGGTCCCACTCTTTCTCTTGTCCTGCTTCGATGCCATGGGCATCGCCGTGCTCGACGTGCATATCCAGATCGACGGCGTCAAGCCGGGCGAGGCGCTCACCATCGAGCTCACAGCCGGTGAGGCGAAATCGCAGGTCGAGGGCGAGGCGGCGCTCGACGAGGCCAATGGCGTGATGTTCGCCGAGGCAAGCGATATCGCGGTCAAGCCGGTGCTGGAGGTTTTGCGCCAAGCCGGTCCGGTGACGGTGACCATCGGCAAGACCAGCGCCACGCTGTCGGACCAGGGCCGCGCCGACGGGGTCAGCAAGTTCAGCCAAGACTGCCAGATCGAGTAGGCGAAGCGTCAGGCGAGGCGGGCGAGTTCGGCGGCGCCGATGTCCTTGCCGAGCGCCATAAATACCGCGGCGACGATGCCGCGCGCATCGAGCCCGGCCTCCGCATACATGGCTTGCGGCTTGTTTTGCTCGATGAAGCGGTCGGGCAGATGGAGCGTCCGCACTTTGAGGCCGCGGTCGAGCAGACCTTCGCGGGCGAGCGCCTGGAGCACCATGGCGCCGAACCCGCCGCTCGACCCTTCCTCGACGGTCAGCAGCACCTCGTGATTGGCGGCAAGCTGGCGTAGCAGGTCCATGTCCAGCGGCTTAGCGAATCGCGCATCGGCCACGGTGGTGGGCAGGCCGAAGCCTGCGAGCTGATCGGCCGCCGCCAAACATTCCGGCAGCCGCGCGCCGAACGACAGCAACGCCACCGCCGAGCCCTCGCGCAGGATGCGGCCCTTGCCGATCTCAAGCCTGGTGCCGCGCTTGGGCAGCTTGACGCCGGTCCCCTCCCCGCGCGGATAGCGGAACGCCGACGGACCGTCGTCGATCGCCGCAGCGGTCGCCACCATGTGCATCAGCTCGACCTCATCGGCCGCCGCCATCACCACCATGCCCGGCAGGCATGACAGGAAGGCCACGTCGAACGCGCCGGCATGGGTCGGACCGTCGGCGCCGACCAGTCCGGCCCGGTCGATGGCGAAGCGGACCGGCAGCTTCTGGATGGCGACGTCATGCACGACCTGGTCATAGGCGCGCTGGAGAAAGGTCGAATAGATAGTGGCAAACGGCTTCAAGCCTTCGGCCGCAAGTCCGGCGGCGAAGGTCACCGCGTGCTGCTCGGCGATGCCGACGTCGAACGAGCGCTCGGGAAACACTTCGGCGAAGCGGTCGATGCCCGTGCCCGACGGCATGGCCGCGGTGATAGCGACGATCTTGTCGTCGGCGCGCGCTTCCTCGATCAGCGCATTGGCGAATACCTTGGTGTAGCTCGGTGGCGTGCCGGCGGCCTGCGCCTCCTGCGCGCCGGTCACAACATTGAACTTGCCGACGCCGTGGAACTTGTCGGCCGAGATTTCGGCGGGGCCGTAGCCTTTGCCCTTCTGGGTCACGACATGAACCAGGATCGGGCCGTTCCTCATGTTGCGCACGTTGCGCAGCACGGGCAGCAGATGATCGAAATTGTGCCCGTCGATCGGGCCGACGTAATAGAAGCCCATCTCCTCGAACAGCGTGCCGCCGGTCCAGAAGCCGCGGGTGAACTCCTCGGCGCGGGCCGCGCGCTTCTGCCAGGTTCTGGGCAGAAGCTTGCCGGCGAGGTTCTTGAGGAAGCGGCGGAAGCGGCGATAGGTGCCGCCGGAGATGAGCTTGGCAAGATACGCGCTCATGGCGCCGACCGGCGGCGCGATCGACATGTCGTTGTCGTTGAGAATGACGATCAGGCGCGAATCCATGGCGCCGGCATTGTTCATGGCCTCATAGGCCATCCCTGCGCTCATGGCGCCGTCGCCGATCACGGCAACCACGTTGTGGCTCTTGCCGTCGAGGTCGCGGGCCACCGCCATGCCGAGGCCGGCGGAGATCGAAGTCGAGGAATGGCCGGCGCCGAACATGTCGTACTCGCTCTCGGCGCGCTTGCAGAAGCCCGACAGGCCGCCGGCTTGGCGCAGCGTGCGGATGCGGTCGCGGCGGCCGGTCAAGATCTTGTGCGGATAGGACTGATGACCGACATCCCAGATCAGCCTGTCGGCGGGCGTGTCGAACACGTGATGCAGCGCGATGGTGAGCTCGACCACGCCGAGGCCGGCCCCGAGATGGCCGCCGGTCACGGCCACCGCGGCGATCAGCTCCTGTCGCAATTCTTCGGCGAGCTGCTTCAACTCGTGGTCCTGAAGGGCGCGCAAATCCTTCGGTTCGTGGATCCGATCGAGCAGCGGCGTAGGACTTTCGGCGCTCATTCGCTTTACCCGGCTGATTTCTGGGAAAAGGAGAGAAGGATCAAACGCGTAATGCACCTTTATCGGCCACGAGCCTGGCTTGCAACTATCCTATGAGACCGGCCAAATCGTGTCATGTCCCCCAGGCTGCGAGGGTTAGAAGCAAGGGCAACAAAGAGGGGGGAGGCTAATCGCCGACGTCGAGGGGCTCGGTGCCGGTCGGCTCGCCGTTCTGGTTGAGCGAGATCTTCTCGACCCGCGCTTCGGCCTTGCGCAGCAGCCCGTCGCAATGGGTCTTCAGCGCCTCGCCCCGCTCGTAGATCAGGATCGAGGCTTCGAGCTCGACATCGCCCTTCTCCAGACGGTCGACGATCGACTCAAGCTCCTTGAGCGCCTGCTCGAAGCTCATGGTCTTGATGTCGGAATGGTCGGTCGGTTCGGCCATGACCTGCCTTAGCCCCTTCCGGCCATGCCAATCAAGAGGCTCGCCTCGGGAGGCCCGCCTCAAGAGGCAGCCCCCATCAGGGTCTCGACATGGATTGCGGTGGAAGCGCCGAGCGCGTCGAGGTCGTAGCCGCCTTCGAGCGTCGAGACCAACTTGCCGCCGCAATGCTTGGCGGCCGCCTCCACCAGTTTCTCGGTCACCCAGGCGAAATCCGCCTCGACCAGTCTGAGCTGGGCCAACGGGTCCCTGACATGGGCGTCGAAGCCGGCCGAGACCAGCAACATGTCGGGAGCGAATTGGTCGAGCGCCGGCAGGATGCGCTGCTCGAAGGCGACGCGGAAATCGTCGCCATCGTCGCCGGGGGCAAGCGGCGCGTTGAAGATGTTGCCGACGCCGGTCTCGTTCAATGCGCCGGTGCCGGGAAACAGCGGCATCTGATGGGTCGAGCCGTAGAACAGATCCTTATCGGTCCAGAACGCGGCCTGGGTTCCGTTGCCGTGATGCACGTCGAAATCGACCACCGCCACCCGTTTGGCGCCGTGCTTGGCGCGGGCATGCAGCGCCGCGACCGCGACGGTGTTGAACAGGCAGAAGCCCATGGCGCGGGACGGCTCGGCATGATGGCCCGGCGGGCGCACGGCGCAGAAAACATTGTCGGCATTCCCCGCCACGACCTGATCGACCGCGTAGATGCAGGCGCCGGTCGCGCGCAAGGCGGCCTCCCAGCTTCCCGGCGACACCACCGTATCGGGGTCGAGCCAGGCGTGGTCGCGCTTGGGAATCGAGGCCTTGACCATTTCCACATAGGCCTTGGGATGCAGGCGCTCGATCGCGGCAAGATCGGCAAGCGGCGCCTGCTCGCGCTTCAGTGCCTTGAAGGCGGGGGCGGCGAGCGCATCGTCGATGGCGCGCAACCGGTCGGCCCGCTCGGGGTGGCCGTAGCCCGTGTCGTGCTCGAGGCAGGCGGGATGGGTGAGTAGCAAGGTCGTCATGAGCAGATGTATGGTTACCGTGCGGATTCGGTTCGCGTCACTCTAGCTTGACCGCGCCGTGGTAACACGCGAAATGGCGCGATGCCCGTCGTTCCCGCCACTCAAGAGGCCATCAGGCACGCCGCGGAGGCGCTCGCCCGCGGCGATATCGTCGCCTTTCCCACCGAGACCGTCTATGGGCTCGGCGCCAATGCGCTCGATGCGCGCGCCGTGGCCAAGGTGTTCGCCGCCAAGGAACGGCCGCGCTTCAATCCGCTGATCGTGCATGTGCCCGGCCTCGGCGAGGCTGAGAAATATGCCGTGGTGACCGACACGGCGCGGATGTTGGCGCAAGCGTTCTGGCCGGGGCCGTTGTCGCTGGTGCTCAAGAAGCGCCCCGCAAGCGGCATCGTCGACCTGGTCAGCGCGGGGCTGGAGACGATTGCGCTCAGGGCACCGGCCCATCCGGTCGCGCAAGCGCTGCTCGCCACGGTGCAGCTTCCCATCGCCGCGCCGAGCGCCAATCGCTCGGGTCGCATCAGTCCCACCACCGCGGCCCATGTCGAGGCCGAGCTCGACGACCGGCCGGCCATGATCCTGGACGGGGGCCGCTGCCCGCTCGGCATCGAGTCGACGGTGGTCGCCGTGTTGGGCGACGCACCCGCTTTGCTCAGGCCGGGGGCGCTCGCGCGCGAGGCGATCGAGCTGGTGCTCGGTGCGCCGCTTGCCGCCGCCGCAGCCAATCATCGCGGCGCTTCGCCCGGCCAGCTTGAAACTCATTATGCGCCCTCAACGCCGCTCAGGCTCGGCGCGGTCAGCGTCGCCCCCGACGAGGCTCTGCTGGCATTCGGCGGAGATGTCCCGGCCGGGGCCCGCGCCACTATCAATCTCAGTGCGAGCGGCAATCTCGAAGAGGCTGCGGCCAGACTGTTCGCGGCGCTCCGAGACCTCGACCGGTCCGGGGCCACGGCTATCGCCGTGATGCCGATTCCCGCCCACGGGCTTGGCGAGGCCATCAACGACCGCTTGCAGCGCGCCGCCAATCAGCGCTAGCGCTGTCCTATGAAGGCCGAGCAGAGACACCAGAGGCCGAGCCGGGAGACCATCGATGCGCTGGTTCGCATCGTGGGTGAGGATTACGCCATTCGCGACGAGGCGGCGATGGCGCCTTATCTCGTGGAATGGCGCGACCGCTATCGGGGCAAGGCGGCGCTGGTGCTCAAGCCCGGCGAAACCGAAGAGATCGCCGCCATCCTGAAGCTCGCCAACGAGGCCAAGACCGCGATCGTGCCGCAAGGCGGCAATACCGGGCTGGTCGGCGGGCAGATCCCGTTCGAGACCGGCCACGAGGTGGTGGTGTCGCTCGAGCGGCTCGATCGCGTGCGCGACATCGACCTCGCCTCCAACACCATGACGGTGGAAGCAGGCCTGGTGCTTGCAAACGCCCAGCAAGTGGCGGCGAGCGCCGGCCGCCTGTTCCCTTTGAGCCTCGCCTCGGAGGGCAGCGCGCAGATCGGCGGCGTGCTTGCCACCAATGCCGGAGGCACCGCGGTGCTCGCTTACGGCAGCGCCCGCAACCTGGCCCTCGGCCTCGAAGTCGTGCTCGCCGACGGTCAAGTGTGGAACGGCCTCAAATCGCTGCGCAAGGACAATTCGGGCTACGACCTCAAGGACCTCATGATCGGCTCGGAGGGGACGCTCGGCATCATCACCGCGGCGGTGTTGCGCCTGTTCCCCAAGGTCGCTGAGAAGGTGACCTGCATGGCCGGATTGAGCGCGCTCGACACCGCGCCTGCCATCTTCGCGCGACTCTTGGCGCGCGCCGGCCCGGCGCTGACCGCATTCGAGGTCCTGCCGCGCATCGGCATCGAATTCGTGCTCAGTCACGGCAGCAACGTGCGCGACCCGTTCGACTCCGCCTATCCCTGGTACGTGCTGTTCGACCTCACCAGCCCGCGCGAGGGCGAGGAGCTGGCGCGGCTCGCCGAGAGCGTGCTCGGCGAGGGCGTCAAGGCCGGCGAGATCGACAGCGCGGTGATCGCCTCCTCGCTGGCGCAAAGCGAAGGGCTGTGGCGCCTGCGCGAATTGATGAGCGAGGTGCAGAAGCACGAAGGCGGCAGTATCAAGCACGACATCGCGGTGCCGGTGGCAAGCGTGCCGGAATTTGTGGCGCGGGCCAATCAGCTGGTCGAACTGCTGATCCCGGGCGCGCGGCCGGTACCGTTCGGCCATCTCGGCGACGGCAACATCCACTACAATGTCAGCCAGCCGCCCGGCATGGAGCGCGCGATTTTCTTGAATTATTGGGAGGCGCTCAACGCCGCGGTGCACGAGATCGTGCTCGACCTCGGCGGCTCGATCAGCGCCGAGCACGGCATTGGCCGGTTGAAGCGCGATCTGCTCCCGCATGCCAAGGGGCCGGTCGAGATCGAGCTGATGCGCAAGATCAAGGCGGTGTTCGACCCCAATTTCATCCTCAACCCCGGGAAGCTGTTATGAAGCGGCTTGAGACCGACGAGCTGTGGACCGCGATCGACGACTATCTCCAGGACTGCCTGGTCCCGGGCGATGACGTCCTGGAAGCGGCACTGGCGGCAAGCGAGCAGGCCGGGTTGCCTCGGATCAGTGTCGCGCCCAATCAGGGCAAGCTGCTGATGCTGCTGGCGCGGGCGATTGGCGCGAGGCGGATTTTGGAGATCGGCACGCTCGGCGGCTACAGCACGATCTGGCTGGCGCGCGGCCTTCCCCCTGACGGGCAGCTCATCACGCTAGAGGCCAACCCCGACTACGCCGAAATCGCTCGCGCCAATATCGCCCAAGCCGGGCTCGCCAGCGTCGTGGACGTGCGGGTCGGCCGCGCGCAGGACACACTGCCCGGCCTCGCGGCGGAAGGTCCGTTCGATCTCATCTTCATCGACGCCGACAAGCCCGGCACGCCCGGCTATTTCCAATGGGCGGTCAAGCTGTCGCGCCGATTCTCGCTGATCATCGTCGACAATGTGGTTCGCGAGGGCGCCGTGCTCGACGCCGACGGCGATGCCAATGTTCAGGGCATGCGCCGCTTCTTCGAGCTGGCCGCCGCCGACCCGCGCGTCAGCGGCACCGCGCTGCAGACCGTCGGCGCCAAAGGCCATGACGGGCTCGCCGTCCTGCTCGTCACCGCCAGCCCGTAAACAGATCGAGTTAGAGTTGGCCCTCGAGCCTGTCGTCCGGCGCCGCGCTTCTTTCAGCGTCGCCGATCGGAGCCGCGCACTGCTTGAGATATTCCTCTGCTTCGGAGCCCGTCAGGTTGCGCTTTGCGGCCTGGGCCTTGCAGATGTCGGGCATCTCGGCTGCGCTCGCAGTGGAACCGCCGCCCTCACCGCCCTCGTCGGCCGCCTGAGCCGAACTGACCGCGAGCAAAAGAGCGGTAGCGGCCACGCAGGCCGTCAGCAGCGCAACTTTCTTGTACATGTTCTTTTCCTCAGCGGTATTCTTGAGACGGAAGTATGGGTACCATATAAGGCACCGTCATCCAATCTAGTCGACGAAGCGGTCCATTAAATTTTCTCCAGGCTGGCCATGTTGCGAGTATAAAACTTGGGGAGGTCGTATGAAAAAGGCGAGTTTAATCGTTGCCGCAGCCGCAATATTGGCGGGAGTCGTCAGCGCAATGCCCTCTCAGGCATTCGCCTGCTATTGCGAGGCCCGTAGCTCATATGGCTGGGGCTGGGGGGCGCACTCGTATTGTTCATCGGCGAAAAGGCGAGCCTTGAGCGAATGTGCCGTACGCACCCCGCGTGGCTCCTGGTGCTACATTACCTTCTGCCGCTAGAACCAAGGACGCCGCGCGTCCTCAGCGCTTGAGCTTCTTCGCCTCTTCACGCAGCCCGGCCTGCGCCTTCTCCAGCGCCGCTGCCTCGGCTTCATCGAATTTCGGAAATTGCAGGTCGAGCGCTTCCAGCCGTTCGACCAGCACGGCCGCGACCAGCAGACGCGAGAACCATTTGTGATTGGCCGGCACGACATACCACGGCGCGTGCGCCGTCGCGGTGTGGCGGATGGTGTCATCGTAGGCCGCGATAAATTTGTCCCACAGCTTGCGCTCCTCGACGTCGTAGAGCGAGAACTTCCACCTTTTGTCGGGATCGTCGCTGCGCGCCAGCAGGCGCTCCAATTGCTCGTCCTTGGAGATGTTGAGGAAGAACTTGGTCGGCACCGTGCCGCTGCGCGCGAGGTGCAGTTCGAAATTGTTGATGTCCTCGTAGCGCTGCTGCCAGATGTCGTCGGTCACGAGCTTCGGCGGCAGGTTTTGCTTTTCGAGCAGCTCGGGATGGACGCGTACGACCACCGTTTCCTCGTAATAGGAGCGGTTGAAGATGCCGATGCGGCCGCGCGCGGGCAGCGCGACGGTGCAGCGCCATAGAAAATCGTGCGCGAGCTCGAGCGAGCTGGGTTGCTTGAAGGAATGAACCTCGCAGCCTTGCGGATTGACGCCCGAGAGGACGTGCTTGATGACGCCATCCTTGCCCGACGTATCGATCCCTTGCAGGATCGCAAGCACGGCCCAATGCCCCTCGGCATAGAGCCGCTCCTGCAACTTGGCGAGGCGCTTCACGCCGGTCTCGAGCAGCTCCTTGGCTTCCTTCTTGTCGATGTCGAGTCCGCAGGTGTCGCCGGGATCGCAGTCGGCGAGCTTGAAACCGCTGCTCTTGTCGATGCGAAAGCGCGCGATGATTTCGGCTGGGAGCATTGGCCTGGTCCTCTAAAGTAGCGACGGTTCGAGCGGCTGTTGGATGCCGGGCTCGTCGCGTTTGGAGTCGTTGATCTTGGGGTGCATCTCGATCGCCTCGAGCAGATCGTCGGACGCGGGTTGCAACAGCGCAAGCGCCGTCGCCGCGTCCGTCCCCTTGACGTCGAGCCACGCCTCGAAATGCTCGACGGGCAGCACCACCGGCATACGGTCATGCAACGGCCCGACCGTGCGATTGGCGGGACAAGTAAGAATAGCGACGCTATCGATCTCCGCGCCTTCGGCATCGCGCCAGCGCTCATAGATGCCGGCAAAGGCGATCAGCTGGGGCGCATGCGGGCGGAGCAAAAAGGGCCGGCGCTTGCCCTTGGGCCCGGTCCATTCATAGAACCCGTCGGCCGGCACCAGGCAGCGGCGATAACGCATGGCCTGGCGGAACGACGGCTTGTCCAGCACCTCTTCCGAGCGCGCATTGATCAGGGTGGGGAATTGCTTGAGATCCTTGACGAAGGACGGCAGCAGGCCCCAGCGCATCAGCCGGAACTGACGCTGGCCTTCCCGGTCGTGGCGCACCACGGCGACGGCTTGCGTGGGGGCGATATTGTAGCGCGCCGGAAAGTTCGGCGTGTCGCGATAACCGAAATAGGCGCGCACCGCTTCCGGCGGAGAGGTGAGGCTATAGCGCGAGCACATCGTGGTCGGGTCCCGGTAACTGTTTGGCAATCATGATCGGGCAACACTCCATCCGTTCCAAAGGCCCCCAGTTGCGTTAGTCTATATGGCGATGTTTGCTGCCGAGAAACCCGATCCCCGACAAGGGGAAATCCACGAGGACGTGAGCCGGGAGGACATCGTCTCGGCCTTCCGTTCGGCCATGATCGGCCATTTCCGCTCGCATATCCCCGGCACCAACATCAACGAATCGACGCTGCTCGCAAGCGATTATCTCAACCACTTCCACGAGTTGGTGATGCTGCTCGAGGCGATCTCGTCGGAGCCGCAGGGCTTTGCCGACGACCTCCTGTCCTGGCGGCCGCTGACCTATGAGGAACATTTCGCCGAATCGGGGTTCCGCGACAAGAACCTGGCCATCGCCGCCTATCGCCGGGCGCCGCCCAAGATCAGGGCGCGTTTCGACGAGGCGGTGGCGCGGCTGCATGGCGAGGCGGTCACGCTGGTCGCCGAGGTGGCGGGCCAACTGACCGGCAACCCCAAGGCCCTGAACAAGACCTGCGAGCAGGCCGCCCAGCGGCTTCGCGTCCTGATCGACGAGGCCAACGCGATCGCCAACGGCGAAGCGCTGGCCGACCGGACCGATCCCGACACGATCGGCGATGTCGGCGGCCAAGCCGCGATCGACGCCCTGTTCGGTACCCGCTGATTGACCTGACGATGCCGGCGACCCAAGCTGAAGCCGGCTCCATGACCGCGCACCTTCCTCCCCGCCATGATCTCGCGCCCCGCGACGGCGCGAGCATCGCCGTGTTCAAGGACCGCAAGGTGCTGCTGGTGAAGCGCGGCCGCGCGCCGTTCGCCGGCTTGTGGAGCTTGCCCGGCGGCAAGATCGAGGGCGACGAGACGCCGCGCCAGGCGGCCTGCCGCGAGCTTAAGGAGGAAACCGGCATCGAAGCCGAAGTCGAAGGGATCATCGACACGGTCAAGGTCGCGCCGGAGGGTCCCGGCGACACCTCAGCCTATCGGCTCACCGTGTTTTACGGGCGCCCCATCGGCGGGAGCCTCACGGCGGGCAGCGACGCCGAGGCGGCCGAATGGGTGCATTTGGACGATATCGACGCCCTGCCGATGACCGAGGGCGCGGCTGAGCTCATTTGGACTGCGATGCACCGGCTCAGGACGCCCTGACGGCTAGATTTCAACAAAAATTGGCGCTAGTCAGTCTGTCATGAGACGGGCGCGCTTCCTCATCCTTGGGTTCGGCACGCTGTGCATGGCGTGGTCGTGCCTGGCCTTTGCGCCCGCCGCCGAGGCCCAGTTCTTCGATTGGTTCAGCCAGCCGAAAGCGGCAGCCCCCAAGCCCAGGGTCCGGGCCAAGCCTCCCGGCGACGACCTGCCGCCGATCGTGCCGCGGGAGAGCTCGGCGCCCCCTCCTCCCGACGATCGCCCCTATGACAACAAGCTGATGCGGCTCGCCGAGATTCTCGGGGCCGTGCACTATTTACGCGAGCTGTGCGGGGCCGAAGAAGGGCAGATCTGGCGCGACCAGATGAAGGAAATCCTCAGGAACGAGGGCACTACCGCCGTGCGGCGCGCCAAGCTGGTCAACAGCTTCAACGACGGCTACCGCGGCTATCGGCGCACCTATCGCAGCTGCACCCAGTCGGCCACGCTTGCGACCGTCCGCTTCAGCAGCGAAGGGGCGTCCATCGCTGCCTCGCTCGCCCAAGGCTCCACCTTCGCCAGCAAGGGGCCGGCCGACGCCAAGCCTGAGGGCTCGCCCGATGCCAACAGCGATGCTCCAGCGCCCGCGACGGACCAGACCGGGGCCACGCCCGAGCCTCCACCCGGCACCCCTGCCTCCGAGCCAAATCAGGCGGGAGACAGCGCCCAGGCCACTCCGCCGGACCCGCTAGACGCGGGCGCGCCCGATTCCCAAGAAGAACCGCCCGACTGATCCCTAAAACTTAAGCGTAAAGATTAACCGTTAGTTCACTCTGTCGTCCCGGGGGCGGAGGGGGGGTGTAGTTGTGACACTCAACCGGGTTTCCGCCAGCCATAAGGGGGCGCCAGATTTGCGATCAGTACCGCGAACGCCGCGATCCTCGCAGAGCGAAACGCAGAAGCACGCGGCGCTCAGATACATCCTCGATGCCTGGGAAGAGGCGCTGCATGACGGCATCGAGCCGGAAATGCTCGCCAATGCCGCTCTGTTTGCGGCGCTCGCCGATCTGATCGGCGTTTATGGCGAGGACGCGGTGGCCAAGATGACCAATGGCCTGTCTCGCCGCATCCACCACGGCGAATTCACGTTGCGGCGCACCTCGCAATAGGTCGACCGGATCGATCTAAAGGATGAAGCCGTCGAGCAAGAGGATCAGCCCGAAGGCGATCAGCACGCCCCCGGCGATCCGATTGATGAGCTTCAGCCGTGCCTCGGTCAGCTTGTGCCTGATGGTGGCAATTAGCTCCGACAGGCCGAGCCACCATAGGAGGCTGCCGCCCATCACCGCCGCGACGAGGAGCAGCGCGTCGACATAGGTGTTAAGGCCGCCGACCAGCGAGCCGAGGCCGCCGATCATCGCCGCCATGCCGAGAATGGCCCCGGGATTGGTGACGGTGAGGAAGAAAGTCTGCGGGATGATTCCCGTGTGCTCTAGAAGATGGGACTTCTCGCCTACCGGAATGGTCAGAGCGGGCCTCGTGAGCAAGAGCGCGAGGCCAAAGCCGATCAACAGCAGCCCGCCGATAGATTGAATCCAGCCGGCATAGGCACTCATCGCATCGGAGATCGCGGTGACGCTGAAGGCGGCGATGGCTGCCAACAGGCCGTCGCCTGCCACGGCACCGAGGCCCGCGGCAAGGCCGGCCCAGAAACCGCCCGCCACCGCCCGCTGAATGACGAGAACGTTGACCGGCCCGATCGGCGCCGCCATCAGCACGCCGATGCCGAGGCCGGCGAGCACAAGCTGAAGGGTGGTTAGGACGATTTGCGCGCCTGCCTGCAACGCCAGGGCCTATTCGCTCATCGAGGAGGCCGCGCGCCGAGGCGTCATCGAGACCTGCACTTGCGCTCGCATCCCGATCTGCGACATTGATCGCGCTGTCATGGAGTCAGGCATGAATCGCCGCAGAATCCTTGTCGTGATTGCCCTCGCCGCATTGGTAGCTGGCACTGCCGCCCTTGTCCATGCTCAGAACGAAGCACCCAAAGCGCTTCCCGGCGCGACCTCCGCGGCGGCAAAAACGGGCGGCAAGACCTCCGGCCAGACCCCTGAGGTGCTTTACGATTTCCACGCGCTGCCCGACCCGGTCAAGCGCATGCTTGAACAGATCGCGGCGGCGGCGCAAAGCGGCGAGATCGAGAACATGCGGCCGGTATTCGAATCGAACGAGCTGAAGCCGATGGTCGCCGCCGCCTACGTCGAAGACCCAATCGCCTATTGGAAGAAACAATCGGCCGACGGCACCGGGCGCGACGTGCTGGCCGCCATGCTCAATGTCATGTCCGCGGGCTATGTGCGCGTTAGGACGGGGCAAGACGAAATGTATGTCTGGCCCTATTTCGCCGAGATCGACCTTGCCAAGCTGACGCCGGCGCAGGAGGTGGAGCTCTACCGCATCGTCGCGCCGTCGCTCGCCATGCCGATGAAGAAGGACGGCAAATATAGCTATTACCGGCTCGGCATCTCGCCGAACGGCGTCTGGCATTATTTCATTCAGTAGGTTGCAGCGCCTCGTCGAAGCGGACCGGCCGGCCTTGGGGCTGGCCAACCTCACCCTCCCACATGGCCAGCCGCCCGCGCACCAGCGTACCCACCGGCCAGCCGCGCACGCGCCGCCCGGCGAAGGGGGTCCAGCCGCATTTGCTGCCGATCCAGCCGTCCTCGATCACACGCTCGGCCTTGAGGTCGACAATGGTGAGGTCGGCGTCGTAGCCTACGGCGATCCGCCCTTTGCCGGCGATGCCGAAAATGCGCTGCGGGCCGGCGCTGGTCAGGTCGACAAACCGGGCGAGGCTCAAGCGTCCGGCATTGACGTGGTCGAGCATGACCGGCACCAGGGTCTGCACGCCCGGCATGCCCGACGGCGTGGCGGGGTAGCTTTTGCTCTTCTCGTCGAGTGTGTGGGGCGCGTGATCGGAGCCCAGCACGTCGACCACGCCCCGCTCCAGCCCCCACCATAGAAGCTCGCGGTGATAGCGGTCGCGGAGCGGCGGGTTCATCTGCGCTTTGGTGCCGAGCACCTCGTAGGCATCGGGCGTGGCGAGCGTCAAATGCTGCGGCGTGACCTCGACCGATGCGATGTCCTTATGCAGCGCGAGCAGCGCCATCTCTTCGCCGGTCGAGACATGGAGCACGTGCACGCGCTTGCCTGCTTGCCTGGCCAGCCGCAGCAGCCGCTCGGTCGAGGCGAGCGCGGCTTGCGGATCGCGCCACTCGCTATGGCTCGACGGATCACCCTGGCGCTGGAGCTTGATGCGCTCTCTGAGCCGCGCCTCGTCCTCGGAATGAAACGCGGCGCGCCGCCGGATGGTGGCGAGGATGCGGCTCAAGGTTTCCTCATCGTCGACCAGAAGATCGCCGGTGGAGGAGCCGAGGAACGCCTTAACGCCGGCCGCGCCCGGCAAAAGCTCGAGCGCGGCAAGATCGTCGACATTGTCGCGCGTGGCGCCGACATAGAAGGCAAAGTCGCAATACATGCGCCCCATGGCCGCCGCGACCTTGGCGGCGAGCGCCTCGGCGCTGGTGGTCGGAGGCTTGGTGTTCGGCATTTCGAACACCGCGGTGACGCCGCCCAACACCGCCGACCGGCTGCCTGTCGCCAAGTCCTCCTTGTGCTCAAGCCCGGGCTCGCGGAAATGCACCTGGCTATCGATCACGCCGGGCAGGATGTGGAGGCCGGCGGCGTCGATGGTCTCGCCGGCAAGCCCCTCGCCGATCGCGCCGATCTCGGCGATAAGGCCTTGCCTGATGCCAATATCGGCGAGGCCGGCACCGTCCTGATTGACGACGGTGGCGCCTTTGAAGACAAGGTCGAAGGTCTCGGCCAACGGCTTCTCTTGCGGGGGCTCGGCCCCTCCCATAAATGTCGAAGGTCTTGGTAGCAGAAGGGCCGGCTATGAGCCATTGCCATGCGAGCCTGTTGGCCTCCCGCGTCGTGTTGCGCGTGGGCGGAGCCGATGCGCGCAAATTTCTGCAAGGGCTGATCACCAACGATATCGGCAAGGCAGAAGGGACGAACGCGATCCATGCCGCCCTGCTGTCGCCGCAAGGCAAGATTCTGTTCGATTTTTTCGTGGTCGCGGACGGCAACGAACTTCTCATCGATGTGGCCAAGGACAAGGCTGATGAGCTGGTAAAGCGCCTCACGTTCTACCGGCTAAGGGCTCAGGTCGATATCGCCGAGGAGCCGGCGATCGCCGTGGCGGCGGGGTGGGGCACGACCCCTGGCCCACACCAAGGCGCCATCATCTATGCCGATCCCAGGCTCGCCGCGCTCGGCGTCCGCATGCTCGTGCCAAAGGGCACGAGTCTGGTCGAGCTGGGCTGCGACCCGGCAGCGGAAGCGGACTATCATGCCTTCCGCATCAGCCAGGGCGTCCCGGAAGGCGGGCGCGATTACGCCTTCGGCGAGACCTTCCCGCATGAGGCGCTGTTCGATCAGTTGAACGGCGTCGACTTCACCAAAGGCTGCTATGTCGGCCAGGAGGTCGTGTCGCGCATGGAGCATCGCGGCACGGCGCGGAAACGCATCGTGCCGGTCGAGGGTGAAGCGCCGCTGCCTGCGTCCGGCGCCAACCTCGAGGCTGACGGCGTGCCGATCGGCACGCTTGGCTCGGTGAGTGGCAAGTTCGGGCTCGCCATGATCCGCCTCGACCGCGCCGAGGCCGCCCTGGCGGGCGGCACGACGCTTACCGCGGGCGGGGTCAAGATCGCGCTGCGGCGGCCGTCCTTCGCCCGCTTCGCGGTGCCGGTCGCCGAGGTGCCGGCATGACCGGCAAAGCCGCGTCCAAGCGCTGCCCGTGGCCCGGCACCGACCCGCTCTATGTTGCCTATCACGACGAGGAATGGGGCGTGCCCGAGCGCGACGACCGCGCGCTTTACGAGAAGCTCGTGCTCGACGGCTTTCAGGCTGGATTGTCCTGGATCACCATCCTGCGCAAACGCGAGGCGTTCCGCCGCGCCTTCGATGGTTTCGCGCCGGAGAAGATCGCGCGCTACTCAAACAAGAAGGTCGAAGCGCTGATGCAGGATGCGGGCATCGTGCGCAACCGCATGAAGATCGAGGGCGCGATCGCTTCGGCGCGCGCCTGGCTCGAGATCATGGAACACGGCGCGGGCTTCGGGCCCTATCTGTGGGACTTCGTCGGCGGCAAGCCGATCGTCAACCGCCATAAGCGGATGGCCGACATCCCGGCCGAGACCGAGCTGTCGCGCGCGCTGTCAAAGGACCTCAAGGCGCGCGGCTTCAAATTTTGCGGCCCGACGATTATCTATGCGTTCATGCAGGCAACCGGCATGGTCAACGACCACTTGACCGGCTGTGCCCGTCACGCGGCGTGCGTGAAGCTTGGACGCGCGTCGTCTTAGCCGCGGCCGCGCGGATCCATGCTGCGCGGATAGGTACGCTCTTCTTGGATCTTGCCGTTGCGCTTTCTGATGCGAACCGAGCCCATGCCTTTGACGGCTCTCTCCAGCACTCCGCCCTTGGTGGCCGCCGCCTTAGTGGCAAACCGCTTGACGACTTGCCCCGAGCCTTCGTGCTTCAGCTCCCATTTCTTGGACCTGTCGTTATGCACGAGGGAATATCTAGGCAGTTTGGCCATGTGCGTCTCCCGATCTCGGTTGATCCTGTACTTTGGCGAGAATCGTCTCCATGAATGACATTCTGAGCGCTTCTAGTCTACTTCTACGTGGCGTGGTCGGACAATTATTGATCATGCCCCACACCATGATTCTGGACGATCTTGATGCCGAGAATTGATTGATCATGCAAAGCGTCGCTGCCGATACCGGGACACGCGCCTGGCAACGCATGTTGAGCGGGCGGCGGCTCGACTTGCTCGACCCCTCGCCGCTCGACATCGAGATCGAGGACATCGCCCATGGGCTGGCCCGGGTCGCGCGCTGGAACGGTCAGACCAACGGTGAGCACGCCTTCTCGGTGGCCGAGCATAGTCTGCTAGTCGAGCGCATCGTCACCGAGCTCGAGCCCAAGCTCGACCGTCAATTCAGGCTGGCGGCGCTGATCCATGACGCGCCGGAATATGTCATCGGCGATCTGATCAGTCCGTTCAAGGCGGCATTGTCGCTCGACTATCGCGCCTTCGAGGCCAAGCTGCTCGCCGCGATTCATTTGCGCT
The DNA here is from genome assembly GCA_963730335.1 of uncultured Alphaproteobacteria bacterium. Classification (GTDB taxonomy): domain Bacteria; phylum Pseudomonadota; class Alphaproteobacteria; order Rhizobiales; family Methyloligellaceae; genus Methyloceanibacter. Next base: position 30,366 of record CAVSRK010000003.1, read on the forward strand.
TCGGCGTGCCGGCGGAGCTGCCCGACGGCGTCACAAAGCTGATCAAGCGGGCTGATAAAATCGCCGCCTATTACGAGGCCACCGGTTTGGCCGGCTTTTCGCGGACCGAAGCGCGTCGCTTTTTCGGCCAGCCGCGGGGCTTGAGTACAGCTCTCGTCAACCGTTTGTCGCACTTAAGCCCCCTTCCTGCGGCACAGGGAGAGGCTGAGTTTCTTAAGCGATTCAACGAGCTGCATCGGACCACGTCACGGCCGCAAACTTGACCCGAAGGCACCGCGAACAATGACCACGCTGATTTTGCCCAGAGAAACGACTAGAGTGCCGCCCAGCATGAGCCCCAAAACCATCTATGTGGCGCCGTTGAGCCTGGTCGAGACCACGGTGGCCGACGCCAATGTCAGCCATTTGGTGACGCTGATCAACGGCGAGACCCTGATCGACACGCCGCCCAGCATCGGCCCGGACCGGCATTTGCGGCTCGCCATGAACGATATTTGCGAGCCCCAGCCCGGCCTCGTGCTGCCGTGCGAGACACACGTGGCCGACCTCGTCAGATTCGCCCGCGAGTGGGACCGCCAGGCGCCGCTGCTCATTCATTGCTGGGCCGGCATCAGCCGCTCCACGGCGGCGGCCTTCATCTCGCTTTGCGCGCTGAACCCGGAAGGCACCGAGCTTGAACTCGCGCGCCGGCTGCGCCGCGCTTCGCCGACCGCCTATCCCAACCGCCTGCTGGTCGCGCTGGCCGACGAGGCGCTGTCGCGGGACGGCCGCATGATCGCGGCGCTCGAAGATATCGGCCGCGGCCGGGTCGCCGAGGAGGCCCAAGTATTCGCGTTGCCGGCGCTGCTCGCCGCCTGACAGCCGCCATGGCCGCCAGACCGAAAACGATTGTCGCGCAGGAACCGCAACGGCCCGGGCCGCAGATCGAGCTGGGGCTCAACGCCGCCATCGTCACGGTGCGCGACGGCCAGCCCCACATCCTGGTGGTGCGCCCCGGCACGGCGGGATCGGGCACGTGGGACGCGCTTCCATTCGGCCCGTTCGCGCCACGCGCCCATCGCACGCTCGAGATCGGCTTACGCGAATGGGTGAAGCGGCAGACCGGACTCGAGCTCGGCTATGTCGAGCAGCTCTATACGTTCGGCGATCGGGGCCGACACGCCGAGCCTGGCGGGCAGCATACGCTCTCGGTCGGCTATCTCGCGCTCACTCGCGAGGCTGACGACGAGCTGCTCGGCTCGCATTGGTCGCCATGGTACGCCTATTTCCCATGGGAGGACTGGCGCAAGGGCAAGCCTGACATTCTCTCGACCGAGATCGAGCCGCGGCTCAAAGAATGGGCCGCTCGCCCGCCGCTCCGTGAGGAGCCGGTGCGCGCGCTCCGACGTGCCGAGCGCCTGCGGATCGCCTTCGGCATTGGCGGCGGATGGGACGAGGAGCGCGTGCTCGAGCGCTACGAGCTGCTGTTCGAAGCAGGCTTAGTGCCGGAGGCCAAGCGCGACGGACGCAGCGCGGCCGAGCACTGGTCGGACCTGCCCGAGCTTGGGCGTCCCATGGCCTTCGACCATCGCCGCATTCTCGCCACGGCGCTGGGGCGGCTGCGCGGCAAGTTGAAATATCGCCCCGTGGTGTTCGAGCTGCTGCCGCCGGAGTTCACGCTTTACGACTTGCAGAAGACGGTTGAGGCCATCTCCGGTACGCTGCTGCATAAGCAGAATTTCAGGCGGTTGGTGGAGCAAGGCGGCCTGGTCGAGGCCACCGGCAACGTCTCGACCGCGACCGGTGGGCGCCCTGCCCGGCTTTACCGGTTCCGCCGCGAGGTGGTGCTGGAGCGCCCCGCCCCGGGCCTCAGGGTGAAAGCCGGCCGCGGGTAGCCGTTAGGCGCGTTCCAGCGCCGCGGCCGGGCTTTGCCGCGTGGCCACGAAGGCCGGATAGAACGAGCCGAGGATGCCGAGGGCTATGGCCGCCAGCGCCGTGGCGGCGATCAGCGGCAGTGTCGGCTCAACCGCCACATAACGGCCGATAGCCGGGATCGCGCTCAAGAATTTCGATCCGGCAACGCCGAGCACGATGCCGACGAGGCTGCCGACCGCCGACAGGAGGAAGCCTTCGAGCACCAGCGCCCCCATAATGCGCTCGGTGGACCAGCCGATCGCCGACAGGATGCCGATCTCGCGCGTGCGTTCCAGCACTGCCATGAGCAGAGTGTTGAGCACCATGAGCACGCCCATGAACAGCGCCACCCAAGCCATGGATGTCGATACTGCGGTCAATAGACCAAACAAGCTGTCGTTGCGCAGCATGCCTTCGCTCCTGGCCACGGAGAGCTTCCCCATGCTCTCGATAGTCTGAGCGACCCGGTCGGCCTCGGCTTGATCGGCCGGGTTGTCGAGCTTGATCGACAGGAAGGTGACCGCACCGGTGCGGAACGTAAGCTCTTGCAGATCGGCGAGATTCACGATGACTTGGTTGCGGTTGATGATGGAGTGGTAGTCGGTCAGGCCGACAATCCGAAACTTCTCGCCGAGAAGCGTGATTCCGTCACCCAACTTTTTGCCTAGGGCCCGCGCAATATCGTAGCCAACCATGGCAACCTTGCGTTCATCGCGATTGGGAACGCGCCCATCCTTCAACGGCACATTTGCCCAATAGAAGCCGTCAGGCGCCCACCCTGCGGCCAGCACGCTGTCATCATTGTCGGTGGCGGCGAAGGTGATGAGCTGGCCGGACACGGCAGCGACGCCGGGAATCTTGGCAATCTCGGGGATCAGCGACTCCGGGATGGTGCCGCCAAAGGGCTCGGCGATGCCGCGCCGCTTCACCGTCAAATCGGTGCCATGCTCGTCGAAGCTCCGTTCCACGTTCTCATGCACGCTGCGGGACAGGCCATAGAGGGTAATGAAGCTGCCGACGGCGAAGGCCACGCCAAGTATTGTCAGAATGGACCGCGTCCGCCGCCGCTGCAGATTGCGAAAGGCAAATTCGAGATGATTCACAGGACCTCCTCATGGGCTCGTGCCGTATGTTGGTCCATCATCACCTTGCCGTCCTTCATGCTTATCTGTCGCGCGCAGCGACCTGCTTGGTCCGGCGCGTGAGACACCATGACCAGGGTCGCCCCCCGCGCGCGCTGCAAATCGAACAGGAGATCCAAGATCGCGGAAGCATTGACGCTGTCGAGATTGCCGGTCGGCTCGTCGGCAAGGATGAGCTGCGGATTGTTGATGATGCTGCGCGCGATGGCGACGCGCTGACGTTCGCCGCCGGACAGCTCCTGCGGCAGATGCGTGGCGCGGTCGGTCAGCCCTACCGTCTCGAGCGCTTCCTCGACCTGGCGTCGCCGCTCGGCACTCCCGGCGCTGGAGCCGAACATTGCCACCTCGACGTTCTCCCTGGCCGTCAGTGTGGGAAACAGATTGAAGTCCTGAAACACGATGCCGATCGCAGAGCGCCGGAGATCGGTCCACTGTCGCAGTGTGGTGACGGGCTCGCCCTTCCAGCGAAGCATCCCTTTCGTTGGGGTCCTGATGCCGCACATCACGAGGATGAGCGTCGTCTTGCCGCTGCCGCTTGCGCCGACGATGGCGACCAATTCGCCTCTCCCGAAGTCAAGGTTGACGTCTCTTAGCGCAACAATGCGCCCGCCGTCGAACTCGTGGCCGACATGCTCGAGCGCGATAAGAGGTTGCGGGGTCATGGCGGGATCGCTCATTGGGCCGCACGCTTGCGCATGAAGGCAATCAGCGCATTCATGTCGCCGTTGTTGCGCTCCAAAACTGCGGCATATTCGTGCGCTTCCGTGTTTATGGCGCTATGGCCGTTAAGCACGAGATCCACGATCCGCCACGATTGCCCGTCAGGCCACATCCACCAAATCCAAACCTGGTCCTCTTTGCCCGGAACGGAGCGCCGGCTGGCGGCGAGTTGAAAGCCCTCGTAGGGCGGCCGATGCCCGATAAAGGTCAAGGTCGTGCCTTTAGGTCTCATGCGGCGAAGATAGGCGCTGATGACATCCTCCTCAAAGGCTCGCAGAAATTCCGTACGCTCCTCCTCCGTTGTCTTGTCCCAGGCGCGCCCAAGCGCGTCCTTGCCCATGGCGGGCACATCGAAGGCCCAGGCGAGCAAAGCACGGCAGCGTTCGCGGGCATCAGCCTCAGAGCCGGAAGAGAAGAAACTCACTGACGCCTCGTTAACCCGCTCGACCAAAGCACGGATCGGGTCGTTGTTATTTTGCTCGATCGCAATAGCGGGCGTTCCGAGCCAGCCGAGATTAACGGCCAAAAAAATCGTGCCTATGAAGCGCAACATGGTGTCGTTCGACGTTGATCTGACGCAAAGTGCATAGAAGAATACCGGCATCGCCTGACCACTTGGTGAACGTCCCGCCACTGCCGCGGGCCTCGTTTGCTGACTTGGTTACCGATGAGTCGCCTTGCAAGGCCAGACTAGCGAACTTCTGATGTGGGTAGACGTTGAATAGGATTAGCGCGGCAAGCCGGAGGAACATCGTTGAGTCAAATTGCAGTGCAACGGGTGCGCAGAGCCTTGTTTCGGAGCGCGTCCTTGGCGCTCCTGTCGATCGTAGGGGTGTCGGCGATGGCGTGGTGGCAGCTGGGTTTTGCCAAGGATGACACGATCGAAACCAAGTCCGGGCCGATCAAGGTCGAGACCGTGGCAAAGAAGCTCCAATATCCCTGGGGCCTCGCCTTCCTGCCCGACGGGCGCATGCTGGTGACGGAACGCCCGGGGCGGCTGCGCATCGTTGCGAAGGACGGCACCCTGTCCGAGCCCATCAAAGGGCTGCCCGAAGTGTTTGCGCAAGGCCAAGGCGGCCTGCTCGGCATCACGCTCGATCCGGATTTCACCTCGAACAAGCTCATCTATTTCGCCTATGCCGAACCCGGCGAAGGCGGCCCGGGCACGGCAGTGGCGCGCGGCAAGCTCGGCGAGGACAGCCTCGACGACGTCGAAGTCATCTTCCGGCAGAAGCCCAAGGTCGACGGCGGCCTCCATTTCGGCGGGCGCGTGGTGTTCGCGCCGGACGGTAAGCTGTTCGTGACGCTCGGCGAGCGCTTCAAGTTCGAGCCGGCGCAGGACCTGTCGAGCCATCTCGGCAAGATCGTGCGCATCAATCCCGACGGCACCGTGCCCGACGACAATCCGTTTGTCGGCCAGGACGGCAAGCTGCCCGAGATCTGGTCCTACGGCCACCGCAACGCGCAAGGCGCCGCTATTCATCCCGAGACGGGCAAGCTCTGGGAAAACGAGTTCGGACCGGAGGGTGGCGATGAGTTGAACATCCCGGAAGCCGGCAAGAATTACGGCTGGCCGGTGGTGAGCTGGGGCGACCACTATGACGGCAAGAAGATCCCCAAGCCGCCGACCCACCCGGAATTCGCCGACGCTGTCGCGCACTGGAACCCGGTGATCTCGCCGTCCGGCATGACCTTCTACACCGCCGACACGTTCCCGGAGTGGAAAGGCAATCTGCTGATCGCCGGCCTGTCCTCCGAGGCGATCGTCAGGTTGACGCTCGACGGCGAGAAGGTCACCGGCGAAGAGCGCATACCGATGGGCGCCCGCATCCGCGACGTGGTGCAAGGGCCGGACGGCGCCGTCTATGCGCTGGTCGACGACCACAAGGGTAAGATCTTGCGGCTTACGCCGGCCAGTCCACGCAGCTAGACTGATCGATGGTCCAGCGCGGCCTCTCGCTCGGTCTGTTCGGCAGGTTCGGCCGTTCGGCGGCGCTGCGCCAGTTCGACGGCGCGCTGCGGGCGGTCGATCTCCATCCCAATTTGGTGCCGGAGGCGGTCAAGCTGACGGCGGTGAGACTGCTCACGGAGCACGCGCCCGGCGAGGAGCCGGCCCTGCAAGCCTATCGGGCGGCGGCCGAGATCATCGCCTATTGCATGATCGGCGCCCAATCCTTTGCCGGCGCCAATGACCCGGCACTTGCCGCGCAGGTCGAGCGGCGAATCGAGGCGGCGCTCGATACCGGCGCCGGCCTCGACGCCAAGCTCGTGCTGCTGATGCTGCACGCCAAAATCATCCAGCCGAGCGTGGTCGACTTCTTCCAGCTGGAGAGCGAGTGAGACCGCGGGGGGTTTCGTCCCTATTATTGCCGCACTAGCGGACTCTATACGACCCCTCTCCCCGTCCTTGGCGCATCACCCCATGGCTCCGAAGCATAAGCCGATCATTTCCGTCGAGAACCTGTCCAAGACCTATGCCTCGGGCTTCGAGGCGCTCAAGACCATCAATCTCGACATCCGCAAGGGCGAGATCTTCGCCCTGCTCGGCCCTAACGGCGCCGGCAAGACCACGCTGATCAGCATCATTTGCGGCATCGTGACGCCGACCGCCGGCAAGGTGACCGTCGACGGCCACGACATCGCTACCGATTACCGCGCGGCGCGCGCCATGATCGGGCTGGTGCCGCAAGAGCTGACCGCGGATATGTTCGAGACGGTGTGGGGCACCGTCACTTTCAGCCGCGGGCTGTGGGGCAAGTGGGACGATCCCGCCTATATCGAGAAGGTGCTCAAGGACCTGTCGCTGTGGGACAAGAAGGACTCCAAGCTGATGACCTTGTCCGGAGGCATGAAACGCCGGGTGCTGATCGCCAAGGCGCTGTCGCACGAACCGAAAATCCTTTTTCTCGACGAGCCCACTGCCGGCGTCGATGTCGAGCTGCGCAAGGACATGTGGGAGAACGTCCGCTCGTTGCGGGAGTCCGGCGTCACCATCATCCTCACCACCCATTACATCCACGAGGCCGAGGACATGGCCGACCGCATCGGCGTGATCAACAAGGGCGAGCTGATCCTGGTCGAGGACAAGGCCGAGCTGATGCACAAGCTCGGCAAGAAGCAGCTGACCCTGCAACTGCATCACGCGCTCGACGCCATACCGGCCGAGCTCGACGGGCACCATCTGGCGTTGGCCAATGGCGGCAGCGAGCTGGTCTACACTTACGACACCCAAGGCCCACGCACCGGCATCACCGGGCTGCTCACCGACCTGTCGGAGGCCGGCATCAGGTTCAAGGACCTCGACACCACGCAAAGCTCGCTCGAGGACATCTTCGTCGATCTGGTGAGGCGCGACCGATGAACCTGCCGGCAATCGCGGCGATCTACAAATTCGAGATGGCGCGCTGGGGGCGCACCTTTTTGCAAAGCATCGTGTCGCCGGTTATCGCCACCTCGCTCTATTTTGTGGTGTTCGGCGCGGCGATCGGCTCACGCATTACCGAGATCGACGGCATCAGCTACGGCGTATTCATCGTACCGGGCCTGGTGATGCTGACGCTGCTCACCCAGAGCGTGGCCAATGCCTCGTTTGGCATCTATTTCCCGCGCTTCACCGGCACGATCTACGAGCTGCTGTCGGCGCCGATCTCCGCGTTCGAGATCGTGATCGGCTATGTCGGCGCAGCGGCCACCAAATCCATCCTACTCGGCTTGGTCATTCTCGCCACCGCTTGGCTGTTCGTGCCGCTCCAGATCGCCCATCCGTTGTGGATGATCGGTTTTCTGGTGCTCACCGCGGTGACGTTCAGCCTGCTCGGCTTCGTCATCGGCCTATGGGCCGACGGCTTCGAGAAGCTTCAGCTGGTGCCGCTGCTCATCATCACCCCGCTGACTTTTCTCGGCGGCACGTTCTATTCGATCCATATCCTGCCGCCGTTCTGGCAGACGGTCACGCTGTTCAACCCGGTGGTCTATTTGGTCAGCGGCTTCCGCTGGAGCTTTTTCGAGGTCGCCGATGTGAGCCCGATGATCAGCCTGGCCATGGTCGGTCTGTTCCTGGCCATTTGCCTCGCCTTGGTGTGGTGGATCTTCAAGACCGGCTACCGGCTGAAGAGCTAAGCGAAGGACGCGGGCCAGCGCGCAGGATTTTTACGAGCGGCGCAAGAACATCGCGGCGCTCTCAACCAAGAAATCCGGAACTTCAAAATTAATTGGCTCACCGCCTGGATTTTTCTCGGAAAAGTCACTATATATAATCTGCTATCCGACTGGGGTTCATCCAGATCCTGTATTCCCAAGCCTTTGGAGCTGGCAGCCAGTTACGGATGTTTATCAGCGAAGTTTACTCAAGACTCTGCTGAAGGCTGCCAGCGTTATGCTGGCTTCTAGCCACGATGGAGCGGCCGTCCTCCTCGCGTACGCGTGGGATGGGGGCTTTTTTCTAACGACTGATTGAAGGTAAGCGTCATGTCCAATTTCGATTACACGGCGGAAGCCGAGCTGTTCCCCACAAGGAGCTGGAAGGCGCGCTCGCGCGGCATCACCTATAAGCGCTTCGACGAGGCTGCCGAGGCGGTCCGCTTCGCGATCGAGGAGCTTCCGGCCGACTGCCTGTTGGGCACTTATCTCGAGGTCGAGGAGGCGCGCTTCGACAGCCGCGGTATCCGTCGCCTGTACGACAGCGCCGATTTTCCGCTGCCGCGCGCGGGCGCGAGCAAGAGCAAAAGCAAGCCCAAAAGCAAGACCAAGACCAAGAGCAAACAAGCGGCCTAGCGCCGGCTGGGTAGCTCAGCCAGATTGAAGGGTCCCATGCAGACCTATGTCGCGGAGATTGACGGGCGCGCGATTTTTGCGTTTCGCGCCGACAATGACGCTAACGCCCAAGCCTGGCTCGATATCCATGCCGTCATGCGGCACACGTTGGAGACGCTGCACAGCGGCGGACACCGCATCTGGAACGGCCGCGCGCACATACTCGCGCGCAGAGCCAGCGGCGGCGAAGCAAAGATCTGGAGCAAATTGAGCGGCAACGTGGCCGAGGTCGATCCGTTCGAGGATGCCAATACCATCACGGTGTGGCTGATCCCCACCACCGACGACCGGCGCGTCAGCCAGTCCCTCTAAACTCAGTCCCCTTAAAAACCAACGAGCCGCCCCCGAAGGGACGGCTCTTATTTTATCAAAGCTCGTGTCGTCCGTAAGGACTAGAGGGCTTCGATCGTGGCCACGGCGGTCTTGCCGCTGCGGCTGTCTAGCTCGGTGTCAAAAGAAACTTTCTGGCCCTCGACCAGTCTGCCGATGCCGGCGCGCTCAAGCGCAGTGGCATGTACAAACACGTCTTTGCCGCCGTCTTCCGGCTCGATGAAGCCGAAGCCCTTTTGCTCGTTGTAGAATTTTACAGTGCCCTTAGTCATAAGGGGTCGTCCTTTCGCTGTAGTCAGTTGCAGTTCTGCTCAAGGTCGCGCCAGAAGCGCGGCCCGAAGCGTTTCGTCGATGTTTGGAGGGTCTGAACGTGCGCCTGGCAATCAGCGAAGGCGTAACGGCCACATGGTCCGGCCAAATGTCGATGGGGAGTACATAGGCGCTATCGGCGGCTTTTACAAGCGGAATGTGCTCGCCAACTTTATCCCCGCATCTCGAAACTCGCTTACACTGCTGCCACCTCATCCTTCTGAAGGGGCGTTCTCATGAGGCGTCATGATGGCGGGACGAGGCGCGGCGCCCGCGGGTCGGTCTCGCAAGACCGGCACTCGGGCGGCATCGGGGCTCCCCCCCGGGACCACTAAGAGTCCCTGCCAGGAGCTGGCTGAAGGCTCGGTCGGCGCAGCGATGCGCGACGGACCGGACTAAAGCGGGGCCCGGTGCTGCAAAGATGCCGCAAATGAGCATGCGCTTGGCTGGCGCAGCGCGTGGCGTTTTTTTTGCGCTACCGCGCTTCGCGCTACTTGAGCGCTTGTTGGCGCGCCGGAAGGCGCCCGCGCGATCTTCGGATCGCGAGCTACCAGATTGCGTCTTTCGGCGCGCCACCCCTCATGCCTCGCGCTGCGAAGCGGTGAGAAATTTTGTGATGCGCTAAATTGCATTGACTCGTCATGCCCACTCTTTTGACGGCGTGCTAAGGACAAGCGATGAGGGATAAGTCGAAAGCGGAAAACGCGTCGGAGCAGGCGCCGCAACTGCGCCGCTCGATCGGCCCGGTGCAGATGGCGCTGTACGGTCTCGGCAGCATGCTCGGCGCCGGCATTTACGGGCTGATCGGCAAGGCCGCGGGGCAAGTCGGCAACGCCGTGTGGCTCGCCTTCCTCGTGGCGCTGGTCGCGGCGCTGTTGACCGCTTTGTCCTATGCCTCGCTCGGCTCGCGCTATCCCCGCGCCGCCGGCGCGGCCTATGTCACCGAGCGCGCTTACGGCTTCCCGCTGTTGAGTTTCATGGTCGGGCTGGCGCTGGTGTGCTCCGGCCTCACCTCGATCGCCACGCAAAGCCAGGTATTCGCCGCCAATATCGCCGCGCTATTCGGCATCGAGAGCCTGCCGGTGTCGCTGCTCGCACTTGGGTTCCTGTTGATCCTGACCGGACTGGTGTTCCGCGGCATTCGCGAATTGATGTGGGTCAATGTGCTGTGCACGCTGGTCGAGGCGGGCGGCCTGGTGCTCGTCATATTGGTGGGCATGTCGTATTGGGGATCGGTCGACTATTTCGAGACCCCGGTGCTGCCCGGCGGCGACCACACCATCTTGCTCGTCATGCAGGGCGCCGTGCTTGCCTTCTTCGCCTTTATCGGCTTCGAGGACATGTACAACGTGGCCGAGGAGGTGCGCGAGCCGGAGCGCACCCTGCCGCTTGGCCTGATCCTCGCCATGGCGGTCGCTGCGCTCCTCTATATCGCGGTCGCGGTCACCGCCGTCTCGGTCGTGCCCTGGGGCGAGCTCGCCGAGGCACCGGGTCCCATCACCGAGGTGATGGCGCGCGCCGCGCCGTCGGTGTCGCCGGTGGTGTTCACCGCGATCACGCTGTTCGCCGTGGCCAACACCGCGCTGGTCAATTACATCACCGCCTCGCGCCTGATCTACGGCATGGCGCGCCAGGGGCTGTTGCCGGGCAGCCTCGGCGACGTTCACGCCACGCGGCAGACACCGCATATCGCCATCGCCGCGCTGTTACTGGTGCTGGCGCCGCTGGCGCTGCTCGGCACGATCTCCGAGCTCGCGGCGGCGACGGTGCTGCTCCTGCTGCTCGTGTTCATGGTGGTGAATGGCGCGCTGTTCATTCTGAAGGGCCGCAAAGGCGAGCACCGGGGACGGTTCGAAATCCCGCGTTTCGTGCCGGCGCTCGGCGCGACGGTATGTTTCGTGCTGATCGCGGTGCGGGTTGGCTCCGGTGATGTGGTGGCGCCGCTGCTTGCCGGCGGGTTGCTGCTCGGCGCGCTCGTGATCTACGCGGCGATGCGGCGGCTGCGTTAGCTGCGGGGCTCGGCGAGCCGGTGCGGCGGATGACGCTGATCACCCCGCCGGTTGAGGCGGCGAACATAGGTAATGGCGGCCTCGGGCCGCTCGGCCTTCACCTTCAACGCCGCGATCAGAGCGTCTTCAGCCCTGACCACGAGCCGGTCGCCTTTGCCTTCAACACTGATACCGACAGTGAATTGCGATTGCACGCCGATGCTCCTTTGCCGAGCACGCCCAGACCGGCACTCAAGCCTAGCAAAAGACGGCGCTTCTCGCACAGGAATTAAGGGGAACTGCGGCGGGGCCTATCCCGAAGCCTAGGGCGCTGCACCGCCAAAGCCTGCGGCCGGCGGCGGCGATGACCTGACCGAAGAGGTCGGCGCCGGGTCAGCTCTCGGCGCGGCTGCTTGCGGCTTAGGCGGCGCCGGCTCCGCGTTATCGGCCACGGCGGCGGGCTGCGCCCCCTTGCCGAGGATCGCCGCGGCGACGCCGCCATCGAGGCCATAGACGTCGGCGAAGGATTTGACCTTGCCTTCCTCGTCGACCACGGCGGTGAAGTAGGTGGTGTGGACCGGGACGCGATGCCTCAGGCTGACGCCGCTGTTGTAGCCGCTGGCCAGCAGCTTATCGACCTCTGCCTGCGGCAGCCCTTGGTCTTCAGCCAGCACGACCGCGGCGACTTTGCCGGGATTGGCGACGCGCGGGCAGTGATGGCCCTCGGCACGCACGGTCAGATCCAGGAGATTGCGCTTGATAGTGTCGTGCATATAGACGGAGTGCCGGTTGGGGTAGAGGAATTTCACCTTGCCCAGCACGTTGTCCGGCCCGGGCGCCTGGGTGAAGCTGATCGCCCCCATGTTCACCCGGTTCCAGTCGATCGAGCCCGGGTCGACCCGCTTGCCGTTGTAGTTCACGTTGAGACCATGCTGCTTGAGGATCGAGGTGTTGCTGCCGAACATGCCGCCCCCTCCCCGCAAGCGCGGCAACAAGTCCTCTCTGATGATAGTCGAGGGCACCGTCCATTCCGGATTGAACACGATCGACTTCAGATCGGCGGAGAAGATCGGCGTGGCATAGACCGGTTTGCCGACCACGATCTTTTCCGACTTGATGGTTTTGCCGTTCTTGACCACGACCATCATGAACTCGGGGATGTTGAGCTGGAGGTAGAGGTCCCCGAGATTTTCCGGCATCCACCGCCAGCGCTCCATGTTGACGATGATGCGCTGCATGTCGCGTGGCTTGGCTCCGGCTTCGCTCTCGGCGCGGGCCTTGAGCAGCGCTTGGTGCAAGCGCTGGAATTGTTCATGCTTGGGATGCAGCGACTGGAGATAGGCGTCGGGCTCCGGCGTATCGGCGATCTCCGTCAGCACGATCTTCGGATCGCGGAAGGTCGGCGTCATGTCGACATTCTTGAGCTTGTCGGGATCGGTCCTGCCGCCGTGCGCATAACGGGCATATTTCAGAATGGCGAGGTCGAGCTTGATCTCGCCGATCGCCTGCTTGTCCACCGAGTCCGGCAGGTCGCCGGCGGACGGCAGGTCGAACGCCGAGCTGGTAAGACCCCAGTCCTCCGCTTTCAGGATTTCGTCGATGGCGGCCTGCGCCTCGCTGGAGAAACCCATGTCGGTCATCCAGACGGCCTCGCCGCGCGAATTGTAGAAGGCCGCCAGCGCCGCGAGGTCGCCGGCGGAAGCCGCCTGGCTAAACGCGGGATCGGCGGCCTTGGTCCTGATGGCTTCAACCAGCGGCGAACCCGGCGCCGGAATGTCGACGGTCTGAACTTGTGTGACGCTGGGCTCACCGGGAGCTGATGAGGGTTCGCCGGCCGGAGCCGCGGCCTCCGCCGACGGATCGGCGGGCGCCGGCATGGCGGGGTCAGGCGCGGCCGTCTGCTGATCGGCAGGGTCGGTCCCGCCCGCATTCGGATCGTCGGCCTCTTCCACCGCAGGGTTGCTTTGCGCGACAGCCGGCGGAGACACAAAAGCGCCAAACAGGAGAACTGGAGCCGCCACAACCAGGGCGGCAATCACGGACCGACCATGCATCCCGGACCCCTCGTACCGGGCTCAGGTTAATCCCAGACGATGGCGAGGGCCACTAGGTTTTGCCCGGTTCGTGGGCTTGGCGGCGAGTTCCGCGGGCGCGCTGCTTACGGGCCACAGGGCTCATGATCGAGGCAATGGCGTCGCAGCCCTCTTTCAAAGAGCCCCCGATCCCCTATACTCTAACTGAGAATAGGTGGGGGACCCGGCACTTGTGCCGGATGTTTTAGAACCCATATATGCTCAGTATGAGCATTACGAGAGGATTTGCTCGATGACCAGGCTCCAGAGCAGCATCACGCTTGGCGGCCGCAGGGCGAAGGCAGAGGTGGCGCTTCCACCCACGCTCCTGCCCGACCTCGCTTATACGCCAGAGGTGGCGCGGGAGACCGCCCATCTTTACGAGCGCGTGGCGCGGGTCATTCCGCCGATCGAGTGGCCGGGCTTCGCGCCTTACATCAAGGCCATCAACGATCTTAAGCGCGCGCGCAACGCCGTGGTGCTTGCGCACAACTACATGACGCCGGAGATCTTCCATTGTGTCGCCGACGTGGTCGGCGACTCCCTCCAGCTCGCCCGCGAGGCGGCCAAGACCGACGCCGAAGTCATCGTCCAGGGCGGTGTACACTTCATGGCCGAGACCTCCAAGCTGCTCAACCCCGACAAGATGGTGCTGATCCCCGACAGCCGTGCGGGCTGCTCGCTCGCCGCCTCGATCACCGGCGCCGACGTGCGCGCCTTGCGCGAAGCCTATCCCGGCGTGCCGGTGGTGACCTATGTCAACACCTCGGCCGAAGTGAAGGCCGAGTCAGACATCTGCTGCACCTCGTCGAATGCGGTGCGCGTGGTGGAATCACTCGGCGTCAAGCGCGTGATCATGATCCCGGATGAGTATCTCGCCAAATGGGTGCAAACCCAGACCAAGGTCGAGATCATCACCTGGAAGGGCCATTGCGAGGTGCATGAGCGCTTCACCGGCGAGGAGCTGCGCGCCTATCGCGAGGCAGATCCTGGCGTGAAGATCATCGCCCATCCGGAATGCGCGCCCGACGTGCTGGCCGAAGCCGATTTCACCGGCTCGACCTCAGGCATGATCAAATGGGTGCACGACCATCAGCCGTCCAAGGTGCTGCTCGTGACCGAGTGCTCGATGAGCGACAACGTCGCCGTCGAAGCCCCCAAGGTCGAGTTCGTGAAGCCGTGCAATCTTTGCCCCTATATGAAGCGGATCACGCTGCCGAAGATCCTCGACAGCCTCGTGTTCCTGAAAGAGGAAGTCACGGTCGATCCCAGCATCGCCGAGCGGGCGCGCGCGTCCGTCGAGCGCATGATCAACCTCAACCATTGACGCGTGCCGCATAGGATCGGGTGCATCCTCCAATGACAGCGCACAGCCAAATCCCATCGTCAGCAACTGACGGCGGCATCGTCGTGGTCGGCGCCGGCCTGGCCGGCCTGTTCACCGCGCTCAAGCTTGCGCCGCTGCCCGTCACCGTGGTGGCGGGCGCGCATCTCGGCGAAGGAGCGTCCAGCCTGTGGGCGCAGGCCGGCATCGCCGCGGCGGTGGCCGAAGGCGATACGCCGGAGGCGCACGCGGCCGACACCATCGTCGCCGGCGCCGGCATCGTCGAAGACAAGATCGCGCACCTGCTGGCGCGCGAGGCGCGTGACCGCATTGCCGACCTGCTGTCTTACGGCGTCCCCTTCGACAAGGATCTCGAAGGCCATTTCAGCCTGGGCCGCGAGGCGGCGCACGGCCGAAACCGTATCCTCCACGTCAAGGGCGACACCGCCGGCCGCGCCATCATGGCGGCGCTGTTCGAGGCGGTGCGGCGCACTCCTTCCATCAGCGTGCTCGAAGGCTATGCCGCCTGCGATTTGGTGCTCAAGGACGGCCGCGTGGCGGGCGTCGAGCTTGCCGCCACGTCGCCTGACATTCTGCCGCCTCGACTCGTCCTTCCCGCCGGCGCCGTAGTGCTGGCGACCGGCGGCGCCGGCCAGATCTACGCCATCACCACCAATCCGCGCGAGGCGCGAGGCGAGGGCATCGCTATCGCCGCCCGCGCCGGCGCGGTAATCGCCGACGCCGAATTCGTGCAGTTTCATCCTACCGCCATCAATATCGGCCGCGACCCGGCGCCGCTCGCCACCGAAGCGCTGCGCGGCGAAGGCGCGCTCCTGATCAATGCCCGCGGCGAACGGTTCATGCGCGCCGTCCACGACGATGCCGAGCTCGGCCCCCGCGACGTGGTGGCGCGCGCGGTCTACCGAGAGGTCGCCGCCGGCCGCGGCGCCTTTCTCGATTGCCGTCCCCTTGCGGCCACGCTCGCCGGGCATTTTCCCACGGTGGTGGCCGCTTGCCGCGCCGCCGGCATCGATCCGGCGCGCGAGCCGATTCCAGTGGCACCGGCGGCCCATTACCACATGGGCGGCATTCTCACCGACGCGCGCGGGCGCAGCACCGTCGACGGGCTATGGGCCTGCGGCGAAGTAGCCTCGACCGGCGCCCACGGCGCGAACCGACTTGCCTCCAACTCGCTGCTCGAGGCGGTGGTGTTCGGCGCCCGCGTGGGCCACGACATCGCCTCCGCCCTGCCCTCCGCCACGCTCACCGCGCCATACGAGGTGCCCGCTGCGCCCGCACATGAGCGTGCGAGCGACAACGCCGAGCACAGGCTTCGCCTGACCATGACCGAGGAGGTTGGCGTCATCCGTGACGAGCAATCGCTGGTGAAGGCTCTGGCGACCATCGGCGCGCTGGAACGCGACAATAACGACCGGCGCCTCGCCAATATGCTCACCACGGCGAAATTGATCACGGCTGCGGCGCTGGAGCGCGAGGAAAGCCGCGGCGCGCATTTCCGCAGCGACTATCCAACGCCGAACGACCGGCTCGCCCGGCGGAGCTTCCTCACTTTGGCTGAGGCCGGGGCCATCGCCCGCGAGGCGACCGGGGCGCGCGTCTCGGCGCCCCGGCGTCGGGCGTCCGCCCGCACCGCGCTCCATGCATGAGCGCTAAATCCCCTTTCCCGCTCCATCTGCCCCCGCGCCTGGTCGAAACCGCCGTCGCCGCTGCGCTCGCGGAGGATCTCGGCAGCGAAGGTGACATCACCACCGACGCCATCGTCCCTGCCGGGGCAACCGGCGAAGCTGCGATCGTGGCGCGCCAAGACGGCGTGATCGCCGGGCTCGATTTGGCCGAGGCTGCGTTCAAAGCGCTCGATCCCAAGATTAGCTTCGTGAGAGTGGTCCAGGACGGCGGCGAGGTCGCAAGCGGCGGCACGATCGCGACGGTGACCGGCAAGACCAGGGCGCTGCTCACGGCCGAACGGACCGCGCTCAACTTCCTCGGCCGCTTGAGCGGCATCGCGACGCTGACCGCTGCCTACGTCAAAGCGGTGGAGGGAACGGCCGCGCGCATTTCCTGCACGCGCAAGACTACGCCCGGCCTGCGGGCCTTCGAGAAATACGCGGTCAGGGCCGGTGGCGGCGTCAATCACCGCTTCGGCCTCTATGACGCCGTGCTGGTGAAGGACAATCATATCGCCGCCGCGGGCGGTCTCGCCCAAGCGCTCGAGCGCTTAAGTGCGCGAAGCGGACATCTCGTCAAGATCGAGGTCGAGGTCGACACGCTCGATCAGCTCAAACAGGCGCTCGGCTTTCCCATCGATGCCGTGCTGCTCGACAATATGGATGTGGAGACGCTGCGCCAGGCGGTCAAGTTGGTGGCGGGACGGGTGAAAACCGAGGCGTCAGGCGGCGTGACGCTGGAGAGGGTGCGGAAGATTGCTGAAACCGGTGTCGACCTGATCTCGGTCGGAGCGCTTACTCACTCGCCGCGTAACCTAGACTCATCGCTGGAGTGGAAGGACTAGAGCCGGTTCCGGTTACCGCCGATACGAGCGAAAGCGCCGGCGTGAGCGAGAACATCGAGGTCATAGACTCCGGCGATTGCTCCGGCGTGCTCGCCTCGCCGGCGGCAGCCTCGACGACGTAAGGCACTTCGTTGCGCTTCTTATAGAAGATGTGGCGGCCGATCTTGTCGATCATGCTCATGCTGCCAGCCCAGCGCGGGTTTACGTAATTGGCGTGGTAGAAAGTCGAATAACCGACCTCAGGCAGCCAGAGCTCGCCGGCCGTGATCTGCTTGGCGATATCCTGGGCGAGCGCCCATTGATCGTCGTTGCGAGGATTGTCGGTGTGGCCGTCGCAGGTGAAGGAGAACTGACAGCCCTTCTGCATCTGGCCCTGATAGACGACGCCGCAGATGGTCTCGGGGAAGAGCGGGCTTCTCACCCGATTGAGAATGACCTGAGCGACCGCGACCTGGCCGCGCACCGGCTCGCCCCTCGCCTCGAAATAGATGGCGGTGGCGAGGCAGCGACGCTCGCGTTGCTCGAACTCGGCCTGGCTCTCGCCCTTGTAGCGGAAGTCCAGCCCGTCCGGCGTCGGGTGGTAGGCAATCTCCTCAACCGAGGGCCGGAAAGCATCGACGTCGAGCGTCGAGGTGAACGCCGAGGCGGTTACCGCGTTCATCAGCACCGCGCCGCCGGGCGCGCCCACCGAACCTCTCAGCGCTACCGCCGAACTGGTCGGATTGAGCCGGTCGCCTTTGGCCGCACCGTTAACCTCATTGCGCTTCCACAGCGCGCCGGTCACGCCCGGGTCGCCGCCGGCACTCGCGGCGATGAGCTGCTTGCCGGCGGACGTGACGGTGTTGGGCACGAGATATTGGTCGGCCCTCGGCCCTTTGCCGCGGGTGTGGAACAGGAGCGCAGCCTCGCGCGGCAGGCGCTGCGGCGCGACCTCGGCCCGATGCGTCAGCACTTGCGCCGAACCTTGGCCTGCGAAGTAAAGCTCGATTTGGAAGGCAATCGGATTGCCCGGCACCGCCGCGACATAGCCTAGACCGATGACGGGCAGCGGCACGAGCGCAGCTACGGTGTGCCACACCCGACGAGGCAAGCGTCGGCCCATTATCCCTCCAGGTTACCCCGTAACCCGCGGGAAAATCCGTCCGACGCGCCGGCCGGCCTTCCCCCGCTATTCACCCTTCGCTCGCAGGCATGCGCCCGCGCGCTCGGAGTCCCCAAAACCTTCACCAGGCAAAATGGTGGGAAAATCAGTCGTTTAGTTTGAAGTCCCCCACCGGTTCTAGCCCGGAGTCCCGTCTAGTTACGTTAACCGTGCCCGATAAATTAGAGCAAATTGTGGTGAACGGCAACGTAGCCACGGCTTTGTTGCAGGGCATCGCTAACGATCGGTTACCGCCCGTCCAAGAACGGCTTGCGCGGCGGCGAGGCGGGCGACCGGAACCCGGTAGGGCGAACAGGACACGTAATCGAGGGCGATTTTCTCGCAGAACCCTATGGTTTCCGGGTCGCCGCCATGCTCGCCGCAAATACCGATCTTGAGCTCGGGGCGGGCCTTCCGACCGCGCTCGGCGGCAATCTCCATCAATTCGCCCACCGCCATGTCCAACGTCACGAACGGATCGTGGTGGATGATCCCCTTGTCGACATATTCGCCCAAGAATTGCCCGGCATCGTCGCGGCTCAAGCCGAATGTGGTCTGGGTGAGGTCGTTGGTGCCGAAGGAGAAGAACTCGGCACTTTGACCGATCTCGCCGGCCATCAGACAAGCCCGCGGCAGCTCAACCATGGTGCCCACCGAATAGGCCACGTTGGTCCCGCGCTCCTTCTCGACCGCGCGGGCGATGCCGGCAATGCGCGCCTTGACAAGGTCGAGCTCGCCCTTGGTGGCGACCAGCGGCACCATGATCTCCGGGATGACGCGGTCGTGCAGGGCTTTGCCCGCCTCGATCGCCGCCTCGAAGATGGCGCGGGCCTGCATCTCGACGATCTCGGGGAAGCTCACCAGCAGACGCGCGCCGCGCTGGCCGAGCATGGGGTTGAACTCGCTAAGCGCGGCGATGCGGCGGCGGAGCCTAGCCGCGCTCACGCCCATGCTGGCGGCGACCTCAGCGATGACCTCCTCGCCATGCGGCAGGAACTCATGCAGCGGCGGGTCGAGCAGGCGGATGGTGACCGGGAGACCCGCCATGATCTCGAACAACTCGATGAAATCCTGGCGCTGGGCCGGCAGGAGTTTAGCGAGCGCAGCGCGGCGCCCCTCGGGCTCCTCGGCGAGGATCATCTCGCGCATGGCGAGGATGCGGGTATCCTCGAAGAACATATGCTCGGTGCGGCATAGCCCGATGCCTTCGGCGCCGAAGGCGCGCGCCTGGCGGGCATCGGCCGGCGTATCAGCATTGGCCCGCACTTTCATGCGGCGGAAGCCATCGGCCCAATTCATCAAAGCGTGGAAGTCGTCCGACAGCTTCGGCTCGCGCATGGCCACGCGGCCCTTGATGATCTGGCCGGTCGAACCGTCGATGGTGACCACATCGCCCTTGTGCAGGAGGGTGTTGCCGGCCGCCAGCGTCTCGCGATCGAGATCGATCACCACCGCGGAGGCGCCGACCACGCACGGCCGTCCCATGCCGCGCGCCACCACCGCCGCGTGGCTGGTCATGCCGCCCCGCGTGGTGAGAATGCCGACCGCGGCATGCATACCCTGCACGTCCTCGGGCGAGGTCTCGACCCGGGCGAGAATTACCGTGTGGCCTTGCGCCTTGAGATGCACCGCCTCGTCGGCGTCGAACACCAGCTCGCCGGAGGCGGCCCCGGGCGAGGCCGGCAATCCCTTGGCGAGCACCGTCTTCTCGGCCTTCGGGTCGAGCGTCGGATGGAGCAGCTGGTCGAGCTGCGCGGCATTGATGCTCAGCACCGCCTCTTCCCGGGTGACGAGGCCGGCTTCGGCCATGTCGACGGCGATCTTCAGCGCGGCCTGGGTCGAGCGCTTGCCCGAGCGGGTTTGCAGCATGAACAGCTTGCCGTCCTGCACGGTGAACTCGATGTCCTGGATGTCGCGGAAATGCGCCTCGAGCTTGGCGCAAGCCGCTTCGAGCTCGGCGAACAATTCGGGCATGAGCCCTTCGAGTGACGGCTTGCTTGAATTCGAGCCGCGGCGCGCCGCCTCGGTCAAAGGCTGCGGCGTGCGCAAGCCCGCTACCACGTCCTCGCCTTGGGCGTTGACCAGGAACTCGCCGTAAAGCTCGCGCTCGCCGGTCGAGGGGTTGCGCGTGAACACCACGCCGGTGGCGCTGCGCTCGCCCATATTGCCGAACACCATGGCCTGGATAGTGACGGCGGTGCCCCAATCGTCGGGAATGTCGTGCAGGCGGCGATAGGCGATGGCGCGCGCGTTCTGCCACGAGCCGAACACCGCGGCGATGGCGCCCCAGAGCTGCGCGTGCAGGTCTTGGGGGAAGGGCTTGCCGAGCTCGGTCTCGACCACGGTCTTGAAGCGGGCGACAAGCTCGAGCCAATGCTCGGCGCTGAGTTCGGTGTCGAGCTCGAAGCCGTTGAGATGTTTGTAGTTCTCGAGGATCTCCTCGAACAGTTCGTGATCTAGGCCGAGCACCACGTCGGCATACATCTGAATGAAGCGGCGATAGGTGTCGTAAGCGAAGCGCCGGTCGCCCGAGCGCTGCGCCAAACCTTCCACGGTTTGGTCGTTGAGGCCGAGATTGAGCACGGTGTCCATCATGCCGGGCATCGAGGCGCGCGAGCCCGAGCGCACCGAGACCAGCAGCGGATTGTCAACCTCGCCGAACTTCGCGCCGACGATCTTGCCGACGTCGTCGAGCGCCGCGCCGACCATCGGCTTCAGCTCGTCGGGCAGCTTGCCGCCAAGCTCGTAATAGGCGGCGCAGACCTCGGCCGAGATGGTGAAGCCCGGCGGCACCGGCAGGCCAAGCCGCGACATCTCGGCAAGGTAGGCGCCCTTGCCGCCGAGATTGTCGCGTTCAGCGGCCGAACCGTCGGCACGGCCGGCGCCAAAATTATAGACCCATTTCGGCATGGTCGTCGTCGGCGCGGACTCCGCTCTCGGGATGGTGTGTTCCATGATCGTGCCGCCCTTGTAGCGGCCCCCCGACCTTCACACAAACGGCTCTCGGCGGAAATGGTTTAAGGGCGGCGGGCGCTCGGCACGCGCAATTTGCGGTCGGCAATGAAATCACCGGTGCCGATCAGCCGGGTGCGGGGCGCTTCCTTCAAGGCATAGGCCCAGGCCTCGACGCTGCCGCCTTTGTCGAGATGGACCTCAATCGCGATGCGGTGAAACAGACCTGCTGATTCCGGAAACTCCCGCTCCTCATCGGTCGGCGCGACGCCCTCATATTTGTCGAGGTCGGACAGAAGCCTCGGGTTCGGCCCGAGCGCGAACACGCTGCCGATCACGTGGTATCGTTCTTCCGGTGCGAAAAACGCGCCGGGCCAGCTGCCGAAATCGTACAGCAGACCAGGCGTGCTGCCCTTGCCGATATGCCGCGCTCCCACTCGCAAGCGGTGCGCCATGGGATGCGCGCTTTCGGCTCTGAGCGTACCGTAGACGAAGAGATGTTCCGGCATGTACGTCCCAATCATTCCGGCAGCTTGATCAGGCCTTGCTCATCCAATCCCCAATGCGGGTTGAAGGCGACCTCCCAGACGTGGCCATCAGGATCGGCGAAATAGCCGTTATAGCCGCCCCAAAAGGTCTTGGATGCCGGCTTCAAGATACGCGCACTGGAAGCTTGCGCTTTTGCCATAACAGCATCGACCGCGGCTTCGCTTGCGACATTTTGCGCAACCACGATGCCGCCATTGCCGTTCCACACCTCGCCGGCATTGGCATCGTCGCGCTGCGTCTCCCGGCTCCACAGCGCGAGCACCACGCCGCCGGCGCGGAAGAAGCTCACGCCGTCCTGGCTGGCAGTCCTCGACTTGACGAAGCCGAGGCTCTCATAGAAGGCGGTGGCTTTGGCGATGTCGGCAACGCCGAGGGTGATGAGGGTGATATTTGCTGACATGACGATACGCTTGTTATGGTTGCCGAGCCCGCGCTTCTCATATTCGGGACGCACTCGACACGCAAGAGAACGCCGGAAGCCAAGAGGGTCCCACAGCCATGACGATCGAACTCACTATGCTCGCGCTTGCCGTCGTGCTCGGCCTTGTCCAGATCGTACTAAGCGCGCACAGCAAGGCTCTCGTAACCGGCTATGGCTGGCCGGGTGGCTCTCGCGACGGACCGAGGCCCCCACTGACGCCCATCGCCGGCCGACTAGAGCGAGCGCTGTCGAATTTTCTCGAAACCTTCCCGCTCTTTGCCGCTGCCGTGCTGATCGCTCACGCGGCAGGACGGCATGATTGGATGACGGTCTGGGGCGCGCAGCTCTATTTCTGGGGCCGGGTCGTCTACGTGCCGCTCTACGCCTCGGGTGTGTTCCTGCTCCGCTCGCTCGTTTGGAACGTGCCGACTTTCGGCATCATTCTCATCCTGCTGTCGCTGGCGCTTTAGGTCTAGCCCTCGATCTTGGAGAAATCGGCGACGGTGAGCGTCGTGGCGCGGATGCGGTTCAACAGGCGCAAACGATTCTCGCGCAAGCCCGGTTCCTGGGTGTTGACGGTGACGGCGTCGAAAAACTCGTCGACGGGTGTGCGGAGCAAAGCCATGGCAGCCATGGCCGCCTCGAAATCCTCGTTGGCGACCGCTGCGGCGGCGGCCCGCTCGACCTCACCCACCGCTTTGGCGAGCGCCTTTTCCTCGATTCGTTTGAGCAGGTTGGGATCGGGCGCTTGGTCGTAAGTTACGTTGTCTTTCTTTTCCTCGATGCGCAGGATGTTGATGGCCCGCTTGGTGCCGGTGAGCAGATTGGCGCCGTCTTCGGTGTCGAGGAATTTCCCGAGCGCCTCGACCCGCTTGACGATCATCAAGAGATCGTCGCCGCCGAGAGCGAACACGGCATCGACCAGGTCGTGCCGCGCGCCCTGCTCTTTGAGGTGCACCTTGAGCCGGTCAGCGAAGAATGACAATAGGTTGTCCGCTCGCTTCCTTTCCCAATCTTGCGCCGGCACCGAAAAATTTCTATCGCTCAACATTAGTTCCGCTGCATCGGCAGAGAGCTTGTTGACTTGCGCAAGCATCCCTTCCGCGCTCGCGTCGCCCGTTAGCTTGAGGAATGAAAGTAAGTTGTCCAACTTGACCCGTGACTGCTTTAGAAACTGGGCCATGAAGCGTCGGCTCAAGACAACAAAGGCCGGCCACAAATTCACTCGCACATCATTCTCCAAAACGATGCGGATGATGCCGAGCGCGGCGCGGCGGAGCGCATAAGGGTCCTTCGAGCCGGTCGGTTTCTCGTCGATGGCCCAGAAACCGACCAGCATGTCGAGTTTGTCGGCGAGCGCGAGCGCAATAGCCACTTTCTCGCGCGGCACCTCGTCCGAAGGCCCTAGCGGCTTGTAATGAGCGGCGATGGCATCGGCGACCGCCGGGCTCTCCTGCTGGTCGAGCGCGTAATAGCGGCCCATCACCCCTTGCAACTCGGGGAACTCGCCGACCATGCCGCTTAGAAGGTCGGCCTTGGAAAGAATGGCGGCGCGTTCGGCATCGTCGGGCCGGGCGCCGACCAGCGGCGCGATTTCCCGCACCAACAGCCGCAAGCGCTGGATGCGGTCATATTGGCTGCCAAGTTTTTCGTGAAAGATAATCTCCTTAAGCTTCGGCACCCGCTCTTCGAGCGGCACCTTGCGGTCCTGGTCGAAGAAGAACTTGGCGTCGGCCAGCCTGGCGGCGATCACCCGCTCATTGCCGGCGACGATGGCCTCGCCGCCGTCCTTAGCCTTGAGATTGGCGATTAGTATGAATCGGTTGGCGAGCTTGTCTCCCCGGCGGAGCGAGAAGCATTTTTGGTGCGCCTTCATCGACGTAGCGAGCACCTCCGGCGGCACCTCCAAGAAGGATTCGTCGAATTTACCCATCAGCGGCATTGGCCACTCGGTCAGCCCGGCATTCTCGGCGAGCAAGCCCTCGTCCTCGACCAGGGTCAGCTTCTCTTTCTTGGCGAGCGCGCGGGCACCGTCGAGGATGATTTTGGCGCGCTCATTGCCGTCGAGCACGACTTTGGCCTCGCGGAGCTTCTTTGCGTAGTCGGCGAAGTCCTTCACCGCGAAGGACTCGGGCGCCATGAATCGATGCCCGCGCGTCTTCTTGCCGCTCTTTATGCCATCGATCTCGAACTCGACGACCTTGCCGTCGAGCAGGCAGAGGATGGCATGGAGCGGTCGCACCCAGCGCAATTTTCCCGAACCCCAACGCATCGATTTCGGCCAAGGGAAGCCCTTGAGGATCTCGGGCACGATCTCGGCGACGACCTCGGCCGTGGCGCGGCCGCGCTTCTCGATCAGCGCGACATAATAGGCGCCCTTCTTCTCGTCCCGCTGCTCGGCCTGATCGACCGAGGCGAGGGCCGCCGATTTGAGGAAGCCTTTGATGGCGGCTTCGGGCGCATCGACGCGTGGACCTTTCTTCTCCTCGCGCACATCCGGCGAGCGGGCAGGCAGGCCGTCCACGACGGCGGTGAGCCGGCGCGGCGTGGCAAACGTCTTTATGTCTTTATATTCGAGACCCGCCTCAGCCAGTTTGGCGGCGAGCAGACGTGCCAAATCCTCGCGGGCGCGGGCCTGCATCCGCGCCGGGATCTCCTCGGAGAACAGTTCAAGCAGAAGCTCAGCCATGTCCTAGCCGATGCGGTTATGGAAGCCGAGATCGTAATCGGCGATGGCGAAGATCAGCCGATTCGTTTCAAGGCTGTAGGGGATGACACTTAAGATGAGATCTGACTGGGCGCCGGCGGCCGGCAGGAGCGTAACCAGCACATGCGCGGGCACCGTCTCCAGAAAATCGTAGAAGCGCATGAAGGCGTTCTTGCCGCGCTCGATATAGAAGGCGCCGACCGCCCAGGACACCGGCAGATGGTTCTCGTCGGTGTAATCGAGATAGAGCGGGAAGCTCATGAGGTCGGCGGCGAAGGGCGACAACGTCGCGCGCAAATCGGTATCCTCGATCTCGGAGATCGCCAGGCTGGCATCGAGCTTCAGCATCAGTTGGAAGCTCGTTGGCGTGGACCGCCATACCCGGCCGGTCCATGATTTGAGGCGCGGCTTGAGCGCCGGGGTCCGCGATTGCGGTGGCGCCTCGTTGTCCCGATAGGTCTCAAGCATCGGCGCCGCCCGCCTCGGTCTTGAGCCACGCGGCGCAACAGGCCTTGGTGAGATCGCGCACGCGCAAAATATAAGCCTGCCGCTCGGTCACCGAGATCACGCCACGCGCGTCGAGCAGATTGAAAATATGCGAGGCCTTGATCGCCTGGTCGTAGGCCGGCAGCACCATCGCGTGGCGCCCGCCGTTCTCGCCCTTGGCGAGCAGCGCCTTACATTCCTTCTCGGCGTCGCGGAAATGATCGAGCAGCAAGCTGGTGTCGGCGTGCTCGAAATTGTAGCGGGAGTATTCCTGCTCGGCCTGAAGAAACACATCGCCATAGGTGACCTGGTCCTTGCCGACGCCGCCGTTGAAGTCGAGATCGAACACGCGGTCGACGCCCTGCACATACATGGCAAGCCGCTCCAGGCCGTAGGTCAGCTCGCCTGAGACCGGGTCGCAATCGAAGCCGCCGACCTGCTGGAAATAGGTGAACTGGGTCACCTCCATGCCGTCCAGCCACACCTCCCAGCCGAGCCCCCAGGCGCCGAGCGTCGGGCTCTCCCAATCGTCCTCAACGAAACGGATGTCGTGCTTCAAGGGATCGATGCCGATGGCGACCAGGCTCTCCAGATAGAGGTCCTGGAGGTCGGGCGGCGACGGCTTCAGGATCACCTGGAATTGGTAATAGTGCTGGAGCCGGTTCGGGTTCTCGCCGTAGCGGCCGTCCTTGGGCCGGCGGCACGGCTGCACATAGGCGGCGCGCCACGGCTTCGGCCCGAGCGAGCGCAGCGTGGTGGCGGGATGAAAGGTCCCTGCCCCCATCTCCATGTCGTAAGGCTGGAGGATGACGCAGCCCTGGTCGGCCCAGAAGCGCTCAAGCTTGAGGATCAGGTCCTGGAACGACGGCGGCCGGTTGGCCTGGTCAGACTTGGTCAGCTTGCCCATCTTGAGCCCTCAGCCCGCCCGCGGGGTTTGGCGCGGACGCTAGTCGAAATTCCGTCACGCTCGCAACCTTCGTCATTGCCGGGCTTGACGAGTTAATGGGCGATAACAATGGCCGGCGCGTTAATGCGGCGCACTCAGCGCAGCCGTTTCGGCCGGTAGATGCCGGTCAGCGGGTCGAGCTCGAGCGGCACGACCGGGTGCGCCTCCCGGTCCATGGCCTCCTTGGCGGTGCGCAGCTCGGCGGCGATGCGGGCGCGCTCGCGCACATACCAGCGCCGTCCGGCCAGGAGGAAGCCGGCGCCCGCAGCAATGAGGAGGAGCACCTGCGGCATAGCTAGAATCCGAAACGCGACCAAAGCGCGCGGGCTTCGATTGCCGAGATGAGATCGGCGGCCCAACTCCCAGGCGAGAAGCCGAACTCGAAGCTGCCGCCTTCGGCAAACACGCCGCGCCGGCGGCGGAGCCACGAAGTCGACGGCATCACCAGTCTGAGGCGCACGTCGTCGCCGTAAATCTCGCGCATCTTGGTGCGGAGGTCGGACAGCCCGTCGATCAGGCCAAGCTCGAGCGCGCGCTTGCCGGACCAGAATTCACCGGTGAAGAGATTGATGTCGGCCTTGTCGAGCTTGGCGCCGCGCCGGGTCTTGACCAGATCGATGAAGCTCTGATGCACGTCGCGCTGCAGCGCCTTGATGCGGGCGACATCCTCGGGCCTCTCGGGCAGAAACGGATCGAGCGTGTCCTTGTTCTCGCCGGCGGTATAGACGCGGCGCTGCACGCCGATCTTGGCGATCATCTCATTGAGGCCGAACGTGGCGGTGATCACGCCGATCGAGCCCACGATCGAGCTTGGGTCGGCGTAGATCTCGTCACCGGCGAGCGCCAGCATGTAACCGCCCGAGGCGGCGACGTCCTCGGCGAACACATAGACTTTGAGGTTCTTCTCCGCGGCCAGCGCCCTGATGCGCTGATAGATCAGCGTCGACTGTACCGCCGAGCCGCCAGGAGAATTGATCTGGATGGCGACCGCCTTGGCGCCGCTCATGGTGAACGCCTTGTCGATGGCGGCGGCGGAGGTGGAGAGCGACAGTCCGGGCCTGAGCGGCGTGACCACGCCGATGGCGCCGCTGAACCTGAGTACGGGAATGATCGGTCCGCGCTTGGTCCAAGCAGCAGGCAGATAGCGCTTCAGGCCGAGATCGTCGAGGAGACCGTTCATGGCTGCTTAAGGTATAGCGGGCTCGCGCCAAATCAAAGGCAGCGCGCAACCCAATGTGCCAATAAAAATCAGATAGGGCGCGGCCTTTAAGCGTTTGGTTAGCGCAAGTCCGGAACCGACATCGGGCCGTCGGAATTCCTTGCTATGATTGCCATTGAAGGTGGGTGCACCCCATCCTTGGCGGCGCGTCTCGGCGGACGACGAGCGCCGCTCCGATCTCTCTAGGAGGTATGAATGACCAAGCTTGCGACTCTCGTGGTGGCGGTGGGAGCCCTCGTGCTCGCCGTGGTCACTCTTGCGCCGAGTTCCGCGGAAGCCGGTTGGCGCCGCGGCGGCTGGCGCGCTCCCGGCGTGAACGTCTATGTCGGACCCCGCTGGGGCTGGTACGCTCCGCGCTATCGCGCTTGGGGGCCATATGCCTATGGCTACCCATACGGCTATTACCCGTATTGGCGCGGCCGTTACTGGCGCGGCTGGTATTAGGCACGCGCGCCGCCAAGGCGCGTGGCGATTGCGAAGGGCCGCGTTCGACAAGGGCGCGGCCCTTTGGTTTTGCGGCGCTCTCTCCCTGAACGGCAGATGAATGGCGGTCTCAGCTTCGGTTCAGGCCGGGCGGGCTAGACCTTCAGGCGCTAGTCAAGGTTCGCAGCTCCTTGCGGGCCTTGCGAGTCCCGGGACCCCTCCTCACCTCGGGCGAACGCGAGGGCTGCCGCCTTACCCCCCTAGGCGGCGGCCCTTCGCTTTGGCCGGTCGCAGTCGGAGAGGCTCGCCTTCCCTCAGCACGGCTTCGGCCTCCGCCATGTACCGCCCGTCGTCGTCGTGCAGCAGCAGACCGGGCAGCAGACTGAGGCCGGCGCGGCTTCCCTTCTTAGCCTGGACGATGATGCGCGTCGCAGGCTCATCCCTCTTGGAGAACAGCGGAAAGACGGCGATATCGCCGAACCGCCCATCAAGCAGCTCCAGCAACTCGCCGAGACAGTCGGGCCGATGGATCAGCGTGAGCAGCGCGCCAGGCTTGGCCATGGCGGCGAAGAACCGCACCCAGGCCGCAAGGCCGCCTTGGGCCATGACATGAGCAGACACGCGCGCGGCATCGGGCGCGGCCCTCACGCTCCCGTCTTGATGGAAGGGCGGATTGGCGATGAGGTGATGATAGGTTTCCGCCTCGAGGCCCGCGGCGCGCAGCATCTTGCCGGGCGACGTCACATCGGCCGTGACCACTTCGAATTGCTCCGCAAAACCGTTCCGCCCGGCATTCCCGGCGGCAAGCGTAGCGAGCGCGGGATCGATCTCGACCGCGGTTACCAGGATGCCCGGAACGCGCGCCAGCAGACACAGCCCGGCGACGCCGACGCCCGCGCCGATATCGAGCACGCGCTCGCCCGATTTGGCCGGAACGGCTGCGGCGAGAAACACCGCGTCGCTCCCTGCCCTGTGCCCGCCGCGCGGTTGGACAATGCCGATGCGGCCGCCGAGAAAATCGTCGGTCGAAGTGGCGCCCGCTTGCCGCTTCGGGCCGTTAAGCTTTTTTGTCGTCGGCGATGACATGGCCGATGCCGGCCTCGGTGAGGATGTTGCGCGCTTGCACAATCTTGTCGGTCTCAACCAGCACGCGCCGCGGCAAGGCGCCGATCGAGCCCTCCAGCACGCTCATATTGCTGTCGGCGACCATAAAGGCGATGTCCCCTTCCTCCAGCAGCGCGCTGACATAGGACAGCAGTACCGCGTCGTTGGACCGCAATAATTCCTTCATTGCCTGCCGATCCTCGTGTCCTTGGGCGGAGCCTTGACCTTGACGGCGGAGCCCCGACATTATCGGTAAAAGTGCCTCCCGGCCGATTAGGAGAAGTCCTTTGGGCGTTGTAGTTAAGCTTGCCGGCGCGAACGATCCGAGGGCCAGCCTCGCGCCGCTGGTGGCGCTTGTCGAGGAGGACATGGCCCATGTCAACCGCATCATCCTCGACCGCGCCAGATCCAATGTCGAGTTGATCCCCGAGCTGGCCCGCCATCTCATCGATTCCGGCGGCAAGCGCCTGCGTCCCATGCTGACGCTGGCCGCTGCCAGGCTGTGCGGCTATGGCGGCGACGGCCATGTGCGGCTCGCGGCGAGCGTGGAGTTCATGCATACCGCAACGCTGCTGCACGACGATGTGGTCGATGAGAGCAATCTCCGCCGCGGCAAGGCGGCGGCTCGGCTGCTATGGGGCAACGAGGCGAGCGTGCTGGTCGGCGATTTCCTGCTCGGGCAGGCCTTCAAGATGATGGTTGATGTTGGCTCGCTCGGATGCTTGCGCATTCTGTCCGACGCCGCGGCGGTGATCGCCGAGGGCGAGGTGATGCAGCTGATCACCGCCAAGAACACCGAGACCACCGAGGACGATTATCTCGCGGTGATCGACGCCAAGACCGCGGCGCTGTTCGCCGCGGCGGCGGAAGTCGGGGCGGTAATCGCGGACCGGCCGAAATCGGAGGCCGCGGCGCTCCGCTCCTATGGCCGCAATCTCGGCCTTGCGTTCCAGCTGGTCGACGATGCGCTCGATTATTCGGGCGAGCCGTCGACGCTCGGAAAGAGCGTGGGCGACGATTTTCGCGAGGGCAAGATCACGCTGCCGGTGGTGCTGTGCTATCGCCGGGGCACTGAGTCGGAGCGGAAATTCTGGCAGCGAACGCTCCAGGACAGCGAGATCGGCGAGCACGATCTGGCCGAAGCGTTTGCGCTGATGAAGCGTCACAATGCGCTGTCCGACACGCTGGAGCGGGCGCGCCATTACGGCGCCATCGCCCGCGACGCGCTGGCCATCTTCCCCGATTCAGAGGTGAAGGCGGCGCTGCTCGAGGCGATCGAGTTCTGCGTCGAGCGCCCGTTCTAGCCGCCAAGCGCGCTGGCGGCGATCCACCAATTGGGAAACTTGGTGGCGAGCCCCCTGCCCGCCCGCTTGGCGTCGTTCTCGCTGGCAAACAGCGCAAAGCAGGTCGGGCCGCTGCCCGAGAGCCTGACAAGGCGGACGCCGTCAAGCGCGAGCAGCGCGGCGAGCACGTCGCTGATCTCCGGCACGAGTTGCATCGCGGGTCGTTCGAGATCGTTGTCGCGCGGGGTGACGTAGGCGAGCAGCGCCCCGAAGTCGCCGTGGAAGTCGAGCCTCTCGGCTGGAGCGCGGGCAGATTCCGCCAATGCCTCGGCACGAAGCGCGGCATAGACCGCCTCGGTGGCAAGCGGCAGCCCCGGATTGGCGAGCAGCACGCCGCAGGACGGGAAGCCCGCAACCGGCTCGACCATCTCGCCGCGGCCGGAGATCAGCGCGGGGCGGCTCTTGAGGCAGACGCTCACGTCGGAGCCGAGCTGCGGCGCAAGCTCGGCCAGCGTGGCATCGTGGAGGGCACCGCCATTGGCCCGGGCGATCAGGCGCAAGGCAGCGGCGGCATCGGCAGAGCCGCCGCCAAGGCCCGAGGCGACGGGCAGCAGTTTGACCAAGCGAAAGCGCCCGAGCTTCAAGCCCGGCACCTTATGCGACGCAAGCTGAGCGGCCTTGATGATGAGATTATCGCCGCCCAACGCTTCCGCGAAGCGGCCTTCGACCGTAAGCCCGAGTGGCCCATGGGGGTCGAGTTCGACCTCATCGCCGAGCGATGCAAAAGCGACCAGGCTCCTCAGCTCGTGAAAGCCGTCGGCGCGCCGGCCGAGCACCTCAAGCGTGAGATTGAGCTTGGCCCGGCCCCTATCACGGAGCGCCGTCATGCCGCTCCTCCGCGCGCTTCGCCAGGGCGTCTATTGCGGCGACTTTTGACCCGCCTGGATGGTGCGGTCTTGCGCCGATTTGGTCTCGGCGGTTTCCGGCAGTCCCGCCGCGATCTTCTGCTTGAGGGTGAGGACCTGATCCTCCTCGGGCTTGAGCGTCAGCGCCTGCTGCCACTGATATTTGGCTTCGAGCGTGCGCCCCACCTTCCAATAGGCGTCACCGAGGTGATCGTTGATGATCGGATCGTCGGGCTTGAGTTCGACGGCGCGCTCCAGATTCTCGACCGCTGCCGGCAGATTGCCGAGCCGGTAATAGGCCCAGCCCAGACTGTCGACATAGTAGCCGTCGTCGGGCTTGAGCTTCACCGCCTTACGGATGTAGTCCATCGCCTGCTTCAAATTGCTGCCCTGGTCGACCCAGGAATAGCCGAGATAGTTGAGCACCAGCGACTCGTCGGGCGAGAGCACCAGCGCTTCCTTGAAATCGGCTTCGGCCGCCGGCCAGTCCTTCATCCGCTCGTTGCACACGCCGCGCGAATAGAACAGCGTCCAGTTGTCTTTGGTCGGCTTGGGGATCAGCGCCAAAGCGCGGGTGTAATAGTCGCGTGCCTCTTCGTAGCGCTCATGCGAACGCAGGATGTTGCCGAGCGCGTCGAGCGGCCGGACGTCGTCGGGGTCCTTCTTGATAAGCTCCTCGAGCAGCGCTTTGGCTTCGTCAACCTGCTCCAGCGAATTGAGCGCGAATGACTTCTGGATCTGCACGTTCAGCCAGAGCGGCGAATCCTGCTTGATCTGGCCGAGCGCCTGCATCTCCAGCTCGTATTTCTTGGCGCTGTCGTAAGCCTCGGCGAGCGCGGCATAAGCGAGCGGGAAATCGGGCTCAAGGTAGAGCGCGAATTGCAGGAAGATGATGCCCATATCGAGGCCGCCCTCACCGGCCAGCGCGTCGCCAATGCCGTAGAACACTTCGGCGAGGCCCTGGGTGGGGCTGGTAATCAGCAGCGGCGGGTTCTTGCCCTCTTCGATCTCGGCGAGCAACGCCTCCGACAGCGGATGGGTAGACGACTTGGCGATGTGGGTCTTCAAAGTTTGGCGGGCGAGCCTGCGGTTGTTGTTGTTGACCGCGTGGCGCGCATAGGCGTCGGCCACTCTCAGCGTCGACGGATTCTTCTTGAAGGCTTGGGCGAAAGCCTGGCGCGCCGCGTCATGCTGGCCGGCCAAGTCGGCGATCAGCGCCCGATGATAGCGCTGATAGAACTGCGCCCAGTCGGCATCGCTCAGACTGTCGAGCGTGGCGAAGGCCTCGTCGGGCTTGCCGTCGGCCTCTTGCACCCAGGCGCGGGCGAGCGTCGAAGTGAGATCGGCGATCGGCCCTTGGCGCGCCGCGGCGAAATCCTCGTCGGCCTCTTTGTACCGGCCCTGCTTGAAGGCCTCGCAGCCGAGCAAGAAGCGGGCGATGCGGTGGGCTGGCTCGATCTTGACGAGTTCCTTGGCAAGCTCGATCGCGCGATCCCAATGGGCGGACGCGGCCTCGAGCAGGAAAGTCTGTTCGAGAATGATCTCGTTGCCGGGATCCTCGGCCAGCGCCTTGGAATAGAACTCCGCGGCGGCGATAGTGTCGTGGTCGCCGCGGGCCACGCGCCCCGACAGATAATTGCCGAGCAGCGTGCCGGATTCGTCCGGCGATTCCGAAATGACTTCGGAGTAAGCCGCCGGCGCGATCACCAACGCCGCAAGCAAAAGAGCGCGCGGCGCCCATTGGCGCAGCGCCGTCCTACGCACCATAGTCATATCGTCTCGGCTGTCATGCCGCCCCAAACTAGCGGTTTCGGATGATCCCCAACGCAAGGTTAAGCGCTTTTCGGGCCTCGAACAAACCAAAAGCTTGCTTGAAGCCTAATCGCGGCTGGTTTGTGGCCGGTTACCGCGGCATCGCGCCCCGCACTCACATATTCACGTAATTCGGTCCGTCACCGCCTTCGGGCGGCACCCAGGTAATGTTCTGGGCCGGGTCCTTCACGTCGCAGGTCTTGCAGTGGACGCAGTTCTGGGCGTTGATCTGAAAGCGAAGATTGTCGCCCTCCTGAACCACCTCGTAGACCATAGCCGGGCAATAACGCTGGGCGGGCTCGGCATATTCGGGCAGGTTCTGCTCGATCGGGATCGACGGATCGGCGAGCTTGAGATGCACCGGCTGGTTCTCGGCATGATTGGTGCCCGACAGGAACACCGAGGAGAGAATGTCAAAACTGATGACGCCATCCGGCTTGTCGTAATCGATCGGCTTGGCGGCCGCCGCCTTCTGCAAGGTCGCATAGTCGGGCTTCAAATGTTTGAGCGTGTGGCCGAGGAACGGAAAGATCGTGTTGAGCCACATGTCGATGCCGCCGAGCATGACGCCGAGCCGCGTGCCGAAGCGCGACCATAGCGGCTTGACGTTGCGCACGCGTTTCAGCTCCTTCGCCATCGAGCTTGCCTCGACGGCTTGCGGATAGGCTTCGACCGTATCGCGCGAGCGCCCCTGCGCGACCGCCGCAAATACCGCTTCCGCCGCCATCATCCCCGAGAGCATGGCGTTATGGCTGCCCTTGATGCGCGGCACATTCATGAAACCTGCGGCGCAGCCGATCAGCGCGCCGCCAGGAAACGCAAGCCGCGGGATCGCCTGGAAGCCG
Source organism: uncultured Alphaproteobacteria bacterium (assembly GCA_963730335.1). Lineage (GTDB taxonomy): Bacteria > Pseudomonadota > Alphaproteobacteria > Rhizobiales > Methyloligellaceae > Methyloceanibacter. Next base: position 64,279 of record CAVSRK010000003.1, read on the forward strand.
CCTTCGGTGAGTGCGCGCGCGCCGTAAGCGATGCGCTTGCCGCCTTCCAGATGCGTGCGGATCAAGGGATGCGTCTTGGCGCGCTGAAATTCCTTGAACGGGTTGGTGTAAGGGTTCGCATAGTCGAGATGAATGACGAAGCCCACCGACACCAGGTTCTCGCCGAAATGGTAGAGGAACGAGCCGCCCCCGGTCTGGTCGTCGAGCGGCCAGCCCATGGTGTGCTGCACGAGACCGGGCTTGTGCTTGCCGGCCGGCACCTCCCATAGCTCTTTCAGGCCGATGCCGAATTTCTGCAGGCCCGACTCCGCGTCGAGACCGAGCTTGCGGATCAGCATTTTCGACAGCGAGCCGCGCGCGCCTTCGGCGAACAAAGTGTATTTGCCGGCAAGCGCGATGCCAGGCGTGTAGCTGTCCTTATGGCTGCCGTCGCGGGCCACGCCCATATCGCCGGTGATCACGCCCTCGACCTCGCCATTCCCGCCGAACATCACATCGGTGACTGCGAAGCCGGGATAAATCTCGACGCCGAGCGCCTCGGCCTGCTCGGCGAGCCATTTGGTCAGGGCGCCGAGGCTGCCGATATAGCAGCCGTGATTGCTCATCAGTGGCGGCATGAAGATGTTCGGCACGCGGACGCCGCCGGTCTGCCACAGATAATAGAAGCGGTCCTCGGTGACCTCGGTTCGGAGAGGCGAGCCCAGGTTGCGCCAATCGGGCAACAGGCGGTCGAGCGCCACGGGATCGATCACCGCGCCGGACAGGATATGGGCGCCGACCTCGGAGCCCTTCTCCAGCACCACCACAGAAACGTCCCTGTCTTGCTCGGCGGCGAGCTGCTTCAACCGAATCGCGGCGGCGAGCCCCGCGGGTCCGGCGCCGACAATGACGACGTCGAACTCCATGGTCTCGCGTTCGGCGGTCTCGGGCTCGGTCGCTTCGCTCAAGGCTCTGCTCCAAAAAGACGGGAATCATTCCCGTAAGCGGCGGGAATCCGGTATCCATCAATATGGTAGTGACGCGTGGGAAACGCCAAAAGACAGCGGAATGACTGCAACGGAACGACAGGCGGTTCAAGCCTTATTGGACTGGTACGCGGCGATGGGCGTCGATGAGGCGATCGGCGAGGCGCCGGTCGACTGCTTTGCCACGCCAGCGCCCCGCCCCGCCTTGCCACGCACCACGCCGCTGCCGCGCCCGGCAGCAACGACCGATGTCCGCGCCGCGAGCGTGGCTCAGGCACTCACCTTTGCCGAGCTAGAGGCCCTGGCCGCCGCTTTCGACGGTTGCGCGCTCAAGCGCACGGCTAAGAGTCTTTGTTTCGCGCGGGGGCGCGAGGATGCAAGGCTGATGCTGATCGGCGAAGCGCCCGGCCGCGACGAAGATCTGCGCGGCAAACCCTTTGTCGGGCGTGCCGGCCAATTGCTCGACCGCATGCTGGCGGCGATCGGTCTCACCGAGGAGCATGTTTACATCACCAACACCGTCTATTGGCGGCCGCCCGGCAACCGCACGCCGACGCCCGCGGAGATCGAGGCCTGCGCGCCGTTCCTCGCCCGGCAGATCGAGTTGCTCTCGCCTGAGGTGATCGTGCTGCTCGGCGGCGCCGCGGCCAAGACCATTCTCGGCGTGACCGAGGGCATCATGCGGCTCAGAGGCAACTGGCTCATCTATGCTTGCGCCGGCCGCGACATCCCTACGCTCCCCACGCTGCATCCGGCCTATCTGCTGCGAAACCCGGAGGACAAGCGGCTCGCTTGGCGCGACCTCTTACTGGTGAAGGAGAGGCTTGAGGCGACATGAGCCGCATCGACGAGACCAGGCCGTTCATCCCGGTGCGCATCGCCGTGCTCACGGTGTCGGACACACGCACCCACAAGACCGACAAGTCGGGGACCCTGCTGGTCAACATGATCGAGGAGGCGGGGCATGAGGTGGCCGAGTACGCCATCGTCGAGGACGATCCGAAGGCGATCAGGAGACAGGTGAAGCGCTGGATCAAGGATCCTGCCATCGACGTGGTGATCACCACCGGCGGCACCGGCTTTACCGGGCGCGACGTGACGCCGGAAGCGGTGAAGCCGCTGTTCGAGAAGGAGATCGACGGCTTCTCGGCGCTGTTCCACATGCTCAGCTACCAGAAGGTCGGCACCTCGACGGTGCAATCGCGCGCCTGCGGCGGCGTGGCGGCCGGCACCTATATTTTCTGCGTGCCGGGCTCGCCGGGCGCCTGCCGCGACGCTTGGGACGGCATCCTCAAATCCCAGCTCGACAACCGCCACCGCCCCTGCTCGTTCGTCGAGATCATGCCTCGGCTCGAAGAGAAGCGAAAAAAGCGCAGCAAGGACAATTGATCAGACGGCAAAGGCGCGGGCATGGCCCTCGGTAACGATGGCCGGCCGCGTCAGCAAACCGGCATCGGCCGCGACCACGCGATTGCGCCCGCCGAGCTTGGCGTCGTAGAGCGCGGCATCGGCCCTGGCGAGGATCTGATCGACGCTGTCGCCGGGTCTCCCCTCGCCGACGCCGACGCTCCAGGTGAGCTTGATGCGGTCCTTGCCGGTGTCGAACGGCCGCGCCGCGAGCCTCAGGCGCAAATCCTCGGCAATCTCGACCGCTTGCAGCAGCGGCTTGCGTTCCAGCGGGAGGGCGAACTCATCGCCGCCGAGGCGCCCGGTCACCGCTTCGTCCAGGCGCGCAGCGTTGGCACAGGTGCGGATGGCCTGGTCGCCAATCTCGTGTCCGTACGAATCGTTGATGTGCTTGAAATTGTCGATATCGAGGATGATGGCCGACAGGCTGCCGTCAGGCGGCACGACCCGCGCGCAAGCTTCCGTCGCGTGCTCGAAGAAACCGCGGCGATTGCACAATCCGGTCAGTGGATCGATGGTGGCGAGCCGGATCAGCTCGTGCTGCATGGACAGGATGCGTTCGGCGGCGCGGAGCCGCGCGAAAAGCTCCTCGGCCAGAGGCGGCTTGCCGATGAAATCGTCGGCGCCGGAATCCAGCGCCTCGATCAGGCTGCGCTGGTCGTACTGGCTGGACATCATCAGCACGTAGATCGGACGCCGGCAGGTGGCGAGCAGCCGCGCCTCCCAGCACAGCTCGACGCCGGAAATGTGTTTGAGCTCGGCGCTGGTAATCAGCGCGTCGATACAGTGATCGGCCTTGATCTCGGCAAGCGCTTCAAGCTCATCGGAGAACGGAAGAACATCGTGCCCGCGCGCTTCCAGCATGCGAGCCACGATCAATCGCGTCGTGCGACTGGGATCGACTAAAGCGATGCGCATTCAAGCTGCCCATTTCTTGATATTTCAATCCGCTAGAGCAATCCCCTTAAGTTTAGATTAAACGCATTCCCCTGCGACATTTTGGACTGCGGGACCAGTCGCTCGGCGGATGTGCGCTGGCACCGAAAGTCCGCTGCGGTGTCGACATCGCTCAGCGTCGCGGCGAAGGCGACGCGCTTGCCGTCGAGATTGGCAACCGTGTCGGCAAGGGCGTAGGCGCTCGACCAGCGCACGCCGGCAAAGGGACGAAGCACGCGAGGGCTGCGCTTCAGCCCGATCAGCCAGTAGCCGCCGTCGGGCGCGGGTCCAAGCACGGCATCCGCGCCGCCAAGACGCCTGAAGGCTTCCGCAATGTGCGCTGCGCTGATGGCCGGGATGTCGCTGCCGACGATGATGGCCGGTCCCGGCGGGAGGGCCGCGAACAGTCGTTGCATTCGGCGGCCGAGATCGCCTTTGCCTTGCGGCAGCCGGGCGATCCTTCGCCGCGACGGCCAGAAGGCTTTGGTCACATCGCGGTCGGGATCGACGGCGATCACCGTGCGCCAGCGCGGGTCTTGTGCCAACCGTAATACGACATGGGACAGGCAGTGCCGATAGAAGCCCGCCGCGGCGACATCGCCGATGTCGCGACCTAGCCGCCGCTTTACCCGGCCCAGATGCGGGCTCTTGGCCATGATGATGAGATGCTTCGCGAGGCTCGCGCGGCGCCTAGCCATATAGCCGCGCAAGCACCCGCGGCGGGACGCGAAGGAAATAAAGCAAGATGCAGCCGAGATTGCGTAAGCTCCGCGCGAGATAGCCTTCCCGCCGATAGCGCTCGCCGCTGGTCACCGCGCGCGATTTGAGCATCACCAGCTCGCGCCGCTTGAGCCGGCGCACCAGGTCGACATCTTCCATCAGCGGCAACGGCCGGAAGCCGCCGAGCCGGCGGTAGAGCTTGCGCGAGATGAGCAGGCCCTGATCGCCGTAAGGCAGAGCCAGCACGTGGCAGCGCAAGCCGACCAGCGATTCTATCAGGCGCGGCATGAGGCCGTCGTCGTCCAGCGCGAATTGGAAGGAAGCGGCCGCCTGGCCGCGCCGGCCGCTGTCGACCCGCTCCATGAAGCTTTGCGCCTCCTCGGCCCAGCCGGGATCGAGCACCGTGTCGGCATGAAGGAACAGCAGCCAGTCGCCGCGCGCGTGGCTGGCGCCGGCATCGAGCTGAGTGCCGCGACCGGGCCTGGCCTCGATCAGATGCGTGCCGGCAGCCTCGGCGATGGAGCGCGTCTGGTCGGTCGAGCCGCCATCGACCAGAATCGCCTCCTGCACGATGCCGTCGACCACCGCCGGCACGAGCGCAGTGAGCGTGTGCGCCAGCGTGCTTTCGGCATTCAGCGTCGGGATGATCACCGAAATCATGGCGCGGACTATAGCCTCTGGCCTTTGCCGGGCAATCGTCACATCGTAACTACCATAAACATGTTCTTGATTTGTTCCTGCCGGCTAACTATATAGACGGCATGTCCGTCGCCCTGAGAAAAACCACCGATTCGGAGAGCTTCCCGCTCGAGACTGGCGGCGTCGCCGCCGGCCGCAGGCATGGTCGGGGCGCCCAGACCAACCGCTCCGGCCGCTACGAACCGGTCGCCTACGAGCCGGTTGACGACGGCTGGGACTCGCTCGGCGAGCTCGATGCGCTCGCCACCGAAGTGCAAGAGGTGCCGGCGCGGCGCATCATTACCCGCAACGAATTCCCCGATATCGGCTTCGACCGTTCGATCAACCCTTACCGGGGCTGCGAGCATGGCTGCATCTATTGCTTCGCGCGGCCGACCCATGCCTTTCTCGGGCTGTCGCCGGGGCTCGACTTCGAGACCAAGCTGTTCGCCAAGACCAATGCCGCCGAAGCCCTAACGCGCGAGCTGGGCGACCCCCGCTACGAAGTCCGCACCATCGCCATCGGCACCAACACCGACCCTTACCAGCCGATCGAGCGGCGCTACCGCATCATGCGCCGCGTCCTCGAAGTGTTGAGCGCGGCGAATCACCCGGTCGGCATCGTCACCAAATCGGCGCTGGTGCTGCGCGATCTCGATCTGCTCACCTCGATGGCCGAGCGCGGCCTGGTGAAAGTGGCGGTGTCGGTGACCACGCTCGACCGCAAGCTCGCCCGCGCCATGGAGCCGCGCGCGAGCACGCCCGACCGGCGGCTGGAGACGCTCAAGCGGCTGGTCGATGCCGGCGTGCCGGCCTCCGTGATGGTGGCGCCGGTCGTTCCCGGCCTGACCGACATGGAGATGGAGCGCATCCTGGAACGCGCCGCGGCGGCCGGGGTGCGCCAGGCGGGCTATGTGCTGCTGAGGCTGCCGCTCGAGATCGGCGATCTGTTCACCGAATGGCTGCAAGCCAATTGCCCCGACCGCGCCAACCGCGTGTTGTCGCTGATGCGCTCGACCCGCGGCGGCAGACTGTACGAGGCGAAATGGGGCGAGCGCATGACGGGCGAAGGCCCTTATGCCTGGATGATCGGCCGGAGGTTCGAGCTTGCCGCCGAGCGGCTCGGCTTGAACGAGCGCTCGGTCGAGCTGCGCACCGACCTGTTCACGCCCCCCACCCTGCCCGGCCAGCAATTGGCGCTGTTCTAGGCCCGCTTTTCACAGGCCGCGCAGGCGCCTCCGCCGAACGAGTTGCCAAGGAAGAGCGCTTTGCGCCAGAGTCCCGGGTCATGGGACTCTCCGCCAGAGCCTTGCCGCTACCCGAGCCGTCCTTCGATCTCGAAGCGGCGCTGATGGACAAATATCACGGGCCGGTCGCCGGCATCGACGAGGCCGGGCGCGGGCCATGGGCGGGACCGGTGGTGGTCGCCGCGGTGATCCTCAATCCCGACCGCATCCCCGACGGGCTCAACGATTCGAAGGTGCTCACGCCCGAGCTGCGCGAGGATCGCTACGCCGAGATCATGGCCACCGCCATCGTCTCGGTGGTGATCGGCCCCGTGCGGCAAATCGATCGCATCAACATCCTCCAGGCGAGCCTATGGGGGATGCGCGCCGCGTATCGCCGGCTGCGCGTGCCGGCAGGCGCCGCGCTGATCGACGGCAACATCATCCCGAAGCGGTTTCCCTGCAAGGCGCGGGCGGTGGTCGGGGGCGATGGGCTGTCGCTGTCGGTGGCGGCGGCCTCGATCGTGGCCAAGGTCACGCGCGACCGGATGATGGTGAAGCTGTCGCGCCGCTATCGCCGCTATGCCTGGGACAGCAACAAGGGCTACGGCACGCCCGAGCATGCGGCGGCGATCAAGAAGCACGGCGTGTGCACCCATCATCGCCGCTCGTTCAGCCCGATCGAGCGCGCGCTCAGGCTACTTGAGACTGGGGCCGACCTCCCGGTGCAGGAAGAGCTAGGCGCAGGCGACTAAGCCGGAAGCCAGTCGGCGATACGGCGGGCGATCTTATCGGCGCCCGGCTCGAGCACGAGCATGTGGCCGTGGCCGTCGAGCTCCCAGAATGTCGCGTCGCGATACGGCCTTGCCGTCTCGCGCGCCGTCTGCGGCGACACGATCTTGTCGTCGGAGCCGACCAGGCACAGTACCGGACAGGTGACCGCGTCGGTATCGACGAAGGTCGCCCCGGTCAGATCGAACATCCAGAAAAACAGCTCAAAGAAGGCGCGGCCGGACTCGGTCCGAATCGGTCGAACACGGCGCGCTGCTCGGCTTCCGGCACGCGGTTCAGCGTGTAGGTGCGGGCGAGATCGAAATCGGGATTGATCACGCTCTTCCAGAACGCGCCGAGGCCGATCAAATCCCGGTCGAGCTTCTTCTCCGCGTCGGTCGGCGGCAAAATGCCGGCGCGCGGCGCCGGCGCCACCAGGACCAGCGCGTGGCCGAGACCTTGCGCCGCCAATTGCTGAGCCAGCACGCCGCCCATGGAGTGACCGAGCAGCACCGGCCGAGGCGGCACCGCCTCGAGGAAGGCCTCGAGCTCGGCGCGGTAATCGGCCACGCCGACCCCGACCAGGTTCTTGCCGCCATCGACCGCCTTCGTGCCGTGGCCGATCAGATCGGGCGCATGGCAGGTCCAACCGAGGCCTTCGAACACCTCCGTGAACGTGTCGAAGCACCAGGCGCCCTCATTGGCGCCGTGTATCATGACGATGTCCTTGGTCATGGCGTGATCCCGGTTTTCCCCGTCTGTCTCGGCCTGAGCAGCCGTGATGCGGAGGATCGGTAGCACAGCGAGGCCAAGCGCAGCCTCAAGGAATTCGCGGCGATCCGGCCCCATACGGCTCTCTCCCGGGGATTAAGCCCGCCTTTACGCAACTCCGCCAGCATAGCCCGGTCCCGCCGAATAGCGGGCGCGTGCAGTATTGCGTAACCTTGGTGAGTGGCATGGGTGCGGGGAACAAGGGCGGAGCCAAGCTCCCGCTCGATCGAGTCATCGTCGGCGATTGCATCGAGGAGCTGAAGCTCCTGCCCGAGGGGTCGGTCGATCTCGTCTTCGCCGATCCGCCTTACAATCTTCAGCTCAACAACGAGCTTTACCGGCCGGACAATAGCCGGGTCGATGCCGTAGACGACGATTGGGACAAATTCGGCAGCTTCGCCGCCTATGACGCCTTCACCCGCGATTGGCTTTCAGCCTGCCGCCGCGTGCTCAAGCCCAGCGGCAGCTTGTGGGTGATCGGCAGCTATCACAACATCTTCCGCGTCGGCACAATCCTCCAGGATCTCGGCTTCTGGGTACTCAACGATGTGGTGTGGCGCAAGACGAACCCGATGCCGAATTTCCGCGGGCGCCGCTTCACCAACGCGCACGAGACATTGATCTGGGCGTCGATGGGCCCAAAGGCGCGCTACACCTTCAACTACGAGGCGATGAAGGCGCTGAACGAAGATTTGCAGATGCGGTCGGACTGGCTGTTCCCGATCTGCTCCGGCGCCGAGCGTCTGCGCGAAGAGTGCGGGCGCAAGACCCATCCAACACAAAAGCCCGAGGCGCTGCTTCATCGCCTCATTCTGGCGTCGAGCCATGAAGGCGATGTCGTGCTCGATCCCTTTCTCGGCTCGGGCACCACGGCGGTGGCGGCCAAGCGGCTCGGGCGGCGCTTTGTCGGCATCGAGCGCGACCAGACTTACGCCCATGCGGCTGAAGCGCGCCTCGACGCGCTGTCGGCGCTGAACTCCGACTCGCTGCAAGTCGCCAAAGGCAAGCGCACCGAGCAACGCATTCCGTTCGGCGCGCTGGTCGAGCTTGGGCTGATCTCGCCCGGTACCGTGCTGTACGACCCCGCGGCCCGGCATGAAGCCAAAGTGCGCGCCGACGGCTCGATCGCCTGCGGCAGCGCTCAAGGCTCGATTCACAAGATCGGCGCGCATGTGCAGGGCGCCATGGCCTGCAACGGCTGGACCTTCTGGCATTACCAGGCGGAAGGCAGGCTCATGCCGATCGACGCTTTGCGCGAGGCGGCGCGGGCGAAGCTCGCACCGCAGGGCTAGCGCGCGTCTCGTCGAGGGCGTGCAGCAAGACCTTCCGCATCACGCTCGGCAGCGCGGCGCCCGACAGCTCGCGCAGCTTCAGCCAGCGGCAACGCTCGGCCTCGGGTTCACGCCTTGGCTGCGCGTCGCGCTCGACCTCGGCGCGGTAGACGGTCAGCTCGAGCCGAAAATGCGTGAAAACATGTTCGACCAACCCGGGCAATTTTTGCCAGTCGGCTTTAAGCGGCGCGTGGCGCCCCACGGACGTCCTGTTCGGCGCCGCCCGTTCCCAGGGCGACGACGGCGTTTCCAGCATCCCCCCGAGTAGCCCGCGCAGCGGCCGCTCGCGGAGCAGCACGGCACCGTCCTGGCGCAGCGCGACGAAGGCGATGCCGCGACGCAGCGGGCGTTCGCCCTTCTCGGCGCGGTACGGCAGCACCTCGGCGAGCCCGTCCGCGTAGCCCCGGCAGTCGGTCCTGACCGGACAGAGACCGCAAGCTGGGCGGCGCGGGGTGCAGATGGTCGCGCCCAGATCCATCATCGCCTGCGCGAAGTCGCCGGAGCGCTCCACCGGCGTGAGGGTCCCGGCGAGCGCGTTGATCTCCGATTTCGCATCGGGCAGCTTCGTGGTGACGGCAAACAGCCGCGCCACCACCCGCTCGATATTGCCGTCGACCGGGGTGGCGCGCCGGCCGAAGGCGATGGCCGAGATCGCCGCGGCAGTGTAGCCGCCGACGCCCGGCAGCTTACGCAGCTCGTTCTCCTCGGCCGGAAACTTGCCGCCATACCGGTCGGCCACGGCGCGGGCGCAAGCATGGAGGTTACGCGCGCGGGCGTAATAGCCGAGCCCGGCCCAGGCGGCGAGCACTTGGCCGAGCTCGGCGCGCGCCAGCGCTTTGATATCGGGCCAGCGGCGCAGGAAGGCGGCATAGCGCGGCAGCACCGCCTTAACCGTGGTCTGCTGCAGCATGATCTCGCTCAGCCAGACCTGGTAGGGATCGGGCGTCTCGCCCGGCGCGCTTCGCCATGGCAGCACGCGCCGCTCGCGGTCGTACCAGGCAAGCAGGGCGACAGCGATCCCCGGCTCGATCGGGCTCGCCTCTCGCGTTTTTTCCTTCTGCACAGTTGGAACTCCGGCCGCGCGTCTCATTGGGCCATGGTGTAAGCTCGGATGACGCGAAGCAAGCGGACGACGCAATCCCTCCACTACCGGTTCGGGGCGATGGACGACAGCGGACGAAGAGCGTGGACGCGACATTCGAGCTGGGCGCGGCCGATCGGCGCTTACGCCGCCCGCGCGCTCGATCCCGCGGCGCGCGCCCGCGGCTTTGCCACCACGGCACTGCTCAGCGAGTGGCCGGCCATCGTGGGCGCCGAACTCGCCCAATTCACGATGCCCGACAAGGTGGTCTGGCCGAAACACCGGGACGGTGCCGAACCTGACTCCCCTGCTAAAGGGCATCGGGTAGAAGGCGCGATCTTGGTGCTCAGGGTCGAAGGGCCGCGGGCCATCGAGGTGCAACATCGCTCGGGGCCGATCCTGGAGCGGGTCAATGCCTATTTCGGCTATCGGGCGGTCGCCGAGATGCGCATCTTGCAAGCGCCGGTGGCGCGCAAAGCCGCCCGTTCCGCCGCCCCGCCGCCGCCGATCGACCCCCAGGCGCTGCCGCCAAGCGCGGAAATCGAAGATCAGGGCCTGAGGGGCGCCTTGCTGCGCCTCGGCTCGGCCGCCCGCGCCAAGCTCACAAGAGGTTGAGGGCGCTTTCTCGCTCTTGCCAAAAAGCAGGTGTTTCAACGAAGGTAGGCCCGACCCGAGCCTAAGCCGGGCAGAGTCATCAATTGGAGTGGAAAGAGTGGCGAAAAGCGGGAAAAGAGCGGCTGCCAAGCCAGAGCCGAACCAGGCTGCGGCAGCGCAAACGGACAAGACTTGGCTCTATATCGCCGGCGCGGTGGCGGCGGCCGTGCTGGTCGGCGGGATCGTCTATTGGCAGTCCAGCGCTGGCGGCGGTTCGGGCCCGGGCGCCAAAAAGGACCCCGACCTCGCCGAGCTGATGGCCCCCGGCCCGTTGGAGGACATCTCCTTGGGCAAGACCGACGCCCCTAACACTATCGTCGAATATGCGTCGATGACCTGCCCGCATTGCGCCCAGTTCCACACGGTGGTGCTGCCGGAGCTGGAGAAGAAATATATCGATACGGGCCAAGCGCGGCTGATCCTTCGCGAATTCCCGTTGGACGGGCTCGCGGTCGCCGCCTTCATGCTGGCGCGCTGCGCCGGGTCTGATCGTTATTATCCGATGGTCGGCGCCCTGTTCGAAACGCAAGAGACCTGGGCAGTGCCCGGCGCCGACGGCAAGGAGAAGCTGCTGTTGATCGCCAAGCAGGCGGGCTTCTCCAAGGAGAAGTTCGATCAGTGCCTGGCCGATAAGGAGCTGTTCCAAAAAATCGTCGACACCCGCACGCGCGGCAATGAAGAGTTCGGGGTCAATTCCACCCCCTCGTTCTTCGTCAACGGCAAGCGGCTGACCGGCGAGCACTCCCTCCAGGATTTCGAGACCGCGCTCGGTGGGGGGAAGGCCCCATCAGACGGAGCGGCGAGCCCGGAAGGGGAAATGCCGAGCCAGCCCGAGGGCGCGGCAGGCCAGTAGGGGCCAACGGTGATGCTGCTCACAGCGGCCAGAGCGTCGATCCTGATTGCCGTCGCCGCCGCCGTGTCGGGCTGCGGCGGCGGCGCCATGGGCCCGGCCCCGCCGATTGACAAGGCAACCTATGTGCCGCCGCAAGCGGAGCTGATGGCGGCTGGGCCGCTCGGCGAGCGGGTGCTCGGCAAGGCGGGCGCGCCGGTCACGGTGATCGAATATGTTTCGCTCACCTGCCCGCATTGCGCCAATTTCCAGAAGCACCTCTTTGCCCGCATGAAGAAGGAGTTCATCGACACCGGCAAAGTGCGCTATATCGTGCGCGAATTCCCTATCGGGCACACTGCGGGAGCCGCGGCGATCGTCAACGCTTGCGCGCCCGAAGATAAATATTTCTTCCTGCTGAACCAGTTCCTGACCCGCCAGAGCGAATGGGTGAGCCAGGAAGTCCGCCCCGATGCCATCTATGCGGTCGCCAAAGCGAGCGGAATGAGCCGCGAGACGTTTGACAAATGCCTATCGAATCAAACCATTATCGACGGCTTGACGGAGGTGAAGCAGCGGGGGCGGCAATTCGGCGTGATCGGCACGCCGACCTTCTTCATCAATGGCCGCAAGGCGCAGGGCGAAGTCACCTACGACGAGATCAAAGCCCTGATCGAGCAAGCCCCGCCGCCGCAATCGTCGTGACTTGGTGCGGGTCGTTTCCGGCGTAGGAATTCCATTGAAGAGGCAGATCCAGCGTGAAGATCACCCGTCTTCGCCTTCTCGGCTTTAAGTCGTTCGTCGAGCCCACCGAGCTCCTGGTCGAGCCCGGGCTGACCGGCGTGGTCGGGCCCAATGGCTGCGGCAAGTCGAACCTGCTCGAGGCGCTGCGCTGGGCCATGGGCGAGACCTCGTACAAGTCGATGCGCGGCACGGCCATGGAGGACGTGATCTTCGCCGGCTCCGAGGCGCGACCGGCGCGCAACAGCGCCGAGGTGACGCTATTCATCGACAACAGCGCGCGAACCGCGCCGGCCGAGTTCAACGACTCTGACGCGCTCGAAGTGACACGCCGGATCGAACGCGAGGCGGGCTCGGCCTATCGGGTCAACGGCAAGGATGCGCGGGCGCGCGACGTCAGGCTGCTGTTCGAGGACGCGGCCACCGGGGCGCGGTCGCCGGCGCTGGTGCGTCAGGGGCGGATCGGCGAGATCGTCAACGCCGCGCCGCAAGAACGCCGCCGCGTGCTGGAAGATGCCGCCGGCATTGCCGGCCTGCACAGCCGCCGGCACGAGGCCGAGCTCAGGCTCAACGCCACCGAGGCCAATCTCGCGCGTCTGTCCGATCTGATCGGCCAGCTCGCGTCGCAATTGCAGGCGATGCGCCGCCAGGCCCGGCAGGCCCAGCGCTATCGCGAGATCTCCGGTAAGATTCGCGAGATGGAGGCGCTCCAGCACCATCTTCATTGGGTCGGCGCCTGCGCCCATGTCGAGCAGGAGGAGGCGTCGTTCCAGCAGGCCCTTGCCGCCGTGGCGCAAGAGACCAAGGCCGAGGGCGAGGCGCTGCGCCAGCAGGCGCAAGCGGCCGAGAAGCTTCAGCCGTTGCGTGACGAGGAGGCCGCGCGCGCCGCCGTGCTGCATCGCTTGAGCGTCGAGCGCGACGCGTTGGAACGCGAGGAAGCGCGCGCCAAGGCGCGCCAGGCCGAGCTCGAGACGCGGCTGGCGCAGGCATCGCGCGATCTTGCCCGCGAGGAGGAGCATATCGCCGAGGCCGAGAGCATTTTGCGCGGGCTTGGCGAGGAAGCGCGACGACTGCGGGCGGCAAGTTCCGGCGACCATCAGCAGCCGCAATTGCGCGAAGCCACTGCCAAGGCGAAAGAGACGCTCGATTTATCCGAACAGGCTTTGCGCGAGGCGACCACCGCGCTGGCCGAGGCCCGGGCCGAGCGCGGCCGGCTTGATGGCGAGAAATTGGAGCTTGAGGGTCGCGCCGCCAAGCTTGCCGCCCAGGCCGCCGAGCTTGAACAGCAATTGGCTAAGCACGAGGCCGAGAGCGGCAGCGAAGGCAAGCTCGCCCAACTCCATGTCGATCTTGCCGAGCTGATCGCCGCGGTCGAAGCCGCCGAAGCCGAGCTTCAGACGGTCGAGGCCGACGAGGAAAAGTCGCGGTTCGATGAGGCGAAGGCGCGGGCGCTGGCCGCTTCGGCCAGACTGGTCCACCAGGAAGTCGATACCGAACTCGCCACGCTGACCAAGCTGCTGGCGCCCGCTCACGATTGGTCGCCGATCGTCGAAGAGATCAAGATCACCGCCGGGTACGAGCAGGCGCTCGGTGCGGCGCTCGGCGACGATCTCGATGCCGCGAGCGACGAGACGGCGCCATCCCATTGGCGCGCTATCACCGGTGAAGGGGATCAGGCGTTGCCGGACGAGGCGACGCCGCTCAGCCAATTCGTCAAAGGGCCGAAGGCGCTCCGCCGGAGGCTCGCCCAGATCGGCGTGGTCGAGGCCGGGCGCGGGCGCGAGCTCCAGGCCATGCTCGCGCCGGGCCAGCGGCTGGTGTCTAAGGAGGGCGATCTGTGGCGCTGGGACGGCTACAGCGTCCAGGCCGGCACGGCGAGCGCCGCTGGCGCGCGCCTGGTCGAGCGCCGCCGCCTGGAGGCGCTCAAGATCGAAGTTGCCTCGGCGGAGTCCCATGCCGCCGAAGCCGAGGCCGAGCTGCAAGCGGCGAGTGCCAAGGCCGAAACCACCCAACTCAAAACCAAGGCTCTACGCCAGGAGGCCAAGACGGCGCATGCCGAGCTCGACCGCGCGCGCGATGCCATCGCCGCAGCCGAGCACGAGGCGCAATTGGGCGGCAAGGCGCTCGGCGCGCTGGTCGAAGCGCTGATCCGCACCAGGGCTGCCCACCACGAGGCCGAGCTCCACGGCGCGAAGGTCGCCGCCGGTCTGCTCAAACTCGCCTCGCTTGCGGGTCTGGAAGCGGCGCTTGAAGCCGCGCAAAGCAAGGCGACTCAAAGTCGCCAGGTAGCGGCGCGCGCCGAAGCCGCGCTCGAAGGCTTCGAGCGCGAAGTGCACATGCGGCAGGAGCGTTTGGAAGCGATCGGCGCCGAGGAGGAGTTGTGGCGCAAGCGCATCGACAATGCGCGTGAACAGATCCTCACCCTGCGCGCGCGCGAGGAAGAAACCAGCGCCGATCTGGCCGCGCTCGCCAACCTTCCCGCCGAGATCGAGCAGCGCCGCACCAAGCTGTTCGACGCCATTGCTGCCGCCGAGCGCGAGCGCGCCAAGGCCGGCGACGATCTCGCCGTGGCTGAGACGGCGCTGAAGGGACGCGAGAAGGCATTGCGCGAAGTGCAGGAGCGGCTCGCCGAGGCGCGCGAAGCCCGCGCCCGCAGCGAGGCCCGGCTCGAATCCGCGCGGGAGCGGCGGGGCGAAACCGCGAAAGCGATCCGCGATCAGCTCGATTGCGCGCCGGAAGCCTGTCTCGATCTTGCGGGATTGAAGCAAGGCGCCACCATTCCGCCGGTGGAAGAGGTCGAGGCGCGGCTCGTCAAGCTCAAGGGCGACCGCGAACGGCTTGGCGGCGTCAATCTCATGGCGGAAGAAGAAGAGGCCACCCTGGCCGCCCAGCTCAGCGAGATGGAGCGCGAGAAGGCCGATGTCGAAGAGGCGATCCTCAGGCTAAGGCAAGGCATCTCCAACCTGAACCGGGAGGGGCGCAAGCGCCTGCTCGAAGCCTTCGAGGCGGTCAACGGACATTTCGGCCGGCTGTTCAAGACGCTGTTCGGCGGCGGCTCGGCCGAGCTCCGGCTGGTCGATTCCGACGATCCGCTCGAGTCGGGGCTCGAGATTTTCGCCTGCCCACCCGGCAAGCGGCCGCAATCGCTCACGCTGTTGTCGGGCGGCGAGAAGGCACTCACCGCGCTCGCCCTGATCTTCGCCGTGTTCCTGACCAATCCCTCGCCGATCTGCGTACTTGACGAGGTCGACGCGCCGCTCGACGACGCCAATGTCGAGCGCTTCTGCCTGCTGATGGAGGAGATGGCCAAGGAGACCGACACGCGCTTCCTCATCATCACCCACCACCCGCTCACCATGTCGCGCATGAGCCGGCTGTTCGGCGTGACCATGGCCGAGCGCGGCATAAGCCAGCTGGTGTCGGTCGATCTCGATCAGGCCGAGCGCCTGCGCGACGCAAGCTAGTCAAACGCCCTGAATCCGGAGGGCTTATGGCCCCTTTGGACTTCCTTGACAGGGGCAAATCCCTAACTAAAGTGCCGGCCAAGCTTAGGGACCAGCCGGTCCCTTAGGGCTCTCCCGGAATTGAGCAGCGCCAATGGCCGGAGCCAAAAACCAGTCCGGCCGCGAACGAAACGGCCGTGACGCCGACACTATTCGGCAGCGGCTCGACGCTCTTGGCCAGGAGCTTGCGGGGGCCCACGCCCGGCACCATAAAGCTTCCGTGCCCGCGCCGCCGGGCCAGGGAGCCGCGCTCGGCCAGGCGCTCAAGCTTGGCGTCGAGCTGGTGGCAGGCGTCGCGGTGGGTGGCTTTATCGGTTGGGCGCTCGACCGCTGGTTGGGGACGGCGCCCCTGATGATGGTGGTTTTTCTGGGCTTGGGTGCCGCGGCAGGGATCATGAATGTGGTGCGGACCGCCAAGCGCATGCAGGCGGCGGCGCCATCAACCAAGGACCTGCCGAGCGTGGTTGACGACGATGATGATTAGGGGCGTTTCGCAGTGATCGACGCAGCATTCGCCGCCGAAGAGGCAGGACATGGGGGCGGGCACGACGGCGGCCTGCCGAATCCCATGCACCAGTTCGAGATCAAGCGGCTCATTCCGTTCGAGCTGTTCGGCTTCGACGCCTCCTTCACCAACTCGGCACTGTTCATGGTGATCGCGGCCTCGCTCATCACCCTGTTCACGGTCTACGCCATGCGCAGCCGCGCGCTGGTGCCGACGAGGCTCCAGTCGGTCGCCGAGATCTCCTACGAGTTCATCGCCAATATGGTGCGCGACAATGTCGGCACTGCAGGCATGAAATATTTCCCGTTCGTGTTCACGCTGTTCATGTTCGTGCTGGCGCTCAACATGCTCGGCATGGTGCCTTACTCGTTCACCGTGACCAGCCACATCATCGTCACCTTCGCGCTCGCGGCGTTCATCTTTCTCGGTGTGACGGCGATCGGCTTCATCAAGCACGGCGTCAAGTTCCTCAAATTCTTCGTGCCCGAGGGCGTGCCGATCGTGATGCTGCCGCTGTTGGTGGTGATCGAGGTGATCTCCTATCTTACCCGCCCGCTGTCGCTGTCGGTGCGGCTGTTCGCCAACATGATGGCCGGCCACACCATGCTGAAAGTGTTCGGCGCCTTCGTCGTGGCGCTCGGCTTTCTCGGTGGCTGGGCGCCGCTCGCCTTCATGGTGGCGTTCACCGGACTCGAAATTCTGGTGGCGTTCCTGCAAGCCTATGTGTTCGCTATTCTGACCTGCATCTATCTCAACGACGCCCTGCATATGCACACCAGCCATTGAACCATCATCGTTCCAAAGGAGAGAAGTCATGGATCCAGCAGCAGCAAAATTGATCGGCGCGGGCCTCGCCTCGATCGCACTGGTCGGCGCAGGCGTCGGCATCGGCACGATCTTCGGCAATTATCTGCAAGGCGCGCTGCGCAATCCGTCGGCGGCGCCGTCGCAATTCGCCAATCTCCTGCTCGGCTTCGCCCTGGCCGAGGCCACCGGCCTGTTCGGCCTGGTGGTGGCGCTGATCATCCTGTTCGTGTTCTAGGCTGACGGAGGCCAATTTCCGGCCAGCGTGACGCGACCATGCCGCAACTCAACCCGCTCGACTGGGCGCCGCAGCTCATCTGGCTGCTGATCACCTTCGGCATACTCTATCTGCTGATGGTGTATGTGGCGCTGCCGCGCATCGGCGCGGTGATCGACGCCCGTGCCGCCCATATCGCCAAGGACCTCGCCACCGCCGACAAACTCCGGCGCGAGACCGAGGAGGCGATCGCGGCCTATGAGCAGGCGCTGGCCGAGGCCAAACAGAAGGCGCATGCCATCGTCGAGGAAGGCCGCGCCAAGCTGAAAGCGGAAACGGCGGCAGAGAGGGCCAGTCTCGATCGAGACCTTGCCAAGAAAGGCGCGGAAGCCGAAGCGCGCATCGCAGAGGCCAAGAACTCGGCCATGCGCGAGGTGAATGCGGTCGCCGCCGATGTCGCGGCCGACATCGTGCGCCAATTGATCGGGGTCGCCCCCGCCCAGGCCGAAATCGAGCAGGCGGTCGTGGCCGCGCGGAAGGTCTGACCATGGCATTCCTCTACGAGCCGGAATTCTGGGTCGCGGTATCGTTCTTTTTGTTTGTCGGCGGGCTGCTCTATCTCGGTGTGCATAAGAAGCTCGCGGCGGTGCTCGACGCCAGGGCTGACACTATCGCCAAGGAGCTCGAAGCGGCCAAGCGCCTTCGCGAGGAGGCCGAGAAAGTGCTCGCCGATTACCGGCGGAAGCAGGGCGACGCGGGCAAGGAGACGCAAGCGATCATCGACCTCGCCGCGAAAGAGGCCGAGATCCTCGCGGCCGAAACCCGCCGCTCGATGAGCGAGCATTTCGAGCGGCGCATGAAGCTCGCCGAGGACAAGATCGCCCGGGCCGAGGCCGAGGCCTTGCGCGAAGTGCGCGAAGCCGCCGCCGATGCGGCAGTGACGGCGGCGCAGGCCGTGATTGCGGCCAAGCTGACGCCCGAGGCCGCCGACAAGCTCGTCAAGCAAGGCATCGACGCGCTCAAGGGCAAGCTGAACTAATTTTCAAGCGACTTGTCAGGCAGGCGCGGCTAGCCGCTGGCCGACGGCCGCGCGACATCGATATCGCACCATAGCGGGCCGGTCTTGAGCGCCGCCGCCAGCTCGTCAAGCGCCTGCAGCGCGTCGCTCAAAGCAACCGCGACATCCGCCGCCGGCGCCAGCTCCTCGGCGAAGGAATAGTCCTTAAGGATGGCGAGCGCGCGCTCGAGCGAAGAGACCGCCGCCTCGTTCTTTTTGATCTGGTCTTTGACCGAAGCCTCGTGCCAATCGAGCACCTTGGCCAGCATATTGTCTTGACCGTTGGCCTTGCGCTTGACCCGGGTGCGTAGCTTGGTGGTGCGCTCGATGGCGCGGCTGTGGCTGGCAATATTGGCGCGGCGCTGGGCCATGTCCTCGCGGATCGCTCCCTCGATCAGCGCCCCAATATCGAGCGCCGTCACGTCCTGCTCGGCATGAATGATCAGCCCGAGCTTCTGGGCGATCACTTCGATCGCGCTGGCATCGAGGGTGTCGGCCCGCGGCGGGTCGATCTCGCCGGTTATGTCATAACGCTCGCGGCGCTCAGGGTCCGACAGAACGGCGTAGGCGGTGGCGATCTCGCCGAAGGCGCCGACCGAGCCGCCGCTGTCGGGATGGGAGGTTTTAGCCTTGCGCCGATAGGCGCGGCGAAGGTCGTCCTGAGCCGCGCCCCGCCCGACTCCAAGCACGCGATAAAGATCACTCACTGACTTTCCCCCGTCACTCGCGAGCCCGGCCGCAGCTTACAACCGTGAACGTCTTGGTTAGCAGGAGGCTGGCTCAAGATTGGGGCATCACCGTGAACAGAGCGGGGCATCCGCGCCCCGGCGGCAAAAATCCCCTAGGGCACCTTCATCTCCGCCGGCCGCTGGCGGATGAAGGCGCGCAGCGCCAGAAGATAGGCGAAGCGTGAAAAGGTCGAGGTTTGCAGGATGGTGAGGCTGCCGCTCTGATCGCGGAAAAACCCGATAACCGGCGCCAGCCGAGATTGTCCTCCGATCGGGGGGGAAGCCGCCTGCAACGCCTTACCGCCAAAATACCGCGATAGCCGCCCGAGAATCAGGGCGTTCTCGGTCGCGCTCGCATAGCGTGGGTGGATCAGAAACAACATCTTGCCGAGATGCCGGCCGACGAGCTGCTCGACCTCCCACCAAACGCCGTCGGTGTCGTCGATGCAGATCACGGTGAAGGCTGAGTGGCGGCTAGATTTGCCACGGCAGCCTGCCAGGTCTCGCCGGTAAAATAGCCGCGGGCCGCGCCGTAAGGCGGACGCTTGTCGGTCGGGCTTCCCAGGCCCACGACCGGCCCGCTAGAGGTCGCTTCTTCGAGCAAGAGCTGATCGAGCGAATTGGAGCGGCGTCCCAGTTCGAGAACGCGCCCGAACAATGCCACTTTGGGCGCTCGCAGCGGAACCTGATCGTCGCGAAATGCCCGCAAGAACAATACCGGCGGCCGCGTATCGGCTTGCTGCAAGGCCTCGAGCGAGAAGCGCAGCAGGCGCCGAACCACAAGCTGGCCGAGCCAGCCGAGCACCAGGCAGACAACGAGCGCGGCGAGAGGGAGGAAGAAAAGGTAGAAGAGTTGGACCGTCTGCGTCGTTAGGCAGGCATCGTCGGCGGCGCATCGTTTGCCAATGAGCGAGATTTGATCGATCGGACCACTCAGAATAAGCGGCAGGAGGGCCACGATCGAAAACAGGAACGCGCAAAGCAGCGACAGCACGATGATCGCCGCGTAGCGGAGCGGCGACCCCCGAGCGAATCTGAACAGCGGCGGGAAGCCCCAAAATCGGCTGAAGAAGCCCATCCCCGGCGCCTTGCGGGATGGCTGATCGCGCAGAACCTTGCGCTCGGGCGCAGACACAAGCGTCAGAGCGAAGGCGGCATCGAGCAGCGCCCAAATCAAATGCGCGTAGTAAGCCGCAGTGAACCCGATCACCGCCAGCAACAGGAGAGCGACCCATGGCGCGGCCGCCGTCAGCCTCGTCAGCATGTCAGCAAGTGGCGACGCGGCCTCCGCGCCGGCACCATAGACCCACCAGGCAAAGGCCAGCGCGAGAACCAAGGTGAGGATACTGCCGAGCTTCCAGAAATTCCTGACGGTCAAGGCCCAAAGCGAAATGTATCCCACCACCACGAGGGAGGCGAAGGCGGTGACGAGGAACACCTGGATCTCGATCGGGGCCTTATCCGCCGACAACAGCGAATGTCGCAGGAAGAACACCGACGCGGCGATGACCAAGCCGATCGCGCTGACGACTACCACTTGCCGCGCATTTTCCAGAAAGATGTTCAGCGGATAGACCAGGCGATAGCGCCGCTCGAGTCGGTCCAGGTCGAGCCGGTTGACTTCGGAATCGATCGAGGCGTCGGCGACCGTTGCGCCCGTCGCGGTCATGTCAGAGGCGGTCGGGCTGAGATCGGCATATCATCGGGGCTGCGATCAGGCGCGCGGAGGCGTCCTACCCCGCGCCGGCGACGTTACGATCGAAGGCGACGAACACCTTGTAGTCCTCCGGCCGGGAGCCCGCCACGATAGGGAAGGCGATCTCGCGCACCATGGAGAAATAGCCGGCCGGATCGCCGGCCGGGATGGTGGCGGTGATGCTCATCTTGTCGGTGGCGAGCGTGGTTTGCTGGGTGCCGGCGACGCGGATATTGATACTCAGCGTCACCGTGCCGGGTCCGCCCTTGGGCCCGAGCAGCACCCGCCCGGCGAAGCCGTATTTGACAATCACGCGGTCGGAATAAAGCTGGCATTCGCGCGCCATCTTGGTGATCTCGCCGCGATGCACGACCGAGTTCGCCTCCCCCACATGGCCGGGCTGATAGACGGTGAGCAGCCGGTCGCGCGGCCAAGCCACCACTTGCGGGCAATGGGCGCTGAACCCGGCCGGCAGATCGGTGCCGATATCGGCCTTGGCCGTTTCGAGCAGCCGGTCCTCGGTCACCGCCGAGGCGGAGGTGTCTTCGTCGCCGGAACCAAACGGGCTGGAGAGCCTAGACACGGCACAGCCCGAGACCACGATGGCGGCGGCCATGAGCCCCAACGGGGCGCATCGGTATAGCCACCAAAGAGCGTCGGTACGCCTCACCTGACCCCGTCCTCGGCTTGACACGCCAGGCATCCCTGCCTGATATGCCCGCTCGATCTAAGTTGCTTTGAAGCCGCGCGAATTACCGGTTTTGAGTATTTGCGCGCCAAACTATCTTTAGTCGGCAAGCGCGACAAGGCTAGACTGGGGCCGCCAGCGGCCAGATTAACGCATTCTCCGGGACCACGATGAGCGGCACGATCACGGCCAATGGGCGGCAATCCGACCGACCTCCCCTCACCATCTATCTTGCCGCGCCGCGCGGCTTCTGCGCCGGGGTCGACCGCGCCATCCAGATCGTCGAGCTGGCGCTGGCCAAATACGGCGCGCCTGTCTATGTGCGCCATGCCATCGTCCATAACCGTTACGTGGTTGAAAGTCTCAAAGCCAAGGGGGCGGTGTTCGTCGAGGAATTGGACGAAATTCCGGACACCGACGCGCCCATCGTGTTCTCGGCTCATGGCGTGCCCAAGGCGGTGCCCGAGGCGGCGCGCGCCCGCAATTTGTTCTTTCTCGATGCCACCTGCCCGCTGGTGTCCAAGGTGCATGTCGAGGCCGAGCGCCAGTTCGGCGAGGGCCGCGAGATCCTGCTGATCGGCCATGCCGACCATCCCGAGGTGGTCGGCACCACCGGCCAATTGCCGGACGGCGCGGTGCATCTGATCGAGACCGCCGACGACGCGCGGGCCTTCGTGCCGCGCGACCCCGACCAGCTCGCGGTGATCACCCAGACGACGCTGTCGGTCGACGACACCAAGGAGATCGTGGGCGTGCTCAAGCAGCGCTTTCCCCGCATGATCACGCCGCGCAAGGACGACATCTGCTACGCCACCACCAACCGCCAGGAGGCGGTGAAGCGGATGGCGCCGGCGTGCGACCGTATGATCGTGGTCGGTTCGCCCAACAGCTCCAACTCGCTCCGCCTGGTCGAGGTCGCCGAGCGCGCGGGCTGCCCCTATGCGGTGTTGATTCAGCGCGCGGCCGAGATCGACTGGGCCATGTTCGACGGCATCACCCGGCTCGGTGTCACGGCGGGTGCCTCGGCGCCGGAGGTGCTGGTCGACGAAATCATCGACGCGTTCAAGGCACGCTTCGCGGCCAAGGTCGAGACCGTCACCACGGCGCAAGAAGCCATCTCCTTCAAGCTGCCGCGCAAGCTCCGAGAGATGCCGGCGCTGTAAATGGCCGTCTATACCGACGTCTCCGACGAAGAGCTCGAAGCCTTTATCGCCAGCTACGCCATCGGCGCGCTGACCTCGTTCAAGGGCATCGCCGAAGGGGTGGAGAACTCCAACTATCTGGTTCACACCGAGAGCGGCCGCTACATCCTCACGCTCTACGAGAAGCGAGTCAGGCCGGAGGACCTCCCCTATTTCCTGGCGCTGATGGAGCATTTGGCGGCGCGCGGCATTACCTGCCCGCTGCCGGTGCAGGACCGCGCCGGCCATACCCTGAAGAAACTCGCCGGGCGCCCCGCGGCGCTGATTACCTTTCTCGAAGGCTTGTGGGTGCGCCGGCCGGGCATCGAGCATTGCGCCGGCCTCGGCGAGGCGCTCGGCCGGTTCCATCTCGCCGGCCAGGATTTCCCCATGAGCCGGGCGAATAGTCTCTCGTTGCCCGGCTGGCAGTCGCTATTCGGCACGATCGGCGGCGGTGCCGACAAGGTCAAGCCGGGGCTTGCGGGCGTGATCGAGAAGGAATTGCGCTATCTCGAGAAACACTGGGCGGGCGATCTGCCGCAAGGGGTGATCCACGCCGATCTGTTCCCCGACAATGTGTTCTTTCTCGGCGACAAGATCTCTGGCCTGATCGACTTCTATTTCGCCTGCAACGACATGCTCGCATACGACGTCGCTGTCTGCCTCAACGCCTGGTGCTTCGAGACCGACGGCAGCTTCAATGTCACCAAAGCGCGGGCGTTGCTCGAAGCGTATGAACGGGTGCGGCCGTTGACCAAGGTGGAACTCGACCGGCTGCCGACGTTGGCGCGTGGCGCGGCGTTGCGCTTCCTGTTGACGCGCACTTACGATCTGCTCAACACCGATGCCGGCGCGCTGGTGAAGACCAAGGACCCCAACGAATATCTGCGCAAGCTCAGATTTCATCAGAAGGTGAAGTCGACGCGCGACTACGGGCTCAAGGAGCGGCTCGCGCATGGCTGAGCGGCCCAAGGTGGTGATCCATACCGACGGCGCTTGCTCGGGCAATCCGGGGCCCGGCGGCTGGGGCGCGATCTTAGAATCGGGCGCGCACCGCAAGGAGCTAAAAGGCGGCGAGCAGCTAACCACCAATAACCGCATGGAGCTGCTCGCGGCAATCGAGGCGCTCGACGCGCTGAAGGCGCCGTCGGACGTCGACCTTTATACCGACTCGAATTATGTGCGCGGCGGCATCACCAGCTGGATCAAAGGCTGGAAGAAGAACGGCTGGCGCACCGCCGACCGCAAGCCGGTGAAGAACGCCGAGCTATGGGAGCGGCTGGAGAAGGCCGCCGAGCGCCACAAGGTGCGCTGGCACTGGGTCAAAGGCCATGTCGGCCATGACGACAATGAGCGCGCCGACGAACTCGCCCGCGAGGGCATGGAACCCTTCCTCCCCGCGCATCGTAGAACCGGCAAGGGCGACGTCTGACGCTACAGCCGCTCGAGCAGCTTGGCGGCGGTGCTCTCGACCGCGACGCCAGGCGAGTCCTCGACGTTCAGAGCCATCACCACGCCGTCCTCGACCAGCGCCGCGTAGCGCTTGGAGCGGGTGCCGAGGCCGACGCCCGAGCCGTCGAAATCCATGCCGATCTTCTTAGTGAACTCGGCATTGCCGTCGGACAGGAACAGCACCTTGCCCTTGCCGCCCGACTTCTCCTCCCAGGCGCCCAGCACGAAGGGATCGTTGACGGCGACGCAGGCCACGGTGTCGATGCCGAGGCTCTTGAACTCATCGGCGCTCGCGATGAAGCCGGGCAGATGCTTGAGATGGCAGGTGGGGGTAAAGGCGCCGGGCACGGCGAACAGCACTACCTTCTTGCCGCCGAACAATTCGGCGGTGGTGACCTCCTTGATGCCGTCTTGGGTCATGACCCTGAATGTGGCCTCGGGCAGGCGGTCGCCGATCGCGATGGTCATGGTGCTCTCCTGGACACTGAACGCGCGGCACCATACCGGGTTCGCCGGTGGCGGCCAAGGCTAACCGCCCCTACTCAGCCCTCCAGGTGGTTTCGGTCGAGCCCTGGTCAGAAACGAGGATCACCGCCAAGGTCTTGCCCTTCAGCGCGGCGGCCTCCGCCGGCGAGACGAAGCTAACGGCAAAGCGCTGCTTGCCGTCGGCGATCGGCCCAAGCGGCATTGGCACCGGAACGAACACGTCGCCACCGTCGATGAACAGATCGGTGCCGGTGGCGCCGGGCGGGAAGATTGCATCGATGACAAGCCCGGGCTGGTCGGCGTCGGGCTTCGCCTCGACCTTGCTCACTGACGGCAACGCACCGTCACGTGCGGGCTTGGGCACGCGCGCAAGAAAGCCCGCGAGCAGAAGCGCATCGCCTTTGCCGACACCGCCGCCGAGCGTGAGGCCGAGGCTCACATCGTTCGGAATGCAGAGGTCCTTGCACAGGCCGAACGCGAAAGCGAGCTTGAGCTCGATCGGCTCGCCGTCACGCTCAGGCGTGAGCTTGACGGGGAACACCACCTGGTCGTCATAGCCGATCGCCGTGCCGCCGGCGTCGGCGAAGCGGTGCGGCGCGGGGTAGAGCACCTCGGCATGTTTCAGGTTCTTCGATCCGGTCCAGTCGAAACTGGGCGGCACGCCGGAATCGCCGGGATTACGCCAATAGGTCTTCCAGCCGGGATCCATGCGAAGTTGAATGCCGGCAAGGAGCGCAGGCGCGCCGTCGACATCGACCGTGCCCGACACCAGCCGCACCTTCGAATCGGTGGAGATAACCCACGGCGACGCGCTGTTCCCCGTGGCGAGAGCGACGCCGACGCCGACACCAACTGTGGCGGCAAGCGCCAGCGGGAATGAAAGGCGCGCGGGGCTATGCTGAAAAAAGGCAGATGCCATCGTCATTGTTCCTGGGGTCGGTTTCGGGCGCAACTTTAGCGGCAGGAAAGATGCAGTGCGACTTGAAGCAACGAGAAAAGCGTCACTCTTTCGTGAGCGCAATGCGACGAAAATGCCGCGCACCGCGTTAATCCCGCAATGCCCCTTCCCAAGGCGTAGAACTGTTGTAGTCTGGTAGAATGTCAGCTCGCAGCGCAAAAGCACGCCCGCAACGCGACGGCTATCTCGACGGCCAGTTGCTCATCGCCATGCCCGCCATGGGCGACCCGCGTTTCGCGCGGGCGGTCATCTATCTGTGCGCGCATTCCGCCGATGGCGCCATGGGCATCATCATCAACCAGCGCGCGCCGAATATCAGCTTCACCGAGCTGTTGGAGCAGCTCAACATCGTGCCGCCGGAGGACCGCATCAGCCTGCCTTCGGCGCTGCATGCCATGGCCGTGCATCTCGGCGGCCCGGTCGAGACCGGACGCGGCTTCGTGCTGCACAGCGCCGACTATTTCAAGGCCGAGAGCACGCTGCCGATCGACGAAAGCGTGTGTCTCACCGCCACCATCGACATCTTGCGCGATATCGCCAAGGGCACCGGTCCGGACAAGGCGCTGCTTGCGCTCGGCTATGCCGGTTGGGCACCGGGCCAGCTCGAAAGCGAGATTCAGGCCAATGGCTGGCTCAATTGTCCGGCCGATCCGGTGCTGATCTTCGATCCCGAGGTCGACCGAAAATATTCGCGAGCGCTGAACAAGATCGGCATCGACCCGGTCCGCTTGGTCAACGATGCCGGCCACGCCTAGCGGCTGACATCTCGCTAGGACGTCGACGGCACGGTCCCACCGGGCAGAGCCGGCAACGGCGAAGGCCCTCCCACCACATCCAAACCTTTCGGCGCCTGAGGCTCGGCCGGTGCGCGGGCGCGTTCACGCTCGCGGCGTTTGCGGTGACTGGCAAGGGCGGCAAGTAGGCTTGCCACGTCCTTGGCAGCCATCGGCTCGCCATAATAATAGCCCTGGCCATACTCGCAGCCGATCGAGCGCAGGTAGCTCGCGTCGGCCTGCGTCTCGACGCCCTCGGCCACGACTTCCTTGCCGAGCTCGTGCGACAGCGCGATCACCGAGCGGAGGATCAGCGGGGTCGAACCGTTGAGCCCGCTGTCGCGCACCAGCGAGCGGTCGACCTTGATGGTGTCGACCGGGAAGCGGTGCAGATAGCTGAGCGATGAGTAGCCGGTGCCGAAATCGTCGAGCGCTAGGCTCGCGCCGAAGGTCTTGAGCCAGGTGAGGATCTCGACGGCACGTTCGGGATTCTCCATCACCAGCGACTCGGTGATCTCGAGCTTGAGCGTGCCCTTGGGCACCGCCTCGCGCGCCAGCATCAGCCTGATCTCCTGCACCATGTCCTGGCGGAATAACTGGCGGCTCGACACATTGACGCTGACGAACAGCGGATCGCGGTCGCGCGGCAGCATTTTGTGCCAGCGGCTCGCCTCCTCTAGCGCCTGCCCCAGCACATAGCTGCCGAGCTCGACAATCAGCCCCAACTCCTCGGCGAGCGGGATGAAATCCTCGGCGCCGAGCCGTCCGCGCGTCGGATGGTCCCAGCGCATCAGCGCCTCGAAGCCGGCCAGCTGGTTCGACGCGAGCCGCGTGATCGGCTGATAGAGCACGAGGATCTGCTGGCGCTCGAGCGCCTTTCGCAATTCGCTTTCCAGCGGTAGCTTGCTCTCGTCCTCGCCGCGCATGGCGGGATTGAAGATCTCGATGCGGTCGGCGCCGCCGCGCTTGGCGCGCAGCATGGCCAGCTCGCCCTCGCGCAACATGTCCTGCGCCGTCGCCTGGCTCGAATCGTGCACGACGATGCCGATCGAGGCGGTGAGGATAATTTCCTTGGAGCTGATCTTCATCGGCGTGCGCAGCGCGCGCCGGACCCGCTCGGCCAGCGTCGCCACGTGATGCGGGTCGGTCTCGGAGATCAGCAGGATGGCGAACTGGTCGGCGCCGAGACGCGCCAGCGTGTCCTGCGGGTTGAGATGGCGGCTGAGTCTGCGGCCAAGCGTCAGCAACATGCTGTCGCCGATCACCAGGCCGAAGCTCTTGTTCACGTTCTTGAAGCGGTCGATGTCGATAAACAGCACGGTGGGGCGGTTGGCCTGGCCTTCGCGCGCGCGGGTGATGGCGCCCTGGAGGCGATCCATGAACAGCTCGCGGTTGGGTAGGCCGGTCAGGCTGTCATGCACCGCGTCGTGGATCAGCCGCTCATGCGAGCGCTTCAAATTGGTGACATCGCGCATCAAGCCGGTGCAGCGCAGCAGCCGGGCGTTCTCGCTCGGCACGGCATGCGCCCGGAGGTCGTACCACAGATAAGTGCCGTCCTGGCGCCGCAGGCGGAAATCGATCTGGAGGTCGCCGCCCTGCTTCTCCTGGAGCGACCACAGCATCAGCCGGAACCGCTCGCGGTCGGAGGCGTGCATATATTGGAGGAAATCGTCGACGGCGACATTGAGCGCGCCGGGCTCGAGCCCAAGCTCCTGCTCCACGTCGTTGGCCACGGTGACTTGATCGCGGCCGGCGTGCCACTGGAAGATGTGAGTGCCGGAGCCGTCCACCGCCAGCGACTTGAGGTGAACGAGGCTCGGCGTACCCAAACTCAAGGGAACGCCGCCGGAGCGGAAGGCGAATTGCGTCACGGTAAAGCCGAGCAGCACCAGGATCAGCACCAGGCCTGCGACCAGGCCGGAGACCGCGAGGTCGCCGGACAGTTTGCCGAGCACGACCATAGCGGCGCCGAACAGCCAGACGATAAGCAGCATCCAGCTCGGGATCAGCGATAGCGCACGGTCCTGACCGCGCAGGGCAAAATAGGCGATCAGCCCGGTGCCGACCCCGGCGACGGCAACCAGCGAGGCGCGCGCCAGCCCGGCGGCAGAGGCGGGGTCGACAATCGCGACGAAAATCAGCGCGAATTGGGCGGCGATCCAGCCCCAGAAACAGGTCCTGATCCAACCGTGCCAAAGCCCGATGCGGAGGAAGGTGTAGAGGAACAGCACGAGACTCGCGGCGAGCCCCGCTTCGGCGGCCGCGCGGTACAGCGCGGTGCGGTCGGGGCCCACCGGGAACAGCTTGTTCCAAAAGCCGAAATCGACGCAGAAATATGCCAGCGCGGCCCAGGCGACCAGTGCGGTGGCCGGGAAGATGGCGCGGTGGTTGGCGGCGAAGATGGCGGTGAGGAAGATCGCGAGCAGACCGGTGATGCCGAGCAGCACGCCGTTGAACAGCATGCGGTCCTGCTGCTTGGCCTGGTAGGCGTTAGGGTCCCATAGATTGAGGCGCGGCACCATGGTCGAGGCCAATTCGGCGGCGAAAGTGACGGTCTGGCCGGGCTCCAAATTCAGCCTGAAGATATCGGCGCGCGCGCTCTTGAGAGTCTCGGGCCGGAAGCCGAGCGAGGGCGTGAGGGCGGAAATGCGCGGCGCATCGAGGGTCGGCCAGAACACGCGGGAATTGGCGAGCGTGTAACGCGGCGCGACCAGCCAGCGCACGATGCGCTCAGAAGTCGGATTGGTCAGGGCGAAGACGAGCCAGCCGGGATTGGTGCCGGGGGTCGAGGCCGATACTGCCATGCGGCCGATATAGCCGTCAGGGCCCGGCGCGGTCTCGATCTGCAAGCGATCGCCGCGGCCCTCATAGAGCTCGCCCTTGGCGGTGATGTCGATTTTTTCCTGATTGGGCTCGACGGTCATCGCCTCGATGGCGTGAGCGATGCCGGCGGACAGCAGGACGAGAGCGGCGGCGACGGCGCAAGCGAGCGCGGCCATCCGCCCGACTAGCTGCCAGGAAGGCGCCGCTTCACCTCGCACTGAGGCGCTCAACTCCGCCATTCCTCCCCCGTCGTCTTTGCTGCTTGCCGATCGCGGCCGCTTACCGGCACGGATCGGAGTCAAGCAGCGCGTAAAGCAGATGGTCCTGCCACACGCCGTTGATCCGCAAATAGCGACGCGCGAGGCCCTCGCGCTTGAACCCGGTCTTCTCCAACAGCTTAATCGAGGCCGCATTGGACGGCAGACACGCCGCCTCCAGCCGGTGCAACTCGAGCGAATCGAACACGAACGGGACCACGGCGCGGACTGCCGCCGTCATATAGCCTTGCTTGGCATATTTGGCGCCGACCCAATAGCCGAGGGTACAGGACTGGGTCACGCCGCGCCGCACATTGCATAGCGTCAGGCCGCCAACCAGGCCGCCGGTCGAGGCGGTGAAGATGAACAGCGCATAGCCCACGTCCTCGCGGAGGTCGCGCAAATAGTGCCGGACGCGCCGGCGAAACGAGGCGCGGGAGAGTTCGTCGGTGGCCCACAGCGGCTCCCACGGCGTCAGGAACTCGCGGCTCTGCGCCCTGAGCTCGGCCCAGGCGGGGTAATCGGACATTTGCGGCGTACGCAGCGTGACATATTCGGACTCGATGACCGGCCCAAGATCGCTCGGGGTGGCGGTTCGCAATAACGCCATGGCCTATAGCATCCCTTCACGCGGCCCTGGTTGATGGAATGGTGAATTTTTCCGTCACTCGGTCGAATCTTGCAACCTTAAGAATAGGCCCAACCGTAGCAAGGCTTATCGGGGCGGCAAGCATGCGCGCTACCAGCTCTTGCAAGTCTTGGGCCTCGACCTGCTCCACCCTCTCGACCAGCTCCTCGGTCGTGAGCGGGCGGCCATGGATCAGTATCTGGCGGGCGAGCTGCTCGGCGCGCGCGCTTGAGCTTTCCAGCCCGGCCAGCAGCCCCATCTTGAGCTGAGCCTTGACGCGGGCGAGCTCCTCGAGGCGGAACCCCTGGTCGGCCGCCTTGACCAGTTCGTCACGGATCACCGCGAACAGCTCGTGTGCCCGATCCGGGCCGCCGGCGGCGTGGATGGTGAACATGCCGCTATCGGTCAACCCGCTGGCGAACGCGTAGATAGAGTAACACAACCCGCGCTTCTCCCGCACTTCCTGGAACAAGCGCGAGGACATGCCGCCGCCGAGCGCGCCGGCGCAAATCTGCGCGGTGAAATAGTCGGCATGGCGGTAGGCCGCGCCCTCGAAGGCGAGCACGACATGGGTCTGCTCGAATGGCTTGTCTGAGCGCCTCACGCCGCCCGCATAGCGCGCGGCTTCGGGTTGAGGCGCCGGATCGATGGCAAAGCCGCCAAGCCGGCGTTCGGCCTCGGCCATCAGCGCCGCGTGGTCGACCGCACCGGCGGCGGCCAGCACCATGTTGGGGGCATGGTAATGAGCGGCCAGATAGGAGCCGAGATGGGCGCGCTTGAAGCTCCGCACGCTATCCACCGTGCCAAGGATCGACCTGCCGACGGGCTGATCGGGGAAGGCCGCCTCCTGCACCAGGTCGAAGGCGATATCGTCAGGCGCGTCCATGGCCGCGGCGATCTCCTGCAGGATCACGTCGCGCTCGCGGCCAAGCTCGGTACGGTCGAAACGGGGGCTAAGGATGATGTCGCTCAAGATGTCGAGCGCGAGCGGCATGTCCTTGCGCAGCACGCGGGCGTAATAGGCGGTGGAGTCGACGCTGGTCGCGGCGTTGAGGTCGCCGCCGACATTCTCGATCTCTTCGGCAATTTGCTGGGCGCTGCGGCGCGCCGTGCCTTTGAAGGCCATGTGTTCGAGGAAATGGGCGATGCCGTGCTCGGCTCGCGCCTCGCTCCGGCTGCCAGCCCCGATCCAGATGCCGAGCGAGGTGGTCTCGACCCCGGCCATGGCATGGCTGACCACGGTCAGACCATTGGCGAGTTTTGATTGGTGGATGCTCACGCGCGCACCTCGGCCCGGCGGGCGCGGCTGCCACCGGCGCGGGCATGGCTCTCGATGAAGCTTGCAACGGCGCCCAATTCGTTGGGCAAGAAGGCGCAGCGCTCGTGCTGGCCGAGCCTGAGCCGCAGGCGCTCGGGCTGCTCGGGCACGCGGCCGCAAGCGCGCTCGACCGCTTCGGGAAATTTGGCGGGATGAGCGGTGGACAGGACAACCATGGGAGCGGCCCCAAGCCCTCCCTCGGCGCGCGCCGCCGCCAGAGCAACGGCGGTATGCGGGTCGATCAGCACGCCGGTTTCCTCCACCAGCCCGCGTATCGTCATCTCCGTCTCATGCTCGCCGATCGCATGGGCGGAGAACAGCGCGCGCAAGCCGGCAAGCTCACCCTCGTCGAGGCGGAACTGTCCCGTCTGGCGCAGTTCGGCCATCAGCGCTGTCACCCGCGCGGCGTCGCGGCCGGCAAGCTCGAACAGAAGGCGCTCGAAATTGCTGGCAAGCTGAATGTCCATGCTCGGGCTTGAGGTGGCAACCACGCCCTTGGGCTCGTAAACCCCCGAGCCAAGGACGCGAGGCAGACTGTCATTGAGGTTCGTGGCAATAACGAGGCGCGCGACCGGCAAGCCCATCGCCCGCGCCGCGTAACCCGCGAAAATATCACCGAAATTTCCGGTGGGCACGGCGAAGGCCACGGCCCGGTGGGGCGCGCCGAGACTAACGCCGGCGGTGAAGTAATAGGCGATCTGGGCGAGGATGCGCGCGAAGTTGATGGAGTTGATTCCGGTCAGCTCCAACCGGTCGCGCAACGCCAGGTCGCCGAACAGCGCCTTGATGATGTTCTGACAGTCGTCGAAGGTGCCCGCGACCGCGATGTTGTGGACGTTGGCTTCGGTGGCGGTGGTCATCTGGCGGCGCTGCACGTCGCTGATGCGGCCCTTCGGATGCAAAATGAAAATGTCGATCGCCTCGAGCCCGCGAAACGCTTCTATTGCGGCGGCGCCGGTATCGCCCGAAGTGGCGCCGATCACCGTGGCATGGGTGCCCTTGCGCAGCAGCGCGCGGTTCATCAGCCGTGCCACCACCTGCATGGCGAGGTCCTTGAAGGCGAGCGTCGGCCCGTGAAACAATTCGAGGATGAAGGTGTTGGGCGCGATCTGGCGGAGCGGCGCCACGGCCGGATGATGGAAGCTGCCATAGGCCTCTTCCAGAACCGCTTCGAGATCGGCGAGGCAGGGATCGCCTGCGAGAAAGGGGCTCATGACGCGGTAGGCGGCATCGGCATAGTCGAGGCCGGCCAGCCCGGCGATCGCCTCGGGCTCGAGCCTGGGCCAGGCTTCCGGCATGTAGAGCCCGCCGTCGCGGGCGAGCGCCGCAAGCAACGCGCCTTCAAAGGAAAGCGCCGGCGCTTCACCGCGCGTTGAGACAAATTTCACGACGGGCCTCTACGGGCAAGAAAAGGGGGTTTTCTCGCGGCGACCCTAGCGGTCGGCGCGGTCGCCCGCAACAGGAGGGCTAGTGCGGCGGTAAACGCTTCGCACGTAGACGCCATAGATCGCCAGCAGGCAGGCGGCCAACAGAAACCAGGTGACGGCATATTGCAGATGGTTATTGGGGATTTCGAGCCGGGTTTGGCCGCCTTCCGGCCAACCGCCTGGGACGCTGGTCTTCTCGGCTTCGAGGAAGAACGGCGCCACCTGGATCACGCCGCCGGGGAAGGCCGAGCGCGCCATGCCCTGCAGGTCGCGCCAGAACCAGCGATTGGCAGCCGGCTCGTTGTCGGGGGTAAACAGGTTCCGGGTCTCGGGCGCCCGCACGATGCCGGTGACGGCGGCTACGTGCTCGACCTGACCTAGCGGGCGCGAGGACGGGTCCTTCAGCTCGTCCGGCACGAAACCGCGGTCGACCAGCACCATGTCGCCGTCGGCCGTCTCGAGTGGGGTGATGACATCCCAGCCGACCCTCCCCTCCGACACGGTGTAGAGATAACGCTCCTTGGCGTGGTGAAAGCGACCGTCGACGCGGACCCGGTAATAGCTCGGATCGCGCCCGTCGCGAGCCTTGGCGATCGCCTGCTTGAGGGTGATGGGATCGCCCTTGGTGCGCGTCTCGATCCGCGCGATCAGCCCCTCCTTCCATTGCAGCCGCTGGAGCTGCCAGACGCCGAGCCCGATGAGCACGGCAAGGGCGGCAAGCATCAGGGCGGTGAGCCCGAGAAGGCTGTTCTTCTCCATCGGAGGCGGGTCTATTTGGAGACGAGCTTGCCCTCTTCGGCCTTGTGTCTGAACTGGAGCGCGATCAGCACTCCCTTGAAGGACCGAAGCAGGACGAGCGGCAAGAGGATGGCGAGCGGCCCCCACAAGGCGGCGTGAAGCCAATAAGGCGGGGCGTAGCGGATCTCGGCGATCAGCGCCAAGCCGGTCACCACGAAGCCAGTCACCAGAATGACGAATACGGCCGGCCCGTCGCCGGAATCGGCGAAGCCATAGTCGAGGCCGCAGACATTGCACTTAGGTGCGACGGTCAGATAGCCGGCATAGAGCTTGCCGCGATGGCAGGAGGGACAGCGTCCGGCGATGCCGGTCCATAGCGTGGAGCCCAAAGACGGCACGCGCTCTCCGCTGGTTGCCTGGGCCATGGCGAGTTCCTCAAAACAAAAGGGGCGGCCCGAGGCCGCCCCCGCTGACGGCGCTAAACGCCCTAATGGGTCGGGTAGTTGCTGCCGGCGCCCCACACATAGATGCAGGTGAACAGGAACAACCACACCACGTCGACGAAGTGCCAGTACCAGGCGGCGGCCTCGAAGCCGAAATGCTGCTTCGGCGTGAACTCGCCGCGCATCGCCCGGATCAGGCATACCGTCAAGAAGATGGTGCCGACGATGACATGGAAGCCGTGGAAGCCGGTCGCCATGAAGAAGGTCGAGCCGTAGATGTGGTTGGCGAAGCCGAAGCCGGCATGCATGTACTCGTAGGCCTGGGTGGTGGTGAACAGGACGCCGAGCACGACGGTGCAGACCAGCCCCCAGATGAGCCCCTTGCGATTGTTCTCGAGCAGCGAATGATGCGCCCAGGTCACCGTCGTGCCCGAGGTGAGCAGGATCAGGGTGTTGACGAAGGGCAGTCCCCAAGGATCGAAGGTGTGCTTGAAGCTGCCAAGCCCCGGGACGCCGGTATCGGCGCTCGGGATCGGCGGCCACTCGCCGCCGAGCACCTGCGTGCGGGCATAGGTAACGGCGTCGTTGGGATAGAGCGCCGCATCGAAATAGGCCCAGAACCAAGCGACGAAGAACATCACCTCGGAGGCGATGAACAGGATCATGCCGTAGCGCAAATGAAGCTGCACCACCGGCGTCTCGTAGCCTTCGTGCGCCTCTTTGATGACGTCGCGCCACCAGCCGAACATGGTGAAGATCACCAGCACCAGGCCCGGGACCACGTACCAGAGTTCCGGGGCGCCGGCCTTCTTCGACATGAAATACATCAGCGCACCGATGGCCAGCACGAAGGCCCCAACTGAGCCGACGATCGGCCAAGGGCTCGGATTGACCAGATGATAGTCGTGCGACTTAGCGTGGGCGTGGGCGTCGGCCATTGTGTTCTCCCGTTCCTCCCAAACTTAACGAGGCGGCTCCGCCCCCATATCAATCACGATCCCGATTTGTCGGCCGCCGGCACGGCGGCCACGCCGGCCGCCTTGTCGGTGCGGTAGAACGTATAGGACAAGGTGATCTCGGCGATGTTCTTGGTGTCGTCGTTCTCGACGATCTTGGGATCGACGAAGAACGTCACCGGCATCTCGGCGCTGGCGCCAGCGGCGAGCGTCTGCTCGGTGAAGCAGAAGCATTCGATCTTGGTGAAGTAGAGCCCGGCCTGCTCGGGCGTCACGTTGAAGATGGCGGTGCCGGTCACCGGCGCTTCGGTCCTGTTGGTCGCCTTGAAGAAGGCGAGCGCGGTCTCGCCGATCTTCACCTCCATGGTGCGCTGCTCCGGTGCGAAGCTCCACGGCAGAGCGGGATCGACATTGCCGTCGAAGCGGACGGTGATGGTGCGGTCGAGCACCTGATCGGCGCCTTTGTCGGCGCGCTGCGGCGTGCCGTTATAGCCAGTGGCCTGGCAGAAGATGCGGTAAAGCGGCACGGCGGCAAATGACAGCCCGACCATGGCCGCGACCAGCCCGGCAAGCGACAGCGCCAGCATGCCGTCGCGGCGCGGCGCTTTCGCTTCGTCTTTGCGGGGCGCGGTCATGGTGCTGCCTTAAGCGTTAGAGCGGCCGTTCGACGACATTGCCGCCGAGCCTGACGATGGTAACGATGAAGAACAGCACCACGAGCGCCCCCAAGATCCAAGCGATGGCCATAGATCGTTTGCGTTGACGGCGTTGGCGCTCTTGTTCCGCATCGGTCATCACGACGTCCAAAGGAGCGGTACAACGCCGCCGTCAATGCCGAAACCCTGCTCGACGAGAAGAACGGCGAACAGCAGGAACAGGTATAGCACCGAATAAGCGAACAGGTTCTTCGCCGCGCGGTCGGCCGCCTCCCCTGCCCGTTGCCGGTAGCAGTCGAGCGCCATGACCACGAACAGCGAGCCGAGCACGGCGGCGGCGGCCATGTAGAGCGTGCCGCCGAGCCCGATGATGGGGGGCACCATGCCGAGCGGCGCCAGGATGAGACTGTAGATCAGGATTTGCAGCCTGGTGGCATCGGGCCCCGCGACCACCGGCAGCATCGGCACGCCGGCGCGGGCATAATCCTTGGTTCGGAGCAGCGCCAGCGCCCAGAAATGAGGCGGCGTCCACACGAAGATGATCAGGAACAAGACGACGGGCGCGAGACTGATGCCGCCGGTCGCCGCCGCCCAGCCGATCATCGGGGGCACCGCGCCGGCTGCTCCGCCGATGACGATGTTCTGCGGCGTCGCCCGCTTGAGCCACATGGTGTAGACGAGCACATAGAAGGCGATGGTGGCGGCAAGCAGAGCAGCCGCCAGCCAATTGGCCATCAGGCCGAGGCAGATCACCGAGAAAGTCCCGAGCACCATGCCGAAATCGCGCGCTTCCTCGGGCGCAATGCGCCCGCGCGGAACGGGCCGCGCGGCGGTGCGCGCCATGCTCGCGTCGATATCGGCATCGAACCACATATTGAGCGCCCCGGCGGCGCCGGCGCCGGCGGCGATGCAGATCAGCGCGGCGATGGCCAGCACCGGATGCATCGAACCCGGCGCGGCGATCAGCCCGACCAGAGCGGTGAACACCACGAGAGACATCACCCGCGGCTTCATCAGCGCGATATAGTCGGCCACGTCGCCGCCGCTAGCGGCGTCGACCGTCTCGGCGGTCACTGGTGATGCGACGTCGGCCATGCCTCACTCACTCAATGATCATTTGATGCGCGGCAGCGTCTCGTAGCTGTGGAACGGCGGCGGTGAAGAGAGCGTCCATTCGAGCGTGGTGGCGCCGGGCCCCCAAGGATTGGCGGCGGCGTGCTGACGGCGGGCGAAGGCCTGGACGATGCCGAACAGGAACACCAGCATGCCGGCAAAGGCCAGGTAGGAGCCGAGCGAGGCGATGAAGTTCCAACCGGCGAAGGCGTCGGGATAGTCGGCGATGCGGCGCGGCATGCCGGCGAGCCCAAGGAAGTGCATCGGGAAGAAGGTGATGTTGGCGCCGACGAACATCAGCCAGAAATGCAGTTTGCCGGTGGCCTCGGAATACATGTAGCCGGTCATCTTCGGGAACCAGTAGTACCAGCCGCCGAAGATCGAGAACACGGCACCGAGCGACAACACGTAGTGGAAATGGGCCACCACGTAATAGGTGTCGTGCATCGAGCGATCGACGCCGGCATTGGCCAGCACCACGCCGGTGACGCCGCCGATGGTGAACAGGAAGATGAAGCCGAGCGCCCATAGCATCGGCGTTTTGAACGACAACGAGCCGCCCCACATGGTGGCGATCCAGGAGAAGATCTTCACACCGGTAGGCACGGCGATGACCATGGTGGCGAACACGAAATAGGCTTGCGTGTTCACGCTGATGCCGGCGGCGTACATGTGATGGGCCCACACCACGAAGCCGATCACGCCGATGGCGACCATGGCGTAGGCCATGCCGAGATAGCCGAACACCGGTTTGCGCGAGAAGGTCGACACGATCTGGCTGACCATGCCGAAGCCCGGCAGGATCAGAATGTAGACCTCGGGATGGCCGAAGAACCAGAACAGGTGCTGCCACAACAGCGGATCGCCGCCATGGGCGCTATCGAAGAACGCGGTGCCGAAATTGCGGTCGGTCAACAGCATGGTGATGGCGCCGGCCAGCACCGGCAGCGACAGCAACAGCAAGAAGGCGGTGACCAGGATCGACCACACGAATAGCGGCATCTTGTGCAGCGTCATTCCCGGCGCGCGCATGTTGAAGATGGTGGTGATGAAATTGATGGCGCCGAGGATCGACGAGGCGCCGGCGAGATGCAGCGACAGGATGGCGAAATCCATGGCGATGCCGGGCGTGCCCTTGGTGGTGAGCGGCGCATAGAGCGTCCAGCCCGCGCCCACGCCGGTGCCGCCGGGCATCCCGGGCATGAACAGCGAGGTCAGGAGCAGCGCGAACGAAGCCGGCAACAGCCAGAAGGAAATGTTGTTCATGCGCGGGAACGCCATGTCCGGCGCGCCGATCATCAACGGCACGATCCAGTTGCCGAACCCGCCGATCATCGCCGGCATCACCATGAAGAACACCATGGTCAGCCCATGGGCGGCGACATAGACGTTGAACACTTCCGGGTCGCCGAACAGCTGCATGCCCGGATACATCAGCTCGATGCGCATGGCGATGGAGAGGATGCCGCCGATGATCCCGCCGGTGAGGGCGAAGATCAGGTACATCGTGCCGATGTCTTTGTGGTTGGTCGAATAGACGTAGCGACGCCAGCCAGTCGGGTGATCTTCGTGGTGGGCCGCTTCGGCATGGGCGTGCTGTGCCATGGCAGTTCTTCCTTACCTTCTTGTCCGTCTCATTCCGGTATCGGTCTGATGGATCGTGGGCGGCCGCTTCAGACGCTCACAATGATTGCTCCTACTCGTGCGCCGCAGCAACTTTCTTGGCGTCGTCGCGCGCGGCACTCGCCTTGGTCTTGGCGAGCCAATCGGCGAAGTCGGCTTCCGACACGACGCGCACGGCGATCGGCATGAAGGCATGATTGCGCCCGCACAACTCCGAGCACTGGCCGTAATAGACGCCCTCGCGCTCGGCCCTGAACCAAGTGGTCTGCAGGCGTCCGGGCACGGCGTCGAGCTTTACGCCGAAGGACGGCATGGCCCAGTCGTGAATCACATCGTTGGACTTGACTCCTACCACCACGTTCTTGCCCACCGGCACCACCACTTCGCGGTCGACGGTGAGCAGGCGGGGCTGGCCCTCCTTCAGATCGGCTTCCTGCACCATGATCGAATCGAAGGTGATGCCGTGGTCGGGATATTCGTAAGTCCAGTACCACTGGCTGCCGGTGGCGGTGATGGTGAGGTCGGGCTTGGGAATGTCGTATTGGGCGAACAGGAGCCGGAACGAGGGAATGGCGATCGCCACCAGGATCAGCACCGGCACGATGGTCCAGGCGACCTCGAGCGTCGTGTTGTGGGTGGTGCGCGAGGGGTCGGGATTGCGCCTCTCGTTGAAGCGGCTCATCACGTAAATGAGCAGGCCAAGCACGAACAGCCCGATCACCGTGATGATGATGGTGACATAAGTGTGGAACGAGGTGATCTGCTCCATGATCGGCGAGGCGGCCGGTTGAAAACCGAGCTGCCAAGGCGCGGGCTGGCCATCCTTGGCATAGGCAGCGCCGCACCAGGCAATAGGCGCCGCCGCCACGAACACCGTCGTCAATCGATCACGGATCGCCATTCTTCCACTCCTGAAGCCTGCTCCCACAATCCAAAACTGGTCTCCGTCAAGAAAATGGCGGAGTTCCAATATTGGGCGCGGGCGCATAAGAGTCGCCTGCGCCCCATGATCGAAGCAAGGGCGGCGCGAAAGTTCAATAGCGATAAAGAGCGTCGCCCCCAAATGTTGTTTTGCTTGCCCAGGCTCCCGCAGACTTGGCGGGGCTGGAGGCTATTTTCGAGTGTTCAAATCATAAAGGGAATAGGTTGGCAACACTGATGATTCAGGGCGTCGCTGCGGCATATGCACGCTCGCCGCGCAAGTTTTCTGCCTCGCCAAGATTTCCGGCTAGGCTTCCGCGTCGAAATTTGGCCCCAATACTCGGCGATGGCGGTTTTCTATGTTGCGCATCTCCGCTTCACTGCGCCGCTCCCCACAATCTAGTCTCTTGCGAGGAGATTCGCGCTTGATCGCGCAGGCGCGCAGGTTCCATTAGCCAATGGCCAAGATACCCAGCTTTCCGATTGTTGCGCCGGCCGCGCGGCTCATTCCCGCTCTTGGCATGGCGCTTAGCCTGGTGCTTAGCTTAGGCGTCCAGGCCCGGGCCCAGGAAGCCGCCCAAGAGGCGGCTCCGGCCGCCACCGGCCCCGGCAGCATCGTGCGCGAGACGCATGGCGCCTGGCAGGTTTCGTGCCGCACCCCGCCCGGCGCCAAGGAGGAGAAATGCGCGCTGGTGCAAAGCGTTACCGCCGAGGATAGGCCTAATGTCGGCCTGACCGTGGTGTTCTACAAGGCGATCGGCGAGGACAAGAAGCTGTTGCGGGTGGTGGTGCCGCTCGGCGTGCTGCTGCCGACCGGGCTCGGGCTCAAGATCGACGGCGCGGATGTGGGCAACGCCCCGTTCCTCAAATGCGGCAAGCGTGGTTGCGTGGCCGAGGTGGTGCTACAGGACGAGGTCATCGCCAAGATGAAGACCGGCACGACCGCCATGTTCATCATCTTCGACACGCCTGAAGCCGGCATCGGCATTCCGGTCGCTTTGCAAGGGTTCGGCGACGCCTTGGCCAATCTGAAATAAGCGCCTCTCAGGCAAAAAAGAATCGGCGACAGAGAAAGGAACTCTGTCGCCGATGACATCCGTCTTTGGGGGACGGACTAACGTCCCATCCGTGCAGGGTAGCAGAAAGGGACGGTTACTTGATCTCCATATGGTTAGCTGCCTGCCGCCGGTCAAGCCCGGGCTAGCGCCTTCATTCTTGGCGTGGCGCGGGGAACTAGAGCGCCGCTGTGACGAACACCCGGTCGATGTCGCCTTGCCAAGGCCCGTGATAGGCGGCGAGCAGGCGGTCCGACGGCGAGCGCCCCTCCGCGACGGTCTCGATCAGCGGGGCCAGCGCCTTGCTTTCGTCCTCGCCCTGGCGCGTGAGCCGGGCGCGGCGCTTCAATCCTGACTGGGCGAGTTGCACCATGGTGCCGGCGACATCGTGCACGGTGCCGCCGCGGAACGGCGCCCGCAAGCCTTGTCGCGGTACGGCGTCACGCAAGGCTTGCATCTCCGCCACGGTCCAGTCGCGGGTCAGGGCCAAAGCCCCATCGAGCGCCGTCCGGTCGTAGAGGAGTCCCGTCCACAGCGCCGGCAGCGCCGCGATCTGGGCGAACGAGCCGGCATCAGCGCCGCGCATTTCGAGGAAGCGCTTGAGCCTGACATCGGGGAACAGCGTGGTGAGATGATCGGCCCAATCGTCGACCGTCGGTCGCATTCCCGGCAAAGCCGCAAGCTTTCCGGCCAGGAAATCCCGGAACGACGCGCCGGCCACGTCGATGTAGCGGCCGTCGCGATAGACGAAATACATCGGCACATCGAGCGCGTAGTCGACATAGCGCTCGAAGCCCATGCCGTCGTCGAAGGCAAACGGCAGCAGCCCCGAGCGATCGGGATCGGTGTCGCGCCACATCTCGGCGCGGTAGGACTGATAGCCGTTGGGCCTGCCGTCGGTGAACGGCGAGTTGGCGAACAACGCGGTCGCCACCGGCTGAAGCGCGAGGCCTGCGCGCAGCTTGGCGACCATGTCGGCCTCGTCGCTGAAATCCAGGTTCACCTGCACGGTGGCGGTGCGGAACATCATGTCGAGTCCACGGCGTCCCCGCGTCGGCATGTAGCGCGCCATGATGCGGTATCGTTCCTTCGGCATCACCGGCGTCTCGGCGAGCGTCCATTTCGGCGAGAAGCCCAGCCCGAGAAAACCGATGCCGAGCTCGCCGCCGACTTCGCCCACCTCAGCGAGATGCTGGCGCAGTTCCTCGCAGGTCTCGTGCACGGTCTCGAGCGGCGCGCCCGACAGTTCGAGCTGGCCGCCTGGCTCGAGACTGACTGTGCCGCCTTTCGCGCAATCCCGGCGGCTGAGCGCGATGATGTTGCCGTTCTCAGTGACGGGTTCATCCCAGCAGAAACGCTCATGAAGCGCTTCGAGGAGCGTGGCTATGCCGCGTGCGCCGTCATACGGCACCGGGCCATGACCTTGGCGGTAGAAGCCGAACTTCTCGTGCTCGGTGCCGATGCGCCAATCGCTCTTGGGCTTTGCGCCCGCTTCGAGATAAGCGACGAGCTCGTCCCGTGACGAGATGACGGGGCTTTCCGGCCCACTCACCCGTGTCGACATGAGGAGAGCTCCCTATAGGGTTAAGCCGCTTTAAGCGGACCGCGAGTGGGAAGGGCGGCCTTTATGGCGCTGTCCGCGCGCGCCTGACAAGCGATCCTTACTGCCAGTCGCCTAAGGCGGCGTTCACAAGGGCGAGAGCGGCGACCGCGGCGGTATCGGCCCGCATTACCCGCGGGCCTAAGGAAATGGGGAAGACGCACGGCTTTGCAAGCAGTGCGGCGCGCTCCTCGCGGTCAAATCCGCCTTCGGGTCCGATCAGCACGGCCAGCGGCCCGGGCCGGCGCGTTTTGAGCGCCTCGATGGGCGAGGCGTGCGGCGCCGCCTCGTCGGCAAAAATGAGTAGGCGCGTCTCGTCCCACGCGGCAAGGAGTTTCGACAATTTCTCCGGCTCCATCACCTCGGGCACGCGCAAAATGCCGCACTGCTCGGCCGCCTCGACGGCGTTGGCCCGGAGGCGCTCGGTGTTGACGCGCTCGGCCGTGGTATGGCGCGTGATCACGGGCCGCAGGGCGCTCGCGCCGAGCTCGGTGGCTTTTTGCGCCATATAGTCGAGGCGGGCGCGCTTCAGCGGCGCGAACAGATAATGGAGATCGGGGCCCTCCTCTTGCGGGCGCGTCTGGTGCTCAAGGCGAGCCTCGGCCCCCTTCCGGCCGATGGCGGTGAGCTCGGCGCACCACTCTCCGTCCTGGCCGTTGAACAGCAGGACCCGCTCGCCCGGCTTGAGTCGGAGCACCGTTCCAAGGTAATGCGCCTGATCCTTGGCAAGCGCGATCTCGGCGCCAGGTTCAAGCTTGGACTTGACGAACAGGCGCTGAAGCTTGGAGGACATAGCCGGCTAGGACTGGCGAAAGAGCGAGAGCGCCGAACACATGACACGAGCCCCGGCCCAAGGTAAAGCGAGCGTGGTGGCCGACGCGGGCGCCCGGAACTGGGTGGATCGCTTCGCCCCGGCGGCGCTCGCTCCCTTTCTCAGGCTTGCCCGCGCCGACCGGCCGATCGGCTTCTTCCTGCTGGCGCTGCCCTGCTTCTGGTCGGTGGCGCTGGCCGGGCGCAGCATCGGCGAGGCCTATCCCGATCCCTGGCTGCTGGTCCTGTTCGCGGCGGGCGCGCTCGTCATGCGCGCGGCAGGCTGTACCTATAACGATCTCGTCGATCGCGACCTCGATGCGCAAGTCGCGCGCACGCGCGGGCGGCCACTGCCGAGCGGTCAGATCACCCCCCGCGCCGCCTTCATCTTCATGCTGGTGCTGTGCCTGATCGGGCTTGTCGTGCTGCTGAGCTTCAACAGCACCACGATCTGGCTCGGGCTCGGCGTGATCCCCATCGTGGCGCTCTACCCCTTCGTCAAACGATTCAGTCATTGGCCGCAAGTCGTGCTCGGGCTCGCGT
The DNA here is from genome assembly GCA_963730335.1 of uncultured Alphaproteobacteria bacterium. Lineage (GTDB taxonomy): Bacteria > Pseudomonadota > Alphaproteobacteria > Rhizobiales > Methyloligellaceae > Methyloceanibacter. Next base: position 107,348 of record CAVSRK010000003.1, read on the forward strand.
TCAACTGGGGCGCGCTGCTCGGCTGGCCGGCCGTGCTAGGCCGCCTCGATTGGCCGGCCGTCGTGCTCTATGCCGGAGCGGTCGCCTGGACCATCGGATACGACACGATTTACGCCCATCAGGACCGCGAAGAGGACGACCTGATCGGACTGAAATCCACCGCGCTCAAATTCGGCCGCGCCACCAAAGCATGGCTCGCTTTGCTCTACGCCATCGCCTGGCTCGCCATCGTTGCGGCAGGCATCATGGCCCATGCCGGCACCGCCTTCCTGCTGGTGATGATGGCGGCGGCGGCGCAGCTCGCCTGGCAAATCGCCACGCTCGACATCGACGATCCGGAGAATTGCCTCGAGCGCTTTCGCTCCAATCGCGATTTCGGCGCGATCGTGCTCGCCGCCATCCTGATCGACATGGCCCTTGCGGCAATATTCTGAGTTGCTTCGTCGGCGCGAACGCGCAAAAAGCAACCGGGCCCCAGAGCTTGTCGCCCTGAGGCCCGGATGACGCCTTGCTGTTAGCTTCCCCGTTCGGCTGGCTGCCTTGAGGCGGCCTTTATTGCCACGATGCTGCCATAGAAGCTTTCCGAAGCGCTTAATGGACGTTGTTAATGTCTGGTATGCGCCGCTTGTCTGCTTACATGGTTTAGAGAACTCTTCCGAAAAGTTTCGCAAATCTTCCGCCACCACCAGATGACCGCCATCGAGCCAACCAAACAACGCCTTTCCGCTCCGTCTCTCGAGGAAGATTACGCACTTCTTAAAACGGCGGTCCGCGACGCGGGCGAACTTGCGCTCACTTATTTCCGCCAGCAGATCCTGGTGAACCGGAAACCCGACGGCTCGGAGGTGAGCGAAGCCGACCTGGCGGTCGATACCGCGCTCAAGCTCGATCTCCACACCAGGCGGCCGGACTATGGCTGGCTCTCGGAAGAGACCGACGACGACCAGGAGCGGCTCAAATGCCGCCGGGTGTGGATGGTCGATCCGATCGACGGCACCAATGCCTTCCTGCGTCACTTGCCGGAGTGGACGGTCTCCGCCGCGCTGGTCGAGGACGGCGTGCCGGTGCTCGGCGCGGTGTACAATCCCGCCACCAAAGAGTTCTTCCGCGCCATGCGGGGGAACGGCGCCTTCCTCAACGATCAGCCGATCGCCGCCAGCAAGAAGGATACGCTCGACGGCGCGCTGCTGATCGCCAGCGGCGGATTATTCAAAAAGAAGATCTGGAAGGAGCCGTGGCCCGAAGTGCAATCCAAATGGGTGAACTCGGTGGCCTACCGGCTCGCGCTCGTCGCCTGCGGCCAAGCCGACGCCACCATCTCGCTGTCGGCCAAGAGCGAATGGGACCTTGCCGCCGCGGCGCTGATCGTCGAGGAGGCCGGCGGCACCATCACCGACCACCACGGCGAGACCCACCGCTACAACCGCGCCTCCCCCCGCTTTCCGAGCCTGGTGGCAAGCGGCAAGGCGATGCATCCGCTGTTGATCGAGCGCACCGACCGGGTAGACCTCTAGCCAATTTCGACCGTGACGCGTAGCAAGGGGGAAGGATCAGCCATGGCCGCGAGGGACGGCAGCAAGAAGAGCGGGCGGCAATTGCTTCACCTGGTTTTCGGGGGCGAGCTTACTTCACTCGACAAGGTCGAGTTCAGCAACCTCAAGGCGCTCGACATCGTCGGCATCTATCCCAACTATGCGCAAGCCTACGACGCCTGGAAGGACGCCGCGCACCGCACCGTCGACGACGCTCATATGCGCTACTTTATCGTGCATCTGCATCGGTTGCTCGACCCCGAGCACCCGGGCGGCGAGACCGCATAGCGGCATTTAGCCCAACGGGTTTTTCGCCTTAGAGGCTCGTGCCGCCGCATGCTAGAAGGGCTGTGGCGGACGGCAATTACCTGCCGAAAACGTAGAAAAATCGGGGAACCGCGTGAAAGACCAATTGTTCAGGGACGCGGACATCATCACGCGGAGCGCCGACGAGCTCCAGGTCCACTACACGACTTGGCAAATCGTGGGACGCATCTGGCGGGAGCATCTGCGGCCCCGCCTTGGGCTCCTGCTGATTGCCTCGGCCGCCATGCTGCTGACCGCAGCCACCACCGGCGCCATTCCGTTCCTGATCCAGCGGACGGCCGACGACGTGTTCGTCGGCAAGAGCGAGCAGATGGTCTACTGGATCACCGCCGCCATCGTGATCGTGACGGTGATCAAAGCGTGCGCCGAATATATCGCCGACGTCACCGTCGCCTATCTCGGACACCGCTTTGTCGCCGATCTCCGCATCCAGATGTTCGCCAGGCTTGCCCGCGCCGATTTGAACTGGATCCAAACGGTCCATTCGGGGCGCCTGCTGTCGAGCTTCCTCAACGATTCCATGCTCATCCGGCAAACCGCCAGCCGCTCGATCGTGACGCTGGGCGAGAATTATCTGAAGGTAATCATCCTGATCGGTGCCATGTTCTACATGGACGCGCGTTTCGCGGCCTTGATCCTGATCTTCATGCCGATCGCCTGGTTCTTGCTGGGACGCCAGCGACGCAAGATGCGCAAATCGACCTCCAAGTCGATGCAAGAGACCGGCGACCTCTCAGCCCTCATCACCCAGACCTTGCGCGGCATGCGCGTGGTGCGCGCCTACCGGCAGGAGGACAGGGAAGAGTCGCGCGCCGCCTCCACCATCAACCGCGCGCTCGAATTCGCCATGCGCAGCACGCGCGCCCGCGCGCTGTCGAGCCCCTCGGTCGAGCTGCTCACGGGATGCGGCTTCGCGCTCGCCATTTATTTCGCCGGCACCAAGGGCGTGCGGGGCGATCTGAGCCTCGGTCACTTCATGGGCTTCATGACGGCCGCCCTGCTGATCTACGCGCCGCTCAAAAGCGCGGCGACCTTGCAGACGCAATTGCAGGAGGGCATCGCCGCGTCGAGCCGGGTGTTCGGCGTGATCGACCGTGAGATCAGCCTGATCGAGCTGCCCGACGCCAAGCCGCTCAAGCTCGACCGCGGCGAGATCGAGTTCAGGAACGTGTCGTACGCCTATGAGCCCGAGAACGCCGTGCTGAAGGGCGTGAGCCTTACCGTGCCGCCCGGCCGCACCGTGGCGCTGGTCGGGCCGTCCGGCTCGGGCAAGAGCACGTTGGTCAACCTCACCTTGCGATTTTTCGATCCCGACCGCGGCAAGATTCTGATCGACGGCCAGGACATCAAGCATGTCACGGTCGACAGCCTGCGCGACGTCATTGCCTTGGTCACCCAAGACCCGGTGCTGTTCGACGACACCATCCGCGCCAATATCGCCTACGGCGCCAAGCCGATCGACGAAGACCAGGTGATCCACGCCGCCAAAGCGGCGGCCGCGCATGACTTTATTATGTCGTTGCCAAAGGGCTACGACACGCGGGTCGGGGAAGCGGGCGGATTGCTGTCCGGCGGCGAACGGCAGCGCATCGCCTTTGCCCGGGCGATCTACAAGGATGCACCGATTCTGCTGCTCGACGAGCCGACCAGCTCGCTCGACTCCGAGGCCGAGGCCAAGGTGCAGACCGCGCTAGAAGAGCTGATGCGCGGCCGTACCGTGCTGATGATCGCGCACCGCCTATCGACTGTTAAGAAGGCCGACCTGATCTGCGTGCTCGACCAGGGTCGCATCATCGAGACCGGCCGCCATGACGAGCTGGTCGCCAAGGGCGGCCTCTATACCAGACTCCACCGTACCCAGTTCGGCATTGCCGGGGGCCATGCGGGACCGTTGCCCGGTGAGGCCGCCGAGGAGGCCGTCGCCCTGGCCGGCAAGTAGCAGCACCGAAGCGTCATGTTGAATTGGCTGCCAATGTCTAAGCTCACTGGGGCCGGAGCCAGCGATCCATTGACCAAGCCGGAGACCATAAAGCCTGGGCTGTCGCTCAAGCTCTATCGGGCGCTCACTAGCCTGGCCGCGCCGTTCGCGCCGCTGATGCTCGCCTGGCGCATGCGGCGCGGCAAAGAAGAGCCAGGGCGGTGCCCTGAACGCTACGGTCTTTCCAGCGCGCCGCGGCCGCCCGGCTTTCTCGCCTGGTTCCATGCGGCAAGCGTCGGCGAGGCCAATGCCGCGCTGCCGGTGATCGACACTATCGCCGCCGAACGGCCCGAAATCCGCATGCTGCTGACCACCGCCACCGTCACCTCGGCGCGGCTGGCGCGGGCGCGTCTGCCGCGCGGCGTGCTCCATCAATATGTGCCGCTCGACAATCAGACCTTCGTGCAGCGCTTTTTGAATCATTGGCGCCCGGACCTCGCGGTGCTGGTCGAGTCGGAGATCTGGCCTAACCTCGTGCTCGAGACCAAGGCGCGCGACATCCCCCTCCTGCTGATCAACGGACGCATGTCGAACTCGTCCTTTAGGCGCTGGCGGCGGCGGCCGGGCTTGAGCCGGCCGCTGTTCTCGGCGTTCGATCTGGTGCTGGCGCAGAACGGCAGGTTGGCCGAGCGCTTCGCGCAACTCGGCGTCGCCCGTACCCTCGACGTCGGCAATCTCAAGGCCGATGCCCCGCCGCCGCCGGCCGACCCGCCCGGACGGCGCAAGCTCGATGCCGTGCTTGACGGCCGCGCGGTGTGGCTCGCCGCCAGCACTCATCCCGGCGAGGACGAGAAGGTGATGGCGGCCCATCTCAAAATGAGGATCGCCTGCCCGGATCTGCTCACCATCATCGTGCCGCGCCATCCCGAACGGGGGCCGCTGATCGCCGAGCAGCTCCGCGCCCACAATCTCAAAGTCGCGCTTCGCTCGTTGGGAGAGCTGCCCGCGGCGGACATCGACATCTATGTGGCCGACACCATCGGCGAGCTCGGCTTGTTCTATGCCATCGCGCCGGTCGCCTTTGTCGGCGGCTCACTGGTCGATCGCGGCGGCCAGAACCCGGTCGAGCCGATCAAGATCGGCGCCGCGGTGCTGACCGGCCCCAATTGGCGGAACTTCCGCAATTCCTACAGCGAGCTGCTCGGCGCCGGCGGCGCGATTGAGGTCCGCGACGCGGCGAGCCTCGCCGAGGCGGCGCTCACGCTGCTCGAGGATGGAGCGGCGCGGCGGGCGATGATCAAGCGCGCGAGCCGCACCATCGCCGGCATGAGCGGCGCCTTACCGCGCACGCTGGCCGAACTCGAACGCTTCCTTCCGCCGAAGACGAATTTCAAACATGCCTCTTGAGGCGCCGTTCTGGTGGTATCGTCGCAAGGGCGCGCTCGCGGCGGCGCTCGCGCCGTTGGGCCGGCTCTATGGCAGCGTGGCTGAAGCGCGCTTCGCGAAGGCGCAGCCCTACCGCTCGCGGCTGCCGGTGATCTGCATCGGCAATTTCACTGCGGGCGGCGGCGGCAAGACGCCTACCGCGATCGCCGTGGCGGCGCTGCTCGAAGAGCTTGGCGCCAAGCCCGCATTTCTCACGCGTGGCTATGGCGGAGCAAGCAAGGGGCCGGTGCTGGTCAAGGCGGGTCAAAGCGCCGGCGAGGTGGGCGACGAGCCGCTGCTACTGGCGGCAGCGGCGCCGACTTTGGTCTCGGCCGACCGCGCGGCAGGCGCGCACGCCATCGAGGTGACCGGGGCGAGCGTCATCGTGATGGATGACGGGTTCCAAAACCCCAGCCTTGCCAAGGATTTATCGCTGGTCGTGGTGGATGCCGAGGCGGGACTCGGCAATGGCCTGATCATGCCGGCCGGGCCGTTGCGGGCGCCGCTCGAAGCGCAGATGGCACGGGCGGACGCGTTGGTGGTGATCGGCGACGGCAACAAGGCGGTGTCCCTGATCGAAGCCTTTGCGCGCCAAGGCAAGCCGGTGCTCAAGGCCCGCATGGTGCCGCGCCAGGACAGGCGCTGGCTCGCCGTGCTGCCGGTGATCGGCTTCGCCGGCATCGCCCGGCCCGAGAAATTCTTCGTCACGCTCCGCAATTACGGCGCGCGGCTGGTCGATACGCGCGCTTTCCCGGACCATCACCGCTATAGCGAGCGCGACGCGCGGCGGTTGCTCGATGCGGCCAAGGCGCAAAACGCCATGCTGGTCACCACCGAGAAGGATTTCGTGCGGCTGCCCGATGACGAGGACAGCGCGCGGGGCGAGCTGAAACATCGCTGCCGCCCGTTCCTCGTCGCGGTGGAGTTCGAGGATGCGGCCGCGGTGAAAGCGCTGCTCGCCTCGCGCCTTACTCGGCAGGCGCGGGATGGGTCTCGCGGAAGCGCTTGAGCGAGGCGGCGGCGTCGATATAGGCCTCTTGCAGTTCGACGCTCCAATAGCGCAGCTCATCGAGCGGGATGGTGCGCCCGGTGACGGCGCAGCGCACGAAGTCGCCGGGTGTCAGCACCTGCACCTCGCCGTCGAGATATTTGAGCTTGGCCTCGCCCTTGAAGCCGAGATTGCGTTCGAAGCGATTCATCAAGGCTGAATGGCCCCTCGGTTCTTGTCGTTGTCCGTCACCATAACCTCAACCAATCTTAGAACGCCAGTACGCTATTCGGTTTTGCGCAAGGAAGTTGCCGGAAAAGCGGCTGAGGCTTGGCAACATCGTGCTTAAAGCAGGGAGCCCTGCTTGCCGTCGCTCGGCCGCGCGGTCGCTTTCGCCTTCGGCTCGGTCTTGCGCTCGTTCGCGTCGGCATGAGCGCCGATATGGCCGTCGGCGAATTCGATGTCCAGGGCAGCACCCGGCTTCACCTCGGCGGCGCGGCGCAGCATCGCGCCGTCGGCCGACCGCACCAGGGCGAAGCCGCGCGCCAGCACGTTGTGATAGCCGAGCGTCTGGAGCAGCTTGGCTTGGCCGCCGAGCTTCGCCCGCGAGCGCGCGAGCAGCGCGGCCACCGAGCGAGCGCCGGCGCGGTCGAGGCGGATCAACCGGTCTGCGGCGGACTTGGCGGCGCGCGCCACGATGTGGGGCCTGAGCCGCGATGCGCTGCGCTCGAACGCGCCGCGATGGGCCCGCGCATTGGCGAGCAGCGCGCGCGGCAGCCTCCCGCTCACGGTATCGAAGCGTTGTCGCGGTAGATCGAGAATATTGGCCTTGCGCGGCAATCCGCGCGCGAGCCCGGCGAATTTGTGGCGTTCGCCTTGGATGCGACGCCGGAGCGAGGTGGTCACGCGCAAGCCGTGCTGCGTCACCGTGACCATCAGCTCGGCGCGCACCGGCACGGCGCGCTCGGCGGCGGCGGTCGGCGTCGGCGCGCGGAAATCGGCGACCAAATCGATGATGGTCCAGTCAGTCTCGTGGCCCACCGCCGAGATCAGCGGGATCGCGCTTGCGGCGGCGGCGCGCGCCACACTCTCCTCGTTGAAGCCCCACAAATCTTCGAGACTGCCCCCACCGCGCGCCACGATGATCAGATCGGGCCGCGGCACCAGCCCCCTACCGTCGAGCCGGTTGAAGCCGATAATGGCGGCCGACACTTCGACGGCGCAGGTCTCGCCCTGCACCCTGACCGGCCACACAAGCACATGGCAGGGGAAGCGGTCTTCGAGGCGATGGAGAATGTCGCGGATCACCGCGCCGGTCGGCGAGGTGACCACGCCGATGATGCGCGGCAGATATGGCAGGGGCCGCTTGCGGCCCACGTCGAACAGGCCTTCGGCGGCCAGCATCTTCTTGCGCTGTTCGAGCAGCGCCATCAGCGCGCCGGCGCCGGCCGGCTCGAGCTCGTCGATCACGATCTGATATTTCGACCGGTCGGGATAGGTGGTCACGCGGCCCTTGACGATGACTTCGAGCCCGGCCTCGGGCTTGAATTTGAGCCGCTGATAGGTGCTGCGCCAGATCACGGCCTCGATCGCCGCCTTGTCGTCCTTGAGCGTGAAATAGCAATGGCCGCTCGAATGCTGGCCCTTGAAGCCGGAAATCTCGCCGCGCAGCCGCACCAGGCCATAGGACTCCTCGACCGTCCGCTTAAGCGCGAAGGCAAGCTCCGACACGGTATATTCGACGAGATTGGTCGCAGGCTCTGCGGTCTCGATGCGGTCGGCCATGGTGTCAAATCATCTGGTTTCGCCCGGCGCGCAATTCTCGTGCTAGAGAGCGCCAGATTGGGGGCCTGAGCATTACTCGCCTCGGGCCCCCCTCACAAGCGGAGCGTGAGCGAAGGTGAAAGTGCTTCTGATCGGTGGCGGCGGCCGCGAGCATGCGCTCGCCTGGAAGCTCAAGCAAAGCCCTTTGCTCGATCGTCTCTATTGCGCGCCGGGCAATGCCGGCATCGAGGCGGTTGCCGAATGCGTGGCGCTCGATATGGCCAACCACGCGGCGGTGGTCCGTTTTTGCACGGACAATGACATCGGGTTGGTGGTGATCGGGCCGGAGGCGCCGCTGGTGGCGGGGCTCACCGACGATCTCGAAGCGTCGGGCCTCAAAGTGTTCGGGCCGTCGCGCGAGGCGGCGCAGCTCGAAGGCTCGAAGGGCTTCACCAAGGACCTCGCCGCCGAATATGGCATCCCCACCGCCGCCTATCGCCGCTTTAGCGATGGCGCCGCGGCCAAGGATTATGTGGCGACGCTGACCGCGCCGATCGTGGTCAAAGCCGACGGGCTGGCCGCCGGCAAGGGCGTGGTGATCGCGCAGACGCGCGAAGAGGCCGACGACGCCATCGATGCCTGCTTTTCGGGCACGTTCGGCGCGGCCGGGACCGAAGTGGTGATCGAGGAATTCCTCACCGGCGAGGAAGCGAGCTTCTTTGCGCTCACCGACGGCGAGACGGCGCTGCCGCTTGCCACCGCGCAAGACCACAAGCGCGCCTTCGACGGCGATCAGGGTCCCAACACCGGCGGCATGGGCGCCTATTCGCCGGCACCGATCATGACGCCTGAGTTATGCGCGCGCGTCATGGATCAGATCATCGAGCCGACCATGCGGGCGATGACTGCGCGCGGCACGCCATTCAAAGGCGTGCTCTATGCCGGGCTGATGATCGAGCACGGAGCGCCCAAGCTGATCGAATATAATGTGCGGTTCGGCGATCCCGAGGCGCAGGTGCTGATGATGCGGCTCAAGTCGGACCTGCTCCCTGCCCTGCTCGCCGTGGCCGAAGGCCGGCTCTCGGGCGTCACGCTCAACTGGCACGAGGACCCGGCGCTATGCGTGGTGATGGCGGCCAAGGGCTATCCCGGCGCCTACGACAAGGGCTCGGAGATCAAGGGCCTCGATGCGGCCGGCGCCGATCCCAAGGTGCAGATCTTCCATGCCGGCACCAAGCGCGACGGCAAGCGCATCCTCGCCGACGGCGGGCGAGTGCTCGGGGTCACCGCGCGAGGCAACAGCATCGCCGAAGCCAAGGACCGCGCCTATGCCGCGATCGACCGGATCGACTGGCCGCAAGGCTTTTGCCGCCACGACATCGGCTCCCGCGCTGCCAGGTGACTGCCCGGGCGCTAATTGCGGCGCGGCGCGGATTTCGCCTGCCGATGCTTAGTTGGACCCACTTCGCGCATGACGCCGAAGCGATAGGAGCGGAGATTGTCGCCGCCGTCGAACAGAGCAAGCTCGAGCTCAAGGTCGGTCGGGTCGCTGCCGTCAGGCAGGAACAGCCAGGCGGTGATCTGTGCTTCGGATCGCGGCGCAACCCCGCCATGATGCTCGTCATGCGCGGCTATGGCGAGGTCGAGCGGGATGGATGTCTTGGGCTTGTCGGTGGCGGGATCGGACCAGACCTGAAAATCGCCTTGGCGCGTCGACACCGACTGAATCGGCGACATCAATCGGGCCGATCTCGGCCTGACGCGCTTGAGCTCGTCAACCACCAAGCCATAGGGCGCGCGATTGGCGACGGCGATGTTGAGCTGGTACCAGCCGTCTTTGAGCTTCTGGACATTGGCCCTGATGACCGGCTCGGCGCCGGTCCGGGTCGACCGCAACGCGAACCTGACGGTCGAGGCGGCGATCAGAACGATCACCACCACGGCAATGCCAAGCTGGAGGATCAGTGACGAATCCATGGCCGTTTCGCGCGCCCGGTGAATCTCACGGCGAGGCGTTGCTTGACGCCCTACCTATCTCTAAGCTCTTGCCAGAACAGATGCGGAGAGTCTTATGCCCCAGCGATTGTCACGCGCGACTAGATTGGCTGCAAGCCTGGCCGGTACGGCCGCGATGGTGGTTGGCCTTGGTCTTGCCGCGGGAAGCAAGATTGCGATTGCGGCGCCGGGCTTCATCGCCGGCGTCGCCGCTCCGGCCTCTCACATCACGCCAGCCCGCATCTACCGCCGCGGTCGTACGCCCATCTATCCCTATTACTACAATCCAGGTCGCCCCGGCGGGTACAGCTTCTATTTCGGCTTCGTGCCTTACGCCCCGGGCAATATCGAGAACCAGGCGATCCAGCGGAGCCAATATCCCCAGAATATCGAGTGGCCTCCCGGCCTTTACGGCGGGCCGCGCCCGGGCTGGGGACCGAAGCGGGCGGATTGATGCCGGCCGTGAGACTCAGCGGCGCGTCGCGAAAAATTGCTTGAGCAGCGCGCCGGCTTTGGTTTCGCCCAAACCGCCGACCACCTCCGGCGCATGATGGCAGGTTGCCTGGGCAAAAAAGCGCGGGCCATGCTCGACCGCGCCGCCTTTCGCATCGGCCGCACCAAAATAGAGGCGGCGGATGCGGGCAAAGGAGATGGCGGCGGCGCACATGGCGCACGGTTCGAGCGTCACATAGAGGTCGCAATCGATGAGCCGCTCGCTGCCGAGCTTGGCGCAGGCGGCGCGGATGGCGAGCAGCTCGGCATGCGCGGTCGGGTCGCGCATGGCGAGTGTGCGGTTGCCGGCGGATGCCAGCACTTCGCCATCGGCACTCACCACCACGGCGCCGATCGGCACTTCGCCGAGGCCGCCCGCGCGTTCGGCCTCCTCGAGGGCAACGTCCATGGGCCGCACGGTCTTGCTACGCGCGGCCTCATCTGCAAGCTTTGGCCTCATGGGCGGCAAAATGGGGGTTAGGCGCGGGCAGGGTCAAGCCCCGCGAACGGGTGGCGCGCAAGAGCCCGCGGCCAAGGCCGCTCAGCCTATGCGCATCGCCAAGGCCATCGCCCATGCCGGGCTATGCTCGCGGCGCGATGCCGAGGCCTGGATCGCGGCCGGCCGCGTCGCCGTCAACGGCAAGGTGCTGACCACGCCGGCTCATGTGGTGTCGCCCGACGACACGATCATGGTGGACGGCAAGCCTCTGCCCGAGAAGCAAGGCGCGCGGCTATGGCGCTATCACAAGCGGCGCGGCCTGGTGACCAGCCACAAAGACCCGCAAGGGCGCAAGACCGTGTTCGAGGTCTTGCCGCCGGAGTTGCCGCGCGTGGTTTCGGTCGGGCGGCTCGATATCAACACCGAGGGCCTGCTGCTGCTCACCACTGACGGCGAACTGGCGCGGCATCTCGAACTGCCGAGCACGGGCTGGCTCAGACGCTACCGGGTGCGGGCCCATGGCCGCGTCACTCAAGACGCGCTAGACCGCTTGCGCCAGGGACTCACCCTCGACGGCATCCAGTACGGGCCGGTCGAGGCGCGCATCGACCGCACACAGGGATCGAATCTGTGGCTCACCATTTCGTTGCGCGAAGGCAAGAACCGCGAGGTGAAGCGGATCACCGAGCATCTCGGCTTGACCGTCAACCGGCTGATCCGCGTGTCGTTCGGGCCGTTCGCGCTCGGCGATCTGCCCGAAGGCGCGGTCGAGGAGGTGAGGCGGCGCGTGCTGGCCGATCAATTGGGCGCGAAGCTCGTAGATCAATTCGGACTGGTCGCGCCGGAGAAATTGCGCCGCCAGGCGCGCCGCAAATGACAAGATGCGCATCGTAGCCGGCAAATTCAGGGGCGCGGGACTCGCGGCGCCCAAGGGCTTGGCGACGCGCCCGACCTCCGATCGCGTGCGCCAGGCTTTGTTCAATGTGCTCGAGCATGGCGCGCCCGGTTTGGACTTCGATGGCGCCCGCGTGCTCGACCTGTTCGCCGGCTCCGGCGCGCTCGGGCTCGAAGCCTTGTCGCGCGGCGCACGGTTCTGTCTGTTCGTCGAGGAGAGCGTCGAGGCACGCGGCGCAATCCGGCGCAATGTCGAAACGCTGGGCTTGACCGGGGTCACCAAGATCTGGCGGCGCGATGCCACCTCGCTCGGCGAGGCGGGCCGGATCGAGCCGTTCGATCTCGTGTTGTGCGACCCGCCTTACGGCACGGGGCTGGGGCAACGCGCGATTGCCGCCGCGGTCGAGGGCGGATGGACCGCGCCAGGTGCGGTTCTTGTGCTCGAGGAGCGCGCGGGCTTCGCCGTCGACTGGCCGGCGCCGCTCGCGGAGATCGACCGCAGGCGCTACGGCGATACCGAGATCGCCATCGCAACGGCCGGAACTTGAAGGCATTTTCGCCCTTAATCCTTGGGCAGTTCGGGCTATGCTTTAAGTGCCGAATGCGCCGTCAGGACCAGCTATGACCCTAGGAGCCTCGCTGTCCATTCCGCTGCTCGTGGCGGCGTTGTCGGTATTCGGGGCGGAGAACGCGGCGTTTATCTCAGGGGTGTGGCAAGGCGACGCCAATTACGACACCGACGGCAAGTTCTCCGACTGCACCATGACCGCGCAAGCCGAGAGCGGCATCCTGATCGGCTTCGTCATCAGCAAGCATTTCGACTGGGGGCTGGTGCTCGCCGACGAGACCCGCACATTCAAACTAGGGGAGACGGAGGCGGTGGTGCTGCTGATCGATCAACGCGACCCGATCCCGGCCATCGCCAAGGTGGTCGACGTGCACGGCATCGTCATCCCGCTCAAGGATTCCGATCCGGTGCTGGAGGCGCTGCGCGAGGGCAAGGTGCTCACCATCGTCGCCAAGGAAGCCAAGATCAGTTTCAAATTGACCGGCACCAAGGAGGCGATCGCCGAACTTGCTGCCTGCGTCACCGAGCATATCAACAGCGAGAAGGTGGACGCCGCCACGGCCACGCGGGTTCCGGCCGCGGCGCCTCAGCGGCGGGAGAACAGCTTCTCGATGTCGGTGAGCTTGAGCTCCACATAGGTCGGCCGGCCGTGATTGCACTGGCCGGTGAACGGCGTCTGCTCCATGTCGCGGAGCAGCGCGTTCATCTCCTCCGGATTGAGTCGCCGCCCCGCACGCACACTGCCGTGGCAGGCCATGGTCGACAGCACGTGGTCGAGCCGGCCGGCCAGGAGCCGGGTCTCGTCTTCGCTCTCTGCCTCGGCCAGCTCGGCGGCGAGATCGGCGAGCAGGCCCTTGAGGTTGCAGGTGCCGAGCGGCGCGGGGACCTCGCGCACCAGCAGCGAGCCCGGGCCGAACGGCTCGATCACCAATCCCAACCGCTCGAGCTCGCCGCCGGCGGCGCATAGGCTTGCCGCAGCGTCGCCGTCGAGCTCGACCACGTCGGGAATGAGCAGGAGCTGGCGTGAGATGCCACCGTTGGCTAGCGCGCGCTTGAGGCGTTCATAGACCAGGCGCTCATGCGCGGCATGCTGATCGACGATGACCAGAGCGTCCTCGGTCTCGGCGATGATGAACATGTCGTTGATCTGGGCGCGAGCAGCGCCGAGCGGAAAGGACGCGCCGAGCATATCTTCCCGGCGCGCGTTGCCGCGCGTATCGGCACTCGGCTCACCGATGGGTCCGAGTGGGGCCTGGGCACGCTCGGCGAAGCCGAAGTCGCGGCGGCCATCGCTGTCCGGCGCCCGCGGCATGGGCTGAGGCGAAATGCGGGCAAGGGCCGCTTGCGTGAGAGAGGATGTGGCGCGATGACCCGCCGCGCCGAGCGCGTCTCGGAGCGCACCGATGATCAGCGAGCGCACGCCATTGGGATCCCGAAACCTCAGCTCGGTCTTGGCGGGATGGACGTTCACGTCGACCTCTTGCGGCGGCAGCGTCAAGAACAGCGCCAGCATGGGATAGCGTCCGTGTGGCACGAGATCGCCATAGGCCGCGCGCACGGTGCCGGCCAGCAACTTGTCGCGCACCGGACGGCCATTGACCGCCAGATAAAGCTGGAGGCTGTTCGGCCGGTGCAGGGTCGGCAGGCCGGCAAAGCCCTCGATGGTCACGTCGCCGCGCGTGGCGCTGAGCGGCAGCGCATCCTTGACGAAGTCGGGTCCGAGAATGCGGCCGAGCCGGACGAGGCCATGATCGAGCAGCCCGGGCAAACAGGCTTCGAGCCGGAAGGCGCTGCGCTCCTCGCTGGCGAGACTGAAGGCGATCTCCGGCCGCGCCAGCGCGAGCCGCTTCACCATGTCGGAAATGGCGGCGGACTCGACCCGCTCGGATTTCATGAATTTGAGCCGTGCCGGCGTGGCGTAGAACAGGTCGCGCACTTCGACCCGCGTGCCCGAGGCCAAGGCGGCAGGCTTGAGCTTAGACTTGCGGCCACCATTAACGGCGATCTCGTAAGCCTCACGCGCGTCCGTGGCGCGGCTCTGGATGGTTAGCCTGCCGACGGAACCGATCGACGGCAGCGCTTCGCCGCGAAAGCCAAGCGTCATGATTGACGACAAATCGTCACCGGCGAGCTTGGAGGTGGCGTGACGCTCGACCGCCAAAGCGAGATCGTCGGCGCCCATGCCGGAGCCGTCATCGACCACGCGGATCAGCCGCAAGCCCCCGCCCGAGACCGCCACATCGATCCGGCCTGCGCCGGCATCGATCGCGTTCTCGATCAGCTCCTTGACGACGCTGGCGGGCCGCTCGACGACCTCACCCGCGGCGATGCGGTTGACGAGGTTCGGCGGCAGCTGACGGATTACCATCTGATGCCCCAGGCGCTTCGCCGGCGAGATACCGGCGGGTCAGCATTTTACCCAATTCTACCGCCGGCTGGTCGAACGGGTCGACGCCCAAAAGATGCGCCGCGAGGATGGTTTCGAGCATGAAATGCATCATCAGCGCGCCCAGCGCCGCTTCGTCGAGGGTAGCGATATCGATGGTGCGCACCGGGCGCCCCTGGGCCATCAGCGCCTCGGGGATGGCGCGCTGCTGCGCGGCGACCAGGTCGCCGGCGGCATGGCCGGCGAGATAATCGGCGCCGGCGAGCTTGGCGAGGTCGGGGGCCACGCGCGGGCCGCGGCCGGCGCAATTCTCCCGAACCACCGTGATGAGGTGCTGCGGCGCGCCGTCGAGATAGAGCTGGAGCTGGCTGTGCTGGTCGACCGGGCCGAGTGCCGCGACCGGCGTGGTGCCCTCGCCGCTCTTGCCGAGGCTCTCGCCCCACAGCTGCACATACCAGGCGGCGAAGCGCGACAGGCGGTCGGCATAGGGCAGCATCACGGTGGCGCGGACGCCGCGTTCCTTGGCCAGCCCAATGGCGACGGCAGCGCCGAGCGCGGGGGCGAAGTCCCCTGCCCGTTTCGCTGCGAGCATCGCTTCAACCACCGAGCGGGCGCCGGCACGCAGTGCCTCGACATCGAGGCCGCGGGCGAGCGCCGGCAGAAGCCCGACATTGGTGAGCGCGGAGAACCGGCCGCCGATGTTGGGATCGTGGTCGAGCGTGGGAATGCCGAACGCCTCGCACAGCGCGCGGAGACCGTTGGTCGCGCCCCGCGCTTTGGGCTCGGTGACGGCCAGGAACAGCTCGGGAATTTGCTCGGCGAGCCCCGCTGTTCGCACCGCGTCGATCGCGGTGGTGACTTGCACCAGCGTCTCGGGCGTGCCGCCAGACTTCGAGATCACTACGAAGCGCGTGGTCTTGAGGTCGAGGCCGGACAAAGCAAGCTCAAGGGTGCGAGCGTCGAGATTGTCGTAGAAGCGCGTGCGCGGACGGGTCTCGCTGCCATGTTTGTCGTCGCCGGGAATGCCCCAGCCGCCGAGCTGGGCCAGCGTCTGGCCGCCGAGGCTCGATCCGCCGGTGCCGAAGAACACCAGGGTGCGCGCGCCGTGGGTGAGCCGCGCCAGCGCCTCGCGGGCCGGAGCGATGTCGTCCCGCCATTCCGGCACGCGCAACAACGGCAGCGTCGCGTCGGCATAAGCCTGGCGCAGCGACGCAAGCCGGGGCTCGAGCTTGGCGAGGTTCGCCTCGAGCGAGGCCCGCGGCAGCCCGGCGCTGCCGATGCCGGACTCAAGACAGCCTGCTACGGATTGCGACAGCTTCATGGCTAGGCCCAAATGGATTCGGCTCCACGTGAAATGTCATTGCCCGGCTTGACCGGGCAATCCAGTAACCCCGGTCGTCGTACGATCCGGATGCGGTGATTACTGGATTCCCGCCTTCGCTGGAATGACAATGTTCTTTAGCCTGGGGCCTTAGTTTTGGCCGCCACCGGCTTGCCGACGATGGTGGTGATCAGGCGATCGGCCTCGATCAAGCGCCCCGCCACGCGCTTGATGTCGTCGAGGGTCACCGCTTCGAGCAGCTCATTCCGCCGATTGACGTAATCGATGCCGAGCTCCTCGATTTGGATCCACAGCAGCTGGTTGGCGATGCTCGACGACGATTCGAATCTGAGCGCATAGGCGCCGGTCAGATAGCTCTTGGCGTCGGCGAGCTCCTCCTCGGTCGGGCCCTGCTCGGCCACCCGCCGGAGCTCGCTCTCGATCACGTCGAGCGATTGACCGACCGCCTCGTTCTTGGTGGCTACGTTACCGACGAACACGGCGCCATGCCGATAGGGGAAGAGATTGGAGTGGACCGAATAAGCGAGTCCGCGCTTCTCGCGCACCTCCTCCATCAGGCGCGATGAGAAACCGCCGCCGCCGATGATGTAGTTGAGCACGTAAGCGGCGATGAAATCGTCGTCGTTGCGGGCAATGCCGCGATGGCCGAACTGCGCCACCGATTGCGGCACGTCCATCTCGATGATCTCGCGGGTCGGGCCGAGCGGCGGATTGGCCTCGGCTACCGGCGCCAGGGTCGAATGAAGCGGCAGGCCGCCGAACACATGGTCGAGCGTCCTGCCGAGCGTGTCGGCGTCGATGTCGCCGACCACCGAGATCACCAGCTTGTCGCGGGCGAAGACGCGGGCGGCATAGTCCCTGAGGTCATCGGGAGTGATGGCGGCGATGGAGTTCATGGTGCCCTTGATCGGCTGCCCGTAAGGATGATTCTGAAAGGCAAGACGGTCCCAGGCGAGCGAGGCCACCGTGCCAGGGTCGTTCTCGTCGAATTTGAGCCCGGCCAGGATCTGGACGCGCACGCGCTCGACCGCGTCCTGATCGAAGCGGGGCTTGGTAAGCGCAAGCCGCACGAGATCGAACACCTGACCCTTATTGGCTGACAGGGTCTGCACGTTGCCGAGCATGACATCGCGGCTGGCGTCGAAATCCATCCGCATGGCCAGACCCTGCTCGCGCTCCTGGAAGGCAATGGCGCCGAGCTCGCCGGCGCCCTCGTCCATCATGGCGGAGATGAAATACGCGAGGCCTTCCTTGCCCGGCGGGTCCTGGGACGCGCCACCGCGGAAGGCAAAACGCATGGCGATCAGAGGATTGGCGTCGCTTTGGACGAGCCAGGCTTCGATGCCGGCGGGGCTGATGACGCGCTCAATCTTCATGCTGGAGACCTCAGCCGCCGGCGCGGCCGTAACGATAAGCGCCGCCGCGGCTAACCCCGCACCATGAAACAGGAAAGGCACAAGCCGGAGGCTGACCCCCATGACGGCTACGACTTGCCTTTGGTCGGGGCATGGACCGGCTTTTGACCAATGCTGCTGGTGTGTTCAGGGGTTGGCAGCAGATAGCCGGTGACCGAATTCTTGTCGACAAGATATTTCCGCGCCGCCTCGCGGATGTCATCGACGGTCACGCGCATCAGCCGGTCGGGCCATTGCTCGACGTCGGCGACCGTCATACCGGTGGCGAGACGCCAGCCATACTGGCGGGCCATGCGCGATTGACTGTCGGAGGCGTACACGAACTCGGCGAGATAGGAGGCGCGGGCGCGGTCGAGTTCCTCCTGCGTCACCCCATTCTGGCGCAGATCCTCGATTACGCGGGCGATGCCGTGATCGAGCTCGTCGGCGGAGACGTCCTCGGCGGCGATGGCGTAGAAGCCGAGTCGGCCAGAATCGAGACCTGAGTCCGAATACCAGCCGCCGGCATTAGCCGCCTTGTGATCCGCGATCACCATTTGCCGGTAGATCTTGCTGATCGACCCGGTAGCGGCAACCCGCATCAACAGATCGAGCGCCTCGGCCTCGCCGGGTTCGGCCGATGCATAACTCGGTGCTAGGTAGTAGCGCTGCACGGTAGTGCGCCCGGCGCGTTCGTCTTCGAGCGTCACCTTCACCGGCGTAAAATGAGCGGGCTCCTTAGGCCGGGGTCGGCCGTTGACCGCGCCGCTCGGCGCGACCTTGCCGAACGTCTCCTCGGCAAGCTTCCTCACTTCATCGGGCTCGACGTCGCCGGCAATCACCAGGATGGCGTTGTCCGGCGCGTAGAAGCGGCGGTAGAACGACAGCGCATCCTCGCGATCGAGCGCCCTGATCTCGTGCTCCCAGCCGATGATCGGAATGCCGTAGGGATGATTGGTGTAGAGCGCGGCCATCATCTGCTCCTGCAAGATGCTGCCCGGATCGTTGTCGACGCGGGTGCGGCGCTCTTCGAGGATGACCTTGCGCTCGGTGTCGACGTCGCCCTGAGAGAGGCGGAGATTGGCCATGCGGTCGGCCTCCATCGCCATCACCTTGGGCAGGCGATCCTTGGCCACGCGCTGGAAATAGGCGGTCACGTCGTGATTGGTGAAGGCGTTGTCCTCGCCGCCATTCTTGGCGATGGTCTTCGAGAACAAGCCGGTTGGCATGAGGTCGGTGCCCTTGAACATCAGATGTTCGAGGAAATGGGCGATGCCGGACGAGCCCGGCGGCTCGTCGGCGGCGCCGACCTTGTACCAGACCATCTGGGTCACCACCGGAGCGCGATGGTCGGGGATGACCAGGACCTGCAAGCCGTTCGCCAGCTTGAACTCGCTCACGCGCGGCGAAGCGTGCGTCCGGTCGGCGGCGACGGCGACCGCGAGCGTGGCGAGGCAGAACGAGGCCACGAGCAGCCCCGCAGTCGGGTCGAGCACCGTGAGCAATTGATCGAACATCGACATCATTTTGGAACGGGACCGAGTGTGAGTCATGGAGCGAGGCGGAGCAAGGTTCGTGCCGAACGGCGCGCCGGGCCTCGCTGCCTCACATTTCAGGCGTCGGCCCACGATTTTCAAGCGAAATTCCTTCGGAATCGGCCGCCGGTAATCCTAAGTCCCATCAATAAAGCTGGGTGGGGTTCTTGTAGCTTTCGGGCGCTGCCGGATGGAACAGGTCCTCGGTCGGGGTAATGACCTGAGCCTCGTGCGGCGTGACCGGCTTAGGTTTGGCCTGCGCCACGTCCTCTACAGGTTTGTCCGAGGGATCGGGCTCAGGCACATCGTCGACCGGGGCTGCCTCATTGTTCTTGCCCAACCATTTCTCGAGAAGGGGGTTGGACTTGCCTTTAAGCGGGTTGATGGGATCTTGGACACCCTTTTCCTCGGCTTGGGCGTCCGCCTTGGCCTTGGCGACCTGATTTTGCACCTGCTCGGGATTTTGCGGCCAGTCTTGGCGGGCAGTCGCCACGGCGACGCCGTTGCCCGGTTGAGGCAGGGCCTTGGTATCGGGCGGCAACAGCAGCGGGGGCCGCTCGGCCATCTTAACGTCGGCCTCCTGGCCTTTATCGGAAATGCCCATGTAATCGAAGACCTTGCCTTCGAATTGGACGCCGCCGCAGCCGCCAAGGGCGAGCGTAACGGCGAACGCCGTGGCAAGGATCGCGGCTCGGCCGGGGCCGGATATGTCAGCGATGTGCCCCAAGGCTCCCCTCGTTCCCCCGAGACTCCAGGGTTTCCCTACATCTTAGAAGGGTTTCCGACCTTTTTGTGACCCCTGAACAGGGAGTCATATAGAAGTCCCACCACGCCGGCAACAATGGCCATGTCGGCGATATTGAACACATACCATTGGTAGCCGAAGGCGTGCAGCGAGAAGAAATCGGCGACCGCGCCGTAGGCGATGCGATCGATGGCGTTGCCGATGGCGCCGCCGATGATGAGGCCGACCGAGGCCGCCGCCAGCGATGAGGCGAGGCGCGCCAGCCAGACCGCCAAGGCAAGGCTGGCGGCGAAGGCGAACAGGATCAGCCCCCACCGCCCAGCCACGCTTTCCTGCGGCAGGAGCCCGTAGCTGATGCCTCGATTCCACACCAGCACCAGGTCGAAAAATGGGGTGAGAGCGACCGGCGCCTTGGCGCCGATATCGTAGAGGTAGAGCATCCACGCTTTATTGGCCTGATCGATGAGCACCGTAAGCGCGGCAATGCCGAGACCGAACGGCGACAAAGGGCCCCACAGCCAGTGTCTCAACATGGCGCTACTCGGCGGCGGCGCGGCGGGCATCGAACTGCCTGACCGCGGCCGCATCGCGCAACGAGAGCTCCGGAAATTCTGGATCGGTGCCGACCTCTGCCAGGATCTTCCAGGACCGCGCGCATTTCGTCCCCGTGGCGCGGGCGAACACCACCGCCACGCCCTTCACGTCATCGAGGCGGAAGGCGTCGTCGGGCCCATCGCCGAGCAATAACCGAGCGCCGCTGGTGATGGCGATCTCGGCCAGATCGACGCCGGAGAGCGCGGCGCGCAAATCCTTGTCGGCGACATAGACCTTGGGCGCCGCCTCCAAGCTCGAGCCGATGTGCCCCTCTTTACGCTCGATCTCGAGCGCGCCGGTCACCACGCGGCGCACCTGGCGGACCTTCCGCCATTTCTCGGCCAGCGCCTCGTTGCGCCAATCGGGCGGCACGACCGGGAATTGCCGGAGATGCACCGAGCCCTGATCGCCGGGGAAGCGATTGAGCCACGCTTCGTCCATGGTGAAGCAGAGCATCGGCGCGAGCCAGGCGGTGAGCGCCTCGAACACACGGTCGAGCACGGTCAGCGCCGCGCGGCGGGCGACGCTGTCGAACGGATCGCAATAGAGCGCGTCCTTGCGGATGTCGAAATAGAAGGCTGACAGATCGTTGACGCAGAAATTGAGCAGCGCATGGAAGGCGCGCTTGAAGTCGTAGTCGTGGTAGCCCGCGCGCACGGTCAAATCGAGCTCGGCCAGGCGCGTCAGCATATAGCGCTCAAGCTCGGGCATGTCCGCGTACGGCACCGCGAGGCTTGGGCGGTAATGCGCGAGATTGCCGAGCAGGAAGCGGAGCGTGTTCCTGAGCTTGCGGTAAGACTCGACATTGGCCTTGATGATGTCGGGACCGATACGCAGATCCTCGGCATAGTCCGAGCTCATGGCCCATAGTCGCAAGATTTCGGCGCCCGACTGGCGGATGACGTCTTGCGGCGCCACCACATTGCCGAGCGACTTCGACATTTTGCGCCCGTCCTCGTCCACTACGAAACCGTGGGTGACCACGGCGTCATACGGCGCGCGGCCGCGCGTGCCGCACGATTCCAGTAGCGAGGATTGGAACCAACCGCGATGCTGGTCCGAGCCTTCGAGATAGAGCGAGGCCGGCCAGCCGAGATCGGGCCGCTTCTCCAGCACGAAGGCGTGGGTGGAGCCCGAATCGAACCAGACGTCGAGAATGTCGTCGACCTTGTCCCAATCGTCGGGGTTCGAGACCACGCCCTCGAGGAAGCGCCGCTTGGCGCCCGGTTTGAACCAGGCATCGGCACCTTCGGCGCGGAACGCCGAGAAAATCCGCTCGATCAGCTCGGTCGAGCCGGCGAAGCCCGCGCGCGGAATCACCTCGCCTGACTCGTTGTGGCGGAACACGGTGATCGGGACGCCCCAGGCGCGCTGGCGCGACACCACCCAATCGGGCCTCGTCTCGATCATGCCGGTGATGCGGTTTTCGCCCTGTGGCGGGACCCATCGGGTGTCGTCGATCGCCTTGAGCGCGCGGGTCCGCAGGGATACGGCACCCTCGATGGGCTTGTCCAGGGCGATGAACCATTGCGGCGTGGCGCGGAAGATCACCGGCTTTTTCGACCGCCAGGAATGCGGGTAGTCGTGCTTGTGGCGCGACCGCGCGATCAGCGCGCCGGCCTCGGTGAGGGCCGCGATCACCGCAAAATTAGCGTCGCCAAACTTACCCTTGTCGTCGACCACGCGCTTGCCTTCGAAGCCCGGGGCGTCCTTGGTGAAGTAGCCGGCCTCATCGACGGTGAAGGGAATCTTGGTGTCGATGCCGCGCGCTTCCATCGCCGACCGGTTCTCCTCCCAGATTTCGAAATCCTCGGTGCCGTGGCCGGGCGCGGTATGCACGAAGCCGGTGCCGGTATCCTCGGTGACATGCTCGCCGGCCAGCAGCGGCACGTCGAAATCGTAGCCCTGCCCGCGCAATGGATGAGCGAGCGTTATGGCTTCAAGCGCTGACCACGGCACATGACCATAGCGCCTCCACGCCGTCACGCGCGCGGTCTTGAACACCTCCTCGGCGAGTTTGTCGGCGAGGATCAGCCTGTCGCCGACCTTTGCCCAATTATCATCGGGAGCGTGGGTGACCTCGTACACGCCATAGTCGATCTCTGGCGAGAAGGAGACCGCGCGGTTGCCGGGAATGGTCCACGGCGTGGTCGTCCAGATGACGATCGAAGCTTTCTTGATCTCGTCCGGCAAGAAAAACTCATCCTCGTCAGGGCCGATATCCAATTGCGGCCCGGCATAGCCAGTGATGGGGAACTTCACGTAGATCGCCGGACTTTCGATCTCCTCATATTCGACCTCGGCCTCCGCCAGCGCGGTGCGCTCGACCACCGACCACATCACCGGCTTCGACCCGCGATAGAGCAGCCCGTTCATGGCGAATTTCATCAGCTCGGCGGCGATGGTCGCCTCGGCGTCGAAGCTCATGGTGGTATAGGGGTGGGCCCAATCGCCGACCCCGCCGAGCCGCTTGAACTCCTCGCGCTGCACGTCGAGCCAATGCTCGGCATAGGCGCGGCACTCGGCGCGGAAGGCGATCATCGCGTCTGAATCCGACAAATCGGGCTTCGTCTTGCCCTTGGCGCGGTAATTCTCCTCCTCGACCTTCCATTCGATCGGCAGGCCGTGGCAGTCCCAGCCCGGCACGTAATTGGCGTCCTTGCCCATCATCTGCTGGCTGCGGACGATCACGTCTTTCAGGATCTTGTTGAGGCCGGTGCCGATATGGATGTGGCCGTTGGCGTAAGGCGGCCCGTCATGGAGGATGAATTTCGCGCGCCCCCTCGCCTCCTCGCGCAGCCGCTTATAGAGGCCGAGTTTCTCCCAGCGCTTGAGTAGCTCGGGTTCGCGCTCCGGCAGGCCGGCTTTCATTGGAAAGTCGGTCTTGGGCAGGAACAACGTCTCGCTCCAGTCGCGCCCAGTCTGAACCTTGGCGGTCTCTGCCGCGATCCGGGCGACCAGCGATTCAGGCCTCCGCGCTTCGCCCTGTGTTGCACGTTGGCGCGAAGCTATCGGCTTGGCCTTTGCCGCGCGCAGTTTGGCAGCGCGTTTCGGCGCGGATTTCGCTTTCGCCTTGGCGCTCGGTTCAAGCTTGGTCTTTGCCCGCGCCGCCTTGGCCGTCTTGGGCTTAGGCTTGGGCTTAGAGTTGGGCTTAGACTTGGGCTTGGGCTTGACGAGTGCGGTCTTGAGTGTGCGCGCCGCGGCCTTCGGCTTACGCGCCGTCTTGGATTTGCGCGCAGAACCGCCCCGCGCGGCCTTGGCGGATGTCCTGCCGCTCTTTGAAATTCTCGCCATGATCCTCTAACGTGCCTGTTCCGCCGCCTCGACCCCCGCGGCGTTCTAGCAACCGCGCTTCTCACATGCCAGCGCCTTCCTGCCCTGGGCCGCTGCCATCAGCGCCGCGCCCCTGCTAAGCTTCAGGGCAGGAAGCGCATGAGGGGAGGCTGGCATGATTCGTCTGGCATTTTGCGCCTTGGGACTTTGGCTGATGGCACTGTCCGCAGCGCCGGCCGCCCCGTCCGACGCAGCAAACAAGGAGGCGCAGTCCGTCGCAGCGGCGGGCCAGGCGGCAACGGACAAGGCGATCGAGACCATCAACGCCGCCCGCGCCCTCACCGCCGAAGCGCTCAGCACCGCGCCGCTCGGCTTCCGCCGCATTCTGTTCGTGCGGCAGGTGCCGGAAGGCTTCGCCGCCTATGAGCCGCGCGACAACAACGTCTTCACGGCAGACGAGCCGCTGATCGTCTATACCGAGCCGATCGGGGTGGACTGGACCAAGGACGGCGACGAATTCTCGACCAAGCTCTCGGTCGATTTCGAGATCCGCTCGCCCGACGGCAAAGTGCTCGCCGGCCAGCGGGGCTTCGGCGAATTCGCGCTGTCGGCGCGCGAGCCGCCGCTCGATTTCATGACTCATGTCAAGCTCGACGTGACCGGGGCTCCCGCCGGACATTACATTCTCGGCCTGACCATGCACGACACCAAGAGCGGCAAGTCGACTACCGTGGACATGCCGTTCGAGGTCAAGTAGCAGGCCCCGGCTTGGCCAGCGCGCGCGCGAGCGGAAAGCGGAGCATCGGATCGTCGGCATCGATCTTGGTCAAGACGGCGCGTGCGCGATCGCAGTCTTCCGTCATTTGCGCGGCAAGCGCCGCAGGCGCGGCAAAGGTCCGGTCCGGGCGGAGAAATTCGATGAACTCGGCCTCGACCTCCTGGCCGTAGAGATCGCCGGCGAAGTCGAGGAGATAAGCCTCGAGCACCGGCTCGCCCGCGCCGAAGGTCGGGCGCGCGCCGACATAGCCGGCAGCCTGATGGCGCGCTCCGTGATGGTCGACGCGCATGGCGTAGATACCGTGGCGCACGTCCTGGCCCGGCGCGAGCTCGAGGTTGAGCGTGGGGAAGCCGAGTTCCTTGCCGCGTCCGGCCCCCTCGCCGACTTTCCCGCGCACCCGCCACCAATAGCCGAGTTCCTTGGCCGCGGCGCCAACCTCACCGTTACGGAGCTGGTCGCGAATGCGGCTCGACGAAAACGTGGTCCCGCCGGCGCCGACCGGCGCGACGATATCGACGCCGAAGCCGAGCACGCGGCCGAGCTCGGCGAGTTCCTCGGTCGTGCCGGTGCGGCCCTTGCCGTAGGAGAAATCATGGCCCACCACCACGTGGCTTGCGCCTAAGCCCTTGGCCACCACTTCGGTGGCGAAGGTCTCGCGCGCTCAGCGACGCAAGCTCGCGGTCGAATGGGATGACGAAGGTCTGGTCGAGGCCGAGGGCCTCAAGTAGCTCGAGCTTGAGCGGCAGCGGCGTGAGCCGGAAGAACGGCGTATCGGGGGCGAAGAACTCGCGGGGGTGCGGCTCGAACACTACGGCGCCGGAGCGGCAGCCTTCGCTCTTGGCGATGTCGATGGCCGCGCGCAGCACCTCCTGATGGCCGCGATGGACGCCGTCGAAATTGCCGATGGCAAGCGCCGCGCCCTTGAGCTTCTCCGGCACGCCCCGCCACAAGCGGACAATGTCCATCGTGAGCCTTCGATCCCGCCCTATTGGCGCGGCGTCCGGCGATCGACCATCATCACCGCTTCGCCCTCGAGCACGGTCTTGCCGTTGACGGCACAATCGCAAGCGAGCATGGCGCGACCCTTGTCGGGGTCGAGGCCGGTGACCTTGAGCGTCGCCACCACTTCGTCGCCAATATAGACCGGGGCCTTAAACTTCATGCTCTGGGAGAGATAGATGCAGCCCGGGCCGGGCAGCTTGGTGCCGAGCACGGTGGAAAACAAGCTGCCGGTGAGGAAGCCATGGGCGATGCGCTTCTTGAAGATGGTCGAGGCGGCGAACTCATCGCTCAAATGCACCGGGTTGACGTCGCCGGAGAGTTCGGCGAAGGCGAGGATATCATCGTTGGTGATGGTCTTGGCATAGCTCGCTTCCATGCCGACCGACAGATCCTCGAAATAATAGCCATGGCCTAAGCCGCCGGCGCCGTTCCCGTTGCTGGTCATTTTGATGGTCCTGCTCCCTCTCGATTGGCAAAAGGCAAAATAGCGAAGCCCTTGCTGCACCGCAACAAATCCCTGGCCGGGCCATCCGGGCCGGCGAAAAGCCGTTGGCCCGACTGGGTTTAACCATCCATTCACGGCCCACCCTTAGTCTGGGGCCGAGGACAGGACTGGTAACCCTCACGTAACGTCAAACAGAAGCCTCGTCCGCGTGGGGACAGGAGGAACTCATGGCTGTCGATCACAGCATGCCCGTGCTCATCGTCGACGACTACAAGACGATGATCAGAATCATCCGCAATCTTTTGAAGCAGCTGGGCTTCGCCAATGTCGATGAGGCCGGCGACGGCAGCGCCGCTCTCGACATGATGCGACTGAAGGACTACGGCCTGGTCATCTCCGACTGGAACATGGAACCGATGACCGGCTACGAGCTGTTGCGCGAGGTGCGCACCGACGATCGCCTGTCGCGCACGCCGTTTATCATGGTCACCGCCGAATCGAAGACCGACAACGTGGTCGCGGCCAAGAAGGCCGGGGTCAACAATTATATCGTCAAGCCGTTCAACGCGGCGACGCTGAAGGCCAAGATCGACGCCGTGTTCGGCGAATAAAGACACAGATAAGGGGCTGGGTATCATGTCAGGGCGGGGGAAATCGACCGCACGGCGCCGCGCGGGGGGCCGCGCGCCCGCCAGGCGGCGAGAGAGCGGCCGTTCGGTCGCCGAAGAGATCACGGTGCTGGTGAACACGCTGCGCGAGCTGGCCGCCATCCGCGCCACCGCGGAGGACGCCGCCAGCCGCATCCTCGATTCGGCGGAAGGCCTGCTCGCCTTCGCCGACAATGAGGAAGCCAAGAAGGCGGAAGAGGCAATCCTGTCGATCATGACGGCCTGCGGCTTTCACGATCTGGTCGGCCAGCGCGTGACCAAGATCGCCGAGACGCTCGACCGGGTGATCGCCACGCGCATGAAGGCGGAAAAGGGCCGCAAGCGCGCCGCGCCGCCGAGCAAGGGCCGGATCACGCTCGAAGGACCGGGACTGCCCGGCATGAGCGACGAGGCTCAAGCGCGGATCGACGCGCTGTTCCGCGACAACTAGTCTAGGCTTCACCATTTAAGCGCGCGCATGGCGCCGAGCGGACACTGCTTGGCGGATGCGAACAACTCGGCGAGATGGGCGCGATCGAGCGTCTCCGCGCCGCCCTCGCCGCCGCCATTCGCCGGCACATGCAGCCCGCTCGCCACGAACACGGTATCGATGCCGATGCCGGCCGCGCCGGCCATATCGGTGTTGACGCCGTCGCCGATGGCCAGGACCTCGTGCTTCGGCGACTGGCTTGCCGGCCAGAGCGATCAATGGTCTCGAGCGCAAGCTGGTAGATCGGCGCATAAGGCTTGCCGGCATAGATGACCGGGGCGCCCTGCCGCTCATAGAGCTGCGCCAGCGCGCCGGCGCACCACACCAGGCGGTCGCCGCGCTCGACCATATGATCGGGATTGGCGCAGATCATCGGCAGCTCGCGCGCGGCCAGCGCGCGCAACAGATCGGCATAATCTTCAGGCGTCTCGGTCTCGTCGTCGAACAGGCCCGAGCAGACCACGAGCTCGGCGTCCTCGTGAGGGCCGAGCTTGACATCGAGCCCGTGGAAGATGGGACGGTCGCGCTCCGGCCCGAGATGGAACACGGTCGCGCCGTGGTGCTTGGCGAGTTCGTGGCGGGTGAGATCGCCCGAGGTGACGGTCGCGTCATAGGCGTCGTCGGGCACGCCGAGACGGCGGAGCTGCTCCTGAACCGACGGGCTCGGCCGTGGCGAGTTGGAGAGCAGCACCACGAGGCCGCCTTGGGCGCGGAACGCGCGCGTGGCGGCGACCGCGCCGGGAAACGCGCGGCGGCCGTTATGCATGACGCCCCAGATGTCGACCAGCCAGGCGCGATAACGCGAGCCGAGATCCTTGATCGAGTCGAGCACGGGAATTTCCGGGGCGGTGACGGTCATGGCTGCTCGGTAGAGGCTGGTGCGAAGGGGGTCAAGACAAACGCTTTCCTTGCCGCGGCGCGAAAGCGCCCGGATGATGCTTGCCCTCGGGCTTGACCCGAGGGAGGGGGGTGGCGCGCCGAAAGACGCAAACCTATGGTGTCATGCCTTGCGGCACGCGGGCGCCTTCCGGCGCGCCACATGCGCTCAAGTAGCAAAGCGGTAGCGCATGCTATTTGCGGAGACTCGCGGTCATCGGCCCCGCTTTCGCTGCACCTTGCCCCTCCATCCGGCGCGGACCAAGTCGACGGGCCGAACAGGCTTTGGTTTAGGCCGGCGAGTCGTCAGCCAGCTCCTGGCAGGGCCTCGTAGTGGACCCGGGGGGAGCCCGACGCCGCCCCGAGTGCTTCACTCGCGTCGAGTGAAACCCGCAGGGACACCGCACCTCGTCCCGCATCACGACGCCTCACGAAACGCCCCTTAAGAGGACGAGGTGAACCAAGCGTAAGGGAGGTTTGGAAGGCGGGAATTGGGTGGGGATATAACTCGGCCAACGTTTCCTCTCGGCCCCTTGTGGAGAGGGCTTTCCGCCGCGGTCTTGTGGCGAAGCCTGCAAGCACCAAAAGGTGCGCGTGCTCTCCCTGGACAAATTCGACGGTTCTTAGAATGCTCGGGGCATGGAACATTCCGGACGCCGCGCAACATCCGCGCCAGCGCCGTTTCGACAAGTCACGCCACCGTGACTTCGCTGCATCAAAGCGGGCGCCGACGGTGGTGCTCAGCGAATGCATCGCCACCCCGGCGCCATCTCGCCGCTACACATGCCGCGATTCGGTCGTCATTCCGGTCCAAGACGAAGAGAACCGCGAACTCTGGCACATCTGCGTCCCGACGTAACGCCGCCCGAGGCCGCGGTCGGCGATGATGATCCGCTGGCGCCGAAAGAGGAGATGAAGGAGCGGCCCAAAGAGGACGAGGGCGGGGCGGGTAACACGGAAGAGAAGGCGCTGAAAGAAGACGGCTTGATTCCGGAATAGGTCCGGCCGCCCGGAGCGTCAGGCCGCGTCGTCGTCAATCCCACGAAACAGCGCAGGGCTCATCGGCTTCGGCTTGCCGAACAGATGGCCTTGCGCCAGCTCGACGCCGTGATCGAGCAGCCGCTCTACGGTGTCTTCGTCTTCGACCTTCTCGACGATCAGCTTGATATTAAAGTCCTCGAGCGCGCGCTTCATGTCGGCGGCGGAGAAGGCGCCACTTTTCTCCTCCATACCGTGCAGGAAGGTGCGCGCATCGATCTTGACGAAGCGGAACGAGCGTTCGCGCAAGCCGATGAAATCGACGTCGAGATCGGCGACGTGGTCGAGGGAGAAGCCATAACCGAGCGCGCCAAGCGTATCGAGCGCACCAAGCTCGCCGGCGTTGAGCCCGAGAATGGCCGGCTGGCCGACCTCGAAGATCAGGCTCTCGCTGAGCCCGCTATTCTCTTCCATGAACTCGACCAGCTCGGGAAAGAACTCGGGGTCGAGCAGGGTGTTGACCGAGATGTTGCAGAACACGCCCTTGATGCGCGAGTCGGAGCCGAGCCGCCGCAGCGTCTGCACGCTCTTCACCAACAGCACGTTGTCGATCAGGGGAATCATGCCGGAGGCCTCGGCCGGGGGTAGATAGGACCCCGGCAGGATCAGCGTGTCGGCCTTGGTTCTGATACGGGTGAACGCCTCGAAATAGCGGGGCCGGCGCTCGGGCAAAGTGACGGTCGGTTGCAGATAGAGATCGACGCGGCCGGCCTCGATCGCCTGGCTGACGATCTCGAGCATCTCGTTATCGCCGATCCCGGCGGTGTCGGCGGCAGGCAGCGGCTCCTCCTCGACGGCAGGCGGCGTCACGCGGGGGGTCTCAATGCGCGGACTCGGCCGCGGCGGAATAGCGGCCTCGGCCCGTTCCGGTTCGGCGCGGACGGTCTCGGCCGGAGGCTCGTCGGCGATGAAGACGATCTCCTCCTCTTCGATCGTGAGGATGGCGACGGTCTCCTCGTCCTCGTCCTGCTCGGGCTCGACGGTCTCGACCTCAAACTCGCCGCCATCGTCGTCGGGCTCGATCTTCTCGATCTCGGCGAAGGCTGCCAGCGCCGTCGCGGCCTGCTCCGGCACCGCGGCCGGTGTCTCGCCAGCGGCGGCGATCAATTCGCGGGACAGCTGCTTGATCAAGCCTTCCAGGACTCTAAGGTCGCCGGTCATCTTCTCGCGCTGATTGCGCGACTCGCCTTCGAGATCGCCGCGCAAGGACTCGATCTTGGCGTGGACCTCCTCGAACTCCTGGGCGAATTGGTCGAACCGGGCGAGGCCGCCGGCGCGCTCGTTGACGCCGAAATCGCCCATCGCCTGATCGAGCCGCTCGACGCGATCGGCGAGCAGATCGAGCCGCGACACGTCGTCCTCGACCCGGTCGATGCGTTGCATGTCCTTGTCGATGATTTCGAGCGCCGCCTCGAGATCGTTCAGGCGGTCGCCAGACGCGCCGGTGGGCCGGGCGGTGCGCGCCACCATCAGGTAAGAGGCGGCCATCACCATGTAGAGCGCGCCGGCGGCGATCAGCGCCGGAATTTGGGCGATGCCGGAATGAAGGATCAGCCCGACCGCGAACGCGGCCGCCGTGACCGCCATGGCGACCAGGACGATCACGTCGAGCATGGCAAGCCCTCCCGAGGAACCGCTCCGTCTAGAGGCCATGGTAATGGTGTCAGCCACGCTGGCAACCTCGCGCAAAAATCATGCGGCGACAGGCCCCGGTAAGGCAACAGCAATTCGCCCGTCCGTCAGGATTTGTTTGATAGCAGCCTCAAGCGCCGAAACCAAGCCTGCGAGGCTTAGCGTAGGCCAGTCGAATTTGGCGGTTTGGCGTACGTCACGCCGCCGCAGCGGGGTCGAGCGGCAAGTCGATGCGGCACTCCAAACCGTCGGCCTTGATGTCGTGGGTGACGGCGGCGCCGGGCAGGCTCCTGGTGATGAGCATGTGGCCCAGCCCCTCGCGGGTCGGCGGCGCGATGGCCGGCCCATCGTGCTCGCGCCAGCGGAACAAGAGAACCACGCGCTCTTTGGTCCAGCTCACCTTCACCACCCCGGCCTCGGCCGACCAGGCGCCATATTTCAGCGCGTTGGTCGCCAGCTCGTGCAGCACGAGGGCAAAGGGCGTGGCCGTGTCGGCCGGCAATTGCGTGGGCGGCCCGTCGATCTCGAGGCGCGAGGGATGCGGCGCGAGCGTGGTGACCAGCGCGGCGGTGAGCGCATGCAAATCCGCCCCATCCGCCGCCGTTGCGGTCAGCAAGTCCTGAGCGGAGGCAATCGCCATCAACCGCCCGCTGACCGAGTGGGACATGTCGTCGACCGTTTTGCCGGACTTGATGGTTTGCAGGCACACCGAGTTGGCGATCGAGAACAGGTTCTTGATGCGGTGCTTGAGCTCGCGATTGATGAGCCCGAGCTGCTGGTCGCGCTGCCGGAGCTTCTCGAGGGTGGTCATGAGGATATGCACCAGCGCCACGTTGACGCCGGATAGGCCTATGAACAGGAGGAAGCTCGCAACGAAGAAGACGATCTCGCTCGCGCCGGCCGGCGCCTCGGTCCAGGCCGCGCCCGCCGCCGCTGAAAGGACGAGAACAAGAATGGAAGGCCAGAGGCCGCAGAAGAATGCGGCGACCAGGACGGCCGGAAAGAAGGTGATGAAGGGCAGCCGCTCGGGAACCACATAATCGAGCAGATAGCGCGCGCCGATGGCGACCGCGAAGATCAGCAGTGCCAGCGCATAGTTCCGAACGGCGGTGCTAAGATCGCTGTTTGACTGAGTGCGCATCTTTTTTGGTTCGCCCGCAGGCGCTTAACCCCCGCGACGAATGGCGTGGGTCGTACTGTCAAATTTGTGGGTTAGGCTTCGTCGATCCAATCGCCGTGCCCTACCCGGCATCGGCCTTCAAACCACAGGGTCTTCCCCATGACTAGCAAAAGCCGTCCCTCACGCGTAGCCATTTCGTTGCTCGGGCTCACTTTTCTTGCCGCAGCGGGAGTGCCGGCCAAGGCCGAGCAGCCGACGCCGGTCGATTTGGTCGACGCCCTTAACGGCGTGTTCGGCAAGCATCCCGGCGACCGAGCCGCCCATACCAAGGGGATTTGCCTCACCGGAACCTTCACGCCTTCGGCCGACGCGCCGAAACTGTCCAAGGCGCCGCATTTCGCCAAAGAGGTGCCCATCACCGCCCGCTTCTCGCTGGGCGGCGGCAACCCGCAAGCGCCCGACAACGCGCAAGACAATGTCCGCGGGCTGGCCGTGAAATTCGACCTCGGCAACGGCGCGAGCACCGATATCGTGACCATCTCGGCGCCGGTGTTTTTCGTGCAGACGCCGGAGCTGTTCGTCGAGTTCCTGAAAACGATTGGATCGGGCGACCAGGACAAGATCAAAGCCTTCGTTGCCGCCCACCCGGAATCGACGCGGCAGAACGCGTGGCTGACCTCGCACCCCGTGCCGGCGAGCTATGCGGGCGTGGGCTATTGGGGCGTGCATGCCTTCACCTTCACCAATGAAGCCGGCGAAGCGGCGCTGGTGAAATACAAGCTGATCCCGGAGGCGGGCGAGCTCGGGCTCACGCCCGAAGAGGCGCAGGCCAAGGGGCCTGATTTCTATGCCGCCGAGCTCAAGGACCGCTTGGCCAAGGGCCCGGCGTCGTTCGATCTCACCGCGATCATGGGCAAGGCGGGCGACCCGACTGCCGACCCGACGCTCAGATGGGACGACGAGGACAACCGTCCCACCACGCCGCTCGGCAAGATCAGCATCGACGGCGATCGCGCCGGATGCGACCTGCAACGCGTTCAGCTTCCTGCCGGGCAATGTGGTGGACGGCATCGCCGGTCCGGCCGACGATCCGGTATTCCAGGCGCGCTCGCCGGCCTATATCGTCTCGCTGACGCGGAGGCTCGCCCCGGCGCCGTAACAGATTGACCTAGCGCGGCGCCCTCGACCGTGGCAGACGCTTGCCATGTCCAAAAAAGAACCGGCCGATCTCTCGGACAAGGCGACGCTATTCCAGGCCTATGTCGATCTGGTCAATTCGGAGCGGGAGACGATCTGGGCGCGGCATAATGCGCTGCTCGTGGCCAATTCGCTGATCGTCGGCGCGCTCGCCATCAGCCCGACGGCGTTCTGGACGAGCAAATGGGCCCCGCTTGCGATGCTCGGGGCCGGCCTGCTCATCAGCATCGCCTGGTTCCTGATCACCATGTTTGGCTGGTCGGTGATGCGGCGGCATGCCGAGGTCGCGAGCGACTTCGTCGCGACCCATTACAAGCACCTGCCAAACCCATTCGCCGACCCCACCTATCACCGGTCGAGCCTCTGGATTCACGTCCTCGCGCTCTCGATGATCGGCATCTTCATCCTCATCTATCTCGGGCTGGGCTATATCCGGCTGTCTTCGGTCTAGGACTTGAGGCCGGCGCGGGAGCGCCCGTCCCCTTGCCTCGTCTTGACAGTCGGCTGTTGCAACAGTATCTCCTGCACAGCTGTTGGCACTCGCTACGGCTGAGTGCCAACACGGCACAATCCTTAATTCCCAGGCAAGTTCTCGGAGAAAAAATCCATGAAATTCCGACCCTTGCACGATCGTGTGGTCGTGCGCCGGCTCGAGGAGGAGCTGAAGACCAAAGGCGGCATCATCATTCCCGATACCGCAGCGGAGAAACCGCAGACCGGCGAAGTGATCGCCGCCGGGCCCGGCGCCCGCGGCGAGGACGGCAAGCTTCAGCCCATGGGAGTCAAGCCCCGCGACAAGGTGCTGTTCGGCAAATGGTCCGGCACCGAGGTCAAGATCGACGGCGAGGATCTCCTGATCATGAAGGAGTCCGACATCATGGGGATCCTCGGCTAGTAGCCGGACTCCCTGCCCCACCTAGAACCTAAGACAAAACACCGGAGCAAATTCAAATGGCAGCTAAAGATGTGAAATTCGCAGCCGACGCGCGCGAGCGGATGATGCGCGGCGTGGATATCCTCGCCAACGCCGTCAAGATCACGCTCGGGCCCAAGGGCCGCAACGTGATCCTCGACAAGTCGTTCGGCGCCCCGCGCTCGACCAAGGACGGCGTGACCGTGGCCAAGGAGATCGAGCTCGAGGATAAGTTCGAGAATATGGGCGCGCAGATGCTGCGCGAGGTCGCCTCGAAGACCAACGACACCGCCGGCGACGGCACCACTACCGCCACCGTGCTGGCGCAGGCCATCGTGCGCGAAGGCTTGAAAGCGGTCGCCGCCGGCATGAACCCGATGGATCTGAAGCGCGGCATCGACAAGGCCGTGATCGACGTGGTCCAGGACATCAAGAAGCGCTCGAAGATGGTGAGCGGCTCGGCGGAGATCGCCCAGGTCGGCACCATCTCGGCTAATGGCGAGAAGGCGATCGGCGACATGATCGCCAAGGCCATGCAGAAGGTCGGCAACGAGGGCGTGATCACCGTCGAGGAGGCCAAGAGCCTCGACAGCGAGCTCGAAGTGGTCGAAGGCATGCAGTTCGACCGCGGCTATATCTCTCCCTATTTCATCACCAATGCGGAGAAGATGATCGCCGATCTCGAGAACCCGTACATTCTGATCTACGAAAAGAAGCTGTCGGCCCTCCAGGCGCTGCTGCCGCTGCTCGAGGCGGTGGTGCAGTCGGGCCGTCCGCTGCTGGTGATCGCCGAGGATGTCGAGGGCGAAGCCCTGGCCACGCTGGTGGTCAACAAGCTGCGCGGCGGATTGAAGGTCGCAGCGGTCAAGGCGCCGGGCTTCGGCGATCGCCGCAAGGCCATGCTGCAAGACATCGCGGTGTTGACCGGCGGCGAGCTGATCTCCGAGGATCTCGGCATCAAGCTCGAGAACGTCACCGTGCAAATGCTCGGCAAGGCCAAGAAGGTGGCGATCACCAAGGACGACACCACCATCGTCAGCGGCGCCGGCAAGAAGCCCGACATCGAGGCCCGCATCGGCCAGATCAAGCAGCAGATCGAGGACACCTCGTCGGACTACGACAAGGAGAAGCTGCAGGAGCGGCTGGCCAAGCTCGCCGGCGGCGTCGCCGTGATCAAGGTCGGCGGCGCGACCGAGGTCGAGGTCAAGGAGAAGAAGGACCGCGTCGACGATGCTCTGAACGCGACCAGAGCCGCGGTCGAGGAAGGCATCGTGCCGGGCGGCGGCGTGGCGCTGCTGTGGGCCTCCAAGGCGATCAAGACCAAAGGCGATAACGACGACCAGGAGGCCGGCATCAATATCGTGCGCAAGGCCTTGCAGGCGCCGATCCGGCAGATCGCCGAGAATGCCGGCGTCGAAGGCTCGATCGTGGTCGGCAAGGTGCTCGAAAGCAAGTCGTCCTCTTACGGCTACGACGCGCAGAACGACGAATATGTCGATCTGATCCAGAAGGGCATCATCGACCCGGCCAAGGTCGTGCGCACGGCGCTGCAAGACGCGGCGTCGGTGGCTGGCCTGCTGGTCACCACCGAGGCGGGCGTGGCCGAGGCGCCCAAGAAGAGCGGCGGCGATGGCCATGCTCACATGCCGGGCGGCGGCATGGGCGGCATGGACATGATGTAGTCAAAGCCATTCGTTCCAAGTGCCAAGGGCCGCCTTGTTCGGGCGGCCCTTTTTCTTGGCCCAATAGCCGCCATTTGCCGCGGGACTTCCGGCGCTGCCTCACTTAAGGCTTACGCAAACGTAATTTCCTGTGCGCCCGAGTTTGGCCTTATCGTCGGCCGGTTTAGCCCGCACAGGGGCCTGTTGGAGCCGCTCCGCCCGATGGCGAATTTCAGAACCACGGTCAAAGAATTCACGCGCATCGCGGTGCCCTATTACCGGTCGGAGGACCGGTGGGCCGGCCGCGTGCTGCTGTTCACCGTGATCGCGCTCCAGCTGTTCCAGGTGTGGCTGAACGTGCGCTTCAACGCCTGGTACAACACCTTCTACACGGCGTTGCAGGACAAGGACTGGAACACCTTCATCTGGCAGCTCGGCGTGTTCAGCGTGCTGGCGGCCTTCTTCATCGTCAGCGCCGTCTATCAGCTCTATCTCCAGCAATGGCTGCAGATCAGGTGGCGGAACTGGCTCACCCAGCGCTATATCGGACGCTGGCTCGGCCAGGGCACGCATTACCGCATGCGGCTCAAGGGCGACCAGGCCGACAACCCAGACCAGCGCATCGCCGACGACATCCGCGAGTTCGTCGACAGCACGCTCAATATCGGCATCGCGCTGTTGGGCTCGATCGTCACGCTGGTGTCGTTCGTGGTGATCTTGTGGACCTTGTCGTCGGCGACGCCGCTGATGATCGGATCGCAATCGTATCAGATCCCCGGCTATCTGGTATGGGCGGCGCTGATCTACGCCGTTCTCGGCACCTGGATCACCCATCTGGTCGGGCGGCCGCTGATCCAGCTCAATTTCAATCAGCAGCGCTATGAGGCCGATTTCCGCTTCTCGCTGGTGCGGCTGCGCGAGAACGCCGAGGAGGTGACGCTGCTCGCTGGCGAGGGCGCCGAGGAGGCGCATTTGCGCGACCGCTTCGGCTGGGTGATCCGCAATTGGTACGACATCATGCGCCGGCGGAAGCGGCTGACCTTCCTGACCGCGGGCTACTCGCAGGTGGCGCTGATTTTTCCGTTCATCGTGGTCAGCCCGATCTATTTCTTCGGCTCGCTCACGCTCGGCGGCCTGATGCAGATCGTCTCGGCGTTCGGCCAGGTGCAGAGCGCGCTGTCGTTCTTCGTCTCGGCCTATACCGCGATCGCCGACTGGAAGGCGGTGTTGAACCGGCTGTCGGGCTTCGAGGCCTCGATCGATTGGGCGGAAGGTCTGGACCGGACCGCGCCGCGGGTCGGATTCCTGACCGACGGCGGCAAGGCGCTGTTGGTCGAGGAGCTTGCGGTCGGACTGCCCAACGGCCAGGAGATCGTGCGGCTCGCCGAATTTTCCATCGAACCGGGCGAGCGGGTGCTGGTGACCGGGCCGTCAGGCGCCGGCAAGACGTCCCTGTTCAGGGCGCTCGGCGGGGTATGGCCGTTCGGCTCGGGCTCGATCCGGGTGCCGCAAGGCGCCAGCGTGCTGGTCCTGCCGCAGCGGCCCTATATGCCGCTCGGCACGTTGCGCGGCGCGCTGGCCTATCCCGCGCCTCGAGGATTCGTTCGGCTCGGAAGAGATCGACGACGTGCTGAAGGCGGTCGGGCTCGGCGCCTTCCACGACCAATTGGATGAGACCGCCTATTGGGCCGACAAGCTGTCGGGCGGCGAGCAGCAGCGGCTGTCGATCGCCCGCGCCCTGTTGCAGAAGCCGCACTGGCTGTTCCTCGACGAGGCGACCGCGGCGCTCGACGAGGGCTCGGAGGCGGCGCTCTATCGCCTGTTGATCGAGCGGCTGCCGGGCACCGCCATCGTGTCGATCGGCCACCGCTCGAGCCTCGTTCAGTTCCATTCCCGGTTCTTCGAGCTCAAGCCCGACGACACCGGACGCCACCATTTGCGGGAGATTTCCGCGGCCGATGGCAAGCCTCCTCACGATGCGCTAGATCTGAGCCTGGTGTAGCGGCTGGAGGCGATCACATCCGCCCTTCTGCCTGGCGCGGTCTTGGACTATCCTCGTGGCCGGATTCGCCGTGAGGTGGCTGACGATGCGCATGCTGATCGCGTTGCTGGCGGTAGCCCTGATGCCGAGTTTGGTGGAACTGAGCCTTGGCGCCAGCGAAGCGCAGGCGGCGGCGAGTTGCAGACAAAGCTACAATGTCTGCCTGGCCCGGTGCGGCCCAAATAGCCAAAGATGCCAGCGCTGCCGGACAAAATATAAGTACTGCACCTTTCCGATGCCGTACATGGGCAACCTGCTCTGAGCAGCCTGGACCGGCCGACCGCCGCGCTCAGTCCTCAACCTTGGTCTTGCAGCCGCTCGCTTGGTCGAGCCCGTCCGGCGTGTCCCAGTCGTTCGACGGCACGCGCGGGAAGGACGTGCCGAACTCCTGCTTCATCATGGTGAACTTGTTGGGCACGTTAGAGTTCGGCCGGAAAGTCCACGATCCAGAAATAGTCGTAGGTCTCGTCCGGCCAAGTCGCGGGCACGCCCGGCAGAATATCGAGATTGAGCAGCTGGCGGAGCGTCACGCCTTCGCGCTCGAATTTCTCATCAAGCTTCGCATTGGCGATGTGCTTGTGCTCCCACACCACCACCACGGTCTTGCCCTTGAGCGCGGGATTGTCGAGCAGCCCGCGCGCCGCCTCCTGGGTGCGCTGGTTGAGCGCCTTGGTGAAATCGTCTTTGCTTTGCCCGCTCTCGGGCACCACCGAATAGAGGATCAGCGGCTTGTTCCAGCTCGCCACCGACGGCGAGGCGAGCTCGACCGTGTGGAGCGTGATGGCGAAGAAGAAGGCGGGCTCCTCGCCCGCGGCGAACAGCGATTTGGTCGCGCCCTTGCCGAGATAAGTCAGCGCCAGGGCCTTGGCGCGCTGCTCGCCGATCTCGCACAGTTTCCAGGAATCGGCCTTCTCGCCGTGGCGCAGAATGATGATGCGCGACGGCGCGGCGGCCGCGGATTGCACAAAAGACGCGAGCAGCAACGTGAGCACAAAGCGAATCCACATGGCGTTTCTCATTGTTCGGCTGGAGACAGTTTCTCGACAATCGTGTCGCGGAGCTTCATGGCGGCTTTATCCCACGCCGCGGCGCGCGAGGCGAACAGATGCGCCTGCGATTTCAAGATCAAGCCGTCGTCCAGCACTTTGAGGTGATTGGCGCGGAGCGTGGTGCCGGTGGTGGTGATGTCGACGATCAGCTCGGCAGTGCCGGCCGCGGGCGTAGCTTCGGTCGCGCCGACGCTCTCGACGATGCGATAGCCGGCCACGCCCTGGCGCGCGAAGAAGCGCCGGGTCAGATTCTATATATTTGGTGGCGACGCGCAGGCGCCTTCCATGCACGCGGGCGAATTGCGCGGCGACGTCTTCGAGGTCGGCCATGCTGCCGACATCGATCCAGCAATCGGGCACGGCCACCACCACATCGGCGCGGCCGAAGCCGAGCGGCGCCAGGAACTCGACCGAGCGCTCGACATCGGCCAGCGTCTCGCGGATCAAATCCTCGCCGGTCATGCCGAGCTGCACGCGGCCGGTCTTGAGCTGGTGCACGATCTCGGCCGCCGAGGTGTAGACCACCTCGACGCCGTCGAGGCCGGCGAGCGTGCCGCGATAGCCCCGCTCGTGGCCGGTGCTGCGCAATGCCAGGCCGGCGCGCTCGAACAGAGCGGCGGCCTGGTCCTTGAGTCGGCCCTTCGAGGGCACGGCGATGGAGAGCTTGGTGGCCATCACCGGTCTCCCCGCGCGGCGGCGAGCAGGCGCTCGGTGTGGATGGCCGAGCCGATGGCCGGCACCTCCCGCGGCGCGCCGAGATGAGCGAGCAGGCCGTCATAGCGGCCGCCGCCGGCAATGGCCTCATCGATGCCCTCGGCCTCGATCTGGAACACCAGGCCTGAGTAATATTCGAGGTTGCGGCCGAACTCGGCGGCGAAGCTCGCGCGCTTGAGGTCGATGCCGCTCTCCTTGAGGCGCTCGAAGCGGCGCGTGGCGGCCTGAAGCGCCCGGCCAAGGTCGATGCCGGCGCCATGCGCGATCATGGCGACACGCTCGACCGCCTCCAGCGGCGGCCCTGACACCGCGAGATAATAGTCGATCACGGTGGCGACCTCTTTGCGCAAGGGGTCGGCCCTGAGATCGGCGGCATGGTCGAGCAGCCGCGCGGTGATCTCGCTCAAAGACCGGTTGCCGGTAAGCGGCAGGCTGCCCTGATCGAGATAGGCGGCGACCAGCTCCTCGGCGCGCTCGGGGCTCTCGCCTGACAGCTTGCCGGCGAGCGCCATCACCTTGCCGTCGCCGTTCGGCCGCTCGCCCTTTGCGAGACGGGAGAGCAGCGCGTGGAAGGCATGCGGCCGCCAGAAATAGTGGCGTAGCTTCAGCCGCCAGCGCTCGGGCAGCGCCAGCGCATCGAGCAGCGCGTAGAACAGGGCGATGTCGCCGAAGCGCAGGCGGAAATCCTTGAGCCCGGCGCCACGTACTGCCTCCACCGCCAGGAGCACGATCTCGACATCGGCGCTTTCTTGGTCGGCCTCGCCAAAACACTCGATGCCGGCTTGGCGGAACTCGCGCGGATGGGCGCGATTGTCGCCCTGCGGCTGAAAGCGGAAGGCGGGGCCGTTATAGCAATAGCGCGCCGGCCGATCGGCCTTAGGGTGGCGCTCGAGATAAAGCCGCGACACCGGCACGGTCAGGTCTGGCCGAAGACACAGCTCGTCGCCGGCGAGGTCGGTGAATACATAGGTGCGGCTCCGCACCCCCTCGCCGATCTGGTCGAGGAAGATGTCGGCGGGCTGGAGGATGGAGGGCGCAACCTGCTCGTAGCCGGCGTTGCGGAAACTATCGAGCAGGGTGGTGGCTTGGGCTTCGAGAGCCTCAAACTCTTTCGCCGATTCAGCGGCCATGGCTCAAGCCTTGTGGCGGGAGAGGACGCGGCGGACGGCCTCGACAAGTTGAGCTTCGGGCACGGCGAATTGCGCCTCGGCCTGCTTTTTCAGATATTCCTCGCGGTCCTCGATCGAGGCGAGAGTGGCGCCGAGGATGAGATCCTTGATCTGCACCTCTCCTCTCGCCTTCTCGTCGCCGCCCTGGATGACGACGCACGGGGCGCCGCGCTTGTCGGCATATTTCATCTGCGCCTTCATGCCGGACTCGCCGAGATAAAGCTCGGTGCGGATGCCGGCGGCGCGAAGCTGTTGCGCCATGTTCTGGTAGTCGGCCATGCGGTCGCGGTCGAGCACCAGCACCACCACCGGGCCTTGCGTCGCGCTGTCCTTATATTTGCCGAGGCGCTGGAGGCCGAACAGCAGCCGCGACACGCCGATGGAGATGCCGGTGGCCGGGACCTTCTCGCCGGTGAAGCGTTCGACAAGGCCGTCATAACGCCCGCCGCTCACCACCGAGCCGAGGCGGATGGGCTGGCCCTTGTCGTCTTTGATCGGCGCGAGAAGCTCGGCCTCGAACACCGGGCCGGTGTAATATTCCAGCCCGCGCACAACTGAGATGTCTATGCGCACACGGCCATAATCGTACCCTGCTGCTTCACAGAGTGTGGCGATTTGTTGAGTCTCGCGAGTCCTTGCCGCGAGACCGGGTTTGAACCGAAATGAAGCTTGAGATTTTCAATTGTCGCAGCGTTGCTCTCCACAAAGTAACTTTCGTTGCCCCCGTCGCCGCGGCTAAATGTATGGACGACACCTCGCTGCGTCCTTTCTGAAGGAGGAAGGTTAGTGACGTCGCTGAGCAGCTTGGACTTCTGCGCGGCGAGAAAGACCATGATTTTCTCAATGTCCTTGTCCGCCAAACCCGCTCCCTTGGTGTGATCACCGCTTTCGTCAGTACGTCCCTTTCCCAGGAGAGCGCGCACTCCCTTTTCCTCAAGCCTGTCCAATTTGTCGATTGCGCGAAGCACCAAAAGACGCTTGCCCGCATTGGCGTCGCCAACAAGGCCATCGATTCAAGTACTCCATCCAAAACCTTGCGGTTGTTGACCTTGATGACGTATTGGCCGCGCGGGACGCCGAGCGCCTCCAGCGTGTCGGCGGCCAGCATGCACAATTCGGCGTCGGCGGCGACCGACGAGGCGCCGACCGTATCGGCGTCGAACTGGGTGAATTGGCGGAAGCGGCCCGGGCCCGGCTTCTCGTTGCGCCACACCGGGCCCGACTGGTAGCGGCGGAACGGCTTGGGCAGGGCCTGGAAATTCTCGGCGACGTAGCGGGCGAGCGGCGCCGTCAAATCGTAGCGCAGCGACAGCCATTGCTCGTCGTCGTCCTTGAACGAGAACACGCCCTCGTTCGGCCGGTCCTGGTCGGGCAGGAACTTGCCGAGCGCGTCGGTATATTCGATGGCCGGCGTGTCCAGCGGCTCGAAGCCGTAGGACTCGAACACGCGCCGAATCGTGGCGAGCATGTCCTCGGTGGCGCGGATTTCGCCCGCGGAAATGTCGAAAAGCCCCTTCGGCAGGCGGGCCTCGGGGGATGAGGGCTCGGTCTTCTTGCTCATGGGATTGGCGGCTAGGTCAAAGGGCTCCGGCCGCCCGCTTCTAGCCCATGATCCTTGCTCAGTCATCAATGAACGAATGACTGGAGCGTGGCTCAGCAGCTTGTTCTCCCCTCCCCCCTTGTGGGGGAGGGATAGGGAGGGGGGCGCAAGGACTCGCTGAGAGGTTCACCCCCCTCCGCGCGCCAAAGATGGCGCGCGTGCTCCCCCACAAGGGGGGAGCGGGGAGGAAGTGGCGAGGCTTGAGCAATTATCGGCAACCAGAACTCGGCAGCGAGGCTTGCTCCCATCCCTCCCCCGAGGGGAGGTATGCAACTCGCTGCGGAGCTACGGCTAATCGACCCGGGCGGTCTGCTTGGCGAGCTCGACCAGGGCCTCGATCGGATGGCCCGAAGTCCTTGAGCGGGCCGATCGCCTCGGGCGCCGGGCCGCCGGTCGCCCAATCGAGCATCTCGATGGTGTGGACGAACGGGGCCGAGGTGCCGCGTTGCAGCTGCATCATGCAGCCGATATTGGCGGTGACGATCAGCTCGGGATCGACCTT
Organism: uncultured Alphaproteobacteria bacterium; assembly: GCA_963730335.1. Lineage (GTDB taxonomy): Bacteria > Pseudomonadota > Alphaproteobacteria > Rhizobiales > Methyloligellaceae > Methyloceanibacter. Next base: position 149,833 of record CAVSRK010000003.1, read on the forward strand.
GGCGATGTTGGCGAGCTTGCGCTCGCGAATTGGCCGGACAGCTCGGACTGGAGCAGATTGTAGGTGCCGGCCGAGAGCCGCAGCAGAGATGCCCTTCGGGAATTTGGAGGATGTGGTAGCCGGCCTGCGCCAGCAGCGACAGCGGCAGCTCCGCGAGCTTTTGCCCATGCTGCAGCGAACAGGGCGCGTGATAGGCGATGCGCAAGCCGGTCCACAGCACCGGCGGCAGTCAGCCCGATCTGTGTCGATGAACTCGGTGATGTCGCAGGGCGAGCTTGGCGACATAGGCCGCGCGCTCGGCATAGCCGCGGTCGCGGGCAAGCAGATTGCCGTAATCCTTGACCATGGTGCCGCAGCCCGAGGTGGTCACCAGAATGGCGTCGAGCGGCTTCTCGCGGATCACCGCGGTCCAGGCGTCGAT
>CAVSRK010000004.1:0-418661 GCA_963730335.1 uncultured Alphaproteobacteria bacterium
GGTGCGCTGATAGACGTAAGGCGGCGGCTCGGCGCCCGGATCTTCCAGCACCTTCCCTTCCGACGACGAGTGCAGCAGATTGGCGTCGACCGAGAACGGCGCCTCGCCGCGCTTGTCCTTGGCCACCTGGATCTGGTGCTGCTCGGCGAACGCGATCAGATCGCTGCGCGACTTGAACTCCCATTCCCGCCACGGCGCGATCACCTTGATGTCGGGGTTGAGCGCGTAATAAGTGAGCTCGAAGCGCACCTGGTCGTTGCCTTTGCCGGTGGCGCCATGCGCCACGGCATCGGCGCCGGTGAGCTTGGCGATCTCGATCTGGCGCTTGGCGATCAGCGGCCGGGCGATCGACGTGCCGAGCAGGTAGACGCCCTCATAGAGCGCGTTCGCCCGGAACATCGGGAACACGAAATCGCGCACGAATTCCTCGCGCAGATCCTCGACGAAGATCTCCTTGATGCCGAGCAGCTCGGCCTTCTTGCGGGCAGGCGCAAGCTCCTCGCCCTGGCCGAGATCGGCGGTGAAGGTCACCACCTCGCAGCCGTAGGTTTCCTGCAGCCATTTCAGGATGATCGAGGTGTCGAGCCCGCCGGAATAAGCGAGCACCACCTTCTTGACGTCGGTCGCCATGGAAAAGGCCTCTAGGCCCGCAAACGGTTGAGTTCCGCGGGACTATAGGCAGGCGACGCGCTTGTGCAAGTGCCGGCCGGTCGAGCGCAAGGTCGAGCCGGCGCCGGCCAGCGCCTGGCCGGTCGCCCCAAGGGCCGCCCCGATCAGGCGGTGCAGCGCCGCCGAGAGGCGCTCAACGCCCCGCTCGAGCCTCGCATCGTTGCGCCTGACGGGGTCGAGCAGCAGCCGGTAAAGTGCCACGATGACCACCAGGGTGATGACCCCGGCCAACACCACGTCGGTGACGAAATGGCGGCCGAATACCACGCGCAAGGCCCCGACCGCCGTGCCGAACACCACCGCACCGCCAAGCGCCAAGGGCCGGACCTGTGGCGGCGCCAAGCTGGCCGGCGCCATGGTCCAGAAGGCTTGGCTCGCCTCGCCCGACACGAATGAGCAGTTCCGCTTGCACGTCCCGCCTGGCTGCCACCAGGGCTGAAAATGGGCGGTTCCGGCAAATTGCTGGATGCCGTTGGGCCGCGGCCGGCCCCAATTCTCCTTGAGCAGAAGGTTGGAGGTCAGCCCCGGCCCGATCACGAACGACCCGAGCAGAAACAGCATGAGCGACGGCGCCATCTTCATCGGCTCGTTCGGGAAACACGAGCTTGCGCAGCAGTGTGTACAGAGCGGGCAAAAGCAGAATGAAGGGCACCCAGTTGGCCACCCGGCGTACCAGGTTCCACTCGTAGCTCACGGCCACCGGAAATTTGGCCGATTCAGGATCGAAGAACCACTCGGCGACCCATAGGTCCCAAGTGGGATAGGCGGCGAACAACAGAGCGAGCGCCAAGCCGAGCGCGATGAACGACAGCAAGAAGCCGCGTGACACGGCAGACCCCCGAACCCACACCCGTGAACGACGCTAGCGGTCGGAGGCGACAGTCGCGTGAGCGTCCGGTGAAGGTTCGGTTGCCGATCGGCGACACTCTCCTAACGAATCAATGACAGCTTGATCTGAGTCAGTGTGGATGGCCTGTGGATAAGCTTCGCTGAGCGATCCGGCGCAGGTCCGGGAACCTAATGGCGTCACTGGCGTTTCAGCGATTGGGCGGGAAGGTCGAAAGTAGAAACTCATGCCGTATCGGACCAACCAAGAGCTGCCTGACAGCGTGAAGGACAATCTCCCGAGTCATGCACAGGACATCTATCGGGAGGCCTTCGATGGCGCTTGGAATGAGTACCGGGATCCTGACAAGCGGCGCGGCAACGAGTCGCGCGAGGAAGTCGCGCACAAAGTCGCCTGGGCCGCGGTGAAACAGAAATACGAGAAGGTGGGAAATCAATGGCGCTCCAAGAGCTAGAGAACCAACCGAAAGACGTCTCCGACCGCGTCGGCCCGCTGGCCGCGATTCGGAGCCTGGGCTTCGTCACCCGTCGCCGCCGTTCGAACGACAGCGTCGCTTGGCGCGAGACGGTCACCCAACACGTGCCCGAAACGTGGCCGGCCGCGCGGCTTGCCTTGCAGGCCAGGATCGCCGCGCTCGATATCGAGGCTTAGGCCCGCGCGCCGGCGAGCAGCCAATAGATAAAGCCGCCGGCGAAGCCAGCGGCGGCAAAGATCGTCATGTAGGGGCTGGCCGCGATCTCGGTGAGGTCGGCGCCCTCGGGCGCAGCCAGCAGCGGCACCACGGCGAGCGCCGCGCCTCCCGCCAGCACGTAATACATCCACGAGCGGACGCGCAGCACCTCGCCGACTACCGCGGCGACCAACGCCGGCAGCGCAGTCAGCGCCGGCGTCACCGTGCTGACGAACAGCACCGCGCCGAATACCGGCGCTCCCTGTTGCAGCATGGGATCGTGGGGCGCCGCTTCCTTGAGCTCGTCACCGACCCAAACGGCGCCCAGCGCAAACAGCACGGCGAGCGCCACGGCGATGGCGACCAAGAATGCCGTCACTACCCACGCCATGCGAAAGACTGTGCGAAGGATCACGGGTTCGATGGTTACTGGATTCCCGCTTTCGCGGGAATGACATCTTGTGATTGCGCGCTGGCGCGCTGCTTGACGCTGGCGCTCTTCAATTGCCCGCAGGCCGCCATGATGTCCCGACCGCGCGGGCTGCGCACCGGGCTCGCATAGCCGGCGCGGTTCACCACTTCGGCGAATTTCTCGATCTGCTCCCAATCCGAGCATTCGAACGGGGCGCCGGGCCATGGATTGAACGGGATCAGATTGATCTTGGCCGGGATCTTGGCCAGCAGCCGCACCAACTGCTTGGCGTCGGCGACGGAATCGTTGACGCCTTTCAGCATCACATATTCGAAGGTGATGCGCTTGGCGTTGGACAGGCCGGGATAGGCGCGGCACGCCGCAAGCAACTCCTTGATCGGCCATTTCTTGTTGATCGGCACCAGTCGGTCGCGCAACTCGTCGCGCACCGCGTGCAGCGAGATCGCCAGCATGGTGCCCGCCTCCTCGCCCCAGCGCGGAATCTCCGGCACCACGCCCGAGGTCGACAGCGTGATGCGACGCTTGCCGATGGCGAGTCCCTCGCCGTCGGCCGCAACGGCCATGGCGTCGCGCACCTGGTCGAAATTGTAGAGTGGCTCACCCATGCCCATCAGCACCACATTGGTGATCTTGCGCTCCGAGCCGGGCAGCCCACGCGAATCCTCGGCGGCAGCGCCCGGCCAATCGCCGATCCGGTCGCGCGCCAGCATTATCTGGCCCACGATCTCGCCGGGGGTCAGATTACGCACCAGACGCTGCGTGCCGGTATGGCAGAACGAGCAGGTCAGCGTGCAGCCGACCTGGCTTGAGATGCACAGCGTGCCGCGGTCCTCCTCGGGGATATAGACGGTCTCGATTTCCTTGCCGTCGTCGAGGCGCAGCAGCCATTTGCGCGTGCCGTCGACCGAGATCTGCTCGGTCACGATCTCGGGCCGCGCCAGGGTGAAAGTCTCGGCGAGCTCGCCGCGCAGCTCTTTGGCGATGTCGGTCATGAGGGTGAAATCCGTCACGCCACGGACATAGAGCCAGCCCCAGAGCTGGGCGACCCGCATGCGCGCCTGCCGCTCCGGCACGCCGAGCGCGCTCAAGCGCGCGCCGAGCTCCGGGCGGCTAAGCCCGATGAGCGTTTCATGGCGAGGCCGGTCTCGCACATCCGGCGCGGCAGCTGAAGCAGAAGGCATGGTCATGGGCATTGGCGGAGCCGGCTGTCCGGCTGCCGCCGTCATATCATGCCGCGGCCCGAAAAAGCCAAGGTCCGCCGAAATTTGGCTATTGATCCATCACCTCGTCGGAGGCGGTGATGATGTCGGTCTCGGGATTGGCGCCGCAATAGATCAGCAGGCGCGTCATGTCCCCGGCCATCTTGCCGAAATCGATGACCGCGTCGTCACCTTCCTCGGTGTAATAGCCTTCGAGCCACATCATAATGGTGCCCATATTGTCTTTGTCGTAGGCCGCGAACTGGGCGCAGGTCAGCTTCGACATCTCGATCTTGGAGTCCTCGGCAAGCGCGGCTGTCATGGTCGAGAGCAGGGCGGCGGACACGATCGCGGCGTGAAAGGTCTTCATCGTCTGTTCTCCTTGTGGCTCTATTGCCACAAGGACGACGCTAGCCGTGGCCGATGACGCGGGCAAGAATGGAACAGCGGTAAGATGTGCGCCGGCTTAACCGCTCGGCGGGCATTCCTTGGCAACGCGCTCCAGCGCGTTGGACAGGCCGTTGAGCGAATAGGCGTCGCTGGTGGCGGTGCCGCGCGCCGACTTCCCGTCGATCTTCATGGTACTGCCGGTCTTCATGGCCGCGATTATGTCGGCCTCCGTCTCCGGCTTGTCGACAAAGGCCCCTTCGTCCTTGGTGAACAGCTCGAACTTAGTGCTGCCGATCGTCACCGTGGCTTTGGCGCCCTCGCCGAACGGATAGCCCATTTTCACGCTGATTTCGTTCACCACTTTGTCGGCCGGCCATTGCGAGATGTAGAAGAAGATCGGCCCGCGCTTGACGCCCTTGGGGGTTGAGCTGGTCGGCTTGGCGACCGCGAAACAGACCTTGGGACTGCCGGTCGAGGCGTAAGCCGACCAGTCGTTGAACTTCTCCAAGAGGGTAACCTCTTGCGCCAATGCGGGCGTTGCGACCAGCGCCGCGACGGCGCAAGCAGCTCGAACGGCTCGGTGCATCTCTTGGGTCCCCGATTCGTGAGCAGTGCTCACAACATACAGCCTTGATTTTCCTTTGACTACACGGGCGGGTCAACCCCGCCTGGTCCGTTTGCGCGGCGCGCCCTGTACATGCGGCGCCGGCGCCGGGGCCTCGGCCCGCTCCGCCACCGGACGTGAGCCGAAGCGGCCAAGCGAACGCAAACGGTCATACATGACGATGGCGCCGGCGGTGGCGACATTCAGGGAGAATGCCGCCGGAATACGCACGAGATGTTGGCAACGCGCGATAAGCTCGGGGCTAAGCGCGCCGCGTTCCGGACCAAGCACATAGGCCGCCCGCACGGGGTGTGGAAAACTTGGCAGTTCGTGGGCCTCGTCGAGAATCTCGACCCCGACCAGGCTGCATCCTTTGGGCAGCTTGAGCTCGGCCAGGCTGCGCCAATGGTAGAGCGGGAGATGCGTCCAGGCCTTCGAGGTATCGTGGTGGATCTCGACCGCCTTCTCATCGGCGCCGATTGTGAACACGAAGCTCGCGCCGAAGGCATGGGCCGAGCGCAGCATATTGCCGAGATTGACGGCCTTGGAGATGCCCTCGATGCCGATGGCGAAATAGCCGCGGGCGGAAGGAGGTAGGGTTTTCACAATCCTTGTCTGCCACAACCCAGCCATCGGCAGAAGGGACGCGCGAGCCCCTGGCGACGGGAAGCGGGCTCCACCTCACGCCGAGAAGGCAATATTTGCCCCGTAAATCCAATTGTTTGGGCGCGCCCCCGCGGCCATAGTTTAAGTCCGGAGGGGCGTTTGAATAGGGAGCGGGCCGATGCGCGTCGCGCAATTTTCGGAGTTTGGGGGGCCGGAGGCCCTGCGCCTCGAGGAAGTCGCGGAGCCCAAGCCGGGGCCCGACGATATCCTCATCAAAGTGACCGCGGTCGGCCTCAACTTCTTCGACACGCTCTTGCTCCGCAACCAATACCAGGTATCCCCGCCGCTGCCGTTCTCGCCCGGAGCGGAGATCGCCGGCACCATCGAAGGCCTGGGGGCAAACGTCACGGACTTCACGCTGGGGCAGCGGGTGGTGGCCTATGTCGGCGGCAATGGCTGCCGCGAGAAGGTGGTCACCAAGGCCAAGAATGCGGTGCCCATTCCCGATGGCGTGAGCGATGAGGTCGCGGCGGGCGTCCCCATCACCTACGGCACGGCGCTGCACGGCCTGAAGGATCGCGCCGCGCTGAAGCCGGGCGAGACCGTGGCCGTGCTCGGCGCCGCGGGAGGCGCCGGTCTTGCCGCCATCGAGATCGCCAAGCTGATGGGGGCGCGCGTCATTGCCGTGGCCTCATCCGGCGACAAGCTGGCCTTTGCCCGCGATCACGGCGCCGACGAGGGTATCAACTACGAGACCGAAAACCTCAAGACCCGGCTCAAGCAGCTCACCGCGCCAAAAGGCGTCGACGTGCTTTACGACGTGGTCGGCGGCGAGTTGGCCGAGCCGAGCCTGCGGGCGATGGCCTGGGAAGGACGCTATCTCGTGCTCGGCTTCGCCTCCGGCACCATCCCGCGCATCCCGCTCAATCTCGTGCTGCTGAAAGGTTGCTCGATCGTCGGCGTGTTCTGGACGTCATTCGTCGAACGCGAACCCGAGCGGCACCGCGCCAACATGGTGCAGCTGCTCGACTGGTGCAAACAGGGAGCGATCTCTCCTCACATCCATGCCAGTTTCAGCCTGATCGAGACCGCCAAAGCGCTGTCCTTGATCGAGGGCCGCAAGGTCACCGGCAAGGTGATCGTCAACCCGCAGCGCTAAGTCTCTGCTTGGCGCATGATCTGATCGGAAAACCGGTGCCCACTTTTCCGGATCATGCTTTGGCCGGCAACTCCTTGTCGAGCGCGCGTGCCGCCGCCGCCCGATGGGTCGGCGTGATATGCGAGGCGACCAGCCCGAGCACCGCGGTGAGCAGCGCCGCGTCGTCGGCGAAGCCGAGGCCGGCGATGATGTCGGGGATGAGGTCGGCGGGCAGAATGAAATAGGCGATCGCCGCGAGCAACATGCCCCGCACGCGCATTGGCGTCGCCGGGTCGAGCGCGCAGTAATAGGCGGCGACCAGATCCTCGACGAACGGCACCATGCCGGCAAAGCGCTTAAGCTTGGCCCAGAAGTCGTGGCGCACCTTGCGCTCCCACTTGGTAAAGGCAACGAGCGAGACCTGCCGGCCAAGGGCCGCATGCTTAAGCTCGCTAGCGTCATTCCAGGCAATCATCGTCTCCACCTCGCGAACAGCTAAGTCTCAGTCCTGGTAAGAAAAATAGGGTAGAGGCGATGGTCCTGCAAGCGTGCGCCGCGCTGCTCCTCTCGCTCGCGTGCCGTTTGCCTGAATTTCATCTTTTGCGGGCATCCTGGGGCAGGCCCCCGATCCGGTTCGGGCCGATGAGGTTTGCGTTGCGTAGGATGGGACCCAAGCCGGTGCTAACCGGCGCACTTCTCGCGGCCCTCGCCACGGCCGGCGGCGCGGCGCTGATGCCTGCTTCCGGCAAGACCGGCCAGCAAGCTTCTCCGATGGCGAGCGTGCTGGAGAGCACCATCGCCAGCAAGCAGCATCAGCTCGCCAGCCTGAGACGCGACATCGACAACGCCGGCTGCGAGTTTGCCGCCGACGACGCCAGCATCGAAGCCTGCCGGCAACTCGACGGGCGGGCGCGCAGCCTCGAGGCCGAGATCGATGAGCTGAAGGCCCGCGCCGGCCCGACCCGGAGGACCGACAAGGACAAGGCGGACGAGCCGGCCGCGCCTCAGGTCGCCTCGCCGCGTGCCAAGCCCTATGCCTATCGCTGGCAGACCAACCCCGCCGTCACCTATCGCACGCTCTGTGTGAGACTGTGCGACGGCTTCTACTATCCGATCAACGACCGGTCCCAGCCTGACAATTTCACCGCCGAGGAGAAAACGTGCCAGTCGAGTTGCGCCGTGCCGGCCAAGCTCTTCTACCAGCCTGCTCCCGCTGACGACGCGGCCGAGCTGTGGGCGCTGACCGGGGAGCGATACGTCGACCTGCCGAACGCCTTCCGCTACCGCGCCGAGTATGTCGAAAGCTGCGCCTGTGGACCCAAGCCCTGGAGCGAAGAGGCCAAGGCCATCTATAATCGGCGCGCCGTGCTGGCGGCGCGGACGCGAGTTCGAGCGCATCGTCGCCGCCGGCGCCAGTGAAATGGCCAGGAATCTCGCCGAAACGGAACTCGTGGTGGCGGAGCGCCACGCTCGCTCGCGGCACGCCGCGGCGCAGAATGTTGAGCCGGACCGCGCCGGCCTCCGCCTGTTCGCGCGATTTCGCGCCTTGCGCCAGCGCGCCGCCCTTCGCGCCCAGGATACGCAAGCGAGCAACGCCCCGCGCGAGCGCCGGTTGTTCCTGTTCCGCAATCGCTACTAGCCTGCCTTGCACGAACCCCGGCCAGACGCCATTTCAGACCCCATGGCTAAGCGGCGTCTCCTGTTCGTCTGCCTCGGCAATATCTGCCGCTCGCCCATGGCCGAAGGCGTGTTCCGGCGCGTCGCCGAACAGCAGGGCGCGCTCCATCTGTTCGACATCGATTCCGCCGGCTTGGGCGACTGGCATGTCGGCCAAGCGCCCGATTCGCGCGCACAGACCGCGGCGCAAAATCGCGGCATCGACATCTCGGGCCAAAGCGCGCGGCAAATCGCGTCCGCAGATTACGAGCGCTTCGACCTGCTGCTGGCGATGGACGGCTCGAACTACCAGGAGCTGGTTCAGCTGGCGCCGAGCGACGCGCGCCACAAGATCCGGCGCTTCCTCGATTTCGCCCCGCATGCGGGCACGGCGGACGTGCCCGATCCCTTCTTTGGCGGTGCCGAAGGTTTCAATCATGCGCTCGACCTGATCGAGCAAGCTGCGCGCGGCCTCCTCGCCGAACTCCTCGGCGACGATCGAAAGCCGGCAAAACGGGGCGCTCAATCCTCCAGCGGATAAGCCGCTTCGACCACGTAAGGTCCGCCGCCGACCGAATTTCTCGACGAGTAGAGCACAAAGCGGCTGACCGTGAAGCGTTCCGGCCCGATGCCACCTTGGCGCTCGAGATAGGCCGCTACCGCGTCGGCCCGCGCCCCCCGCAATCGCGCCAGCGTCACATGCGGTTTGAAGTTGCGGCCCTCGGGTGGCAGCCCCGCCTCCCGCGCCGCGCGCTCGTTGGCGCGGCGCAACGCCTCCAGCCCCTCCGACGGCTCAATGTCGGCGAAGATGGCGCGCGGCTTGCCGCCGCCGAAACTGCCCAGCCCGCTCAGCCTGAGATCGAATGGCGGCGCCACGATCTCGCCGAGAGCCGAAGTGAAGTCACGCGCCGTATGTCCGTCCACGTCGCCGATGAACCGCAGCGTCAGGTGATAGTTCTCCGGGTCGATCCAGCGCGCCCCTGACAGCCCGGCGCGCAGCAGCGTCAGACGGTCGGCGATACTTGGTGGAATCTCGATGGCTGAGAATAGTCTTGGCATGGCCGGAGGGATTCGCTGCTGACTACAGTCAGGGGCACGGGTTCGGATAGTCAAGATGGATCTGGTCGATGTCCGCCAGCAGATCGGGGGATAATTTGAGCTCGGCGGCGGCGATGTCGGTCTTGAGCTGGTCCAAGGTGGTGGCGCCGATGATGGCGCTGGTGACGAAGGGTCGCGACACGGCAAAGGCGATCGCCATCTGCGCCGGATCGAGCCCATGCCGTTTCGCGAGCGCCACATAGGCCGAAATCGCCCGCGGACCGTTCCCCTGCTCGTAGCGGCCAAGCCGGTTGAACAGGGTCTTGCGCGAACCGGGCGGCAGCGCGCCGCCTTCATACTTGCCGGTGAGATAGCCCTGGCCGAGCGGCGAATAGGCGAGCAGGCCTACCCCTTCCCGGTAGGCGATTTCCGAAAGTCCCATCTCGAAGGTGCGGTTGACGAGATTGAAGGCATTTTGAATCGAGACCGGCCGCGGCAGGCCGTGCTGCTCCGAGGCCTTGAGAAAGCTCATCAGTCCCCACGGCGACTCGTTGGACAGGCCGACAAATCGCACTTTGCCGCTGGACACAAGCTCTCCCAGCACGCCGAGAATTTCGGGGATGGCATGGCTCTCGCCGTCGATATGCAGATAGTTGAGGCCCTCGAACACCCGCATTGGCCGGTCGGGCCAATGGAGCTGGTAGAGATCGATGTAATCGGTTTTGAGCCGCTTGAGGCTGCCCTCGACCGCCTCCCGGATCTGCGCTGCGCTCTGCCGCGGCAACGATCCGTCCTTGCGCAGCCAGCTCGACTTGCCGCGGCCGGCGACCTTGGTGGCGATCACCACTTTGTCGCGCAGCCTGCGCGCGGCGAGCCAGGTGCCGATGATCGCCTCGGTGCGGCCTTGCGTCTCGGGCTTGGGCGGCACCGGATAGATCTCCGCCGCATCGACGAAATTGATGCCGCGGCCGAAGCGCGTAGTCGAGCTGCGCGTGACCTTCGGCCTCGCTGTTTTGCTCGCCGAACGTCATGGTGCCGAGACAGAGCGCCGACACCTTCACGCCAGTCCGGCCAAGCTCGCGATCGTCCATGCGCCCCTCCTGGGTCGGGCGTTTATGATTGCCTATGTTAGACGGAGGCGCTGGGGGAGAAGTCAACCTGCGGTTGGCCGATCCGCGGCTTAACCTAGGGCCTGCACGGTCATCCGCAACACGCGCCAATGATCGGGACGGCGCCGACGTGCGGTGTAGCTCACCAATCAGCCGGTCGCTTGGCGATCCGTGACGCATCCCTTCCTTTGCCTGCCGCATCAGGACGGACCCGCGATATACCCTGATGCTTCTGTCGGTCTCCGATCTCGTCCTGGCGAAGAAGCTGCCGAGGCTGCATGCGAGCGAGCCAAGGCGAAGTTTGCCGGGACGGTCAACGATCTCTCGCCCGCGCGAACGGTATCATCCGCCAGGATGGCGGCTGATTTCCTGTCGAGGTATACGGTAGCTTTAGGATCGGCAACTTGCGACACTGGGCCATATGTCGCGCATCTTTGTAAGCCACTCAATCCACAATAACGCGGAGGCCATCGCGTTACGGGATTGGCTTGTCAGCCACGGTTGGGATGATCTCTTCCTGGATCTTGATCCCGAACGCGGCCTCAAGGCGGGTGAGAGGTGGCAATCTGCTCTGAAACAGGCGGCCGAGCGTTGTGAGCTCGTTCTTTTCCTCGTCTCACCCGAGTGGGCTGGGTCGATGTGGTGCCGCGCCGAATTCCTGCTCGCCAAGAACCTCAACAAGCATCTTCGGCGTGCTCGTTGAGCCGACGCCAATTGCGGATCTGCCACTGAGATGACCGCGAATGGCAGCTTGTGGATCTGACCCGGGCGAGCGCGATTATCAAGTGGCCGTTACAATACCGCCAGGCGGCAAGACAGCGGTGTCGCTTTTGCCAGGGATGGCCTTGAGCGTCGCGAATTGGATAAGCATGCTGGCCATGACGCCAGCTAAACCGAGGGGCCGCCGAAGATGATCCCGACCGCGCACCCTATCGCGGCCTCCACCCTCTCGAGGCCGAGGATGCCGGCATCTTCTTTGGCCGCGAGGGCCTGACCGTGGTAGGGCTTGACCTGTTGCGCGGGCTGAGAGAAGCCGCCCCTCCACGGATGCTGGTTATCCTAGGCGCGTCTGGTGCGGGCAAATCGTCATTCTTACGTGCTGGACTGTTGCCGAGGCTCGCGAGAGAGAGCAAACACTTTCTTCACCTGCCGGTGATTCGGCCGAGCGCACCAGCCTTACGAAGAGTCTGATCTGTTCGGGAGTTGGCAACGGCTTTGCAGGAGGACGCTCGCGCGCACGCGCCCGAAGTCCGAAAGCCGTCGAGATAGGCGATGCGAGCATCGCGTCTCGCGCAGAGGTCGCCGGCATCAAGCGCTTGTCCTCGCGGGGGGCCGAGGATCGGCGACCCCGACGCCGATCCGGGTCGACCAGGCGGAGGAGCTGTTCCATGCGGAGGGAGCTGAGGAGGCCAGCGTCTTTCTCGAAGTTCTGCGCGAGCTCGTTTCAAGTGATAGGCCACCGCTGATTGCCCTCTTAACCATTCGTTCCGATAGCTACGAGCGGTTCCAAACTGCCAAGCGCTTGCCGCGGTCGTCGCCGAGCGGTTGAGCCTCCCCGGCCCATCGCCCAAGGTTGCGCTCACTGCCAGCACAAGATATCTGTCGCGGCTGCGCAAGTCAAACTCGCGCCGGAGGCGGTGCCGATCCTTCGCGTTGATCGACGTCGCCGATGGCGGGCGCCGCCCCTGCCCGACGATTTGCGCTTGCCGCTGTTCGTGAAGCGGCGGTGAAGTCATTTATTCTCGGAGTATGTGGAACTTGGCAGGGTCAAAGGATCGATCGAGGCGGCCGTCGAGCGTGCTCTGAGGCGGCCGATGCCGCCAGGATCGGCGGCCGAGAAGGTCTGGTTCTCGGCATCGGAACTCGCCGCGCTCTTCTCCCGCTGGGCACGCGCCGTCGATCAATTCATTCCTGCCGCTCGATCGCATGCTCGGCAGCGCTACACTGGCGTCTCGAAAGATCAGGCGAGGCACCATCGGCACCCAGCGGCTGATCGCCGAGGGGTCTGCTCAAGGGCGAGCGGTGACCGTCGAGGGCTACGTCTACGGCGGCAAAGCCGGCATTATGGCGTGGTCAATTCGGTAATGTTCCCTGGCACGCTCGCCTTCTCGCGCTTCGATTATCCCTCTGCGTTGCCCAATGACGTGCAGGCGCGCATGGGCGAGCTCGCGGCGCGGGTGATCGAAGGCATAGGCTTCGACAACGGTCTGTTCAATATCGAGATGATGTACGACGCCGACATCGACCACGTCTCGATCATCGAGATCAATCCGCGCATGGCCTCACAATTCGCCGACCTTTACGAGAAGGTCGACGGCACCAGTAGCTACACGGTCCTGCTCGACATCGGGCAACGCCGCGCGCCGCATTTCACGCGGCGGCAGGGACGATACGACTTCACACGGCCGCCAGCATGGTGTTGCGCAGCTTCGAGGATTATGTCGTCGCCGCCTTGCCCTCGGAGGCCGATATCGAACGGCTCGCCCTCGTCTATCCCGATATCAGGGTGGAGCTGCACGGCACGTTCGGGCGCAAGTTGTCAGACGAATTGCAGGACGGCCGGAGCTACCGCTACGGCATCGTCAATCTCGGCGGCAGCGACCGCGCCGATGTGCTGGCGCAATTCGAGGCGTGCCGCGCGTGCTGGCGCAATTCGAGGCGTGCCGCGACCGGCTCGGCATCGTGCTTCAGCCGCTGATCGATACGCCGCCTGAGGCGCCGGTGCTCGCCGCGGCGCCGGAGATTGCTCAGCTCGGGGCATAAAAAGGCGGCAGGGGCTGCCCTGCCGCCGAACTCGCTCTGCCGCCACGGATCAGTTGGCGCTCATATTGTCCTTGATCCATTTCGAGAACGACGACACCCGCGTATAGACGCCGGGATAGAGCGGATTGCCGCATTGCGGACCCCAGCTCACGATCCCGACCTGGGCGTAGCCGCGCTCATTGTCGGCAGTCACCACCAGTGGGCCGCCGCTGTCGCCAAAGCAGGAATCCTTGCCGCCGGCGAGCCCGGTCGCGCAAATCTCGGTGTCGCCGATAGCGAAGGCCGGGAACCTGCAGCGATTTATAGACCGCCTTGCATTCGGTGGGATCGATGACCTGGATATCGACTTCATGCAGCTTGAGCGGAGCTTGGAGCTCTTCGTCGCTGAGCAGCTTGCGCTCCGACACGGTCCGCCGTCCGGCCATCACGTCGACCGCGTTGCTGAAAGGCCTGGAAGTCCCAGATCGCGCCCCATCCGGTCACGACCACATTGGCGCCATCAGGCAGCAGGGCCTGGTCTTGCGCGGCGTCGGCATAGGCGATCGCCTTGGCATCCGGGATGGGCTTCTTCAATTTGACCAGGCGACGTCGGCCTTCTCGCCGGCGATGTAGCCCGGATGCACGATGATCTTCTCGCTTTCGATCTTGGTGGTCTTGGTGCGATCGTTGCTGCCGTAACCGACCACCACCGCGTCGGTGTCGAGCAGGCAGTGCGCGGCCGTCAGAATCCACTTCTCGTCGATGATCGAGCCGCCGCAGAAGCCCACCGCGTCGTCGTCCGAGCTATAGAGGCGAACCTGCCAAGGATATTTGCCGTCCGGCGCAGCCGTTCCCCCGACGATCATCTCGGTGTCCGTCTCGCCGAGCGCTTGGGCGCTAAGTCCGCCGACCAGGCCGGCAAGCAACAGCAGGCGGGAAACAAGTCCGTAGGCTCGCGTCATGTGATGTTCTCCAGGACCGATTTGAGATGTTTTTGGGGGTTGCGATGAGGCGCTGGCCGCATTGTGGTATTGGCGGCATTTTATCTACCGGCGCGAACCCTGTACATTAAACTTTCTTGAGGTTGGCTATGGCGAGGCTTGGCTGCCGGGGCGATGATGACTGACGCGCAAGACGTCAAGTCCAATCTCGACGCGATCGACGCCGAGATCGATCGGAGAAGGGGCGATCTCGCAGACTTCAAGTCGCGGCTCGAAGCCATCCTGGTTACACTCCCCGACCATTCGGAATATCGACCGCGCGCGCACCGGCTCATGGGCGTCGTGTTGAACCGGCAGAAGCTCGACCGCCAGGCGCTCCAGCAGCTTGCGCAGGCGAAGGCAAAAGCCGAAGCGGCGTCGCCTGCGGATTTTGACGAGTTGATCAAGATTGGGCGCGAGACGGCGGTCGTGCACGCTTGGCGCGGCGACGACCGCAAGGCGGCGCGCGAGCTGCTGCCCGCTCTCGCTTTCGCTTGCCTTAAGGACGATAGAGTCGAGATCGCCAGGATCGTCGCCGAGTTGGGACGCATCGAGCTCGAGGCGCAGCGCTTCGGCAGTGTCGCGCGGCTGCTCCGGCAATTTGCCGGGCCCGTGTCGGAGGACGGCTCGAAGCTTCCACTGCCGCTGGCCGAGTTCGACGCATACCGCATGCACATCAATCTGTGTCAGGCGCTCAATCGGATCGGCGAGCACGCTGAGGCAAAGGCGAGAGCGGGGAACTTGGCGGCAAAGCTCCCCGAGGACGCCGCTCGCCTGAGGCTGCTGACGCGGCTCGAACAGGTGCGGGCGGAGGCCGGCCTTGGCAATCTTGCCGAGTTCCGAGCGCCTCCTGCGGCAGGCGAAGGACTCGCTGTCGAGCTGGCCGGAGGGCGCTTATGAGCAGTCCGAATATCTCCAAGCGGAGGCCGAGCTCGAGGAGCTCAAAGGTGGACCCTCGCTGATAGAAGCCCTCGACACGCTGATCGAGGAATATTCCGATCAGACGCTCGTCATCAAGGAGGCCGTTGCGCGGCGTGCGCTCGCGAACGCGCTGTTCCGGCAGGACCGGCCGAAGGACGCCTGCGAAGCGTTGTCGGTCGCGCTACGCAAGGCGCTCGAGCAAAGCAATGTGCCGCTCGCCGAGGAACTCCGCGCCGACATGCTCAAGAGCGCGGGCGCCGACTATCTGGAAGAGGTCGCGCAGGCGATCGACTTGGTCGGCGGCGGCAGCGAGCTCGACCTCCGCTTCGTCCGCCTCGGCCGGCTCGGTAAGGGCGGCTATGGCGAGGTCAGCAAGGCGATCGACCTACGCAACGGCCAGTATCTGGCGCTGAAGAAGCTCGACCTGCAGGGCTTATGACGAAGACAGACGTCGTGCCGTCATCAACACCATCAAGACGGAGTTTGCAGCGACCGCGAAGCTCAACGACTCGCGCTACGGCCGCATTGTCGATCTGCTCATGGTGCCCGGCGGGGCGATCTATATCGCGCAGGAATTCATCGACGGCCCGACCTTGAGGAAGGTCTATGGCTCGGGTGCCGAGCCCGAACGATTGCTCGAGCTGCTCGCCCATATCGCCGACTCGCTCGCCCACCTCCACGGCAAAGGCATCGTGCATCGGGACTTGAAGCCCGAGAATGTCATCATCCGCCGCCAGGACGGCGAAGAGCGGCCGGTGCTCATCGACTTCGGCATCGCCTTCGTCGGCGACAGGGCTGACGCATTCGAGCATTTCGGAACACCCCCTTACATGGCGCCCGAATTAATGGGCAGGGGGCACGTGACGCCTGGCGGCGAGGTCGATGTTTACGCGCTCGGTCAGATGATCGCCGAGATCTGGACCGGCAAGAGTGAGCCTATCCCCAGCGCCATCGACGCCCTCGTGCGCAAGATGATCGAGGAGCGCCCCAAGCGCCGGTTCTGCGACCTCAAGGAGATTGCGACGGCGCTGCGGACGCCGCTTCATTAGTGTCGGGCAGCTTCCAGCGATAGGCGTAAAGCTTGTAGTCGGCTGGTTGCTTGGTATCGGTGTAGCTCCATACCTCGATCTCCAGCGGGGTTGGCTGAGCCACCGTCACCCACGCCGTCGGCGCAAGCTCGCGCTCGCTCGTCTCTCTCGGATCCAGCTGGTCCCGTAGAAATGTCGAAGACCCCTTCTCCTTGACGTTGATGCCGATAGGCACGCCGCTCTTAGCGTAGGCAATGAAGCCGTAGACATAGCCCGGCTCGGCCACCCAGCCGACCTTGGATTCGCTGTCGAGGAAATATGGCGCCATGACCAAGGCGGCTCTCTTGCCGTCCTCCGGTTTGAGGACGCCCTCGCCGAGTTCCAGGGTCTCCGCATCGCCGGCCTTATAGCGATCCTGGGCAAGTGCGACAAACGCCGCTTTGGCGCTATCGAAATAGCTGGTGAAACGCTCGGCAGCGGCCTTCCAGTAGGTTTGCTCGCCGGCGAGTTGCTGGTCGGCTGTGGCGGACCGCAAAGCATCGAGCAGGTCGGCGCGCGCGGCGAAATTGATCAGCGCCGCATTGGGTATGCGTCCCGTCGTGGCGCCGGTCTCATCCTTTAGTCCGGTGACGTTACCGCCGGTCACGATGCCGATGACGTTCCCCTTTCCATCGATCAGCGGACTGCCACTTGCACCACCCGCGACAGGAACGCTGTGTTGGACCAGCAGCAAGTGGGAGGGCTCCTCGGTGCGGCACATGAAAACGTCGGTCAGCGCGCTGATATGACCAAAATGCATTACACTCGGAATCTCAGACGCTACACCTGCGCCGGCCAGGTCCTCAGTGGGAAAGCCGACCGAGGCCACGGGATCGCCAGGCTCAAGTTTCTCCAGCTCGTCCTGGGGTGCGAGGTCGAGAGTCACCGGCTCGCCCGTGTTTGGATCGTTCGGCAGTGGCGTGTTCGGATCGACAGTGAGAATGCCAACGTCGTATTGGCTGATCAGTTTAAGCGGTTTGAAGTTTCCGAACTGGGTCGTGCCGACAGTGTCCCTGTAGCTTTTGAAGGTTTCATAGCCGGGATGCCAACTAACGTCCTTCTTGAGCTGGATTGGCTTGCCGCCGCCCGGGGCGAATAGGACGTACTCTCCGTTGCCACCTTTTGCGACTGCGTTCGCCACATGAGCGTTGGTCGCAAGCCTGTCGGGCGCAAAAGCCCAGGCCGTAGCGAAGGGCTTATAGGTACCGTCCACCCTCTTTCCAACGATATAAACGGCGGCCTTGAGACGATCGATCTCAGCTTCGGAAAATTCCTTTTTGGCGCGCTCGCTCGCCTCGCCAGCCATCGCCGCAAGCTGATAGTCCAACTGCGAAGTGCGCCAGTCGTTGTAATAGATGACCGCGACCAAGGCGGCGGCGATGACGCCACCAGCATAGACGAGCCGCCGGCGAAGCAGGCGATCCCGTTCGGCGGGCGTGAGCATCGTGTTTTGGTCGCCAGTGTCTTCGAGACCCACCACCTTGAGCTTGGCGGTCTCGACCTTGAAAGAGGGACCGTCCTTGCGTCCGAGCCTCAAGACATTCCCGGTTACCACTGGCGCATCGACATCGGCCTGAGTGCCGTCGATCTCGACATAGCGCTTGCCGAACAGCCCGACCGAATAGTCGCCGGCCTTGTCGCGCTTAAGCTCAAAATGCTGTTTGCCGACGACGTTGTAGTCCGGTGGGTAGACGACCTGGCACTTTTCGGGATCGCGGCCGAACACCACGCTGTCAAAGCGGTCGTCGAATGTCTGGTCTGGCGAGCCGGTGAGCGGACCCGACAGATGCTTGATGGTGATGGACATGGGACGACCTCGGTAAGAGCGCTGACCAAGCTTGGCGGACTATACCGCCGCCACCGCAGGATCGGCCGCCGGTCGGGCCTTAAATTTTTGCAACATTAACCGCCATCATGTGCCCACTCCGCCGTATAGATCGGCACCGAGGGCCGGCTGCGGATGGCCTGGCGCTCGCTGTCCTCGCCGGCCGGCATGATCTCGACGCGCCCCACCGGGACCAGGGCGATCTGCTCGCCGAGATCGAACTTGGCTTGCGCCGCGAAAGCCTCGGTCGCCAGCACGCAATCGAGCGGCAGCCCCGGCAGGTCATCGGCCGACCTGAGCCGCCCGATCAGCTTCTTGTCGGGCGCAAGATCGCCGCCCAGCACCAGGCCAAAATCGCAAATGACCCTTAGGCTGTGCTTGGCCTCGCGCGCCGCCTTGGCCGCGTCCTGGGCGGCGGCGAGCGCCTCCTCGGTCGAGCCGGCAATCAGGCATGTGCCGCGCCGGCCGTCGCGATGGGTGCGGTCGATCCGTTCGAGCGTCTTGCCCGCCGCCTTGAACAATTTATCGAGTGATCCTTTGCCGTCTTGTGCCGCGTCCCACAGGAACACTACGGGGCGGAACGCGTTGCGTGCTCGGTCTCGCCCCTTCTGCTTGGGCCGCTGATGCGGATAGGGAATGAGATCGAACGGACGGTCATGCTCGCGCCAATCGGCGACCACGCGGTTGGCGCCGGCCACGCTGTCTACCTCGGCTTGGTCCGACACCGCTACCAGCCGGCAGCCCGTCTGCAACATCGCCGCCCGCTGCAAGGCGCAGCCGGCGGCATAGCGGAAGGCATAAAAGAAATAGCCGTCGAGCTCGCGGTCGGCCGGATCGGTCGGATCCATGATGGTCAGCGAGCGAGCGCCTTGGCTGCCGTCCAGAATGGCGCGAAAACGCTTCTCCCATTTGCCTGGCATGCCAGGCGGATCGCCGATCTTCACCGAGGTTTCGATGAATCGCTCGGTGGCGAACGGCAGCACGATGGCAAGCTCGGCGCCGAGCGACAGCGCGGTCTCGGCCAGAATGATGTCGGTGCCCGCGGCGAGCGCGCCATAGACGATGCCGACTATTGTGCGCCCTGAAAATTTCCTCGGCGCGTTGGCGGATCAGCGCCTCGGTCGCCTCCTGTGCGGCCTGATCGAGTTCCTCTCCCCGGAAGATGTGGCCGGAGAACACCGCGACGTTGCGTGGACCGAGCGCCGTCACCAACCCCTCCATGTCGATATCGAGTACGTCGCCCAACCGGCGGAATTGCAGGATGGTGGTCGCTTTGGCGCCGTCGTCGGCCCCTCGCGCCATGCGCGCCCGCGCCAGCACCGCCTCGGCCTCGTCGGGCTTACCGGAGATCAGCAGCGCCTCGGCCAGGGTGGCGAGCGGCCAGTAATCCTCGGCGTCGTGCGGCAGGGTCTGCACCAACCGGCCGGCAATCCGCCGCGCCGTTTCGCCATCGTTGGCGATCAGCGCCATGGTGGCGGCGTTGACCCCTGGATAGTAGCCCTGCTTGTGCTCGAACAGGCTGTGATAGGCCTCGAACGATGCGCGCGCGCGTTTGCGCTTGTCTTTGCCGCGCTTCGTCTCGAACGCCTGCTCCTTGAGCAGCCGCGCGTTGAGCGCCGCGAGATCCTCGACCAGCTGAGCCTCGAACTCCGCCTCGCGCGCCCCGTTGGTGCCGTCGAGGAGCGCCAACTCGTCCTCGCCATAGCCGTCGTCGACGAACGGATCATTCACGATGCGGTCCATCGGCAGGAACGGATTCTTGCGCGCCTTGCGCACGACATCCTCGAGCGCATCCAAACTGCCGGCCATGGGGAACCCCGAGCGCGCCAGCAATTCGAGCGCGCCCTGCGCGTCGCCGCTCCGCGCCGCGGCGAGCGCGGTGCGGTGATGCAGCTCCGGGCTTGACGGATAGTAGCGCAGAATGTCGAGCCCGATATTGCGGGCGCGGATCAAGTCGCCGCAGGCGATCGCCGCGTCGATATCGTCGATGGTGCGTTCGAGCGCGGCACGGCTGCGCGCCGAGCGCAGACTGGCCAGCCGGCTGATGCGCTGATAGTCGAGGATCTCGATCTGCTGGCTGCGCGCCCCGGTACGCAGCAGGCCGGATCGCTCCCACTCGTTGAGCCGGCGGCTGATGGTCTCGCGGCTCACGCCGAGATCGGCGGCAATGTGCTCCTGCGCGATCTTGCGCGGAAAGCGCACGCGATTGCCCTCGGCGATGCCGATGTCGGCCGACAGTTCGACGAACCAATCGGCCAGTAGCAGATCGGGAAAGGCATGACCCTTGTCGTGCTCCTGCATCAACGTAGCGAGCAGGCGCTGCGCGCCGATGCGGGTGAGTCGGGCGCGGAACACCGGATCGGCCTCGAGCAAGGCGCCGATCAGCGTGAGCGGCAGCGGCACGATCGAGGACGGCGTCAGCGCGAAGGCCGAGGTGGTTCGTTTGGCGGCCTTGGTCGCCAAGCCCTGCTCCAATAATTCGAGCTCGCCGAACACTTCGCCTTGCACGATGCGTTCGAATCGGAGCGAGCGCTTGCCGGACGGCGGCTTGAACTCGATCTGCACCAGCGGATCGACCTGCAGCCCCTCCCCGGCCCGGCTCGCGCCGAGCAGCAGGTAGATGGCGTCGGCCGGATCGCCTGCCCGGAACACGCATTCACCGGCGGACAGCGCGCGGCGCTGAAGCCGTGCCCGCTTGACGAGCTGAAGCGCTTCACCACTCGTGCCGCGCATCAGCGCGGACCCGGCAACCTCGTCTGGCAGAGTCTCGTTCATCCTGGTCGGAACCTTGGCCGGCGGGATGAGAGCGTAGTCGATTTCCCGCGCCCCGACCAAGGGCGCGGGCAGAGACGAGGCAAGGCTCACGGTCAGAAACATACATATTGGTAGTGAACGCCGCTGAGCGTCCACACCGTGGCAAAGGTGCAGGCCGGCGCGTAAAAGCCGGTATAGGCGGCAAGCGGCACCGAGGCGCCGATCAGCGCCAGCGCGGCAAAGGATGAATTGGCGAAGCGTGGGCATGGGAGAACTCCTGAGTTGCTCGCGGCCCCTTGGCGTGGCTGTAGGAAATGAATGCGTCGTAGACCGGCACAATGCTTCTCCCGCTCAGGATGCCAATTCTAGGGTGCGCGCGCCAAGCGGGCCATGCCCCGCGCAAGGGCTAACCGTCCGGTTCGCAGCGATCTCGCGGAAAGCTTAATCCCATAGCCCAAGCCGGCGCGCTTCTTTTGTGAGGGACCTCACAAAGCGCCGGCGCGCGCCCCCCCACCTGTCTCGTTGCCAAGGGGGCCCCTAGCTCCTCAGGCCAACGAAAACTGAAGTGTTCGCGTTAACACCAAATCGGATGCCGCTTGTCCCACCGAGCCGGCGCCGATGAGCTGAGAGGGCCAAGGGCCCGGGTCCGCTCCTGCCCGGCCTGTCAGTACCCCACCCTTTCAGCGTAGCGGGCGCAAGGTTCCCCCGCCTTGCGCCCGCGCCTTTTGTCTATAGTTGGGGAGGAGCGTGTGACTGCGATCGAGAGGAGTTGGATCATCCATGTTTGACCGCGAAGCCAGCCGCCGCTCCGTCATGCGAGGCGCGCTCGTTGGAGCCTGCGCTCTATCACTGTCCGCACGCGGCGCCGCCGCGGAGGCGAACGGCAAGCACGTCGTTCTGCTCGGCGACTCGATCTTCGCCAACGGCGCCTATGTGGGCGGTGGCCCCGATGTGATCGAACAGCTCGGCAAGCGCCTTCCGCTGGGTGCTCGCGCCACGCTCAACGCCATGGACGGCTCGGTCACCTCCGGCGTCAGGCTCCAGCTCCAGATCGCGCCCGAGGACGCCACCCATTTCGTGGTCAGCGCCGGCGGCAACGATGCGCTTCATCATGCCGGCCTGCTCGATGAGAAAGTTTCCTCGGTCGCCGACGCGCTCGACAAGCTCGCCGCCGTGCGCGAATCATTCGCGCGCGATTACCGGGCCATGCTCGACGACGTCGTGGCGCACGGCTTGCCGGTTGCCGTCTGCACCATCTACGACGCGCGCTTTCCCGATCTGAAGCAACGGCGGCGCGCCTCGCTCGGGCTCACCATCTTCAACGACTGCATCACGCGCGAAGCCTCCGCGCGGGGCCTGGCGCTAATCGATCTTCGCCTGATCCTGACCGCCGACAGCGACCTCGCCAACCCGATCGAGCCTTCGGTCTCGGGCGGCGCCAAGATCGCCAACGCAATCGCCGCGTTTGCCGCCGATTACGACCTGGCCAAGGGCCGTTGTGAGGTGTTCGCCGGGGCGACGGCCAGGGCCTAGAACGGCGGAAGTGGCGGCCTGATTTTGTATGCTATCTTATGGTCGAGGGCGTGACGGTTTGACTGGGAGGCTCGCATAACGGTGGCCACGGATCGTCGCAGCGTGCTCGGGATGCTGGCGGTCTCCGGCGTCCTGCTGTCGTCTTTCATGCGCAAGGCGCTCGGCCAGTCCGAGCCTGACGCGCCGCTGTCCCTTCCCGGCGCCTCGGGCGAGCAGGCGCAGAGCCTCGGCCTTCCCTCCGATTGGCGCTTCGTGGCGCCGACCCAGTGGAACACCGTCGATGCCACGCTTACCGCCCGTTTGAACCCGGCGCTCCGCGACAACTCGCCGATCGAGCTCGGCGGCATCAGGGTGATGCGTAGCTCGGGCAAGATCGAAACCGGCCAGCTCGATCCGGTCGGCCAATCGGTCGAGACTTCCTGCCGCGCTTGCCGGCATCGTCACCCCTGCCGACGAGGCCCTCAGCCTCGAGGCCCTCAATCGCGATCTAAATCCGTTCCTGGCCGATCCGCGCGGGCCCGACGGGGCGCCTCTGCTCGGACCGTTGCCGTCAGGCGGCGCGCTCTATGAGGGCAAGACCTTTTTGCCGGTGCGCTTCATCGTCGCCAAGATGGCCGAGTCCGCCGCTGTGCCGCCGGCCGCGATCAAGCCGCTGATCGATGCCCTCAGCGAGGTCGTGCCGATTCGCACGCCAGCTCATCAGTTTCGCCTGGGACGGGGCCTCGGCAATCGCGTGGTGTTCTACGGCGCGACCACCGTCAACGGCGCCGCGGTCGATATCGGCCACACCCATATCGACCAGGTGGTGACCGAGCTCGCCAAGCAGAATCTCAGGCTCATCAAGGAGATGGTGCATTTCGACCGGCCGGCCCAAGGCGGCAGCCCGGAGGACATCGTGGCCGACGGCGCGGCCGGTGCGACCCATGCCGGCGGCTTCTCGGCCGGCTTCAACGTCGACGGCAGCCCGATGGCCATCAAGAGCGATTGGCCGAGCAATTACGGGCAACTTGGCAACAACAACAAGACCTACAACGCCCACCTCATCGCCATCGACTACAGCGCGGGCGTCGAGGATGAGATCCCGGAGGACACGCTCAAGGCCTACTATCGCAACGCCGATATGTGGGACTGCGCGTCCGCCATCCTGGTGCCGTTCGCCGATCAGGATCCCGATCCCAAATATCGCGACTACATGTACAATCCGCTCGAAGTGTTCGACCAGAAGTCGGCGCGCGATGTAGCGGCGGCGCTCGCGACGCTCGACGAGCGCACCTTCTTTGAGAAGCATGGCGCGTTCTACTGCGCCGAGGGCCAGTACGTGGTCGCCAATCTCGGCCCGCAGGAGGACAAGGACGGCGGCACGCTGCTGAAGAAGAGCCGTTACGGCGACACCGCGTTCGGTCGCCTGATCGACAACTTCATCAAGGCCCCGGGCTATGACGGCATGTCGGCCGAGGAGCGGCAGCAGCATCCTTCGATCGGCTGGGAGTATCTGCTGTCGCTCGGCCTCGAGCGCGGCGGCATCAGCGGCGAGCAGGCCCTCATTCTCACCGCCACCGACCGCCACGGCATCGCGCTCGACTGGGTCCCCGAGGAGGTCAAAGGGTGGCAGGCCTACCGCCCGAAGAACGAGGAGGCGCTGATCGCGCGCCCCATGACGGTGGCGACCATCGCCTGGGCCCTGCTTCGCCTTTATATGCCGCGCGACGCGGTGGCCCGGGCGATCGCCGGCGATATCGGCCGGGCCTATGCGCAGGGCGACGACAAAGTCAAAGAGGCGGTGAAGCTCCTAATCGGCGGCGCCGACCCCACCACGCCGGTCGGTCAGGCCCTGCTCGCGGGCGTTGCCGCCAAGGCGGCCACCGGTCTCCTGCTCGGGCTGCTGTCCAGCGATGAGGTCGCCGCCTCGCTGCTCGGCAAGGCGGGGTTCAACGAGATTACCAACGACGCCGACAAGGAACGGGTGCTCGCCGCCTATCAGGAGTTCCTCGGCATCCTGCAAAACGCCGACTACTCGACCCAAGGCGCGCTCGACCGCGCGCTGGCCGAGGCCGATCACAAGCTCGGTGGGCTGACCGTGACGCGCACCTTTTTCAATCGCGCCACACAGGAGCGCATGCCGGCCAAGAGCACGGTGATGAAATACGCCGCCCCACCCTGCTTCGGTATGTGGGCGCAGCAACCCTTCCTCGCCGAGACCGGTTGTCTTCGTTATGTCGCAACGGCGATGCATGTCAGCCAGAAGAAGAGCCCTGCGTCTTAACCTTGCGAAATCTTCATTTCAGGCGCCTGGCGCGGCTGTTATAGAAAGCCGTCACCGGTTGGCCGCTGAGACGTTACGGGACGCTGGAACTTTGGGCCTGAAGCCATGACCATTCGCCCTTTGTTGATCGTGACGATTGGGCTGATGCTGACCGGTGCGTGCCCCGCTCTGGGCCAGACCAGTTTCGGCCATTACATCGGCAAGTTTGTCGCCGAGTTCGGCGATGACGGGCGCAAGGTCACCTTGATGGAGCCTTACAGCTACATCGATCCCGCCGGCCAGGAGTGGAACGTCCCCGACGGCTACAACACCGACGGCGCGTCGGTGCCTGCCGCGCTATGGGCGCTCTACCCGCCCTTCACCGGCAATTACCGTTCGGCCGCCGTCATCCACGACTATTATTGCGACACCAAGCAGCGCAGCTGGCAGGACACCCACAAGGTGTTCTACTTCGCCATGCGCGCCGCCCATGTCGACGAGAAGACCGCCAAGATCATGTACGGCGCCGTCTATTTGTTCGGCCCGCGCTGGGGCCCCGGCACCGCGCCGGGTCAGCGCAGCGCGCCGGTCAAGGCCACCCCGGAGCAGCAGGAACAACTGGTGAAGGAACTGCAAGGCTTGGTTGAAAAGGACAATCCCGATCTCGATAGTCTGGTGGCCGAAGCCAAGCGCATGAGCGCCAAGGCCACCCTTCCCCTGTCGAATAGCGCCGAGTAAGGACCGGCCGTTCTGTCGCCATAGTTGTCGGGCTGAAAGATTTCCAGGAGCGAAGACTAACCAAGGCAACTGAACGTCTATGGGGAGACGTTCGCAGTGACTATACTCCGCGGAGTAGGTCTTTAAGGTTGAGGCTCCGGTTGTGACCGTGCTCGCATGAGATCGGTTCGCGTCTTCGTCTCTTCGCCCGGCGACACGCATTTCGAGCGGATGCGGGTCGAGCGTGTGGTCGAGCGCCTGAACGGCGAGTTTTCGGGCATTGCCAAGCTCGAAGCCATCCGCTGGGAAAGCCAGCACTACAAGGCTCATACCACCTTTCAGCAGCAGATTCCCGAGGCCGCCAGTTGCGATCTGGTGATCGCCATTCTGCGCCACCGGCTCGGCACCGAGCTTCCCGACGACTTCCCCACCATGCCGAACGGCGAGCCCTACCCGTCGGGCACCGCTTACGAGATTCTGTCGGCCATCGAAGCGAGCAAGCAGAAGTCCGTCCCCGACGTCTATGTGTTCCGCTACAGCGAGCCGCCGACCGTCAAGCTCGACGACGAGGCCACCAATCGCTTGGTCAGCGAGCAATGGAACCGGCTCAAGACCTTCTTCATGACCTGGTTCCAGACCCAAGATGGCAAGTTCAAGCTCGCCTTCCATAATTTCCAGAGCACCGACCAGTTCGAGGGCGAGATCGAGAAGCTGCTCCGGGCTTGGCTCGAGGAGAAGGTCCTCAAAGGCCGCTCGGTGCTGTGGCCGATCGACACCAAGGGCTCGCCGTTCCGCGGCCTGGCCGCGTTCGGCGCCAAACATGCGCCGGTGTTCTTCGGCCGGTCGCGCGACATCACCAAGGCGGTCGATGCGCTGAAGGATGCGGCCGCGACCGGAAGCCCCTTCCTGCTTTTGGTTGGCGCGAGCGGATCGGGCAAGTCGTCGCTGGCATTGGCCGGCCTGGCGCCACGGCTTACCGCGCCGGGCGTGGTGCCGTCGGTCGACATCTGGCGCGTCGCGGTGATGCGCCCGGGCGAGCACGAGGGCGGACCCGTCGCCGCCCTTGCCGCGCGGCTGTTCGATTCCGCGAGTGACTTCGAGGACGAATGCCCCCTGGCGGCGCTACCGGAGATGGCCGCGAGCGACTATGCGACGCCGGCTGAACTCGCCAAGCTTCTTGCCCATGCCGACGAGAGCTGCGCCAAGCCCGTCGTCAAGGCCCTCGACCGCATCGGCGAGGTGGAGAGCCAGAAGAGCGGCTACGACCGGCCGGTGCGGGCCGACCTTCTGATCGTGGTCGATCAGCTCGACGAGCTGTTCGCCGGCGAGGTCAACGATGCCGAGCGAGAGCGCTTCGCCAAGCTTCTGGCGCAGCTCGTGGCGACCGGCCGCGTCTGGGTGATCGCCACGCTGCGCGCCGACCTTTACGAGCGCTTCCTCAAGCAGCCCGAGCTTCTGGCGATGAAGAGCAAGGGCGCGACCTACGATCTTGCGCCGCCGGGCGCCACCGAGATCGACGAGATCATTCGCGGGCCGGCGATTGCTTCGGGCCTCGTCTACGAAACCGACGCCAAGACCGGCGAGCGGCTGGATGATCGCCTCATCGGCGACGTCGACCGGCCCGACATGCTGCCGCTGCTCCAGTTCACGCTCAATTTTCTGTTCGAGCAGCGCGTCACCGACGGCGACGAGACCAAGCTCACCTTGAAGGCATACGATACGCTGGGCGGTCTTGCCGGCGCCATCGACAAGGAGGCCGAGCGGGCCATCGCTCTGCTCGGCAAGGACGAGCAGGAGCGCCTGCCGCGCCTGCTCAGGCAGCTCGCCGCGCCGGCGCAAGGCGGCGAACCAGGCGTCGCCGCCGGACTCTCGATCCGAGCCGTGCCGCTCGCCGAGGCCGCTTATGACGCGCCCTCCGAGCGACTGATCAAGGCGCTGGTCGACGCGCGCATCCTGCTCTCCTCGGGCAGCGAGCAGAACGCCACCATCCGGCTCGCCCATCAGCGGGTGCTGGAGAACTGGCGCCGCGCCAAGGACATCGTCGCCGCCAATGCCGAGTTCTTCCGTATCCGCGACGATGTCGAGGCGCTGCGCCGGCGCTGGGAGAAGTCCGACAAGAAGCGCGACCTGCTGATCCCCAAAGGCGTGCCGCTGGCCGAAGCCGAGAGCATCGCCAAGCGCTACCCGGACGAGCTTGGCGTGCCCGCGCTCGGCTTCATCGCCGCTTCCGGCAAGCGCGCTCGGCTGAGGCAGCGTCTGGTCGGCGCCACCGCCTTGGTGATGGCTGTGCTGGCGGTGGGCGCCACCGTGGCCGGCATCCGCGCGTGGCGCGCCGAGCAGACGGCACGGCGCAATTTCGACATCGCCAAGGCCCTGGTCACCGACATCGCCAAAGGTTTGCGCGACGTCGAAGGCATGCGCGCCGAGGCGAGGACGAAGATCTTCGATCAGGTGAGCTCCACGCTCGACACCGCGGTCGCCGAGTCGCCCAACGATCAGCAGCTGCTCGGCATGCAAGCCACCATGTTCAGGGAGTTCGCTTCAACCCACGAGGCGGAGGGAGATCGGCCACAGGCGGCGAAAAGCACGGCGAAGAGCCTCGAAATTGAGCTCCAAATCTTGGAGATGGCCGGGGGCACTCAGCGCCAGCAAGAGGTCTCCTCGACGCTCGAACGGATCGGCGAGCTTAAGCTCGGCGCCGGTGACGATGCCGGCGCGCTTGTCGCCTACCAGAGGATCCTCGACGACCGGATGGAGCGCGCCGAGGCCGATCCAGGCAATCCCGGTCATCAGCGCGAAGTGGCGGTGGCGCTCGTCACCATCGGCGATCTCAAGCTGCGCTCGGGTGACCCGGCCGGAGCGCTCCAAGCCTACGAGCACTGCTTCGTCATCAGGCAGCGCTTGACCGAGCAGGACAAGTCGAACGCGGTGGGGCTGCGCGAGCTCGCCCAAGCGGTGAATTCGATCGGCTACGCCAAGTTCCGCGCCGGCGACTATGTCGGTGCGCTCGAGTCCTATCAGCAGGGTCTCGGACTGACCCGCCAGCTTGCCGACGCCGACAAGACAAACTCAGGCGCACAGCGTGAACTCGCGCTCGTTCTAGCCAACATCGGCGACTCCAAGCTCAACTCCGGCGACAATGCCGGGGCGCTCGACGCTTACCAGCAAAGCCTCGCGATCAGGCGTACGCTGGCCGCCGCCGACTCCGCCAATACCGACCTGAAGCGCGACATGGCGGCCAGCCTGAGTGGCATCGGCGACGCCGTGCTCAACAGCGGCGACAAGGAGAAGGCGCTCGCCGCCTACGAAGAGGGCGTCGCGCTGGTCCGTGAATTGGTCGCCGCCGACAACACCAACCTGCTGTGGCAGCGCGACCTTTCCATCAGCCTCAACCGGGTCGGCGATGTGAAACGCGACTCCGGCGATAGCGCGGGCGCGCTCGCCAACTATGACGAGAAGTCTCGGCATCCGCCGCCGCCTGGCCAACGCCGATCCCAACAATATCCAATGGCGGGCCGACGAGGCCTATGTGCTGCAACGGATCGGCGATCTGAAGCGCACCACCGGCGACAATCAGGGCGCGCTAGCCGCGTTCGAGGAAGGTCTGGCCATCGCTCGCGGCTTTGCCGCGGCGGGCACCAACCCCGAGTCGGAGCGCGAATTGGCGGTGAACCTCACCAAGATCGGCGCGGTGAAGCGCGAGATGGGCGATGCCGCGGGAGCGCTCGCCGCGCTTGAGGAAAGCCTCGCCATCCGCCGCAAGCTCCCCCAAACCGACCTCACCAAATACCAGATCGACGTCGCCGAGAATCTCGAGACCATCGGCGATCTCAAGCTGGCGGCCGGCGACAAGGACGGCGCGCTCGCGTTCTACGAGGAGATGTTGTCGCTCGACCGCACCATGGTCGCCAACGACGAGGCCAACGCCCAGTGGCAGCGCAACATGTCGATCAGCCTCAACCGGCTCGGCGATGTCAAGCTTGCGCTCGGCGATCCCGAGGACGCGCTCAAGCATTACCAGGACGGCCTCGCCGTCCGCCGCAAATTGGCCGAGGCCGACAACACCGTCCCGCGCCAACAGGACGTCGCGCTCAACCTCGAGCGGATCGGCGACCTCAAGACCAGCGCCGGCGACAATCCCGGCGCGCTCAAGGCTTACGAGGAAGTGGTCGCCATCGCCCGCAAGGTGGTCGAGACCGACCAGGCCAAGGAGCAATGGAAACGCAACTTGGCGATCAGCCTGACCAAGGTCGGCGAGGCGAGGGCGAAGGCCAAGGACAGTAGAGGCGCGCTCGCCGCCTTTGAGGACGGACTCGGTCTGCGTCGCAAGCTGGCCGAGACCGACAAGGACAATCTGCCGCTGCAAGCGGAGATCGCCACCGCGCTGGAACGGATCGGCGATCTCAAGCAGGAGGCCGGCGACAAGGCGGCGGCGCTGGCCGCCTATGTCGAGAGCATGGACATCCGCCGCCAGATGGCCGACGGCATGCTCGGTTACAGCGACAATACCGGCGCACTCGCGGCCTACGAGCAAAGCCTGGTGCTGGCACGGCGGCTCGCCGAGGCCGACGCCGGCAAGACTAATTATCTAACCGACGTCTCCTCCCTTCTCGAAAGCATCGCCTCGATCAAGCTTGGCGCCGGCGACGCCGCAGGGGCGCTGGCCGGTTATCAGGAGAGCCTTGCCCTCCGCCGCCGCCTCGCGGCCGGCGAGAAGACTGGCACCAAATGGCGCCAGAACATCTCTCTCACGCTCGAGAAGATCGGCGACCTCAAGCAGGGCGCTAAGGACGATGCCGGTGCCATGGCCGCTTATGAGGAGATGCTCGCCAACGATCGCGAGCTCGCCGCCGCCAATCCCGATACCGCCGAGCGCCAGCGTGACGTGTCGATCGATCTCGAGAAGATCGCCAAGATGAAACTCGATGCCGGCGACAGCGCCGGCGCGCTCGCTCTTTATGAGGAGAGTCTCGTCATTCGGCGCCAACTGTTCGAGGCCGACCGTACCAACGAGAAATACAAGCAAGGCCTATCGTTCGTCATCGAGAAGGTCGGCGATATGAGGCGCGATCTCGGCGATGCCGCCGGCGCGCTGTCCGCCTATCAGGAGATGCTGGTGCTCGACCGCGAGGTCGCCGCGGCCAATATCGGCGACACCAAGCGCCAGCGCGTGGTGTCGGTAGATCTCAACAAGATCGCCGATGTGAAACTTTCGAACAACGACACCGACGGCGCGCTCGCCGCCGTCGAGGAGAGCCTCAACATCTCCCGCCACATCGCGCTGACCGCCCCCGACAATATCGAGTGGAAGCGAGACATCTCGGTCAGTCTGGAGCGGCTCGGCAACATCAAGTCGAGCACCGGCGACAAGGAGGGCGCGCTTAAGGCCTATGAGGAGATGCTGTCCATCGACCGCGGCGTCGCCGACGCCGAACCCACCAACTTGCAACGCGTGCGCGAGGTCATGTTCAGCTTGAACAAGGTCGGCGACATGCGTTTCGAGCTTAACGACATGAGCGGGGCCCTGGCCAACTACGACGAGGGGCTGCGCATCGCCCGTCTTCTGGTCGAAAAAGATGGCGAGAACCCCAGGGCGCCGCGCGATCTGGCCATCAGCCTCGACAAGGGCGGCGACACCAAGGTGAAGCTGGACGACGTCCAGGGCGCGCTGGTCTATTTCGAGGAGGGTTTGACCCTCAGGAAGCAGCTCTCCGATGCCAACAAGTCAAACTACCAGTATCGCCGCGACGTGTCGCTCACCCTTGACCGCATCGGCGCCGCCAAGCTCGCGCTGAACGATATTCCCGGATCGCTCGCCGCCGCCGAGGAGAGCCTGGCCATTGCCCGCGATCTCGCCGAGCTTCGCAAGAACGACGCCGAGGCCCAGACCGACCTCGTGGTCGGCCTCTACAAGCTCGCCAAGGTGGCGGCCGGCGAACGCAAGGATGCGGTCATCGACGAAGGCTTGCAGCTTCTGGCGCGGCTCGACGCCGACAGCAAGTTGACCGACGATCAGAAGGGCTGGACCGAGTCGTTCAACACCTTGCGCAACGGCTCTCAGGAGACGGGCACCGCCGGCCGCTAGAAAACAGGCCGGATTCCGCCAGAGTGCTTCGGTGCCATTGCGCCCGCGTCACACCAGCTATATATCCCCGCCATAGGACACGCGGGCCGCTTCGGCCCGCGTTCGCGCATTTAAGGCCCCCATGAACCTTCGCAATATCGCCATCATTGCCCATGTCGACCATGGCAAGACCACCCTGGTCGACCGCTTGCTGCAGCAAGCGGGCGCCTTCCGCGACAACCAGCGGGTGGCCGAGCGCGCAATGGATTCAAACGATCTCGAGCGCGAGCGCGGCATCACCATCCTCGCCAAGGTGACCTCGATCCTGTGGCAGGGCACCCGCATCAATATCGTCGACACGCCGGGCCACGCCGATTTCGGCGGCGAGGTCGAGCGCATTCTCAACATGGTGGACGGCGCTCTGGTGCTGGTCGACGCCGCCGAGGGGCCTTTGCCCCAGACCAAGTTCGTGGTGTCGAAGGCGCTTAAGATGGGCCTTAAGCCCATCGTCGTCATCAACAAGGTCGATCGCGCCGACGCCCGCCCGCAGGAGGTCGTGAACGAGGTGTTCGACCTGTTCGCCGCGCTCGAAGCGTCCGACGAGCAGCTCGACTTCCCGATCCTTTACGGCTCGGCCAAGGAAGGCTGGATGGCTGCCAGCGCCGAGGGTCCCAAGCATCTCGGCATGCAGCTTTTGTTCGATCTCGTGCTCAAGCATGTCGCCTCGCCCAAAGTCGAGGACGGGCCGTTTCGCCTGCTCGGCACCATTCTCGAGGCCAATCCTTATCTCGGCCGCGTCGTCACCGGCCGCATCACCTCCGGCGCCATTTCGCCCAACCAGCCGGTCAAGGTGCTCGACCACAACGGCAGGCTGGTCGAGCAGGGCCGGGTGTCGAAGGTGCTCGCCTTCCGCGGGCTCGAGCGGGTCGCCCTCGACGAGGCGACCGCCGGCGACATCGTCTCCCTCGCCGGGCTGCCCGACGCCACCGTCGCCCACACCATATGCGCGCCCGAAGTCACCGAGCCGCTGCCGGCCCAGCCGATCGACCCGCCCACGCTGTCGATGACCTTCAGGGTCAACGATTCGCCGCTGGCCGGCACCGAGGGCACCAAGGTGACCAGCCGCATGATCCGCGACCGCCTGTTGCGCGAGGGGGAAGGCAATGTCGCGCTGCGCGTCACCGAATCGGACGAGCGCGACTCCATGGAAGTCGCCGGCCGCGGCGAGTTGCAACTCGGCATTTTGATCGAGACCATGCGCCGCGAGGGCTTCGAGCTTTCCGTGTCGCGCCCCAAGGTGCTGTTCCGGCGCGGGCCCGACGGCACGCTGCTTGAGCCCATCGAGGAGGTGGTCATCGACCTCGACGAGGAGCATTCCGGCGTCGTCGTGCAGAAACTGTCGGAGCGCAAGGCCGAACTGGTGGAGATGAAGCCCTCGGGCGGCGGCCGCCAGCGTCTCGTGTTCTATGCGCCGACCCGCGGGCTGATCGGCTACCAGGGCGAACTGCTCACCGATACGCGCGGCACCGGCATTATGAACCGGCTATTCCACGACTATGCGCCGCACAAGGGCGCGATCCAGGGGCGGCGGAACGGCGTGCTGATCTCCACCGACATGGGCGACGCCGTGGCCTACGCCTTGTGGAACCTGGAGGATCGCGGGGCCATGATGATCGACCCCGGCACGCGGGTCTATCGCGGCATGATCGTCGGCGAGCACACCAGAGACAACGATCTCGAAGTCAATGTGCTGAAGGGCAAGAAGCTGACCAATATCCGCACCACCTCCAAGGACGAGGCGGTGCGGCTCACGCCGCCGCTCCGCATGACGCTCGAACGCGCGCTCGCCTATATCGAGGACGACGAGCTGGTCGAGATCACGCCGAAATCCATCAGGCTGCGCAAGCTCTATCTCGATCCGAACGAGCGCAAAAGAGCCGAACGGCAACGGCTGACCGAGGATGTTGCCTAATATTCCCGAAGTTTATGGGCAGCCCCTCCAACGATAATTGCCAGGGTTCTCCTGCCAATCTGCGACCTGGATCAACATTCTCTCTGGTTAGGCAAGTCATTATCACGTGCCGACAGCTTCCGGTCACGCTTGCACTCTAACCAGGAGGATTTTGCATGATGCGAGTCATTGGACTGGCGCTCGTTCTAGCCTTGGGCGCGGCGCCCTTTGCCTTCGCCGGGGACGATGACGATGACGATAAAGTTCCTGCCGCCGACCTCGAAAAGGTGCAGGCCACTCTGACCGCGCTCGACTGCACCGGCTACGAGAGCATCAAAAAGGAAGAGCAGGGCATCTACGAGATCGACGACGCCAAGTGCAAGATGGGCACGGTCGATATCAAGCTCGACAAGGACTACACCGTCATCCTGATCTCGCGCTACTGATCAGCGCCGGCGCGGCGCAACGATCGTCTGCGAACAGGCGAGTCGGGCAAGCCCGGCTCGCTTTTTCGTCTTGATCGATTACGCCCGGGAAAATTTCCACGACCCCTTTGCCGAGTGCCGCCACTCTGCGCTAGG
Organism: uncultured Alphaproteobacteria bacterium; assembly: GCA_963730335.1. Classification (GTDB taxonomy): domain Bacteria; phylum Pseudomonadota; class Alphaproteobacteria; order Rhizobiales; family Methyloligellaceae; genus Methyloceanibacter. Next base: position 33,737 of record CAVSRK010000004.1, read on the forward strand.
CTGGCGTCATGCCCGTCGACGTCGCTCACATCAGGCCAGCGCGATTGAAAGATGCTACGGCGCTCGCGGCCGCCTATGAAGAAGCCTGGCGGAGCGCCTATCAGGGCATCATCCCGCATCTGTCGCTGCAACGCATGCTCGCGCGCCGCGGATTGCGGTGGTGGGAGAGCGCGCTCCGCAAGCGCACGCCGCTGCTCGTGCTCGACTTCGGCGGCGAGGCCGCGGGCTATGTGACCTATGGCCGCTCCCGGCTCGGCCGCACGCCGTTTCAGGGCGAGATCTTCGAGCTCTATCTGCATCCGATCTATCAGGGCTTCGGCCTGGGCGAGAAGCTGTTCGACGGCGCGCGCATCAGACTTGCCGAGTTGCGGCTGAAAGGCCTGCTGGTGTGGGCACTTGCCGACAACGATTCTGCCTGCGGCTTCTATCTGAGACTCGGCGGCAAGCCGGTCGCCGAGGGCGCCGAGAGCTTCGGCGACATCTCCTTGCGCAAGGTGGCGTTCGCCTGGTCGTAACGGGTTTAACTTTACGTTTACCTGAAACGTTGGCCCGGCCTTAACGCCACTCCCCCCTACAAATCCTCCCTTGCATTCGTTGGGGGGCGGTATGGGAGATCGTCAAATGGCCGAAGTAGGCGCTCGGGACCGGCTGGTAATGGCCGGTCTTGTGATTCTCGGTTTACTCACTGTGGTCGCCGGTATTCTGTCCGGGCGTTCCACTCTCAACTATGTTTTAGCGCGAGATGCGCGCGAAGCCGCCCTCAGCTGGGCTGGCGCGGTCAATAACAACCTGGGCGAGCTCGGGCCGCACGCGCCGCAATTTCTCGACCAGAGCCTCGACGTGTTGAACCCGGAGGCGTTCGCCGGCCAATCCGGCCAGCCGGCGAGCCTGCCGGCCACATCGACCGCCAAGGACGATTTCCCGCTGGTCGCGGAACTCGGCCGCCCGACGGGCTGGGCCCTCAGCCATATCTCCCAAAGACGAGTTCGTGAGCAAGCTCGAAGGCTTTGCCGTGCTCGGCCCCGATCTGAAGCCGCTCGCCGTCGGTGGCGATCTGTCTGCCGCCGCACTTGAGGGTCTGCTCGCGCAAGAGGAAAGCAAGCAAGCGCTCGACGAGGCCGTCCAGAGCGACGCGGTGGTGACCGCGGCCATGCCCGGCGACGAACATCTCCGGCTCGCCTTCGTGCCGGCCACCGAAAGCGGCAAGGTCGCCCGCGTCTACGCCTTCGCCGTCGACCAGTCGGCCGCCGCGGCGCTGACCAATCTCGCGCTACTGTGGTCACGCTCACCACCAGCCTGCTGATCGTCATGGGGTTCTCGGTACCCGCGGCCATCGCCTCGCGGCGCATTCGCGAGCGCTGGCTGGCCGAAGATCAGATTCGCTATCTCGCCATGCACAATTCCCTCACCGGCCTGCCCAATCGCCTCCAGCTCCGCCAGCATCTCGACCGCGCCGTAGCGCGGGCTAAGCGCCATGGCCATTTGATGGCAGTGCTCTGTCTCGATCTCGACCGCTTCAAGAATGTCAACGACACGCTCGGTCACGCCACCGGCGATGCCCTGCTCGCCGAGGTTCCGCCCGCTTGCGGGAAAGCGTGCGCGAGTCCGACTTGGTCGGCCGGCTGGGTGGCGACGAGTTTGCTCTCGTCGCCGAGGACCTCGACGCGCCCGAGGATGCCATGCGCCTTGCGCGCCGCGTCTGCGCCGCGCTCGGTGAGCCCTATCCTGTCAACGAGCATGAAGTGACCAGTTCCGGGAGCATCGGCATCGCCATCGGCCCGCACGACAGCGAGGCCCCTGACGCGCTCCTCAAGAACGCCGACCTCGCGCTCTACCGGGCCAAGGAGGACGGGCGCAACACGTTCCGCTTCTTCGAGCCGGCCATGGACGCGGCCCTGCAGAAGCGCCGCAAGCTGGAGAACGACCTCCGCAACGCGCTCCGCAAGAATCAGCTTTATCTCGATTATCAGCCGCAATTCGACCTGGTGAGCGGCAGGCTCTCCGGCTACGAGGCGGCTGGTGGCATCCCGGCGAGGGCGAAATTCCGCCGACCACCTTTATCCCCATCGCCGAGGAGACCGGCCTGATCGTGCCGCTCGGCGAGTGGATTCTAAAAACGGCCTGCTCCTACGCCACCACCTGGCCGCTCGACCCCAAGCTTGCCGTCAACCTGTCGCCGGCGCAGTTCAAAACGCAAGATGTGTATGGCTTGGTCGTCGGGTGCTGACCGAGACCGGGCTCGAGCCCGAGCGCCTGGAGCTCGAGATCACCGAAGGCATCATCCTCCAGAACACCGACGCGGTCTTTGACACGCTCACCCGCCTCGATCAGCTCGGCGTGGCGATCGCCATGGACGATTTCGGCACCGGCTATTCGAGCCTTTCTTATCTCACCCGCTTCCCGGTCAAGAAGATCAAGATCGACCGCTCGTTCATCGATACGCTCGGCACCAGCCCGCAAACGAGCGCCATCGTGTCGAGCATCGTCGGCCTCGGCCAGTCGCTGCACGTGACCATCACCGCCGAGGGCGTGGAGACCGAAGGCCAGGCGGCGATGCTGAGGAAGTGGGGCTGCGATCAGGTGCAAGGCTTCTATTACGGCAAGCCCGACGCCGACGTGCCGGAGTCCGAGGACCAGACCGCCAACCAGCCCAAGGTCGCCTAGCCGTCCACGCCGTCAATTGGCGCCGGCGCCGTAGGTCTTGGCCTTGTCAGTCTTGTGCAGCGGAAGGCCCGCGCGTCCTAGCCCACAGCTTCAAGGTTAGGCTTGTGAGCGGGGCGTCTTGCGTCATAGAAGGTCGCCGGGGGGTTTCGAGGGCATTCTACCATGCCTGCCGAGCCCCGACGCATGGTTTGATGGTCATTAGCCATGAGTGACATGAAGATCGCGGTGTTGGGAGCGGGCGGCCGCATGGGCCAGGCGCTGGCGCGCGTGCTTGCCGACACCCCGGGCTGCGCGCTTGCCGGCGGCATTGAGGCCAAAGGCTCGCCCTATGTCGGCCGGGACATCGGCGAAGTGGCTGGCCTCGAGCCGATCGGCATCGCCATCACCGACGCCCCCCTCCCCGTCTTTGCCGCGGTCGACGGCGTGCTCGACTTCACCACGCCGGCTTCGACCCTGGAGTTTGTGGCGTTGTCGGCCCAGGCCCGCCTGGTCCATGTCATCGGCACGACCGGCCTCTCCGCCGCCGACGAGGCCAAGATCGAGGCCGCCGCCCGTCATGCCACCATCGTCAAGGCCGGCAATATGAGCCTCGGCGTTAACCTGCTCGCCGCGCTCACCGCCCGCGTCGCCGCGGCGCTCGGCGCCGAATTCGACATCGAGATCTTGGAGATGCACCACAAGCACAAGCGCGACGCGCCGTCCGGCACTTCGCTGATGCTCGGCCGGGCCGCCGCCGAGGCCAGGGGCGTCTCGCTCAAGGATCGGGCGGTATGGACCCGCGACGGCGACACCGGCCCGCGCCGCGACGGCGATATCGGCTTTGCCGCACTGCGCGGCGGCGACGTGGTGGGCGAGCACCGGGTAATCTTCGCCGGCCCCGGCGAGCGCATCGAACTGGCCCATATTGCGACAGATCGAGGCATTTTCGCCCGCGGCGCGGTCAAGGCGGCACTATGGGCACGCGGGCGGGAGCCGGGCTTATATTCGATGCAGGACGTACTTGGCTTGGGACAAGATCGGCACGAAGCTTGAATCTGGCGGGATCATGTGTACTTGCCTAAATGCCAGGATACGAACGCCGGAAAAGAGCCTTCAACAGGGCCCAAGGTAGGATTGAACCTAACATTGTCTCGTTATGCTTCGGTGCAACGTGACTAAGCCAATTCAGGCTGAGCAGCGGTAGCAGGGATGGCAGGACCCTCAGACAGCAGCGAGCCCACCGCCGGGCAGAACGTGCTCGTTCTCGTCCGGCACGGCGAGAGCGAGTGGAACAAGCTCAACCGTTTCACCGGCTGGAAGGATGTCGGCCTGACCGAGGAAGGCATGGCCGAGGCGCACCGTGCCGGCACCATGCTGAAGGATCTCAACCAGCGCTTCGATTGCGCCTTCACCTCGACGCTCAAGCGCGCCCATAACACCCTCGACATCATCCTCGAGGAACTCGGCCAGGGCAAGCTCCCGACCCTCAAGGCCGCCGCCCTGAACGAGCGCGACTATGGCGCGCTGATGGGCATCAACAAGGACGAGGCGCGCAAGCGCTGGGGCCCCGACCAGGTCCATCTCTGGCAGCGCTCCTACGACATCGCGCCCCCCGGCGGCGAGTCGCTCCGAGACACTGCGCTTCGCGTGGTGCCATTCTACGACAAATGGATCACGCCCGAGCTGCAAAAGGGCAAGAGCGTGATCGTGGTCGCCCACGGCAATTCGCTGCGCTCGTTGATCATGCAGCTCGACCAGCTCTCGCCCGAAGAGGTGATGGAGGTCGAGCTCGGCACCGGCATGCCGCTGGTCTATAAGCTCAATGCCGACGGCACCGTGGCCGAGAAGCACGCACTCGCCGCCTGACCGCGGACATCGCTCCTGTGGCCCTGGTGCCACAACAGCAAAGTTCCCTCCGCGCGTCAGGAACCATCCCCAGCCTGCTCGATTACCCTATGAGGCGGAGGCACTGCCTGCGGAGATTGGCAATGACCCATTATTCCGGGCGCCGACGAGCCTTGATCGTCGAGGATGAGTTCCTGATTGCCCACGATCTTGAGGCGTCGATGCACGCTCTGGGGTACGACGACTGCGACGTAGCGCCTAATGTCAGCCAAGCGCACGCTATGTCCATGTGCGCCCGTCCCGACATTGTCGTGGTTGACGTTTGTCTCGAAGGCGGCCGCGAAGGCATCGAAGTTGCCCGCTGGCTGCGGGAGATGTTCGAGGTGCCGGTGGTGTTCGTCACCTCGTACAGCGACGACGACACGGTGGCGCGAGTGCGCCAACGCGTTCCCGGCGCGCCGGTGTTGCCGAAGCCGGTCTATCCTGCGCGTCTCGCCGACGCCATCGTCGAGGCAGGCAAATACGCCCCGAACAGTCCGTTGGCGGCCTAGCGATCCATTGCGTGTTAGCCGGGACTTCTCGCCGCCGATAGCGCCGAGGACAGCGCCGAGGCGAAATCCTCGCGCTCCTCGTCGGTCAGGAAGCTCGCGAACACCAGACGTTCGCCGTGCGAGGCGATCGACAGCTCGCTCGACCGGCCGATCCGTTCTTGGACGGACAGCTTCACCCAATAGGGATTGAAGCGCCACGATTGCGCCTTGCCCGACGGCGCGACGCGCGTGACGGTCAGCGCATCTTGCGTGAGATCGACGGTCTCGTAGAGGCGGAGCGCCCGGAAATTGAGCTTGAAGGCGATATAGATCAGGGCGACGTCGAGCCCCATGAAGCCGATCACCGGCCAGGCGCCGAGCAGGTAGAAGAACAACCCGGTGGCGAACGAGACCAGGCACACCCCGGCCATCAACACCATAAAGCCGGTCGGCCCCAGCGACCGGTGGGGCGTAAGCACCGCGCTGAACCGCGAAGCCTCTTGTAGGGCCGGGTTAGGCTCTGTCATAGCAACCCAGAGCTAATCCCCTCACGAGCGGGAGGCAAGGCCCCGTGGCTCGACCTACCAGCGGAATGAAGACCAAAACGCGGGGCAAGCGGGCCCCGGGCTCGCGCCTGACGCAAAGCGCGATCGATGAAATCTTTCGCCGCTTTCAGCACCTTCATCCGCACCCCAAGACCGAACTCGAATATCGCGACCCCTTCACCCTGCTGGTGGCGGTGGTGTTGTCGGCGCAGGCGACCGATGCTTCGGTCAACCGCGTCACGCCCGAACTGTTTCGCATCGCCGACACGCCCGAGAAGCTCGCCGCGCTCGGCGAGGCGGCGCTCAGCGACAAGATCAAGACTATCGGCCTTTACCGCAACAAGGCCAAGAACCTGATCGCGCTCGCCAACAAGCTAATGGCCGAACATGGCGGCAAGGTACCGAGCACGCGCGAGATGCTGGAGACGCTGCCCGGCGTCGGGCGCAAGACTGCCAATGTCGTGCTTAACGTCGCCTTCGGCCAACCGACCATCGGCATCGACACCCATGCCTTCAGGGTGGCCAACCGCACCGGCCTGGCGCCAGGCAAGACCCCGCTACAGGTTGAGGACACGCTGAACCGGATCGTGCCCGAGCGCTACAAGCACAACGCCCATCACTGGCTGATCCTGCACGGGCGCTACGTGTGCAAAGCGCGCAAGCCCGAGTGCTGGCGCTGCATCATCGAGGATATCTGCCTGTTCAAGCCCAAGACCCCCGCCCCGGCCCAGGACACTTTGCCACGCCGCGGCGGGGCGGGCTAAAGGAGCCAATTGCCTTCAACCAGCCCTTCGTTCTTAGGGCTCCTGTTACCTAATTTCGCGTTTTTTCGTGCTGGCCACAGAGTTCCAGCACCTTCCGGCTCAGGCGCCCGGGCTCAGGATTGCGGCCGGTAGGAACCAGGACTTTGAGGGCCGCGTTTTATCGGATGCGAGGCGCGTAGTGCCTCGACCCAAGGAGTACCCTCCATGAAGAAATATCTGATTGCCGCGACGCTGATCGTCGCCTTCGCCACGCCGGCGCTGGCGGACGAGTTTTATGTGATGCTGGAAATGTCGGCGAAGAAGTGCACGACGATGAAGGCGCTGCCCAGCGACATGAAGAAGTACAAGATGCTGGGCAAGTACCCGACCCAGGGCGAAGCCGAGACCGCCATGCACACCATGACCGAGTGCAAATAGCCTCGGCAAAGTCCTGACCCGCTGCGAGCCCCGCCACCAGTCGTGGCGGGGCTTTTCAATTCGGCGCTCTCAAGACGTGAGTTAGACGACCACTCGGCCTCAATTGAGCGGGGAACTCGTGCTACTCGGTTGTTGGGCATCGGCGGGTGCCACCCACGCTTCCCTAGCGGTCAAGGTGGCAGTCGATCCCTCTGAGCGTTCTGTGTAAGAAGCCCCCTTCATTTTGGTGGGGGCTTTTTCTTGATGCCCCTGCCGCCTAGTGTCCCCTCGGAGTGGAAGCTAACTCGCGGGGCGCCCCGCCAGCCGCACGCCGTCGCGGCGCGCCAGTCCCTTGTAGATGCGCACCATGAACGCGGTGGCGAACAGCGGCGTGACCAGGTTCAAGATCGGCACCGAGGCGAGCCCTGCGATGATCAGCCCGCACAGGAACACGGTGTGCCGGTTGGCTTTCCTGAGCGACTTGGCATCGGCTGGCGCCATGTGGCGCATGGCGGCGAGCTCGAAATACTCTCGCCCCAGCAGATAGCCGTTGCCGACATAGAACGCGATCAGATTGACGCCGGGAATGAGCAGCAGGAACAGGGCGACGATATTGACCAGCAGCACGACGAAGAAGAATTTCAGCGCCAGCCAAATGGCCTGCACCGTCGGCAGCTCGCGGCCGACCGGATCTGCTGGGAAATTCGTGCGCTCCACTTGCGCGGCGATGTCGTCGAGATAGAGGCCGGCGATCAGCGAGGTGACCGGCGGGATAAGAAAGATCGAGCCGACCACCAGCGCAAAGCCGCCGAGCCATTGGATCGCCGTCTCGATCCAATCGGGCCATTGCACGAAATGGCTGAAGGTCCATTCGACGCCGACGATCAAGAGGACCAGCAGCCCGATGGTGAAGGCCACGCATTTGAACAGCACCGCGCGAAACGGCGGGGTGAACAACTCGTTGAAGGCTTGACCGGCGGCGCTGAGCATGACGTGTTCCGTTCTGGCGGGTGAATATAGTGGCGCAACGCCAAGACACCAGGGCGAAGAGCAACCGCGGGGGACGCACGCGAGATGACTGACAAGACTTACGACGTGGTCGGCATCGGCAATGCCATCGTGGATATCATCGCCCGCTGCGATGAAGGCTTCCTGTCGAAGCACGACCTCGCCAAGGGCTTTATGAGGTTGATCGACGCCGACGACGCCAACCGCCTGTATGAGGCGATGGGCCCCGCGGTCGAGCGCTCCGGCGGGTCGGTGGCCAACTCCATCGCCGGGCTCGCCTCGTTCGGCGCCAAATGCGGCTTCATCGGCCGGGTGGCCGCCGATCAGTTCGGCGGCATCTTCCGCCACGACATCCGTTCGCTCGGCGTGGCCTACGACACGCTGCCGGCGGCCGACGGCGCGCCGACCGCGCGCTGCCTCATCCTGGTCACGCCCGACGGCGAGCGCACCATGAACACTTTTCTTGGCGCCAGCGTCGACTTCACGCCCGGAGGATCTCGACCGCGACCTGATCGGCGCCGCCAAGATCGTCTATCTCGAAGGCTATCTGTTCGACCGCGACGAGGCCAAGGCCGCGTTCCGCGACGCGGCGCGCGAGGCCAAGGCCGTCGGCGCCAAAGTGGCGTTGAGCCTGTCGGATGCGTTCTGTGTCGACCGCCACCGCGACGATTTCAAAGCCCTGGTGCGGGAGGGCGCCGATATCGTGTTCGCCAACGAAAAGGAGATCACCACCCTCTACCAGGTGAACTCCTTCGAGGAGGCGGCCGACGCCGCGCTGCAAGATTGCGAGACTGGCCGTGCTGACCCGCTCGGAGGCGGGCTCGGTGATCGTGGCCGCCGGCGAAACCATCGCGATCGAGGCCGAACCGGTGGGGAGAGTGGTCGACCTGACCGGCGCGGGCGATCTCTATGCGGCGGGCTTCCTCTATGGCCTGACCCACGGCGCGAAGCTGCCGGTGTGCGGGCGTCTGGGGAGCATCGCCGCCGCCGAGGCGATCGGCCATATCGGTGCCCGGCCCGAGATCTCCTTGCATGACCTCGCCAAGGAGAATGGGCTGATTGACTAGCCTCCTGTGGCCTTCGCGCCACAATGCACGGAAATCCTCCACGCGATCGCGGCTCTCGCTCTCGGACGACCAGGCAGCGGTGATCGCGGGTATCTCCTTCGAGACGCGCAAACAGTTCGGGCCCCGGACCAGCCTGTCGCTGTTGAGCGAGTATGACTGGTACTCCTCGGTGCCGAAAATGCGCTACGCCCACGGGCCCGGCGAGGTCACCACGATCGAGGACGATTCGGCCTTGGCGACCCGGACGACGCTGCGCTTGAATATCGGGCTTGGATCGGCGGCGCTTTACGAGGAGCCGCTCAAATAGGGCCGGAACAGCCTGATATTTCCGAGACCCGCCGCCTCTTGCTGTGCTGTGGCTTTTCAGCCACGGAAGGCCAAAATCGCTTTGTGGAGCTTGGAGATAACCCCCTCGGCAGGCCGTTCGCTGTTATCTTGCAGATCGATTCTGATGCGGGGGCTCGTGATGCGTACTTCGATCTGTCTGTTGGCCGCTACGGCCATTGGTGTGGGTGTCTTCGCGCCGGCTGCCCGCGCTCAGGACATGACCACCGCCACCTTCAACGGCACCACCATCTGGGTCGGCGGCGGCGTTCAGTTCCTATCCCTCCCCGACATTAAGTTCACCGAACATAACGGCCGCAAGCAGAAGAACAGCGAAAGCGACTGGCTGGATTTCGGCCCAGCGGTTGGCGGTGGAATCGAGACGGCGCTCGGCATGTGGGGCAACTCGCGCGTGACCGGCACCGTCAAGGGCTTCTGGGCCAATATCGAGACCGACGACCGCAAGAACTGCAATGGCGGGCCGACTGATTGCGTCGTCGTCGATCCCGGTACCGGAGCAAGTTCCATTAGTTCGACTCTGTCCACCAAGACCAACCGCGAGGCTGATTACTGGGGCGGGCAGGCCGAACTCAAATTCGGGCGCGCCGAGCCGGTGTACGAAAAGCCGAATTTCTACCGGAATGATTATTTTATCATCGGCGCCGACGTGCGCGGCATCGATCAGGACAACACCTTGCGCAGCTCGGTCGGCACCGTTTTCTCCTACACGGAGAGCCTCGATACGACCTATGCCGGCGGCTACATCGGCCTAGGGGGCGAATACAGCTTCGGCTTCATCCCGGGCGTAAAGAATGTCGGCGGACTCTATGATCGTCTCGGCCTGCGGACCTTCGTCTCCGCGCGCGCCGGTCTCTACAACGCCGACACCGACTATAACGGCCGTTTCACCGGTCCGGGCAACACCCAGCTTCGAAGCTCCACCGACGATCTCGCGTTCATCGGCACCATTTCGCTCGAGACCCGCAAACAGATCGGCATGCGCACCAGCCTGTCGCTGTGGACTGATTATGAATATATTTCCTTGGTGCCTAAGCTGCGTTACGCCAGCGAGGACGGCCGCCCGACGGTGCTCGACGACGAGGGCGTGTTCGCCAGCCGCACCATGCTCAGGCTGAATATCGGTCTCGGCTCGGCGCAGCTCTATGAAGAGCCGCTGAAGTAGCCGGCTCGATCAGAGCTTCCTCAGGGCCACCGTTTCGACCGCATGATTGGCGCCTTTGCGCAGAATCAGATCGGCGCGCTGCCGCGTCGGCAGGATGTTCTCTCGCAGATTGACGAGATTGATCGACCGCCAGATCGATAGCCCGGTAGCAACCGCCTCCTCCTCTGACAGCGCCGCATAGCGGTGAAAGTAGGAGGCGGGGTCGCGGAACGCGGTTTGCCTAAGCCGCAGGAAGCGCTCCACGTACCAGCTCTCGATCAGCTCGTCGGCGGCATCGATATAGATCGAGAAATCGAAGAAGTCGGAGACGAACGGAATGGCCTCGCCGTCCTTCGGCAGCTTGGCGGGCTGGAGCACGTTCAGTCCCTCGACAATGACGATGTCGGGGCGCTCGATGCCGAGCCGTTGGTCCGGCAGCACGTCATAGACCAGGTGGGAATAGACCGGTGCCTCGACGCGGTCCTTGCCCGATTTCACTTCGGCCAGGAAGTTGAGCAGCTTGGTCAGGTCGTAGCTTTCGGGGAACCCCTTGCGGTTCATCAACCCGCGCCCTTCGAGCAGCACGTTGGGAAACAGGAACCCGTCGGTCGGCACCAGTTCGACTCTTGGATGGCTCGGCCAGCGGGCTAGCAGCGCCTGGAGCACGCGCGCCGTGGTGCTCTTGCCGACGGCGACGCTGCCGGCGAGGCCGATAATGAACGGCATCTTGCCGTCGCCCTTGCGCAGGAAGCGGGTGGCGCTGCCATGCAGGGTCTGGATCGCTTCGACGTAGAGGTTCAGCAGCCGACTGAGCGGCAAATAGATGTCGACCACCTCTTCGGCCGAAACCCGCTCGGTCAGGCTCGCCAGATTGTCGAGCTCCGCCTCGGTCAGCGGCTGGGGCGTGTCGGCTCTAAGCCGCGCCCAATCTTCGCGCGGATAGACGGCGTAGGGTGAGAACGCGACGGTGGGACGCGGGTTCATGGCACGGTACTGACGCCCGCCTCGTCAGCGCGAAGCGGTCTTCTGCCTTTTCTCGCCGACCGCCGTCAGGGCCATGCGCCGCTCCAGCTCGTCGAGCACCTCGTCAAGGGCGACGTTGCGCGACTCCAGCACCACCAGCAGATGGTAGAGCAGGTCCGCGGTCTCCGACACCAGCGCCTTCTTGTCCTGGGCGAGCGCGGCGATGGCCACTTCGACGGCCTCTTCGCCCAATTTCTTGGCCGGCTTGATCGGCGCTTCGTCGAGCAGCCGCCTGGTATGGGAATCCTCTGGTCTTGCGTGCCGGCGCGATTTGATGATGGCGGCGAGGCGACTTAAGACGTCTTTGCTCATGACTTGCCTCATACACCGCCGCAACGAAGCTGGGAATAGGCGCGTCGCGGAAATCCTTACTAAAAGTGGGGCAACTGCCTGTTTGCCGGGCAGAGCGGGCCGGAAAGCGCCGTTCGCGGCGCGCGACCCTTACCGGTCGAGACGCATGGGCAGCCCGGCTTCTGCCATGTACGCCTTGGCCTCGCCGATCGAGTGCTCGCCGTAGTGGAAGATCGAGGCGGCCAGCACGGCCGAAGCATGGCCCTGGCGTACGCCCTCGACCAAATGGTCGAGCGTGCCGACGCCGCCTGAGGCGATCACCGGCACGCTCACGGCGTCGGCGATGGCTCGGGTCAGCTCGAGGTCGAACCCTTGGCGCGTGCCGTCGCGGTCCATGGAGGTGAGCAGGATCTCGCCCGCGCCAAGCGCCACCACCTCGCGCGCGTAGCCGACCGCCTCGATGCCGGTTGCTTCGCGTCCGCCATGGGTGAAGATTTCGAAGCGTGGCGCGGCGCCGTCGGCCACGCGCTTGGCATCGATGGCGACCACGATGCATTGCGCGCCGAACTTCTCCGCCGCCGCACGCACCAGGCCGCGGTCCTTCACTGCCGCGGTGTTGATCGACACCTTGTCGGCGCCGGCTTCCAGCAGCGCGCGCACGTCGTCGACGCTCCGCACGCCGCCGCCGACGGTGAGCGGCATGAAGCAGCGCTCGGCGGTGCGGGCGACCACGTCGAGGATGGTGCCGCGCTTCTCGTGGCTGGCGGTGATGTCGAGGAAGCAGAGCTCGTCGGCGCCCGCCTGGTCGTAAGCGGCGGCGGCCTCGACCGGGTCGCCCGCGTCCCTGAGATCGACGAAATTGATGCCCTTGACGACGCGGCCTTCTTTCACGTCGAGACAGGGGATGACGCGGATTTTCAGCATGGCTCGAAATCTACTGCGTTGCGGATCGGCGTCGCGTCCGGCTGACGACGAAGGCGATGATGGCCGCGACCAGCCACACGCCGAACAGCACGGCGCCGGCCGGCAGCGAAAGATAGGAATACCAGATCAGAAAGCCGAGATCGTAAAAGGTCTGTCCGTAGTCCTTGCCGCCGATCATGCACGGGATGACCCGGTTGAGGTCGACCTGACAGCCGAACCATTCGGCGATGGTCTGGCTGATCACCGCGACCAGCGCCGGCCCGAAGGCCACGAGGATAATCAGAACCAGCAGAATGATGAAGATGGTGCGGGCGCGCATTCAGCCTTTGCCCTTCCGTGCTTCGCGGCGATCCTTCAGCAAAGCCAGCGCCGCGCGCGGATCGAGACTCCCATCGTAGAGCGCACGGCCGGCGATGGCACCTTCCAGCATGGCGTAACGCGGCTCGAGCAGCCGCTTCACGTCGTCGATGCCGGACAGCCCGCCGCTGGCGATCACCGGAATGCTCACCGCCCGGGCGAGCGCCGCGGTCGCCTCCAGATTGAGGCCTTCCAACACGCCATCCCGAGAAATGTCGGTATGGATGATGGCCGCCACGCCGGCATCCTCGAACCTGCGCGCGAGGTCGAGCGCGGTCATCTCGCTCTCCTCGGCCCAGCCTTCGATCGCCACCTTGCCGTCGCGCGCATCGATGCCGACGGCGATACAGCCCGGGAAGTCGCGCGCCGCCTCGCGCACCAGCGCCGGGTTACGGACCGCCGCAGTGCCGAGGATCACGCGGTCGACGCCCTTCCCCAGCCAGGTGATGATGGTGTCGAGATCGCGAATGCCGCCGCCGAGCTGGATCGAGATATGCACCGCATCGAAGATCGCCTCGACCGCCGTCTCGTTCACCGGGCGCCCCTCGAACGCGCCGTTCAGATCGACCACATGCAGCCAGTCGAAGCCTTGGTCCTCAAAGTCGCGCGCCTGCGCCGCCGGATCGGCGTTAAATATCGTGGCTTGCGTCATCTCGCCTTGGCGCAGCCGCACGCATTGCCCGTCTTTCAGGTCGATGGCCGGGAACAGGATCATCGCTCCCGCTCTATCACGGTTTCCATTTCAGGAAATTGGCGATCAGCGCCAGCCCGAGCGTCTGGCTCTTCTCGGGGTGGAACTGGCTGCCGGCCATATTGTCCTTGGCGATGAACGCGGTGATCGGCCCCGCATAGTCGGTGGTGGCCACCAGCGTCTCGGCGCCAGAGGGCACGAGATGATAGGAATGCACGAAATAGGCGTTGAGCCCGGCCGCTCCGGTCGGAATGCCCTCGAACAGGGCGTGCTGCTTGGCGATATCGAGTGTGTTCCAGCCCATATGCGGGATCTTGAGCGAGGGGTCGCTCGGCGCGATCGCCCTCACTTCGCCGCCGATCCAGCCGAGCCCGGGCGTCAACCCATGTTCCAGCCCGCGTTCGGCCATCAGCTGAAGCCCGACGCAAATGCCGAGAAACGGTCACCCGCGTTGCCGCACGCTCTCGTCCAGGGCCTCGATCATGCCGGGGATGTTCACGAGCCCCTGGCGGCAATCGGCGAAGGCGCCGACGCCGGGCAGCACGATACGCTCGGCCGCGCGCACCTCGTCAGGCTCGGCCGTGACCTTGACCTTCAGCGGTGAGCCCCCTTCCCGCGCCGCGCGCTCGAACGCCTTGGCGGCGGAGTGAAGATTCCCCGAACCGTAATCGATGATGGCGACGTGCATGGGGGGTCAAGGCCGCGGGAAAAGCCCGATGACCTCCTCACCCTCGCTGCGCGCCATGGGCGGCCCCGCTTCGGCCTCGCGGCGTGGCTCAGCCACGCGCTCGGGATCGCGCGCGGCCTTACCCTGCTGCAACAGCCAGGCGGTGAAGAACGAGCGCTCGGCTTCGGTCCGGTCGCGTCCGCTCGCCACGCCCGCCAGCCGGTAGCCGCGGCGTTCGAGCGATGCCGCGCGCAGATCGTTGGCCTCGAACGCAAACAGCACGGCGATGGCGATGCTCGCCCAGCCGAACAGGGTCTGTCCTTGGGCGTCGGTGCCGAACACGAGCTGCAGCGCGACATAGATCAGCGCCAGCAACACGAACTCGACCCACATGCGGTAATAGAGCAGCCACAGGATCGGCACGAACAAGGCCGGCCAGGAGAAGCCCTCCCTCACGAAGGCCAACCGCTCGGCGCGAAGCGCGAGATCCGGCACCTGAACGGGCGGCTCATAGACGGAATAAACGGTCACGGCGACTCACGCTGGTTCAGCCGAACTGGCGGTATGGCTAAAGCTGGCCCTTGGTCGAGGGCACGCGGTGCCAAGCTTGCCGCTCGTCGATGGCGATGGCCTGACGAAGCGCCCGGGCGAGCGCCTTATAGCAGGTCTCGGCGATGTGGTGGCTATTCTCGCCATAGAGCGTCTCGACATGCAGCGTCAACCCGGCGTGCTGGGCGAAGGCCTGGAACCATTCGCGGAACAGCTCGGTATCCATCTCGCCGATTTTCGACCGGGTGAACGCGACCTTCCACACCAGGAACGGCCGGCCCGACACGTCGAGCGCCACGCGGGTCAGCGTCTCGTCCATCGGCAGATAGGCCATGCCGTAGCGGGCGATACCCTTCTTGTCGCCGAGCGCGTTGGCCACCGCCTGGCCGAGCACGATGCCGGAGTCCTCGGTGGTGTGGTGATCGTCGATATGAAGGTCGCCCTCGGCCTTCAGCGAAATGTCGATCAGGGAGTGCCGGGCGAGCTGCTCGATCATGTGGTCGAGGAAGCCGACCCCGGTCGCGATCTCGTAGGCGCCGGTGCCGTCGAGATCGACGGCGGCCGTGATCGCGGTCTCCTTGGTCTTGCGACTGACCCTCGCCCGCCGGGCTTCGGTATCTTTGCTGGGCTTCTGCATGGTTTTCAAGCTTAGCTCACGGCTCTTAGCAATTCGCTTCCGAGCGCCCGCTTATACGCGAGGCGGCCGGAGAGTGCTATCAGAGCGTTAACGCCACCAAAGCTTGACGAACCAGGCTTCCCTCCCGATATCGCGTGGGACCATGGGATTCTCCAACTCGTCTGAAACCTGGCATGGCACCACCATTTTGACCGTCCGCAAGGGCGGCAAGGTGGTGATCGCCGGCGACGGCCAAGTCACGCTCGGCCAGACCATCATCAAGGGCACGGCCAAGAAGGTGCGGCGGGTCGGCAGCGGCAACGTGATCGCCGGCTTCGCCGGGTCGACCGCCGACGCCTTCACGCTGTTCGAGCGGCTGGAGACCAAGCTCGAGCGCTTTCCCGATCAGCTCAAGCGCGCCTGCGTCGAGCTGGCCAAGGACTGGCGCACCGACCGCTATCTGCGCCGGCTCGAAGCCATGATGATCGTGGCCGATGCCGACGAGAGCCTGGTGCTGACCGGCACCGGCGACGTGCTCGAGCCCGACGATGCGGTGATGGGCATCGGCTCGGGCGGCGCCTATGCGTTGGCCGCGGCCCGCGCCCTGCTCGACAGCACTCTCAACGCCGAGGAGATCGCCCGCAAGGCCATGTCCATTGCCGCCAAGATTTGCGTCTACACCAATGACGAGGTGGTGGTCGAAACCCTCGATACGACAAAATGATTGTTTCACGTCATGCCCGGGCTTGGCCCGGGCATCCAGGGGCAACAGGCACCGAGCGATCGGCTCTGGATCGCCGGGTCGAGCCCGGCGCTGACGAGTAAAAGGTAAGACGGTAAACGATGACCAGTTTTTCCCCCCGCGAGATCGTCTCCGAGCTCGACCGCCACATCATCGGCCAGCGCGACGCCAAGCGCGCGGTCGCCATTGCGCTGCGTAATCGCTGGCGCCGCCAGCAGCTCGACGAGGACATGCGCGAGGAGGTGCTGCCCAAGAACATCCTGATGATCGGCCCGACCGGCGTCGGCAAGACCGAGATCTCGCGCCGCCTGGCCAAGCTCGCCGGCGCTCCCTTCATCAAGGTCGAGGCCACCAAATTCACCGAGGTCGGCTATGTCGGCCGCGACGTCGATCAGATCGTGCGCGACCTGCTCGAAGCCGGCATCGGCCTGGTGCGCGACGTCAAGCGCAAGGAGGTCGCCGCCAAGGCGCAGCTCAACGCCGAGGAGCGGGTGATCGATTCCCTGGTCGGCTCGGGCGCGGCACTGTCGACCCGCGAGGCCTTCCGCAAGCGCTTGCGCACCGGCGAGCTCGACGACAAGGAGATCGAGATCCAGGTGTCCGACACGCCGTCCATGCCGTCGTTCGAGATCCCCGGCATGCCGGGCAGCCAGGTCGGCATGATCAATCTCTCCGAGGTGCTCGGCAAGGCGCTCGGCAACCGCACCAAGCCGCGCAAAGTGACGGTGCGCGACTCATTCGACATTCTGCTGAGCGAGGAATCCGACAAGCTGATCGACAACGACATGATCGTGCAGGAGGCCATCCGCAACGTCGAGAATAACGGCATCGTGTTTCTCGACGAGATCGACAAGATTTGCGCGCGCTCCGAGCGCATCGGCGCTGACGTCAGCCGCGAAGGCGTTCAGCGCGATCTCTTGCCGCTAATCGAGGGCACCACGGTCGGCACCAAATACGGGCCGGTCAAGACCGACCATATTCTGTTCATCGCCTCCGGCGCCTTCCATATCGCCAAGCCGTCGGACCTGCTGCCCGAGCTGCAAGGCCGGCTGCCGATCCGCGTCGAGTTGCGCCCGCTGACGCGCGATGATTTCCGCCGCATCCTGACCGAGCCCAAGGCCTGCCTTATCCGGCAATATGTGGCGTTGATGAAGACCGAGGGCGTCGAGCTCGACTTCACCGAGGACGCCATCGGCGCCATCGCCGATATCGCCGTCCAGGTGAACACCAGCGTGGAGAATATCGGCGCGCGCCGCCTGATGACGGTGATGGAGCGCATCCTCGACAATATCAGCTTCGATGCCGGCGACCGGGCCGGCGAGAAGGTGGTGATCGACGCGGCCTATGTCGAGGAACATATCGGCGACCTCGCCAAGAACGCCGATTTGTCGAAATTTATTTTGTAAATCGGGCCTTACGCAGCCGCACATACAGCGCGCCCTCGCCGCCGAGTCGGCGCGGCGCTTCCGAATAGCTGATCACGACATGCGCGAGGTCCGGCGCCGTGAGCCAGTGCGGCACGGCCTGGCGCAGCACGCCGCGCTCGTCCGCCTCGTAGAACGGCCTGGAGTCGTCGGCCGGCGCGCCCTTGCCGGTGATCACCAGCACGTGCCGATGGCCCTTCCCTTGCGCCGATTTGAGGAACCGCCGCAGCGCCGCGTGGGCATCGCTGCTGCCGCATGCCATGCAGATCGAGCGTGCCTCAACCGCCAAGCGCCCGCCTTCGAGCTTCCGCGCGGTCTGCCGGTCGAGCGCCTCGCCGCGCGCGGTGGGTGCCCGCTTCGGCACCGGCTTCGCCGCGGGTTTCACCGCGGGCGAGGACTCCTTGGCAGCTGGCTTGGGGCGCGGCTTGGGCGCAGCGGCGGGAGCGGCGGCTGCCCTGCCCTTCTTGAGCGGCCGGGCGCTGCGCGCCACCCGCGCCCATAGCTCGGCGTCGGTCTCAAGATCGGTGTCGCGCTTGCCCATGGCGCAAGCATAGCCCAAGCCACCTTAACGGTTGGGAAGCAACACGTAGAACCGCGCCGCGTGCTTGACCCTGCCGGCAATGGCGCCGGCCGCATCGCCCGAGCCCCAATAAATGTCGCCGCGCTCCTTGCCCCGGATGGCCGAGCCGACATCCTGGGCGATCATCAGCCGCCGGAAGGGCTTGCCGTCGGGCGTGGCAAGCTCGGGCACCGTCACGAAGATCGGCGTGCCGAGCGCATGATAGGCCGGGTCGACGGCGAGGCTGCGGCCGGGCGTGAGCGTCACGCCTTGCGCGCCGACCGGACCCTCGCCCGCTTGTGCCTCGGGCAATTCGCGGAAGAAGACGTAAGACGCATTCCTGTCCATGAGGGCGCGGCCGCGCGCGGGGTCGGCGCGCAGCCAGTCCTTCAGCCCGTCCATGGTCAGGTTCGGGGGGCGATCGTCCCGCTCGGCGAGGAGCTTGCCGATCGAGGTATAGGAGTGGCCGTTCTTGGCGGCATAACCAAGCCGCACCCACGAGCCGTCGGTCAGCTTCACCCGCCCCGACCCCTGGATCTGCATGAAGAACAGCTCCACCGGATCGTCGAGATAGAGCAGCTCGAGCCCGCGGCCGGCGAGCGCGCCCGCCTCGATCTCCGCGCGGGTGTAATACGGCACCAGATCGTCGCCCTCCCGGCGCATCACGCTGCTTCTGTCGTTGTACAGCGCGCGCAACAGATCAGGTTTCACCTGCACGAGATCGTCGGGGCGGCCGTAAACGGGAATTTGGAACGCGCCGGTTCGCTCCCGCGAGCCGTTCACCTCGGGCTCGTAATAGCCGGTGG
This sequence comes from uncultured Alphaproteobacteria bacterium, assembly GCA_963730335.1. Classification (GTDB taxonomy): domain Bacteria; phylum Pseudomonadota; class Alphaproteobacteria; order Rhizobiales; family Methyloligellaceae; genus Methyloceanibacter. The sequence goes on from CAVSRK010000004.1 coordinate 52,670, forward strand.
CGAGCCCGGGCTGCTCCTCGTCGACGCGATACGGGGTGTAGTGGGTCTCGAAGAAATATCGCGCGGTCTTGCGGCTGACCTTGTCGCCAAGGCCCAACGCGACTTTGCAAGCTGCATTGCTGGCCGGCCTCTTGCGGCAGGACTTGAGCAGCACGGCCAACGCGGCGGCGTGATCGTCCTTGGCCCAGCCCGCGATGTCGGCAAAGCTGATGGGTATGAGCCTGAGCGTCGTCTGGTCGTCCACTTCGCACTTCCAAAGGAGGAGCGCAATCGCGACAACGATTGCCGCCAGCGGCGGCAAGAGCTTTACGAGATGTGAGCTAATTGGCGGCTTCGGTGGCGACCAGTTTCCAGTTGGGATTCTTCGACGCGACCTCGCGCGCGAAGGTCCAGATATCGGTCACCTCGCGCACCTTCTTGGGGTCGCCTTCGATCACATCGCCGTCGGCGTCGCGCGTCACCGAGATCAGCTCGCTCACGAACTTGATCGTGACATAGGCGGTGCGGTTCTTGACCTCAGCCTCGATGATGTCGGCCTTGTCGATGCCGACAAGGTTCGATTCGAGCTTCTCGCCGCGGCTCTCGCGCTCGCGGATGGCGCGCTGAAAGCCGTCATTGACATCTGGGCCGAGCAACTCCTCCAGCATGGCCTCGTCGCCCTGGGCGAAGGCCATCACGATCATCTCATAGGCCGCCTTGGCGCCGTCGAGAAACTGTCCCGGATCGAAACCGGGATCGGCGCGCATCAGCGCGGTGAGCGACTGCCCGAGCGGGCTGTCCTTGGCGGCGTGACGCTCGAGCTTCGCCTCGATGTCGGCCATCGAGGGGCCTGACGCCTCGACCGGCGCGCGCGCCGAGCGGCCGCGCGGCAGGACCACCACCGGCTCATTAGCCTCAGGCGGGCCGGCCCGCTTGGCGTCGGGTGTGGTGTAGGGGTCATAGGGCGGGCGCTCGTTGCCGGTGCGCCGGCCGAGCACATTGCGCAGCCGGATGAAGATGACCACGGCAAGCACCAGGAACAGCAATGTGTAGATGTCGAAGGCTTCACTCATGCTTTGCCAAGACCTACGTTCATGGAGGTGCCCGCGATCAATGCGGAACTCTCTAGGTGGATATTGGTGCGCGCCTAGAGATTTGCCAGCGGGAGCCTGAGGTGGGGGCAGAAATTCCTGCCCTTGCCCGCGTCTCGAAGCTTAAGGCATCTGCCGCCCTCAAGCCAACCCTAAACGCCTTTGCACTTAATTCGTTATTGCCGCAAGCCCTAACGGGCGCCGCTTGAAGCTTAACCGAGATCGCCTCGCGATTCAGGGTGACGCAAAGATAGGCTCGTCTCGGAATTGCGGCCATCGTCGGTCCCATGCTAGCCAACCCGTGGAGGGTCATAACGGCCATGGCGAAAAGCAAAGCAAAGGGCGATCAGCCCAAAAAGACCAATGGCGATGGTCCGCCGCCGGAGGCGCCCCAGCCGGCGCCCGAAGCCGGGCCTAAGGCCGTCATCCAGCCTCAGCTCACCGTGCTCGCTCAATACATCAAGGACCTGTCCTTCGAGAGCCCCGGCGCCCCCCAATCGTTGCAGGGCGCCGGCCAGAACCCGCAGCTCAAGGTCGGAGTCAATGTGAATGCCGGACCCCGCGGCGAGGAGGCCTACGAGGTTGCGCTCCAGCTCGAAGTCCACGCCAAGAGCGACGAGGGCGTCATCTACAATGTCGAGCTGATCTATGGCGGCCTGTTCCGCCTGCGCGGCGTACCGCAAAATCTGTTGCAGCCCGTGTTGTTTGTGGATTGCCCGACGCTGCTGTTCCCGTTCCTGCGCCGCGTGCTCGCCGACATCATCCGCGACGGCGGCTTCCCGCCGCTAATGCTCGATCCGATCGATTTCGGCAGGCTCTACGCCCAGAATCTCGCCCAGAGCCAAGGCGCCGCCAAGAACTAGTAGCGCAGCCAAAGCGCCTCGGCGCCGAGCGTGGCGACGAAGGCGCGATGCGCCTCGATCTCGGCCGCGGTCAGCCGCGGCGCAAGCGGCCTCTGCCGCGGCTTGATGGCATCTTGGTTCGCCCCGAGCAGGGCCGCCTCGGCGCCGGTCGCGGCAAATTCGAGCCGCGCCTGATGGCCGCCCACCAGCTCGACATAGACGGCGGTAAGCAACCGGCAATCGAGCAGCGCGCCATGCGTCTCGCGCTCCGACAGATCGACGCCGTAACGCTTGCACAGCGCATCGAGGCTGCACGGCGCGCCGGGATGCCGTCGCCGCGCCAACGCCAGCGTGTCGACCACCCGGTCCCAGCGCAGTAACGGCCGCGCCAGCCGGTCGAGCTCGGCGTTGAGGAAGCCGAAATCGAAGGCAGCGTTGTGCATCACCAGCATCGCGCCCTCGATGAAGGTCAGCATGTCGTCGGCCAGCTCGCCGAAGCGCGGCTTGTCGCGCAGGAACTCGGTGGACAGGCCATGCACCTCGAAGGCCTGAAAGGGCACCTCGCGTTCGGGGTTGAGGTGGCAGTGCCACACCCGGCCAGTCGGGATGCGGTTGAGGAGCTCGATGCAGCCGATCTCGACGACCCGGTGGCCGTCGAACGGGTCGAGCCCGGTGGTCTCGGTGTCGAGCACGATCTCGCGCAAAGTCGGCTGCCTCGCTAGCGGGCGCGCAACCGCTCCATCACGCGCCCGTCTTTCGTTTTAAGCGATTCGATCAGTTTATCGATCTTGTCGTGCATGTCTTGGAGGCTCAAGCCGCTGTCCACAACGTAGTCCGCCCTGGCGACCCGCTCGGCGTCAGGCAGTTGCCGCGCTAACAGATGTTCGAGCTTGTCCACGGTCATGCCATCCCGCGCCATTACCCGTTGCCGCTGGAGTCCGGGTGGCGCGCTGACCGCCACCGTCACGTCGACGCGGGTATCGGCCCCGGTCTCGAACAGCAGCGGGATCTCGAGCACGGCGAGCTTGGCGCCCGCCTTCTCCTGCTCGATCAGGAAATCGATCTCGGCCGCGACCACCATCGGGTGAACGATCTCCTCGAGCCGCTTGAGGCGCTCGGGCGAGCCCGCGATCGCTCGGGAGAGCAGCGTGCGGTCGACCTTGCCCTCGCGTGTGGTGCCGGGAAAGGCGGCCTCGATCGTACCGACCGCAACCCCGTCATAGAGGCGGTGCACCTCGGCGTCGGCATCCAGCACGGGGATGCCGCGCTGCGCGAAGCGGTCGGCCGCCGCCGATTTCCCCATGCCGATGCCGCCGGTGAGCCCGATGACCAGCATCATGCATCTCCGAGCGTTGCCACGACATGGGCTCTGAGCTCAGGCGTCACCTCGGGGCGCACGCCGAACCAGCGCTCGAACCCCGGCACCGCCTGATAGAGCAGCATGCCGAGCCCATCCACGGTCCGGTTCCCCCTCGCCCGCGCGGCCGCCAGCAGCTCGGTCTGGAGCGGGCTGTAGACGATATCCGCCACCACGGCATTGGCGGGGAGCGCAGCAAGATCAAGGTCGAGCGGCTCCTTGCCGGTCATGCCGAGGCTGGTGGCATTGACCAGCAGGCCGCACCCCGCCAGGGCCCGATGCCGGTCGTCCCAGTCGATCACCGTGACCGACGGCCCGTAGGCGTGGGCCAAAGCATCCGCGCGGCCGCGCGTTCGGTTGGTGAGAACAATGCTCGCGGCACCCTCCGACAGAAGCCCATGCACGATAGCCCGCGCGGCGCCGCCGGCGCCGAGCACCATCACCGGCCGGCGTCCTTTATCCCAGCCTGACGCTTCCGCTTCGAGATTGGTGATGAAGCCGTAAGCGTCGGTGTTGCCGGCGCAAAGCCGGCCGGTCTGGTCTAGCCACAACGTGTTGGCGGCGCCGATCGCCCGTGCCGCTTCGTCGGCCACCGCCGCCAGCCGCAAGGCAGCTTCCTTGTGCGGCAAGGTCACATTGGCGCCGGCATAGCCCCGCTGTTCGAGCGCGCCGAGAAAGCCCGCAAGGTCCTCCGGGCGCACCGGTTCTTTCTCGTAGGCGCCGTCAATGCCGTATTGCGCGAGCCAATAGCGATGGATCGAGGGTGAGCGGGAATGCTCCACCGGCCAGCCGATGACGCAGGCGCGTTTCATGGACATCAGCCTTCGATGACGCCCTCGCGCCGAAGCGTGTCGAGGAGCGGGATGAGCGGCAGGCCAAGGATGGAGAAATAATCGCCGTCGATCTTGTCGAACAGCTGAACGCCGAGCGACTCGAGCTGATAGGCGCCGACCGAACCCAGCACCTCCTCGCCGGCGGCAGCCAGGTAACGGCCGATGAACTCAGGCGTGAGCTTGCGCATGGTCAGCGTCGCGACCGTGGTTTCGGCCCACAGCGTCTCGCCATTGGTCGCCACGGCGACCGCGGTGTGCAGCGTGTGGGTCTTGCCGCTGAGATCGAGCAGCTGGCGGCGCGCCGCCTCCATGCTGTCGGGTTTGGACATGATGGTCTTGCCGAGCGCGAGGATCTGGTCGCCGCCGATCACATAAGCCTGACGGGCAAGGTCGCTGACCGCTTCGGCTTTGGCTCTGGCCAGAACCTCGGCGATATCGTGCGGATCGAGCGCCTTCTCGCCGCTGATGGCTTGGCGCATGACGCTCTCATCGAGGCCGGGCGGCTCGACGATGAAGGCAAGCCCGGCCGCTTCGAGCATCAGCGCCCGCGACTTGCTACCCGAAGCGAGGATCAAGGGCGGCCGTCCGGCCTGCAAGAAGCTGCTCATGCTTCGAGCGCCGGCGCTTCGCGATCGTGATAGAGGCGGATGATCGCGGCTGCCGTCTCCTCGATGGAGCGCCGGGTCACATCGATGATCGGCCAACCGTGGCGCGCGCATAGCGCCCGCGTTTGGGCAATCTCGGCGGCGATGGCCTCCCGGTCGACATAGTCGTCGAGGTGATTATGCGCATGCTCGATGACGCGGTTCTGGCGCACTTGGGAGATGCGCTCGGGGCTCGCCACCAAACCGACGACGAACGCGCTGGTCGGCGCTTCGATCTGAGGTGGAAAGTCGACACCCGGCACCAGCGGCACATTGGCGGTCTTGAACCCGCGATTGGCGAGATAGATCGCGGTCGGCGTTTTCGAGGTCCGGCTGATGCCTACCAGCAGAATATCGGCGTCGTTGAGATTTGGCGGCAGATGGCCGTCATCGTGCAGCATGGTGAAGTTGAGCGCCTCGATCCGGCGAAAATAATCGGCATCGAGCACATGCTGCCCGCCCACTGTCGGGGTCGCCGGCGTGCCGAGATAGGATTCGAACACTTGCAGGATCGGCTTTAGCGCCGGCACGCAAGGGATGTTCAGCCGCTTGCAGGACTTCTCCAGCTCCTCGGCAAGCTCGCGGTTGAACAGCGTGTAGAGCACGATCCCGGGCGCCGCCTCGACATCCTTCACCACCCGCGCAAGCTCGCGGCGGCTGCGGACCAAGGGGTGCAGGTGCTCGATCGCCCGAACTTGGGCGTATTGCACCCTGACCGCCTTGGCGATGGTAACCAGCGTCTCTCCGGTCGCATCGGAGATCATGTGCAGGTGGAAAGTTCGCGGGATATCCATGGCAATCCCTTTGGATAACCGTGCCGGGTTACCAGAACAAGTCCGGCGGGCAATAGCTCCTATACCCGCCAGTCCTGAACAAGGGGTACAAGTTCTTCACAGATTCGCTGCTGTCGAGAAACCGACCCCAGTTATGGACAGAGCAACAATACCCTTTGCTGTCCCCAGGACGCCAAGGCCGTTTTTCCACAGCCCTTCCACACGTTTGCCAATGGCTCAAACCTCGCTCGCGAGACTTGCGGATTAGCGGTTGCGCGGCTTTCAACGCGAGGTTAGCCACATCGTCATCGCCGCGACATTCAAATCGTCCGACCCTTTAAAAGGGTTCTGTAGAGAGCCTGGTGACAGAACTGAATGTCCGCTATTCACGACATAACTGTAACAGTAGAAATCTTAGAGAGACTCTCTCTTATAGAGTTTTAGGGACAGCAATGTTGCGTGTACCTTTTTCAGACAGCCCTTTACTCAAAGCCCTTGCCGGACAGACCGCCTCTCCGCCGCCGATCTGGCTGATGCGTCAGGCGGGGCGTTATCTGCCGGAATACCGGCAAGTAAGGGGCAAGGTCGCCTCCTTCCTCGATCTCTGCCGCACGCCTGAGCTCGCCGCCGAAGTAACGCTGCAACCGTTGCGACGGTTCGATCTTGACGCGGCGATTGTGTTCTCCGACATCCTCATCATTCCCTACGCGCTCGGGCAGAGGGTCGAATTCATTGAGGGCGAAGGACCCAAACTCGAGCCGGTTGCCGACGCTCGGGCTATTGCCGCGCTTCATCGGGCAAGAAGCGCCGAGGTCCTTGCGCCGGTCTATGAGACCGTCGAGCGGGTGGTAGCCGAACTGCCGAAGGCGGTGCCGTTGATCGGCTTTTGCGGCGCGCCATGGACGGTGGCGACGTACATGGTCGAGGGCGGCGGCAGCAAGGACCAGGCCGCGGCGAGATTGCTCGCCTATCGCGACGAGGCGGCGTTCCAGCGCCTGATCGATCTCCTGGTCGAGGTTTCTGCCGATTACCTGGTGAACCAGGCGAAGGCCGGCGCGCGTGCCTTGCAGATCTTCGATAGCTGGGCCGGCAGCCTGCCAGAGGGCGAATTCGAGCGCTGGTGCGTCGCACCGACCAAGCGGCTTGTGGAGCTGGTCAAGGCGAAGCTCCCGGACATCCCCGTGATCGGCTTCCCGCGCGGCGCCGGCGTGCTTGCCGAGCGCTACGCCAGGGACACCGGGATCGACGCGATCGGCTGCGACACCAGCATGCCGATCGGCTGGGTGCGGGCGAGATTGCAGGAGCATCTCCCGGTGCAGGGCAATCTCGATCCGGTGCTTCTTGTTGCCGGCGGACCGGAGCTTGAGCGTCGCGTCGCGGCGATCCTCGAAACGCTGAGTTCGCGACCTTTCATCTTCAATCTCGGTCATGGCATTCTGCCCGAGACGCCGATCGAGCATGTCACCCGCCTGGTCGGTCTGGTAAAAGCCGGCGCCGCCTAACCCGTCCCCCTGGCACTTCTGATGCTCCTTGCCTACATCAAGGCCTTCCACATCGTCGCCATCATCGCCTGGATGGCAGGCCTGCTCTATTTGCCGCGCCTGTTCGTCTATCACGCGATGAGCAAGGTCGGCTCGGAGCAGTCGGAGACGTTCAAGGTGATGGAGCGCCGGCTGCTCCGATACATCACCACGCCGGCCATGTTGGCGAGCTGGCTGCTCGGTCTGATCCTGGCGTTCTCCGGCCTGATCGACTGGTCGCGGGACGGCTGGTTTCACGCCAAGCTTATCCTCGTGCTGGCGCTGTCGGCCTATCATGGGCTGCTGGCGGTGTGGACCAAGGACTTCGCCTTGGATCGCAACACGCGGTCGGCGCGTTTCTATCGCATCGCCAACGAGATCCCCACCGTGCTGATGATCTTGATCGTGATTCTGGTGGTGGTTCGGCCTTTCTAGGCTGCGGCAAAGCTATTTCACCCGCCTTCGGGGTCTGCTATAAGATGAGTCGCATCCAATTCGGGACGCTGTCGCGGCCCGCCTTTCCCCCCAAAAGATCGGGTCACCCGGAGCGGATCAGGCGCCGAGCTCTGCCTTCCCGCCGAGGTACATCCTTTTCCCTTCCTTTGCATCCGCGCGGCCCCGCGCGGCATTCGAAACACCAAGTTCATCCCTTCCCCTTTTGGAGTAGCAGCGTATGCAGGAAATGAAGCTGCAAGATTTGAAGACCAAATCGCCGACGGAGCTGTTGAGCTTCGCCGAGGAGGTCGCCGTCGAGAACGCGAGCGCCATGCGCAAGCAGGAGCTCATGTTCGCGATTCTAAAACAACTCGCGGCGCGCGACGTCGAGATCACCGGCACCGGCGTGGTCGAGGTGCTGCAGGACGGCTTCGGCTTCCTGCGCTCCCCCGATTCCAATTATCTCGCCGGCCCCGACGACATCTACGTCTCGCCGTCGCAGATCCGCCGGTTCGGTCTCCGCACCGGCGACACCGTCGAGGGCCAGATCAGAAGCCCGAAGGACGGCGAGCGCTATTTCGCCCTGCTCAAGGTCAACACCATCAATTTCGAGGACCCGGAGAAGCAGCGCCACAAGATTCACTTCGACAATCTGACGCCGCTCTATCCTGACGAGTGGCTCGAGATGGAAACGCTCGATCCGACCCGCAAGGACAATACCGGCCGGGTGATCGACATCGTGTCGCCGATCGGCAAGGGTCAGCGCGGATTGATCGTGGCCCAGCCGCGCACCGGCAAGACCGTGATCCTCCAGAACATCGCCCACGCCGTCACCGCCAATCACCCCGAGTGCTATCTGATCGTGCTGTTGATCGACGAGCGCCCCGAGGAAGTGACCGACATGCAGCGCTCGGTGAAGGGCGAGGTGATCTCGTCCACCTTCGACGAGCCCGCCTCGCGTCACGTGCAAGTCGCCGAGATGGTGATCGAGAAGGCCAAGCGGCTGGTCGAGCACAAGCGCGACGTGGTGATCCTGCTCAATTCGATCACGCGTCTGGGCCGCGCCTACAACACCGTGGTGCCGTCCTCCGGCAAGGTGCTGACCGGCGGCGTCGACGCCAACGCGTTGCAGCGGCCGAAGCGCTTCTTCGGCGCCGCCCGCAATATCGAGGAAGGCGGCTCGCTCACCATCATCGCCACCGCGCTGATCGATACCGGCAGCCGCATGGACGAAGTGATCTTCGAAGAGTTCAAGGGCACCGGCAATTCCGAGCTGGTGCTCGATCGCAAGGTCGCCGACAAGCGCACCTTCCCGGCCATCGACATCGCCCGCTCCGGCACCCGCAAGGAAGAACTGCTGGTCCCGCCGGATCAGCTCAAGAAGATGTATGTGCTGCGGCGCATCCTGAACCCGATGGGCACCCAGGACGCCATCGAGTTCTTGCTCGACAAGCTGAAGCAGACCAAGAGCAACGCGGAATTCTTCGAGTTCGATGAACACCTGAGGGTGTCGGGGCAGAAACTCGCCGACATTTCCTCAGGTCGTCATGGCCGGGCTTGTCCCGGCCATCCAATGCGGACTTTCAACCATTCCGACGCTCAAATTGCGGTGATCGCGCCGGAGCCGTGGAGCCCGTGGCTCGACCGCGACGACCGCGAAGCCGCGCGGAATGGCACCACCGCCCGCGCCACAACCGGCGACCTGGCTTTGGCGGGGTAGCCCTCCGACCCTCCGTTGTCATCGCCCGGCTTGACCGGGCGATCCAGTAACCCCGGGGCGCCGCTCTGCGACTGTCCTGGTTATTGTCATTGCCCGGTTTGACCGGGCAATCCAGTACTCCCGGTCGTGGTTTGATAACCGATGCAGGGGCTACTGGCTGCCCGCGTGCGGGCATGACAAGTGTCAGGGGATTGCGATCACGGGATAGAGGTCGTCCCAGTTCGGATTCTTCTTCTCGATGAGCTGGACCTTCCACGCGCGGTTCCATCGCTTCAGTTGTTTCTCGCGACGAATTGCAGCGCCGATCTCACCGAACGCTTCATAGTAGACGAGGCGGCTCACTCCGTACTTCTCGGTGAAGCCCTTCAGCAGCTTTTCGCGATGTTGATAGACTCGTCGAACAAGATCGCTGGTCACGCCGACATAGAGCGTCCCGCCAATTCGGCTGGCTAGGATGTAGACATAGTAGACGCGCTCCCTCACGAACTGAGTTCTTGTGTTTACTGGATTGCCCGATCAAGCCGGGCAATGACAAGATGTTAGGCTAGGTAAGCTCCCTTGCGCGGCGCGGGCATGACAAAGTCTAGGCGATAGAGAGTTGCCGCGCGGTCTTCACCGTCTCCACCAGGGCCGCGGGCTCGGTCACCGACAGGGAGCATTGCGGGCCGATGCAGACATAGGCGGTGGGCCTGTTGTCGATCACGGTCTTGCCGTGCGCCGGCGATAACTCGGGTAAGGCGCTAGCGCCCGACTCCCCTGCCCTGATTTCCTGCACCACGGCGTTCGGTAGCGACATTTCGGCCAGCGCGCCGCGCAGCTCCGAGGCATTGCCGCCCTCCGGCACGATCAGCACGATCAGCGCCGGCGCCGCCACGTCGATGGTCGACGCCAGCAGGCCCGCATGGGCCAGCACGTTCTCAGCCATGGCGCCGGCAAAGCCGCGCAATATGGCTTCGGCGCGGTCGCGGTAACGCGCCTCGCCGGTCCACAGATAGAGCGCCATCAAATTCGACACCATCACGCCGTTGGCGTTGGGCGTCGCCTCGTCCTGGCCGCTGAACGGCCGCACGATCAGATCGCCGGTATCGTCGGCGGCGAAATAATAGCCGCCGAGATCGTCCGCCCAATAATGCTTGTCGAGCACGTCCACCCAGGCATGCGCGAGCGCGACATAGTCGCGGTCGCCGGTGGCGTTGGCGAGCGCCAGCGCGGCGCGGATCATGTTGGCGTAGTCGGATGCGGTGGCCGGCGCCTTGGCCTCGCCGGCGCGCCAGGCATGCAGCAGCCGCCCGTCCGAAGTCATCCGCGTACTGACGAACGCGAAGGCGCGCTCCGCCGCTTCGAGCCAATCGGCCCGGTCGAACGCTTGCGCCGCATTGGCGAGCGCTGCGATCATCAGGCCGTTCCAGTCGGCCAGCACCTTGTCGTCGAAGCCGGGCCGGACGCGCCGGGCGCGCCGTCCCAACAGGATCGCGCGCATCGCCGCGAGCCGCGTCTCGGTTTCGTCGTCGGCGAGCTCGATCGCGCCGAGCCGGTTGATGATGTTATGGCCTTCGAAATTCCCGGCCGCCGTCACATCGTAGATTGCGGCGAAGACGCTCGCGTCCGTTTCGCCTAAAACTTCTTTGATCTCGGCGAGCGACCACACATAGAACTTGCCCTCCTCGCCCTCGCTGTCGGCGTCGAGCGACGACGCGAACCCGCCGCCTTCGGGACTAGTCCCCTCGACCGTCATCTCGCGCAGGAGCCAGTCGATGGTCTGCTCGATGCGCTCGGCATAGAGCGGCGACTTCGTCTCGCGCCACGCCTCGGTCATTAACTCGATCAGCTGCGCGTTGTCGTACAGCATCTTCTCGAAATGCGGCACCAGCCAGCGCTCGTCGACGCTATAACGGGCGAAGCCGCCGCCGAGATGATCGTAGATGCCGCCTTGGGCGATATGGGTCAGCGTGAGGTCGACCGCCTCGAGCGGATTAGGGAGCCCGAAGCGCAGGCCTGCGCGCCACAAGAGATTCAAGAACTGGACTTGTGGGAATTTCGGCGCGCCCCTGATGCCGCCCATCACCGGATCGACCGCCTGCACCAGGCGCCGGGCGAGATCGGCAAGCGTCGCTTCGTTCGGCGGCGGGGCGCCGGTGCCGCGGGCGCGCGGCTTGAGCCGGTCCTTCAGCGTGTCGGCGTTCTGCCGCACCTTGTCCTGCTCGTCGCGATAGATCCGCGCCACTTCATTCAGTACACGGACAAATGCCGGACGGCCGTAGCGTTCCTCGCGCGGGAAATACGTCCCGCCCCAGAACGGCTCGGCGTCGGAGGTGAGGAACATGGTGAGCGGCCAGCCGCCCTGCTCGCCGAGCTCGTGCAGCGCGCCCATGTAGATCGCATCGACGTCCGGGCGCTCCTCGCGGTCGACCTTGATGTTGACGAACAACTCGTTCATCACGCGCGCGGTCGCTTCGTCCTCGAAGCTCTCATGGGCCATGACGTGGCACCAATGGCAGGCGGCGTAACCGACCGACAGCAGGATCGGTTTGCCGCTGCGCTTCGCCTCGGCCAGCGCCGCCTCGCCCCAGGCGCGCCAATGCACCGGATTGTCCTTGTGCTGGAGGAGATAGGGGCTGGTCTCGCGGCCCAGCCGGTTACCGTCTACGCGCTCCTGCATGGCCCTTCCTTCGCTCGCGGCCTAGGATAACGCAATGGAGCGCAAGATCGCCGAGTCAAACGATACGATTGTGGCGCCGGCCAGCGGCGCCGGCCGTGCCGCCATCGCCGTGATCCGGATATCCGGACCGCACACGCGCGGCGTGCTCGAGGCGTTGTGCGGCGGCCTGCCCCCTGCCCGTCACGCCGCCTTGCGCGACATCGGGCCGCCGCAAGCGCCGATCGACCGCGGCCTGGTGCTGTGGTTCCCGGCGCCTGCGAGCTTCACCGGCGAGGACATGGCCGAGCTTCACGTCCATGGCAGCCGCGCCGTGATCCGCGCGGTGATCGACGCGGTGCTCGCGTTCGACGGCACGCGGCTCGCCGAGCCCGGCGAGTTCGCGCGCCGCGCGTTCGAGAACGGCAAGCTCGATCTCACCGAGGTCGAGGGCCTGGCCGATCTCGTGCAAGCCGAGACCGAGGCGCAACGCCGTCAGGCGCTCGCCCAATCGCAAGGCTCGCTGCGCACGCTCTACGAAAATTGGCGCGACGAGCTGCTGCGCGCGCAAGCGTTGCTCGAGGCCGGACTCGATTTCGCCGACGAGGGCGACGTGATCGCCGATGTCGGCCTTAAGGCCGACGCCGTCGTCGCGTCTTTGCGCGCGTCGATCGCGCGCCATCTCGCCGAGCGGAGCGGCGAGAGATTGCGCGACGGGTTGCGGGTCGTGATCGCCGGTCCACCCAATGCCGGCAAGTCGAGCCTCATGAACGCGCTGGCCAAGCGCGACGTGGCGATCGTGTCGGAGGAGGCCGGCACCACGCGCGACGTCATCGAGGTTCATTTGGATCTCGGCGGCGTGCCGGTGATGCTGATCGACACTGCCGGCCTGCGCGAGGCGTCGGGCGTGGTGGAGGAAGAGGGGATAAGACGGGCATTGGCGCGGGCAGGGGACGCCGATCTGGTGTTGTGGCTGGTCGATGCCACCGCGCCGCACTGGGATGCGCCTGCCGACCTTATCCCAGACAAATCCGGGCAAATGCGCGCAAAGCCCGGGGTCATCCCGGTAAAGCCCCGGGTCATTCCCGTATTGAACAAAATCGATCTGGCGCCGGGCGCAGGCGCGGGCAGGGAGGCCGTCAGTGTCTCGGCCAAGACCGGCGAGGGCATCGTCAATCTGGTCGAGACGCTGGCGGAGAAAGCGGCGCTCGCCGCCGAATCCGGGGCAGGGGCGCCGCTCCTGACCCGGACCCGCCATCGGGTCGAGCTTGGGGCCGCGCAAGCCGCGCTTGAGCGGTTCGGCGAGCCCTTGCTGAGCCCCGAGCTCAAGGCCGAGGAGCTTCGCCTGGCCGCCCGCCATCTCGGCCGGCTCACCGGCCGGATCGATGTCGAGGAGGTGCTGGGTGCCATCTTCGCCGAGTTCTGCATCGGCAAATAGGGCCGGGGCCCAACTTGATTCACGTGAAACAATTAGGGTCCGCTTTGACGGAAGCGCGCGAACAGATTAGGTACCGGCCAATGACCAAGAACGAGCGCCAGGGCTTCGATGTCATCGTCATCGGCGGCGGCCATGCCGGCTGCGAGGCCGCGTCCGCGGCGGCGCGCCTGGGCGCCAAGACGGCCCTCGTCACCCACAGCTTCGCCACCATCGGTGAGATGTCCTGCAATCCGGCCATCGGCGGCCTGGGCAAGGGCCATTTGGTGCGCGAGATCGATGCCCTTGACGGGCTGATGGGCCGCGTCGCCGACCAGGCCGGCATCCAGTTCAGGGTGCTCAACCGCAGCAAGGGCCCCGCCGTGCAAGGCCCGCGCGCCCAGGCCGACCGCAAGCTCTACCGCCAGGCCATGCAGGCGGCGATCCAAGCCACCCCGGGCCTCGAAGTGATCGAAGCCGCGGTCGAGGACCTGACCGTGGACCACGGCCGCGTCACCGGCATCGTCGCCGCCGACGGCCGCCGCCTCTCCGCCGGCGCGGTGGTGCTGACCACCGGCACCTTCCTCAACGGGCAGATCCATATCGGCGAGACCAGGATCCCAGCCGGCCGCATGAACGAGGCGCCTGCCCTCGGTCTGTCGACCCGGCTCTACGGGCTCGGGCTCCGCATGGGCCGGCTCAAGACCGGCACCCCGCCTCGCCTCGACGGTCGCACCATCTGCTGGGACGGCCTCCAGGTCCAGCATGGCGATGACCCGCCGCGCCCGTTCTCCTTCCTCACCGACAAGATCGAGACGCCGCAGGTCGTGTGCCACATCACCCACACCACCGACGCGACCCACGACATCATCGCGCGCAATCTCGACCGCGCGCCGATGTACTCCGGCGCCATCGAGTCGGTCGGCCCGCGTTATTGTCCCTCGATCGAAGACAAGGTGGTCCGCTTCAAGGAGCGCCACAGCCATCAGATTTTCCTCGAGCCGGAAGGCCTCGACGACCACACCGTCTATCCGAACGGCATCTCGACCTCGCTGCCCGAGGACGTACAGTACGAATTCCTCAAGACCATCCCGGGTCTCGAGTACGCGCGCGTCGTCAGGCCCGGCTACGCCATCGAATACGACTATGTCGATCCGCGCGAGCTGACCGAAGGCCTCGAGACCAAGGCGATCGCCGGATTGTTCCTGGGTGGCCAGATCAACGGCACGACCGGCTACGAGGAAGCCGCCGGGCAGGGGCTCATCGCCGGCATCAACGCCGCGCTTGCAGCTGGCGGCGGGGCAGGGCGCTTCGCCGTATCCCGCGCCGACGGCTATCTCGGCGTGATGATCGACGATCTCGTTACCCGCGGCGTGACCGAACCCTATCGCATGTTCACCTCCAGAGCCGAATACCGGCTGACGCTCCGCGCCGACAATGCCGACCAGCGCCTGACGCCGCGTGGGCTCGCCATTGGCTGCGTCGGCGCCGCGCGGCGGGACGCCTTTGCCGCCAAGGCCAAGCAGTTGGAGGCGGGGGCGGCACTGCTCGCGAGCCTCACGCTCACCCCTGACGAGGCCGCTAAGTTCGGGCTCGGCATTAATCGCGACGGGCGCAAGCGCAGCGCCGTCGATCTGCTGAGTTACCCCGAAGTCGACGTCGCACGCCTCACCGCCATCTGGCCGGAGATCGCTCAGATCGACCGAGACATCGCCGAGCAGCTCGCGGTCGACGCGCGCTACGCCGTCTACGTCAAGCGCCAGGAGCTCGACATCGCCACGTTCCGCAAGGACGAGGCGATTGCCATTCCGGCCGGGTTCGCTTTCGCCGCCCTGCCCGGTCTGTCCAGCGAGCTTCGCCAGAAGCTCGACCGGCACCGGCCCGCGAGCCTTGGTCAAGCCGCGCGACTCGACGGCATGACTCCGGCTGCGCTGATGCTGCTCCTGGCTCACCTGAAAAAGGGCCGGGCGACGCGAAGCGCCTGAGCCGGACCATGTCAAGCGGCCAGGGGTTGGCTCCCGTCAGCGGCCCTGAAGATTTCGCGGAAGTCTTTAATGTTGCACGTGAAACAATCCACAGGCTGGAACGCTACGCTACCCTCCTCGCCCATTGGCAGAAATCCACCAATCTCGTAGCCCCCTCCACCCTGCCCCAGCTCTGGCCCCGCCATTTCGCCGATTTCGGCCCAAATACGCGCGCTTGCGCCGGAGGCGCGACTCTGGCTGGATCTCGGGTCAGGGGCAGGTTTTCCCGGGCTTGTCGTCGCCATCCTCCAAACCGGGAGGCCGGACTTCCGCATGCATCTCGTCGACAGCAACAAAAAGAAATGCGCGTTCCTCGCCGAGGTCGCGCGCGAGACCAAGGCGCCCGTGGACATCCACGCCATGCGCATTGAAGAACTCGGCGAAAGCGCTCACAGGCTCAGGCCCGACGTGGTCAGCGCACGGGCGCTCGCGCCGTTACCGCGTCTGTTCGAACTGGCCCATCCGTTTTTCGGGCCAACCACCAGGGGGCTGTTCCTGAAAGGCCGCGAGGCGGAAGCGGAGATCGAGGCGGCCAAGATGACTTGGGACTTCGCCGTTTCGTTGCACCCGAGCCTCACCTCGGCCGATTCGCATATTGTCGAGGTGAGGGCGCTTCGCCCGCGCGATAGAGCGGGCACGTCATGACCGCCTTCGGGCTCAAGCGCACGCGCATTCTCGCGCTTGCCAACCAGAAAGGCGGCGTGGGCAAGACCACCACCGCCATCAATCTCGGCACGGCGCTGGCGGCCGTCGGCGAGCGCGTGTTGATTGTCGATCTTGATCCGCAAGGCAATGCCAGCACCGGGCTCGGCGTCGACGAGCGCCCGATATCGACGTTCGATGTGTTGAGTGGCCAGAGCCCAATCACCGCGGCGAGGGTGCCGACCCATGTGCCGCGCCTATCGATCGTGCCCGCCACCATCGATCTCATGTCGTTCGAGCGCGAGGTGGGGGCATCGGGCAGCCGGCACTATCGCTTGCGCGATTGTCTCGCTGCCATGACTGCTTCCGAGACGCCCGACCTGGCGACCACCTATGTGTTGATCGACTGTCCGCCGTCGCTGAATTTACTAACTGTTAACGCTTTGGCCGCGGCCGACGCCGTGTTGGTGCCGTTGCAATGCGAGTTCTTCGCGCTCGAAGGGCTGGCCCAGCTCTTGAGCACCGTCGAGGAGATCAGGGTCCGCCTCAACCCCAAGCTCCAGATCCACGGCGTGGTGCTCACCATGTACGACCAGCGCACTAGCCTGTCCGACCAGGTGGTCGAGGACGTGCGGCGCGTGCTGGGCGAGAAGGTCTACACCACCATCATCCCGCGCAACGTCCGCGTGGCCGAATCGCCGTCGCATGGGAAACCGGTGCTGCTCTACGATTATCGCTGCTCCGGCAGCCAAGCTTACATCCAGCTCGCCTCCGAAGTGATCGAGCGCGAGCGGCGAATGCGTGCGGCGTGATCGTCTATCGGCGAATCAAAGGGAAGGAGACTGCCATGGCGGCAGGCGCGCAGAAGACAAGGTTGGGCAGGGGGCTTGCGTCGCTGATCGGCGATCGCATCGACGACGCCGGATTCGGCGCGGAGGACGATCAGCGGCGCGTGCCGCTCGCCGCGCTCAAGCCCGGGCGCTTCAACCCACGACGCAACTTTGCCGAGGCGCAGCTCGAGGAACTCGCCGCCTCGATCCGCGAGCGCGGGCTGGTGCAGCCGCTGGTGGTCAGGCCGTCGACCGGCGACACCTTTGAGATCGTCGCCGGCGAACGCCGCTGGCGCGCGGCGCAACTTGCCAATCTGCACGACGTGCCGGTCGTGGTGCGCGCACTGTCCGACCAAGAAGCGGTCGAGATCGCCATCATCGAAAACGTCCAGCGCGAAGACCTGAACGCGATCGAGGAGGGCGAGGGCTACAAGCTGCTGATGGACGGCCACGGCTACACGCAGGAGGACCTCGCCAAGGTCATCGGCAAGAGCCGCAGCCATCTCGCCAACACGCTACGCTTGTTGAAGCTACCGGACAGCGTGCAGGACCTGGTGCGGACCGGGCAATTGAGCGCCGGCCATGCGAGACCGCTGGTCGGACGGGGCGATGCCGAGGGGATCGCCGCTCGCGCGGTGAATCTTGGACTATCGGTGCGCCAGGTCGAGGCGCTCACGCGGGAGCGCACCGCAAAGCCGAAGCGGCAGAAGAGCAAGGATGCCGACACCAAAGCTGCCGAGTTGGAGTTGCACGACGCCCTCGGACTCGACGTCGAGATCCGCAAAGGGAAGGGCGAGAAGGGCGAGCTGCGCATCCGCTACGCATCGCTCGATCAGCTCGAGGACGTTCGCCATCGGCTGTTGCGCCGCCCGAAGCACTAGCTGTTCGCACTAGCTCGCGGCGAGAAACTCCTCGGCGCGGAACAGCGATTTGAACGGAATGCCGGCTTTGGCATAGAGCTCGGCGGCACCCTCGCCCCGGTCCAGGATCGACAGTACGAGCGCGACATTCGCGCCGGCCTCCTCGACCGCCTTGACCGCGTCCATCGCCGATGCGCCGGTGGTGGTCACGTCCTCGAGAATGACCACGGTCTTGCCGGCAATGTCGGTACCGTCGACGCGCTTCTTGGTGCCGTGATCCTTGACCGCTTTGCGCACGAAGAACCCAGGCAGGCGGCGCCCGACCTCAACGCTGCGCATGGCGACCGGCGCGATGAGCGGCACCGCCCCCATCTCCAGACCGCCGATGCAGTCTGCCTTAACACCATGAATTTGTTGAAGAATTAGCTCAGCCATGAGCGCGGCGCCATCGGGGTCGAGCATGGCCGGTTTCATGTCGAAATAGAAATCGCTCTCACGCCCGGAGGCGAGCACCACGCGGCCGCGTCGGAACGCCTTCTCTTTGAGAAGCGCGAACAGCTTGCCGCGTGCTTCGAGAGTTCTTGTTGCGCTCGTCCATGCGCGCCTCTTGCTTGGCCGCACTCATACACCGGCGACCGCGTCCGTCAAATCCTCGACGTGATCGTGAGCACGAGCCGTTCGGCGAAGGCGCCTTCGAGCTCGGGCGACCGGCGCGTGCGCCTGACCGCCTCCTGGATCAGCGGCAGCGTCCGCGCGAGCCGTGCCGCGCCCCATCTTTTGCAATGTGCGAGGAACACCGGCTCGCGCTTGAAATGCGGACGAGGCCTCAGCGACTTCACGCTCTGCTCGACACTGCCGCCGCCGCTGATCGCCGCGGCCACCCGGTGGAGCTGGGTGAAATGACGTCCGAGCGCCGACAGCGCCGCCCCCTTGTCGGTGCCGGCCGCCGCCAGGCGCTGAAGCTCCGCCAGCGCGGCCTTGGCATCGCCGCCGCTCGCCGCATAGACGAAGTTTTCGAGCGCCGTCTCGGCGGCATCGCCGACAATAGCCTCGATGTCGTCATGGCTGATGTTGCGTCCGCCTTGCGCGTAGAGCGCGAGCTTGACGACCTCCGAGCGCGACAGCGCCTGGTCGGCGCCGAGTCGCGTCATCAGATAATCGCGCGTCTCCCGGTCGATGCTGAGCCCGGCTTCGGCAAGCTCGGCGTCGATCAGCCGCGAAAGCGTGCTCGCATCGCCGTAGCAAGGGAGCGCCGCCGCGGCCTTGTGACTCTCGAACAGCTTGCGCAGACCGGAGTCAGGTCTGAGGTTGCCGGCTTCCACGATCAACGGATTGTCGAACTCGGTCGCGAGCAACGCCTTGAGTGAAGTCGGATCGAGCTTGGGCCCGGCGGTGACTTTAATGACGCTCTGCGCCGCGAACATCGGCGCCGTTCTGAGTTCGACTTCGAGCCGCGCCGGATCCTCGCCGAGATCGCGATCGTCAAGCCGGACCACCTCGGTCTGCCCTCCGCTGCGCCGGGCGAACATTTGAGCGAGCGCGCTCGCCCGCTCGGCCACCAGTCCGGCGTCGGGCCCATAGACCAGTACCGCGCGGCACTCCGGCGTGGGCGCCTTCACGAAGTTCGCAACGGCAGATGATTTGTAGGCGACCATGGCTGAAGGAGCGGCGGCGCGGTTACGCGGGCAGACGAGAGCGATGAGCCTAGGCGGCGTTGGTGAGAAAGGCCGCAACCTGGGTCTTGATGCTCTCCGACATGGTGCGGGCGGCGCGGTTCTCGGCGTCGTAGCGCGCGCGCACATTGGCGAAGATTTCCTGGAAGCGATTATAGGGCGCCCGCGAGATGGCCTTACCCTGCATCAATACCTTGCCGCTGGCAGAGTCGATGAGCTGGAAGGTTGCGTCGAGCTGGTAGACTTGGCCGGTCGCGTCGCCGGTGATCTGCACCAGCTGGTCAGTCACGCTCTCCTTGATGGCGATCTCGAGCCGGTAGCGCGAGGCGGCCGCCCGGCTGCCGCCGGTATTGGCGAAGATCAGCTCGTTCCGCAGCTTCTGCCCGACCCGGCCCGGGATCGGGACGACATCGACCCCGGCCATGACTTCGGAGAGCCTTTGGCCGCCGGCCGTGGTGCCCCCGTAAAGCGGCTGAAAGCCGCAGCCGGAGAGCGCCAAGGCCGTAAGCCCGGCGAACAGCACGGCAAATAGGGCAGAGCTACGCCACCACATTGACGATCCTCTGTGGCACGATTACCACCTTCTTGATTTTACGTCCCCCTATGGCGCGCACGACATTGTCGAGCTTGAGCGCCGCCGCTTCAATATCCTCCGACGCGGCGTCCCGCGCAATCGTCAATTCGTCCCGCCGTTTGCCGTTCACCTGGACGGCAATTGTGACAGTATCCTCGAGCAAAAGGGCCTTTTCTGGGACCGGCCAGGGCTCTTCGGCCAGCAGAGTGTTGTAGCCGAGCAACGCCCAGCACTCCTCGGCCAGATGGGGCACCATGGGGGCCGCGATTCGGGCCAGCAGCTCGGCAGCCTCCCGCAAAGCATAGCCCAGGTCGGGACTTGGGTGTGGCCCGGCTGTCTGCAACCCAGACGAGAGGACATTGGCGAGCTCGTAGATATGGGCCACTGCCGCATTGAAGCGGAGCTTGTCGATCGCCCCCGTGACCGCCGCTACGCTGCGGTGGGCCGCACGGCGCAGCGCCTCGGCCTCCGGGCCGAACGTGGCGGGCCTTTCGGCGCCAGGCTTGGCCCCCTTGGCGGCGGCGTCCCTGACCAGGCGCCACGCCCTTTGGAGGAAGCGATGCGCTCCTTCGACGCCGCCGGCAGTCCACTCGATGTCGCGCTCCGGCGGCGTGTCGGACAGCATGAACCAGCGCGCGGTATCGGCCCCGTAGGCGGCGATGATGGTGTCGGGATCGATCACGTTCTTCTTCGATTTCGACATCGACTCGATCGCCCCGACAGTGATCGGCTCGCCGGTCTTGGCGTGAACCGCCTTGCCGTCCCTGCGGCGCACTTCCTCGGGCAGCACCCATTTGCCGTGGGCGTCCTTGTAGGTCTCGTGCGTGACCATGCCTTGGGTGAACAGGCCGCGGAACGGCTCGTCGACGGCGACATGGCCGCATCGGTGCATGGCGCGCGTGAAGAAGCGCGCATAGAGGAGATGCAG
The DNA here is from genome assembly GCA_963730335.1 of uncultured Alphaproteobacteria bacterium. Classification (GTDB taxonomy): domain Bacteria; phylum Pseudomonadota; class Alphaproteobacteria; order Rhizobiales; family Methyloligellaceae; genus Methyloceanibacter. The sequence goes on from CAVSRK010000004.1 coordinate 73,444, forward strand.
AATCGCATGCTCGACGCCGCCGATATATTGGTCGACGGGCAACCAGTATCCGACAGCATTGGTGTCGGTCGGCTCGCCCGACTGGGGTGAGCAAAATCGCGCGAAGTACCACGACGAGTTGACGAACGTGTCCATGGTATCCGTTTCGCGCGTTGCCTTGCCGCCGCAGAGCGGGCAGGTGACGTGCTTCCAAGTCGGATGATGGTCGAGCGGATTGCCGGGCTGGTCGAAGCTGACATCGTTGGGCAGCTCAACCGGTAGGTCCTTCTCGGGCACCGGTACGATGCCGCAGGTCGGGCAATGGATCATCGGGATCGGGCAGCCCCAATAGCGCTGCCGCGAGATGCCCCAGTCGCGCAGGCGATACTGGATCTGCCGCTCGGCTACCGGCTTGCCCTTCACGATTTGTTTGACGAGGTGACCCGCAATCTTTGCCTTGGCGGCCTCGACGCCGAGCCCGTCGAGCAGCCCCGAATTGATCATCACGCCGTCGCCGGTATAGGCCTCGTCGCCGATGGTGAAGCTCCCGGGATCGGTGGCCGGCGGCAGCACCACGGGAATGACCGGTAGGCCTTTGGCGCGCGCGAATTCGAGATCGCGCTGATCGTGCGCCGGGCAGCCGAAGATGGCGCCGGTGCCGTATTCCATCAGAATGAAATTGGCGATCAGCACGGGAAGCTCGCCGCCGTCGATCACCGGGTGTCGCACCCGCAATCCGGTGTCGAAGCCCTTCTTCTCCTGCGTCTCCAGCTCGGCTGCGCTGGTGCCGTGATGATGGCACTCGTCGATGAACGCGGCAGCGCCGGCATCTTTCTCGGCGACGGCTTTCGCCAATGGATGATCCGGGGCGATGGCGATGAAGCTCGCGCCGTAGAGCGTATCCGGGCGGGTGGTGAACACCTCGATCAGGTCATGACCGTTAGGTGCGCCGCCGACCGTCTCGAACCGGATGAGCAGCCCCTCGGAGCGCCCGATCCAGTTGGCCTGCATCAGCCTGACCTTCTCGGGCCAGCGCTCGAGCCCGTCCAGCGCCTGAAGCAGGTCCTGCGCATAGTCGGTGATCTTGAACACCCATTCCGGCTGCTCGCGCTGCTCGATCAGCGCGCCCGAGCGCCAGCCGCGACCGTCGATCACCTGCTCGTTGGCCAGCACCGTGCGGTCGACCGGGTCCCAGTTGACCTTCCGCGTCTTGCGGTCGACCAGGCCGGCTTTCAGCATGTCAAGGAACAGGCGCTGCTGCTGATGGTAGTAATCGAGGTCGCAGGTGGCGAGCTCGCGCGTCCAATCGAGCGACAGCCCCATGCTTTTGAGCTGACCGCGCATGACGGCGATATTGTCGTAGGTCCATTTGGCGGGATGAACGCCGCGCTCGATGGCGGCATTCTCGGCCGGGAGGCCGAAGGCATCCCAGCCCATCGGGTGCAGCACGTTGTGGCCTTTGGCGCGCATATAGCGGGCGACGACGTCGCCCATGGTGTAGTTCCGCACATGGCCCATATGGATGCGGCCTGAGGGGTAGGGGAACATTTCAAGAACATAGTATTTGCGACGCGGATCGTCCTCTGACGCGCGGAAAATGCCGCGCTGCTCCCACGCGGCCTGCCAATGTTTCTCTCGTTTCGGCGCGTCGTAGCGATCCGCCGCCATGTCTCGGTCCGCTCCTGCTTAGCTGCTCGCCGGAATGAACCAGAATGGCAAGAGCGGTCAAGTTACGCATCCGCCAAACCCTGTTAGATAGCGCTCATGAGTCTGCCCCAACCCTCCAATGTCGACATCGCGGGGCGCTTGCGCCTGGTCGAGGAAGAGATCGTGCTTGCGGCCCGCGCCGCCAATCGCGATGCCAAGTCGATAAAGCTGGTGGCGGTGACCAAGACCGTGCCGCCCGAGGTGATCGAGCAAGCGATCGCCGCGGGTCAACGCTGCTTCGGCGAGAACCGGGTGCAAGAGGCGACAAGCAAATGGCCCGACCTTAGGGAGCGCCATCGCGGCATCGAGCTTCATCTTGTCGGTCCGCTTCAGTCGAACAAGGTGCGCGAGGCGGTCGCGCTGTTCGATGTGATCGAGACCGTCGATCGGCCTAAGCTTGCCCGCGCGCTTGCCGAGGAAATGACGCGCGCTGGCAAGCGCCCGCGTCTGTTCGTGCAGGTCAATACCGGCGAGGAGCCGCAAAAGGCCGGCGTGATGCCGGCCGATGCCGACGCCTTCATCGCGCTTTGCCGCGACACGTTCGGTCTCGTCATCGACGGGTTGATGTGCATCCCGCCTTTCGACGAGGAACCGGCGATGCATTTCGCGCTGCTCGCCAAGATTGCCGCAAGGGTCGGCGTTAAGGATCTGAGCATGGGCATGAGCGGCGATTTTGTCCGCGCCATACCGTTCGGTGCAACTTACGTGCGCGTCGGCACCGCCATCTTCGGCGCCCGCGCCGCTAGCGCATCACCATGAGCGACGATCCGCGCCGCAATTCTGCGAGCAGCATGGTGAGATCATGGCGGTTGAGCGCGATGCACCCGTCGGTCGGCGTGAAGCCCGGCCGCGCGAGATGCACGAAGATGGCGCTGCCTTTGCCCCTCACGCGCGGCCGGTCGTTATAACCGAGCACCAGCACCAGATCGTAGAGATGGTCGTCGCGCTTCAATCCTTCGGCGCTTCGCCGCGATGGCAAGGTGATTAGCCGGTTGTAGTTGCGGCTCGTGGGATCGTCGCACCAGCCGTCGTGATCGCGGATGGCGCGCACCGGCAATCGGGTGCGGGGCCGGGGGATGCGATCGGCCCGATAAAGTACCTGGCGCACTGCGAAGCGGCCGAGCGGCGTGCCGCCGTCGCCTTCGCGCTTCAAGGCGCGGATGCCGGTGCGGCCGAGCGCCGCGGGCCTGACGCCATGCCGAAGCGCGATCCGCGCGTTGCGAGCATCCCCCGGCGCGCGCCTGACCAGGACCGGTTGGGATCGCTTAACCCTCATGACAACGAGCCCTTTTCTGCCCGGGCAAGCCTCGCGATATGCTTGTCCAAGGGCCTAGCCCCGCTTACAACTCGCACCATGCGGAAACAAGCCAGGGGCCGCCGATGAGTAATGCCCGCAAGATCCTCATCATTGACGATGACGATGAGCTTCGCGAGTCGTTGAGCGAGCAGCTCAGCCTGCATGAGGAGTTCGATACCATGCTGGCGGCGACCGCGTCCGAGGGCTTGAAGCAAGCGCGCGGCGGCCATGTCGATCTCGTGCTGCTCGATGTCGGCCTGCCCGATCTCGACGGGCGCGAAGCCTGCAAACTGTTGCGTCGCGGCGGTTTCAAAGGCCCCATCGTCATGCTGACGGCGCAAGTCTCCGATGCCGACACCATCCTCGGTCTGGAGTCGGGCGCCAACGACTATGTGACCAAGCCCTTCCGGCTGGGTGTGCTGCTCGCCCGCATCCGCGCCCAGCTCAGGCAGCACGAGCAAAGCGAGGACGCGGTCTTCACCATCGGTCCTTACACCTTCCGGCCCGCATCGAAACTGTTGGTCGACGGCACCGGCTCCAAGATCAGGCTCACCGAGAAGGAAACCTCGATCCTGAAATATCTCTACCGCGCCGGCGAGCGGGTCGTCACCCGTGACGTGCTGCTGCACGAGGTGTGGGGCTATAACGCCGGCGTCACCACCCACACGCTCGAAACCCATATCTACCGCTTGCGGCAGAAGATCGAGAAAGACCCGTCGCAGGCCGAGCTGCTGATCACCGAGACCGGCGGCTATAAATTGGTGCCCTGAGCCAGGGCCTCATTCGTCAATCACAAAATCGGCGAAAACCGGCACATGGTCGGAGGTGCGCGGCCAGTCGCGCGCCTCATCGAGAACGGTCATCGAGATTGCCGCACCGTCGAGCGCCGGCGTCGTCCAGATGTGATCGAGACGGCGGCCGCGGTTTGACGCCCGCCAGTCACGATTGCGATAGCTCCACCATGTGAACAGCTTCTCCTCCGCGGGCACATGGCGGCGCATGACGTCGACCCAGTTCCGCGAGGCTTGCACGCGCTCGAACCGCTCCACTTCCGCCGGCGTATGGCTCACCACTTTGAGCAGCTGCTTGTGCGACCAAACATCGGTCGGGAGCGGCGCGACATTCAGATCGCCGACCACGATCATGCGGTCCTTGGCCTTGCCCCGCATGGCCCTGAACCAGGCATCCATGGCCTCGAGAAAGTCGAGCTTATGGCGGAATTTCTCGTTGAGCGCGGGGTCGGGAACGTCGCCGCCCGCCGGCACGTAGATGTTGTGCAGCACGATCGGGTTTGCGCCGGCGAGCGTGACGGAGAGGTGGCGTGCATGTCCGCGTCCGCAAATGTCGCGGCGCTCGTCAAGCGTGAACGGAAGGCGGGAAAGAATGGCGACGCCGTGATAGCCCTTCTGGCCGGCTACGGCGATGTGTGGGAAGCCCAACGCGCGGAGCTCGAGCTCGGGAAACTTGCCCTCGATGCATTTGATCTCTTGCAGGCAGACGAGGTCCGGCCGATGGGCCCGGGCGAAGCGGCCTACCAGATCGACTCTGAGTCTGACCGAGTTGATGTTCCAGGTGGCGAGGCGGAAGCGCATTGGCGGCCAAGATCGATGCGGGCATGCGCAAAAGCAAGGCGTGTACCCTAAGCGTCCCCGCTTTGCTCAAGCCGAGGCAGAAAAAGAAGAAGCCCCGGAGACGGGGGGCTCGGGGCTTCTCCGGTTCCTTATGGGGGGAACCTGTGATGGGGGAGGGAAGCCCCACCACTGCAACCTAGATAACCAGCACAAAGGCCATTTCAATCCCCGCCCAACGGTGCGATCGGGTTGTGGTGAAGGCAGAAAGAAAGGCGATTGACGGCTACGGCCACACGTTCAAGGCGCTGTCCACGGTGACCCGCACCGAGATCGCGAAGGTCGTGCCGCCGGCGCCACAAAAGAAGAAGCCCCGGAGGACGGGGGGGCCTTGACCGGGGCTTCTGGGTCCTTATGGGGGGACCTTGTGTGACGGGGAGGGAAAAACCCATCACGCTATTGGCGTAGCACTCTGCAACTAGGAGTCAATCCTTGCATTGTCGCAGGATTAAAGAAGCCCCGGCCAAGGTGGGCGACCGGGGCTTCCAACCAAAGGGATGATCGCAGGGACGATCACCGCAACCCACATAGCACAACCTCGGCCAGGTGAGCCGGGGTTTCGTTAGGAGAACTCTCTGCGGTGATTTTGGGGACGCGACGTTCCTGGCCAATCACATCGGCCTGACGACCTCCCCCAAGAAGAAGCCCCGGCAGACGGGGGGACTGGCCGGGGCTTCTGGGTTCCATTTGGGGGAACCGAATGATGGGCGAGGGAACCCCCATCACTGCCTGCTAGATAACATCTGATCCCTTCAGAACAAGTCTGCCAACCATCAACATATTGTCACGGTTTAGAGATGCCTCAGCCAAGTGAACGGGGTTTTCAGCCGGAACGGCCGCGCGCCTTGCAGTGAAGTGTGCAATAGCCAAAAGAAAGGCGCCCAACCGCTGCGCGTGGTTGGGCGCCAGAAGCGCGTTTTTTCGCGCGCGTGCCGGGAGGGAAGCCGGCACGAGCGAACCACATCTTCGGCTAGACGGGGGGCACTACCGATGAAAAGCGATGTGGTCCGCTTCTAGGTCCCAGAGATAAGTAGGTTTCGCGGCGATTTCAACCGGCGCTCCGTGAAAAATTTAACGCCGCGTAAATAAAGACCCCGGCACTTAAGACAACGGCTTGATTCGTCTATGCTTTCGATTTGCCTTGCCAAGCTTGGAGCCTAGCAACAGCCCCAAATTCGCGGGGGCCGGAGCTCCGCTTTTACCCTAGCGGAAGGGCTGGAAGTTCTCCTTCGAGGTGAAGAAGTCAGCCGCGACCTTGCGTCCCGATACCACGTCGTTAACGCTGACTCGGGTGGTCAAACCTTGGGCGTCGGTGATCAGCCACTCTTTCAGTTGCAGTTCGCCCCCGCTCGCGAAGATCAGCCTGATGCCGCCCGCGGCGTCGTTTGACTTGTCCTCGAGCGAGACGGACAGCGTTCCCTCCTGGGTTTCGACCCCCACGATGCGGGCATCGCGGTCGAGATCGACCAAATCGGCCAGCAGCAGCCGGAACGGGGTCGATTGGATGGGATATTTCTCAACCGTCTTGAGGTCCGAATCCTCGATCGCCAGGAACTTTCCGTCGGCGATGATGCGCAAGCCGCTGGGCGGCGCATAGTCGAATCGGATCTTGCCGGGCCTCTGTACATAGAAGCGACCGGTGGTGCGCTTGTCGGTCGAGTCGACTTGCTCGAAGCTGCCTTGCAAGTTGGTGATGTTGTTGAAATAGGAGTTGATGCGCTGAACGGCCTTGGTCTGCTCGACGCCGATCAGTGGCGTTGCCGCCTGCGCCGCCTCGACCGCGGCCTCCCAGCCGGCTCCCTCGTCGACCGCGGTCGGCGTGAGTTCGTCCGAAGGGGGGGTGGCCCCCGTTGCCGAAGTCTCGTCGCCGAGCGAGGGCCTGAGTTCATCTTCCGGCTCGGTGAGGCCCTGCGGCGGTGCGGCCTTGGGTGGGGCCGAAGGGCTTTTCACGACGGTGGACCCGCTGTCCTGGGCGGCAGCGGTTTCCACACAAAGAAAAAAGACGAGTGGCAGCCCAAACAACAGCCCGGCGGCTCTGCGACCTATCATTTAACCCCCCTCCGTCGACGGGCCCAGTCTAACACTGAAGCATTCGATAGATGATTCAGGCAAATCTGGTCAATCTCTTGACGGCTTCCCCGCTAGTGTCCGCGTGTCCCTGCAAGCCTTAATTCCTGCCATTTTTGGCGGCTTGAAGGCGGGCGCCGTAACGCCCTTTCACCCCCATACACCGTGCCTCCGGTGCCAATTACGGTGCCAACTTTCACTTAAGAACACGTTGCAGGATGGCGTCGGCTTGCTTCGCCGCGTCGTTATCTTCGCCGCCGAGCAAATGCGAATATGTGTCTAAGGTTATCGACGGCTTGGCGTGTCCTGCCCGCGCCGAGACCACATGCACCGGCACGCCGCTCTTGAGCAGCAACGTAATGTGGCTATGTCTCAGGCCGTGGAAGGTGATCGGCTTAATGTCGATCTCCGCGACCTTGTTCACGAAAGCCTCAGAGAACGAATCCGGGTGAAGCGTCTTGCCGAGCGCGGACGTGAAAACAAGATCGGGCCGTCCGCCAAGGCCAAGCTTTAGGCGCTGCTCTAACTGCTCTTTGCGATGGCGCTCTAGTTCCGGGGCCAGCGTTGACGGCAGCTTGATGGTGCGGGCGCTTCGCTCAGTCTTGGGCGCTTTGACACCGAGCTTACCGCCGACACACTCCACCGCTTGCGTCACTTGCAAGGTGCCCTTGGCGAAATCAATATCACGCCAGCGCAAGCCTAAAACCTCACCGCGCCGTAATCCGGTGCTGGCCGCTAGCATCGTCGGCATATAGAGCCAATGCCCTTTCAGGTGATCGAGCAGCTTGGCAAGTTCCGCCTCGTCTAGCACCTCGATCTTGTCGCGGCGCTTCGCCTTGGGCTTAGTCTCTATGTCCGCGATAGGCGACCGGGCGACCTTCCTTGCCTTCACGGCGGACGCGAGGATTTGCCGAAGCAGCGAGTCGACCGATCATCCGTTGCGGCCCTCTCTTTCGCTAAACAGCAACAATTTTACTTTTGGGGGAAATCCCATGAGCAACCGCCTGCACCGGCTTCACAGTGAGCGCGACCGCGCCCGACAGCGAGTCGATTATTGCCGAGCCGAGCTATCGAGATTTGAGAGCTACGCGGACAAGTCGCGCGAAAGCGACATGGTGATGCTCTGCCGCTTGGCCCGCGACTTGCGCGTGGCCGAACAAGATGCGGCTTACGCCGCGTTGCAGCTCGAGGATGCGCTGCGGGATCAAGGGCTGGCTTTGTAATGGCCCGCAATAGTCGGCGCTGGCGGCGCTACGCGCGACGGCTCGCGGCTGGCGATGAACGAGGGCCGTCCTAACTCGCCCCATAGCCCCGAAACCGCTTCGGTTGATACGCGAACCGCATGACGCCCTGGACCGCGCAACTCACGGCCTTAGTGGCGCTGGCGTTCCTAGCCCTTCTGCTTTATCCGATAGCAGTTGGGGCAACTTGCGATGCGCCTCGCTTGCGTCTTCGTCCAGAATAGTGGGATGAGGGCAGTGCGATGCGGAAATTTCCCTTTCTGGTTGGTGTGATCGTGCTCGCGGTTATCGTGGCCGCAGTGCTCGTTGTTATCCTCACGTCCGGAGAGGCCGAGCGACACTGCAAGAACTCAGAGACGCAAAGGGAATGTGATCGGTTAATTGCAGAGGCAGCTACCGTGCTTGCGAAAAAGCGGGGCAGAATAGGTGGCAGAAGCGCCTGCATCCCTAAAGGCACTGGTCAAGAAGAGTTACGAGAGGTTGTCCTGGATTGGCTGAAGCAAAATCCCGCCGAGAAAGGGAGCGATAGAGTGCTCGTAGCCAGAGCCCTGTCAGACAAGTTTCCGTGCCAATAATCAGTTCTGCGGTCCAAGGTGCGGGGAAGCGGCGGGGCATTGTGCTATTGTGACCCGCCGCAAACAGGGAGGGCAACCCACAATGGCACCGAAGAAGGGACCGCGCGGCGGAAGTAAGACGACCATCACAGCACGCCGAGGCAAGAGGACCATCAAGGCGCGGTCGAGCACAAAGGTCGGGACGAAGAAGAAAAAGAAATAGGGCGCCCGCCGAAGCGAGCGCCCCTCTAAAAGCTGCTGGCCCGGAAAACGGAGCCAATAATCAATCCCGCCGCCGCCAGATCAAAAACAGGAACGGGATGAGAAGAATTATGGTGGCAATGCTCACCATTGCAGGGTGCCGAACTCCGTAATGCAGTTCGACCAACACGGTTACGCTCAGTGCGAGCACCGCCCACACGGTGGCAGAAGCAAGTATCTTGAAGAGAATTATCATTCCTTCCCCTGCGGGATTTGAACCGCAGACTAATCTTACCTGGAAAAAACAAAAAGCCCCGCTAGGGACGGGGCTGAGTTTGAGGAAAAAGTCTAGGACACCGGCACTGTAACCGATTCGCTTACTCCTGGTCGCCCGACAGAAACCTCCGGTGCCAATCCGGTGCCAATTCACCCGCAAACCGTTGGGATTCTGCGGCGGCAAGAAGTCTGGTCAACTTCTTGGCAGCGGCAGGCTTCAGCCCTTAATAAGGCCGTTCGGCCTCGTCGCCACCCACCAGAATCTCGCGTTTTCCGGCATGATTTGCCGCGCCGATCAGCCCCTCGTTCTCCATGCGCTCGATCAGCGTGGCGGCGCGGTTATAGCCGATGCCCAGCCGGCGCTGCACGTAGCTGGTTGAGACCTTGCGGTCGCGCAGCACTACGGCCACCGCCTGATCGTAGAGGTCGTCGCCCGACTCGCCGTACTCGCCGGCACCCTCGCCGTCTTCGTCCTCGTCCACTTCATCGGTCACGGCATCGAGGTAGGCCGGCACGCCCTGCTTCTTGAGATGACGCACCACCTTCTCAACCTCCTCGTCGGCGACAAACGGTCCATGCACGCGCATGATTCGGCCGCCGCCAGCCATATAGAGCATGTCGCCTTGACCGAGCAGCTGCTCGGCGCCTTGCTCGCCGAGGATGGTGCGGCTGTCGATCTTCGAGGTGACCTGGAAGCTCACCCGTGTGGGGAAGTTCGCCTTGATGGTGCCGGTGATGACGTCGACGCTCGGGCGCTGCGTGGCGGTGATGAGGTGGATGCCGGCGGCGCGGGCCATTTGCGCCAGGCGCTGCACCGCGGCTTCGATGTCCTTGCCGGCGACCATCATCAGGTCGGCCATCTCGTCGACGATCACCACGATATATGGCATCACGTCGTAGTCCATCTCCTCCTGCTCGTAGACGGCGCGGCCGGTGGCGCGATCGAAGCCGGTCTGCACCGTCCGCGTCAGCACCTCGCCCTTAGCTTCGGCCTGGAGGATGCGGGAATTGTAGCCCTTGATGTCGCGCACGCCCAATTTCGACATGCGTTTGTAGCGCTCTTCCATCTCGCGTACGGTCCATTTGAGCGCGACCACCGCCTTTTTCGGGTCGGTGACCACGGGCGCGAGTAGATGCGGGATGCCGTCATAGACCGACAGCTCGAGCATCTTCGGATCGATCATGATGAATTTGCACTGCTCGGGCGACAGCCGGTAGAGCAGCGACAAGATCATGGTGTTGATGCCGACCGACTTGCCCGAGCCGGTGGTGCCGGCGATGAGCAGGTGCGGCATGCGCGCGAGATCGACGATGATGGGCTCGCCGCCGATATTCTTGCCGAGCGCCAGCGCGAGCCTGGCGTCGCTCTCCTGAAAGTCGGGTGCCTCGATCATTTCGCGCAACATCACGATCTCGCGGCGATCATTGGGGAGCTCGATGCCGATGGCGTTGCGGCCCGGCACCACGGCGACGCGCGTCGCGACCGCGCTCATCGACCTGGCGATGTCGTCGGACAAGCCGATCACGCGCGAGGACTTGGTGCCCGGCGCGGGTTCGAGCTCATACAGCGTGACCACGGGACCGGGCCTGACATTGGTGATCTCGCCTTTGACGCCGAAATCCTGGAGCACGCCCTCGAGCTCGCGCGCATTCTCCTGGAGCACTTCGTCGCTGATCGCGCGTCCGCGCTGAGCCCGCGACGGCTGCTGGAGCAGCCGGGACGGTGGTGGATCGTAGGGCGTCTCCATGCGCGGGGAGCGCGACGGGCCGGTGTGTTTCTGCTTCTTGGGATTGAGACGGGTGATGCGGTAGTTCGGCGAAGTGATATCCTCGTCCTCGTCCTCCTCATCGTCAATCTCACCGCCGATCGGCGCCGGCCCGAACGAGGGCTCGATGCGCCCGTCGCCATCGGGCTCGGCCTCCTCCTCTTCCCAAGTCTCTTCCTCGCTCTCCTCGAGCTCTTGGGCGTCGTCCTCGTACCGGTCCTGCCGGCGCCGGAAGATGTTCCGGAATCTGGCGCCCGTGTGCAAGGCGACATGCATGGCGGCGCCGAGCGAGGCATTGGCCCATTCGCCCGCTACGCCGCTGCGCGGTGCCCATAGGGCGATCAGCCGCGACGTGCTGGTGCCGCAGGCGAATAGCAGCAGCATGGTGCCGATCACTAGAAAGGCGAGACCGGCCACGAAGGACACCGCTGCGTCCGGCAGGAACGGCCCGATGACATGGGCGCCGGCCATGAAGAAATCGCCGAAAATGCCGCCAAGCCCATTGGGGAGGGGCCAGCTTTTCGGCTGGGGCAGCGCGGCCAGGGCGGCCGCGAGCAAGATGACCGAAGCGGGCCAGGCGAGGAGCCTCAATCGGCGGCGGTTCGGCGTGGTGCGGAACACGAGGTGCCACCCCCATGCCGCCAGCGGCAGAAATAGAATGATCGAGGCCAACCCGAGCGACTGGATGGTGAGATCGGCCACCACCGCTCCCCAGCCGCCAAGCAAATTGCGCGGCGCGGCCCGGGTGGCATTGTTGAGGCTCGGGTCGTGCACCGACCAGGTCGCGAGGCTTGCCCACGCGGCGCAGGCGACGGTGACGATCATGAGGCCGTAGCCCCCGAGCATCATGCGCCGCAAGCCGGACTCGACCGCTCCCGGCAGGAGACGCCGCCGCTCCTTCGTTCTACTTCTGGTGGCCATCCCTCAACCCAATATGGCGACGATTCGCGTCAAGGCCTCGCGTGTGGTGTCCGCGTCTTGCACCAGCGCGACCCTGATGTAGTCCGTGCCCGGATTGACGCCATCGGGTTCGGCTTGTGCGAGATAAGCTCCCGGCAGCACTCTGACACCACACCCTTTCCAAAGGGTTTTCGTGGCCTCTTCGCCGCCCCCGAAACCCGCCATTTTTAGCCAAAGAAAGAAGCTCCCCTCGGGCTTGCGGTAGCCGTAGCGGCCCTTGAGCAGCTCGCCGGCGATGGCGAAGTTTCGGCGGTAGAGCGCGCGCCCCTGCTCGACATGGCGCTCATCGGCCCAGGCCTCGGCCGAGACGTGCTGCACCGGCAGCGGCACTTGCGGGCAGGCGACGTTGCGAAAGCGCCCAAACGCCGCGATGAACTCCGGATCGCCGGCGACAAACCCCGATCTCAAGCCCGGCAGCCCCGAACGCTTGGACAGCGAGTTGAACGCCACCACGTTGGCGAGGCTGCCGCTCTCGGCATGAGCCGTCTCGAGCGTCCCCGGCGGCGGGACGTCGTCATAGATCTCCGAGTAGCACTCATCGGCGAAGATAAGGAAATCGAACCGCCGCGCCAGGGCGATCGCCCGAGCAAGATAGGAGCGGTCGGCAACCGCGCCTTGCGGGTTCGACGGTGTGCAGAGATAGAACGCGGCGGTCCGCTGCAGCAGCGCTTCATCGATCGAATCGAGCGTCGGCAGAAACCCCGCCTCGGCGGTGCTCGGCAGGAACACGGGCGTGGCACCAGAGGCGGCCGCTGCAGCGGCATAAGCCTGATAGAAGGGGTTGGGTATCAGCACCGCCGGCCGCTCGATCTGCGGCTTGCGCGCCATCGCCGGGAAGATCGCCGAGAACAGCCCTTCGCGCGAGCCGTTGAGCGGCAACACCTGCGCGTCGGGGTCGAGCTGTCCCGTCAGATCCGGATAACGGCGGCCCAGCCATTCGACGATGGCTTCGCGCAAAGGGGCTATGCCCCTGATCGGCGGATAGCGGCCGAACTCGTGCAGATGCTCTTGCAGCGTCGGCCCGAGAAAAGTCGGGATCATCGCCTTGGGCTCACCGAGCGAGAGGTCGATCGGGGAAGCGCCGGGCGGGGTCCCTTCGAGCAACAGGCTGAGGCGCGCGAATGGCGAGCGGACCAAATCATCGAGACGGGTCGGTGCGGCGCGAGGCGGCATGCGGCAGGTGGTACGGGATGGCGGCGTTGGCGGCAATGGCCAGGGCAGGCCCTGATCAAATGAAAAGCCCCGGCGAAAGGCCGGGGCTTCAGGCTAGAGCGCAGTCAAGGGAGGATGAGACTTAGCTCTGACGTAGTCGCTAGTTTCCCTCGTTCGGTGTCACGCGATATCGCTACTGAACCACCTCGCCGTGCAGATTGATGTCGAGGCCTTCGACTTCGACGGCCTGGCTGACCCTGACACCGACGAGGATGTTGACCACGATCAGGATCACGAAGGTGGCTATGGCGCACCACCCGATCGTGGCGGTGATGCCCCAAATCTGGGTCAGGACTTGACCGGCGTTGCCTTCGAGCAAGCCCGCCTTGCCGCCGATCGCCTCGGCCGCGAAGACGCCCGTAAGAATGGCGCCGACGATGCCGCCCACCGCGTGGATGCCGAAGACGTCAAGCGAATCGTCGTAGCCGATCGCCTTCTTCACGGTGGTGGAGGCGAAGAAGCAGATGAGGCCTGCCGCAATGCCGATCCAGAGAGCGCCCATCGGGCCGACGAAGCCCGACGCCGGGGTGATGGCCACGAGACCGGCGACCGCGCCCGAGATGATGCCGAGCACGCTCGGCTTCTTGTGCACGAGCCACTCGATGAACATCCACGACAGCGCCGCGGCGGCAGTGGCGATCTGAGTCACCGCCATGGCCATACCCGCGCCGGCATTGGCGGCCACCGCGGAACCGGCGTTGAAGCCGAACCAGCCAACCCACAGAAGGGAGGCGCCGATGACGCTGTAGACCAGGTTATGCGGCGCCATGTTTTCCGTGCCATAGCCGGTGCGTTTGCCGAGGAAGATCGCGCAGACCAGGCCGGCGATCCCGGCATTGATATGCACGACCGTGCCGCCGGCGAAGTCGAGCACGCCCGCATTGGCAAGGAAGCCTCCGCCCCATACCCAGTGAGTGATCGGCGCATAGACGATCAACGACCAGAGCACCATGAAGAGGATCATGGCGGAAAACTTCATCCGGTCTACGAACGCCCCGACGATGAGGGCCGGCGTGATGATGGCAAAGGTTAGTTGGAAGGTGAAGAATACCAACTCCGGGATGGTCAACGTGAGGGCATCCGAGCCGACCCCCTTGAGCATCGCCTTCGATAGCCCGCCGATATAGGAGTTGAGGCTCCCGCCGTCGGTGAACGCGAGTGAATAGCCCGCCAAAAACCAGACGATGGTAATGAGACAGGTGATCGTGAAGCACTGCATCACGACCGAAAGCACGTTCTTCTTGCGCACCATGCCGCCATAGAACAGGGCTAGGCCTGGAATGGTCATCATCAGGACGATCGCCGTGGAGGTCAGCATCCAGGCCGTATCGCCGCTGTCGAGTTTCGGCGCTTCCGCGGCAGCTTCCGCCGCCTCTTGAGCGAGCGCAGGGTCGATAAGGAATAGCGTCAGCACAGCGAGCGCTGCGACCGCGCCGAACAGATATTTGGCAAGGGTCATCTTCTACCTCCCCCTCTAGAGCGCTGATTCGTTGGTTTCGCCGGTGCGGATGCGCACCGTCTGCTCGACGGGAACGACGAAGATCTTGCCGTCGCCGATCTGTCCGGTCTTGGCCGCGGCGACGATAGCGTCCACGGCTTTGTCGACCAATTTTGCAGGTACCACGACCTCGATCTTGATCTTCGGCAAGAAGTTCACGGCGTATTCGGCGCCGCGATAGATCTCCGTGTGGCCCTTCTGCCTGCCATAGCCCTTGACCTCGGTCACGGTCATGCCTTGCAGGCCGAGCTCGGTGAGGGCTTGGCGCACCTCATCGAGCTTGAATGGCTTGATGATCGCCATCACCAGCTTCATGTCTCTAACCCCTCCATGTTTACGGCTGCCGGGCTCTTGAGTTGCCTCCCTTCGAGCCGTGGGAACCCCAAAAGCTGAGTCAAGCCTCGTGCCAACTCGGCGAAAAAGCGGCAAGTGCTTGGGCTAAGTGACTCTTTTTCAGGCGGGAGTGAGCAGGGCCGACTCCTAAGGGAGCGATACAGGCCTAAAACTTAGGCAAAAAAAGCCTATTGATTAGAGATTAGGCATCTTTTCGGGCAGTGCGCTCCCGCACCAGTCCTTCTTGCGCCGTCGAGGCCACCAGCTCGCCCTCTCGGGTGAAAAGTGTGCCGCGGCAGAAGGCCCGGCCGCCGCCCGAGGTCGGGCTGTCCTGGACGTAAAGCAGCCAATCGTCGGCCCTGAAAGTCCGGTGGAACCAGATGGCGTGATCCAGGCTCGCCAGCATCAGCCGCGGATCGAACACGAAGCGGCCGTGAGCGATCAGTGCCGTGTCGAGCAGGGTGAAATCCGACGCATAGGCCAGCACGCATTGGTGGAGCGCCAGGTCGTCGCCGAGCTTACCCGTCGCCCTGAGCCAGACCTGCTGCGTCGGGGCGCGGTTCTCCGGCGAGAGATAGCGCGACAGGTCGACCGGCCTGATCTCGATCGGGCGCTCCCGCTCCCAGTAGGCTTTGACCTGCGGCGGCACGCGGTCGATCAGCGATGCCTTCAAGTCCGCTTCGCTCGGCAGCGATTCGGGCGCCGGCAACTCCGGCATTGTGATCTGATGTTCCAGCCCCTGTTCCGGCTTGTGGAAGGAAGCGGCCATGGAGAAGATCGCCTGGCCGTGCTGGATGGCAACCACGCGGCGGGTGGAGAAGCTGCCGCCGTCGCGGATGCGGTCGACCTCGTAAATGATCGGCACTGCGGGGTCGCCGGCGCGCAGGAAATAAGCGTGGAGGGAATGTGCGAGCCGCCCGTTCACGGTGCGATGCGCGGCCACCAGCGCCTGGCCGATCACCTGGCCGCCGAACACACGCTGCCAACCAACCTGCGGACTCAAGCCCCGGAACAGATTGGCCTCGATCGTCTCGAGATCGAGAATCGATAGCAGCGTTTCCAGCGCCCGGCTCATGAGCGAAACCCTTGGTAGCGAATGTCCGCCCCTTTAGCAGGTTCACTCATCCGACGGAACGTGGCATTGCTGGACCATGGCACGCGGCAAGGCTAGCGCCCGGAATCGCTCGGACGTGGTGATCGCTGGCGGCGGTTTCGTCGGCCGCACGCTGGCGCTCGCGCTTGCCAAGCTCGCGCCGCAAGGTTTCCGCATCGCCCTGATCGATGCCGAACCGGCCGAGGCCAAGGGCGGCGTGACCGAGGACGCCCGCGCGCTTGCGCTCTCGGCGGCGACGCGGAATCTCTTCGCCGCTCTCGATTTGTGGCCCCTGCTTGCGCCCAGGGCTCAAGCCATCGAAGCCATCGAGATCACCGACAGCGCGCTGAACGCGGCCTTGCGGCCTCATTTCCTCGGCTTCGACGAGGAACTCAGAGGCGATGGCGCGGGCGCCTTCATGGTCGAGTATGGCGACTTGCAACGGGTGCTCGCCGCTGCCGTGGCGAGCGAGCCGGTCATCGAGACAAGCGCCTCCGAGCGAGTGACCGATTTCAACACCGACGAATTTGGTGTGGAGGTGAGGCTCGGGACCGATGGCGTGATCGAAGCCCGCCTGCTCGTCGCCGCCGACGGCAAGCGTTCTGCACTCCGCGAGCGCGCCGGGATCAAGTGTGTCGGCTGGTCCTATCCGCAAATCGGCATCGTCGCCACCGTGGCGCACGCGAGGCCCCATCACGGCAAGGCGGTGCAACACTTCCTGCCCTCCGGCCCGTTCGCCATCCTTCCCCTCACCGGCAACCGTTCGTCGATCGTGTGGACCGAGGAGCGCGAGCGCGGCAAGACCATCATGGCCGCCGACGAGGCGAACTTCCTCGACGAGCTGACCCGACGCTTCGGCTTGCGACTTGGCGACATCGCGCTAGCCGGCCCCCGCCAATCCTTCCCGCTCGATTTGCAAATCGCGCGCTCCTTTGTGGCTGACCGCGTGGCGTTGATCGGCGACGCTGCCCATGCGGTGCATCCGCTTGCGGGGCAGGGGCTCAATATCGGCATGCGCGACGTGGCGGCACTCGCCGAGACCATCGTCGAGGCGACGCGGCTCGGCCTCGATATCGGTGCGGCGCCTCAGCTTGAACGCTACGAGCGCTGGCGGCGGTTCGACAGCGCCTTCTCGGCTGCGGTTATGGATGGGCTCAATCGCCTATTCTCCAACGACAGCGCGCCGCTCAGGACCTTGCGCGATCTCGGCCTCGGCATTGTCGACCGGACGCCCGCGTTGAAGCGCTTCCTGGCGCGCGAGGCGGCCGGCAGGACCGGTACCGTGCCGTCGCTGCTGACCGGCGCAAAGTTCTAGCTCGCGTCGAGCTTGCGCGCTTCCTCGGGCAACATGATGGGAATGCCGTCGCGGATCGGGTAGGCGAGCCCCGCGGCCCGGCTGATCAGCTCCTGGCGCTCCGCGTCATAGTCGAGCGAGGTCTTGGTCAGAGGGCAGACCAGAATCTCCAGCAGCTTCGGATCGAGCTTGCGCTCATTGCCGCGTTCGGGGGCGTTGCTCACCGATGGTCTCCTTGGTCGTCATTGCAGCGATGTTCCGGAGCCGTCGTCCCGCGTCGCCAGCTCCATTTCCGCCAACGCCACCAACGCCTCGGCGCGCGATCGCAAGTCCGGCGCTTCGAGCAGGCACTGTTTCTCCTCCGGCCCGTAAGGACTCAGGATCGACAGCGTGTTGACCAGTCGCTCGTTGCTGGCGCTGTTGATTCGATCCCAATCGGCGTTGAGATTGTTGGTGATCAGATAGCTCCTTAGCGTGGCGATCAGGCGCGGGCGGTCGACCTCCTCCTCGCCGTGGCCGCCGATGAAGTCCTGGGTATAGGGCCCAAAGTCCACGCGGCCCATCCGGAACGGCATGTCGCCGGCGATTTCGCCCGCGACGGCGAAACGCGCCACGCCGGCGAGCGTGATGACCGCATGGCCGCCCTCGCTCTCGGTAAAAGACGAGATTCGCCCGGCACAGCCCACCCGCCTGAGGGGGAAACTCTTTCCCCCCGGTGATTCGACTTCGCCCGCTTCGGCCGCCGGCTGCACCACGCCAATCAGGCGATCGCCGGCCAGGGCGTGATCCACCAAAGCGAGATAGCGCGGCTCGAATACGTTCAGCGTGAGCGAGGCGCGCGGCAGCAGGATGGCGCCGCGCAGCGGAAATAGCGGCAGCTCCTTCGGCATGTCGGCGACGTTGCGATAACGGTCGGTCACCCCCAAGAGATGCGCTCCTTGGCTTACGCGAACAGCAGCGATGACAGCCTTTGTCGGCCGGCGACGGTGGCGGGGTCGCTCCCGCCCCAGGCGTCGAACAGTTGCACGAGTTGCTTGCGCGCGGCGTCGTCGTTCCAGGCGCGGTTCTTGGCGACGAGCGTAAGCAGTTCCTCCAGCGCACCGCTGCGGTCGCCCTTGGCGTTCAGCGCCAGCGCAAGGTCGAACCGCGCCTGGGCGTCCTTGGGATCGGCCGCAAGCTTGGCATGAAGCTGACCGATGTCGCCGGGACTCGGCGCCTTGCGCTGCAGCTCGAGCGCTGCTCGCGCGCTCGCCACCGGCGCGCTCTCGGCCTTGGCCGGCGGCACCAGCGCGAGCGTCTGCTCGGCGCGGGCAAGATCGCCGGTCTTGATATAGCATTTGGCGAGGCCTGCGAGCGCTTGTGCGTTCTCGCGATCGGCTTGCAGCACGATGCCGAACGCCTGGGCCGCGGTGTTGACATCGCCGGCGGCGAGCGCGGCCTCGGCGGCCTCCAGATCGGCGGCGATATCGCCGGCAATTTCGCCCACCAGGCGCGCGATAAAGGCGTTCACGCGCGACTCCGGCAACGCCCCCATGAAGCCGTCGACCGGCCGGCCGTCCTGGAAGGCGAATACCGCCGGGATCGATTGCACGCCCATCTGGCCCGGGATTTGGGGATGCTCGTCGATATTGAGTTTGACCAGACGGACCGCGCCCTTCGCCGCCCGCACCGCTTTCTCCAGGATCGGCGTGAGCTGGCGGCAGGGGCCGCACCACGGCGCCCAGAAATCGACCAGCACCGGAACCTCGCGCGAGGCCTCTACCACGTCGCGCATGAAGTCTTTGGTGGTGGTGTTCTTGATTAGGTCGGCGTCAGGACTGCCGCCTTCCTTGAGGATGGGGGTATCTACGCTCATGCTCCTTGCCCGACCGGTGGCAACCCTAAAGCCGGGACGCCCTAAGCCCGCTACGTGACCAGGAAGATGGGCCGTGCGGCCCTATTTGGCAACCTGTCGCAAGGCGTCGAGGGGTCAAACCAGGGGGAGGATCGAAGCCTCGTGGCCGCAGGCTTCGATGAAGCGGATGAGGTCCTCCGTGGCGAGCCGCGTGGTGGCGGTGTTCTCCAGGGGATGGCAATTGACCTCGGCGAAGTCCATGAGCGCCTGATCGATCACCACGACGACCTCCACCGCCGACGGATTGATCAGCGCCAACGGCGTGACCGAGCCGGCAGAAACCCCGAGCACGGCTTCGAGCAGCTCAGCCTTGCCGAAGCTGAAGCGCCCGGCGCTCAGCCTCTTGGCAAGCGCCTTGAGATCGACCTTGGTGTCGTCCTTGGCGACCACGAGAACCATGCGTCCGTCTTTGTCGGTAAGGAACAGGGTCTTGGTATGAGCGCCAGGCAGGCTCAGCCGCAGCGCCGCCGACTGCTCCACCGTGAACACCGGATCGTGCTCGACCGTGACGGCGGGGATGCCGAGCTCGGCGAGGTGGGCGAACAACGTATTGCGGTCGGTGGCCATGGCGTCGAAATAGCATCCTCCCGCGGGGATGTGGACAAGCGGGCGGTGATCAACTAGATCGTTATGGCCCGGATACGGGCTTGGAGATGCGGGTGTAGCTCAGGGGTAGAGCACAACCTTGCCAAGGTTGGGGTCGAGGGTTCGAATCCCTTCGCCCGCTCCAATTTCCCTCCTCGCCACAAAAGCAAAACGGCCCCTTTTTGAGGGGCCGCTTGCGGATCGCTGGTGGCGCTAGTCTACCAAGGCCAAGAGGGATAGCCCCGCGTAAAGGGGCGTGGGGCGTTATAGCCGTAGCTGGTGCTGTTGCTACGCCGCACGGTGCGAGCCTTCTTCTTTCTCGGTTTGGCGATTGAATTGTCGCCGTCGGCGCTCACCGTGGTGATCTTGGCCGGCGTGTCTTTGGCCCACACGAGGAAGTCGCCGCCTTTCGGCAAGGTCGCCGAGTTGATCGCCGTGTCGCCGATAATGAGCGAGGAGCCGGGCGTCAGCCGCTCGGAAATCTTCCGGCGAACGTCGTTCGGGATTTCGAGGCGGTCGAGCGCGCTCGCTGCATCGTCGCCTTGGAGGCTGAACGCCACCCAGCGGGCCGAAGTATCACCCGGGGCAAAGTTCAAGGCCGTGAACAGATGCGTGCCGAGCGGCGTCTCGGGATCGCGGAAGCTCACCGGCGCGTCGAACACGCGGCCGAATTCCTGCCTGACGAATAGATGTCCGACCGACGGCTCGCTCTTGCGGGCAATCGCATAGACCCTCTTTACGAGTTCATCGGTGAAGGCGCCGGTCTCAGGCATCCAGTTGGCCTTTTGGAACGCCTTGATGGCGGATGCCGTCGGCTTGCCGAGCGTGCCGTCGAAGTCCTGCGGTGCGAGATAGCCTAGTTCGGCCAGGATCTGCTGCACGCCGATGACGCGGTCGCGCTGCGTGCGCCGCGTTACCAGAATACGCAACGGCGCCGTAGAGCGGGGCTCGGCCGCCAGGGCGGCGACAGCCTTGGCGCCGGCGCCGGCCTTCGTGGCGACGAGTGACAGGGGGGCTGCATCGACCGTAGCGCTGGCCTCAGCCAGGCTTACTTGCGGCGCCGTCGCCGCAGCCTGAACCTGGGTCGGCTCCACACTCGCGGGGGAAGGGGTGGCCTCGGCCGTCACGCTTGCCGGCGCGACGGTCGAAGCTTTGGCGACCTCGCTCGCGGGCTCGGCCTTGGGCGCTACGGCGGGGGTTTCCGCCACCGACGGAGTGGCATTCGCGGGCTCCGCAAGCGGCGCGGCTGGAGCCGCCTCGGCCTTGGTCGAAACCGGGTCAACCTTGACGACGGGGCGGTCAAGCGCCGCCGACGACACCGAGTCCGATCCGCTTGAATTGCCGTCACCCTCGTCCAACGCATGTCCGTTGGCTTTTGCCGTCGATTGCGTTCCGGATTCGGGCGAACCTCCGACGAACGGGTCGAAGGCGTGGACATGCGTATCTTCCACCGCGGCGGGGTCCTCGACCTTGAGAGTGGGCGCGGTCTCCTGCTTGGCGGCCTCGGCCTCAAGCGCAGAGGGGACGTCGGTCGTGGAGCCTGAGAGATCGGCCCTGGCCAGCATGCCAGGATGTGCTTGCCTGGGCTTCAGATCCGGTGCCGGCTCGTTGTTGGACTGACGCTCAGGCGGTTGATCCTGCTTGACCAGGATCGGCGCGGGCGGCGGCGGCAACGGCTGGAACAGGACCGGATGCTCGATGAGCTGAGGCGCTAGCCGATCGCGCGCCACGATGACATTGTCGCCCTTCGTGGTGATTTGGAACAGCTTGGGCGCGAAGGAGAAGGGCAATCTGATGCAGCCATGCGAGGCCGGATAGCCAGGCACGACACCGGCGTGAAGTGCAGTGCCGGACCAGGTGATCCGGTTCATCCACGGCATCGGCGCGCCGCTGTAGATGTTGGAGTGGTGAATACGCTGCTTTTCAAGAATGCTGAATACGCCCGCCTTGGTGGCGTGGGCCGGCGTTCCGGTCGAGACGTTCGAGCTCGTGATGAGCGTCATGCCCCGGTAGACGTCAACCTTCTGGCTGCCCAGCGATACCACCAGGATCATCGGCTCGCCATTGGCCGGGTCGGCGATGGGCTCTTCCGCGGGTTTCTGAGGGCGCTTCTTGGCCTCGGCCGGCAACGCCACGCCGACCGCAATGGCCAGCGCCATCACGCCAACTACGGTGAAAAATGTCGACGAAGTCTTCTCGGCGGCTGTGGCCGCCCGATCCCTCAAACACTGATTACGCAACGCACACGCTCCCCGTGAATGGCCGCACACCCATGGCAAGCCTCCCCCGTGTGAGTCCCCCAGACTCGACGAATCACACTAAAAGAGGCACTTCCATTTGACCAGCAGAAGCCTTCCAATCAGCTAACCCCCTGAGGCGCGATCCGGTTCGCGCGATCAAAGCGCCTGCGTTGAAAAAAAATCTTGCTACTACCGGAACTTAAGGGAGAGCGAGGGGATTTTCTTCTTTTGGGCCGCGCCGCGGAGGGGGAGCCGGTCTGCGAATAAACCTCCCGCTGTTTCATTATCGCAACACTCGGAATCCGGTACTCTCGCCGCCCCGGCCTCGACCGCGGCAAGCCAAAAGCCCTTGCTTCGGCTGCGGGCGCTCAATACACGGATGGCGGATTGAGCGCTCAGGGGAGGAACATCATGCTGGCATCGACGCGTTTCCGACTGGGCGATGTTTCCCGGGCGGTTTGCGTGCTGTTTGCGGGCGTCATGCTCGCCGGCTGCGGCATCAACACCATTCCCACCCTGCAGGAGCAAGCCAAGGCGGCCTGGAGCCAGGTCTTGAATCAGTATCAGCGCCGCGCCGACCTCATCCCCAATCTGGTTGAGACGGTGAAGGGCTATGCTGCCCAGGAAAGCAAGGTCTTGACCGAGGTGGTCGAGGCCCGCGCCAAGGCGACGCAAGTTCAGGTCCCGCCCGACATTCTCACCAATCCCGAAGCCTTCCAGAAATTCCAGGAGGCGCAGAGCGGCCTCACCGGCGCGCTTAGCCGCTTGCTCGCGATCGTCGAGAACTATCCGGACCTGAAGTCGAACCAGAATTTCCTGGCGCTTCAGTCGCAACTCGAAGGCACCGAGAACCGTATTGCCATTGCGCGGCAGGATTACATCACCGCGGTCAAGGACTACAACACCGAGCTCAGGACGATTCCCGGCCGCTGGTGGCGTGCGCTGCTCTATCCAGATGCCGAGCCCATGCAGAATTTCACCGTGGCGGAAGGGACCGAGACCGTGCCGGAGGTGAAGTTCTAGCGTCAGCCCAAGTTGGGGGGCCCGATGTCGTTTAGGTGGCGCTTCGGCGGGGTGGTGTTGGCCATGGCGCTGGCGCTTTGGCTTATTCCGGCTGTTGCCGAGCCGATCTTTCCGGAATTGACCGGCCGCGTGGTCGATGACGCGAACCTCCTGAGCTATCCCGAGGAGGTGGCGATCACCGCCGACCTCAAGGCGCTTGAGGACAAGAGCTCCGACCAGTTGGTGGTGGTCACTCTGCCGTCGCTGCAGGGCTACACCATCGAGGATTTCGGCTATCAGCTCGGCCGCCGGTGGGGCATCGGCACGGCCAAGTGGGACAATGGCGTCATCCTCGCGGTCGCGCCCAACGAGCGCAAAGTCCGCATCGAGGTCGGCCGCGGGCTCGAAGGCACGCTCACCGATGCGTTGTCCAAGATCATCATCGAGAACGCCATCCTGCCGCGCTTTCGCGATGGCGACTTCGCCGGCGGAGTCAAGAACGGCGTGCGCGACATTGCGCTGGTGCTGACCGGCGACGCCGCCGAAGTCGAGGCCCGCGCCAAGGCGCGCAACGATGCCGACGATCCGATGATCGCCTGGATCTTTTTCATTGTCTGGCTCGCGATCTGGTTGTGGATCCTCTACAGCATCTACCGCAGCGTTCGTTACGCCTCGCGGTCGGGCCGCGGCCAGAGCGGCTCCATTCTGGTTCCCGGCACGGGCTGGAGCGGTGGCAGCGGAAGCGGCAGCAGCGGCGGAGGCTTCTCAGGCGGCGGCGGAAGCTTCGGCGGCGGCGGCGCATCGGGTGGATGGTAGCGCCGTGGTCAGCCAGCCGTTCACCCAGGAGGACCAGGCCGCCATCTCCGAGGCCATCACCCTGGCCGAACAAAAGACCAGCGGC
This sequence comes from uncultured Alphaproteobacteria bacterium, assembly GCA_963730335.1. Lineage (GTDB taxonomy): Bacteria > Pseudomonadota > Alphaproteobacteria > Rhizobiales > Methyloligellaceae > Methyloceanibacter. The sequence continues at coordinate 97,172 of CAVSRK010000004.1, forward strand.
GAGATCGTCGTGGTCGCGGCCGTCGCCTCGGACGGCTATCGCTCCTTTGGCGTGCTGTGGGCCGCGCTGATCGCGCTGGCCGTGCCGCTGCCGCTGATGTTCGCCACCAAATGGCCGGTGCAGTACATCTATCTGGTCCAGATCGTCGCATTTCTGATCTTCCTGGTGCTGTTCCAGCTGGACGACATCCGCTTCGCGCTGGTGCCGCGCGCGGTCAAGCGCGCCCGCGCCCATCAACGCGCGGTGGAGCAGTTCCTGGTGCAGAACATGCACACCACCAAGGGCCGCACCGGCGTGCTGATCTATGTGTCGTTCGCCGAGCGCTTCGCCGAGGTCATCGCCGACGAGGGCATCTACAAGAAGATGCCGCCCTCGACCTGGGAGGATGTGGTCGGCGAGCTCACCAACCATCTGGCCAGCGGCACGACCACCGAAGGCTTCATCCGCGCCATCGAGCGCTGCGGCAAGATCCTCGCCAAGCATTTCCCGCCGGGCAAGATCGATCACAACGAGCTGCCTAACCATCTGATCGTGCTCGATGCCTACGGGCGCCCGTAGCAAGCGGGTCGCCGTGAAGGCCAAGCCCGCTGAGCCGACCGGCAAGCGCGCGCTGTTCGGCTGGGTGCTGTTCGACTGGGCGACCCAGCCGTTCTACACGCTGGTCGTCACCTTCCTGTTCGCGCCCTATTTCGTCAACGGCTTCATGGACGATCCGGCGCTCGGCGCGGCGCTGTGGGCCTACGCCACCGGCATCGCCGAGCTGATCGCCGCGGCCTTCGCGCCGGTGCTCGGCGCCGTCGCCGATGCCGGCCAGAGGCGCAAGCCGTGGATCGCCTTCTTCTCCATACTGCTGGTGATCGGCATGTGCGGTCTGTGGCTGGCAGCGCCGGGACGGACCGATCTCGTGCCGGTGGTGCTGATCGCCTTCGGCCTCGCCGTGATCGGCGCCGAGCTTGCCACCGTATTCACCAACGCCATGATGACCTCGCTGGTGTCGGGCAAGCGGCTCGGCACGCTGTCCGGCCTCGGCTGGGCGACAGGCTATGTCGGCGGTTTGGCCAGCCTCGCGCTGGTCGCGGGCCTGCTCGTCGCCGATCCCACCACCGGCAAGACCCTGCTCGGGCTGCCGCCCATCATCCCGCTCGATCCCGCCACCCGCGAAGGCGACCGCCTGGTCGGTCCGTTTTCGGCCGTTTGGTATCTGGTCTTCGTCCTGCCGCTGTTCCTGTTCACGCCGGACCGTAGCGCCATGCCGCCGCAAACCCGCGCGGTGAGCGCAGGCCTCGCCCAGCTCGTGCGCTCGGTCAAGGATCTGGTGCGCCATCACGGCCAGGTCGCGCTGTTCCTGCTCGCGCGCATGCTCTATGCCGACGGGCTCGGCGCCGTGTTCGCCTTCGGCGGCATCTATGCCGCGACCGTGTTCGGCTGGGGCGCGACCGAACTCGGCCTGTTCGGCATCGTCCTCACCATTGCCGGCACGATAGGCGCCGTGCTCGGCGGCCTGCTCGACGACCGGCGCGGCTCGAAGGCGGTGATCGCGTTCACGCTGCTGCTGTTCATCGCCGCCTCCATCGGCGTGTTGTCGGTCGACCGGGGCCACATTCTGTTCGTGGTGCCGGTCGAGCCGAAGCTGCCCGGCAGCGCACCGTTCTCGTCAGTCGGCGAGCAGGTCTATCTCGCCTTCGCCGTGCTGATCGGGCTCGCCTCCGGGCCGATCCAGGCCTCGAGCCGCACCCTGCTGGCGCGCATGTGCCCGCCCGAGAAGACCACCGAGTTCTTCGGCTTCTTCTCGTTCTCCGGCAAGATCACCGCGTTCGCCGCGCCGCTCGCCATCGGCGCCGTGACACATGCGACCGGCAGCCAGCGCCTCGGCATCGGCACCAGCCTGGTGTTCCTGATCGCCGGCCTGCTGCTCCTGCTCCGCGTCAAAGCGAAGTAACGTCCGGAGGCTATTCCGCGCCGAGCACCAGGGTCCAATACGGGCGCCCTTTCTCGTTCTTGGCCATCGCCACGCCGATTGCGGTCACGTTCGGCCGCAGCAGATTGGTCCGATGGCCGGAGCTTTGCTTCCAGAAGCTGAGCACGTCGCTGAACGACTTCAGCCCCGAGGCGACATTCTCCGACGCGATCTTGGCGTGAAAGCCGGCGCGCAAGGCGCGAGCCTTCGGCGTCGATCCGCCGGTCCCGGAGTGACCGATCCAGCTTCGCCCGGCTTGCGCTTGCGACTGCATGGCGGCGGCGCGCGACAGACGCTCGTCGAGCACCAGCGGCTTGAGCCCGTTCTCGGCGCGGAACGCGTTGATCGCCGCCAGCGCCGCTTCCGGATCGAGCGGCTGCACCGGCTTGTTCGCGTATTCCGGCGACACGAACGAGAAGGAGCAGCCGCCGAACGGGTTCCACAAGCACGGGATGCGCAGCTCGGCGGAAGCCGGCGTCGCTACGAGAGCCACGATCGCTATCACGATGGTTCGCCGCATCGTCCCCGTCACCGGCTGCCGTCTCAGGACCGTCATTTTACCCGCGCCTCTTCCTCTCGTCACGCGACCCGCTTCGCCGCATCGTTTTTGGTGCTAAGCTGAGGCCGCCCTTGCAGAGGAGGATCGCCATGAAGAGGAGTGCCGTATTATTCGTGTTGATGGCAGGCTTGCTCGCCTTCGCCTCGCCGGTCCGCGCCGGCGATGTCGAGGCCGCCATCGAAGCCGCCAACGCCAAGACGGTGGCGGATTATGCCGCCGGCGATGCCAAGGCGATCGCCGAGGCCTATGCCGAGGACGCGGTGATGCTGCCGCCCGACGCCACGGTGGTCTCCGGTCGCGAGGCCATCGCGAAGCTGTGGAAGGGCTGGATCGACGACGGCCTGAAGGACCTGACTTTGAAATCGACGGCGATCGAATCCGCCGGCGACCTGGCTTACGAGGTGGGCGATTTCTCGCTGCAAGTGCCCGGCGAAGATGGAAAGCTCACCACCGCACCCGGCAACTATGTGGTGGTCTGGAAGCGCGGCGGCGACGGCGTCTGGCGGCTCAAGGTCGACACCTGGAACGACGCGCCGTCTAAGTGAGAGGGCGCGCCCGGCCACGCTTTTCGTGCCTGCCCACCACGGGGAGGTATCGGAGTGTGTTGCTCGGCTTCGATTAGTCATGCGGGGTCCTTTCCGCGGCGCGCATTCGCGTCCGGCTGGTGACAGGCTTGCCCCCGAAGGGGGGTGGCGCGCCGAAAGACGCAAACCTATGGTGCGTGCCTTGCGGCACGTGGGCGCCTCGCGGCGCGCCATTGCGGCAATTTCCAACGCCGGCCCCGCTTTCGCCCTAGGTGTCCCGCCGCGATCCTATCGTCCCGTTTGGGTTCCTCGTCTCCGCGCATTGCGCCGACCAAGAGAGGCGATCGTCAGCGTTTGGTGTAGACCCTAGGGTCGTCAGCCAGCTCCTGGCAGGGCCTCGTAGTGGACCCGGGGGGAGCCCGGCGCCGCCCCGAGCGCCGGCTTGCGAACCGGCCCGCAGGGACACCGCACCTCGTCCGCACCTCACGACGCCTCGCGACAGCGCCCCTTCAGAAGAACGAGGTGAGTGCAGTGTAAGCGAGGTTTGGCGCGCGGGGGTTACGAGGGGACAACCTAACTATTCGTCCCTCGCGCGCAATGACCTCTCGGGTGATCGACAGGACCACCACTTAGCCGCGGACGCAAATCGTTGGACCACCCCACTACCCGCACGACGTGCTACAATTTTTTGATAGTTGCACCGCGCGAGGTTGGGATGGCTGTGCGATGCTTTTTGCGTTGTCAGTTGGAGTCGCATCTAGCCTGATTTTTGGATGGCTCTAGGTTTGGAAGTGTCAGCTCAGGCCGAAGCAGTGCGACGTCTCGGGATGAATGCGCAATGATGTTAGCCGCCGGCATGACGGAAGCATCGCAACGCGGAATAGCGAGGTCGCCGTTTGATGTACCGCTATCTCAGCGCGGCAGGGCTGCTTGCGCTAGCTGCGCAGGGGTGTGCCAGCGGCACCGCGAACACGCCGAAGCCCTTACCCCTGAGTTCGTTTAGCGCCAAGTACCAGACGTGGGGTTGCGACCAACTCGCAGAGGAGGCCGGCCTGCTCGACGATGCACTTGCCGTGGCCACCGATGGTGAGAGGGTCGCCCATATCAAGCGCGCGAAGGACGCAGTCCGCAAGCAATCAGCCTTGAAAGGCTGTAAACTTGAGGGGTCGAGCAATTAAACACCGCACGCGCGCGTTCCGCCGCGCGCATTACCGCAGGCCGGTATGGCGGAAATCGACCGCCGGCGCGCGCCTATGCAGCAGGTGCTGAGCGAGGCTCGAAATCTCGATATCGATCTCCAGCAGAGAGACCGCATCGCCGCGTTCGATCCTGACCTCGACCTTGTCGGCATCGATGGGGATGTGCCGGCCGATCGCCGCGAGAATCTCCTCGTGAAGAATGGGAATGAGGTCGGTGTTGCCCGGCCCCCCTCGCTCATGCATCAGCAAGACTTGTAGCCGATGCTGCGCGGTCTCGGCCGTGCGCTGGCGGCCGAACCAGCCCATGAGCTTCATGCCGCCCTCCGCCCGAACAGCTTGTTGAACAGGCCGCTCTTGTCGCGCGGCACGATCAGCGGCACCGACTCGCCCTTGAGCCTGCGCGCGACGTCGTCGTAGGCGCGCGCCGGAGCGCTCGCCGGATTGCTGAGCGTGACCGGCGTGCCCATGTTCGACGCGCTCAAGATTTCTTTGCTTTCGGGAATGATGCCGAGCAGGGGAATGCAGAGAATGTCGAGAACGTCCTCCACGCCCAGCATTTCGCCGCGCCCGGCCCGAATCGGATCGTAGCGCGTGAGGAGCAGGAACTTGTCCATCGCCTCGCCGTGACGCGCCTTGGCGGTGGTCGAATCGAGCAAACCGATGATCCGATCGGAGTCGCGCACGGACGACACCTCGGGATTGGCGACCACGATGGCCGCGTCGGCGTAGCGCATGGCGAGCGAGGCGCCGCGCTCGATGCCGGCCGGGCTGTCGCAGATGACCCAATCGAAGAACGGCCGAAGCTCGCGGATCACGCGCTCGACGCCCTCCTCGGTCAGCGAGTCTTTGTCCCGCGTCTGCGAGGCGGCAAGCAGGAACAGCGAGTCGATCCGTTTGTCGCGGATGAGCGCCTGGGTAAGCTTCGCGGTCCCCTGCACGACGTGAATCAAATCGTAGACCACGCGCCGTTCCGCGCCCATGAGGAGGTCGAGATTGCGCAAGCCGACGTCGAAATCGACCACCGCGACTCGCTCGCCGCCGCGCGCCAGAGCCGCGCCAAGGGCTGCGGTCGATGTTGTCTTGCCGACGCCACCCTTCCCGGATGTCACCACCAGCACGTGGGCCATGTGAACGCTCCTTTGCTGTCAGTCCATTGTTGTGATTTCGAGCCCATCCTTCTCGAGCCGGGCTTGAATGCACGCCTCGCGAAGATGGGGCTCTATGTCGTCGGCCATGACGTAGTGGCCGTCGATGGCCATGAGTTCCGCCTGGAGCTTTCGACAAAAGATCCGGACGCGGTCGTTGCCAAAGGCGCCCGCCAAGACTCTCCCCCGCAGCGTCCCGTAGACATGGACAGAGCCGGCGGCGACGATTTCCGCGCCGGAGGCCACCGAGCCGATGACGGTCACGTCGCCGTGCGGGTGGACGATTTGCTGGCCCGATCGCACCGGGGCATCGATCAGGATCGAGCTCGGCGGCGCCGGTGCCGAGGTGGCAATCACCGGCGCAGCCTCCGGTTTGGGCTCCGCGGTCTTGCCGCGCGTGAGCGACGGAATGCGCCCGTCGATGCAGGATGGATCGGCTCCTTCGACGCCCAAAATGCGGATGTCGCGCTTGCTCAACTCGTCCAGCAGGCCGAGGAAGGCATCTTTGGTCAGCGGGAGATCGGAAACGTCGATCACCACGGACTTGCCGGTGAAAAATCCGTGCGAGCGGGCCAGGAGCTTATCGATATCGGTGAGCCAGGCATCGATCGGCGTCTCGGGCTTGACCACGAGCGCGTGGAACGTCCCGCCGCGAAACTTGAAGGAGGTGCGTTTTGTTGTCATTTCGTTAACCTCACGCCATAGGACGGCGCTGGTGGTTAACGACTGGTTAATTTGCGGAAATCGAAGCAGAAAAAGCCGCCGCTGGCGTCGTGCGGCTAATGCCGGAAATGGCGCAGGCCGGTGAACACCATGGCGAGGCCTGCCGCGTCGGCGGCGGCGATCACCTCGTCGTCGCGTAGCGAGCCGCCGGGCTGGATCACCGCGGTCGCGCCGGCCTCGGCGATCAGTTTCAGCCCATCGGCAAACGGGAAGAACGCATCCGACGCCGCCACCGCGCCCTGCGTCGGGTTCTCGCTTGAGCCTTGCGCGCGGGCCGCGTCCGCCGCCTTCCACGCCGCCATGCGCGCGGCATCGACGCGGCTCATCTGGCCCGCGCCGATGCCGATTGTGGCGCCGCCCTTGGCATAGACGATGGCGTTAGACTTGACGTGCTTGGCCACGGTGAAGGCGAACAGCAGATCGGCCAGTTCCTGCTTGGTTGGCTGGCGGTTGGTCACGACTTTGAGCGCGCCGTCGGCGACCACGGCATCGTCGCGCGATTGCACTAGAAAGCCGCCGGCGAGCGAGCGGAAGGCGACGCCGTGCGCGCTTGGTTCGGGCAGCCCGCCGGCCAGCAGCAGGCGCAGATTCTTCTTTTCGGCGATGATCGCCTTCGCCTCGTCGCTGGCGTCAGGCGCGATGATCACTTCGGTGAAGATCTTGACGATCTCGCGCGCGGCCTCGGCGTCAAGCGGACGGTTCATGGCGACGATGCCGCCAAACGCGCTCACCGGATCGCAGGCCAGCGCCTTGCGGTAGGCCTCGGCCAGCGTCTTGCCGAGTGCCACCCCGCACGGATTGGCGTGCTTGATGATGGCGACGGCTGCGCATCCCTTGGGATCGAGCTCCGCGGCCAGCTCGTAAGCGGCGTCGGTGTCGTTGAGATTGTTGTAGCTGAGCTCCTTGCCCTGGACCTGCCGCGCGGTGGCAACGCCGAACCGCTTGTCGCTGGTGCGATAGAACGCCGCCCATTGATGCGGGTTCTCGCCATAGCGCAGCGCCTCGGCCAGCCGGCCGGCAATCGTCATGGTCTTGGGCGTGCTCTCGCCGAGCTGGCCCGCAAACCACGACGCGATCGCCGCGTCATAGGCGGCGGTGCGGGCGAAGGCGCGGGCTGCCAGCGTCTTGCGCAACTCGAGCGTGGTCGCGCCGCCATTGGCGGCCATCTCGGCCAGCACGGCGGCGTAGTCGGCCGGATCGACCACCACCGTGACGCCGTCGTGGTTCTTGGCCGCGGCGCGGATCATGGCCGGCCCGCCGATGTCGATCGTCTCGATCGCGGTGTCGAACTCCGCGCCGCCCGCGACCGTCTGCTCGAACGGATAGAGATTGGCGGCAAGCAGGTCGATGGTCGGGATGGCGTGATCGGCCAGCGCCTTGAGATGCGCCTCGTTCTCGCGCACCGCCAGCAACCCGCCGTGAATCTTCGGATGCAGCGTCTTGACCCGCCCATCCATCATTTCCGGCAGCCCGGTGATCTCGGCCACCTCGATGACCTCGATGCCGGCGTCGCGCAGCAGCTTGGCCGTGCCGCCGGTCGACACGATCTCTACGCCGTGCCAGCGCAAGCCGTGCGCGAATTCGGCAAGACCGGTCTTGTCGCTGACCGAGAGCAGCGCGCGGGCAATCTTCCGTGTCGTCATGAGGTCTAGGCTGCTTCGGGCGCGGCTTCGTTGGGATCGACCAGCTGTCCGCCGCCGCCGCCTTCGGTCACGCGTTCGATGTTCCACACGATCCTGACTTCGAATGATTCGCCCATGGCGCCGCCGAGCACCACTTGCGTGGTCGGCTGTGGCCCGCGCGCGTCGGCCAGGAACACGCTCTCCTCGATCTTGGTCTCGGGCGCGTTCGAGCTGATCCGCCAGGTCTCGCCGTTCTTGAGCTTGAGAATCGCGCTTCCGCCGTCGGCGGCGAGCTCGGCGCGCACGCTCGGATGCAGGTGGAAGCGGATGGCGTAGAAGCCGCCGATCAGATCGCCGTCCGGGCTCTTGAGGCCGGCCAGCGCCGTCAGCTTGTCCTCGCTGGAGATCAGCAGCCCGTTCGGCGCGACCAGGAATTGGCGGGCGTGGCTCACGCCGAAATCGTTGAGATAACCGTCATGCGAGCCCTTGATCCTGAGATTGTCGCCCTGGTCGGCGAGCGCGGCTTGCGCGTTGGCCGGGCCGGTCAGGGGCGAGTCCCCCGCGACCGTGACGCCGTTCGCGCCTGGCGCGGTGAATTCGGCCGACGACGATTCCTCGAAGGCGAGCGTCGAGTGCGCCGGCGTCGAGCGGGCGAACGGGCGCCAGTCCTCGTGGTCGAGCGAGGGCGATCCGCAATTGACGATCATCGGGCAGCTCGCCGAGTTCATCTCGAACGACAGGAAGCCGGCATGCGCGTTGGCGCTGAGCGAGGGCGCGGGCGCCGGGCCGATGTCGCAGATCAGTGTGGTGGGTCCGCATTCGAGCCGCACATAGCCCGAGTTCGCCGCCGAGCGCACCGGCTTGCCCTCGACATCGTCGTAAGCCAGCACGGTGGCGAGTGCATCGGTCGGCGTCGGGCCGGCGCCGTTGAATCGGGCGAGCGTGCCGTCGCCGGTGCGGAAGAAGCGCAGCATCGGCATGATGCGGTCGATGGCGTCGGTCAGCTCCTTGGGGGGTGGGCGGTCGCGCGCCACGAAGCATTGCCTGAGCGGCAGCAGATCGAGCAGCAGCTCGACCAGCGCGTCGGGGTTGCGCGAGATGTGCCCGCCGTCGGGCAGGATTTGCCGGTCGAGCTCCTTGCAGAACGGCCGCGAATAGCGATCGACCACCGCCTGCTGCTCGGCGATGCACAGCCCGGCATAGATCAGCGCCATCAGCGCCACCAGCCGCGGCACGCCGTCCGGCGCGTCGCGGTAGCTCGCCGACAAATAGCGGAGCTGCGAGGTCAGCGCCTTGAGGAAATTCGCGTAGGCTTCCGGCTCGCCCGAGTCGAGCACCAGCACCGAGTTCGATAGCCACGAGATCACCCGGCGGCCGACGATCTCCGGCTGCCACGCCAGCGGATGGATCGAGCGCTTGAGCGTAATGAAATCCTGCACCAGCGCCTTGGCTTGCTCGCGCGACAGCTCGGAGCCTGCGGCGCGCAGATGCCTGAGCCAGCCGAAGCCGTACAGCTCGCGCGCCCAGCCTGCCGACGGTGGCGCGATCTCGAACGGCGACTCGGCGTCGACCTCGGCCAATCTGCCGGCCAGTCCGAAGTGGCCGTTGTAAAGCTCGGTGGCGAAGCTCGGGTCTGCGGTCCTGAGCTCTTGCGGCGCCAGCAGCAGCTGCTCGGCCTGGGTGCCGGGATAGGAGATGCTCGCCATGCTCGCGAGCATGAAGCGGCGGAACGGTCCCGGGCCGCTGAGGCGCGGCGCGTGACTGCGTCCACCGCGCTCGTAGGGCTGAGAGTCAGCCGCCATGCTCACCTTGTCTCCAAGCTGCCGCCCGCGCCGCGTTCAGACGCAAGGCCTCCCCGTGCATCCTGAGGCGGGCATTGTCGGGCCGCGACGGTTTCCGATCAAGCCCGATACGCGTCACGCTTAATCGGAGCGGAGCAGACGTGTGGCAAAAAAGCCGTCCATTCCGCTCCATTCGGCCGTTTCGAGCGTGAGGTCGTAGGGGAAGGTCCTCAATACACCCGACGGCTCGATCCAGCCCGTTTGGCCGAAAAGCTCGCCTGGATCGATGGGGTCGACGCTGAAATCGTCGTTCCGCACCAGAAATGCCGCGATCTGCGCCTCGCCTTCCTCGGGCTCGAGCGAGCAGGTCGAATAGACCAGCCTGCCGCCGGGCTTCACCAGCGTGGCGGCGTTGTCCAACAGCCGGGTCTGGAGGGCGGCCAGCGCCACGATGTCCGTCGGCGCTTTTGTATAGGGGATGTCGGGATGCCGGCGGATGGTGCCGGTCGAGGAGCACGGCGCGTCGAGCAGCACCGCATCGAAGCGCTCCTCGGGGCGCCACGCCACCGCATCGGCCAGCACCGTGTCAGCCTCGAGCCCGAGCCGCGTGAGATTCTCGACCAGCAGCGCCAACCGCGTCTTCGACGAGTCGACCGCGACCACCGACCCGCCGGCCTGCGCCAGCTGCGCCGTCTTGCCGCCGGGCGCGGCGCACAGATCGGCAACGCGCTTGCCCGCCACGTCGCCGAGCAGCCGCGCCGGCAGCGATGCCGCTACGTCCTGCACCCACCATGCGCCGTCGTCGAAACCGGACAGCGCATCGATGCGTCCTTTGGGGATGAACCGCACACTGCCGGTCGGGAGCACGCGGCCGGAAAGGCGCTCGGCCCACAACTCAGGCTCGCCCTTTACGGTGAGATCGAGCGGCGGCTCGATCAGATGGGCCTCGGCGATGGCGCGGGCGCGCGTCTCGCCCCAATAGGCGACCCAGCGCGACCACAGCCAGTCGGGCGTGTTGATGCGCGCCGCATCGAGCGCGGCGGCGATGGCCTCGCCCTCGCTCGCCACGCGCCGCAGCACGGCATTGGCGAGCCGGTCGTAGCGCTTGGCCTTAGGGTCGTATTGGACGAGCGTCACGGCGAGATCGATGGCCGCGTGCGGCGGCGTCTTCAAAAAGATCAACTGCGCCGCCGCCGACAACAGGATCGGATAGAGCGTGCCGGATCGCTCCGGCAGCCCACGCTCGAGAAAGCTGCCGAGCACATGGTCGAGCTGTCCCTTGCGCCGCAAGCTCGTGGCGACGATGGCGCGAACGAGCGCGCGGTCACGTGCCGGCAGATCGAACATGAAGCCCTTGTCGAGCGAGCGGCCCAGCAAATCGTCGAGCGCCTGCTTCTTTTGCAGCACGGCCGACAGCAGCTCGGCGGCGGCGCGCCGCGCCGGCAGCCCGACTTGCGCGTCGCGCACGGGCGCTTTCGCTCTCGCCATCTTGGCGGCGGGGGTCATGATCTATCTTGCGCGTGAAATGCGACGCAGCCTAGCCCAAACAGGCTCAGCCCCACGGCCCGCGTCCGGCCACGCGCCGCTGCTCGGACCACGGGCCCGAGTCCTGCGCGCCGGCCGGCGGGACCCCGGTCTCGCCCATGTCGCGGGCCATCTCTTGCAGTCGCGCCACCCGGTTTTCGACATTCGGGTGGGTCGAGAACAGATTGTCCATGCGCGCCCCTGATAGCGGGTTGACGATGAACAGGTGGGCCGAGGCGGGATTGCGCTCGGCCGGCATGTTGGGGATGTGCTTCGCGGCGCCGGCGATCTTTTGCAGGGCCGAGGCGAGCGACAGCGGACGCCGGCTGATCTCGGCGCCGGCCTTGTCGGCCTCGTATTCGCGCGTGCGGCTGATCGCCATCTGCACCAGCCCTGCGGCGAGCGGGCCGAGGATCAGCAGCGCGAGCGTGCCGACAAAGCCGACATTGTTGTTGTTGCCGCGGCCACCGAGCACGAAGCTGAAATTGGCGAGCATCGACACCGCGCCGGCGATGGTCGCGGTAATGGTCATCAACAGCGTATCGCGGTTCTTGACGTGGCCGAGCTCGTGCGCGATCACGCCGGCCAGCTCCTCTGGGCCGACGGTGTTGAGCAGGCCGGTGGTCACTGCCACGGCGGCATGCTCGGGATTGCGGCCGGTGGCGAACGCGTTCGGCTGAGGGTTCTCCATCACATAGACTTTGGGCATGGGGAGCCCCGCGGCTGCGGCGAGCTGCTGCACCAGTGCGTAAAGCTCCGGCGCCGAGCGCGCGTCGACCTCGCGCGCGCCGTACATCGACAGCACCATCTTGTCGGAGTTCCAATAGGCGAACAGGTTCATGCCGCCGGCCACGAGCAGGGCGATGACCATGCCGGCCTGTCCGCCGATCAGATAGCCGATCCCCATGAACAGCGCCGTCAGCGCTGCCAGCAGGATCGCGGTGCGGAAATAGCTCATCGAACTCCACCAATATCAAACGTGCCGGCCAAATCCGGCCGTTCCGAAGCTAAATATGGAGGCCATTGCCCGCACGACAAGGCATGGCCACCCAAGGCTTCGGCCGGTTTTTCCGGCCGGCGCCCGATTTGGGTTTCCGCTTTGGTTACCTTAACGGTTCCTCAACAGGCTGCCCCGCATGCTCGGCCGGACGTTCGGTCCTCGGGAGTAGCCTCGCCATGTCAGCCACCATCCAGACTCGTGCCAAATCCGCCAATCGGCCCGCTCGGGCTAGCGCCGCTGCGATCTCGCTCACGGCCGCGCAGAAGCGGCTCGTTCGCGAAAGCTTCCTCAAGCTCGCTCCCGCTCTCGATCTCGTCGGTCAGCTGTTCTATCTCAAGCTGTTCCGGCTCGATCCCGCCTTCCGCGCGCGCTTCGGCACCGACGCCGAGACCCAAGGCCGCAAGTTCATGGCGGCGGTCAAGCTCGGCATCATCGCGCTCAACCACGATGATGGGCTGGCGCCGATCATCAAGCTGCTGGGCGTCCGCTACCGCCAGATGGGCCTCAAGGTGCGCGATTACCGCACCATCACCAAGGCGCTGATCTGGACGCTGGAGCGCTCGCTCGAGACCAAGTTCACGCCCAAGACCAAGGACGCCTGGACGGTTCTCCTCACCCAGGTCACCCGCATCTTGAGCGGCAGCGACGCCGCCCTATTGCGGAGCGTCAGCTGACGCCACCAGCTTGACCGTTACTTTCCCGTCCTTGTCGACCAGGACTTCCACGTCCTGGCCGGGCTCGAGCACCTGCGTTTTGCCGTCGACCGTGAGCTGATCGCCGGTGACGATGATCACGTGGCCGTCGATCACCACCTTGATACCGTCGGCCAGGGATTCCTGCGTCATCTCCTTGTAGTGACCGCCGACGGTGACGGTGCGGTTGCCCACCGTCATCGACATGGTCTGCGTCACCGAGCTTTCGTCCGTCGTCCAGAAGCCGATGGCGAACAGGATGCCGACGAGCAGCACAAGCACGATGGCAAGACCGATTAGAATCCGTTTGAGCCATGACATGCGGCGTACCCTCTCTTGCTTGCGCTTCTCTCAGTCCATTGCCGCATGCATTAGGCTGGCTTTCGGTTCTGGCGGTGCTCGATCAGATCGGAGACGACGGCCGGATCGGCCAGCGTCGAGGTATCGCCGAGATTCGAGAAATCGTCTTCGGCGATCTTGCGCAAGATGCGGCGCATGATCTTGCCGGAGCGGGTCTTGGGCAGGCCGGGCGCGAACTGGATGAGATCGGGCGAGGCGATCGGCCCGATCTCCCTGCGCACCCAGTCGCGCAGCTCTTTCCTCAACTCTTCGGACCAATCCTGCCCTGCCATCAGCGTCACGTAGCAATAAATGCCTTGGCCCTTGAGGTCGTGCGGATAGCCGACCACGGCGGCCTCCGACACTTTGGGATGGGCCACTAGCGCCGACTCGACCTCGGCCGTGCCCATGCGGTGGCCGGCGACATTGATCACGTCGTCGACGCGGCCGGTGATCCAATAATAGCCGTCGGCGTCGCGCCGGCAGCCGTCGCCGGTGAAATACTTGCCTTTGTAGGCGGAGAAATAGGTGTCGACGAAGCGCTTATGGTCGCCATAGACGGTGCGCATCATGCCTGGCCAGGCGTCTAGGATCACGAGATTGCCGGCGGCCTCGCCTTCCAGGACATTGCCGTCGGCATCGACGATGGCCGGCTGCACGCCGAAAAACGGCAGCGTTGCCGAGCCGGGCTTGAGCTTGGTCGCGCCCGGCAGCGGGGTGATGAGAATGCCGCCGGTCTCGGTCTGCCACCAGGTATCGACGATCGGGCAGCGGCTGTCGCCCACCACGTGATAGTACCACTCCCACGCTTCGGGGTTGATCGGCTCACCCACGGTGCCGAGCAGCTTGAGCGACTTGCGCTTGGTGCGCTTGACGTAGTCGTCGCCCACGCCCATCAGGGCGCGAATCGCGGTCGGCGCGGTGTAGAAAATATTGACCTTGTGCTTGTCGACCACCTGCCAGAACCGCGAGGCGTCGGGATAGTTCGGCACGCCCTCGAACATCAGCGTGGTGGCGCCGTTGGCGAGCGGTCCGTACACGATATAGGAATGGCCCGTCACCCAGCCGACATCGGCCGTGCACCAGTAGATATCGCCGTCATGGTAGTCGAACACATATTGATGGGTCATGGCGGCGAACACGAGATAGCCGCCTGAGGTGTGCAGCACGCCTTTCGGGCTTCCCGTCGAGCCCGAGGTGTAGAGGATGAACAGCGGGTCCTCCGCGTTCATCTCCTCGGCCGGACACTCGTCGCCGACTTTGGCGAGTTCATCGTCGAGCCACAGGTCGCGGCCCGGCATCCACGGCACCTCGGCGCCCGTCCGCTTCACCACCAGAACCTTCTCGACGCCGCTCGCTTTCTTCAACGCGGCGTCGGCGTTGGCCTTGAGCGGGACCTTGCGGCCGCCGCGCAACCCCTCGTCGGCGGTTATGAGAAATTTCGACTTGCAGTCCTCGATGCGGCCGGCCAGCGAGTTGGGCGAGAAGCCGCCGAACACCACGGAATGAACCGCGCCGATGCGGGCGCAGGCCAGCATGGCGTACGCCGCTTCAGGGATCATCGGCAGATAGATCGTGACCCGGTCGCCGCGCTTGACGCCGTTGGCCTTCAGCACATTGGCGAGCCGGCACACTTCCTTGTGCAGCTCGCGATAGGTGATGTGGCGCGCGTCGTGCGACGGGTCGTCAGGCTCCCAGATGATGGAGACCTGCTTGCCGCGCTTCTTCAAATGCCGGTCGATGCAATTGGCGGCGACGTTGAGCGTGCCGTCCTCGAACCATTTGATCGACACGTCGGGATACGCGAACGAGGTGCTCTTGACCTTGGTATAGGGCTTGATCCAGTCGATCCGCTCGCCCTGTTTGCCCCAGAACTTGTCCGGCTTCTCGACGCTCTTGCGGTAGAGCTTGTCGTACTCATCCTTGTCGATGAAGGCCCGCTCTTTCCATTTCTTCGGGACCTTCACCGCCTCGACTTTGTACTGCTTGTGCTCGGACATCCGTTCCTCTCTACGCATATTTTTTTGTGACCGGCGCCGCTAGGCGCTGTTGTGACTACACGCCGAAAGCGCCGATCACCGCGCCTTGGATCAACAGCACGGCCAGCCAATGGAGACCGTCAATGACGGTCAGCATCGGCTTGGCGCCGCTGAAGGCGTGATTGACGCCCATGGTGGTGATGACGAAGCCGAGCCAGACGAACAAGCCGCTGATCACGCCGCCTCTCACGGTGACATCGCCGAGATGGCCCATCAGGCCGGCCAGCATCAAGGCCATGACGAACAGCGCAATGATGCAAATGACGAACGGCAGGATTTTGGCTGCGCCCTGTTGTTGCTGCTTGCATTCCGCTTCGGTCTTGCCAAGGGCATGCATCCACGGTTTGGCGAGCACCATGTACCAGATCGCGCCGAGGCCGAAGCCGGCCAAGGTCGCGATGATCACGGCGACGTAGTTCACCCCGGTGAAACTCATGGCGTCCCCTCCCTGGTCTGAGCCGTTCCCTTGACTTTACCCCAGGACGGCGTCCGGCACTAAGGCTACGGGGCATCGGCCAGGCCGCCCATGGCGCACACCTTGCGCCACTCCGCCGCGCTCACCGGCTGCACCGACAGGCGCGAATTCCTGACCAGCACCATAGACTTGAGCTTGGGTTCGGCCTTGATCTCGGCCAGCGTGACGGGCCGCGGCAAGGCGCTGACGGCGGCCACGTCCACACACTCCCATTGGCCGGTCGGGTCGGTCGACTCGGGATGCGCCTCCTTCACTACCTTGACGATGCCGACCACGCGCTTCTCGTCGCCGGTATGGTAGAAGAAGCCGAGATCGCCTTTGCTCATCTTGCGCATATTGTTGCGCGCCTGGAAGTTGCGCACGCCGCCCCACTCGGCGCCGTTCCGGCCCTCCGCCTTTTGCTGGTCCCACGACCACTCGTCAGGCTCAGATTTCAGCAGCCAATAGGCCATGAGGATCGAGCGAGCTTGACGGGCTCACTCCTCTTCGTCGGGGTTGTTGATGGTCCACAGCCACGGCCGGATCTCGACGCTCGCGAATACGCCCGCCTTGGCGAACGGATCACCCGCGCCGATGGTGCGCGCGGCATCGAGCGAGGCGGCCTCGACCACGATCAGGCTGCCGTTCATGGTCTGACCGTCAGCCTCGGTAAACGGGCCGGCGAAGATCAGCGTCTCACCGAGACTTTCGAGATAAGCGAGATGATCGGGCCGGTTCGCCTTGCGCAGAGGCAGGCTGCCGGGTTTGTCGGTGCAGATCAGCGCATACAGCATAACGTCCCTCTCGCGGCTCAGGCTATGTCCCAACTCCTTCTCCCTGCAAGGGGGAGGGCATCACAGCTCGGCTCTCAGCGGGCGGGCGAGCAGGGCCTCGATCGCCTCATCGACGGTGGCGAGCCCCGAGATCACCGCGTGCACCGCCTGCGCGATCGGCATGTCGATGCCGCGCGCCGCCGCCATCTCCACCACCGCGCTCGCGGTATAGACGCCTTCGGTGACGGTCTGCCGCTTGCCGAGCGCCTGATCGAGGCTTTTGCCTTTGCCGAGCTCGATGCCGAGCGACATGTTGCGCGATTGCGGGCTGCCGCAGGTGAGCACGAGATCGCCGAGACCCGACAAGCCGGTCAGCGTCTCGCGCCGCGCGCCGAGCGCGGCGCCGAACCGCACCATCTCGGCAAAGCCGCGCGTGACCAGCGCGGCATGGGCGCTGGCGCCGAGCTTCTTGCCGGCGACGATGCCGGCGGCGATGGCGTAGACGTTCTTCACCGCGCCGCCGATCTCCGCGCCGACCACGTCGTCGCTCCAATAGCAGCGGAACGGCGGATGGCTGAGCGCGTAGGACAGCGCTCGGCCCTGTTCCTCCTCGCCGCTGGCCAGCGTCACCGCGGCGGGCAGCCCGCGCGCCACCTCGGCGGCGAAGCTCGGCCCCGACAGCACGGCGATGTGCGCTTTCGGCGCGACCTCGTCCACCACCTGCGACATCAACTTGCCGCTCGCCTGCTCGATGCCCTTGGCGCAAGTCACCAGCGGCTGCTGGTCCTCGATATAGGGCGCCAGCCCCGCGGCGATCTCGCGCACATGCTGCGCCGGCGTCGCCATCAGCAGAAAGTCGCAATTGGCGACCTCGTTCAGCCGCGCGGTCGCCTCGATCGCCGGATCGAGCTTGACGCCGGGCAGATAGACCTCGTTGCGGTGGCGCTGATTGATGTCGGCCAGCGTCTCGGGCTCATGGGCCCAGACGAGCACGTCGCGCCCGGCCCGGCGCGAGGTGATGGCAAGCGCGGTGCCCCAGGCGCCCGCGCCCACGATGCCGACCGATTGAAGCGCCATGAAAGTCCCAGGTTTCGTAGGGTGAGCAAGCGAAATGTGCCTACCACTATTCAATGCCGCGGTGGGCATCGGCAAGTCCCGATGCCCACCCTACGGTTAAGCCTTGACGCCGGCGCCCAGCGCCGGCGGCGCGTCGGGGTCGAGCGGCCAGCGGGCGCGGACCGGCGCCGCCAGATCGTCGGTCATGCCGCGTGACAGCCGCATCGCCCCGGCCCAGGCGATCATGGCGGCATTGTCGGTGCACAGCGCCGGCGGCGGCACCACCAGGCGGAAGCCGTGCGCGCACGCGACCGCTTCGAGCGCGGCCTTTAGTCGTTGGTTGGCGGCGACCCCGCCCGCCACCACCAGGACACGTTGCGCCTTATTGCCGAGCCGCTCCTCGTAAAGAGCGAAGGCGCGTGCCGTCCGGTCGCTGACGATATCGGCCACCGCCTCCTGGAAGCTCGCGCACAGATCGGCAACGTCCTGCCGGCTGAGCGGCGCGCGCGCCTCCGTCGCATGCCTGAGCGCGGTCTTGAGGCCGGCGAGCGAGAAATGCGGCTCGGACCGGCCGAGCATGGGCCGGGGCAGCTTGATGGTCGGGCGCCCCTCCAACGCATGGCTCTCGACCTCGGGTCCGCCGGGATAGGGCAGCCCGAGCAGCTTGGCCGCCTTATCGAACGCCTCGCCCAGCGCATCGTCGAGCGTGGTGCCGAGCCGCTCGTAGGAGCCGACGTCCTTGACGATGAGCAGCTGGGTGTGCCCGCCCGACACCAGCAGCAGCAAATAGGGAAAGTCGAGCCCATCGGTCAGGCCGGGCGTGAGCGCATGCGCCTCGAGATGATTGATGGCGATGAACGGTCGGCCCAGACCGAGCGCGATCGCCTTACCGGTGGTGACGCCGACGATCAGGCCGCCGATCAAGCCTGGGCCTGAGGTCGCGGCCACCGCGTCGATCGCCTTAAAGCCAAGACCGGAATCCGCCAGCGCCTGTTTGATCGCCGCGTCGAGCAGCTCGACATGGGCGCGGGCGGCAATCTCCGGCACCACGCCGCCATAGGCCGCATGCAGATCGAGCTGCGAGCGCACCACATTGGCAAGAATTTCGCCGCGCCCATCGGCTCCCCGGCGAACCACGGCAGCGGCGGTCTCGTCGCAGCTCGTCTCGATGCCGAGCACGGTCAGGGAACTGTCGTTGCCGGCCTTAACCATGGAGGTTCTATAGCGTCCAAGCGGCTCGATTGAAGGTGGCGCGGAAAGGGGCCATAACGCGGGGCGAGACTTGCGCCTTTAGCCAAGGCAATTCAAGGAGTTCAACGTGCCCACCCGCCCTCTCCTGATCGGCACCCGCGGCAGCCCGCTTGCGCTTTGGCAGGCGCGGCACGTCTGGACCCGCTTGCTTCAGGCGAACGGTCTCGGCGAAGGCGATGTCGGCTTGAGCGCGATCACTACCTCCGGCGACCGGATCAAGGACAAGCCGTTGCGCGAGTTCGGCGGCAAGGGCCTGTTCACCAAGGAGATCGACGAGGCGCTGCTCAGAGGCGATGTCGACATGGCGGTGCACTCGATGAAGGACCTTGAGACCGATCTCCCGGCGGGGCTGTGCATCGCCGCCATCTTGCCGCGGGCCGATGTGCGCGACGCCTTCATCAGCACCAAGGCGCCGTCGCTCGACAAGCTTCCACCCGGCGCGGTGGTCGGCACCTCATCGTTGCGGCGCCAGGCCCAGGTGAAGCGGATGCGTCCCGATCTTCGCGTGGTCGATCTCCGCGGCAATGTCGAGACCCGGCTCACCAAGCTCGCCGAAGGCCAGGCCGACGCCACGCTGCTCGCGCTCGCCGGCCTCGAGCGCCTTGGGCTCACGTCACATGTAACGTCGATCCTCTCGACCGAGGAGATGTTGCCGGCGGTGGCGCAAGGCGCGATCGGCGTCACCTGCCGCAGCGATGACACTAACACCCGCGCGCTGCTCGAACCGCTCAACGACGCGACATCGGCGGCGACGGTCGCCTGCGAGCGCGCATACCTTGCCCGCCTCGACGGCTCGTGCAAGACGCCGATCGCCGGCCTGGCCGAGATCGCCGACGGCATCTTGCGCTTTCGCGGGCTGATCCTAGCGCCTGACGGCAGCGAGTGGTACGACGTCGAGGTAACCGGCACAGCCGAGAACTTCCGAAACATCGGCGCCGATGCGGGCGAAGAGCTGCGCACCCGCGCCGGCCCGGAATTCATTGCAAGCCTTGTCTGATGCGGCTGCTCGTCACCAGGCCTGAGCCCGATGCCAGCCGCGAGGCCGAATTGCTGGCGGCGCGCGGCCATCAGGCGGTGCTTGCGCCGCTGCTGACTATCGAGTTCGACCGCGACGCGCCGTTGCAGCTTGCGGGCGCGCAAGCCCTGCTCGCCACCAGCGGTAATGCGCTGCGGGCGCTTGCCTTGCATCCCGCACGCGAGGACGCGATCAAGCTTCCGCTGCTCGCGGTGGGCGACGCCACCGCGGGGGAGGCTCAGGCGCTCGGCTTCGCCGATGTCACCATCGGTCCCGGAACCGGGGCGAAGTTCGCCAAGTTGATCGTGCGCGAGTTCGAGCCTGGGCGCGGCGCCCTGGTGCATCTGTCCGGCGAGGCCGTCGCCTTCGATCTGAAAGCGGCGCTGGAGGCGCAGGGCTTCACCGTGCGGCGGTTCGTGCTTTATCGCGCGATCCCGTCGGGCGCGCTTCCGGATGAGGCTTTGAGCCTGCTCAAGGCCGGCGAGGTTGACGGCGTCATACTCATGTCGCCGCGCACGGCCAAGACCTTCGCTGAATTAGTGGCCAGGCATGGCCTGGTAACGCAGGCGAGCGGTCTCGTTTGCTATTGCCTGTCCGAGGCGGTAGCAGAGGCGGTTCGGCCGCTCGGCAGCAAGATCCGCGTGGCGGCGCGCCCGCGCGAGGAAGATATCCTTGCGCTCGTAGACTCCGAGGCGGCATCCTCGTGAGGCGAATCTGCTGAAGGCGTAAGGTTAAGGCGTGATGGCACATCCTTTCGGCGATCAGAATCAGAGCCCCGGCGGCGCGGCCAAACGCCCGGCCCATACCATCGAAGGCACCGCGACCGAAGTTAAGGTCGAGCCGGAGCCGGGCGAGACGGCGCGCGCTGAGCCTGAAGCCAAGACGCAAAAAAGCGAGGCCCCTTCCACCGGCGAGGCGGCCCCGAGCCGGCAGGCCGCACCGCCTCCGCCGCCGCGCCCCGGCCGGGTGAAAAGCTTCTTCACGCATTGCGTGGCGGGGCTGATCGGCGGCCTGGTTGGCGTTGCCGCTCTTGCCTATGCCTGGAGCGGACTCGATCTCGGCCAAGGGGCAAAGCCCGCGCCCGACCTCGCCGCGCTGGAGCAGCGCCTGGCCAAGCTTGAGGCCGCGCTTCCCGCCGTCGACGCCGAGACGCTCTCGGCGCTCAAGGCACAGCTCGCCGGCCTCGAAGCGAACGTCAAGGAGATGTCGCCCGAGCTTGCCGGGCTTGCCGACCGCGTCGCTCAATTGGAGACCTCGCTGAAGACCTTGGCCGAGACCGCCAGCGAAGGCGGCTCGATCGCCACTGCCGCCGCCATCGCCCAGCAGATCGCCGAGGCCGAGCAGCGACTCGACGCCAAGATCGCCGCCTCGCTCGCCGAAGGCAAGGGCGCCTCTGCCGCCGCGCTCGAGCAAATGCGGACCGAGATCGCCGAGCTCAAGGCCAAGCTCGGCGCCTTGGCCGAGGCCGAGCTCGGTACCGGTGACTCGCCCGATCTCGCCGCGCTCGCCGAGCGGATCGCCAAGCTCGAGGCGACGCTGCCGGAGATCGTCAACGTCCTAAACAAAGAGTCGGCCGGCGCCAAGTCCGCCGCGGTCGCCATCGCCTTCGCCAATCTCAGAGCCGCGGTCAGCGACGGCCGGCCCTACGCCGCCGAGCTCGATACCATCAGCGCGCTCGCCCCGTCGGTCGGTGACCTTGGCGTCTTGCCGGCCTATGCCGAGACCGGCATCCCGACCGTGCCCGAGCTGGCCCGCTCCTTCGCCACCGCACGGGACACTGCGCTCGCATCGGCGGCGGCGCCGGCAGCGGGCGGGTCGCTGGTCGACAATCTGATGGCGAGCGCGCAGTCGCTGGTGACGATCCGGCGCATCGATGAGGCGCCTTCCGGCGACGGCCCTGCCGCCACGCTCGCCCGCGCCAAGGCCGCGCTCGACCAAGGCGAGCTCGCTGCCGCGGTGAAAGACGTCGAGACGCTCGACGGCGCGGCGCACGAAGCCTTCTCGGCCTGGCTCGGCGAGGCGCGCGCACGCCTCGGCGCCGATCAGACCTTGACCCGGCTCGAAGGCGTCCTGCTCGTGTCGATGGGCGACGTCGGCCAACAGCAATAGATCGATGATCCGCATCCTCCTCTTCACTCTTGCTGTCGTCGCGGCCGCGGCCGGGCTCGCTTGGCTCGCCGACCGTCCCGGCACCATCAATATCGAGTGGCTCGGCTATCAGATCGAGACCTCCGCCTTTGTCGGCACGCTCGCGGTCGGCCTGCTGGTCGTGCTGCTGATCGCGCTGTGGGCGCTGCTGCGCTATGTGTTCACGCGACCCGCGGCGATCGCGGCGCATGTGCGCGAACGGCGGCGGCAGCAAGGCTACGATGCACTGTCGCGCGGACTGCTTGCCATCGGCGTCGGCGACCGCGCTCTGGCGCAGCGCTATGCCGGCATCGCTGGACGCAATCTGCCACGCGAGCCGTTGACCGCGCTGCTCAGGGCCCAAGCCGCCCAGCTCAAGGGCGACCGCGGCGCGGCGCGGCGTGCCTTCGAGGCCATGCTCGACCGGCCCGAGACCGAGCTGCTCGGCTTGCGCGGCCTGTTCCTCGAAGCGCGGCGCAGCAACGACAACGAGGCGGCCCGCGCGCTCGCCGAGCAGGCGGTGAAGCGCGATCCCAAGCTTGGCTGGGGCGTCAATGCCCTGTTCGACCTCCAGGCCCGCGCCGGCGATTTCGAAGGCGCGCTCGACACGCTCGCCATCGCCCGCACCAACAATCATGTCGAATCCGACATCGCGCTCCGCCGCCGCGCCGTGCTGCTGACCGCCGAGGCGCGCGAGGCTGAAGCCGCCAATCCCGACAAGGCGCTCACCTTGGCGAGCGAGGCCTTGCGGCTGGCGCCGTCGCTGGTGCCGGCGGCCGAGATTGCCGGCCGCATCCTCGCCTCCAGAGGCGAGAGCCGTCAGGCGTCGCGCGTCATCGCCCGGACCTGGAAGCTGTCGCCCCATCCCGATCTCGCAGTGGTTTACGCCTTCGCCAAGCCGGGCGATGCGCCGCGCGAGCGTGTGAAGCGCGTCAAATATCTGGCGGGCCTCACCCCCGACGATGTCGAGGGTCCGATCGCCGTCGCCGCCGCCGCGATCGAGGCGCATGAATGGGAGGAGGCGCGCGACGCGCTGGCGCCTTATCTCGACGGGCGGCCGCCGGCCCGCATCTGCACGCTGATGGCGCGCATCGAGGCGGGCGAGCAGGGCGACAAAGGCCGTGAGCGGGAATGGCTCGCGCGCGCGGTGAGGGCGCCGCGCGACCGCGCCTGGATTGCCGACGGCTATGTCTCCGACCGCTGGTTGCCGGTGTCGCCGGTCACCGGCGCGGTCGACGGTTTCGAGTGGAAGGCGCCGGTCGATGCCATCGGCCGCGGCGACGACACGCTGTTGATCGATGAACCGATCATGCCCGAACCGGCGCCGTCGCTCGCTTTGCCGCGGCTGAGCGAAGTGGTCGAGGTGAGGCCGGCGAGCGAGAAGGCGCCAGAGCCGGCCAAGGCCACGCCGGTGCCGGCGCCGCAATCTTCAGCCGAGCCGAGGCCCAAGCCCGCGATCTTCGTGCCCGAGCGTCCCCCGGACGATCCCGGCGTGGCGCAGGCCGAGACCGACGAGCCCCAGAGCTCGACCTCGTTGGAGCGCCTGCGCGCTGCGCAAATCCGCTGAAGCCGGGGCTGCGTTTTGGGCTGGCGCCTTGCTTGCGCGATGCCGATATTGCCGGTAATCACACGCTGCCATTACCCCGCGCCACTTTTAGGGCGCCAAAGCCGCAATAGCTCAGTTGGTAGAGCACATCATTCGTAATGATGGGGTCGGGGGTTCGAATCCCTCTTGCGGCACCATTTCTCTCGCCGGCGCTCGCGCCGCTCCCCCGTCCGCCTGAACTCTGAGACCCATGCTTAAGACTGTGCTCTGGTTGGTGGCGGCGCTTGCTCTCGCCACGATGGTGGCGGCGGGGTTGCGCGCGTACGGCACCGGCCTGGTCGGCTCGGGCTACAGCGCCGAGATCCTGTGCGGGGCGGTGTTTGTGTCCGGCCGCGATCCGGCGGCGGTCGAGGCCGAGGATTTGAGCGGGCCCGGTTTCGAGCTGCTGCGCTACTTCGACAAGCGGGTCGAGCGCGACGACCAGCGCGTCACCGCCTCGTTCCATGGCCTGGCGTCTCAGACCGCGGTCCTTCGCGACGGCTTCGGCTGCACCCGCATCGACGGCGGCACCGAACTGGACACGCCGACGCTCTCCCCGCTGCCGCCGCCCGACCCCGCGGCGCTGTGGCCCGAAGGCGAGCGTGTCGACTTGGAGGTGGCGGGGGAGGGGATCGATCGGGCTGCGCTCGACGCGGCGGTCGCTTCCGCCTTCGCCGAGCCTGACCCGGCCCATCCCCGCAACACCCGCGCTCTGGTGGTGGTGCATGGCGGGCGCGTTGTCGCCGAACGCTATGCGCCGGGGTTCAACCACGACACGAAGCTGATCGCCTGGTCGATGACCAAGGGTCTGACCAACGCGTTGATCGGGCTGCGGGTCAAAGACGGCAAGCTCGCGGTCGCCGACCGGGCGCTGCTGCCGGAATGGCGCGACGAAGGCGACCCGCGCCGCGACATCTCGCTCGACGATCTCATGCGTATGTCGAGCGGCCTCGCCTTCGACGAGAGTTATGACGACCCGCTCGGCGACGTCACCGAGATGCTGTTCGTCAAGAACGACATGGCGAAGTTCGCCGCGTTGAAGCCGCTCATTCACCCTCCCGGAACGTATTGGGCCTATTCGAGCGGCACCTCGGTGCTGCTCGCGGCCATCTTGCGCGAAACCTTCGCCGGCGAGGACGACTATCTCCGCTATCCGCATGAGCGCCTGTTCGCGCCGCTCGGCATGAGAAGCGCGGTGCTCGAGACCGATGCCTCCGGCACCTTCGTCGGATCGTCGCTGCTCTATGCCTCGGCGCGCGACTTCGCCCGGCTGGGGCTGCTGTTCCTGCATGACGGCGTATGGCGGGGGGAGCGTCTCTTGCCCGAAGGCTGGGTCGCCTACACGCTGACCCCGGCCAAGGCTGCGCCGGATGACAGCTATGGCGTCCAGATGTGGCTGAAGCTGCCCGAGTCCGACGGGTATGGCGAGCCGCCGATGCCGGACGACGCGTTCTATTTTCTCGGCCACGACCAGCAGATCGTCGCCATCGTGCCGTCGCGCAATCTGGTGATCGTGCGTCTCGGGCTCACCCAGGCCGGAGGCGACTGGGATCACGCGCGCGATCTCGCGCCGGTCGTGCAAGCGTTTTCGCCGAGTGGGTCTTAGCCCCTATTTGAACAGCGCCAACGACTCCTTCGCCAGCACGCCGCCGGTCAGCGCGATGTCGGCGAACGGCGTCTTGGCCGCGATCTCGGCATCGGTGACCATGATCTGGCCGATCTTGGTGGCGAGTTCGGCGATCGAGGCGCCGAACACCACGCGGGAGATGCCGCACCACACGATGGCGCCCATGCACATCGGGCAGGATTCGCCCGAACTGTACAGCGTGGTTCCCTTTAGCTTCTCCGGCCCGTGCGCGGCGAGAAAATTCCGGATCGCCACCATCTCGCCGTGCGCGGTCGGGTCCTGCTCCTGCTTGCCGAGATTGCGGCCGCGGGCGAGCACCGCTCCGTCGCGCACGATCACCGCGCCGAACGGGTAGTCGCCGAGCGCCGCCTCCGCCAGCGCGAGCCGCATGAAGCCCAAATCGGCCTCGGTCGCCGGCACCTCGAGGCCTCGGCCGAGCGCGGGCGTAGCGAACGGCAATGCTGCGGCACCAAGCGCGGCTGCGACCACGTGGCGCCGGCTGACCGCTAAACCTCGCAGTTCCTGGTCCATGGCTTGTCTCCAACCGGCCCCCGCGTCGCTAGGTCGCCGGATCGTGATGAGGGTTCGGGGGACGCGGCTGCTAAGTTCGCTCCATTCCCTTACCCATCAATGAAAGTGACCCCGCCATGTCGTTTGGAATGTATCAGGCCTCGATTCCCGCCTTTGCCAAAACGCTCAAGATTCTCTCCACCATCCTCGACAAGGCGGAGGCCTATGCCGCCGAGCGCAAGATCGAGCCTGACGTCCTGCTGAATTGGCGGCTTGCGCCCGATATGTTTCCGCTCACGCGCCAGATCCAGCTCGTGTCGGATTCCGCCAAGGGCGCCGCGGCCCGGCTGGCCGGCGTCGAGGTCCCCAAATTTGCCGATGAGGAGAAGACCTTTGCCGAGCTGAAAGCGCGCATCGCCAAGACGGTGAAGTTCGTCGAGGGCCTCGCGCCCAAGGATATCGACGGCTCTGAGACGCGCGACATCACGCTTACCGTCGGCGGCCAGACCCTGCACTTCAAGGGCGAGCCCTATCTCGTGCATTTCGTGCTGCCCAACTTCTATTTCCACGCCACCACCGCCTACGCCATTCTGCGGCGCTGCGGCGTCGACATCGGCAAGCGCGATTTTCTCGGCGCGATCTGACGGCGGCTAGACTTCAGGTGGCGATGCCGGAGCTCTCTCGGCCGCGAAACAGAAAGGTCATCAGCAAGCCGGAAACGAAGCCGCCGATATGGGCCATGTAAGCAATGCCGCCCGCGCTTTCGTCTGTGGCGGCGATGGTGCCGACGCCGCTTACCAGCTGCAGCACGATCCACATGCCGAGCACGGCGAAGGCGGGCATGGCGACGATCTGGCGACCGAGCAGGACATTCACCCGCGATTGCGGGAACAGCAAAATATACGCGCCGAGCACGCCGGCGATGGCGCCCGAGGCGCCGACATTGGGAATGCCCGATTCGGGCGAGACCCAATATTGCGCGAACGTCGCCGCCAGGCCGGCCAGCAAATAGAAGATTAGGAATTTGCCATGGCCGAACCGGTCTTCGACATTGTCGCCGAAAATCCACAGAAACAGCATGTTGCCGAACAAATGCAGCCAGCCGCCATGCATGAACATGGCCGAGAACAACGTCACCGCGTTGGCGCCGGGATCTTCCGAGAATCGCGCCGGGACGAACGCCCAGTTGGTGATGAATTGATCGCCGCCGGAAAGCTCGGCGAGGAAAACCAGCACATTGAGGCCGATCAGCACGAAGGTGACGACCGGGGTCGTCCGCCGTTGCGAGTTGTCGTCGCCGACCGGAAACATGGCGATTCTTCCTTCTGCGGCGGACCCTGTGGGCCGCGATCATAGCCGAGGCCCGGGGGAAGTCTATTGGGCGGCGTGCGCGCCAAACACGCAGATGGAGGCTTCTCGGCAACGGTGCCGGCAGAATGGCGCCGTGACCGTGAATTGAGGGTGGTCGTTGCCGGTCACAGGGACTAACTTTAAGGGGCTACGAGGGATTTCGAGATGGGCGGACGAGCCTTAGGGGCGGCCTTCGGCGCTGCGGTCCAGGCCTTCATCCTGGTTGCGGGCGCCGCCTATGCGGCCGAAGTGCCGGCGGAGGTGCAGCCGGCCGGCCTCGCGTCTACCCTGCCGGCCACGCTCGCGGTCGACGATTCCCTCTCTGAGTTTCCGGCGCCCGCGTCGGCGGTTGACGACGAGCCCTCGGTCAGTCCGGCTGCGGCGCCCGAGGGCGACATCGCCCGCGAACCGGCCGATGAGACCGACACCGCCGCCACCCCGCCAGGCGAGGCCGGCCAGAGACCGACCGACACCGCCGCGACAACGCCCAGCGAGGTGGAGCAGAAGCCTGACGATGCCGTCCTGCCCGGGGATGCGCCCCCGCCTCCTACCGCGGCAGAGGAGCCTAAACCGGCGCACCCCGTCGTCGCCGTCATCAGGGACAAGCTCAAGGACCCGGGTTTCCGCAAGGGAGTCGCCGCCGACGACCTCGCCGCGGCCGAAACGTTCTACGGCGAGCGCAGCGAGCCGCCGATCTGGATCACGGCCATGGGCTTTTCGGCCAGGGCGCAGGCCCTGATCGGTGAAATTCAGAAGGCCGGCGACTGGGGTCTGCCGACCGAGGCCTTCGATCTGCCGCCAGCCTCGGACCTGCCGGCAACCCCCGAAGACCAGGCCGTCGATGAGATCAAGCTCACGCTCGCCGCGCTGAAATACGCCCGCTTTGCCCGCGGCGGGCGCGTCGCGCCGGCGCGCATTAGCGCTCTGTTCGATCAGAAACCGAACCTGCTCGACCCCAAGACGGTGCTGACCGAGCTAGCCGTATCGGCGTCGCCGGGCGTCTATCTGACCTCGCTGCATCCCAAGCACCAGCAGTTCGAGGGCCTGCGCCAAGCGCTCATCAAGGCCGCGGCCGCGAGCAAGGCCAAAGGGCGCAAGCCCGGCAGCGACGGGACCGTTCAGCGGCTCATCGTCAATATGGAGCGGTGGCGCTGGATGCCCGCCGACCTCGGCTCCTATTACGTGTGGAATAATATACCGGCCTTCACCGCTCGGGTCATGAAGGGCGGCAAATCCATCTATGTGGAGAAGGTCATTGTCGGTCAGGTCAAATACGCGACCCCGATCTTCTCCGCCGACATGCGCTCGATCGTGTTCAATCCGGACTGGACCGTGCCGGAGACCATTAAGCTCGAAGACCTCCGGCCGCGCTTGCGGCAAACTCGCGGCGGCGTGCCTGACGTCTCGGTGCTGCGCGACAACCAGCTCACGGTCAGCTATCAGGGCCGCCCGGTGAATGCCGAGACGGTCGACTGGGAACGCGCCAACATCCTTAATTATACCTTCACCCAAGCGCCGGGGCCGGACAACGTGCTGGGTACCCTCAAGTTTAATTTTCCCAATCGCCACGCGGTCTACATGCACGACACGGTGCAGCCCGCCCTGTTCAATCAAACGGTGCGCACCTTGAGCCATGGCTGCATCCGGGTGCATCAGCCTGACCGCCTGGCGCTGCTCTTGCTCGCCGAGGACAAGGGTTGGACCGAGCAGCAGGTCAAGGATCAGCTCGCCAAGGGGCATAACAGCGGCGTCATACTCGGCCGGCCGGTGCCGGTGCATCTCACCTATTTCACCGTCGCGTTCGACGGCATCGGCAAGATGCGGACTTATGACGACGTGTATGGCCTCGACAAGAAGATGGCCACGGCGCTGTTCGGCAAGGCCGAGGCGCCGTCGCCCGATCCTCCGGTCGTAACCAGACCGCAGAAGCGCAGTGCATCGAACGGCGGGCGCGGGTTTGGGGGCGGCGTCGGCATCCCCGGCCTGTTCGGCAACTGATCGAGCGCGCTAGTTGGCCGCCGCGACTTCGGTCTGTTTGAGCGCAGCCAGGATCGCCCGCGCCAGCTCGCTCAACGACGGATCGCGCGCGCCCATCACCAGCACAAGGTCGCCTTGCCGCGCCTCTTCAGCCACCCGCGCGACCAGTCTCTCGCGCGAGGCGGCGAACTCGGCGCTTGTGCCGAGCGCGGCGATTTCGGCGACGATATCGGCCGCCGAGAAATCGCGCGTGGCGGTGCCGCCGGCGTAGAACACTTCCAGCATCCATAGCCGGTCGTCAGGGCCAAGCTCGCGGGTGAAGGTGGTGACGAAGTCGCGGCGCAGGAAGCGGGTCGGCCCATAGCCGTGCGGCTGATAGATCGCCAGCACGCGCTGCGCGCGGAGCTTAGCGGTCCTGATCGCCGCGGCGATCTTCTCGGCATTGTGAGCGAAATCGTCGATTACCTCGACGCCGCTTGTCTGGCCCACGGTCTGGAACCGGCGGCCGATTCCCCTGAACCCCGCCAACGGAACCGCCATCTCATCAAGCGTGACGCCAAGCACGCGGCAGACGGCGATCGCCGCTAGCGCATTGGCGACATTGTGCGCGCCCGGCACCTTCAGCTCGAACATCGTTTCGTCCACCCGGAACCGGCTGGACGCCGGGCCAAGCTCGACATCCTCGCCCCGCACATCGGCTCGCGCGCTCAAGCCGAAACGCAACGCGCCCCCGGCGAATTGGTCGAGATTGCCGGCGTCGGCCACCACCAGCGCCTCGCGCACCCGCGCCCGCAACGTGGCGAACATCGCCGCGACCTCGGCCATCTCCTTGTGGTCGCGCTGGAGATTGAGAATCACGCCGATGGCCGGCGCGTAACGCACCAGGCTGCCGTCGCTCTCGTCGGCTTCGACCACGAGCAGGTCGGACGCGCCGGCATAGGCGTTGCCGGGGAGACCTTGCGCCTCGAGCTCCGGCAGATCGCCGCCGGTGATCACCGAGGGGTCGCGGCCGCCGCCCTTGAGAAGGGCGAACACCATCGCCGTGACCGTCGACTTGCCGCTCGTGCCGGTGACCGCGATCGAGCGATGCCGCGCCACGAAATGCGCCAGCAGCTCCGAGCGATGGATGATGGGAATGTTGTTGGCGCGCGCCGTGGCGACATCCGGCACGGTATCTTCGACGGCGGTCGACACTACCAGCGCCACGCAGTCGGACCCGAGCCCGCTGCCGTCTTGCGGCAGCACGGCGATGCCGAGGCGTTCGAGTTGGGCGCGCAAGCCGGTGCGCTCGCCGCGGTCGAAGGCTCGATCGCTGCCGCTCACGCGTCCCCCGGTCATCGCCTGAAACTGCGCGAGCGCGCTCATGCCGGCGCCGCCGAGGCCCGCGTAGTGAAAGCGGCCGCCGCCCCAGGGATCGGGCATCGTCGACGCATCGGGCGCGGCGACGAACACCAGATCGCCTTCGTGCACGCGCTCGAACAGCTCCCGCACATCGTCGTTCGACAGGCGCACGCAGCCATGCGAGAGGGGGCGGCCGATGAGATGTTGTTGGTTGGTGCCGTGCAGATAAATGTAGCGCGCCAGCGAGTTGCAGCCCGGCCCGCGATTGACGCCGTCCTCCAGCCCGTCGAGCGTGAGGATGCGGGTGAGGATCAGATCGTCGTCGCAGGCCTCGCCGCGCCAGGTCTCGCCGGTCGGCTCGCGCGACACGAACACGGTGCCGGGCGCTGCGCTCTCGCCGATCCGCGCATGGATGCGGTGCCAGCCGGGCGGCGTGCGGAATGAGTTCTCCTCCCCGCCGATGCCGTTGCGCGCCGTCGACACCGGCCAGGCGGCGACCGCTTCACCGCATTCGAACAGAGTGGCGACTTGGCGCTCGGCGTCGACCACCAGCAGCCGCTCGGGCAAGGCGGCCGGCGCGCCGGGGCGCATCAGGCCTTGGCACGCAAGAGCGAGAGCGCGGGCGGAATTCTGGTCGGAAGGGGCGGTCACGCGCGCACTCTGCCATAACGGATGCGCGCGCCGTTACCCCCTAATTAGCGGTATCGGCTCTTAGAACAGCGGCCCGCCATAAGGGTAGTAGAACTGCCAGTAGCGGTATTGATAGGGCCGCCAATAGGGATAGTAGCTCCAATTGTAGCGGCGCGGGTATTTGCCGGCGTAGCGCTTGGAGCGCGTGTAGCGGCGAGCCACCGGCTCAACTGAAGCGGCGTTTGCGTCCCGGCTGAGCGCGGCATGATCGCCAAGGGCGAGAGGGGCCGCCGAGGCCGATCCCGGCGCCAAAAAGCTGGCGGTGGCAAACAGTGCAACAACTATGGCCATGCGCATGGCAGGGCTCCTTTCGCCTTTGTCCCCGATCAGCCTTTAGCATAACGCTATACCCCGGGCCTCCTTTCCGTCCGGTTAGCGGCAAGGTTCTCCACACCCGACCACGGCCACGCGGCGTGAGGGCATTTCCTCATAACTGTCGACGGTGAAGGCCGGCCTAGAGCCACGCCGCGGCGACGAGCAGGATCACGATCTCACTCACCTGTTCGACGGCCCCTAACACATCGCCGGTTTGGCCGCCGATCTGCCTGACACAGAGCCAGGCCATCAGGCCGATCACGCAGGCGAGCAGCAACGCGGCGATGAGCGTGGCGCCAAAGCCCAGGCACAGGAGCAGCACGAGCAGGCCAAGCAAGACGGCGATGAGCGCCCCGTTCTGCGGCGGCTCGCCCGCATTCGCCGAAAGGCCGTCCTGGCGTGCGTTAGGCACGAGCCGCATGAAAACCGGTAGCACGGCGCGGCCGCCGGCGTGCGCGGCAATCAGCGCCAATGCGGCGAGTCCCGGTTCGGCGAGACTTACGACGGCGCCGACGCGCAGCATGAAGGAGAGGATCAGCGCGCTGGCGCCGTAGGTGCCGATCTCGCTGTCGCGCATGATGTCGAGCTTGCGCTCGCGGCTCACGCTTGCGCCGAAGCCGTCGGCCGTGTCGGCCAGCCCGTCCTCATGCAGCGCGCCGGTGACGAGCAGCGTGGCGGCCACGGCGAGTATGGCGCTGAGGATAGGATCGAGGCCGAGCCCGTCGGCGAGCCAATAGACAAGCGCGCCAACCATGCCCACGCCGGCGCCTACCACCGGGAAGGTCCAACTGACGCGCGCAATATCACTGCCGGCAGCCGGTTCGGACCTGAGAATTGGCAGGCGCGTCAAGAAGGCTAGGCCGGTCTTGAGGTCCGTGCTAAGGCCGCTGATCGAGGCGCCGGTCGTCATCCTCGTCCCCCCTTTGGCGCCGCTTATGGGGCGGCTTCGCCGGACAGTCTACTCCCAAATGACGCGATTTGCCTCCCTTGCCGATCTTCACGCCGCTTGCCTCGATCTCCCCCGGGGCCACGCTCAAGCCGCCGCTTCGGTGGCGCGCCGCGAAGCGACCTTGACCAAGCCGCCGCGCAGCCTTGGGCGGCTCGAACAGGCAGTCGCGTGGCTCAGCCTGTGGCAGGGAGCGAGCCCGCCGCGCCTCGCCAATATCGAGATCCTGGTGTTCGCCGGCAATCATGGCGTTACGGCGCAAGGCGTGTCGGCCTATCCGGCCGAGGTCACCGCGCAGATGGTGGCGAATTTCGCCGCCGGCGGCGCCGCCATCAACCAGCTCGCGCACGTCGCCGGCGCCGAACTGCGCGTCATTGCGCTCGATCTCGACCATCCGACCGCCGATTTCACCGCGAAGCCCGCCATGACCGAGGCCGAGTTCCTCGATGCCGTGTCGTCAGGCTACGAGGCGCTATCGCCCGATGCCGATCTCGTGGTGCTGGGCGAGATGGGCATCGGCAATACCACGGCGGCGTCTGCCGTCTCGGCGGCGCTGTTCGGCGGCGGTGGCGGCCGCTTCGCCGGTTACGGCACCGGCCTCGACGATGCCGGCCTCACGCGCAAGCGCGAGGCGATCGACGCCGCGCTCGCCCGGCATGATGCGATCCTCGGCGATCCGTTGCGCGTGGCGGCGGCGCTCGGCGGTCGCGAGCTTGCTGCCATTCTCGGCGCGTGCCTTGCCGCGCGCCATTTGCGGATTCCGACGCTGCTCGACGGCTTCGTGTGCACCGCCGCCGTGGCGCCTTTGGTGAAGCTTCGCGGCGATGCGCTCGATCACACTCTAGCGGGGCATGTCTCGGCCGAAGCCGGTCACCGCCTGTTGCTCGAAGAGCTCGACCTTCACCCGTTGCTCGATCTCAACATGCGGCTCGGCGAAGGGTCTGGCGCCGCGGTCGCGGTGCTGGTGCTGCGCGCCGCGCTGGCCTGTCACACCGGCATGGCGACTTTCGCCGAGGCCCAGGTGTCGGGCAAGGACGCTTAGCTTCTGGCGATGGCGTGGAAGAACGTGCCGGTGATGAGGCCGCGCCGTCCGCCTGCTGCGCCGAGTATCTTGCCCTCGCCGTCGGCCAGCTCGACCAGCGGCGCATCGTTGCCCGCCGCGGTCAACGCCGCATAGTGGAACTCATGGCCGCGCAAGCATGCGCCCGCTTGCCCCAGCGGACCGTCGGCAAGCACCCGCGCCTGGCGATAGCCGAGATGAAGCTTGCGCTTGGCGAAGCTGGTGGCATGGCTGAGCAGCCCGGCCATGCGGTGGCTCATACCGTCAGCGTCCTCGAGGCTCTCGCCGAGCACCATGTACCCGCCGCACTCGCCGTGCACCGGGCGCGTCGCGGCGAAGCGCGCGAGGCCCGAGCAGAACGTTTCTGCGGCGGCGAGCTGTCCGGCGTGCAGCTCGGGGTAACCGCCCGGCAGCCAGCAGCTATCGCACTGCTCAGGCGGCGCCTCGCCGGCAAGCGGTGAGAACGGGACGATCTCGGCCCCGGCTTGACGCCAACCGGCCATCACATGCGGGTAGACGAAGCTGAACGCTGCGTCCTGCGCCAAGGCGATGCGCTGCCCCGGCGGCGGCAGCACGGCACACTCCGCTTCCGACAGGCGAGGCGGCGCGGCCAAGCGCAGAACGCCGTCGAGATCGAGATGATGCTCGGCCAGATCGGCAAGCTGTTCGAGCCGCACGGCGAGATCGCCATGCTCGCTTGCCTGCACCAGACCGAGATGCCGTTCGGGGAGGACGAGCGTCTGGTCGCGCGGAATCGCGCCGAGGATCGGGATATCGAGCGCGGCGATTGCGTCGGCCACCAGCCTGACGTGCCGGTCGCTGCCGACCCGGTTCAGCACCACGCCGCCTATTCTGACCTCCGGATCGTGTGCCGCGAACCCGCGCAGCACAGCCGCCGCCGATTGCGATTGTCCGGCGACATCGATGACGAGCAGCACCGGCAGATGAAAGCGGGAGGCGAGGTCGGCCGACGCGCCGGTTCGGCGGGGACCAGCGGGAATGCCGTCGAATAGGCCCATGGCGCCTTCGATCACGATTAGGTCGGCTCGCGCCGTAGCCTCGCGCACCAAAGTGTCGAGCAAAGCGGGGGGCATCGCCCAACTGTCGAGATTGAAGCTTGGTCGGCCGGTTGCCGCTTCATGAAAGCTTGGGTCGATATAGTCGGGACCGACCTTGGCCGCCTGCACGGCGAGCCCGCGGCGCCCGAGCGCCGCCAACAGCGCCAGCGTCACGGTGGTTTTGCCGGCGCCCGAGCGCGGGGCGGCGACGATCAAGCCCGGCGCGGTCATGGGGCGCTTCTCCTGCCGTGACGGCGCCCCTCAGGCGCACTATAGCGAGAGGCATGGCAACGAAAGACGGCCCCCTCCGCTATGGCTGGACCACCGGCACCTGCGCCGCGGCGGCCGCCAAGGCCGCCTACACCGCGCTCTTGACCGGGGAATTTCCCGATCCGGTCGAGGTGAGCCTGCCGCGCGGGCAGCGCCCGGCCTTCGCCCTTGCCACCACCAAGGCCGGCGAGGGTGCCGCCACCGCGGGCGTGGTCAAGGACGCCGGCGACGACCCCGACGTCACCCACGGGGCCCTGATCTTGGCCACGGTCCGCCGCGCGCCGCCCGGCGGCGGCGTGACCTTCCGCGCCGGCGAAGGCGTAGGCATGGTGACGCGGCCAGGCCTGCCCATCCCGCCCGGCGAGCCGGCCATCAACCCGGTGCCGCGCCAGATGCTGCGCCAGGCCATCGCCGAGGTCGCGTCCGCGCATGGCGATGCCGGCGACGTCGAGGTGGAAATCGCCGTCCCGGGCGGCGAAGCGCTGGCCGCCAAGACCATGAACGGGCGGCTCGGGATCGTCGGCGGCTTGTCGATCCTCGGCACCACCGGCATCGTCGTGCCTTATTCCTGCTCGGCCTGGATCCACTCGATCCATAGCGGCATCGATGTCGCCCGTGCTGCCGGGTTGACCCACATCGCCGGCGCGACCGGCGCCGCCTCCGAAGCGGCGGTGCAGAAGCTGCACGGCCTGCCGGAGATGGCGCTGATCGACATGGGCGATTTCGTGGGCGGCATGCTGAAATATGTGCGCAAACACCCCGTGCCGCGCGTCACCGTCGCCGGCGGCGTCGGCAAGATGACCAAGCTCGCCCAAGGTCTGCTCGACCTTCATTCGCGCCGCGGCTCCGTCGATCTCGGCGCGCTGGCCGGTCTTGCCGAGAAGTCCGGCGGCTCGGGCGCGCTTGGCGAGCGCATCCTCAGGTCCAACACCGCCGCCGAAGCCTTCGCCCACGCCGAGGCTGAAGGCGTGGCGCTCGGCGATGAGGTGGCGCGCGCCGGCTGGAACACCGCGGCCGCAGTCCTTGCCGGCACGCTGATCGCAGGCGAGCCGATTGAGATTGAGATCGCGGTGTTCGACCGCGACGGCAGGCTGGTCGGCCACGCGCCGTTCCGGGCGGCTCACACCGCACCTCCTCGGAAGCGGCGGCGATAGTCGGCATCATAGAGCGCGCTGTCGCGGAACTCCTCCGCCGTCAACGCCCGGCCGACCAGGATCAGCGCCGTGCGCTCGATCGGGTCGGCTTCGATCTTGGCAACGATATCGGCGAGCGTGCCCCGCACGATCTTTTCGCCCGCCCGGCTCGCCTCGGCTACCACCACCACCGGACAATCATCGCCGTAGAACGGCTTTAGCTCCTGCACGATTTGGGCCAGGGCGTGGATGGCGAGATGAATGGCAAGCGTCGCGCCGGTGGCGGCGAACGCGGCGAGAGTTTCACCGTCCGGCATGCGCGAGGCGCGCCCCTCGATCCGGGTCAGCACCACGCTCTGCGCGATCTCGGGCACGGTCAGCTCGCGCCCGATCGCGGCGGCGGCGGCGGCGAAGGCCGGCACGCCCGGCGTCAGCGTGTAGGCAATGCCGTGGCGCTCCAGCCGGCGCAGCTGCTCGGTCAGCGCGCTATAAACCGCCAGGTCGCCAGATTGCAGCCGCGCCACGTCGTGGCCCGCCTCGTGCGCTGCCACGAACTCCGCCTCGATCTCGTCGAGCGACAGCGGCGCGGTATCGACCATCCGTGCGCCGGGCGGGCAGTAGGCCAGCAGCTCCCGCGGTACGATCGACCCGGCATAGAGGCAGACCGGGCAGCGCGCGATCAGCTCCCGCCCGCGCACGGTGATGAGGTCGGCGGCGCCCGGCCCGGCGCCGATGAAATGCACGATCATGGCGCCTCTCCCGACTCGGCCAGCGCGCAGGTCACCTTCCCGACCACGATCCGCGGCAGGATCAGCCGCGCCTTCGGGCCGCAGGCGGCCAGCGCCGCGGCCTCGGCCACCGACGGCACGCCGGCCAGCGCCAGCACGCGGGCCGACCAGGTCGCGCCGCGCGCGCCGGCGGTTTCGAGATCGGCCTGGTTCACGAAGATCAGCCTAAGCCTCCGCGCCGCGGCCGAGGCTGCGATCCCACCCTCGCCGCTCTTGCTTGCTGCCGTAGCCATCAGGTCGATCCTGGCCAGTGGACGCCCGGCGCGTTCCAGCGCCGTGTCGAGCGCAGCGTCGACCTCTGCGGCCGTTGCGCCCTTGCGGCACCCAATCCCCGCCACGATCACGGCTTCACCCACACCCAGTGGGTCACCGGCATCGCCGGCCGCCATGCGGTCTTCTCGCCCACACTGTCGGCGCGCGACAGGGCGATGCGCGTGAGCGTGCCGCCGAGCGAACTATGGCGCGCGATCAACGCCGCCTCGGTCTGAAGCGTTACCGCATTGACTACCAGCCGGCCGGCCGGCCTGAGCGCGCCGATGGCGGCGTCGAGCACGCCCGCATCGCTGGCGCCGCCGCCAACGAACACCGCATCAGGTGTCGCCAAG
This sequence comes from uncultured Alphaproteobacteria bacterium, assembly GCA_963730335.1. Classification (GTDB taxonomy): domain Bacteria; phylum Pseudomonadota; class Alphaproteobacteria; order Rhizobiales; family Methyloligellaceae; genus Methyloceanibacter. The sequence continues at coordinate 134,207 of CAVSRK010000004.1, forward strand.
CCCGCGAGCGCCTCCGGCGCGCGACCCTCCACGATCTCGAGCTCGGGCACACCGAACAGGGCGGCGTTGCGCCGGATGCGGGCGGCGCGGTCGGCGCGGGCCTCGATTGCGACCGCGCGCAGCGACGGATGCGCGAGCATCCACTCGATGGCGACGGAGCCTGAACCCGCGCCGATGTCCCACAGCAACTCGGCGCGGCACGGGGCGAGCGAGGACAGCGTCACGGCGCGGATCTCTCGCTTGGTGATTTGGCCGTCATGCTCGAACAGATCGTCGGCGAGTCCCGGCGTAAAGGCGAGCACGCGGGCGCCGGGCGAAGCCTCGACCTCGATCGCCACAATATTGAGCTCGGCGATGTCGCCGAGCTTGAACTGTGCCGCGGGCATGGTGCGGATGCGCTCGCTCGGCCCGCCGAGCGCCTCGAGCACGGTGAGACGCGAGGCGCCGAACCCGCTCTCGGCGAGGAGCCGCGCCAGCGCTTCCGGCCCGTCGCGGTCCGAGGTTAGCGCCAGCACCCGCGCGCCGGGATGAAGCTGCGGGCGGATGCGGTCGAGTGCACGGCCATGCAGCGACACCAGCGCGAGGTCGGGCAGGGACCAGCCGAGTCGCGCCGCCGCCAAACTGAAGGACGATGGCGCCGGCACCACCAGAGTTTCGCCGGGCGATACATGGGCCGCGAGCACCGAACCGATGCCATAGAAGAACGGATCGCCCGAGGCGAGCACGCAGACTTGCCGTCCGCGGCTGGCGAGAACTTCGCCCACCGCGCCGGAGAAAGGACTCGGCCAGCGCTTCGCCTCGCCGTTGATCAACGGCGCTGCGAGCTTGAGATGGCGCTCGCCGCCGAACACAATATCGGCGCTGGCAATGAGACCGCGGGCGATGGGGCTCAAGCCGTCAACCCCGTCCTCGCCGATGCCGACGATGGACAGCCAGCGGGCCGGTGGGGCAGGGTCGGGCATGACCGGATCAGCGCGGCCCATGCGCATCCTCATTCTTGGCGGCACCGCCGAGGCGCGCGCGCTTGCCGCCGCCTTGGCCGATCGCCTCGCCTTCGCGGTGACCCTGTCGTTGGCCGGCCGCACCGCCGCACCCGCGCCGCAACCCGTCCCGATGAGAAGCGGGGGGTTCGGCGGCGCAGAGGGGCTCGCCCGTTACCTTCGAGACGAGCGCATCGAGGTGCTGATCGACGCCACCCACCCTTATGCCGCCACCATCTCGGCCAATGCGGCAGAGGCGGCTCGTGCCGCCGGTGTCAAGCTGATGGCGCTTCGGCGCCCGCTCTGGTCGAAAATCGAGGGCGACGATTGGAACGAGGTTGCGACCGTGAAGGATGCGGTCGACGCGCTCGGCACAGCGCCGCGCCGCGTGTTCGTCGCGCTCGGCCGCAACGAGCTTCAGCCTTTCGCCGCCGCGCGCCAGCACCATTATCTGATCCGCAGCGTCGACCCGGTCGACCCGCCGCTCACGGTGCCGCACGCGACTTACATCACCGCGCGCGGGCCGTTCACCGAGGCGGAGGACCGCGCCCTGCTCGAACACCACGACCATCGAACTGGTCGTTGCCAAGAACAGCGGCGGCTCGTCGACCTACGGCAAGATCGCTGCGTCGCGCGCGCTCGGTCTTCCGGTCGTCATGCTGAAGCGCCCCACGCTGCCGGAGGTTGAATTGGCGGAGACCGTCGATGAAGTCCTGACCTGGCTCGATCATGCGCTGACCTTTTCCACGGCGCGAGGCGTGTAGACCAGCGGGCTTCGACCGTCCCGCGCGATCACCCGCGTCTCGCTCGATCCCACGATGATGAGCGTCGCCATGTCGGCGGCAATGTCCCTGGCCGATGCGAGCGGGGTGACCGTCACGCTCTCGTCGGGACGCCCCACCGCGCGGCCGAAGATCACCGGCGTGCCGTCGGGCAAATGACGGGAGAGCAACGCCAAGGCCTTGGCGAGCTGCCACGGCCGCGCGCGCGACACCGGGTTATAGAGCGCGATGACGAAGCCGGCCGAGGCCGCGGCGTCGAGCCGCCGCTCGATCAGCTCCCACGGCTTGAGGTTGTCCGACAGTGACAGCGCGCAGAAATCGTGGCCGAGCGGCGCGCCGGCCCGCGCCGCCACCGCCAGCATGGCGGTGATCCCGGGAATGACGGCAATGTCCAGCGCCCGCCAGGTCTCGGGTCCGGTCGCGACCGCCTCGCACACCGACGCCGCCATGGCGAACACGCCAGGATCGCCGCCCGATACGATGGCGACCGAGGCGCCCTGCGCGGCCTGGCGAAGCGCGGCCTCGGCGCGCGCGCCCTCCTCGCGATTGTCCGAACCGTGCCGCGTCTGACCGTCCCGCGCCGGTACGCGATCGAGATACGGCCCATAGCCGAACAGCGTATCGGCGGATTCGAGCGCGTCGCTCGCCTCGCGCGTGAGATAGCGGTCGTCGCCCGGCCCGAGCCCGATGACGGCCACGCGCCCGGTCATGGCCGGCCCTCCCAGCCCGGCACCAGCACCATGGCGAAATAGGGCGCGAAGGTATCGAGCTTGTCGGTGAGTTTCATCACGGAAGCGTTGGCCATGGTGCCGCGCTCCACATAGATGGCGCGGTCGAGCCGCCCGGCGCGATCGAGCGCCCGGCGCACTTTGGCCAGGTGCCGGCCGATCTTCATCACCACCGCGGCGTCGGTATCGGCCAGCCGCCGTTCGAGTTCGTACTCCGGCAATGTGCCGGGCAGCACGGTGAACACGTCGTCGCCTTGCGCGATCGGCGTGCCGATCGCCGACCAGCAGCCCGACATGCCGGTGACGCCGGCCACGATCTCGGTCTCATAGCGGGGGCTGAGCCGCACATGGAGATGCATGTAGGAGCCGTAGAACAGCGGGTCGCCCTCGGCGATCACCGCCACCGTGCGTCCCTGGTCGAGGCGCGCGGCGATCGTCCGCGCCGCGTCGTCGTAGAACGCACGGATCGACTCGCGATAGGCGGCGTCCATCTTGGGAATTTCGGTGGTCACCGGATAGAGCAGCTTCAGCTCCTCGACGCCCGTGGTCAGATGCGCGGCGATGATGGCCCGCGCGTTGCTGGCGTTGCCCGCTTTGGCGAAATGCGCGACGACCTCGGCCTTTTTAAGCGCCGCAATCGCGTTCAGCGTGACCAGCCCGGGATCGCCCGGACCGACGCCCACGCCAATGAGTGTGCCGCCGTTCGTCATAGACCCTCTCTTGCCAAAGCATTGACCGCCGCCGCCGTCATCGCGCTGCCGCCCATCCGCCCCCGCACGATCAGCCAGGGCACGCCATAAGGATTGGCGGCGAGCGCTTCCTTGGACTCCGACGCGCCGACAAAGCCTACCGGCATGCCGAGTATTGCCGCAGGCCGCGGCGCGTCTGCCTCCAGCATCTCCAGCAGCCGGAACAGCGCGGTCGGCGCGTTGCCGATCGCTACCACCGCGCCGTCGAGCTGCTCGCGCCACAGTTCGAGCGCGGCGGCCGAGCGGGTGGTCCCGAGCTTGGCGGCAAGGTCCGGCACGGCCGGATCGCGCAAGCTGCATACCACCGCGTTGCTGGCGGGCAGCCGGGCGCGCGTGACGCCGTGCGCCACCATCTCGGCGTCGCACAGGATCGGCGCGCCGCGCTTGAGCGCGTCGCGTGCGGCAGCGACCAGGCCCGGCGCGAACTCGATCGCCTCGGCGGCTGAGATCTGGCCGCAGGCATGGACCATGCGCACCACGATGTCCGCTTCCTCGGCCGAGAAGCGGGCGAGATCGGCTTCGGCGCGGATGATGGCGAACGAGCGCTCATAGATGGCGGCGCCATCGCGGAGATAGTCGTGCTTAAGCATCGACGATCTCCTGCGTTTCGATGATGCGGTCGATCTCCTCAGCGAGGCTTGCGGGAACGGCATAGGACGAGGGCGTGGCGCGTGCCGTTCCGTCGCGCACGATGCCGCAGCCCCCGGCCGTGCCGACGATGGTAATGCGCGTCGCGGCGGGATGGGCGCAGCCCTTCGCGCAGCCCGAGACATGAACGGCAACACCGTGGCCGGGCAGCTCAACGGATTTGGCGATCTCCGCAGCGATGGTCCGCGCGGCGATCAAGCCCGAAGCGCATGATGGCGCACCGGGACACGCCACGATGCGGCGACGCGCATCGGAGGGGTCCACCGCAAAGTCAAGCCGTTGCGCCTCGTCCCTCATCGTCTTGATCGTCGTCCTCTTGAAAGGTCCGAGCAGCAGCGAGCGATCAGGCGCCGGCCGGGCCCATAACGCACCATGCACACGGGCGATGTCGGTCAGTGCACGAAGCGTCTCGGCCACGGCGTGGCCGAAGGTGAGCCCCACACCCAGCGCATAGAGATCGTCCTTGAGAAAATGCGTGCCAACCATCCCGGCGGGAAGCCGGGGCGGTAACGAGGGCGCAAGCGCGATGCGGGTCCCGATGGCCTCCTGGAACGCAGCGATCCCGCGGTGCCGCAGCACATCGGCGCCCCGTGCTTGCGCGCCGTGTGCGGCAATCACTGCAAGCAGGCGCATCACGGCCGCTCGCACCTCTTCCGGCGCGACCGTGCCAAGCGGCGAGGCCGTTGCGCCGCTGCCTGCGACCGCAAGATGAAGCAGCGGGCCGTCCGCCGTGGCGCCGGCGCGGATTCTGATGTCCGCGTTGAGGGCATCAAGGTGAAGCTTGCCACCGCCATCCACGATCACCGACAGTTTCGGCGCGAGCGCCAGCCCCGCCGATGCGATGGCGTTGCGCAGCTCTGCGGCCAGTGCGTTCGCATCGATCAGGGCAGTGGGATCGCCCGGCAGCGGATCGGCGAGGACAGGCACGCTGTCGCCGATATCGAGTCTGAGCGCAGAGACGGCGGTGGCGAATAGCGGTGCAGTGACGGGCGTGAGCCCGCGGATCTGGACACTGCCCCGGGCCGAAATCTCCATCGTGCCGTTGCCCTGCGTCAGCGCGGCGGCGCAGAGCCCGGCGAACGCCCTGAGCGGTATGGGGCCGCTGGGCAGGATGCGCACCAGCAAGCCGTCGCCGGTCTCCATCGGCGCCGACAGGGCCGGGCAAGCGCGGCGAATATGGGTCATAGCGCTGCCTCCGCCTCGAGCGCGCCAAGGCCGGCGCCGAGATCGTTGCGGCGCGGATGCCACAGACCTTTGCGCCGCGCCGCATCGAGCCGCTCAGCGATGAGGCGCGCGGCGTCGGGGTTCTCGCGCTGGAGAAAGTCGCGCACGCGCGGATCGGCGAGATAGGCTTCATGCACCAGATCGAACAGCGTGCTCGACACCGCGCCGGTCGTCTCGGCGAAATCGACCAGACGGTCGACGGTTTCGGCCAGCTCGGCGGCGCCGCGCGCGCCGTGGCGCATCATGCCGGCGATGTAGCGCGGGTTGACGGCGCGGCCGCGCACGATCCGGGCGAGCGCCTTGTCGAGTGGCCGCGCCCGCGGTCGCTTCGGATCGGTGGTATCGAGCATGACGAGATCGGCCTCGCGCCCGAGCGAGGCCGCGGCGGCCGCAAATCCCCCGATATGGGCCGCGTCCTCGGCGCCTTCCAGCAAATCGCGCGACGGATCGTCGCTGCCGTGCAGCAAGAGATCGGCGGTGGCGACCTGCGCCGCGAACGCTCCCGGCAGCGCCATGCCTTCGCCCTCCGGGCCGCCGTAACCATGAGACGTGGCGGCAAGATAGGCTGCGCCGATCGCGGCATTGTCGCTGTCCTGGCCGAGCAACTCCTCGACACCCGCGCCATAAGCGCCGGGCGCGGTGCCGAAAATGCGCGCGAGCTTGGCGCCGCCGTTGCCGCGCGCCACAGCGGCCAGCGGATTCTCCTCGTCGTCTTCGACCCGCTCCGCCACCAGCCGGACCGCGGCAGTCGAGCAGGGCGATCTGCGCCGGGAACAAATCGCGGAACAGACCGGAGATGCGCCAGGTGACATCGACGCGCGGACGGCCCATCGCGGCGCAAGGCAGCACCTCGATGCCGGTGACGCGCCCGCTCGCATGCGTCCCAAATCGGGCGGCAGCCCATCAGCGCGAGACCCTTGCGCGATCTCCTCGCCGCCGGTCCTGAGCGTGGCGCTGCCCCAGAGATCGATGACGAGGCTGCGCGGCATCTCGCCGTGGGTCTGGAGATAGAGACGGATCACATCGTCGGCCGCGAGTCTGCCGAGATCCATCGCGGTCGGCGTCGGCAACAGGCGCGGGTCGGCGGTGAACAGATTGCGCCCGGTCGGCAGCACGTCGCGCCGGCCGCGCTGCGGCGCGCCGGCCGGTCCCGGTGGCACCCTCTTGCCGTCCAACGCCCTGATCAGCGCATCCCGCTCGGCGGCGGCACAGGCCTGCCATTGCGGATCGTCACTGTTGGGCTCACGCCCATAGACATGAAGCCCGTCTTTGACCGCGAGGTCCTTCAGGTCGCACAGCCAGGCATCGATCTTGCGCAGCGCCTCGTCCGGATGAACCTCGCCGGCGATGCCGGCCTCGCGCGCCAGACCGCTGCTTTGCGCCGTCTCGACGATCAGCCGCGCCAGCAATTCGCGCCGCCGCCGGTCGAGCCCATCAGCGATGGCGTACTCGTCGACCAGCCGTTCAAGGGTCTGCGCTGCGCCCGACAGCTCGGTAGACACTAAAGGCGGCGGCAGATGGCCGACGGTCACGGCGGCGATCCGGCGCTTGGCTTGGGCTGCCTCGCCCGGATTCGACACGATGAACGGATAGATCACCGGCACCGTCCCGACCACCGCTTCGGGGAAGCACGAGGCGGTCAGCGCCACGGCCTTGCCCGGCAGCCATTCGAGCGTGCCGTGCGCGCCCATATGCACGATGGCATCGGTCTTTACCGCGTGACGCAGCCACAGACCAAACGCGAGCACGGCATGGCGCGGCGGCAGCATCGGATCGTGATAGGTCGCGCGCCGGTCGGCGAGCCGCCCGCGCTCAGGCGGCAGCGCCACCAGCACAGTGCCGAATTTTGCGGTGCGGAAGCGGAACGCGCCGTCTCTGACATTATCGTCGTCTTCCGGGTCGCCCCAGGCCGCGTGCGCCGTGCTCGCGACATCGGCCGGCAGCATGGTAAGCCGACGCCGATAGTCGTCGAGCGGCAACCCGACTTCAGTTGTCCCCGCCTCAAGGGCTTCGAGCAGTGCTGTGGGCCCTTCCGGCTGATCGCCGACGCCATAGCCGGCGGCGCCGAGGTCGCACAGCAGGGCCAGCACGCTGGCCGGCACGTCGAGGCCCACGGCATAGCCGGCGCGGCCGCCCGCCGCCGGATAGTCGGGCATCAGTACGGCGATACGCCGCTCGCTGCGTGGCGTCTGCCGTAACCGCACCAATGTCGCAATCCGGTCGGCCACCATCTCAACACGGTCAGGCTCAGGCCGGCTGACATGAGCGGCAAAGGCGAGATCGTCGGATTTGGGCAACGCATCCTTGAAGGCGATCGCGCCCGCCAGCACGCGGCCGTCGAGCTCGGGCAGCACCACATGCATGGCGAGGTCGGCCGGCCCGAGACCGCGCGGGCTCGTTTGCCATGCGGCGCGTCGCGTGGTGGCGATCACCGCTTGCAGCACCGGCGCGTCGACCGCGTCGAGCGGCGACGTCTCGCCAGCGCCGCTGGCGGCGAATGCCGTGGTGGTGACGATGACCACAGGGGCAAGACGCTGAAGCGCGCCGCGGACAAACTCGCCGGCTTGCTGGTCCTTCAGGCTCGGGATTACCAGAGGCGCGGGCGCAAGCCCGCGTGCGGCAAGCGCCTCGCATAACGCATCGATCGGCGCTGTGTCGCCCGCCAACAGAGCCGAGCGATAGAAGACGATCGGCACCACGGGCGCCCCGGCGGCCAGACTTGCGGCCAGCTCATCGAGGCTCACCGCGCCCTTGCCGGGCAGATAGCCCGCCTGGCGCGGCACGGCTTGCGGGTGCGGCGCATCGAGTTCGCGCCCGGCGTGGCCGGCGAGGCGTCGCAGCAGCGCCCGCAAATTGTCGCGCCCGCCCTCGCGGAAGAACGCGAGCAAGCCGGCAAGCTCGTCGGGCGCCAAGGTCGAAGCCTGATCGAGGCGCGGGTCGGTGCGATCCTCGCCGGGCAAGACGGCGAGCGCGATGGTCCGTTCGCGCGCCATCTCCGAGAGCGCCTCGACGCCGTAGCGCCACCAATCGAGCCCGCCGAGCAGCCTGACCACGATCACCTTGGCGTGGCGGCCGACCGTGTCGATCCACAGATCGATCGACATCGGGTGACGCAGTTCGCGCAGATGCGCCAGCCGCAGGCTCGGCAGCCGGTCCTTCTCCGCCGCGTAAGCCGCAGCGAGACCGGCAAGATCGCTATCGGCGAACGACAGGACCACGATCTCGCCCGGCGTCTGGCCGAGATCGACCGGCTCGACCATGTCGTCGAGACCGACGGAGCCTGTCTGAAGGAGATGCATGGCTACTCCAGCAGCGCCTTAGCGACCGCGTCGCGATCGAGGCCCTTGAGACCGATCACCACCAGATTTCCCTGCCGCCGCTCCGACGCCGCCCAGGGCCGGTCGTAATAGTGGCTGACGCGCGGCCCCACAGCCTGCACCAGGAGCCGCATGTTCTTTCCGGCCACCGCCACGAAACCCTTCATGCGCAACACGTTGTGGGCCGCGGCGACGGCGGCGATGCGCTGGACGATGGCGGTGGGGTCGCCGATCTCGGACATGGGCACGACGAAACTGTCGAAATCGTCATGGTCGTGGTCGAGCTCGTCGTCGTGATGGGTCTTGCGGTTCTCGATATCGTCCTCGGTGCCGACGCCAAGCCCAAGCAGCGCCACGGGATCGACCTTGCCGTCAGCCACGGTGACGATGCGCACCGCGCGGGGCAGGGCGCCTACGATCGCCGCCATTGCCCTGTCCATGCCGGCCGCGTCGAGCAGGTCGCGCTTGTTGAGCACCACCAGATCGGCGCAAGCGATCTGGTCCTCGAAACACGTCTTCAATCGGATCGTCATGATCGAGCGCGTCATCGGCCGCGCGCTGGGCGATGAGCGCCGCAAGATCGGAGGACACTTGACCGTCGGCCAGCGCCGCGCCGTCGACCACCGCCACCACGCCGTCGACCGTGACGCGGCTCTTGATCGCCGGCCAATGGAAGGCCTGCACCAGCGGCTTGGGCAGCGCGAGGCCGGAGGTCTCGATCACGATATGCTCGACCTGCGGCCGCCGCGCGAGAATCTGGTCGAGCGCCGGCACGAATTCGTCGGCCACCGTGCAGCACAGGCATCCATTGGCGAGTTCGACGATATTCTCCTCGGGGCAGGCGGCATCGCCGCAGCCTTTGAGGATCTCGCCGTCGATGCCGACATCGCCGAACTCGTTGACGATCACCGCCAGCCTGCGCCCGTTGGCGTTGGCCGAGCACGTGACGGATCAGCGTGGTCTTGCCCGAGCCGAGAAAGCCGGTGACGATGGTGCACGGGACGCGGGCTAGCGGCGCGCTCATTCGTCTTGTTCCTCCTCGAAATCGATGGGGGGTACGCGCGCGATCAGCCCGCGCTTCAAGATGTCGGGGCGGCCGCGCCACGGCATGAGCCCGTCCGCCGCGCGGGCAAACAGCCGCGCGCCCTCGATCAGGGCTGCGGCGTCGCGCTCGGGCTCGAGTTCGCCGAACACATAGGTCCAGGCGCCGTCACGCCTGACGGCGGCGCTGCAGGCCCGGCTGCAATTGGCGAGGCAGCGGACTTGCCGCACGGTGACGCCGGAGCCGTCGGCGGCGCGGGCGGTGGCGCGCGCCAACTCAAGTCCCGGACGCATGCCCTCTTCGGGATCGTCGGCGCGCTTGCAGGTGATGCAGACATAGATCGTCATCGAGGCATCGGCCTCGACGTCGCGATCCTCATCTGCTGCGGTGTCGGTGAGAGTCACCCTGACCGTCGCTCCTCGGAACTGGTTCGTTCGCGACTTGGGGTGCTTGCGGCGACCGCGCCTAACGACGAGCCGCCAACCAACCAACCACTCCGAGGCACCCCGCCCGGCGAGCGACCAGCATCGACGGTAGGTCTCCTGGCTCGCGGGTCTCAGCCTTTGCCGCCTTCCCGGGGATTTCCCAGTGGCTCTGTGGCTTAAGGCTCGCCGCTTACAGTTGCGGGGGCAGCCGCGGATTTGGGGCATGCGCCCTTACCGCGTTCCCTGTTCCTCTCATCCGAGAGACCGTCGATCCGGGCCACTTAAGGCGGCCCCCAGCCGCTTTGTCAACAATGCGCTCCTGGTCTGCGCCGCTTGCTAAGCACGGGAAGGCGGCACTATAGTCCTGCCGTCGACGGTTCCCGCATGGTGCGGGACGTAAAAGGGAACGCGGTGAGGGTTGATCCCAATTCCGCGGCTGCCCCCGCAACTGTAGACGGCGAGCGCCCTTCCACCTGCCACTGGAGCCCTTTCGCTCCGGGAAGGCCGAAGGGAGGCAATGACCCGCGAGCCAGGAGACCTGCCGGCGGCGTCAACCTTAGCCGCACCCTCGGGTGGAGGGTGCATGGGGGATAAAGATGCACACTGAAGCAACCAAACCAGCCAGCGCCCTCGCCGCGCTCAACCTGTCGCGCGCCTTGCCGATTTTCGCCGCGGCGCTGCTTGGGCTGTTCATCGTCGGCGGCGTGGGCTTCTCCCACATCGAGGCGGTGCATAACGCCGCCCACGACTATCGCCATTCGATGTCCTTTCCCTGCCACTAGGGAGGACGCGACATGGATTATTTCCGCAACATCGTCGTCGTTGCCGCGCTCGCCGGCGCCATCGCCGGTCTCGGCATGACCATCGCGCAGCAGCTCACCACCGTGCCGCTCATTCTCAAGGCTGAGACCTACGAAGGTGCGGCGCCTGCGCACGATCATGGCGAAGCCGCCACGGCGCAAGCCGGCGCGCATGAGCATGGCGACGAAGGCTGGGCACCTGCTGACGGTGTCGAGCGCACCGTCTTTTCCGCGCTGGCCAACATCGTCACCGGCATCGGTTTCGCGCTGCTACTGGTTGCGGTCAGCGAGCTGTTCGGCGGCATCAGGGATTGGCGCCAGGGCCTGTTCTGGGGGCTCGCCGGCTTTACCGTATTCACGCTCGCGCCCGGCCTCGGACTTCCGCCCGAGCTTCCCGCCATGCCGGCGGCTGAGCTTGGCGCGCGCCAGCTATGGTGGATCGGGACTGCCATCGCGACGGCGCTCGCGCTCGGCCTGCTGTTTTATGGCCGGTCGGTGGTTGCGGCCGTTGCGGCCATCGTGCTCCTGGTCATGCCGCATCTGATCGGCGCCCCGCAGCCGGTAAGCTACGAGTCACCCATCCCTGAAGGCTTGCATCATAGTTTTGTGGTGGCGGTGGTTCTCACCACGCTGCTGTTCTGGATGCTGCTCGGCGGATTGGCCGGGTTGTTCCGGGGACGTTTCGTCCACGCCAGCTGATGGCCGATCGTGACGCCGCCGCGCCGGGGCTAATGACACTCGTGCTCGGCGGCGCGCGCTCCGGCAAAAGCCGCTATGCGGAGTGGCTGATCGCGACTTACCCGCCGCCTTGGATCTACATCGCGACAGCCGAGGCAAGGGACGACGAGATGGCCGAGCGAATCGCCGCGCATAAAGCAAGGCGCGCTGCCGGATGGCGGACCGTCGAAGCGCCGCACGATCTTGCCGGCGCGATCGAGGTCGCGGCCGCCGACGATGCGGTGTTGGTCGATTGCTTGACGTTTTGGCTTTCCAACTTGATGGAAGGCCCATTCGACATCGACGCCCAGACGGCAAGACTGCAAGAGGTGCTGGCCGGCAGGTCGGGACCGACCGTGATCGTCTCCAACGAGGTCGGCCTCGGCATCGTGCCTGACAACGCGCTGGCGCGCCGATTCCGTGACCTCCAGGGGACGCTCAACCAGAGGCTGGCGGCGCAGGCGGCACGCGTGGTGATGATGGTCGCGGGTGTGCCGGTTGCGGTGAAAAGCCCATGACCAAGGCGATCGACGACAAGGACGCCGACCGGCATCGCGCCAAGATGGCCAAGCGCAAGGCGGTGCAAGACGAGGAGGTGGCCGGCAAGACCATCGAGAAGGGCCTGCTCATCGTCCATACCGGCACCGGCAAGGGCAAGTCGACGGCGGCGTTCGGTCTGGCGCTTCGCATGCTCGGCCGCGGCAAGCGCGTCGGCGTGGTGCAGTTCATCAAGGGCGCCTGGCACACCGCCGAGCGCGACGCGCTCGCCAAGTTCGGCGATCAGGTGTCGTGGCACACCATGGGCGAGGGCTTCACCTGGGAGACACAGGATCGCGTCCGCGACGTTGCCGCGGCCGAGCGGGCTTTCGCCAAGGCACAAGAGTTGATGGCCGATCCAAGCTTCGGACTGGTCATCCTCGATGAGCTGAACATCGCGCTCCGTTACGATTATCTCGATCTCGCCGTGGTGCTGGCGGCGCTGAAGGCACGGCGCCCCGATCTGCATGTCGTGGTCACCGGGCGTAACGCCAAGCCCGAGCTGATCGAGGCGGCCGACCTCGTCACCGACATGACGCTGGTGAAGCATCACTTCGCTGCAGGCGTTAAGGCGCAGGAAGGCATCGAGTTCTGAGCCGATGCCGGCCCGCGCGCTCATGTTCCAGGGCACCGGCTCCGATGTCGGCAAGTCGCTGATCGTCGCCGGTCTCGCCCGGGCACTCGCGAACCGCGGGCTCAGCGTGCTGCCGTTCAAACCGCAGAACATGTCGAACAACGCGGCGGTGACCGAGGACGGCGGCGAGATCGGCCGGGCGCAAGCGCTCCAGGCGCGTGCCGCCCGCGCGTCCCCAAGCGCGCATATGAACCCGGTGCTGCTCAAGCCGCAAAGCGAGATCGGCGCGCAAGTCGTGGTGCAAGGCCGCGTCTATGGCCGGGCCAGCGCCGCCGAGTTTCAGCAGGTCAAGCCCGAGCTGATGGCCTTCGTGCTGGACAGCTTCGCGCGGCTGAAGGGTGACGCCGATATCGTGCTGGTTGAAGGCGCCGGCAGCGCGTCGGAGATCAACCTCCGCGCCAACGACATCGCCAATATGGGCTTTGCTCGCGCCGCGGACGTGCCGGTGGTGCTGATCGGCGATATCGACCGCGGCGGCGTGATCGCCAGCCTGGTCGGCACCAAGGCGGTGATCGAGGCGGAAGATGCGGCGCTGATTGGCGGCTTTCTCGTCAATAAATTCCGCGGCGATCCGGCGCTGTTCGCCAGCGGCATGGCGTTGATCGCGGCGGCCACCGGCTGGGAACGGCTCGGCCTCATTCCCTTCTTCCCCGAGGCGCGGCTGCTGCCGGCGGAGGACGCGCTTGCGCTCGACGGCGCCCGGCCGGTCAAAGAGGGCGCGCAGGTGAAGATCGCGGTGCCCCTCCTGCCGCATATCGCCAATTTTGACGATCTCGACCCGCTCGACGCCGAGCCTACGGTCGATCTCGTGCGCGTGCGTCCGGGCAGTGCGCTGCCCGGCGATGCCGCCCTCGTCATCCTGCCGGGTTCGAAGTCGACCATCGCCGATCTTGCCGCGCTGAGGAAAGCGGGTTTTGATATTGACATCGCCGCGCATCTGCGCCGCGGCGGTTTAATGCTCGGCCTGTGCGGCGGCTATCAGATGCTCGGCCGCGTCATCCACGACCCTGACGGCATCGAGGGGCCGCGCGGCACAGCGGCGGGACTCGGTCTGCTCGAGGTCGAGACCACGCTAACGGCGGAGAAGCGGCTTGAGCCGGCGCATGGCGCGACCTTCGATGGCGTCCCATTCTCGGGTTACGAGATGCACATGGGCGTGACCGAGGGGCCGTCATGCGCCCGGCCCTTCGCTCGCCTCGCGGATGGTTCGGCCGAGGGCGCAATGTCGGCAAATGGCCGGGTGACCGGCACCTATATCCATGGACTGTTTGCCGACGACCGCCAGCGCTCGGCCTGGCTCGAACGTTTCGCATCAGGCGGCGCGGCGGTGAGCTACGATGCCCTGATCGAAGAGACGCTCGATAAATTCGCGGCCCATCTTGCCGCGCATATCGATATCGATCGCCTGCTCAAATTAGCGCGATGAGCGCCGCCAACACGAACACGATGGCGATGAGCAGGCCGTCGGCCCGGCTGTAAAGTTCGAGCGCGGACCGAATGTCCTCTGGCGTCGCCTCGCGCCGCCCGTCGCCCATCCAGGCGCCGTCGGTGATCGCGCCGTGATAGACGCGCGGCCCGGCAAGCGACAGACCGAGCGCGCCGGCCATGGCCGCTTCGGGATAGCCGGCATTGGGCGAGGCATGTTTCGAACTGTCCCGCCACATCGCCTGCCACGCCGCCGAGGCGGAGGCACCCTTGGTCAGATAGGCCGCGGCCACGATCAGCAGCGCCGTCAGCCGCGAGGCCGGCAGGTTGAAAATATCGTCGAGCTGAGCCGCAGTCCGGCCGAAATCCTGGTAGCGCTCGGTGCGATGGCCGATCATGCTGTCCGCCGTGTTGATCGCCTTGTAGAGTGCAGCCCCTGGAAGCCCCGCGATGACCATCCAGAACGTCGGCGCCACCACGCCATCCGAGAAGTTTTCGGCAAGACTTTCGATCGCCGCCCGGGCCACGCCGGCCTGGTCGAGTTCGGCGGTATCGCGCCCGACGATTTGCGCCACCGCCTTGCGGCCAGCGTCGATGCCGCCATCGTCGAGCGCGTCGGCCACTTGGCCGACATGGACCGCCAGGCTGCGCTGGGCGAGCATAGTGCTGGCGGCGACGGCCGCAAATAGCAGGCCGAACGGCAGCAGCAACAGGGTTTGCTCGACGATGAACGCGACGGCGCCGACCACCACCAGCAGCACCAGAAGCGCCACCGCGCCGGCCCTGCGGCGCGGTTCGGGGCTGGCGTCGTCGTGGTTCAGCCGGCGGTCGAGCCAGGCGATCAGCTGGCCCATCCAGGTCACCGGATGGCCGATCGAACGCGCCAGCGCGGCCGGATAGCCCACCATGAGCTCAAACAACAATGCCAGGAGTGCCAGCGGCGCGGCCATGAAACCTCCCCCCGAGTTTGCGCCGCTTGCCCATGGCGGCGATCTTGACGCGGCCCGGAAGCTGTTTCCCGGCGCGGCCGAACCTTTCCTCGACCTGTCGGCCGGGATCAATCCCTATCACTACCCGATCCCCCAGTTTCAGCCCGATGTTTTCACGCGCCTGCCTCAACCCGAGGCGCTCGCCAGGCTGATCGCGGTCGCAGCCGAAGCTTATGGAGCGCCGTCGCCGGCCCATGTGGCCGCTGGGCCCGGCTCCCAGATTCTCGTGACGCAAACGGCCTTTCTGCTGGCCCGGGGCCGTGCCGCGGTGCTGGCGCCCACTTACGCCGAGCATGGCCGCGTGGCGGAGCTTGCCGGCCATAACGTGGTCGAGATGGCCGAAATCGGCCAGCTCGCCGACGCGCGCATTGCCATTGTCGTCAACCCCAACAATCCCGATGGCCGGGTCGTCGCCAAGGACACGCTGCTCGCGCTCGCCGATCGTTTGCGGCGGCGCGGCGGATTGTTGCTGGTCGACGAGGCGTTCATGGATGTCGGCCCCGACGGCGCGAGCCTCGGTGAATATGTCGAAGAGGGCAACATTTTCGTGCTCCGCTCGTTCGGCAAGTTCTATGGGCTGCCGGGCGTGCGGCTGAGCTTTGCGCTCGCGGCGCCGAACATCGCCGCGCGGCTCGCGGCAGCGCTGGGCCCGTGGCCGGTGTCGGGCGCGGCCATCGCCGTTGGCACCGAGGCGTTGGCGGATACCGCCTGGCGGGAGGCGGCGCGCAAGGCGCTGGCCGAAGCCGCGGGCCGGCTCGATGCCATGCTGGCGCGAGCGGGGCTCAACCTGATCGGCGGCACGTCGCTGTTCCGTTTGGTGCGGGCGGCGGAAGCAGCGCGCTTGTTTCAGACCCTCGGCGAGGCCGGCATTCTGGTGCGGCGTTTCGCCGAGCACCCCAGTTGGCTGCGTTTCGGCCTGCCCGGTGCCGAATCGGACTGGCAACGACTCGAGCGAGCGCTTGCGCCCTAGGCTTGCTGCGCCGGCACGCACACCCGCAAACTGTCAGGCTCGAGCTCGGCGATGATGTTGCTTGGAAGCTCGGGCGCGTCGAACACCTGGTCGTCCACGCGGAGCGGTCCATCCGTCCAACTCAGCGTCGCCTTCCGCGCCTTGCGGATGGTGAGCGGCGCCGGCCGATCGTCAGGACCATCGGCGAGCCAATCGAGCATGTCTTGTCTGCGCTCCGCCGGCAGGTAGACGATGTCGAGCAGCTGGTCGCCGGGCTGCGCCGTCGGGCCGATGATCATGCGCGGGCCGGTCATGCCGAGATTGAGCACTTCGAAAAAGATCAGGTCGTCCTCGAACGTTTCGCCGTCCGCGGTGAATGACAGACGCTTGGCCGAATACTCCGCCACGATGTTGGCGAAGGCCGCGCGGCCGCGCTGGATGCGCGTTTCCTTCGAGGCGCCGTCGATGTCCTGGTCCACTGCCTTGGCCAGCGCCCCCCAGCCGACCGCCTCGACGAATCGACGGCTGCCCCACGGACCGACCACCAGGCCGATATCGAGCCGCTCGACCGGCGCGCCGCGCAATGCCTTGATCAGGGCATCGGGTTCGCCTTCGATGCCGAGACAGCAGGCGATGTTGTTGGCGGTGCCGAACGGCAGGATGGCGACTAGGGTCTTACGGTCGTTGAGGCTGCGCGCGATCTTGGCGACGGTGCCGTCGCCGCCCGCCACGATCACGATATCGGCGGGCTGAGCCAGCGCCTGGTCGACATCGCCGGTCTTGGTCGAGCAATAGGTGGTGGAGAAACCGGCGGCATCGAGAGCCGCAAGCAGTTCGTCTCCGCTCGGCCGGCCAGAACCGGCCTTCGGATTGTGGACCAGCAATGCGCGCATGGCTTCAATAACGTGCGCGGACCATCGCCTGTTCCTGGCTGGGAAGCGAAACGGGCGTTAGTGGGCCCAGCGCCTGGCGTGCTGCCGCGCCTCCTCGAGATGGCCTTGGGCCTCTTCCGGCAACAGCCGCGCGATCACCCCCATGGCAAGCTCGACGGAGATTTCGCTGGCGCCGCATTCCTTGAGCTGCTCGCGCAGCCAGCCGTAAATCTCCTCGTCTCCGGCCTTGAGGCCGATGGCGATCTCTTCAAGCATCTGCACCAACGATTCTGCTGCCATCGCGCCCCTCCAATCTGCCTGGCCCTAAGGCCTTGGCTGCGGTCGCCCGTTCGCGGCTCTCCTGGTGCGATTCCCTCCCGATTCGCCGATCATACTTGGTCTCGGGCGGCTTGAACGTGGCGATCCTGCCACAGTGTGCAGCTTTTCGGTCAATCGGCCCCTGGAACCGGGCCGACAAAGGCGAAGGGTTTCACCGAGGCGGTGGTGCTGGGCGCGCTGGTCGCTTCGGCCACCGGCACGCCGCGGCCCGGCGACGGTTGGCAGAAATGGCGGCCGTTCTTGGCGTTGCTGACCAGCAAATCGACATGGATGTGGTTGTAGTGGTGGCGGTCGCTGCCCGGGCCGAGCACGGTGTAGAACTCCGCGCAGGCGCCGGCCAGCACCGCCTGGAGGAAGGCGCGCTCGCGCGGGCTGCCCTTCCACCAGCCCCTGACCACGGTGATCTCGTCGCCGCCGGCGAGCCGGAAGCCGGCAATGTCGAGCGCATTGCCGAACGCGTGCTCGGAGATGTTGCCGTAATTGTTGCCGTTGCGGCCGCGGCAGCCATAAGAGGCGATCTGTTTGATCTCCACCACCGGCCGGCCGAAATAGCGATATGACGCAGGCTGCACCGAATTCCGCACCCAGCGGTCGAGGCCCGCGGTCAGCGGGCAACCGATGGTGGCCGCGGGCGAAACTCCGACCCTGCCGCCCGACAGGCCCGACACGCGCAGCGGCCGCATCAGTCCGCACACGCCGGGACCGTTGATCGCCGACATCGGCTGCACATAGCTCGAGGCGCGCACCGCGCCGCCGACTAGGCAGGCCTCCTCGGTCTTGGCCCGCCACGGCGCCCGCTGTCCGGAATTGAACGTGCCTCCGCCGCCGCAGCCGATGAGCACGCCAAGGCACGCGGCAACGGCAAGGCCCGTTACGAGATACGCAACCCTCACCACCATGGCCGCTAAAATGGGGCCAAGGGTCTGAACAATGTTTCAATGAACCTTAACGGCGGGGTCAACAAAGAAGGGCCGCCCGCGAGGGCAGCCCTTCCATTGTCGACCGCGGTCCGGCTTGGACCGCTTCGAAGCGTCGCCTGAAGCCGACGCCTAGACCTCACCAGAGGTGAGCATCCAGGTCACCCGAGCCTGCGACCGCGGGCTATGACAATGAGACACTGGATCACCTCCTTTCGTTTGTTGCTGGGAAGAGCCCCATATAGGGGCGCCGGCACGAAATGTGAACAGTCGCGCGGCCGATCACGCCAGCAGCAGCCATAGGCCCATGACGATCAGCGCAGCGGTCCACAGGAGATCGAGATTGATCCAGCCGCGCCTTAAGAAATCGAGCCCGACCCACTGATAGACGCTGAGCGCCACGATCCCGGTGGTGACCAGCATGGCGAGGCTGTGCACCAGCACGGCGAGCGAGCCGATCCACAGCGAGTCGGTGATCGGCATGTGGTGGGCGTGCTCTCCCGCCTGCGCGAGCGGCATCAACACCGGGATCAGCATCATGCCGGCGCCATGCGCGGTCGCCATCACGAACGACCAGGCAAACAGCCCGAGGAGCCCGGTGCGGAGCCCGATGCGCAACCGGTGGCGATGCCCAAAGAGCAAATGATAAATGCCCCACGCGATCAGCAGCACGCCCGACGCGACGCGGAACGTTGCTGGGGCGATGGTCGTGCCGAGCCCCATGACCGCATAGACCACGACCGCGATCGAAGCGGCATGGCCGAGCGCGATCGGGATGAGCGAGACGAGCACCACTTGGCGGCTTTGCCGGTAGAGCCCGAGCGCCACCGCGAACAGCCAGCCCATCGCCGGATTGAGCCCGTGAAAGGCACCGAGCCCGATCAGCACCAGCCACGGCGAGAGCTCGCCCGGGTCCATGTGTGCTTACGGATAGCAATAAGAATCGGAGGAGCAGTCGCCGCCTTGCAGGCGCACCTGATGCGGGCGGTGACTCTTCGGCCATTGCACGAAAAACTTCGGATCGAACTCGATGCCGCCGTCAAGGCCGGCGTCGAGCTTCACCATCCAGCCGTCGATGCCGTCGGGATAGAATTGCGGATCGACCGCGCCATAGAGCGAGTTGGTGAAATAGACGCGCTTGCCGTCGCGGCTGATCTCAACCATTTGCGGGCCGCCGCTCAACGGACCATTGGCGCCCGGATGCGAGGCGCGCGACACGATGCCGCCGATCCTGACTTTGCCGGTAAGCTTCGGGTTGAACGGATCGCTCACGTCATATTGACGGAGATCGCCGGTGCCCCAGCAGGCGACGTAGAGGAAGCGGTCGTCCATCGACAAATCGATATCGGTGACGAGCGGCGGCACCGCCTTGAACCCTTTCAGCACCGGCGGCAATAAATCCGGGTCGGCGGGCTCGGCCGGAATCTCGATCACCTTCTTGACCGCCCATTTGTCGCCGTCGCGATACCAGGTCCAGATCGACGCCGACAGATCCTTGAGGCTGACCACGGCATTGACGAAACCATAGGCCTTGGTCGGATCGTGCGCGGGCCGAAGCTCGAACACGAGCTGATAGTCGGGGCCGAAATCGATCTCCTGGAGATGCTTGCGCTTCTGCAAATCCCAGAAATGGAGCCGCCGGCCATATTGCGCCGCGAGCAATATCTCCGGCATCAGCCCGTTCTCTATCGTGTTGGGCGTGCCCCATTCGCTGGTCACCATGGTGTCGTAGCCGAGATGCCACCAGGCATCGTAGGCGAGTTGTTGCGGTCCGCGATCGACTTCCCAGCGGCCGAGCACGTCGAAGGTCTCGGCGTCCATCAGGAACACGCCGCCCGGCGCCTCGCCCTTGGCGTCGCCGAGCGCCGAGACATAAATGCCGTCGGGCCCGCAATGCACGGTGTGCGGCCGGCTATAACCGCTGGCCTCGATCAGTTCTTCCGGCTCGATCACTCGCACGATCATGGGGTTCTTCGGGTCGGGCTTGGTGTCGATGATGTAGATGCGTGACGAGCGCAGGCCCGGCACCACCAGGTATCGCCGCTCGGTGTGCGGATGCGGCGCATTGGGGCAGAGACAAGAGCTGCACGCGTTCCAGCCATAGTGGTGCAGCTCGTCGCCCAGTTTCGGCATGTCAACGCCGCCGACGATCTTGGAATAGGTCGGCGAGGCGGGATCGACGTCGACCACCGCGATCGAGTCGGGCACGTCGCGGTTAGGCGCAAACGCCGCGACATAGGCGAGCGTCTCGGCTGGCGCCTTGGCGGCCAGCCGCGGCGAGGGATAGAAGGTCGGATCTGGCGTCCATCTCGTCATTGGCCTGCTCCGCTTGCCCCGCAAGCCATCTTCGCCTCCAGAGCCTGGGCAGGGCAAGCGCGGTCCACGCCTAATCGAGCCCGAGAGCCTTCTTCGCCTTTGCCGTGATCGACTGGCGGGTGGAAAAATATCCCTCCCACGGGTCGCGCTTCAGCCGGTTCAGGCGCGCCGGCAAGGTCTTGACCGTGTAAGGCGCCGCGGTTTCGAGCCCTTTGAGTTCGTCCCAGCGGAGCGGCACGGCCACCGTCGCGCCTTTGCGCGCGCGGGTCGAATAATTGCAGATCGCGGTCCCGCCGCGCTGGTTACGTAAATAGTCGACGAAGATTCGCCCGGTCCGGACCTTCTTCGCCATGTTGGCCGTATAGCGGTCGGGCCGCGCCGTTGCCAGCGCGTCGGCCACCGCCTTGGCGAAGCTTTTCACCTCGTCCCAACCGAGCTTCGGGTTCAGCGGCGCCACCACGTGCAGTCCTTTGCCGCCGGTCGCCTTGAGAAAGGTCTTAAGACCGAGCTCGGCGAGAAAGTCGCGCACCTCGACCGCGGCCGATTTGAGGATCGGGAAGTCGAGCTCCTCGTCAGGGTCGAGATCGAACACGATATGGTCCGGCTGGCTGACTTTCGGCAGGGCGACGCCCCAATCGTGGATTTCGAGCACGCCGATCTGCACCAGCGCGAACAGGCCTTCCGCGTCGTCGATATAGAGGTACGGCTTCTTGCTCTCGCCGCCCGAAATGGGAACCTGCTTCACCGCCTTGCTCATGCCCTTCATGGCGTGGCGCTGGAAGAAATGCTCCTTGTCTATCCCCTCGGGGCAGCGCACCAGGCTGATCGGCCGCCGCACCACGTAAGGCAGCATGAACGGGGCGACCGTCTCGTAATATTGCGCCACGCCGAGCTTGGTGAGGCCGATATCCGGGTAATAGACCCGGTCCGGGTTGGTCAGGGTGATGCCGTCGAGAGTTGGATCGCCGGCCTTCTTGGCGGGGGCGCTCTTGGTCTTGGCCATGCCGGCCTCCTCGTGTTCGGCCTCGCGCGTGATTTCGCGCGCCGGCTTATCCTCGCGCAAGCCCTTGAAGCTCGGATGTCTGAGCCTGCCGTCGCGGGTCCGCTCGGTAAAATCGACCTGTGCCACGAGCTTGGGCTCGAGCCACACCGCGTCCTTGCGCTCGGCGGCGGGCACCTCGGCGAACGGCGAGGAGGCGCGCTCGAGCGGCTCGAACTTTTTGGCGAGGCTGGTGAAATCGCCGGAGTCGAACCCGGTGCCGACCTTGCCTGAATAAATCAGTCTGCCGTCGTCGAACGTGCCGAGCAGCAGCGATGAGAACGGTTTGCCCCTGACCTCGGAGCGGCTGTAGCCACCGATCACGAACTCCTCGCCCTTGGTGCATTTGATCTTGAGCCAGTCTCTGCCCCGTCCGGAAATGTAGGGCCGGTCGCCTCGCTTCGACATGATGCCTTCGAGCCCCGCAGCGCAGGCTTGGTCGAAGAATTCCTGTCCCGACCCTTGGACGTAGTCGGCATAGACGAGAAAATTCGAGATGCCTTTCTCCGCCATCAGCGCGGCGAGCTTGGCACGACGCTCCTTGAGCGGCCGCTTGCGCCAATCCTTGCCGTCAAGCGACAGCAGGTCGAACACGAAATAGCGGATCGAGCCATGCGCGCTGTCGATATGCTCTTGCAGCGATTTGAAGTCGGTGATGCCGGACGGCAGGACGAACGCGGCCTCGCCGTCGATCAGCGCGCTTGTCGCCGGGAAGGTGAGCAACGCCTTGGCGATGGCCGGGAACCGCACGGTCCAATCTAAACCGCTGCGGCTGAACAGCGTGATGGCGTCGCCGGCCTTGCGCGCGATGATGCGGTAGCCGTCATATTTCACCTCGTGCAGCCAGCCAGGCCCGCTCGGCACCTCTTTGTCGAGCGTGGCGAGTTCAGGCGCGACGAAGTCGGGAACTAGCGCGCGGGCGACCTTTTTCGCTTGGGCTTTGCCGTTGCCGCGCGCTTGGCCGCCGGAGTTTTTTTTTGAGCCTTGTTGGAGGTCCACACGGCCGAGTCGCCGGTTAGGATCTGATCCATGGTGCGGCCGGTTTTCACGCTGGTATCGAACTCTTCGGTCGGCTCGCCGCCCTCGGTGGCATAGTCGTCGCGCTTCTTGATCAAGAGCCAGTTCTGCCGGCCGCGATCTTCCTTGCGCGGCTTCATGCGCACCAGCACGTAGTCGCCGTTCAGCCGGCGGCCGTGCAGGCGGAACTTGAGGTCGCCTTTGGCCAGGCCCTCGTCTGGATCGTTCAGCGGCTCCCACGTGCCCTCGTCCCAGATCATCACCGGGCCGCCGCCATATTCGCCCTTGGGGATCACGCCTTCGAAGCCGCCATATTCGAGCGGATGGTCCTCGGTCATCACTGCGAGACGCTTTTGCGCCGGATCGAGGCTCGGGCCTCTGGTGACCGCCCAGCTCTTCAGCACGCCATCATGCTCGAGACGGAAATCGAAATGGGTGCGGCGGGCGGCGTGCTTCTGGATGACGAAGCTATTGCCCTTGGCCTTGCCGCGCTTGGGTCCGGGCTCCGGCGTCTTGCCGAAATCCCGCTTCGCCTTGTACTCGGCGAGAAGGTCGCGGCTGCCGGCCCGCGCCATGGCTTAAGCCGACTTCCGCTTGGGCGCGCCCTTCGCCGCCTTCTTGCCGTTGCCCGAACGGGCTGAGGCGCCGCGCTTGGCGGCGGTCTTGCCGGAGGCCGCGCCCTTGCCTTGCTGCACGCTCTTCTTCAGCGCATCCATGATGTTGATGACCTTGGCGGTGCCCGGCAGCTCGCTCACGATCTCCGGCGCGCGGTCCTCGAGCTTGGCGTTGATCAACTCCCACACCGCCTCGCTGTACTCGTCCTTGAATTGCTCGGGCTCGAACTTGCCGGTCTTGCGCTTGATCAGTTCCTTGGCGAGGTCGAGCGCCTCCTTGTCGACCTTGACCTCGTCGATCTCCTTGAACAACGGTTCGGCCGCGCGAATCTCATTGGCATGACGCAGCACTTCGAGCATCAGCCCTTTGCCGAACGGCTTGATCGCCACGATGTTGCCGCGGCCGCGCAGGATGAACTGGCCGACGCCGATCTTGCCGGTGTCCTTCAATGCTTTCTGCACGATGACATAGGCCTCGTCGGCCATGTCGCCGTCGGGCATCAAATAATAGGGCGTCTCGAAATAGCGGGTGTCGATCGCGGCCTCGTCGACGAAGCGGACCAGCTCGATGGTCTGCTTCGATTCGAGCTTGAGATCGTCGATCTCCTTCTGGTCGATCAGGACATATTTGCCCTTCTCGTATTCGTAGCCCTTGGTGATCTCTTCGTTCTCGACCGGACCCACGCCGGGCGCGACCTTCTGGTAGCGGATGCGCTTGCCGGAGGGCTGGTGGATCTGGTGGAAGGCGATGGCGCGCTCGGAGGTGGTCGCCGGGTAGAGCCTGACCGGGATGTTGACCAGGGAAAGCCGCAAATGGCCGGTCCAGAACGCGCGCGGTGCCATACTCGTAACTCCTCGAAACAGACGCGAACAGCAAGAGGGGCCGTGGCGGCCCAGGTCAGAACAACGGGGCCCGATTAGCGAAGTTCCGGCGAGAATCCGCACCGTCCGGGCTCATGCCGCTACCTTATAGCCATTTTCCTTAAACATGCGTTGGACTGCATCGGGGACGACAGGCGGACCGCCATTCTAGCTTGCTAGCTTGCCAGCGCCGAGCCTTCCCAGGCCCTTGCCGCCCGAAATTTGAACCACCAGATGCCCGCTTAGCGACGGTGTGCTAGGGGTTTCCGGGCGGCCGGAACGGCCGAAATTGCTTGAATTTGAAGGGGTCGCATGAACAGCACAGAGGCGCAGCCATCGACGCCGGCCACCGTCATCACCGGGGCCACCCAGGGGATTGGGCGCGCCTTGGCCGAGGAGTTCGCCCGCGGCGGCCATGCGCTCCTGCTGGTCGCCCGCGACGAGGCGAAGCTCGCCGACACGGCGCGCGCTCTGGCTGACAGGCACGCCGTGCAGGTCAAGTTCGTCGCTTGCGATCTGAGCACGGTGGAAGGCTGCGCCGCCGTCGAGCAGGCGCTGCGGCGATTCGGCTTCCATGCCGACATGCTCGTCAACAATGCCGCCGCCATGTCGGCCGGGTTCTTCCAGGATCAAGACCTCGCCGCGATGCGGCGGCTGATCGATCTCAACGCCGGCGCCATGGTCGACCTCACGCTGCGCTTCCTGCCCGGCATGGTGGCGCGCCGCGGCGGTGGCGTGCTCAACGTCGCCTCGATGGAAGGCTTCATGCCGGTGCCCTATCAGGCGACTTACGCGGCCACCAAGGCCTTCGTGCTGTCGTTGAGCCGGGCGCTGGCCTACGAGACCATGTATACCGGGGTCCGCATCTCGGCGCTCGCGCCGGGCATCACCGCCACCGAGCTGCACGCCAAGGCCGGCGCCGAGTACTCCCGCTACGTCATGCTGCTGCCGGTCATGACCAGCGAGCATCTCGCTTCCATCGCCTATCGGCAATTCATGCGCGGCAAGAAAGTGATCGTGGCTGGCTGGTTCAACCGCCTGAGTCTCATCGCCCGGCGTTTTGCGCCCGACCTCGTTCTCGTCCCGTTTATGGGATTGCTGTTCAGGGTGCGCGATGAAGCGGGCAACCTGCAAATGCCGCGTGGCCCGGGCACGCCCAAACCCGACCATCGCGCGCCGGTCGAGGCCTCTCGCCGCGACGGCCCCCGCCGATCGGCTTGATGGTCAAGCTTTGGGAATGGTGGAGCCGGACGGGATCGAACCGACGACCTCAGCAGTGCGATTGCTGCGCTCTCCCAACTGAGCTACGGCCCCCATAGACCGAGGCATTTAGGGATTGCCCTTCAGGCCTGTCAAGCGAGCCCCGGGGCCAAAGGCCCTGTTAGCTCCCCTTGCCCTCGCTCCCGCCTCTCCGCTACATGGTCCCGGCCAGCCCAGGAGGTCTTTGATGGTGCCGTTGATCGAATTCATCGTCTATGTCATCCAGCTCTATATTTGGGTGATCATTGCTAGCGCCATCTTCAGCTGGTTGATTGCCTTCAACGTGGTCAACACCCAGAACCGCTTCGTCTACTCGGTCGCCGACATGCTCTACCGGGTGACCGAGCCGGCGCTGCGCCCGATCAGGAGCGTGCTGCCCAATCTCGGCGGCATCGACATCTCGCCGGTGATCCTCATTCTGATCCTGATGTTCATTACCAACGTGGTGTTGCTCGGCTGGATCTTGCCGGCGGTTGCGCCGCCGCCCAGCTTTTGAGCGGCGAGGCGCTCACGCTCGGACTTCGCCGCGCCAGCGAGGGCGTGATGCTGACCGTGCGGCTCACGCCCAAATCTTCCCGCGATGAGATCGTCGGTGTCGAAAGTTTCGACGGCGAGGCGGTGTTGAAGGCTAAGGTGAGGGCGCTCCCTGAAGGCGGCCGCGCCAACGAGGCGCTCGAGCGGTTAGTGGCGCGCTGGCTGAAAGTGCCGCCGAGCTTTGTCTCGGTGGCGCAAGGCGGCAAGTCGCGGCTGAAACAGATGTTGATCGAAGGCGACCCCGACACGCTGATCCGCCTGATCGAGTCGCGGCTCGCCGAATTAGCCGGCTAGCGCCGCGGCGATCTCACCCACGATGGCATAGGCTGCTTCGCGCGGATCGGGCGCGCGGGTGATCGGCCGCCCCACCACGAGATAGTCGGCGCCGGCCTCGATCGCCAGTCTCGGCGTCACCGCGCGCGCCTGGTCCTGCGATGCGCTTCCTTGCGGCCTGACGCCGGGCGTGACGATCAGGAATCCTGGTCCTGTCGTTTCGCGGATGTTTGCCGCCTCATGGCCCGAGGCGATCACGCCGTCGAGGCCCGCTTGCTTAGCGAGCTTGGCGCGGTGCAGGGCCAGCTCGGCGAGCGGGTGGTCGATGCCCTGCTCGATCAGGTCAGACGGCGCGAGGTTGGTCAGCACCGTGACGCCGAGCAACTTGAGCGCGCTGTCGCCTCGCCCGCGCACCGCGGCGGCCAGTGTCTTCTGGTCGAGCGCGTGCACGGTCAGAAACGCCGCTCCGCTCCGGGCGATGGCGGCGGTGGCGCGCTCGACCGTCGCTTCGATGTCGAGCAGCTTGGCGTCGACGAACACGGGCCGACCGCTATGTGCGAGCGTGCGAGCGAGTTCGATGCCTCCCGCGAACAACAGCTCAAGCCCGATCTTGTAGACGCCGACGCTGTCGCCGAGCGTGTCGATCAGCGCCTTCGCCTCTTCCGCGCTTGGCACGTCGAGCGCCACGATGAGCCGGTCGCGGGGCAGCATCATGTGTCTGCGAACTTGCGTGCGGCGACGGCCAGCGCCTCGACCACGCTCTTGCACAAATTCTGCTGCGCCTGGTCCTTGAGGCTGCCGTCGGCCTCGAACGCATCCATGGCGCGCGGCAGCGCGATCTGTTGCGGGATCACGGTCGCGCCGGTGCCGACGGCGAGGATCTGGCGAAGATGCAACAGGCTGCGCATCGTGCCGTAATAGCCGGGCGAGGCGCCGGAGATGGCGAATACCCGCGTCTTGAACACTTCGAGCCCGGTCTCGCCCTTAGCCCTCACCCGGGTCACCCAGTCGAGCGTGTTCTTCAGCAGCGGCGTAACCGAGGAATTATATTCGGGGCTGGCGATGAACACGCCTTGATACTCTTCCATCAACGCCTTGAAGGCGCGCGCTCGTTCCGGCGGACCCTCTTTAGCTTCGAGATCGCCGTTATAGATCGGCATCGGATAATCCTTGAGGTCGACCAGCACCGCCTCGATGCCGTTGGCCTCGGCGATGTGGTGGGCGAGCGCGGCGAGCTTCCGGTTGAACGAGCCCTCCCGCGTGCTGCCGGCGAAGAACAAAAGACGCATCGTCGGCTCCCTCATCGCTTGGCTCTGGCGGCCCGGGCCTTGGCACCTTCTTCGCCGATGCCGAAGAAATAGCGAAGCGGCACGGTCGCCGCCGCGGCCAGCGGCGTGGCCAACGCCAGGCCGAGCAGGCCGAACACCGCGCCGAGCACCAGCTGGTTCAAGATCACCACCGCCGGCGGCAGCGACACCGCCCGCGACTGAATGAGCGGGGTCAAGAGATAGCTTTCGAGGAATTGAATGACCGCATAGAGCCCGACCACCCACAGCGCGAGGTCGAGGCTTTCGCCGCCGGCGACCAGGACCATCGGCACCGCGCCGATGATCGGCCCGAGATAGGGCAGGAAGCCGGCCAGTCCGGCGAACAGCGCCAGCACGAACGGGATCGGCACACCGAGGATCAGCAGACCGACATAGGTGAACGAGCCGATAAGCGCCATCGAGATGCCCTGCCCGATCAGCCAGCGCCGCAGGAGGTCGCCGGTCTCATACATCATCTGCAACGTGGCGGGCCGGCGCTCCTCCGGTGTAATGCGGGCGGCGGCAGTGAGGTAGGTCTGGGGATCGGCCGCGAAATAGATGCCGAAGAAGATCACGATCAGGCCCGCGCTGAAAATGCCGACGATCGACAACGCAACTGAGGTGGCGCCGGTGGCGATGCCCCACGGGCTGAGTAACCCGCTCAGCATTTGCACGAGATCGACATTTTGCAGGAGATTGGCGTGGTCGGCGAAGCTCGCCACTTCCTTGGTCAAGGTGGTGGCGCCGGCGGCGATCCCGCGGGCCAGCTGGGCGATCTGAACCGCGAGCGTCGGTCCCGCGGTGGCGATGACCACACCGAAGAACAGCGCGAGAGCGATCACCACGGCGGCAAGCATGACGAGCCGCGGCAGCGCGGTGAGCTCTGCCAGCGCCCGGCTGGCGCCATAGAGCACGATGGCCAGCAGGATGCCGGCAAAAGCCAGCAGGATCGCGGTGCGCGCGTACCACAGGCCAATGGCGAGCGCCAGCACGCCGACCACGGCGGCGGTGATTTTGGCGGCGCGCGTCACGTCGGGAGTGCGGAGCCGCAGCTCCTTCTTGGCGCTGGTCCGTGAGGAATTGCGCGGTGCCTCGCCGGCCATGGCGGTCTTTCTGGCTGTCGCGCGGGCGCGCGCAGTGGCTGGGGACGGCACTTTACGTCAAAGACGGAGCTTAAGGGTAGCCGCTACTCGCGGATGCCTTCGAAGAAATCCTTGACCCGGGCGAAGAAGCCGGTCGAGGCCGGGCTGGTGCTCGGGTTGGAGGCCTCTTCGAAGGATTTCAGGAGATCGCGCTGCTTGCGCGACAGGTTCTTGGGCGTTTCCACCTCGACCTGGATGTAGAGGTCGCCCTGCTGCTTGGATCGCAGCACCGGCATACCCTTGGCCTTGAGGCGGAACTGCTTGCCGCTCTCGCTGCCTTCCGGGATTTTCACTCGCGTCCTGCCGCCATCGATGGTCGGCACCTCGATCTGGCCGCCAAGGGCCGCCGTGGTCATGGCGATCGGCACGCGGCAGAACAGATCGGCGCCGTCGCGCTGGAAGAACTCGTGCGGCTTGATCGACAGGAAGATGTAAAGGTCGCCCGGCGGTCCGCCGCGCACCCCGGCCTCGCCTTCGCCGGCAAGCCTGATGCGGGTACCGTCCTCGACGCCGACCGGGATGGTGACCGACAACGTGCGCTCGCGCGTCACGCGGCCGGCGCCGTTACAGGACGGGCAGGGCGTCTCGATCGTCTCGCCCCGACCCTGGCAGGAGGGACAGGTGCGCTCGATAGTGAAGAAGCCTTGGCTGGCGCGCACCTTGCCGATGCCGCCACAGGTGCGGCAGGTGGTGGGCGAGGTGCCGGCTTTGGCGCCGGAGCCCGAACAGCTGTCGCACGTCACGGAGGTTGGCACGCGGATCTGCGCGGTCTTGCCCTCGAAGGCTTCGCCTAGCGTGATCTCCATGTTGTAGCGGAGGTCGGAGCCGCGCTCGCGCGACGAGCGCTGGCGCGGGCGGCGCTGGCCCATGAACTCGCCGAACAGGTCGTCGAACATCGCCGACATCGAGGCCGAGAAATCGGCGCCGAAATTGTGACCCTGGCCGCCAGCTAATCCGGCATCGAACGCGGCGTGGCCGAACCGGTCATAGGCGGCGCGGCGCTGCGGATCCTTGAGCGCCTCGTAAGCCTGGTTGAGTTCCTTGAAGCGCCGCTCGGCGTCCGGATCGCCGTTGCAGCTGTCGGGATGACATGCCTTGGCGAGACGGCGAAAGGCGGCCTTGATCTCGCTGTCGCGAGCGCCGCGCGTTACGCCGAGCACATCATAGTAGCACCGTTTCGACATCGCCCCTCCGGCCCTTTACACCGCCGACCGCATGGCGGCGCTTAAGCCTCTTGTGTTGGGCGTTGGCGCCGGGCTCGCATCGCCCAGCGCCAAGCCATGCACTCTCTTTAGGCCGACTTCTTGCTGTCGTCGTCTTTGACTTCCTCGAAATCGACATCGACCACCTTGTCGTCGGGACCGCCGGCCGCATCGGATGGACCGCCCTCGCCGCCTCCGGCCGCGCCTTGGCTCGACTGATACATGGTTTCGCCAAGCTTCATCGAGGCCTGAGCCAGCGCGTCGATCTTCTGCTTGATGGCATCTTTGTCCTCGCCCTGGATGGCCGATTTAAGATCCGAAGCCGCGGTTTCGACCAGCGCCTTATCGCCTGCCGGGACCTTGTCGCCAAAGTCTTTGAGCATCCGCTCGGTCGAATGGACCAAGGCCTCGGCCTGGTTCCGAACTTCGACCAACTCGCGGCGCTTCTTGTCGTCCTCGGCGTGGCTCTCGGCTTCCTTGACCATGCGATCGATATCGGCGTCGGTCAGGCCGCCCGAGGCCTGGATGCGGATCGACTGCTCCTTGCCGGTGGCCTTGTCGGTGGCCGACACATTGACGATGCCGTTGGCATCGATGTCGAAGGTCACCTCGATCTGCGGCACGCCGCGCGGCGCCGGCGGAATGCCGACCAAATCGAACTGACCGAGCATCTTGTTGTCGGCCGCCATCTCGCGTTCGCCCTGGAATACGCGGATGGTGACCGCGTTCTGATTGTCCTCGGCGGTGGAGAATACCTGGCTCTTCTTGGTCGGGATGGTGGTGTTGCGGTCGATCAGCCGGGTGAACACGCCGCCCAAGGTCTCGATGCCGAGCGACAGCGGCGTGACGTCGAGCAACAGCACGTCCTTGACGTCGCCTTGCAGCACGCCGGCCTGAATGGCGGCGCCGATGGCCACCACTTCGTCGGGGTTCACGCCCTTATGCGGCTCGCGGCCGAAGAACGTCTTCACCGTCTCGACCACTTTCGGCATGCGCGTCATGCCGCCGACCAGCACCACTTCCTCGATCTCGGCGGCCTTGAGGCCGGCGTCCTTCAGTGCGTTGGCGCACGGGCCGATGGTCTTCTGGATGAGGTCGTCCACCAGGCTCTCGAGCTTGGCCCGCGTGAGCTTCATGGTGAGATGCTTCGGGCCTGACTTGTCGGCGGTGATGAACGGCAGGTTGATCTCGGTCTGCGTGGTCGACGACAGCTCGATCTTGGCCTTCTCCGCCGCTTCTTTCAGGCGCTGCAGCGCCAGCTTATCGCCGCGCAGATCAATGCCGGACTCCTTCTTGAACTCGTTGGCGAGGTAATCGACGATGCGCATGTCGAAGTCTTCGCCGCCGAGGAAGGTGTCGCCGTTGGTCGACTTGACCTCGAACACGCCGTCGCCGATCTCGAGAATGGAAATGTCGAACGTGCCGCCGCCCAAATCATAGACGGCGATGGTCTTGCCTTCCTTCTTGTCCAGGCCATAGGCGAGCGCCGCCGCGGTCGGTTCGTTGATGATGCGCAATACGTCGAGGCCGGCAATCTTGCCGGCGTCCTTGGTTGCTTGGCGCTGCGCGTCGTTGAAATAAGCGGGGACGGTGATGACCGCCTGCTCGACCTTCTGGCCGAGATGGGCTTCGGCGGTCTCCTTCATCTTTTGCAGGATGAAGGCGGAAATCTGCGAGGGTGAATATTGCTTGCCGTGGGACTCGACCCAGGCGTCGCCGTTGGAGGCTTTGACGATCTTGTAAGGGACGAGCTTCTTGTCCTTCTCGACCATCGGGTCGTCCCAGCGGCGGCCGATCAGGCGCTTGATGGCGAAGAATGTGTTCTCGGGATTGGTGACGGCTTGTCGCTTGGCGGGAAGTCCTACGATGACCTCTCCGTCATCGGTGAAGGCGACCATCGAAGGCGTGGTGCGCATGCCTTCGGCATTCTCGATGACCTTGGGAGTTTTGCCGTCCATCACGGCGACGCAGGAATTGGTAGTGCCGAGATCGATTCCGATCACTTTCGCCATTACGAACCTCTCTTTCTGGCAGACCGTGCGGGCCCTTGAGCGGCACCCGGCATCTCAGCGCTAGGCGTCGGTCCCCAATATTCGGCGCATCCCGCCGACTCATGCGGCAGGGTTCCGCGGTTATATAGGTGGCAAGCCTATGACCCGCAAGGAGAAGCGCTGATGACAGCACGTCCGGAGCGGCGCGTCACGCGACCCGCTTCCAGGCGCCGATCAGGATGGGTGTGAGGCAGTAATACCGCCCGTCCAGGGCGGCCTCGGTCATGTCGGCCTTGAATTGATCGGCCCGCGCCTGATCGGCGATGCCGAGCGCGGCCGCTGCCGGAAACAGGCTTTGGTAAACGCCGATCAACATTTGCCCCATGTCCTTGAGGGGCAGGAACTTCGCTTCCGCCAGCGTGCCGTCGGGCACGCCTATGCCGGCCGCCTCGAACTGCGCCGGCAGCTGGCGCCCGGCCCGCAAGTTTCGACCGTGGGCTCTGAATACGCTCTCGAACAGGCGGTTGAACTCGGCCATCGCCGGGCAGATGGGCTCGACCGCGATGGCGCCGAAGTCGAACTCCTGTGCCGCCACGATGCCGCCCGGCTTGGTCCAGAACAGCATCTTCTCCAACACCGCCACCGGCTCCTGCATATGCATCAGGAACAGCCGGCAATAGCTCAAGTCGAACGGCGCGCCGGCCGGCTCCTCGAGCGCGGCCACATCGGCTTGAATGAGCTCGAACGCGCCGCCGCCTTGGGCGCGGAGGTCGCCGAGCGCCTGGGCGCCGAGTGCGCCGTCGATCTCGATGCCGGTGACGCGGCCCTGCGGCCCGACCCGATCGGCCATCAGCCGCATCACCGCGCCTGGACCCGAGCCCACGTCGAGGCAGCTCATGCCGGGTTTGAGGCCGATCCGGTCAAGCAGCTCCTCGGTGGCGCGCTGCCACATCAAGGCCTGGTCGTGCAAACGCCGATACTCGCTCACGTCGCGGGCATGCACGTAACCGTCCGCGTTCGATTCGCGCGCCTTTGCCGCCACCACCGCATCTCCTCATTCGCCGCCCAGCCGCTATATGGCAGAACGTAGGACAGGGATGAGTCGGAGCAAAGGCGGCGTGAAATATTTTCCGCAATACTTCGAGCGTGCGGCGCAACAGGCGCTTTTGGCCGATTTGCGTCGGGTCATCGACGCCGCGCCATTGTTCACCCCCACCATGCCGCGCTCGGGCAAGAAGATGAGTGTGCGCATGACCAATTGCGGGCCACTCGGCTGGGTGACCGACAAGGAACGCGGCTACCGCTATCAGGCGACGCATCCGCAGACGGGCAAGCCCTGGCCGCCGATCCCGCGCGCGCTGCTCGATCTATGGGACGAGGTCGCGGGCTACGCCCCTCCGCCCGAGGCCTGTCTGGTCAATTACTATGCGGGCGCCGCCAAGATGGGGCTGCATCAGGACAAGGACGAGGAGGATTTCTCGGCCCCGGTGCTCTCGGTGTCGCTCGGCGACACCGGCATCTTTCGCGTCGGCGGCACGTCGCGCAAGGACCAGACCGAGAAATATGAGCTCAAGTCCGGCGATGTGGTGGTACTGGGCGGGGCGGACCGGCTCGCTTATCACGGCATCGACCGTGTCCTGCCCGGCACCTCGGACCTGCTTGCCGAGGGCGGCCGCTTCAATCTGACTTTGCGGCGGGTGACCAAGCCGGAGTGAGTTGCGCCAATCCTCGGGCTCTTAATCGGTCTCGCCGTCCGGGAAATCGTCGTTGGCGGCCTTGCGGGCGCTCGTGCCGTTGCCCTTCGGCTTGGGCGCCTTGGCACCCCCCTTGGCAACGGCCACCAGAGCGGGCCTGAGGCAACGGTCGCCGATGGTGTAGCCGGACTGCATGACGTCGACCACCGTGCCCTCGGGCACGTCCGCGTTCTCGACCTCGTACATCGCCTGGTGGCAATTCGGATCGAAGCGCTGGCCGAGCGGCTCGATGCGGGTGACGCCGTGGCGCTCCAGCACGTTGAGCAGCTCGCGCTCGGTCAGCTCGACCCCGTCGAGGAAACTCTTGAGCGCCGGATCTCCGGCCGCGGCCTCCGCCGGCACGTGCTCGATGGTGCGCTTGAGATTGTCGCCGACGGTCAGCACGTCCCGCGCGAAATTGGAAATGGCGTAGCGCGCCGTGTCGGTCTTTTCCCGCTCGGTGCGCCGGCGCAGATTTTCCATTTCGGCCATGGTGCGCAGCAGCCGGTCGCGCATCTCGGTGTTTTCGGCGAGCAGCGCGTCGAGATCGGCTCCGAGCTCCCCGCTGGGGTCGGGCTTTACAGTGTTGGGCTTGGCCTCCGGTGAATCGGCGACTTTCGCCTGATCCTCGTTGGCCTCACGCGGATCGGTCTTGTCGTCGGGCATGCTGAGCCTCGGCGAATTGTTTCACTTGAAAGTCAGGGGGGATAT
Organism: uncultured Alphaproteobacteria bacterium; assembly: GCA_963730335.1. Lineage (GTDB taxonomy): Bacteria > Pseudomonadota > Alphaproteobacteria > Rhizobiales > Methyloligellaceae > Methyloceanibacter. Next base: position 168,281 of record CAVSRK010000004.1, read on the forward strand.
CGACCGTAAGGCGGCAAAAATCAAGGGACAAGGCGCCCGAGCAGCTTCGCCGTGTAGTCCACCATGGGAATGATGCGCGCATAATTGAGGCGGGTCGGCCCGATAACGCCGAGAACGCCGACGATCTTCTGCTCGGTATCCTCGAACGGCGAGACGATCAGCGCCGAGCCCGACAGCGAGAACAGCTTGTTCTCGGAGCCGATAAAGATGCGCACGCCTTCGGCCCGCTCGGCCAGGCCAAGCAGTTGAATCAGGTCGGTCTTGGTGTCGAGATCCTCGAACAACAGGCGGACCCGCTCCAGATCCTCCATCGCTCTGACATCTTCCAACAGATGCGCGCGCCCGCACACGATCAGGCTCTGCCGGTCGTCCGCCTGTCCCGACCAGGTGGCAAGACCTTCGGTGACTATGCTCGCGGTCAGTTCGTCAAGCTGCGCGCGCCGCTCCTCGATCTCCCTCTCGATGCGGGTGCGGGCCTCGGCCAAGGTCAGCCCGACAATGCGGGCATTGAGATAGTTCGAAGCCTCCTGCAGCAAAGACAGCGGCAGCCCCTCGGGCAGCGTGATGATGCGGTTCTCGACGTCGCCGTCGTCGCCGACCAGTACCGCCAGCGCTCGCCCGGGGCCCAGATTCACGAACTCGACATGCTTTAATTTCTTGCTCTGCTTGTCGACCAGCACCACGCCGGCGCAGCGCGACAGGCCGGACAGCATCTCGCCCGCTTCCCCGAGCACGTCCTCGACCGCCCGGCGCCGGCCGCTGCCGGCGATGCGGCTCTCGATCTGGCTGCGCTCCTCGACGCTGATATCGCCGACCTCGAGCAGCCCGTCGATGAACAGGCGCAAGCCGGTTTGCGTCGGCAGCCGTCCCGCGCTGGTATGCGGCGCGTAGATCAGACCCAGGCTTTCGAGGTCCGACATGACGTTGCGCACCGAGGCGGGCGACAGCGTCATCGGCAAGGCGCGGCTCAAATTGCGCGAGCCGACCGGCTCGCCGGTGGCGAGATAAGATTCGACGATGCGCTTGAACACCTCGCGCGAGCGTTCGTTGAGCTGGCGCAAGGACGCGGCAGCCTCGGCCGCGGCGCGGGCCTCGATTGGGTCGGTATGGCGCATGGCGTGGCAAATCTAGGAGCGCGCCGCCGGGGCGTCAAACCAGAAGCCGGGTCGTGGTTTCAGTTCAGTGGCGCGAATTCGGGCGCGACGGCGGGAGTGAACTCGTCCGGGGCGCCGAAATGCACGAAGTAGCGCGACTTCATGGCCTCGACCGGCATGATGATGAATACGTCGGTCGTGCCGAACTGGTGGTCGATCACCGCGCCGTCGCCGACATAAGCGCCGACCCGCAGATAACCCTTGATCAGGGGAGGAAGCGCCTTCATTGCCGCGCGCACATTGACGGCCTCGGGCGGCATCATGTTCATGTCGATGCGCCGATGGTCATGCGCCCGGACCCGCCATTCCTCCGGTGCCAGCGACGTATGGTGCAGGTAGCTGAGCGCGAGCGCGTGCGCCGAGGGGTCGGTGCCCGGAAAGCTGGCGCAGCCGATCATCACGTCGCCGCCACGCTCCCGGACATAGGACCACACGCCCTGCCACAGCAGCTCCAGCGTCCGCTTGTTGCGATAGGGCTTGAGCACGCAGGACCGGCCGAGCTCCATGAAGTTGTAGTCGGGTTTGGCCTGGAGCAGCGGCGCGATATCGTATTCGCCCTGGGTATAAAAGCCGTCATAGCAGTCGGCGACCTCCTGCGGCAGCATGCGATAGGTGCCGACCACCTTGGAGCGTCGCCAGCGCCGTCCGCCGTTGGTGTCGCCATGGTCGATCACCAGCAGATGGTCGAAGATGGCGTCGTAGGCGTCTTCATCGCGCCGCGAGAGAATGGCCAGCGCGTTGGGAATGGCCGACATCTCTTCGTAGAACACCTTGTAGCGCAGCCGCTGGGCGCGCCTGATCTCGCTCTTCTTGCGGGCGAGCCGCACCTCGAGCGAGCCGAGCCGGCCATAGATCTTGGGCGGCTGGGACCGCTTGCCCATGAACGGCAGGCCGCCCGTCGGGCTCGGCTTGAACATCAATCCTGGAAACATGGCCCCACCGCGAAATCTGCCGGCTAAGCGACCTGACATTGGCTTCATCGGCATAAGCAGCCCGGCTGGCTTCTGGGCCTGATCAACTTTTGGGGATACCGCAGGCTACTAATGCCACCCTACCCGCAGGCAACCCCAATTCGGCCACAACAATGGCCGGTTAGCAAACCAATTCGAATTTGATATGACGGTGTTATCTCAGAGTGACGACACGTCACCATGCGTCACGTTTTATCAGGAAATCCGGGAAATTTATATTCCATCGTCCCTATTAGTAACTTCCCGTTTCGTCCTGTTCGGTGCCAATTTGGGTGCCAACTTTGTCCGTACACGTTGCCCTAGCCCAGCACCTTATTGATAGCATCTGCCGCGCCTGAGTCGCCTTCTTTGAATTCATGCGTGTAGGCCGTAAGCGTTATGGCTGGGTTGCTGTGCCCAAGCTGTTTCGACACTCTCATAACGTCTAGGCCAGCATGTATCAGCGCCGACGCATGACAATGGCGTAGGCTATGGAACGTGCATTTGGGTAGGCCAGCACGCGCCACGGCTCGACTCCACATGATCGAAAAGTAGTTTGGGCTGATCGGCGTGCCATCGTGATTGGAGAAGATCAGCGCTTCGGCATCCGGCTTACCCATGCCGAGTTGCAGCCGAAGCTCCAATTGCGCCTTGCGATGCTCGTTGAGCATGGTCACGGCGAATTCGGGCAGCATGATCGAGCGCTTGCCGCTTTCCGTCTTAGGCGACTTGAGCCTCAATCCGGCTTTGGTTTGCTCTAGGCTATGCTCGATTTTGAGCGTGCCACGCTTTAGGTCAACATCGCACCAGCGCAAGGCTAACAGTTCGGAGCGGCGTGCCCCGGTACTCGAAGACCTGCTCGAAGCGCAAGTAAGTGACTATAGCTGCCGATAAATGTGTGGCCGGTTTGACAATCTAATCGCGCGGGACGCCTATCGCGGACTCTTCAAGGCGCAGCGCCTGCCAAAGTCCAATTTTCCCCTCCGCTACAACGTCGCTCCCACAGACCAAATCCCGATTGTGCGTATCGACCCGCGCGACGGCGAGCGCGAGGTGGTTATGGCGCGCTGGGGATTGATCCCGTTCTGGATGAAGGAGAAGCCCAAGGTTCCTCACATCAACGCGCGGGCCGAGACGGTACACAAATTGCCGCTGTTTCGAGAAGCTTTTGCTAAACGGCGATGTCTCATTCCGGCGACGGGATTTTACGAGTGGCAAAAGCGCGAAGATGGCAAGCAGCCTTATCGCTTTCGGCGTAAAGACCTCGAACCTTTCGCTTTCGCAGGTATTTGGGAGTTTGCGCGACTAGGTGGAGAGGAAATCCTATCCACGGCAATGATCGTTGGCGAAGCAAATCCGCTTGTCGGCGGCGTGCATGATCGTATGCCCGTCATGCTGATGTCCGAGGACTATGATCGGTGGCTCGACTCCACCACAGCTATCGATGCCCTTAAGGCCATGCTCAAGCCTTACGATCCGGCTTTGATGGAAGCCTACGCCGTCAACCGGGCGGTCAACAGCGTCAAGAATGACACGGAAGAATGCATTGAGCCGGTCGCAAAAAAGGGCGTGGGACCCGAAGCCCACGCCCTTAAAAAGCAACTCTAAAACCTAGCTCATCAATACCAGCGTCCGCGGCCATACCAACCGCCGCCAAACAGCAAGAGAACGAGAATAAGGATAATGAGCAACGTTGTGTTGTCCATGGCTTGCCTCCTTCGGCCCCGCGCGGTTAGCGACAGGGTTTCGTGCTGGATCGACCTCTACGCGAGTTACTAATGTGATCGCACCCCCCAGTGGTGCCGATGTTCCGCTAAATTAGAAGTGAGTGGCGGGGAAGTTACTCAAAGCAAGAAGCGTAATCAGGATTAGCAAACCGGCCACGGTCATTCCGATCAGGAACATCAGGGTTTTGCGCGAACCTCGCCTCCTGATTTCTCTAGAGCCAACAGCAACACGCATTAGCCCTATTCCGAGTCTTTGGTTGTTGCGGTGGGACTGGTACCGACTCCTTCCGGCGCGGTTGCCTCATGCACCTCCTGCCGAACTTCCTCACCAACCTTTTCCACGGATGCGCCGAGCGATGCTCCTACGTAATCCCAATTTACAATATCGCGAGTGTCGGGCTCCGGTCTGACATGATCGATGAGGAATACGACCAGGATAGTGAGAACTATGCCCGTCAACACACCTGAAACGTAAGGCATTTGGATGCCTCCATGGTACAACCTGTTTGCGGAACGCTTGTGCGGAGGGGGCAGTTCCGACTTCTGATCCACAGTCCTGTGGAAAACCAAGCTTGAGATCAGGTCGGGCCGCGCCGTCAACAGCGTCAAGAACGACACCGAAGATGTATTGAGCCAGTGGCAGACTACGACCTGGGGGATTTGCGTCTGCGAAAGGTAAGGGGTCGCCCCCGTACACGGGAAATAAGGGCGACCCCTCCTAGGAGGCAGACGTACCCGGAGGCTCGTCCGGGCTCGTTATTCTGTGCTCGAACTATGTCATGCCCACAGCCAAGGTAGGGCGGTTAGGCCAAACTTGAGTTCGGAATGTGAAGAGGCAATTCAAAGCCGAGGGTGCCAATCGGGTGCCAATTACTCACTTTGTTCAAAAAGAAAGCCCAGTTTCCTGGGCTATTTTTGGGCGAGTCACACAGTCGAATTCTATGTGACAGTCTGGGGAAAGCGCACAACTTCCCGGTGCGTTCGGGTTGGCGCTATGCGGCGCCAACGCCCGCGCGGCCGGCCCGTTCGACGTCCGGCCGCCGCCAGCGGGCAAACAACGCCGCCAAATCGGCCTTCTCGAACGGCTTGGCCAGATAGTCATCGAGCCCCGCCGCGAGATACAGGTCGCGATCCTCGGCAAAGGCGTTGGCGGTCAAGGCCACGATCGGCGGCCGTTCCTCCGCCGGACGCGCGTCCGCCGGATAAAGCGCCCTGATGCGGCGGGCCGCTTCCACCCCGTCGATGTCGGGCATGTGGATATCCATGAGCACCAGGTCGAAGCCCTTGCCGTTCCCTTGGCCGAGCTCGTTGCTGACCCGGGCGACGGCCTCGGCGCCGTTTCTCACCCGCACCACGCGCGCGCCCGATTTCTCCAGCATGGTGCAGGCGAGCAGCGCGTTGATGTCGTTGTCCTCGGCCAGACTATCGTAGAGTGAGAGCTCACACAGTACGAGGGCGGGCCATGTTCAACGACCTGTCGATGCGCGTCTTTCTGGTGCATCTCGCCGCCTTCATCGCCGGCACGCTGATCTGCGCCGCGGTCAATCTGTGGCTCACCCCAAATACGCTGTGGTTTCCGTGGGTGCTGATCGGCTGGGGCGCGGCGGTCGCCACCCATGCCTTCGCGCTGCTGATGCGCAAGACGCGCCGGCGCGAGCGCATCTTCATCGACAAGTGCGCGCGGAGCTTCACCGTGCACCTGTTCGCCTATGTCGCGGCGGTGCTGATCCTGTTCTTTGTCAATCTCACCCTTACGCCGAAGGTGTGGTGGTTCTATTGGGTGGCGCTCGGCTGGGGCGCCGGCCTCGTTCCGCATGGCTGGAGCGCCTTCTTCAGGCGGCGGCCCGCGGTGCCGCTGCGCGCGCCGGCCGCACACGCGGCGAGCAAGACCGAGACGCATGCCGCCAAGGTGAAGCCGCGCAAGCCCCGCAGCAAGAAGCCCAAGACTTAGCCCTTGGGAATCAGCGTGTTTGAGGGCAGGCTCGGGTCGAGCAGCCGCGCCGCTTGCTCGGCACCGGTCACCGGAAGCATCGACTTGTCCAGCAAGCCGATCTGCACGAGCAGGGAGGCCTGGTCCCAGTAGATGTGCTCGTAAGCGATTTTGCCATCCTTGAAGCCGACCACCGCCACGTGGGGCAGCACGACCTTCCGGCCGGTCGGCTTCACGCCCGGCAGAATGGCGGGCATTTCGCAATCATGGGTAAAGCTCACGATGATCTCGTCGACCACGTGGCCCGTGTCCACGGTGCGTGAGAGGCGCGTGATCGAAGTATCCTTCGGCCAATGGCCGATGAACCAGGTCTCGTAGAATCGCCGCACGTCTTCGCGGCCATTGCCGCCGGTCATCGTCGGCACATGCGTCAGGTGCGGCGCCTCGCTCATCGTGGCCATGGTCGCTTCGATGTCGCGCGTCTTGAACTCGGCGTCGGTATGGGCGTCGAATGTGGCGCCAAGGCCTTTCGCATCACTCATCGCGCTCGTCCTTTCTGCCGTTCGGCCTTCACCTTCTTCTCCACCACGTCCCAGATCATCGCGGCGATGTCCGGTCCGCCGAACTCGCCGATCTGCCTGATGCCGGTGGGCGAGGTGACGTTGATCTCGGTGAGATAGTCGCCGATCACGTCGATGCCGGTGAAGATCAGTCCGCGCCTTTTCAGCTCCGGCCCGAGCCGCGCGCAGATTTCCTTGTCGCGTTTGGTCAGGCTGGTGGGCTCCGCCCGCCCGCCGACATGCAGGTTCGAGCGGGTCTCGTCGGGAGCGGGCACGCGGTTGATGGCGCCGGCAAACTCGCCATCCACCAAAATGATGCGCTTGTCGCCGTCGCGCACTTCGGGGAGATAGCGCTGCACCATGATCGGCTCGCGGAAGGTAATGCCCATCAGCTCGATCAGCGAGTTGAGATTGGTGTCGCCCGGCGCGATGCGGAAGATCGCCGCGCCGCCATTGCCGTAAAGCGGCTTCACCACGATATCCTTGTGGCGATCGCGGAAGGCGCGGATCTCTTCCGGACTGCGGGTCACCAGCGTCGGCGGCATGAGATCGAGGAAGTCGAGCACGAACACCTTCTCCGGCGAGTTGCGCACCGAAGCCGGATCGTTGACCACCAGCGTCCGCGGGTGAATGCGCTCCAAGAGATGCGTGGTGGTGATGTAGGCCATGTCGAACGGCGGGTCCTGGCGCAGATGCACCACGTCATACTCGGCGAGATCGACGGCCCGCGGATGCGCCAACCGGTAATGGGCGCCTGGCTTGTCCTCGACCGTGAGGCTGTGGCCCTCGGCGATCAGCTTGCCGTCTTTGAGCGAGAGATTGTCGGGCGTGTAGTAGAACACGTCATGGCCGCGCCATTGCGCCTCGAGCAACAGCGCGAAGGTCGAATCGCCCCTGATATCGATGCGCTCGATCGGGTCCATCTGGAAGGCGACTTTGAGGGCCATGGCGCGCCTTATGCCACGGAAAAGGCGTTCTCGATATAGCGCGGGAAGGCCCAAGGCGCCGCCAGCACCACATCGAACGCGATGTCGTGGCCAGCGTAATCCGGATGTCCGGCCAGCCAATATTGCGCCGCCCTTACGATGCGGCGGCGCTGCTTGGCCGGCAGCGTCCAGGCAGCGTCCTCCGCCGTCTTGCGCCGCTTCACCTCGATGAAAGCGAGCCGCTTGCCCTTCAGCGCCACCAGGTCGATCTCGCCGACCGGCGTCTTGTAGCGCCGGGCGACGATTGCGTAACCCTTGAGCCTGAGCATGAGCGCTGCCGCCGTCTCGGCGAATACGCCGCGTCGATAGGCCCTGACCCGCTTCTCGCGCATCCTCAGTCGCGCTTGAGCTTGAGGCCGAGCTCGTAGACCCGGGCACGGCTGACATTCAGCACCTCGGCGACCGAGCGCACCGCGTCGCGGAAGCTGTCGAGCTTGAGCGCCTTGGCGAGCTGCTCGGCGATCATCTCGTCGCTCGGCTCGGCTTGGTCGGCGACGGGCGGCGCCACCACCACTACGAACTCGCCCTTCAGCGATTCACCGTCTGCAAACTCGCCGGCCAGCCGGTCGAGCCGGCCGCGCGTCACGCGCTCATGCAGCTTCGTCAATTCCTTGGCGACCGCCGCCTCGCGCGCCCCAAGCAGGTCAGCCATGTCAGCCAGGCTCTTGCCGAGCCGCGATGCCGACTCGAACAAGATCAGCGTCGCCGGCACCGTCTTGAGCGCCTCAAGTCGCGCTCGGCGCGCGCCGGATTTCGGTGGCAGGAAACCCCCGAACAGGAAGGTGTCGGTCGGCAGGCCCGAGCTGGTTAGCGCGGCGAGCGACGCGGAAGCCCCCGGGATACTGATCACCGTGAGTCCGGCCTCGAGCGCCGCGCGCACCAGCTTGTAGCCGGGGTCGGAGACGAGCGGCGTGCCGGCATCTGAGATCAGCGCCACTGACTGCCCGGCCCGGAGCCGCGCTAACAGCTTCGGCCGCTCCCGCTCCGCATTGTGCTCGTGATAGGGGGTTAGCGCGCCGCGCAGCGCGAAGTGCGCGAGCAGCTTCTTGGAATGGCGGGTGTCCTCGGCGGCGATCAGGTCGGCGCGAGCGAGGATCGCCAGCGACCTGAGCGAGATGTCGGCGAGATTGCCGATCGGCGTCGACACCAGATAGAGGGCCGGCGCCAGCGGCCGGGCGACCAAGTCGGCAAGGACCTCGCTTGCGCGGGTCACCGTCAGGCGAATAGCCTCGCCGACTCGCTCTTCGTCTTGCCGATCTTGCACCGTGAAGCCCGCGACTTAAGGCTGGCTAGGCGCGAAAACGTTACGTGATATAGTCGGCCCGCGTCCATCACGATTGAGCCATAGTTGCGGGCAAGCTTCGCCCGAGGGGTAGGCGGCGCGATGGATCGAGATCCAACCGGTGAGCAGGCCGTTGCAACTGCCGCCAACAGCCAAGGCGCGTGCCGTGTTAGCGCGGGGTTCTTGGAGCGAAGGGGTCATGCGGCCGCCATTCAGCCTTAGCCGTCACCTCGGAGCCGTAAGGCTGATGCTTGCCGCCGTGCTGGTGGCGGCGCTGGCCGCGTCCTGCGGCGCGCCGGGCGGCGGAGGGGGAGGGCCGGCCCCCGGCATCACCGGCTCGACCGGCACGGTCAAGGTCGCGCTGCTGCTCCCCATCACGGCGTCGGGCTCGACGCCCGCGGTGGCCAAGGCGCTCAAGCAGGCGGCCGAGCTTGCGCTGTTCGATTTCGACAATCCCAACGTCTCGCTCATTCCGAAGGACACCAAGGGCACGGCGGACGGCGCGCGCCTCGCCGCCGAAAGCGCGCTGCAAGACGGCGCCGAGCTGATCATCGGACCGCTATTCGCGCAGGAGGTGGCCGCCGCCGCGCCGGTCGCGCGCCAAGGCGGCGTGTCGATGGTCGCCTTTTCCAGCGACGAGAAGGTCGCGGGCAACGGCGTTTATCTGTTGAGCTTCCTCGCCGGACGCGACGTGCCGCGCATCGTCTCGTTCGCCCTGTCGCAGGGCAAGCGTAATTTCGCCGAGCTCATCCCGCAATCGGCCTATGGCCGGATCGCCGAGAGCGCGTTCGCCAAGGCGGTCTCCGGCGGCGGCGGGCAGGCTTCGGTGCGGGCGACATTCCCCACCGACGATTCCGGCGCCATGGTTGGCCCGGTGCGGCAAGTCGCCAACGCCGTCAAGTCCGGGCGGTCCGTGGATGCGCTGTTTCTGCCGGCGGGCCGCGAGGATCTTCCCGCGCTGGCGCCGCTCCTTGCCTCTGAGGGACTATCCAGCGGACAGGTGCAATTCATCGGCACCGGTCAATGGGATTATCCCAATATCGGCGGCGAGCGGGCGCTGGTCGGCGGTTGGTATCCGGCGCCCGATCCGAAAGGCTGGAGCAGCTTCGTAGGGAAATACTCCAAGACCTATGGCGCATCGCCGCCCCGCATCGCGAGCCTCGCTTACGACGCGGTGAGCCTCGCTGTGTCGCTGTCGGGCAATCCCCCGGGCCAACGCTATACGGTGACGCAGCTTACCAGGGCGAGCGGTTTCTCCGGCATCGACGGGTTGTTCCGCCTGCTCTATGACGGCACATCCGAGCGTGGCCTCGCCATTCTCGAAGTGCGCGAAGGCGGCCCGCGCGTGATCGATCCCGCGCCGAGCGCGTTCACCACCGCCTCGACCTATTGAGCTTAGGCGGCAAGCTCGACGATCAGCCGGTCGAGCAGGAGCCGCCCCTTGGGCGTGGCGGCAAGCCGCGCGCCATTGCGGTCGATCAGGCCGTCTTGGGCCAGCGCGCTCAGGCGCCTCTCGTCGAGCGCGCGGCCGTCGATGGCGGCAAGGCGCGCCAGATCGATGCCCTCGCGGAGCCTCAAGCCCATCAGCAGATATTCGTCGGCAGTCTCAGCCGCGCCTAGGCTCTCATCGCCGGCGACGCCCCGGCCGGTGGCCTCGACTTCGGCCAGCCAGCCTTCCGGCGACTTGATCGCCGACAACGCGCGCTTGGTGCCGTCGATGGTGATGCGGCTATGGGCGCCCGGGCCGATGCCGGCGTAGTCGTGCCCACGCCAATAAAGCAAATTGTGGCGCGACTCAGATCCCGGCCGCGCGTGATTTGAGACTTCATAGGCGGGCAGGCCGGCCGCCTCGCACAGCTCCTGGGTCAGCAAATATTGCGCTTGTGCCTCATCCCCATCGGGGATGCACAGCGTGCCGGCCGCATGGCGCGCGGCGAACGGCGTGCCCTCCTCGATGGTGAGCTGATAGAGCGACAGATGGTCGGCGGCATGGCCGAGCGCGCGCCTTAGTTCTTCCTCCCAGTCACGCGCCGTCTGTCCTTCGCGCGCATAAATCAGATCGAACGACACGCGATCGAAATGCTGCTTGGCGAGGGTCAGCGCGGCGAGAGCCTCTTGCGCTGTGTGCTGGCGTCCCAGCGCCTTGAGGCTGTTATCGTCGAGCGCCTGCACGCCGAGCGAGGATCGGTTGACGCCGGCGGCGCGGTAGCCCGCGAACTTCTCCGCCTCGACGCTGGTGGGGTTGGCTTCGAGCGTGATCTCGACATCGTCGGCAACGCGCCAATGGCCGGCGATAGTCTCGAGGATCGCGTCAACGGTCGCAGGCCGCATCAGCGACGGCGTGCCGCCGCCGAAGAAAATGCTGGTGACCATGCGTCTCGGCGCGAGCGAAGCGAAGTGCCGAAGCTCGGTGAGATATGCGGAGAGGAAACGCGCCTCGTCGATGCCGCCGTGCCGAACATGCGAATTGAAGTCGCAATAGGGGCATTTGGCCCGGCAGAACGGCCAATGCACGTAAATCCCGAATGGTTCGAGCTCACTCATCCGCGACATAGGTCTCGGCCATCAATTGTTCGAAGGCGCGCGTGCGATGCGACAGCCGGTTCTTCAGCTCGCGCTCCATCTCGCCGAACGTCGCATTATAACCGTCCGGAACGAAGATCGGATCGTAGCCGAAGCCCTTAGTGCCGCGCGGTGGCCAGATGAGCGTGCCGAACACTTTGCCTTCAAACGCCTGCGCGCCGCCGTCCGGAGAGGCGAGCGCCAGAGCACAAATGAAATTGGCGCGCGGCGTCGTCACGCCCTTGGCCTCCAGCTCGCGGTGGATCCGTTTCATGCCGCAGCCAAAATCTCGCTCGGGTCCGCCCCAGCGGGCCGAATGGACGCCCGGCGCCCCGTTGAGCGCGGCGACTTCTAACCCTGAATCGTCGGACAGAGCGAGCATGCCTGCCGCCTTCGCCGCGCCAACGGCTTTAAGCTCGGCATTCTCGACGAAGGTCTCGCCGGTCTCTTCCGGCTCGGGAAGATCGAGGCTCGCGGCCGAGACGCAGCCGATGCCGAACGGCGCGAACAATTCGGCGAGCTCTCTCACCTTGCCCTCGTTATGGCTGGCGATCAGCAGCTTGCCGCCGCGCTTGAGCTCAAGCGCCATCAAGCGACGGTGAGCTTCTGCAGTGCGACCAGCTCGGCGATGCCGCGCCGCGCCAGCGCCATGAGCTGATCGAATTGCTCCTGGCTGAACGGTTCGGTCTCGGCCGTGCCCTGCACCTCGACAATGCCGCCCGCGCCCGTCATCACGAAATTGGCGTCGGCGTCGGCTTCCGAGTCCTCGGCATAGTCGAGATCGAGCACCGCCTCGCCGCCGTACAGTCCGCACGACACCGCGGCGACATGATCGCGCAACACGCCGGTCTTGATCATGTTGCGGGCGGCCATCCACGACAGCGCATCGTGCAGCGCCACCCAGGCGCCGGTGATGGCCGCGGTGCGGGTGCCGCCATCGGCCTGGAGCACGTCGCAATCGACCACGATCTGCTTCTCGCCGAGCGCGGGGAGATTGGTAACGGCGCGCAGCGACCGGCCGATCAGGCGCTGGATCTCCTGGGTGCGGCCGGTTTGCTTTCCGGCCGAGGCTTCCCGCCGCGTGCGCTCTGAGGTGGCGCGCGGCAGCATGCCGTATTCGGCGGTGACCCAGCCGCGCCCTTTGCCCTTGAGCCACGGCGGCACCGGCTCGCCGGCGGTCGCGGTACACAGCACATGGGTCTCGCCGAATCGAACCAGGCATGATCCTTCGGCATGACGCGACACGGCGCGCTCGAAGCTGATGGGGCGAAGCGCGTCGGGCGCGCGTTTGGAGGGACGGGCGATGGCTCTGGTCTCCGGGCTTGAAAATTCGCGCAACCCTAGAGGAGGTGGTGCTTGCGTGGAAGTCCTTTCCCCAGCCAAGACCGCTGGCGCCCTTGTGCCGGGGTTGAGGAGAAGCTACCAAACTTGACTATGGCCGAGACGGAGACGAGGGCCGAGGGCGCGCATTTTAAAGGGGCTGCGGCGTCAAGCACCTCCCGCACGGAGGACGCCCCTCTCGCCACGCCGATGATCGCCCAATATCTGGAGATCAAGGCGGCCAATGCCGATTGCCTCCTGTTCTACCGCATGGGCGATTTCTACGAGCTGTTCTTCGAGGACGCCGAGATCGCCTCGCGCGCGCTCGGCATCGCCCTGACCAAGCGCGGCAAGCATCTCGGCCACGATATTCCGATGTGCGGCGTGCCGGTCCATGCCGCCGACGACTATCTCCAGCGCCTGATTGCCACCGGCCACCGGGTCGCGGTGTGCGAGCAGATCGAGGACCCCGCCGAGGCGAGAAAGCGCGGGCCCAAGGCGGTGGTGCGCCGCGACGTGGTGCGCCTCGTCACGCCCGGTACGCTCACCGAAGAGACGCTGCTTGATGCCCGTTCCCACAATTTCCTGACCGCCTTCTTCCGCGCGCCGGCGAAAGAGGACGGCGAGACGAGTTATGCGCTGGCCTCACTCGACATTTCCACCGGTGAGCTGATCGTTTCGTCGGCCGCCGCCAGCGACCTTGCCGGCGAGCTGGCCAGGCTCAAGCCGGGCGAGGTGCTGGTCGGCGACGATCTCGCCGGCGATGCCGGGCTCCGCCGCCAAGTCGACGAAGCTCGTGCCGCCCTGACGCCATGCCCGCGCGCCCATTTCGATTCGGTAAGCGGCGAACGGGCCCTCAAAGCGCGTCTCGGGGTTGCCGCGCTCGATGCGTTCGGCGAGTTCACCAAGCCGGAGCTTGCCGCGCTCGCCGGGCTGCTCACTTATGTGGAGATCACCCAGGTCGGCCGAGCGCCGCTGCTCCGCGCGCCGCGCAAGGAGACCGCCGGCAGCCTGCTCATAATCGATGCCGCCACGCGCGCCAATCTCGAGCTGGTGCGCTCGAACCAGGGTACCCGCGCGGGGAGCCTGCTCGCCGCCATCGACCGCACCGTCACCGCAGCCGGCGCGCGCGAGTTGGCGAGTCGGCTCGCCAGCCCGCTCACCCATCCGGCGACCTTGAACGCGCGTCTTGACGCGGTTTCCTATCTTGCCGACGGACCGCGCTTGCGCCACGATCTGCGCGAAGCGCTCAAGGCAGTGCCTGACCTGGCGCGGGCGCTGGCGCGGCTGACACTTGGGCGGGGCAGTCCGCGCGATCTCGGCGCCGTCCGCGATGCGATTGCCGCGGCGCACGACCTGGCGGCGCAGCTGTTGCGCACCGGCGAGGCGCTCGGACTGCCGCGCGATCTTATGGGCGTCGCCGAACGTCTCGCAGCCGCTCCGGGCCAGGTCGAACAGTCTCTGTCGGGCGCGCTGGACGACACCCTTCCGGTCAATGCGCGCGACGGCGGCTTCATCCGGACCGGCGCCAACGCCGATCTCGATGAGCATCGCCGCTTGCGCGACAGCAGCCGCCAGGTGATCGCCGGGCTGCAAGCGACGTACGCCGAGGCGACCGGCATCAAGTCGCTCAAGGTCCGCCACAACAATGTGCTCGGCTATTTCGTCGAGGTCACCGCGCTGCATGGCCCGGTCCTGACCAAGCCGCCGCATGTCGAGCTATTCATCCATCGCCAGACCCTCGCCAACGTGGTGCGGTTCTCCACCCCGGAGCTCGCCGAGCTTGAGGCGCGCATCACCCAGGCCGCCGACCGGGCGCTGGCGTTGGAGCTCGAAATTTTCGCGAGCCTCGCTGAAGAAGTGCTGGCGGAAGAGGCGACACTGTCGGCGGCCAGCGCCGCGCTCGCCGAGCTCGACCACTATGCCGGCCTCGCCGAGCTTGCCGTCGAACAGAATTATGTGCGGCCCAAGATCGACGCGAGCCTTGTCTTAGCCGTCGAGGAGGGGCGCCACCCCGTGGTCGAGCAAACCTTGCGGCGCTCGGCCGGGGCGAGTTTCGTCGGCAACGATTGCCGGCTCGGCTCAAGCGACGCCGCCGCCGATACCCGCATCCTGCTGGTCACCGGGCCGAACATGGGAGGCAAGTCGACCTTCCTGCGCCAGAACGCGCTGATCGTCGTGCTGGCGCAATCGGGCTCGTTCGTGCCGGCTAAAGCCGCGCATATCGGCATCGTCGATCGCCTGTTCAGCCGGGTGGGCGCCGCCGACGATCTCGCCCGCGGCCGCTCGACCTTCATGGTGGAGATGGTCGAGACCGCCTCGATCCTCAATCAGGCGAGCGCACGCTCGTTCGTCGTGCTCGACGAGATCGGCCGCGGCACGGCGACGTTCGACGGCTTGTCGATCGCCTGGGCCGCGCTCGAATATCTGCACGAGGTCAATCGCGCCCGCGTCCTGTTTGCGACCCACTATCACGAGCTGACCGCGCTCGCCGAGAAGCTTGACGGCGCCGCCAACGCCACGGTCGAGGTCAAGGAGTGGCGGGACGAGATCGTGTTCCTCTATCGTGTGGTGAAGGGCGCCGCCGACCGGTCTTACGGCATCCATGTGGCCAAACTCGCCGGCCTGCCGCCCCCGGTGCTGGCCCGCGCCACCGAGGTGCTGAGCGCCCTGGAGAAGGCCGACGGCAGGCCGAAGCCGTCGGCTCTCGCCGACGACCTGCCGCTGTTTCAGGCGGCCAAGGGAAGCGCCTTGCCCCAGGATGAACGGGCCGCGGTCCTGGAGCAGGCCCTTGCAGCGCTCTCCCCTGATGCCATGACGCCGAAAGAGGCACTCGAGGCCCTTTATCGCCTTAAAGCTTTGCTTGCTACCGAGCCGTAAGACCCTATGTGCTAGATCGCGTTTCGCTATGGACCAGCCCACTCCCAAACAAGCGCCGTATTTCGACCTCGACCTTCTCCGCCACGAGGCCTCGGAGCTTGCCCGCGCCCATTCCGGGCAGGAGTCCAAGCTGCGCATGGCGCTGGTCGAGCGCTTCCGCAGCCTGGTCGAGGAGGCGCGGACGGCCGCGCGGCGCCAACTTGAGGAAGACGGCGACGGCAGGACCTGCGCCGAAGGTCTCTCGGCCTTTCAGGACGCTCTGATCAAGCTCGCTTACGATTTCACCACCACGCACATCTATCCGGCCGACAACCCGACGGCCGCCGAGCGCATGGCGATCGTGGCCCAAGGCGGCTACGGCCGCGGCCTGCTCGCGCCGGGCTCCGACATCGATCTCCTGTTTCTGCTGCCTTACAAGCAGACCGCGTGGGGTGAGAGCGTTGCCGAGTACATGCTCTATCTACTGTGGGATCTCGGCTTCAAGGTCGGCCACGCCACGCGCAACATCGACCAATGCGTGCGTCTCAGCCATTCGGACATGACCATCCGCACGGCGCTGCTCGATGCTCGGCTGATCCTGGGCGACGAGGCGCTCTATGCCGAGTTCCAGCACCGCTTCCGCACGGAAGTGCTCGAGGGTCACGCGCGGCCGTTCATCGAGGCCAAGCTCGCCGAGCAGAACGTGCGTCACGCGCGGGCCGGAGCCTCGCGTTACCTGGTCGAGCCCAACATCAAGGACGGCAAAGGCGGATTGCGCGATCTGCACACGCTGCACTGGCTCGCCAAGCACCTCTATCCCGACAAGGCGGAAGAGGAGTTCGTGGAGGCCGGCGTGTTCACGCGGCACGAATATCGGAGCTTCCGCCGCTGCGAGAGCTTCCTGTGGGCGGTGCGCTGCCACCTCCACTTCCTCACCAACCGGCCAGAGGAGCGGCTTAGCTTCGATGTGCAGCAGCCCATGGCCGAGCGTCTCGACTATCGCGGGCACGCGGGGCTGAGCGCGGTCGAGCGCTTCATGAAGCACTATTTTCTGGTCGCCAAGGAAGTGGGCGAGCTGACCGGCATCGTGTGCTCGGCGCTCGAGATGAAGCAACTCAAGTCGCTGCCCGCCCTCGACACGCTGCTCGCCCCGTTCAGCTGGCGCCGCCGCGCCAAGCTCAGGCGCACGTCGGATTTCCGCATCGAGAACGGCCGCATCTCTGCCGTCAACAAGGACGCCTTCGCCAAGGATCCGGTGAATTTCATTCGCCTGTTCGCGTTCGCCGACGAGCATCAGGCCTCGTTTTCGCCCGAAGTGCTGCGCCAGATTCGCTCGAATTTCCGCCTGATCGACGACAAGCTCCGCAACAACCCGACCGCCAATCGGCTGTTCATGAAGCTCCTGACCAACTCGCGCGACCCCGAAGGCGTGTTGCGCAAGATGAACGAGGCGGGCGTGCTCGGCCGCTTCATCCCGGATTTTGGGCGTGTGGTGTCGATGATGCAGTTCAACATGTATCACCACTTCACGGTGGACGAGCACCTGATCCGCACCATCGGCTTCCTATCGGGCATCGAGCGCGGGAAGTTCGCCACCGAGCACCCGGTATCGAGCGAGATCGTCCGCACCATCGACAATCGCCGTGTGCTTTACGTGGCGGCCCTTGTCCACGACATCGCCAAAGGCCGTGATGAGGATCATTCGATCGCCGGCAGCCGCATTGCCCGCGAACTCGGCCCCCGCCTGGGTCTGACGCCGTCAGAGACCGAGACCGCCGCCTGGCTGGTCGAGCATCATTTGTCGATGAGCCTGTTCGCCCAGAGCCGCGACCTCAACGACCCCAAGACGGTGCGCGACTTTGCTGCCCTGGTGCAGAGCCGCGAGCGGTTGAAGCTGTTGCTGCTGCTCACGGTGGCCGACATCCGCGCCGTCGGGCCCGGCGTGTGGACCGGTTGGAAAGGCCAGCTCCTTCGCACGCTCTATTTCGAAACCGAGCCGCTGCTCGGCGGCGGCCATACCGCGCTCAGCCGTACCGAACGCGTGGCCCGCGCTCAGGACGCCTTGCGCGACCGGCTGGCGGGCTGGCCGAAAGACGGCCTCGAACGCTTCATCGACCGCCACTATCCGTCCTATTGGCTGCGCACCGACCTCGACGTCATCGCCGAGCATGCCAAGCTGCTCCACGACGCCGCGGCCCAAGCGAAGCCGATCGTCACCCATATCGCCACCGACGCCTTCCGCGGCGTTACCGAGATTACGCTGCTCGCGCCGAACCACCCGCGCCTGTTGGCCATGGTCGCCGGCGCGTGCACCGGCGCCGGGGCCAATATCGTCGATGCCCAAATTTCCACCACGCGCGACGGCATGGCGCTCGACACCATTCACCTCGAGCGCGAGTTCGACCATGCCGAGGACGAAGAGCGCCGCGCCAAGAAGATCGCCGTGACCATCGAGCGCCTGCTCAGGGGCGACGCGCGCCTCGCCGAGGTGGTGCTGACCAAGCGCAAGCCGAAGCCGCGGCTCTCGGCCTTCACCGTCGAGCCGCAAGTGGTGATCGACAACACGCTGTCGGACGCGCTGACGGTGATCGAGATCAACGGGCTCGACCGGCCCGGGCTGCTATACGACGTGACGCGGGAGATCTCCGATCTCAATCTCGATATCGCCTCGGCCCATATCGCCACCTTCGGCGAGAAGGCGGTCGACGTGTTCTACGTGACCGATCTCACCGGCAAGAAGATCACCAGCAAGAGCCGCGAGAGCGCCATCCGCGACCGGTTGCTGAAGGCGCTCCAGGCGGCCCAAGACGCCCCGCTCGTTCCGGCTTGAGCCTCCCCTTGCCAACGCCTCATGCTGAGCAGCGGTCCACAGGGCCGCGTCTCGAAGCATGGCCACCTTTCGGGACGGCCGCGTTCCGCGGCCTCCTCAGGGTGAGGGCTTAGCGTATGAAGCTCTATCGCGGCTTCGCCACTGTCGGCACGATGACCATCCTGAGCCGCGTGCTCGGCTTTGCGCGCGACGTGTTGATTGCTGCGGTGCTCGGCACCTCTTACGCCGCCGACGCCTTCTTCGTGGCGTTCCGCATTCCCAACATGTTCCGCCGGCTGTTTGCCGAAGGTGCTTTCGACTCGGCGTTCATTCCGCTATTCGCCAAGCGCCTTCACGCCGACGGGCCAGATGCCGCGCGCATGTTTGCCGGACAGGCAATGTCTGGCTTGGTCGTACTGCACGTGGCGGTCACGGTGCTGGCCGAGATAGCCATGCCGTGGCTGATGCTGCTCCTGGCGCCCGGCTTCTCGAGCGATCCCGAGAAGTTCGCGCTCGCCGTGCTGCTGGCGCGCATCGCGCTTCCGTATCTCGCTTTCATGTCGGTGGTCGCGCTCTATACCGGCGTTCTAAACGCTTACGGCCGCTTCGCCGTCGCCGCCTTCGCGCCCACGCTGCTCAACGTCGTGCTCATTGCCGTGCTGCTCGCCTTCATTGCCTCGGGCAGCGGCGACCAAAGCGCGGCCGGCGTGGCGCTGGCCTGGAGCATTGCCCTCTCTGGGCTGGTGCAGGTGATCGTGGTGGTGGCCGCCGCCGCCAAAATCGGGATGCGCATAGCCTGGCAGCGTCCGCAGCTCACCCCCGAGATGCGCCGCCTGGTCACGCTGGCCTTGCCTGGCGTAGTGGCCGGCGGCATGGCGCAGATCACCGTGGTGATCTCGACCGTCATCGCCACCCTCCAGGATCGCGTCGTGTCCTGGCTCTATTATGCCGACCGGCTGTTTCAGTTGCCGTTAGGGGTGATCGGCGTCGCTATCGGCGTCGTGCTGCTGCCGACCCTCAGTCACAAGCTTCGCTCCGGCGATCATGACGCCGCGCTGGCGAGCGAGAACCGCGCGCTCGAATTCGCTCTGCTCCTCACGCTACCCTCGGCCGTGGCGCTGTTCCTTGCCGCCGATCCGATCATGCGCGTGCTGTTCGAGCGCGGCGCCTTCACCGCCGTCGATACCCGTGCCACCGCCTCGATGCTCGCCGCGCTGGCGCTCGGGCTTCCCGCCTATGTCATGATCAAGGTGCTGCATCCGAGCTTCTTCGCCCGCGAGGACACCAAGACGCCGATGATCTATGCCGGCATCTCCATGGCGGCCAATGTGGTGCTCAGCCTCACGCTGTTCCTGCTCATCGGCGCCACCGGCATCGCCCTCGCCACCACGCTGTCCGGCTGGCTCAATGTGGCGCTGCTGATCGGCAATTTGCGGCAGCGCGACGGCTTCGCGCTCGATCAGACGTTCCGGCGCCGGTTTGCCGGCATCCTTGCCGCCAGTGCGGTGATGGGTGTCGTGGTGTTTGCCCTGATCAAAGGTCTCGAGCCCTGGTTCGCGCCGCAGAGCGGGCTGATCGCCCAAGCGACGGCCCTGATCGTTCTGGTTGCGGCGGGGCTCCTCACCTATCTCGGCGCCGCGCACCTGTTCGGCGCTACAAAGTTTCGCGATCTGATCAAGGATGCCGGCTCCTAAGGTGTTGGCGAGCAGTGCCCATCTCGGCTATGTTGCAGTGCAATATTGCGTTGCAAACAACGCGAGGCAAGCGCTCCATGCAAGGCCGGCCGCGCCGCAGCGTCCTCTATATGCCCGGCTCGAATGACCGGGCTCTGGAGAAAGCCAAGACCATCCCCGCCGACGCTTTGATCTTCGATCTCGAAGATGCGGTGGCGCCGGACGCTAAGGGGCTGGCCCGTGACCAAGTCTGCGCCGCGGTCAAGAATGGCGGCTATGGCGGCCGGGAAATCGTCATCAGGGTCAACGCGCTCGAGACCCCGTGGGGTACCGACGATCTGCTCGCCGCCTGCGAGGCCGAGCCCGACGCCATCCTCGTGCCCAAGGTGGTCCATTCCGGCGACATCATCAGCGCCGCCAAGATCCTGCAAGGCGCGCACGCCTCGGACAAGATCAGACTATGGGCGATGATGGAGACGCCGATGGCGATCTTGAACGCCCGCACCATCGCCGCCACCGCCGTCTATGCCGAGAATCGGCTGTGTTGCCTGGTGATGGGCACCAACGATCTGATCAAGGAGTCGCGCGCCCGCGCGTTGCATGACCGCTTCGCCGTGGTGCCGTGGCTGGCGATGACCTTGGTCGCCGCGCGCGCCTACCGCCTCGACATCATCGACGGGGTCTATAACGATTTCGGGGACGAGCTCGGCTTGCGCGAGGAATGCGAGCGCGGCCGCACGCTCGGCATGGACGGCAAGACGCTGATCCACCCGAGCCAGGTCTGGCCATGCAACGAGATCTTCTCGCCTACTCGCGAGGAGGTCGAATGGTCGCGCAAGGTGATCGACGCGTTCGGCTATGCCGAGAACGCCCATAAGGGCGTGATCGTGGTCGAAGGCCGCATGGTGGAGCGTCTGCACTTTGCCATGGCCCAGCGCACCGTCGCCATCGCCGAGCAGATCCGGGAGATGGAGCAGGCTTGCGTCTGATCGCCCCTAAGCCGGGGAGCTTGCGCTAGGCTCACGCCCAAGCCATAACCCGCGCTTCGACTGGGGCGAGACCATGCAAAAGGCCAAGACCAACACCCGCGTCTTCTCGGGCGTGCAGCCGACCGGCAATCTGCATCTCGGCAATTATCTCGGCGCCATCACCAAATTCGTGGCGCTCCAGGCCGAGCATGAGTGCCTTTATTGCGTGGTCGACCTGCACGCCATCACCGTGTTCCAGGATCCCGACGAGCTGAGCAGGAACACCCGCGAGGTTACCGCGGCCTTCATCGCCTCGGGCATCGATGCGCAGAAGCATATCGTGTTCAACCAGAGCCAGGTGTCCGGCCATGCCGAGCTTGCCTGGATCTTCAATTGCGTGGCCCGCCTCGGCTGGCTGAACCGCATGACCCAGTTCAAGGAGAAGGCCGGCAAGGACCGCGAGAAGGCGAGCGCCGGGCTATACGTCTATCCCAATCTGATGGCTGCGGACATTCTGCTCTATCACGCCACCCACGTCCCGGTCGGCGAGGACCAGAAACAGCATCTGGAGCTTGCCCGCGACATCGCCCAGAAATTCAACAACGACTTCGCCACGACCATCGCGCGGGAAGGCTATCCCGGCGGTTTCTTCCCGTTGCCCGAACCGCTCATTACCGGTCCCGCCACGCGCGTGATGAGTCTGCGCGACGGCAACAAGAAAATGTCGAAGTCGGATGACTCCGACATGACGCGCATCAATCTGACCGACGATGCCGACGCTATCGCCAAGAAGATCAGAAAGGCCAAGACCGATCCCGAGCCGCTGCCGTCGGAGGTCAAGGGGCTGGAGAGCCGGCCCGAGGCCGATAATCTGGTCGGCATCTATGCCGGCCTGGCCGGGACCAGCCGGGAGGAGGTGCTGAGCGAGTTCGGCGGCGCCGCGTTCTCGAAGTTCAAGGAGGCGCTGGCCGAACTCGCCACCAACCGGCTGACGCCGATCGGCGAGGAGATGCGCCGCCTGATGGCCGATCCGGTGGAGATCGACCGCATCCTGGCCGAGGGCGCGCGGCGCGCCCACGGCATCGCCGATCCGATCCTCGCCAAGACCAAGGACATTGTCGGCTTCATCCGCGGTTGACGGTCAGGCGCCGCTCGCCACCCCGGTGCCGATCGGGCACGACACGCCGGTGCCGCCGAGTCCGCAATAGCCTTGCGGATTCTTGGCGAGATATTGCTGATGATAATCCTCGGCGAAATAGAATTCCGGCGCTGACAGGATCTCGGTGGTGATGGGGTCGAGCCCTTGCGCGGCGAGCGCGCGCCCATAGGCTTCCTTGGCGGCCTCGGCCGCTTGCCGCTGCGCCTCTGAATAATAATAGATGCCCGAACGATATTGCGTGCCGACATCGTTGCCCTGGCGCATGCCTTGGGTCGGGTCGTGGCTCTCCCAGAACAGCTTCAACAGCGCGTCGTAGCTGACCTGCTTGGGATCGTAGACCACGAACACCGCCTCGTTATGGCCGGTGAGGCCCGAGCAGACCTCCTCATAGGTCGGGTTTGGCGTCGGGCCGCCGGCATAGCCGACCGCGGTGACGATGACGCCCGGCACCTGCCAGAACTTCCGCTCGGCGCCCCAGAAGCAGCCGAGCCCGAACAGCGCCTTCTCCGCGCCTGCGGGGTAAGGGCCCTTGAGCGCCGCGCCGTTCACGAAATGGGTCTGCGCGGTCGGAATAGCTTGGCTCCGGCCGGGGAGCGCCTGGTCCGGCGACGGGATGGACAAGGGCTTGCGCTTCAGAGTGAACATGGAGATCTCCGTTGATGAGGCTCCCCCGGCCTGAATTCCGCTAGTTGATGAACACCTCGACCGGCTTCCGCTTCTGACCGAGCCAATAGAGCAGCACCCCCAAAATGCCGAACACCACCCAAGTCGGCGCATGCAGGATGCTGGTCATGACCGGGTCCCACAGGAACGGGCCGGCATTGGCCTCGATCCACGTTTTGGCCGCCGTCAGGCTGTCGGCGTTGAGCGCCTGCCATTGTTCGCCCATGGGGGTCACCACCCACGCGCCGCCGCCCGCCAAACTCTTGGTGGCGTCGATCACGGCGGCGACCATGGCAAGCAGAAGCAGCCAGACGCCAAAGATGCGTAAGAGCACGAGCATAGTGGGTCACGTAGCGGAGTGATGCTGTACCGCTTACATAAGCCATTGCGGGCTCAGGTTCAAATCGGAGCTGCATCAGTATTGCGTGAAGCGCGCGCGATCGGCTCCCGGGTTTGCTTGAACGGCTGGGTCGCTTCGCTATAGTGCGGCGCTTCGCTCAAGGAGGGGTGGCCGAGTGGTCGAAGGCGCACGCCTGGAAAGTGTGTAGGCGGGCAACCGTCTCGAGGGTTCGAATCCCTCCCCCTCCGCCATCTTACGCCCTCGGCTTCGGGTGGCTCGCCACTCGCAAGTCAGAAGCGTACGGTGATCTGTCCTTGCCCCGCTGTCTCGTATCTCTACCGGCTCACACATTCACCTCAAGGCGCCATGACGTACGATTCCATCCCAGACCTGCTTGAGGCGCGCCTCGGACGGCGCTATGCGCGCCAGCGGCTCGGCATCGAGAAGGACCACGAGGCGCAAGTCTTCGGACAAGGCATCAATTTCTTTCACATCGAGAATCTCACGCCGTCGCATGCCTTGATCCGCGCGGTGCTGATGGCATCCGGCCTCTATTGGCGGGGCGTCCACAACGCATCCAAGGTGGAGATTAGGCACAACCGCATCGACTCGCCGCATCTACCCGCATCCTTCGACGGGTTCACTATCCTTCAACTCAGCGACCTCCATGTCGAGATGAGCGAAGCGGCAATGACGCGCGTGATCGCACTCCTCAAGGAGTCCCGCTACGACATCTGCGTCCTGACGGGCGACTATCGCGCCAAGACTTATGGTCCTTATGACACGACCCTCGCCGGAGTGGCGATGCTGCGTGCAGCTCTCAACGGCGCGATCTATGGCGTGCTCGGCAATCACGATACGATCTGCCTGGTCCCCGGGCTGGAAGAGATGGGGATCAAAGTCCTGCTCAATGAGAGCGAGACGATCGAGCGGGGCGGGGAGCGCATCCATCTCGCGGGCATCGACGACGCTCACTTCTTCCAGATGGACAATATCGAGAAGGCGGCGGCCGCCATCCCGCATGATGAGTTCTCTGTCCTGATCTCACATACGCCGGAGATCTACCGCCAAGCGGCCCATGCCGACTTCAATCTTCTCCTCAGCGGCCATACCCATGGTGGCCAGATTTGCCTCCCGGGCGGCATCCCGATCACCCTCGATTCCGTCTTGCCGCGTTCGATGGGCTCAGGCCCGTGGAAACATCACGATATGATCGGCTACACCTCGGTCGGCGCCGGTGTGTCGGTCGTCCCCGTGCGCTTCAATTGTCCCCCGGAGATTACCCTGCACTACCTACACGTGCTGCGCTGAGCCGGCCTAAGCAAGCCTAATATGGCCGGTCACGCAGTTTGAAGCGATAGAGGAGCGGGGAGAGGAGCAGCGCGCCAGCGCAGAAGACCGCCGCACCTATCAGCACGTCGAAAAGACTGAGCGGCAGCAGCATGCGGCTCGCCAGCAGCGGCAGCAGAGATTCGGGGATATGATCGAGCCCAAGGGCCATGCTGCTTGAGGGCAGCGTCATTCTACGCTTTACGAAGCTCGATAGGAGGTCGCCGGTCATGGCGAAAGCCGCGACCAGAGCGCCGAGTTCCCATGAAAGTCCCATGAGCCAGGCCGCAAGCAGGGTGGCGAGGAGCGCGGCCACGATCCCGCGCATGGTCTT
The DNA here is from genome assembly GCA_963730335.1 of uncultured Alphaproteobacteria bacterium. Lineage (GTDB taxonomy): Bacteria > Pseudomonadota > Alphaproteobacteria > Rhizobiales > Methyloligellaceae > Methyloceanibacter. Next base: position 192,886 of record CAVSRK010000004.1, read on the forward strand.
GGTGGGGCCAAACAGCGGCTTGCCATCGTAAAGCACCAGGCCGCCGTCAAACGGCGCGTTCAGGCGGTCGCCGAGCACGTTCTTGGCGATGACCGGCGCGCCGTTCGCCACGACGAGAAGGATCAAGAGCTCAAGGAGCAGAAAAGGGTGCATGACGTCCTAAGTGCGGCAACCGTCGCTTCGAGAAATGAACTCTTGCAGCAGGGGCTCAGTTTAGCGCAATTCTCCCGCCCGACCGTTAGGTACCCAGGCGCTTACTATGGCGAGCCAAACAAGACGAACTGCGGCTACTTCGGCCACGCAACAGACTGCGGTCGCGGTGCTCGCCGCCATCAGCATCTGCCATTTGCTGAACGACGTGATCCAGTCCTTGATCGTGGCGCTCTATCCCATGATCAAGGAAACCCTTGCGCTCGACTTCCGCCAGATCGGGCTAATCACGTTCACCTTCACGTTCACCGCCTCGCTGCTCCAGCCTTTGGTCGGTTACATGACCGACCGATACCCCACGCCCTATTCGCTCGTGGCCGGCATGGGCTGTTCGTTGCTCGGCCTCATCGTCGCCGCCTTCGCCTCGACCTACGGCCTGGTGCTGGTCGCGGTCGGGCTGATCGGCATGGGATCCTCGGTGTTCCATCCCGAGTCCTCGCGCGTCGCGCGCCTTGCCTCCGGCGGCCAGCACGGCCTCGCCCAATCGGTGTTCCAGGTCGGCGGCAATTTCGGCACGGCACTCGGTCCGCTGCTGGCGGCGTTCATCGTGCTGCCCTACGGGCAGGGGAGCATCGCCTGGTTCTCGGTGGTGGCCCTGATCGCCATGATCATGCTCGCAGGCATCGGCTCTTGGTATGGCAAGACGCTGAAGCTCAACAACGCCGCCGCGCATCCGAGCGAGCGCGAAGCGATTCACGAACTCACCCACGGCAAGGTGCGGAAGTCGGTGGCGATTCTGATGGCGCTCACCTTCTCCAAGGACTTCTATCTGGTCAGCATCACCAGTTTCTACACCTTCTACCTGATCCATACGTTCGGGCTGTCGGTGCAGAGCGCGCAGCTTTATTTGTTCCTGTTCTTGTTCGCCGTCGCGGCCGGCACGGTGATCGGCGGCCCGATCGGCGACCGCATCGGCACAAGGCGGGTGATCTGGTGGTCGATCCTCGGCGTGCTGCCGTTCACCCTCGCGCTGCCTTATGTCGGCTTGCTCGGGACGGCGATCCTGAGCGTGATCATCGGGCTGATCCTCGCCTCGGCCCATCCGGCCATCATCGTCTACGCCCAGAGCCTGATCCCGGGCCGGGTCGGCATGGTGGCCGGCCTGTTCTTCGGCCTGGCGTTCGGCGTCGCCGGCATCGGCGCGGCGTTCCTCGGCTGGCTGGCCGACAAGACAAGCATCAGTTTCGTCTACCATGTGTGCGCCTTCCTGCCGGCGATCGGGCTGCTCGCAGCATTTCTGCCGGAGATGGCCAAGCCGAGCGGCCGTGGCGCAAGATGAAAGCGGTGAGGGGCAACAGCCGAGCGGCGTCATTCGCCAAGATGGGCCTGGCGCCGCCCGGACTCGGATTTTTTTGTTCAGCGCAATGCTTGAATCGTCTTCGGCACGCGATGCCGAAGCGCAACACAAGGCCCGCGAGAACCGGCCATCACCGCCACCAATGCTCTGAATTTCTGCGAAAAACGACAAGCCGAGACAGGGCGCTTGGCTTATGGTTAAGATGCGGCACTGAGGCACCCCGGCAGAGGCATGACCGGGACCTTGGAATACTTGCCGGGCGCGGCGGCCAGGCAGAGTTCGTTTGGTCTTGCGTGAACCTGCCAGCCCGCTCGGTCGTTGGAGCAAACGTCAGCAACGAGGGGCAAGCAATGCGTGATATTCGCGGGGACCTGCAAGACCGGGCCGCTCTGCTTGAAGAGCAGATCAACGCCCATGAAGCTCAATTCGACAAACTCATCGATCAGCTCAAACGCGAGCACGATTCGAGGCTGGAGGACCTGAAGACCGAGCTCGAGGCGGTGACCAGGCTGATGGAGCTTGAGCTTCGCCGGCTCGAGACCGCACCCTCCGCGCAGCGGGGACAAGGCCGCGAGCAACCCGCGCCCCATGCCGTGCATCAGCCGCAGCATGCCGCCCATCATCAGGCCCAACCGCAACACCAGCCGCAAGCGCCGCTTGCCGACTTTTTGGTCCGCAAGCTGAATGAGGTCGGCGCCATGTCGCCTGACGATCTCCGGCGTCTGTCGCTGCAAGAGGGCTATTTCGCCGACGCCGACACCGCCGACCGCGGCGTCCACGCGGCGCTCATCAATATCGTGAAGGCCGGCTTGATCCGGCAGCTGCCGAACGGAAACTTCGCGCCTGCCACGGTGCTCGACACCATCAGGCTCAGACGGGCGATGTAATCTCGGTGTGGCGACGTGGGCAACGGCACGCCGTTGCCCACGCTCACGCCACGGGCGGCCCACGCAGCAGCTCGACCACGTCCTTGCGGACCTTGTCCTCGGCATAGCGGGCCAGCGCCTTGCGGTCGGGGAAATCGTCGAGCGGGACCGGCGGCCCGATGCGGATATGCGCGTCGATCGGGCCGAGCCCCAACAGTCGCCAGGCATGGCTCGCCATGTCCATGTCGCCATACCAGGCGATCACGTGGCGGCCCCGGCGGCACAGCGGCAGACCGTAAATCTTAGGGTAGGTCAGCGCCAGCGTCTGGGCCGAGACCTTGGCGCCCATCGGGGGACCTCCCGGGGGCTTGGCGGCGGCGAACAATGCGGTCTTGAACGGCACCACGCTGTTGCCTTCGCTCGAGGTTCCTTCCGCGAACAGCACGATATGGTCGCCGGCGGCGAGCCTCTCAAGGATTTCGTTCGCCTTGTCGCCGACCTCGTTCCGCCGATTGCGGTCCACGAACACCGAGCGCTGCAGCTTGGCCAGCCAGCTCACGAACGGCCAGGACGCGACTTCTTGCTTAGCCACGAACGACACCGGCGCCACGGCCGAGAGTACGGTGATGTCGAGCCAGGAGACGTGGTTCGAGATCAGGAGCACACCCTGTTCTGCGGCGACCTCGCCCTCGATGTTGAGGCGGACGCCTACGATCTTGCACACTTGCCGATGATACCAATGCGGGAAGGTGCGGGCATAACGCGAGCCCGTCCTGACGAGCAGGAGCTGGACCGGCATCAGCGGCAAGGTCAAGGCGAAGAAGGCGCCAAGCACCAGGAACGCGCGCAAGCTTCTCATTGCCACGTCACGACATGGACATCCGGATTGTCGCTGAAGCGTCCACGGTCAATGACAGGTGCGGCGCCCATAATAGATGGTGCAGATGCCGCTTAAGGCCGGATTTGCTTTCGGCGCCGGGCGGACCTCCAGCCGGCAATCGGTCCGGACTTGGTCATATCCCCACTCGGCGACGTCGCAGATTTCCCGGGTCACGACCGGGACCAGTTCCCCCTCAGGTGCAACGGCATGCTCGGCCTGCGCCGTGCCTGCTGCAATCGCGACCATGGCCGCGAACACAAGACGCTTCATCATCGCGCCATCCCCCTTTATTTCGCCTTATGCCTAACGTTCGCGCGGCTACGCGGCCAAGTCAAACGGAGCCGGGCGGGTCCAGCAAAACCCGCCTCGCGCCAGCGGTTCCGCTATTTGCCGTCCTTCAGCGGCACGCCGAACAGCTCGAGCCGGTGGCCGATAAGCCGGAAGCCAAGTTCCCGTGCCACGCTCTCCTGGAGCCGTTCGATCTGCTCGTTGCGGAACTCCATCACCTCTCCGGTCTTGACGTTGATCAGGTGGTCGTGATGGCCGGAAGGAACCGGCTCGTAGCGCGCCCGGCCTTCGCCGAAATCGTGCCGCTCGAGGATTCCGGCGCCCTCGAACAGCCGCACCGTGCGGTAGACCGTTGACAGCGAAATGCGGGGATCGCGGGCGCTCGCGCGACGATAGACCTCTTCCACGTCGGGATGATCCTCGGCCTCCGACAGCACCTTGGCGATGGTCCGCCGCTGGCCCGTCATGCGCATGCGCCGCTCGGCGCACAGCCGCTCTAGCCTGCTTTCCGCTATGGCCGCCTTGGGCATGGGGGATGCCTTGCCGTCCGAATCCGTCGCTAGGGCACGTCATCATCGGCGGGGCGGCCTGAAAGGGCAAGGCTGAAGATCGTGGCGTCAGCGCCGTGCTCATAATAGCCCGGCCGCTTGCCCACGGGGACAGCGCCGACCCCGCGATAAAGCTTGAGCGCCGCCTCGTTGCCGTCCTCGACTTCGAGATAAAGCCGCTTGGCGGCTGAGGCGCGCAGGAGGCTGATCGCTTCCTGAAGCAGGGCGCGGCCGAGTCCCGCGTGGCGGCAAGCGGGCGCGACGCCGAAGGTGAGAATCTCCGCCTCATCGGCGGCCTTCCGCGCGATCAGCAGGCCGGCCATGATACCGCCCGAGCTGTCGGCGACCGACCCGATCAGGCAGAGCGTCTCGGGGCTCGCCAGGAACTGCGCCATTTCGGCTGCGTCCCAGGGCTTCGCGAAACAGCTGCGGTGAATGGCGGCCATTGACCAGACGTCGAGCGGGCCTGCCTGGGTCACGGCGATCTCGACCGGCATCAGCGCGGCACCGCCACGGTTTGCATCTGCGGCTTGGCGTCGGGCGGACGCAAATAAAGGGGCTTGAGCGTTGGCGAGGTCTCGCCGCTCTCATAGGCGATCTGGGCGAGTGCTGCGGCGCTGGGCTGAAGCTCGGCAAAACTGGCCGCGACGCGGAGCCCGCGTCCCGCCGCAGCTTCGGCAAGTGAAGCGGCACCGCTGCCCACCGCGCGGCGAAGCGTCGCCGGCAGCCGTTGCGCGGCATCGCCCGGCGAGAGCAGGAGCGGGCCCTCGAGCTTGCGCGCATCTCCGTCATAGAGGCCGAAATAGAGCATGCCGCGCCTGGCATCGACCGCCACCGCGAACGGCTCGGCTAGATGCTCGGCGGCTTTGGCCATCACCGTCAGGCTGTCGGTGCCGAACAGTCCGGCTCCGGTCACCAGCACCAGGCCGCGCGCCGCGGCAATGGCGATGCGCACGCCGGTGAAGCTGCCGGGGCCGGTGGTCGCGGCGATCACGTCGAGCTCGGCAAAGGGCAAGCAGGCCTCGGCCATCGTCTCGGCCACCATCGGCATCAGCGCCTCGGCATGGCCGCGCGCCATGGCCTCTTGGCGCACGAACAGCGTCCGCTCCGCGCCATTGGTCCGCAGCACCGCGGCCGAGCAGGCGCCCATGCTGGTGTCGAGCGCGAGGATATTCATCGGCGTGTCTTAGATGATCTTCGCCATCTCGTCGAAGTCGAAGCGTGGCGAGCGCGGGAAAAGCACGCTCGCATCGCCATGACCGAGACTGCACAGGAAGTTCGACTTGATGTTGGTGCCGGCGAAAAATTCGCGATCGACCGCCTTATTGTCGAAGCCCGACATCGGCCCGCAATCGAGCCCAACCGCGCGCGCCGCTATGATCAGATAGGCGCCTTGCAATGTGCCGTTGCGGAACGCGGTCTCTTGGATCTTCTGCGCGTTGCCTTCGAACCAGCTCTTGGCGTCGGCGTGCGGAAACAGCTTGGGCAAATGCTGATAGAAGTCGAGATCGTAGCCTATGATGGCGCAGACCGGCGCCTTCATGGTCTTGTCGCGATTACCTTCCGACAGATGCGGCTTGAGCCGCTCCTTGGCCTCGCGCGATTTGACGAACAGAAAGCGCGCCGGACTGCAATTGGCGCTCGTCGGGCCCATCTTGGCGAGATCGACGATCTCATGCAGCAGCGCGTCGGGCACGTCCCGGTCGCGCCAGGCATTATGGGTGCGCGCTTCGAGGAACAGCTGGTCGAGAGCGGATTTGGGCAGCTTGTCCGTCAAACCGGCCGGACCTCCTGCACCTCGGGAATGAAGTGCCGGAGCAAGTTCTCGATGCCGTGGCGAAGCGTGGCCGTCGAGCTTGGGCAGCCCGAGCAGGCGCCGCGCATGTGCAAGAACACGATGCCGTCGCGATAGCCCTGGAAAGTGATGTCGCCGCCGTCCTGGGCCACCGCCGGGCGCACCCGGGTCTCGAGCAACTCCTTGATGGTCTTGACCGTCTCCTCGTCCTCGGGCGCGAAGAACTCGCCTCCCTCGGAGCTTTCCGATCCTGACGGCTCACCCTCGGTCACCGCGTCGCCCGAGAGATAGTGCTCCATAATGGCGCCGAGGATGGCGGGCTTGAGATGCTGCCATTCGCCGGCGCCTTTGGTCACGCTGATGAAGTCGGTGCCGAAAAACACGCCCTTGACGCCGTCGATCTCGAACAGCCGCGCCGCCAGCGGCGAGGCCTTGCTGTCGTTGGCATCGAGGAACTCAAGCGTCCCTTGGTCGAGCACGGGCCGGCCCGGAATGAATTTCAAGGTCGCTGGGTTCGGCGTGGCTTCGGTCTGGATGAACATGGCGCCTCGTTGGCTTTGATAACGCGCTAACCTCGCGGAACTCGCGGCTTAGCTTAGAATAATTCTAGTCCATACTTGGCCCCGGCACCCGCAAAGTCAAGGGATGCGGGTCCCTTGCCGCGGCGCCTGCTCGCGTCCGGCTGATGAGGGGGTGGCGCGCCGTTAAGCGCAAAATCCTTTGGCTCCGTGTCCATCGCTGGACACGGCGGGGGCCTTCCGGCGCGCCACATGCGCATCTGCAGCGAAGCGTTAGCGCATGCTATTTTGCAGCGTTATCCGGCGCCGGCCCCGCTTTCGCCCTAGATGCCCCGCCGCTGTCCTATCGTCCCGTTTGGGTTCCTCGTCTCCGCATCCACCGACGAGAGAGGCGACAGCCGGCGTTTGGTCTTCTAGACCCTAGGGTCGTCAGCCACGCTCCTGGCAGGGCCTCGTAGTGGACCCGGGGGGAGCCCGACACCGCCCCGGGAGCCAACTCGCGTTAGCCGGCCCGCAGGGACACCGCACCTCGTCCGCACCTCACGACGCCTCATGAGAACGCCCCTTCAGAAGGACGAGGTGAGATCAGTGTAAGCGAGGATCGGCGCGCGGGTGTAACAGGGGGATTGCTACAGCCCTGTCGCGGGCGAAGTGACTCGCGTACTCGGCTTGACGTCGAGGCTCACCACTTGGCGGTCGCTGCGCAGCAGCTTCATGGACGGCTTGCCGAGCACCAGCGCGCCGACCGACCCAAGGATCGAGCAGATCACCGTGAGGGACAGCAAAGCGACGACCCACCTCATGCCCGCCTCCCACCGCCGAGAGGCCGGCCTGCAAACAGATAGATCATTGCAGCCCCCTATTTCGCCTCAGCGGCCGCAGTCGCGGTCGCCGGCTCAACCGGGGTGAGCTTGAGCACTGGGAAATCGGGGGCCGATACTCTGTAGCCACAGGCCGCCACGATTACGCTCGAAACCAGAAACAGCGCGGTGGTCATACCGACCAACACGGGCCGAACGTTCCCTGAAGTCCGAGTCATGAAGCGCCTCCTTATTCTTATGGAGGAGCTTTCTCACGCGAGGTGGAAAGGAAGCTTTGTCGCGCGCGGCAAAATTAGCCAACGCAGTAAACGAACTCCTGACGCAGCCGCCCGTCGACGACGGAAGCTGGTCGGCCCGCAGTATCAGGAAATTGACGGCCTAGAACCCGAACAGCGAGCGGGCGAAATTGTCGACGCTGTCTCGCCCCCGGCGTGCGCGCCTAGCATTGCCCTGGTCCCGACCGTTCCACGGGGCCGAATCTTGGCCGCTCCACGGCGCCGCTCCGGAATCGTCCTGGGCGACGGCATCGCCGAAGTAATTGTTGCCGTTGAGCGCGGAGATCATCCTGGAATCGTGGCCGTAGAGATCCCTGAACGTTGCCAGCGTGCCGTCGTCGTTCACCCGCACGGTAAAATAGGTGATGTAGACCGGAATCTTGCCGTCGAGCATAACGTGGTTGTCGCCGCCGGCATCGAACGTCGATTGCACCTTAGCCTTGCTCCAGCCCTTGTCATGGGCGAGCACGAGTTCGGCCAGCTGGTCGGGGTTCTGTACCCGCATGCAGCCGTGGCTCTCGGCGCGCACGGCGTTGTTGAACAGGTGTTTCTGCGTGGTGTCGTGCATGTAGACGTCGTGCGAGTTCGGGAACAGGAACTTCACGCGGCCGAGCACGTTGCCGGGTCCCGGCGGCTGCACCAGATCGAAATTGCGCAAATCGTTGCGGCTCCAATCGATCTGATCGGGATCGATGTCGCGGTTACCGTATTTGATGCGCAGACCGTGGCGCCGCAGCACCGACGTATCCCAGCCGCCGCCGAAGAAGCCGCCGCCCGGGGAGAAATAGGGCGCGATCTCCTCCATCTTGATGGAGTTGGGCACGTTCCAGTACGGGTTGAAGACGACCTCCTCCATCTCGTCGGAGAACACCGGCGTCTGCTTGTCGGGCTTGCCGACCACCACGCGCGCAGTGTGGATCGGCGTGCCTTCCTCGACCACGCGCAAGGTGAATTCCGGGATGTTGACCGTCACATAGAAGGCGCCGAGATCGTGGGGTAGCCAGCGCCAGCGCTCCATATTGACCAGGATCGCATTGATCCGCGCCGGGCTTGCCATCTCTTGCGGACGTGGGCCGCCATTGAGCATCCGCCGCGTGCCGGGTCCGACCATGCCGTCGGCGTGGGCGCCGTTGGCCGACTGGAACTGCCGGATCGCCTCGAGCACAGCCTCGTCGAACTTGGTTTCGTCGTTTCCGGCCGGCACATCGAGCCGCTTCCTGAGCAGCGCAACCTGCTCATGCACCATGCCGAATTTGAGCGTGGGCCCGTCGGGGATGGTGACCACGGCGGGCTTGACCTCCTCGACCTTGCCGCCCCTAAGCTCGATCAGCTTTTGCCTCAGCGCCTCGAATTGGGGCTGGTCGGGCTGGAAGCTGCGCAAATAGGCCGCCGGGTCGGACCGGATGGCAATCGATTCGATTACCTCCGACGGGCTGGGCAGCGCCAGGGTGGGATCGAGATTTTTGCTGAGGCGCAAGGGGTCGATCCGGCCGCCGCGGGCATCCTTGGCGTAGCCGAGCACCGCATAGCTGACTTTGACCTCGGCGTCGGCCAGCCAGTCTCTGAGCTTCGGCTCGGAAGCGGTCCCGGCGGCATCCGGCAGGGTGTAATCCGCAGCGCGCAAGCCGTAATCGTCGGCCTTGCCGATTTCCGCCATCACCATTTTGGCGCGCTCGTTCAAGCCGTTGTTATCGACCCACAGTAGGCGCTGGTCGGGCGCCGAGTAAAATTCGATCAGCGCATCCTTTTGGGTCGCGCCAGTCCCGGTGCCGGGTTTGGCCGACAGCACGCCCTGAACGGTAATGCGCACGGCTTCGGTCGGCGTGATCAGCGTGGCCGGTCCGTCCGGCTCGGCCGCCAACCCGGGCAGGCTGAAGGTTGCCGCCAATAGCAGCCCTAGCGCGATCGGCCTCAATGGTCTGCTCCCTGCTGCCCCGTTGAATCGCCCCAGTCCGCTAACATCAAAACCCGTTCAAAATGGGGCTAATCGAGGCAAGCGGATGCCCATAATTCCAGGTCTGGCGGGGCCTGGCAACTCGTGTCGCGCCAGGGTCGTGTGTTTTACCGCCGCAAGCCATGCGTGCTCTAGGCCAGCGCCAGGATTTCCTCGGTGGTGAGGTGGCCCGGCACGACCGTGATCGGCACCGGGAAACTGCCGGCGAGCTTGCCGCCGGCGAGATTGGTAACGAGCGGACCGGGTCCCGACGGATCCTTCGAGGCGCCCAGCACCAACACGCCGATATCTTCGTCCTCCTCGATCAGCTTGGTGATCTCCTCAGCCTTGGGGCCTTCGCGTACGATCTCCTCGGGCACGATATCCTCGAAGCCCATCGCCCTGAGCTTGCGGCTGAACAGGCGGAACACGGCTTTGGCTTTGTTGTGTCCCTCCTCACGTGCGACGTCCTCGACGCCCATCCACTGGAACTCGACGCCGGGCTCGATGACGTATAGCAGCGCCAGCTGACCGGCGGTCCGCAGCGCGCGGCTCGCGGCAAACGCGAGCGCGCTCTCGCATTCCGGCGTCTCGTCGACCACCACCAGGAATTTCCGCTTATGGCCCTCGGCATAGATCTGACGCTTCTTCCGCGCGCGGGCGGCGGCAGCCGTCTCAGGCTTCTTCTTCTCGGGCTGCTTCTTCTTTGCCATCGGGCCATGCTCCATCAGCGAACGCGGAGTGTCCAGGAGGGAAAATTCGGGCGTGAGCCGTCAGGCGAGATCGATCGCGTAGCGCTTGAGGTCCTTGAGCTCGACCATCTCGAGCGTCGCCTCATGGGTCGCGGCCAAGATCACGCGCGGCGCGGCTCCGGCTTCCAGCGCCTCGCGCCAGCGCGCCGCGCACAGGCACCAGCGGTCGCCGGGCTTGAGGCCGGGGAAGTCGAAGTCGGGTTGCGGCGTCGACAGATCGTTGCCGCGCGCCTTGGAGAAGGCGAGGAATTCGGCCGTCGCCTCGATGCACACCGTGTGCAGCCCGATATCCTCAGGCCCGGTATGACAGCAGCCGGTGCGGAAGAAACCGGTCAGCGGCCGGTCGGAGCAGCTTTTGAGGGGCTCGCCATAGACATTGCGTTGCCCTTCGAGAGGATTTGCTCGCCGCTCCAGCATGGCGGCGATACTGCCCGATACCGGGGCTGGCGTGAAGCGTCAGCGCTTGGGGTTGCGGTCGGGCAGCGGCATGCCGCCGCCCTCACCGGTCAGCGCCGCCAACTGAGCCGGGGTCAGCACCGGCACCGGCGGACCCGCGTCCTTGCTTGCGAGCGCCGCCAACGCCGCCGGATTTGGCGGCGGGGTGCCGGCCTCACCGGTGATCGGCGGCTCGAAGCCGCCGGCGGTGAGCACCGTGGCACACTCCTTCGGCAACTGCGCCATTTTCAGCGGCGGCTTGCCGACCCACTTGGCGCCGGGCACGGGCGCCTTGGCTGTGTCGATCGCCGACTTTTTCAGCATGGCATACCAATTGACCAGCTCCTGGCCGCAGCCGTCGTCGCCGGCCACCTCCTTCTGATTCTCGCATCCGTCCATGCCCGGCGGACAGGCGAGGCGCACATGGAAATGGTAGTGGTGGTTCCACCACGGCCTGACCTTGCCGAGCCAGGCGCGATCCTTGCCCACTTGCGGAGCCATTTGGCACAGCGCCTTCTTGATGGCCGGGTGCACGAAGATGCGCGCCACTTGCGGGTAGGACGCCGCGCGTTTGATCAGTTTGACATTGAGCAGGGTGAAGACCTGGGGATCGACCTCGAACGGATCTTTGAGCATCGACACCGCGGTCATGTCCTCGCGCTCCTGCTCGGTCAGGATACGGTCGGGCATCGGGGTCAGCCAAATATCGGCGTCGAGACCGACCTGATGGCTGGTATGGCCGTTGAGCATGGGGCCGCCGCGCGGCTGCGACATGTCGCCGACCAAGAGCCCCGGCCAGCCGTCGAGCGCGCGGGCGTCGCTTGCCAGCCGCTCGAGATAATCGAGCAGGCGCGGCGTGCCCCAATTGCGGTTGCGCGACAGCCGCATCACTTGCCAGTCCGGGCCGCTGATGGGCAGCGACACGCCGCCGGCGAGACAACCTTTGGCGTAACTGCCGATGGCGCGGGCGGCGAGCGGCGCGGGCTCGGTCGCCGCGCCGAACAATTCTCTGGCGATCGGACTTGGCTTGGGCGGCGGCTTCTTCTTGGCAGCCGGCTTGTCGGCGGGCTTGGCCGCCGCAGACTTGGACCCCGCCCCGGGGACTTTCATCTGCGCGGTGGCCACTCCGCCGCACAACAGCACTAGGGTGAGGCCTAAGATCAGCCTGCGCATCGACCCGACTCGTTCGTGAGGCCCTCGAGCTTCCGACCCTAGCACAAATGATGGCAGGAATTGGAGCCGAGCGGCGCTTTCGAATTGCTTGAGGTGCGAGAATTGCGCGAAGCTTGGTCGTTCAGGAGATGTTCAGCCGGGGCTCGATAGGCTCCTACCGTCTTTGATGGGGAGCCTCGAGCTTCCGACATCAATACGATCAGCGGGCGCCGAGGGGGGCACCGCTCTGAGGGAGAACATCATGCGGCGCATCGTGCTTCCGGCCGTCTTGCTCGGCCTCAGTCGCTTTTCCAGCGATCGCGAGCGCGCAAATCGTCGCCAGGATCAATCTTTCGAACCAGCGCATGGACGTCTATGTGGACGGCGCGGCGCGCTACACTTGGCCGGTGTCGACCGCGCGGCCCGGTTATCGCACCCCGGTCGGCACGTTCAAGCCCACCGCCCTGGTGCGGTATCACCGCTCGACCATCTATAGCGGCTCGCCGATGCCCTATTCGATCTTCTTCCTGCGCGGCTACGCCATCCACGGTTCCTACGAGATCAAACATCTCGGGCGTCCCGCCTCGCATGGCTGTATCAGGCTGCATCCATCCAACGCCGCGGCGCTCTATTCGCTGGTCAAGCAGCACGGCGCCGGCAACACTGTGATCCAGATCAGCTATTAGCCGGCCAAGGGCCTAGCGGCAGCTCGACGGCGCGGGCGCGCCTCTGAAGCGGTCTCCTATCCAGGCGAGCGTCTGTCTTGCGCTGTCTCTCGCCGCGAAGGTGTGGCTGACCCCGTTGAGCCACATGAGGTCGAGCCGCGCTCCCTGCTTGCAGAGATGCTCCCCGAACTGCTTGGTGATCTGGGGCCTAACGGTGGTGTCGGCAGTGCCTTGGGCGATCAGCACCGGCGCACCGGCCGGCGCCTGACCCGGCGTGTTGCGCAGCATGACCCCCCGCCACGGCTCGGTCTCGGTTGGATCGGCTTTGAGGAATTTCTCGGTCTGGAGCGGTTTCTCCGCGTCGGTGATGGCCTGGTACTCGGCCACCAACTCGATGCAGTCATGCGCCATCTGCTCGAACGGCCCCATGGCGCCCGGCTCCACCAGCGTGGTCGCCGGCGTGTGGTAGAGTTTCGACCAGGAGTAGATCGTCATTGCGGTAAGCTCCTTGCCGGTTGCGGTAGCACTGTCGGCGTCAAACAGCTCGGCAAGACTCGGCAAGATAGGTGGCTGGCGCGGCCGCCGCGACGCCGACCACCTTGAGCTCGGGCGCATAGCTTGCCGCCAGCTCGCCGGTATAGAGCGCGGCGTGGCCGCCCTGGCTGTGGCCCCACACGGCGAAGCGATTGGAAGCGCCCGTATTCGGCAGCGCGCGCGCCGCGCGTACCGAATCGAGCACGGCGCGAGCCTCGCTGATGCCGATGAGATAAGGATGGATGCCCGGCGTGCCGAGCCCGGGATAATCGGTAGCGACCACGACATAGCCTTGCGCCAGCATGTCGGGCAGCCCCCAGATCATGCCGCTATTGTCGGGCATGAGAGTGGGGGCGCAGGCCGTCACCACGCCGCTGGTCGGATGGGCCCAGGCGATCACGTGGCGGCCGCCCGCCGGCGCGGGACTGGAGGGGAAATGAATGGCGCCTGAGACCTCGATGGGCTCGCCGTTGAGGCCGGTCGAGCGATAGAGGATGCGAAAGGCCTCGCTGTTGCCGGGCCCGCCGCCCTCGAGCGGCCAGACCCTAATGATCGAGCCGGGTCCCTCGGCCGCGGCCTCTTCCACGATGCCAATGAGGCCGCAAAACGCGAAGGCGGTCTTGACCGCAAGGCGTAAACATAAAGCGATGATGCGCATTCCATCCCCCGTTCGATTGCCGGGGGGATTTAGCCTCACCCACCGGCCCCTGGGCAATAGCGTCGGCCCGGCTTCCGCCTTGATCTCGGCCATTTCATTCCGCCTCCATCCGGGGCACAATTGCGGCTGGACGCTAATTGCCGGCCCGCGCATCGACATCCGCGGGCCATTGAAGCGGGGAAGTTCGATGTCATCAGCCGCCAGAACGCTGGACGCCTTGATCAACCGCGTCGGCGAGATCAAAACGCCGTTCACCATCGAGCTGCCCGACGGCGAGAAACGGACCCTCGGCCAAGGCGAGCCGCAGTTCCAAATCGGTCTGCGCAACGAGCGGGCGCTCAGGGCGTTGCGCTCGCTCGACGAGGGGAATTTCGCCGAGGCCTATCTGCAAGGCGATATCGACATCGAGGGCGATATGCTGAAGCCCTTCGAGCTCAGGGCTTCGCTCGACGACCGGCACCCGCTGGTCGCGGCCTGGCGCTTCGTCGAGCCGCTCCTGTTCGGACAGGTCTACACCAACAAGCGGGCGATCTCCTCCCATTACAACGCCGATCCCAAGCTCTTCCTGAGCTTCCTCGATCCCGTGTTTCCCGCCTATAGCCAGGGCGTGTACGAGGATGACGACGAGTCGCTGTCGACGGCGCTCCAGCGCAAATTCGACTGGGCGCTCGAGCAATGCGGCATCGGCAAGAACACACGCGTGCTCGAGATCGGCCCAGGCTGGGGCGCCTTCGCCGGGCATGCGTTGCAAGCCGGCGCGCGCTTCACCGGCATCACCAATTCGGAAGTGTCGCAGAGCTACCTCAGGGGCAAGCTCGCCAATTTCGGCGACCGCTTCGACATCGTGCTGACCGACTTCTACGACTACGAGCCGAAGGACAAGTTCGACGCCATTGTCATCATGGGCGTGATCGAGCATCTACCCGATTACGAGCGCGTGCTGAACAAGTTCTCCGCGCTGCTCAAACCGGGGGGCCGCGTGTTTCTCGACGGCAGCGCCTGGAAGAAGAAGTACGAGCTGTCGACCTTCATGGTGCGACACATCTATCCCGGCAACCACTCCTTCCTGGTGCTCGACGATTTCCTCAACAAACTGTGGAAGACCGATTTCGAAGTGGACGTCATTCACAACGACCGCTGGAGCTATTTCCTGACCTTCCGGCAATGGGCGCGCAACCTCGACGCCAGCCGGGACTATGTCACGCGGACCTTCGGCGATTTCGAGTTCCGCAAGTTCCGCCTTTATCTTTGGGGGGCGACTTACGAGTTCCTCCACCGCAATCTCGACTGCTACCGGCTGATCCTCTCTAAGCCGAAGGAAGCCTGAGGTCTGCGTTTTCCACTCCCTCACCAAAGCTTCCTTCCAGGCTTGACCCACTTGCCCTTGCAGGAGAGGTTGGAGTCATCAGGAGGAGGACCACCATGTGCGAACATTGCCAGACTCCGCTTCCGATATGGTCACGGCGAAGCATCATGGCAGGGGCCGCTTCGCTGCTTGCTGCGAGCGCTCTGCCTTTCGCCCCGGCACGGGCCGATCAGCCGGTGTCGTCGGAACCGGCGCCGAACGCCATTCCTCCGTCCGAGGCGCTCGACCGGCTGATGCAAGGCAACGCCCGCTACGCGGCGGGGGAGTCCATATGCAAGGACTACTCGGTCGACCGCGCTGAGCGCGTGGCCGTGCAACACCCCATCGTCGCGGTGTTGAGCTGTTCCGACAGCCGTGTCGCTCCCGAGCTCGCCTTCGATCAGGGGCCGGGCGAAGTCTTTGTCGTGCGGGTCGCCGGGAATTTCGTCAATCCCGATGGGCTGGCGAGCTTTGAGTATGCGATCAAATTCCTAGGCGTGCCGCTTCTCATGGTGCTCGGCCACACTAATTGCGGCGCGGTTGCCGCTGCGGTCAAAGTCGTGAAAGAGCGTGCCGAGTTGCCCGGCCATCTGCCCGAGCTGATCAACTCAATCGAACCCGCGGTAATTGCCGCACATGGCAAGCATCCGAGCGATCTCGTCGCCGCTGCAATCGAGGAAAATGTGCGGATCAATGTGAAGCGGCTGATCGACGACACACCGATCGTGGCCGACGCGCTTGCCGCCAAGAAGATCGCGATCGCGGGCGGCGTCTACGACATCGCCACCGGTAAAGTGAACCTCATCTGAGTGCCGGTTACTGATGCAGGAAGCTTTGCAACGCTGGCGGTCGGAGAAGACTGCCTCCTATCTGTCGAGTGCGGTCGCGGCCTCGGAGCGAGAGCCTAAGCGCGCGGCGCTGTTCCGTCAGATGGCCGCTGCCGCCGAAGAGCAGGCCGGCATCTTGGCCAAGGACTTGCCCGCGGTGCCGCCCTTCGCGCCCTCGCTCAGGTCGCGGCTCACGGTGTATCTCGTCGGTATATTCGGTCCGCGCGCCATGCGCCCGGTGCTGTCCGCCTCCAAGGTCCGCGGCGTCTCGGTCTATCGCGGCAAGCTCGAGCCGGAAGGCCACCCGTGGCCGACTTCGGCCGATGAGGTCGGGCGGCGCCACAAATCGTTGGGCGGCGGCACGCTCAGGGCCGGGGTGTTCGGCGTCAATGACGGGCTCGTTTCCAACACCTGTCTGGTCATGGGCGTGGCCGGCGCTGCCGTGGAGCCAGGCATCATTTTGATCACCGGCGTGGCCGGGCTGCTGGCCGGCGCATTCTCTATGGCCGCCGGAGAGTTCATCTCCATGCTGTCGCAGAAGGAGATGTTCGAGCATCAGATCTCCCAGGAGAAGGACGAGCTCGAGCGTTACCCCAAAGAAGAGGCCGAGGAACTCGCCCTCATCTACGCCGCGCGCGGCATCCCGCTCAAAGAGGCGCGCAACGTGGCGAAGAAGCTGATCGCCAATCCCGAGAAAGCGCTCGACACGCTTGCCCGCGAGGAGCTTGGCCTCAATCCCGACGACCTCGGCTCGCCGATCGGGGCGGCGGTCTCCTCGTTCCTGGCCTTCTGCATCGGCGCGAGTTTGCCGCTCATTCCATTTCTGTTCGGCTTGAGCCAGGGCGTGCTGATCGCCGCCGCCCTGTCGGGCGCTGCGTTGTTCTTAGTCGGCGCGGTGCTCAGCCTGTTCTCAGGCAAGAGCGCATGGCTCGGCGGGTTGCGCATGTTCTTGATCGGCAGCGCCGCGGCCGCCGCGACCTATTTCATCGGCTCATTGTTCAACGTCTCGGGGATTTGAGCGACTGCGAGCCCTCATGCTGGCTTCACTCCTGGAGCGACTTGGCATCCGACCGCGCACTGCCGCGCCGGCGCCGATCATCGAGACGCGCAAGGCGGGGCCGATGCCGACCGGCCCGGTGCCCGGCTCGAAGCTGACGGACGCCTATGTGCGCGAGGTCGGGCGCTTCGCCTATTTGTGGGCCTGGCCGCTGGTCAACGTCTACAACCGCTACTGGACGCAAGACTGGGTCAAGACCAAGACCTTTCTGGTCGGCGGCGTGGCGCCGATCGCGCCGATCAACCGGCTTGGCATGCTGACCGGCTATAACCAGCCGGGCCAGCGCTACATCACCTGTCCGTCGCAAGATTTGATCTACGGCTTCGGCGTGCTCGATCTCGCGCGCGATGCCGTGGTCCTCCAGGTGCCCGATTTCGGCGAGCGCTTCTTCGTGTTCCAGGCCACCGATCAGCGGACCGACTCGTTCAGCGAAATCGGCTCGATATACGGCTCGAAGCCGGGCTTCTACCTGCTGGCCGGCCCCGATTGGCGAGGCAAGGCGCCGGCCGGGATCGCCGCGATGTTCCGCAGCCAAACCAAGCTCGGCTGCGTCATCCCGCGCGTGTTCGTGGCAGACGACGCCGCCGACCATCAAGCCGTGCAGCCTTTGCTCCGGCAGATCATGGCCTATCCGCTCGCCGAGTTCGACGGCACCATGAAGGAGAAGGACTGGAGCGATCTCCTCACGCTGCCTTGGAAGTCGCTGTCCAACGAAGAGTGGCGCTGGGTCAATCCGGAAACCTTCTTCGAGTCGCTACCCAAGGCGCTCGACGCCTGCCCGCCGCTCCCCGGCGAGGAGGCGCTCTATGCGCTGGTGCGCTCGGTGCTCGATGCGGCGCGCAGCGACCGCGCCTTGCGCGCGGCGCTCGCCGAGGCGGCGGCCGACGCCGACGCGACGCTGGTCGCGCCGCTGCTCGAATTCCGCAACTTCGGCGTACCGCTGCCGCATAACTGGACCACGGTCGTCAACAGCGCCGAGTTCGGCACCGACTACTACACGCGCACCGCGGTGGCGAAGTCGAACATTTTCATCAACCGGCCGCGCGAGACGCGCTATTTCTACCAGGACCTCGATAGCGACGGCCCGCGGCTCAACGGCGCCAGGCGCTACACCGTCACCTTCAAGCGAGTGCCGCCGGTCAAGGGCTTCTGGTCGATCACCCTTTACGACCAGTTCCATTTCTTCGCGCCGAACGAGATCGACCGCTATTCGCTCGGCACCAAGAGCAAAGGACTCCGCTTCGCGGCCGACGGCTCGCTGACCATCTATGTGCAGAAGGACAAGCCCGACGCCGACCGGGTGTCGAACTGGCTGCCGGCGCCCGACGGCGACTTCTCACTTTATATCCGGGCCTATTGGCCGCTTGAGCCGATCCAGCAGGGGCAGTGGACCCCGCCGGCGGTCGTTCCGGGCTGACCCAGCTTGGGCAACTTGCCGCAAATTGCGCGTAAGCCGGCCACCAGGGCTTAAGCAAGCCCGCAGGCGCGGGCTCGATGCTTAATGCGGTTTTCAGGGTTTGGCGCGAGACTCCGGCCCAACATCCCGCAGGAGACCAGCTCATGATCCGTAAAGCCGCTGTGGCCGCGCTCAGCGCTGCCCTCGTCCTCGCCACCACGCCGAGCTTCGCCTGCACCGGCATTAGCCTCAAATCGGGCGACGGCGCCGCCATCCGCGGCCGCACCCTCGAATTCGGCTTTCCGATGCAGTCGAAAGTGCTGGTCGTTCCCGCCGGCAAGGAATTCAGCGGCACGCTGCCCGACGGCGGCAAGGGCCTGACCTATACCAGCCGCTATGCCTTTGTCGGCGCCAACGCGCTCGGCCTGCCCGCCATCCTTGATGGCGTCAACGACCAGGGTCTCTCGGTCGGCCTGTTCTATTTCCCGGGCTACGCCAAATACGCCGACGTCACCGACGAGAATAAGACCCGCGCCATCGCCCCGCAGGAATTCGGCGTCTGGGCTCTCGCCAATTTCGCCAGCGTCGATGAGGTGCGCGAGGCGGTCAAGGACATCGTCATCGTGCCGACACCGGCACCCGGCCTCGGCAGCCCGCAAGGCGCCGTGGCCGGCGCGCATTTCTTCCTGCAGGACAAATCCGGCAAGTCGCTGGTGGTCGAGCCGGTCGACGGCATGCTGAAAGTGCATGACGCGCCGCTCGGGGTGATGACCAACGCGCCGACCTACGATTGGCACATGACCAATCTCGCCAACTACATCAACCTCTCGCCCAAGGACGTTGAGCAGGAGAAGCTGGGCGGCACCACGCTCTCGGCGTTCGGCTCCGGCTCGGGCATGCTTGGTTTGCCGGGCGATTTCACGCCGCCCTCGCGCTTCGTGCGCGCGGCGATGTTCAGCCAGGCCGCGGTGCCGAACCAGACGGCGGAGGATGCGGTGCTCGCCGCTTTCCACATCCTCAACCAGTTCGACATCCCCAAGGGCTCGGTGATCAACGCCGCAATCGGCGAGCCGACTCCAGAGATCACCGAATGGACATCCGTCGCCGACCTCAAGAATCTGCGCTGGTACTTCCGCACCGCCGTCGATCAATCGATTCGCATGGTGGATCTGAAAGAAGCGGTGGCTGCTGCCAAGGGCGAGATCTCGACCATCGACATGGAGAGCTCGACCCAGCCGATCGAAAATGTCTCGGCCGCGCTTAAGGTCGGCAAGCAGGCCGCGAACTAGGGAAGCAAGCCGCTTGCGCCGGGCAGTAGCCTCGTACGGCGTTCGCGGCGGACTGAGGGCCTCGGGGGGCGACCCCCGGGGCCTTCGCTGTAACCGCCCGGAACTTCACCGAGAGCTTCTTGTTATAGATTCGCTCAGCCTGTATGTGCTGATTTAGGCGCAACGCCAGCCAAGCGCCGGCCGAGCCCCGTTCCGGGCTTCGGGCGTCTTGGCGTGCCGGGAGACCCGACATGCCGCCCCGCTCGCCCTTTCCGCTGCTGACCAGTTCGTCCGAAGCCCGCACCGCCACGCTGCAAGGCCTGCTGATCGGCGCCATTGTCATTGCCGCGCTCTATGTCGGCCGCGAGGTGCTGCTGCCGCTGGCCCTCGCCATTCTGTTGAGCTTCGTGCTCACCCCGCCGCTGTTGATGCTGCGCAAGATCAAGGTGCCGCGGGTCGTGGCCGTGGCCATCGTCGTCACCACCGCGTTCGGCATTATCTTCGGGCTCGGCTGGATGATGTCGCGCGAGGCCACCAATCTCGCCGCCGATCTGCCGAACTACCGCGCCACGCTGTCCGAGAAGATTCAGTCGTTCCGCGAGAGCACGAGCGAGTCGAGCGTGCTGAAAAGGGCGGGCGATGTCCTGAGCGACCTGCAACGGGAACTCAACGCCCCGACCAACGGCGCGCCTGCTCCGACCGTTGGCAGCTCGGCGCAGAAGCCTGACGACAAGCCGCTGCCGGTCGAGATCACCACGCCCGAGCCGACCGGCTGGGCGCTCTATCAGACCATCTTCTCGACGCTGCTGCCGCCGCTCGCCACCGCCGGCATCGTGCTGCTGTTCGTCATCTTTATCCTGCTCCAGCGCGAGGATCTGCGCGACCGGCTGATCCGCCTGTTCGGCGGCTCCGATCTCCAGCGCGCCACCTCGACCATGACCGACGCCGCCACCCGGCTCAGCCGCTATTTCCTGAGCCAGGTGCTGATCAACTTCGCCTACGGCGCGCTGATCACCGGCGCGTTGTGGCTGATCGGCGTGCCGAGCCCGATCGCCTGGGGCATCCTCGCCGGGCTAATGCGGTTTGTGCCCTATGTCGGCGGCTATATCGCCGCCGCCCTGCCTCTGCTGATCGCCGCCGCCATCGATCCCGGCTGGACCACCTTCGTCTTGGTGCTGGTGCTGTTCGTGGTCAGCGAGCTGTTCATGGGCCAGGTGGTCGAGCCGCAAGTATTCGGCCACGGCACCGGCGTGACACCGATCGCCCTCATTGCCGCGACCATCTTCTGGACCTGGCTGTGGGGCCCGCTCGGCCTGCTGCTCGCCACGCCCATGACGGTGGTCCTTGCCGTGCTTGGCCGCCATGTCGAGGGGCTGGAATTCTTCGACGTGCTCCTCGGCGATACGCCGGCGCTGACGCCGGAGCAGCAATTCTACCAACGCGCGCTGACCGGCGATGCCGCCGAGGCCACCTACCACGCCGAGCTGGGCCTCAAGGATCAGAGCCTCGCCTCCTATCTCGACACCGTGGCGCTCAGCGGATTGAAGCTCGCCGAGCGCGACGCCACCCGCGGCGGGCTCGATGACGCGCAGGCCGAGCGGGTCGCCGACACGGTGAAGGAGATGCTCGACAATCTCGCCGACTTCGAGCCGCATCGTTGGTTCGCCAAGCTGCGGCGGAAGCCTGACAACGGCAAGGCCGATACCGGCACGACCAAGGACGAGGACGCTGGCAGCCTTGCCACGCTCGCCGCCGCCGAGGAGGAACAGGACAAGGCCTTTCCGGTGGTGGAGCGCTCGCAGCTGGCGCCGGGTTGGGTGGTCGACGAGCCGGTTTTGTGCATCGGCGGCCGCTCGCCGCTCGACGAGGCGGCGGCCGCGATCCTGGCCGAAGTGCTGAAGAAGCGCGGGCTCGGCGCCAAGGCGCTTGACCCCGATGCCATCTCCGCCGGCCATATCGCCTCATTGGCCAAGACCGAGGCCAAGCTGGTCTGCCTGTCTTATCTGGGGCTTGGCGCCGGTCCTGCGCTGATCCGCTATGTGGTGCGGCGCTTGCGGCGCATCCTGCCCCAGGGCACCGCCATCGTCGTCTGCTATTGGCACGAAGAGGGCAACAAGGCCGCGACCAAGGCCATGCTCGAGACCGCCGAAGCCGACGGCTACGCCACCACCCTGCCTGAAGCGGTCGAGTTGTGCGTCAAGTCCGCCAAGGGCGAACTGACGAGCGAGCACGCCACGCAAGCGCCCCCGCCGCCGGCCGCCGGCGACAAGCCCAAGCGCAGCGAGGCTAAACGTAAACCTCAGAGCGCCGTCGCGTGAAGTCGTGGGTGGTCACCAGCGTGGCGATCACGCGTGCGATCTTGGCCCCGCCTTTCACTGACGGCTCGATGTCGTTGGCGTAGTCCGCATCCTCATCGAACACGAGCCTGAGATCGATCACCGGCATGCCGCGGGCGAACGCCTCCCGCATGATGACGTCGTTGAACACGGTGAGCCCGGCGCCGGCGATCTGGCGCGTGGTCGGGTCCTGATAGCGCGCCTCGTAGATGGTGCACACCGCGGCCGGCAGCTTGCGCGCCAGCACGCCGTCGAGCATGGCGCCGTAGCTCTTGGCGAACTCGGCCTTGATCTTGGCGAGCTTGTCGAGCACCTCGGCCACCGAGCGCGCGCTCTCCTCGATCATTGCCTTCTCCCCGAGCGCGTTGTTGCCGCCGACCGATACCACCAGGTGGGTCGCGTCCTGGGGCATGGCTTTGAGCTGGGACTTGATGTCGACGGTGGTCGAGCCGTCGCGCGCAACGAGCGTCGCGGTCCAGCCTGACGGCAGGTCGCCCTTGAGCTGGTCGAGCACGTCCGGCCCTGAGCCGACATAGGACTTGTTGTCGAAGATCGAGTCGCCGAGCAGCACCACATTTTTCATCGCAGCACTTCCTTCCGCTCGCGCCGGCCACGCTCTGGCGGTGGCCAGCAAGGCCATGCCGGCAATAAGGCTGCGGCGGTCCGGGCGCGGCGTCTCATCGGTCATGGTCAGGTAAGCCTTGGCTGAGCGGGAGAAAAGACAGTTGGCGGGCGGCTCTTATCGCAAATCTTGGCGACGGGCGCGAGGGGTTGCGACAGGGTGCGACCGCCCCGCGCGGCCGAACAGTAGCGCGATCACGGCCCCTAGCAGGAGCGCGCCGGCCAGGAACAACAGCGCCGCAGTGAACGAGCCGGTCGCTTCTTTGATCACCCCCACGATCGAGGGGCCGGCCAGGCCGCCGAGATTGCCGATCGAGTTGACCAGCGCCAGGCCCGCCGCGGCGCCGGTGCCGGTCAGAATCGCGGTCGGCAGCGACCAGAACGTGCCGATCGCGGCATAAATGCCGAGCGTGGCCAGCGTGAGCGCCACCATGGTGAGCCAGAGCGGCCCGGTGAAGGCCGACCAGGCGAAGGCGGCGCCGCCCAGCAGCAGCGGCAACGCGACATGGAGGATGCGCTCGTTCGCGCGGTCGGAGCGAGCGCCCCATAGCACCATGGCGATGGCGGCGAACAGATAAGGGATCGCGGTGAGGAAACCGATCTTGAGCGGGTCGAGCCCGTAGGTCTGGATCACTTGCGGCATCCAGAAGCCGATGCCATACAGCCCAACCACGATGCAGAAATAAATTAGCCCAAGCACCAGCACGCGCGGCCGGGTGAGCGCCTGGCCGAGCCCGGCATAGCCCGTCTCGCGCGTGGCTTTGGCCTCTGAAGCCAGCGTCTCGGCCAGCGCCCGGCGTTCCTCCGCGGTCAGCCAGTTAGCCTGCTCGGGCCGGTCGTCGAGAAATTTGAGCGCGATCACGCCGAGCACGATTGCCGGTACGCCCTCGACCAAGAACAGCCAGTGCCAGCCTTTGAGCCCGCCAAGCCCGTGCAGCTCAAGCAGCGCGCCCGACAGCGGGCCGCCCACCACCGTGGCCAGCGGCACCGCCGCCATGAACAGCGAGACGATGCGCGCCCGCTCCGCCGCCGGGAACCAATAGGTGAGATAGAGGATGATGCCGGGGAAGAAGCCCGCTTCCGCCACGCCCAGCAGAAACCGCATGACGTAGAAGCTGGTCTCGTTGTGGACCAGCGCCATGGCGGAAGCGACCACCCCCCAACTGATCATGATGCGCGCGATCCAGATGCGCGCGCCGAATCTCTGCAGCGCGAGATTGCTCGGAATCTCGAACAGGATATAGCCGACGAAGAAGATGCCGGCCCCGGCGCCGTAGATCGACGGCGTGAAGCCGAGATCCTGGTTCATCGCCAGCGCGGCGAAGCTGACGTTCACCCGGTCGAGGAAATTGACCACGTAGCCGAGGCAGAGAAACGGCAACAGGCGGCGGGCAGCCTTGGTTATGGCCGTTTGCCTGGCCTGTTCCCGGTCCATCGCCCGTCCCCCGCGTCCACCTTGGAGTATCCTAGGCACCGTCAGCAAACTGATTCGATTTGCTCTGGGAGGACACTCAAAATGGCGATGACAGTGGCACAGGCATCGGCCGCCATGCGCGAGGCCATGCGCGAGACGGTCAAGCGTTATTCGACCTGGTATCTGCTTGAGGGCGTGTTGCTGGTGATCGCGGGCCTGGTGGCGCTGATCTATCCCCACGTCGCGTCCGTGACCCTGGTGTTTCTGCTCGGTTGGATCCTCATCGCCAGCGGCGTGCTTCAGGGTATCGGCCTGATCGGCGCCAAGGACGTCCCGCATTTCTGGCTCCAGCTGGTCTCCGCGGTGCTGGCCCTTCTGATCGGCGTGTTGCTGCTCCGCAATCCGGACGCCGGCTTGCTGATCATGACGGTGCTCCTGATCGTGTTCTTCGTCGTCGAGGGCGTGTCGAAGGTCATCTTCGCCCTCAACATCAGGCCGTTCGTCGGCTGGGTGTGGGTGCTGTTGAGCGGCATCATCGGCATTCTGCTCGGCGCCTATCTGTGGGCCAACATGCCGGTCGCCTCGGAATGGGTGCTCGGCGTGCTGCTCGGCATCCAGCTCGTCGCCGAGGGCGCGGCGCTGGCCTACCTCGCCTGGAAGGTGCGCTCGAGCTGAGCCTCAAATTGGGGCGGCGGCGCGTCAGCGCGCCGGCGCCTCCGCCGTCTCGATATAGCGCGCATAGACCCAGCCGACCTCCGAGGTCGCGGGATCGGTAAGTTCTACCCAGTTGCCCTTGCGGCCGGTCACTTTCAGCTTGGCGCCCTTCTCCACCACCCTGAGCGTCTCCGCGGTGGACGAGGGGGCCGCGCGCACATTGGTGTAGTTCAGCATCGTCACCCATTCGACTTTGTCATCGGGCAATGACGCTTGCGCCGGGCGGGACGGCTCAGCCACGCGTGCGGACGCAGAAGAATCGGCCGGGATTTGCGCCTCGGCAACAACCTCAGCCTTGGCCTCGGCTTTGGCGACCGGCTCAGGCGGCGCCGCCGCCTCGGTCGCCTGGATCGGGCGCTGGCTCTTGGTCGCATCCTCTTTCAGCGCCTTGAGCTTCGCGTCGGCGCCCTCGACGCCGAGCTGCTTGGCACGCTCGTACCAGCCGCGCGCTTCCTTGGGGTCGGGCTTGATGCCGTGGGCGCCGATCTTGTCGATGAACTCGGGGTCGTAGGTGGCGCCGAGCAGCAAAGCGGCATCGCCGCTCCCCGCCTCGGCGGCGCGCTTGAAATAGGCCCGCGCCCCGGCAAAATAACCGACCTCGATCATCTTCTGGCCGTGCGCAATGAGACCGGCGACGCGGCCGCTCTCCTCCGCCCTCAGGATCAACGCCGCTCGCGGATCGGCCGCGATGTCGAGCCTGGTGGTGGCGCCGGCGAGGATCGATCCGTCGGCGGCCATCAGCTCGACGCGCAGGTCGGAGCTGCCGCTGGCCGATTTCGGCAGCCTGAGGTGCAAATCGCCGATCTCGTCGGGCCGCAAATTCCACTCGGTGGTGCCGTAGGGACGCCCTTGCGAGAAGCTGGCGCCCGAGGGCATGGCGCGGATGGCGATCACGCTGCGCGCCGGCAGCGCGCCGTCGGAATCGATGGCGATATCGAAGGCGAGCTCATCGCCGGTCATGGCCTCGAGGCGTCCCGGTGCCGTCAGCACGATCTCGGCCTTGGGTTCGGCGGGAGCTATGTCGAGCGCCGGCGCGATGGCCATTGCGGCGTGCTCGGCTTGGGCCATTGGGACCGGCTCCGCTTGGCCCGGCTCGCTCGCGCCAGGAGTATCGCTTGGCACCGGCAGCTTGATCGCGCCCTGCCACAGCAGCAGCAGGATCAGCGCGGTCGGCACCAGCGACACCAGCAGCGACGCAACCAGGAGTCCCCGGCCGGGAGCGGAACGTCTCCGCTGCGGGGCGAATCCGGGCATCACCGGCGGTTCGAGACGTGGCCTAACCGGAGCGTCGATTTGGGCTTTTTGCGCCTCAGGAGCGAAGCGTTCCGCCATGGTGGTCGGCGTCGGCTCGGGAAGCGGTGGCGGCTCGGCTGGAGCTTCAACCGCCAGCCGCTCATTCAGGCTGGTCGGCCTGATGAGGATGTCGGACGGACTGAGCATGAAACCCTCCTACGCATCACAACAACAAGAGAGGCTGGGACGGTTGAGATCCGTCAGTTCTGATTGTGCGCCCGGTTCCATTCGAGGAAGGCCCGGAACAGATCGGCGCGCTCGGCGTCGGAAATCGGCGTGGTGCGGTTGCCGCTCGCCTGCGCCAAAAAGGCGTCGAAGTGGGAGCGCGAGGCGCTGTCGGTCGATGCCGCCTGGGCGCGGTCGATCCAGCGTTGCGCCAGCGGCGAGCGCTTCCAGCCTTCGAGCGTCGCCGCGAAATTGACCTCGCGCCATTTCGGATGGCGCGGCTGCGCCAGGAAGGCATCGAAATTGGAGAAGAAGCGGTCGACGAATGTAGCGATCTTGGCGTAGCGCACCGAATCGCTCGGCCAGTTGAACGACACCAGCACGGCGCACACCGACATGGTATCGACCCGCCCGCCGGCGGGGATCAGCGCCGGATAGTCGTCATGGGTGAGCGTCGCCGGATAGTACTCGTCCTCGAGGCCCTTGGCGTAAGGCACCGCCAGCAGCTTTAGGCCGCTGGTGTCCTCGAGCGCGGTGAGCACCGGCGCGGGCTTGCCCGTCACCACGATGGTGGCGTCGATATCGCCGTCCTTGAGCTTCTGGATCGCGTCGGCGTCGCTTAGGTGAACTTCCTGCGTGTCGACGCCGAGCGCGGCGAAGATCAGCCGGCCGGTGATCTCGGCGCCGCTCCCTTGCGTGCCGAAATTCACGTATTTGCCGTTGAGCGCTTGGATGTCGTTGACCTCCGGGCGCACCAGGATGTGCAGCTCCTCGTTGAACAGCTTGGCGATATAGGCGATCTGGCCCCTGAGGTTCGGGCCGAGCTCGCCGGTCTTGTCGAAATGCTTGAGTAGGTTCGCCTGGGTCACGCCCATATCGACGCCGCGCAGGAACATCACGTCCTTGATGTTCTGCTCAGGCCCTTTGCCGACCATCGGCAGCACACGCAGCCGGTCGCCGTCGTCGAGCACGGAAGCGAGATCCTGGACGATGGCGAGGTCGGTGCCGCTCGGGCTGCCGGCCATGATCGTCACCACGTTCTCGTTAATGCGGGCGCGGAAATTCTCGCGCAGGTTCTGACCGGCCGCCACGTTGGCGTCGGGCTTGGCCTGGTCCTTGGCGCGTGGCGCGGCCACCGCGGTGATGGCGATCAGACAGAGTCCGACAGCGAGGGGGATACGCATGACAGGTCCCTCATGTTAGAGCGCGCTTCCCTCGTGAACGCCGGCGCGGCCCCGTCAAGCGCGATGACGGGGGCGGCTCAGGTCGCAGCGTCAGGATTGGTGCTTGCGGGGGAGGAAGGCCGATGGGTTAGAGCCCAGCGCGACATGTCCCCCGGTCGTGCTGCTATTCCCTGTTGAAGAGAGGGAACGTGATAATTAAACAATAGTCAAGTAGTTATAGGGACTTGGCACGACAATAACACCGTTCTGCCGCAGTATCGCCAGAATCTACTTGAAGTAGGCAAGAATATGGCTGCGGTTCGACTGAACAGCAGCCAACAAAATCTTAGTCGTTACAGCAGATAAGCTGCATCGATTGATGTAATGATTGCACAGCCAAGCGGCCCGCGGCGCCCGAGGCGAGAGGGCCAAGCGGTGAACGCGGAAGCCCCGCGCAGGTTCCCAATGGTCAAAGTCTGGACAGGCTGAGCTTGGCCGAGCCTCGCCGGCTGGTGACAGTGACGGACAGTCTATTGCCGTGCTGGACGATCACGGCCGTGCCGCTCACCCCCTGACCTTGCACCGGGCCAGAGTAGCGATTGCCGCCCGAGGCGACCACGCGTCCCGACACGTCGTAGCGGCCGGTCTCGGTGGCACATTGCGACGACACCGAGAAGGAACTCGCGGAGAGTTTCTGGAAGCTCACGCGGCAGCTCACTTTATCCGCGGTGTGGCGATGGCTGACAGTGCCCGAGCCGCGCCACTGCCCTTGGAGCGAGGACGCGGCCAGCGCGGGCGTCAGCGCGGCGCCCAACACGATGAGTGACACGATCAGGATATGGCGCATGTGGACCTCCCCAGGTCGATAACCGGAAGGCATTCTAACGCCCGCACCCCCCTTTGGGTCCATCGCCCGCCGGTCTCAATCAGCGTCCATTTTTAGCGCGGCAATGAACGCCTCTTGCGGGATGTCGACCCGGCCGAAGCTCCGCATCTTCTTCTTACCCGCCTTCTGCTTGTCGAGCAGCTTGCGTTTGCGCGTGATGTCGCCGCCATAGCATTTGGCGGTGACATCTTTGCGCAGCGCGCTGATGGTCTCGCGCGCGATCACCTTGCCGCCGATCGCCGCCTGGATCGGGATCTTGAACATATGGCGCGGGATCAGGTCCTTCAGCTTCTCCACCATCGCCCGGCCGCGCGCTTCGGCGCGTGAGCGATTGACGATGATCGACAAGGCATCGACCGGCTCGTCGTTGACCAGCAGCGCCATCTTGACGAGATCGCCGTCCTCGTAGCCGGTGATGTGATAGTCGAACGAGGCATAGCCGCGGCTGACCGATTTCAGCCGGTCGTAGAAATCGAACACCACCTCGTTGAGCGGCAGCTCGTAGACCAGCATGGCGCGCGCCCCGGCATAGGTCAGATTCTTCTGCCGCCCGCGCCGGTCCTCGCACAATTTCAGCACCGAGCCGAGATGCTCGTCCGGCACCAGGATGGTGGCCTCGATCCACGGCTCCTCTATTCTGGCGATCTTCTGCGGCTCGGGCATGTCGGCGGGATTGTGCAACTCAACCATGGTGCCGTCGGTGCGATATACCCGGTAGATGACCGACGGCGCCGTGGCGATCAGGTCGATGTCGAACTCGCGCTCGAGCCGCTCGCGGATGATCTCCAGATGCAGCAGCCCGAGAAAGCCGCAGCGAAAGCCGAAGCCGAGCGCGGCCGAGGTCTCCATCTCATAGCTGAAGCTGGCATCGTTGAGCCTGAGCTTGCCGACCGCCTCGCGCAAATCCTCGAACTCGGATGCATCGACCGGGAACAGGCCGCAGAACACTACCGGCTGCGCCGGCTTGAAGCCGGCGAGGGGGGCTGACGCGGGCTTCTTCTCGTCGGTCACGGTGTCGCCCACGCGCGTGTCGGCCACCTGCCTGATCGAGGCGGTGAAAAAACCGATCTCGCCCGGGCCCAGCCGGTCCCGCATCTCCTGCTTGGGACGGAAAATGCCGACCCGGTCGACCTGGTAGGAGCCGCCGGTCGCCATCAGCCTGATGCGCTGGCCTTTGGTCAGCATGCCGTCGAAGATCCGCGCCAGCACCACCACGCCGAGATAGGCGTCGTACCAACTGTCGACCAGCAGCGCCTTGAGCGGGGCCGCGGCGTCGCCCTTGGGCGCGGGCAGGCGGTGCACGATCGCCTCCAGCACCTCGGCGATGCCGATGCCCGTCTTGGCGGAGATTTCGAGCGCGTCATGGGCGTCGAGCCCGATCACGTCCTCGATCTGCTGGCGCACCCGGTCGGGTTCCGCGGCGGGGAGATCGATCTTGTTGAGGACCGGTACGACCTCATGATTGTTGTTGAGCGCCTGATACACATTGGCGAGCGTCTGCGCCTCCACCCCTTGCGTGGCATCGACCACCAGCAGCGAGCCCTCGCAGGCGGCGAGGCTGCGGTTCACTTCATAGGCGAAATCGACATGGCCCGGCGTGTCGATCAGGTTCAGCTCGTAGAGCTCGCCGTCTTTGGCGCGGTAATTGAGGCGCACGGTCTGCGCCTTGATGGTGATGCCGCGCTCGCGCTCGATGTCCATGGAATCGAGCACCTGCTCCTTCATCTCCCGCGCGGTCAGGCCGCCGCAGAGCTGGATCAGCCGGTCTGCCAGCGTCGACTTGCCGTGATCGATATGGGCGATGATGGAGAAGTTACGAATGCGGGAAAGCGGCGTCGTCGCAAATTGACTCATGGCGGGCTTGGTACGGGAGCAAGCCCTTGAGGGTCAAGCGCGGCAATTGCGGAGATTGCGGCAGAACCGTGAGGGAACTGCCCTATTGTCGCGGTTGTTGGGTCTTAAGGGCTGGGGCGTAAAACAAGAATCCATACGGAGTGACCTCATGTTGAAGAAAATTCTCGTCGCCGCCGCAGTGACCGGTCTTGTCGCGAGCGCCGCACTTCCGGTTCAGATCACGCCGGCTTTTGCCGGCAAGAGCGGCTGCCGCGAGGCCGCCAAGTCCAAGTTCCAGGGCGACAAGAAGGCGGCTCGCGCCTTCAAGAAGGAATGCAAGGCCCATTGGAAGGCCCACAAAAAGGCTCATGGCAAGAAGGGCTAGCGCCCTTTTCACGCGGTTTGGGGAAAGGGGCCCGCAGCGGTCCCTTTCTCTTTTTAACGCCTGTTAACAAAAGGTGAGACGAAGCGCCCTATTGTCGTGGCCGTCTCGTTCTAGACATTGGGTTTCCCGCCAACCAACGGAGGCATCTATGCTGAAGAAAGTGCTGTTTAGCGTCGTCGCGACTGCTTTTGTTGCCGCCCTCGCGCTCCCGGTTCAGTTCGCGCCGGCCGAAGCGGCCATGACCTGCAAAGCCGCCGCCAAGGCGAAATTCGCGGGCGATATGAAGGCTCGCCACGCCTTCAAGAAGGAATGCAAGGCACATTGGAAGGCCATGCAAAAGGCCTAGATCTGCCGTTCAGAGGATTTGAGAAAGGGGCCCCCGCGGCCCCTTTCTTATGTCCCAAGCTTCCATTTGCTCCACTCTAATCAACTGAATGGCAACAACGTTTCCGAATTTGGCCGATTTTGTGGCGGCGAAGAATTGACTGGCGGAGCAAAGCGGGTCTTATCCTAGTCCCTTGAGTTTTGCCGCAACGTTGTTGGAGTAAACCAATGGTTAAGCAACTCTTTTTGATGGTCGCCGCCGCTGGTCTCACCGCGCTTACAGTCTCTGCAGCGACGCTTCCTGCTGAGGCCGAATCGTTGCGCGGGATGCCCTGCAAGGAAGCCGCCAAGTTGAAATATCCGGATGACCGCCATATGCGTCATGCGTGGAAGAAGCTGTGTAAGGCGAACTGGGAACTTCATCAGGGCAGCTAAAGCTGCGCCCCCCTGAACAAAGGATTTGAGAAAGGGGCCCGGGCGGCCCCTTTCTTGTTGGCGCAAGTGGCCGCCAAGCTGCAGCTCAACCTTTACTTGTTAAGCCCAAAAGCAACAGCGTGCGGGATTCGACCGATTACCGGTAAATCCAGGTTGACGGCAGCGCCTCGACTGGCGCCTTATCGCCGAGCGCAACCTGTATAACCACCGAGCGGAGTAACCCTATGCTCAAGAAAGTTTTTTTGCCGCTGCCATCTATTTCGCCCTGATCGGCGCCACGATGACTACCGCCCCCACCGAGGTGTTGGCTGGCAAGACCGGCTGCTACAAGAAAGCCAAGGCGAAGTACGGCCTGCACCTGCTCAAGCGCCACAGCTACAAGAAGGCCTGCAAGGCTAAGCACAAATAGGCGACCGGGCCGTTGCCGGTCGGCATCTTCGGAAGGGCCCGCGTTAGCGCGGGCCCTTTCTCTTTGCCGGGTCAGATGCCGGCATTCTACTCATAGCCCAAATCCTCCCAGAACCCGCCTCGACCGCGGCGGTGCGGCGATATGAACGCCCTCAACTCGGCTTGCCCCAAATCTCGGCGAGGCGCTGGGCGCGGCCGCACCCCCATTTGTAGTATTTGTAACTCACCGGATTGGTGTGGTGATAATCCTGGTGGTAATCCTCCGCCGCGGTGAACGTGGTCACCGGCTTGATGTCGGTCGCGACCTTTTGCTTGAAGCGCGCCGCGATCTCCTCCTTGGTCTTCTCCGCCAGTTCCTTCTCCGCGTCATTGGCGACGAACACCACGGTGCGATAGGCGCTGCCTTGGTCGCAGAACTGCCCGTCCGGATCGAACGGGTCGACGTTGCGCCAGAATTGGTCGAGCAGCTTGGCGTAGGTCACCTTGGCCGGGTCATAGGTCACCTTGACGGCTTCGACATAGCCTTCATGGTCGCCGTAATTCGGGTTGGGCTTGGTGCCGCCGGCATAGCCCGAGATCGTCTCGGTCACGCCATCTACTTGGTCGAAGGCATCCTCCACGCACCAAAAGCAGCCGCCGGCGAAGATCGCCGTTTCGGTCTCGGCGGCGCGCGTCTCGTGCGCACCGCAAGCGATGACCAGCGCGGCGAGGAAGGCGGCGGTCAGCGTGGCGCAAATCGATCTTGCGATCATGGAGCTCTCCAGATTCCGGTCAGGCCGCCACCATATGGAGCGCGCGCCAAGCGGCATAGTGGCTCTCGCGCGACCGTGAACTGAAGTGATGCCGGACGAGCGCCGATAAGCGCTTGGGCGGCCTTGGCCATTTGGGCTATTGAGGGGCCATGCAACAGCTTCTCTCTTCGCCCCAAGGCGAAATCAAGTGCGCTTATGACGTGGTCGTGGTCGGCTCGGGCTATGGCGGCGGCGTTGCCGCCTCGCGGCTGTCGCGCGCCGGCCAGAGCGTTTGCGTCATCGAGAAGGGCAAGGAGTTCCCGACCGGTTCGTTTCCGAGTCGCCTGCCTGAGCTTCGCCGCGAGCTGCAATTGAATGGCGGCAAGATGCGCTCGGGCTCGCGCACCGGCTTGTTTGATTTTAGGCTCGGCTCCGATATTCACGTGCTGGTCGGCTGCGGCCTTGGCGGCGGCTCGCTCATCAATGCCGCCGTTGCGCTCAAGCCCGATGCCCGGGTGTTCGCCGATTCCGTCTGGCCCGCGGAGCTTGCCGAGGACGGGCTGCTCGAGCTTGGCTTCAAGCGGGCCGCCGCCATGCTCCGGCCGGCGCGCTATCCGAACGCGGCCGAGCTTACCAAATATCGCGCGCTCGCGGCGTCGAGCAAAGCGTTCGGCGTGCCGCCGGTAGCGGCGCCGGTGGTGGTGAGTTTCGAGGACATTGTGAATCCTGCCGGCGTCGCGCAGCCGGCCTGCACGCTGTGCGGCGATTGCTGTTCGGGCTGCAATGTTGGCGCCAAGAACACCGTCGCCGTCACCTATCTGCCCGACGCCAAGACCCATGGCGCCGACATCTTCACCGAACTCAGCGTGAGCCACATCGCCAAAGGCGAGGGGTGTTGGCGCGTCTACTTCACGCCGTCCGACAACACCGACGCGAGCCCCGGCTTCGTCGACGCCAGCACCGTGGTGCTCGCCGCCGGCACGCTCGGCTCCACCGAGATCTTGCTCAGGTCCCGCGAGCGCGGGCTCGGCCTCTCCGACCGGCTGGGCGAGGGCTTCTCGGCCAATGGCGACATTATCGCGTTCGCGCTAGGCGGCAGCGAGCGGGTGAACGGCGTGGGGGTAGGCTCCCCGCCGAAATTCGTGGGCGATGCCGTCGGCGCTTGCGTGGCGGGGCAGATCGAGCTGCCCGATCGCGCCGACCTCGACCGCAGCATGATCTTGCAAGAGGGCGTGCTGCCCTCGGCACTGGCGCCGCTGCTGCCGGTATTCTTCATCTCAGGCGGAAGGATTCTCGGCGCCGCACAAAGCCTGATCAAGGGCGTCTATCACGGCCCGCTGTCCCATCTTCACACCTTCTTCGTGGTGTCCCACGACGACGCCGCGGGCCGCATCAGGCTAGAGAATGGCAGGGCGCAAATCGATTGGCCCGGCGTCGCCGACCAGCCCGTCTATGCCCGCGTCGACGCCGCCCTGACCAAGGCCGCCGAGGCCGTTGGCGCACGCTACATCAAGAGCCCGCTCGCCGCGACCAACATGGGCACGAAACCTGCCACGGCCCATCCGCTCGGCGGCTGCGGCATGGGCCAGGATGCGGGAACCGGCGTGGTGAACCACAAGTGCCAGGTATTCGACGGCGCGAGCCCGGACAGCGTTCATGCCGGGCTCTATGTCTGCGACGGCTCGGCCATTCCGCGCTCGATCGGCGTCAATCCGCTTCTCACCATCACGGCCCTGGCCGAGCGGGCCATGGTGCATCTTGCCCGCGACCGCAATCTGGGGTTCGATGACGGTTCGCGCGTTCGCCAGGAGGCGGACCAGGCCCTAATATGAGGGTGACCTGATCATGGCACGCGGTTGGCTCATATCCTTAGGCTTGGCAGCGGCCGGCGCTGCGCTCGTTCCGGCTGCCGGGCTGCTTTACGCCGCCACGCACGTCGCGCCGTGCGACCGCACCGAGCTCACCGCCTCGATCGGGACCAGCCAGACCGCCGCCGCGCCGTTATCGTCCCTCGACCGCATGACCATCGTGCTGGTCGGCGATGCCGGCTTCAACCCGAGCGACGCCAAGGTCGATGCCAACGGGCTCCGCAAGGGGCGGAAGCTCACCGCGTTCTCTTATCTGCTCGGAGGCATCGCCGCCGACATGGACGGCGATCTTGCATTCATCAATCTCGAAACCGTCATCACCGACCGCAACAACCTCGCGCCCGAGGGCAACGGCAAAGGCGCGTTCCATTTCCGGAGCCACCCGGCCGCGCTCAAGGCGCTGATCCACGCTGGCTTCAATCTGTTCTCCCTCGCCAATAATCACTCCTTCGACTATGGCGCGGCCGGCGTCGAGGAGACGCTCTACCACGTCGCCGTCGCTAATGCCGAGCGGACCATTGCCTATGCCGGCATCGGCAGCAATTTCGACGAGGCGATCAAGCCCGGCTGCATCGATCTCGACGGCACCAGAATCGGCTTCTCGGCCGTCGGCATCATCACCGGCGACCAGCCGCAATATCGCGCCGGTCCGGACAGCCCGGGCCAGGCGTCGTATCGCGATCGTCCGGATTTCGAGGCGGTGGTCTCGAAGCTCGTCGCCTTGCCGGCCGACTACCGCATCCTGTCGATCCATTACGGACTGGAAGGCCGCGTCATTCCCGACGAGCGCCAGCTTGCCGACTGGCGCACCTACGCCGCGGAAGGGGAGGGCATCGATCTCATCGTCGGCCACCACCCGCATGTGGCGCAAGGCGTGGAGCTCAACGGCAAATCGTTGATCTTCTACGGGCTCGGCAATTTCCTGCATCCCGGCACCGCCGAGCTGACCCGCTTCGGGCTGTGCCGCGACTATGGGCTGATGGCCAAGGTCCATCTTGCCCGCATCGACGGCACGTGGCGGGTCGAGGCGATCGAGGCGATCCCGCTCACCAACACGCAACTGCGGCCGGCGCGGTTCGCGCCGAAGGAAGCCGAGAAGCGCATCTATGCGCTCAATCATATGGCGGCAGGGTTGGATGACGGCAAGAACGCTAAGGGCGTGCGCTTCACCCCGCAGACCAATGGCTCGGGACTTTATTGCGCCGATGGCGCCGCCGCGCTTGGCGGCAAGCTCGCCACGTTATGCCAGGGCTGGCAGCCGCCGGTAGAGCCTGACCAGAAGCTCGTGGCCAAGATCGAGGCCTCCTGCGAGGACAAGCCGTTCTACAACAAGCCGTCCTTGGTCAAGCGCCGCGTGCCGCAGCGTCAGGCAGCGCCGCCCGTCAGCGGCTTTCGCCAGTTCTAGCCGCGCAGCTCGCCGCCGGTCGCCTTCTTCACGGCCGCTACGACCTTGGCCGCCACCGCCTCGATCTCCGCGTCGGTCAGCGTTTTGGCGCGCGGCTGGAGCGTCACCTCGATGGCGAGCGACTTCTTGCCTTCGGGCACGCCCTTGCCGGTGAACACGTCGAACACGCCGACGTCGCTGATCAACGCGCGGTCGGCTGACAGCGCGGCGCGCAGCACCTCGCCCGCGGCGACCTCGTCATCGAGCAGGAAGGCGAAGTCGCGCCTCACCGGCTGAAGGTCCGAGGCGTCGAGCGCCTTGCTCGCGCCTGTGCGCTTCGACGGCGGCACGGCGTCGAGATAAAGCTCGAAGCCGGCGATCGGCGGAGCGATGCCGAGCGTGGCAAGGAGATCAGGATGAAACTCGCCGAACACGCCGAGCACGGTGTTGGGCCCGAGCTTGAGCGCGCCGGCGCGGCCGGGATGAAACCATGACGGCGCCTCGCGCGTAACCGAGAGATTCGCCTGATCGATGCCGAGCGCCGCGAGCGCGGCGACCGCATCGGCCTTGGCGGCGAAAACGTCAGCTTCAGGTGCTTCGCCGGACCAATGGCGGCCTGAGCCCGATAGCGCCGAGCGCCCGAATCTGACGCCGGACGCTGCGACGAATTGGTCCGCGGGCTTGGCGCCTCGATAAGCTTGTCCAAGCTCGAACAGGGCGCCGTCGGCAAAGCCCCGGTCGCGATTTCGCTGCGCCGCGGTTATCAGCCCCGGCAAGAGCGAGGGCCGCATCTCGGCGAGCTCGGTCGAGATCGGATTGCTCAAAGTGAGCTCAGTCTTGCCTCCGCCGAATAGCTTGGCGTGCTCGGGCGCGACGAACGACCAGGTCACCGCCTCGACCAGCCCGCGCGCCGCCAGCACGCGTCGCGTGAGTCTCCGCCTGCGCTGTGTTTCGGTAAGCACGGGCTTGGCCACGCCGGCATCGCGCGTCATGGGCGTTGCCGGCACTTGGTCGACGCCGATGAGCCGCACTACGTCCTCGACCAGGTCGGCCGGGCCGGTGATGTCGGGGCGCCATGAGGGGGGCGCCGCCTTGACATGCTTGCCCTTGCCGTCGAGCTCGACGCCGAGAGCCGCAAGCAATTTCTTGATTTCGCCGCCGCCGATCTCGAGCCCGCTCAAGCGCTCGACCTGGCCGAGATCGAATTTGAACGACCGGGCGGCCTTAGGCATTTTGCCGGCAATGGTGATCTTGCTTGGCGTGCCGCCGCAGAGATCGAGCACCAGCCCGGTGGCAAGCTCGAGCCCCGGAACCACGAAATCGGGATCGACCCCGCGCTCGAACCGGAACCGCGCGTCTGACTGAATGCCAAGCTTCCGTCCCGTGCGCGCGGTGCGCTTGGGATCGAAATAAGCCGACTCGATGAACACGTTGACGGTGGATTCGGTGACGCCGGTGTCCGCGCCGCCGATCACTCCGCCGAGCCCGAGCACGTAGGAATCGTCGGCGATCACGCACATATCCGCGTCGACCTCGTAGACTTTGCCGTCGAGGGCGAGAAACTGCTCGCCCTTGCGCCCCAGCCCGGCGCGGATCGCGCCCTTGACCCGGTCGGCGTCATAGACATGAAGCGGCCGGCCGCGGTCATAGGCGACGTAGTTGGTGATGTCGACCAGCGCGTTGATCGGCCTGAGCCCAATCGCCTTGAGCCGGCGTTGCAGCCAGTCGGGGGAGGGCCCGTTCTTCACGCCGCGCACCAGCCGCCCGGCGAACACCGGACAGGCATCGGCGCTCGCTTTGTCGAATTCGAGCTTGATCGGGATCGGATTGGGGAAGCTGCCCTTGACCGGCTTGATCGCGTCTTTCGTCAGCTTGCCGAGGCCGGCGGCGGCGAGATCGCGGGCAATACCGCGCACGCCGAGACAGTCGGGCCGGTTCGGCGTGATGGCGACCTCGATCACCGCATCGTCAAGGCCGAGCGCCGCGGCCGCCCGACTGCCGATTTTGGCACTGGGGTCGAGCTCGATGATACCAGTGTGCTCGTCGGACAGTTCAAGCTCTCGTTCCGACAGCAGCATGCCGAACAACTCCACGCCCCTGATCTTGACCTTGGTCAAAGTGAGATCGATGCCGGGCACGTAGCTGCCGACCGGTGCGAACACGCCCTTCATTCCAGCCCGCGCATTCGGCGCGCCGCACACCACCTGGACGCGCTCTTTGCCGGTATCCACTTCGCACACGCTGAGCTTGTCGGCGTTAGGGTGCTTCTCGCATTTCACCACTTCCGCGACCCGGAACGGGGCGAGGCTCTTGGCCGGATCGAATAGTTGTTCGACCTCGAGCCCGATACGGGTCAGCGTGTCGGCGATGGTCCCGACGCCCGCCTTGGTGTCGAGATGCTCCTTCAGCCATGCGAATGTGAACTTCATGGCTTAGGAGAGTCCGGCGGCAAGCGTGGGGATGGCGAGCGGCGGGAAGCCGTAATGCTTAAGCCAGCGCAGATCGCCCGCGAAGAAGGCGCGCAAATCCGGCATGCCGTATTTCAGCATGGCGATGCGGTCGATGCCGAGGCCGAAGGCGAAGCCCTGATAGCGCTCGGGATCGAGCCCGACATTGCGCAACACGTTGGGATGCACCATACCGCAGCCCAGAATCTCCAGCCACGCGTCGCCTTCGCCGATCCTGATCTCGTCACCCACCTTGGCGTAACCGATATCGACTTCCATCGACGGTTCGGTGAACGGGAAATGGCTGGCGCGGAAGCGCATCTTCACTTCCGGCACCTCGAAGAACGCCTTGCAGAATTCCTCGAGCACCCATTTCAGATGACCCAGATGGGTCTCCTCGTCGATCACCAGACCCTCGACCTGATGGAACATCGGCGTGTGGGTCTGGTCCGAATCGCAGCGATAGACCCGTCCCGGCGCGATGATACGCAACGGAGGCTTCTGCTTGAGCATGGTCCTGATCTGCACCGGACTGGTATGGGTACGCAGCAACGCCCGCGTGCCGTCGGCAGCCGGCGCGAAATAGAACGTGTCGTGGTCCTGCCGCGCCGGATGCTCGGGCGGAATGTTGAGCGCGGTGAAATTGTTGAAGTCGGTCTCGATGTCGGGGCCTTCGGCGATCGAAAAGCCCATATCGGCGAAGATCTCGGTGATCTCGTCGGTCACCTGGCTGACCGGGTGGATGCGGCCCTCTTGCAGCGAGCCTTCGCGCACCGGCAGCGTGACGTCGGCGCGCTCTTGCGTCAGCTTCTCCACCGTCGCCGCCTTGGACAGTTCCTGCCGCCGCGCCTCGAGCGCCTCGCCGACCGAAGTCTTCAGGCTGTTGACGACTTGGCCATAGGCCTTGCGGTCGTCCGGCGGCAGCGACCCGAGCGCCTGCATCAGCTCGGAGATGCGGCCCTTCTTGCCGAGCGCGGCGACACGAACCTCTTCCAGCGTGTCGAGGTCGGCGGCTTCGGCGATGGCGCGAAGCAGCTCGGTCTTGAGGCTATAGAGCTCCAGCGCGCTCATGGCTCAGGCTCCCATGCCGGCAAGCCCTTGGCGGGTTTCAATTCTGCGCGGCGGCGGACGCAGCCTCGACCAGGCCCTTGAAGGTTTGCGGCTCGCGCACGGCGATATCGGCCAGCACTTTGCGGTCGAGCTCGATGCCGGCTTTTTTCAGCCCGTCGATCAGCCGTCCATAGGTGAGGCCGTTGGCTCGCGCGGCGGCGTTGATGCGCTGGATCCACAACGAGCGGAAGGTGCGCTTCTTCACCTTGCGGTCGCGATAGGCGTATTGGCCGGCCTTCTCGACCGCCTGCTTGGCGACGCGGATGGTATTCTTGCGGCGGCCGTAATAGCCCTTGGCCTGCTTGATCACCTTGCGGTGGCGGGCATGGGTGGTAACGCCGCGTTTCACACGGGACATGACGGTGCTCCTTCGATTGAGGTCTCGCCTAGAGCCCTAGCGGGCATAAGGGAGGAAGTTCTTCTTCACGATCTTCGCGTCTTCGTCAGACAGAACCATGGTTCCGCGCGCGTTCCGGATAAACTTGGTCGGGCGCTGAATCATGCCGTGACGCTTGCGCGAGGCTTGGCACTTGACCTTGCCTGTGGCCGTGACCTTGAAGCGCTTCTTGGCACCGCTCTTGGTCTTGAGCTTGGGCATTTGGCTTCCTTGACTTGAGGCCGCGACAGCAACGAGCCGCTCGGCGTTCTTGAGATGATGACGGAAAGCATGCGAGCCGCCACGGCATGCCCTGCCGGGCGGCTCCTGGAGGCGCCTTATAGGGTGCATTTAGGCGCCATTGCAAGGGTCAGGAGAAAGAACTGTCGATCTCTTAACCAACGCCCTTAAGCCGGATTTAGGAGCGGCTGTGTATCTGTCCCAGGGAGCCGAAGAGAGCTGGAGGATGACGATATCAAAGCCGCTGCATAGCTTGGTCGCCTGGTATGAGCGGCAAAATCGGGCCACGACCGACCTGATCATCATCGGTGTGGTCGGCTTGCCGATCTATCTTCTTGCCATGTGGTACGAGGTGCTCCACCTCGTTCTCGAGCTGACCAGCGAGCACAAAAATCATGAGCTCGACTGGCTCATCGTCCTGATTTTCTGTATCGGCATAGCGGCAATGGTGTTCTCCATCCGCCGTGTCGTCGACCTTCGCCGCGAAGTGGCCGAGCGGCGCAAGGCTGAGGCCGAGGCCTACCAACTGGCGCGCCTCGACGTGCTCACCGGCCTCCCCAACCGCCGGTGGTTTGTCGAGAACTTCGAAGAATGGGCCCAGCAACGGCGGGAGGGCGAAGCGTGCGCGCTGTTTGTCCTCGACCTCGACAACTTCAAGCCGATCAACGACGTCTACGGCCACCGGCTGGGCGATGAGGTTTTGAAGGCAGTGGCCCGCCGACTGACGCGGTTGGCCGACGGCGGGGCGGTGGCACGGCTCGGCGGCGACGAGTTCGGCGTGATTATCTGCTACCCCCGCAACAGCGATGCTCCGGAACGCCTGGCGCGGCAGATCGTGCAGGAAATCTCCAAGCCGATTCCGCTCGCCGCACTGTCGCTCCAGGTCGGAGTCAGCGTAGGCATTGCCATTTCGGTCCCCGGCGTTACCGGCAATCAGACAATGGCCCAGCGTGACGGTCCGCCGGTGCAGACTGCCCTGCGTCAAGCCGACATGGCGATGTATTGGGCGAAGGCGGAGGGCCGCGGCCGCTACTGCTTCTTCGATCGCACCATGGATGAGAAGTTGCAGCAACGTGTCGAGCTGGAGGGCGAGATAAAGGGTGCCATCGCTGCCGGTCAAATCGTCCCGTACTACCAACCCGTCGTCGATCTGGAGACGTCAAAGACCGTCGGCTTCGAGGTGTTGGCGCGATGGGAGCACCCGACGCGGGGGGTGCTGTTGCCGAATGTGTTCATCCCCATCGCCGAGGACACCGGCACCATCGCCGAGATGACCGATCATCTCCTCGGATGGGCGATAAGCGATGCCAAACAATGGGCCCCGCATATCTTTATCTCGATCAATGTTTCGCCACGGCAAATCTCCGACCCTGCATTGGCGCCCAAAATTCTTGGACTCCTCGGCAACCTGTCCTTTCCTCCTCACCGGCTCATGATCGAGATCACCGAGAATTCCGTCGTGCAGAATTTGGACAATGCCAAGCTGGCGCTTCAGTCGCTTCGGAATGTCGGTGTCCGTGTCGCGCTCGACGATTTCGGCACCGGCTATTCAGGCCTCTATCATTTGCGCGCGCTCGAACTCGATGCGATCAAGATCGACCGCTCGTTCGTGACCAAGATGCTCGACAAACCGGACGAGTCCAAAATCGTGAAGGCAATTATCAGCCTTAGCCGCTCGCTTGGCCTGCACACGACCGCGGAGGGCATCGAGACCGTTGAAGTGCTCGATCGTCTCGCGCAATTTGGATGCGACACCGGTCAAGGCGATCTCTTTGGGATGGCGGAGAGCGCCACTCTGACGACCAAGGGTCTTGAGGAGCAAACGGCCGCGGATAAAAGCGATTTGGCGCTGCGCCACACCGCCTAGCGCGGCGCCAGCACCATCACCATCTGCCGGCGCTCGAACTGCAGCCCCGCTTCCCGCTTTGGCAGCGCGACGACCGCTGTAAGAACCAATGGCTTAACCACGTGGCTTAACCGCCGGTTACGGCGCGCGGTGTAAACTCTTGCCTTGTCGGCCGCGATCTTGGCTCGGTCCTGCCAGGCCAGCTAGGGCGGCCCACCGACCCTTGGGGGAGCAATGTCCTTAACCCGACTTCGCTCAGCGTGGACAAAGATCGTGAATTGGTACGGCGGCAAGACGCGAGCCTATATCGATCTCTTCTTGATCGTTGCGCTGATCGCTCCTTTGTATGTCTTCCTTGTTCACGTCGAGGCCTTCGACTTCATCTACCATTGGAGTCGTGCACACGAGGATTGGGAAGTCGACGAGCTGTTCGCGCTCGGCTTTTGCCTCGGCTTGATTGCGATTGTCTTCTCGTGGCGCCGCCTCATCGATGTGCGCCGGGAGATGACCCGGCGCAAAGAGGCCGAACTCGAGTCCCATCGGCTGGCCCGCCACGATGTGCTGACCGGACTCCCCAACCGTCGCCGGTTCCTCGAAGAGTTCCCGCAATGGACCAATCACCTTCTCGAAGATGAAGTCTGCGCGCTATTCGTCATCGACCTCGATCACTTCAAGCCGATCAACGATCTCTATGGCCACCGGCTCGGCGACGAGGTGCTGCGGGTCGTTGCCAGCCGCCTCACGGAAATTGTCGGGGACAACGGCATGGTGGCGCGTCTTGCCGGCGATGAGTTCGGCATCCTGCTGCGCTGCGCCAAGGGCGACGACGCACCGGTGGGGCTGGCACGCCGCATCGTGCATGCGATCCCGCAGCCGATTTCCCTCGCCTCCCTGTCGATCGAGGTCGGCGTGAGGGTCGGCGGCACCATCTACAATAACAAGCTCGACGACGGCGGCCTCGCCAGGCGCGACGGTAGCGCCGTCGAGACCGCTCTGCGACAGGCCGACATG
Source organism: uncultured Alphaproteobacteria bacterium (assembly GCA_963730335.1). Taxonomy (GTDB): domain Bacteria; phylum Pseudomonadota; class Alphaproteobacteria; order Rhizobiales; family Methyloligellaceae; genus Methyloceanibacter. The sequence goes on from CAVSRK010000004.1 coordinate 235,396, forward strand.
GCTATGTACCGCGCCAAGACCGAAGGGCGAGGGTTGTACCGCTTCTTTGATGCCGCCATGGATGAAAGACTGCAGGAGCGGGTACAGCTCGAGCGGGAAATCAAGGGCGCCATCGCGCGCGGCGAGATCGTGCCCTACTACCAGCCGCTGGTCGATCTCAATACGCAGAAGACGCTCGGTTACGAGCTGTTGGCCCGATGGCAGCATCCGTTCCGGGGCATCCTGCTTCCGGAGCTGTTTATCCCGATCGCCGAGGACACCAACTGCATTGCGGAACTCACCTACAGCGTGCTGACACAGGCGGTGCGTGACACTAAGGGTCTGCCTCAAGACACCTTCCTGTCGTTGAACCTGTCACCCCGACAATTCGACGATCCGTGGCTGTCGCAGAAGCTCCTCGCCATTATCACCGAAGCGGGCTTTCCGCCTCAGCGGCTCGAAATCGAGATTACCGAGACTGCAGTGGTGCACCGGCTCGAGGAGGCCAAGGCGACCCTGCGATCCTTGCGCAATCTCGGTGTCCGTGTCGCGCTCGACGATTTCGGCACCGGCTATTCCGGTCTGCATCATCTGCGCGAACTGAGCCTAGACACGCTCAAGATCGACCGCTCCTTCATCATGCAAATGCTGGACAAGCCGGAAGAGGCCAAGATCGTCAAGGCCATCTTGGGCCTTGGCCACTCCCTCGGCCTTAAGACGACCGCCGAGGGAATCGAGACCCAGGAGGTGCTCGATCAACTCCTCAGCCTGGGCTGCGAGAGCGGGCAGGGCTTTCTGTTCGGGAGACCTGCGGCGACTGCCGTGCCTGGTGTCACGACAGGCACGGAAGCACAGTCCAAGCGCCACACCGCCTAGCGCGGCGCCAGCACCATCACCATCTGCCGGCCTTCGAGCCTGGGCTCCGATTCCACCTTGGCGATGGTCACGGTGTCCTGCTTGACGCGATCGAGCAGCTTGGTGCCGAGCTCCATATGCGCCATCTCGCGGCCCCTGAAGCGCAAGGTGACCTTCACCTTGTCGCCCTCCTCGAAGAACCGCACGATCGACCGCATCTTCACCTCGTAGTCGTGAATGTCGATGTTCGGTCGCATCTTGATCTCTTTGATCTCGACGGTGCGCTGCTTCTTGCGCGCCTCGGCGGCCTTTTTCTGGGCCTGATATTTGTACTTGCCGAAATCCAGGATCTTGCACACCGGCGGCTCGGAATTGGGCGAGATCTCGACCAGATCGAGTCCAGCCTCGACCGCGCGCGCCAGCGCGTCGCCGATGGGGACCACGCCGACATTGGTGCCGGTGGCGTCGATGAGTTGAATGTTCGGAGTGTCGATGCCCTCGTTGATGCGGGGGCCTCCCTTATCGGGAGTAAGCTTCATCGGCCGTCTTACGATGTCTTGCTCTCCTCTTCACGGACGACGGCGGCATAGCCGCAGACAAAAGGCGATGGAGCCCCCGTGGTCCGAACTGACAAACGTCAAGTGTTCTACAGGAACGGAAATGCGCCTGACAAGTCAAGCGGCACGCTGGCCGGGAGGCCGGCGGGGCGGATTCGATAGCATTTCCAAGCACAGATTGGAAACTGCCGCCTAAACGCTGGCCTGGTCGAATTTGGCGGCGAGGGAGGTGCCGAGCAGCTCGTCATAAACCGATAACGTCGCCTGTTGCATGTGATGCAAGGTGAACGCGGCGGCGGCATGGCGGCGCGCCCGCTCCCCGAGTGCCGCCCGCTGCGGCGGCGGCAACGCCAAGGCCCCGGCCACACGCTCGGCGATGGCGGCGGGGTCGCGAACCGGAACGATCCAGCCGGTAAAGTCCTGCTTGCCGGGGCCGGCCGGCAGGATCGTTTCGGGCGCCGCGCCAATATCGCTCACGATGACGGGACACTCCATGGCCTGCGCCTCGATGCTAGTTCGCCCGAAGGTCTCGGCGCTGGTCGAAGCGATGACGGCGACTTGCGCGATGGCGAACGCCGCCGGCATGTCATCACAATGGCCGGGGAGCTTGACGCGGTGCTCAAGGCCCGCGGCTGCAATCAGCCCTTCGAGCTCGGTCCGGTAAGAGACGCGGCCTTGCGCGTCTCCGGCAAGCACGACCACGGCGTTGCCGAGCCGGTGCTCGGCCAGCAATCGTCGCGCCGCTTCGATGACCAGGGGCTGTCCCTTCCAGCTGGTCAATCGCGCCGCCTGCAACACGACGGGCTGGTCCTCGCTGACGCCCCACGCCGCCCTGAGCCGTGCAAGCCGTGCCAGGGAGATGCTTTCCGGTGCGAACTTGGCGAGATCGACGCCGCGATAGATGACGCGGATGCGGTCCTTGGGCACGTGATGGCGCGCGGCGATGAGACCGGCGGTATAGCGCGAATTGGCGATCACCCGGTCGCCTCTGGCCATCACGCTGTTGTAGAGAGTCTTGAACGGACCCAGGCTGGCATAGGCGCCGTGATAGGTCGTGACGAAGGGGCGGCCGGTGCGGCGCGCCGCGATCAGCGCGCTCCAGGCCGGCGCCCGGCTCCTGGCATGCACCAGATCGACGCCGCGCGCCTCGATCAGGCACGCCAGCCGACGCGCATTGGCGAGCATGGTGACGGGATTCTTGGTCGCCATCGGCAGCGCGACGACTTCGCCTCCCGCCTCGGTCATGGCGGTTGCCAGCCGGCCCCCTTCGGTGGCAACGAGGGCTTTCGCGCCGGCGCGTGCGAGCGCCTCGGCGATCTCGATGGCCGCTTGCTCGCTGCCTCCGGTCTCGAGGCGCGGCACGGCCTGCAATATGGTCACTTCAGCCATGACCCAAGGTTCTTAGGATGGTCGCTGACGAACCGCAATTCCTGGAGGTCGGCGAGGGCCGAAAACGGCGCCTCATCGCCTATCGGCTTGTCGATGCCGCGAGCGGGCCGGCGCTTTTGTGGCTGCCGGGCTTCCTGTCCGACATGGCGAGCACCAAAGCGCTGGCGCTTGCCGACTGGGCTCGCGGGCAGGGACTGCCCATGCTCCGCTTCGACTATTCGGGCCACGGGCGATCGGAGGGTGATTTGCTGCAAGCCTCCCTCGGCGATTGGCTGGAGGAGGCCTCCGCCATGCTCGACCTCCTCGCCGCCAAGCGGCGCGTGATCCTGGTCGGCTCGTCGATGGGCGGATGGGTCGCGCTGCTCGTAGCCCGCAAACTCGCCCAACAGGCTGCGCTCGCACGGCTCGCCGGGATGGTGCTGATCGCGCCGGCCTGGGACATGACCGAGCGGCTGATTTGGCATCGCATGAGCGATGAGATCAAAGCGATCATCGAGCGCGACAGCGTCTATTACGAGCCGTCGCTGTACGGCGATCCCTATCCCATCACCAAACATCTGATCGAGGAGGGCCGGCAGCATTTGATCGGCGAAGATCTGCTTGAACTCGACCTGCCGGTGCGCATCCTGCAAGGCATGTGCGACCCAGACGTGCCCTGGGGCCACGCGCTCGACCTGGTCGATCTCTTATGCTGCGACGATGTCGAGCTGACCCTGATCAAGGACGGCGACCATCGCCAGTCGCGCGAGCACGATCTGCGCCGCCTCGAAGCCACCGTCGCCGCACTGGTAGAGAAAGCGTCACCTGCGAGTTAGTAGCGAAGCGAGGCCTTCACGATAGGTGGGGTAGCGCAGCTTCACGCCGAACTCCGACTTGATGCGCTGATTGGCGATGCGCCGACTGCCCTCGTAGAAGCTCCGCGCCATTGGCGTGAGGTCGGCCTCGGCGAAGGCGACTTCCGGCGGCGGCTCGACCCCCATCAGCTTGGCGGCATAGGCCACCACCTCGCCGGGCGCGGCCGGCTCGTCGTCGGCGACGTTGTAGATCGCACCGGCGCGCGGCTGCGCGATCGAGGCTTCGAGCACATTGGCGATGTCCTCGACATGGATGCGGCTGAACACCTGCCCGTCCTTCTTGACGCGCCGCGCCGTGCCCTCGCGCAATTTGTCGAACACGCTCCGTCCAGGGCCATAAATGCCGGCCAGCCTGAAGATCTGCACCGGAACGCCGATGGCCTCACCGAAGGCGAGCCAGGCCTGTTCGGCTTCGACCCGGGCCTCGGTCCGCGCGGTGTTGGGCTTGGTCACAGTGGCCTCGTCGACCCAGCGTCCCTCCTGGTCGCCATAGACGCCGACCGTCGAGAGATAGCCGATCCATTCGAGCGAGGAGAGGCGCGCGATCTCGTCGCGATAATGCGCCAGCACCGGATCGGCTTCCGGTCCGGGCGGGATCGAGTGCAGGACATGGCTCGTGCCTTGGAGCGCCATGGGAAGCGCGGCGTTCCCGGCTTCTCCAGAGAACTGGGCCACCTCGTAGCCGCGCGATGCGAGTTGGCCGATTCTGCCAACGTCGCGGGCCGTGCCGGCGACCTGCCAGCCTTTATCGGCAACGCGCATCGCCAGCGCCTGAGCCGTAAAGCCGAGGCCGAAGGCGAACAGGCGGCTCACGCCGCTTCTCCCAGCCATTCGTTTCGCACAGCTTGGTCGGCATCGTTGGCGTGTGTGCCGCGCAGGGCCCGGAAGCGTTGCGGCGCCAGCCGCGCGAGCGCCCATACCGCCATGGCGCGCACCAGCGGGGAGGGGTCTTCGAGCCGCGCTTCAACCAGCGGCACGAGTGCCGCGTCGCCGGAATTGCCGGCGGCGATCAGCACATTGCGCAGGAAGCGGTCGCGGCCGGTGCGCTTGATCGGCGTACCGCGAAACCGGGCGCGAAACGCTTCATCGTCGAGGGTCAGCAGCTCGGCCAGCGGCGGGTTATCGCTCTCGGCTCTGACGCTCAGCTTGGCCTCATGCGCGAGGCTGGCAAATTTGTTCCATGGACAGACCGCAAGACAATCGTCGCACCCGAAGATTCGATTGCCCATCGCCGCGCGGAATCGCGGCGCGATATGTCCCTTATGCTCGATGGTGAGGTAGGAGATGCAAGCGCGCGCATCGATCCGGTAGGGCGCGGTGAACGCATTGGTGGGGCACACGTCAAGGCAGCGGCGGCAGGCGCCGCAATGGTCTTCCTCCGGCGCGTCCGGTTCGATGGCCGCGGTGGTGAAGATCGAGGCGATGAACAGCCAGGATCCGAACTCGCGCGACACGAGGTTGGTGTGCTTGCCCTGCCAGCCGAGCCCGGCCCGCGCCGCGAGCGGCTTCTCCATCACCGGCGCGGTGTCGACGAAGATCTTCACCTCGCCTTGGGCCAGCTCCTGCACGCGCGCGGCGAGCGGCTTGAGCTTCGCCTTGAGCACGTCGTGATAATCGGCGCTCTGCGCATAGATCGAGATGGCGCCGCGGGACTTTTCCTTGAGGATTGCCAGCGGATCGCCGGGACGCCCGTAATTCAATCCGAGCAGGATGACGCTGTTGGCTTGAGGCCACAGCGCGCGGGGGGCTTTGCGGCGCCCGGCGGTGGACGAGAGCCACGCCATGTCGCCCTGGCGCCCTTCGGCGAGAAACGCATCGAGCGCGTCGCCGGCGCCATCGACAGGGGCGGCCGAGGCGAAGCGCACGGCATCGAAACCAAGGGCCTTGGCTTCAGCGACGATCCTTTGTTTCAGCGTCTCTGCCATGCCCACTCATGTCGGGGCGCGCCGGTCAGAAATCGAGGTCGGCATAGGTTCCCGAAGGAGAGAACCCGGCGATGCGGTCCTGCAACAGCGGCCTGAACGACGGCCTCGATTTCAACAGCGCATACCAGTTCTTGGCCGCCTCATGCTCCTCCCACGGCACCTCGCCGAGATAGTCGAGCGTCGACAGATGCGCCGCGGCGGCGAGGTCGGCGAAACTCATGGCATCGCCGGCAAGCCAGCTGCGCGTCTCGGCGAGATGGCCGATATAGGCGAGATGATAGCGCAGATTGTCGTGCCCCGCCCGCATCGCCTCCATATCGGGCGAGGCGCTTTGGGGGCCGAACCGCCTGAACACCTTCTCCTCGACGAGATAGGACGTTACCTCTTCGTGGAACTTACGGTGGAACCAGTCGACCAGGCGTCGCGCCTCGGCGCGCTGCGTTTCGTCGCCGGGAAACGGCTGGAATAGACGGGCGTCGCGCTCATCGGCGGTATCGCCCAGATATTCCGAGATGGCATAGGCGCCGACGATCGGGCCGCGTTCATCGGTGATGAGTACCGGCAGCGTTCCGGCCGGATTCAGCGCCACGAATTCCCGGCGCCATTCCCAAGGGCGCTCTTCGGCGAACTCCGCCTCGACGCCGCACTCGTCGAGCGCGAGCCGGATCGACCGCGAGAATGCGCAGAGCGGATAATGCAGCAGAGTCGCCATCGGCCCGTTGGGCGGTCAGTCGGTGCAAAATGAATCGCGCGAGACTGGAGCCTCGTATAGAACCTGCTCGCGCGGGGAACAAGCCGGGCCGACGAGGGACTTATGACTATAGAGCAGATCATCGTCCTTGCCGTGGTGCAGGGGATCACCGAGTTTCTGCCGATTTCCTCCTCGGGCCATCTGATTCTGGTCCCCCAGATCATGCATTGGCAGGACCAGGGCCTGGTGGTCGACGTCATGACCCACCTCGGCACCCTGCTCGCCATTCTCATTTATTTCTGGCGCGACGTGGTACGGCTCATCAAGGGCGCACTCGAGCTGCTCAAGGGGAGGGTCACCCCCGACGGGCGGCTCGCCATCTACATTGTGCTGGCTACCATCCCGGCCGTCGCCTTCGGCATCTTCCTCAAGGAATACGGCTTCACCGATCTCGAACGCAACGTCGCGGTGGTGGCGTGGAACACCATCCTATACGGCATATTGATGCTGATCGCCGACATGGTGGGCCCGCAGGACAGGACCATCGCCAACATGACGCTCGGCAGCGCGCTGCTGATCGGCGTGGCGCAAGCCTTGGCGCTGATCCCGGGCACCAGCCGCTCGGGCGTGACCATGACCGCCGCGCGCTTCCTGGGCTTCACGCGTCCCGACGCGGCGCGTTTTTCATTTCTGCTCGGTATCCCGGCCATCGCCGGCGCCGGCATTTTCACGGTCGGCGATGCGCTCGCGAGCGGCGAGCCGGTCACCATGGATGCGGTCTATTGCGCCGGGCTCACCTTCGTCGCCGGCCTCGTCGCGATCGCCTTCCTGATGGCGGTGGTGAAGCGCGTCAGCTTTTTGCCTTTTGTGCTCTACCGCATGGTGCTCGGCGGCTTCCTGCTGGTGCTGCTCTACACCTGATGGCTCAAGGCTCGGGCCGGTAGATCGAAAATTGGCCGCGCGGGCGGTATTGCTCGAGATAGGCGGGGACCACGGCCGCGACCGCCACCGGCGCGATGCCGAGACCTTCGAGCGTGCGCCCGGCACGCTTGGCGTCCTCGCTCACCACAGTGTCGGTCTGAAGCAGCTTGACCTGGTCGACTGTCAGCATCGGATTCGGCAGGAGTTGCAGGAAAGCACCTTTGAGTTTGGCCAGCCAGATGGGAACCGGCACGAACAGGCGCTTGCGCATGGTGTAGGTGAGCACGCGCTCCATCACCTCTTTGAGGGTCAGCACTTCCGGCCCGCCAAGCTCGTACGGCGCGCCGGCTTCTGCCGTGCCTGTCAGGGCGGCGATCACCGCCTTGGCCACGTCGCCGGCGAATACCGGCTCAAACTTGGTGTTGCCGCCGCCGATCAGGGGAAGCACCGGCGCGATCCGCGCCAGCGCGGCGAAGCGGTTGAAGAAATCGTCCTCCGGCCCGAACACGACCGACGGCCTGAGAATCACTGCGCCGGGGAACACATCGCGCACCGCAGCCTCGCCTGCCGCTTTGCTGCGCGCATAGACGGACGGCGAACCCGGGTCGGCGCCGATCGCCGAGACATGCACCAGCGCCTGCGCGCCGGCCGCGCGCGCGGCCTCCGCCACATGGCGCGCGCCCTCGTCTTGCACCGAGGTGAAGGTCTGCTTGCCGGACGGAAACAAGATGCCGACGAGATTGATGACGGCGTCGGCGCCTTGGGCGGGGGCAAGCAGCGAATTGGGAAAGCGCACATTGGCCTGCACGGGGTTGATCTGGCCGACGCCGCCGAGCGGCTGGAGATGGCCGGCCAGTTCCGGCCGCCTGACCGCCACCCGCATGCGGGCCCCGGTCTTGGCGATGGCCCGCACCACATGGCGGCCGATGAAGCCCGAGCCGCCATAGATCGTGACCAGCGCCCGGTTGTTGAGAGTGATCGCCACGGCCTTACCCTTTGAGCCCTCTGTTCGCATCCGCAGCATTACACGACCGAGCCGAACCGTGTGAAGCACCGCCGGCTGATTGACTTTGCGGGGTGCCAATCGTACTTGAGGCTCATTAAGCCCAGGTGGCGGAACTGGTAGACGCGCTAGCTTCAGGTGCTAGTGCCCGAAAGGGCGTGGAAGTTCGAGTCTTCTCCTGGGCACCATTCCCTGTTTCTTAAGCGCCTCGCGTCCATAATGGGCCGCCAAGGAGCGCTGCGAGCTTGAGCCAGCCACCGAACGTCGAACTCTTCAAAGGCGACCTGCCAAAGGGGCGCCTCACCGGCCGCATCGTCGCCATCGACACCGAGACGATGGGCCTTGAGCCCTATCGCGACCGGCTCTGTCTGGTGCAGCTGTCCGAGGGCGACGGCAGCGCCGTACTAGTGCAACTCGACGGCAACTACGACGCGCCCGAGCTGAAGCGGCTGCTCGCCGACGAGAGCGTGCTCAAGATCTTCCATTTCGGCCGGTTCGACATGGCCGTGCTCAAGCACTATTTCGGGGTCATGCCGCGGCCGGTTTACTGCACTAAGGTGGCCTCGAAGCTCGCCCGTACCTTCACCGACCGCCACGGCCTCAAGGATCTATGCAAGGAGTTGCTCGGCATCGAGCTGTCCAAGCAGCAGCAATCCTCCGACTGGGGGGCGGCTGAGCTGACCCCGGACCAGCTCGCTTATGCCGCCAGCGACGTGTTGCATCTGCACGCGTTAAGGGAGAGACTCGACGCCATGCTGAGGCGCGAGGGACGCGAGGGACTGGCCCGCGCCTGCTTTGAGTTTCTGCCGATTCGGGCCGAGCTCGACCTCAGGGGCTGGTCGGAGATCGATCCTTTCGCCCATTAACGGCCGAAAAGGGCGCCCGGGCCGGGGCTCGCGGTCGCAATGTCATCAAAGTCCTGCGGCTAGCTGCTGCCAGTTCGGCGTAAACTGCCGGGTGTTCGGAATTTCTGGGCGGGAAAGATGGCGATTGAGGCGAATATCGTTCCCGGCAGCCAGCGGTACCGCATCCGCACGGGCGAGGAGCGGGCGCGCGCCTTTACCAAGGCCGAGCGTCATAGCCGCATCGTCGCCATCCTGCGCAAGGTGCTGCCGGTCGTCGCCCTGCTCGTGCTCGCCTCCTACTTCATCTCGACGCAGCTCAGCGTCAATGTCGGCGACCTGACGGCGAGCATCGACGGGATCGAGATGGCCGACGGCAATCTGCGCATGACCAACCCCAAGCTGAAGGGCGCCGACAAGAAGAACGGGCAATATGTCATCGGCGCCGACTACGCCGACCAGGACATCAAGAGCCCTAATGTGATCAAGCTCCACGCCATCAAGGCCGATATCGCGGCGCCCGACGGCGGCTGGTCGCGTATGGAGGCGATCCGCGGCGTATACGACAGCAAAGTCGAGCGGCTGGTGATGCAGGACCGCATCACCATCGCCACCAGTTCGGGCGTCACCGGCGAGCTGATCCATGCCTCGCTCGACACCAAGAACCAGATTCTGCGCTCGCATCGCCCGGTCTCGTTCGTGTTGACCAATGGTACCGTCAAGGCCAACGCCCTCACCTTGCGGTCCGCCGCCCACACCCTGACCTTCCGAGGCAAGGTGCGTGTGCACATCGTCAAGCCACCGAAAGACACCAAGCCGGCGCAAAAGGAAGGCGTGCCGGCCGCGCAAGCCGTGTCGCCAATTCCGGGAGAAAGCGGGACACTGCCGGCCGCGCAAGTGATGCCGCCGATGCCGGTCGCCCAAGGTGTGCCGCCGATGCCGGGAGAAAGCGGGACATTGCCGGTCGCGCAAGGTGTGCCGCCGATGCCGGGAGAAAGCGGGGTGTTGCCTGACGATGCGAGCGCCGTGACGGCGGGCTCGCCATGAGCAGCTCACAACGCCTCGCGCTCGTTGCCCTGTTCTCGATTGCGGTCGCCTTCCTATCCGCTGCGCCTTTGGCCGCGCAGACCCTCACCAATGCCTTCGGCGGCCTGACCGAGAGCTCCAATGAGCCGATCGACATCGAGTCCGACGTGCTGGTGGTGCACGACAAGGAGAAATACGCGACCTTCAAAGGCAATGTGAAAGCCGTGCAGGGCACCACCATTCTGCGCGCCAAGGAGCTCAACGTGCACTATGTCGGCGGGGACAAGCTTGCCCCAGGGCCGAAGAAAGAGGGGGGCGAGGCCGCGCCCGCGACCAAGGTGGCAGACGCCCAAGGCAGCGGCGCGCCTGCTGCCGGCGAGAACGCCCAGATCACCAAGATCGAGGCCAAGGGCGAAGTGGTCATCACCAGCGACAAGGACCAGACCACCACCAGCGACTGGGCCATTTACGATCTGCCGGCGCAGCAGGTAACCGTCGGTGGCAATGTGGTGTTAACCCAAGGCGAGAATGTGCTAAAGGGAGACCGGCTCGTCATCGATCTGACGACGGGCGAAAGCCGGTTCGAAAATTCAGGGAATGACGCCGCCGGGGGCCGTATCCGTGCGCTGTTCATGCCGAAGGAAGCCGCCAAGAAGGCCAAGACGGGCGGCGCCAGAGCCAAGCCTGGTGCAGCCGCCGAGGACGCTTCGCCGAACAGCGACACGCCCGATAGCGCAGCGTCACACGACGAGACGCCGGCGGACACCGAAGCTGGCGATGTGCCGTGGCCGATTTCGCCGAACGGCCAGCCCTGAGTCCCGGGCTTATAAGATGTTAACCTGCCGGCGCTTCAACGACTAAGGAGCGGAAGGGGTAGTGGGCAAATTGCTGTCGTTCCCACGCGAGGCAGTCGCCGCGCCAGGGGCTATCGCTCCCGCGGAGACGATCGACCATTCGCCGGGAGCCGGGGCCGAGCCAGGGGTCGGCCGGCTTACCGTCCGCTCCGTGGTCAAGAGTTTCAAGAAGCGCACCGTGGTCCGCGGCGTCAGCCTCGATGTCCTCCGCGGCGAAGCGGTCGGATTGCTCGGGCCTAACGGCGCCGGCAAGACCACCGTGTTCTACATGATCACCGGTCTTATCCCCGCCGACGAAGGCTCGATCAAGATCGACGGGCGCGACGTGACCAAGCTGCCGATGTATCGCCGGGCGCGGCTCGGCATCGGCTATCTGCCCCAAGAGGCGTCGATCTTCAGGGGACTTACGGTGGAGGAGAACATCCTGGCCGTGCTCGAGACCGTGGAGCCCAACAAGAAGGAACGCCACGTCCAGCTCGACGCGCTGCTCGAGGAGTTTCGCATCACGCGCTTGCGGACCTCGCCGGCCATGCGGCTGTCGGGCGGCGAGCGCCGCCGCGTCGAGATTGCCCGCGCGCTCGCCACGCGCCCGTCCTTCATGCTGCTCGACGAGCCGTTCGCCGGCATCGATCCGATCGCGGTTAACGATATTCGCGCGCTGGTGCGCCATCTGACCCAGCGCGGCATCGGCGTCCTGATCACCGACCACAACGTGCGCGAGACCCTCGACCTTGTCAGCCGCGCCTATATTATCCATGACGGCATGGTGCTGACCCACGGCACCGCGCAAGAGGTTATCAATAACGAGGACGTGCGGCGCGTCTATCTCGGCGACCAGTTCAAAATCTGAGCCGCCGGTGTGAGTGAGTTCGACAATGGCAATCACCACTAAGCTCGAACTCCGTCAGACCCATAGTTTGGTTATGACGCCGCAACTGCAACAGGCGATCAAGCTGTTGCAGCTCTCCAACATGGAACTCGTCACCTTCGTCGAGGCCGAGCTTGAGCGCAATCCGCTGTTGGAGCGCGCCGACCCTGACGAGACCGGCAACCCTGCGGCGGAGCCTGCCGCCGAGCCGGTGTCGGTCGCCAAGGAGGCCGTCGAGCAGAACGGTTCGGGCGCGCCCGCGGAGACTCAGGCGGGCGAGGGCGAGGCCGAAGGGGGGGCGGCGACGATTGGGCCGATCTTGAGACCGGCGCCAACCGCACCGACGATCTCGATGCCGAGCCGCAAGATGTCTTTCCCGATGCTGACGGATTTTCGCCCGGCGTGCTCAAGGACTCCGGCTGGAGCACGCTCGGCCAAGGCTCGCGCGCCAGTGTCGATGAGGACTCAAATCTCGAATCCTACGTGGCCGAGGAGAGGACGCTCAGGAATCACCTGACCGAACAGCTCACCCTTGCCTTCGCCGATCCGGCTCGCCGCCTGATCGGGCACCATCTCATCGACCTGACCGACGAGGCCGGCTATTTGCGCGGCGATCTCGACAGCCTCGCCGAGTTGCTCGACGCGCCGCTGGAGCTCGTCGAGGAAACCCTAGCCGTGATGCAGGGCTTCGATCCCTGTGGCGTGTTCGCCCGCGATCTGTGCGAGTGCCTGACGCTCCAGCTCAAGGAGCAGGACCGCTGCGACCCGGCGATGGCGGCCATGATCGAGAACATCAACCTGCTCGCCGTTCACGACCTCGCCGCGCTGCGCCGCGCCGCGCGCGTATCCGACGAAGATCTGATGGACATGATCCAGGAGGTGCGGCGGCTCAATCCCAAGCCCGGCTTGAAATATGGCTCGGCGCCGACGCAGCCGATCGTGCCCGACGTGCTGGTCCGCGCGCTGCCCGACGGCAATTTTCATGTCGAGCTAAACAGCGACACGCTGCCTCGCGTGCTGGTCAACCAGACCTATTACGCCACCGTCTGCAAATCGACCACCCGCAAAGAGGACAAGAGCTACCTGGTCGATTGCCTCCAGACGGCGAATTGGCTGGTCAAGAGCCTCGATCAGCGCGCCCGCACCATCCTCAAAGTGGCCCAAGAGATCGTGCGCCAGCAGGACGCCTTCCTCACTTATGGCGTCCGGCATCTCAGGCCGTTGAACCTCAAGACCGTGGCCGACGCGATCTCGATGCATGAATCGACCGTGAGCCGGGTCACCGCCAACAAATACATGGCGACCAATCGTGGCTTGTTCGAGCTCAAATATTTCTTTACCTCGGCCATCGCGGCGACCAGCAACGGCGACGCCCACTCATCGGAATCGGTGCGCGACCGCATCCGGGCCATGATCGAGGCGGAGGCCGTCGGCGACGTTCTGTCGGACGATAAGATCGTCGAGCGCCTGAAAGGCGACGGTGTCGACATCGCGCGCCGCACGGTTGCAAAATACCGCGAGGCGTTGCGCATCCCGTCTTCGGTGCAGCGCCGCCGGCTCAAACGCATCGCCCACGGCGCGAGCCTGTAAGGTGGCTCTAAGGCGCTGGCCGGCCACGAGAATCGTGTAAAGAGGGCAGCGCGAAATTGATGGTTTGACACCTTGGGATGAGCGGTCTAGCTTCCCGCCCCGCGGTGGAAGCCGGCCCAGGGTACGCGATCTCCGCCCTGGCGATTCGGTCCCGCTAAAAAAGCGGCATGCGCCCGGGAAACGCGGTGGGAAGGGCCATTCGACAGTCTTCCACGGGCAATGACGATACAAGTTACCGGAAAGAACCTGGACGTCGGCGAGGCGTTGCGTAGTTACGTCCAGGAGCGCGTGGTGCACACGGTCGAGAAGTTCGTCGGACGCGAACCGAAAGGGCACGTGCGCATCGAGAAGGAGCACGGGGAGTTTCGGACCAACTGCACCATCCATTTGTGGCAGGGCATGAGTCTCGAAGCCCATGGCGTGGCGGCCGACGCCTATCAGAGCGCCGATCTCGCCTGCGAACGGCTCGAGAAACGGGTGCGCCGCTACAAGCGGAGACTAAAGCGGCACGGTGGCGGGGAGGCCGCTCGCAAGCAGACGCCGGCCACGGACTATGTCATTCAGGCCGCTTCTGAGGGGCACAAGGAACGCGATGAGGATAATCCCGTTATTATCGCCGAAGCCGAGACCCCGGTACACGAAATGGCAGTGAGCGACGCAGTCATGCAGATGGATTTATCCGATCGGGCCTTTGTCGTGTTCCGCAATGCCCGTCATGGCGAGATCAACGTGGTCTACCGCCGCGACGACGGCAATATCGGCTGGATCGACCCGGCGGTAGCGCAGCAAAAGACGCGCTCAAGTAGCGGAGCGGTAGCGCAACGAAACGGTTCGCGCTCGAGTAGCGGAGCGCAACTAGGGGCTAAGAAGGCGCACAAGCGGCGCTAGGCGATTTCCGCCCGGTCGTCGCTACCCGCGCCCATCAGAGGGGTAGGCAGATGCTTCTCAGTGATTTCATCTCCCCCGATTCTGTCGTGTCCTCGCTCAAGGCCAAGACCAAGAAGCAGCTCCTTCAGGACTTGTCGGCTCGCGCCGCCCGTTTCACCGGGCTTCAGGAGCGCGACATTTTCGACGTCCTGTTGCAGCGCGAGCGGCTGGGCTCGACCGGGCTCGGCCACGGCATCGCCATTCCGCATGGCAAGCTCGCCGGATTGAAGCGCATCGTCGGCATTTTCGCCCGCCTCGCCGAGCCGATCGAGTTCGACGCGGTCGACGGCGAGAAGGTCGATATCGTGTTTCTGCTGCTGGCTCCGGAAGGGGCCGGCGCCGATCATCTCAAGGCGCTTGCCCGCATCTCGCGGTTGCTGCGCGAGGGCAGCGCAGTGGAGAAACTACGCGCCTCCAGGGACGCCGCGGCGCTCTACGCCGTCCTGACCGAGGAAGAAGCCTCCTCCCACGCCGCCTAGCGGGGCGCGAGCTCGGTAATCAGCTCGATCGTCGCCTTGGCCATGGCGTCGAAGCCTTCGACGCTGAACTGGTTCATCGACGCGAACACGCCGATGCCGCGCGTCGGCGCGAACGCCACGAAGCTGAACTGCCCCTGCAAGCCGCCCGATTTGTGAAAGATCAGCGGCCGGTTGCCTTCGGGCCGCATGATCACCCAACCAAGCCCCATGGCGTCCATGGCTCCACCTTCGTCCATCCCGAACACGGGATTGAGGCCATCGCGATCCAGATAGGCCGCGTGGTCGAGCAGCCGCATCTCGAAGTCTTTCGAGTCGGCACCAAGATGCCAGCGAAGCCAGCGCAACATATCGTTGGCCGTCGAGTAGAGGCCGCCGGCGCCGACGATCAGAGGCGAGGTCGGGATGATCGGCATCGGCGAGCCGTCGAAATTGTGTCCCTGCATGGTTCGCGTTTTGTCGGCCTCGGTCAGATCGAAACGCGTGTCCTGGAGCCCGGCAGGATCGAGCACGCGCTCCTTCAGCAGGTCGGGATAGGGTTTGCCTCCGGCGTTGGCCAAAGCCTGCGCCAGCATGTCGAAGCCGAAATTGGAGTAAAGGATGCCGGTGCCCGGCGCGAAAAGCTGAGGGTCGGACGCGAGCGCCTTGACGTAGTCCTCCTTGCTCCGATCCGATGTGGCGTTCTCTCCCTGCGTCCCCTCTGCCTCGCGGGGAAGGCCGGAGGAATGGGTAGCAAGGTCGATGAGCCTGATCTTCTTGCCGTCGCGTTCCGGAATCTTGACGTCCCAGCCGAGCCGGTCCTGGAGCGGGTCGCCGAAGTTGACCGTGCCGTCAGCCACCATCGAGGCGAGCGTGGCGCCACAGAATGCTTTTGTGATCGAACCGACGCGCATCAGCGTGTCGCCGTCGGGCTCCTTGCCGCTTCCCTTGGCGATCTCACCATAGCCGCGCACCACGGTTTCTCCATTGCGGACTACGCCGATCACGAATGCCGGAGGCTTGACGCCAAGATAGATGACGGCGCCGGTGAGCTCGACGGTATCGACCAGCAGCTTGTCTTCGGCCCGCGCGGGTGTCGCGCCGAGCATGATGACAACCATCAGCGCAAGCCCAGTCCGCAAAACGAAGTCGCCAAGTTTCGTGGGTCGCATGCCGGCCTCCTCTTCACCGCCCCGTTGCCGAGCGGGCCAGCCTATATGACTGGCAAGAAGAGGGGAATGTCAGTGCACGCTGACCGGCACCAGATCGTTCTCGATGGCGTTGGCAATGGCCGCGTGGCGGCTATCGGTCAGCGCCAGGGGAGTCCCGTCGGCGCCGAGCACGGCAAACAGGTCGATGCCCTTCGGCGCCTCGGACAGCGCCGGGAACAGCCGTTCCGCGGCATCGGAATCGAGCCGCTTGATGTAAGCCACTTCACCGTCGCCGAGTTGCGCGAATTCGCTCCTGGTCATGGGCGTGCGCGTCTGGCGATCTTCTTTTTCGAACTCATTCATCTTCGGTCTGGTCCTCCTTGAGAGGGTGGCGAAGCTACCTGGCAAAACACATCGATCGGTTTAATCGGCGGCGGTGATGCCGACCTTCAAAACCCGCTTCTCTTTATGCGGGCGCACCAGCTCGATGGCGAGCAGGCCGTTATCGAGCTCGGCCTTGCGGACCTCGACGCCGCTCGCAAGCTGAAAGGTGCGCTTGAACTGGCGCGCGGCGATCCCGCGGTGGAGATAGTCCTTGCTCTGCTCCTCGCGCTGCTTGCCGCGAATGGTCAGGTCGCCGTCCTCGATCGAGACCTCAAGCTCATCGGCGCTGAAGCCGGCCACGGCAAGCGTGACGCGCAAGGCTTGCGGCTCGCTGCCGCCGTTCGGCAGGAGCTCGATATTGTACGGAGGGTAGCCGGGGTCGCCTGTCTTGCCTGCCCCGCCAAGCGTACGCGGCGCGGTAAGGCTCAACCACAGACTGCCATCGAGCAGTGTCATGCGCGACATCGAGCGAAAGCCCTTCCATAAGCGGCTGCGCCATGCCGTTGGCGAGGCCCTGACGGCGCCTCTGAGTTTCGGCTCGGCCCGCCGCGGGCGCCGAGCCTTTGAATCCGCCTCGGATATGGGGAAAATGCCCAGCGAATTCAAGCAGAGCAGGGCGCGGCTCACCCGATCGTGTTTCGCTTCTACCGCTTGCCGGCCCCTTGCACTAAGCTTGCCGCGCCCCCGAACGTCTCCCGCGCGTTGAGCGATGACCTGGTACGTCAATTCCAAGACCGGCAGTGACGCCAACGATGGCCGCAGCAGCGGCGCCGCCTTCAAGGCGCTGGCGCATGCCGTCGTGGTCGCGAAGGCGGGGGACGCCATCCTGATCGCGCCGGGCGCCTACGACCAGGATCTACCGGGGCAGGTCAGCATGGCGCGCGCCGCCAATGTCGTTGTATCGGTCGCGGGCAGCGATTAGCGCCGGTCAGGGATGGACGGGTTCCGGCTCGGGGTTCGCGCTGCCGCGCTTCTCTCGGGGCGGGCCGAGCATGAGAGTGCGGAACTCGGCTTCGCCGACGACGCGGGCGATCTCCCGGAACGAGAAGAACGGCACCAGAGCGACACCCATGATGGCGCCGACGGTGAGCACGCCGACAATGCCGCCGCCGCCGATCTCGGGGAAGCTCTCGGCTGCGGTCTTGCCGTGGAACATCCCGACCGCGATCTCCTCGACGATATACGCGACCATCAGCAGCACGGTGAACGCAATCGACTTGTAAGCGATCGGATAGATGAGGGGCTTGTCCTCGAAGCGGCGCGCAAAATGCATTGCTTCGGCGATGAGCATGATCTTGGACAGCACCAGCGCGTTGACGACCGCGAGCCCGTAGAACCGGAATCCGATTTGGTGGCTGGCGAGCACGCTCCATTCGTGGACCAGAAACACGGAGAACACGAGCCAGAGATAAGAGAACATGATGAGGAAGCTTTTCAGCTCCTTGAGCAGTCTCGCGCGCAGGCTCGGCTTCTCGTGGCTCGGCTCGGCGGCCGGTGCCGCGGCGGCGGAGTCGTTCGCCTGTCCATTTGCCGGGTGAGGGGATCGGCTTCCGAGCAAGTCCCCCGCCTCGCAAACCTCGCGAACCGGCGTCCAGGACTCGAAGCCAGGGCGCCACAACAGATCGTCGGTCTTGAGCCCGCCGCGCTCGGCGAGCAGCAGCAGCTCGCGGTCGGCAAGCGGACCCCATTGCTGGTCGCCCCTGGCCAAGTACCAAGTGGGCTTCGGCGCCTCAACGCCGTTTGTAGCCGCTGTGTTAGACATGGAATGGGCCCCCGCCTTCCCAATCTCCAGGCTACATCATCATCTTAGCAGGGTCGAGTCAGGGCAGAAAAGCCGGCGCTCTGCAACGGCCGACGGAAATATTGGGGGAATTTGGTGGAGCCAGGCGGGATCGAACCGCCGACCTCGTGAATGCCATTCACGCGCTCTCCCAACTGAGCTATGGCCCCTTCAACAGGGAAATCGGAAGCCGGACGACCGGTTTCTCGAGACTTGACTTAGGCTGCGCGTTTCACCGGTTCAAGGAAAATGCATGTTGCCAAATATTGGCAATTGCCGCCGGCTCACGCCGCCCCCCGGGGAAGCTAGGTTTCCTCGCCCGGCGTCCCGACAATGCCCGTGACGTCGGCCTCGCCTTCCTCCTCTTCTTCGAGAAACGCGTTGTCGTCGTCTGCGGCCGGAATTTCCGGCGCGTCGTCGCCGAGATCGACGATCTCTTCGTCATCCTCGACGGCAACCTCGGTCCCGGGCTCCTCGACCTCTTCCAGGCTGATGATGTCGGCGCTTTCGAGCACGGGGGCCTCTACCTCCGGCTCGACGACGACTGCCTTCTTGACCTCAACCGGCTGGGCACGCTCGCTGCGGCGCGACGAGGGCGGCGTCACCTGATAGACGGCTTGGCACACCGGACAGGTAATGGGCGTCCGGCTCAAGTCGTAAAACCGCGCCCCACAGCTCGGGCAAACGCGCTTGGTTCCCCGTGCGGGTTTCGACATTGATAATCCTCGATGATGGTCCTGAATTGCGCTCCCCATTGCCACGCCGCATCTGTGCTGTCAAAAGCTATCGAGCGCCCCAAAAGCCTAATTGAGACCCTATGAAGCAGCCCTTGACCGCAAGCCCGTCGGCGCGCCTTTCCGGCCGGATTCGGGTGCCGGGCGACAAGTCGATTTCCCATCGCGCGCTGATCTTGGGCGCGCTGTCAACCGGCACGACACGCATCACAGGCCTGCTTGAGGCCGAAGACGTGCTGGCCACGGCCAAGGCCGTACAGGCGCTCGGCGCCGCGGTCGAGCGATCCAACGGCGCGGTCGCGGTGACGGGCCAAGGGGTCGGCGGCTTGCGGGCCCCGTCCGCGCCGCTCGATTTCGGCAATTCCGGCACCGGCAGCCGCCTCATGCTCGGCGTCGTCGCCGGCCACGACATGCAAGTCGAATTCACGGGCGATGCCTCCTTGCGGCGAAGGCCCATGGGCCGCGTGCTCGCGCCGCTTGCCGCCATGGGCCTCGAAACCGACGCCGACGAGGACCATGCGACCTTGCCCCTGGTGGTGCGCGGCACCGGCGACCTCCTGCCGATCGTCTACGATCTTCCGGTGCCGTCGGCCCAAGTCAAGTCGGCGGTGTTGCTGGCCGGACTGCATGCGCCGGGCCGTACCACCGTGGTCGAGCCGATCGCGGCGCGCGACCACACCGAGCGCATGCTGGGTTATTTCGGGGCCGAACTTTGTGCTGAAGATCGCGGCGGCGGCGCCCGCGCCGTCACCATCTGCGGCGACGGCGAACTTCACGGCGCCCATATTGCCGTGCCGGGAGACCCGAGCTCGGCCGCCTTCATGATTGCCGCGGCGCTGATTTCTCCCGGCTCGGACATTGTCATCGAGAACGTTCTGCTCAATCCGACGCGGAGCGGCTTCATCGAGACCTTGCGCGAGATGGGCGCGCATATCAAGGTGCTCGACCGCCGTGACGAAGGGGGCGAGCCGGTCGGCGATCTCCGTGTCAAGACGAGCGCGCTCAAGGGCGTGCGCGTGCCGCCCGACCGCGCGCCGTCGATGATCGACGAATATCCGGTCCTCGCCTGCGTTGCCGCCTTCGCCGACGGCGCGACCGAGATGCAAGGTCTCGCCGAGCTCAAGGTGAAGGAGAGCGACCGGCTTGCCGCCACCGCCGCCGGTCTCGTCGCGTGCGGCGTCTCGGCCCGCGTCGACGGCGACGACCTGATCGTCCAGGGGAGCGGCGAGGTCACGGGCGGCGGCAGGGTCGAGACGCACATGGACCACCGCATCGCCATGGCGTTCCTCACGCTCGGCCTTGGCGCGCGCTTGCCCGTCACGGTCGACGATGCCACCATGATCAGGACGAGCTTCCCCGACTTCGCGGCGCTGATGACCAAGCTCGGCGCTGGACTGTCTTAACGCCACTTGCGAGGCCTCTCACCATGGACATCGCAAGCATCCCGGTCGGCGACAATCCTCCGCACGAGATCAATGTCATCATCGAAATTCCGCAAGGCGGTGCGCCGGTGACCGCTGACCTGATCCGCGCCGGCATCGAACGCGCCAAGAGTGCCGTATGATCATTGCCATCGACGGACCGGCCGCCTCGGGCAAAGGCACGCTCGGCAAGCGCATCGCGGCGCATTACAGCCTGATCCATCTCGATACCGGCAAGCTCTACCGTGCGGTGGCGCGCGATACCCTGGCTGCCGGAGCGAGCCCCGCGGACCAAGCCGCCGGACTGGCCGCGGCCGAGGCGCTCGATCTCGGGACTTTGGGCGACCCGTTTCTGATGGACGGCAGGCTCGGCGAGGCCGCCTCCATCGTCGCCAGCCACGCTGCGGTGCGGAACGCCCTGCTCGCCTATCAGCGCGCTTTCGCCCGGCGCAAGCCCGGCGTGGTGCTCGACGGCCGCGATATCGGCACCGTGATCTGCCCCGAAGCCGACGTGAAGCTGTTCGTCACCGCCACCCCCGAGGAGCGCGCCCGGCGGCGCTTTCTCGAGCTGAAAGCCGCCGGAATGGCGATCGGCGAGGCGGAAGTGCTGGCCGATATCAGGCGTCGCGACGAGCGGGACAAGAACCGTGCCGCGGCACCCTTGCGCCAGGCCGAGGACGCGTACTTGCTCGACACCACGAATTTGGATATAGACGCCGCGTTCAAGGCAGCCATCGCTTTGATCGATGCTGCGATGGGCCATGCGGGGCAGGCCGGTTGAGGCTCCTGCCCATTTTGCATTGGCGCATCACTTTTCGATGATTTCCGCGAGGGTTAGCGAGCGGAGGAGAGGGTAGCTCAAGGCCGCCCTCGGCCAGCTTTCGCAATCCCTGCCGCGCTGAACCGAACCGAATAAGGGCCTCCGGCCAAGCCACGGAGGCAGGAGACGTGTATGATGATGCGACGCCGAGTAGGAGCCTAGATGACCGAGCCGCAGACGAGCATTAGCCATCCGAGCCGCGACGAGTTCGCCGCCCTGCTTGAGGAAACCCTCTCCGGGACTGCGCTGCAGGAAGGCAGTGTAGTCAAGGGCACCGTTGTCGCCATCGAGAAGGACGTTGCGGTAATCGACGTCGGGCTCAAGACCGAAGGCCGCGTCCCCCTGAAAGAGTTTGGCTTGCCGGGCCGCTCGCACGACCTTTCGGTCGGCGACGAGGTCGATGTCTATCTCGAGCGCGTCGAGAACTCGGCCGGCGAGGCGGTGCTGTCGCGCGAGAAGGCGCGGCGCGAGGAGAGCTGGACCAGGCTCGAAGAGAAATACAAGGCCGGCGAGCGCGTCGAAGGCGTCATTTTCAACCGCGTCAAAGGTGGCTTCACCGTCGATCTCGACGGCGCGGTGGCGTTCCTGCCGGGCAGCCAAGTGGACATCCGTCCGATCCGCGACGTCGGACCGCTGATGAACATGCCGCAGCCGTTCCAGATCCTGAAGATGGATCGCCGCCGCGGCAATATCGTCGTCTCCCGCCGCTCGGTGCTGGAAGAGACCCGCGCCGAGAAGCGCAGCGAGATCGTGGCCCGTCTAGAAGAGGGCCAGGTCATCGACGGCGTGGTCAAAAACATCACCGACTACGGCGCCTTTATCGATCTCGGCGGCATCGACGGGCTGCTGCATGTCACCGACATGGCGTGGAGACGTGTCACCCATCCGAGCGAGATCGTGAATGTCGGCGACACGGTGAAGGTGCAGATCATTCGCATCAATCCCGAGACCCAGCGCATCAGCCTCGGCATCAAGCAGCTCGAGGCCGATCCGTGGGAGGGCATCGCCGCCAAATATCCGGTCGGCTCCAGGTTCAAGGGCACCGTCACCAACATCACCGACTATGGCGCCTTCGTCGAGCTTGAGCCCGGCGTCGAAGGCCTGATCCACGTCTCGGAGATGAGCTGGACCAAGAAGAACGTCCATCCCGGCAAGATCGTCTCGACCAGCCAGGAGGTGGAGGTTCAGGTGCTCGAGGTCGATCCCGACAAGCGCCGCATCTCGCTCGGCCTGAAGCAGACCCAGGAGAACCCGTGGGTCGCGTTCGCCGCCAGCCATCCGCCCGGCACGCCCATCGACGGCCAGATCCGCAACATCACCGAGTTCGGCCTGTTCATCGGCTTGGACGGCGGCATCGATGGCATGGTCCATCTGTCCGACCTCGACTGGACCAAGCCAGGCGAGGAGGCCCTCAAAGATTACAAGAAGGGCGACAATGCCAAGGCCGTGGTGCTCGAGGCCGATTCCGAGAAAGAGCGCATCAGCCTCGGCATCAAGCAGTTGACCGCCGATCCGTTCGCCTCGGGCGCACCGTCCACCAAGTTGAAGAAGGGCCTGCGCGTCACCTGCGAGGTGACTGCCGTCAAAGACAACGGTCTTGAGGCCAAGCTGATCGATCACGACCTCACCACCTTCATCCGCCGCTCGGACCTGTCGCGCGACCGCTCGGAGCAGCGGCCCGATCGCTTCGGCGTCGGCGAGAAGTTCGATGCCGTCGTCACCCAGGTCGACGCCAAAGCACGCAAGGTCTCGGTGTCGATCAAGGCGCTGGAGATCGCCGATGAGAAGGAGGCCGTGGCGCAATACGGCTCGACCGACTCAGGCGCGTCGCTCGGCGACATCCTCGGCGCGGCTCTGAACAAGGTGAAGGGCGACGACGACGAGGAGCCTGCCGCGAAGCCCAAGCGCAAGCGCGCCGCCAAGGGCGATGACGAGACGAGCGCCACGCCGGAAGAGTGAGCGAAAACTAATCGTTTCCGGTCCTTGGCGCCGTGTTGAAGCGGTAGATTTGCGCGAGGTTCCATGGCTCTCGACGCTGAAAGCGTGATCGACCGGCGCCGCCTCAAGCGGCGGCTGACGGCATGGCGGATCGCCGCCGTGGTGCTTGGGCTGCTGCTGTTCGGCGCGCTCCTGCTCAGCGACCAGGGCGCCGGCGGTCCCGGCGGCATCCTGCCCCATGTCGCGCGGATCACCGTGTCGGGCCTCATCACCGACGACCGCAAGATGAGCGAGCTGATCGACAAGGTCGCCAAGGCCGAACAGGTCAAGGCCGTCATCCTCGACATCAACAGCCCGGGCGGCACCACCACCGGCGGCGAAGCCATGTATGACGCCGTGCGGCGCCTGGCCGAGAAGAAACCGGTGGTCGCGGTCTGCGGCACGCTCGCCACCTCCGCTGCCTATATCGTGGCGCTCGCCACCGACCGCATCTTCGTCTACGGCAACACCATCACCGGATCGGTCGGCGTGATCTTCCAATGGGCCGAGGTGAACGAACTGCTCCATACCCTCGGCATCAAGGTCGAGGAGGTGAAGAGCGGCCCGTTGAAGGCGGTGCCAAGTCCCTTCCAGCCCATCGACGAGCGAGGCCGTGCGGTAACCGAGGAGATGGTGCAGGATGCCAAGGGTTGGTTCCTCGACCTGGTCGGCGATCGCCGCAAGATCGAGCCACGCTCCGTCCCGGGCCTGACCGACGGCCGCATCTATTCCGGCCGGCAGGCCGTAGAATTGAAACTCGTCGATCAGATCGGCGACGAGAGGGCGGCGATGAGTTGGCTCACCAAGGAGGGCAAGGTTCCGGCGGGGCTTAAGATCGTCGATTGGAAACCGACCCAGGAAAGCGCCGGCTTGTTTGGCTGGCTGTTTCAATCCTTGGCTGCCTCAATCGGACTTTCGGTCGAGAGAATTGCTGGCATCGCCGGCCAAATCTCGGCTACCCTCAAGCTTGACGGCCTGGTTTCCGTTTGGCACCCTGTTGCGAATTAGCGGGGAAACGTAATGGCCTAGGCCTTTGAGGCGCCCGGCTAGGTGGGGCTTATCATGATCAAGTCGGAGTTGATTCAGAAGGTCGCCGCCGCCAATCCACATCTCTTCCATCGCGACGTCGAGCGCATCATCAACATCGTGCTCGACGAGATCACCGGCGCACTGGCGCGCGGCGACCGGGTCGAACTGCGCGGCTTTGGCGCCTTCACGGTGAAGCATCGCGCGGCGCGGCAGGGACGCAATCCGCGCACGGGCGACACGGTCTATGTCGAGGACAAATACGTGCCCTTCTTCAAGACCGGCAAGGAACTGCGCGAGCGCTTGAATCCTGACGGCACCCGCTAGCCTGTGCCGGGAGAGCCAGCGGCCGTGTGGCGTAAGCTGATCCTCGTCCTAGTCGTTCTGCCCCTTGCCGTCGTGCTGATCGCTCTGGCCGTGGTCAACCGCAAGCCGGCGCTGCTCGTTCTCGATCCCCTCGGCGGCACCGAGCCGGGCCTGTCGCTCGAGGCGCCGCTGTTTTTGCTTCTGCTCGGCGGGTTCGCCTTTGGCCTCGTGGTCGGCGGCATCGCCACCTGGATCGGCCAGGGCAAATGGCGCCGCTTGGCGCGGGAGGAGACCCGCCAGGCGCGCGATTGGCGCCGCCAGGCCGACCGGCTGGAGAAGGAGCTCGAAAGCACGGACCGCGGCGCCCCCCGCGCACAGCTTCCGGCCGAGTAGCCGGAAGAAGCCGGAAACCCCTTTCGAGCTGGATTCCTGGCCGTCCGCGCCTAGTTTATGTTGCAGTGCGATGGACTTGGCCCCCCGGATTGGCATAGGGTGGCGCCAACGCGAGCCCCTAGGGCCGCCGAAAACCTCATCCGAGAGCTTGAGCGGTGCCGGTCAAGGTCAAAATCTGCGGCGTGCGGACGCCTGCCATCATCGAAACCGCGGCGGAGGCAGGCGCCGACTATGTCGGGCTGGTCCTCTTCCCCACCAGCCCGCGCTATGTCGAGCCGGAAGAGGCCCGTGTTCTCGCCGCCATCGCCCGCGGCCGAATCGGTAGCGTCGCTGTCATGGTCGATCCTGACGATGCGCTGATCGACGGTGTCATCGAGCGGGTCCGTCCCGACCTGCTCCAGCTACACGGCCGCGAGACGCCCGCGCGGGTTGCCGCGATCAGGGCCCGCGCCGGCCTGCCGGTGATGAAGGCCGTGGCGATTGCCAGGCCGGCCGACGTGGCCGCGGCCGCCGCCTACGCCGCGAGCGCCGATCATATTCTGTTCGATGCCAAGGCCGATCCCGGCGCGGCTTTGCCCGGCGGCAACGGCGTCGCTTTCGATTGGCTGGCGCTCAAAGGCTTCGCCGCGCCGTTCGCGCTCTCCGGTGGCCTGACCCCTGAGACGGTCGGCGCGGCTATCAGGGCGACCGGGGCCGCTCTGGTCGACGTCTCCTCCGGGGTCGAACGGGCACCCGGCGACAAGGACGCCGAGCTGGTAAGAAATTTCATTCTGGCGGCAAAGTCCGCCGCGTCGCAAACACGGGCTATAGCCTCATGAGTGCACGCACCGAACCAAATCCGCTGAACACTTATCGGGGCGGGCCCGACGAGCGCGGCCATTTCGGACTCTATGGCGGGCGGTTCGTCGCCGAGACGCTGATGCCGCTGATCCTCGATCTCGAGCGGGCCTATACCGACGCCAAGGCCGATCCCAAATTCCAGAATGAGATGGACCACCATCTCGCGACTTACGTCGGCCGGCCTTCGCCGCTTTATTTCGCCGAGCGGCTCACCCAGCACTGCGGCGGCGCAAGAATCTATTTCAAGCGCGAGGACCTCAATCACACCGGCGCGCACAAAGTCAACAACGTGCTCGGCCAGATCATGCTGGCGCGGCGCATGGGCAAGACGCGCATCATCGCCGAGACCGGCGCCGGTATGCACGGCGTTGCCACCGCGACGCTGTGCGCCAAATTCGGACTGCCCTGCATCGTCTACATGGGGTCCGTGGACGTCGAGCGGCAGAAGCCGAACGTGCTGCGGATGAAGATCCTCGGCGCCGAGGTTCGCGCCGTTGAATCCGGTTCCAAGACGCTCAAGGATGCGATGAACGAGGCGCTGCGCGATTGGGTCGCCAATGTGCACGACACGTTCTATTGCATCGGCACGGTGGCCGGCCCGCATCCCTACCCCGCCATGGTGCGCGATTTCCAGTCGATCATCGGCCGCGAGACGCGCGAGCAGATGCTTGCGGCGGAAAACCGGCTGCCGGATTCGCTGATCGCCTGTATCGGCGGCGGCTCCAATGCCATGGGCCTGTTCCATCCGTTCCTCGACGAGCCGGGGATCGAGATCTACGGCGTCGAGGCGGCCGGCCACGGTCTGGACAGCGGCCAGCACGCCGCCTCCATCGCCGGCGGTAGGCCCGGCGTGTTGCACGGGAACCGCACTTATTTGTTGATGAACGACGACGGGCAGATCGAGGAAGCGCATTCCATCTCTGCCGGCCTCGATTATCCCGGCATCGGGCCGGAGCATGCCTGGCTCAACGACGTGAACCGCGTGACATTCCTGTCGGCGACCGACGACGAGGCGGTAGCCGCGTTCCAGCTTTGCAGCAAGCTCGAAGGCATCATCCCGGCGCTGGAGCCGGCGCACGCGCTCGCCCGCGTGCTCGATCTTGCGCCGCAGAAGCCGAAAGATCACCTGATGGTGGTCAACCTTTCCGGCCGCGGCGATAAGGATCTGGATTCGGTTGCGAGCTATTTGAGTGCCAAGACGCGAGGGGCAAACTGACCACAACGACAACCAGTATGTCTCGCATCGAACGCCGTTTCGCTGAGCTGAAGCGGGCGGGGCGCGCCGGGCTTGTCACCTTCATCACCGCCGGCGACCCCGATTACGAGACCTCGCTCGCTGTCCTTAAGGCCCTGCCGGAAGCTGGCGCCGACCTGATCGAGCTCGGCATGCCATTTTCCGACCCCATGGCCGACGGCCCCGCCATCCAGGCCTCGTCCCAAAGGGCCTTAAAGTCCGGCCAAACCATGAAAAAGACGCTTGGCATGGTGCGGGCGTTCCGTGCCACCGATCCCGCCACCCCCCTAGTGCTAATGGGCTATTTCAACCCCATATATGTGTATCCGGTGGAACGCTTCGTTGCCGACGCGGTCGAAGCGGGAGTTGACGGTCTGATCGTGGTTGACGTACCGCCAGAGGAGGATATCGAGCTTCGCCCGGCCGCGACCGCGGCGGGTCTCAACTTCATCCGGCTCGCCACCCCGACGACCGACGCCAAGCGCCTGCCGGCCGTGCTCGCCAATACCAGTGGATTTGTCTATTACGTCTCGATCGCGGGCATCACCGGCACCAAGGCGCCCGACTTAGCCGACGTCAGAGGTCATGTCGGCCGCATCAAGGCGCATACCGACCTCCCGATTGCGGTCGGCTTCGGCGTGAAGACGGAAGGACAGGTGAGCGCCATGGCCGGGATCGCCGAGGGCGTGGTGGTCGGCTCGGCGCTGGTGACGGCCATTGCCCAAAGCCTCGATGCCGAGGGCAACGCTACGCGCGCCACGAAGCCGCAAGTGCTCGGCCTCGTCGAGCGTCTCGCGGCGGCGCTTCGCCATCCGGCCGAGGCGGCAGTGCTTTAGACCCGAGTAGAGATGCGATTTTGCAAATTGAGAGTTTCGTAGACCCGTGAACTGGATCAACAGCATCGTCAGGCCCAAGATCCGCAGCATCCTTCGCAAGAAGGACCTGCCGGACAATCTGTGGGTGAAGTGCCCCGAGACGGGGCAGATGATCTATTACAAGGACCTCGAAGCCAACCAGTTCGTGGTCCCGGGCTCGAACTATCATATGCGCATGTCGGCCGGGCCGCGACTGAGGTCACTGTTCGACGATGCCGAGTACGAGAATTTGCCGCTGCCCGAGGTGCCGATCGATCCGCTCAAGTTCCGTGACGAGCGCCGCTACACCGACCGGCTGAAAGATGCGCGCAGCAAGACTGGACTCGCCGATGCGGTGTTGGCCGGCGCCGGTCGCCTCGAAGGCCAGAGGATTGTGGCCGCCGTGCAGGATTTCGATTTCCTCGGCGGCTCGCTCGGCACCGCCGCGGGCGAGGCGGTGATCACCGCCATGCGCGCCGCGGTCAAGCGCGGCACCCCGTTCATTCTGTTTGCCGCCTCGGGCGGCGCGCGGATGCAGGAAGGCATTTTGTCTTTGATGCAGATGCCGCGCACCACCGTGGCGGTGCAGGAGCTGCGCGAGGCGCGGCTGCCCTATATCGTGGTGCTCACCCACCCCACCACCGGCGGCGTGACCGCCTCCTATGCCATGCTGGGAGACATCCAGATCGCCGAGCCGGGCGCGTTGATCGGCTTCGCCGGCCCGCGGGTGATCGAGCAGACCATCCGCGAGCAGTTGCCCAATGGCTTCCAGCGCGCCGAATATCTCCACGATCACGGCATGGTGGACATGGTGGTCCATCGCCACCAGTTGCGGCGCACGCTTACCCGCATCTGCCAGCTCTTGACCCACCGCCGGCCTGGACGCGACGTCGCGCTCTCCGAGCCGCTCGACGGCAAGCTCGCCCATCACGCTCCATCATCGACCATCAGCCTGTCCGGCAACGGCCTCGATACCTCGGTAAGCGAGGAGGGCGACGAGCCCTTGACGGACGGGATTGGCAATGGCGCTAATCCTAACCCGCCGCACAGCGTCTAAAGGCCCGAGGGATTGACCACATTACCGCATAGCGCCGGGCGCGCTTCGGCCCGCCCCCGGGTCGCGTCGAGCGATACGCTGCTGGAGCGGCTGAAAAAGCTGCATCCGCAGTCGATCGACCTGTCACTCGGGCGGATCGAGCGCCTGCTCGCCGCGCTCGGTCATCCCGAGCGGAAGCTGCCTCCAGTGCTGCATGTCGCCGGCACCAACGGCAAAGGCTCGTTCCTCGCCTTCACCCGCGCCATCGCCGAGGCGCTCGGCAAGGGCGTGCATGTCTACACCTCACCCCATCTCGTCCATTTCCATGAGCGTATCGTGCTGGCCGGGCCGCACGGCTCGGCGCCGATCGCCGAGGACCTGTTGGTCGATTGCCTCGCTCGCGCCGAAGCGGCCAATGACGGCGAGCTGATCACCCTGTTTGAGATCACCACGGCGGCCGCCTTTCTTGCTTTCGCCGAGACGCCGGCCGATTTGTTATTGCTGGAGACTGGGCTGGGCGGCAGGCTCGATGCGACCAATGTCGTGGCAAAGCCCGTTCTGACCGCGATCACGCCGGTCTCTATCGACCATGTGTCCTTCCTCGGCGACACCTTGACCGAGATCGCCGGCGAAAAGGCCGGTATCCTGAAAGCAGGCGTCCCCTGCGTGGTCGGCCGGCAAGAGCAAGAGGCGTTTGCCGTGATCGAGCGGCGGGCCGAGCAGGTCGGCGCGCCGCTGCACGTCGCCGGCCGCGATTTCGACATGTACGAGCAGCAGGGACGCCTCGTCTTTCAGACCGCAAGCCGCCTGATCGATCTGCCGCTGCCGCGCCTCACCGGGCGCCATCAGATCGACAATGCCGGCACGGCGATCGCCGCAGCGAGCCTGTTGTTCGGCGACGCGCTCACCATCCGCGCGCTTGAGCAGGGTCTCACCCATGCCGAATGGCCGGCGCGGCTCGAACGCCTCGCGGTCGGCGGGCTCCATGCTTATGTGGCCGATGGCACCGAGATCTGGCTCGACGGCGGGCACAACGCTGCCGGCGGCAAAGTCATCGCCCACGCCTTGGCCGAGCTCGACGAGCGCGTGTCGCGTCCCGTGCATCTCGTCTTCGGCATGATGGACACGAAAGACGCCCATGCCTTCATCGCCCCGTTCAAGGGGCTGGTCGAGCGCGTCTACACCGTGCCGATTCCCGATGAGCCCAACGCCTTCGACGCGGATGCCTTGGCCGAGATCGCCCGGGCTGAAGGCTTCGATGTGGTGGCGACCGCGAGCCTGCCGGACGCGCTCACCAGGTCGCAGGCGGCGCTGCAAGGGCCTGGCCGGGTGTTGATCTGCGGCTCGCTCTATCTTGCCGGCCTCACCCTCAAGCTGCACGGCTGAACGTTGTGAGGTGTAGGAGGCAGCGATGCAACGAAATCTGATTGGCGCAGGACTGTTTG
Source organism: uncultured Alphaproteobacteria bacterium (assembly GCA_963730335.1). Lineage (GTDB taxonomy): Bacteria > Pseudomonadota > Alphaproteobacteria > Rhizobiales > Methyloligellaceae > Methyloceanibacter. The sequence continues at coordinate 265,533 of CAVSRK010000004.1, forward strand.
TGCTCTCGTCTCTGGTCTTCGTCCCTCACGGCAACGCCGATCCGCTGCCCACCGAGATCGGCGCCTGTAGCGACACCACCATCGCCGAGATCGGTTATCGGCTCGGTGAGCCCGATACCGGCAGCGCCATAAGCTACGCCAACGGTGGCGTGCAGATCTCCTACGACACGATTCCGGAGATTCACCACTCCAAGGTCGGTGATGCGGTAACGCTTTGCCTTGTCAGCCTGCCCGAGGATTGCCCGCCCGACGACGATCGCGGCAAGGTCTATCGCGCCACCAATCTCCGCACCGGCGAAACGTGGGAAGCCCCCGACTCGCAGCACTCTTGCGGCGGCGCTTGACCGGCGCCAAGACGTTGATGGCCGGGACAAGCCCGGCCGTGACGCAATCCAGTCTCCGGCGGCGCGAAGCGGCTAAGCGGTGATGGTGCCGTTGATCCAGGCGGCGAGATGGTTCTTCGGATAGGCGCCTTTGAGCGTGCCGGCGACCTCGCCGTCCTTGAACAAGATCAGCGTCGGGATCGCGCGCACATTGTAAAATGACGGGGTGCGCGGGTTCTCGTCGATATTGAGCTTGATGATTCTCACCTTGCCGTCGAGTTCCTTGGCGATCTCCTCCAACGCGGGCGCAATCTGCCGGCACGGGCCGCACCATTCGGCCCAGAAATCGACGACCACCGGGGTCGCGGATTTCAGCACCTCGGCCTCGAATGTGTCGTCGGATACTTTCTCAGTTGCCATTTATGTCTCCTGATGGCCGGCGCGCCACGAAACGACCGGTCCTTTTGTCGACTCGGAAACTAGGTATGGACCACCATGCCGTCAAGGCTCGATGGTCCGCTGCAACAGGCGCCGCTCGGCGTCATCAAGCGAAGTTGAAGGGATCTCCATCAGCAATGGGCCGTCGGTCCATAGCAACGCGGCGCGCACGCGCCCCGGGAACAAGCCCTTGAGCACCGTCCGGTAGCCGGCGAGTTGGGCGATATAGGCCGGCGAGACCTCGTCGAGGGTCTTGGACGGCGGCCGGTTGGTCTTGTAGTCGAGAATGATGAGACCGCCCTCTACCATGGCGAGCCGGTCGATCTGGCCTTCCAGGTCGTAGCCGCCGATCCGTGCCACCACCGGCACCTCGGCGTGACTGCCCGGCTGGAACAGTGGCGCAAAGGCCGGGTCTTGCACGATGGCGAGCGTCTCGGCCACGATCTCATCTTTCAGCTTTTGTGTGAGATCGGCGCCTCGCGCGGCGACGAAGGCCCGGGCCGCCCGTTCCTGGTCTTCCGGCACAACCTCCGGCAGATGCTGTAACAGGGCGTGGACGAGCCGCCCGCGGGCATAGCGGCCATCCTGGCCCAGCGCTAGCGGCCCGAGCGGCGGTTGCTCGGGCGGCAGCCCTTCGGCGCCGCCCTCGAGCCCGAACGCGAGCCGCGACGGCGCAAGCTTCGGGCGCGACCGCTCACGTGGGGCAATTGCGGCCGCCCAAGCGGGGAGCGGTACGGCCACGGACTGCTCCGCCGCGAGTCCTGAGTCCGTTACGGGCTCCGTCTGCGCACTCTCCATGCGATGCAGCGGTCTGCCGTCGGCGTCGGCATGCGCGGTCAGGTGACCGGCGAGCCCGTCTCTGACCAGGTCGTACCAGACCTTGCCCTCTTCGCGTCTCTGCAGGCCCTCCCAGCCGCAGATATAGAGCCGATCCTCCGCCCGCGTCATGGCCACGTAGAGCAGCCGGTGATACTCTTGCCGCTCGGCTCGCTCCACCAAGCTCTTGCTGTCCTCAATGCCTGCCAGGTTCGAGTGCTTGGCCGGTGGCCACACCAGATGGCCGACCTCTTCCGGCGGCACGCCCGCGCGCGGCAGGGGATAGAGCCTCACCCCTTGCAGCCGCGGCCGCATGCAAGTGTCGGGCAGAATCACGATCGGCGCTTGCAGGCCCTTGGCCCCATGCACCGTCATGATGCGCACCTCGTCGCGCTGCTGCTCCATGTCGCGCTTGATCTCGACGTCGCCGGCGCGGAGCTGATTGACGAAGCCTTGCAGCGACGGTGCGGCGTCACGGTCATAGGTGAGCGCGAGATTGAGAAACTCGTCTATCGCCTCGGCCGCTTCGGGCCCGAGCCTGGTCAGCATGGTTCGGCGGAGGCGTTGGTCCTCGGCGCCGAGCAGCTCGGAGAAGAATTCGTAAGGCGGCAGCAAGTCGGCGCGGGCGAGCCACTCAGCGAGTTTCTCTGCAGCCTCGGCGAAGCGGGGATCGCCGTTCGCCTCGTCCTTGAGCGCCGTCCACAGCGAGGCCTTGCGATCGTGCGCGAGCGTGAACAGATCGTCGTCGTCGAACCCGAATAGCGGACTCTTCAACACCACGGCGAGTGCTAGGTCGTCCTCTGGCATCAGCAGCACGTCGGCGAGCGCCACCAAATCCTGCACCGCGAGCTGATCCATCAGCTTCATGCGGTCGGCGCCCGCCACCTTCACGCCGAGCCGCTTCAATTCGCGGATCATCGGCGTGGTGAACGGATCGCGGCGGCGGACCAGAATCAGAATATCGCCGGCCCGCACCTTGCGGCCTCGGGCGGGAAGCTCTTCGGTGCCGATCCAGCCTTTGATGGCGGCGGCGATGCGTTTGCACAGCGCATCGACTGCGCGGGCGCCGGCCACCTCCTCGTCCCATGGCTCGAATGCCTCGGACTGAGCCGGCTTCTCCTCGGTCTGCACCTCCCACAGCTCCACCAGCCCCGCCTCACCCTTGCGGAAAGGTTCGTGGTGAATGATCGCGCCTTCCTGGCAGACGACTCCGTCGGCGGCAGGCGCTCGCCCGAACACGTGATCGACCGCTTCCAGGATCGGCTCGGTCGAGCGGAATGAGAGGTTCAGCGGCACCTCATGCCAGATCAGACCGAGCGCATCCGCCCGTTGCCTGAAGGCGCGGCCCATTTCGGCGAACCGCGTGGGATCGGCGCCCTGGAACGAGTAGATCGACTGCTTCTCGTCGCCGACGGCGAACAGCGTGCGCAACTTGTCGCTCGCGCCCCGGCCCGAGAAGAACTCCATCGCCAAGGCCTCGATGATGGCCCATTGCGCGGGATTGGTGTCCTGCGCCTCATCGACCAGAATGTGGTCGATGCCGCCGTCGATCTTGTACAGCACCCAGGCGGCGGCATCGGCGCGCGACAGCAGGTTCCGCGCCTTGACGATCAGGTCGTCATAATCGAGCGCGGCTTCCGCCTGCTTGCGCCGCTCATAGTCGGCCTGCACCGCGTCGGCCAGCACCAGCACCGCGGCGCTTGCCTCGGCCAGGCGCACATGCGCGAGCGTATCGGTGAGCGCGGCGAATTCGGCGTGGGCCCGGTCGAGAGTTGCGCAGATCGAAGGCGCGCTTCTCTCGATGGCCTTGCTGCAAGCTCTTGCCCTCACATCGCCATCGGCCTTGAGAAACAGCTCCTTGAACGCCGCCAGCCGGTTCTCGCCTTCGCTCGACCGCGCCGCGCGCAACGCCGCTTCCGCATTTTTGTCCATGTCGGTGATGCCGCCATAGGTGGCGAAGGCGGCAATTGCGGCGTCGATCTCGTCGTCGGTCAGGACACCGCCGAGTTGCTCGCTCAGCGTCTCTTCTTCGTGCTCGGCCACGTTGAACAGGCGTTTGAGCGCGAGCGCCTCAGCCTCCGCCCAGTCGTCGCGCCCACGGTGATAGGCCACCATGCGGGCGAGCTCGGCGCGCTTGCCGCACACGACGTCGATCACTTCGCGAACTCTTCCCTCGCTTGTCAGCGCGATCACGACAGCTAGCGCCCTGCCCAGCACGCTGTCGCTGTCCGCGGCGGCGCGCGAAACCGCGGCATCGAAGGCAGCGCGGCGCATCAACGCCTGCTCGCGCTCGTCCAGCACCGAGAAATGCGGTGTCACTTGCGATTCGAGCGGAAAGCGCTGCAACAGCCGCTCGCAGAAGCCGTGGATGGTGTGGATCTTGAGGCCGCCTTTGGCCTCGAGCGCGCGGGCGAATAGGCGCCGCGCGGTGCGTGCTTCGCTCTCGTCGGGCGCACACCGCAACAGCGCCGTGAGGTCTTCATCCAACTTGTCGGGCGAAGTGGTGGCCCAGTGCGAAAGGCGATCGAGCAGGCGGTTTTGCATCTCCGCCGCCGCCGTCTTGGTATAGGTGAGGCACAGAATCGATTCGGGCCTGGAGCCGGCGAGCAGGAGCCGCAAGCTGCGCCGGACCAGGACCTCGGTCTTGCCGGTGCCGGCATTGGCCGATACCCAGGCGGACGCCGAGGGGTCCGAGGCACGCGCCTGGTTGGCGTCGGCTTCCGGGGGCAGGGGCCGCGCGCTCATCAGAATTCCTCCTCGGCCTCTTGCGTCAGCCATTCCTTGACGCGGGCGAGGTGCTCGTACTCGTCATGGCGATAGAGGCTGCGGAAGGCCTGCGCCGACCGGCGCTTCACCTCGTACGGCATGTTGGGGTCGGCATAGCGCGCGATCACTGTGCTCAGTTTCTTCAGCGCTTGCTCGGCAAGCATCGACGGCGCGACCTTTGTCGTCGCCGCGCGCTCCTCGCCGCCGTCATTGCGACCCGAGACGTGGATATAGACGAGGCCGCCGACTGCGCAGTTGTTGAGGCCCTCGAACCCGCCGGCTTCAGCGATGGCTGCTTCGAGCGAAAGCTGCGGCGCGTAAAAATCGTCGACATGCTTCGGAGCCGGCGGCTTGCCGGTCTTGTAGTCGTAGATCACCGCCGCGCCGTCGTCCCCGACATCGATGCGGTCGGCCCGCGCGGTGAGGCGAAAGCCGCCGCCGGCGGGGAGATCGAGCTGACCTGAGACCTCGGTCAGAATGCTTGCAACACCGCGCCGCCGCGCCGGTTCGGTCGCTGCGAACCAACGGGCGAAGCGCTGGAAATGCGGCCGCCAAAACGCCTCGACCAGCGGTGATCCATCGAGCCTGGCGAAATGCGCGTTGGCGATGCGGGTCAGCTCGCCTTCGACGTCATCCGGCAGCACGTTGGGGAAGGCGCGGGTAAACTCATGCAACACCAGGTGAATGATCTGGCCGCGGGTGGCCGCGTCAGGCTCGACGGCGAGCTCTTTCATCTTCTCGAGTTTCAGAACATATCGGGCGAAAATCTCGTAGGGGTTGGCGATCCACCGCTCGATCCGGGTCACGCTCAGTCTCTTCGGCCGCGCCTCGAGCGGCGGTCTCGGCTCTGGGGCCTGCACCGGTTCGAACGAAGGCGCATGGTCGCGCTCGCGCGCCCACTGGGCCCAGGGCTGCTCGGCCTCGATCTTGTGTTCGAGCTCCGCTGCCTTGATCAGGGCAAGCAGCCGTTGCAGCCATCGCGACGGCACGGTCGGCACGCCGTCAACTTTGCCGGCGCGGGTGAGATAGACTTGCGGCGCGCCGAGCGCCTGGGCGAAGTCGTGGGCGGCAAGGCCGATGCGGCGCTCCGGCGGACTGAGCCCGAGCTTCTCGCGCATCGGCCGGCTGAGCCACGGGCCCGCCTCTTGCGGGCTCGGCCACACTCCTTCGTTGAGACTGCCCAGGATCACCACATCAGGCTGCTGGAGGCGCGCTTCGAGCGGCCCCCAGATGAACAGGCGCGGATGCAGCGCGCCCCGCGGGCGCACCACCTGACCGGCGAGCAGGCTGCGGTAGAACGGCGGATAGTCGGCGGCGGCCAAAGTCAGACCGTGGCCTGCGCCGATCAGCTCGGCCAGCAGCACTGACAGGGCCTCGCCGGCATCGCCCTGCCACAAGCCTGATGACGAGCCCTTTGCGTCGCGTGCCAGAGCCTCGGCCGTGACGACATGGGCCTCGGCCAGCGTCGCGGCGGCGTGTTTGCCAACCGCCAAGGCGGTTAACCGCGCGAACGCCACTTCCAGGTCGGCCACGAGACGGAGCGCGGCTGCGTGCTCTTTGTCGGTCAGGGCCAGTCGGCCGCGCCTGTCCTCGGTGCGGGCCGCTTCGAGCGCCGCCCGCGCACCGGCGAGCCCGTGTCCGACATAGACATGGCGGAAGGCGCCGCGTTCCAGCGCCCGGGCCGCCGCCCGCGTCTCGGGCGCCGGCCGTCCGAGCAGCGCCAGCGGATGTTTGAGCAACGCCATCAGCTCGGGCGGCGCAAAATCCGTTTCGGCCGCGCCGAGCACGAGATCGAGGAACGCGCCGGGCACGGTGCGCGCAACCGGCATGCCCGCCGAATCGTCGACCGCCAAGTCGTAGCGCTTGAGCCGCGCCGCCACGCGCCGCGCCAGCACCCGGTCAGGCGTGACCAGCGCGGCGGTCTTGCCAGGCGTTTCGATCACTGACCTCAGGATCAGCGCGATCGCCTCCGCCTCGTCATGGGCGGTGGGCGCCACCACCATGCGGACGCCGTCAAGCGCATTGGCGAGGCTGGCGCGGCCGTCGGGCGCCAGCGCATCGCTGCCGAGAAATTTCTGCCAATGGTCCGTGCTCTCGGCCGGGCGCAGCGCTTCGCTGGCAAGATGAAGCCGTGCCCGGGCGATCGCATCGGGCGCCGCTCCCGGCAAATAGGCGATTTCGGCGCGGGTCGCGCCGAGCTTGCGCAGCAGCTCAGCCATGCTTGCCTGCGGATGCTCGGGATGCTCGGGATGCTCGGCGAGCATGGCCCAGCTGTCGTCGTCGAGCGTGAGGTCGAGACCGGGCAGCACCACCGCGCCGTTCGGCAGCGAGGCGATGGTCTTGAGCAGCCGAGCCGTGGCCGGCACCGTGCCGGTCGATCCTGCGGCGATCACCGGGTGTGGCGAGCCCTTCGCCAGCCGTTCGGTCTCCAGCGCCATCAGCCTGTTGCGGCGCGCGACCGGCGACACCAGCCGGTTGTCGGCGAGATAGTCCGGCCAGTGCTCGGTGACGATTTTGAGGAACTCGACCGTGGCCTCCCAGTGAACGGCGAGATCGCCGGTCACGAGCCCGTCCAGATTTTCGAGACTGACCTCCTCCGACTCGACCAGGTCCATCAGCCGGGCGAGGTCGGCGGCAAGGTACGAGGCTTGACCGGGGCTATGCACGAAGCGGACCGACTCGATCTCCGCCTCGGTCGCGCCGCGCTCAGGCCCATGCCCCAGCGCCAGAACGAGCCGCATCAGCGCCAGCCGCCGCGGCAACGCGCCGATAGCCGCCGCGCCGATGGTGCCGTCGCCGTCGAGACCGTCCTCGGCCCCGAAGATGATGGCCGCCGCCTCATCGGGATCGCCGAGGGTCCGGATGCGCGGCAGGAGCAGCGCCTCGCCCTTGGTCTCGGCGAGAAAGGCCTCGCGCAGCGCGCGGGCCGCGCGACGGGTCGGCAGGTAGATGGTGGCGTTCGGCAGGCTCAGCGGATCGGGCTTTGGACCGCCCGGCAAGGGCAGCGCCCCGTCGAGCACTGCCCTGGCCAGCGTGGTGAGGAACGGCGCCGAAGGCGGGATGGTGAACAGCCGGACCTCTGGTGAGGAGCTAGGCACCTTCGCGCTCGAACGAGCTCTCGGCCTCGGCCAGAGCTTCCGGCGTGCCGACATGCATCCAGATGCCGTCGAGCTGCACGCCGTAGCACTTGCCCTTGGCCAGCGCCCGGTCCCATAGCAGGTTCAGCGAGAAGCGCCCGTCGGGTGCGTCCTTGAACAGCCTCTCGTCGCACAGCGACACGCCGGCAAAGGCGAACGGCACCAACTCATCCTTGCCCCTGCGAGTGAGCCGACCGTCCGGCCCCATGGCAAAGTCGCCTTTGAAGGCATAGCCGATACTGGTGGCCGCTGGCGCGAGCAACAAGAGGCAGTCCATCGTCGCCGGATTCCATTTCCGCAGCATGCGGGTGAGCGCCGGCGTCGCGCCCTCGCTCCACACCGAATCGGCATTGTGAATAAAGAACGGACCATGCCCGAGCAGAGGCAGTGCCTTCTTGGCACCGCCGCCGGTATCGAGCAGAACGCCGCGCTCGTCCGATACCAGAACCTCGGGCTGCTTGGTCCTGCGGGCGGTAAGATGCGCCTCGAGCTGCTCGGGAAGATAGTGGACATTGACGATTGCCGTCCTGACTCCCGCAGCCGCCAGTCGGTCTAGCACGTGATCGATGAGCGTCTTCCCTGCTAGCGGCACCAGCGGCTTTGGCATGCTCAGGGTTAAGGGGCGCATGCGCTCGCCATAGCCTGCGGCCAACACCATCGCCGTCCTTGCCTCGGTCATGGACCCGTCCTCTTACAGCACGAGTGGCGGAAGGTCGTTAGCGGCAGGGAACTCGCGCGCGTAGAAGCGGCGGAGCTCAGCCAAAGCGGGATGGGCGAGGTCGCGCTCGAGATAGCGTGCGACCCGCGGGATGTGAGCGAGATAGCCGCGCTTGCCGTCACGTTTCGCCAACCGCGCAAAGATGCCGAGAATCTTAGAGTTCCGTTGAGCGCCGAGCGTGGCGTAGAGCGAAACGAACTGATCGCTCGAAAAGTGCTTGCTGTGCGCGCCCCGGGCGGCACAGTAGCGAGCGAGTAGCTCCCGTTCAAGCGGTTCCGGGACGTCGAGCCGGGCATCCTGAAGCAGCGACACCAGGTCATAGGCGAGCGGGCCTCTCAGCGCGTCCTGAAAGTCGAGAATGCCGACCCGCTTTATACCCGCCCGCTCCGGCAGCCACATCAGATTGGGGGAATGGTAATCCCTGAGCACCCAGCCCGGATCGGCCTTTTCGGCCTCGGCGAGATGAGGGCGCCACAGGGCGGCGAACTCCTCGGCGAGGCCTGGCGGGGCGTCTGTCCCCTGTAACGCCGGCCACAGCCAGTCGATGAGCAGAGACGCTTCGGTCGCCATGGCCTCGGCGTCATAAGAGGGCAGCCGATAAGGGGCGTGGCCTTCGATCGGCAACAGGTCCGGGGGGCCTGAGCCGGCCAGCGCCACCAGCACGTCGACGGCCGGCCCCCACAGCTCGGCCAGCGGGCGCCCGCGCGCGACCTCGCTGCCGAACACCTTGTCGCCGAGATCTTCCAGCACCAGAAAGCCGCGGTCGAGGTCGAAGGCATAGACCGCGGGCGCCGATAGCCCGCGTTCCCTGAGCGCGGCGGATACCGCCACGAACGGCGTCACGTCCTCGGCCAGATGCACCAGCGCGCTATACGGCTTGCCGTCGCGGATCGGCGGCCCATCGGGCTGGCGCGGTGAATTCATCAGCACTGCAGACCGGTCCTTGCTCAGAAGCCGCGCATAGGAGCGGGTCGAGGCATCGCCCTGCAGGTAGCGCGCGGCGGCCTCGGCATATGCCGTGCCGGCGAGAAACTCGGCGAGCGCGCCCAAGCGAGCCAGCCTCGCCGCCCAGCTGCCATGTCCGGTCAGCACGATGCGGCGCAGGTCAGGCGTCGCGGTCTCGTCGATGGCGATGTCGAGGCGATCCTCCGGCAGCCAGCGCGACGCGCGCTCCGGCCATTCGACGATCACCACGCCCTCGCTCACCGCATCGTCGAGACCGAGCTCGTCGAGCTCCGGCGGCTCCAGCCGATAGAAGTCGCAATGAGTAAGGGTGAGATGCGGCGTCTCATAGCGCTGCATCAGCGCGAAGGTCGGGCTCGGCACCTCGCCCTCGGAGCCGAGCCTGGTGACCAGCGCGCGAGCGAGCGTGGTCTTGCCGGCGCCGAGCGGTCCAGAGAGCGCGATGACGTCGCCGGATTTGAGCATGACGGCGAGACGGCTGGCGAGGATGTCGAGCCGGACGAGATCGACATCGTCGAGACTCCAACTTGCGGTCATCCGGCGCGGCTTGACATGTAGCCCGGCGCGTCGGCTTCCGCGGCCTCTGCCGCCGGCTCATGCTTGAGCGGCAGCAGCACCGTGACGCGCGTTCCCTGTCCCGGCGCCGAGTCGAGCGTGACAATGCCGCCATGCAGCTCGGCGAGGCTCTTGACGATCGACAAGCCGAGCCCGGCGCCGCGATGGCGCGAGCCGTGCGAGCGGCTTTCGAAACGGTCGAACACCGTCTGCTGGTAGTCGTCGGGGATGCCGACCCCCTGATCCTCGACGGCAAAGGCGATCATCGATTTCCTTCGCCCGCAGCTGAGCCCGATCTTGCCGCCGTCCTCGGAGAAACCGATCGCGTTGGACAACAGGTTGTAGAGGATCTGGGTGACGCGCCTGCCGTCGGCGGTGAACTCATCGATGCCGGCTTCGATCTCGATGTCGAGCTCGATATCGCTCTGCTTGAGCCGCTCCGCCACGCCCTGCACCGCCTGTTCGATCACGTCCTGGACCTTCACCGTTGAGAGCTTGAGCTCGAGCGTTCCGGCATCGATGGTCGCCAGGTCGAGAATATCATCGATGATGGCGAGCAGGGTCCGTCCCGACAAGCGGATATCGTTGAGATAGTCGCGCTGCCGGTCGGTCAAGGGCCCGGGAACCGGGCTCGCCAGTAGCTCGCTGAAGCCGATGATGTTGGTGAGCGGGGTGCGCAGCTCGTAGGAGACGTGGCTGATGAAGGCGGTCTTGAGGCGGTCGGCCGCCTCCAATGCCTCGGCCCGCTCGATTAGCGCGCGCTCCGCCTTTTTCGAGTCCGAGACATCGACAAAGGTGAGCAGCGTGCCGCCGTCGGGCAGCGGGAGCACCGCCGACGACACCACACTGCCGTCGGCCCGGTCGAATTGCCGCTCATCGGGGTGGCGCTCGGCGACGATGGCCGTGACAGCTTCCTTGATGCGTTCCCATTCCTCCGGTGCGTCGTAGAGCACGCGGCAGCATTTGATGACCTCGTCGATATGCGGCTCGCCGTCGAGCTGGCGCGGGTTCAGTCGCCAGATGATGGCGAAGGCGCGGTTGTAGAGGCGCAAGCGACCGCTCGGCGCGAACACCGCCACGCCCTCGCGCAACGTGTCGAGGGTTTCCCGCTGCACCTCGATCAGCGCGTTGTACCGGCTTTCCAGCGAGAGCCGTTCGGTGACGTTCTCGTAGAGATAGGTCACGCCGGCCTCGCCCTGGCTGTCAGCGACAACGTGCAGGGTGCGGCTGTCGGGCAGGTGCCACTGGTCCTCGACTTGCGCATTCGAGCCGTAACAGGCGAGCCAGCTCTTTTTCCAGTCGCGGTAATCGGCCTTCTCCGGCAGCCGCCTTGCCTGGCGGAGGCGATCGAGGATCTCGCCGTCGCGGGGATGGGTTGTGAGCCATTCAATGTCGAGCTGCCACAGCTCGACATAGGCCTGATTGAAATGGGTGAGCCGCTGTTCGGCATCGAACACGGCGAAGGCCGTGGCCAGCCGGTCGAAGCTCCTGAAGCGCGCTTCCACGCTCGGTCGCGCCTCGCCGGATGCGCGGTCGGCCCGATGCGCTTCATCGAGTAGCCCGCGCAGCGCCCCGACCTGCTCCTCGAGCTGGCGATACCTGGCGGCGACATCGGCGAGTTCCAGCCGCCGCCCGACCAGATCGCGCACCTTGAGCACGATGGTCCGGCCCACCGTGCGGCCGTCGACCTCGACATAGCGCTCCCGGATGGTGCGGAGCATCAGGTTGAACGGCTCGCCCCGCTCCACCAGCCGGTCGATGGCGTCGTCGAGCTCGCGCGCCGACGGGGCATCGAGCCAATCGGTGAAATTGAGCAGGGAGGCGGTATCGCGCGGCACGCCGAGCGCCGCGGGCAGGGTGGAGATCAAAAGCTCGGCCTCGCCCAATTCGGCCACGGTCAGCAGCGCTTGCGGCTCGGCCGCGAGCAGGGTGTCGAGCGTGCTCTCGCTTAAGCGATAGCGCTCGGCCTCGTCATGGGCGGCTGCTTCGGCCTTACGCGCGCGCTCGGTGGCGCGCAGGCAGATGACCGCGGTCCCCACCGCAAAAGCGATGATGCCGAGAGTGATGCCGAGCAGCAGCAGGGTGCGGGCGTCGAACGACGAGACATCGGTCGCCGCCAGCGCAGTGCCAAGCGGAAGCAGATAAAACGGAATGGAGCAGGCGACGACGCGGAACAGCACTTCTGGCCACCTTGATGAAGGTGCAGCCTTGCCCCCGCTGGTCCGCATGGTCCCTCGCTCCCACGCCGCCGCCCATGGCCCCGCCTCGCTTAACGCTGCCACAGACTGAACGCGGGCCGTTCGACCCCGCGAGCCTAAAGGCGAATCAGCGGTTAGCTTAGCTTTATCGCGGACTCTTGCCCACAGCCGCGAGCGCTTTGGTTAATCGCTCTGCTGTCACAATCAGTAGCGGTAGGTGTCCGGCTTATAGGGGCCTTCGACCGGCACCCCGATATACTCGGCTTGGTCCCCCTTGAGCTTGGTGAGCTTGGCGCCGACCTTGCCGAGATGGAGCCGCGCCACCTTTTCGTCGAGCTGCTTCGGCAGCACGTAGACCTTCTTCTCGTATTGGCCGGGATTGCTCCACAGCTCGATCTGCGCCAGCGTCTGGTTGGTGAACGACGCGCTCATCACGAAGCTCGGGTGGCCCATGGCGTTGCCGAGATTGACCAGCCGGCCCTCCGACAGCAGGATGATGCGGTGCCCGTCGGGGAACTCGATCTCGTCCACCTGCGGCTTGACGTTGTCCCATTTCAGATTGCGCAACGAGGCGACCTGAATCTCCGAGTCGAAATGGCCGATATTGCAGACGATGGCGCGGTCCTTCATCGCCCGCATATGGTCGATGGTGATGACGTCCTTGTTGCCGGTGGCAGTGACGAAGATGTCGGCGCGCGGCGCGGCCTCGTCCATGGTGGTGACCTCGTAGCCTTCCATCGACGCTTGCAGCGCGCAGATCGGGTCGATCTCCGACACCAGCACGCGGCAGCCGGCATTGCGTAAGGAGGCGGCCGAGCCTTTGCCGACATCGCCGAAGCCCGCGACCATGGCCACCTTGCCGGCCATCATCACGTCGGTGCCGCGGCGGATGCCGTCGACCAGGCTCTCGCGGCAGCCATAGAGGTTGTCGAATTTCGACTTGGTGACGCTGTCATTGACGTTGATGGCGGGGAACAGCAGCGTGCCCTTCTTCATCATCTCGTAGAGCCGGTGCACGCCGGTGGTGGTCTCCTCGGTGACGCCCTTGATGTTCTTGGCGATCTCGGTGTACCAGCCCGGTCTCTCCTTCAGCGTCTTCTTGATCGCCGCGTAGACGACTTCCTCTTCCTCGTTCTCCGGCTGGTCGAGGAAGGCGGTATCGCCTTTCTCCGCGCGCACGCCGAGATGGATCAGCAGCGTCGCGTCGCCGCCGTCGTCGAGGATCATGTTGGGGGTGCCGCCGTCGGCCCAGTCGAAGATGCGATGGGTGTAGTCCCAATATTCCTCGAGGCTCTCGCCCTTATAGGCGAACACGGGAATGCCGGTCGCGGCGATCGCCGCGGCGGCGTGGTCCTGCGTCGAATAGATGTTGCACGAGGCCCAGCGGATATCGGCGCCGAGCGCCTTCAGCGTCTCGATCAGGACCGCGGTCTGGATGGTCATGTGCAGCGAGCCGGCAATGCGCGCGCCCTTGAGCGGCTGCTTCGGCCCATACTCCTGGCGCACGGCCATCAGCCCCGGCATCTCGGTCTCGGCGATGGCGATCTCCTTGCGGCCCCAGGAGGCCAAGGAGATGTCTTTGACGTGATAGTTCATGGACGGCGCTACTCCTGGCCTGTGATGATAAGGATATAAAGAAGTCCTTATACGATTTCCAGGCCACCGGCCAGAGCGTTTACGGCGGGCAAGTAAGGGATTTTCTGGGGCAGCCTTGATTCTGCTCAATGGCGGGGCCCGGCAGGAGGAGCAAAAAGGACCATGCTGAATCAGGATCGAAATGACCGGTCTTCGCGGGTCTATGTGTGGGACCCGTTCGTGCGGCTATTCCACTGGGCCTTGGTGGTGGCGTTCACCGTCGCCTATCTGACCGAGGACGATTTCCTCAAGGTGCATGTCTGGGCCGGCTATGTCGTCGGCGGGTTGGTCGTGGCGCGGATCGTGTGGGGCTTCGTCGGACCGGCTCACGCCCGTTTTGCCGATTTCATTTATTCGCCGGCGGAGACGTTGCGCTACGTCCGCGATCTCTTGCTGCTGCGCGCCGAGCGCCATCTCGGCCACAGCCCAGGCGGCGGCGCCATGGTGCTGCTCCTGCTCGTGCTACTCGCTGCCACCGTGACGACCGGGCTCGTGGTCTATGGCGGCGAACAGCAGGCAGGACCGCTGGCCGGCCTGTTCACCAAGGACACCGGCGAGTCGGTCGAAGAGGTGCATGAGCTGCTTGCCAATATCACGCTCGCTTTGATCCTTGCCCACATTGCCGCGGTCGTTCTGGCGAGCTTCGTGTTACGCGAGAACCTCGTCCGCGCCATGGTAACGGGCTACAAGCGCCCTTAATCCTCTTCGCCGAAGCCCGACGCGACCAGCTTGGTCAGCGCTTCGAGCGCGGCGGCCGCTTCTGGTCCTTCAGCCTCGATCAGGACGGTGTGACCTTGGCCCGCGGCGAGCATCATCAGCCCCATGATGGAGGTGCCCCCCACCGTGTGGCCCTCGCGCGTCACCCGCACCTGAGCGGTGAAATTAGAGGCGCAGCGCACGAACTGCGCCGAGGCCCGCGCATGCAGCCCCTTCTTGTTGGGGATCGTCACCTCGGCGAAGTAGAGACCGGCAACCGGCTGTCTCGTAGTGTTGCGAGCCTTTGCCACGCTTAGTTCGCCGCCAGGATCTGGCTTGCGACGCTGATATATTTGCGCCCGGCGTCCTGCGCCTGCGTGATGGCCTCGTCGAGCCCGCACTCGCCCCTCACGCTGGCAAGCTTCACCAGCATCGGCAGATTGACGCCGGCGATCACCTCCACATTCGACCGCTCCATGGCCGAGATGGCGAGGTTCGAAGGGGTTCCGCCGAACATGTCGGTCAGCACGACCACGCCGTCACCGGAATCGACGCGGGTCAGCGCGGTCAGCATGTCGGCGCGGCGCACGTCGAGATCGTCATCAGGTCCGATCGAGATCGTCTCGATCTGTTCCTGGGGTCCGACCACATGCTCGAGCGCGGCACGGAATTCGTGCGCGAGTCTGCCGTGAGTGACGATGACGACGCCGATCATGTTGCCCCTTGAGGTGAGTCCGCCCGGCCAAAGGCCGCTATCTTTGTCGGGAGAGGTGCCATGCGCAAGTGCGATCCTTGCCTTAATTCGGGTTGTCCGGCGCTGCCAGTAAAAGCGCCATTTTGAGCTTCAGCGGCGCCGACAGCTCGAACGGAGCGAGCTTCAGCGCCGGCACCAGCCGGCCCGCAATCTCGGTCCGTTCCCAGGGCTCGACCGGCATTCGCGGCACGTCCTTGTCGCTCACCAGGTCGCATACCAGCACTAGCTCGGCTTCGGAAAGATACGGCACCGCCACGATGCCGAGCCCGCGTATCTCGATCTTTCCGGCGATGGTCTTGGGCGGCGAAGCGAGCAGCTGTCCCTTGCCATTTGGCTCGACGAAGACCTGATCGTCGGCGACCAGAACCGGCCTCAGCTCTCCGTCGCCGGCCAGCGCCAGGAATCTGAGCGCAAGGTCGGACTTGCCCGAGCCGGATTCGCCCCGCAACAGCGCGCCGCGCCGGCCGAGCGCCACGCAGGTGCCATGGACCAGCTCGCGCCCCTCTCTCAATCCATGCCTCTCGCGTCGTTGGTGTCAGGTTGCCGGCAGCCGGATTACGAACCGCGCGCCGCCGCTCGCGCGGACGCCGCTATCCCCCTTGCCGCGCCACATGCCGGACGAGGGACGGTTCTCGGCATAGAGTCGTCCGCCGTGCGCCATCACAATCTGGCGCGAGATGTTGAGGCCAAGCCCGGAGTTCTGGCCGAAATTCTCTTGCGGCCGGTCGGTATAGAAACGTTCGAAGATGCGCTCGAGATTTTCTCCCGGGATGCCGGGCCCTTCATCCTCGACCGCAATCTGAATCTCCGACCCGATGCGCCGCGCCACCACCGCGACCCTGCCGCAGGGCGGCGAAAAGGAGATCGCATTGTCGAGCAGGTTGACGATGACCTGGCTCAAGCGGCTGTCATGGCCGGTGACGCGATAAGGGTGGGCGCCTGGCGCGTAGGCGATGTCGAACATGACGTCGGGCGTGTCGCCGCGGTGGATGTCGTTGAACAGCGACACCGTGGTGCGCAACAGCTCGGCCATGTCGACCGGCCGGGCGTCCTCGCGCGCCAGCTCGGCATCGAGCCGCGAGGCGTCGGAGATATCGCTGATCAGCCGGTCGAGCCGCTGCACGTCATGCTGGATGATCTCCATCAGCCGCTGTTTAGACTCGTCGTTCTTGACGAGCGGCAAGGTCTCGGTGGCGCTCCGTAAGGAGGTGAGCGGATTCTTGAGCTCGTGCGCCACGTCGGCGGCAAAACTTTCGATGGCGTCGATCCGCCTGTAGAGCGCGGTGGTCATATCGCGCAGCGCGCCGGAGAGATGGCCGATCTCGTCGGTGCGGTCGGTGAAGTCGGGGATCTCGGCGCGCGCCTTGACGCTGTGGCGCACCCGCTCGGCCGCCGCGGCAAGGCGCTGCACCGGTCCGGCGATGGTGTTGGCGAGGATCACCGACAGCACGATGGTGACGGCGGCGGCGAACAGCGATACGCGCACGATGCCCCAACGTTCCGCGGCGACGATATTGTCGATGTCGCCGCCCCGCGTCGACAGCAGCAGCACGCCGAGCACGGCGCGCATGCGTTGGATCGGCACCGCCACCGACACCACCAGCTCGCCCTTGTCGTTGATCCTGACGATGGGCACCGAGGTACCGGTCAAGGCGGTCGCAACTTCGGGGTAGGCCTTGCCGTTCGCCCCGCCGATCTCGGTGTAAAGCGGCAGGTCGTATTGGCTCATATGCATCTTCACCGCCTGCCAGAACCGGCCCAGCGCGTCGGGTTCCTTGGCGTCGGGCGCCGGCAGGTCGTAGCGCAGCACCTCGCCGCGCGAATAGAACGTGTCGGAATCGAGGATCAGTGCGCCGTCGCGATTATAGATGCGGGCTCTGGAGCCGGTTGGCTTCACCAGCGGCCGCAGAATCGGCGCCGCGCGCTCGGGGTCGATGGTGAATTCGAGCGAGTTGGGCAGGTTGTCGTCATAGTCGGGCGCCTGACCTTGCTCCTGCTCGAGCAGTTTCTCGGGATCAAGCTGGATCTCGTTGGTATCGACGCCGGCCGAGGCGGCGATGGCGCGGGCGATGATCTCCCCCTGCGTCAGCAGGCTCTGCACCTTGGCGTCGATCAGGCCGGCTCGGAACTGGTTGAGATAGAGGATGCCCGAGACCAGGATCGCGAGCCCGATCAGATTGAGCACGACGATGCGACGCGTCAGGCTGGAGAAGCCGTGCCTGAAGGGGAGGTGCTCGTTGAGCCAGCCGGCCACGCTCAGCGTGCGGTCGCGGGCTGCCTTGAGAATGCGCCGCGCGCGTCCTTTGAGCGTTGCGGCGTCAGGCCGTTGCCAGGACCTGTCGGCCTCCGCGGTCATGGGCGGCGCTCGTCACTCTTTGAATCGGTAGCCAACGCCATAAAGCGTCTCGATCACGTCGAAGCTCTGATCGACCGCCTTGAACTTCTTGCGCAAGCGCTTGATGTGGCTGTCGATGGTGCGGTCGTCGACATAGACTTGGTCATCATAGGCCGCATCCATCAACGCGTCGCGGCTTTTCACCACCCCGGGACGGGCGGCAAGCGATTGTAAAATCAGGAATTCCGTGACCGTCAGGGTGACCGGACGGTTGTCCCAAACGCACGTGTGGCGCTCGGGGTCCATCTTCAGCTTGCCGCGCTCGAGCACCTTCGACTTGTCCTCGACCACGCCGGCGGCCGCATCGCGCGGCTGGGCGCGCCTGAGCACCGCCTTGACGCGCTCGACCAGAAGCCGCTGCGGGAAGGGTTTGCGGATGAAATCGTCGGCGCCCATCTTCAGCCCGAACAGCTCGTCGATCTCCTCGTCCTTCGACGTCAAGAAGATCACCGGCAGCTCGCTCCGCTGACGCAACCGGCGCAATAGCTCCATGCCGTCCATGCGCGGCATCTTGATATCCAGGATGGCGAGGTCCGGCGGGCTCTCGGCGAACCCATCCAGCGCGCTTGCGCCGTCGTTGTAAGTCTGGGTCTTATAGCCCTCCGCCTCGAGCACCATGCGCAGGGAGGTGAGGATGTTACGATCGTCGTCGACAAGTGCGATTGTTGGCATTGTGGGGGGCCCTTGCGGCGATTGACTTGGTTAAGAGTGTAGGGCTTAGGGCTGCGTTTGATTATGGCAGCTTTGGGGCGCTATCCGCCACCCGTCTTTATCCTGGTGCAACAAATACCGTTATGGCGCAAGTAAATAAGTCTTCAGAATTGCCCGCGAAATCCGAGATTTCGGCCTCGGCGCGTGCGCTCATGCGCCGCGCCTTCAAGGGCTCGCTGGCGACCATCCAGAGCGGCAGCGGTTATCCATATGCCTCCCTGATCACCCTCGCGACCGACCCTTCTGGCGCCCCGATCTTCCTCATCTCGAAGCTCGCCCGTCACACCGCGAACCTTGCGCACGACGACCGCGCCTCGGTGCTGATCGACGCGACCGGCGCACTCGCCGATCCGCTGCAAGGCGCCAGGCTCACGCTTCACGGCCGCGCCGAGCCCACTGCGGAGGTGACGGCGAGGCGGCGCTTTCTCGCCCGTCATCCCGAGGCCGCGTTCTATGTCGATTTCCCCGATTTCGGTTTTTGGCGGCTGAGAGTCGAGGGCGCCCACTATATCGGCGGCTTCGGCCGCATCTTCGATCTCGACCCCGGCGACCTCCTCCTGCCGCTGGCGGATGCCGAGGGTCTGGTTGAGGCCGAGACCGGCATCGTGGCGCACATGAACGAGGATCACGCCGATGCGCTCGAGCTATACGCCACCGCGCTCGGGGACGCCGGCCCCGGTCCCTGGCGCATGGCGGGGATCGACCCAGAAGGCTTCGACATCGTGCTTGGCGGGAAGGCGCGGCGCATCCTGTTCGCCCAGAGGGTGGCGACTCCCGCCGAGGCGCGCACCGAACTGGTCAGGCTCGCCGCCGAAGCCCGGGCCGGGCGGCAATAGCCCCGATTTTCAGACCTATTGTCATCCGACCGTGCCTTGAAAGCCGCGCGCGATCAGTGCTAGGTCAGGGGCGGCCTCTCGCCCACCCAATCCATCACTTCGCCGGGGATCCCACCGCATGAGCGTACAGTCCAAGATTGCGCCTGAAGGAGCCAAGACCACCAACCCGAAAGTGCTCGCTTTCGTCGAGGAGGCTAAGGCGCTGTTCAAGCCTGAGAACGTCGTGTGGTGCGACGGCTCCAAGGAGGAATATCAGCGGCTGCTGAAAACGCTCGTCGATGGCGGCACGGCCATGTGGCTGAACCCAGACAAGCGGCCGAACTCCATCCTGGTGCGCTCCGATCCCAAGGACGTCGCCCGCGTGGAGGACCAGACCTATATCTGCTCAAAGAACAAGGACGACGCCGGTCCCACCAACAACTGGTTCGATCCGGCCGAGATGAAGGCGACGCTCAGGAAACTCTATGACGGCGCCATGGCCGGCCGCACCATGTATGTGCTGCCATACTCGATGGGCCCGGTCGGCTCGCCGATCGCCGGCATCGGCGTGATGGTCACCGACAGCGCCTATGCCGTCGCCAACATGCACATCATGACCCGCGTCGGCGACAAGGTCTGGAAGGCGCTCGGCAACTCGGACGATTTCGTGCGCGGCATGCATACCGTGGGCTATCCGCTGCCGACGCCCACCACCGCCGACGTGCCGTGGCCCTGCAACGAGACTAAGTACATCTCGCATTTCCCGGAGACGCGCGAGATCTGGTCATACGGTTCGGGCTATGGCGGCAACGCGCTGCTCGGCAAGAAGTGCCACGCGCTCCGCATCGCCTCGGTGAAGGCCCGCGACGAGGGTTGGATGGCCGAGCACATGCTGATCCTCAAGCTCACCAATCCTGAAGGGAAATCGAAGTTCATCGCCGCCGCCTTCCCGTCGGCCTGCGGCAAGACCAACCTCGCCATGCTCAACCCGACCATCCCCGGCTGGAAGGCCGAGACCATCGGCGACGACATTTGCTGGATGAAGTTCGGCGAGGATGGCCGGCTCTACGCCATCAATCCCGAGACCGGCTTCTTCGGCGTGGCGCCCGGCACCTCGAATGAGAGCAACCTCAACGCCATGAAGACGCTGGACGCCAATTGCATCTATTCCAATGTCGCGCTGACCGACGATGGCGATGTGTGGTGGGAGCAGATGGGCACCACGCCTGAGCATACCGTCGATTGGATGCGCCGGTCATGGACGCCGTCGTCGGGCCGCCCCGCCGCGCACCCCAATGCGCGCTTCACCGCGCCGGCCGCGCAATGTCCGGTGATCGCGCCGGAATGGGAAGATCCCAAGGGCGTGCCAATCGACGCGATTCTGTTCGGCGGGCGCCGCGCCACCGTGGTGCCGCTCGTCACCGAGGCGCTCAATTGGCTGCACGGCACTTTCCTCGGCTCGATCATGGCCTCGGAGAAGACCGCCGCCGCCGCCGGCAAGATCGGCGATCTTCGCCGCGACCCGATGGCGATGCTGCCGTTCTGCGGCTACCATATGGGCGACTATTTCGCCCATTGGGTGAAGATGGGCGCGAAGGGCGGCGACAAGATGCCGAAGATTTTCTACGTCAACTGGTTCCGCAAGAACGGCGACGGCAAGTTCATGTGGCCGGGCTATGCCGAGAACTCTCGCGTGCTGAAATGGATCTTCGAGCGCTGCGACGGCACCGCCAAGGCGGTCGACACGCCGATCGGCAAGTTGCCGGCCGAAGGTTCGCTCGACGTCAAGGGTCTCAAGGTCGCGCCCGAAGACCTGAAAGAGCTGACTCACGTGGACAAGGAGGGCTGGAAGGCCGAACTGCCGCTGATCAAGGAGCACTTCGCCAGTTTCGGCGCCAAGCTGCCCAAGGCGCTTAACGACGAGCTCGCCGCACTCGAGAAACGCCTCGGCTAGCCCTCTTGCCGCAGCGTGCGCTTCGCCTTAGGCAAAGCGCATGAGCAAGGATAGGAGTGTGGTGGCGGCCGGGCATCAGCTGACCGCCGCCGCCGCCGCGGAAATCCTGCAAGACGGCGGCAACGCCTTCGATGCCGCGCTGGCCGCGACCTTCATGACCTTCGTCGCCGAGGCGGTGTTCGCCTCGCCCGGCGGCGGCGGCTTTCTCATGGCGCGGCAGGCCGGCAGCGACAGGTGCGCGCTATTCGACTTCTTCGTCGACACGCCGCGGAAGCGCCGCGCCGGAAGCGAGGTCTCGTTCTTTCCGATCCATGCCGATTTCGGGCCGGCCAAGCAGGAATTCCATATCGGGCTCGGCGCGAGCGCTACCCCCGGCATGGCGCCCGGCCTGTTCGCCGTCCATCAGGCGCTGTGCCGGCTGCCGATGAAGCGCCTAGTCGAGCCTGCGGCCCGCGCGGCGCGCGCCGGTTTTCCCTTGACCGAGTTCCAGGCCTATCTGTTCACCGTCATCGCTCCGATCCTGACCGCGAGCCCCGGCGTGGCGCGCATCTTTGCCCCGGGCGGCAAGCCGATGGAGGCCGGCGAGACCTTCCGCAACGCGGAGCTTGGCGAGACGCTTGACTGGCTTGCCGAGGATGGCGCGCGGCTGTTCGTCGACGGCGATGTCGGCCAGGCGATCCTGGCCGAGTTGCAGAGCCTCGGCGGCCATCTGACCCATGACGATCTCACGCGCTATCGCGTCGAGCGGCGCGAGCCGCTTTATTGGCGGCACGGACGCGCCACGGTGGCGCTGAACCCGCCGCCGGCCGCGAGCGGCGCGCTGGTCGCTTTCGGCCTTGCTTATCTCGAGGCTCTGACCGAGAGCGGCCGCGCCATCGATGCGCACGCGCTCCGCCAAGCCATGGCCGCCACCAACCAAGCGCGGGCCGCGCACGGCGAGGGGCTCGCCGAACGTCTCGCCGGCGGCGCGCTGGCCAAGGAGCTGCGGGACGCGCACCGCCACCCGCCGGCCTATCGCGGCACTACCCAGGTGAGCGTGATCGACGCCGACGGCAACGCCGCCTCGGTCAGCCTCTCCAACGGCGAGGGCAACGGCTTCATCGTCGGCAAATTCGGCTTCATGCTGAACAACATGCTCGGCGAGGAGGATCTCTCAAGCGGCCGCATCGAGGATTGGCGCGAAGGCACGCGTCTGTCATCGATGATGGCGCCGACCATCATCCTCGAGCCGGATGGCACGGTGACCGCGCTCGGCACCGGCGGCTCGAACCGCATCAGGACCGCGATCCTCCAAGTGGCCGTCGCTCTCATCGATCACGGCATGCGCCTGGAGGAGGCGGTCGAAGCGCCGCGGCTACATGTCGAGAAATGCGGCACGGTCAGCTTCGAGCCCGGCCTGCCGGAGGCGGCCGAGGCCGAGTTCATGGCGCTCGGCGAGAAGGCTCATGCCTGGCCCGCGCGCAATTTGTTCTTCGGCGGCGTGCATGCCGCGCGCCGTCACGGCAACGGCGGCGTCGAAGGCGCCGGCGATCCGCGCCGCCAAGGCGTGGCGCTGGTGGTGTGACTGGCCGATGTCGTGAACCGGCAATTAGGCGTCGCTAATTGTCAACAAGCCTCGGCGCCCCGGCGCAAGATGGGGCAACACCCCGGGGAGGGACGCATGAGCAACGCCATCGCCATCCGTCACGTCGCCTTCGAGGATGCCGGCACGCTCGAGCCGGTGCTGAAGGATCGCGGCATCGATCTTTGCTATCTCGAGGCGGGCGTCGACGATCTATCGCCGGCGAAGCACGCCGACCTCCTGGTCGTGCTTGGCGGGCCAATCGGCATCTACGAGATCGACCGCTATCCCTTCATTAAGGACGAGCTGGCGGTGATCGAGGCGGCGGTGAAGAAAGGCGTGCCGGTGATCGGCATCTGCCTCGGCTGTCAGGCGCTTGCCGCCGTGCTTGCCGCCCGCGTCTATCCCGGCAAGCAGAAGGAGCTCGGCTGGGACGAGATGAGCTTGACCAAGGAAGGCAAGGCCTCGCCGCTTGGCGCGATCGACGGCGTGCGCGTGCTGAACTGGCACGGCGACACCTTCGATCTGCCGGTCGGCGCGACGCGGCTCGCCTCCTCCGCGATCACGCCGAACCAGGCCTTCACCTACGGGCCCAAGGTGTTGGCGCTGCAATTCCATGTCGAGCTGCCGCGGCGGGACATGGAGCGCTGGTTGATCGGCCACACGCTCGAGCTCTCTACGTCCAACGTGGACCTCGCCAAAATGCGCGCCGACACCGCGCGCTTCGCCCCCGCCGCCAATGAAGCGAGCCGGCGCCTGTTCAACGATTGGCTCGACGGCCTTCATTCTTAGTTGGTTCATTTTGGTTGCTCCCCCCTTGAGGGGGAGCACGCGCGCTTTTCGCGCGGAGGGGGGTGAACGTCACAGCGAGTTGGTGAGTCGAACCCCCCTCCCTATCCCTCCCCCTCAAGGGGGGAGGGGAGAACGCGCGGCGCGTTCGGTTTTTTGCCTCGGCAAGAACTAGAGCGGGGTTTCCGGGGCCGGTTCGGGCATCTGCCCTACCGTCTCGCCCGGCGTCACCGGCAGGTCACGGGTGTCGGGCGATCGCGTGTCGTCGCCCTTGGCGTTCCACCAGGTCGAGGCATAGGTCGCGCCGCCGCTGCGCTTGGTGAGATGGGTGACCATCTCCTCGCCAGGGTAGTAATAGACGGTCCACGGCCCGTTCACGTCCTTGGGGATGGCGCGCCACGTCACCAGCACCACCTCGCCCGGCTTCACGTCGCCCTTCTCGACCTCCACCACTTTGAGCTGGGCGAGATAGCCCGGCAGGTCTTCGCCGGTATTGGGGTCCTGGGTCACGCTGGTGCAGGTCACCGCCAGCACGCGCACCTGCGCGACCACATCGCTCTTGTCGGTCAGCTCCTGCTCGGACATTGGCGCCGGCAGGGCGAGCGCCGCGACCGGGGCAAACGACACGAGAACGAGCAGGCCGAGAGACTTGAACAGGCGCATGGAACCTCCCGGGGTGAATGTTTGGCGATCATAGCACTTCACCCGTTGGCGAGGCGAAGCGGATCACTGGCTGCGTTTGGGGATCGCGGCCGTCTCGCCGGGCGTGGTCGGCAGCGTGTCGATCACCGCCTTGCTCACCAGCGTGCCGCGGGCGTTCCACCACGTGCTGGTGTATTGGCCGTCTTTGCCGACGAGATGGGTCCACACCATCTCGCCGGGATAATAATAGACGCTCCACGGGCCGAGCAGGCCGGTGGGGATGGCGTGGAACGTAAGGGTGACGGTGTCGCCCTTGACGTCCTCGCCCTTGATCACCTCGATCAATTCGGCCTCGGCGCTCCAGCTCGGCAACGCCTCGCCGGTCCGCCCGTCCTTGGCGACGCTGACGCACGTCACCGACTTGATGCGCACCAGCGCCACCAGATCGCTCTCGGTCAAAAGCTGCTCTTTTGACATCGGCGCCGGCAGAGCGAGCGCGGGCGCTGCAATAACACCGAATAACAGCATGGTAAGCACAAGGCGGCGCATGGGACCTCCTCAGGGGCTTATGAGTTTACAGTCCCGTGTGCGTCGGCATAAAGGCGCCTTGAGCCAGTCCAGGGAGGACATCGAGCATGGTCAATATCTATCTGTTCATCGAGCTGCTGCATACCGCCAGCGCCGTCACCACCGTCGACACGCTGAAGGCGCTCCAGATGGACAACTGCAAATTCGCCAATGTGGTGGTGTTGTCGGAGGAGAAGCTCGTGGCCCAGCTCGACTGCCAGGACTCGACCGACGGCGATAAGGCGCTGCTCACCAAGATCGCCAAGGTCGACGGCGTAGTGCAGACCAACATCATCGCCGTGGTCCGCCCCAAGAAGCGCTGATCGGTTAATGCGCGGCTTCCCAATTGTCGCCTGAGCGGGCGTCCACCTTCAGCGGCACGCTGAGGCGCAGCACCGGCTCCGGCGCGCTCTCCATCACCGCCATGCGCCACCTCTATGGTCTTGTCGACCTCGTTTTCCGGCGCCTCGAACACCAGTTCGTCATGCACCTGCATCAGCATGCGCGCGGCGAGCCCGGCCGCTTCGAGCGCCGGCCCCATGCGGATCATGGCGCGGCGGATGATGTCGGCGGCCGAGCCCTGGATCGGCGCGTTGATGGCGGCGCGCTCGTAATTGCCGCGCAGGCTCGGGTTCTTGGTGTTGATCTCGGGGTAGTGCACCTTCCGCCCGAACAGGGTCTTCACATAGCCGGTGCGGCGCGCCTCCGCCTTCATCGCCTCCATATAGTCGCGGATGCCGGGGAAGCGCTCGAAATAGGTCTTGATATAGGCGCCCGCCTCGCTCCGGCCGATGCCGAGCTGGGCGGCCAGCCCGACCGATGAGATGCCGTAGATGATGCCGAAATTGATGGCCTTGGCCTTGCGGCGGATGCCGGGGTCCATGCCTTCGATCGGCACGCCGAACATCTCGCACGCGGTCATGGCGTGGATGTCGAGCCCGTCGGCGAAGGCCTGGCGCAGCGTCGGCGTGTCGGCCATGTGGGCGAGCACGCGAAGCTCGATCTGGCTGTAATCCGCCGAGATCAGCTTCTTGCCCTTGTCCGCCACGAACGCCTTGCGGATCGAGCGGCCCTCCGGCGTGCGCACCGGGATGTTCTGCAAATTGGGCTCGACCGACGACAGCCGTCCGGTGGTGGTCGCGGCCAAGCGCGTACGAGGTGTGCACGCGGCCCGTCTCGGGATGGATGTAGGTCGGCAGCGCGTCGGTATAGGTGCTCTTGAGCTTGGCCAGCAGCCGCCAGTCGAGCACCTTGCGCGGCAGGTCATGACCCTCGGCCGCCAGCTCCTCCAGCGCCGCGGCGTCGGTGCTCCACGCCCCGGTCTTGGTGCGCCGGCCGCCGGCCAAGCTCATCTTGTCGAACAGGATCTCACCGAGCTGCTTGGGCGAGCCGATATTGAAGTCCTCGCCGGCCAGCTCTCTGATCTCGTCCTCGAGCCGGGCGATGGTCTGGGCGAAGGACAGCGACAGGCTGGCCAGCGTTGCGCGCTCGACCTTGACGCCGGTCCGCTCCATCTGCGCCAGCACCGCTGAGAGCGGCCGCTCCAGCGTCTCGTAGACCGTGGTCACGGCCTCGGCCGCGAGCCGGGGCTTGAGCACCAGCCATAGCCGCAGCCCGATATCGGTCTCCTCGCCGGCATATTCAGTAGCGCTGGCGACTGCTACCTGGTCGAAGGCGACCGCGCTGCGGCCGGAGCCCATCACCTCTTTCTCGGTGAGGCAGGTATAGCCGAGCAGGCGCCCGGCAAGCTCGCCCGGCAGATGCTCGGCGCGGCCGGCGTCGAGCGCGTAAGACATCAGACACGGGTCGTCGACTGCGGTGAGCGCGATGCCGTAGCGCGCCAGCGCCACCATGTCGAACTTGGCGTTCTGCACGATCTTCAGCACCGCCTCGTCTTCGAGAATCGGCTTGAGCAGGTCCAAGGTCGCGCGCATGGGGATTTGCGCGATAGCGGCGCCGCCGAGATCGAGCCCGTCGCCGGCGCGATGCGCCAGCGGCACATAGGCCGCATGGCCGGGGACGAGCGCGAGCGCCACGCCCGCAAGTTCCCCCTGCATCGGGTCGGCGGAGTTGAGCTTCACCCTGAAGGCGAAATGGCCCTGATAGCGCGCCGCGTCGAGCAGGTCGGCGAGACGGGAAGCTTCGGTCACCGTCTCGTAATTGGCGCGGTCGAACGGCATGCTTTCCAGCCTGCTGGCGCGCTCCACGGCAAGCTGCGCGGGCGAGCCGCCCACTACCTTCTGCTCGCGCGGCGGCCCGGTCTCGCCGCGCGGCGAGCGCCGCAACGGGTGATCGTAGTCGTCCTTCTTCTTCCGCTGCGGGGTGGCCGACGGCGTCATGCCCTCCGGCAACGCGGCGCCGAGACCCTCGGCGATGCGGCGAACCAGCGTGGTGAACTCGAGCTTGCGCAGGAAGCCGACCAGCGCCTCGGTGTCGGGCGCGCGCACCGCGGTCTCGGCGAGCTCGACGTCGAGCGGCACGTGAGTGTCGAGAATGACCAGCGCCTTCGACAGCCGCGCCTGGTCGGCGAAAGTGATGAGACTCTCGCGCCGTTTGTCCTGCTTGATCTCCGCGGCGCGCGCGAGCAGCGTCTCCAGGTCGCCGAACTCGTTGATCAGCAGCGCCGCGGTCTTGACCCCGATGCCCGGCACGCCCGGCACGTTGTCGGACGAATCGCCCATCAGGGCCTGCACCTCGATCACCTTGGACGGCGGCACGCCGAAGCGCTCGATTACTT
The DNA here is from genome assembly GCA_963730335.1 of uncultured Alphaproteobacteria bacterium. Taxonomy (GTDB): domain Bacteria; phylum Pseudomonadota; class Alphaproteobacteria; order Rhizobiales; family Methyloligellaceae; genus Methyloceanibacter. The sequence continues at coordinate 292,703 of CAVSRK010000004.1, forward strand.
CGGCCTCTTCGATCCGCTTATTCTTCATCGTGTCGTACATGATGATACCGGGCTGCACGAGCTGCATCAGGTCCTTGTCGGACGAGACGATGGTCACGTCGGCCCCGGCGTCGACCGCCTGGAGCGCATAAGTGGCGATGATGTCGTCGGCCTCGTAGCCCTCCTGCTCGATGCAGGCGACGTTGAAGGCGCGCACCGCGTCGCGCACTAGCGGGAACTGGGGGATGAGGTCCTCGGGCGGCTCGGCCCGGTTGGCCTTGTAGCCGTCGAACAGATCGCTGCGGAAGGTCTTGGCGGAATAGTCGAACACCACCGCGAAATGAGTGGGCGGCGCGAGTTCGCCGGTCTCGCGCAGCAGCTTCCACAACATGGCGCAAAAGCCATGCACCGCGCCGACCGGCAGCCCGTCCGAGGGCCGGGTCAGCGGCGGCAGCGCGTGATAGGCGCGGAAGATGTAGCCCGAGCCGTCGATCAGATAGACGTGGTCGCCGCGCGCGACCGCTTTCCCGGCGGCGGGGGGGTTGGCTTTGGGGGCTGCCATGATGAGGCGAATATAGGGATTACCGGGCCCGCCGTCAGCCGTCCGCGCCCAGTTCTCCCCACCCAGGCGGTGTTAGGGCAGCGTTTCGAGCTCGGATTTGTGGTTGGTGCTGCCCGGCGCGAACGACTTGTCGGCGCCGAAGGTCCGTTCGATATAGTCCTTGAAGTAGTTGTCGAGGAACGGGAAGGCGCGGGTGAACCGGGTGAAGTCCTTCTGCGCGATGAACAGCAGCACGCCGTCTTCCAGCGCCACCACCAGCCCGGTGCGAAGCGCCGAACGCACCAGCACCCGTTCGCCGAAATGCTCGCCCGGTCCGAACACCTTCTCGAAATGCTCGCCGGTCTCTTCATTGTCGATGGTGAGTTTGAAGGCGCCCTTGATCACCGTGTAGAAGCCGTCGATCAACATGCCGGGCTCGAACACCTTGTCGCCCTTGCGGTAATGAACGTAGCGCGTGGCGGGCGGGAGCGACTGAACCTGCACGATGTTGGGGGGCATCACGCTGTTGAGCAGCCAGGTCAGCCCCACCCTGAATTTGGCGGCGAAGCCCGGCAGGAACGACAGATAGAAGCCGCGCCACAAGAGCCAGGCGAGCGTGCCCGACAGCTTGAAGCCATAGACGTCGGCCACCGCTTTGCTCATGCCGAGCGAGGCAAGCGAGCCCTTGGACGTATAGGCGAACGGCCTGAGCTCCTTGCCCGCGATCTTGGCGAGGATGTTGTCGGCGAGCTGCTTGCCTTCGCGCACCGCGAACTGCGCTGTCTGGGTGGCGTAAAGCAGGGGGTCCTCACCCGGATCGTCAACCAGCGGGATAAGTGCCGCGTCGCCCAGCGCCCACACCCCGTCATAGCCCGGCACCCGCATGAAGCGGTCGGTCTTGATGCGCGCCCAATGCAGGTCGAGGCCGAGCATTTCGACCAGCCGGTGCGGCCCGTTGCCGATCGTGGCGACGATGGTCGAGGTTGGGATGATGCGCCCGTCGGTCAGCTCGACCGCGGTGCCGGTCGCCGCCTTGGTGCCGACCCCGGTCAGCACCTCGATGCCGTGAATTTGCAGGCGGCGCGTGGCGTAGTCGGCGAGGTCGGCGGGGAAAGTGGGCAGGATGCGGTTGGCATATTCGATCAGGTAGAAGCGGATCTCGTCGTCGCGGATGTTGGGATAATATTTGAGCGCGCGGCGGACCAGCTCGCGGGTCTCAGCCACGGTCTCCACGCCGGAGAAGCCGGCGCCGACCACCACAAAGGTCAGAAGTTGCCGCTTCACTTCCGGGTCCTCGGTCACGTCGGCGGTTTCGAGGCAGCCGATGACATGGGTGCGGAGCCGGTGCGCGTCGGCTAGGTCCTTCATAGTGAGCGCGTGCTCAGGGAGACCGGGGAAGCGGTTGAGGTCGACACCGGTGCCGAGCGCGATTACCAGCTCGTCGTAATGGAGATCGATCGGGATGCGCTTGGTGCCCTGCACCACGATCACGGTCTTCTTGGCGAAGTCGATGCCCATCACCTCGGCCTGCCGGATCTGGACGCGGCGGAGCAGTTGGCGCAGCGGCACGACCGCATCGGCGGAGTGGATGCTGCCTGCCGCAACCTCGGGCAGCAGCGGCTGGAACACGAAATAATTATTGGCGTTGACCAGCTCGACATCGAGCTTGCCGCGGCCCTGCCGCTCGAGCGCCTTGGCCGCGAACACGCCGCCGAAGCCGCCGCCGATGACCAGAACCTTCTTTTTCTCCACAGGCCGTTCCATGAGCCTCGCTCGCCTCGTCACCGGCATACCTACGCCGATGCTGCACTGCGTCAAGTCAACGCTGGGGCGCCTCCACGTGGGTCATGTGCCGTTTCGCCGTTAACAATGACGGCGGCGGCACGATAGCGGAAATATGGATTATATATGGATTCGATAGCGGACGCGTTCGGCCAACCGGCCGCCTTTGCCCGGCGTTGCTTAACCGCGCGCCTTTGACTAGGTTCGCCGTGCCAAGCACCCGTAGCTCAGTTGGATAGAGCGTTGCCCTCCGAAGGCAGAGGTCACAGGTTCGAATCCTGTCGGGTGCGCCAACACCGGCAACAAAAAAGCCCAAAACTAGCGTAGACTGAGACGCCTACAGCTTCGGGGCAGAAAGCGAAGCTCAGAATGGAGAGGACGCATGAGGAAGTTTCTGATGGTGGCGACGGCCGCGGCAATCGCTCTGGTCGGTTTGTCAGCCAATACCTGCGGCGGCGATAAGGCGGCCGAACCCGCGGCGCCTGCTGAGCAGCCCGCGGATCAGCCACCGGCCCAATAGCCGCGCACCCGTAAATCAGGCGAGGCCGCGCGCTGCGGCCTCGCCGCAGACTTCCGTTTCGCTGCGCCGGCGCCGTCTTGCCGGAACCTTTTCTATTTCAGCGCTTCTGCGGCCTCTAGCACGTCCTGGGCGTGGCCCGGCACTTTCACCTTCCGCCACAGCTTGCGCACCACGCCGTGGGCGTCGATCAGGAAGGTCGACCGCTCGATGCCCATATATTTCCTGCCATACATGCTCTTCTCGACCCACACGCCATAGGCCCGGCAGACCTCGCCGTCCTGGTCCGAGGCCAGCGGGAAGGGCAGATCGAATTTCTGCTTGAACGCGTCGTGACTTGCGACCGAATCGCGCGACACGCCCACGATCTCGGCCTTCACCTTGGAGAAGTCGGGCAGCGCGTCGCGGAAGGCGCATGCCTCCGCCGTGCAGCCCGAGGTATCGTCCTTCGGATAGAAATAGAGCACGACCGGCTTGCCCTTGAGCGCCTTGAGCGAAACCGTGCCGCCGCCATCCGCCGGCAGGGTGAAATCCGGCGCCTTGTCGCCAATCTCCACGCTCATCGTCTCTCCTTTAGGCTAAGGGCTTTGGTCATCCTGATATGCGGCACGGTATTCTCGTCGAACGGCTCGCCTTCGGCCAGGTAGCCGTACCGCGCGTAGAACCCCTCGGCGCCGAGCCGCGCATTGAGCACAATGAGCCGGTAGCCTTGGCCGCGCGCCCAGTCTTCGGCAACGCCGAGCAGCTGCGCCCCGATGTTCTCGCGCCGCCGCTCCTCCGCCACCGCCATCTGCCGAAGTTGAATGGTCTCGCCGTCGAGCGGCCTGAGCGAGACCGACCCCACCACCGCGCCGTGGGACCTCGCGCAGAAATGCCGGCGGAGTTGATCGTCGGCGAGCTCCTCGGCGGTAAGCGTAAGCCCGAGCGGCTCTCGCAAGACCGCCTCGCGCAAGCCCAAGGCCTGGCGATAGAGCTCGGAGCCGAACGGCGCCTCGACGACCGATAGGTCATCCTCCATCTCGGTCGCGTTCATGGCGTCGCGGCGAGCTGCTCGACCATGGTCCAGATGGCTTTGATCTGCGGCGCCTCCTTGCCGAGATAGTCGAGGCCGGTATAGCCCCACCAATCCCAGCAGCCCTTGGGGTTGATCCCGGAGATCGCCTTCGCCTGCGGGAACAGGATGACGAGGCGATTGGTGTCGGCGATCTCGGCGTAGCCGGACTCCTTGATGAAGGCATCGTCCACCGCCTCGCGCGACTGCTGGCAGCCATGCAGCGCAATATGGACGCGGCACCCGGTCTGCTGCTCGCAGGCGGGTGGAACGTAGACCACGCCCTCGTCGGCGAATCCGTCGCCGGGCTCGCTAAAGGGCTGCTGGTCGAACATCAGGAATTTTCCCTGCGGCTCGGTCGAGGAGGCGGCGAGCGGGCCGTAGATCCAGCTGAGGATGGCTTTGGCCTGGTCGTAGTCGCAGTCGCTGACATAAGGGGCGGCTGAGATGCCGCACGCGGCGCCGCCCTGTTCGGTGAGGAAGGCGTGGCCGCCATCGGCCTTCACCAGCGTGAGGTTGCTGGGTGACACGCCGACGTCCTTGAAGAAGCTCTCGGCCGCTTCCACCACCGGCCGAGCGACGGTTTGGTCCTCGTTGCCGGAGAACAGATAGACGTTGTCGTCGGCAAGGCCGGTCAGCGGATCGATCGCGCCGTCTTGGGCGAGTTCCCCGGCGCGCTTGGCGAGAGCCTCCGGGTCGGGAACGCCCGAACTCGTCTCCATGCAGCTATACAGGGCCTGTTGGGCGTTTTGCAGCACCGCCGACGGCCAGAACGGCACCAGCCGGCTCGCTTGGCTCTCGGCGCAGGCATAAGGCCCTCCGGCCACGATGCCGGCGCCGACAATGTCCTTCGAATGGGCCACCTCGATCTGCACGGCCATGAAAGCGCCCGACGACAGCCCCGACACTGAGGTGGCGGCGAGGTCGGCGCCGAGTTTGGGCAGCGCCTCGGCGGCAAAACCCGGCCGCGCGACCATCGCCAGCGCCACGGTGAGCGCCGCCGCAGCGGCGAGTGTCACATTCGAATTGTGCTCCACCATGCCGGACTCCTTAACGCTCGCCGCGGCATCCTACGCGGCGATGGCGACACTCGGAACGTCCCTCGGGGCAGGTGTCGCCCGGAACCCTTTTGAGGTCATTCTGCCTCATAGGCCAAAAATCGCTTGCATCGCCGTCAACTGGGTGTACATAGCGCCTCGTTTATCTTGAACATCTGCTGGTTGGGGAGGACGCCATGTCCAGTGACGCCCTCTTCCAATTGGGGATGGACTTGGATCATGGTTCAAGCACCGCCCAAACGGAAGAAAAGCTTTCCCGGTGCACGCTCTCCGAAGGAGACGGGCACAAGGACTTTTTCTGTGAGCGCGATGGGGTCCGTTTCGCCGGCACCCATCTCATCATCGATCTCGTTCGGGCCGAGCGCCTCGACGACCTAGAGCACATCGAGCATACGCTCATACGATGTGTTGAGGTCGCCGGCGCGACGCTCCTGCACATTCATCTTCACCACTTCACGCCGAACGGTGGCGTATCGGGTGTCGCGGTTCTCGCCGAGTCGCACATCTCGATCCACAGCTGGCCGGAATACGGTTATGCCGCGCTCGATGTGTTCATGTGCGGCCAAACCAATCCGAGAGCGGCCATCGACGTGCTGAAAGAGGCGTTCTCGCCCGGCAAGGTGGTGGTCAAGGAGCATATGCGCGGGAAGGAAATGCAACGATGGAACGCTGGGTCGAAGAGACGCTCCACCGTGGCTTCCGTGTCCGTCTGAAGGCGGACACCGTCCTTTTCGACAGCGAAACCGAGCACCAGCGGCTGATCATCTTCGATAACGCCGATTTCGGGCGCGTGATGATGCTCGACAATGTCGTCCAGCTCACCACTAAGGACGAGTTCGTCTATCACGAGATGATGGCGCATGTGCCCTTGTTCGCCCATGGACGGGCGAACAAGGCGCTGATCGTCGGCGGCGGCGACGGCGGGGTGCTGCGCGAGGCGCTCAAGCATCCCGAGCTGGAGCAGGTGACGCTGTGCGAGATCGACCAAGGCGTCATCGATCTCTGCCGCCAACATTTCCCCAACATCTCGGCCGGCGCGTATGACGACCCGCGCACCAGGATCGTCATTGCCGACGGCACCAAATTCGTGGCGGAGACTGATGATCGCTTCGACGTGATCATGGTCGATTCGACCGATCCGATCGGGCCGGGCGCCGTGCTGTTCACGAAGCAGTTCTATGCCGACTGCGCCCGCAGCCTTAAGCCCGGGGGCTTGCTCGTCACCCAGAACGGGCTGCCCTTCCTTCAGGCACCCGAGCTCCAGCAGAGCGTGGGCTTTTTCCGCGAATTGTTCGGCGACGCGTCCGCCTATCTCGCTAGCACGCCCAGCTATTTCGGCGGGCCGATGTCCTATGGCTGGGCGACCGACAACAAGAAGCTCCGGCGCCATCGCCGCAAGCGGATCGAACGGCGCTATCAGAAGGCCGGCGCCTTCCCGACGCGCTATTGGCGGCCCGACGTCCATGTCGCCGCCTTTGCGCTGCCCACCTATATCCGCGACCTGGTCGAGGGGTAACGCTACAATCGCTCCATTTTCGGCAGGTCGCCCACCAGCGGCCGGCAATAGTCGTGGAACGCGGCGCTCACGTCATTCGAGCCTGAGATGAACTCGGCCGGCACATGGCGCGTGCGGCGCGCCACCGCCGACAAATCGGCGCGAGCGCAAGCACTGCGATACGTGTCCGGCGCGTTCGACGTGCGGACAATGATTACCGAAGCCGACGCATCCCCTTTTGCGGCAAGCTCCGCGGCGTAGCGGCCGACCGCGCGCGCCTCTTCAATGTCCACCGGCGAGGGATGCGGCCAGCAGCGCTGGATATAGCCGAACGTGTCGGCGCGCACGCGCGGCGCCTTGCCGCCTTTCGGCGTGAGCCCCGTCTTGACCAGATCGGCGAGCCCGTCGCCGAGCGCGCCCGATCCTGACAGCTGCACGTTGCCGTGGGCGTCCACTTCGCCCGCGCCCCGCATCAGCTTGGGCCCGATCTCCTCGCCGTTCTTATCGCGGATGCCTTCGCTGACCGCGATCTGGCAGCGCCCGAGCTTGGCGTAGACTTTCTCCACATCGGCGAGGAAAGCATCGGTCGAGAACGGCACCTCCGGCAGATAAATAAGATGCGGCGCCGGCCGGTCGGCGGGATCGGCGCCGGTCGCCGCCTGCCCGCGCGCCAGAGACGAGGCGGCGGCGAGGAAGCCCGCGTTCCGCCCCATGATAACGTTTATCTTGATGCCGCCGAGGCTCGCATTGTCGAGCGCGTCCCCCATCAGCGCGAGAGTCACGTAGCGCGCCGCAGACGGAAAGCCCGGCGTGTGGTCGTTCTCCAAGAGATCGTTGTCGATGGTCTTCGGCACATGGAAGCAGCGGAGCTCGTAGCCCGCTTGCGCCGCCTTCTCGCTGACGATGCGGCAGGTGTCGGCCGAGTCGTTGCCGCCGATATAGAAGAAATAGCTGATGCCGTTGCGCCGGCAGCCGTCGAGGATCTTGTCGCAATAGGCCTCATCCGGCTTGTCGCGGGTCGAGCCGAGCGCGGCCGACGGGGTGCGGGCGATGGCTTCGAGCCTAGCCTTGTCGATCGAGGACAGGTCGGTAAGCCCCTCGGCGCCAGTCTTCACCAGCCCGCGCACGCCGTGGCGCATGCCGAAGATGCGTTTTACCTGGCCCGAAGCGGCCAGACCGGCGAGCAAGCCCTCGACCACGCCTGCGAGCGACTGATTGATCACGGCGGTCGGTCCGCCGGACTGGCCAATCACTGCATTGCCGGAAACAAGATCGGGCACGGACCACCCCTCTCACTGCATGGCCGCGCACAATGCCCTGAAGCGTCGAATGAGATCAAGGCGGGCGGCCTTCGCCCAAGCTTTGGCCCATATCCTGTGCGATTGTCGGTCTCGCCGGCGTGGCTGCTGGCGCCATGACGAGAGGCTCGGATGCCGCCAGTAGATCGCCAGACCGCCTGGCCGGAACTGCCCTACGATGCGTGGCAGGACACTTACGCCACGCTGCATATGTGGAGCCAGATCGTGGGCAAGATCAGGCTGGTCCAGACCCCTTGGCTCAATCATTCCTGGCACGTGGTGCTCTACGTTTCGCCGCGCGGCCTGACCACGTCGCCCATCCCGTGCGGCGAGCGCAGCTTCCAGCTTGCGTTCGACTTCATCGACCATGTGCTGGTGGCATCGGTCGACGACGGCGCGGAAAGGCGCATCGCTCTCTTTCCCCGAACGGTAGCCGATTTCTACGCGGACGTGATGCAATCCCTGGCGGCGCTCGGCATCGAGGTTCGCATCGACGACCTGCCTAACGAGCTGCCTGAGCCGATCCGCTTCAGCGAGGACCGCACCCACGCCGCTTACGACCCTGAGTTCGCCGAGCGCCATTGGCGCCTGCTCGCCACGGTCGAGAAGGTGATGTTCCGGTTCCGCACCGGCTTCATCGGCAAGAGCAGCCCGGTCCACTTCTTCTGGGGGAGCTTCGATCTGGCGGTCACGCGCTTCTCGGGGCGCCGCGCGCCACTGCATCCCGGCGGCGTGCCGCATCTGCCCGACGACGTGACGCAGGAGGCCTACTCGCACGAGGTCTCGAGCGTAGGGTTCTGGCCGGGCAACGACATTATCCCGTACCCGGCGTTCTACTCTTATGCCTATCCGGAACCCGCCGGTTTTGCTGACGCGGCCATCCGCCCGGGCGAGGCGTTCTACAGCAACGATCTCAGCGAATATATTCTGCCTTACGAGGCGGTGCGCCTCGCCGCCGACCCAGAGCGTGCGTTGATGGAATTCCTGACCAGCACCTACGAGGCCGCGGCTTCGTTGGGCAAATGGGACCGCGCCGCGTTGGACTGCCCGCTCGGCGCGCACGGCGTCCCGCGCAAGGTCGAGGCTTAGAGCCGCAGCAAATGCAGGCTGAACAAATCGGCCGCGTCGGTCCAGGCCTTGACCGGGCGCCAGCCTGAGGCGCTGGCAAGAGATTGGAACTCGGCCACCGTGTATTTATGCGAGTTCTCGGTGTGGATGCGCTCGCCCTCGGCAAAGGCGAAGGCACGATCTTTCACCCGCACGATCTGCTCGGCGAGGCTCCTGAGGTAGATCTCGACCCGTCCGGCGACCTCGTTGTAGATCGCCTCATGGGCGAAGCGGGTGAGGTCGAACGTGCCGCCGAGCTCACGGTTGATCCGGGTGAGCAGGTTGAGATTGAAGGCGGCGGTTACGCCCTCGCCGTCGTCATAGGCGGGCAGCAGGACCGAGCTATCTTTCTTGAGGTCGACGCCGACCAGGAAGGCGCTGCCGGGCCCCAGCAGCTGCGCGGCATTGTTGAGAAACGCGCGTGCCTCGGCATGGGTCAGATTGCCGATGGTCGAGCCGGAGAAGAAGCCGAGCCGCTTCTGGCCGCGCACGATCGGGGGCAACACCCGCGTCGCGGTGAAATCGGCGATGACCGGCAGGATAGTGAGCCCGTCATGCTGGCCCGACAGCCACTCGGCCGCCTCTCTCAGGCTCTCGGCGGCGATGTCGATCGGGATATAGACCGGCACCTCTCCGAGCGCGCCGAGCAGCAGGCTGGTCTTGCGGCTCGAGCCTGAGCCGAACTCGACCAGGATGCGCCCGGACCCGGCCAGCGCGGCGATCTCCTCGCCATGGGACTCGAGCAGCGCGGTCTCGGTCCGCGTTGGGTAATACTCGTCGAGCGCGGTGATCTCCTCGAACAACTCCGAGCCTTTGGCGTCGTAGAAGAAGCGGCATGGGATGCTGCGCGGGCGCCGCCCGAGGCCCGACAGCACGGCGTCGGCGAATTCGTCGGAGCCGCCTGCCTCCTCGGCGCGCAAGGAGGCCGCCGAGGCGGTCGCGCCGGAGGGGAGATAGAGCGCGATGTCGCTCGCCATGCCCCGTCGCCTCACGCGTCTTGCGCCAGGCGCAGGCCGGTGAACTGCCAGCGCTGATGGGGGTAGAAGAAATTGCGATAGGTCCGCCGCACATGGCCCTCTGGCGTCGCGCAGGAACCACCCCTGAGCACGAACTGGCTGCACATGAACTTGCCGTTATACTCGCCGACCGCGCCGGGCGCGGCCTTGAAGCCCGGATAGGGCAGATAGGCGCTGGCGGTCCATTCCCACACATCGCCGAACATCTGCTTGAGACCCGAGCCCGGCTTGGCCGGCATCGGACGCAAATGCCCGGCACCGAGGTCCCGGCCTTCGACCTTCACGCTTGCCGAAGCCACCTCCCACTCGAACTCGGTGGGCAACCGGTAGCCGGCCCAGCGGGCGAACGCATCGGCCTCGTAATAGCTCACATGTGTGACGGGCGCTGCGGGATCGACCGGTCGGAAGCCCAACAGGCTCATCTGCATCATGCCGCCATCGGCCTGCTCGACATAAAGCGGCCCGTTCCAGTCTTGGCCCTTCACCGTGTTCCAGCCGTCGGCGAGCCACAGCGTGGGCGTGGCGTAGCCGCCGTCCGTGACGAACTCGGCCCATTCGGCGTTGGTCACGCAGCGGTCGGCGAGCCTGAACGGGCGGATCAGCGCCTCGTGGCGCGGGCCTTCATTGTCGTAGGCGAAGCCCTCGCCGTCATGGCCGACCTCGCAGATGCCGCCGTCGAACGCGATCCAACCAAGCGGCGCCGCGTCGCCTGCAGCCACGCCCGCACCGGCCTCGCGGTACGCAGGCTTGAGCGGTTCGGCGGCGAACAGGGCGAGCATATCGGTGAGCAGAAGCTCCTGGTGCTGCTGCTCGTGATTGATGCCGAGCTCGATCAACTCGGCGGCCTCGGGCTTGAGCTTCTGGTCGAACAGCCGCGCCAGCGCCGCATCGACGAATTCGCGGTAGTCGCGCACCTCTTGCGCCGAGGGCCGGGTCAGCAGCCCGCGCTTGGCTCGCGGCTGCCGCGCGCCGACGCTCTCATAATAGGAGTTGAAGCAATATTCGAAGCGCTCGTCGAACACGCGGTAGTTGGGGAGAAACCGCTTCAACAAAAAGGCCTCGAAAAACCAGGTGGTATGCGCCAGATGCCACTTGGTCGGGCTCGCGTCGTCCATCGCCTGGACAACCTGATCCTCGTCGCTCAGCGGCGCGGCAAGGTCGCTCGACAAACGGCGCGTCTCGAACAGCCGGTCGCGCAGGGTTGATTCGGTCGTTGGCTTGGGAGCGGAAAGGACGGTGTTGTGCAAGTTCATGTCAGCTCCCTCGGCTCAGGGCGTGATCGCATGAAGAAGCCCGGATCTGCCGAGCCGACGCGCCGCAACCACCGAAACGCGAGATTTAGCAGCTTGTTCCGCTGCGCGGAATGGTTAAGCATGCACAACTATGTGAGGGAAATTTGATCTTCTTGCCGGGGTTTTCGCGTTGCAGGAGCACCGTAACAGAGACGACAACGTCATTCCGTTCGACCGGCGCCAATCGCCGATCGCCGCCGAGCTGCAACGCGGCGTGTGCCGGGCGTTGCGGGCGCTTGGGCTGTCGGTCGTCACCGAACTGTCGCTGGCCAATGGACGGCGCGCCGATGTGGTGGCGCTGTCGAGCGGCGGCGATGTGCTGATCGTCGAGATCAAGTCCTGTCTGCTGGATTATCAGACCGACGGCAAATGGCAGGATTATCTCGCCTTCTGCGACCGGCTCTATTTCGCGGTCAATGCCGACTTCCCGAGCGAAATGATCCCCGTCCAGGCGGGGCTGATCCTGGCCGACCGCTTCGGTGCGGAACTGGTGCGTGAGCCGTCCGAGGAGCGCCTATCGGCGGCGCGGCGCAAGGCCATGATGCTCAATTTCGCTCGTGCTGCGGCGCTGAGGCTGCAGCTCCATCTCGATCCTAGCTGCGGTTTTGAAGCCTAAGCAGCTATTTCGGGGCGCGCTTGGCGAGGATGCGCTGGAGCGTGCGCCGGTGCATGTTGAGGCGCCGCGCGGTCTCCGACACATTGCGGTTGCACAGCTCGTAGACGCGCTGGATGTGCTCCCAGCGCACCCGGTCGGCCGACATGGGATTTTCCGGCGGCGGCGCCTTGACCGTGGTCGAGGCCACCAGCGCATTGTACACGTCGTCGGCATCGGCGGGTTTGGCGAGGTAATCGACGGCGCCGAGCTTCACCGCGGTGACCGCGGTGGCGATATTGCCGTAACCGGTCAGCACCACGGCGCGCGCCTCGGGGCGCACATCTTTCAGCGCGGCGATCACGTCTATGCCGTTGCCGTCGTCGAGCCGCATGTCCACTACGGCGAAAGCGGGAGGTCGCCGCCTGAGCGACGAAAGCCCGTCCTCGACCGAGGCGGCCGCCTCGACGTCGAAGCCGCGCGTTTCCATGGCGCGCGCGAGCCGAGCGAGGAAGGCGCGGTCGTCGTCGACGATCAAGAGCGTATTGTCGGCAAGCGCCCCGAAATCTGTGTCAGATACGGGCGTAGCCTGTTGAGCTTCCATTGTCCGGGCTCTCCTTGTGAACGCTGTTCCGGCCAACCCGAGGTGTAAACTCCCAACAAGATAGAAGAATTCTTATGGATGGCGCTGCGACGAGATGCCGTAGAGCTAGGGATGTTCGGCCCGATCGGCAAGCCTATGCCGGCCCTATGGCGGCAACGAGGCGCCAAAATCGGCAATTTAACCAAAGGTTTTTCTGCCCTACCCGACCGGCTCGGGCCGTTGAGCCGCTTTCGGCGCGGCGTGCTCGAATCTCGTCCTCGGCCACGCCACGGTGACCACCGCGCCCCCCTGGGGCAGCGGCCGGTTGGCGAGCTCGAGCCGGGCCCCCGACCGCTCGAGCAGCGTCTTGGCGATGAAGAAGCCGAGCCCCATGCCGATATGCTCATCGGAGTCGTCCGGTCTTTCGCGTTGCGCGCGCCTGGTCGTGACGAACGGCTCGCCGAGTTGTTCGAGTACATGCGGCGGAAAGCCGGCGCCGTCGTCGGCGATGACGATCCGCACTTCGTCCTTCGACCACCGCGCCTCGACCTCGACCTTGCTGTTGGCGAAGTCGATGGCGTTCTCGACCAGATTGCCGAGGCCATAAAGCATGCCGGGATTGCGCTTGGTCACCGGCTCCTGAGTCGCGGGTCCATCCCGCGCCGGTCCGGTCTTCACTTCGATCGGCACCGCGACCAGACGATGCGGCGCCACCACCTCCTCGATCAGGTGGCTTAAGGACAGGCGCGACACGATGATGTCCTGCTGCTCGCCGCCGCCGGCAAGCTGGGCAAGTATGTCGCGGCAGCGCTCGGCCTGCGCCCTGAGCAAAGTGAGGTCCTCGTAATGCGGGTCGGACGGCTTGGCGCCGCGCATCATCTCCTTGGTCACCACGGCGATGGTCGCGAGCGGCGTGCCGAGGCCGTGCGCAGCCGCCGCGGCCAGGCCGTCGAGCGCCGACAATTTCTGCTCGCGCGCCAGCACCATCTCGGCCGCGGCCAAGGCCTTGGCCATGCGCCGCGCCTCTTCCGCCGTGCGCCATGAGTAGAAGCCGATGAACAGGATGCCGGACACTACCGCCGCCCACACCCCCATCACGTAGGGAAACGGGAGCAGCAGGTTCGAATGATGGAACCACGGCAGCGGGTGATGAAAACTGGTGAGCACCGTCGCCGCGGTGATGGTGAGCGCGCCGAGCGCGGCGGTCACCCTGAGCGGCAGCGTCGAGGCCGAGACGGTGACCGGCGCGATCAGCAGGAAGGCGAACGGGTTCTCCAGGCCGCCGGTCAGATAGAGCAAGGCGGCGAGCTGGAGGATGTCGTAAGCGAGCATGACGAAGGCATAGCCCGACTTGAGCCGTTGGCTCGCCGGGTAGCGGATGCGCAGCGCTACATTGAGCCAGGCCGACAGCGCGATGATGGCGAGGCAGCCGCCGATCGGCAGATCGATGCCGAGCACCCAATAGGCGCCGACCACGGTCACGCTTTGGCCGAGCACGGCGAGCCAGCGCAGGCGGACGATGGTCTGCAGCCTGAGCCTGGTTTCGCCCTGCCTGAGCCAGTCCGGCACCGTGGCGCGGCCGGTGGTTTGACTATGGTCGACAGTCGCCATAGGTGAAGTCTACCACGGTGGTGGACCAGTCATAATTCCGTCAAAGCGGGCGCGCAGCGCAGACCATGGACGACAGAGTTGGCAATTTGGGCGGGCAGGGGGGCTCCGGCATGGTGCGCCCGGACTCGGCCGCGCCTGCCGCGGTGCGCGACCTCACCAAGATTTACGGCACGATCACCGCGGTCGACCACATCAGCTTCACCCTCGCCCAAGGCACCACGGTCGCTCTGCTTGGCGGCAACGGCGCCGGCAAGACCACTACCATCGCCATGCTGCTCGGCCTCGTGGTGCCAAGCTCGGGCGAGGTGAGGGTGTTCGGCGCCGATGTCAGCCGCAACCGGAGTGCGGTCGCCTATCGCATGAACTTCCAAAGCCCTTATGTCGATTTGCCGGCGCGGCTGACGGTGAGGCAGAACCTGACCGTCTATGCCGGGCTGTACGGCGTCGCCAACGCCGCCGACCGCATCGCCTTTATCGCCGAGGACTTGCAGATCAAGCCCTTGCTCGATCGCCCGACCGGCAAGCTGTCGGCTGGCCAGAAGACGCGCGTGGGGCTTGCCAAGGCTTTGCTCAACGCGCCCGATCTGCTCCTGCTGGACGAGCCCACGGCCTCGCTCGATCCGGACACCGCCGACTGGGTGAGGCGCAAGCTCAAGGACTATGCCGAGACCCGCGGGTCGACGCTGCTGCTCGCGTCGCACAACATGGCCGAGGTCGAGCGGTTGGCCGACCGCGTCATCCTGCTTCATCAAGGACGCATCATCGAGGACGAGACGCCTGCCGGATTAATCGCGACCTATGGACGGGGATCGCTGGAAGAGGTGTTTCTCGACGTGGTACGCGGCCGCGCCAAACCTGCGCCTGAACCGCCGGCACGGAAAGCATCATGAGCACCGCAGGCACACCAGCGAAGGGCGCCGAACCGATCCTGCTCGCGCCGGTCGGCCTCAGCGCCTCGCTCCGCCGCATCGGCGCGCTGGTGCGGCGCTATGTCTATCTGCTGCGAAGCTCGGGCGTGCGGCTGATCGAGCTGATCTACTGGCCGTTCCTGCAGATGCTCACCTGGGGCTTTCTGCAACAATACCTGGCCGAGACCACCGGCCCACTGGCGCAAGCGGCCGGCGTGCTGATCGGTTCAGTGCTGCTGTGGGATATCCTGTTCCGCTCCAATATCGGCTTCTCGACCACCTTCATCGAGGAGATGTGGTCGCGCAATCTCGGCAATCTCTTGATAAGCCCGCTCAGGCCTTACGAGCTGGTCGCGGCGCTGAGCCTATGGAGCGTGATCCGCTTGTCGGTAAGCATCGTTCCCGTCGCGGGCGCCGCCTATTTCTTCTTCGGCTTCAACCTGCTCGATCTCGGCCTGCCGCTGGTCGCATTCTTCGTCGTGCTGGTGCTGACCAGCTGGTCGCTCGGCTTGATCGCGGCGGGGGTCATTCTGCGCTATGGGCTGGGCGCCGAGGAGCTCGCCTGGTCGCTCGCCTTTCTCCTCCTGCCGCTGTGTTGCGTGTACTACCCGGTCTCGGTGTTGCCGGACTGGCTGCAGCCGGTCGCGCTGGCGCTGCCGCCCACCCACGTGTTCGAAGGCATGCGCTCGATCCTGCTGCATCACACCTTCGACGCCAAGGAGCTGTGGTGGGCGCTCGGTTTGAACGCGGTCTATCTTGTGGCCGGCTATGTGACCTTCAGCCGATTCCTCGCCAGCGCCCGGGTCAACGGCACGCTGGTCCAATTGGGTGAGTAGATGCGCGGACGCTTCCTGACCGTCATTGTCGCGGGCTTCCTGATCGGCGCTCTGGCGGGCGCCGCCGCGCTCATTGTCACCCGGGCTCCGACGGGTCCTGAGGTGGCGACCACCGGCACGGCGCTGATCGGTGGCCCCTTCACCCTGGTCGGCCGGGATGGCAAAACGGTCACCGATCGGGCCTTCCGCGGCAAATACATGCTGGTCTTTTTCGGCTTCACCCATTGCCCCGATATCTGCCCGGCCGAGCTGCAGGTGATGTCGGCCGCCCTCGATGCGCTCGGTCCCAAGGCAAACGAAATCATCCCGATCTTTATTACTCTCGATCCCGAGCGCGACGCGCCGCCGGTCGTAACCGGCTACGTGATGAACTTCAGCCCGCGCTTCGTCGGTCTGACGGGATCCCCTGAGCAGATCGCCGAAGCGGCCAAGGCCTATCGCGTGACCTATTCGAAGTTCCAGGAAGATGAGACCAAGCCCGGCGACTACAGTATCGACCATTCGGCGCTGGTCTATCTGATGGGCAAAGACGGCGAATATCTCACCCATTTCGCCTATGGCACGCCGGCCGCCAAAATGGCCGAAACTCTCCGCCGCTACCTTTAGACGCGCGGCCGATCGGCCCCCGCGACACGATGTCATTGCACTGCAACATAGAATCACCATGTGATTCCGCGATGCAGCATTTACCTGTAGTGTTGTCGGTCGGGAGGGTCGATTCGTGTTGTACCATCTCTACGAGCTGAACCAGGCGGCGCTTCGCCCGGCGCGGGCCGCGGCGGAGGCGTACCGGCTCCTGTTCCGCAATCCGCTCAACCCAGCCTACCACACCCCGCTTGGCCGCAGCGCCGCGGCGGCGCTCGAGCTGTTCGAGCGCACCACCAGGCGCTATCGCAAACCGGCCTGGGGCATCCAGCAGACCGAGGTGAAGGGCCGGAACGTTGCGGTCAGGGAGCGCACGCTCATCTCCAAGCCATTCTGCAACCTAGTTCATTTCGAGCGGGAGGTGTCGCGCTGGCGCCGCCTGAGAGACCCCAAGATCCTGGTGGTGGCGCCCATGGCCGGGCATTTCTCGACGCTTTTGCGCGGGACGATCCGCGACCTCCTGCCGCATCACGAGGTCTATGTCGCCGAATGGCAGGACGCCCGCTTCGTGCCGCGCGCCGCCGGTCCGTTCGACCTCGACACCTATATCGACTACATCATTGAGTTTATTAGGTTTTTCCGCGGAAATGTGCATGTCATGGCGGTCTGCCAGCCGACCGTCCCGGTGTTCGCCGCGGTGTCGTTGATGGAGGCCGAGAACGACCGCTCAAGCCCGCTCTCCATGATCCTGATGGCCGGCCCGATCGATGCGCGGGAAAATCCCACGGCGGTCAATCGCTTTGCCGAGGGCCGCACCGTGGAGTGGTTCGAGCGCAACGTCATCACCCAAGTGCCGTGGCCCTATCCCGGCGTGATGCGCATGGTCTATCCCGGGTTTTTGCAGCTCAGCGGCTTCATGGGCATGAATTTCGACCGCCACGTCACCGCCCACCGCGAGCTATTCCACAATCTGATCAAGGGCGACGGCGACTCCGCCGACAGGCATCGCGAGTTTTACGACGAATTTCTTGCGGTGATGGACCTCACGGCCGAGTATTACCTCCAGACCATCGAGACGGTCTTCCTCGAGCACAAGCTGCCTAAGGGCCTGATGGTCCACCGCAACCGCCTGGTCGACCCGAGCAAGATCCGCAATGTGGCGCTGATGACGGTCGAAGGCGAGAAGGACGACATTTCCGGGATCGGTCAGACCATGGCTGCGCAAACTTTGTGCACCAGCCTTGCCGCAGGCCTCCGCGCGCACCATCTTCAGCCCGGCGTCGGCCATTATGGCGTGTTCAACGGTTCCCGTTTTCGCGCCGAAATAGCGCCGAAAATCAGCAATTTCATAGCCACCCACCAGCGCCGGAAAGGCGTGCTGGCGCGGGCCTTCGGCCGGACTGCCTAAAGCAGAGGCGAGCGCTCCCTCAAGAGCCTGTGCTACTGTGCTGGCCGCCGAATCGGGGGCACCGACGGCAGTAGGGAGCGTACCAATGCTTAAGCGTCTGAATCTCGCGCGCGGCGAGACCATCGAGGTCAAAATCCGCGGCCTCAACATTCCCATGGTGCTGAGACGGAGCGCGCGGGCGCGAAGATTCAGTCTGCAAGTGAGTGAAGCGCGCCGCGGCGCCGTGCTCACCATGCCGCTTTACTCGAGTTTCGCCGACGCCGACGAATTTCTCTCGCGCCATCTCGATTGGCTGAAGGAACGCGTCGCCGGCCTGTCGGAGCCGGTGCCGTTCACCCACGGCGCCATCGTGCCGCTGCGCGGTCTGGCTCATCAGCTGCGCTTCGCCGGCGGCATGCGGCGCCGTGGCGTGGTGTGGGTCGAGGCGGCGGAGGATTCCAAAGCGGCTCCCGCTTGGCCCGAAGGCGCGCGGGTAGGGGTGAGACGTCTGCCGCACCTCTATGTGGCGGGCGAAGAGGAGCATGCGCCGCGCCGCCTGCTCGACTGGCTGAAGCGCCAGGCTCATCTCGATCTCAAGATGCGCGTCGATCTGCACGCCAGGCGTCTCAATCTCACGCCGAAGCGCCTGTTCGTGCGAGACCAGACCACGCGCTGGGGGTCATGTTCGACCTCGGGCGCGCTGTCCTTCTCGTGGCGGCTCGTGCTCGCGCCGCCCTTCGTGCTCGACTATCTCGCCGCGCACGAGGTCGCCCATCTCGGCCACATGAATCACGGGCCGCGGTTCTGGGCGCTGGTCGAGCGCACCATGCCGCGCCACGAGGAAGCCCGCACCTGGCTCAGGAAACATGGCGCGAGCCTGCATCGCTATGGCGCCGAGGGCATGGTGCCGTCCTCGCGCACCTCGCCGACCCGCAGCATCGAATAAGACCTACTGGCCGGCGAAGATACCGAGCACGCGGCGGTATAGCGGCTGGTCGCCGCTCTTCGACTCGGGCGCGTTCCATGGCAGCCGGGCGATCTGATCGCGCCACGGGGCGCGCGTGCCCGGCAGCGGCAGCGGCGCCTTGTCCTGATGCGAGAAGGTCATGATGTCGTGCCACAGCTCGGCGGGCAGGGTGCCGCCGGTGACTTTGCGCATGCGCGAGCCGTTGTCGTTGCCGATCCACACGCCGCCGACATAGTAGGCGGTGTAGCCGATGAACCAGGCGTCGCGGAAGCTCTGCGTCGTGCCGGTCTTGCCGCCCGCCATGTGGCCGTCGATCGCCGCCTTCTTGCCCGTGCCGCGCATCACCGTGGCGCTCATCATGTCGTTCATGGCGCCGACATAGTGCAGCGCTACCACTTGCTCGGTGGTCGAGCGCTGCCGCTCGTAGAGCAACTTGCCGTCACCGTTGCGCACCCTGGTGACAATGTGCGGCAGCACACCCTGGCCGCCATTGGCGAACGGCGTATAGGCGCCGGTGAGCTCGAGCAGGGTGACCTCGGCCGTGCCGAGCGCGATGGAGGGCCGGTTATGCAGCCTGGAATGGATGCCGAGCCGCCGCGCCGTGCGCACCACCCGCCACGGCCCGACCTCGGCGGTAAGCCGCGCCGCCACCGTGTTGATCGATTGGGCGAGCGCGTCGCGCAGGTTGATCTCGCCTTGATAGACCCCGGTATAATTGCGCGGCGACCAGCCGGCCACCGTGGTCGGCCCGTCATAGGCGACCGACTCGGGCGAATAGCCGCTCTCGAGCGCGGCGAGATAGACGAACGGCTTGAATGCCGAGCCCGGCTGGCGCATCGCCTTCAGCGCGCGGTCGAACGGGCTTGACGAGTAGGAGCGCCCGCCGACCAGCGCCTTGACCCCGCCCATCGAGTTCGAGCACCACCACCGCCCCTTGGCGGGCGGCAAGGTCGGGTCCTTGCTCGTCGAGCAGACGCCTGAGCGCCTGCTGCGACACCCGCTGCAAGGCGGCATCGATGGTGGTCTCGACGATCAGATCGCCGTCATGCTCGCCGACCAGCTCGGGAAGAAGCTCGGCCACCCAGTCGACCGGATAGGGATAGCCGGTATCGTCGCCTTTGGCCGACAGCTTGAGCGGTTGCACGCTCGCCACCCGGGCCTGTTCTTCCGACAGGTAGCCGGCCTGCACCATGTTCTCCAGCACCTCGTCCACCCGGGCGCTGGCGAGCTTGACGCTGCGGCGCGGCGAGTAGCGCGACGGGGCCTTGAGCAGCCCGGCCAGCAGCGCCGCCTGGGGCAGCGTGACGAAGCGCGACGACTTGCCGAAATAGCGGCGCGAGGCGGCCTCGACTCCGTAGGTGCCGCCGCCGAAATAGACGCGATTGAGATAGAGCTCGAGGATCTCCTTTTTGGAGAAGCGCTGCTCGAGCCACACCGCATAGACCACCTCTTCGAGCTTGCGGGTGACGGTGCGGTCGGGCCTCAGGAACAGGTTCTTGGCGAGCTGCTGGGTGATGGTCGAGCCGCCCTCGACCACGCTGCCGGCCGAGGCGTTGCGGAACGTGGCGCGCACCAGGCCCAGCGGGTCGACGCCGAAATGCGAGTAGAACCGGCGATCCTCGGTGGCGAGCACCGCCTGCACCAGGTAAGGCGGCAGCACGTCGAGCCGCACATGGCCGCGCCGCAGGCCGCGCTCGGCCAGCACGGTGCCGTCCTCGGCCAGCACGGTGACATTGGGCGGCCGGTCGTCGAGCGCGGCAATCACCGGGTCCGGCACGGATGCGATGAAATAGATCACCGCCAGCCCGAGCACGATCGCGCCCCAGATCGAGGCCAGCAGGGAGAAGCGGATGCCGCGATAAAGCCAGGGGTGGCGAAGGGTCCAGCGCCTGAGCCGATTGGATCTGCGCCGCTTGCGCCGCATCGGCGGCAGGTCGCGCCGTGCGCCGAACGAGCTCCCGCTGCGGCGCTGCACTTTAGCGCCGGGCCTCACGCTGCGCCGTGCGCCGTGCATGGTCCCCCGTCCTTGCTGACAAGCGAAAGGCGAGCCGCCTCGGTCCCGGGCAGGGGTCCTGGCGAGCCTTGAGAGAGAAGGCTAGGCGTTCCGGATTGACACAATGTTAAAGGATTGGAGCACCACGCGGAGGCGCTCAGACGGCGCGAAACGCCGAGCGCAGCAGACTGGCCATGCCGATGGCGTAGATGGAGGCCAGCATGACGTCGAACACGCGGGAAATGAAAAAGGCGCTGCTATCCTGCGGCAATGGCGAGATGCCAAGACCCAGCACGATGAGAAAGGTCATGAGGCCAACGGTATAAATCGGAGCCGATGCCCCTCCACGGGCGATTTGATCCCCGAACAGAAGGCCGACCAGCAAAACGACAAGCAGAAGAAAGGCTGGTGAAGGCAGCAGCGTGACAAGAAGATACGCAGCCGTCGCGGCGAGGCCTCCGACCAGGTTACCCAGGATCAAGCCTACCGCTGTGCCACCGCCGAGGTCGGCCGGCTGACGAAGGATACTAATGACCGTCAAGACAGCGACGATGCTTACGGGCGACACCGTAAGCATGAAATAAATCACAAGGCTCATGAGCACGGTCGCATTGGCGAGCGCGAGGGCGACGACGGCTCGTTCTTGCTGCGCCGGGGCCGAAACGGGCTCCGCTGGCACCCGCATGGGGAAAAAGGCTTGAGCCGCAAACGTCAGAAGGACCGCGAGCGCACTTCCGGCGAGCACGGAATAGATGAAGCCCTGAGCTACGGATACGGATTCGATCGCGAGCAGCGGAACGACGGCTGTAGTGATTAGGAACATAGCGGCCACACCCGCCGCTTGCCCGCGGGCGAGCAGGAGAAACGCCAGGAACGTCACCAGAGAGACGGCGAGCAGTAAAACGAGCGGGCTATCGACAAAAATCTGGGAGACCAAGACGGCGAAGGCGCAGGCGGCCGCCATTACGGCGATAACGGCAACGCCCTTTTTGACGCTCAAGGAGTCGCGGGCGGACAAGAGTTGAACGGCAAGCATGGCGGGCAAGAAGGGAAAGTCCCAGCCAAGCACCTCGCCGAGCGTAAGGCCAAAAGCGGCGGCTAAGGCGATCCTAAAGGCGAGCGCATGGGACTCGCGGGCACTCTCAGCCTCTGCCGGCTCCATGGTTGCGCTAACTGACATAGGTCAGAATCGCGACGATCCTTATCCACAAGGCGCCGATGGCGTTCACGACGACATTGCCGGTCGGATAGACGATGACGTTGGCCTGCGAGCCATAACGGACGCTGCCCGGGACATAATCCGCTCGATTGGGTTCGATCTTGACGGCGAAGCGCTGTGGGTTGCGGACCAGTCCCGTCGGCTCGTTGATTTTCGGCAGGCCGGTTTCGGGATCGATCGATCCTTGCGACACGCCCCAGCCGACGCTTTGCACCTTGGCGTCGAATACGCGCCCGGGAAGCGTGTCGAGCACCAGCTCCACCGGATCGCCCGCCTTGATGTTCTCCAGGCTGTTCTCGCGAAAGTTGGCGTTGATCCAGGCGTCGCTGGTATCGATGAAGGTCAGCGCCGCCTGACCCACGGCGACGAATTCCCCTTCGGTGAGCTGGAGGTTGGTGATGACGCCGTCGGACGGAGCCGAGACCGTAGTGTGGACCAGGTCAAGCTTGGCCTTCTCGACCGCAGCGAGCGCCTCGCGGAATTGCGGGTTATCGCTTCCTTGAGGCCCGAGCTCCTGGCGCGCCCGCTCAAGCTCGGCCTCGGCCTCGCGCACGCCGGCTTCGGCGACCTCGATTTCCTTGTTGGCTAGATCCTGCCTGGCTTTGGCGTAAACGCCCTTTTCGACCAGTTGTAGGACGCGACTTGCTTGCTCGCGCGTGTTGTCGCGCTTCGCCTGCGCCGTCACCAACCGTTCCTGCGCGGAACTGACCCCGGCGGTGCTCGCGCCGATGGTCTGGCCGACACCTGCCAATCTGGCGTCCGCCTCCTGAAAGGCGATGGTGAAGGATTGCGGGTCGATGCGGAACAACACTTCCCCGGCCTTCACGCGTTGATTGTCGACCACATTGACTTCGATCACCCGCCCGGCAACGTCCGGCGCCATGCGCACCACGAAGGCCTGAACGGTCGCTTGCGAGGTGTAAGGCGTCAACCGGGCGGCAATGATCGAATAGAGGAACAGAACCACGATCAGGCCGAGAATGATGAGGGTCCATCGCCGGACGGGGTCGCGTGGGGCGTCCTTTTTCTTGTCGTCGCTACTCGCTGCCATCGTCCAAAGTCTCCACTTCAGGGCTTAGTGGGAGCCGGGGGTTGCGGCGATGATACCGAGCATGCCTAGTCCGCTGACCGCCAATTGGACGGCGACCGCGGTCAACAGAATACCGAACACCACCTCGGAAATAACCAGACCGGTGGGATTCAGGCGCTTCGACAGTTTATCGATGTTGGCAAAGATCCAATAATCGAAGGCGCCGACCAACAGGACCAGCCCAACGACGAGCGCGGCGCTGGCGACCGAGACCACTTCGCCCGAAGAAATAATCAGGATGGTGATGCCGACCGGATTCAGTAGGTAAGGCACCGCGAGCGGATAGACCGCGAGATGTTTCGGATCCTCCGGAACCCCAATCTCCTCGACCGCCTTTTTGCCCTGCCCTGTCACCATTTCGATGGCCAGGATTGCCAGGATGATCCCGCCGGCAACCGCCACGGCGCCGCCGGTGATGTGGAGGAGCCGCATGAGCAGCGCACCAGAGGCAAACAGGACAAGCGCGGTCACGACCGCGGTCACGACCATCCGCCGGCCTACGGCCCGCTGCGTCTCGGCATCGAAGTGCTTGGTCTTTTCGAGAAATGGCACGAGCGCAATTTTGGGACCCATGCCGATGAGCAAGAGCAGGAGAAGCTTCGCCACCAGGGCGAGGTCGATGACCGAGAAATCCATGAAGAACCCGCTGTCTCGCTTGTTGAGCGTCTGAAAGGCTTATTTACCAGGGCGGCCTTGAGGCATCATATGTCGAGATTGGCGACATTGAGCGCATTGGTCTGGATGAACTCGCGCCTGGGCTCGACCTCGTCGCCCATCAGCCGCGAGAAAATGTCGGAGGCGTCGTCGCCTTCCTTGATCTTGACCTGAAGGATGGTGCGGGTGTCGGTGTCGAGCGTGGTGTCCCACAGCTGGCCCGGGTTCATCTCGCCGAGACCCTTATAGCGCTGGAGCGTGAGACCCTTGCGGCCGGCGGTCATCACCGCATCGAGCAGTTCGCTCGGGCTGTGTACCACCAGACTTGTGTCCTTGCGCTTGAGCGTGGCCGGCTTGGCATAGACCTCCTGGAGATGGGGTGCGAAGCCGTCGAGCTTCAGCGCGTCGGCCGAAGCAATGAACGGCCCGTCGATCAGGTGCGATTCCATCACGCCGCGCAATTCCCGCCAGAAGCGCAAGCCGCCTTCGGGCAATGCTTCGCCATGCCAGCCCCGCTCGGTCTCCTCCGACAGCGCATCCAGCCGTTTGGCGATATAGGCGGCCGCGGCTTGCGCCTGCTTGCTGTCCTTCAGTACCTTGGGATTGAGCACGCCGGCGATCGCCGCTTGTTCGACGATGAAGCGCGGATAGCGGTTATGCAGGCCTTTGAGGATCGCGCTGATCTTGCGCGCGGTCTCCACGATGTCATGCAGATCGCCGCCGCCGCGGCTCGCGCTGTCGCCGGTAATGAGGATGGCGTCCTCGAGCCCTTCGCCGATCAGATAATCCTCGAGTGCCTTCTCGTCCTTGAGGTAGCGCTCGGACTGGCCGCGCTTCACCTTGTAGAGGGGCGGCTGGGCGATGAACAAATGCCCGGCTTCGATCAAAGACTGCATCTGGCGATAGAAGAAGGTGAGCAGCAGCGTGCGGATATGCGAGCCGTCGACGTCGGCGTCGGTCATGATGATGACCTTGTGGTAGCGCAGCTTGGCGAGGTCGAACTCGTCATGGCCGATGCCGGTGCCGAGCGCGGTGATGAGCGTGCCGATCTCGGCGCTCGACAGCATCTTGTCGAAGCGCGCCCGCTCGACATTGAGGATCTTGCCGCGCAACGGCAGCACGGCCTGAAAGGCGCGGTCGCGCGCCTGCTTGGCGCTGCCACCGGCTGAATCGCCCTCGACCAGGAACAATTCCGACTTGGCGGGATCGCGCTCCTGGCAGTCGGCGAGCTTGCCGGGCAGCGAGGCCATGTCGAGCGCGCCCTTGCGGCGGGTCAGATCGCGGGCCTTGCGGGCCGCTTCGCGCGCCGCCGCGGCCTCGACGATCTTCTGCACGATGTTGCGGGCCTCGCCAGGATTTTCCTCGAACCAGCCCGACAGCGCATCGGCCATGGTGCTCTCGACCACCGGCCGAACCTCCGACGACACCAGCTTATCCTTGGTCTGGCTCGAGAATTTGGGGTCGGGCACCTTGACCGACAGCACGCAAGTCAGCCCCTCGCGGGCGTCATCACCGGTCAGCGCTACCTTCTCCTTCTTGGCGATGCCGGACGAGGCGGCATAGGTGTTGACGGTGCGGGTCAGCGCCGCGCGGAACCCGGCCAAATGCGTGCCGCCGTCGCGTTGCGGGATGTTGTTGGTGAAGCACAGCACGTTCTCGTGGTAGCTGTCGTTCCACCACAACGCGGCTTCGATCGTGGTTCCGCCTTGCGTCTTCTCCACCACGATTGGCTCGTTGATCAGCGGGTGCTTGGTGCGATCGAGGTAGCGCACGAAGGCGCGCAAGCCGCCCTCATAGTTCATCTCCTCGATCTTGGGCTCGACACCGCGCTGATCGGACAGCACGATGCGCACGCCCGAGTTCAAGAACGCCAGCTCGCGCAGGCGATGCTCGAGCGTCGCATAGTCGAACTCGACCATGGTGAAGGTCTTCTGGCTCGGCACGAAATTGATGCGCGTGCCGGTCTTGCCGACCGCCTCGCCGACCATCTTGAGCGGCTTCTCGGGCACGCCGTCGGCGAAGCGCATGAAATACTCCTTGCCGTCGCGCCAAATGGTCATCTCGAGCTTCGAGGACAACGCATTGACCACCGACACGCCGACGCCATGCAAGCCGCCTGAGACCTTGTACGAGTTCTGATCGAACTTCCCGCCGGCGTGGAGCTGGGTCATGATCACTTCGGCAGCGGAGACGCCTTCGCCTTTGTGGATCTCGGTCGGGATGCCGCGGCCGTTGTCCTCCACGGTGACCGAGCCGTCGGCATTGAGCACGACTAGGATCTCGTCGGAGTACCCGGCCAGCGCCTCGTCGATGGCGTTGTCGACCACCTCGTAGACCATGTGGTGGAGGCCCGAACCGTCGTCGGTGTCGCCGATATACATGCCCGGCCGCTTGCGCACGGCGTCGAGGCCTTTCAGCACTTTGATCGACTCGGCGCCGTACTCGGCAGCGGCTTCGGCCTTGCGTTTGGAAGCTGGTGTCATGGTTCCCCGGAAGCGTTGTTGGTCTTGTTGGCGGGCTTTCCGCCCTCACTTGAATCAGGCCCCGATCTTACCCTGATTCACAGCGAAAATTTGGGCGTCTTGTGCCATCGGCGCGAACAGATCCCGGTCGGTCCCGGTCATCCAAGCCTGGGCCCCAAGGCGCAGAATTTCGCCAAAAAGGGCCTCCCGGCGCCCCTGGTCGAGATGGGCCGCGACCTCGTCCAACAGGACCAGCGGCGAGGCGCCCTCAAGCTCCTTGATCAACTCGGCCTTGGCGAGGATGAGCCCGATCAGAAGCGCCTTCTGCTCGCCCGACGAGCAGAGCGGGGCGGGCGTGTTTTTGGGACCGTGAGTCACTATTAGGTCGCTCAAATGCGGTCCTTCAAGGGCGCGGCAGCCGGCCCGGTCGCCCTCGCGGCCCGCATCGAGCCGGGCACGAAATTCGTCCTCCACCTCGGTCGCGGGCAGCCGTGACAGCGCCTCTTCGAGGGTCCCTTCCAAGGCGATCAGAGCCCACGGGAAGGGCCCTTCGCCGCGTGCCGCCCGCATCGTCTCGATCAGGCCGATCAGGCGCTCGACCGCGTCGAGCCGCGCGGCGGCGATTGCCGTGCCTGACTCGGCCATCTGCTCCTCGAGCCCCTCGAACAGCGCGCGCGAGCCCTCGCGCAGCTGGAACAGGCGGTTCCGCTGCCGCATGGCGCGGTCGTAGCGGTTGAGCGGCGTGCGCATCTTGGGATCGACGGCCAGCACCAGCCGGTCGAGGAAGCGCCGCCGCTCCGACGCGGACCCGGTGAACAACCCGTCCATCGCCGGGATCAGCCAGACCAGTTGAACATGCTCGGCGAGCGCGCCCGCGCTCATCTCCTTGCCGGCGATGCGCACGGTACGGCTGACGGCCTGCTCGCGCGTGCCGGCGGGCAATCCAGTGCCCATCTCGACCTCGTCCTGGCGCGACACCACCTTTGCCGCCACGGCAAAGCCGCCGGCCCCGTCCTTGCGGGCGAGTTCGCTATAGGGGCGTCCGCGCAGGCCTTGGCCGGGTCCGAGCAGCGACACCGCTTCGAGCAGATTGGTCTTGCCCGATCCGTTGTCGCCGATCAGCACCACGGGGCGCGCATCGAGCTTGAGCTCGGCGCGCGCATAGTTGCGGAAATCGGTGAGCTTGAGCGAGCGGACGAACAGGCGCGTCTTGGCCGGGTCGCCCGCGATCGCCTTTACCTTGCCCCGTCCCTTGCGATCGGCCCTCATACCCGCATCGGCATGAGCACATAGAGCGCCGAGAGATCCTTGCCGTCGCGCACCATGGTGGGTGAGCCTGGATCGGCGAGCTGGAACTCGGCCGTGCCGCTATCGAGCTGCTGGGAGATATCGAGCAGATAGCGGGCGTTGAAGCCGATCTCCAGCGGATCGAAGCCATAGTCGACCGACAGTTCCTCGGTGGCGCTGCCCGAGTCGGGATTGTTGACCGACAGCACCAGCTTGCCGTCGTTGATGGTGAGCTTCACTGCGCGGCCCTTGTCGCTCGACAGCGTCGACACCCGATCGACCGCTTGGGCGAAGGCGGCGTTGTCCACTTCCATCTTCTTGTCGTTGCCTTGCGGAATGACGCGCTCATAGTCGGGGAAGGTGCCGTCGATCAGCTTGGAGGTGAGCACCACGCGCGCCGTAGATACCCGGATCTTCGACGGCGACAGCTCGATCCGCACCTCGCCTTCGCCGTCCTCGACCAGCTTGGCGAGCTCGACCACGGTCTTGCGCGGCACGATCACGCCCGGCATGTCCTTGGCGCCTGAGGGCAGCGGCAACTCGACCTGGGCGAGCCTGTGCCCGTCGGTCGCAACCGCCCGCAGCATGGGTTTGCCGCCGCTCTGCGTGGCATGGAGATAGATGCCGTTCAGATAATAGCGGGTCTCCTCGGTCGAAATGGCGAACCGGGTCTTGTCGATCAGCTTCTTCAGGTCCGCCGCCGACAGCGGGAAGTTGTGACCGAGATCGTCGACGCTGAGCGCGGGAAAGTCGTCGGCTGGCAGCGTCTGGAGCGAGAACTGGGCCGGCCCGGAGGTGATGGTTAGGCGTCCTTGCTCGCCGTCACGGGTGAGCTCGATGTCGGCGCCCTCGGGCAGCTTGCGCACGATGTCGTGGAACATGTGCGCCGGCACGGTGGTGGCGCCCTCGCCCTTGGCCTTGCAGGGCACCGTCTCGACCAGCTCCATGTCGAGGTCGGTGGCGGTCATTTTCAGCTCGTTCTTGGCCGTCGACAGCAGGACGTTAGACAGGATGGGGATGGTGTTGCGGCGCTCGACCACGCTCGCCACATGGGCAAGCGCGCGTGCCAGGCCGGGTTTGTCGATGGTGAGCCGCATGGTTGCCCGATGCCCCCAAAAATGAACGTTTCCCGCCTATGTTCGACCCTGGCCGAAGCGCTTTCTGTGCTCCAGTCCGACCCCAGGCAAAGGCGTGATGAAAAGACCCTAAGGGCTCGAACTTGACGCGATAGCGGGCAATTTGCAAGAGCGGGCGGGGGGACGCCTCGGCCTCCAGGGCCAAGCCCCCCGGCCCACCTTCCCCCTATTCGCGCAGCAAGCGCTTCAGAAGCTCGATCTCCTCGCGGAGCTGGTTGTCGTCGTTCATGAGCTGCTCGATCTTGCGGATCGCGTGCAGCACGGTGGTGTGGTCGCGGTTGCCGAACCGCCGCCCGATCTCGGGCAGCGAGCGCGAGGTGAGCAGCTTCGCCAGATACATGCCGATCTGGCGCGGCCGCACGATCGAGCGGTTACGCCGTCCCGACAAGAGGTCGCCGCGGTTGACGCCGTAATGTTTCGACACCGTGCGCAAGATATCGTCGATGCGCACGCGCCGTGGCTCTGCCCCGCGCATGAGATCGCGCACGATCTGCTCGGCGGTTTCGAGCGTCACCGCCTCGTCGGTCAACTGGTAGCTGGCGCGCAGGCGATGTACCGCGCCTTCGAGTTCGCGGCCGCTCTCGGTCAAGCGTTCGGCGAGAAACGCGAGCACGATGTCGGAGATATCGAGGCCTCTGGTCTCGGTGCAGGCCTCGGTCGCTCGCTTTTCGAGAATCTTGTGGCGCAACTCGTAATCCATGGCGCCGATCTCGGCGACCAGGCCGCCGCCCAGCCTTGACCGCATGCGCATGTCGAGCTTGTCGAGCTGGGTCGGCGCGCGATCGGCGGCCACCACCACTTGCCGCCCGCCGTCGATCAGCGAGTTGAGCGTGTGGCAGAACTCCTGCTGAATGGTGGGCCCTTGCAGGAACTCCATATCGTCGATCAGGAGAATGTCGATCTTGCGCAGCTTCTCCTTGAAGGCGAGCGCGTCGCGCGCGCGCAAGGCCTGCACGAAGCCCGACATGAAGCGCTCGGCGGTGAGATAAAGCACCTGCGCTTCGGGTTTGCGCTGCTTCACGTCCCACGAGATGGCGTGCAGTAAATGGGTCTTGCCGAGCCCGACACTCCCGTGCACGAACAAGGGGTTAAACAGAGGCTGCGGCGCCGTGAACACGGTAGCCACCTCTTGCGCGGCGGCATAAGCGAGCCGGTTCGAGGCCCCGACCACGAAGCTCTGAAAGCTGAGCCTAGGATCGAGCGGCGAGCCCTCGAAGCCGCCATAGCCGGTGCGGAGCGGCATCGGCAGGGGCGCCAGCTCGGCGACCGCCCGAGGCTCCGGATTTCGCGCGATGCGCGGCGCCTCCTTCGGCGTCTCTACGCTGAAATGCGGCTGCCTCACCGAAAATTCGAGGCGCTCGACCGTCGGCCACTCGCCGCGCGAAAGCCTCAGCACGAAGTCGTAATAATGCGAGCGGAGCCAGTTGCGGAGGAAGCGGGTCGCCACAGTGAGGTGAACCACCTCACCGTCTACCTGTTCGACCTCCACTCCTCTAAACCAACTGGCGAATACGTCCTCTCCCAGCTCAGCGCGTAACCGGCTCTTGACCCTCGCCCAAGCATCGCTTGGCGCGCACTGCTCTTGCTGTGCCACGGTTTCTGCTCTTTCCCATTCTTATTGTCGCGCCGTTACGCACCGCACGCCTGATACATGAGCAGTCAACAAGATCGACGCCGACAGTCATAACCCGTCCCTACAACCGGCCTCGCTCCTAGCCTTGCTGCCAGGGCAGACCAGCCGCCTTCCAACCTGCGAGGGCGCCGCGATGCCTGCCATCGTCAAGCGGACCTTCAAAGCCGCAAGCGACATTGTGACAGGCACGATACCCGATCGCCGCCATTGCCTTGGCCGCAGCCAAGCTCCGGCTTCCCGAACGACAGATAAAAAATAGGTCGTCACCTAATTCCACACCGAGCGCCTTCAGTTCGCCAGCCAAGCGCTCCGCAAAGCGCGGATCCACCGCCTGATCGGGAAAGGTCTGCCACTCTACGAGCACAGGCCGTTTGCCGACAGGCCCTAGGTCTGGAATTCCGACATAAGTCCACTCTGCACGGGTACGCACATCGACGAGCTGCGACCGAGGACTTGACTGGAGGGCCATCCAGGCCGTGTCCACATCGACATCATCGACCACCTTATCGTCGGTCTGTGCGCTCAAAGGAAACGTCCTCCCCTGAAGACAAAGTACGACGTAAGAACAAAATTTGAGTTGGCTACAATAGGTAGTGGCTACCCGGCGAAAAAGACCACGACCACCCACAGATTACGCATTAACGTCCACAAGTTTTCCACCTTCCTTACGTCGAAGACAACGAAAACCTTTCCCGGCTACCACCAGGCCTAAGGTACTCAATTGTGAAGGAGGGGAAAGCCCCGTTCGGATGATTGGACTATACACATGGCACACCCGCTGATCAAGCGATGGGCCAGGGTAACGCGAAGGCGAATAACCTGTCGACAGTGCCCTCAGCCGTGATCGCCAAGCCTCTGTGTCGCAAGCCTGAATCCAACGCATGAGACAGGCGGCGCGTTGATGACAGTGGGCTTCGACGACTGCATTGCCGCACGATTTTTTTTTGGAACCGTCACACACGATTGCGCCCGTGTGTCTCCGCCGCATCGCGTCCCGCGACAAGCGGTTGAAATATTCGTTGAAATGACACGACCGGCGCGCTCTCGCGCGCACCGTCTGTTGCCGCGAAACAACAGGAGAGGTTTTTTTGTTAGGGCCTGCCCATGGCGCCGACGCGCTTGGCGAGACGGGAGACTTTGCGCGATGCCGTCTTGCGGTGGACGACGCCCTGCTGGCCCGTGCGCGCGATGATCGGCTCGGCTTCCTTGAGGGCCGCGGTCGCAGCCTCTTTGTTGCCCGAGGCGATCGCCTCTTCGACCTTGCGCACCGAGCTTCTGAGGCGGGTGCGCCGGGTCTTGTTGACACCGGTGCGGCGAATGGTCTGGCGAGCGGCTTTCTTCGCCGATTTGGTATTGGCCATGGATTGATCCTTAAGGGGCGCGCTCCGACCGTCGATCGGGCGAGAAAGCGCGGGAAACATAAGCGGATGGTCGGGCTGCTCTATAGCGAGCGTGCCCTGAAGCGTCAACCGCGCCGGGAAGGCGCCTTAGGCCCCGCGGCCTGAGGCAATTGACATAACAAGATGTCGGTGGCTCTCCTGTCGCGGCTTTTGGGAGTGTGGGGGCAACGAAAGAGTACGATGCGCGTCCTGGTCACCGGCGCCGCCGGCTTCATCGGTTATTACACGGCGGCCCGCCTGCTCGATCGCGGGCATGAGGTGATTGGGCTCGACAATCTCAGTCCCTATTACGACGTGTCGTTGAAGGAAGCGCGGCTCAAGCGCCTCAAGGAGCATGAGCGTTTCCGCTTCATCAAAGCCGATCTCGCCGACCGCACCGCGGTCGAGGCCACCTTCGCCGAGGAGAAGCCCGAGCGCGTGGTCCATCTCGCCGCCCAGGCCGGCGTCCGCTACTCGCTCGACCATCCGCACGCTTATATCAGCTCGAACATCACGGGCTTTCTGCACGTGATCGAGGGCTGCCGGCACCACGGCGTGGAGCATCTCGTCTATGCCTCGACCAGCGCCGTCTATGGCGCGAACCGCAAGCTGCCGTTCAGCGTGAGCGATGCCGTCGATCATCCCGTGAGCCTCTACGGGGCAACCAAGAAGGCGAACGAGCTGATGGCCCATTCTTATGCCCATCTGTTCGGGCTTCCGGTCACGGGCTTGCGATTCTTCACCGTCTATGGCCCGTGGGGACGGCCCGACATGTCGCTCTTTCTGTTTACCCGCGACATTCTCGCGGGCCAGCCGATCAAGGTGTTCAACTACGGCCAACACGCCCGCGATTTCACCTATATCGACGATGCGGTCGAAGGCGTGGTCCGCACGCTCGACGTCATAGCGACCCCAGATCCCAATTGGCGCCCCGAGGCGCCGGACCCCGGCACCTCGTCGGCCCCGTACCGGCTCTACAATATCGGCAATCACAACCCCATTTCGCTGCTCGACTACATCGCCGCGATCGAGCAGGCGGTTGGCAAGAAGGCCAAGATCGAGCTCGTGCCGCAACAGCCGGGCGACGTGGAGGAAACCTACGCCGATGTCGAGGCGCTCAAGCAGGCGACCGGATTTGAGCCTGGAACGCCGCTCGACCAGGGCATCGAGCGCTTCGTCTCCTGGTATCGCGACTACTACCGGGTTTGATAGGCGACGAGGGTGACCTTTCCCGTCATCTTTCGGCCCTCAAACGCTCGAAGATTGCGGGATTGGCACGGAGTTGACAAGGCGGGTGGGGGGTCCATGATCTGCCCCGGCGTCCCGTCTTTATGAGCGAGCCAGCCCTTGGCGGCCAACGGTTCAAAGTCAGATCCTCTCCTTTCGGCCTTCATCAGCCACGCCAAGGCCGATGAGAAGAAGGCCGAGGCCATCGCCAAGGCGCTCGAAGCCAAAGGGTTCAAATGCTGGATTGCGCCCCGCGACGTGAAGCCCGGGCGGTCTTATGGCGACGAGATCATCAGGGGCATCGGGAGCGCGCGAAGCTTCGTGTTGGTGCTGTCGAAGGCCTCCAACGATTCCGCCTTCGTGGCGCGCGAGGTCGAGCGGGCGGTCAGCAAGAAAAAACCGATCTTCGCCGTGCGCCTCGCCGACGTGCAGCCCGGCCCTGCGCTCGAACTGTTCATCTCCGGCACGCAATGGATCGATGCCTTCCCGGGGCGGCTTGCGGCGCATGTCGATCGGCTCGCCGCCATGCTCGCCGATGAGGAAGGCCGCGACCTGCCGGCGCCGGGCGATGCTCGACCGGCGCCACGTAACCTGCCGAAATGGGCCATGCCGTTGGGCGCCGCGGCGGCGGTGCTGCTGGTGCTCGGCGCGGGGCTCGCGTTCTGGCCGGGGCAACAGGCGCCGCAGAGTGCGGAGGACCCCGGCTCAATGCTGACCAATCCGGTATGGCTCCCGGAGAAGGAAAGGGAGCGTCAGGAGCAAGTCGCCGCTGCCGAAGCCCAGCAACATATGGCCGCAGCCAAGGCGCAGGAGGAACTCGCGGCGGCTGCGGCGCACGAGGCGATGCTAGGGGCGAAGGCTCCCGACGACACGGACATGATTGTCGGCGGCAAGCCCGAGCCCAAGGATCACAGCAAGTCGGCCGCATCGTTGGGGCTTGCCGGCCGCGATGCCGATTACCAGACTTGCGAGGCGGCAACGGGCGACGAGGCGATCTCAGCCTGCGACCGCGCCATCGCTGGCGGCAAATTCGCCGGGCGCAATCTGTCATATCTCTACAGCGATCGCGGCTTCTTGCGCATGCAGAAGGGTGAGCTCGACCTGGCACTGGCCGACCTCAACGAGGCGGCCCGCATCGATCCCAGCAATTTCTACGCTTTCTGGAACCGCGGCGCGGTTTATGCGGCGAAGGGCGACTTTGGCCGCGCCCAAGAAGACTTGACCACCGCTCTGGCCCTCAACCCCGACAAGAGTTCCAAGGCTAAGATCGAAGAGGCTTTGAGCGCCGTGACGGCCGGCGTCGAATCGGCAGTCAAGACCGAACCCTCCGATCCCGCGGTCATAACCCAGCCGACATGGGGCCTGCCGGGCGAAGTCGCCGGGTCAGCCGCCTCGAGCTTCCCGGCCGACGCAGCCATGCCGGCTTCTCCGCCGCCGATGGCGATACAACCGGCGATACCCGCAGCGCCCCCGCCGATGCCGGTCCGGTAACGATTATCGGTTCTTGAATTCGGGCTTCCGCTTCTCGATGAAGGCGGCCATGCCTTCCTTCTGGTCTTCGGTGGCGAACAGCGAATAGAACTGGCCGCGCTCGAAGCGCGCGCCTTCGGCCAGCGTGGTGGCGAAGCCGCGATTGATCGCTTCCTTGATCATCATCACCGCATGCTGCGACAGGTTGGCGATCTTGTCGGCGACCTTGATCGCCTCGTCGAGCAGATCGGCCGCCGGCACCACCCGGCTCACCAGGTTCGAGCGCTCGGCCTCTTCGGCATTGATGCGGCGACCGGTGAGACAGAGCTCCATGGCCTTCGCCTTGCCCACGGCGCGCGTCAGCCGCTGGGTGCCGCCGTTACCCGGCATGATGCCGAGCGTGATCTCCGGCTGGCCGAATACCGCCGTATCCGCCGCCAGGATGATGTCGCACGCCATGGCCAGCTCGCAGCCGCCGCCCAGCGCATAGCCGCCCACCGCCGCGATGATCGGCTTGCGGCATGCCCCGATCTTGTCGAACGGCGCCAGGAAATCGCTGCCATAGGCTTCGACGAAATTCTTCTGGTGCATCTCCTTGATGTCGACGCCGGCGGCGAACGCCTTGTCGTTGCCGGTGATGACGATGCAGCCGATCGTGGAATCGGCCTCGAACGCCTTGAGCGCGCGATTGAGTTCGCTGATGAGTTCGGTGTTGAGCGCGTTCAGCGCATGCGGACGGTTGAGCGTGATGAGCCCAACCTTGCCCTTGGTCGAGACGAGGATCGTCTCGTAGGCGCCGGTCTTTTTTGGTGCCTCGGGTTCGGGTTCCCGGGCGGTGAAGACATTCAAAGACATGTGGTTCGAGTCCCCTAGCGTTGACAGGTTGGACAATAGAAGGTCGAGCGTCCTCCCTGGACGATCCGGCGTACGGTTCCGCCGCAGCCTTTTTTCGGGCACGGTTTGCCCTCGCGATTGTAAGTCTTGAAGCGATGCTGGAAGCGGCCGAGCCTGCCGTCGGCGCGTTTGTAGTCGCGCAGCGACGAGCCGCCGGCCTTGATGGCGTCCGCCAGCACGGCCTTGATGGCGGCGACCAAGGCTTCCGTCTTCTTGGTAGGCTTGCCCAATTTCGTGGCAAGCCTGCCCGCAAGCTTGATCGGCGAAATACCGGCGCGATGCAGCGCCTCGCAGACATAAATGTTACCGAGGCCGGCGATCAGTTTCTGGTCGAGCAGGGCCGCCTTGATCGAGGTGGCCTTGCCTTTGAGGCGCCCGGCGAGCCATTCCGGCGTGAAGGCGGGGCTCAGCGGCTCCATGCCGAGACCCTTGAACAAGGCGTGCATGTCGAGCCGCTCGGACCTGATCAGGTCCATCAGCCCGAAGCGCCGCGTGTCGGAGTAGCGGACCAGAGTGCCGTCGCCGAGATGAAACACGATATGTTCGTGCTTCGGAATCTTCCGCTCCGGATGGGCGAACCCCGCGGGCTCTGTGGCCGCGCCGTTGGCGTGGTCAATGCGGAAGCGCCCGGTCATGCCGAGATGCATCACCAGCACCTCGCCGTCGTCGAGCCGGGCGAGCAGATATTTGGCGCGGCGGTCGAGCGCCTCTATCCTCCGCCCCGCGAGCCTCGTGCCGAAATTCTCTGGCAGCGGAAAGCGTAAGTCCGCGCGCCGCTGCTCGACGCGCGCGAACGCGTTGCCGACCAGCACGGGCTCCAGGCCCCGGCGCACGGTCTCCACCTCGGGTAGTTCCGGCATGAGCGATCCGTTCAGATACTGCAGTGCAGAAGAAGCTCGTTGCGCTGCAACAATAGCCTGAACTTGGGCCTTGCGCTATTGTCCGCGTCGATGCCGCAAGACCTCAAAAATCCCGCTGCCGCCAAGCTAGATACCAGCTTTGGCTTCGCTAGCGTGGCGCAGGACGCCAAACAAGGCCTGGTGAACGACGTTTTTGCCAGGGTCGCGCCGCGCTACGATTTGATGAACGACCTGATGTCGGGCGGGCTCCACCGGCTGTGGAAAAGCGACCTGGTGTCCTGGCTCGCACCGCCCAAAAGCGCCGTTCCTTACGCCCTGCTCGATGTCGCCGGCGGCACCGGCGACATCGCCTTGCGGGTGCTGGAGGCCTCGGGTCCCGGCGCGCGCGCCGTGATCTGCGATATCAGCGCCGAGATGATCGAGGCCGGGCGGGCGCGCGGCGAGGGCGAGGGGAGGAGACTTAGCTTCGTGCGGGGCAATGCCGAAGGCTTGCCTTTCCCTGCCCGAAGCTTCGACGCCTATACCGTCGCCTTCGGCATGAGGAACATGACCCGCCTCGATGCGGCGCTGGCGGAGGCCTACCGGGTGCTCAAGCCGGGGGGGCGGTTTCTCTGCCTCGAATTCTCGAGCGTCGAGGTGCCGCTGCTCGACACGCTCTACGACGCCTATTCCTTAAACGCCATTCCCGTGCTGGGCGGCCTGGTGGCCGGCGACAGCGCGTCCTATCGCTATCTGGTGGAAAGCATTCGCCGCTTCCCCGATCAGAAAAGCCTTCACGCAGATGATCGAGAATGCCGGCTTCGAACGGGTGCGCTATCGCAATCTCACCGGCGGGATTGCGGCGCTCCATTCGGCCTGGCGGCTATGATGTTGTTTGTGGCAGAGCATGCGATCTTGTTCCCGCTACCCCCTTGTGGGGGAGCACGCGCGCCTCTATGGCGCGCGGAGGGGGGTAAAGTACAAACTCAGAGTTTGTTGCTTACCCCCCTCCCTACCCTCCCCCACAAGGGGGGAGGGGGAGTTCGTGGCGAGGCTGGAGCATGAGCGCGATTGCCAACATGGCGCGGCTGACCAAGGCGGGCGCCGTCATCGCCTGGTCGGGCGCGCGCGTCATGCCGGATCAGGCCAATTTGCCGGGGCCGCTGGCGCTGTTCGCCCGCGTCACGGCACCGCTCCGCAAGAACGGCGCCGGCGACGGCAACGAGACGCGCCTGTCCGAGGCGCTCACCTCGCTCGGGCCGTCCTACATCAAGCTCGGCCAGTTCCTCGCCACCCGCGACGACATCATCGGCCGCGAGCTTGCCCGCGATCTGTCCACCCTCCAGGACCGCCTGCCGCCTTTCTCGCAAGGCGAGGCGCGGGCCGCGGTCGAGGAGGCCCTTGGCGCCCCGATCGACCAGCTTTATGCCGAGTTCGGCCCACCGGTCGCCGCCGCCTCGATCGCGCAAGTGCATAAAGCGCGCGTGCGCGAGCCCGACGGCACGCTAAAGCAAGTCGCCGTCAAGGTGCTCCGGCCCGGCATCGAGCAGCGCTTCCAGAAAGACCTCGATAGCTATGTCTTCGCCGCGCGCATGATCGAGCGCTTCCATGCGCCCTCGCGGCGCTTGCGGCCGATCGCCGTGGTCGACACGCTGGCGAAGTCGGTCGCCATCGAGATGGATCTGCGCATGGAAGCCGCGGCCATCTCCGAGATCGCCGAGAACTCGAAGAACGACGAGGGCTTCCGCGTGCCGACCGTCGATTGGACGCGAAGCGCGCGCCGCGTGCTGACGCTCGAATGGATCGACGGCATCCCGATCGCCGACCGGGACAAGCTTGCGGCCGCCGGCCACGACGTGAAGGCGCTCGGCGCGCGGCTGATGCAGGCGTTTCTGCGCCATGCCATGCGCGACGGCTTTTTTCACGCCGACATGCATCCCGGCAATCTGTTCGTCGACGAGCAGGGCCGGATCGTCGCCGTCGATTTCGGCATCATGGGGCGCCTCGGTATGAAGGAGCGGCGCTTTCTGGCCGAGATCCTCTACGGCTTTCTCAACCGCAACTACCAGCGCGTCGCCGAGGTCCATTTCGAGGCGGGCTACGTGCCGCGCAAGCATTCGGTGCCGCAGTTCGCGCAAGCCCTGCGCGCCATCGGCGAGCCGATCATGGACCGGCCGGCGAGCGAAATCTCCATGGCCCAGCTGCTCGGCCAGCTGTTTCAATATACCGAAGTGTTCGACATGCAGACGAGGCCGGAGCTGCTGTTGCTGCAAAAGACCATGGTGGTGGTCGAGGGCGTCGGCCGCAGCCTCGATCCTGAGCTCAATATGTGGATCGTGTCTGAGCCGGTGGTGAAGGAATGGATGGAGCAGACCTTCGGCGCCGGCGCCCAGTTCGATGCGGCGGCCGAAGGCGCCGCATCGGTCGGCCGCTTCATGGGCGATATCCCGAAATTGCTCGGCCAGGCCGAGCGCACTGCCGAAGCCTTGTCATCGATGGCCGAGGAGGGCTTGCGCCTCGACGATCACACGGTCGAGCGTCTGGCCGAAGCGCAAGGGCGCGAGAGCCGGTCGAGCCGCATCGGCATCTGGGTCGGCGCCATTGCGCTTGCGGCCATAGCCGTTGCCCTCCTCTTTTGAATGTCGATCGTTAACCCCAAATGCTAGTCATGGCCGGGCTTGTCCCGGTCATCCACGATTTTGCTATGGTCCAAGTCGTGGATGCCCGGCATAAAGCCGGGCATGACTACGGTGAGAACATGAACGGTAAGCGCATCCTGTTGATCGTCGGCGGCGGCATCGCCGCCTATAAGAGCCTCGAGCTGGTGCGCCGCTTGAAGGAGCGGGGCGCCGCCGTGCGCGCGATCCTCACCAAAGGCGGCGCCGAGTTCGTCACGCCGCTCTCGCTCTCGGTGCTGACCGAGGAGAAGGCGTTCACCGATTTGTTCGACCTCAAGGACGAGGCCGAGATCGGCCATATCCGCCTGTCGCGCGAGGCCGACCTCGTCGTGGTGGCGCCGGCCACCGCCGACCTCCTCGCCAAGATGGCGCATGGCATCGCCTCCGATCTCGCCACCGCCGTTCTGCTCGCCACCGACAAGCAGGTGCTCGCCGCGCCGGCCATGAATGTGCGCATGTGGCAGCATCCGGCGACGCGGCGGAACATGGCCACGCTCCGGACCGACGGCATCGTGTTTGTCGGTCCCGAGGAGGGCGAGATGGCGTGCGGTGAATATGGGCCAGGTCGCATGGCCGAGCCGGCCGCGATCCTCGAAGCCATCGATAGACTGCTTGGGGCCAAAGCGGCGGGGCCGCTGTCGGGCCGCCGCGTTCTTGTCACCTCCGGCCCGACGCAAGAGCCGATCGATCCCGTGCGCTACATCGCCAACCGCTCCTCCGGCAAGCAGGGCCATGCGCTGGCGCGTGCCGCCGCGGCGCTCGGCGCCGAGGTGACGCTGATCAGCGGACCCGTCGCTCTGCCCGATCCCCACGGCGTAACGGTAGTGAAGGTCGAGACGGCGCATGAGATGCTTGCCGCTACGCTCGCCGCGCTTCCCGCCGACATCGCCATTTGCGCCGCCGCGGTCGCCGATTGGCGTGCCGCCGACGAGTCGCCGCAGAAGCTGAAAAAGCACAACCAGGTCGCGGCCGATCTCAAGCTGGCGCTGAACCCCGACATCCTCGCCACCATCTCAAAACCCGGGCCCCAGCGCCCGCGCCTGGTCATCGGCTTTGCCGCCGAGACCGAGAACCTGGTCGAGAACGCGACCGCCAAGCGCCGCGCCAAGGGCGCCGACTGGATCGTCGCCAACGATGTGTGGCCCGGCACCGGGGTGATGGGCGCCGACAACACCCAAGTCCATCTCGTCACCGAGATGGGCGTCGAGGACTGGCCCTCGCTCAGCAAGGACGAGACCGCTTCGCGGCTCCTCGCGCGTGCCGCCGACGCGCTGGTAAGTCTGCGCTTGGCCGCTGAATGAGCCTCACGGTCCGCGTCTTGCGCCTGCCTCATGGCGAAGGCCTGCCGCTGCCGTCCTACCAGTCAAAACATGCCGCCGGGCTCGACCTGGTCGCCGCCGTGCCCCGGGAACAGCCGGTCAAGCTGTTAGCGGGTGCCCGCGCGCTGGTGCCCACCGGCTTCGTGCTGGAGCTGCCTCCCGGATATGAAGGGCAAGTGCGCCCACGCTCGGGGCTCGCCTTCAAGCACGGTCTCACCGTGCTGAACAGCCCAGGCACCATCGATGCCGACTATCGCGGCGAGATCATGGTGCTGCTGGTCAATCTCGGCAGCGAGACGTTCCGGGTTCAGCGGGGCGACCGTATTGCGCAGCTCGTGATCGCGCCGGTCGCCTCGGTCGAGGTGGTCGCGGTCGAGGCGCTCGCCGAAACCGAGCGCGGGCAGGGCGGTTTCGGCTCCACCGGGCAGTGACAGGGCCTCCCGCACTTGTCATGCCCGCGCACGTGGGCATCCAGTAATCCCGGTCGTCGCGATTTAACTTCAATCAGTGGTTACTGGATCGCCCGGTCAAGCCGGGCGATGACGAGATCAAGGATAGGGCATACATTCCGATCATGCTCACCACCGAAGAGATCGAGCGCTACAAGCGCCAACTGGTGCTGAAGGAGATCGGCGGCGAGGGCCAGCAAAAGCTGAAAGCAGCGCGCGTGCTGGTGATCGGCGCCGGCGGGCTGGGCTCTCCGCTCATTCTTTATTTGGCTGCCGCGGGCATCGGCCAGATCGGCATCATCGACAGCGACCGGGTCAGCCTCGACAATCTCCAGCGCCAGATCGTGCACGACACCAAGAGCGTCGGACGATCGAAGACCAAGAGCGCGGCTCAAACCATCGAACGCCTCAATCCGCAGGTCGAGACGCGCCTCTACACCACGCGGCTCGTGGCCGAGAATGCGCTAGGCATCGTCGGCGGGTACGATATCGTCGCCGACGGCTCCGACAATTTCGCCACGCGTTATCTCGTCAACGATTCCTGCTATTTCGCCAAAGTGCCGCTGGTGTTCGCCGCGGTCGGGCCGTTCGACGGCCACCTCACCACCTTCCGCGCCTTCGAGACGCGACGATGCGGGCAATCCGCGCCCGTCTTATCGCTGCCTGTTCCCCGAGCCGCCGCCGGAAGGGACGGTCGCACCGTGCTCCGAGGCGGGCATTCTCGGCGCGGTCGCCGGCGTGATCGGCTGCCTCGCCGCGGTCGAGGTGGTCAAGGAGCTGCTCGGCCTCGGTGAGAGCCTGGTCGGCCGGCTGCTGCTCTATGACGCCCTCCAGGCCCGGTTCAGCACGGTCGCCTATGGCTGGGACCCGGAAAATCCGCTGAACGGCCGGAGGCCGCGCTTCCATGACCTCTCCCACCATCGCGCCGCTCTGGCCGAGGCAGGCGAGTAGGCATGGCGGTTGAGACCATCACCACGGCTTGCGCCATCGCCGGCGGCGGCCCCGCCGGCATGATGCTCGGGCTTTTGCTGGCGCGCGCCGGCGTCGATGTCGTGGTGCTGGAGAAGCACGCCGATTTCCTGCGCGATTTCCGCGGCGACACCATCCATCCCTCAACGCTCGAATTCATGTACGAGCTCGGCATCCTCGACGATTTCCTCAAGCGCCCGCATCAAGAAGTGCGCGAGCTCACCGGACAGATCGGCGACCAGCGCATCGTCCTTGCCGATTTCGCGCATCTGCCGACCCATTGCCATTTCATCGCGCTGATGCCGCAATGGGACTTTCTCGATTTTCTTGCCGACCAGGCGCGCCGCTATCCGAGTTTCCATCTCTATATGCGTGCCGAAGTCGACGGTCTGCTCACGGACGGCGACAGGATTTCAGGACTACAGGCCAAGACGCCTGACGGATTTATCGAAATCAAAGCCGATCTGGTGGTGGGCGCCGACGGCCGGCGCTCCACGGTGCGCGAGCTTGCCGGCCTCGAAGTCGAGGATTTTGGCGCGCCGATGGACGTGCTGTGGTTCCGCCTCGCCAAGCGGCCCGATGACGGCCTCCAGACGCTCGGCCGCATGCAGGCCGGCGTGGTGTTCGTCACGCTCGACCGCGGCGATTATTGGCAATGCGCTTATGTCATTCCCAAAGGCGGCTTCGACCGGCTGCGCGCCAAGGGCCTCGAGGCCTTTCGCGCCAAGCTGGCGGCGCTCAACTCGGCCTTCGCCGATCGCGTCGGCGAGATCACGTCCTGGGACGACGTCAAGTTGCTGACGGTCACGGTCGATCGCCTCAAGCGCTGGTACCGCCCCGGGCTCATCTGCATCGGCGATGCGGCCCATGCCATGTCGCCGGTCGGCGGGGTCGGCATCAATCTCGCCGTTCAGGACGCGGTCGCCGCCGCCAATATCCTGTGGCAGCCGCTGCGTCAGAGGTCGGTTTCGGTCGTGGACCTCGCCAAGGTGCAACAGCGGCGCGAATGGCCGACCAAGATCATGCAGCGCGTTCAGCTGTTCGTGCAGAAGCGCATCATCAGCAACGTGCTCGCCATGACCGAGCGCCCGCGTCCGCCGTTCGTGGTCACGCTGTTCAACCGCTTTCCGTTCTTGCGGAGATTTCCTGCGCGGCTCATCGGCATGGGCTTCCGGCCCGAGCACATGCGGTCGCCCGAGCTTGCGCCCGATTAGAACATTGCGGGGTGGACGCGGTCGGGCGGCGCGTGGCCGTCGAGGAAGGTCTTGATGTTGATGATGACCTTCTCGCCCATGTCGACCCGGCCTTCGAGCGTGGCCGAGCCCATATGCGGCAGCACCACCACCTTGCTGCTCTTGAGCAGCTTGGGGTTCACCGCGGGCTCGTGCTCGAACACGTCGAGGCCCGCGCCGGCCAGTTCGTTATTCTCGATCATGCGGGCGAGCGCGTTCTCGTCGATCACCTCGCCGCGCGCGGTGTTGACGACATAGGCGGACGGTTTCAGCAGCGCCAGCCGGCGCGCCGAGAGCAGATGATAGGTCGCCGGCGTATGCGGGCAGTTGATGGAGATGATGTCCATGCGGGCGAGCATCTGGTCGAGGCTGTCCCAATAGGTCGCCTCAAGCGCCTTCTCGACCTCGGGAACCACGCGCCGCCGGTTGTGATAGTGGATCTGAAGCCCGAACGCCTTGGCCCGCTTGGCCACGGCCTGGCCGACGCGGCCCATGCCGACGATGCCAAGCCGCTTGCCGTAGATGCGGTGGCCGAGCATCCAGGTCGGCGACCAGCCCTGCCAGCCATTGGCGCCGCTCTTCAGGAGCGTCGCGCCCTCGGTCAGCCGACGTGGCACCGCAATGATCAGCGCCATGGTCATGTCGGCGGTGTCCTCGGTCAGCACGCCGGGCGTGTTGGTCACGATGATCGACCGGTTTCGGGCGGTCTCGAGGTCGATATTGTCGACGCCCGTGCCGAACTGGGCGATCAGCTTGAGATCGGGGCCGGCCTGGGACAGCACCGCCCGGTCGATCCGGTCGGTGACGGTCGGCACCAGCACGTTGGCAGTCTTGGCAGCGTCGATCAGCTCTTCGCGGGTGAACGGCTTGTCTTCAAGGTTGAGCCGTGCGTCGAACAGCTCCCGCAAGCGTGTCTCCACCACGTCGGGAAGCTTACGCGTGACGATAACGAGTGGTCGGTCAGCCATTACAAGTCCAATTAGGATTGGGGCGGGAGGGGGTCTCCCGCGTCATTTTGCGGCGCTTCAAGCGATGCGCGCCGCTTTCTGTAACAGAACCGGCTTTGCGAGATAAAGCGTCATCTTGGCCCAGAGCCACGATCCTTTCACTTTTCTCAGTCATCCAGAGGCGATAAGGACGAGCCGATTCGGGGGGCGGCCCTCTTTTCGGGGCCACAGGCGCCAAGCGGGGTGAGACGGTGAGGCATCGCGTTTCGATCGGGCTCGCGACAGCGTTAGGGCTCCTGCTCTTGACCGGCCTAGAAGGCCGCGCCGAGGACAGCGTGAAGCAGGCGGCGGTCGACGCCCCCGGCAAGCCCGGGCTCCCCGTGCCGCGCTTCGTCAGCCTCAAATCCGACAAGGTGAACGTGCGCAAAGGACCGAGCACCGACCAGTCGATCGTCTGGGTGTTCTCGCGTGCCGGCCTTCCCGTGGAGATCATCGCCGAATCGGACAATTGGCGGCGCGTGCGCGACAGCGAGGGGGCCGACGGGTGGGTGTTTCACAGCCTGCTCAGCGCCCGCCGGACCGCACTGGTGACGCCGTGGGCGAAGGGCGATGAGCGCGTCCCGCTCTACAACTCGGACTCGACCAATTCGCGCGCCGTGGCCGAGCTCCAATCGGGCGTTCTCGGCAACGTTATGTCCTGCGACGGCGAGTGGTGCCACATCTCGGTCGACGACTATTCCGGCTATGTGCAGCAGAACAGGCTGTGGGGAGTCTACAAGGGCGAAGAGGTCAAGTAGCCGCGCCTATGGCCGCTAGCGGCCGGGCTTTTCCACCAACCTGACCAGCACATCGACGCGGGAGATGGTCATGCCCTCCGGCGCCTCGGGCAATCCCTCGATGCGGATCGCGCCGGTCGAGATGTCGAGCAGCCGGCCCGAATGCTCGCAGAAGAAATGGTAGTGGTTGGAGGTGTTGGTGTCGAAATAGGTCTTGGCGCCTTCCACCGCGACCTCCCGCAACAACCCGGCCTCGGTGAACTGGTGCAGCGTGTTGTACACCGTGGCGAGCGACACCGGCACTTTGCGCGCCTGAGCCTCTTCGTGCAGCGTCTCCGCCGTGACATGACGGTCCCCGCTGGCGAACAGCAGATGGGCCAGCGCCACGCGCTGCCGCGTGGGCCGCAAGCCCGCGCCGCGCAGGAGTTTGGCAACGTGTCCCGGCGTGGTCTCGGTTGGCAATTTGTGCGTACCCGAAGGCGACCTATGCATCTTTAGCTGACCCTGTCCGACAACTTCAAAGAATATAGGCAGAAACCTGCCTTTGCCGCAACGCCGCCGCCTTGATCTAGGTCGGCCTGGCCCCCGGAACAAGGCGGGAGGGAGCGCTAAAGGAGACGACGACCCGGGCCCTACGCGGGCTTTTGATGGGCCCTTGTCTGTGTTAGGAAACCACCCAAATTTGGTGAGCGTCGATGGCCAGGGAACA
The DNA here is from genome assembly GCA_963730335.1 of uncultured Alphaproteobacteria bacterium. Taxonomy (GTDB): domain Bacteria; phylum Pseudomonadota; class Alphaproteobacteria; order Rhizobiales; family Methyloligellaceae; genus Methyloceanibacter. The sequence continues at coordinate 337,670 of CAVSRK010000004.1, forward strand.
ACCAAAGATACCGATGTCCGAGCGGCGGGACCAATTCGACTATGAGGATCTGCTGGCCTGTGCGCGCGGCGAATTGTTCGGCCCTGGCAACGCCCAGCTGCCGCTGCCGCCGATGCTGATGTTCGACCGCATCTCACAGGTCCAAGAAGAGGGCGGCGAGCATGGCTATGGCCGGATCGTGGCGGAACTCGACGTGAAGCCCGACCTTTGGTTCTTCCCCTGCCATTTCAAGGGCGATCCGGTTATGCCCGGCTGCCTCGGGCTCGACGCCTTGTGGCAGTTGCTCGGCTTTTTCTTGGGCTGGCTCGGTGCGCCTGGCAAGGGGCGTGCTTTAAGCGTCGGCGAGGTCAAGTTTTCGGGTATGGTGCTCCCGACCATGAACAAGCTCGAATATATCGTCGAGCTGAAGCGCGTGATCCGGCGGAAATTCACCCTTGGCACCGGAGACGGCTGGCTGAAGGCCGATGGAGAGACCATCTATACGGCCAAGGACTTGAGGGTTGGCCTGTTCCAGGCGGGCGAAGCCGCCTCCGCTCAAGCATGATCCGGAAAAGTGGACCGGTTTTCCGATAAGATCATGCTCAAAGCAGGCTTATGACCCTGATCGATCGAAGCGGCTTAAGGCTTCCTAGGATCTTGACCCGATGAAACGTGTGGTCGTTACCGGCATGGGCATCGTGTCCTCCATTGGCAACAGCGCCCAGGAGGTACTCGCCTCGTTGCGCGAGGCGAAGTCCGGCATCGTCAAGGCCGACAAATATGCCGAGTTGGGCTTTCGCTGCCAGGTACATGGCGCGCCCAAGCTCGATTGGGAGGGCATGATCGACCGCAAGGTGCGGCGATTCATGGGCGAGGGCGCCGCCTGGAACTACCTCGCCATGGAGCAGGCGATCCGCGACGCGGGGCTCGAGGAGAACGACATTTCCAACGAACGGACCGGGTTGATCATGGGCTCCGGCGGCCCGTCGACCCGCGCCATCGTTCAGGCCGCCGATACCACCCGCGAGAAGGGTCCCAAGAAGGTCGGCCCGTTCGAGGTGCCGAAGGCCATGTGCTCGACCAACTCGGCCACGCTGTCGACGCCCTACCACATCAAGGGCGTGAGCTATTCGATCTCCTCGGCCTGCTCGACCTCGGCCCATTGTATCGGCAACGGGTCGGAGCTGATCCAATTGGGCAAGCAGGACATCGTGTTCGCCGGCGGCGGCGAGGAACTCGATTGGACGCTCTCGGTCCTGTTCGACGCCATGAACGCCATGTCGTCTGACTTCAACGACCGGCCCGAAGTGGCAAGCCGCGCCTATGACGCCGACCGCGACGGCTTCGTAATCGCCGGCGGCGCCGGCGTGGTCGTGCTCGAGGATCTCGATCATGCCAAGGCGCGCGGGGCGCGCATCTACGGCGAGCTGATCGGCTACGGCGCCACCTCCGACGGCCATGACATGGTGCAGCCATCCGGCGAAGGCGCCGTCCGCTGCATGCGCATGGCCATGAAGAACGTCAATGGCGGCATCGACTACATCAATCCTCACGCCACCTCGACCCCGATCGGCGACGTCAAGGAGATCGAGGCGATCCGCGAGGTGTTCGGCGATAAATGCCCGCCGATCAGCGCCACCAAGTCGCTCACCGGCCACTCGCTGGGCGCCGCCGGCGCGCATGAGGCGATCTATTCGCTGCTGATGATGAACAACGGCTTCATTTGCGAATCCGCCAATATCGACACCATCGACCCAGCCGTCGCCGACATGCCGATCGTGCGCAAGCGTCAGGACAATGTCGCCATTAACGCCGTGATGTCGAATAGCTTCGGCTTTGGCGGCACCAACGCCACACTGGTCTTTCGTCGTTTGGATGGTTGAGGAACGAACACACACGTAAACGGGGCAACCCATAACCAGAGTAAGTGCAATGGCAACAACAAGAAATATCGCGGAGCCCGGGCCGTTGATGGCCGGGAAGAGGGGACTGGTGATGGGCGTCGCCAATGACCGCTCGATCGCCTGGGGCATCGCACGGGTGCTGCACGGGCAGGGCGCCGAGCTGGCGTTCTCCTATCAGGGCGGCGCGTTCGGCCGCCGCGCCGTTCCGCTCGCCCAAGGCATCGGCGCCTCGATCATCGAGGAGGCCGACGTCGAGGATTTGCCGAGCATCGAGCGTGTGTTCGAGGTGATCCGCAAGAAATGGGGTTCGCTCGATTTCGTCGTACATGCGCTCGCCTTCTCCGACCGCAACGAACTACGCGGGCGCTATGCCGACACGACGCGCAAGAATTTCGAGCACACCATGGTGATCTCCTGCTTTTCCTTCACCGAGGTGTCGAAGCTCGCTGCCGCGCTGATGCCGAACGGCGGCTCGCTGCTGACGCTCACCTATGGCGGCGCGACGCGGGTGGTGCCCTGCTACAACGTCATGGGCGTCGCCAAGGCGGCGCTGGAGACCAGCGTGCGCTATCTCGCCTCCGACTTCGGCCCGCAAGGGATCAGGGTCAATGCGCTGTCGGCGGGGCCGATGCGTACGCTTGCCGGCGCCGGCATCTCCGACGCGCGCACGTTGTTGCATTATCAGCAGCGCCACGCGCCGATGCGCCGCTCGCCGACCCTTGACGAGGTCGGCGGCGCCGCACTCTATCTGTTGTCGGATCTATCCGGCGCGGTCACCGGCGAGATCCATTTCGTGGATTGCGGCTACAGCACGATCGCCATGCCGAACATTTCCGCGCTCAAGACCGCGGAGCAAAACGAAGAGGGAAGCGAAGCCCCGGTCGAAAAGGCCCCCCGTGAGGCCGCCCAATAGTGGGCGCCCGCTAAGCTTAAGGTGCCGGAACTGTTGTGATAAATCCCGCGCGACATTAGGATCGCGCGGGGCCACCTAACGTTGAAGGAGAAAGCAGACATGGCTGCCCATCTTGTAATTATTGCGTGTCTCGTTGCGCCGCCCAACACGTGCAAGGAAGTGCCCTTGCTCGATGTGACCTCAGAGGATGTGGTGAGCTGCACGGGCACCGCCCCGGTCAAGGCCATTGAATGGCAGCGCAAGAATCTCGACCAGTTCGTCATCGGCACGAAATGCACCAAGACGGACTAGGGTGGTCCATCCCTCCGCGCGTGGCGAGGGATGGAGCTTGCCCTTTACCTAATCGCGATCGGCCTGTTAGCTCGCGGCCTGGGCCTTCTCGAGTTCCTTGCCGGTCGTCTGGTCGACCACCTTCATCGACAACTTGACCTTGCCGCGGTCGTCGAAGCCGAGCAGCTTCACCCACACCTGGTCGCCTTCCTTGACGACGTCGGTGACGGCCTTGGGACGGCCGTCGGCGAGCTGCGAGATGTGCACCAGCCCGTCCTTGGGGCCGAAGAAGTTCACGAAGGCGCCGAACTCCATGACCTTGACCACTTTGCCCTGGTAGATCGTGCCGACTTCGGGCTCTGACGTGATGCCCTTGATCCGGCCGATCGCGGCGCGGATCGATTCCGCGTTGGCCGAGGCGATCTTCACCGTGCCGTCGTCGGAGATATCGATCTTGGCGCCCGACTCCGCGACGATCTCGCGGATCACCGAGCCGCCCGATCCGATCACTTCCCTGATCTTGTCGACCGGGATGTGGATCGTCTCGATGCGCGGCGCATATTCGCCAAGCTCGGGCCGCGCCGTGTTGAGCGCCTTGTTCATCTCGGCAAGGATATGCATGCGGCCGTCGCGCGCCTGATCGAGCGCGACTTTCATGATCTCCTCGGTGATGCCGGTGATCTTGATGTCCATCTGTAGCGAGGTGACGCCCTCAGAGGTGCCGGCGACCTTGAAGTCCATGTCGCCGAGATGGTCCTCGTCGCCAAGAATGTCGGACAGAACGGCGAAATTCTTGTCCTCCTTGATGAGGCCCATGGCGATGCCTGCCACCGAACGTTTCAGCGGAATGCCCGCGTCCATCATGGCAAGCGAGGAGCCGCACACCGTGGCCATCGAGGACGATCCGTTCGAACTCGGTGACCTCGGACACGATGCGGATCGTGTAGGGGAAGCTCTCGCGGTCGGGCAGCACCGGGTGGATGGCCCGCCAGGCAAGCTTGCCGTGGCCGATCTCGCGTCGGCCCGGCCCGGTCATGCGGCCAACTTCCCCGACCGAATAAGGCGGGAAGTTGTAGTGCAGCATGAAGGTTTCTTTGTAGGTGCCCTGGAGCGCGTCGACATATTGCTCATCCTCGCCGGTGCCGAGCGTGGCGACCGCAAGGGCCTGGGTCTCGCCGCGGGTGAACAGCGCGCTGCCATGAGTGCGGGGCAGAATACCGACCTCGCAGACGATCGGCCGGACCGTGCTCAGGTCGCGCCCATCGATGCGCCGTTTGGTGTTCAGGATGCTCGAGCGGACGACGTCCTTCTCCGCCTGTTTGAAGGCGCTGGCCACTTTCCCGGCCATGGCGCCGTCGTCGTCGGCGGGCACCAGCGCCGCTACGACCTTGTCCTTGATGGCGGCGACCCTGTCGCGGCGCTCATGCTTGGCGGCGATGGTGTATGCCTCGCGCAGCGCCGCCTCTTCGAGTTCGCGCACGCGCTTTACGAGTGCCCCGTCGTCCTTGGGCTTAAGCTCCCAAGGCTCCTTGGCGGCGCGTTCGGCCAGCTTGACGATGGCATCGAGCACCGGCTGGAAGTGCTTTTGCCCGTGCATCACGGCGCCAAGCATAATGTCCTCGGATAGCTCCTTGGCTTCCGATTCGACCATCAGCACCGCATCGGCGGTGCCGGCCACCACCAGGTCGAGCGAGCTTTCCGGCATCTCGTCGATCGTCGGGTTCACCACATACTGGCCGCCGATATAGCCGACCCGTGCGGCGGCGATTGGCCCGAGGAACGGCACGCCTGACAGCGTCAGCGCGGCCGAGGCCGCGACCATGCCGACGATATCGGGGTCGTTCTCCATGTCGTGCGCAAGCACGGTAATGACCACCTGCGTCTCGTTCTTGAAGCCCGCGGCGAAGAGCGGCCGGATCGGCCGGTCGATCAGGCGGGAGGTGAGGGTTTCCTTCTCGGTGGGGCGCCCCTCGCGCTTGAAATAGCCGCCCGGGATCTTACCGGCGGCGAAGGTCTTCTCTTGGTAGTTCACGGTCAGGGGGAAGAAGTCGATGCCGACCCTTTCCTCCTTGGCGGCCACGACAGTGGCCAGCACGGTGGTGCCGCCATAGGTGGCGAGCACGGAGCCATCGGCTTGCCGCGCGATGCGGCCGGTTTCAAGCGTGAGCGGGCGTCCCGCCCAATCGATTTCTACGGTGTGTTTATGAAACATGTTGGTTTCCCAATGCGTGCGTGGGTAGGGTGAAGCCGCACCTGTCGCCTTTGGGCGCTAGGGCTGGCCAATTCACATCATGCGTAAGCTCGATCGCGGGTTGACCCGCCACGGCCATGGCTGTCACCGGCGGATGCCCAACCGGTTGATGAGCTTCTGGTAACGGTCCTCGTCGGCCGACTTGACGTAATCGAGCAGCCGGCGCCGCTGGCTGACCATCTTGAGCAACCCCCGGCGCGAATGATTGTCCTTGCCGTGCGTCTTGAAATGTTCGGTAAGATTGGTGATCCGCTCGGTCAGGATCGCGACCTGGACCTCTGGTGAGCCAGTATCGCCGGATTTCGTCGCATATTCGTGGATGAGTTCTTGCTTGCGCTCAGCGCTGATCGACATCGGAAGATTCCTTGCTGTTTGAGGGTTTGTCAGGGCCGGGCCGGGATGTCGTCCAGCACGGTCGGTTCGATGCGCGTGCGAGCCGTAAGGGGGCGCGCGCAATCGCTGAACTATAGGATTATCCGTCGCGAGGCCAGCGGAATTTGCGGTCGTTGCAGTCAGAAGCAGGAGACGAACTCGCGGAAAACCCAACCAATCGGCTTTTTGCTCTCGGCGTGCTGGACCTTCACCCAGGGCTTGCCGTTGGCGGCATTCTTGGAGTCGACGATGATCACAAACGTCCCATTTGCGAGCGTACCGATGATTTTCCCATTGGGGCTCTGGCGCACATTGAGCGGCGTGCCGGTCGGGTCCGTCACCTTGCAGCGCTCCCCCTCGGCCGCTGCGGCGAGGTTAACGGAGACAAGCAGCGCCAATGCCGCCATCACGAGTCTGGTCATAACTCCCTCCCTCAATGTCCTGCGCTTCGCTGCGGCAGATTGAAGATGCGCCGGGGCTTGAGTTCCCCCTTGCTGACCTCGCCGAGGGCGACCAGCGTGCCGCGCGAAATGGCGTAGACCGTGCCCTCCACAATCGGGGCATCGCGCCCCCGCAGCAGCACCGGCTGCCCGCGCCTGAGCCTATCGGCATCCGGACTTGATAGCACCAGCGCCGGGATGTCGCGGAGTGCGGTCTCGACCGGCTCGAGCACGGTCATAAGCGCCTCGTGGCCGCCGCTCTCGGCGAGTTCGTCAAGCGTCGCGAGCGTCACGGCCCGCGCCTCGTCGAAGTCGCCGACCCGAGTCCGACGCAAAGCCTCCACATGGCCGAGCGCGCCGAGCGCCCGGCCGAGGTCGCGCGCGAGCGCCCGCACATAGGTGCCTTTGCCGCAACGCGCCTCCAGCACGCAGCGGTCCCGATCGGGGTGGTCGACCAGCGCCAGCCTCGCAATCGACACGCGCCGCGGCGCCAGCTCGAAATCCTCCTCGTCGCGGGCGAGGTCGTAGGCCCGGGCGCCGTCGACCTTGAGCGCCGAATATCGCGGCGGCACCTGGTCGATCTCGCCGGTGAAGTCGGGAAGCTTGGCCTCGATCTCGGCGCCGGTCGGGCGCGTCTCACTGGTGTCGGCCGGCTTGCCTTGGGAATCGTCGGTGTCGGTCTCGGCTCCGAACCGGACGGTGAACCGGTATTCCTTGGAGCCCTCGACCACGAACGGCACGGTCTTGGTCGCCTCGCCGAGGGCGATCGGCAGCACGCCGGTGGCCAGCGGATCGAGCGTGCCGGCGTGGCCCGCCTTGGCGGCGTCATAGAGCCGCTTCACCCGGGCGACGGCCTGGGTCGAGGTCATGCCTTGCGGCTTATCGAAGATGAGCCAGCCATGGACCGGTAGGCCTTTGCGCCGCCGCGCCATCGCGTCTTGCCCGCCTGTCTTCGCTAGCTATCGAGGTCGCGCGCGACCTTAGGGGAGGCGAGCAGCTCGTCGATGCGGGCGGAGGCCTCGAACGAGCTATCCACCTTGAATCTAAGCTCGGGCATGAATTTCATGCTGATCCGCTTCGCCACCTCGCCCCTGAGGAATCGCTTGTGCTTGTCGAGCTGGGCCACGGCCTCGTTCGCTCCTTCGCCGCCGAGCGGGAACACATAGACCGTCGCCAGCTTCAGGTCCGGTGTCATGCGCACCTCGGGCACTGTGAGCGAGTACCGGCTCAGCACGTCATCGACGATCTCGCCGCGGGCGAAAATCTCGGCGAGCGCATGCCGGATCGTCTCGCCCACTTTCAGTTGGCGTTGGGAGGGCTCCTTGCCCTTGGCGGGCACCCGGCCCTTGTCGCGCGCGATCATGGTGCTTCTCGTGAAATGATGCCGGCCAGGGCCGGCGGATCGCGGATCTACAGGCTGCGCTGGACGTGCTCGACCGTGAAGCACTCGATCACGTCACCCTGCCGCATGTCCTGATAGTTCTCGAACGCCATGCCGCATTCCTGACCGGCGGTCACCTCGCGCACCTCGTCCTTGAAGCGCTTCAAGGTGGACAGCTTGCCCTCGTGGACCACGACGTTGTCGCGGATCAATCTCACTTGCGCGCCGCGCTCGACCTTGCCTTCGGTGACGCGGCAGCCGGCCACCTTGCCGACCTTGGAGATGGCGAACACCTCCAGGATTTGCGCATTGCCGATGAAGGTCTCGGTCCTGGTGGGGGCGAGCATGCCGGACATGGCCTGCTTGACCTCGTCGACCAGGTCGTAGATCACGGAGTAGTAGCGAATCTCGACGCCGTCGCGGGCGGCGGCCTCGCGGGCCTGCGCGTTGGCGCGCACATTGAAGCCGAGCAGCACCGCGCCCGACGTCGCGGCTAGCCCCACATCCGACTCGGTGATGCCGCCAACGCCCGCATGCACGATGCGGGCACGAACCTCGTCTGTGCCAAGCTTGTCGAGCGCGGCGACGATGGCCTCGACCGAGCCCTGCACGTCGCCCTTGATGAGCAGGGTGAACTCCTTGGTGCCGGCGGCCTTCAAATTCGTCATCATCTGCTCGAGGCTGCCGCGGGCGCCGGCCACCGCCAGCCGCTTGCGCCGCTCGCGCGTGCGGTAGTCGGTAATCTCGCGCGCACGCGCCTCGTTCTCGACCACGGCGAACTGATCGCCGGCCTCAGGCGCGGAGTCGAAGCCCAGCACCTCGACCGGAACCGACGGTCCGGCACTTGTCACCTGCTCGCCGAGCTCGTTGATCAGCGCACGCACGCGGCCATAGGCCGAGCCCGCGACGACCAGGTCGCCGACGTGAAGCGTGCCACGCTGAATGAGCGCCGTGCCGACCGGGCCGCGGCCCCGCTCGAGCTTGGCCTCGACGATCACGCCCTCGGCCGGGCGGTCGGGATTCGCGGTCAGCTCCAGAACCTCGGCCTGCAGCGCGATTGCTTCCAGCAGCTTGTCGAGGCCGGTCTTCTTCAACGCCGAAACCTCGATCTCCAGCGTATCGCCGCCGAGGCTTTCCACCACGATCTCTTGGCTCAAGAGCTCGGTGCGTACGCGCTGCGGATCGGCGCCTTGCTTGTCGATCTTGTTGATGGCCACGATCATCGGCACGCCGGCGGCCTTGGCGTGATTGATGGCCTCGATGGTCTGCGGCTTTACGCCGTCGTCGGCGGCCACCACCAGCACCACGATGTCGGTCACCTGAGCGCCGCGCTGGCGCATGGCGGTGAACGCCTCGTGGCCCGGCGTGTCGATGAACGTGATCTTGTTGCCCTGCGGCGTCACCACCTGGTAGGCGCCGATATGCTGGGTGATGCCGCCGGCCTCTTGGCTCACCACGTTGGTGGTGCGGACGGCATCGAGCAGCGAGGTCTTGCCGTGATCGACATGGCCCATGATGGTCACGATCGGCGCGCGGGGCTGGAGATCCTCGGCATGGTCTTCGGCGCCGATAAAGCCTTCCTCGACGTCGGCCTCCGACACGCGCCTGACGATATGTCCGAATTCCTCGGCGACAAGCTGCGCGGTGTCGGAGTCGACCACATCGGTGATCTTGTGCATCTCGCCGTCTCTCATCAGGAATTTGATGACGTCGACGCCGCGCTCGGCCATGCGGTTGGCGAGTTCCTGGATGGTGATGACCTCTGGGATCACCACCTCGCGCTGAATCTTCGCCTGTGCCTGCGGGCCGGTGATCTGCTTTTTCTGACGCTCCTGACGGCGCTTCAGCGAAGCAAGGCTCCGCTGGCGCTGCTCCTCGTCGAGCGCATTGATGATGGTGAGCCGGCCCCTGACCCGGCGCTCCTCGCCGCGACGCGGCGCCGTGACGCTCTTCTTGTGCCGGGCGTCAGCCGGGCGGGCGGGCTCTTCCGTTTCCTCTTTGAGGTGCTTGCGGGCGGTCTCCTCGCCGACCTTGCGCGCTTTGGCCTCGGCCTCGTGCCGCTCGTCCTCTTTGCGCTTGCGGTCGTCGGCCTCTTGGCGCTCCTTCGCCCGCTGCTCTTCGGTTACGACATGGAGGGCTGCGCTGCTCTTGGCCTTCTCGCGCTCGGCCGCCTCACGCTGACGCGAGTCGGTGAGCGCCCGCATGCGCGCATCCTTCTCGTCCTCGGAGAGCTGCGGCAGCACGACGCCGACGCGGCGCCCTTGCGCCTCCTCGGCTTGCGGCTTGGGCGTAGATATCTCGGCAACGCGGGGCTGGGCCTTGGACTTTGGCTCCTCGACCGGCTCCGCCGCCGTGCCTGAGCCGATGGCCCGGCGCTTCTTCTTCTCCACCAGAACGGACTTCGAGCGCCCGTGGCTGAAGCTCTGCCGGACATGGCCGGATTCCACCGTCCGGCGCACGTTGAGCGTCATCTTGCGCCCTCCGCGAGCGGCTTTGCCTTCGGTCTCGTTAGTCTCGCTCATTCTTCTCCGTGTCCGATCCGTTCAGGGTTGCAAATGCGACCCGACCCTTGCGGTAGCGCTCTAAACGCGAGGCCGCCGCGAGGACGTTTCGAGCCGCTCCGCCCTGGATGAGGGCAGCATGTATCACATTTGGCCGGCCTGATGCCAAACTCAATTCATCCACGCCAAAGGCGCGGATCGAGGGAATCGGCCTCCCGTCGGTCATTCCGCGGGCCTTGCCATCGAGCTTGCGGCAACCGTCGTCCGCCGCTTCCCGGGCGTGAAGGAGCGCCAGCACGCGGCCCTTGCCGATTGCCTCCTCGACCTTGGCGTTGCCGAACACCGCCTCGCCGGCCTTGTTGGCCAAGGACAGCGCCGCCAGCGCCGCCTCTGCCAACAGCCGGTCGACCTGAGCCGCCAGCCCGTCGGGAACCTTGGCTTGGGCCTTGAGCGCCCGGGAGAACAAATTGCGCTTAGCCGCGTCGGCCACCGCGTCTTGCGCCGCGGTCAGCCACATTCCGCGGCCCGGCAGCCTCTCCTTGAGGTCCGGAACTAGGGCGCCGTCGGGGCCGAGCACGAAGCGGATCAGCTCGTCCTTGGGCCTCCGCGCGCGGGTGAGCGCACAGCGGCGACCGGCGTCGTCCGCGCCGTTGTCGTCATCGTGGTCCTGCTCAGCCATCGCTTGCCGCAAGGATGATCTCCTAACCCGCGCATCAGGCGCTCGCGCCGTTTGGCGTCGCCGCCTCGCCGGTCTCGGCGCCCGGATCGGGGCTTGCATCGTCTTCGCCTTCGCTCTCGCCCTCTACCGGCTCGGGAGCGAGATCGGCCTCGGTGATCCATCCGGCCTTGACGCGGGCCGCCAGGATCAAATCCTCGACCTGGGTCTTGGTCAGGCCGAAGCCGTCGAGGATGCCCTCATGACGAATGGTCTCCTTGTCCTTGCGCTCGCTCCACCCGGCGAGGTCGTCGGTGGCGCAATCGGCAAGATCCTCGACCGTCCTGATACTGTTCTCGCCGAGGGTGACGAGCATCGCGGTATTGACTCCCGGCACCTCCGACAGCTCGTCGGCCACGCCGAGAGCCTTGCGCTTGGCTTCGAGCTCGGTCTCGATCTTTTCCAGATATTCGCGCGCGCGCGCTTGAATCTCGGCCGCGGTATTCTCGTCGAACCCTTCGATCGAGGCGATCTCCGACGGCTCGACAAAGGCCACTTCCTCGACCGAGCTGAAGCCCTCGGAGGCAAGCAGCTGGGCGATGACCTCGTCCACATCGAGCGCTTCCATGAAGGTGGAGGAGCGCTCGGCGAACTCCGCCTGGCGACGCTCCGATTCCGACGCCTCGGTCATGATGTCGATGTCCCAGCCGGTCAGCTGGGAAGCGAGCCGCACATTCTGGCCCTTCCGCCCGATGGCGAGCGACAGTTGCTGGTCCGGCACCACCACTTCGATGCGCTCGGCGTCCTCGTCGAGCACGACCTTGACCACCTCGGCCGGCGCTAGGCCATTGACGATGAAGGTGGCGGCGTCGGGCGACCACTGGATAATGTCGATCTTCTCGCCTTGCAGCTCGTTGACCACCGCCTGCACGCGGCTGCCGCGCATGCCCACGCAGGCGCCGACCGGATCGATCGAGGCGTCGCGCGACACCACCGCGATCTTGGCGCGGCTGCCCGGGTCGCGGGCCACCGACTTGATGGTGACGATGCCCTCATAGACCTCGGGGACCTCCTGGGCGAACAGCTTGGCCATGAATTCCGGATGGGTGCGCGACAGGAAGATCTGCGGTCCGCGCTGCTCGCGGCGCACGTCATAGACATAGGCGCGGATGCGGTCGCCATAGCGGAAATTCTCGCGCGGCAGGGTCTCGTCGCGACGCACGATGGCCTCGGCGCGGCCAAGATCGACGATGACGTTGCCGTATTCGACCCGCTTGACGATGCCGTTGACGATCTCGCCGACCCGGTCCTTGTATTCGTCGAATTGGCGCTCGCGCTCGGCCTCGCGCACTTTCTGCACGATGACTTGCTTGGCGTTCTGCGCCGCCACGCGGCCGAAATCGAGCGGCGGCAGCGGCTCGGCGATGAAGTCGCCGACTTGCGCTGCCGGGTTACGGCGCCGCGCCTCCTCGAGCGACACCTGGGTCGCTTCCAGGGTCACGTCCTCGACCACTTCCAGCAGCCGGGCGAGCCTGATCTCGCCGGTCTTGGGATCGACCTCGGCCTTGATCTCGTTCTCGCTGCCATAGCGGGACTTCGCCGCCTTCTGGATTGCATCCTCCATGGCGGTGATGACCACTTGGCGGTCGATCGACTTCTCGCGCGCGACCGCGTCGGCGATCTGCAAAAGCTCCAGCCTGTTGGCGCTGACGCCTGCCTGAGCCATGTCTCTAGCCTCCAATCGCTACTGTTGCGGGGTCGGACCCCGCGCTCAATCTCAATCTCACTGTGTTGCGGGCTTCTTGTCCGCAAGGTCTGCCCGCAAGCTGTCCATGTCGGTCACGAGCTTCGCCTCGCCGATGAGCGAGAAGGGAAGGCCGATCGTCACTTTTTCGGCTTTGCCTTCGAGCTCCATGTTGAGACGCACTTCGTCCTTGACCACGCCCTCGATCACGCCCCTGAAACGCTTGCGCCCGTCGACCAGCTCCTTCAGCTCTATCTTGGCTTCATGACCCGTCCATAACGCAAAATCGCTCGGTCTCACCAGCGGCCGGTCGATGCCGGGAGACGACACTTCCAAGCGATAGGTTCCTGGCATCGGGTCGTAAGCGTCGAGCACGGGCGACAGCCTCCGGCTGATGGTCGCGCAATCCTCTACCGTCATCTCGCCGCTCGGCCGCTCGGCCATGACCTGCACCGTGCCGCCGTCGCGGCCCGAGACCTTGACCCTGACCAGCCGGAAGCCGAGCTCTTCGAGCACGGGCTCGGCAAGATCGGCGATCGCCCGGGCCGGGCCCGTCTCGCGGGCAAATCTTTGATCGGCGTTGGCGCCAGCACTCGTCATCGGTTGCGGGGTTGTGATCCACGCCGGAAGCGAGGAAGCGGTGAGCCTAATAAAAAGGAGCGGGCGAGGGCCCACTCCTGATCAAAACCAATCATGAGTTCGCCGGTAATATACGAGCTTTTTCCAAGCTTTCAAGCGGACTTCGGGGCCGTCCTGGCGAACCTCAAATAGATCGGCTTGCGGCCTTGGCCGACCGCCTTCCGCTCATAGCGGGTTTCGGGCCAGTCCGTGGGCCGCTCCTGCCAATCCACCCGCCGCGCCGCCAGCCAATCGAAGGCGCCGCTTTGCCCAATCAGACCAAGGGCCTGGGCGGCGTAGTCGGCGTCATCCGAGGCAAATCTGAGCTCCCCGCCGGGGGCCAACACCCGCGCCAGCTCCTTGACCGTCTCGGGCACGAGCAGCCGCCGCTTCAAGTGCCGCTTCTTGGGCCAAGGGTCGGGAAACAGCATGAAAATCCGCGAGATCGCGCCGTCCGGCAGCCAGGCAAGCACCTCGCGCGCATCGCCGTCATGGATGCGGATGGTCGCCAGGCCGCGCTGGTCGACCGCCCCTAACAGGCTCGCGACGCCATTGATGAAGGGCTCGCAGCCGATCAGGCCCAAGTCTTTATGGTGCTCGGCCTGCCACAACAGGTGCTCGCCCGAGCCGAAGCCGATCTCGAGCCACACTGCGCCGACCGGCACGGGGAACAGGTCGCGCAAATGGCGGGGCGGGGACGCTTTGAGGTCGAGCCGCAGCCGCGGGAGCAGCTCGGTTAACAGGCGCTCCTTGCGCGCGCTTAAGGGCCTGCCCTTGCGCCTGCCGTAGGATCTGAGCTGGGTCGCCTCGGTCATTGGGCTAGACTGTAGGGTGGGTAACGGCTTGGCCGTTGCCCACGTCGAACCGAACAGGGTGGGCACGGCGCTCAGCGCCTTTGCCCACCCTACGAAAGCTCGGCGCGAATCGGCTCGACCAGGTCAAGCCGCTCCCAGGAGAAGCCGCCGTCATTATCCGGCTGGCGCCCGAAATGGCCATAGGCCGCGGTGCGCTCGTAGATCGGGCGGGACAGCTTGAGATGCTCTCTGATGCCGCGCGGGCTCAGATCCATGACCTGCCGCAGCGCTTTCTCCAGATCGTCCTCGGCGATGCTGCCGGTGCCGTGCAAATCCACATAGAGCGAGAGCGGCTGCGAGACGCCGATCGCGTAGGAGAGTTGGAGTGTGCATTTATCGGCAAGTCCGGCGGCGACGATATTCTTGGCGAGATAGCGGGCGGCGTAGGCGGCCGAGCGGTCGACCTTGGTCGGGTCTTTGCCCGAGAACGCGCCGCCGCCATGAGGCGCCGCACCGCCATAAGTGTCGACGATGATCTTGCGCCCCGTGACGCCGCAATCGCCGTCGGGACCGCCGATCACGAACCGCCCGGTGGGATTGACGTAGAATTTGGTGTAACCGTTGACCCAGCCTTTCGGCATCACCTCGTCGACGAAACCGCGCACGATCCGCTTGACCTGCTCTTGACTCACATCCTCGCCGTGCTGGGTCGACACCACGATCGCATCGGCGCGCACCGGTTTGCCATTCTCGTAAGCGAGCGTGACCTGGCTCTTGGCGTCGGGGCCGAGCTCCGGCGTGCGGCCGGTATGCCGCGCCTTGGCCATCTCGTGCAGGATGCGGTGAGCGTAGAAGATCGGTGCGGGCATGAGCGGCTCGGTCTCGCGGCAGGCGAAGCCGAACATAATTCCCTGATCGCCGGCGCCTTCTTCCTTCTGCTTGTCGGCATCGGCATCAACGCCGAGCGCGATGTCGGCGGATTGCTCATGCACGTAATATTGAAATTCCGCGTTCTTCCAATGGAAGCCTTGCTGCTCGTAGCCGATCTCGCGCACCGCGCGGCGCGCCGCCGCCTCGATCAGCTCGGGCGTCACAGTCTCGGGTCCGCGCACCTCCCCCGCCATTACGATACGATTGGTGGTCACCAGCGTCTCGATCGCCACCCGCGACAGGGGGTCGGCGGCGAGATAGAGATCGACCACCGCGTCCGAGATGCGGTCGCACACTTTGTCGGGATGGCCCTCGGAGACCGACTCGCTGGTGAAGAGGTAGTTCGTGCGCGACACGGTGCACTCCCTGTTCAAAGAAGGATGGCCGGGCGGCCTGGAACGCGCCCGGTTCTTACAACCATTGGGCCGGAGGTCAAGCCGGCTCTCAACCGATTTTCGATTTAAGGAGTGCGGCTGCTCGCGCTCAGCGCTCGCACCAGGTCGACGACGCTCTTGCGGACTTTGGCGTCGCCAATCTTGACGAAGGCGCGGTTCAGCTCAAGTCCTTCGCGGCTGTTGAGAAATTCGAGGATGAAAGCTTCGGAGTCGGCCTCGGCCATGCCGCGCGCCGGACCTCCGTCACCGATATGCGGCGCTTCCTCGAAGAAGAACTGAACAGGGACATCGAGAATTTTTGAGATTTGGTACAGCCGGCTGGCGCCAATGCGGTTCACGCCCTTTTCGTATTTTTGTACCTGCTGAAACGTCAGTCCCATACTGTCGCCGAGACGCTCTTGACTCATGCCAAGCAACATTCGGCGCAATCGAACCCGACTTCCGACATGCGTATCAACCGGGTTAGGCTTCTTGCCTGCCATTCGCTCACTCGTGATGGTCATGGGATCCAAAAAGGAGAAACTAAATTGCTGCGTTGATGAGAAATGTCTCCCCCGGTCGACGTTCATAGGGGTGCGGTTTATGCCCGTCAAGCATACTAGAGCCGCACAGTGCATTTGTCCCAGGTCGGTTAACGGTGCGGCCGAAATGAGTGCACGCGACAGGCGAGCCAACCGGCCAGCGCAAGTACTAACACCGAGATTTCGAGAATAGTTCTGAACTGCACGAACGGAGTCTGCGGGCCCACTTTGGGCAAGTCGGCGTCGATCGCGCCTCTCTCGCCGAGACCGATCTCGGCGAGAATTCGTCCGTAAGGATCGATCACCGCGGAGATGCCGGTATTGGCCGCGCGGGCGACCGGCAATCCCTGCTCGATGGCGCGCACCTGCGCCTGATGGAAGTGCTGATAGGGGCCCGCACTCGATCCGAACCAGGCATCGTTGGTGATGTTAATGAACCAGCCCGGCCGCGCTGCGCGGTCGGTGACCTCGTCGGGGAAGATGATCTCGTAGCAGATCAGCGGGCTGGCCGGCGGGGCGCCCGGCACGGCGAGCAGCCGCGGCCCTTTGCCGACCGCGAAGCCGCCGCGCACGCCGGTGAGCTGCATGATGCCGAGACTTTCGAGGAAACTCTGAAAGGGCAGGTACTCGCCGAACGGGACGAGATGGATCTTGTCGTAGCTGCCGATGACGCCGCCCTGATCGTCGACCACCAGCAGGCTGTTATAGATGCGGTCGGCGATCGGCTCGCCCGGCGCGTTGCTCTCCTCGACCAGCCGCCCTGACCCCACCAGCAGAGAGGTTCCTTGCGGCAGCGCGTCGCCGATGGCCGACAACGCGTCGGGCGCGTCGGCGAGCAGGAACGGCACCGCCGTCTCCGGCCAAATCACGATGCCGATGTTTTCGAGACCGCCGGCTTTGGTCAGCTCGAGATACTCGTTGAAGATCTCGACGCTATTCTCCGGCCGCCATTTCTCGGCCTGATCGACATTGGCCTGAACGATGCGCAGGCGGACTCTGGTGCTGTCAAGTGCGGCCGAGGCGAGCCTGCGCTCGCCCCACACATAGCCAAGCCCAAGCAATGTGACGAGCAGGCCGGCGAGCGCCGCGCTACCTATGCCCCCGCCGAGTTGGGACCCTGACGGCGCGAACAGGGCGGCGGGGCTGGCGAATAACAGGACCGCGAGCAGGCTCAGCGCATAGACCCCGAGCAAGGCAGCGATCTGCATCAAGGGCAGGGTGGCGAGCACGCCGTAGCCGATCAGATTCCAGGGGAGTCCGGTCAGCACATGGCCGCGGGCATACTCGGCAAGGCCAAGCGCGATGGCGAGCGCGAACACCCGGCCGGCGCCCGGCAGCCACAATGCCATGGCGAGAGCCGCGGCCGCGGCGAAGAACAGCGCCATGCCGCTCGGCATCGCCGTCATGACGAATGGGATCAGCCATCCGTGGCGCCAGGGCTCGACCAGAAAGGCCTCGGCAATCCAGTAGAGCCCCGCCAGGAAATAGCCGAAACCGAACCAAAACCCCACGAGCGCGGCGCTTTTCAGCCTGGGCCCGAGGCTCCCATGACGCGCGTGACAGCCGTCGAGCAGCCAGACTAGCGCGCCGAAGGTGAGGAATAGCACCGGCCAGGCATGGACCGGCGCGAAGGCGAGCACGGAGAGGGCGCCGGCCAACGCGGCGAACAGCGCACGGCGTGCGCCTGTCAGGTTCGCCACCCAGCTTGCGGCGCGCTCCACCGCAGCGAGACGGAGGCCGTTCGTCCCTCGACCCGCTCCAAGCGGGGCGGGATCGCGCCCAGCCCCCGAGCGCGGCGATGTCACGCCTCGCTCTCGGCCTTCGTCGCCTCGGACGGCGGTACGTGAATGCGGAGCTTCTTGATCCGTCGCGGATCGGCCTCCAGGACCTCGAACTCGACGCCGCTTGGGTGTCGCACCAGTTCGCCGCGCGCCGGGATGCGGCCGGCGATGGAGAACACCAGCCCGCCGAGCGTGTCGATGTCCTCTTCCTGCTCGCCCTCCACCAGCTCGATGCCGAGATGCTGCTCGAGCTCCTCGACCGGCATGCGCGCATCGGCGATCAGTCCGAGCCTGGGATCGGTGCGGATCAGCGGCTCGTCCTCGACGTCATGCTCGTCGGCGATCTCGCCCACCACTTCCTCGACCAGATCCTCGATCGAGACCAGCCCGTCGGTGCCGCCATACTCGTCGACCACCAGCGCAAGGTGGAGCCGCGTGGTCTGCATCTTGAGCAAAAGATCGAGCACCGCCATCGACCCCGGCACGTAGAGCAGCTCCCGGGTGATGTTCATGCTCGCCACGGTGCGCTGAAGATTGACCTTGCCGAGATCGAGTCCGCCGTCTCGCCGGCTTCGGCTTGCTCGGTGATCCACGACATCAGATCGCGGATATGGATCATGCCGCGCGGATCGTCGAGCGTCTCGTGATAGACCGGCAGGCGCGAATGCTCGGCCTGGCGGAACACGCGCATCAACTCGTCGGCGGTCACCGTGTCGTCCACCGCGATGATGTCGGCGCGCGGCACCATGACGTCCTCGACGGTGAGCTTGCCGAAGCGGAGGATGCGGCGGAGCATGCCGCGCTCCTGCGCGCTCAAAGTATCGCTCTTGCTGCGGGCCAGTGCGTCCTCGATCAGCTCGCGCAGATCCGGCTCCTCGCCGAGACCGAACGTGGCGAGCAGGCGCTCGAACCACGACGTCTCCTCGTCGTTTTCGCGCGGCTCCTCGGCCGGCAGGTCTTTTTCGGCGATCGGGGTATTGCTCATGGCGACACCGCGGCGGGGCGCGCGCTGCGCTCCTCGGCATAAGGATCGCCGATGCCGAGCGCGGCGAGCGCAGTGCGCTCGAGGTCTTCCATCCGCTCCGCCGCGTCGTCCTCGGTGTGATCGAAGCCGAGCAAGTGGAGCACGCCATGCACCACGAGATGCGCGACGTGATCCTGGAGCGCGATGGCCTGCTCGCGCGCTTCCTTGAGCGTGGTCTCGTGAGCGAGCACCACGTCGCCGAGAAAGCCCTGAACTCCGATTTGGCCGGCGGGGCCGGCGGGGAAGGACAGCACGTTGGTCGGGGCATCCTTGCCCCGCCAAATGCGGTTGAGGTTTCTCATCTCGCCGTCATCGGTGAGGACCAGAGTGACGTGATAGGACTCTTGCGGCAGGGACGGCGCGGCGGCGAACGCGGCGCGCGCGGCCCGGCTGAGCAGCGCGTCCGTGATCTCGCCGGCCCACGAATCTCCGTGGCGCACGATCTCGACCTCGAGCGTCACGCCCGGCCAAGCGGCTCGTTTGCGACTAGGGCCACCGTCAGCCATGGCGCTCACCCTTCTGGGGAGCGTTTTCGTAAGCATCGACGATCCTGCCGACCAGTTCGCGGCGCACCACGTCGGCTCGGGTGAAGGCGATGTGGTCGATCTCCTCGATGCCTCGCAAGATGTCGATCGCCTCGACCAGGCCAGAGTCCTTGCCGGGCGGCAGGTCGACCTGGGTCGGATCGCCGGTCACGATCATCTTGCTCTCCTCGCCGAGCCGGGTGAGGAACATCTTGAGCTGGACCGGCGTGCAGTTCTGCGCCTCGTCGAGGATCACGATGGCGTGCGACAGGGTGCGCCCGCGCATAAAAGCGAGCGGCGCGATCTCGATCACGCCGGTGGCAAGGCCGCGCTCGACACGCTCCGGCGCCAACACGTCATAGAGTGCGTCGTAGAGCGGACGGAGATAGGGATCGACCTTCTCGCGCATGTCGCCGGGCAGGAAGCCGAGCCGCTCGCCGGCCTCGACCGCCGGCCGTGACAGGATCAGCCGGTCGCATCGGCCGCTCTCCAGGCACGCGGCGGCGAAGGCGACCGCGAGATAGGTCTTGCCGGTGCCGGCGGGGCCGGTGGCGAACACCAGGTCGTTCCGTTGCAGCGACGCGAGATAGGCGCTTTGCATCGGCGTGCGCGCGGTGATCAGGCGCTTGCGGGTGCGGATCTGCTGCGCCTCGGGCAAGCCGGCGCCGGGCTCGCCATTCGCGTCCGGCTCGGCAGTGCGCGCATGGCGGATGGCGCCGACCACTTCGCCGACGCCGATCATCTCGCCTTGGGCGAGCCGCGCGTAAAGCTGTTCGAGCACCGATTTGGCGGTGGCGCAGGAGGACTCCGGCCCGCGCAAGCTGACCGCATTGCCGTTGACCACGGCCTCGATGCCGAGACGGTCCTCGAGCACGGCAAGATTGGCGTCATAGTCGCCAAGAAGATCGCGCACGAGCCTGATGTCGTCGAAAAACACGACCGTCGGCTCGCCCCCGCCATTGCTTGCGGCGGCGGCCGAGCGCTTCGGCGCCGCATTTCGCCCACGCCCCAAGGATGCTTTCCGAATGCTGGCCTTGCTGGTCACACGGCCGCCTGAACTGGCTCGTGCCATTCAAATCCCGATTTTATGACACCGGTGAGACTGTTCGGGCTTGAGGCCAAGATGTCAACCGCGGCAATCCGGCCGATCAGCCCCTCGGGTCCCTCCACATGCACCGCCTGTAGATAAGGTGAACGCCCGTAGAGCTGACCTGGTTTCCGCCCGCTTCCCTCGAGCAGCACGTCGAGGCACTGCCCCACCGTGGCCTGGTCGAACGCGCGGCGCTGTTCATCGATCAGGCTCTGCACGGCATAGAGGCGTTCGCGCTTCACCTGTTCGGGCACTTGGCGTTCAAGGCCTGCGGCGGGCGTTCCCGGTCGCGCGCTATATTTGAAGGTGAAGGCCTGGGCGAAGTTGGCGCGGGCGGCGAGCGCCATGGTGGCCTCGAAATCCCGATCGGTCTCGCCCGGGAAGCCGACAATAATGTCGGTGGAGAGCGCGATGTCGGGCCGCGCCGCGCGAACTTTGACGATCACCTTTTCGTAGTCGGCGATGCTGTGCTTGCGGTTCATCGCCTTGAGGATGCGGTCGGAGCCCGCCTGGAAGGGGAGGTGCAGGTAGGGCATCAATTTCGGCTCATCGCCGAACAGAGCGATCAGTTCATCGTCCATGTCGAGCGGGTGGCTGGTGGTGTAACGCAACCGGTCGATCGAGGGGATTTGCGCGAGCCGCCGCAACAGTCTGGCAAGCGTCCAGGGGCGGCCGTCGGGACCTCCGCCGTGATAGGCATTGACGTTCTGGCCGAGCAGCGTGATCTCGCGCGCCCCGCGTGCCGCAAGCCGCTCCACTTCGGCGACGATCTCCGCAGCGTCACGAGAGAATTCGGCGCCGCGGGTATAAGGCACGACGCAGAAGGTGCAGAATTTGTCGCAGCCTTCCTGCACGGTGACGAAGGCTGACACCTGACCCTTTCGTTGCGGCCGCGCCGGCAGATGGGCGAACTTGTCCTCGGCCGGGAACTCCGTCGCCACCTGACCTTGACCGGTGGTCGAGGCTTTGGCGACGAGTGCGGCGAGGCGGTGATAGCTCTGCGGGCCGACCACGATATCGACGGCGGGCGCCCGCGCCATGATCTCGGCGCCCTCGGCTTGGGCGACGCAGCCCGCCACGGCAATCAGCGTGTCGCGACCCTCGCGCCTGCGGCGCTCTTTATTGAGGCGCACGCGGCCGAGCTCGGAATAGACCTTCTCCGCCGCCTTCTCCCGGATGTGACAGGTATTAAGAATGACCAGGTCGGCCTCGGCCGCATCCGCGGTGAGCGCGTAGCCCTGAGCCGCGAGCGCCTCGGCCATGCGCTCGGAATCATAGGCGTTCATCTGGCAGCCGAAAGTCTTGATATGGAGCGTCTTGGTCAAAGTTTTCCGAGCGGCTTGAGCTAGCCCCGTTTGTTGGGCACGCGCGCCGCCTTCGTCAAGGGTTAGCACCTTGGATGGCTTACCGCAGGGCACGTTGCGCCGGTGGAGCAAAGCGGATATTACCCGATCTATTAGATAGAGGTTCGGGACCTATTTTCCCAAGGTGATCTCGCAAAAAGCCAAATATGCTCTCAGGGCCCTGGTCGCGCTCGCCCGCGCCGGCGACTCGATGATGATCGGCGAAATCGCTGCCCAGGAGCGCATTCCCCGCAAATTCCTCGAGCAAATCCTGCTTGAGCTGAAGCGCCACGGCATCCTCATGAGCAAGCGCGGCAAGTTCGGCGGCTATGCGCTGCTGATGCCGGCGAGCCAGATCACCTTCGGCCAGGTGCTGCGCATCCTCGACGGCCCGATCGCGCCGCTGCCCTGTTTGAGCCGGATCGCCTATCGGCGCTGCGCCGATTGCCGCACCGAGGACGACTGCGAGATCAGGCGGGTTTTTGCCCGGGTCGCGGTCTCGGCCCGCGAGGTGCTCGACCGCACCACCATCGCCGATTCCCTTGCCGCGCCTGAGCGGGTGCCGACTGAGACCTAGCCCGTCCACTAGGGACGCGAATTTTTTTCTCAAATCCGGCCGATATGACGCGCCAGGGGAAAAGTTTTTCCCCAGTCGTCTGATCTTTGCATCGAACCACTTTACCCAGTGGGGAATTTTGGTATGGTCCAGCCTTGTGAAACACTACCATTTAGATAGAGTTTAGGGTGTTATACAGAGGAGATCGAGCTATGACCCGACTTCGCAGCACCCTTGCCGCCGGCGCGGCTCTCGTTTTGACGCTGACGGCGAGCGCCGTGCTCGCCGATACGACCCTTCTCAACGTCTCCTACGATCCGACCCGCGAACTCTACAAAGCCGTCAACGAGGCCTTCATCAAGGATTGGAAGGCCAAGACCGGTGGAGACGATCACCATCGAGCAGTCGCATGGCGGTTCGGGCAAGCAGGCCCGCGCCGTGATCGACGGCCTTCAGGCCGACGTCGTGACGCTCGCGCTTCAGGGCGACATCGATCAGATCGCCAAGGCCGGCCTGATCAAGCCGATTGGCAGAAGCAGCGTCTCGGCAACAACTCCTCGCCCTACACCTCGACCATCGTGTTCCTGGTCCGGAAGGGCAATCCCAAAGGGATCAAGGACTGGGATGATCTCGTCAAAGACGGCGTCGAGGTCATCACGCCGAACCCGAAGACCTCAGGCGGCGCGCGCTGGAACTATCTCGCGGCCTGGGCTTACGCCGACGGCAAATACGGCCACGACGAGGACAAGGACAAGGAGTTCCTCCAGAAGCTCTATCGCCAATGTGCCCGTGCTCGACACCGGCGCACGCGGCTCGACCACGACCTTCGCCCAGCGCGGCATCGGCGATGTCCTGCTGGCGTGGGAGAACGAGGCCTTCCTCGCGCTCGACGAGCTCGGCGCCGACAAATTCGAGATCGTCGTGCCGTCGCTCTCGATCAAGGCCGAGCCGCCGGTCGCCGTGGTCGACAAGGTGGTCGACGCCAAGGGCACCCGCAAAGTGGCCGAGGCCTATCTGAACTTCCTCTATACGCCGGAGGCGCAGAAGCTGATCGCCCACCACTACTATCGTCCGTCAGACCCGAAATCGGCCGATCCGAAGGATCTGGCGCGCTTCGCCGATGTGAAGCTCGTGTCGATCGACGATCCGCTGTTCGGCGGATGGGACGGCGCGCAGCCCAAGCACTTCGACGACGGCGGCATCTTCGACCAGATCTACCAGCCGAAATCGACGAACTAGAGGGAAACGCACATGGCCGGCGCCCGCGGCCTGGCGTTGAAGCGGCCGAGCGCCATCCCGGGCTTCGGGTTGGCGCTCGGTTTCACTTTAACGTATCTGAGCCTGATCGTTCTCATCCCGCTCGCCGCCCTTATTCTCAAGGCGGCGTCGCTGGGTTTTAGCGGCTTTTGGGACATCGTCACCACGCCGCGCACGCTCGCCGCGTTGCGCGTGAGCTTCGTCATCTCGTTCATCGCCGCCGCTATCAATGTCGTGTTCGGCGTGATCGTCGCCTGGGTGCTGATCCGCTATCGCTTCCCCGGCCGGCGCCTGCTCGACGCCATCGTCGACCTTCCCTTTGCGCTGCCGACCGCCGTGGCCGGTATTGCGCTGACCGCGATCTATGCCCGCAACGGCTGGATCGGCAGCCTGCTCGATCCCTACGGCATCAAGATCGCCTACACGCCGTGGGGCATCGGCGTCGCGCTGGTGTTCATCGGTCTGCCGTTCGTGGTGCGCACGGTGCAGCCGGTGCTCGAGGATTTCGAGCGCGAGATCGAGGAGGCCGCGGCTTCGCTCGGCGCGAGCCGCCGGCAGACCGTGTTCCGCGTCATGCTGCCGGCCCTGATGCCCGCTATCCTCACCGGCTTCGCGCTCGCCTTCGCCCGCGCGGTTGGCGAATACGGCTCGGTGATCTTCATCGCCGGCAACATTCCCTTCGTCTCGGAAATCGCACCGCTTCTCATCGTCATCAGGCTCGAGGAGTTCAACTACGCCGGCGCCACCGCCATTGCCGCCGCCATGCTGTTCATCGCCTTCGCCATCATCTTCGCCATCAATCTCATCCAAGCCTGGCAGCGACGGAGATTCTCCTCATGAGCGACGTCTCTCTGGGTCTCGACTCCGTCACCGAGGACCGCGCCCGCTCGGTCACCACCGAGCGGCGGCCGATGCGCCTCGCCTTGATCCTCATTGCTGTCGCGTTCCTGACGCTGTTCCTGTTGTTGCCGCTCATCGCCGTGTTTATCGAGGCCTTTCGGGCCGGATTCGGCGGCTTTTGGCAGGCGGTCAGCGAGCCGGACGCAGTGGCCGCGATGAAGCTCACCCTGCTGGTCGCGGCCATCGCCGTGCCGGCCAACCTGCTGTTCGGCCTCGCCGCGTCCTGGGCCATCGCCAAGTTCGAGTTCCCCGGCAAAAGCGTGCTCAACACGCTGATCGACCTGCCGTTCTCCGTGTCACCGGTGATCTCGGGCCTGGTCTATGTGCTCCTGTTCGGGCTCCAGGGTTATCTCGGGCCCTATCTGCAAAGCGAAGGCATCCAGATCATTTTCGCCGTGCCCGGCATCGTGCTCGCCACCATCTTCGTTACCTTCCCCTTCGTCGCCCGCGAGTTGGTGCCGCTGATGCAGGAACAAGGCACGCAGGACGAGGAGGCCGCGTTGTCGCTCGGCGCCTCGGGGCTCAAGACGTTCCTGCTGGTGACGCTGCCCAATGTGAAATGGGCGCTGCTTTACGGCGTCATCCTCTGCAACGCGCGCGCCATGGGCGAGTTCGGCGCCGTGTCGGTGGTGTCGGGTCACATCAGGGGCAAGACCAACACCATGCCGCTGCATGTCGAGATTTTGTACAACGAGTACAACTTCGCCGCGGCCTTCGCCGTGGCCTCGTTGCTGGCATTGCTTGCTCTCGTCACTCTGGTCGTGAAGGTCGCGCTCGAATGGCACTACGCCGATCAGATCGCTGGCGCAAACCGGCATTAGGAGAAAGTCATGGACGCTCGGGTGGAAAATGCGATGAACTACGCGGACGGGGACGCGTTTGCGTCCGTGGGAGCGGGCTGGGAAAGGCCGATGCAGGTTACTGTCGAGAACGTCGTCAGGACGTTTGGCGTCACGCCTGCGCTGCATGACGTGTCCCTCGATATTCATCCCGGCGAGCTGGTCGCGCTGCTCGGCCCGTCGGGCTCGGGCAAAACCACTTTGCTTCGCATTCTCGCCGGGCTCGATATTCCGAACTCCGGCCGGGTTCTGTTCGACCGCGAGGACGCGCTCAAGCTCACCGTGCAGCAACGCAATGTCGGGCTGGTGTTCCAGAACTACGCGCTGTTCCGCCATATGACCGTGGGCGAGAATATCGGCTTCGGCTTGCGCGTGCGGCCGCGCTCGCGCCGTCCGAACCGCAAGGAAATCAGGCGACGGGCGCTCGAACTGCTCGATCTCGTCCAGCTGTCCGGACTGGAGAAGCGCTACCCCTCCCAGCTCTCGGGCGGCCAGCGCCAACGCGTGGCGTTCGCCCGCGCGCTCGCCATCGAGCCGCGCGTGCTGCTGCTTGACGAGCCGTTCGGCGCGCTCGACGCCAAGGTCCGCCGCGACCTTCGCCGCTGGCTGCGCGAGATTCACGACAAGACCGGACATACCACCGTGTTCGTGACCCACGACCAGGAGGAGGCGCTCGAGCTTGCCGACCGCGTGGTGGTCATGAGCCAGGGCAAGATCGAGCAGATCGGCACCCCGGACGAAATCTACGATCGGCCGAACTCGCCGTTCGTGTTCTCGTTCATCGGCGAGTCCAGCAGGCTCCCGGTGCGGATCGAGGGGCGCAAAGTTTGGTTGGGGGACGTTCCGCTCGACCTCGCGCCGGGCGATGTCGCCGACGGCCCGGCTCAGCTGTTCTTCCGGCCGGACGATGTCGAGATCGCCGACGATGTGACCGGCGCAATACCAGGGGTGGTGTCGGCGCTCCGCCGCCATGCCGGCTGGCGCCGTGCCGACCTCGATGTCGGCACCGACGGCGACCGGATCGAGATCGAGATTCCGGCCGAGCGCGAGCTGAAGCTTGGCGCCAAAATCGGGGTGCTCCCGCGCCGTTACCGCCTCTACGCCGGCACCTAGCCAAGCGTCTTCAAGCTGATAAAGATAAGACCGCCCCAAAGCCCTTTGACTGTCGCGGTCGAGCGGGCTTTGAGGCGGCTAGTGGACCGGACGCTCTGGCTCAAGGCCCGGGCGTCCGGGTCCCGGGGGTCAGTCCAAAACTTACGCCTTGCACTCGCTCATGCCCTTGAGCGCGCTCTCGGCCGCGGACCTCGTCTTGAAGCCCTCGGAGCCGAGCATGGTCAGCGACTTGCCGTCGGGCTTGTGCGACACGATCGAGCACTTATGGCTGCTCGTGTTCTGCGCGACATAATATTCGGCGGCAAGTGCCGGGGTTGCCATCCCGGCAATCAACAGGCCTGCAATCACATATTTCTTCATGGGATCACTCCTTCAGGGTTGAAGACATCTCCTCCTTGAAGATTTCCTCTCCAAGGTGTCGAAGCCTTCTAAACTTTTCCGGCGGGTGTTTGGCTGAAGGCCGCGCGAGAATGTCGCGAGGCTTAGCGTCGCGCGTCGTTATGCGTGAGGTTGGGGCGGGCGGCGCGGGGCGCGCGGCTGGACCCGTGCTCTTACTTGAGCAAAAGCTTGATGCTTGTGGGCAGCGCTTCCGGCTCGATCTGGTCGAAGGTGCATTGCCGCGGCGCCTTGTCGGGGCGGAAACG
Organism: uncultured Alphaproteobacteria bacterium; assembly: GCA_963730335.1. Lineage (GTDB taxonomy): Bacteria > Pseudomonadota > Alphaproteobacteria > Rhizobiales > Methyloligellaceae > Methyloceanibacter. The sequence continues at coordinate 364,409 of CAVSRK010000004.1, forward strand.
GATCAGCTTCGTGCCGTGGCGGAACCGGTCGCCGGTGACGTGGTCGTAGCGCACTTCCACCACGATCTTAGGCTCGACCGGCTCCCATTCGCCCGACCGCTCGGTGCTCCAGCGGCTCGGCCCTCCCGGCGCGTTGCCAGTGAAGCCGGGCGGCGCAATCAGACCCTCGAGTTGCTTGGTGAGCGCGGGCCGCTCTTTGTCGGAGATGGTCGAAGTGAAGCCGACGTGATCGAGCTTGCCGTCCTTATTGTAGAGACCTAGCAGCATCGATCCCACCTCGCGGCTGCCGGTCTCGTAGCGGAAGCCGCCCACCACGCAATCGGCGGTGCGAAGGTGCTTCACCTTCAACATGGCGCGCATCCCCGGGAGATACGGGCCATCGCTTCGCTTGGCGACCACGCCGTCGAGCGCGCCCTGCGCATCGTCGAGCCACGCTTCCGCCTTCTTGCGGTCTAGCGTGCAAGGCGACAGCTTCAGCCGCTTGGTCTCGCCCGCCGCCTTGTAAAACGCCTCGAGCGCTTCGCGGCGCTTGGTGAGTGGCGCCTCGATCAGGCTCTTGCCTTTGGCGTCGAGCAGCATGTCGAACAGGATGAAGATCGCCGGCGTCTCCGCCGCGAGCTTGTTGATGCGGCTCTCGGCGGGATGGATGCGCATTTGCAGCGCATCGAACGACAGCGTGGTGTCGAGCGGGATGGCAAGCTCGCCGTCGAGCACGAATTGCTTCGGCTTGAGCGCGCCGAGCATGGCCACGACCTCGGGGAAGTAGCGCGCCAGCGGCTTGCCGGATTTCGCCCTGAGATCGACCTCTTTGCCGGCGCGAAAGGCGAGGCAACGGAACCCGTCCCATTTCGGCTCGAACTGCCAGCCCTTCTCCTCCGGCAGCTCGGTGACGAGCTTCGCCTCCATCGGCTCGATGGTTAGCGGCACGGCAAGGCTCTTGAGCGAAGAGGGCGCGGCCATGACATCGCGTTACCCGGAAAGCCGGGTCGAGCCAAGCGCGAAGACGGCGTTATTGCAGGCGCACCACCACGCTATCGGCCGCGCCGGTCGCGTCGGTCACCGTCAGCCTCACGAAACCGGGCCCGTCGGGCTCGAAAAACAGCGTCCGCGCCGTTTTCTTGGCGGCGAGCGGCAGCCCGTTCAGGAGCAGGTTGAGGGGAGGGGTGCCGCCCGCGATCTTGATGGCGATCGGGTCTGGCTTCTCGCCGTCGAGCCCCGCCAATTCGAGGCTGGCGCCGTTCGGCGGAAACACGATGCGCACCTTTGGCGCCATGGCCACGCCCGCGCTTTCGCCGGGCGCGAAGCGCTGGAGCGGCGGCGGCAGCTTGGCGGTGGTGGTGACGATTGCGCCTCTCGGCGCACGCTTCAGAGGCTGCAAAGGCTGGCCCAGCCTGGCAAAGGCATCGAACAGAATCGGAGCGGCACTGATGCGTCCGACCAGGCCCGCCACCGGCGCACCGTCGGGTCGCCCGACCCACACGCCGATGGTGCGCTTGCCGTCGAAGCCAATCGCCCAGGCGTCGCGATAGCCGTAGCTGGTGCCGGTCTTGAACGCGATCCGCCCGCCGGCGGCGTTCTCGGGCGGCGGCGAGCCGAGCAGCACATCGGCGACATACCAGGCGGCGACCGGCTCGATCAGCCGCGTGGCCGGCAGCGGGGTCGCGCCGAGACGCTCGGTGAGCGGGGCGACCGTGCCCTGCCGCGCGAGCCCGGCATAGAGCATGGTGAGGTCGGTGAGCCTCACGCCGATGCCGCCAAGGCCAAGCGCGAGCCCCGGCGCCTCGCTCCCGGGCAGCACGAGCGGCGCGCCCGCTTCGCCAAGCCGCGCGACCAGGCGGCTCGGGCCGACCTCGTCGAGCACGGCCACGGCCGGTACGTTCAGCGACAATTGCAGCGCGCGGCGCACGGTGACCGTGCCCTGGAAGGTCAAATCGAAATTCTCGGGCTGATAGCCGGGGTAGCGGATCGGCCGGTCCTCGATCAGCGTCTCGGGATGGATCAACCCATCCTCGAAGCCGAGCCCATAGATGAAGGGCTTGAGCGCCGAGCCCGGCGAGCGCACCGCCTGCGTCAGGTCCACCTGGCCGGCGCGGCGCTCGTCGAAATAGTCGGGTGAGGCGACGCGCGCCAGCACCTGGCCGGTATCATTATCGACCACCACCATCGCCACCGACATATCGGTCCCGAGCGCTTGCGCCCGCTCGCGGGCAAGGCTCTCCAGCGTCTTTTGCAGCCGCGCATCGATGGTGAGACGCAGCACCTTCTCTTGCGGCGACGCCATGACCGCCCGATCGGCGGCATGGGGCGCCATCAGCGGCAGGGACTTCCGCGAGCTGGGCACGGGCTCGTCCTTGGCATGAGCGATCTCGGCGTCGCCGAATGCGAGATCGCCCGCGATGCGATCGAGCACGCGGTCGCGCGCGCGCTTGGCCACGTCGGGGAAGCGGTCGGGCCGGCGGTGTTCCGGCGATTGCGGCAGCGCTACCAAGAGCGCCGCCTCGCCCAAGGTGAGCCGGCGCGGCTCCTTGCCGAAATAGGCGTAAGAGGCCGCCCGGATGCCTTCCAGATTGCCGCCATAGGGCGCGAGCGTGAGGTAAAGCCCGAGGATCTCATCCTTGCTGAGCGCCCATTCGAGCTCGATCGCGCGCACCACCTGCCTGATCTTGGCATCGACCGACCGCTTTTGCCGCGGCTCGAGCAGACGGGCGACCTGCATCGTCAGCGTCGAGCCGCCGGACACGATGCGGCCATGGGTGACAAGCTGGTAGGCGGCCCGCATCATGGCGAACGGATCGACGCCCCGGTGTCGGAAGAAGCGCTTGTCCTCATAGGCGAGCAGCGCCTCGAGATAGCGCGGGTCGACCTCCTCGCGCGTTGCCGCCAGCCGCCAGCGGCCCTCGCTGGTAAGATAGGCCCTGAGCAGCTTGCCGTGACGGTCGAGCACCACGCGCGACGCTTCGAGGTCGCGCCCGAGCGGCGGCGGCCCGAGTACGTCGAACACGCCGACAATGCCGCCGGCGATGGCCGCGACCACCCACACCGCGCCGATCGCGGCATAGACCGCCCGCCGTCTCCACGCATGCGGCCGAACCCCTCCCCCCTTGTGGGGGAGGGCAGGGAGGGGGGTGAGCCCGGAACTCTGAGCTTGTAGCTTACCCCCCTCCGCTCGCGCGTCGCGCGAGCGTGCTCCCCCACAAGAGGGGAGCGGGGAGGTTGCGGCCTCTGCGTTGGTGCTCATCTTGCCGGTGACACCTCCACCGCGCCGGTTTCGGTGCGGCCGAAACGGTCTGGCCGGTACATGTCCTCGACCACCGCCTGAGGCAGCACATAGCTTCCGGGCGAGACCGCGCGGACGATATAGGCCACGCTATAGGTGGTCGGATCGTCCTTCCGCCGCTCGAACGCCGCGGTAAAGCGATCGTCGCGGAATTCGGTATGGACCGGGTTGCCGGCATGCTCGATCCAGCCGAGCGTGCCGGTATCGCCCGACGACACCAGCCGCGGATTGTCGATCTCGAAACCGGCCGGCACATAGTCGGTCAGCGCCACGCGGGCGAATTGCGGTTGCGGCTCGGTGACCGTGAGCAGCACCACGAAGCGATCGTTCTGCTTCGCGTGACTGGCATCGGCCTCCTCGCCGTCGAGCGTGTAGAAGCCGCGCTCCAGGGTGAAGCCATGCTCGGCGGCGGGCTCGGGCGTGATCGGCGCGCCGGACACCGAGATGACGGCGTCGAGCGGCACGTCACCGCTATTGGTCACCACCAGCGGCGCGGCGGCCAGCTCGTCCTCGGTGAAGCTGCGGTAGAGCGGGCCTTCCTGGCCTTCATCGTTGACCGTGAGGCTCACATTTTGCTGGCCGAGCGCGCGGGCTGCGAGCACCAGCCACGCTTCTTCCTGCGTCGAGGTGTAGGTCACTTTGCTGCGCGCGATTTCGATTTTTTCGGTACCGCTCACCAGGATCAGCTTCGGCGCATCGCCTTCGGCGGCAAGCGTGACCACCGCGGCGGCGTCGCGCAATGGCGAGCCAAAATCGGGACGACCGCCCGCGAAGACCGGGTCCTCCGGCAGCGCACCGAGCGCCGCATCGAACGCCTTCTCGGCTCTCACGCGGTCGCCCAGCATGGCGAGCGCCGCGGCGATCTCCGCCTTGGCGGTCGGCGTCGACAACGCGTCGATCTTGACGTCGGCGATGTAGCGGAGGTCGCCCACCGGCGCCATGCCGTTGCGGGCGAGCACATAGAGCGCATAAGACAGCGCCAGCCCGCCATCGGTCGAGACGTCGGGCGCGGTGCTCACGAAATTGCGCAAACGGCCGAGCGCTAGCTTGAACTGATCGTCGGAAATCGAAAAGCCGCGTGCCCGGGCCCTGGTAAGAAAGTCCGTCACATAGGCATCGAGCCAGGCATCGTCGCCGCCCGGCGACCACAGGCCGAAGGCGCCTTCGGGGCCCTGCCGCGCCAGCACGATCTCGATCGCCTTGGCGATGCGCTCGTCGATGCCGGTATCGACCGCGAGCTGTGCGTCGAGCGACAGCTCGTTGACATAGAGCAGCGGCAGCGCGCGGCTGACGATCTGCTCGGTGCAGCCGAGCGGATAACGATCGAGCGCGGCAAGCAAGGTCGCCACGTCGAGCGCGGCGGTCGGCGTCACCGACAGCGCGACCTTGCCGGTCCCCGGCACCAGGTCCGAGAACACATCGCTGGAAAGAGTGATGCTCTGTCCGGGCTCGAGCGGCTTCACCGTGCGGCGCGCCAGGATCTGCGTCGCCGGATGCACCGTCAGGGGATATTGGCGCGCCAGCGTGAAGCCCTCCGGCCCGCTCACCTCGATCGACACCATGCCTGAACCGACCCCGATGGCCGAGACGGGCAGGGTGACTGCGCCACGCTTCTTGGCGTCGAGCGTCAAAGTCTTGTCGCCCCCTGTGACGCTCAGCGGTCCGTCGGCGGTGACGGCGATCTGATAGTCGCCGGTCGCGCCTTCGACATTGTCGAGGTCGAGGCGGAGCGTGGACTTGTCGCCGGTCAGCAGGAAGCGCGGCAGGGTCGCCGTGACCACCACCGGATCGCGCACCACCACGTCGCCGGAGCCATGGCCGACTTGGTCCTTGCTCCAGGCCGCCGCCATCACCCGGATCGTGCCGGTGAAGGCGGGAATATCGAAACTGACTTCGGCGGTGCCGTCGGGGCCGACCGTGACGATGCCGGAATAGAAGGCAAGCGGCTTCTGGGTCGGCGGGTTGCCCTGCAACGCCCCTTCGCCGGAATCGCCGCCAGTGCGGATTTCGCCCTTGGTGCCCTGCATGCCGTCGATCAGCTGGCCGTACAGGTCGCGGACCTCCGCCGAAAGCTTGCGCTGCCCGAGATAATAGTCGTCGGGCGCCGGCACTTTATAATTGGTGAGATTGAGGATACCGACATCGACGGCCGAGACGACCACGCGGGCCTCCTCGCCGGCGCTAAGTCCGGCCAACTTGACCGGTATGCGCAGCGTCGTCTCCGGGCGGATCAGGGCCGGCAGATCGAGCGCCACGCCGATCGTGTGCGCTTTCTTGTCGACGCTGAACCACTGCACGCCGATGGCGCGGCCCGGCATGCGCTTCTCGGCCTCGTCCAGCGGACGCCGGAGCGTCGCCAGCACATAGGCGCCGGTGCCCCAATCCTCGCCCACTTCGAGCGGCAGTTTGACCAGACCCGGCTCGACCTCGGTGGTGGTCTGGGTGATGAGCCGGTCGCCGATCACTGACAGCGTGACCTTCCCGGCGCTTCGCGCCGTGACCGCGACGGTCATGGTGTCGCCGGGGTTATATTCCGGCTTGTCCAGCGCGATTTCGAGCAGGTCCGGCGTGTCGGCCGACGATTCGGCATACCAGCCGGAATCGAAGCCGATCGTGGTCTCGGGTCCCGACGGGTCCGGGCTCGCCACTTCGAGGCGATAGCGGCCCCAGGTGACCGGCACCGAGATCTTGCCCGGTTGGCCGGGTGCGACATCGATGGTGCCGTCGGCGACGCGACGCGTCACCTTGATCGGCTCGTAGCTCCAATAGCCGCCGCTGCGATACCACTGATATTTCGACTCGATGCTGAGCAACTGCCATTTGAGCCCGGTGGCGGCCATCTCTTTGCCGTCGGGCGCCGCCAAGACGACGTCGAACTTGGCAATATCGTTGTCGCTGAGCGATTGGCCTGAGAACAGCGGCTTGACGCCGATCATCGGCGCGGCGGGCACGACGGGCAGCGTGAGCTTGCGCTCGATAGCCCTGCCGCCCGGCTCGGCCAGCCGCACCACCACGTTGGCTTCGAGCGGCTTGCTCGATGCCGGCACCTGGTCGAGCGCGACCGTGAAGTTCGCTTTGCCGGCGGCATCGGTCTGCGGCAGGTCGGCGAGCGGAATGCTCTCGGTACCAGGCTCCTCCTCGTCGCTGCCGGCATCGAGACCGAACGAATAGCCCGGGAAGCCCGGACGCTCGGCGGCCTTGGCGATATTCACTTCGCCCTCGATGTCGAGCCCCGCCGCCGGCGCGCCATAGAGGAAGCGGCCGTCGAGCAGGAGTTCGGCGGGCTGCTCAGGCGAGATCGAATTCGCCTTGGTGGTGAGATCGAACTCGAGCCGATCCGGCACATAGTCTTCGACCAGGAAGCTCACTTCGCCGATGGCGGCGCCTTTGGGGTCGGAATAGACCGCGACCCGCCAGGTCCCGGTCGGCGCCGACGAGATGATCGGCACGGCGAGCGAGCGGCCGCCGATGCCCTGGTCCGGCACCACGCTGCGGCGGTACTCGACCCCGTCGGGACGGTCCACCACCATGGTCAAGTTCACACCGGGAACGGCGACTCCGGCAGCATCGCGCAGCAATGTCGTCACGTAGACGGTCTCGCCGGTGCGGTAGACGCCGCGCTCGGTGAACACGAACGCATCGAGCCCTTGCGGCACGTCGCGCCCGGCGACGCCGCGATCGGTCAGATCGAACGCCGATTGCTTGAGATTGAGGAACGCGTAATCGCCGCCGTCGCCCGAGGCGATCAGCAGCGCCGGCGACAGGCCGCCTTCGCCGCGCGCCAGCCCCGGCTCGAAGGCGACCGCGCCGTTGGCGTCGGTCTTCTTGACCGCGAGGACATCGTTGTTGCGCGCCAACAGACGGATCTCGACATTGGCCAGCGGCGCCGTGCTCGCCAGCGAATTGACATAAGCGTGGATGCCGTCGGTGCCGGAGAACGCCGTCAGCCCGAGATCTGAGACGATGAACCATTGGGTGGTGCGCTCGCCGTAGTCGTCGCCCGGCACATTGCCGGGCCGCGCCGCCAAGAGATAAATGCCGGGCTCGAGCGTCGGCACCGCATCCATGATGGGGAAGGCGGTGGTGATCTCCTGGTTGAGCTCCCGCTCGACCTTGAGCTCGCCGGTCCACACCTTCTCGCCCTTCTGATCGGCGATCTCGTCGAGGCTGTAGCTGTAGAGATTGCGCTGGAACTCCCAGCTGAGCACGTTGTCGATCAGGCTTCGGTCGCCGATCCGGTAGATCGTCACCTTGATCAGGTCGGTGTTGACGGTGATGAGCGGGATGCCCTGCTGGCCGGTGCGCGGCAGCACATAGGCTTTTCCAGAGAGCCTGACCGACGGGCTCCGGTCGCGCACATAGATATTGAACACCGCGTCCTTGAGCAGGTCCTCGCCCACCGTTGAGGGCAGCCCGGCGCGCAGCGTGATGGCGTAGCTCTCGCCGTGCTTCAGTCCCTCGACGCAAATCTGCTGATCGTCGACCGAGAGCGCGGGCTTGTCTTGACCGGCGACCGACACGAACGGCGAATAGTCGGTGCGCTTGGGCAAGGTCTCGCTGAACTGGAAGCAGGCGCGTGGGCTCGCCGCATCGGAGTCCACGCTGAAATTAGAGACGCGGAAGCCATATTTCTCGCGCAGCCCCTCGTAACTCGCTCTCAGTTCGGGCGTCTCGCGCAGGTCGAGCGCGAGCTTCAGCGCATTAAGAGCCTGCCGCCACTCCTCGCGCTTGGTGAAGGCATTGGCGAGCGTCACCAGCGCGGCCAACTCGTCCTCGGGCGTGGTCGACCGCTGATAGGCGATATAGGCCGCGGTGCGCGCCCGCTCGATGCGGGTCGAGCCGTCGTCTTCCTCGGTGGCGGGAATGAGTAGCCAGAGATCTGCCAAGCGGCGCCACGAATTGCCGTCATTCGGCGCGACCGTGACGATCTGCACATAGATATTGGCGGCGCCGGCGAGGTCTTGGCTCTTGAACAGCGCCTCGGCCTCCTGCTTGAGCTTGGCCGGCGGCTTGGTGACGGTCCCGGCCTCGTCCTTGAGGTCGGCTTCGAGCGAGATTGCGGCGTCGGCCAGCGCCTCGTCTTGGAAAGTTTTTTCGGCGGCGGGGGAAGGGGTGGTGACAAAAACGAACAGCGCGGCGAAGAGGCCGGCGCGAAGCCAAGTGAACATCGATGTCCTCCGGGGACCCGTTCTCGGCAGACGGGATTGACCCATCGTAATCGAGCCCTGCGACGGACGCTAGAGGGTCCCCGGTCCCAACCCCGGTCGGAGCGAAAATTTAATCTGCCAGGGCCCCGAGTTTTGGCCAGCCATGGAGCGCGGCGGCGCGGCGGACCAGGGCGTCGGCCAGAATTGAGCCGTTGTCGGAGTTGGTCATCACCACCATGCCCTTCCCCTCGGCGGGAAGCAGGACCAAATAGGCCTGATAGCCGACATTCTGCCCCCGTTTCATCAGCACTAGCGAACCGTCGGCCTCCCCGACGGCGGCGCCAAGCCCATACGGGCCGCCATTCAGCCGGGTCATCATCTGGCGCGCCGTCTCCGGCTTGAGAAACAGGCGGCTCTCGCCGCGCCAAGCGCGGCCGATGACCAGCAAAAGCTTGGCGAGGTCGGTGGGCGTCGACCACAGCCCTGCCGCCGCATGCTCTGGAAACACGTGGTAGCCGCCGGGCAGGTTCTTGCCGTCGGCATAATGACCGCCGGCCGCGTCGCCGATCAGATCGGCCGGCAGCGGCTGCGCAAAGGTGCTGCGATCCATGCCCGCCGGCTTCAGCACGAGGTCGGCCATCAGTTCGGGGAACGGGGTCTTGGTGGCGTCGATCATGAGCGCCTCGGCGATCTCGTAGCCTCCGCCGGAATAGTGATAGGCGCCGCCAGGCTCGAAGGTCACCGTGACCGGCGGCGAATTGGCGGGCGGAACGCCGTACAGAATTTGCGTCAGGTTCGGCAACGGCGCGTCGATCTCATAACCGAGGAAGCCGGGCACGCCGATCCCGGCGGTCATGCTGAGCAGCCCGCGCAAGGTGACGGGGTGGTCCTTATCGAAGCCGTTGGTCGGGACTTTCCACGAAATGAGCGTGTCGTTGACGTCGCCGTCGAGCTTGAGCCGCTCATCGTCGATCAGGCGCATGGCGCCGACGGCGGAAACGAATTTCGACAATGACGCCGCCTGGTACAGCGTTTCCGGCGTGACGCCCGCCCCGTAGGCGCGCGTGAAGGCAATGCGGTCCTGGTCGATCAGGGCGAGGCTCACCGATTGGATGTTGAGCGCGCCCATCGCCTCGGCAAGCGTGAGCGTCTGCTCGACGCCGCCGATCGACATCGTAAGTTCGCTCTCGAGCGCGGACGGCTCGGCGGCAAGCGCACTCGGCGCCAACGATAGAATGACGGCAAGCCGAGAGACGAGGCGAATGAACGCCCGAGCGGACTCACGCATATCGCTACTCTTTACCCGGCGCTTTCCATCTCGCGTGCCAGATTGGCAAACTCGGCGCGTACCCATGCATGGCATTCGTCGCGGTCATAGCTCGAATGCCACGTCAGCCTTAACGGAAAGGCGATGGGGCGGAATGGCTGAACGAGGCGGACCAGCCCGAATTGCGTCTCCAGGATCGAGGCGAGCGACGCCGGCAGCGTAAGCAACGCATCGCTGTTCAAGGCCAGCAACAGCCCGACCAGCACCGAGGACACGCGCGATGAGACAGTGCAGGCAAGCTTGCCGGCGACAAGCTCGCGGTCGATCAGCTCGATCGCCGGCAGAGAATTCACCGCGATATGGTCGGCGCCGGCGAATTGATCTGCCCGCGGCCGCCGCTTCGCCAAAGGGTGCTCTTTCCGCGCCAGCGTGATGAGCCTGTCGTCGAAAAGCTTCAGCACGCGGATGTCGGGCGCCTGCACGGCCACGCCTTCGATATCGATCACGAAATGGCACCGTCCCTGGCGCAGCGCGTCGGTATTCTCTTCCGCGTGCGAGGGCATCCAGTCCACGCGCACGCTGGGCGCTTGGGGCCGCAAGCGCTGGCGCAGCGGCTGGAGCAGAATAAGCTCGCCCGCTTCGCTCGCCGCCACCGCGAAATCGCGCATCGAATGCGACGGGTCGAACGGCTTGCTCGGCCTGAGCAGGCTCTCCATGCCGGCGAGGATGACGTGTACCGTGGGCGCGAGTTCGAGCGCCTTGGCGGTCGGCACCAGGCGCTGGCCGGCGCGCACAAACAGCTCGTCGGCGAAGATCTCGCGCAGCTTGGCCAGCGCATGGCTGATGGCCGAGGCGCTCCGGCCCAGCCGCTCGGCGGCGCGGGTGACGCTGGCGTCGACCAGTAAAGCGTCGAGCGTCACCAGCAAATTGGCGTCGACTTCCCTTAGATGCATGACTTTCACTAATTCTGCTGAAAAGAGTTCACTTCGTGCATGTTACCGGTTGCGCTAGCGTCATGACAAGGCATCCGGCTGCCCAGCCCGGAGGCCTGAGGCGTCCCAAAGGTTCGCGCCTTTCGGACGTTTCCTCATCTCAGCCTTGCGGCAGCCCGAAGGTCGTAAACCGGAGGGCTGCCGCATTTCCTCTGCGTTTGCCGGTCAAGCCCGGCCAAGATCGAGAACGAGGCCGAGATCGGCCAGGTGAAGGGGAACTGATGATCGGACGTCCATTGACCGCGTTGCCGGTCGCCGCATTCGCGCTCGGTCTGTGCTTGGCGAGCGCGACCGCCTCTGCCCAGTCCACTCCGAAGGACGTAATCGCTACCTACGCTGACATTGCCCAAGCCGGCTATACCGACTCGCTCGACACCGCCAAGACGCTCAAGCTTGCCGTCTACGCGTTTCTTGCCAGGCCGACCGAGGACAGTCTCCGCGCCGCGCGTGCTGCCTGGATCGCCGCCCGCATGCCTTACATGCAGACCGAGGCCTACCGCTTCGGCAACACCATCGTCGATGATTGGGAAGGCAAGGTGAATGCCTGGCCCCTCGACGAAGGGCTGATCGACTACGTCGCCTCGTCCTATGGCGCGGAGTCCGCCGAGAACGAGCTCTATGTCGCCAACGTCATCACCAACACCACGCTCACCATCGGCGGCAAGAAGCTCGACACCTCAAAGATCACCAAGGAGCTGCTTGCCGAGACGCTGCAAGAGGCTGGCGGAGTCGAAGCCAATGTCGCCACCGGCTACCACGCGGTCGAGTTCCTGCTATGGGGTCAGGACCTGAACGGCACCGGCCCCGGCAACGGCGCCCGTCCGGCCAGCGATTTCGACACCAAGAATTGCACCAACGGCAATTGCGCGCGGCGTGCCCAATATCTGCGGGCTGCCACCGACCTCCTGGTCGACGACCTGGCTTGGATGGCCGCGCAATGGACGCCTGGCGGCGAGGCGCGCAAGCCGCTGATGGAGGGCGACGAAGCCGGGCTCACCGCCATCATGACCGGGCTCGGCAGTCTCTCTTACGGCGAGCTGGCCGGCGAGCGCATGAAGCTCGGCCTGATGATCCACGATCCCGAGGAGGAGCACGATTGCTTCTCCGACAACACCCATGCTTCGCATTTCTTCGATGCGCTCGGCATTCGCAACGTCTATCTCGGCACCTATCGCCGCGTCGACCGGTCGCTGGTCGCGGGCCCGAGCGTGTCCGACCTGGTCAAGGCGAAGTCGCCCGAGATCGATGCCGAAGTCAGGGCTAAGCTCGACGCCACCATGGACGCCATGAACGCGATGTATCTGCGCGCGCTCACCACCGAGTTGTACGATCAGATGATCGGCGAGGGGAACGACGCCGGCAACGCGGTGGTCGAGCGCGTCATCGCCGCCCTGCTGGACCAGACCAAGTCGATCGAGCGCGCGGTGGCTGTGCTTGACCTCAAGGCCATCGAATTCGAAGGCTCCGACAGCCTCGATAGTCCGGGCAAGGTGCAGGCCGAGAACAAGGCTGCGGGCGAGGAGGGTGGCGAACCCCATTGACGATGGGAAGCGGATTGCGCATACGTTATAACATAACACGTTCAAAGAACTCTAAGGCCGGGGGGCTGAAGACATGACTATTTGCCGGAGCGCGCCGAGCGAGCTTGCATCATCACGCGCCCGTGGGGGGCGCCGGAAATCGCGCAAATGCCTGATCCTTGGCGCGGTCGCCATTGCGGCAGCATTGATTGCGCTTCCCGGCCCAGCCAGCGCCAATTGCGACGTGACCGACACCGGCATTCCCGACGACGCGGCCTTCAAGGCCGATATCGGCGGAACGCGCGCGGCCTTAGCGCGCGCCGGTATTGGCGTCGGCGGCTATTATTACGGCGAGACGTTCTACAATTGGGGCGGCTTCGACCAGGGCGGCGAGTATGACGGCGTGCTCGAGCTCTACATGAATGTCGACATGAAGAAGGCCATCGGTTGGAGCGGGCTGTGCTTCTTCGCCAACGGCTATCAAATCCACGGCAACTCGATCACCGCCGCCAATATCGGCTCGTTGATGCCCGTCTCCAATCTTGAGGCGACCGACGCCACGCGCCTGTTCGAGTTGTGGTTCGAGCAGCATATGTTCAACGACAAGGTGACCGTCAAGTTCGGTCAGCTCGCCGCCGACGCCGAGTTCGTCATCAGCGAGGGTGGCGGTTATTTCTTGAACGGCACCTGGGGCTGGCCGTCGATCACCGCCGCCGATCTGCCGAGCGGGGGTCCCGCCTATCCGCTGGCCACGCCCGGCGTGCGCGTCGCCATCAATCCGAACGAGAAGCTCGGGCTCATGGTTGCCGTCTATAACGGCGACCCCGCGCCCAAGTGCCGTAGCGACGATCCTCAGGTCTGCAACCCGCATGGCCTCGATTTCGAGCTCGACGACCCGCCGTTGCTGATGGTCGAGGGTAAGTACAGCTACAATCCGAACGGCCTTGCCGGCACCGTCAAGCTCGGCGGCTGGAACCACTTCGGCGAGTTCTATCATCAGCGCTTCGACTCCGGCGGCGCGCTGATCGCCGTCACCGGCAATGACGGCCGTCCGCTCGATCACGACTGGGGGCTTTATGGCATCATCGATCAGCTCGTCTGGCGCGTGCCGGGCAGCGAGGAGGCGAAGGGTGTTGGTGTGTTCGCGCGCTTCATTGGCGCACCCGCCGACCGCAACCTGGTCGACTTCTATTTCGACGGCGGCGTGACCTTCATCGGCATGTTCCGCAAGCGTCCGAATGATGCGCTGGCGGTCGGCTTCGCCTATACCAACATCTCCAATCAGGTCTCGGCCTTCGACGTCGATTTCGGCGAGCCGGTCGCCCGTAACTATGAGTCGCTGGTGGAGATCTGCTACACTTATCAGATCAACGACGGCTGGTCGGTTCAGCCGAACTTCCAGTACATTTGGCAGCCCGGCGGCGGGGTCGACGGTCAAGAGAACGCAACGGTCGTGGGGGCACGCACCACCATAGGCTTCTGACGAAGGACGAGTGCATACACCCCATTCAACGTTTCGCGTCTGTGCAACAGAGTGGTTCCGGAAAACGTCACCAAGCCGCGGGCGCCGCGCCTGTCTTGGCGGCGCGATTGCTTTCGGCGCTGCTCTGCCGCTGGTGGTTGGCGCCTGGCAGACTTATGGCGCCGACACGGAAGCCGCGCTTGAAGGTCTGCTAGCGCCGACGACCGACTTCACCAAGCTCGAGCAGGGCGAGCAGGCGCCGGGCGGCGGCGCCACTTCGCGCGGCACGACCTCCACCGCCAATGCCTTCTCGCTCTCCTCCGGCAATATGGATTTCAAGCGCGAGCTCGACTTCAAGATCGGCAATGCCATCTTCCGCAAGACCTGGATTTCCGCGCCGTCCTCCACCGATGCTTCCGACGGGCTGGGCCCCCTGTTCAATTCGCGCGCCTGTCAGAACTGCCATTTGAAAGACGGCCGCGGTCATCCGCCGTTCTCTGCCGACGTGCCTGACGATTCGGGCTCGATGCTGGTGCGACTCTCGGTCCCCGCCGCCACTGAGGAGGAGAAGGACCGAATCGCCGCTCATAGCGTGAACTCGATCCCCGACCCAACCTATGGCGGCCAGCTCCAAGATCGCTCGATCCAGGGTTTCACCGCCGAGGGCAAGCTCAACATCGACTACGCCGAGCGGCCGGTCACGCTGGCCGATGGCGAGGTGGTGAATCTGCGCGTGCCAAGTTACGCGCTCACCGATCTTGCTTACGGCCCGGCGAGCCCCGGCCTGATGATTTCGCCGCGCGTCGCCCCGCCGATGATCGGCCTCGGCCTGCTCGAAGCGGTGCCCGAGGAGCAGATCCTCGCCAATGCCGATCCCGACGACGCGAACCAGGACGGTATCTCCGGCAAGGCCAACCGCGTCTGGTCGCGCGAGCATGACACGGTGATGCTTGGCCGCTTCGGCTGGAAGGCCGGCGTGCCGACCATCGCCCAACAAGCCGCCGAGGCCTTTGCCGGCGATATTGGGCTTTCGACCACCATGATGCCGTTCCCATCCGGCGACTGCACCGAGAAAGAAAAAGCCTGTCTCGATGCGCCGAACGGCAACTCGCCGAAATATCAAAACGTCGAGGTCGGCGACGAGCTGTTCAAACTCGTGACCTTCTATTCGCAGAATCTCGCCGTACCCGCGCGCCGCAAGCCCGACGACGCCGAAGTGCTGAAGGGCAAGGAATGGTTCTACGAGATCGGGTGCGCGAGTTGCCATCGGCCAAAATTCGTGACCGGCGATGTGCAAGGCCAGCCGCATTTGTCGCATCAGCTGATCTGGCCCTACACCGATATGCTGTTGCACGACATGGGCGAAGGACTTGCCGACGGAAGGCCGGAAGGCGCCGCGACCGGCAGCGAGTGGCGCACGCCGCCGCTATGGGGCCTCGGGCTGACCGAGACCGTGAGCGGGCACACCCTATTCCTGCATGACGGCCGCGCCCGGAATGTGAGCGAAGCCATCCTGTGGCATGGCGGCGAGGCGGAAGCCGCGCGCGATAAATTCGCCGCGCTGTCCGAAGCCGATCGCGCCGCGCTGCTCGCCTTCGTGAATTCGCTATGAGGAGACGATGAGGCCGCCTGAACGAATGATGTTGATCGTAGCGGCCGCTCTCCTGTGTGGCAGCGCGCCACCGGCACCGCATGCCGAGGCGGATCACGCGGCGATCGCCCGCGACGCGCTCACCGAAATCATCCGCCCGGGCTATGCCGCTCTGGCCGGCGCGGCCGACGCGCTCCAAGGCAAGATGGACGCGCTCTGCCAGCAACCGTCGGAACCGGCCTTCGACCAGGCGAAGCAAGCCTTCGCTGCGACGGTGGCGGCCTGGAGCAAGGTCGAGATCTTGCGCTTCGGTCCGGTCACCGAGGACCACCGCTATGAGCGCCTGTTCTATTGGCCGGACGCCAAGGGGATCGGCCTGAGACAGGTGCAAGAGGCACTCGCCGCAAAAGACGAGACCGTGGAACTGCCCCACGAGCTTGCCGGCAAGAGTGTCGCGCTTCAAGGCCTGCCGGCGCTCGAATATCTGATATATGGCGACGGCGCTGCGAGCCTCGCCAAGGAACGCCAGATCGTCGGCAGCGAGGGGTCTCCACCCGAGGTCGACACCGAGGGTGCGTTCCGTTGCGCCTTCGCGCTCGCCGTCGCCACCAATATCGACCGCATCGCCGGCGCCGTGGTGGAAGATTGGCGCGAGGGCTCGGCTTACGAGAAGGCCTTTCTCAGCCCCATTGCCGAAGACCCGATCTACCACGCGCCGAAAGAGGTCACGCTCGACCTGTTCAAGTCGTTCACCTCAGGCATCGAACTGGTGCGCGATCAGAAGCTCGCCAAGCCGCTGGGGGCCAGCCCCACCGAGGCCAAGCCCAAGCTCGCGGCGTTCTGGCGAAGCGGACTCAGCTTTGCCAACACCGCCGGCAATCTCGAAGGCGTGCGTACGCTATTTGCCAAAGGCGGCTTCGCCCAAGTTGTGGCCGGCGAATCGGCGGGCGTGGAGAATTCGATCCTGTTCGACCTCGACCACGCCATCGAGGTGCTGCGCGGCATCGACCTGCCGATGGCCGAGGTGGCGGAGGACGAGGACTTGCGCGCCAAGATCGAGGCCTTGCGCGTCGCGCTGAAGGGCGCAGCGCAGACCGCAGGCGACATGATTTCACGGGGCGCCGGCCTCGCCTTCGGTTTCAACGCGATGGATGGAGACTGACCATGGAGTTCGACCGCCGCGCGCTGCTGGTCAGCCTCGCCTCGACTGCTGCCATGCTGGCTGTGCCGGGGACCGCCGCCGCCGCCTTCGAGCCGGAATCCTTCGCCGCCTCGCGCCGAGACGACCGGGGCAATTTCTCGGCGGCGTTGTTCACCCTCGGCGGCGATATACGGGCCGTCGAGTTGCCGCAGCGCGGCCACGACATCACGCTTAAGCCGGACGGCACCGAATGGGTTGCCTTCGCGCGCCGTCCGGGCCGGTTCGGCGTGGCGATACCGCTCGACGCCCGTCCTCCGGTCTGGTTCGCCTCGAAGCCCGATCGGCATTTCTTCGGTCACGGCGTGTTCTCGGCCGACGGCAGGCTGCTCTACACCACGGAGAACGACTATGAGCGCGCCGCAGGCATGATTGGCGTGCGCGACGCCACCAATGGCTATCAGCAGGTCGGCGAGTTCTCGGCCCACGGCCTGGAGCCGCACGACATCGCGCTCCTTGGCGACGGCCGCACCATGGTGATCGCCAATGGCGGCATCGAAACGCATCCCGACCGCGGCGATGACGAGCTGAACCTACCCGACATGCAGCCGTCGCTGGTCTATGTCGACGTCACGACCGGCGATTTCCTCGAGGAGCATCGTCTGGCGCCGGTATTGCATCAGCTTTCGATCCGCCATCTTGCTATCGCCGCCGGCGACATAGTGGTGTTCGGCTGCCAATATCGCGGGCCGGAAGATGACGCGCCCGCGCTGATCGGCTTTCATCGCCGCGGCGAGACGCCGGTCGTGGTCGAGGCGCCGGGCGCGACGCAGACGGGGTTGCGCAACTATATCGGCTCGGTCGCCGCCGACCGCAACGGCGGCATCGTCGCGGCCTCGGCGCCTAAGGGCGGACTTGTCACCTATTGGGATGTCGCCGGCCGGCGTTACCTCGGAGCTTGCGACCTGAGCGACGGCTGTGGGCTGGCGCCCACCCATCGCAGTGCGAGCTTTCTCCTGACGAGCGGCGAGGGCTGGCTGGTCACCGCCGAGGCGGGCGGCGCCATGTCGCGTCAGGCGTCCGGCTTTCAGTGGGATAACCACGCCATTCTGGTGCGCTGAGAGCGCTTGAGCGGAGCTTCAATTCCTATTCTCACCTTATTTGTCGGGCTAAAGTCGGGGACTTCGGTCTCAAGGCCCAATGCAGCACCCCCAGACGCCGCCGCCGCTACCGCACGCCCGTTCTAAGACGCCTGCGCCGGCGCGCCCGAAGCAGCCGGGCATGAGCCGGCGCAGCAGGCTGTTGCTGATCGTCGCCGGCTCGATCGTCGGCGCAGCCGTGCTGGCGCTCGTCGCCGTCAACCTGCTGATCTCGGCGGATTGGGTGCGCGACCACGTCGCCAAGCGGATCAAGGAGCAGACCGGACGCGAGCTTACGGTCAACGGCACGACCGCGCTCTTGTTCACGCCCGGTCCGCATATCGTCATGACCGACGCGACCTTTTCCGATCCCGAGGAGCGCGCCGGCACCGCAGATTTTTCCGTGGGGCGCCTGGTGATCGATCTCAGCCTGTTGGAGCTATTGAGCCGGCAGATCGACGCGAAGCGCGTGGTTCTGGAACGGCCGGTGCTGACGGTTCGCCTCGGTGATGACGAGCGGCCCAAGGCGAAGCCGAAGCCGACAGGCGAGGCCAAGACGCCAGGCGAGAAACGCCGTCGCGACGTGAAGCTCAGGGACCTGCGCATCGAGGACGGCACCGTCAACATCGTCTATGACGACGAGGGCAAAGCGAAGCGCATCGAGCATATCGCCGCCACGCTCAGCCTGCCGACCCTCACCGCGCCGCTCACCGGCACCGGCACGCTCGATTGGAAAGAGCAAACCGTCGCTTTCAATTTCACCCTGACCTCGCTCGCCGAACTGCGCGAGAAGCGTCCGGCGAAACTCTTGCTCGCGGTCGATACGCCGGCCATCGCCGGACAGTTCGACGGCAGCATGCTGACCCGGCCGGACTTCAGCGGCGAGGGCGAGCTGTCGGCCAAGGCCCAGTCGATCCCGTCCTTGCTGGCCTGGATGCGGGAGAAGCCGGAAGCGGCCAGCGCCATCGGCGACGGCGAGCTTGCCAGTCATGTCTCCTGGACCAAGCACGAGATCACGCTGAGCGCTGTGCGCTTCGCGCTCGAACATGCCAGCGGGCAGGGCCAGGCGGTGGTGATGCTGAAATCGCCGCGGCCCCATGTCAGAGCGGCGTTCGCGCTCGACTATCTCGACCTCAACCCGTTCCTGCCGGGGGCGAGGGCGAAAGCGGCAAGTGTCGGCGGCAAGCCGCATGAGCTGGAACCCAGCGAAGCGGCGCCGCGGGCGGAAAGCGCCGTGCCGCGCCGGGCGCCGGCAAACGAAGCCTCGCCCCAGGACAGCCAGGCTCAGGATTGGTTCAGCAAACCTAGCGACGACCAGAACGCGCTTGCAGACCAGCCGGAACCTGATCAAGACCAGAACGCCGGTGCGGACCAACCGGCCCCGGTCGCTCCTGCGCCGGAATCTACCGCCTCGCCTGCCTCCTTCGACGCCGACGTCAATATCAATGTGCGCAAGACCCGCGTCGCCCATCTGGAAATTGGGCCGAGCTCGCTCGGCCTTGCCTTCCGCGACGGCGTGCTGAACGCTACGCTTGGCGGCATGGAGCTTTATGACGGACATGCCAGCGGCAAGCTGGTGCTCGATGCGGCCAAGCCCGTGCCGGCCTTCACCGGCGACTTTGTGCTGGATGGCGTGCAGGCCAAACCGCTGTTGTCGGATGCCGCGCAATTCAGCCTGCTCGAAGGCCAGACCAAGCTGAACCTTCAGATTGCCGGCGCCGGCGCGAGCGCCGAAACGATCAAATCGTCGCTGACGGGCCAAGGCAGCATCGCCGTAAGCGACGGCGCCATCGAGGGCGTCAATCTGACCGAGATGATCAGTCAGATCGGCGCCGGCGAGGTTCCCGACATACGGCAGGGGCCAGGCGCCAAGACCGCCTTCACCGATCTCGGCGGCAGCTTCACCATCAAGAGCGGCATCGCCGAAACCAGTAATCTCCAGATGACCAGCCCGCTGCTCAAAGTGGCGGCGGCGGGCACGGTGGATTTGACGCAAAGCACCATCAACATGCTGGCCAATCCGGAGATCGTCGCCGGGGCCGAAGGGCAGGCCGGTGCTCTCGCCGGGCTTTCGGTGCCGGTCCGCATCGAGGGCCCGTTCAACCGTCCCACCATTAGGCCCGAGCTCAAGGGCATGTTCGCCAATCCCGAGAAGGCCGGCAAAACGGTGCGCCAGATCGGCGATGCCTTGCAGAAGAAGTTCAAGGGCAAACCGGTCGGCGAGGCGATCGGCCGCTTCCTCGGCAATGTTCAGATCGGGCCCGAGGGCGGCGACGGCGACGGCGCGGCCGAGCCCCAAGCCAATCGCAAGCGCTCGAAGAAACAGGTCCCGCCTGCCGCGCCCGAAGCGAATGACAGCGAGCAGAGTGACAGCGACAACGCCGGGTCCGGCGATCCCGAGCTCGATAGCATCCTGCGCTAACGATCAGGGTTTGGCCCGGCGCTGGTCGAGCGCCGCGAGGCAGTCGGCGAAGCCGGTCAACTCGGCGAGTGTCCGGACCTCCAGAGGTCAGCTGCCCCATCGACCGCGGGCCGGCTCTCCCCTATAAGCGCGCCATGTCCGCCGCACCGCATCGACCCGCAGCGCCGAAAATCGGCTTTGTCAGCCTCGGCTGTCCCAAAGCCCTGGTCGATTCCGAGCGCATCATCACCAAGCTCAGGGCCGAGGGCTATGAGCTGTCCGGGAGCTACGAAGGCGCCGACGCGGTGGTGGTCAACACCTGCGGCTTTTTGAACAGCGCCAAGGAGGAATCGCTGGCCGCCATTGGCGAGGCGTTGGCGGCGAACGGCCGGGTCATCGTCACCGGCTGTCTCGGGGTGGAGGCCGACCGCATTCGCGGGGCGCATCCGCAGGTGCTGGCTATCACCGGCCCGCATCAATATGAGGAGGTGGTCGAGGAGGTGCACAAGGCGGTGCCGCGCCCGCACGATCCGTTCGTCGACCTCGTGCCGCCGCAAGGGGTCAAGCTCACGCCGCGCCACTACGCCTATGTGAAGATCTCCGAAGGCTGCAACAATCTGTGCAGCTTCTGCATCATCCCGGCCTTGCGCGGCCGATTGAAGAGCAGGCCGCTCGGCGATGTCATGCGCGAGGCCGAGCGGCTGGTTGCCGCCGGCGTGCAGGAGCTGCTCGTCATCTCGCAGGATACCAGCGCCTATGGCCTCGATCTCGATTACGCCACGAGCGCCTGGCGCGGGCAGGAACGTGAGACGCGCTTCCTCGATCTGGCCGAGGCGCTCGGGGAGCTCGGCGTCTGGGTCCGCCTGCATTACGTCTATCCCTATCCGCATGTCGACCGCGTCCTGCCGCTGATGGCGGAGGGGCGGGTGCTGCCTTATCTCGACATTCCCTTCCAGCATGCGAGCCCCTCGGTTCTGCGCGCCATGCGCCGTCCCGCGCATCAGGAGAAAACCTTGGCGCGCATCGCGCGCTGGCGCGAAATTTGTCCCGATCTTGCCATCCGCTCGACCTTTATCGTCGGCTTCCCCGGCGAGACCGAGGACGATTTCTCAGCGCTGCTCTACTGGCTGGCCGAAGCGAAGCTATCGCGGGTCGGTTGCTTCAAATACGAGGATGTGGACGGTGCTGCCGCCAATTCACGCCCCGGCCAGGTGCCCGAGGAAATTAAAGAGGAGCGCTACCACCGGCTAATGCAGCGCCAGCAGGGGATCAGCGCTGAGCTGCTCAAGGGCAGAGTGGGCAAGACCATCGAGGTGATGGTCGATGAGATCGACGACGGAGGCGCCGTCGCCCGCTCCCATTGGGATGCGCCGGAGATCGATGGCAATGTGTACCTACAGGAGGAGACGGGACTCAAGCCGGGAGACCGGCTACGCGTCTCGGTGGAGGAGGCCGACGCATACGACCTCTATGCCCGACGCCTTGAGGCCAGAGCATTTGCATCCGAGCCCATAGCCTAGCCCGCGCCTGAGTCATTTGGAATTGGTGAGCGTGACGCTCTTGCGTGCGCGCAGAAGGTCCGCTTCAGCTCAAGCGGGCACGAGAAGGGCGGCGCGACCGACCAGAGGCGTAAGGTCATAGGCCAACTCCAGCTACGACCACGCAGCGTCGCGAGAGCCTGACCCCTCGAACATGTCACACGACTCCAACATACCTTACGCTCATTTCTTGGAGAGTCTGAGGCGGCTCAGAATGGGCGCCAGCACCGATTGGCGTTCGCTCTTCTGCTCCGAGCGGTCAGTTAGGATATTGGCAAGCTTGCGGAACGCTTCGGCCGCCTTTGACTTGTTGGACACCTCCTCGATCATTTGCCCGTTATTCGCAGCCGTGCCGAACAGCTGGGCATCGAAATCGATGACAATCGTCGGCTCAAGCTTAAGCGCATGGACGAAATCCTTGATCAGGATCTCGGGACGCTTGGGCACGCCGACCTGATTCAAGACGAGCAAAGGCGCCCGTTCGCTCGGACGCGATTTCTGGAGCTGATCCACCAGGTTCGTGGCGTTGCGCAGATTGGCGAGGTCGGGCGACGCCGTTATCACCACATAATCGGCTCTGAGCACAACCTGCTTCGCCCAAGCGGTCCAAAGGTGCGGCACGTCGACGGCGATCCACGGTACGTTCTCCCGTACAACGTCGATCACGGTGTCGCACGAGGCGGGATCTAGGTCATAAGGCTGGTCGAGGGTACCGGGAGACGCAAACAGGCTTAAATAGTCGGAGCAGCGCGACAAGAGCCGGTCGAGCACCACCTGGTCGAGACGTCCAGGCGAGGCCAACGCATCAGCAATCCCTTGCAAAGGATCTTGGTTGAAATCGAGACCTGTTGTGCCGAAGGGAAGGTCGAAATCCGCAATCACAACCTCGTTTTTGAGGGCCTCGGCAATGGCGAAGGCTGTGTTGTGGCAGACAGTGCTCGAGCCGGAGCCGCCTTTGGCACCTACAAAGGCGATGACCTGGCCTACCGGTCCTGTCGCGGGATCAGTGTAGACCAAAGAAATGCTTTCGATAAGCTGCGCTACGTCGACCGGCGCCACCACATATTCGCTGACGCCGCGGCGCAACAACTCGCGATAGAGCAGCACGTCGTTGACGTGGCCGATGGCGATGACCTTGGTTTCGGGATCGCAGACCTCTGCGAGACGATCAAGCTCGGCAAGCATGTCCGTCCGGTCGAGCAAGGATTCGATGATGATCAGGTTGGGCGTGGAGGCGTTCCTATAGGAAGCGACTGCTGCCTGAACCCCGCCCATCTGCACCGTCAAATGCGCCTTGGCCAGGCGACGGTTCTGCGACGCCTTTTCGACCGTCGCCGCGGTGTGCTCATCCTCGCAAAAAGCTTTGATCTTGACGCGCGGAATGGGCCGCGCACGCGAGGGATCGGTCCGCGACTCAAGCTTGCGCTCCGAGGCCTGATCGCCTTCCTCCATCGGGCTTAGGGAATCTGCCGCTTCGCCGATCACCTTTACCACCCCCGTGGAAATGCTTCCGAAATTCCCTGTTTCACTGCTGTAAGGATGTGGGACAGGCGTCAAAAAAGGATTAACCATAAGGCTCAGATGACCGAGCGCTGCCTCACCTCTTGCCCCGCGCCCTCGGTCCATTCGGCCATCGCCGGCAGCGCCAGGATCGTTGCGGCGTAGGCGGCGCCCGTGCCGTCATCGCCAAAGCGGCCGAGGTCGACGCCATAGGTGCGGAAGCGCGTCGCCACCGGCGCATACATGGCGTCGGCGCAGGTAAACGCGCCGAACAGGAACGGTCCGCCTTGACCGAAACGCGCTCGCGTGTCCCTCCAAATGGCGGCGATGCGCGCGATGTCGGCCTCGAGCGCGGCGCTGAGGGGCGGCGAGGCGAACCTCCCCAGTAAATCCATGGGCATGTCGTTGCGCAGCGTGGTGAAGCCTGAATGCATCTCGGCCGAGATCGAACGCGCCGCCGCCCGCGCCTCCTCGTCGCTCGGCCAGAGTTGCCGCTCGGGATGGCGTTCGGCGAGATAGTCGAGAATTGCGAGGCTGTCCCACACCACCCCAGTCCTGGTCTTGAGCGCCGGCACCTGGCCCGAGGGCGAATGGCGCAGGATCTCGGCCTTGGAGTCGGGCTGCCTCAGCCTGATGCATTCCTCGGCGAACGGGATGCCGCGCTGTTTCAGCGCCAGCCAGGGCCGCAAGCTCCAGGAGGAGATGTTCTTGTCGCCGATCACGAGGGTGTAGCTGGTCGTCATGCCGCGTCTTCCGCCATTGTCTTGGCCTAGCTCCCCTGCCATTAATGCGCCCCGCCAGCAAGCCCAGGTTCTAGAGTGTCGCCCATGCAGAGCAAAGCCATGACGCTCGAGACCACGCGCCGCGCCTTGGAGGACCTGCTGCTGCCGGCAGGCGCCGAGGCGCTGCCGGTCCGGCTGATCGCCTCCGCCGACGATGCCGGCCTCAAAGAGTTGAGCGTGGCCGAGCGGGGCTGGGTCGAGGCGCAAGGCTGGAGCGCCAAGCAAGGCTCGGTGGTGCTTCTGCCGGACGGGCGTGGCGGCATCGGCGGCGCTCTGCTTGGCGCCGGCGGCAGTGACTCGCACGCCCCGCTGCTCACCGGGGTGCTGGCCGGAGCGCTGCCTGAGGGCGATTATCGCCTGGCCTCGACGCTGCCCGATCCCGAACTCGCCGCGCTTGGCTTCCTCGCCGGAAGCTACCGGTTCACCCGCTACAAATCGGCCGATGGGGCCAAGCCGAGACGCCTGGTGTTGCCCGCGGGCGCGAGCAAGGACCAGGTTCTGGCCCTGGCCGAGGCGCTCTATTTCGGCCGCGATCTCATCAACACGCCAGCCAATGATTTAGGGCCGGCCGAGCTTGAAAGCGCCGCGCGCGAGCTTGCGAATGCCTTCGGCGCGAGCATCAAGGTCACCGAGGGCTCGGGACTGTTGTCGGACAATTTCCCCATGATCCATGCCGTGGGCCGCGCCAGCGATCGCGCGCCACGATTGATCGATCTCCGCTGGGGCTCCGAGCACGCGCCTAAGGTGACCATTATCGGCAAGGGCATCTGCTTCGACACCGGCGGCCTCGACATCAAGCCGTCAAGCGCCATGGCGCTGATGAAGAAGGACATGGGGGGCGCCGCCTCCGCGCTCGCCTTCGCGCTGCTCGTCATGCGTACCAAGCTGCCGGTGCGGCTCCGCGTGCTGATTCCCGCCGCCGAGAACAGCATTGCCGGCAATGCCTTCCGGCCGGGCGACGTGCTGCCGAGCCGGAACGGCATGACGGTCGAGATCGGCAATACCGACGCTGAAGGGCGCCTCGTGCTGGCCGACGCCATCAGCCTCGCCGACGAAGAGGCGCCGGATTATCTCATCACCATCGCCACGCTCACCGGTGCGGCGCGCGTCGCGCTCGGCCCCGACCTGCCGCCGCTCTACACCGACGATGAGGACCTGGCCCAAGGCCTGCTCGCTTCGGGGAAAGAGGTCGGCGATCCGCTATGGCGCATGCCGTTCTGGCCGCCTTACGACACTCTGCTCAAGAGCTCGATCGCCGACGTGAACCACATCGCCGAAGGCGCCTTCGCCGGGTCGATCATCGCCGCGCTGTTCCTCAAGCGCTTCGTGCGCGACGCCAAGCGTTTCGCTCATCTCGACATTTTCGGCTGGGTGCCGCGCGACCAGCCGGGTCGGCCGAAAGGCGGCGAGCCGCAAGCCGCTCGCGCGCTCTACCAGTTCTTTCGCCAAGAGCTCGGCACATCGTGACCGGCAAGGGCCTGCCCGATCCGCGCCGCCATGCCTACCGCGCCGATCTTGCGGCAGAGCACTTGCGTGGGCTGGTCGAGACCCCGCGCTACGCCAAGGGCGAGCCTCGCCAGGTCGGCGCGCCGTCCTTGCCGTTACGGCGGGAGCCGCGCTTCGACGCCGCGCTCGATACCGAAGCGCTGCTCGGGGAGACCGTGAACCTCTACCACGAGAGCGAGGGCTGGGCCTGGGTGCAGCTCGAGCGCGACGGCTATGTCGGTTACATGCCGAGCGAAGGGCTGACCCGCGACATTGCCGCTCCGACCCATCGCATCTCGGTGCTGCGCAGCTACGTTTACCCTGAGCCGGACGGCAAGACTCCGCCTATCGCCCTGCTCAGCCTGAACGCGCGCGTCACGGTCTCAGGGACTGACGGCAGGTTCCTCGCACTGGCCGGCGGGGGCTATGTCTTCGCCCGCCATGCCGCGCCGGTCGGCAAGACCGAACCCGATTTCGTCGCCGTGGCCGAGGCGTTTCTCGGCACGCCCTATCTGTGGGGCGGCCGCACCAGCATCGGGCTCGATTGCTCGGGCCTGGTGCAGCTCGCGCTGGACGCCGCGGGCCATGCCGCCCCGCGTGATGCCGACATGCAGGCTGACGAGCTCGGCCGCGCCATTCCGTGGCGCCCGAGCACCAAGCTTCGCCGCGGCGATCTCGTGTTCTGGGAAGGCCATGTCGGGGTCATGACGAGCGCGCGAGACTTCCTGCACGCCAATGCGTTCCACATGGCGGTCGAGGTCGAGCCGTTCGCCGCGGCGAGGCGGCGTATCAAGCAGGCGGGCTATGAGGTGAGATGCGTGCGGCGGCTGCCGAGGTCCCGGCAGCCTGGCCGCTTAACGCAACGCTAGAGCACGTTGAACAGATAGAGCAGGATGATGATCGGGATCGGAATTCCGATCAGCCACAAGAGTACTCCGCGCATGATCCTCGTCTCCGTTTACGGGGGTGATATCCCGTAACAACGTGCGACCTGGCCTGGAGTTCCGGGGTGTCTATGTCGCGACGGCGCCGCCGCGGGTCGCCTCGAGCTCGAACGCCGCAGCCAGCAGCGCTTTGGTGTAATCGGTCTTGGGCTTGGCGAACACATCGCGCGCCGTGCCTTGCTCCACCACCTTGCCGTAACGCAACACGATGATCGAGTTGGCGAGCGCGCGCACCACCTTCAGGTCGTGACTGATGAACAGATAAGCGAGCTTGTGCTTGCGCTGGAGTTCGCGCAACAGATCGACGATCTGCGCCTGGACCGACACGTCGAGCGCCGAGGTCGGCTCGTCGAGAATGAGAAATTTCGGCTCGAGCACGAGCGCGCGGGCGATGGCGATCCTCTGGCGCTGGCCGCCGGAGAATTCATGGGGGTAGCGGTCACGGCAGCCGGGATCGAGGCCGACTTCTTTCAGCGCGCGGGCCACGCGCGCGTCCCGCTCGGTGCGGCTTAGCCCCGGAGTTCTGAATCGCCAGACCTTCCTCGATGATCTGGCCGACCGACAGGCGGGGCGAGAGCGAGCCGTAAGGGTCCTGGAACACGATCTGCATATGCCGCCTGAGCGGGCGCATTTGCTTGGAATCGAAGCCGTCGATGCGGTTGCCGAGATAGACGATCGGCCCCTCGCTCGACACCAGCCTGAGCAACGCCAGCCCGAGCGTGGTCTTGCCTGAACCCGATTCGCCAACTACGCCGAGGGTCTGGCCTTCCTTGACGGCGAGGTCGATGCCGTCGACCGCCTTGATATGGCCGACCGTGTGCCTGAGAAACCCGCGCTTGATCGGGAACCACACCTTGAGATCCTTGGTCTCCAGGATGGTCTTGGCCTTGGCATTGGCCGGCGGCGGCGAGCCCTTGGGCTCGGACGCCAGCAGATGCTTGGTGTAGGGGTGCTGCGGCCGGGCGAAGATCTCCTGCGCCGTGCCCCGCTCGACGATCTCGCCATTGTTCATCACGCACACCCGGTCGGCCATCTTGCGCACGATGCCGAGATCGTGGGTGATCAGCAGCATCGCCATGTTGAACTCGTCCTTGAGCTTGAGCAGCAGATCGAGGATTTGCGCCTGGATGGTGACGTCAAGCGCGGTGGTCGGCTCGTCGGCGATCAGCAAGTCGGGCTCGTTGGCGAGCGCCATGGCGATCATCACCCGTTGCCGCTGGCCGCCGGACAGCTGGTGCGGATAGGACTGGAGCCGGCCCTTGGGATCGTCGATGCCGACCTTCGCCAGGAGATCGAGCACCCGCTCGCGCGCCGCGCGGTCCGACATGCCGCGGTGGATCTTCAGCACTTCGCCGACCTGCTGCTCGATAGTGTGCAACGGGTTGAGCGAGGTCATCGGCTCCTGGAAGATCATTGAAATCTTGTTGCCCCTGACCTGGCGGAGCACGCTCCCCGACAGGTCCAGCAGATTCTCGCCGTTGAACCGGATTTTGCCGGACGGGTGCGAGGCGGAGGGGTAGGGGAGCAGCTTGAGGATCGACAGCGCCGTCACCGTCTTGCCCGAGCCCGACTCGCCCACCAGCGCCACGGTCTCGGCCTTGCCGATGTCGAACGACACATGCCGCACCGCGTGAGTGACGCCGTCGCCCGAGCGGAAGTCGACCGACAGATCGTCGACTGCCATGAGGGGTGTGTCGTTGGTCCGGTCCATGGTCACGCCTTGGGCTTTGCCGCCGGAGCGTCGGCACAATCGCCGCGCTCGATCTCGATGGTGGCATGGTCTAGCCCGAACGCGCTCTCGAGCCGTGCCTTGATGTTTTTGACCAACTGGTCGGAATCCGATGTTTCGCCGATACAGGCATGCAGCGTCACCATGCGCCGGCTCTGGGTGATCGACCAGACATGGAGGTGATGCACGCTGTCTAGGCCCGTGACATTGGCGACGAGGTCGGGGCCGATCGCCCGCGTGTCAACTTCTTGAGGCGCGCCCTCCAGCAGAATGTGGCCGGCATCGGCCACCACCCGCCAGCCGCTCCGCACGATGATGGCCGCCACGACGATCGACAGCAAAGGGTCGATCGGGGTCCAGCCGGTCAGCAGGATCACGCCGCCGGCAATCAGCGCGGCTACCGAGCCGAGCAGATCGCCGAGCACATGGATGGCGGCGCTGCGAATATTGAGATTGTCGCGGTCGGCGCCTTGCAACAGCATGAACGCGGCGATGTTCACCAGCAGGCCGAGCACCGCGACCACCACCATAATGCCGCCGGACACGTGCGGCGTGGTCATCAGCCGCTCGATGCCCTCATAGACGATCCACGCGGCGATGGCGAACAGCGCAAGCCCGTTGGCGAAGGCGACCAGCACCTGGAACCGGTCGAAGCCATAGGTGCGCTTCCAGTCGGCCGGGCGCCGCGACAATCTGAACCCGAACCAGGCGAGCGCCAACGACGCAAAGTCGGTGAGCATGTGGCCGGCATCGGCCAGCAGCGCTAGCGAGCCCGCGGCGATGCCGCCGGCCACTTCGGCGAACATGAACGCGCCGGTGATGAGCGCCGCAAGCCCCATGCGCCTCTCGTTATTGGCCAGCGCGCTGTAGCCATGATCGTGGGAGTGCGAACCGTGCATATTGCCTCACGCCATGGTCTTGCGCGGGTCGAGCGCGTCGCGCACCGCTTCGCCGACGAAAATGAGCAGGCTCAGCATGATGGCGATGACGAAGAATGCGGTCAGGCCGAGCCACGGCGCCTGGAGATTGTCCTTGCCTTGCGCCAACAGCTCGCCGAGCGACGGCGATCCCGGCGGCAGGCCGAACCCCAGAAAGTCGAGCGAGGTCAGCGTGGTGATCGAGCCGTTCAGGATGAACGGCATGAAGGTCAGCGTCGCCACCATGGCATTCGGCAACAAATGCTTGAAGATGATGCGGACATTGGACAGCCCGAGCGCGCGGGCCGCGGTGACATATTCGAAATTGCGGGCGCGCAGAAACTCCGCGCGCACCACGCCGACCAGCGCCACCCAGGAGAACGCCAGCAGAATACCGAGCAGGATCCAGAAATTCGGCTCGATCACCGCCGCCACGATGATCAGCAAATAGAGCTGCGGCACGCTGGTCCAGATCTCGATGAAGCGCTGGAATAAAAGATCGGTCCAGCCGCCGAAATAGCCTTGCAGCGCGCCGGCCGCCACCCCGATCAACGAGGAGAACAGCGTCAGCACCAGGCCGAACAGCACCGAGAGGCGGAAGCCGTAGATGATGCGGGCCACCACGTCGCGGCCCTGGTCGTCGGTGCCGAGCCAGTTCCATTCGAGCGCGGCATTGCAGGGGTGAAAGCCGCGCTCCACCGCGAGTTTGCAGTCCTCATCGCTGAGCAGCCAGGTCGGCTTTACCGGAAAGGCCATCGGCGGGTTCTTGTTCTGGGTGTTGTAGGAGAACCGGATCAGCGGCCACAGCACCCAGCCGTCGGCGTCGGCGATCATGGTCTTGACCGCAGGGTCGCGATAGTCGGCTTCGGTCTCGAAGATGCCGCCGAACTTGGTCTCCGGGTAGGCCTTTAAGATCGGCATAAAGAGCTCGCCCTTGTACGAGACCAGGATCGGCTTGTCGTTGGCGATGAACTCGGCGAACAGGCTCAGCACGAACAGAAACAAGAAGATCCACAACGACCAGAACCCGCGCCGATTGGCCTTGAACGTCTCCCAGCGGCGCCGTTGCAGCACCGAGAGCCACGGCCTCGGCTTGGGTATGCCCTGGGCCGTGATCTGCTCTACGATGGCGACGTCGGTCGGGGCGTCCATGCCGTCACACCTCGCGCGTCTCGAAGTCGATGCGCGGATCGACCCAGGTATAGGTGAGGTCGGAGATGAGATTGATGACGAGGCCCATCAGCGAGAAGATGTAGACCGTGGCGAACACCACCGGATAGTCGCGGTTCACGATCGCTTCGAAGCCGAGCAGGCCGAGGCCGTCGAGCGTGAAGATCGTCTCGATCAACAGCGAGCCGGCGAAGAACGCGCCGATGAAGGCGCCGGGAAAACCGGCGATGACGATCAGCATGGCGTTGCGGAACACATGGCCGTACAGCACCTGGTGCTCGGTCAGGCCTTTGGCCCGCGCCGTCATCACATATTGCTTGCGGATCTCCTCCAGAAACGAGTTCTTGGTGAGGAAGGTGGTGGTGGCGAACGCCGACAACGCCATGGCAATCATCGGCAGCACCAGATGCCAGAAATAGTCGAGGACTTTCGAGTACCAGGGCAGGTCCGACCAGTTCTCCGACACCAGACCGCGCAACGGGAAGATTTGCAGGAACGATCCGCCGGCGAACAGCACGATCAGGAACACCGCGACCAGAAAGCCCGGGATGGCGTAACCGATGACGACCACCGTGCTGGTCCAGATGTCGAAGCGCGAGCCGTCGCGCACCGCCTTGCGGATGCCGAGCGGAATGGAAATGGCGTAGGACAGCAGCGTCATCCACAGGCCGAGCGAGATCGACACCGGCAACCGCTCGCCGACCAGTTTGAGCACGCTGGTGTCACGGAAATAGCTCTCGCCGAAATCGAACAGCAGGTAGTTCTTGAGCATCATGAAGAAGCGCTCATAGGCCGGCTTGTCGAAGCCGAACTGCTTCTCCAGGCTCTTGATGAATTCGGGGTCGAGCCCTTGCGCGCCGCGATATTTCGACGGTGCCGACACGTCGCCCGGCACCGCGCCCTGGCCCGGCTTGCCGACGAAATCGCCGCCGCCGCCGCTAAACATGGCGGTCGCGCCGGGATCGGTGCCGCTCAGCTGCGCGATCAGCTTCTCCACCGGGCCGCCCGGCGCGAATTGCACGATGACGAAAGTCACCAGCATGATCCCAAGCATGGTGGGAATGATCAGCAGGATGCGGCGGAGGATATAGGCGGTCATGGGTTTTGGGCGGACCTTCTCCGTCGCGCGATGAAATATACCGCAAGCACAAGCCCGATCAGGGCGGCCAGGATCAGCAGCGGGCGCCGCGAGGTCGAATCGGCCGGAGCGGGAGCAGCGACGTTCGCCAGTTTGGCAGCTTTGGCCTCGTCATACCACCAGGTGTCGAGAATGCCACGGTCGAAACGCGGCTTCTCATCGGGCCGCGAGAATTTGTCCCAGTAAGCCACATTGTTGGAGGCCTTGTACCAGTGCGGCACCCAATAATGGCCGGCCCTGAGCACCCGGTCGAGCGTGCGCGCCGCGGTGTTAAGCTCCTCGCGACTTTTGGCGCCGATCACCCGCCCGATCAGCGCATCGACCGCGGGATCGGCGATGCCGGCGAGATTGAGCGAGCCGCCCATCGAGGCCGCCGCCGAGCCGAAATAGCTCCGAAGCTCGACGCCCGGCGTGTTGCGCATGACGTAGCGCTGCGTGGTGATGTCGAAATCGAAATCCTTGAGGCGCTGCTGGTACTGCGCGGCATCGACCATGCGGATGCGGGCATCGATGCCGAGGAGCTTGAGATTTTTCAGGTAAGGTGCCGCCAACCGCTCGAAGGTCGGCTCGAACATCAGGATCTCGATCTTGAGAGGCTCGCCCTTGTCGTTGACGCGCACGCCGTTCTTGATAGTCCAGCCGGCGTCATCGAGCAGCTTGCCTGCCTTGAGCAGAAGCGTGCGGTCTTGGCCCGAGCCGTCGCTCTGCGGCGGGAGATAGGCTGACCCGAGCGCTTCCTCGGACACCGTGACGCCGAGACTGTCGAGCAGCGCCCGCTCGGCCTCCGACGGTTCGCCAACCGCCTTCATCGGCGAGTTCTCGAAGAAGCTCTGGGTGCGGTCATAGAGCCCGTAGAACAAATTGCGGTTGGTCCACTGGAAGTCGAAGGCAAGGTCGAGCGCTTCCCGCACGCGCGGGTCCTTCAGCTGCTCCCGCCGCGTATTGATGAAGAAGCCTTGCGTGCCTGACGGCGTCTCGTCGGGCAGAATCTCCTTCTTGACCTTGCCGGCGCGGATCGCCGGGAAGTCGTATTCGGTGGCCCACACCTTCGAGGTGAACTCTTCGCGGAAATCGTAGAAGCCGGCCTTGAACGCCTCCATGCCGGCGGTGCGGTCGCGGAAATATTCGAAGCGGATCTTGTCGAAGTTCCAGCGCCCGCGATTGACCGGCAGGTCCTTGGCCCAATAGTCCGGGTTGCGGCGATAGACGATGGTGCGCCCTTGCGCCAGATGGTCGACCAGATAGGGCCCGGAGCCGAGCGGCGGATCGAGCGTGGTCTCGTCGAACGGCTGGCTTGCGTAATAGGCTTTGGAGAAGATGGGAAGCGTAGCGACGGTGAGCGGCAGGTCGCGGACCAGATCGCCCTGAAAGGTGTAGCGCACCGTTTGCGGGTCGAGCGCCTCGGCCTTGATCACGTCTTGCAGGGTCTGGTGATAGATCGGGTGGCCTTTGGTCTTGAGCGTGTCGAACGAGAACACCAAATCCTCGGCGGTGAGCGGAGTTCCATCGGAGAAGCGGGCCTCCGGCCGCAAATAAAACGTGACCGACTTGCCGTCATCGGCCACCTCGGCGCTCTCGGCCACCAGTCCGTAGACCGCATCGGGCTCGTCCGCCGCCGGCACCATCAGCGAGTCGAACAAGAGCTCCAGACCCTGGGCCGCGTCGCCCTTGAGGATGTAGTTGTTGAGGCTGTTGAAGGTGGTGACCCCGCCCCAGCCGATCAGCGAGAAGATGCCGCCCTTGGGCGCGTTGGGTTTAGCATAGGCGAAATGGTCGAAATCGGCGGGATAGGCGAGATCGCCGAAGGCGGACAGGCCGTGGCGGCGCTCTCCCGCTGAGCTTGGGGTTATCGCCGCAAATAGCGCCAGCAGAACCAAACTCGTGGAGATCAGAGGCTGAAGGGTGCCACGAATTCCCGCTCCCCCCTTGTGGGGGAACACGCTCGCGTTGTTGCCGCGAGCGGAGGGGGGTGAGCAGCGAGTCTCGTGGTCGACCCCCCTCCCTATCCCTCCCCCACAAGGGGGGAGGGGAGAGCGGGTTGCCCTGCCCGTATGCACATATCCCATCAGAGCTGCGATGATCCCGGCAGCCGCGCGGCCAGGTTCTGATCGAACCACCAGACCTGGAGGAAGCCGGGCGTCAGCCCCGGCAGCGTCTTGGGTTGACCGTAGCGGTCCCAATACGCGATCCGCACGTTCGGCGCATACCATTGCGGCACCACGAACTCGTTCCAAAGCAGCGCGCGGTCGAGCGCGCGGGTGGCGGCAATCAGCTCGGCGCGGTCCTTGGCGAAGATGACGTGATCGATCAGTCTGTCGATCGCCGGGCTCTTGACCCCGATCAGGTTGGTGCTGCCCTCCCGCTCGGCCGACTCCGCCCCCCAATAATCGCGCTGCTCGTTGCCGGGCGAGTCGGACTGGGCGAAATTCCCGAC
This sequence comes from uncultured Alphaproteobacteria bacterium, assembly GCA_963730335.1. Lineage (GTDB taxonomy): Bacteria > Pseudomonadota > Alphaproteobacteria > Rhizobiales > Methyloligellaceae > Methyloceanibacter. Next base: position 397,980 of record CAVSRK010000004.1, read on the forward strand.
CACGATGTCGTAGTCGAACACGTTCAGCCGCCTGGTATATTGCGCCGAATCGACCATGCGGATGGTGCCCTTGATGCCGAGCCGCTCGAGATTGCGCAGATAAGGCTGCACGATGCGCTCGAACAGCGGCGAGTTGAGCAGGAACTCGACCCTCATCGTCTGGCCGGTCTTGACGTTGGTCAGCACGCCGTTCTTGACCTCCCAACCGGCCTCTTTGAGCAACTGCACGGCCTGGCGCAGATTGCCGCGCATGGAGTCGGGGGTGTCGTTGACGGGGTTCTTGTGCACTTCGGTGAACACTTCCGGCGGCACGCCGTCTTTCACCTCGTTCAGAATCTCGAGCTCGCGACCCTCGGGCGGCGCGAGCGGCGCGGCCAGCTCGCTGCCCTGGAAATAGCTGCCGACCCGCGCATATTGGCCGTAGAACAAATTCTTGTTGGCCCACTCGAAGTCGAAGGCGAGATTGAACGCTTGCCGCACGCGCCGGTCCTCGAATTGCGGCCGCCGCAGATTGAGCACGAAGCACTGCATCGGCTGTGTCCGCTCGACCGGCACCTCCTGGCGCTTGATGAAGCCGTTACGCACCGCGGCGAAGTCGTAGGCGGTGGCCCAGTTCTTGGCGCTCGTCTCCTGCCAATAGTCGAGGCTGCCGGCCTTGAAGCTTTCGAACGCGACGGTCTCGTCGCGGTAATACTCGAAGCGGATCTCGTCGTAGTTCCATTGGCCCCGGTTGACCGCCAGGTCGTTGCCCCAATAGTCCTTGACCCGCTCGTAAGCGATCGAGCGGCCGGGCTTGACCTCCTTGATGCGGTAGGGGCCCGAGCCGAGCGGCGTTTCGAGCGTGGTCTTCATCGGATCGCGCTGCGTGCCGCTCGCATCCGTACCCGTCCACCAATGTTTGGGCAGGATGGTGATCTGGCCCATGATCATGGGCAGCTCGCGGTTGTTCTTCACGTCGAAATAGAAGGTGACCTCGTTCTCCCCCGTCGCTTCGGCCCGCGCCACGTTCTTGTAGTAGAGGCCCATGCGCGGATTGGCGGCCTTGTTCACCTCGAGGCTGTAGATCACGTCCTCGGGCGTGATCGGCTTGCCGTCATGCCAGCGTGCCTCGTCGCGCAGCTTGAAGGTGACCGAGGAGTAGTCGGGCGGATAGGAGGCCCACTCGGCGATCAGGCCGTACGAGGTGGAGGGCTCGTCCAGACTGTCGGCCATCAGGTTCTCATAGATGAGGCCGAGCCCGCCCGCCGTTTCGCCCTTGTAGAGCACCGGATTGAGGCTATCGAAGCTGCCGATATCGGCCATGCGCACGACGCCGCCTTTCGGCGCGTCGGGATTGACGAAATCGAAATGAGCGAAGCCCGCGGGATATTTCGGTTCGCCGATCAGCGACAGCGCATGGCGGTGGACGGGCGCATCCTGGGCCCAAGCAGCGCCGGGAAGGCCGAACAGCACCAGGGCGAGGGCGAGGCGAGGCAAAGTCATGACCGGCAATTGGGGCTCCACCTGATCGGAAAATAGCTTGCCGACGCGCGGCTTAGCAGCATCGACCGAAGGCCCAAAAAGGCCGCCAAAGCCTAGCATGGCAAGGCCTTTGGCTAAATGAATTATCGGTCATGTCGTGCCCGGCGGCCGGCGCGTTGGCGGCTCCCGCGCAGCTACAGCGCACTCGCTGGTGCGGCCGCTGAACCTACTCGGCAGGCCCGTCGGGATAGACCGGCTGCGGCTGGTTGGCGAAGGGCGGTTCCCCCGTCGACGGCTCGGCGCCCTCCGAAGCCGGCATGACCTCTGATCCCGACATGTCCTCCGAAGTCTCCTCGGGATAGACCGGCTGCGGCTGGTTGGCGAAGGGCGGCTCGCCCGGCGACGGCTCGGAAGCTGCGGCCGGCTCCTCCTCAGGCGCCATGGTCTCCTCTGGAGCGGACCGCGCGGGCTCCTCGGCAGGCGCGGGCGGTATCTCGTCCGCAGGTGCCGCCTGTTCCGGTGCGGCAGGGGTTTCGGGCTCGGCCGCCGGTGCTTCCTCGGCAGGGGCTGGCTCCTCGGCCGCCGGCGGGGCTGCCTCCTCGGCGGGGGGTGCTGCTTCCTCGGCAGGAGGCGCTGCCTCTTCGGGCTTGGCTTCGCCGCCCGCAGCGGCCTCGGGCAGCGGCGCTGGCGTATCGGCATTCGCGCGCAAGAACGCGACGATATTGGCGCGCTTCTTGTCGTCCGCCACGCCGGGGAACACCATCGCGGTGCCCGGTGCGAATTGTTGCGGGTTCTTCAGCCAGACGTCGAGATTCGAGTAGGTCCAGTCTCCCTGATGAGCCTTGAGCGCTGGCGTGTAGTTGAAGCCCTCGACCGAGGCGATCTTGCGCCCGACCACGCCATAGAGATCGGGGCCGACAATGGCCGGGCCGCCCTTCTGGAAGCTGTGACAGACTTTGCACAACGCGGCATCGGCCTCGCCCTGTTTGGGATCGGCCTTGGCAACGAGAGCGAGGAAGGCTGCATCGCCCGCTTCGCCGCCGCCCGGCGTCTCTTCGCCGGCCGGCTTTTCTTCGGTGACCTCAGGCAGAGGCGGGGGATTATCGTTCTTGGTGCGCAGGAAGGCGATCACGTCGGCGCGCTGCTTGGCATCGGGCAGACCCGGGAACAGCGCCATCTTGGTCCCCGGCGCGAACGCGTTCGGGTTCTCGATCATGTGGTTGACGTTTTCGTAGGTCCACTCTTCGCCGCTTTTTGCCTTCAGCGCGTCGGAATATTCGTAACCTTCGTGGCTGGCGATCTTGCGGCCGAGCACGCCATAGAGGTCTGGGCCGATCATGTTCGGACCGCCTTTATCGAACGAGTGGCAGATCGCGCATTTCTTGGCGACTTCGGCGCCCTTGGCTGGATCGGCGCTGGCCAGCAAAGTGGCCAGCTCGCCGCCGCCGCCGGGCTTTGCTTCGCCGCCTCCAGGTTGCTCTTCGCCGCCCGCCACCTCGAGCCCGGGCTTTTCCGGCTCATGCTCTTCGTAGGCGATGTTGATGAGAGTCTTGGTGCCGAAGAACAGCAGCAGTGCACCGAGCACCGCCATGGCGATCTGATTGAAACGATAATGCTTCATGGTGCGACGGATCCCCCCGGAGGCAGAGGCTACTTCATGTAGCTCTTGCGGCGGTGCGTGAGACTATAGAGCCTATACGCTTGTTGCAACTGACACATTCGACGTATGCCTGGTTGTCGCTTTGAGACCTTTTCCCATGCTACCTGACGGCCCCATGACATCCTGCCTCATCGTTATACCCGCCAGATTGAAAGCGACAAGACTTCCCGATAAGCCCTTGGCCGATATCGGCGGGGAGCCGATGATCGTCCATGTCTGGCGCCGCGCGGTCGAAGCCGATTGTGGCGCGGTGGTGGTCGCAACCGACTCGGAGAAGGTGCGCGACGCCATCGTCAAAGCCGGGGGTGCGGCACTGATGACGCGGCCTGACCATGTCAGCGGGTCCGACCGGGTGTTCGAGGCGGTGCTTGAGCGCGACCCGTCCGCCAAGCTTGAGACAGTCGTCAATCTGCAAGGCGATCTGCCGACCCTCGCGCCGTCCCTGGTCCGCGCCTGCCTGGCGGCGCTGCGCGAAGGGGAGGCCGATATCGGCACCATCGCCGCCGAAATCACGCGCGACGAGGAGCGCACCGATCCGAATGTGGTGAAAGTGATCGGCTCGCCGCTTGAACGCAGCGCGACCTTGCGCGCGCTCTATTTCACGCGGGCGACCGCGCCTTACGGCGAGGGCCCGCTCTATCACCATATCGGCATTTACGCTTATACCAGGCGCGCGCTCGCCCGCTTCGTGTCGCTGCCGCCGTCGCCGCTCGAACTGCGCGAGAAGCTCGAGCAGTTACGGGCGCTTGAAGCCGGCATGCGCATCCATGTCGGGCTCGTTGACACCGTCCCGCTCGGTGTCGATACTCCGCCCGACCTTGAGCGGGCGCGTCAGCTCATTCAATCCCGCCGTTAAAGCCCGCTTTCCCTGTAGACATGGCCACAGCGCGTTTCAACAAAATCGCCTTTCAGGGCGAGCCGGGCGCCAACTCGCACCTGGCCGCGCGTGACGCCTATCCGCGCATGGAGGCGCTTGCCTGCCCGACCTTCGAGGATGCGCTCGCCGCGGTTAAGAGCGGCGCGGCCAAGCTCGCCATGATCCCCATCGAGAATTCGGTGGCGGGCCGGGTCGCCGACATCCATCATCTGCTGCCGCATTCGGGCCTGCACATCGTGGCCGAGCATTTCGAACGGGTGCGGCATCAACTGCTCACGCTCCCGGGCGTCAAAATGTCGGAGCTCGAGACGGTGCACAGCCACGTCATGGCGCTCGGCCAGTGCCGCAAGGCCATTCGCGCGCTGAAATTGAAACAGGTGGTCGCGGCCGATACCGCCGGCGCGGCGCGCGAGTTGCGCGAATCCCGCGACCGCGGCGCGGCGGTGATCGCCTCTAGGCTCGCCGCCGAGATTTACGGACTCAAAGTGGCTAAGGCCGATATCGAGGACGCGGAGCACAACACCACGCGCTTCGTCGTGCTCGCCGCCAAGCCGGTGCGCAGCCGCAAGGGCGACGGCCCGGTCATCACCAGCTTCGTGTTCCGCGTGCGCAACGTGCCGGCCGCGCTCTACAAGGCGCTTGGCGGCTTTGCCACCAACGGGGTCAACATGACCAAGCTCGAGTCCTACCAGCTCGAAGGCTCATTCAACGCCACCATGTTCTACGCCGATATCGAAGGCCATCCCGACGAACGGCCGGTCAAGCTCGCCATGGAGGAGCTGCACTTCTTCACGACCGAGGTGACGGTGCTCGGCACCTATCCGGCCAGCCCGTTCCGCGCCGAGCTGAAGGCGCTGGAAGGCTGACGGGCCGCGTTTGCCTCTTGTTGCGCTCTGACGCACTCGCCGAGTGAGACGAGAACCGAGCGCCTGACCACGGCGTTCTCACGGAAGCCTTCCCGCTCCATCAGCGCCTGGTGCAATTCCGGCAATCGGTACCACGGCACGCTCGGGTACCAGTGATGCTCGAGGTGGTAGCCGACATTCCGCGGCAGAATGAAGATCGACTCGAGCCGGGTCGGAACCGTGCTGCGGGTGATGGCGTATTCTTCTTCGTCGCTTTCGACGGCACTGTGCTCGCAGATCAGCCGCGTGTACTGAGCCGCGATGTGCCAGGTGCAATAAGGCACGATCCAGTACAGCAGGAACGCATACCAGGCGTTGAACACGGTCAGGGCTGCGGCAAGGGACCCATAGAACGCGATCCTGGCCGCGACCATCCAGTGCGGCGACGGAATAAGGAACGAGCCCACCAGGCCGCGGACGATCCACAACATGCCGGTCAGGAACAGGGCGCGGCGCAACAGCACCAACGCCAAGCCTGCCCTCGTCTTGGGGAATTGCCAATCCGGGGCAAGCTCGCCCGCGGCGTTGTGGGTTTGCCAGATGTGACGATTCCCGTCGTCCGGAAGGTTGGTATATTGGTGATGCGGCCCATGAAACTTGCGGAAGCCCTCGACCGAGGCGAAGGTCGGCCACATCAGGAATAAATTGGCGAACAGCTCGTTCTGCCAGCGCTTCGGCAAATAGCGGTAATGCGAGGCGTCATGCCCGATGATCAGCAGCGCATGTTGGCGCGAGCCGATGAACATGACCGCGATCAGATACAAGACCGGGTTCCAGAAATACGCGCATAGCGCGATCGCCACGGCAATGCCGGCCCACTCTTCCGCGGTGGCGAGCAGCGCCTTGCCAGGGTCCAGCACCGACAGATCTTTGATCGTCGCCGGCGGCAGCCGTTCCGGAATCGACCGGCTGGTGTTGTGCGGATGTTTGACGACTGGGTTGGCTGAAATGTCTTCCGCCGGATTTTCCGATCGGAGGAAGGCAATGATCCTGGTGATCCGTGCGAGACTCGGCATCTTCCCCCTTACTAGATGTTGCGGTCTCCTTCCGGAGGACTCTGCCGAGACCTAGCCTCTTCATGTGACCATTCCTGGGCAACCGGCCGAAAAGCCCGGCATTGCCGCGCTGTTTCCTGGAATTGAGCCGAGCACTTCGCCACGGAAGAGACCGTGCCGAGCGGGTTGCCACAAGGGGCGCTATCCCCGATATACTGGTCCGGGAGGTTGGCAGCAGGCGCGTGCCTCGCCAACCGGGTCAGGTCCGGAAGGAAGCAGCCCTAACGAGCGTTTCGCGGGTTGCTCGTCCAGCCTCCCACCTCGCGCCCCCAGCGTAATGCGTTGAACGAATTGGTACGGAACTCGTCATTGCCGGACTTGACCCGGCAATCCATTCCGTTGCCTCGCCACTTGCTGAGGCGTAACGGCATGGATGCCCGGATCAAAGCCTGCCCTTGGGCAGCGACCCGAGGGTCCAGGCATGACGTTCGAGAGTGCTGAGAGTGATGGCCGACGCCGAAGACCAGAAGAGCGCGCCGAAGCGTCCCGCTAAGGGCAAGGCTGAAGCCTCCGCACCTCGTGCTCAGGCTGCACCAGAGAGCCACGCGGCGCTCGCCCGGAAATATCGGCCGCGAACCTTCCACGAGCTGATCGGCCAGGAGGCCATGGTCAGGACGCTCCGCAATGCGTTCGCCTCGGGCCGCATCGCCCAGGCCTATATGCTCACCGGCGTGCGCGGCGTCGGCAAGACCACCACCGCGCGGCTGATCGCCCGCGCGCTGAACTATGAGGGGCCCGGCATCGAAGGGCCGACCCTCGACATGGGCGAGGAGGGCGCTCATTGCCGCGCCATCCTCGAGAGCCGGCATCTCGACGTGGTCGAGATGGACGCGGCCTCCCATACCGGCATCGACGATATTCGCGAGCTGATCGACAGCGCCCACTACAAGCCCAACATCGCCCGCTACAAGGTCTATATCCTCGACGAGGTGCACATGTTGTCGAAGCCGGCCTTCGCCGGCCTGCTCAAGACGCTGGAAGAGCCGCCCGAGCATGTGAAGTTCATCTTCGCCACCACCGAGGTCCGCAAAGTGCCGGTGACGGTGCTGTCGCGCTGCCAGCGCTTCGACCTGAAGCGCATCGACATCGAGGAACTGATCGCCCATCTCGACCGCGTCGCCACCGCGGAAGGCGCGAAGGCCGAACGCCCCGCGCTGGCACTGATCGCCCGCGCGTCGGAAGGATCGGTGCGCGACGCGCTGTCCATCCTCGACCGCGCCATCGCGTTCGGCGGCAACGCCGTCGAGGCAGACGCGGTACGCGGCCTGCTGGGTCTTGCCGACCGCACCCGCATCTTCGATCTGATGGAGACCGTGCTCAAGGGCGATGCCGGCGGCGCGCTGACCCAGCTCGGCGCGCTCAACCGCGACGGCGCCGAGCCCGGCCAGGTCATCGCCGATCTCGCCGATGCCGTGCATGCGGTCACCCTGGTCAAGGCCGCGGGCGAAGCCAGCGCCGACCCGGCCGCCAGCGAATCCGAGCGCGCCCGCGCCGCCGATCTCGCCGCCCGACTGAAGATGCCGGCGCTGGCGCGCGCTTGGCAGATGCTGCTCAAGGGCTATGAGGAGGTGCGGGGCAGCCCGCGCCCGCACGCCGCCGCCGACATGGTTCTGGTCAGGCTGGCTTATGCCGCCGACTTGCCGCCGCCCGGCGAGCTGGCGCGCCGTCTGGCGGATGACGCCGCAACAGGCGCGACCGAGGCGGGCGCGGCGCCTGCGCCTCGGCCCTCGCGCAAGCCTGAGCCCGCTCGCGCCGAGATGCATCGCGCCGGGACGCATCGCGCCGAGACACGTCGTGCCGAGACACTTGGCGCCGCGCCTTCGGTCGAGGCGGATAACGATGCTTCGCCGGAACCGTCGCCGCCGGAGCTGAAAAGCTTCGAGGACGTCAGCGCGCTCGCCGAGTCAAAACGCGATCTCAAACTCAAGCACGCGCTGACCGAGCAGGTGAAGCTCGTCCGCTTCAAGCCAGGCTTGATCGAGATCAACCCGCTGCCGCAGGCGCCGCGCGAGCTCGGCCAGGAGCTGATGCGCAAGCTCAAGGCCTGGACCGGGCGCGTATGGATCGTGGCGGTGAGCGACGACGAGGGTGCCGCGCCGATCGGGGTCCAGCGGCGCGAAAAAGAGGCGGACGCCATCGCCGCTATCCGCGAGCATCCGGCGGTCAAAGAAGTGATGCAGCATTTTCCCGGCGCGCGGATCGCCGCGGTGCGCTCCGTCGCCGAGCCCGCGCCGTCCGCCGACGGCGCCGAGGAGCCGGAAGAGTTCAAAGAAGACGGGACCAACTAGATGAAGAACTTCGCGCAGATGATGAAGCAGGCGCAGGAGCTGCAAGGCCGCATGGCCGACATGCAGGCTGAGCTGGAGCGCGCCATGATCGAGGGCCGCTCAGGCGGCGGCATGGTGGTGGTGACGCTCAGCGGCAAGGGAGACATGGCGCATGTCAAGATCGATCCTTCTCTGCTCAAGCCCGAGGATGCCGAGATCCTCGAGGATTTGATCGTCGCCGCCCATAACGACGCCAAGATCAAGGTTGAGGAGGCGATGAAGGAAAAGATGAAAAGCCTGACTGGCGGCCTGCCCATTCCTCCCGGCCTCAAGCTGTTTTGATGCATGGCACGCGTCGCGGCAGGGCCTGAGATCGAGCGGCTGATCCAGCTGCTGGCGCGCCTGCCGGGGCTGGGCCCCCGCTCAGCACGCCGCGCCGCGCTGCATCTCGTCAAGAAGAAGGAGCAGCTGCTCGAGCCGCTCGCCGCCGCGCTGGCCGAGACCCGCGACACCATCCTCACCTGCGAGGTTTGCGGCAATATCGATACGGCATCGCCATGCACGATGTGCCGCGACCCCGCCCGCGACCGCTCGTTGATCTGCGTGGTGGAGGAGGTCGGCGATCTCTGGGCGCTCGAACGCGCCGGCGTGCTCAACGGCCTTTATCACGTGCTCGGCGGCACGCTGTCGCCGCTCGACGGCATCGGCCCCGACGATCTCGCCATCGCCAAGCTGATCGAGCGCGCCCGCGATCCGGGCGTCAAAGAGGTGCTGCTGGCGCTCAACGCCACGGTCGAAGGCCAATCGACCGCGCATTACCTGATGGACCGGCTTGCCGACTGCAACGTCACCGTGTCGCGGCTGGCCCACGGCGTGCCGATCGGCGGCGAGCTCGACTATCTCGACGAAGGCACGCTGGCCGCCGCCGTCAAAGCCCGCAAGGTGATGTGATGTGGCCCGCTGCCACGCGGTGGTGAAGCGCAAACGCATCATCGTCGTCAACGACAAGATGCAGCAAGGCTACCGCTACCAACTGAGCGCGCCGGCCGGCCGCAATTTTGATCCGGAGTTTGACCCCGAATTGACGCCGGCCGAGATGCTGCGGCTCGGAGTGTTCTGCGGCAAGTACATGACCGACACGCGCAAGGAGTTTCCCGCAAGCTGGTTCGTGGGTGCCAAGCTCGCCCCGAAGCAGCGCGACTGCGCGCTCAACTTCTTCGGCGTCGATGCGAGCCAGCCTCTATCGGTCTGGCGCGCCAAAGGCTGGATACATCCCGACGACCCGCGCGGCTGGTTCCAATGGTATTGCCGCTATTATCTCGGGCGCCGCATGCCGGAGGAGGACCGGCGGCAAATCAAGCGCTGGAAGGCCATGCGCCGGCACGTCAGGCAGGTCGAGCAAAATTGCGAGCGTGGCGACATCTTCTGCCGGCCGCGGCAGCGCCAGGCGCTACTGCATTGGGCCTATGACAGCCGTACGATTTGATCGGTAGGCTTAGCCGGAAGCCTCGGCCGACTTCTCTCTCTCCGTCCACGGCGCCACCTTCAACAACAACAGCATGCCGGGAATCGCGACGATGGCGCAGATGACGAAGAACAGCGTCCAGCCCACGGCTTCCACGATGAAGCCGGTCGAGGCATTGGCCACCGTGCGCGGAACCGCGATGAAACTTGAGAACAGGGCGAACTGCGTGGCGGTAAACGCCCGGCTGGTCTCCCTGGCCATGAAGGCGGTCAGCGCGATCGCGCCGAGGCCGACGCCCAGATACTCGCCGCTGACCACGACGAACAGCCCGGCCAGCGTATGCCCTGCCTGGCTCAGCCAGATATACGGCAGGATGGTGAACAGCTGCACGAAGCCGAACAGCCACAGCGCCCGGTTGATGCTCACCTTGAGCATGATGATGCCGCCGAGCACGCCGCCGGCAATGCTGGCCCACAGGCCGGCTACCTTGGCGACGGAACCGATCTCGCTCAGGCTGTAACCCATATCGATGTAAAACGGTGTCGCCAGCGCCGTGGCCATGTTGTCTCCCAGCTTGTAGAGAAACAGGAAGGCCAGGACAGCCAGCCCGGCCTTGATGCCGCCGTCGCGGCTGAAAAACTCCACGAACGGATCGATCACCGCCGCCCGCAAGCTATGCGGCGCCAACGCGTCGTCGCTCACTTCTTTCATGGTCAACGTGGTCACGATGCCGACCAGCATGAACAGGCCGGTGACCCAGAACACCACCGTCCAGGGCTGGTAGTCGGCCAGGATCAATGCCAGCGACCCCGGCACCAGTCCGGACAGACGGTAGGCATTGACGAAGATCGACGTGCCGGTTCCCAATTCGTCATCGGCCAGCAACTCGCGCCGATAAGCATCGATGACGATGTCCTGGCTGGCGCCAAACAGGGCGACCACGAACACGACCGCGACGATGACCTGGAGCGAGGTGGCAGGACTGAACTGGCCCAGCACGCCGATCGAAAGCAGCAGCACAACCTGCGTCAGGAGCGCCCAGCCCCGCCTTCGGCCGAGGAACGGTAGCTTGTACCGGTCCATCAGCGGCGACCACACGAATTTCCAGGTATAGGGCAGCCCCACCAGGGCGAACAGGCCGATGGTGGCAAGGTCCACCTGGTTGGTGCGCAACCAGGCCGGCACCAGGGAAATCAGGACATAGAGGGGCATCCCGGAGCTGAAGCCCAGGAAAATGCAGGTCAGCATCTTCCGGGTGAACAGGATCTCGGTCCAACTGCGCTGCGCGTCAGGTGTTTGGGTGGCTCCCTCTGCCGCCGTCATCGCCCCTTGATAGCAGGCCAAGCCCCCGGCGTCATGCTGTGTAGCGCCGTTGGTAGAATGACGGCGGCGCGGCTTGCGGGAGGGGGGTGTATGGTTCGACGCGGCAGAGCCGCTTACCCCTCTCCGCGCTCGCGAGGCGAGCGCGTGCTCCCCCACAAGGGGGGAGCGGGATCAAGTGGCGAGCGAGGAGCGTTTAACCGTTGGCGTGATGAAGGAGAATCACCATGGTGCGCGTCACGGGAGTGGATCACCTCGTCTTGAGCGTCGGCGACTTCGAAACATCGAAATCGTTCTACGCGCCGCTGATGGCGTTTCTCGGCTTCGAGGTCGAGGCCGAATATGACGGCATGATGGGCTGGGCCAACGGCAAGACCTTGTTCTGGATTTCCGCGGCGGACGCGGAAGGGCGGAAGCACAAATACCGCAAAGGCGATATCGGCTTTCACCATTACGCGTTTCGCTTGCGCAGCCGGAAAGACGTCGACGCGCTTCAGGCCTTTCTCGAACAGCAGGGCGCCACGATCATCGATCCGGCCGGCGAATATTACGACGACTATTACGCGGTGTTCTTCCTCGATCCCGACGGCATGAAGCTCGAAGGCATGAAATATGGCGAGCGCCACGAGCGGGCGGCCAAGAAGCGCGCCGCCGCCAAGAAGAAAAAGCAATCCCGCAAGAAATGATCGGCGAGCGCCTCAGGGCGACGTTGCGCTCTGCGCCGGCGCATTGCCGCTGCGGCGCAAGATCTCGATGATCAGCGCCGTCGACCAGCCGATCAGCATGATGCCGTTCAGCGCCGTCATCGGTCCCAACAGATGCCAGTGCGGCAGGGGCAGCACGTCGCCATAGCCGAGCGTGGTGTAATTGCCGAAGGCGAAATAGATGAGGTCGGTGCCGGGCGGAGCCGCGCCCACCAGGTCGTAGGCATGGGCCCACACTACCACTTCGGCGAAATGCCCGGCCACCAGCAGCGTGCCGGTCGACACGATCACCAAAGTGTATTGCAGGACGTGCGGGGCGAATGAATCGCTCACCGAAATCCGCCTGACGGTCCAGGCCACCCCGGCGAGCAATACGGCATGGATGATGAGATTGACCAGACTGGTCGCGCCGCCGACCAGGATCGAGTCGAGCATGGTGCCACCGACCAGAATCTCTGCTGCCATCGCCCCGCTACTCCCCCGCCAGCAGGTCCGGCTGGCGGATCACGCGTGGCCCGCCGTTGCGCCGCGGCTCGACCGCTTCCCGCTGCGGCGAGGGCTGGGGCGACGGGGTGCGCGCCGCACCGTTACGCTGCTCGATCTCCGGCAAGGGCGTGGCCTCGTCGAAGTCCAAGTTCTCGATCTTGAGTCCGCGCTGCGCGATCTTCTCCGACGAGGTGAGAATCTTCTCGACGTCCTGGTTGGCCTGGCCGAAATGACGTTGCAGGTCGAGCACGCGCTCGCGGAACCGGCCCATGTCGTCCATCAGCTTCGCCACCTCGCCCTGGATGAGATGGGCCTGCTCGCGCATCTGCACGTCTTTTAGGATCGCTTGCATGGTCTGCACCGCCAGCATCAGCATGTTCGGCGCGCAGATCACGATGCGGGCGCGGTGCGCCTTCTGCACCAAATCGGTGAAATGCTCGCAGAGATCGGCATAGATCGCCTCCGACGGCACGAACAAGATGGCGGTGTCTTGCGTCTCGCCGACGATGAAATAGCGCTCGGCCATGGCATCGACGTGGCGGCTGACGTCGATCCGCACGCGCTTGGCTGCCTCCTTCTTCTCCTCGTCGCGCCGCGCCACGCGGAACGCCTCGAAGCCTTCGAGCGGAAACTTGGCGTCAATCACCACGCCCGCCGTCGAGTTCGGCATATGCAGCAGGCAGTCCGGCCGCTTGCCGTTCGAGAGCGTCGCCTGGAACGTGTAGGCGCCCTTGGGCAGGCCGTCCTGCACGATGGTCTCCATGCGCATCTGGCCGAACGCGCCGCGCGCCTGCTTGTTGGCGAGGATCTCCTGAAGCGAGACCATGTTGGTCGAGAGGTCGGTCAGGTTCTTCTGCGCGGTGTCGATCACCGCCAGCCGCTCGTTCAGCTTGGCGATCGATTCATGCGTCTTGCGCGAGGTCTCGTTGAGGTCGGTGCCGACCCGATGGGTCATGCGGTCGAGCCGCTCATTGACGGCGCGGGCGATGTCGCCTTGGCGGGCCACGCTGATCTCGGCGAAGGTTTGCAGCCGTCCTTTGAGTTCGGCCAGCTCGGTGGCCTGCGCCTCCCTCTCGCGCCGCCGTCCCTTCATATGCACGATCAGCGCGATGGCGAGCGCGACCAGCGCCAGCACCGCTAGCGCGGCCAGCGCCAGCACGACAAGGACCGGGTCGAGCGCGAGGCTCCCAACCCTGATGGGCTCCATGGCCATGGGGAGAACGTATAGCCCGATTCGTTCCTTAAGACCAAAAGGGGAACATTGTTGTTCCCTCCCCCTGCAAGGGGGTGGGTGGCGCTTCGGCGCCGGGTGGGGGTCAGTTGGCGGCTATGGTATTCAGCGCAACCCCCACCCCGACCCTCCCCCTTTTAGGGGGAGGGAGTTCAACCTTGCTGCGTGTTGACCGCTTGGCCGCGCAACCTTATGTCAGCCCCTCACATGGCCATCCGTCACATCCTCACCATCCCCGATTCGATCTTGCGCAAGCAGGCCAAGCCGGTCGAGCGGGTCGACGACGAGCTGCGCAAGCTGATGGACGACATGCTGCTCACCATGTACGACGCGCCCGGCATCGGGCTCGCCGCGCCGCAGATCGGCATCTCGCGCCGGGTCATCGTCATGGACCCGGCCAAGGAGGAGGCGCCGAGCACCCCGTTGATGATGGTGAACCCCGACATCCTCGAGCGTTCCGACGAGCTGCGGTTGCACGAGGAAGGCTGCCTCTCCATCCCCGATTTTACCGCGGAGATCGAGCGCCCGGCCAAGACCCGGGTCAGCTATATCGACCGCGAGGGCAGGCAGCAGGAGATGGAACTCGAGGGCATCTGGTCGACCCTGGTGCAGCACGAGATCGACCATCTGAACGGCGTGTTGTTCATCGACTATCTGTCGCGGCTTAAGCGCGACATGGTGGTGCGGAAATTCACCAAGCAGAAGCGCACCGAGGCGCTTTAGGTCCATGACGCTCCTCGTCATATCTATCGCGCTTGAGGTCGCTGTTGCGGTGATCGCGGCGCTCGCAGCAAGCAAAGCCCGGCCCTATCTTTACGGCCTGGCGCTGACCTTCGCGATCTATGTCCTTTACGACATGGGGCGCCTGCTCGGCTGGGAGGTCGAGAAGGGCATCCTGTCCGTGCTGTTTCTGGTGGCGAGCGCGAGCGCTCTCACCGCCGTCTGGGGTCTCTATCGCGACAAGGCGTAATTGCCCCTTTACCCGCGCGGGTGACATAAGGGGGCATGACCTTGCGCATCGTCTTCATGGGCACGCCGGACTTCGCCGTGCCGGCGCTGCGGGCCCTGCTCGACGCCGGCCACGAAATCGTGTCCGTCTATAGCCAGCCGCCGCGGGCGGCGGGCAGGGGCATGGCGTTACGCGCGTCCCCGGTGCAGCAGGAAGCCGAGCGGGCGGATCTCGCCGTGCGCACGCCCGGGCGGCTCAAGAGCGCCGAGGAGCAGGAGCGCTTCCGCGCGCTCGATGCCGACGCCGCCGTGGTGGTGGCTTATGGGCTGATCCTGCCCAAGCCCATTCTCGACGCGACCCGGCTCGGCCTCTTCAATGTCCATGCCTCGCTCCTGCCGCGCTGGCGCGGCGCCGCTCCCATCAACCGCGCCATCATGGCCGGCGACCGGGAAACCGGCGTTTCGATCATGCGCGTCACCGAAGGGCTCGATGCCGGCCCGGTATGCCTCGAGGGCCGCGTGGCGATCGGCCCCGACATGACCGCCGGCGAACTGCACGACGCACTGGCCCCGCTCGGCGCCGAGCTGATGGTGACGGCGCTCAAGGAACTTGAGGAAGGCCGCCTCGAATGCCGTCCGCAGCACGCCGAGGCCGCCACTTACGCGCCCAAGCTCGATCCGCGCGAGACACACATCGACTGGCGGCGTTCCGCGCGTGAGGTGCGTGATATGATCCGCGGCCTGTCGCCTGATCCCGGCGCCTGGTTCGAGCTCGACATCAACGGCAAGCGCGAGCGCATCAGAGCGTTGCGCTCGACGCTCGCGTCCGGCGCGGGCGCGCCGGGCACGCTGCTCGACGAATACCTGACCGTCGCCTGTGGCGAGGGCGCGGTGCGGCTCACCGAGGTTCAGCGCGCCGGCAAGAAGCCGATGGCGGCGGATGAATTCCTGCGCGGGGTCAAGCTTCGTGCCGGCACGGTGCTCGGTTAGACGCCATGCCCCGTTACAAGCTCACCCTCGAATATGACGGCACGTCCTTTGTCGGCTGGCAGATGCAGGACAACGGCCCGTCGGTGCAGGGCCGCTTGGCGCAAGCGATCAAGGCCTTTTCCGGCGAGGATACCATCCCGCGCGGCGCCGGGCGGACCGATGCCGGCGTGCACGCGCTGGGCCAGGTCGCTCATTTCGATCTGGCCAAGGACTGGGCCACCGACAAGGTGCGCGACGCGCTCAACGCGCAAGTGCGGCCAGATGCGATCAGCGTGCTCGCCTGCGAGCGCGCCACTGACGATTTCGACGCGCGCTTCTCGGCCACTGCGCGGCACTATCTCTACCGCATCGTCACCAGGCGCGCACCCTTGGCGCTCGACCGCAATCGCGCCTGGCATGTGGTGCATACGCTCGACGCCGCTGCCATGCACGAGGCGGCGCAAGCCCTAATCGGCCATCACGATTTCACCACCTTCCGCTCGGCCGAATGTCAGGCGGCATCGCCGGTCAAGACGCTCGACCGCCTCGCCGTGACGCAGACCGGCGACGACATCATGATCGAGGCGTCGGCCCGTTCCTTCCTGCACAACCAGGTGCGCTCGATGGTCGGCTCGTTGAAGCTGGTCGGCGAGGGCAAATGGGCCGCCGCCGACCTCAAACAGGCGTTTCACGCGCGCAATCGCGGCGCGTGCGGTCCGGTGGCCCCCGCTTGCGGCCTTTACCTCATGCGGGTTGACTACTGAGCAGGCCTTCTCTCTCCTTCGCTTAGCGGCAGGATCGGGCTAAGATTGCCCCGGCCCACGCAGGCACGGAGGATGGTAATGCGGATCGCCGCCGTCTGCCTCGTCGCCGCCTTGACCTTGGCGCCGTCGGCGCTCGCCGATTCCAAGCAGGACTGGAACGACTGCACCTCCAGCGACGCCGATGTCAGCATCGCCGGCTGCAGCAGGATCATCGCCGGCGGCGCCGAGTCCAAGACCAATATCGCCATCGCCTATATGGACCGCGGCATCGCTCATCAGAACAAGGGCGAGCACCAGGACGCCATCGCCGATTTCAATCAGTCGCTCAAGCTCAACCCTAACGACCCCGCGGTCTATCGCAGCCGCGGCTTTTCCTTCGCCCAGACCGAGGAATACGACCTCGCCATCGACGACTACAATCAGACCATCAAGCTCAAGCCCGACTATCGCAACATCTATTACGACCGCGCCTGGACCTATGCCGCCAAGGACGATCACGCCCGCGCGCTCAACGACTACAATCGCGCCATCGAGCTGGTGAACGACGATCCCAACATGTTCAACGACCGCGGCAACTCCTATGCCGCGTTCGGCGATCTGGATCGTGCGCTGGCCGATTTCGACCAGGCGGTCGCCCTCAAGCCCGACTACGCGCTCGGCCATTCAAATCGCGGCTGGGTGTTGCAGCAGCGCGAGAAACATGAGGAGGCCGTCGCCGCCTATAGCGAGGCGATCAAGCTCGCCCCCGACAATCCCGACAATCTCAACGACCGCGGGCTGTCGCTGTTCAAGCTCGAGCAATATGACCGCGCTCTGGCCGATTTCGATGCGGCGCTCCGCCTCAAGCCTAGTTATGTGCTGGCGTTGCAGAACCGGGCCTGGACCTATTGGCGGCAGGGCAAGCTCGACAAGGCGCTGGCCGATCTCGACGCGGCGCTCCGCGTCGATCCCGACAATGTCGACGTGCTGAACGACCGCGCCTCGATCTTCGACGACAAGGGCGATTTTGCCCGCGCCATCGCCGAATACGACAAGGTCCTGGCCGTGCGGCCCGACGACGGCAGGGCGCTCAATGGCCGCGCCTGGTGCGCCGCCCAGAAGGGCGAGCTCGACAAGGCGCTGGCCGACTCGGAGCGGGCCGTGTCCCTGCTCGGCGACGAGCCGAACGCCATCCACACCCGGGCCTGGATCCATATGAACAGAGGCAATCTCGATCTCGCGCTGGCCGATTTCGACCGCGCGCTGGCCATCGACCCGGCCTCGGCCGGCGCCTATGCCGATCGCGGCCGCGCCTACGAGCTCAAAGGCGACCGCGACCAGGCCATTGCCGACTACCGCAAGGCGCTGTCGCTCAAGAGCCGCCAGCTCTACGACGACAAGGCCAAGGCCGAGGCGACGAAGCATCTGGCCGCGCTCGGCGTCGCGGTGTCCGACAGTGCATCGCCGAATTCGCGCGCCGATCAGGCCGCCAATCCCAAAGAGCCGGGCAGGCTCAGCGCCTCGCCTTGAGGCTGGCCAAGCCGACAGGTTCTCGTCATATCGGCTAGCCTGGTACGTCCCTCATACGATTGTCAGCTTCTGACCCCCAGAAAAGGCACGCCCTTAGGCGCGGTCGGCGAGCGTCACAATCGGACCACAAATGGGCGACAGTGACTGGTCTTGGTTCGGGAGGAGGCGGCGGCATGAGGTTCCTGGCGTTTGCCTTGGCATTGATGTTGGCACCTTTGGCGGGCGGTGTGGCGTGGGCCCAAGACCAGCAGGCCGCAGCCGAACAGCAGCAGCCAGCTTTGCTCGATGCCGGCCAGCTCGACCAGCTCGTCGCGCCGATCGCGCTCTATCCCGATACATTGCTCGCGCAAGTTCTCATGGCCTCGACCTATCCGCTCGAGGTCGTTCAGGCCGACCGCTGGGCTAAGGCCAACAAATCGCTGAAGGGCGCCGCACTAACCGCGGCCCTGGATAAGCAGGACTGGGACGCGAGCGTGAAGCAACTTGCGTCGACTCCGACCGTGCTCGACATGATGAGCCAACAGCTCGATTGGACGCAGCAGCTCGGCGACGCCGTGCTCGCCCAGCAGGCCGACGTGATGGACGCGATCCAGCGCTTGCGCACCAAAGCACAGGCGAACGGCAAGCTCGAGAGCACCAAGGAGCAGACGGTGGAGGTTACGCAGCAAGCCGACAAGCAGGTGATAGTGATTGAACCCGCATCACCGGAGACGATCTATGTGCCCTATTACGATCCGGCGGTGGTCTACGGCACGTGGCCCTATCCGGAGTACCCGGCGTATTACTTTCCGCCGGCCCCGTACTATGGGGTGGGGGGCGCGCTTGCGCGCGGCATTGCCTGGGGCGCGGGCTTCGCCATCGGCCACGAGATTTGGGACAATGTCGACTGGCGGCATGGCAACATCAATGTCGACATCGACCGCAACGTCAATCGCGGCGACGTCAATTTTTCGAAATGGGAGCACAACTCCTATCATCGCCGCGGCGTCAATTATAACAACGCCGAGGTGAAGAACAAATTCGCCAAGGCCAACATCAAGGGCGGAGACCGCAACCTCGACTTCCGCGGACATGGTGGCAATCAGGTGCTGAAGCCCGGCAACAAGCCGGGGACTGGGCTGAAGCCCGACGCCGGTCTTAAGCCAGGCGGGGGCGATCGTCCCAATCTCGGCGACGGCGGTGCACGCCCCGGCGGCAAGCCTGATGCTGGTCAGATTCAACAAGGACTGAAAGAGCGTTCGGGCCAGAAGCCCGATCTCGGCACCGCTAAGGCCAAGGCGAAAGGCAAGCCTGATGCTGGTCAGATTCAACAAGGACTGAAAGAGCGTTCGGGCAAGAAGCCAGATCTCGGCACGGCTAAGGCAAAGGCGAAAGGCAAGCCTGGCGGCAACGCCTTCGATGCGAGCGATGGCGCCAAGGCCAAGGACTTCGCCAAGCGGGGTCAGGCAAGCCTCGGCAATCGCGGCGCGTCGGATTTCAAGCGTGCGAGCGGAGGCGGTGGTCGTCCAAGCTATGGCGGCGGTGGGCGTCCCGGGGGCTCTATCAGCCGTGGCGGTGGAGGACGTGGCGGCGGCGGGGGCGGGCGCGGCGGCGGGGGTCGCCGATCCGATATTCGCGTCAAGCAAGACATCACTCCTTTGGCGCACCTCGATAACGGCCTAGAGCTCTATCGCTTCCGCTACCGGGGCAGCGATCACACCCTGTACGTGGGTGTCATGGCGCAGGAGGTGCAGAAGATCGACCCAAGCGCGGTCTGGCGCGATCGCAGCGGCTATCTCGTGGTCGACTACGACCAGATCGGGCTCAAGTTCATGACTTGGAAGGAATGGCTGGCGCGGACTCGCGCGGGAGAAGTCAGATGAGACATACACCTTCCATTCTCCTTTGCGCGGCGCTGATGGCGTGGGGCGCGCCAGCCTCGGCCCAGGAGGCGTTCACGACCCCGGAGGCTGCGGTCGACGCGCTGGTCGGCGCGGCGAAGTCGGGCGATAAAAAAGCAATCCTTGCCGTGCTGGGGCCGGATGGGCAGGCCATCGTTAGCTCGGGCGACCCGGTTGCCGACACCAATACGCGCGAAAAATTCGTCGCCCAATACGATGCCAAGCATGCGATCGAGCCCGAGGGCGACGGCACGCAGACCCTGATCATCGGCGATGACGACTGGCCATTCCCGATTCCTCTCGTCAACAAGGCGGGCGAGTGGCAGTTCGATACCGGGGCCGGGCTCGACGAGATTTTGCGCCGACGCGTCGGGCGTAACGAACTGTCGGCGATCCAGGTCGCGCGCGCTTATGTCCAGGCGCAGAACGAATATGCCGAACTCGATCCGGCCGGCTTCGGCCGCGGTGTTTATGCACAGAGAATCCAGAGCCGCCCGGGAAAGAAGGACGGCCTCTATTGGGCGACCACAGAGGGGCAGACGCCAAGTCCGCTCGGCGAGCTTGCGGCCCAAGCGTCAGCCGAGGGCTATAAGACCGGTAAGGGGCCGATTCCCTATCACGGCTATTACTATCGCATCCTCACCCGCCAGGGCGTGGGCGCACCCGGCGGCGCGTACGATTATCTGGTCAAAGGCAAGATGCGGGGCGGCTTTGCGCTGCTGGCGTTTCCCGCCGAGTACGGCAATTCCGGTATCGTGACCTTCATGGTCAATCACGACGGCACGGTGTTCCAGAAGGATCTCGGGCCTAAGACCGCGAAGCGCGCGCGCAAGATCGAGTCGTTCGCGCCGGATGAGACTTGGACAAAGGTCGATAGCGCGCAGTGACTTCGAGGGAACCTGCAAACGGGCATCGTGTCTGGCGGCATCTTCGGTGAAAGCAAATAGCTCCTAGGCTCATGTCCGCTTATGGCACTAAGCGACATCTTATCGCCGCCTCCCCTTGTGGGAGAGCACACGCTCGCATTTTCGGTGCGCTACCGCTTCGCTGCTTGAGCGTGGTGCGAGCGCGGTGAGGGGTAAGCGACGAAGTCCCGTCAAAATGATCACCCCTCACCCTTCCCGCCATGCGACTTACGCAGAGCGTCGCTCGCGCGAGATCGCGGCGGAAAGCCCTCTCCC
>CAVSRK010000005.1:0-128416 GCA_963730335.1 uncultured Alphaproteobacteria bacterium
GTGGAGGAAGTTGAATTACTTGATCTCCTCGATCAGGCTGTGACCGCAGTCCAGCGGAAGTCCGTATCATCCCGCCACATGCGGTGAAGGACGATTGCGAGTTTGCGCGCGACCGCAACTATTGCCTTTTGCATTCCGCGCCGGCGGGCAACCGCGATGCCCCACGCCTTAAGCGGGTTCCAGCGGCCTGGCCGGGTTAAGACGACAAGAGCTGCTTCATAAAGGCTAGATCGCAGCATCACGTCCCCGCACCGGGATATCCTACCCGTTCGGGCAACTTCACCAGATTGATATAGACGTGGGGTGAGCCCGTAATGGGCACCCACACACTTGGATCGCGAAAACCTTGCGGGATTATCGACGCATGTTCGGAATGTGAGGGCCACGATTGGTCCGACCCCAGGTGCGGACATTAAACGACGACAGATTGGATCCGTTCGCACGAGTGCGAGCAGCATGCGATGGAGTTTTGTAAACTGGACGCGCAGGACAGCGCGAGCTTCCAACAGCGGCCCGACGATCGCGGCAACCACGGGATGATCGGCAACGAGCTCACGAATGCGGCCCTCAAACTTGACCGCGCCAACAACACCGACCTTGAGCCCGAAATTGCGAAGTGAGCCGCGGAGGTCATTCTCGATGTCATAAATCTTCCGCTGGAGGAGCTTACGGGAGGTCAACAAGAGGCGACGATGTTGGCTCGCAGGCGTCTTTACGTGCACGGCCTTGAATAGTCCGACGCGCATCATCTGGGCGATCCCGCGGGCATCGTTCCGATCAGTCTTGTTGATCCGCGCGGAAAGGGCTGCGTGCATGTGCCGGGTCTCGACACAGATTGCTGCAAGCCCGATGTCAACGAGCCCGCCGTAGATCCATTGCGATAACGGCCCTGCCTCCAGGCCAACGCGCTCGAGCGGCTGGTCAAACTCGCGCAGCCGTTCTGCGATCGCATCTGGTGAGCTATCGACCGTCGTCTCGAGTAAGACCCGACCGTTCCTGTCTACGACACAGATGGCAGTTGTCTTCACCGATACATCCAGACCAGCATAGAGAGACATGGCGTGCTCCTTCGATGTTGAATCCTGGAGCTACTGTCTCACAGCGCTGTAGCCAGCGTAATGAGAGGAAACCCCGAATACCCCATCTAAGCCCCGCGCGCCGCCGTGCTTGCATCGAGCATGTGCAACGTGAGCTTCACGTATCCGAGCGCCGCGCTTGTGCGGCGCTCGGCCAGCATCGCTCGACGCAGCGCAAGGTAGCGCGGGGCCTTGAAGACGAGCAGCGGCTGACCGCCGACATCATCGCGCTGGCCCGACAGTATGGCCGCTATGGTTATCGCAAGATTGCGGGGATGTTGCGGGATCAGGCAGGCTGGATCGTCAACGACAAGCGGGTCGAGCGGATCTGGCTTCAAGCAGGAAATCATGGAACTCATTGCGTGGCTCGTTGCGATCTATGCCGTGATTTGCGTGGCGGCCTATTTCGGCAACCGCCTGTTCATGTATTTCCCCGATCCGACCCGCGTAGCGCCAGCGGAGGCCGGCCTGGAAAGCGTCAAGGAGATCGAGATCGCGGTCGCCGATGGGGTCACGCTGGTTGCCTGGCATGCGCCGGCAAAGGGGGATAAGCCGACCATCCTCTATTTCCACGGCAACGCCGCCAACGCCGCAAATCGCGCACCCAAAATCGAAACGATCCGCGAGAACGGCTTCGGCGTTTTCTATCTCAACAACCGCGGCTATGGCGGCTCAGGCGGAAGGCCCACGGAAGAGAACAATGTCGCCGATGCGATCGCGGCCTACGATCACCTGACCGGCCTCGGGGTGCCGGCAGGCAGAATGGTCGCCTACGGCGAGTCACTCGGCTCGGGCCAGGCGGTGCGGCTGGCGGCGGCAAGGCCGGTTGCCGCTGTCATCCTGGAAGCGCCGGTCACTTCGACACTCGATGTGGCGCGCACGACGTATTTTTGGCTGCCGCTCGGCTTGCTGATTACCGACCAATACAACATCGAGCTCAACATCCGCTCGGTCACGGCCCCGGTTCTCGTCTTGCACGGCGAGCAGGATGCGGTGATCCCGGTAGAAATGGGCTGGCGGATCTATCGCGCCGCCAACGAGCCGAAGCGGATCGAACTCTTTCCCCAGGGCGCCCATTACGATCTGTTCGACCATGGCGCGTGGGACAAGACTCGGGCCTTTCTGGCTTCGCCGGGCGCGGGCGGATAGCGCGTTCGCCCGGCGGCACCGCATTTACCGGTTCAGCCGACAAGGTGACTCACCAATCTTTCCAAGACAGGAAGCCCTTGCGTGACGCAATGTCCGCTTATCGCCTAGCTTCAGACCTAGACCGAGACTGCAACCAGGTCCGAGAAGTGCCAATAGCAGACATCGATTAGTGCCATCAACAGAACCGAACCCTGGAGCGCTACGCCACAGCGTACCCGCGTGTCCAAAAAGTTGGGAACTGGCTTAAGAGCGCTCTGCGAAAATCTTACGCCTTGTTGCTATCAAGCGGCACGTGTACATTAGCGTACCATCAGTAAAGTACCAGTGGGCACTGGTGGCTGAGAGATGTAAGTCGCGCTCCCGCCTGCAATACAGGGAGGCAGCCTAGTGACCTCTCTAAATTTCCGAGCCGACATATACGATCCCAAGACGCTGGCCGTGATGGACCAAGCGTTCGCCCCCATTTGGAATGTGCTCAGGGCGGACAATCCCTTCGGCGACTATGCCAACGATAGTGAGCTACGAATTGCCATCGGGGCAAAAGCTGCTGAACCTTGTGGCGGACGGAGTGACCGATCCTGTTCGGCTCCGAAATCTCACCGTGGAAAGCCTGCTTGTCTCACACCATTGAGAAGCGTTGTCCTCGACAGGACTCGCAATAGAGGAGTTGCAAGCAATGAAAAGATTGATCTACTCAACTGCGACCACCGCCCTGCTGGCAGCTATCGCGACAATCGGTTTCACGCCCGCTAGCGCAATGATTACCGCACCCGATCGAAAGCTTTATGTGGGGTCGTCTGTAACGCCAGTGCACTGTCAGAAAAAGTATCATTGCCATTGGAGGGGTGAAGGCGCCAATAGAAGCAAACACTGCCACATCTGCGGCTAGCGGTTAGCTAGATCTTTCGTCCCGCGCTGACAGGATTTGCTTGCTCTCTCGGGCGGACAGCCGAACTTTAATGCCAAGTTTAGATAGTAACGAACTTTATCACGTTCGGGAGCAGTGGCCGGAACAGGTTTGGCAGCGGCCGCCCTCAAAGGCATGACACGCAGTCACATATCCGCGATGTCTTTCACACTCGCACTAAACAGAAAAGGACGCAGCTATGTCAGAGATGCAGCAGGGCGCCTGGACCAAACCGGCGGCGATGGCAATACCCAAAGGAGGATTCGCCAAGGATAAGGTGGAACAGGGCAGATACGGCCCGATCTTTCCCAAGACTCCGGCCTGCTACGGCTTTTCGATTCTCGCAAAAATCATCCCCGGTCGGGAGGAGGTGTTTTATGAGTATGCCAAAAACATCGAGAATACCGTAGCGTCTCAGCCCGACTGTCTCGCCGTGCTCAAGCTGCACTACCTGCGCTGGATCCTCTTTCCGATCAAGGGGGAGACCTACTTTATGTATCAGGGCATCTTCGATACAGACTTCGACAAGTACACCGAGGATGCTGTGGCTCTCTTCGGGGCCACCGGAATTGATACGGTCTTCGAAAACCTCGAGGGCTTCCCCAAAGATTGGAAAACCAAGCCGGAGGAATTCGTCAAATTCGTCCGCGAGCACCAGGTCCCGAGCTTCCTCGAATACGGGGAATACCCCTATGTGAGCGCCGACGAGATTAAGAAGGCACTCAAGCTCAAGGCCGCCTTCTCCAACATGCTCGACCAGATGCAGTGATCCGGAACGCGCATCAGGCACCCCTGTAGTCAGTAATGCTCGAATTTGACGATATTCAGCACATCCTGCTGACGCGGACTCCGGCACTCACGGGACGATATGAGTTTCTGTCGTTTCGGAGCGCCTCGGGTGGCCGGGCATGGCTGAACGAGATTCTCAAAACAGTACAGTCAGCGGCGGAGGTTCTGGACTTCGGTCGATGAGGACAAGCGCTGGGTGACGGTGGCGTTCACTTGGAATGGCCTCAAGGCTCTAGGCGTGGACGAAACATCGCTCGCCACGTTCCCGGAGGAGTTCAAGCAAGGCATGCCCGCACGAGCGGAAATCCTCGGTGACACTGGCGCCAATCATCCTGACAACTGGGTAGGAGGACTTGCGAGCCCGGATCTTCACGCCATCGCAATTCTATTTGCCCGCAATGAAGGCGAGCGGGAGCGTTGCAATACAGAGCACCAAAGGCTCCTAGCCGGACTGCGAAGGCGTTGAGGTGCTGTCGTCACTGGACCTCCTAGCGATCCCGCCATTCGATACGGCGCATGACCATTTCGGTTTCCGCGACCGGCTCTCGCAGCCAGTCATTGAAGGCACTAATGACGTACCAACGCCGGGTTCAGGGGCGCCACTCAAACCAGGGGAATTTATCCTTGGCTACCCCGACGAGAACGGACCGCCTTCAGACCCGCCGCAACCAGAAATCTTGTCTCGAAACGGCAGCTACATGGCCTATCGGCGGCTACAGGAGCATGTCGGACGGTTTCGTGATTTTCTGCGCCAGCATGGGCAGACCCCCGAAGAACAGGAACTTGTGGCCGCCAAGCTTATGGGTCGATGGAGGAGCGGGGCTCCATTAGTGCTGGCGCCCGACAAGGAAGATCCTGCATTGGGCGCCGACATGCAGCGAAACAACAACTTCAACTACAAGGAGACTGATCCGCATGGGTATGCTGTGCCCCTCGGTTCGCACATGCGCCGCATGAACCCTCGCGACACAGCAGCAAACATAAATCGGCGTCGCATGATTCGCCGCGGCGCTACTTATGGTTTGCCTCTCCCGGAAGACGCTCCTGACGATGGTGCCGACCGCGGCATAGCGGCTTTCATCATCTGTGCAAGCCTAATCCGACAGTTCGAGTTTGCCCAGAATGTATGGGCTAACGACCGAAACTTTCACGAGCTCGGTAACGAACGTGACCCGATCATCGGCAGTCACGACGGCACGCTCGAATTCAAAATACCAAAGCGTCCAATCCGCAAAACAATTACCGGCTTGCCCGCCTTCACCACAGTGCGAGGAGGTGCTTACTTCTTCCTTCCTGGAATCAAGGCGCTTCGATACCTCGCGACCCTCGGCGATGCCGACTGAAATAGGTGAGATAAGCGCATGAGCACCCTTCAGCCTCCAAGGACATACAATCAAACCCACGTGCCGCGCAAATACACGGGCGGCAAGCGAAGGGTTAGCATCTACTGGACCTGGAGCTATCCCTGGGAATCTAACCGCGATCCTTCGGTTATGGACAATCGCTTCTCGACGATGACAGAAGTTCGTCGGGTCGCTTGGCCTCAGTACGAAACGCCGGAGTGGGACGCGGCGAATTTCCTGCAGGGGATCGCGGGGACGCTCGAACTGTTCCACCGCTCGACGCTCAGTTTCCAAAACATCGTTGGCGAGGTTACCGGTCATCCGGTCGCGGTGTTCCAACGTATCGACCAGATAGGGTACAAGCAGTTGATCGACGAACGGGTCTTGGCGGATACCGACACGATGATGGTGTTCGGCCTCGATCACCTAGTTTCAGAACAGGAGGCGTTGCCGGAAGAAGTTGACGCGATCCGCGAGTGGCTGAAGCGTGAGGGCACGTGCTTGCTGCTCGCACCGCATCATGATGTGGGCTTCACCGACGACATGGAGCAGCGCCAGATTGAGTACAGGCACCACGGCGACCGCCTCGTTCCTCGCCAGCAGCGATTTGGACAATACACTCGGTCATTGATGAAGGGGCTCAACGTACCCGTGCACAACCGCTGGGGCCTCCGACCCGCGGTCGTCAAGGGTACAAAGGATATCGCGCCGCTCACAGCATTGCGGGATGTTGACCGCTTGGGACTGCTCGAAAATGTGCCCACTCTAAATTTCCATCCGCACCTTCCGCACTATGAGCTGACGACCAACGACACCAAACTGGTACACATACTGGCGCGACAGCCAATTGACCTTGAGCGCCCGCACCCCTTCAGTGCGGCAGGCAACACGGAGTTCAACTGCCTGCTCTGGATGCCACCAAACGAGCAGCGCGCCGGAGACATCGTGCTAGTAGACTCGACTAATTTCACCACACTTTTCGGTGGCACAGACAGCCTAGAAAACTTCTGGCGGAATTTGGCGCTGATGCATTGAACGCCGGCCATGGACGCTTTGAGAGATCTGGCGGCCAGGGGAGCAAATCGCCGGGTTAAGCCCTGCCATCGGAGACATCAATGCTGGTGCCGCTGTTAAGCAAGGCATCGACAGTTGCCATGCTGAGCTTTGTCGTGTCGAGCATGCTTGGGTGGAGCGGAGCCGCGCTTGCGCAGGAGGACAGCAGAGCTCTGGCCGAAGAGCTCGTCAACCCGCTCGCTGCCCTCATCAGTGTACCGTTCTTCGGAAACTACAACGGGAATGTCGGTACAGAGAGAGAGGGTTCACAATGGTTCGTGAACATCCAGCCGGTAGTACCGTTCACGCTCAATCCCGATTGGTATGTCATCTCGCGAACAATCCTTCCCGTAATGTTTAGCCAGAACGGCCTATTCCCAGGCTCTGGCTCGCAGTCCGGTCTACGCGACACGACGGAAGGACTTTATTTTTCGCCAAGCCGAACATTCAATGGCTTCACCTTGGGAGCGGGACCAATTTTTCTGCTGCCAACCGCAACCGATGAGCTGCTCGGCGCCGGGAAATGGGCCGCGGGTCCTACCGGGGTTGTTGTCTGGCAGGGCAACGGCTGGACGGTGGGCGTTCTCGCCTGGCACAACTGGTCTTTCGCTGGCGACTCCGACCGCGCCGATGTCAACGAAACGTTTATACAGCCCGTCATCGCCTATACGACAGCGAAAGCGTGGACTTTTACGTTGCAGGGCGAAGATACTTACAACTGGGAGACTGGCGAATGGTTGGCGCCGGTCAACTTCCTAGTTTCCAAAATTGTCAAGGTTGGGGGGCGGCCGGTCAGCATCGTTGGCGGCGTGCGCTATTGGATGGACACTCCCGACACCGGGCCGCATGGCTTCGGCGGTCGGCTCGGAATGACATTCCTGTTTCCGGCGCGATGAGCTAGTGCTGACCCAGTTATGTCCGCTTCGGGTCATTAAGCGACATCGGCCCCGCGAGATTTCGCCTCGCATTGTCCGCTTCGGTCCAAAAACGGACATCGGGACATCTCTCGAACAGGCTCGCGCAAGCTTCTCCTCCCAACAAAGAAGGAGGAGCCTAAATGGACTCGCACGTTCACAGTCAAACTGATGGCCAATTCACTCAACCTTGGAACAAGGGCAAGCTCACCGGCGCCAAGCCGCCTCTTAGCCCTAAACATGTCTGGGCGATTAGAACACGGCTCCAATTATTGAAACGCCTGAGAGATCTGGCGCTGTTCAACCTTGCCATCGACAGCAAACTTCGGGGGTGTGATCTGGTTGGCTTAAGGATCGTTGACGTAGCTCCCAATGGTTATGCAGTTGATCGGGCCTCCGTGAGACAGCGCAAAACGGGAAGGCCGGTTCGCTTCGAGATCACGGAGCAAACCCGCCAGGCGATCGACGACTATCTCTCGCAACGGAGTGATGCTTCTGTTCCATATCTCTTTCCTGGACGCGGTCCGGCAGGCCATTTGACCACGCGACAGTACGCAAGACTGTTAGGACGCTGGCTCGCAATGATCGGCCTTGACCGATGCCTCTACAGCACGCATTCACTTCGCAGGACTAAGGCAACCCTCATCTACAAAAAGACGGGCAACCTTCGAGCCGTTCAGCTCCTGCTGGGCCACACGAAGATCGAGAGTACGGTCCGCTATCTGGGAATCGAAGTCGATGACGCGCTTGCCGTAGCCGAGCAGATCGACGTCTGAAAAGAGAGGCAGAGCAGACATGCTCTGCCTCCAAACCTACGTCTGCTAAGTGCCAGAACCGGAAAATATGAGGCGGAGCCGATGGCTCAACTCCGCCATTAGGCAGGTCTGCTACATCGGCTCGATCTCTCCCGGCCGCCAAGTCTTGTTGAACCACGGTTCAAGCGGAATGTAGAGACGCAGGAGGATGTTCCAGCCCTTGCCGGGGATGGTCTGCACCCAGTTGTTTTCCTTATCGGCCGGAGCTGTTCGGCGAGGGCGCGAGGCCGGCAGCGTTCACGCTGGTGGACAACAAAGTGACGACGAAGGGGGTATTGATCGCCCGCTACCAGCGTGCGGGCAACGTAGTGGCGGGCGATTTTGCGATGGATCCACCCACCCCGGCGGAAGTCGCGCGGCGCGATCGGATGAACCGCGAGGGTTGATGGTCGCTCGCACATAGAGCCCAGGATTTGAACCTGGACCCATGCTAGGCTGGACAGTCGCTTGCAATGCTACCTAAATGCAGCCTGGCTCTGTTAGCCCATCACTCAGTTGTCACCAATTGATTGAATCTACTGGTTTTGTTCTTCGTCCATTGGTCTCGTCTGCTCTCCTTGTGGGAGAGGGCTTCCCGCCCGGCGCGGCGAAGCGCGAGCGCATGGCGGGAAGGGTGAGGGGTGTTTTGACGCCGCCTTGCGGCTGACCCCTCACCGCGGAGGCGATGCCTCCGCGTGCTCTCCCACAAGGGGAGAGCGGGGAGCGCGTTGCCGCGCTCGGCCTTAGCGGTACAGCACCACGCCGGCCGAGGGGTGGCGGTGCTCCCAGCCCTCACGCTCGAGCGCGGGCGTGTCGTCGGCGGCAAGCGGATAACCGACGCAGAGATGGCCGATGAACACCCAGTCTTGCGGCACGCCAAGGATCGCACTCATGCGCGAGGGATCGAGGATCGACACCCAGCCGACGCCGATGCCTTCGGCGCGGGCGGCGAGCCAGAAGGTGTGGATGGCGATCGCCACCGAATAATCGAGCGCCTCGGGCATGGTCAGCCGGCCGAGCCCCGCCCCTTGCGCGGTGGCGCGATCGGCGAAGACGGCGATCTGGCACGGCGCGTCGTCGAGCCCGGCGAGCTTGAGCCGGGCATAGAGCGCGGCCCGGTCCGGCTGCTGCATCTCCAGCGCGTCTTTGTTGCAGGATTCGAAACAGGCGCGGATGGCGGCGCGGCGCGAATCGTCCTCGACGATGACGAAGCGCCACGGCTCGGAGAGCCCCACCGACGGCGAGAGACAAGCGAGTCCGATCAGCCGCTCGATGGCGCCCTCGGGCAGAGGTTTGCACTGGAAGCGCCGCACGTCTCGGCGCCATCGGAGCAGATCGCAGAGCCGCTCGCGGAATTCGGCATCGAACTCCGGCGGGCTCTCCCCCCTCGCCGCGACCTGCACCTCACCCACGCGCTAATGCGCCTCGACGCTGCGCGACACGGACTCGTCCGGGATTTTCAACTCCGGATGGGCGCGCTGGAAGCGGTTGTCGGCCTCGGTCTCTGCGGCGTCCTGGGTGAGCGCGGTGATGGTGTAGCGTTGCACCTCGATGCCGTCCTTCTCGTAGCGGACGGTGAAAGCTTGCTTCAGCGGTGGGCGTCCCATGGCAGTCGTCCTTCCATGTCTAGTCTCACCCCCCGTGAAGCGAACCCCCTACCCCGCGGCGGCGGCGCGGATCTTGGCGGGGTGGGTCAGCGCGGTGTAGTCGTCCATCAGCGCCCTCGTGATGTCGCCGACTTTGAATTGGTACGAACCGATCTCGGACACCGGCGTGACCTCGGCGGCGGTGCCGCAGATGAAGCACTCGGAGAAGCCGCTTAGCTCCTCGGGCAGGATCGCCCGCTCGATCACTTTCAGCCCGCGCTGCTTGGCGAGCCCGATCACGGTGCGCCGCGTGATGCCGTCGAGGAAGCAGTCCGGCGTCGGCGTGTGCAGCACGCCGTCTTTGACGAAGAAGATGTTGGCGCCGGTCGCCTCGGCGATCTGGCCGCGCCAGTCGAGCATCAGCGCGTCGTTATAGCCTTCGCGCTCGGCCCGGTGCTTCTCGATGGTGCAGATCATGTAGAGCCCGGTCGCCTTGCTCATGGTCGGCGCGGTCTTGGGATCGGGCCGGCGGAACTCGGCGAATTTCAGACGCAGGCCCTTAGCGCGCGCGGCCGGGTCGAAATAGGAGCCCCAGTCCCAGGCGGCGATGGCCACGTTGGTGTTGGTCTGTTGCGCCGACACGCCCATCTGCTCGCTGCCGCGCCAGGCGATCGGGCGGACATAAGCGTCGGTCAGCTTGTTGGCGCGGACCACCTCGCGCGCCGCTTTGTCGAGCTCGGCGACCGAATAGGGAATGTCGAAGTCAAGAATCTTCGCCGATTTGTGCAGGCGCTGATTGTGCTCGCTGAGCTTGAAGATCTCGCCGTCATAGGCGCGCATGCCCTCGAACACGGCGCTAGCGTAATGCAGCCCGTGGGTCAGCACATGCAGCTGCGCGTCGCCCCACGGGATCAGTTTCCCGTTGAACCAGATAAACCCGTCGCGCTGATCGTAAGGGACGGTCGCCGTCGCCATAAGACTTCCTCCGCAAGCAGGCCAGCCGTCTTAGCGCGGCCGGGCCAGGGCACGAGAGCCACCGAATGCGCCTCTCATAGCACCTTGCAGGGCAATTGCGCGAGCACGCGCCGAGGCGTATCTATGGCTCGAAATAAGTCAACATGGCTGACATAACCGAGGGCGAAAACTAAGTCAACATGGCTGACCTAAACGAGCCCATCGAGACCGCGGAGAAAGCGCCTCGCGCCAAGCCGCCGCGCGGCCCGCGCGGCAATGGCCGGCCGTCGCGCAAGCGCCATCTGCCCGAGGCCAAGCTGCTCGAATTCGCCGAGCTGTTGTTCTTCGCCTATCGCGATTTCACCCGCGACCCCGATACCATCCTGAAGGATTTCGGCTTCGGCCGCGCCCATCACCGCGTGCTGCATTTCGTCAACCGCCACTCGGGCCTGCGCGTGGCCGACCTGCTCGACATTCTGACCATCACCAAGCAGAGCCTCAGCCGCGTGCTCAAGCAGCTGATCGACAAGGGCTATATCGTGCAACAGGCGGGCGCTTCCGATCGCCGCGAGCGCCTGTTGTTTCCCACCGACAAGGGCCGCGCTTTGGCCGAGCGGCTGGCGGCGCCGCAATCGGTGCGGCTGGCCGAGGCGCTGAAAGAGGCCGGACCGGGGGCCGAGGCGGTTTTGCGCCGTTTTCTCGAAGCCATGGTCAATGCCGAAGAACGGCCTAAAGTCTCCACCATCATGGCCGCCACTCCAGTCCCGCTCAAGGAGGGCGGCAAGGGGGAAGGCTCATGACCATGCCGACGCCGATCAAGACCCATCGCGGCAGCTCCAGCCCCGACGATAACGCGCCGCATATTCTGGTGGTCGACGATGACAGCCGCATTCGCGATCTGTTGGCGCGCTATCTGCAAGACAACGGCTTCCGCGTGACCACCGCCGTCGATGCGGCGAGCGCGCGGGCCTGCATGCGCAGCCTGTCGTTCGATCTGCTCATTCTCGACGTGATGATGCCGCACGAGTCGGGCCTCGAATTCGCCCGCTCGCTCCGCAACGAGTCGCATGTGCCGATCCTGATGTTGACCGCCCGCGCCGAGCCCGAGCAGCGCATCGAGGGGCTGGAGACCGGCGTCGAAGATTATCTCGCCAAGCCGTTCGAGCCGCGCGAGCTGCTGCTTCGGGTGAGCAATGTGCTGCGCCGCGGCGGCGCGTCGCCCTCCACGGGTGAAGTGCGGATGGGGGAGTTCGTGTTCCACGTCTCGCGCGGCGAGTTGAAGCGCGACGGCGAGACGATCCGGCTCACCGAGCGCGAGCGCGAGCTGTTGCGCTATTTCGCCCAGCGGCCCGGCACGCCGGTGTCCCGCCACGAACTCGCCAAGGGCGCCGATTCGGGCGGCGAACGCGCCGTCGACGTGCAAATCAATCGGCTGAGGCGCAAGATCGAGCACGACCCTGCCAACCCGGTCTATCTCCAGACCGTGCGCGGCAAGGGCTACATTCTCTATTCCGAGTGATGGACGCGCTTCCCAAACCCGTGACTGTTCCCGTCCAGCGCCCCCGGCCGCTGCGGCGCCTGTTCGCCGCGTTCGGCGATCGCATGCCGAAGGGCCTCTATGCGCGCGCGCTGATCATCATCATCGCGCCGATGGTGCTGCTGCAATCGGTGCTGACCTTCGTGTTCCTCGAGCGGCACTGGCAGACAGTGACCAAGCGCCTGTCGACCGTCACGGTGCAGAACATCTCCATGATGATCGACCTCTACCAGGAGAATCCCAAGGAGGGCGACGCTCTGGTCAGGCTGGCCGAGCAGAATCTCGGCATCAGGGTCAGCTTCATGCCCGGCGAGGAGCTGCCCCAAATGCGCTCCAAGCCGTTCTTCGATCTGCTCGACTCGACGCTGTCCGACGAGATCACGCGCCAGATCGGCCGCCCGTTCTGGATCGACACGGTGGGACGATCGAACCTGGTGGACATCCGCATCAAGCTCGACAACGCGGTGATGCACGTGCTGGCGCGGCGCAGCCAGACCTATGCGTCGAACTCGCAGATCTTCCTGTTGTGGATGGTCGGCACGTCGCTGGTGCTGCTCACCGTGGCGATCTTGTTCCTGCGCAACCAGATCAAACCGATCCTTCGGCTGTCGGAGGCGGCCGAAAGTTTCGGCAAGGGACGGCCGCCGCCCGACGATTTCCGCCCGCGCGGCGCGCGCGAGGTGCGCCAGGCGGCGCTGGCCTTCATCGAGATGCGCGACCGGATCGAGCGCCATGTCGAGCAGCGCACCGTGATGCTCGCCGGCGTCAGCCATGACCTTCGCACGGTGCTGACGCGCTTCAAGCTGCAGCTGGCTTTGTTCGAGGAGACGCCGGAGCTCGAAGCGATGCGTGACGATGTCGACGAGATGCAGGCCATGCTCGAGGATTACCTGGCCTTCGCCAAAGGCGATTCCGGCGAAGAGATCGTGCGCGCCGATATCGGCGAGATCCTGGGCGAGGTGAAGAGCCAGGCCCATGGCGGCAAGGACATCGCGGTGGAGGTCAAGGAGGCGCCGTTGGTGGTTCCGGTGCGCCGCCATGCTTTGAAGCGGGCGATCGCCAACCTGGTCAACAACGCGGCACGCTTCGCCGAGCATGTCAATGTTAGCGCCGCTAAGCACAACGGCGCGCTCACCGTCGAGGTCGAGGATGACGGCCCGGGCATTCCCGAGGCCGAGCACGAGCAAGTGTTCCGGCCGTTCTACCGGCTCGACCATGCGCGCAATCAGGATTCGGGATCGACCGGGCTGGGCTTGGCCATCGCCCGCGACATCGCCCGCATTCACGGCGGCGACATCAAGCTCAGCAGGTCGCAGCTTGGCGGATTGAAGGCTGTGCTAAAAGTGCCGGTTTGAGAGTCTGGGACGATAACCATTGGGAGGAAGTAATTCATGCGCCGCATGATGGTTGGGGTTGCCGCCGCGTTGGCGATGTCGTTCGCGGGACCGGTTTTCGCCGAGGACATGACCGAGGAAATCCAAGAGGACGAGCAGCCGGGTTCGGAGATCGAACTCGATATCGGCGGGGGCGAAGCGACGATCGAGCGCAAGAGCGGCGCGCCGGTGTTTCGGCCCGGCGAGGTTCCGCTGGGTGGGGACGCGCTCGATGTGCCGAACGACCCCGACACGCCGGAAGCCGGCGATCCGGTCGATGCGGAGTTGCCGGGCGAAGGGCCTGAGGACCTGTCGGGTCCGGACGACGACGACGCCCTGCCCGACTGATTGACGTCACTCCAGGCGGGTCAATGCACGGGGCTTGAGGCCGGTCCAGGCGATTGCGGGCTCGGCTGCGGCCGCTCACCGCGTGTCCAGCCGCGCGGCAGGAACGCGCAAGCGACGCGGCAGACACCGCCGCAGGCGGTCTCGATGCCTGACAGAACGCGCTCGCCCCTGGCCAGCCGCTGGTCGAGCGCGGCCATGGTCTTGTCATGCGATGGCGAGGCATCGTCGAGCCAGACCTGAAACACCTTGCCGTAGATTGCGGCGAGGCCGGCGACGCGAAGCGCTCCGCCGGGTCCGTCGAGCTTGGCGCCCGAGCCGGCCAGCATCCAATATTGCGAAACGAGCGAGCCACAAAGTAGCGGCGCGGCCTCGCCGGGGCGGCAACACAGATAAGACGAGATGCGCTTGAGGGCCTGCTTATAAGGCTGCATCACCTCGAACCTGGTCATGATGACGTCGAACAGTCGGTCGCGCGGGCTTTGCGCCTCGCCGGCCGGTCGCGCACGGCTGAGCACCTCGGCGTCGACCTCTTTCTGGAAGGCGCGGATGATATCGCTCTTGCAGGAAAACTCGCGCCTGAGATCGGACAGGTCGAGATTGGCGGCTTGCGCGATGTCGGTCAGGCGAATGTCGCCCCAGCTCCGCTCTTTGGCGAGATCGAAGGCGGTCCGCACCGCTTTGGAACGCTGGGAGAAATCGTCGAACATGGGGGGTACTCCTTTGCCCCAAACATAGGCGCTTTTGGTGACCATCGAAAGGCACCCGGATCGTCCAAAGGCATCGTGCCCTGTTCTCACCACTCGAGCTTGGTCAACAGCGGTCGGTCAATTCGGCCTTGCCCCTAAAAGCGGATAGTCGTCAGCGGATCGAGCATGTCTGCTAAGTGCCATGAGCAGCCCATTTGACGTACGCGCGATGGGTCCGCTTCCGCGCTTGAGCGGGCATCCCCCCGCGTGCAATCATTTCAGTGGACACTTGAATGGGGGGCACAATGAAGAAGCTCTACATCGCCGTTCTTACCGGCGCGGTTCTGGCTGTCGCCGGTTCCGCCACCGCCGCCGATCTTGGACCGGGACCAGTCTACGGGGCTCCGGCCGTTGGACCGGCGCCCGCCTTCTCGTGGACGGGGCCCTATGCGGGACTGTTCGGCGGATATGGCTGGGGCACGGCGAAAGCGACCGAGCCCATCAACGCCGCGACAGGCTTCCCCTACAATGTCGGGAGCACTCCCTATTCAGTCGATACCGACGGATTCTTCGGCGGCGGGACCTTGGGCTACAACTGGCAACCGGGCTCTTTGGTTTTCGGCGTCGAAGGCGAAATCGGTTATCTCGGGCTGAAGGGCTCGCGAATCGATCCGAACGGGATCGCCATCGGCACTCCCGACACGACTACGAGAGTCGAGTCCGACTTTTATGGCGCGGTGACCGGCCGGCTCGGCGTGCCACTGAGCAATATTCTCGTTTACGCGGAGGGCGGCGGCGCGCTGCTCGATGCCAAGGCGACGACGATCGATCCGTGCATCGCGCCGCCGGTGGGCTGCGGCATCGGCACTCTCAGCATGTCGGGCGACAAGACCATGTTTGGCTGGACTGCCGGCGGCGGCGTCGAGTGGGCCTATGCGGCCAACTGGACCGCCAAAGTCGAATATGCCTATTTCGATTTCGGCACTCTCGACACGACCGGGACCAGCACCTTCGCCAAGCGCGAGACCCAGTCCATCGACGTCACGGCCCACTCCGTCCGGGTCGGCTTGAACTACCGGTGGGGCGCACGTTGATCGGAATGATCGCGCCCTACTACGACTCGCGCGGCGCGGATTTATAAGTCCAAGCTCTAGGACGACAGCTCCTTGGAACGCTTGGCGGCGGCGGCCACGGCACGGGCGAGAAGTTCCCGCATCCCGTCCTTGCCCATCAGCACTTCGAGCGCCGCCGCGGTGGTGCCCTTGGGCGAGGTCACCTTCTCGCGCAGCTCTTGCGGCGAAAGATCGGAGCGCCGCAACAACTCGCCAGCGCCCTCCACCGTCGCCCGCGCCAGGCGGCGCGAAAGCTCGGGGTCGAGGCCGGCAGCGCGGCCCGCTTCGGCAAGACATTCGGCAAGCAGGAACACGTAGGCCGGCCCGCTCCCGGACACCGCCGTCACGGCATCCATCAGCCGCTCGTCGTCGATCCACATCACCTCGCCGACCGCCTCGAGCAACGTGCCGCATTCGCGCGCCTGGTCGCGCGTGACCGCTTCGTTGGCGCAAGCCACCGTCATGCTGCGGCCGACCGAGGCCGCGGTGTTGGGCATGGCCCGCACGATGGCCGTGCCCGGCGGCAACAACAGGCCGAGGCTGTGCAGCGTCCGCCCCGCGGCGATCGACAGCACCACGCTCCGCTCGCCGATCATCGGTTCGAGTTCGGGCATCAGCTTGGCGGTGAGGTCCGGCTTGACGGCGAGCAGGATGACCGAGGGCGGCGCGGGCAGGTCCGGTGCCGTACCGGCGGCAATGTTGTGGCGGGCAGCGAGCGCCTGGACCTCCGGCGGCGGCGCCGGGTCCTGGATGAAGACGCTGGCCGGGTCGAGGCCCTGCCGGAGCCACCCCTCAAGCAGCGCCCCGCCCATTTTGCCCGCGCCCACTAAGAGCAGCGGGCCGGCGAGGCTGAGTGTCATGCGTGTCCTTGCGTTTCGAACAGCGTGGCGACGAGCGCGTCCTCTGGCGACTTGCCCGCCCACACGACGAATTGGAAGGACTGATAATAGCGCTCGCAGGCCTCGAGCGCAGCCCTCAGCAGCGCCTCGCATTGGCCGACATGGGTGTCGGCGCCGGCGAGCAGCAAGCCATGGCGGTAGAGCAACAGCCCATCCTCCTTCCACAAGTCAAAATGGCCGAGCCAGAGCTGCTCGTTGATCAGCGCCAGCAATTTGTAGACCTCGCCGAGCCGGAGCTTGGGCACCTTGAAGTCGAAGGCGCAAGCCAGATGCAGCGCCTCCAGATCGTCCCGCCAGGTGAGCGAGATGTGATAGTCGCACCACGTGCCGGCAACCGTGAGGGTCAGTTCGTCAGGGGCGGAGCGCTCGAAGGTCCAATCATGAATGGTGGCAATATGCTCGACCATGTCCACCGGGTTGGTGAAATGGTCGTAGATCGGCTGTGTCGTCGCCATGCATGTCCTCGGTGGCCCCGGGGTAGGTTGCGCGTTTCAAGCTGCCCGCTCGCGCGAATCACTTTGTGAATCAGTTATATAATGGGGAATGTGAAAGGACCAACGCGGGTCCGATCCATCGGGGGAATTGGCTGAAGATAGTTGTGGATTGAGGGCTTGGCGGCGTCAGGCGACTCGCGCCGAGCCCTCAGGCGAGCGCCAACCCGCCAGTCAAGCGCCTTCTCATGTCACGGTCCGGTCGACTTCTCAGCGCAGGCCGCGGCGCGATCGAGCAACAGGCGGCGCTCGCGTTCGTTTCGGGTCAGCGAAGCGGCGCGCTCGAATTCGCCGCGGGCTTCGTCGAAGCGGCCGAGCTTTCTGAGCAGATCGCCGCGCACGCTGGGCAACAGATGGTACGTCTTGAGCGCCGGCTCTGTCGTCAGCGTATCGACCACGTTCAAGCCCGCCTCGGGGCCGAACAGCATCGCCAGCGCCACGGCGCGATTGAGCTCAATCACCGGCGACGGCGTGACCTCGCCAAGCTTGGCGTAAAGCCCGACGATCTGCGCCCAGTCCGTCTGATCGGCAACGCGTGCCCGCGCGTGGCAAGCGGCGATGGCAGCCTGCAATTCATACGGGCCCGATCGGCGCCCGCCTGTCGCCGTCAACGACTCCGCCCGCTCGAGCGCGGCAAGTCCGCGGCGGATGAGAAGCCGGTCCCAGCGCGAACGATCCTGATCGAGCAGCAGCACCGGCTCGCCCGACGGTCCGGCGCGGGCGCCCAAGCGCGACGCCTGGATTTCCATCAACGCAACCAGACCGTGGACCTCAGGCTCCTCGCGGGCGAGCTCGGCCAGAATGCGGCCGAGACGCACCGCCTCATCGCACAACTGTGGCCGCATCCAGTCTTCGCCGGCGGTGGCGGCGTAGCCTTCGTTGAAGATGAGATAAATGACCGACAGTACCGAGGCCAGTCGCGCGTCGAGTTCCGCCCCGCGCGGCGCCTCGAACGGCACTTGGGCGTCGCTCAGCGTGCGCTTGGCGCGCACGATCCGCTGCTGGACGGTCGGCTCGGGCACCAGAAAGGCGCGCGCGATCTCCTCGCTGGTGAGGCCGCCGATCAGCCGCAGCGTGAGCGCGGCACGGGCCTCGGGCGACAGGATCGGGTGGCAGGAGATGAAGATGAGGCGCAAGAGATCGTCGCCGAATTGATCGTCGAGCGCCGCGTCGAGGTCGGGCTGCGCGGTCTCCTGCTCGAGTTCGAGCTGGTAGCCGAGCTCCTCATGCTTGCGGTCGCGCAGCCGGTTGCGGCGGAAGGCATCGATGGCCCGATGCTTGGCGGCGGTCATCAGCCAGGCGCCGGGATTGTCCGGCATGCCCGCGTTGGGCCACTGCTCAAGAGCGGCCACCAGGGCATCCTGGGCCAGTTCCTCGGCAAGGCCGATATCGCGCACCATGCGCGTCAGGCCGGCAATGAGCTTCGCCTGTTCGATCCTGAAGACTGCCTCGATGGCGCGGCTGGTGTCGGTCGCCGTCATGGCGACCGACTATGGCCAGTTCTCCGCTTGCCGCAAGCCGCGCTAGATCGCG
This sequence comes from uncultured Alphaproteobacteria bacterium, assembly GCA_963730335.1. Taxonomy (GTDB): domain Bacteria; phylum Pseudomonadota; class Alphaproteobacteria; order Rhizobiales; family Methyloligellaceae; genus Methyloceanibacter. The sequence continues at coordinate 18,545 of CAVSRK010000005.1, forward strand.
GCCTGCTGCTCGCGAGCTTGCTCGCACAGCTTTTCGCCCGGTCCGGCAATTTGACGGACTTCGCACTCGCCCTCCCAGCCCGGCATATGCGTCTTGTGCAGGGCCATAAAGCGCTGGGTCCATTTCAGCATTTCGGCCTTCGACGGCGCCTCAAAGATGGCAAAGCCGCCGACCACTTCCTTGGCTTCGGTGAACGGGCCGTCGGTCACGGTCAACTTGCCGTCAGCGAGCCGGACGCGCATGCCGTTCGAGGTCGGGTGCAATCCAACCCCCTCGACCATTACGCAGCCGGACTTGCCGGCCTCTTGGACGAGTTGATCCATGGCATCCAAGAACGCCTTGGATGGCATGCTCAACTTTGCCTCGGCGGATTTCACCATCGATATGAATCGCATCGTCGTTTCTCCTGTTCGCTCGTCTTTAGAATTGAACCAAGTCGCGCGGCACGTGCTTAGGCACCACCGATGCCGATTTCGCGGAAGCGCTCGATCGTGTCGTTCTGCGGAAAGTCGTCGAGCTCGTAGAGCTGGCGCACTTCGATCTCGCAATCAGACCCGTCGATGTTCGGATTCGGGAAGCGCCGGCTCCATTCCAGAGCTTCCTCGCGCGACTTCACCTGGATCAGGGTGTAGCCCGCGACCAGTTCCTTGGTCTCGGCGAAGGGCCCGTCGATGATCGAGCGTTTCTTGCCTTCATATCTGACGCGCCAGCCCTTCGAGCTCGGCTGGAGCCCGCTGCCGTCGAGCAGCACGCCGGCCTTGGCAAGCTCCTCGTGATAGGCCGCCATCTCTTGGAAGAGCTTGTCGTCCTCCGGCATCACGCCAGCCTCGGAGTCCTTTGTGGCTTTTACCAGAATCATGAACCGCATCATCGGTGTCTCCTTCTGTTGCGGAGCCACGGCATGCGGCGATCGAATGCCTGGCTCTACCCACACGTCGAACGGCGGACGCCAAAATCGACATGTCGAAACAATTCTTTTTCGGCAATTTGGAGGTGGGCCACTTAGCCCTTGTCGGCCAAGCCCTTGACGATGGCGGCTTCCAGCGCGGCGATGCGCTCCTTCAGAGCTTCGTTCTCCTCGCGCGCCTTTTGGGCCATGGCTTTAACCGCTTCGAAATCCTCGCGCTGCACCACGTCTAGGTCGCGCAACACGCGCTCGGCTTGGGCGCGCACCACGGTTTCAATCTCCTTGCGCACGCCGTCGGCCGCCCCCGCCGCATCGGTGATGACCTTGCCCAACTCGTCGAAGAACCGGCCTGTGGTTTGCGTCATGCCAAGACTATGGGACGCCCCCGCCAGTGGCGCAAGCCGCCGGACGCCAAGGGGCGGCGCTCCGCGCGCTTGACAGGGGCGCGGCCGGCGGTGAAGGGTCGCGGAGTTCCCACCATTTGCGCCGCGGCTAAGCCTCCATGGAACTCTTGGTCCTCCCCTACCCCGTGATCGATCCCATCGCGATCGAGGTCGGGCCGGTCGCAATCCGTTGGTATGGCCTGGCCTATATGGCCGGCATTCTGCTCGGCTGGCTCTACGCGCGCCGCCTCGTAGCCCGGGCGGATCTGTGGGGCGGCAAGCCGCCGATGACAGTCACCCAGGTCGATGACTTTCTATTGTGGATCACGCTCGGCATCGTGGTCGGCGGGAGGCTCGGCTTCGTGCTGTTCTACGAGCCGAGCTATTTCTGGCAGAACCCAGTGGAGATTCCCGCCGTTTGGCATGGCGGCATGTCGTTCCATGGCGGGCTGCTCGGTGTGGCGATGGCCGTCTATCTGTTCGCCCGCGTCAAGCGCATCAATGCGCTGTCGCTCGGCGACATCGCCTCGGCTGCGACGCCGTTCGGACTGTTCTTCGGCCGGATCGCCAATTTCATCAATTCGGAAGTGGTGGGACGGGTGAGCGACGTCCCCTGGGCGATGGTCTTTCCCGGCGCGGGCGACGAGCCGCGTCACCCTAGCCAACTCTACGAGGCGTTCCTCGAAGGCATCGTCCTGTTCCTTATTCTGCGTATCGCCACGCACCGCTATCATGCGCTGACGCGGCCCGGCACGGTGTTCGGACTGTTTCTGGTGTTCTACGGCATCTTCCGCAGCACCGCCGAGTTCTTCCGTGAACCGCATGCCGGACACCCGCTCGACATCGGCATTTTCACGCCGGGCATCGTCTACTCCATTCCCATGATCCTGCTTGGCGCCTGGCTGATCTGGCGGGCGCGGCGGCAGCCGGCTTTGGCATCATCGTGATGGGCGCGCAACGTAAGCCCCACGCGACTGATGTCACACCGCTTGCGGCCGTGCTGAGCGAGCGGATTGCCCGCGAAGGTCCGATCAGCGTGCACGACTATATGGAAGCTTGTCTCGCCGACCGGAGCGCGGGTTATTACGCGACGCGCCAGCCGATCGGAAACGACGGCGACTTCATCACCGCGCCGGAGATCAGCCAGATGTTCGGCGAGCTGATCGGCGTGTGGTGCGCAGCACTCTGGCAGACCATGGGCGAACCCCGTGTCGTGACCGTGGCCGAGCTTGGGGCGGGCCGCGGTACGCTGGTGGCGGACGCGCTTCGCGCGTGGCGCAGCGTGCCCAAGTTGCTCGACGGCATGTCGATCGCCCTGATCGAGACGAGCCCGGTGCTCCGCGAGACGCAAAGGCAGACGCTGCGCGGCTCCCCTGCCCCGATGCGATGGTACGACTCGATCGACGACGTGCCGCAAGGTCCGCTCATCGTTATCGCCAATGAGTTCGTCGACGCGCTCCCGGTGCGGCAATTGGTGCGGCAAGGCGGCGTCTGGCACGAACGCTGCGTGACCATCGGCGATCGCGGCGCCTTCGCCTTTTGCGCCGGACAGGCGGTCGACCGCGACGCGCTCCCATCGCCGGTGCGGGGCATGGACGCAGCCGACGGCGCCGTCGTCGAGACACGCCCGGCGGCAGCCTCACTTCTGTCGGCGCTCGCCGCGCGGGCCAAGCAGGCGCCGGTTGCCGCCCTAATCGCCGATTACGGGCACGACATGTCCGGGCCAGGCGATACGCTGCAGGCGGTGCGGCAGCATCGTTTCGCCGATCCGCTCGCCCTGCCCGGCGAAGCCGATCTCACCGCTCATGTCGATTTCGCCGCGCTCGAGGAGACCGCAACGAGCCAGGGGCTGGCCGCCTACGGGCCGATGCCGCAAGGCGAATTTCTGCTCAGGCTCGGTCTCGCCGCCCGCTGTGACAGTCTCCTGCGGAACGCGACGGGCGCTCAGAGGGCTGCGGTTGTGTCGGGCGCGGCCCGGCTTGCCGACCCGCGCCAGATGGGGCTGCTGTTCAAGGTGCTCGTCCTGCAATCGAGCGGGCTTGCCCCGCCGCCTCCGTTCGGAGACAGTTAGCTTTCGATTGCGCGCCCCACGATGGTCACACCCGACAAAATGAAGCTGAGCGCGTCGAGCCTCGCGGCGGTCGACGGCGTGAGCCACGGATTCTTCACGCGTCAGGGCGGCGTCTCGAGCGGCATCTATGCCTCACTCAATTGCGGGCCGGGCTCGCGGGACGACGGCGCCAATGTGACTGAGAACCGGGCGCGAGTGGCCGAGCTCCTGGGCGCGGAGCCAAGCCGCCTAATCACCGTCTTTCAGAAGCACAGCGCCGATGCGGTGGTGGCCGACCGACCGTGGAAGGACGGCAAGATGCCCGAGGCCGACGCCATCGTGACGGCGAAGCCCGGGCTGGCCATTGGCATTCTCACCGCCGATTGCGCGCCGGTCCTGCTATGCGACGGCGAGGCGCGGGTCATCGGCGCGGCGCATGCCGGCTGGCGCGGGGCGCTATCGGGGATCATCGAGGCCACGGTCAAGGCCATGAGCAAGCTCGGGGCTGACCCAGCGCGCATCACCGCCGTGATCGGCCCCACCATCTCGCAAAAGGCCTATGAGGTCGGCGCGGACTTCGTGGAGCGGTTTCTCGCCGACGAGCCGGCAAGTTCGGCCTTCTTCATCACCGACGAGTTCTCTGGCGAGCCGCATTTCGACCTGCCGGGCTATGCCGCCGAGCGGCTGGCGCGGGCCGGCGTCGGCGCCATTGCCGATCTTGGCCATTGCACCTATTGCGAGGAGACGCGGCTGTTCAGCTATCGGCGGTCGCAACATCATGGCGAGGACGACTACGGCCGCCAAATTTCCGCCATCCTACTCACCTGACTAGCGCTTAAGATGGCGTAGATCCGGCAAAAAACCGGGCCACGCTATAACTGGACGCGAACCGGCCCAGACAGGTAAGCTGTTGTTACGAGGGTTGGGAGTCCCGTCACGACAGGTCTGTCGCGAGCGGTGCTGTGCGGCCAACAGAGGGAGAGTTTTGTTGGGCGCGGACACATGTCACGTGCGCGGCTGCCTCAGGCGCATCGCATCGGTAGCGCTCGCCGCCTTGGCGCTTGCCTCACTGGCTGGCTGCGGTGGCGGTCCGGGCGGGCCGAGCAGTGGCGGCATCTTGGGCGGCGCAACGGGTTGGTTCGGGGGCCCGACCAAGATCGCCGTCGCCCCGATCATCGGCACTCCGCCCGAAGTCGCCCAAGAAATGACCGCTGCCTTGGTTGCCGCCGGCAAGGACCGCAACCTGACGCTCCTGCCCGATGGCGGCAAAGCCACCTATACCTTGCGCGGCTATCTGATCGCCTCGAGCGAGAAGCGCGGCTCGAAGGTCTCCTACATCTGGGACGTTAACGACGCCCAGGGCTCGCGCGTCGCCCGGATCTCCGGCGACGAGGTGATCGCGTCGCGCTCGGGCAGCGATCCGTGGAGCGGCGTCGACAGTGCGGCGATCCGTAGCATCGCCGGCAAGACCACCTCGCAACTCGCCGCCAGCCTGTCACGGGGCGGCGGATCGGCGAGTGCGGTGGCTGCAGCCTCGGACAGCGCTCCTGCCGCTACCGCCTCGACGCCCGCACCGATGCCCACGCCGAGCGTGGCAAGCCCCAGAGCCGCCGGCGTGGTGGTGGCGCCGGTGGCGGGCGCTCCCGGCGACGGCCAGCGGTCGCTGACCACGGCCTTGAAGAAGCGGCTCTATGCCGGCGGGGTTAAGCTTGCCAACGGCACCGCGGCCAATGTCTACATGGTTAAAGGCAGCGTAAAGCTGGTCGAGACCAGCGGCGGAAAGCAGAGCATCCGCATCGACTGGCTGGTGCTGGACCCCAGCGGCAAGAAGCTCGGCACGGTGTCGCAGCAGAACACAATCCCGAAGGGGTCGCTTAACGGCCCGTGGGGCGCCATCGCCGATGCCGCTGCCGGCGCCGCCGCCGACGGCATCATTAAGCTCCTTCCCAAGTCGAGCTGAGCCCTCATCCACAGCATTGCGTCACTGCGCGAGTTTACAGCAGCCGTAGCCGCTTGTTAAAAGCCGCTTGGCGCTGAGAGCGAACGGCCACTGAGGCTCACGCTCGGTGGCTAAGGAGCGATCGATGAAACTGGTTGCAGGCAACAGCAACCGCCCCCTCGCCGAGGCGATCGCGGCCTACCTCAAGACTCCGCTGGCCAGATGCATCGTGCGCCGGTTCGCGGACGACGAGATCTTCGTCGAGGTGCAGGAAAACGTCCGCGGCGAGGACGTGTTCATCATCCAGTCGACTTCCGCGCCCGCCAACGACCATTTGATGGAGCTGCTGATCATCATCGATGCGCTGAAGCGCGCATCGGCCCGGCGCATCACCGCGGTCGTTCCGTATTTCGGCTATGCGCGCCAGGACCGCAAGCCGGGGCCGCGCACGCCGATCTCGGCCAAGCTGGTCGCCAATATGATCGTCGAGGCCGGCGCCGACCGCGTGCTCACCCTCGATCTGCATGCCGGCCAGATCCAGGGCTTCTTCGACATTCCGACCGACAATCTGTTCGCCGCGCCGGTCATGGTGCAGGACATCAAGCATCTGTTCCCCGCCGACAATCTCATGGTGGTGTCGCCCGACGTTGGCGGCGTGGTCCGGGCGCGCGGTCTCGCCAAGCGCATCGATGCGCCGCTCGCCATCGTCGACAAGCGGCGAGAGCGGCCGGGCGATTCAGAGGTGATGAACGTGATCGGCGACGTCAAAGGCCGCACTTGCATCCTGGTGGACGACATCGTCGATTCCGGCGGCACGCTAGTGAACGCGGCAGAGGCCCTGCTCGATCAGGGCGCGACGCTGGTCACCGGCTATATCACCCACGGCGTGCTGTCAGGCGGCGCGGCCGCGCGGATCATGGCGTCGCGGCTCAAGGAGCTCGTCATAACCGACTCGATCCTGCCGAGCGAGGCGGTGAAGAACGCGCATAACGTCAGGGTGCTGCCGATCTCGCCCCTGCTCGGCGAGGCGATCGCGCGCACCGCCGAGGAGCAGTCGGTATCGAGCCTGTTCTATTGAGACCGGGACTCGAGCGCGGGTCTAGTGACCGCCCTCATATTTGAATGAGACGCTGAGCTTGGTGCGGTACGCTTCGACCTTACCGTCGGCGCTGATGACGAGATCTTGGGCAATGACCTCGGCCACCCGCAGCTCGCGCAGATGTTGGCCGGTGAGCTCGACCGCCATCTTGGCGGCATCCTCCCAGGAGGTCTTGCTGGTGCCGATCACTTCGATGACTTTGTAAACGCTCTGGGGCATGGCGACGCTTCTCCTTACGTTAAGCCTGCGACATTTGCGGCGTGGTCGAGCCGCTCTCTAGGTGCTCAGACGCTCAGTCTACGCCGAATAGCCATCGGGGTCAGCCGCAGCTCGGTCGAAAACGACCGCAAAGTGGCGCTGGCCGGGGTCGAAGTGCTGGCCGTCAGCGAGTTGCCGGAGCATCCTTGGCGCGCCTAAAAGTGGCGATAGAACATTGTCAGGGCCCCGGCTTAAGGGCTATAAGCCTCCTCGATTTTCCGTTGCGGCCTGCCGCCGCACGTTCGACCTTACGGGGCCGCTTTCCGGCCCCTCATTATTTGAGAGCTTTGGAGGCTAGCGATGGCTGAGGCAATCGAACTCAAGGCATGGGCGAGAGCTCGCTCAGGCAAAGGCGGCGCGCGCGCCGAGCGGCGCGAGGGGCGCGTACCCGGCACCCTCTATGGCGACAAGCAGGATCCCGAGACCATCTCGGTGGAGTACCGCGCCATCAATTACCAGCTCCACACCGGCCACTTTCAAAGCACAATCTACGTGCTCGACGTCGACGGCAAGAAGACGCGGGTAATCCCGCGCGCGGTGCAGCTCGATCCCATCCGCGACTTTCCCATCCATGTCGACTTCCTGCGGCTCGGCAAGGACGCGCTGGTGACGGTCGAGGTGCCGGTACGGTTCTTGAACGAGGCCGCCTCGCCCGGCCTGAAACGCGGCGGCGTGCTCAACATCGTGCGCCACGAGATTCAAGTGCGCTGCCCGTCGGACGCCATCCCCGATCATTTCGAGGTCGACCTCACCGGGCTGGAGATCGGCGATGCAGTCCACATCTCGGCGCTCAAATTGCCCGAGAACGTGAAGCCGACCATCACCGAGCGCGACTTCACCGTGGCGACCATCGTCGGTCGCGCCGCTGACGAGCCTGTGGCCGGAGCGCCCACCGCCGCCGCGGCTGCGGAGCCAGGCGCCGAGGGTGCCGAGGCTGCCGAGGGCGTCGCTGCCGAAGCTGGCGACGACAAGGACAAAGACAAGGAGAAGCCGAAGGAGCAGAAGAAGAAGTAATCTCTCTGTTCCGGCGCGACGTCGCGCGCTTGCCTTCGTGCTGTTGAGCCTTCGTCAGGATGGCTTTGAATGAAGCTCTTTGTCGGCCTCGGCAATCCGGGCCAGGAATACGCCTTCAATCGTCACAATGTCGGCTTCATGGCGGTTGACGCCATCGCCGCCGCGTACGATTTCCCTGCATGGCGCAAGCGCTTTTCCGGTCTTGCCGCCGAAGGACGGTTGGGGAAAGAGCCGGTGCTCCTGTTCAAGCCGCAGACCTTCATGAACGAGTCGGGCCGCGCCGTGGGCGAGGCCGCGCGTTTCTACAAGCTCGAGCTCAGCGATGTCGTGGTGTTCCATGACGAGCTCGACCTCGCGCCCGGCAAGGTGCGGGTGAAGACGGGCGGCGGGGTGGCCGGCCATAACGGTCTCAAATCCCTGAGCGCTCATATCGACAACGATTATGTGCGCGTGCGCATCGGCATCGGCCATCCCGGCCGCAAGGATCGCGTGACCGGCCATGTGCTGCACGATTTTTCCAAGGCGGATCATGACTGGCTCGAGCCCCTGCTGGGCGCCATTGCCGAAGAGGCGCCTTACCTTGCCGAGGGCGCCAGCGACAAGTTCCAGTCCCGCGTGGCGCATGCGGTGCAGGCCGAAGCCGAGGAGAAACCCGCGCCGCGCATCAAGCCTGCGGCGCGCCGCAAGGAGACGGAATCAGCCGCCAAGGATCACAAGCCTGAACAGGGAACGTTGGCCGAGCGGCTGCGCCGCTGGTTCGGCTCGTGAAGGCTGACTGACCATGGGATTCAAATGCGGCATCGTCGGGCTGCCCAATGTCGGCAAGTCCACCCTGTTCAACGCGCTGACCGAGAGCGCCGCGGCCCAGGCCGCCAACTATCCGTTCTGCACCATCGAGCCGAATGTCGGCGAGGTGCCGGTGCCGGACCCGCGGCTAGACCGGCTGGCGGCCATCGCCAAGTCCGCGCAAGTGATCGCCACACGGCTCACCTTCGTCGATATCGCCGGGCTGGTGCGCGGCGCCTCGAAGGGCGAAGGGCTTGGCAATCAGTTCCTCGCCCATATCCGCGAGGTCGACGCCGTCGCCTATGTGCTGCGCTGCTTCGAGGATAGCGACGTGGTCCATGTTGAGGGCCGCATCGATCCGATCGAGGACGCCGAGACGATCGAGACCGAGCTGATGCTCGCAGACCTCGATAGTTTGGAGCGGCGTCTGCCGATCCTCGAGAAGAAAATCCGCGGCCAGGACAAAGAGGCGAAGAAAACGCTCGAGCTGGTTGAGCGCGTGTTGCCGCTATTGCGCGAGGGCAAGCCCGCGCGGCTCGCTTCGATCGGCGAGGACGAGCGCGCGGCGTTCAATGCGCTCAACCTGCTCACCTCGAAGCCGGTGGTCTATGTCTGCAACGTGGACGAAGCCTCGGCCGCGACCGGCAACGTCTACTCGGCGCGGGTCGCCGAGCGCGCCGCCAAGGAAGGTGCCGGCTGCGTGGTCATCTCGGCCAAGATCGAGGCCGAGCTGGCCGAGCTTTCGCCGCTGGAGCGCAAGGCCTATCTCGCCGAGCTTGGCCTGAAGGAGCCCGGCCTCAACCGGCTGATCCACGAAGGCTATAAGCTCTTGGGCCTGATCACCTATTTCACCGCAGGGCCGAAGGAGGCGCGGGCCTGGACGGTGCCGCAAGGCACCCGCGCGCCGCAAGCCGCCGGCGTGATCCACACCGATTTCGAGAAGGGCTTCATCCGCGCCGAGACCATCGCCTATGACGACTATGTCACCCTCGACGGCGAGGCTGGCGCGCGCGACGCCGGCAAGCTCAGGCTCGAAGGCAAGGACTACGTCGTCAAGGACGGCGACGTGCTGCATTTCCGCTTTGCGAATTAGGCCTTTCTGCTCGGATTTGGCTTGCCAAGCGCGGGCTTGGCGGCAACCGGCATGGACAGCGGCGGCGTCACGCCCATCGACACATAGACGTTCATCAGCCGCTCGACGCCGCCTTCGGCCGGCTTGACCCAGTCCGACGGCACATAGATCAGCGCGCCGCCGAACGGCACCGGCGCCGACGGCACCAGCAGGCCGAGATAAGAGTGCTCGCCGATCATCACCGGCTCGGGCGACGGCATCAGGCCGAGCACGGCGGCGCCCCCTTCCCCACCGAAGAAACACCACACCGGGCGCATGCTCTTGAGATCGCCCTGATCGCCGCGGTCGACCAGCGACACGAAGCGCTTCGACAGATCGTAGATATTCGAGATGAGCGGGATACGCATGATCAGCCAATCGACGCTGTTCAAGATGAACGTGCGTAGTCCCGACTCGACCAGCAGGCCGAGCACGAAAATGGCGCCGAGGATGATGGCGAGCCCGAGCAGATAGGCGGCGGCGGAGCTCGGCGAGATGTCGAGCCCAAGCGAGGTGCCGAGCCCGGTGATGAGCCGCCCTATCAGGCTGCCGGGGCCGGCATAACTCGCCACCAGCGACGCCACCCACGCAGTGACGAACACCGTGACGGCAATCGGCAGAAGGGCGACGACCCCGGCGAGAAAGGTGCGTAAGATGCGGCCCAAGCCCTGCCCTCCCTCGATGGACTAGCGCCCGATCGGGCCGCAGAGCTTCGCCGCGCCGCTCCCTCGCGTCAACTGCTTCCGGGGTGCTTAACCGGCGCGCTTCAACGTGTCGGCGGCCGCCACCTGGCGCAGGAAATTCTCCACGGTATGGCGGAGCTGCTCGGCCTGGCGCGACAGATCGCGCGACACCTGGAGCATCTGGGTGGCCGATTGGCTGGTCTCATCGACCGCCTTGGTCACGCCCGGCATATGCGACACCACATCCTCGGTGCCGCGCGCCGCTTGGCGCACGCTGTGCGAGATCTCGGAGGTGGCCGCCGATTGCTGCTGCACGGCGCCGGCGATCTCCTGGGTGTTCTTGTTGACCTCGCCCATGGTGGTGACGATCGATTGCATGGCGTCGACCGCGCCGTTTGTCGAGGCCTGGATGGCGGCGATCTGCTGCTTGATGTCCGGTGGCCTTGGCGGTCTGGTCGGCCAGCGTCTTCACCTCGCTCGCCACCACGGCAAATCCCCTGCCCGCCTCGCCGGCGCGCGCCGCCTCGATGGTGGCGTTGAGCGCGAGCAAATTGGTCTGAGCCGCCACGTCTTGAATAAGGCTCACCACGTCGCCGATCCGCTGGGTGGCGGTGGCAAGCCCCTCGACCTTGAGATTGGCGGTGCGCGCGTTCTCGGTCACCTGACTGACGATACGGCTGGCGGTCGAAACGCGCGTGCCGATCTCGCCCACGGACACGGCAAGCTCCTCGGCGGTCGCCGCCACGGTCTGCACGTTGGCCGAGGCTTCGTCCGACGCCGAGGCGACCACGCCCACCCGCTCATTAGTGTCGCTGGCAAGAGTTGAGAGCGAGCGCGCCGTCTCGTCCATCGACCGGGCGCTCTCGGCAAAGGCGCCGAGAATGCCGGCGATCGAGCCGCGGAACTGATGGATCAACTCTTCGGTCCGCTGCTGGGAGGCGAGCCGGCCCTGGACTTGGCTGTCCTGTTCGGACTTGTGGCTCTCGCTCCAGCGGATGGCGTCGGACTGGAAGGCCTTCAGCGCCTTGGCGATGTCGCCCACTTCATCGGCGCGGGCGGCATGGGGCACCATCCCTTCCATGTCCCATTTGATGAAGCGCAGGATGACATTGTTGAGGTCGGACAGCGCTTGCGCCGTGGTGCCGCCGAACACATAGCCGATCCCCGCGCCGAGCGCGCCGGCGACGATCAAGGACAGCAGTGCAGCGAGCACCGTGGATTGAACCATGGCCGCCAGCACATAGGATACGACCACGGCCATCAGCGCGGTGGCGGTAAAGGCGAGCGTCATTTTCAAGCGCAGAACCATTTGGAATCTCTCTCGAATTTTGTTGTGGCGCTGACCGGAATCCGTTGTGGCGTCCGAGCGTCGCCGGCAAAATAGGCGAATCCCGAATACCAACGATGCGGCGTAAGCCTCTCCGTTTGTGGTTAAAACTCCCTTAGGACCGCACGCTTTTTGGTTGCGGAAACCGGGAGTTTCTAGCGGAGCGCCGCGGCGATATTGCCGCCGTCGACCGTCTCGATATGGCCGGTGGTCTTGCGCGCCTTGGCCAGCGCGACGAAAGCCTGCGCCACATCATCGGCGGTGACCTCGGCGTGCAGCAGGTTGCCGCTCATATACTCCGCCTCCGACACGCCACGCGCCTTCGATCGCGCCGCAATCATCGCATCGGTCAGGAGTCCGCTCCTGACGCGGTCGGCGTTGACGCCGTTCGAGCGAATGCCGTCAGCGCCGTAATCGAGCGCGTATTGACGCATCAACAGCATGGTCGCGGCCTTGGGCAGCCCGTACGGGCCGAAATTGTTGCCGGGATTCACCGCCTGCTTGGACAGATTGAACAGCAGCGTGCCGCCGGTTCCCTGTTTCAGCATGATGCGCACCGCTTCCTGCGCCACGGTTTGATGGGCGAAGAAGTTGAGCTCGAAACTCTGGCGCAGCAGCTCGTCGGACACCTCGCCGATCCGCCCCTGCCAGGCGGCGCCGGCATTCGACACCAGAATGTCGACGCCGCCGAAGCGCTCGCACACGGAAGCGAAGACTGACTTCACCTGCTCGGGCTCGGTCACGTCGCAAGCGAAGCCAAGACCTTTGACTGCGGTGGCAGCCTTCTTGGCCACCTCGCCGTCGATGTCGAGAATGGCGACAGCGGCGCCGTCGGCGGCAAGCGCCTTGGCCGTGGCGGCGCCGATCGCGCCGGCGCCGGTCACGACCGCCACCTGCCCGGTCAGCGGCTTGACCACGGCGCCTTTCAGCTTGGCCTGTTCGAGGCTCCAATATTCGAGCGCAAACAGATCGCTCTCGGGCAGCGGCTCGTAGCGGCCGATGGCCTCGGCATCGGTGACCACCTTGACCGTGTTCTCGGCAAGATCGGCGGCGATCGAGGCATCCTTGGCCGTGCGCCCCAAGCCGAACAGGCCGACGCCCGGCACGAGCACCACGCGCGGGCTGCCGTCGAGCTTGGATTTGATCCCTCCCACTCTCGCGTTCTCGCGGGCGAAATAGGACTCGTAGTCAGCAACGAACTTAGCGACCGCCTCGCGCACGGCGCCCGCAAAGTCGTCGAGCTTGCCGGATTCGGGGTGCGGTACGACCAGCGGTCGGTTCTTGGTGCGGATGATGTGGTCCGGCGTCACCACGCCGCGCTGGCTGTAAGAGTCGAGATCGGCGCCATTCACATAGGCCAGGATCTCGGGCCCGGTGCGGAGCTCGGCGATGAAGCGTACAGGCTCGGCGCCTTCAGTCTTGATGGCGGCGGCACCGCGAATGATCGGAGCAATCTCTGCGGCGGAAGCGGTGGCAGCGGCCAACGGCCGTGCCGGAAAGACGATGGGCCGGCCCTGGCGCAACCGGCTCTCGGCCAGCGACACCATATCGATCATGCGCTCATAGGCTTCGCGTGCGCTCATCCCGAAGGTGAAGATGCCGTGCTTGTGCAGGATGAGGCCCTCGACGTCGGGCTTCTCCTCGAACACTTCCGCAGCAATCTTGGCGAGGCCGAAGCCCGGCGCGATATAGGGGACGATCCCCATGCGCCCGTCATAGACCTCGCGCGCCAGCGCCTCGCCATCGGGCTGATCGACCAGCGACAGCACCGCGGCGGCGTGGGTGTGGTCGACGAATTTATGCGGCAGGAAGGCATGGAGCAGCGTCTCGACCGACGGGTTGGGCGCGGACGAATTGAGCAGGTTCAGCCGCTGCACATTGACCATCGCCTCGTCTGACAGCGCCTCGAGCGCGCGGAGCTTGAGCAGCGGCTCGAGCTTGACCGCCGGCAAGCCCCAGGGCTCGATATCGGCCATGTCGGCGCCGGAGCCCTTGACGGCGATCACCGCGTGCTCCTCGCCAAGATCGTCCGTGCCGCGCGACTTGACCGAGGTGTTGCCGCCGCCATGCAGCACCAGCAGAGGGTCGCGGCCGAGCAGGCGCGTGGTGTAAACGCGGAGCGCGACATCTTCGCTCACGCCCTTGGCGGCGTAAGCGTCGATCGCCTCGCGCGCGGCTTGATCGTTCCATTGGCTTTTCATGGGCCGCGTTGTGGCAAGTTTCTCTACTGGCTGCAAGCGGTCCTCTGCCGCCAGGCCGGGTCAGAAAAGGAGCCGCAAGCCCGCCGACCCGCCCTGCACAATGAAGCCGTCGCCGACCACACCCTCATAGCGGGCATGGAGCTCGACCGACGGCAGGGCGAGCCGCGCGCCGAGCCCGAACAGAGCCGCATCGCGGGGCGCCGCCGCCCCAATAACGGTGAAGGTTGCCTCGCTCGGCGTACCGTCGAAAAAGGCCGTCGCGGCACGCGTCGTGCCGCCGAACTCATGCGCCCATCCGAGCCGCCCCTCGAGCCGCATCGGGGCCGCGAGTCCCACGGGCAGGAGATAGGCGATCTCGGCCCCAAGCACGCCAAAGGCCGAGCCGGTCGTGTTGTCATCCACATTCAAATCGGCCCCGCCCGCGCCGGTCTCGGTGAAGGCGCGTTGCCCGAAGACGATCCCTTGCATCGCCGCAAACGGCGTGACGGCCGTCCGCGCCCCGAGGTTGAGGCGATAGCCGGTCTCGGCTTGCGACAAGAAGGCGCCGCCGTCCGGTGCGCCCTTGGCCGTGCGCAATACGCCAGGGAAGGCGATGTTGCGCGTGACCGACACATCGCTAAAGCCGCCACCGATCGCGCCCTCGACATACCAAGCCCCCGGCGCGTAGCGCGCGTAAGGCGTGACCGCGAAGCTGTTGGCGCTGCCACTCTGATCGAGTCCGCTCGTGTCGAAGCCGGTATAGGCATAGCCGAAAGCGAGCCCCGCAACGAAGGCCTGGTTGAAGCGATGCTCGAAGCCGCCCGCAAGCCCGCCCACGCCGGCATTGAGATCGTGGCTGTCGCCATTACCGGAGAGACCGACGCCCGCACCGAACCCAGTCAACCACTGCTGCAGCGGACCCGCCGCCTTCGTCTCAGCTCGCAGCTGTTCGCGCACCGTGCCGAGGAAAAGCTGGCCGGCGCCGATCGCGACCGACGAGACATCGGCGTAGATCTCGCCGTCGAGCTGCACCAGCGCCCGTCGCAACGGGCCGGGATCGCCGTAATTGAGCAGATCGAGCGCCTTGTAGAGGAGGTCCATGTCGGTGAAGGGCTGAGAGTACGGCCCCTGGTCGAGCGCCGCGGCCACGGCCCCGGCATTGCCGCTCCCTGCGCGCGGCGCGTAGAGGAGCGCAAAGGCGCCGATCGCCTGCTGGTTGACGTAGTACTCGGGCGGCAGGTAGTTCACACCAGAGCAGTTGGGGCCCGTGGGTATGCCGGCCGCCCATTCCTGCGCGGTCCCGCCACTTCCGCCAAAGGCGGGAGCCCCTAAACCCACCAGCACGCAGCTGCCGGCCGGGACCGTCACGATCGTGATCATCGTCGGCAGAGTGGGCAACGCAAGCACGTCCTGGATCTGCGCCGGCGTCAGCCCGCGTATCGTGCTGGGGTCCGCCATGAACGGACGGTTGGGGGAGCCACCCGTCGGGTAAACCCGGACGTATTGCGTGGGCTCGCTGGTCACCACCATGTAGGCAGGCGCGGTGCCCACGAAGGGCGGAGTGACGGTCAGGCAAACGTAAGAGTTGGCGTCCGCGCCATTGGTGAGCGAGGGCACCGATGGAGGGGGACAACTGAATGTCAGCGGCTTGAACACCTCGCCCGCAGGATCGTGCCCGGGGGCAACGGCAAGTCTTGGCCCTGTGCGCTCGGCGCACCGCTTGCCAGCAGCGCTATGGCCGCCGCCATGAGGGCGGCAACTCTCAAGGTGAGCCCCCGCACATGTTTCCCTCAGGGACATAAGACTTGCGCAGACTCGCGCCTTCGCTTGGGCAAGACAAGGACAATCGACGCGCTAATGCGCGCCACCGACAAGCCTCGCGTGTGGAGATGACTGAACATAGGGCGGCTGCTCACCGCAGCGAACTCTCGAACCGCCGCCCACCTAGCCGCGGAGCGCCGCTTGGGCCGCGTCGAGCACGCGCTCGAAGGCGCCGAACACCCAATAGTGGCCGCCGCCCTGAATGACGTCGAGCCGGCAATTGGGCAGCGTCTCGGCCAGATGGTAGGCGGCGCCCGGCGGCACGATCGGGTCGTCGCTGCCCTGCCAGATGACGGTCGGCACGTCGATGTCCTCGAGCGGCAGACCCCAAGGCGCGCAGAACAGGCGCAGGTCTTGCCGCGCCCCGTTAATGCCCGGGCGCAAGCCCTCTCGGAGCGCGGCCTGCAGATTGGCCTTCACCTCGGCGCGAGCCAGCACCAGCCGGTCCGACCGCGGCACCCGCTGCATCAGTGCGCGATAAGCGACCCCCGGCGCAAGACGCACCAGGCTGCGCAGCGACCAGAAGAACGAGGCGATGGCCGGGGGCGAGCGGCCGATCCGGGTGAAGATCAGACGATGCAGCTTGGACATGCGGATGCGGCCCCGACAATCGGCGATCGGACCGACCGGACTGATCAGCCCGAGCAGAACGGTGCGGTCCAGTATCGACGAAGCGCTGGCGATGGCAAAGGGCCCGCCCCCCGATACGCCGATAATTGCCAGACGATCGAGGCCGAGCGCGTCGGCGAACGCCGTCATGTCTTCCGCCGTCTGCGCCAACGAGGTTCGGCGCCGGAAATCGGACAGGCCGTAGCCCGGGCGTTCGGGCGCGACGATACGCAAGCCCCGCGCGCACGCGGCCTGGTCGGTCAGCGCGAACATGAGGCGGGAGCCGGGCGTGCCGTGAAGGGCAAGCACCGTTGCTCCGTCGGGATCGCCAAATTCGGCATAGCCGATGCGCCTGCCGTCGGCGAGGCGCTGAACGCGCGACGTCCGGTTGGCTACCGGCTGGCCAGTGGTCAGGACGCTATCCATCGCCATTCGCTTGGCCCGCTCCGCGCCACATCAATACCATAATGCCCTCTCAATCGTCGCCGCGGGGCGGCTTGGAGCGCCGCCGATCGCAAGGAGACATGTGATGACGGCGTGGGAGATCAAGGGACGCGAATTCGGCAATTGCAATTGCGATTACAGCTGCCCCTGCCAGTTCAATGCGCTGCCGAGCAACG
This sequence comes from uncultured Alphaproteobacteria bacterium, assembly GCA_963730335.1. GTDB lineage: Bacteria > Pseudomonadota > Alphaproteobacteria > Rhizobiales > Methyloligellaceae > Methyloceanibacter. The sequence continues at coordinate 35,332 of CAVSRK010000005.1, forward strand.
GCCATTGCCGCGGGCTGGCGGTGTACGACATCGAGGCAGGCTTCCACGGCACGACGCGGCTCGACGGGCTCCGCGCCGCAGGGATTTTCCGCTGGCCAGGCCCCATTCACGAAGGCAAAGGCGAAGGCGTGCACATCATCGACGAACGCGCCACGCCGGCCCAGCGTGAAGCCCTGTCGCGCATCCTGCGCGGCGAAGACACCGAGCCGTTCGCCACCGTTTTCAACGTGTTCGCCTCGACCTGCGACAGGCTGCATGAGCCGCTGTTCGCCGCTATCGAGTTCGAGCTCGACATCGCGGGCCGCAGAGCGCGCGCCAAGATCGAGGGCGTCGTCGAGATGCGAGGAGAACCCATTCTGAACCCGGTCACCGGCGCCGAGCATCGCGTCCGCATCGTGCAGCCGCACGGCTTCGAATTCGCCGAGGCCGAGATCGGGCGCGGCTGGTCGAAAACCCATGGGCCGGTCGCCTATGAGCTCGAGGACAGTTATGGGCAATTCGCCGAGATCCATCTCTGCCAGAGCGGCATGGTGCGCTGAGGCCGTGAGCGGCACGGCCGTCGAGGCGCTGCTCCGGCGCGAGGACATTGTCGTCCTGGCGGCCCTCGTCGTGCTCATTGTGCTCGCCTGGCTTGCGCTGTTTACCGGCGCCGGCACCGGCATGGACCCGTTCGCCATGACCGGGTGGCTGTTACCCGTGACGCCGCCGGCGGCCGCCCCGGCCTGGACGCTCTCCTACTGGCTCATCATGTTTTTCATGTGGGCGGCGATGATGGTGGCGATGATGCTGCCGTCGGCTTCCCCCATGGTGCTACTCTTTGCCCGCGTCGCGCGCCAGGCCGAGGCCCAGGGCCACGACCTTCGCGCGCGCGCCGCCATCCCCGCCTTCGCCTCCGGCTACCTCGCCATTTGGATTCTTTTCAGCCTGTTGGCGGTCATGGTTCAGTGGGGGCTTGAGCGCCTGGGCGCGCTGTCGGCGATGATGAGCTTAAGCGCGGGGCTTCTGTCGGGATCGCTGCTGATCGCCGCCGGTCTCTACCAGCTCACGCCCTTCAAAGCGGCCTGCCTCACCCATTGCCGAACGCCGGCTTCGTTCCTGGCCGCCCATTGGCGCAAAGGCGTGGGCGGTGCCTGGCGCATGGGGCTTACCCACGGGCTCTATTGCCTCGGCTGCTGCGCCGTGCTGATGGGGCTGCTGTTCGTCGGCGGCGTGATGAATCTGATCTGGGTCGCCGCGCTCACGCTGCTCGTGGCGATCGAGAAGCTCACGCCATTCGGCGCCGCGGCGGCAAAGACCGTCGGGGCGATCCTGATCGCCGGCGGCGTGGCGCTGGTGCTGACAGCGTGGTGAAGGTTAGCGCGAGTAGAACTCGATGACGAGGTTAGGCTCCATGATCACCGGATAGGGCACGTCGGAGAGCGTGGGAACCCGCGTGAGCTTGGCCGTCATCTTGCTGTGGTCGACGTCGAGATAATCGGGCACTTGGCGCTCCCCGCTCTGGGCCGATTCGAGCACCATGCCGGCATCCTTGGCCTTGTCCCTCACCTCGACCACGTCGCCCTCACGGCAACGATAGCTCGGGATGTTCACACGCCGGCCATTGACGCGCACATGACCGTGATTCACGAATTGCCGGGCGGCGAACACCGTCGGCACGAATTTGGCGCGATAGACGATGGCGTCGAGCCGCCGCTCGAGCAGGCCGATCAGCTTCTCCGAGGTGTCACCGCGTAGCCGCGCCGCCTCGCGATAGATGGCCTTGAACTGCTTCTCGGTGATATTGCCGTAATAGCCCTTCAGCTTCTGCTTGGCTCGGAGCTGCTGGCCATAGTCGGACAGCTTGCCGCGCCGGCGCTGACCATGCTCACCGGGCCCATATTCCCGCTTGTTGAACGGGCTTTTCGGCCGGCCCCAGATATTCTCGCCGAGCCTCCGGTCGATCTTGTGCTTGGCGTGAATGCGTTTCGTCATGCTCTAAGACTCCAAAGTCAAATCAAACGCTTCGCTGGCTCATCTCGCCGCGCCTGCCGTGAAAACCCTTGCTGGTGAAGGCGACGGACCGCCGGGATCGTCTCCAGCGTCCTCGAAGCCCAGGAAGCCCAGGCTTCGCCCGTGCTCTGTTACACGCGAATGCTGGAAAGTGTCAATTGGCGCCGGAAACCGCCGGTGCCGGCGGGGACGCCGTCGAGGGTGGCGACGCGGGCGCCTGGGCCGACTGAACATAGGCGTTGATGGCGTTCTCGACCTTTTGCTTCTGCTCGGGCGGACATTGCGGCCGTTTCGGCGCCACCAGATCAGCGCCCTGACTGGGCTGGTCTTCACCTTGGGCGGCCGTAGCCCCCTCGTCCGGGACTTCGGTGATCCTGGCGTCGCCCGAGAAATAGGACGAAGAGAACTTGTGCAAGGCGTTGATCAACAAAAGCTGCTGCTCGCTCCAGACCTTCTTGGCGATCTCGCTTTGCATCATGGCCTGATAGTTGGCCAGCGCCAGGTGCTCGAGCTGGCAGGCCTCGGCATAGGCCGAGCGCGTGGCGGCGCGGATCACGCGGCGGGCATCCTCGTCAGGGATAAGAAACACGTTCGGATCGGTCTTGTCGACCTTGACCGGCTTGCCGTCGGGCCCCGGCTGCTCGTCGGGAATGATGGAGAAGGCATAGGTCATCAACACGCGCACGGCGCTGTCGCTGAGTCCGCCCTTTTTCTCGCCCTCGGGAGCGGCGGCGGCCTTGGTGCGCTGGCCGAGTTCCTCGGCGACCGGCCGTACGCCGCTGTCCTGGGCGCTGAGCGGTGTCCCGATCAGCAGTGCCAGAATCGCAGCGGTTGCGGCCCCGCCCCACTGAAACCACGCCATATGCATTGGCAGCCCCTCATCCCGGTGGCGGAAGCTAGCATCGTCAGGGGCCATCGCAATAGCAGAAACGGGGCGGAACTATGACAGTTTTTTTCCGCCACGCGGCCGGTGCCCCGACAGCGACGCCACGATGCCGCGCCAAGTGCGCACATCTTGCTCCGTGGCCGCCATGCGGTGAAACATATTGCGAATGGCGCGCACCATGGAAGGGCGCTTCTCGGGCGGATAAAGGAAGCCTGTTCGATCCAATTCGCCTTCGAGATGATCGAACAGGCCAAGCAGCTCGGCGCGCGTCGCCGGCCTGGTGTCGGGGAAGGCGATCCCCTCGGTGGCGGGCCCGTCGAATTCGGTGGCGCGTCCAAGCGGCGGGGCGGCGCTTTCGGCTTTCAGCCATTCATAGCCGAACAACAGGACGGCCTGGGGCAGGCTCAACGAGGCGAAGCCCGGGCTGACCGGCGCGGTCAAAATCGCATCGGCGAGTGCGATGGTATCGTTGTCGAGGCCGCTTCGTTCGGGCCCGAACAATACGCCGGTGCGTTCGGCGCTGTCTCGGCGGCGCCTGAGCTCGCGGCCGGCGCTTTCAGGACTGAGCACCGCCTTCACCATCTCGCGCGGCCGCGCCGTCGTCGCCAGCACGAAGTTGAGCTCGCCGATGGCTTGCTCGACGCCGTCATAGACCGTGGCTTGCTCTACGACGAAGGCCGCCCCGGCCGCAGCGGCGTGGGCCTTGTCGTTCGGCCAGCCGTCGCGCGGGGTCACCAGCCGCAAATCGGTCAACCCGAAATTGGCCATGGCGCGGGCAGCGAACCCAATATTCTCACCAAGCTGCGGGCTCACCAGAATGATGGCCGGAGGCGTGACCGCGGCTTCGGCGCCGGTGCCTTTCGGGCGCGCAGCCCTGCCTCCGGTCGAGGCACGCGTCACTCTTGCTTTCACCATTGAAGCACGATGCTATAGAGAGGCGGTTGCCCGCAATGGGGGGCGGGACCGCTCGGAATGGTAAGTCCACACCTTGCCCCTTCCCGCGCCGGAGATTCGACGTGAGCAAGATTAAAGTAAAGAACCCGGTCGCCGACCTTGACGGGGACGAGATGACGCGGGTCATCTGGCAACTGATCAAAGACAAGCTGATCTTTCCCCATCTCGAGCTGCCGCTGCTTTATGTCGACCTGTCGATCGAGAATCGCGACCTGACAGACGACCAGGTCACCATCGACGCCGCCCGCGCCATCCAGGCCTGCGGGGTTGGGGTCAAATGCGCGACCATCACGCCCGACGAGGCGCGGGTGAAGGAGTTCGGCCTCAAACAGATGTGGAAGTCGCCGAACGGAACCATCCGCAACATCCTGGGCGGCGTCATCTTCCGCGAGCCGATCATCTGCAACAACGTGCCGCGCCTAGTGCCGGGTTGGACCAAGCCGATCGTGATCGGCCGTCACGCCTATGGCGACGTGTACCGCGCCACCGATTTCCGCGTGCCCGGCAAGGGCAAGCTCACCCTCGCCTTCGAGGGCGAGGACGGCACGCGCATCGAGCATGTGGTGCATGAGTTCGAGGGCTCGGGCATCGCGCTCGGCATGTTCAATCTCGACGACTCGATCCGCGACTTCGCGCGCGCCTCGCTGAATTACGGGCTGCACCGGAACATGCCGGTCTATCTGTCGACCAAGAACACCATCCTCAAGGCATATGACGGGCGCTTCAAGGACATCTTCGCCGAGATCTTCGAGACGGAGTTCAAGGACGTGTTCGCCAAGCGCGGGCTGACCTACGAGCACCGGCTGATCGACGATATGGTCGCCGCGTGCCTGAAATGGTCGGGCGGCTATGTGTGGGCGTGCAAGAATTACGACGGCGACGTGCAGTCCGACACCGTGGCCCAGGGCTTCGGCTCGCTCGGGCTGATGACCAGCGTGTTGATGACGCCCGACGGCAAGACCGTGCTGGCCGAGGCGGCGCACGGTACCGTCACCCGCCACTACCGGCAACACCAGCAGGGGCGCGAGACCTCGACCAACGCCACCGCCTCGGTGTTCGCCTGGACCGGCGCGTTGAAGCACCGCGCCAAGCTCGACGGCAATGACGAGCTCATGGGCTTCGCCGAGACGCTGGAGCGCGTGGTGGTCGCAACCATCGAGGACGGCTTCATGACCAAGGACCTTGCGCTCCTGGTCGGGGCCGACCAGCGTTGGCTGTCGACCTCAGGATTCCTCGACAAGATCGGCGACAATCTCAGCAAGGAAATCGCCGACCGCGCCGCGGCCTAGGTCTCGGCATCCTGCTTGGGGAGCGATGACGAGGCGGCGCGGGTCTTGCGCTTGCGGACTTCGCCCTGCGCGGCATCGCCGGAGGCGGCGCGCGTCCGGGCCACCTCGCGGATGTGGCGCAAGATCTCCGGATGGCTGCGCGCGAGGCGCGACAGCGCCTCGGCATCGAGCACATAAATCCGGCACTTGGTCATGGCCACCACGTCGTGCTTGTGGCGGCGGCGCTCGAGCAGCGCCATCTCGCCGAAGAAATCGCCGTCCTTGAGCACGACGCGCTTGTCGCGCCCGATCTCGACCTCAGCCTCGCCGCTGGCGATGAGATACATGGCATCGCCCACGCCGCCGGCGCGCACGATAGGGACTCCCGGCAGGTAATTCCGCGCGTAGAGCAGCTTGGTGATCTCGGCGATCTCGCTCTCGTCCATGGTGGCGAAGAGCGGCACGCGGGCCACCATGCTCCAGGTGATCACGAATTGATGGCGGCTCGATTCCTGGTTGAAGCCGGTGGCTATGATGGCGACGGGAAGCGCGATCATGCCGACCCCGAGCAGCATGACCACGCCGCCGAGCATCTTGCCCAGCGGCGTGACGGGCACGATGTCGCCATAGCCGACCGTGGTCAGGGTGGCGAGCGCCCACCAGGCGGCGGCGGGGACCGAGCCAAATTTGTCGGGTTGCGCTTCACGCTCCAGGAAATAGGCCGCGGTGGAAGCGAACAAGAGCAGCACGAGAATGATGAGCAGCGCGCCAAGCAAAGCGCGGTATTCGTTCTCGACGACGCGGCCGAGGGTTTGCAAGGCCGGGGAGTAGCGCACGAGCTTCAGCAGCCGGAACAGGCGAAGCACCCGCAGCACCCTGAGATCCACCGGCACCAGCCAGCTGAAATAGAACGGCAGCACGGCAAACAGGTCGATCAGCATGATCGGCCTGGTCGCGAATCTGAGCCGCGCCTTCCACGGCTTCATGCGGCTCAGCATGGGAATGTCCACCGCGCTCCACAGCCGCAGCAGATATTCGATGCTGAACACCGCCACCGAGAAGATATTGAAGGCACGGAAGTAGGGATCGTAGCGGACGGCGAGACCATCGACGGTCTCGGCGGCAAAGGCGAAGGCGTTCAAGAAGATCAAAACGACAATGAAGACGTTGACGAAGCGCCCGGCGGGATGCGCGTCGCCGCCAACTTCGAGAATGTCGTGGACGTCTCGCCGCCAGCGGCGCCAGGCTGACTGCGCGGCCATGGCCTTAAGCGCTTCCGCTCGCCGCGGCGCCGGCAGGGGCGCCCCCCTCACCGGCGATCCTGGCCGCGATCGCGTCGAGGGCCGCTTCGGCGCGCGCGCCGTCGGGGCCACCGGCCTGAGCCAGGTCGGGGCGGCCGCCGCCACCCTTGCCGCCGAGCACTTCGGCGCCGACGCGGACGAGATCGACGGCATCGTGGGTCGCGGTGAGGTCGGCGGTGACGCCGACCACCAGCGCCGCCTTGCCCTCGTCGCTGATGCCGACAATGGCGACGATGCCGGAGCCCAGTTGCTGCTTGCCGTCGTCGACTAGGCCGCGCAAATCCTTGGGTGCGACGCCTTGCATCACGCGGGCGAGCAGCTTGACCGTGCCGAGCTCCCGCACCGCCGCTGGCGCCGCGGTCCCGCCGCCGCCGCCAAGGGCTAGCTCGCGCTTGGCGTCGGCGAGCTGACGCTCGAGCTTGCGCCGCTCGTCGATGACCGCGGCAAGCCGCTGAATGACCTCGTCGGGGCCGACCTTGAGCAGCTCGGCCGCCTCGCGCACGCGCTCTTCTTGCGTATCGAGATAGGCCCGCGCCGCCTCGGCCGTAAGCGCCTCGATGCGGCGCACGCCGGAGGCGACCGCGCTCTCGCTGACGATCTTCAACAGGCCGATATCGCCGGTGCGCCCGACATGGGTCCCGCCGCACAACTCGATGGAATAAGCGTGTCCCGCGCGTTCGCTCTTTGAGTCCACGCCCATGCTGACGACGCGCACCTCCTCGCCATATTTCTCGCCGAACAAAGCAAGCGCCCCTTTGGCGATGGCCTCCTCGGGCGTCATCAGATGGGTCTCAACCTCCGTGTTCTGCACGATCATGGCATTGACCAGGTCCTCGACCCGCCGGATCTCGTCATGGGTCATCGGCTTTTGGTGCGAGAAGTCGAATCTGAGGCGGCCGGGCTCGACCAGCGAGCCCTTCTGCGCCACATGGGACCCCAGCACCTGGCGCAGCGCCTCATGCAATAGATGCGTCGCGGAATGATGCGCGCGGGTGGGCCTGCGGCGCGCATGGTCTACGTCGAGCAGGACCTCGTCGCCGACTTTCAGCGCGCCCTGCTCCACCACGCCGTCATGCAGGAACAACCCATGCAGCTTCTTCTGCGTGTCGCCGACCGCGAACTTCGCGCCCTTGGCGCCGGCGAGCGTGCCGCGGTCGCCGACCTGGCCGCCCGATTCGGCATAGAACGGAGTCTGGTTGACCAGCACGATGCCGCGCTCGCCTTGCTTCAGCTCCTTGACCCTCACGCCGTCCTTGATGAGCGCCACGATCTCGGCCGAGGCGGACTCGGTCTCGTAGCCCAGGAACTCGGTGGCGCCGAGTTCCTCCTTCAGCTCGAACCACAGCGCGTCGGTCGCGGCTTCGCCCGAACCCGCCCACGACTTGCGCGCCTCGGCGCGCTGCCGCTCCATGGCGGCGGCGAAGCCTGCGGCGTCGACGCCGAGGCCGCGGGCTTTCAGTGCGTCCTCGGTGAGGTCGTAAGGGAAGCCGTAAGTGTCGTAGAGCTTGAAAGCGACCTCGCCCGGCAAAGTATCGCCGCGCTTCAGCCTCTTGGTCGCGTCGTCGAGCAGCTTCAGCCCGCGCTCGAGCGTCTCGCGGAAGCGCGTCTCCTCCAGCTTCAGCGTCTCCTCGATCAAACTCTGGCCACGCTCGAGCTCGTGATAGGCGCGGCCCATCTGCTCGATCAGCGCCGGCACCAGGCGATACATCAGCGGGTCCTTGGCGCCGAGAATATGGGCGTGGCGCATGGCGCGGCGCATGATGCGGCGCAGCACATAGCCCCTGCCCTCGTTTGACGGCAGCACGCCGTCGGCGATGAGAAAAGACGAGGCGCGCAGATGATCGGCGATGATGCGGTGGCTCGGCGCGTGCTCGGCATCGGCCCGCACGCCGGTCAGATCGACCGAGGCCGCGATCAGCGCGCGGAACAGATCGATGGCGTAATTATCGTGGGTGCCTTGCAGCACCGCGGCGATGCGCTCGAGCCCCATGCCGGTGTCGATCGAGGGATGCGGCAGGTCGTTGCGGTTGCCGCCGGCCAGCTGCTCGTATTGCATAAACACGAGATTCCAGATCTCGACGAAGCGGTCACCGTCCTGGTCGGGGCTGCCGGGCGGGCCGCCCTGAAGCTTCGGTCCATGATCGTAAAAAATCTCGGAGCACGGGCCGCACGGGCCGAGATCGCCCATCGACCAGAAATTGTCGCTGCCGGCGATGCGGATGATTTTTGACTCAGGGATGCCGGCGATCTTGCTCCACAGCTTGGCCGCCTCGTCGTCGGTGGCGAACACGGTGATCAGCAGCCGTTTCGGGTCGAGCGCGAAATCCTTGGTGAGCAACTCCCAGGCGAGCAGGATGGCGCGCTCCTTGAAATAATCGCCGAACGAGAAATTGCCGAGCATCTCGAAGAAGGTGTGGTGACGGGCGGTGTAGCCGACATTGTCGAGATCGTTGTGCTTGCCGCCGGCGCGCACGCATTTCTGCGCCGAGGCGGCGCGCAGAAATTTCGGCTTCTCGGCGCCGGTGAACACGTTCTTGAACGGCACCATGCCGGCATTAGTGAACATCAGGGTGGGGTCGTGGCGCGGCACGAGCGGCGCCGACGGCACCAGTTCGTGGTCGTTGTTGGCGAAGAAATCGAGGAAAGCCGCGCGGATCTCGTTGGTGCTGGTGTGTCCCAAGCCGGTATGGCCGACGCGCGCGCCCGAGCTACCGCCGCCGGCGTGCTTGCCGTCGGCGCCCTTGGCAGGCGTCGATTTCACCCGCGGGGTCTTGGTGGAGGACTTGGCGGAGGTCATAGCAGGGTAACGGGAGACCTTATGGCGGGACCGGCGCTTTAACTGACCCTAGCCGATTCGGCCGGAGCCACGCGCCGCTTGGCCGCTTCCCAGAAGCAGGACCGGCTCAGCGTCCAAGGTGAGACATAAGGTCAGGAAAGGAGGCTGTCTAGCGCCACCCTCGCAGCAGAGGCTGTTCGCCCGCCCTCAATCACCCGGAGATTAGAGCTGGCGATTAGAGCTAAAGACTCCTTACCCGCGGCGGCCGCGCCTGGCGGCGCCGCCGGCCAGCGGCGTCACCGTGCCGTCGGCCTCGGCCCCCTCGGCGTCCTCGCTTTCGCCCGCGTCGCTCACGGTCTGCGACCCGCCTTCCAGAATCTGGCTGGCCAGCAAACCGGCGCTTTGGCGCACGGCCCGCTCGATCTTCTGGGCGGTCTCGGGATGCTCCTTCAAATAGGTCTTGGCGTTCTCGCGGCCCTGCCCGATGCGCTCGCTATCGAACGAGAACCAGGCGCCCGACTTCTCGACGACGCCGGCCTTGACGCCAAGATCGACCAACTCGCCGGTCTTGGAGATGCCCTCGCCATACATGATGTCGAACTCGACCTGCTTGAACGGCGGGGCCACCTTGTTCTTGACCACCTTCACCCTGGTCTGGTTGCCGACCACCTCCTCGCGCTCCTTGATGGCGCCGATGCGGCGAATGTCGAGCCTGACCGAGGCGTAGAATTTGAGCGCATTGCCACCGCTGGTGGTCTCGGGGCTGCCGAACATCACGCCGATCTTCATGCGGATCTGGTTGATGAAGATCACCATGCAGCGCGACTTGGAGATCGAGCCGGTGAGCTTGCGCAGGGCCTGGCTCATCAGCCTGGCTTGCGAGCCCGGCAACTGGTCGCCCATTTCGCCTTCGAGCTCGGCCTTGGGCGTCAGCGCCGCCACCGAATCGACGACCAGCACGTCGATGGCGCCGGAGCGCACCAGCGTGTCGGTGATCTCGAGCGCCTGCTCGCCGGTGTCGGGCTGGGAAATCAGCAGCTGCTCCAAATCCACGCCGAGCTTGCGGGCATAGACGGTATCGAGCGCGTGCTCGGCGTCGATGAAGCCGCAAATGCCGCCGCGCTTCTGCGCCTCGGCGACAACATGCAGCGCCAGCGTGGTCTTGCCCGACGATTCGGGCCCGTAAATCTCGACGACGCGGCCGCGCGGCAGCCCGCCGATGCCGAGCGCGATGTCGAGCCCGAGCGACCCGGTCGAGATCGCTTCGACCTCGACGATCTTCTCGTTCGCCCCGAGCCGCATGATGGAACCTTTGCCGAAACCGCGCTCGATCTGCGAGATCGCCGCTTCCAGCGCCTTCTCTCTATCCATCTCAGCTCCTTCGACCAGGCGCAGTGCGACATTCGACATGAGGATTCTCCCTTATTTCACAGCCCCACGGGGCTCGCAAATGGTGGGCTCGACGGCCTCCCCCTTGCGCGCGTCTCAAGCGTCGGCGGGAGGCCACGCCCGCTCGGTGGCTTAATCGGCAATGTACCTGTTTTGTTCTTGGTTCGCAATCTGTTCTTTTGCGCGGCGGCAAAAAAGTCGCCTCGCCGCGGGTTACGAAGGTCCTGGCGCCCGGAAGCTAACGGCAGCGGGAACACTTTGCCGCCTTGCACGTTGAAGCCGCCGAGGGATTGCAGCGCCAGTGACGAAGACTCGCCCCGACTTCGCCCGGGGCATAACTTCATCTCCGCGTTCCGCGCTGCAATCCCTCGCGTTCCAGTCAATCGCGTCACCTGACACACGGCGGAGGGATCGACCTCCCCGCTCTGGCCGATCGCGGGCTCCATGGGGCAACTCAAATTCAAGCCGCAGACCAATGTTCTGGCCTTGAAGGTCGCGCGCGCCTGGCAGGGCGACGCAAACGGCCGCGGCGAGGCAAAAACCAACGGCCATCGGCCGGGCGCGACCGAAGCAGGACTGGAGTTGACGCCGCAGCGGCTCGAACTGGTCAAGGCCTACGCCAAAAATGCATTGCGCCACGCGCAAGCCCCAAGCGCCTCGCAGATCGCCCAGCGCTTCGCCCCGCGCGCAGAGGAAGCTCCCCCCTCAGCGCCCGCTCCGCATGCGGCGCCGGGCGCGCCGTTTGCCGTGCTGGCGTCGGGGATTCGCAAACTGACCGCGGTGCTGGTGGTCGCCGCCTTGCTGCCGAACCTGACGCTCGCTGCTTTCTGGCTCCGCCTGATCGAGCCGCCATGGTCGCGGCCGGTGACGCGTCCACCAAGCGAAAGCCCCATGCCGGCGGCGCAGCCCGAGCTTGGGCTCCCGGTCCTGTCGGCGCCCGCCAGGATCGAGGCCGCTTCCGGCGAGAATGTTCTGCTGCCGATTGCGCTCGACGGCACCGACAACGTTCCGGCCGGCAGCGTCATCGTCATCAGGGGCCTGCCGCCGGGCAGCACATTGTCGAACGGGCGCCCGCATGGCGAGACGGACTGGACCTTGCGGCCCGGCGAGATCGGCGATCTGCATCTCGCGGCCGGCGCCGGGAGCGGCGAGTCCGAACTCACCATCCAGCTCTTGGCGCCGAATAGCGCCATCCTCGCCGACGCCGCGACCATCCTCAAGCTTACGGTCGCTGAGACGGCAGCGATCGCCGATACTGCGGGCGAAACCGAATCCGCACAGGCGCAAGATCCCGACACACCGCCTGATGACGTCGAGGTCGCTGCTGTCGCACCGAGTGCCGCGACCACCGATGAACCACCTTTCATATCTGAACTCGTGCCGTTGCCGACGCGGCGGCCCGAGCGAAACGCGAATGACGGCGGTGCGGCGAATTGGGTCAGGCCCTCGGCCTATGTCAATCTGCGGGACGGACCGTCATCGACCGCGCGCGTGGTCAGCGTGGTGGCGAAGGGTGCGAAACTCCGCATCGTCGCGCGCAAACGCGGCTGGGTGCAGGTCGCCGATCCCAAGACCTCGCAGAGCGGCTGGATCTATTCCGGCCATACCGAAACCGTGCCCTGATCGAGGCATGTCCGTGATTTGACCCATAGCAGACGCAACTTTTGAGGAGGGGGCCATGTTCGTTCGTTCATTGTTTTGGGAGAGGACGGTGCTGTCGCTGCTGGAGAAAGTGCAGCTTCTGCCATCGAATGTCCAAGACGAGATCGCTAGCCGCGTGGGTGGCTACATCGACATCGCCGACGCCACCGGAGACGAATGTACTTTGGAACAGTTCGCCGCCGCTGCCGTCGAGGAGCGCGAGCAAGTCATCGCGCAGGGCGTCAAGTCGCAGCTGGACCAACGGTGGGCGGCGCCCGCCTTAGCCGAGGCTTGGTGCGTGGCGAGGCTTGGTCTCGACAATGGCCGGCTGAGCCGACATAGCGCCATGGCGGTCATTGTCGCCATTGAGTCGTTCGCGCCAAACCGGTCCGCTCAATCCCGCTAAGGGTCAGCACGCGGGCCAAGCCTCCTAGGTCGTCGGTTCAACGCGCAACGCGGCGTCGACCGCGTCGCGATAGCCGAACCGGTCGATATAGGGCTTGAGCCGCTCGACGATCTTGCGCTTGAGGGCAAGCGGCATGTCGTAGCGTGACACTCTGTGCTCGGAGCGCTCGGCGAGAAATTCGCGCATCGGCGCCTCGGCCTGGGCGAAGCCCGGAATCTCGAGGCGGGTGTAGATGTCGCGCATCGAGGCCACCGGGTCCTTGACGAAATCCTCGTAGCGCAGCTCGACCAGGCGGTCTTTGGGGATCAGATGGCGATCCTCCTCGTAGTCCTCGGTGAGGCGCGCGAACATGTCGAGCACGTAGTCATCGAGCCAGGGATCGAGACGCGGCGGGTTGTGCAGGCCCTGCACCGAATAGAGCGCGCGCCACAGCTTGACCGTCGACGGAAACACGTTGAGCGGGTTGCGGGCGAGATAGACGTAGCGGGCGTCGGGGAACAGCCTGGTCAGCAGCTTGAGCCGCGCGGCATTGGCCGGCGTCTTCATCACCAGCCGCTTGCCCCCATGCTTCAACAGCAGCCGGCGGTAGAACCACAGATAAGCGTCAGCCCATGTTTTCTTCTCGGGCTCCGCGACGCCCTTGAAGTCGAGGAATTCGCTGTCGGCGGGGCCAAGTCTCGGCCAGGCGCAAGTGAGGTAAGGCGTCCCCTCGCCCAGCATCATCATGCCGAATTCTTCTTCTTGCGGGCGGTCGAAGCCGACCGGTACGTCGTCCTGCGGCCGCTTCTTCGGCAGGAGACGTTTCATCACCTTGGGCAGCACGCCCTCGGTCAGCAGGAAATGGTGCGGGAAGAAGCACTCGAAGGTGGTCGGGTAAGCGAGATTGGGATCGACCGAGAACAAATCGTGCAGCAGCGTGGTGCCGGTGCGCCAATGACCGAGGACGAAGACCGGCGGCGGATCGAGCTTGAGCGCTTCGGCGCGACTTTTATATTTCGCTTCCGAGATCCAATAGAGCAGCGAGTTCCACGGCACCCACAAAAACAACAGCAGCGTGTCGGGAATGCAGTTCAGCGTGAAGCTGTAATTGCCGCGCTTGAACAGCTTCATCAGCGCGCCGAAGCGCATGCCGAACCAGAAATAAATCAGCCGGCCGCCATAGCGCTCGATGGTGAGAGCCGGCAGGCGCGGCTTGGCCCGGTGGCGTCTCGACCCTGCGCCGGCTTCTTCCGGCGGCACGATTTCGTAATCCGGCACGCGAACGCTCCAACTTGATCAGCGTTGAAAAATGTCATGCCCGCGCAGGCGGGCATCCAGTAACCCCGGCATTCGCGACTAAAGTCCTTGGGTGGTTACTAGATTGCCCGGTCAAGCCGGGCAATGACAAACTGAACGCCGGACCCGGCGTTAGGCCTCGAGCGCGGCTTTCACCGCGGCCGCCAGCTGCTTGAGATCGAACGGCTTCTGCAAGAACATAAAGTCCTCGTTCTCGGCGAGGTGCTGGCGGAATGAATCCTCGGCATAGCCCGAGATGAAGATCACTTTGAGGTCGGGGCGCTGGCGGCGGAGGTGGCCGCACAGAGTCGGCCCGTCCATTTCGGGCATCACCACGTCGCTCACCACCAGATCGACCTCGCCCTGATGGCCGGCGAACATTTCGAGCGCCTCGGCGCCGGTGGTCGCCTGAAGCACGTTATAGCCGCGCTGGCCGAGCGCGCGCGCGGCGAAGCTCCTGACCGCGTCCTCGTCCTCGACCAAGAGCACGGTGCCGCGCCCGGTCAGGTCCTTCGGCTTCTCGGGACGGCGCTCGATCTTGCCCTGCTCGACTTCCGCCGCGGTCTCGATCGAGCGCGGCAGGTAGACGCGCATGACGGTGCCGCTGCCCTCCTCGCTCTCGGCGAAGATGTAGCCGCCAGTCTGCTTGACGATGCCGTAGACGGTCGACAGGCCGAGCCCGGTACCGCGGCCGACCTCCTTGGTGGAGAAGAACGGCTCGAAGATCTTGTGCTTCACTTCCGGCGTCATGCCGGTGCCGGTGTCGCTCACCTCGATCAGCACATATTCGCCGGGCGGGATGTGGCGCTGGCCAAGCTCGCGCGAGTCCGGCTCGCTGATATTGGCAGTGCGGATGGTGAGCTTGCCGCCCTCCGGCATGGCGTCGCGCGCATTGACGGCGAGGTTGATGATCACCTGCTCGAATTGGTGGAGGTCGGCCTTAACCGCCCAGAGATCGCCCGCCTGGTCGAGCTTGAGCTCGATATTCTCGCCGAGCAGGCGGCTGAGCAGGATGGACAGCTCCGACAACACGTCGCCGAGCTGAAGCCGCTGCGGCCGCAAGGTCTGTTGGCGCGAGAAGGCGAGCAGCTGGCGCACCAGGCCGGCGGCCCGGTTGGCGTTCTGCTTGATATTCATAATGTCCTGGAAGGCGGGATCGGTCGGCCGATGGTTCATCAGCAGAAAGTCGGAGAAGCCGATGATCGCGGTCAGCATGTTGTTGAAGTCATGGGCGATGCCGCCGGCGAGCTGACCGACCGCCTGCATCTTCTGGCCTTGGGCGATCTGCATCTCGAGCGCGCGCTGCTCGGTGGTGTCGATGGCGTAAGCGATGGCCGCCTCGTTGTCGCCGTCGGTCTGCTCGATCGGGCTGAGATAGATCCGACCGCTGCGCTCCTTGTCGCCGGCAAAGGCGATGTCGACGGGCTCGATCAATCCTTGCCGGGCGAAGGCGGCATCGAGCGCATGGCGGAGCGCCTGATGGCTGTCGGGCTCGACCAGACTGTCGAGGGTCACTCTGCTGCCGTCGTCGCCGGCGGTACCGAACAGCCGCATGAAGGCGGCGTTGGTGGCGCTGATGAAGCCTTGCGCATCCACCGTGGCGATGGCGATCGGGGCCGAGTGGAACAGCCGCGCAAATCTGAGCTCGGCGGCGCCGGCCTCCTCCGCCTCGCCGGGGCCGCGGTTCAACACCAGGGCATGAGCAAGCCCGCCGCTCGTGCCGGCCCGGGGCAAACGATGCAGCACGCGCACCGGCAGGCTGGTGCCGTCGGCCTTGACCAGGTCGAGGTCGAAGCGGCGCGTCGCACCCGGCGCCTGGCCGCGGCCGTTCGGCGCGATCAGCGCGGCGCTGTCGGCCGACATGATCTCTTGAAGTTTGAGCTGACGCCCGGCGACCTCCGACAGGTCGAGGCCAAGCCACTGGGCGAGCGTGGCGTTGAGATATTCGATGTTGCCGTCGGCGTCGGCGGTGAAGAAGCCGGCCGGCGCGCTGTCGAGATAGGCGATCGCCGCCTGCACCTTGGCGAAGCTCGCCTCCTCGCGCGCGCGGTCCATGGTGATCTCGTCGACCTGCCACACGGTGAGCGCGCCTTTGCGGCCCGAGCGTGGGTCGGGCGGCATGGGCTGGACCGAGATGCGGAACCAGCGCGGCGCAATGCCCGCCTCGTCCTCGCCTTCGCCGGGCGGCGGCAGGCGGAACTCCTCCTTCAGGCTGCGGCCCTGCTGGGCGGCGCGCGACAGACGAAAGATCGCCTCGGCAAGATGCGGGTTGCCGGCAAAGGCACGGTCCGGCGCCGGCACGCTCGCTTCCAGGTCGAGGCCGAGCAGATCGCGATAGAACTCGTTGGCGTAGAGCACGCGCCCCGAGCTGTCGGCGATCAGCGCGCCTTGCGGCAGATTGTCGACAAAAGCCTTGGTGACGTCGTTGCGCGCGTGCCGCCCGCCGAAATGCAGGATGCCGACGGCGCCGGCGAACAGGCAAAACACGCCGACCACGGCGAGCCCGGCCAGGATGGCAAGCACGAACGGCTCGGCCATCTCGCGCGACACCATAGCGAGGCCGACGGCGGCGACCGCCAGCGCCAGCGCCAGCAAAACCACGAGCGCCACGCTGCCGTCGCGCGAGGGCAGGTCGGCGGCGGGCGAGGCATAGCGCATCGGCGCGTCGATATCGGTCATGGCGGCCAAAATAGCCGATTCGAATCTTGTTTAGGGACAATGTCACGAGAGGCGGGGCAAACCCATGCGTCCTTTACGACTCTGGCTTGTGCCGGGACGGCGGGGGACCTTGGCCGAGCAGCCTTATTCGGACCGGACGTGCGTGGTTAATGAGCTGTTAACGCGGTTTGAGTAGGAACCCTCGTCTATGGACGATCCCAACAACTTCGTACTTGCCGTCGCCGCCATTCTGTTCGTGATCGCGCTCGCCGCGCTGTTGGTTTGGGCGTTCAGGACGTTCTTCGGCGGCCAATCCAGCACCCACGGCTTCGTGCGCCCGCGCGACAAGCGGCTCGGCGTGGTCGAGACGGCTACGGTCGATGCCAAGCGGAAGCTGCTGCTGGTGCGCCGGGACGAGGTCGAGCACCTGGTCATGATCGGCGGCCCGGTCGATATGCTGATCGAGACCGGCATTAAGGGTCGGCCCCATCTCGAGCCGCCGCTGGAGGATGTGATCATCGCCAAAGCGGAAACGCGACCGGCCCCCGACTTCGCCAAAAAATAGCCGTCTGCATGGCATTTTAGGATTGACTGTTGCCTAAATGCCACGGTCGGTTTCACTTGTGATCGGCGGCAGATTGAGGTAAACAAACAGTCCGAGCTTACGGCCGCCCTGTGTTGTTGGGGTAGGCGGTGAGAAGACGCCGGTACTCTCACCGCTCGTGTCGTAAGAACGCCGGCAGTTCCCTGCTAATGGTCCGACACCGACTGGCTCACGCCAGTCATGTCAGTCCCCCAAACCTCTCCACTCCCCGCCCTCCAGCGGGGAGTTTTTTTATCAGGGCGTGGTACCGGAGCGCATGGTTTACCGTCTTGCCGTGCTGGCCGCTCTCTCGACCGCGACGTCCGTCTTCGCCGGCGATGCCATGCCGGACGATTTCGTCTATCTCCGCGATGTCGACCCGACCATTGAGCAGGACATGCGCTATGCCGGGCCGCATAACTTCACCGGCAAATCGGTCGATGGCTATGGCGCCGCGGAATGCGTGCTGGCGCGGCAGGCGGCAGAAGCGCTGAAGGCGGTGCAGGCCGATGTCAAAGGCAACGGCCTCACGCTCAAAGTCTACGATTGCTACCGCCCTGCCCGCGCCGTCGCCGCGTTCGTGGCCTGGTCGAAGCTACCGGACGACCCGCAATCCAAGGGGATGTGGTATCCCAATCTCACCAAGGGGGACCTGTTCCCGGGTTACATCGCCACGCGCTCAGGCCATTCGCGCGGCGCCACGCTCGATCTCACGCTGGTGCCCATCGATAACAGCGCGCCGCCGGTGGGAGACGCCAAGCCTCAATCTTGCACCGTGCCGCAAAAGGGCCACGCGCCTGACGGCAGCGTGGCCATGGGCACGAGCTTCGACTGCTTCGACGTGAAAGCGAACACCGCGGCGCAGGGCTTGAGTTCGGAGGAGCGGGCAAATCGCGAGCTGTTGGTCGCGGCGATGCAGGCCCGTGGCTTCAAGAACTACCCGAAGGAATGGTGGCACTTCACGCTCGAGCCCGAGCCCTATCCCGACACGATCTTCGACTTTCCGATCGCGCCGCGGCCCGCCGATTAACTATTCGTCGCGGTAGACGCGCTCGCGCCGCTCGTGGCGCTCCTGAGCCTCGACGCTCAAGGTGGCGATCGGCCGCGCGTCGAGGCGCTTCAGGCTGATCGGTTCGCCGGTCTCCTCGCAGTAGCCGTAAGTGCCGTCGTCCAGCCGCATGATGGCGGCGTCGATCTTGGCGATCAGCTTGCGCTGGCGGTCGCGAGCCCTAAGCTCGAGCGCGCGCTCGGTCTCGGAGGTCGCCCGGTCGGCGATGTCGGCGTGCTGCGCCGAATCGTCATGCAGGTGCTGGAGGGTTTCCCTGGTCGAGCGGAGGATCTCGTCCCGCCAGTTGAGCAGCTTCCGGCGGAAATAGGCCCGCTGGCGATCGCTCATGAAAGGTTCGTCTTCCGATGGACGATAATCCTCGGGAATTTTTCTTTTGGCTGCCCGCATGAGAGTCATTTCCTGACGCATCCGTTTTTGTCATTGGGCCGTTAACGGCCCTGCTCCCTTGTCCGGCTCGCTCATCGGCGATCCCGCCGGGCAGCCACGTATTTACGGAAGCGAGTCGACAAGTCAAGACTGAGACGCCGCTTGACAAAAGGGTGAAGCATCTGAAGCGCATAGATTGCAATTCCGTCATATTACGGGTGGTCTGGCTGGCCCATTTCTTAGGCAGTCGTTAGCGGGCGGCGGGCTACGCCCCACGCGGAACGAGAGCGCAAAGGACGGTTCGAGGCGTGCCGATTTCCACCTATAGCAACGCCGCGGGCGATGCCTTGCGCAGCATCGGCGACTTCGCCACCAGCCTTGTCACGCCCAATGTGAAACTCGGCGTGACCGGGCTCGCGCGCTCGGGCAAGACGGTGTTCATCACCGCGCTGGTGCACAATCTCATCGCCGGTGCGCGGCTGCCGTTCTTCGATGCGGCGGCCCAAGGGCGCCTGTTGCGGGTCTTTCTTGAGCCGCAACCGGACGATGCCGTGCCGCGCTTCCAATATGAGAAGCATCTCGCCGATCTGACCGGCGATCCGCCGCGCTGGCCCGAGAGCACGCGCCGCATCAGCCAGCTCCGGCTGACGCTCGAATATGCCTCGACCAAATTCTGGAAGCGGCAGCTCGGCCGCGAGCGGCTCCATATCGACATCGTCGATTACCCCGGCGAGTGGCTGCTCGATCTGCCGCTGCTCGAAATCGACTATCGGGAATGGTCGCGGACCGCGCTCGAGCAGAGCCGGACGGCGGCGCGAAAGAAAATTGCCAGGCCATGGCATGCATCGCTCAGTCTGGTCGATCCGACCGATCCCGCCGACGAGGCTTTGGCGAGCACACTCTCCGATCAGTTCAAGACTTACCTGCGCGAGACGCGCGCCGACCCGCATGCGCTCTCGACGCTGCCGCCGGGCCGCTTTCTCATGCCGGGCGATCTCGCCGGCTCGCCGGCGCTCACATTCGCCCCCCTCGATCCCGGCGGGCATGACAGTTTCGCGCGTGGCTCGCTCTGGGCGATGATGGAGCGGCGCTACGAGGCCTATAAATCGCATGTGGTGCGGCCCTTCTTTCGCGATCACTTCGCGCGGCTCGATCGCCAGATCGTGCTGATCGACGTGCTCGCGGCGCTGAACGGCGGTCAGGCCGCCATGGCCGATCTCGAGCGCGCCATGACCGAGATCCTCGAATGTTTCAGAACCGGGTCGAACAGCCTGTGGTCGAGCCTGTTCGCCCCGCGCATCGACCGCATCGTGCTCGCCGCCACCAAGGCCGACCATCTCCACCAGCAAAGCCACGACCGGCTCGAAGCGATCCTCGCCAGGCTCGCCGGCCGGGCCATGGCGCGCGCCGAGTTTGGCGGCGCGGAGGTCAATGTGCTGGCGATGGCGGCAATCCGCGCGACGCGCGAAGGCCAGGCGCGGCGGAACGGCGAGACGCTGCCTTGCATCATCGGCTATCCGCTGGCCGGCGAGACCATCGGCCGGCGCAAATTCGACGGCAACGAGGAGTTCGCCATCTTTCCCGGCGATCTGCCGTCCGACCCCGGGGCCGCGCTGCAAGGCTGGCAGACCGAAGAGGGCGAAATGCGCTTCGTGCGGTTCAGGCCGCCCAATCCTCATCGCCTCCCTTCCGGAGGCTTTGCGCCGTTCCCAAATATCCGCCTCGACCGCGCTCTTCAGACGCTGATCGGAGACTATTTGGCATGAGCAAGAAAGCGCACCGCAAACCCGCCGCCTTCCGCGTCGAGGAGGTCGATGTGTTCCTGCCGCCTACCCCACCCGCCGTGGCGGAGCCGGAATCGCTGCCGGTGGTGCGGGGGCGCACGGTTCCGGACCTCGGCCGCGGGCTCAGATGGGGCAGTATCCTGATCGGCGCGCTTGGCGGTCTCGTCAGCCTGCTCGCCTCGCTCTGGCTCTACGATTACGTGCTGGCGCTGATCGCGCGCGACGATTGGATCGGCTGGGCGGCTGCCGGGCTGTTGGCGCTGGTCCTGTTCGCGCTGCTGATGATCATCCTGCGCGAAGTCGCCGGGCTCGCGCGGCTCGGCCGGCTCGGCAAGATCAGGCACGAGGCCGACAGCGCCGCGCGGCAGAACGACAAGAAGCTCGCCATCGACGTCGCCGATCGCCTGAAGCGTCTCTATGCCGGGCGCAAGGACCTTGCTTGGGGTCTCAAGCGTCTCGCCGAGCATGAGCACGACATCATGGATGCGAGCGAGTTGCTGCGGCTCACCGAGCGCACGCTGGTCGCGCCGCTCGATCCTTATGCCCGCACCATCGTGGCGGCGTCGGCCAAGCGGGTGTCGGTGGTGACCGCCGTCAGTCCCCATGCCGTGGTCGACATGCTGTTCGTCGGCGGCGAGAATCTGCGCATGCTGCGCCGGCTCGCCACGCTATACGGCGCGCGCCCGGGCACGCTCTCTCTGCTCAAGCTCGCGCGCATGGTGGTCACGCATATCGTGCTCACGGGCGGAATCGCGCTCGGCGACGATCTGATCCATCAGGTGATCGGGCACGGGCTCACCGCCAAATTGTCGGCGCGGCTCGGGGAAGGCCTGTTCAATGGCGCGCTGACCACGCGCATCGGCATCGCCACCATCGATGTGTGCCGGCCGCTGCCCTATATCGAGAGCCAGAGACCCCGCTTCCGCGAGCTGGTGGCGGAGGTGGCAGGCATGGGCTAAGCGGCGTCAGCCTTGTCCACCAGCCGGCACCCGTCGACGGCGACCTGCTGCGAGCGCCCGTCGTTGAATTTGAGGGTAATGGTGACCTTGTCGGGGCACGTGAGCCCGCCGGCGAGAATGCGGAAGCCGGTGTCTCGCTCGCTCGAGACCTGCGACTGCGGCATGACCGCGGGCGTATTGAACTCATAGGCGACGGCCGCCAGCCGTCCCTTCATGTCCTCCGGCGGCTCGAGCCAATACTCGAAATGATAGAGCGGCCGGGCGCGCTCCTCGCCCTTGATCTCGGTCGCCTTGGCCTTGACCCAGGTTTCGACCTCGCCACTGGCGGGAAGCTCGATCGGCGCGGCGCGCGCGCGCGGCGCTGCCGGCGCCGCTTCCGGAAGTGAGGCGGTGGCGTCCGCCGACGCGGCGTCAGGTTCTCCGGTCGGGTACGGCACCGGCTCGACCGCGTCCCACGGCAGCACCTCGCGCCCGGCGGAATTGGCGGCGAAGGCTGTCGGCTTGTCCGGCTTGGCCTCGTCCCGAACCCACGGCGTCAACGGGATGTCGGCGAGGCCGTCGAGCCGCGGCGGGCCCGCGGGCACAACCGGCGAAAGCGGCTTCGCCGCCACCTTCGTTTGATGCGACGGCTCGTTCGTGGCTTCAAGTTTGGCGATGACGCTCTCGCCACCTTCGGACGCTGTCCCTGGTTGCGGGGCTTCAACGCCGCCGCCCTTGGCGAGACGGATGAGGAATAGGCCCGGAATCCCGACCGCGCCCGCGCTAAGCGCGAGAATGGTCTCGAACGCGATCAAACCCGCAACCAACGCTAGACTGATTGTGCGGGCCCCACGCTGGTTGCCACCGGCACGCATGGTCGGATCCGTAAATTGCCGCAAGAAGCGCGCAGCACCTGCGCCCTTGGAGGTCAGTGTAGCCATCTTGAACATCAAGGGAAGCGACTAGTCGACCCACCTCGCCAGCACCGGACCGTCCAGCCCAAACACCGGATCGAGCTTGGGCAACGGCACCCAGGGAATGTTCTCGAGCGCCTCCAAGCGGTCTGACTCCGTGGCGCGGCACAGATCCCAGTCCTGACCCTCGGGATAGGCGCCGACCACGACCAGGTCGTCGCCGGCGATCAGGCAATGGCCGACACCGGCCGGGATCGCCATCGCGTCGCCGGCCGCGAGATCGACCAGCAGTCCCTGCGGACCGCCCAACTGGACCTTGGCCGAGCCTTGCGCGATGCCCAGCACCTCGTGAGCGGTCGAGTGGTAGTGGTGAAAGTCATAGATGCCGTCGACCCAGGCGCCGCTCCAGCCATTCGACTTGAACAGCGTCTCGAAGGCTCGTTCGGGTTTGCTGGCATGTTCGAGCGCAAGGCCATGCCGGTAGAGAATGACCGGCAGCTTGCCGTTGTTCGGGACGAGGCCGTCGTCGACGAAGAGACGCGCCTCGACCTCGTGCGGGAGCGCCCCGCGCGGCGCGGCCGTCATGTTCGCCAGATCCGCATCTGGCAGCAGATTGGACTTGGCCCCCTGCGCCACGGCTCCCACCAATTCCGATCCTCCATTCCATCGCCATCTGAGCCACACAACAACGCCCGGCTTCCCCGCTCGTTCCCTTAAGCGGGCTCGGTGGATAATGGGGATAATCGCCTGCGCGCGGATGCACAGCGCGCGGGCTGATGTATGCTTCTTTTGTGAGCGGACCGGGTGTGGAAGGCGCCGGCGGAGAAATCCGACGGCTCCGGGAAACAGTCGGAAAACTCACGGGGCAGGCAAGCCCACGGTCGCCCATTGCCATGGGCGGCTCAAGGCGGAGAGGTGAGTAAGCGCAAAGTGCCACGGTCTGGCGGCATCGCCGCAATACCGTGAGGCGGAGTCGCCGGGGTATTTTGCGCCGCAAATCTCGCCGCTAATTGGTTTCGGCCCGGCCAGGGCAGAAGCCACGTCGTAGCAACGCGACGTAAAACAAGGACCGTGGTCGGGTCACGCCGCCGCGTCATGGGGAACCATGAGGTCGAGCGCGTGATCCAGAGACCGAAAGGTCTCGCGGTTGCCGGACTGATCGTCCCGAACGGGCGTGAGGCTCGACATTCGCACAGGGAGGCGGGGCCCCAAAGCTCCGCCTTTCCTGCGTTTGGCGCCCTGCTCCCGCCCTCGTCTCGCCTCTTTACGCCCCAGCCACCCCCGCTAAGATCGCCCCGCCATGAGAGGGACCAGATCGAATGAAGCGGCCTATGCCGCTGTTGCAGCAATCGCGGCGCTGCTCGCGCTGTCCGGGTGCAGCACCATCGATCAGGTAAGAGGCAAGGACGGCGCCAGCAGCGAGAAGGAAGCGCGCGACGTGGCGAGCAACGACCCCTTGGCCAGGCCCATTCAAGTCGGCTGGACCTCGGCGCGGGCGACCCATTGCGGCTTCATATTCGATCCCGACCAGCTCAGATCGAACTATTTAGCGTCCGAGGCCCAGGCCGGGGCCACGCCCGAGCAGATGCAAAAGATTGTGCGGGCTTACGACTACACGCGCGAGTCCACGCTCGCCAGCATCAAAGACAATCTCCGCTACTGCAGCAAGGAGCGCACCGCCGCCATCCGAAGCGACCTCAACCGCTATCTGGCCGGGGACTACGCGCCCTCGGCGCGGATGGGCCGCTAAGGCTTAGGCTTGGGGCGAGGTGCCGGCGGCGGCGGCGAGCGATCGGCAGGCGCGGCGGCGGGCTCCGCCTTTGACACTCTGATTGTGTCGGCGAGCTTCAGCAACGGCGCCGCCGGTTCGTCGCCGGCGAGGAGATAAGACAGGCCGCCTTGCGACCAGACCACACCGCCGATGCCGCCATAGCGCTTGAACGCGGGCGCCTGCGTCCCCTCCCCCTTCCTGACGTAAAGCGCAAGCGGCGCACCGCGCGATCCCAAATATAAAATCTGCGCCAAGGGCTCCGCGCCGAACTGCAAGAGTTGCGCCCGCGTGAAACGGAATCCTTGCGGGGTGAGGTCGGGCAGGTCGAAGCGCGGCCCGATGGCTTGCGCGAGCTGGAAGGCGATCAGGTCGCGATTACCTTGGCTGTCCAGCCCGACTTCGACACTGGCACGACCGAGCAGCGCTTGCGCGCGGGCGGCTTCCTCCTGCCAGGTCGGAGGAACGCTGCCGACAAATTCCAGATCGGCCGGAGCGAGAGAGTTGCGGGCGACCTCCGGCATGACGAGGGGCCAGCCATAACCGGCGACGATCAGGACAAACGCCGCGGCGAGGCCCGCGGCAGAGAGCCCAGTCTTGATCAGGGTGTCGCGTGGGATGAACAGGCCCGGACCGTGCGGCACCGGTTGGGTCTCGGCGTCGGCCTGTTCGCCGGCGAGGATCGCGTCGAAGGCGGCTTCGAGGCGGCTATGGGCGTCTTTTAGCGCATCGACGCGCTTGGCGATGACGTCGTCCTGCGCGAGCACCTTGTCCACGGCGCTCGACTGTTTGCGCGCGAGTTGCCCGTCGACATAGGCAACCAGCAATTCGTCGCTGAGTTCGGTCATGACGGTCTCTTTATTTGACGCATGATCTTTTCGGAAAGCCGGTTCCCACTGATCATGCTCTAGGCCCCCCAGGATAAAGCGTCTCGACGGTGGCGCTCGTCGGTATCTGCTCATCCGCGCTCAGACGGTCGGCGAGGCTGGCGCTGATGCGCACCAGCCGCGCGCCGATCGTCTCCGACGGCACGTCGAGCACGCGGCCCGCGTCGATGGTGTCGAAGCGCTCGCCATAGACGAGCAGCAGGGTCAGACGCTGCTGCGGCGGCAGGTTGCGCAGGAAGCTGGCGGTGAACGCGTCGAATGCATCGCCCTGCTCCCTGCCGAACAGCAGCGCAAAGCTCGCATCGTCGGTCTTGGCCTGCCCCATCGGGTCGGCGTGGTCTTTCAGCTCGTTGAGCCACTGACGATAGATCTCGGCGAAGGCCCAGCGGTCGAGCGCGGTGCCGCGCTGATAGCGATGCTGCTCGATCAGCATGCGGTTGAGCGCGCGGCCGAGCAGCGCCGTGCCGTGCTTCCGCTCGCCGACCAGCAGGTCGGTGAAGCGCTTGAGCCGCGGCAGCATGGCGATGAGGCCGGGCCGAATCGAATCGTGGAATTCCTCTGCCTGCACCTGAAGGTCCCCCCGCCGCTTGGGTGAGTGCTGGCCGCGTGGGAACACCCCACGCGAATCAAGAGGATAGCATATTTGTCGACCCCCCAAGACCGGCGGTTTTCCTCGCCTGCGACAAAAAGCGCTTGCTTCCGGCCGCAAGCTGCCCAATCTTTGCGCAAGTGCGGGGATAATGCTCAATGTCGGTCGTGCCGCATCGTTCCGACAAGACGGGGACGCCGCCTGTCGCGCCTTCGGGTCAGCGCGCCAAGACGATTGCGTCGAGCGCGCTCAAGGTCGCCGAGCGCATCGCCAAGCTTGCCGATGAGACCGCCTCCCAAACCAAGAGCGCAACGCAGACGGCGGTAACCGCAAGCAAAGTGGGCATCGCGCGCGCGGTCGAGATCGGACGCGAGAGCGTGTTGCCCGAGATCGAGCGCACCGGCGCCAAGCTGAAAGAGCGCACGCGTCCCGACCGGCTCAAGCACGACTACCGCGAATATCTGCTGATGCTGCACGAGCGCGTGCTCGACCCGCCGATCGAGTCGCTGTTCTTCAAGCCGACCAAGAACCCGATCGCGCTCGCCGACCTCACCATTCGCGGCAGCAACCGCGAATATGGCCACGACTACCGGCCGACACCCTGCGCATTGTTCGAATGGACAATCGCCGCGCTCAACCACGATCTGTCGCGGCTCACCTTCGTCGATCACGGCGCGGGCAAGGGGCGCGTGCTGCTGCTCGCCTCACAGCATCCGTTCGCGGCGATCGGCGGCATCGAGTTCGCCGAGGAACTGCATGACGACGCCACCATGAACATCGCCCAGTTTCCGCGCAGCCGCATGAAGTGCCGCAACGTGGAATGCGTGCTCGACGATTCGAGCCAAGTGGGACCGCCGGACGGCGAGGCGGTGCACTATTTCTTCAACCCGTTCGCGCGCGAGGTGTTCGCCGAGGTGCTGAACAACATCGTGGTGTCGTATCGCAAGCGTCCGCGCCGGCTCTATCTCATTTTGGTGGATCAGCTCGACGTGGCCGATCTCATCGACCATAGCGGCGTGTTTCAGCGGCATGAGTTGCCGCTGGTCGAGCGCTACAAGGTGAAGCTGTTCAGCCCGTACGAGGTCGCGCTTTACCGCTCGCTTGCCTGATCCAGCACCCGCATCACTTCACGCCGAGCTTCTTCTGCAAGCTCGACGACGACGTGGTGTATTGGAAGATCAGCTTCTTGTCGGGATAGACATATTTGTGGGCTTGCTGCGCCATCAGCGCCGCCTCGTGGAAGCCCGACAGGATCAGCTTCAGCTTGCCGGGATAGGTGTTGATGTCGCCGATGGCGAAGATGCCCCGCTCGCTGGTCTCGAATTTCGCGGTGTCGACCGGGATCAGATTCTCTTCGAGATTGAGGCCCCAATCGGCGACTGGGCCGAGCTTCATGGTGAGGCCGAAAAACGGCAGCATGACCTCGGTCGGCAATTCGAAGCTGGCGCCGTCGGCGCCCTTGACCGTCACGGCGCGAAGCTTGCCGCCCTCCCCGTGCAGCTCGGTCACCTGACCGAGCTTGAAGCTGACATCGCCCTGCTCGACCAGCGCCAGCATCTTCTGCACCGAGGCCGGCGCGGCGCGGAATTCCTGTCGGCGGTGCAGCAGCGTCAGCGACTTGGCCACCGGCTGCAAGTTCAGCGTCCAGTCGAGCGCGCTATCGCCGCCGCCGACCACCAGCACGTCGCGGCCCTTGAAGTGCTCCATCTTGCGCACCGAGTAGAACACCGAGGTGCCTTCGTATTTCTCGATGCCGGGGAGCGGCGGCCGCTTCGGCGTGAACGAGCCCCCGCCGGCGGCGATCACCACCACTTTGCATTCGAGCACGGTGCCAGCATCGGTGGTCAGCCGAAAGCCGCCATCGAGGCGCTCCAGACTCTCCACCCGCTGATTGAAATGGTATTCCGCGCCGAACGGCTTGATCTGATCCATCAGCCGGTCGGTCAGCTCCTGGCCGGTGACCACGGTCAGGCCGGGAACGTCGTAGATCGGCTTCTCGGGATAGAGCTCGGTGCATTGGCCGCCCGCTCGATCGAGAATGTCGACCACGTGCGCCTTGATGTCGACCAGGCCGAGTTCGAACACGGCGAACAGGCCGACAGGCCCGGCGCCGACGATCACTGCATCTGTCTTGATCACGTTGTCGGACATGGACCGCTCAGAATTGCTTGTCGGGAATGCGGACCACGAGCCCGTCGAGCGCATCGGTCACCTTGATCTGGCAGGACAGCCGGCTCGCCGGTCTGACGTCGAAGGCGAAATCGAGCATGTCCTCCTCCATCTGCTGGGGCGAGCCGGTCGGTTCGCGCCACGCATCCTCGACATAGACATGGCAGGTGGCGCAGGCGCAGGCCCCGCCGCATTCGGCGGCGATGCCGGGGATCGAATTCTTCACCGCGGCCTCCATCACCGTCATGCCGGGCTCCGCCTCGACCACGCGCTCAGTCCCGTCGCTCTGGATAAAGGTGATCGTGGCCATGACATTGGCGGGCTTCGGTAGTCCGATCTCGGGGACCGGGCGGCGATCGGCTCGCGCCCGAAAGATGAAGGCGCGAGAAGGGTCTGCCCGCCCGCGGGCCTGCTCTATAGGCCAATTGAAAGTGAGACTCCAGCGCCTTCGCGGCACTGGATTTGGGATTCGCGCGCTTAGCGATCCTTGAGCAGCGCGCCGATATAGGTCTCGGCCTCGCGCAGCGACGACTCGATGTCGCGGAGCCGGAGGTCGCGCGCCTCGATCAGGATTTTGCCCGACATCGCTTCGGCGCGCTGGGCTGCTTCGGCGGTACGCCAGGCGCCGATCGCCGAGGCTGAGCCTTTGAGCGAGTGAGCGGCGTCCTTCCAGTCCTGGTCGGACTGGGCCGCGCGCAGCCGCTCCAGATAGACGAGCGACTGGATGCAGAACAGTTCGAGCACCTCGCGCTCGAGCGCGCGCTCGCCGAGCGTGTAGCGGGACAGATGCACCAGATCGACCGGCCGGGAGGACGGCTTGCGCTCCTCCCCGGACGGCGCGGTGTCAGCCCAAACCGCCATTTCGCTTGCCATGAGGCTTAAGGTCTCCCTCGTTCATTGCCCAGTCCCGGCTCCTCTAGCGAAGCTTTGTGGACGCAATTCGGGTGTCGTACGGAGGACGGGAGGCGGTTCTGTGACGGCTTTGCGTCGATGGCCGTGTTACCTTCCTGCAACCACGGTCCCAACTGTTAGCTGATTCGCGTTCCGCGGGCAGCAGAATTTGTAAGCAATATTAAAGCCTTATGGCGCGTCAACCATAACCGTCGATTAAACTTTTTTTAGCCCTAAAAATTCGTTAACGATTACAGGAGAGGGGGAAATGCGTCGGGGGCCCTTCCGGGTAGATTTATATCCGGAAATCAGGGCCAGTCCGCTATGACGCTCCGCGCCGCTGCTGGTGGGTATCGGGTGCAAGGCGCAAATTCTCTCATGAGTTTTCGTCGGTTGCGAGGAACGCGTTATGGCGCAAGAGCAAGCGAAGTCTGAGGGCGCGGCCGCGGGGGCCAACAAAGCGGAAAACCCTCTCGAAGCGATGACCCGGCTGCGAGAGGAAAAGTCGAGCGACGGCCCGCTCGAGCGGACACTTCCCAAGCGAACGTCCTTGGCGGAACGGCTCAAGGCCGAGCAGCGTAAGCGCGAGGGATCGCCCGGTCCGGCCGAGCGCGCGGAAGCAAAACGCGAGGAGCCGCCCAAGCCGCCTAAACCTGCCGAGGAGGCGCCGAGGGAAACGCCGAGGCCGCCGCTCGAGTTTGCCGAGGTGCCCAGCCAACAAGGCGCGGCAACCACGCCCCCCAAGCAATTTGTGCGGACGCGGCTACCGGCCGGCCCGCCGCCGCAACGCCGCCTCGCCACCCCCGCCAATGACGACGTCCCCTCGATCGGCGGTCTGATCTTCGCGCTCCAGCAGCGGCCATCGCGGACCCCGTTCCTCATGGCGCTCGCCGTCTCAGTGGCTTGGTTCATCATCGGCGGCTTCTTCGCCTTCGGCCTAATCTCGACCCAGGTCAGCGCGGGCGGCGTTTCCGGCCTGCTCGGCAGCGCCTCGGCGCTCACCGCCGCGGTCGCCATTCTCGTGCCGATCGTCATCTTCTGGTTCCTGGCGCTGCTGGTCTGGCGCGCGCAAGAGCTTCGCCTCATGGCCTCGGCCATGACCGAGGTGGCGGTCAGACTGGCCGAGCCCGACCGGCTGGCGGAACAGTCGGTGGCGTCGGTGGGGCAGACCATCAGGCGCCAGGTCGCGGCCATGAACGACGCCATCTCGCGGGCCATCGGCCGGGCGAGCGAGCTCGAAGCCATGGTGCATAGCGAGGTCGCGGCGCTCGAGCGGTCCTACGGCGAGAACGAGATTCGTGTCAGGGGCTTGATCAGCGAGCTTGCCACCGAGCGCGAAGCGCTCGCCAATAACAGCTCGCGAGTCAGCGAAGCGTTGAAGGGCGTCGGCGCCCAGGTCGCGCGCGACATCGCCAATGCATCAAGCTCGATCGACAAGAAGCTCGCCGAGCGCGGGATGCAGCTCACTGAGCTTTTGGTCGCCCGCTCGAGCGAGGCGGCGGAGCAAGTGCACAAGGCCCAGGCGCGGGTTACGGAGGCAGTACCCGGCCTGCTCGAACGCTTGAGCAAGGAGCAAGGGCGCCTCACCCAGGTGATCGACAGCGCCACCCAGAACCTGACCGCGCTGGAAAGCGTGGTGGTGCAGCGGACCACGGCGCTCGACAAGACCATGAAAGAGCGCACCGAGGCGTTGCAGACCTCGCTTGCGACCCGCATCAAGGGGCTCGAGACCTCGGTCGCGCAAGGCGCGATCCTGCTCGATCAGACGATCAAGGATCGCACCGAAGCCTTTGCCGCCTCGATCAGCCATAACACGGCCGGCCTCGACAAGACCTTGAGAGATCGCACCGACGGGTTCACCGCCCTCCTCTCGCAAGGGGCGGTGCTGTTCGACAACACCTTGAAGGAACGGACCGAGGCGCTGACCATCTCCATCGGCCAGGGCGCGCAGGCGCTCGACAAGACGCTGAAGGACCGGACCGATGCCTTCGTCGCTTCGGTGGGCCAAGGCGCCGGCGCGCTCGACAAGGCGCTCAAGGATCGCACCGAATCCTTCACCAATCTCGTGTCGCAAGGCGCGGTGGTGCTCGACCAGACGCTGCAAGAGCGCACCACTGCGCTGGCGACCTCGATCGGCCAAGGCGCCGACATGCTCAACAGGACGCTCACCGACCGCACCGAATCCTTCACCAATCTCGTGTCGCAAGGCGCGGTGGTGCTCGACCAGACGCTGCAAGAGCGCACCACTGCGCTGGCGACCTCGATCGGCCAGGGCGCCGACATGCTCAACAGGACGCTCACCGACCGCACCGGTCAGTTCAACGCCATGATCGATCAGAAGGCCGCGTTGCTCGACAGGGCGCTGGTCGACCGCACCGGTCAGTTCATTACGGCCATCAATCAGGGCGCCATCGCGCTCGACAAGACGCTCGCCGAGCGGTCGGAGACCTTCACCAACTCTCTGTTCCAGCGGGTCAAGGCGCTCGAGACCGCGATCAGCCAGCAGACCGCGACACTTGACCAGACCATGATGGAACGGGCGCAGGCGGTGATCGTGGCGCTCGCCGAGCGGCTTCATGCGATCGACACCACGTTCAGCCAGCGCACGGCCGAGACCGACCGCATGCTCGGCGAGCACGCGCGAGCCACCACCGAGACGTTTGGCAATCAGACCGCGCAGCTCAATCAGGTGCTTGCCAACAACGCGCAGATCATGCAGCAGACCGCAAATCAGGTCGGCGCGCAGTCGAAGGAAGCGGTTTCGGTTCTCACCAGCCAAACCCAGACGCTGCGCGAGGTGTCACGCGGGCTGCTCGAGCAGATCCACGGCCTCACCCAGCGCTTCGAGAATCAGGGCCAGGCCATCCTCACCGCCGCCAAGGCGCTCGATTCGTCCAACACCAAGATCGACTCGATCCTGGAAGGCAGGCATCAGGCGATCATCGCCCTGTTGCACACCGTCAACACCAAGTCGAAAGACCTCGACAACATGATGCGGTCCTACGCCGGCATGGTCGAGAACGCGATGAGCCAGGCCGAGGCAAGGGCCAAGCAGGTCGGCACCGCACTGGCCCGCGACACCTCCGGCCAGGCGCAAGCTGCGCTGGCGCAGATCGAGCGCCTGCGCGAGGAGGCGCAAGCCCATACCGCGCGCGCGGTCAACGACCTCAAGGGCAGCTTCGAGACCGTGATCACCCAGATCGGCCGGCAGCTTGAGCAGATGCGCGGCACGTTCGACAACACCTCGCGCGGCATGCGCGAGGCGGCGCAGCAGACGGCGACCGATCTCGACAGCCTGCGTCAGGAGATGCAGAAGCGCATGGAGGCGTTGCCCGAGCACACCGCGCAAGCGACCGCCGCCATCCGCAAGGCGCTCTCCGAGCAACTGCGAGAAATCGAGGCGATCACGCCGGCGCTGCCGCGGCCAACGCCGGCCGCTGCTCCCGATCCTTATCGCGCGTCCGCCCCGCTGCCGCAGGCCGACGAGCGCGGACGCCAGAGACCGGACGGCGATAACATCGGCCAAGTTGCGGGCGGTCTCGCCCAGCAGCTGGCCGGCGCTTCCCCTTACGCTCCTCCGCGCGGCCAAGGCCCGGCGGGCGGCCAGTGGTCGGTCGGCGATCTCTTGACGCGCGCGTCAGCGCCCGACCAGGGTTATGGCGGCGGTCCCGGCTTCGGCACCCGCGCGCCGGCGCCGGCGCAGCCAGGCGGTCAGTTGCGTCTCGATGAGATCGCGCGGGCCATCGACTACCGCACGGCGGCCGAGGTGTGGCAGCGCTTCCGGGCCGGCGAGCGCGGCGTGCTCGGACGGCATATCTACAATCTCGACGGCCAAACCACCTTCGACGAGATCGCCCGCCGCTATAACCTCGAGGGCGATTTCCGCATGACCGTCGACCGCTACATCGCCGACTTCGAGCGGCTGCTGGGCGAAGCGGAAGCGTCCGATCCCGACGGCCGGATGCTGCAGAATTATCTTACCTCGGAGTCGGGACGCGTCTACCTCTTGCTCGCGCATGCGAGCGGGCGGCTCCGCTAGGTCGCAGGTTTAGGCTCCCCCAGCCTGGCCCCCGCCCTCCACTAAGAGGAGGCGGGGGTGCCTGGGTGGCGCCAGTTGTTCAAGCGGAGCGAGAGAGGGCGGATGGCTTCGGGGTCGACGACAGCCGACATATTTCACTTCGTGATGATAAAGCCGTCGCATTACGACGACGACGGCTATCCCATCCAATGGGTGCGCTCGGCGATTCCGTCCAACACTCTGGCCTGCCTGTTTGCCCTTGCCGACGATGCGCGGCGGCGCCAGGTGCTCGGTCCCGGCGTCGATCTACGGCTGCACACCTATGACGAGACCAATCGGCGCGTCCGGCCGGACCGGATCATGCGAATGATCCGCAAGGAAGGCGGAAGGGCGCTGATCGGGCTGGTCGGGGTCCAATCGAATCAGTTTCCACGGGCCGTAGACCTTGCCCGGCGCTTCATCGCCGGCGGTCTCCCGGTGTGCATCGGCGGCTTTCACGTGTCGGGCTGCATTTCGATGCTGCCCGAGATGCCGCAAGAGATGGTGGAGGCGCAGGCGCTTGGAATTTCCCTTTTTGCCGGCGAAGCCGAGGAGCGCCGCCTTGACCAGGTGCTGCGTGATGCTTGGAATGGCACGTTGGCGCCCCTCTACAACCACATGAAAGATTTGCCGGCGCTGGCCGGTGAACCGCCGCCGATCCTGCCCCGCAAGCATGTGCGGCGCACGGCGGGGTCGCTATCGAGCATCGATCTGGGACGCGGCTGCCCCTATCAGTGCTCGTTCTGCACCATTATCAATGTGCAGGGGCGCAAAAGCCGGTTTCGCTCGGTGGACGATCTCGAGCGGCTCGTGCGCGAGAATGTCGCCCAAGGCATCAGGCGCTTCTTCATCACCGACGACAATTTTGCCCGCAACCGCGACTGGGAGAAGCTGGTCGACCGCCTGATCGAGCTGCGGGCCGAGGGATTGAATATCGGCTTCACCATCCAAGTGGACACGCTGTGCCACCGCATTCCCAATTTCATCGAGAAGACGACCCAGGCCGGCGTGCGGCGGGTCTTTATCGGACTCGAGAACATCAATCCCGACAACCTGATGGCGGCGAAGAAGCGACAGAACAAGATCACCGAGTATCGCTACATGCTGCAAAAGTGGCGCGAGCACGGGGCGACGACCTATGCCGGTTACATTTTAGGTTTCCCCGGCGACACCAAGGAATCGATCCTCCGCGACATCGAAATCATAAAGCGGGAGCTGCCGCTCGATGTCCTCGAGTTCTTCTTCCTGACTCCTTTGCCCGGCTCGGAGGACCACAAGGTCCTGCTGGAGAACGGTGCCTGGATGGATTCCGATCTGAACAAATACGATCTGGACCATCGCGTCAGCCATCATTCCAGAATGTCGGACGAGGAGTGGGAGGATGCGTATCGGGCGGCGTGGCGCGCCTATTACACGCCGGATCACGTGCGTTCCATCCTGCGCCGCGTGGCCGCCAACAGACTGGGCCGGCCAAGCACCACGCTGTCGACCATCCTCTGGTTCTACCTCATGATCGCCTTCGAAGGCGTGCATCCGCTGGAGGGTGGCGCGTTTCGCATGAAGTTCCGGCGGGACCGGCGCTACGGCCTGCCGCGCGAAAATCCCCTGATCTTCTATCCGCGCTATCTCGGCGAGATCGTCGCCAAGGCATGGGGATACTGGTCCGTTTACCGGCAGCACAAGAAGATATTGAATGAGTGCCTTCAGGCTCCGGACCGCTGGACCTATAGCGATCTCGCCATTGCTCCACCGCGCGAGGACGAACTTAACTCGCTGGAGCTGTACAGTGCGACGCGCGGAGGCGAGATGGCGGTCACCAAGAAGCGCAAGGAAGATGCGGCGCGCACAGCAGTGCGCCCTGCCGCGGCGTAGGACTCTATCGGGGTGGTGGCGGTCGACAACCGACGGGCATGACCTTGAGACAGGGCCTCAGCGCTGGCGCATTGGCAGCCAGCATGGCGGCGATCGTTTCATTTGCGGTGGGAGCTTCACCGCTCATGAACAGCAGCTCCCCGTCTGACTCTATTTCCTCGCGAATCTCACTGCTCCGTCAGGTCCTTATCTACGCCAAGGAAGGAAGTCCAAAACTCGTCGACGGGCGCTGGAATCTCAGCCAGAGCGAGTCCAAGCTCGGCATAACGCTGTCAGATGATGAAACGAAACAACTGATGGCGTGCACGGGGCAGATCGTGTGCGTGAGGCCGGCGATCCACGACGAGGACGAGGACACAGTTGAAACTAAAGTTACGGCGACCGCGGTGAGCGTGCTCAGACCGGATTTGCTGGTGACGGCGAAGCACGTCTTCTTCAAAGGCAAAAGGGCCGTGGTGCCGTTTGGAAGCTGCAGCTTCCGCAGCTATTCGCGCCGAAAGGTCGCCGTCCCGGTAATTGTCGAGAAGGACCAGAGGAAGGGATACGCATTTAACAATGAGGATTTCATCGTCGTTCGCCTCAAGCGCGAATTGGAGGGCTGCAGCGCGTTTGCGATAAACGATTCCGATTCATCTCTGCGTGAGGGGGAGGAGATCGTTTCAGTTACCGGCCACCAGATTCGTTCCTTGAACAAGATTTCGGGACGAGAGCCGGTGCTCGCGAAGGGAACTATAAGAGACGCTTTCTCCGGCCGAGTCTTCGGGGGGCCGCCGTTCTACTACGCCGACGTTGATTTCGACGTGGGAGGTTCGGGGGGCGCGGTGTTCGCTCTCATGGACGGACGCCCGGTTTCCGACGATGAAGGTCGCCTCGTCCTGAGGGGGATATCGGTGGCCTACGGACTGAAGGCGAAGAGCGGAAGGCCCTACAGCGAAGAGCGGAACTTTACGATCATCATTGGCCTCGAGGCGGAATTCAGGGATCTGGTCAAAGGCAAGGCCCATAAGCCGGCCGCCGTGGAACCGGCGCCCTGTCTCCAAGGTGGGGCGGCTAAGATCAATGTGATTTCAGATTCTGTTCCGTCGACGGATTCGGACACGCTTGCGCCTCTCCATCAGCAATCGGCGTGCGGCCGCACGGCGACGCCAGCCCGCAAAGCTGGAAAGGCGAAAACCAATTGTGCCGAGCTCGCAAAAGGATTGAAACTCGCCGCGTCGCAGCGAGCTAAAGAACGTGAATTCAGACTGAAGAACGACACAAACTGCACGATCTGCTTCACCTATGATCGCTGCAATAATTACGGATGTTGGGACGAAGCGGTGAGGGCAAGCGGCAAATCAATGCTCTTCGCCGGAGTGAGAGAGCGGGCGCCAATGATCAAGAACCCGCAATTCTGCGAGTAAGCAGGATCCGGGATGTCTGCGCGGTGCAGCTTCAGGGCTGCCTCCATCTTAGGAGGACAGCATAGCGGACAAGCGGCACCGCACGACAAGCTTGCTCAGCTTCTCGGATGTCGTCGGCTCTCGCTAGCCGCGGCGGGAGGCGACCCAGGTCGTGGTGTCTTGCAGCACTTCGGTGAAGGCCTGGTTCAGCGCGGCGATGGCGTCGCCGGGTGCATCGGAGACCGCCGGCACCCGCGCGTTGAAGCCCTTGCTCGCCACCACCCTGCCGGTGTTGACGTTGATCAGCTTGGCGAAGATGTCGATCTCTGCGGCGGCGCGGCCGGCGGACACGTCGATCTGGAACGCGCGCAATTCGGTGGCGAGCGCGTATTGCCCGGTCGAGGCGCTGACCGATTTGACAGCGCCGGAATTCTGGAAGGTCTCGATCATCCGCGTCTGCACCAGGCGCGGCAGCCGGTCGCTCCAGGCGATGCCCTTGTAGTAGGACACTTGGTCGGCCTTCGGCCGCACCATCAGGCGGCTGGTGTCGAGCGCAGACCCGGCACTCGGCTCGTAAACCAGGAGCTGCCAAGGAGCGGACTTCTTGGCCCCGGCAAAGGAGTGGGTTGCCACCAGGTCATAGGTGGTCGGCGGCTTCGAGCCGGCCGCCAAGGCACAGCCGAGGAGCCCCAGGCACAGCAAGCCTGTAGCCAGCGTTGGCGCAGATCGCGACATGACCGATCGCCCCCGGTTAGGTGACACTCCCCGTTGGCCTTCGAGGATGCGTTATCTTCCCTTTGGAGTGTATTCCGGGAGCTGGTTTCCACCAAGCAAAAAGCCCTTGGGATCGGCCTCCAACTTCTCAAGAATCCGGTTCAGCGTGACTGCCACGCGCCGCCCCTCGCGCATGAAACTACCGAATTCCTGAATACTTTCCCTGGCCTGGCGGGTAAGCCCATCCATGTTATCTCCGAGCGAGACTTCAAGCTTGCTGGACAACGACTTGAACGACTGGGCGCCGTCTTTGACATCGCTAATAGCCTGGCCGATTTCTTCCTTTTTTTCGGCCAACATGGTGGTGACTTGCTCGACATTGGTCATGGTCGTGGTGATGGCCTTTTCATTCTGGTCGAGCAACCCGTTCAACTTGGAAATGAAGACATTGGCGTTATTGAGCGCGGCCGAGCCAGCCTCGAATACTCCCTGGCCAGAGCCGGGATCGGCTTGAATTACCGGGATGGGAGCCTCGGCGGTCGCCACCAGGAAGGGCGAGTCGGGGGTGCCCGGGGTAATCTGCACCCCGCTCCCGCCGGTCAGTCCCATGGACTGGATGGTGGCGTGGGAGTTCTCGCGCACCGGCGTGTCGTCGCGGACGCTGATCAGAACCTGGACCTTGCGGGCATCTTCGGGATCGAGCGCGAAGGTCTGAACCTCGCCGACCCTGATGCCGTTGAAGCCGACGCTCGAGCCGGTGGTGAGACCCGCCACCGAGCTTTCGAACACGACGTAGTAGTTCTTGCCGCCACCGGCGAAATTGCTCATCCAAAATACAAAGATGAAGCCGAGCGCCAGCACGCCAAGCACGAACCCCCCGATCATCAGGTAGTTGGCTTTGGTTTCCATCAATCGGGTTCCTTACAACTCAACACGCCTCAAGCAGGGATTTTGGGCCGCTCTCCCGGGCTCGCCGCGCGTGCCCGCTCGCCGCAGAAATATTCCTTGATCCACGGGTGGTTCGGATGGCGCTGCAATTCGGAGGGCGATCCCGTTCGCACGATCTTCTTGTCAGCCAGCACGGCCACCCGGTCACACACCGTGAAGATGGTATCAAGATCGTGGGTGACCATATAGACCGTTAGCCCAAGTGTCTGTTGTAGTTTACGAATCAGGTGGTCGAAATCCGTGGCGCCGATCGGATCGAGCCCCGCGGTGGGCTCGTCGAGGAACACGATCTCGGGGTCGAGCGCCAGCGCTCTGGCCAACCCGGCGCGCTTGCGCATGCCGCCGGAGAGCTCGGAGGGAAATTTGTAGGCGGCATTCGGCGGCAGTCCGACCATCGACAGCTTGAGGAAGGCGAGATCGTCCATCATCGCTTGCGGCAGTTCGAGATGCTCGCGCATCGGCACTTGGATGTTCTGGAGCACGGTCAGCGACGAGAACAGCGCGCCGTCCTGGAACAGGATGCCCCAGCGGCGCTCGATGTCGAGACGATCCTGGGGCGACAGTGTCTTGGTGTTCTGCCCGAACAGCCCGACATCGCCGGCATCGGGGATCACCAGGCCGGTGATCACGCGCATCAACACCGACTTGCCCTGGCCCGAGCCGCCGACGATGGCGAGAATCTCGCCGCGATAGACATCGAGATTGAGCCCGTCCCAAATCTGATGGCTGCCGAAGCTCTTGGCGAGCCCGCGCACGCGGATCACGACCTCTCGTCCGTTATCGACGATCACACTCCGATCCCCGACAGAAACATGGCGAACACGGCGTCCAAAATTATCACCAGGAAGATGGCCTTGACCACGGCGGACGTCACATGGGTGCCGAGCGACTCGGCGCTGCCCTCGACCTTGAGCCCTTCCAGGCAGCCGACCAAGCCGATGATCACGGCCGCGAACGGAGCCTTGATCATGCCGGCCATAAAGTGCTGGAAGTCGACCACGTCGCGCAGCTTATCGAGATAGTTCGAGGCGTCGAGGCCGAGCACGGCAAACGCCATCAACCCACCGCCGGCGAGCCCCATCAGGTCGCCGATAAATGTCAGCAGCGGCAGGGCCACGACCAACGCCAAAATGCGCGGCAGCACCAAGGTGTCCATTGGGTCGATGCCGAGCGTGCGCATGGCGTCGATCTCCTCGCGCATCTTCATCGAGCCGATCTCGGCGGTGAACGCCGAGCCCGAGCGGCCAGCCACCATGATGGCGGTGAGCAGAATGCCGACCTCGCGCAGCGCAAGGATCGCCACCATATTGACGGCGAACGGCTCGGCGCCGAATGGCTTGAGCTGGACCACGCCCTGCTGCATCACCACTGCGCCGATCAGGAAGCAGATCAGCGCGATGATCGGCACCGCCCGGAAGCCGGCATGGTCGAGGTGATGAATGAACGAGGTGGTGCGGAAGCGCCACGGCTGGCGGAACAGGCGGATGAACGCGGCGGTGACCTCGCCGAGAAAGCCGGTGAGCTGGACGGCGTCGGTCCACACCCCGGTCAGCGTCTTGGCCATGTCCTCGGTGAAGAACTGCAGCGCGCTGCGCTTCTCGATCTGCGGCCGCTCGGCTCGGCCCTTGCTCCTCACCTCCTCGATCAGGATGCGGAAGGATTCCGTCGCGCCGGCATAGCGCGTGCGCAAGCCGCTCTTCTCCCAGGCGGCCGCCGTGCGCTGCAACAGCAAGGCACCGGCGGTGTCGATCTCGGCGATGCCGGCGATGTCCATTTCACCGGTGAAGTCACGCGTGGGCGGGATCGGCACGCGCAGGCGCTTCAGCGCCCGGTCGAGCTGGGTGGCCTCGGCCACGGTCCAGGCGCCGGTCGCCACCAGGCGGAAGGTGGTGCCCTTGAGCTCGACGCGGAAGCCCGGGGCGCGGGCTTGGGTCGGCAGGACAAGCTGGTGGTCGCGCTTGAGCATGGAACGGCTTAGCTTGCTGGAGTTGACACGGAAGAGCCCGCGGGAGCCTCCTGTTTTTGACCGAAAATCCGGGAGAAAGAAAGGCGTCATGGCGGAACTTGGGGCTGGGCTTAATGGCGCGGCTGGGCCGGCGCCGGCCCTCGCGGTCAAAGTCGAGCGCTGGCCGATCACAGGCGGCTTCGCCATTTCCCGGGGCGCCAAGCATGAAGCGGTGGTGGTGGTCGCTTCGATCGGCGAGGCGGGCCATACCGGCCGGGGTGAATGCGTGCCCTATACCCATTACGGCGAGAGCGTGGAGCGTGTAGCGGCGGCCATCGAGACCTGCGCCCCGGCGATCGCTAACGGCCTGAGTCGGACCGAGCTTGCAGCCCTGCTGCCAGCCGGGGCGGCGCGGAACGCGCTCGATTGCGCCCTGTGGGATCTCGAGGCTAAGCGGTCGGGCCGGAGTGCCGCGTCGCTGGCAGGGATCGGCACGCTTCGCCCCGTGCTCACCGCCTTCACCCTCTCGCTAGCAATCCCGGAGGCGATGGCCGAGGCGGCGCGCCAAGCACGCCACTACCCCCTGCTCAAGCTCAAGCTCGGCGGTGAGGGCGATGCCGAGCGGCTCCGCGCCGTGCGCGAGGCGGCGCCGACGGTACGGCTCATCGCCGACGCCAACGAGGCGTGGCAACCGCATGAAACCGAATCGCTTCTGGCCGAAGCGGCGGCGGCAGGAGTCGAGCTTATCGAGCAGCCTTTGCCTGCCGGCAACGACGATCTGCTGGCGCGCATCGCCCATCCCGTCCCGATATGCGCCGACGAGTCGGTGCATGACTGCGCCTCGCTCGACGCGCTGGCCGATCGCTACGACGCGGTGAACATCAAGCTCGACAAGACCGGCGGACTGACCGAGGCGCTTGCGGCTGCCGCACGCGCCCGCGCGCTGGGCCTGAAGATTATGGTGGGCTCGATGGTAGCGACGTCTCTGGCCATGGCCCCTGCCCTGCTCGTGGCGCAAGGCGCCGATTTCGTCGATCTCGACGGCCCGCTGCTGCTCGCCCGCGACCGCGCGCCGGGGCTCAGCTATGAAGGTGGCTTGGTCTATCCGCCTGAGCCGCAACTATGGGGCTGAGACGCGGCTAAAGACCGTCGACGACCCTCTTGAGTCTCGCTCGCACTTCCCTCGCCACGTCGGCCAGACCGGGATTTTGGATCGCCTGCATCGACGCCACGGGATCGACGGCCGAGACCTCGACGTCGCCGTCCTCATGCTGCTGCACAATGACGTTGCATGGCAACATCGTGCCGATCTTGTCCTCGAGCTTGAGTGCGCGATTCGCAAGTTGCGGATTGCAGGCGCCGAGGATGCGGTAGGGACGGAAATCTTCCCCCAGCTTCGCTTTCATGGTGGCGGCCACGTCGATATCGGTGAGCACGCCGAAGCCCTCGCGCTTCAGGGCTTCGGTCGTGCGCGCAATTGCCTGATCGAAGGGAACGTCAAGCGTCTTCGAGAAATGGTAGCTCATCGCATCCCGGCTCACATCATGCCGCAGCGGCCGCCCAGCAATTGGTCTGCCTTCTTCTTCTGCTCGTCAGTGAGCGCCGCATAAAGGGCTTCGGTCGCGGGCTTTAGCGTTTTCAGGCCGTCGACCATGCTTTGCATGGCCTCAATGCGCGCGTCTAGGCGCGCCAAGGCGCTCCCGTTATCTTTGGCTTCCATCATGTCGGCATGCATGCTTTCCATTGTGGTGTGACGCGCTCTGACAGCGTTAGCGTACGCGTCCCAAGCGGCGGTCTGCGCGTCGGTGATCTCGAGATCGGCTTTGATGTAAGCAAGCCGAGCTTCCATCATGGGGACGGAGTGCATCATGCCGTGCCTCATCCCCTTTCCCGTGCTGTGCCTGCCGGAGCCAATCATGTCGCCTATCATTGGGCAGCCGTCCGACTTACCGTCCTCGTCCATCATGCCGCCTTGGCGATGACCCATCATGCCGCCGCCTTCGCCCATCATGCCGCCGCTTGGGCCCATCATGCCGCCCATGCCGCCTTGCTTCGGCTGATCGTCTTGCGCCAGCGTTGGCGCGCTTGCGAGCGCAATGGCCGCGCCTGCGGCCAACATCAATGTCCTGAACCTCGTCATGGCCTC
The DNA here is from genome assembly GCA_963730335.1 of uncultured Alphaproteobacteria bacterium. GTDB lineage: Bacteria > Pseudomonadota > Alphaproteobacteria > Rhizobiales > Methyloligellaceae > Methyloceanibacter. Next base: position 76,897 of record CAVSRK010000005.1, read on the forward strand.
GTCCTCTTACCGCCCGCCCAGTTAGCCCAACTCTAGCTGTCACCTCCTGACTCGCCTTGATAGGGATCAATATCGGCAAAATGCGGAGGTTCGGTGCGTTCGATCCGCCTAAGGGCGATTTCAGCGCCGACCACCAGGCCTCCGCGCCATTGCCGCATCAACACATAGGCGCCGGCTGCGCCGACCAAAGCGAGAATTGCCATCGCCATATAGGCCTCGCCGCCGAAGGCGCGATAGAGCGGGCCGCAAGCGAGGGTGACGGTGCCGAGCACCAGTCCGGCGACGATCGCGGCATAAACGCCTTGCGCCGTGGCGGCGCGGTCCTCGGGCACCGCATGGGTCAAAAAATGGATCGCGGCGAGATGCGCCGCGCCGAAGCTCATGGCGTGAAGGGTCTGCAGCAAGACGGTTGGCCACAGCGGCGGGTCTAACGCCATCACCCACCAGCGCACGCTCGCCGCCAGCCCCGCCAGCATCAATAGCCGCGCCGTGCCGCAATAGGCGATGACACGGCCTGACACGGCGAACAGCGCGACCTCGGCCACCACACCGACCGACCACAACATGCCGATCGCGCCGTCGGGGATGCCCTGCGCCCGCCAGTTGAGCGAGCCGAAGCTGTAATAAAGCGCGTGACTCGCCTGGATCAGGCTGGACGCAAGCAGAAACCATAGGAACAGCGGCGCGCGGACCAGGTCGAAGACGTCCTTGAGCTTGAGCCCGCGCAGCAGCGCGGGGGTCGCGGACCCCTGCCCGGCGAACTCAGGCGGCAACAGATGGGCGCCGACCACCAGCAGCGCCGTGGCGGCGACGAGCAGCGGCAGCACCATTCCCGGTCCGAGCTGGCCGATGATCACGCCCGCGCCAAGGCTCGCCACGATGAAGCTGAGAGAGCCCCACAGCCTGACCCGGCCATAGTCGAGCGTACGGTCGCGGATGCCGGCCACCGCCACGGTCTCGACCAGCGGCATGATCGTGGTCCAGTTGATGGCGAGCAGGACGCTGGCGAGCAGCATCTGCCAGAACCCGTTCGCGGCCCATAGCAGCAGGAACGAGAGCAGCGAGCCCCAGGCCAGCGCGATGAGAATGGTGCGCCGGCCACCCACCCGGTCGGCGGCAAAGCTGATGACCGGCGTGAACAGGATGCGGGTGAACAGCGGCGTGGCGAGCAGCACCGCGATCTGATCGGCGCCGAGGCTTCGCCAATGAAGCCAGACCGGCAGATAAGGCAGGTAGCAGCCCACCACCAGGAACAGCGCGGCGTATAGAAACCCGAGCCGCCAGGCGAAGGAGAAGCGCGGAATGCGCGGCATCGGCGGCTCGGCCATGGCGGTTAACGAATCCCCAGCCCTTCCCTTGTACACTTCCCCACCCCGAATCACGCTAGCCTCACACCCTATGCCGGAACGCGCCCCAGACGGCACCAGCCCATCGCCTCTCGACGCCCCGCGCCAACCGAGTCTTGCCCAGGCTTACGCGGCGCTCGAATCCTTGCTGCGCGCGAGCCCGCGCGGCCGCTGGTTCCTGGCCGAATTTGCGCGCCGAAATCGCAGCGCCGAGACCGACTTGCTGCTGGAAGCAATCGCCAGGATCGAGAAGGCGGTGCTCAAGCCGCATGCACGGCCAGCGGCGCCAAGCAACGTGTTCGCCGAACTGGTCGAGATGAGCGAGGCAATCGCCCGCACCCGGCGCGAGATCGCCCAGATCAAGCCGCCGCATCAATTCGACAAGCAGCTCATCAGCGCCACGGCCGAGCTCGACCACATCGTCGAGGCGACCGAGAAGGCGACCTCCGACATTCTGGAAGCCGCCGAGGAAATCCAGGAAGTGGCCTGGATTTTACGCGAGCGCGGCACGGATATGGAGCTGTGCGACAAGATCGACCAGCGCGCCACCGACATCTACACCGCCTGCTCGTTCCAGGACATCACCGGGCAACGGACCGAGAAGGTGGTCAAGGCGCTCCGCTTCATCGAGCAGCGGATCAACGCCATGATCGAGATTTGGGGCGTCGACGACATCGCCTTCAAGGTCGACGACATCGCCTCGAAGATGAAGAGTTTCGCCGAGACGGTGCGCGACGACGACCGTCTGCTGCACGGCCCGCAAGGCAGAGGCGACGGCCTGAAGCAAGACGACGTCGACCGCATGATGACAGGCCGCGATATGAGGGCGCAGGCTGCGGCCTCGGCCGCCGCGGCCTCCCTGCGCGAAGCCGAGGAACAGCTTCCGCCGGAGGCCCCGTGGCCGGCCGAGGGGGACGGCGGCGGGTTTGAACAGCCCGAGCCCCTGACGCTCGCCGAACTCACCGCCATCCAGCGGGCCGCATTATTCGGCTAGCTCTTTTTTACAATTAATATCAATATGTTATACAAAATTTCGGGCGGACTTTAGGCGCCCTCTTGAAACTTTTTAGGCCGGTAACCATGTCTGGGAGGACGCGAGTTCCCCCAAAGCGTCCCCCAAACTGACGCATGAGAATGAGACGGCCCGGTCCCCCCCCGACCGGGCCGTTTTCTTTTGCCGCCAGCGTCGAACCCGCTTCGCGGGCAGGCCCAGATTGTGGGCCGCCAGCACGTTCTCGATGAACTGCCGCGCCGAATTCTCCCAGCTATAGCGCAGTGCATGCGCCCGCGCCGCGCCTGCGTCGAGCTGGAGCGCCCCTAGCGCCGCCGCTCTCAAGTCGGCATTCAGCAGACCCGCCCGCTTATCGGTGATCACGTCGATCGGGCCCGGTGCGGGAAAGGCGGCCACCGGAACGCCGGACGCCAGCGCCTCGAGCAACACGAGCCCGAACGTGTCGGTCAGGCTCGGAAACACGAATACGTCGGCGGAGGCGTAAGCTTGCGCCAGCGCTTCGCCTTCCTGCGACCCGGCAAATAGCGCATCGGGATAAAGCCGTTTCAGCTCCTCAGTCTGAGGTCCGCTGCCGACCAGAACCTTGCGGCCGGGAAGGTCGAGCTCGAGAAACGCTTTGATGTTCTTTTCCACGGCGATGCGCCCGACATAGAGAAACACGGGGCCATCGCCGAACAGCCGCACATTTCGCGGCCGGAACAGCTCGGTGTCGACGCCGCGAGACCACAGCATCAGCCGCTCGAAGCGCCGCGCCTTGAGGTCGGCTTCAAGCGAAGGGGTGGCGACGAAGGTGCCGGCCGAGCCGTTATGGAAGCGCCGCTGAAAGCCGTAGAGCCAGGTCTCCGGCACGGGCAGCCGGGCCGAGACATATTCCGGGAAGCGGGTGTGGTAGCTGGTGGTGAACGGCCACCGCCGCTTCCGGCAATAGCGCCGCGTCATGTAGCCGATGGGTCCCTCCGTGGCGATGTGGATGAAATCGGGACGCTCACGCTGGATATGCCGCTCGATCGCGCCCGGACTGGCCAGCGACAATCTGATCTCGGGGTAGGTCGGACAGGGCAGCGTGCGGAACAGCGGCGGCGCGAGAAAGCTGACCTCGAAGCCGAGCGCGGGCGCCTCCAAGGCGAGCCGCTCATAGGTGCGCACCACCCCATTGACCTGGGGCGCCCAGGCGTCGGTTGCGACCAGCACCCGCATCAGGCGGCAGCCTCGAGCTCCTGGACAAGAGGTTGGGGCATACTCAAGCCAGGATGCTGGTGCGTCCAGCGGATGATCTCGAACACGCCCTCTTCGGTCTCGGCGACCGCGGTGCAGCTTTCGACCCAGTCGCCGGTGTTGATATAGATGACGTCGCCGAGCTGGCGCATGGCGGCGTGATGAATGTGGCCGCAGATCACCCCTTGCGCCCCGTGGCGGCGCGCTTCTTGCGCGAGCGCCGTCTCGAATTCGCCGATATAGTTCACCGCGCGCTTGACCTTCTGCTTGAGGTAAGCCGACAACGACCAGTACGGCATGCCGAACCAGCGGCGAATGACATTGAAATGGGTGTTGGCCCACAGCGCCAGCATGTAGCTCCAGTCGCCGAACAAAGCGAGCCACTTGGCATAGCGGACCACGACGTCGAACTCGTCGCCATGCATGATGAGATAGCGCCGGCCGTCGGCGCCGACATGGATGATGTTGCGCTCGATGGCGACGCCGCCGAAATTCATGCCGCAATAATCGCGCATGGCTTCGTCGTGATTGCCGGGAATGAACACCAAATCGGTGCCCTTGCGCACTTTGCGCAGCAGCTTTTGCAGCACATCGTTGTGGGATTGCGGCCAGTAGATGCCGCGCCTGATGCGCCAGAAATCGACGATGTCGCCGATCAGGTAGAATTGGCAGGCGTCGTGGCAGCGGAGGAAATCGAGGAAGGCGTCGGCCTGACAGGCCTTGGTGCCGAGATGCAGATCCGAGATGAACAACGCGCGGTAACGCCTCACCCCCGGTTCATGCAGCACGTCGTCTTCGCCCCGCTTGTTCAACACGATGGAAGCGGAGTTAAAGTGATTTTATTGCAGCTGTGTGACAAGCGCGAGCGAGGGTTAATAGGCCGAACCGATGGCTACGGAAGCGCAGCGGCGAGCTTCGAAGCGAGCCGCATGGGCCATCTAACCGACTTCACCACGGCATAGACGGCCGGGATCACGATCAGCGTGAGCAGCGTGGATGACACCATGCCGCCGATCATCGGCACGGCGATACGCTGCATCACCTCGGCGCCGGTGCCGTGGCTCCACATGATGGGCAGAAGCCCGGCCATGATGGCGGCCACGGTCATCATCTTGGGACGCACGCGCTCGACCGCGCCTGACATGATGGCGGCGTAGAGATCGTCGCCGGTAAACGGGCGCCCTTCCCGCTCGCGCCGGGCCTTGAGCTCCTCGAGCGCGTGATCGAGGTAAATCAGCATCACCACGCCGGTCTCGGCGGCGACGCCGGCCAACGCAATGAAGCCGACCGCCACCGCCACCGAGAGATTGAAGCCCAGCCACCACATCAGCCAGAAGCCGCCGACCAGCGCAAACGGCACCGACAGCATGACGATGAGCGTCTCGGTGATGCGGCGGAAGTTGAGATAGAGCAGCAGGAAGATGACGAGCAGGGTCACCGGCACCACCACTTGCAGGCGCGCCTTGGCGCGCTGGTAATACTCAAACTGCCCGCTCCAGGTCGCGTAATGGCCGGGCGGAAAATTGATTCCGGCGGCCACCGCCTTCTGCGCGTCGGCGACATAGCTGCCGAGGTCGCGGTCGCGCAAATCGACAAAGATATACAGCGCGAGCTGGGCGTCCTCGGTGCGGATGCTCGAGGGGCCTTGGCCAAGACTGACCTTGGCAACCTCGCCAAGCGGCACGGTGCCGCCACTCGGCAGCGGGATCAGAACTTCGGTGGCGATGTCTTCGGGGCGGCTGCGGTAGTCGCGCGGATAGCGGATGCTGACGGTATAACGCTCGCGCCCTTCCACGGTGGTGGTCACCGGCTCGGCGCCGAGCGCCATGGCAATCACGTTCTGGACATCGCCGATCATCAGTCCATAGCGCGCGAGCTGCGTCCGGTCGGGATCGACGTTCAGGTAATAGCCGCTGATGGCCCGCTCGGCATAGGCCGACGAGGTTCCCGGGACTTGGCGGATCACCGCCTCGATCTTGCGGGCGAGCTTCTCCATCTCGCCCAGGTCCTTGCCGTAGACCTTGACGCCGACCGGGGTGCGAATGCCGGTCGCCAACATGTCGATGCGCGCCTTGATCGGCATGGTCCAGGCGTTGGACACGCCGGGAAACTGGAGCGACCGGTCCATCTCGGCGATCAGCTTGTCCACGGTCATGCCCGGGCGCCATTCGTCCTCGGGCTTGAGGTTGATGATGGTTTCGACCATCTCGGTGGGCGCCGGATCGGTGGCGGTCGAGGCGCGGCCCGCCTTGCCCCACACCGAGGCGACTTCCGGGAAGGACTTGATGATCTTGTCCTGGGTTTGCAGCAGCTCCGCCGCCTTGGTGACGGAAATCCCCGGTAGCGTCACAGGCATGTAGAACAGCGTGCCCTCATTGAGATTGGGCATGAACTCGCTGCCGAGCCTGGACACAGGCCACAGACTCACGGCGATGACGCCTAGCGCAATCAGGATCGTGGCCGCCTTGTATTTCAGCGCGAGCCGGATCACCGGCCGGTAGACCCACATCAGGAACCGGTTCACCGGATTCTTGTGCTCCGGCATGATGCGGCCGCGCACGAACACCACCATCAGCGCCGGCACCACTAGGATCGAGAGCAGCGCCGCGGCGGCCATGGCGAAGGTCTTGGTGTAAGCGAGCGGCTTGAACAGCCGGCCCTCCTGCGCTTCCAGGGCGAAGATCGGCAGGAACGACACGGTAATAATGAGCAGGCTGAAGAACAGCGCCGGGCCGACCTCGACGGCGGCCTCGATCAAAATCTCGCTACGGGGCTTGCCGGGCGGCGCGCGCTCCAGATGCTTGTGCGCGTTCTCGATCATGACGATGGCGGCATCCACCATCGCGCCGATGGCGATGGCAATGCCACCGAGGCTCATGATGTTTGAGCTCAGCCCCAACGCCCACATGCAGATATAGGCGATGAGAATGCCGAGCGGCAGGGTGATGATCGCCACCAGCGCACTGCGGGCATGGAGCAAGAAGATGACGCAAACCAGAGCGACGATCGCACTCTCCTCGATCAGCGTGCGCTTGAGGTTATCGATCGCCCGGTAGATCAGATTGGAGCGGTCATAGATCGATTCGATGGTAACGCCCTCGGGCAGGCTCGGCGCCAGTTCGGCGAGCCGGCGCTTCACATTGTCGATCACCGACAGCGCATTTTCGCCGAAGCGCTGGAGCACGATGCCGGAGACAGCCTCCCCTTCCCCGTCCATCTCGGCGATGCCGCGGCGCTCATCGGAGGTTAACTCGACCCGCGCCACGTCCTTGAGCAGCACCGGGACGCCGCCTTCGTTCTTGACCACGATCTGCTCGATGTCCGACAGGCTTTTGAGATAGCCGCGCCCGCGCACAGCGAACTCGGTCTCCGACACTTCGACGGTGCGCCCGCCGACATCCATGTTGCTGTCGCGGATCGCGTCGCGGATTCGCGCCAGCGGAATATTGAGCGCCTGGAGCCGGCGGGGGTCGATCACCACGCTATATTGCTTGACGAAGCCGCCGACGCTGGCGATCTCCGCCACGCCCGGGGCGTTGGACAGCCCGAACCGGACATACCAGTCCTGGATGGTGCGCAGTTCGGCCAGGCTCCGCTGCGCGCCGCGCACCACATATTGATAAACCCAACCGACCCCGGTGGCGTCGGGACCGAGCGTGGGTGTGACCCCTTGCGGCAGGCGCCGGGCCGCCGAGCTCAGATATTCGAGCACGCGGGAGCGCGCCCAATAAATGTCGGTGCCGTCCTCGAAGATAACATAGACGAACGACACGCCGAAAAAGGAGAAGCCGCGCACCACGCGCGATTTCGGCACGGTCAGCATCGCCGTGGTGAGCGGATAGGTGACCTGGTCCTCGACCACTTGCGGCGCCTGGCCGGGATATTCGGTGTAGACGATGACCTGGACGTCGGAGAGGTCGGGAATGGCGTCGAGCGGCACCCGCGACACCGCGTAAATGCCGGCGATAGTAATGAACAGGGTGGCGAGGCCGACGAGAAAGACGTTGCGGCCAGACCAGCGGATGATCGCGGCGATCATGGCTGCGCTCCCGGGCTAAAAGACTGGAGCGCGGCTTTGAGGTTGCTTTCGGCGTCGATCAGGAAAGTGGCCGAGGTGACCACCTCCTCGCCCACTTCCAGCCCATTCGCGATCTCGGTGTAGCCCTCGCCGCGACGGCCGAGCTTGACCTCACGGGGCTCGAAGCGGCCCTCCCCTTTGGCAACGAACACGACCTGCCGCGTCCCGCTGTCGATGATGGCGCTGTTCGGGACGGCGATCGCCGTCGCCTCGCCGTCGCCGGCCTGAAACACCACATCGGCATACATGCCGGGCTTCATCTTGCCGTCGGGATTGTCCAGCTCGATGCGCACGGTGATCGTGCGCGTCTCGGGATTCATCATTTCCGGATAGATGAAGGACACGGGGCCGTCGTGCGGTTCGGCCGGGAAAGCTCTGAGCGTCACGGTCGCCGGCATGCCGACCTTTATCTCGCCGATATCGGCCTCGGCCACCTCGGCGACCACCCAGACGCTGGAGTGATCGGCAATGCGGAACAGCTCGTCGCCGGCCATGACGCGCTGGCCCTGGATGACTTTCTTCTCGACGATGTCGCCGGTCGCGGGCGAAGCCCAGTCGATGGTCCGCGGGTTGGTCAGGGTCTTCCGCACCTCGTCGATGCGGCTGTCGGGCACGTCGAGATTGCGCAATTTCTGCATCGCGCCGGCGAGACTGCGGCTCGCCTCGGCCTTCGAGGACGTGCCTTCGGCCCGGAGAGCGACCAGAAGGTCGGCTTGCGCGAGTTGAACCTGCGAGCTGTAGAAGCGGAACAGGGGCTCGCCCTGGCGGACGTGTTGCCCGGTCTTGTTGACGAACAGCTCCTCGATGTAACCGTCAGAGCGGACGGTCACGACCCACAGCAGCGACTCGTCGTGCTTGATGGTGCCGATGCCGCGCACGGTGCGGGAGAGGCCTCGCGCCTCGACTTTCTCGGTCCGCACTCCTGAGCGCTGGATCTTGTCGAGGCTGACCTTGACGGTGTTCGGATCGTCCTGCTCATCGGCATAGACCGGGATGTAGTCCATGCCCATGGAGTCCTTTTTCGGCACCGGCGAGGTATCGGCATGCCCCATCGGGTTCCGGTAATGGAGAATCTTCCGCTCGGCTTCAGCGGGTTGAGGCTGCTCGGCCGCGGCAGGGGTGGCGACCATCTCGGAACGATGCGCGTACCAATAGCTTCCGGCGGCACCGGCAATCATGCCGGCAGCCAATAGGATCAGACTGTTCGGACGCCTCATGGCGCGTCTCCCGGAATCCTCATTGCTGGGCCTGTGCCTGGCGACAGACACAGGGACTGGCGCGTGGTGCTAGGGCGCGAGCAGGCGCTCACACCGGCAGCACGGCTTCACTGACGATTTAGGCGCGGGGAGGCGGAAGAGGAGGATCGATCGAACGGCGGGCTGCGCCTTGAGAGAGCGGGTCGGCCGCGCGATTGCTGGAGAACCGGAATGCTGAGCCCCACGAGGGAAGAACCGCCGACGACAGGCTCAGGCATTTGAGCGCGCACAAGATGTCGCGTCCGCAATCGTCCTTCGTTGATTTATCGCAGCGCTCTCCCATCGGACAGCACTCCGACGCTACACTGACTGAATGCTGCTGAGGCGCGAGGCCGCGAGCCGGCGCCGCCAGAGACGGCAGGGCCAGGGACCCGGCAAGTATGGCAATGAATAAGGCTCTGAAAACTCTCATCTCCCGCAATTATGGGCTCAATTCGAGTCCGGTCAAGTCACGCTTCGGCGAGCGATGAACGTTAACCGTCCGCAAATGACGCCAGCCCTGAAAGCACGGCTTGAATCCGCGCTCGGGTCGCGTCGCGTGGTCGAGGCCGGCGCGTTGCCGGTCGGGTTCGGGCTCACGGGCTTGCGCGTGACGCTTGCCGACGGGCGGCGACTGGCGGTGAAGGCGCGGGCCGGTGCTGCACCCGGCCAGCCGAGTCTCGAGCTTGAGGCGTTCATGCTGGGCGAGCTGGCGCGGCTGTCGGATCTCCCCGTCCCGCTCGTCCATCATGCCGAGCCCGACCTGCTGGTGATGGACTTCATCGACAATGACGGCGGAGGCATCACGCCGAGCGCCGAGCGCCACGCCGGCGAGCTGATCGCCAGGCTTCATGCCACCAGGCGCGAGCGGTTCGGCTATATGCGCGACACGCTGATCGGTCCCCTGCCCCAGCCCAATCCCGAGACCGGCACATGGGTGCCGTTCTTCCGCGACCACCGCCTGCTGTTCATGGCCCGGCTGGCGCAGGGGGAAGGCAGGCTGCCCGCTGCGATGCTCGCCCGCATCGAGCGTCTCGCCGAGCGGCTCGGCGATTATCTGGTGGAGCCGGCCTTCCCCAGCCTGCTGCATGGCGATCTGTGGACCGGGAACGTGCTCATCCGGCAGAGACGGATCGCGGGCTTCGTCGATCCGGCGATCTATTGCGGCCACCCTGAGATCGAGCTTGCCTTCGCCAAATTGTTCGGCACGTTCGGGAAAAGCTTTTTCGCGGCCTATGAGGAGCTGATGCCGCTCGAGCCCGGCTTCCACGAGCTGCGCTCAAGCCTGTACAATCTCTATCCGCGTCTGGTGCATGTCAGGCTGTTCGGAGCCGGCTATCTCGCGGGGATAGACGCCACGCTGGCGCGGCTGGCGCTCTAGCGGCAAATCTCGGCAAATCGGCACAAATCTCGGCAATGCTCGCGCAAATATCGGCAAATATCGGCAAAAAAGAACCGGCCCGGACGGCGCCGGGCCGGTCTTCCCTGCGAAACGAGCCGAGCGCCAAAGGCATGGCCTTTATAGCGGGCTGGCTCGCCCCCCCATCAATGTTCCTGAGCCTTAGATTTTCGGAGTTTGCGTCAGGTCCCTCTAAGCTTCCCCGTTCGGTTTAAGCGACTAGGCCCCCCAGCCCCGTCCCCCATTCGTGATGCAAAGCTAGCGCAGCGCCGCGGCAGGCTTCAACATTGTGCAGCCGCGAGACTGCAAAACGCTCGGGCACTGTGGCGCAAATGCCAATGGGCGGCCGGGCGGCCGGGCGAGATGCCGATTTTCTATGATTTATCAATATGTTGCTTGGTCATGCCGGCGCGTCCCCGGCAGGTGTGCGCGCTCGTCTCAGAGGAAGCGGCTGACCTATCTTGGCGTGCCAACCAGGCAAACTTTGTCGGACCTTGTTGCAGTTCGGCAACGGGCTAGCGGCCGGGTCACAGAGCGGTGGCCGAGCGATTCACTTCGGCGCGGAAGGTGCGCCACAGCAAGCGCCAAGGCCTTGAGGGCCTTGGCGTTTCTGCGCGGGCGTCTCACCGATGGAGGTCGAAGCTCGCCGCGAGGTGATAGGCGCCCGACTTGTTGTCCAGTTGGACGATGTTGATGGTGTGGCCGGCGTCCGAGACATTGATGCTCATCCGGCCCGAGAATTTGTCGCCGCTGATGCGGGCATGGACGAGATGGCCGATGGCCGACCCGCTTACGTTGCCCGAGGCATCGAAGGTCGTCTCAAGCCAGGAGCCGGAGATCTTGCCGCCCTTAAGTTTGAACTTGGTTTTGGCGTCGTAGCGATTGTCCACTCCGGTGCACAACAGAGTCTGCGTGACGGTGTTGCCGGCCACGTCATAGGCCACCTTGCAATCGACCTTTTCGGGATCGCCCCGGCTCGGCGTGACCATGCCGCCGCCGGTCCAATCGCCCTTCAATTGATCGAACGGATTGCCTTCTCCCCGCGGCGGAGCTTTGGTCGACGCCGCGTCGGTCGGCCCCGATACCAGGGCCACCAGGACAAGCAACAAAGCGGGCGCGAGTTTTGCCGTCAAAATCGTCAGCAAGCGAGGTGCCATAAACCTATCCCTCTGGTTGGTTCGCTGAGAATTACGCCCCGGCCAATACCAGGGCCATGGCGGGGCCGTTGCCGCCCCCCGCGCCCGCGTGCATCATGCAAAAAAAATCGGACCGGGGGAAGATCAGATGAAGCTGCTGCGATACGGCGAAATTGGGCGGGAAAAGCCGGCAATTCTCGATGGGAACGGCGCAATCCGCGACCTCTCCGCAATGGTGGAGGATTTGGCCGGCGCCGCGCTCGGCCGGGAAAGCCTGAATCGTATCAAGGCGCTCGATCTTGCCGCACTGCCCATGGTCCAAGGCGCGCCTCGCCTCGGCCCGCCGGTCGGGCTCGTGCCGAAATTCCTGGGCATTGGGCTGAACTATCGGGACCATGCCGAGGAGACCGGCATGCCGATTCCCGAAGTGCCGATCGTGTTCGCCAAGGCAAGCTCCTGCGTGTCGGGTCCTTATGACCCCGTGCTCGCGCCTAAGGGCTTCGAACGGATGGACTACGAGGTCGAGCTCGCGGTGGTGATCGGCACCCGGGCTAAGAACGTGAAGGAGGCCGGCGCGCTCGACTACGTCGCGGGCTATTGCATCGGCAACGACATCTCCGAGCGGAGCCTGCAGAAGGGCGGGCCCGGCGAATGGATCAAGGCCAAGAGCTACGATACGTTCGGCCCGCTCGGTCCTTGGCTCGTCACCACCGACGAGGTGCCGGACCCGCAAAGCCTCGCCCTTACGCTCGACCTCAACGGGACCCGCATGCAGACCGGCTCGTCCTCGACCATGATCTTCAGCGTGGCCGCGCTGGTGAGCTATATCAGCCAATACATGACGCTGATGCCCGGCGACGTCATCACCACCGGCACCCCGCCCGGCGTCGGCATGGCGCGCAAGCCTCGCGTGTTCCTGAAGCCGGGCGATGAGATCCGCGCCACCATTTCCGGCTTGGGCGAGCAGCGCTTCAAGGTCGTGGCCGAGAACTAGCCTGCTTGACTCACGCTCTGGGCCACAGTGCGTGGAAGTGATGCACGGGCCCCCTGCCCTGGCCGATGTCGAGCGTGTCGGCGGCGGCGATCGCCGCGGTGACATAGGCCTTGGCGTTCGACACAGCGTCACGGAGGGAGGCGCCCTTGGCCAGCTCGGCGGCGATGGCCGATGACAGCGTGCAGCCGGTGCCGTGGGTATTGCTGGTCGTGATCCGCGGCGCTTCCAGAAGCAGCTCGCCTGCCTCATCGATCAGAATATCGACGGCCCGGCCGCCTTCGGCATGGCCGCCCTTAATAAGCACGGCTTTGGCGCCGAGGCGCCTGAGCGAAGCGGCCTGGCCGGACATCGCGCGCTCATTCTTGGCGTCGCTACTGCCGAGCAGCTTGGCCGCCTCAGGCAGGTTCGGCGTGATCAGGTCCGCGCGCGGCAAGAGGACCGTGCGGAGCGTCTCGATGGCGTCTTCGTCGAGCAGGACATCGCCGGAGGCGGCGACCATGACCGGGTCGAGCACCACGGGAACGCCCGGCAGGGTCTCGAGCGCCCCGGCGACCGCCTCGATGACTTCGCTGGTCGCCAGCATGCCGATCTTGACGGCGGCGACCTTCAGGTCCCGGGCCACGACCCTGATCTGCCGCGCCACAAAGTCCGGTGGAACGACCAGCACGGCCTCGACCCCTTGCGTGTTTTGGGCGGTCAGCGCCGTGATCGCGCTCGCGCCATAGACGCCGAGCGCGGCGAAGGTCTTGAGATCGGCCTGGATGCCGGCGCCGCCGCTGGAATCGGAGCCGGCAATGGTCAAAGCGATGGCGGTCATGACCACTCAATATCGGCGGGAGGCGCAAAAGGCGAGCGGCCGATTCAGCCGATGGTGGCAAGCCCCGGAAACGTTTCGAGCATCCAGGCCGCGATCAGGGTCATGGAGTTGGTGATAAACAGGATGCCGGTCAGTACCAGCAGGCCGCCCATGACCTTCTCGACCGAAGCCAAATGGCCGCGAAAGCGCTGCATGGCGCGCATGAACGGTTTGATGGCCAGCGCCGCCAGCACGAACGGGATGCCGAGCCCAAGCGAATAGACCAACAACAGGCTGACCCCTTGGCGCACCGAATCCTCGCCGGCGGCGATGGCCAGGATGGCACCGAGCACGGGGCCGATGCAGGGGGTCCAGCCGAAGGCGAAGGCGAGGCCGATGACATAAGCGCCGATCAGGCCGGCCGGCCGCGCGTCGGCGTGATAGCGCGCCTCGCGATGCAGCAGGGGCAAGTGGATCACCCCCAGGAAGTGCAAGCCGGCAATGATGATGATCACGCCGGCGATCTTGCTGAGCAGCGGCAGATTGGCCACGAGCAACTGGCCTGCCACGGTCGCGGTGGCGCCGAGGATGACGAACACCGTAGTGAAGCCGAGCACGAAGGCGACCGACGACAGGACCACCGTGGTGTAGACGTGGCTCGGCGTCTCGTCCTCGCCGGTGAGCTGGTCGAACGTAGTGCCGCCGAGGAAGCAGAGATAAGGCGGCACGAGGGGCAGCACGCAGGGGCTGAGGAAGCTCAACAGCCCCGCAATCAGCGCGCCGACATAGGTGACGTTCATTCAGACACCTCGACCAGGAACCGTCCTCACCATGAGGAATAATCGCCGCGCCGCAAGCCCCAAGGCATCACTTAATCGTCACTGTTGAAGGACTTGCCAGATTAGGCGGCGGCGGCGCGGGCCCGCTTGGCGGCAGCCCTGATGGCGGCGATATTGTCTTTATAAGCGCCGCCCTTGAACACGCCCGAACCCGCCACGATCACATTGGCGCCGGCCTCGACCACCAGCGGCGCGGTCTCGGCATTGATGCCGCCATCGACCTCGAGGTGAATGGGCCGGGCACCGATCAATTTGCGGATGGCCCTGATCTTGTCGAGCTGCGAGGGGATGAAGGCCTGGCCGCCGAAGCCCGGGTTGACCGTCATCACCAGGACGAGGTCGACCTTGTCCAACACATATTCGATCGCGTCCTCGGACGTGGCAGGCGTGATCGAGACGCCCGCCTTCTTGCCGAGGCTCTTGATGAGCTGAAGCGATCGGTCGAGGTGAGGCCCGGCCTCGGCATGCACGGTGATGAGGTCCGAGCCGGCGGCAGCGAAGGCTTCGATGAACGGGTCGCACGGCGCGATCATCAAATGGACGTCGAACAGCTTTTTTGAATGCGGGCGGAGCGCCTTCACCACGTCGGGGCCGATGGTGATATTAGGCACGAAGTGCCCGTCCATCACGTCGACATGGATCCAGTCGCAGCCCGCCTGATCGATGGCGCGCACTTCCTCGCCGAGCTTGGCGAAGTCGGCCGAGAGAATCGACGGGGCAATGATGATGTCGCGGGCCATTGGCGTATGGGTATCAGGGCCGGTTGAACAGCACCACTCTAAGACACATTCCGGTTAACTGGAATTTGCCGCAACAACTTATCCGCAGGCGGTGCGGGCGCCGCTGCGGGAGAGCGCCAGGACCGCCGGCAGATCGTGACCTCCAAGCCATTCCAGGAAAGCGCCGCCCGCGGTCGAAACATAGGTGATATCGACGGCGACCCCCGCATCGTTGAGCGCCCTCACGGTATCGCCGCCACCGGCCACGCTCAGCAGCCTGCCCTCCCTGGTCAGACGGGCGACCTCGCGGGCAAGCGCCAGGGTTCCTTCGCCGAAGGGCTTGGTCTCGAAGGCGCCGAGCGGGCCGTTCCACAGCACGGTCCGGACGCCGGCGAGGCGCCGCTTGAGACTGGCGAGGCTTTGCGGCCCGGCATCGAGGATCATGGCGTCGGCGGGCACCTTGTCGACCGGACAAATCCAGGACTCGGCATTCTCCTCGAGCTTCATCGCCACCACCTCGTCCATCGGCAATACGATCTCGCAGCCCGACCGATCGGCCAGCGCCTTGATCTCCTTGGCGGTCGCAACGAAATCGGGCTCGCACAGCGACGTGCCGACCTCCTTGCCTTGGGCCAGAAGGAAGGTGGTGGCCATGCCGCCGCCGACCACGAGCTGGTCCATGCGGGTCACGAGATTGGTCAGGGCCTCGATCTTGGTCGAGACCTTAGCGCCGCCGACAATGGCCATGACCGGCCGTTCGGGATTTTCGAGCGCCCGGCTGAGCGCGGTGATCTCGGCCATCATCAGAAGGCCGGCATAGGCCGGCAACAGATCGACGATGGCTTCGACCGAGGCATGCGCCCGGTGGGCAGAGGAGAAGGCATCGTTGACGTAGATATCGCCGAGCGCGGCCAGCGCCTTGGCGAAGTCCTTATCGTTGTTCTCCTCGCCCTTGTGGTAGCGCAGGTTCTCCAGCACGGCCACGTCGCCGGGCTTAAGCGCGTCTATGCCGCGCTTGGCCTCATCGCCGATGGACGTGGGGATGAAGTGGACATTGGTCCCCGGCAGCAGCTCTTGCATTTTCGCGGCGACCGGCCGTAACGAGGTCTCGGGCGTCGGTACGCCTTTGGGACGTCCCAGATGGGACAGCACCACGACCTTGGCGCCCTGCCCCGCAAGCTTGGCGATGGTGGGCAAAACGCGCGTGATGCGAGTGGCGTCGGCTACGGCCCCGCCTTCGATTGGCACGTTGAAGTCGACGCGCACCAGGACCCGCTTGCCGTCGACATCCACGCCGTCGATGGTCCTGATGCGAGAGAGGTCGATGCCGCCGGCAGCACCCTTGTCGAGGGCGCCGGACAACTCGTTCATATCAGGCGCCCCATGGCGACCGCCGTGTCGGACATACGGTTGGAGAAGCCCCATTCGTTGTCGTACCAGGCGACCACGCGGCAGAACGTGCCGTCGACCACGTGGGTGCCGGTCAAATCGAAGATCGAGCTTAACGGATCGTGGTTGAAATCGGTCGAGACCAGCGGCTTGGCATTCACGCCCAAGACACCCTTGAGCGGGCCCTTGGCCGCGGCGGTCATCGCCTGGTTGATTTCATCGACGGTGGTCGCCCGCGCCGCCTGGAAGGTCAGGTCGATCATGCTGACATTCGGCACCGGCACTCTGATCGAGGCGCCGTCGAGCTTGCCCTTCAGCTCGGGCAGCACGAGGCCGACCGCCTTGGCGGCGCCGGTCGAGGTCGGGATCAGATTCATCGCCGCGGCGCGAGCGCGGTACGGGTCCTTGTGTAACGTGTCCACCGTGCGCTGATCGCCGGTATAAGCGTGCACCGTGGTCATATAGCCGTGCTTGATGCCGACCGCTTCGTTCAGCACCTGCGCCACAGGAGCGAGGCAATTGGTGGTGCAGGAGGCGTTGGACACCACGTGATGCTCCTGAGTGAGCTTGTCGTGGTTGACGCCGAACACCACGGTGAGATCGGCGCCCGAGCACGGGGCCGAGACCAGCACACGTTTGGCGCCGGCGGTCAGGTGCTTGGCCGCGCCGTCGCGGTCGGTGAAACGGCCGGTGCACTCCATGACGATATCGATGCCGAGGTCGCGCCACGGGAGCTTTTCCGGCGTCACTTCCGCCAGCACGGCGACATCCTGGCCATTGGTCTTCAGGTGGCCGTTGGCGACGTCGATCCGGCCGCGGAACCGGCCATGCACGCTGTCGAACTCCAGCAGATGGGCGTTCATCTCGGCCGAGCCGAGATCGTTGATGGCGACGAAATCGAGATCGTCGCGCCCGGATTCGAGAAACGCTCGGAAGGTCAGCCTGCCGATCCGGCCAAACCCATTGATGGCCACGCGCTTGTTAGACATTCTCTCCTTACCTTTTCGTCTTGCCGATCAGATCACGCGCGGCGGCCGCGACGGCCTCGGCGGTGATGCCGAAATGCTTATATAGGTGTTGCGCGGGCGCCGAAGCACCAAATCCGTGCATGCCGATAAAGGCGCCGCCGGCCCCGAGCCATTTGTCCCAGCCGAACGGGGACGCGGCCTCGACCGCAACTAGAGGCGCTGAGCCCAGCACGGCGTTCCGATAGCTCGCATCCTGGTCCTCAAACAATTCCCAACAGGGCATCGACACCACCGCGGCGCGCAGCCCTTCCCCGTCGAGCGCCTTGGCGGCCTCGACCGCGAGCGCCAATTCGGAGCCGGTGCCGATCAGGGTCACGTCGCGCCCGCCTTTGGGCTCGATCAACACATAAGCGCCCTTGGCCGAGAGATTTTCGGCCGTGGGCGCGGTGCGGAGCAGCGGCACGCCCTGGCGGGTCAGCGCCAAGATGGTAGGCGTCTGCTTGGCGAGCAGCGCAATCTCCCAACACTCGGCGCACTCGACCGAAGTCGGCCGGGCGCATGACGTTGAGATTGGGCATGGCGCGCAGCGCCGCCAGATGCTCGATCGGCTGATGGGTCGGACCGTCCTCGCCAAGACCGATCGAATCGTGGGTCATCACATAGATCACCCGCTGCTGCATCAGCGCCGATAGCCGGATCGACGGGCGACAATAATCGGTGAACACGAGGAATGTGCCGCCATACGGCACGATGCCGCCATGCAGCGCCATGCCGTTCATCGCCGCCGCCATGGCGTGCTCGCGCACGCCGTAATGGATGTAATTGCCGGCGAAGTCGCCGGGCTTAATGATCACGTGCTGCTTGGTCAGGGTGCCAACGGAGCCGGTGAGGTCGGCCGAGCCGCCGATCAGGCCGGGGATAAGCGGCAGGAGCTTCTCCAGCACCTTCTGGGACGATTGCCGCGTGGCAAGCTTGGCGCCTCCGCCGGTGAACTCAGCCTTGAGCGAGGCGACCGCGGCCACGATCGCCGCCTTGACCTTGTGGTCGATGGGGTCGGTCAATCCGGCGCGCGCCGACGCATCGAGCCGCTTGGCCGCTCGCGCCCAAGTGTCGTAAGCGGCGCGATGCCGGCGCCCGCCTCGCGCCAGGACGGCAAGGATCGGCTTCGGCACGTCGAACGGCTTATGCCGCCAGTCGAGTTGCTCGCGGGTACCGGCGATCTCCTGCTCGCCGAGCGGCGAACCGTGGGTGGCGGCGGTGCCGGCCTTGCTCGGCGCGCCATAGCCGATCACCGTGCGGCAGGCGATCAGCGAGGGCTTGTCGGTGACCGCAAGCGCGTTCTCGATGGCGAGCGCCACCGCTTCCGGGTCGTGACCGTCGACGCGCGTGGTATGCCAGTGCGACGCCTTGAAGCGCTCGATCTGGTCGTCGGAGACAGACAGGCTGGTCGGGCCGTCGATCGAAATCTGATTGTCGTCGAACAGCACGATCAGGCGGCCGAGCTTGAGATGGCCGGCAAGCGAGATCGCTTCATGGCTGATGCCCTCCATCAGGCAGCCGTCGCCCGCCACGCAATAGGTATGGTGGTTGACGATATCGTCGCCGTAGCGGGCGTTGAGCAGCCGCTCGGCGAGCGCCATGCCGACGGCGTTGCCTAAGCCTTGGCCGAGCGGACCGGTGGTCGTTTCGATTCCGGGTGCATGGCCGTATTCCGGGTGCCCCGCCGTGCGCGAGTGGAGCTGGCGGAAATTCTTGAGCTCCTCCAGCGTCATCTCGGGGTAGCCGGTGAGATAAAGCAGCGCGTAAAGCAGCATCGAGCCGTGCCCGGCCGACAGCACGAAGCGGTCGCGGTCGGGCCAGTCGGGGTGGGCGGCATCGAACTTCAAGAAGCGCGTGAACAGCACGGTGGCCACGTCGGCCATGCCCATCGGCATGCCGGGATGGCCGGAATCGGCCTTCTGCACCGCGTCCATGGCCAGCGCGCGGATGGCGTTGGCCATGTCCTTGTGGGACGCCTCCGGTAACGCCTGATCCTGCATCAGGGCTTCAGCCATCGATTCTCCCCGAAAGAATGAAGTTCTAATACGCGCGGACGCCCATTGCAGCCTTGACCGCGTGATACCCAACAAGAAGCTGGGTCAGCGCCAAAGGGTGGCTCTTGGCGCCGTTGGCGAGGTCGATGCGACCGACCTGGTCGCGCAAATGGCCCGCCTCGGGAATCAGGTTCCACAACAGATCTTCGATCCGCTCGGCCCTCTTGTCGGAGATATTGCCGTTAATCTCAAGCACGTCGACGGGCTTGCCGTCGCGGTCGCGGGCCAGCTCAAGGTGCAGCCCGGCATTGCTCGACCCGTCGAATAGCGGGGTGAAGTCGGGGTGGGGCAGCGTCGGGCGCAGGATATGGCGGACATCGAGCCTAGTGTCGGAGCCGTTGGCGTCGGCCGACCTCTGAAACCTGATGACAATATCGGCGAATGTGCGCTGCGGATGGATGTAGTTCGGGCTGTCGATGCCGCGCCGTTCCAACTGGGCCTTGACCTCCTCCGCCGTGTAGCCGCGCTTAGTCGTGTCGCGGTGCATCTTCCACTTCACCCTCAGTTCCTCCTGGGGATCGAGATAGATCTTTACGTCGTAGCAATCGCGCATGGTGCGCGTGGTATAGCCGAGCAGGCCCTCGGCAATCACGAACTCCTTGGGCCTGACATATTCCGGCGGCTCGAACGTGCCTTGCCGGTGATCATAGACCGGCTTCAAAATCGGTTCTCCGGCGCGCAACAGGCGCAGATGCTGCTCCAGGACGTCGACATAGTTGGCGCGCGGGTCGAGCGCCGACAGGCCCGCCGCGGCGCGCGCCTTCCGATCGTAACGATGATAGTCGTCGGTGCAGATCACCGTGCAGTGTGCTTCGCCCAGAATCTGAGCGACGCCTACCGACAGCGTTGACTTGCCCGACGCTGAATCACCAACGATGCCGAGTATGATCGGGTGATCGACTCGCTTCGACATTTAGCACTCCAGGCACTCCTCCCAAAGATCGGGATTCAAGCGACGTCGCGCGCGGCGACACTCGCCAGGCGCTCGCTCGGCATATAGGTCGTCAAGATCTGCCGTTCGCCGGTTGCTCCCGTTATCATCATGGTCTGCACCTTATAATGGGTCTTGGTCCGCTCGACACCTTCGAGCATGAGACCGGTGGTGATCCCGGTGGCGCAGAAAAACACGTCATTCGATTTGATTATCTCGTCGCGCTCGTACCATTTATCGGTATCGATGCCGGCCTCCTTCACCGCCCTCGCCTCGGTCTGAAGCTGAGGATCGAGCCGCGCCAAGAACTCGCCGCCGATGGCCCTGATGGCGCATGCCGACATAACGCCCTCGGGTGTGCCGCCTGTTCCCATCAAGGCATCAATGCCGGAGCCGGGAATTGCGGCCATCAGTGCGCCGGCGACGTCGCCCGCCGGATAAAGCGCGACGCGCGCCCCCGACGACAGAATGCGGTCGACCAGCTCGCGGTGGCGCGGCTTCTCGAGCACGAACACGGTGAGGTCGGAGACATCCTTGTTGAGAGCCTCGGCCAGCGCGGTCAGCTTCTTCTCCACCGGCCAGCGCGGATCGATCTTGCCGCGCGCCGGCGCGCTCGCCACGAACTTCTCCATATAGAAGGCGGGACCCGGGTTGAGCATGGCGCCGCGGGCCGCAACGGCGAGCACGGCCAGCGCATTGGTCTGGCCGCGCACGAGGTAGCTGGTGCCCTCCACCGGGTCCATCGCCACATCGGCCTTGAACGCGGCGCCCGGGCGCCCGAGCCGCTCGCCGCGCGGTGGCTGCGGCGCCTCGCCGCGGGTGGCCTCACCGATCGCCACCACGGCGTCGATATCGACATCGCCAAGCGCGGCCCGCATGGCGTCGAGCGCCGCCCGGCCGGCGTCCTGGCTGTCGCCCCGGCCGATCCAGTTGAATGCGGCACAGGCGGCCGCCTCCGTGACGCGGCGGAGTGAAAAGATGAGTCCCGGATCTGGGGTCTCCATAGAAGCTCCTCAAAAAAGGCGAACCCGGCCAGGTTAGCCGGGCGCTAAACGCGGGGTTCCGCGCACTATATCTTATGGTTCGGCGCCCACCTAGATTTCAAGGGCTTAGGCACAGCCAACTTCCGTTTTGATTCAACGGGCCATCCGCCTCGGATCCAGCCCATCGCGCAGCGCGTCGCCGAGGACATTGACGGAGATCAGGACGGCAATCAGCACCAGGCCCGGAATGACCGTAATCCACCAGGCGCCGGCGAATATCAGGTCGTAGCCCGACCGGATCAGCGTGCCGAGCGACGGCTTGGTGACCGGCATGCCCAGGCCGAGAAAGGAGAGCGCCGCCTCCGCCATGATGGCGCCGGCCACTTGCGTGGTCGCCACCACGATCAGCGGCGACAGGATATTGGGCAGGATATGGCGACCCATGACGCCGAAACTGCCGGCGCCGAGCGCCCTGGCGGCGCGGACATAGTCCTTGGCCGCCTCGACTTGGGTCGCGGCCCTCGCCGTGCGCGCGAAATAAGGCCACTCGGCAAGGCCGATGACGAGCACCAGCAGCGGCACGGCAAACCGGCTCAAGCTCTCCCCGCCAAGGCCGGCGCGGAACAGGGCTAGCGCGATGATGGCCATCATCAGGGTCGAGAGCGAGAGCTGGATGTCGGCGGCGCGCGTGACGAACGTGTCCGCCCTGCCGCCGGCATAGCCGGCCAACAGGCCGAGCGGGATGCCGATCGCCGCTTGGATGGCGACCGCGAGCAGGCCGACGATCAGCGAGATGCGCGTGCCGTAGAGGATGGCGCTGAACAGATCGCGGCCTTGGGCGTCGGTGCCGAGCAGGAAGCGGGGATCGCTGCCCTCGAGCCAGGACGGCGGCAGCCCAGCGTCGAGCACATCGAAGCTCGTGAGATCGAACGGGTTTTGCGGGGCGATCACCGGCGCCAGCGCCACGGCGACGGCGATTGCGCCAAGCGTGAGCGCGGCAAGCGCGCCGCCCGGCCGCTCGGCGGCAAAAGCTAGAAGTTCGCGGGGGCCGGTGCGCGAGGCCGTGGCGCTCATCGCGTCCCCTCGAGGCTGATACGGGGATCGAGCATCAGGCTCACGATGTCCACCACAGTGTTGGTGATGACGAACAGAAGACCGACAAAGACGAGATAGGTAGTGATGAGCGGAATGTCGGCGCGGGTCACGGCTTCGAGGAACAGGAAGCCCATGCCGGGCCATTGGAACACCGTCTCGGTCAAGAGCGTGTAGGCGATCAGCGTGCCGATCTGGAGACCGCCTATCGCCGCGAGCGGAACCAGCGCATTGCGGAGCGCATGGTTGAGCCAGACCCTGAGCGGCGAGGCCCCTTTGGCGCGGGCGGTGCGGACATAGTCATGACCGAGCTCATCGAGCATGGCGCCGCGCACCAGCCTGATGAACAGCGGCAGCATGATCGAGGAGAGCGTCAGCGCGGGAAGGATCAGGTGCTTGAGCCCATCGAGGGTCAGGAGGCCCGTCTCCCAAAACCCGAGGCGCACCGTCTCGCCGCGACCGAAGGCAGGCAGCCAGCCGAGCCACACCGCGAAGATGGTGATGAGGAAAATTCCGGTGAGAAAGACCGGGATCGAAATGCCGAGAACGCTCAAGCCCAGAACGAGCCTGGCGCCAAGCGCGCGCGGGCGGACCGCACAATAGATTCCGGCCGGCACGGCAAAGAGCAGCACGATCAGGCTTGCGCCGAGCACCAGCTCGAAGCTGGCCGGAAATTTAGCGAGGACCACCTCGAGCGTGGGTCGCTTGTAGATGGTGGAGGTGCCAAGGTCGCCGTGGGCTGCGCCGCCGAGATAGCGCGCGAGCTGCACCGGCCAGGGCGCATCGAGGCCAAGCTTGTGGCGAAGCTCCTCGCGCTCGGCTTCGGGTACCGCCTCGCCCATGATCTCGCGCAAAGGATCGCCAAGGGCGGTACGGACGGCGAAGGCGATGACGAGAATCGCCAGCATGACGAGCAGCGCCTGGAGAGCGCGCCCGGCAATGAAGCCCAAAGGTGCGGCCAGCCCTCGCATTGCTACTGTCTGAACCCCCGCTGCTCGTCAGGAGTTTATAGGAATAGCCGTGAATTGCGCCGCTCCGACTCCGGCTGGACAAAGAATGGCGCGAACTGGGGCGTTGTGCCCAATAAAGCGGCAAAATCGCTGATCAATCCGCCTCCCGCCATTGAGCCGCAGCCGCGGCAATTTCATGTGGCATGAGCGTTGCGGTAAGACATCAGTGGCAACCAGGGACGGGATACCGATCTTTCCTCGCGAAAGGCGTTGGGAGCATGACCATCAAGATTCACGCGGGCTACGAGATTTCCTACGACTGCCCGCAGCCGACGCCAATGATCCTGACATTGAGCGTCCATCCGAGCTTGCGGTCCAACCTGCTCACGCCGGACCTGATGCGGATCACGCCATTCGTCCCGACCACCGAGTATTTGGACCGTTACGGCAATATCTGTCACGTGATCCGGGCGCCGGCCGGGCGTCTGACCATCAGCGCCGATTTCCTGGCACTGGATAGCGGCAAGCCCGACGAAATTGCGCCGGGGGCGACCCAGCGCCCGCTCGAGACGCTGCCAGTGGATACGCTCGTCTACCTGCTGGGCAGCCGCTACTGCGAAACCGATCTGCTGTCCGAGTTCGCCTGGTCGACCTTCGGCAAAATTCCCCAAGGTTGGGGGCTGGTGCAAGCCATCTGCGATTTCACGCATGACCGCATCAAGTTCGGCTACGCCCACGCCAATCCGACCATGACCGCGTATGGCGCGTTTACCGAAGGACGGGGCGTGTGTCGTGACTTCGCTCATCTCGCGGTGACGCTGTGCCGCTGCATGAACGTGCCGGCGCGCTATTGCACCGGCTATCTCGGCGATATCGGCATTGCTCCCGACCCAGCGCCAATGGACTTCAGCGCCTGGTTCGAGGCCTATATCGGCGACCGCTGGTACACCTTCGACGCGCGTCACAACACGCCGCGCATCGGCCGCATCCTGATCGCCCGCGGCCGCGACGCCACCGACGTTGCGATCGTCACGTCGTTCGGTCTCCACACTCTGGCGGGCTTCAAGGTCATTAGCGACGAGGTAGTTTCGGTGGACGTGGCGCGCAGCGCCTGACACTTGTCAGGCGCCTGCCCGGGTCAGGCCATAGGCGACCGAGGCGGCGACCGCGGCCTGCCACGGCACGAATAGAAGCGCGATGACGTCGAACTTTGCGGCCGGATAGAGCAGCAGGCCGAGCAGCGCGCCCGTGCCGACGATCAGGCCCCAGGCTTCCGGGCGCCTGATGGCTGTAGCGGCGATACCGGTGCCGAAGGCGGTGAGACCGCCTCCGATCGCGCCTCCGACCAGTCCCGCCAAGATCCATCCCAGCATTTCGCGGCTCGCTTTGGCGCCTTCGACCGTTCCGAACAGCTCGGAGCCGACCACCGCCGACATCACGTCGTTCGCGGTGTTGACCGCGGCGAGCCAGCCCATCAGCGTCAGCGCCATGGCCAGCAGACATTTGCCGAAGTCGCGGTTCGCCCACAGCCACAGCATGATGGCGAGCCCGGCACCGAAGGCGATCCCGGCATGAAGCGGAATGCCGTCCGCGTTGATGAGGATCTCGGGATCCTCGAGGCGGAGGTCGGGCAACGGCGACGGCAGGCTTGAGATCAAGCCGGTGAGCACGCCGACACCGGCCATGATGACCAGGGCGCGGAATCGCGCCGGCGGCCTCGGAAGCGTCGCTGCGCCAGCAGTCAATGAGCTCATCCCTGCCCCCGAATTGCAGGCGAGCGGATAAGTTACCTAGTCTAGCAGTATGCTATGCTTCCCGCCACGCCTCAGCATCAGGAGAAGACCCATGCGTGGCTTCATGCTGGCCATCGGCCTCGCCTTCCTTTCCGCCTCTTTCATGGCCCCCGCCCGCGCGGCCGGCCCCGGGGAGACCTGCGACGGCATCGCCGCCCTTCATTGCGATGAGGGCCTGTGGTGCGAACATCCTGCCGGGCAGTGCGGCGTCGCCGACGGGTCTGGAACCTGCGTCAAGGAGCCGGGAGCCGTTTGCGCGAAGAACTATCTCCCGGTCTGCGGCTGCGACGGCAAGACCTACGGCAACGATTGCGAGCGCCGGGCGGCCAAAGCGCAACTCGATCATATCGGCGAGTGCGAGAAGTAGCGCCGTCAGTTGCTCGCCGACTTGCCCGTCTCGGCCACCGATTTCAATTGAGCCAGGCCCTTCTCCATGTCGTCGCCGATCATCTTCTTGCCGTTCATCACCAGGCACATCGCCTTCTCGAGGAAGTTATGATGGGCGGACATGGCCCAGGTGACGACGGTGCCTTCGCCCTCGGGCTTGAAGGCGAAGTCGGAGTTGCTGGTTCCCTCGAACGGCTTGACGAAATCGACCTTGAGCTTGACGGCATTGTTGGGCTGGCTCTCGACCACCGTCATCTTGCCTTCACCCACCTTGTCGTTGCCAGACCAGGACATCGCCGCGCCCTGCCCTGACTCAGGCCCCTCAAAGCTGATCTTGGCATCGGGATCGAGCTTAGCCCACGGCGACCAAGCGTCCCATTTGCGCAGGTCGTTGACCTGAGCGAACACGTTCGCCTGAGGCGCGGCCATAGTTGCGCTGCGCTCGACGCTGAAGTCGGAAGGTTGCAAGGCGACCACCACGACAAAGCCGAGGACGAGCACCGCGAGACCGATGAGGATTTTCTTGAGCATGGCGATTTCCTCCAAAGATAAGGGCCGTGAGCAATTGCTGTCAGCTATTCGATGACCAAATCACCGAGATAAGGCATGTCGATGACATTCACCACTGCGCCGAGCTTGACGTTATTGCGCGCGGCCCAGGAGAGATGCTGCCAATGCAGCGGGATCAGCGCCGCGTCATCGTAAAGTATGCGCTCGATGTTTTGCAGCACCTCGGCCCGCGCCTTGGGGTCGGTCATGGTCTGGGTCTCAAGGGTGAGTCGGTCGACCTCGGAATTTGAGTAATTGCCGGCATTGTACTGGCCGTAGCCCTTGGCCTTGTCCGGCGTCATCACCAAGAACTCGTAGAAATTGCCCGAGTCCTGGGTGTCCGACTGCCAGCCGATAATCATGATGTCGCCGGCGCGCTCGTCAAAGCGCTGCCAATATTGCGCCTTGGGCATGGTCTGCAAATCGACTCTGATGTTGATCTTGGCGAGCATGGCGGCGACCGCTTCGGCGACCCTGGCGTCCTCCACGTAGCGATTGTTAGGGGCCATCATGGTCGCCGAGAAGCCGTCCGCGTAGCCGGCTTCCTTCATCAGCGCCTTGGCCTTGGCAAGGTCGTAGCGCGGAATGAGCGCGGGATCGTGGCCGGCATAGCCTGGCGGGCTGAGCTCGCCCGCCGCCGTCGCCAACCCGCGCATGATCTTATCGGCGATGCCTATGCCATTTACCGCGTAGACCATGGCCAGACGCACCCGCTTGTCCTTGAAGGCGGGGACGCGATCCTGGTTCAGCTCGAGGGTCAGCACGCGCGTGCTCGGCATGGTGATCAGCGCGCAGCAAGACGCATCTCTAAGGCGGGCAAGATCGGTCGGGGGCACCGGCGCGATGAAATCGACATCGCCGGCAAGCAGCGCCGCCACCCGCGTCGCCGGCTCCTTGATCGGCGTGAACACGATCTCATCGACATTGCCGGGCGAGTCCTTGTCCCAATAGTCGGCGAAGCGCTTGAGCTTGAGCCGCACGCCTTGCTCGCGCTCGGTGACGATGAATGGGCCGGTGCCCCCGGCATGGGTCGAGGCGAAGGAGGCGCCGTGTTTGACGATCAGATCCTTGGGCCGGCCTCGCTCGTCGGTTCCGGTGTAGAACTCGCGGTCCATCGGGAAAATGTAGGTGGCAAGGTTGAGTACCAGCGGATAAGGGCCTTTGGTCACAAGATCGACGGTGAGGCCGTCGACCGCGCGGGCTTCGGCGAACGGCTCGAACAACGCTTTGAAATCGGGACTTTGCTTGAGCCGGTTGAAGGTCCACACCACGTCCTCGGCCGAAAGCGTGCGCCCCGATTGGAACTTCACGCCCTCGCGCAAGTGAAAGCGGGTGGTGCGCTCGTCGATCGTCTCGTAGCTCTTGGCGAGACGCGGCTCGATCGAGAGGTCTTGGCGAAACCTAATCAGCGGATCGAACAAGAGATGCGACAGCTGGAGCGTCGCGCCCGACAGCTGCTCGTGGGGGTCGAGCGAGGTCGGATCGGAATCATAGGCCATGCGCAGGGTCTTGGCCTGCGCGGCCCCTGGGACCCACGATGCAAGGGCCGCAACCAAGGCGGAGATGAGAAACAGACGCATGGACGGCCGCTATGTCGCCCGAAAGGGCCGCCGCCGTCCACTCCCCTTTGCCTCGGCGACGGGGGCTCTATACAGTCCGCCCGTCGCTTAGAGACGCTGGGGTTTAGTCGTCGTGCAGGGGTTTTTCGTCACCGGGACCGACACCGATGTCGGCAAGACGGTCGTCTCGGCCTGGCTGGTGGCGCGGCTCGGCGCCAACTACTGGAAGCCGGTACAGGCCGGCAACCATCCGGAGACCGACTCCGCCATCGTGCGCCGGCTGACCGAGGTCTCGCCGGAGCGCATCCTGCCCGAGGCCTATTTGTTGCCCGAGCCGATCGCCCCGCATGAGGCGGCGCGCCGGGCGGGCGTGGCCATCGATATGCAGAAACTCGTTCCCCCGCCTGGCGACCGGCCGCTGGTGGTGGAAGGCGCGGGCGGAGTGTTGGTGCCGCTCACCGACAGGGCCTTCGTCATCGATCTGGCGCGCGAACTCGAATTGCCGGTGATCCTGGTGACCCGCTCCACGCTCGGCACCATCAACCACACGCTCCTGTCGCTCGAAGCCATCAGGCGGCGCGGACTTCACCTCGCCGGCGTGGTGGTGAACGGGCCCGAGACGCCGCATAATCGCGCCGCGATCGAGCGCTACGGCCAGGTGGAAATCATCGCCGAGATTCCCTGGCTCGATCAGATGACGCCGGCGGCGCTCAGGGCCATCGAGCCCGAGCTCGACCTCGGCAAGCTGGCAAAAGCAGTTTCATGAACGACGATCCAAAATCCGGAAGGCAGGAGCGCCGCTCGCTTGCCGCGAATGTGCTGGCGCGCGACCGGCGCTATGTCTGGCACCCGTTCACCCAGCACGGCACCGAGAGCGAGCCGATCGTTCTCGCCGGTGCCAAGGGCGCCTCGCTGTTCGACGCCGAGGGCCATGAGCTGCTGGACCTCGTCTCCTCGTGGTGGACCTGCACCCACGGCCACTCTCATCCGAAACTGAATGCGGCGCTCGCCGAGCAAGCGAGCCGGTTCGAGCATGTGATGTTCGCGGGCTTCACGCACCAGCCTGCGACCGATATCGCGGCGGCGCTGGCCAAAACCCTGCCCGGCGATCTTGACCGCGTGTTCTTCTCGGACGACGGATCGACCGCGGTCGAGGTCGCGCTCAAGATCGCCTATCAATATTGGATCAACCGCGGCGAACCGCGGCGGCGCATGCTGATCGGCTTCGACGGCGGCTATCACGGCGACACGCTCGGCGCCATGTCGGTCGGGCGCGGATCGCAAATGTTTAGCGCGTTCCGCGACCTGATGTGCAAGGTGATGGTGCTGCCCTACCCGGCGACGTTCGAGGGCGACGATGTCGTGGAGGAACGGGAAGCCGGCGCGCTGTCGGCATTCGAGGCGCTGCTCGCCGATCGCGGCGACACGGTTGCGGCGTTCATCATCGAGCCTTTGCTGCAAGGGGCCGGCGGCATGCGGGTGTGCCGCCCGAACTTCCTCCAGCGTCTGGTCAAGACGGCCCGCGACGCCGGCATTCTGGTCATCTTCGATGAGGTGGCGACCGGCTTCGGGCGGACCGGAACGCTGTTCGCCATGGAGCAGGCCGATGTGGTGCCGGATCTGGTGTGCCTGTCCAAGGGGCTCACCGCGGGCTACATGCCGATGGCGGTGACCGTGGCGCGGGAGCCGATTTTCGAGGCGTTTCTCGGGGAAAGCTTCGAGCGGGCGCTGCCGCACGGCCATTCCTTCACCGCCAATCCACTGGCTTGCGCCGTAGCGCTCGCCTCGCTTGCGCTATTCGAGCAGGAGAACACGCTCGAGCGGATCGCACGGATCAACCGGCGTCACCGGGACATGATGTCCGATCTGGCGCTTCGGCCCGACGTGACGCGGCTCCGCCTGGTCGGATCGATCCTCGCCTTCGACCTAAAGTCCGGAGGCGCCTACCAGTCGGCCGAGAGCCGAGCCTTGCGCAACTGGTACCTCGCGCACGGCCTCAACATCCGGCCGCTCGGGCCTACCATCTATCTCATGCCGCCGTATTGCATCACCGATGAAGAGCTGACCCGCGCCTATCAGGGTATGGTCGAAGGGCTCGACCGGCTCGCCTCGGGCGCGTTGAGCGCGCCATAGACGATGTGCCAGGTAATGCGCCCGCCGAATTTCGCATCGGTGGCGCCGATGGCACGACGCAGAGCACCCGCCGATAGCGGGGCATAGCCCTCTCTGGGTGTCAGGCCGCCGACGGCCTTCATGCGGCGCAGGAACGACAGCGTATCGGTGTCGGGCACGATACGCTCTTCCTCAAGGGTCCCAGGCAACGCCGAGATCTCGGCAAGCCCGCTCGGCAGGCCCTCGCTCGCCAGGACGGCGCGCCATTCGGCGAAACTGTCCGGCCCAAGCGTGGCATAGAGCATGACGCCGCCAGGGGCGAGGAATTGCCTCAAGCGCTCCACGCTCGCGTCCGGATCGTCGAGCCAATGCAGCGTCATGCTGGAGACGATGAGGTCGAGCCCGGCATGACCGCCGGCCTCACCGGCATCCATCACCTCGAAGCTGACATGGGCGGTGCCTGATAGGGCAAGGTTCCGCCGGCATTCGGCAATCATGGCTGGGGCGACATCGGTGAGCACGAAGCTCCCATTCGGGTAGCGCTCGATCAGGTGCCGGCTGAGCAGGCCGGTGCCGCAGCCGAGCTCGAGCACGCGGGGGGCATCGAGTGGAGGCAGATAGCGCGCTAGCTTATCGGCAACCGCGCGCTGGAGACCGGCGTGAAGCTCATAGCTCCCGGCCCGCGCATCGAAGCGCGCCGCAATCTCGGCGCTACGACGGGAGAGCATGGGCGAAATCAAGGACATGGCGCGCGACCCAGCGCGGATGCATCAAGGGAAGAACGTGGCCGCCGTCCGGCGACCAGATCAGGCCGGCGTCCTGCCAGATCGCCTCGCTCATCGATGGCGGCACGATGGCGTCGTCGCGGGCGGCAAGGGCAAGGACGGGACATTCGAGCTCGTCTTTAGCGGTTCGCGCGTCCCAATGCATCAGCCAATCGAGCCCTTCGTCGAGCCGCGCGACGTTGAGCGCCTCGGGCAAGGCAAAACCGGCCGCGCCGCATGACCGCCAGAAGGCCTGAAGCGTGCCGTGAGGCTCCCGCTCCAGCCCGCGCTTGAGGGCCGCGACCCGGGAGGGCGCGACGTGGCAGCAGAAGCAGTCAAAGCCCTGCACGCTCACCAGGGCCCGGAAGCGGCCTTTTCCTTGCCGCAGCAGCCACAACAGGCCGAGCGAATGGCCGACAGCGATGGCGTCTGACGGCCAGTCAGCTTCGCCCTTGGGGCCGCCGGCGACGAAGCCGAGATCGGCCAGAGTAATGTCCGCGCCGTCGAGATGGCCGACGACATCGGCCCACATGCCGGCATGAAATCCCCAGCCATGAACGAGCACGAAATGCATAGTATCGCTTCACATCGCCCGCGCCCGCCGGGGCGCATCCGCAGTCGAGAGGACATCCAAGAGGCGATCGATATCAGATTCATGATGCGCCGCGGTGAAGGCCAGTCTGAGGCGCGCGGTGCCGGCAGGAACCGTCGGCGGCCTGATCGAGGTGACCCACAGGCTAGCCTGGCGCAGCCGCAAGCTGATGGCGAGCGCGGTCTCGGCCGATCCCAAAATGACCGGCACGATCTGCGTGGTCGAGGTGCAGGTATCAAGTCCGGCGCCCTCGGCGCCGGCGCGAAAGCGCTCGGCCAGGCTCGCGACCCCGGCGCGCTCAACATTCATGCCGGGAACAACATCGAGCGCGGCATCGATGGCGCCAAGCACCGGCGGCGGCAGCGCGGTCGAATAGATCAGTCCGGCGCAGCGATTGACGAGATAGTCGCGCACAGTTTCGGTCGAAGCGACAAAGCCGCCGAAGCTGCCGAGCGCCTTGGAGAAGGTGCCGATGACGATGTCGGCCTCGGCGGAGAGGCCGGCGCCCCCTTCCCCGAGAATACCGGTCGCATGCGCGTCGTCGACGATCAAACAGGCCTCATGTGCGCGGGCGAGCGCGGCAATGTCGGCGAGTGGCGCAACATCGCCATCCATCGAGAACACGCTCTCGGTCAGGATGAAGCGGGGCCTGCTATCTCCTTGATACTGACTCAGAAGCTCGCCGAGATGAGAAGCGTCGCCATGACGATAACGGATTTGCCGCACGCCCGCCGCCTGACAGCCGAAATGCATGCTGGCGTGATTGAGGCGGTCGGCAAACACCAGAGGCTCGGCCCCGAGCACAGTGCGGTCGAGCAGCGCCTGGATCACGGCGGCGTTGGTCTGGAAGCCTGAGGCCATGACGAGGGCGGCAGGCTTGTGCTTGAGGCGCGCGACCTTCGCCTCGATCGGGGCGAACAGGTCGAGATTACCGGTGACGAGGCGCGACGCGCCCGCGCCCACGCCGTAAGCCTCGGCCCAGTCCATCGCCCGGCCAATCAGGGCGGCGTGGAAGCGGAGACCGAGATAATCGTTGCTGGAGAAATTGATGTAAGGCCGCCCGTCGACGCGGATCTCCCGCGCCTCCGGGGCCGCAACCGCCGTCAATGAGCGCTCCAGGCCCTCGTGGGCACGGGCATCGAGAAAGGCCTGGTACCTGCTTTCGCTCGCCGCCATGATCCTGTATTACCTTAATCGGCAGAATGTGCTGCATTATCAGGCATTTAGTGTTTACAATGGCCCTGGTACAGAGCCGGAAAGAGACAAGAACAAGCGAGCATTCTGTAAACACTAAGGACGACGTTCAAGCCGCTTGTCGAGCCTAAGAAGCGCCGGAAGGCGGATTGCTGCACAAGCGAGATCACCGCCTGTGGCGTGGTGCATCAAGATGCTCATGAGTCTCGAAGTGGCTCATGCTTTCTATGTGAGCATCTTCGGTGGAGTGGAGCACCTTCGCCATGAGCGGATCAAAGATGGTGCTGGTGCACAGGGGGGCGGTCACACAGTGAGTGGCAATGCCTTCCAAGGCACCACGTATCTGTCCCCCTCGAACCAGAAGAAGTCTCTGCGAGTGTCGCCCGGGAATTTAACTAGGGGCACTTAAAACGATGTCACGTCAGGCTCATTTAGTTCGATTTCGAAAAGTTGGTTCACAAGCGATGACAGAGGACCCTGACCGTCGAGCAGGAAGAACGGTCCCCACCGCGCGCAGAAGAGGACGACATTCGCGGCAACGGCAGACAGGCAAGTTGCCAGCATGGCTTCCTCGAAGTGTCGGGTGCGATCATGCTTCGTTTTATTGTCTGCGTCGTACCAAGGGAGCGACCTTGTGGGGCGAGCCGCATCCCATCCTCTGAATGCAGTTAGTTGATCGATGCCTTCGTAAGGCCTCAAGGTCTGCCGGAGGTAGTCCCACATTGTCGCCTTATTTTGGATGATATCGAGCGCGATACAGCCACGCTGGTTCGACATCAGCCTCCACCACAACCGCGTGACCTATTCCTGAAGGCGGGAGGATATCCGTAGTGACCAACAAGACGCTTTGCCATTTGCTGAAAACTCTTGCAGCCTTTGCCATCACCGCCACTTTCACCAGCGTGAGCTTTGCCGGTGAATTTACGGTTCACAAGGGTAAGCGATATAGGGCAACACTCTCGCTTAGCTCGGTCGAGCGGTTAGCTGACAACGCTCTGATCGCAAGCAAGTTTCGCATTTTAGGCTTCACTAAAGTACGTGTTTCAGGTGCTGGAGCGATACGTCGGGTCGAAGGTTTCTGGCCACGTAAGGATGCCAGCACGTCCTTGCCGCCTCAGATTATTGCGGTGGCTAGACTGTGATCTAGCATCTCCACCGTAACAATGTCAGCGCCGGAAGATGTTCATCGTTCTCGAAGGCGCTCAGGCTTTTTGCGTGAGCATGTTCGGTGGATTTGAGCATCTTCGGAAGTTCAAAGATGTCCGCGGACCCGCGCCAGCTGGGGGAACGTCAGGGGTGGTTGTATCCACAAAGGTGAGCCAGTTGGACCGATGTCGAAGCGCCTTCTGATCGTGTTGCTACCCATCGCGCTTGCAGGTTGCGCGGTGGGACATATAACGCTGCCGATGACGGTTGGCCCGAGCGATGCCCCGAAGGCGTCCTGCCTGACCTATGCCGACGCGCCCGCGTTCGGCGATTGCAAAGGGCCAGGCGAAGTTTCCATTCCCCAAGAGAGGAAATAGGTCCACCTGGTCGGCGAGAAGACGTATCGGCCATGGTCCCAATTTTCCGGCGCGGTAACGCCACTCCCGAGCGCTCTTCAGGCGTAGTCCTCACCCCAATCTCGTCCAACACCCTCTGGGCGAGAGGTGTCGTAATTGTAGGCGCTGCTGGTGACGAACACGAGATTATTGGTTTTTTCGCTTTGATTGTAGACACGGGCATAACCACCACGGTGCCGTCCCTTAAAGGCATCAACGTAGTCCACGTACCCGACAAAATAGAGGTTCTTCGTGCCTGCTAGGATAGCTGCCAAGTCCGGTACCGCAAATTCCATGTCGATGAAAATGTGATCTGTAGAAGTGAGAAACGCCTGGGCAGATTGGCCGTCGGGCGCTTTATACCTGGGCCGCTGTGGGAGAGCTTCGCCCCTGGGCAAAACAACTGTAGAGAGCCTTACGTCGGTTACATAAGCCGGTGTGCGTCCTCGATTGTTCACTTGGATCGTAACTTTAGCCTTTCCTCCCTCCTGGAAAGCTACCCCCGGCGGAAGGTGGGACATCTTTACGTAGGCGCGCTCTACGGCGCGCGCATGATGCCAAAGGCCAGCGGTGGATACCCAAAGCCGCCAGGTGAAGGCCGCGATGGCAAGCGTTCCGATCCCGACTAGAACGGGCTCCCAGTCGGAAAGAGCTTTTTTGACCTTGAGAAGGACGAACGACGCGATGTGATGGCTGGCGCAATGTTGCTGCTGGGTATGCTCATCCTGATCACATACATCTACGTAGCGAGAGGTTGTTAATACGCCAGCTATCGCTGCTCCGATCCAGAACACAATTAATGCGACACGCCAGAATTTCGATTGTGGCACCCAACGCTCTAACATTTTGCCATCGCTATTCCGCCTTTCCCTACATGCGAGGGCGCTCGCAGGGCCTCTGGTACAGTGAAGACACCTAACAATTCGCTAGGTGCCACGAAGATGCTCATCGGTCTCGAAGATGCTCATGAATTTTTTATGAGCACCTTCGGTTGAATGAGCAACTTCGTATGGCCCTTATTAACGTGACCGCGTGGGTCCTATTCCTGTCAGGAGCCATTCAACTGACACGCGGCAGGCGAGGCACCCCGGCCCGAGAAAGCCAGCCTTCTAGGTATTAAGGGATATCATCAGACGGTCGGCCAAATTTTCTGCGAAGCCAAGAAGAGTTTACGCATACCGCGATGGAACTCGCGCAAGTCGCGCCATCGCGCCTCCCGGTCGCGCCCATTCTTCTCGAGCAGCACTGCGAATAGCGCGTTCGACAACACTAAGAGAGCCTGCGTTGGTTCTAGCTCCGCGACAATACTGATCACGTCCGCGTGCTCCTCATGTGGAGAAGCGATCGGGCTGACCGAAATCGACGTGGATGACGTCGCCCATCATTGGACGCTCAAATCACCACCAGCGGCCTCGGCCGTAATAGCCGCACCGAACACAAGCAAAACCAGCACAATGATGATTAGAAGGTGGTGTTGTCCATGTTGGCCCCCCGTAATGCCCTACAAGAAGGACACGCTCGCCCCTGATTCTTGTCAATAAGCGAACGCAAGTCTCGACAGGGATGACCCAGCGGGGGTTCCGTTGCGCTGAGGGCGAGCCTTTGGTCCTCTCCAATCGCCCTTGCAGAGGCCGCGCCGCGACGGGGCGCTCATTGAGATGCCCACTTACAGCGAACCCGGCTCATCGGCTGTGTCAGTGCAACCGCAAGGCCTTTATTGCGGAGCAATCGCCTGGCTGGAGCCTCAAACAATGTCGTGGCTTTGGGGCAACAGGTTCGGATTTGTTGGTGGGGCATGCAACTGCCGCACCGGCCTCGCGTTTCCGTGCTAGGCACAAAATGAGGGACTAACCATGCGCATCTTTGTGGCTTTCGCCATTACCATCGCAGCAGCTATCGGCCTTGGAGGCTGTTTCTGGCACCACCAGCAGGCAGTGGTCATGGAGCCAGTTCCACCGCTTAAATTAGGGACGAGCAGCTAGTCTTTTACCCCTCAGCCACGGTCGGTCGTCCCCGGCCGGGGTTTCTTAAGCGCCTAAGCGGGCGAAGCTCATCACGCTTCGGCAGCAGGCGCGGGTAATTAAGAAGAGTCGATAAACAAAAACCCCCGAGGGGCCCAGGGGTTTTTGCCATGTCTGCGGGGCCAGCTTGCGGGGGGAAGAGGAGCTGGCCAGTCCAATGCTAGAAACTCCGACAACGGAAGATGGTTCCAGGGCTTGCGACCACTGCGAGCAACCGCTTATCGAAATCGACCACTATGGCGAGCGCCTAACTGGCTGCCTTGAATGCAATGTCTGGAACGGCAGTAAGAGTTCCTTTGTTGGTGGAGTTGTCGGTTGAGGATGTAGCCCCTTTACGGGATTTATCCCGATAGAAGGAGCCGCGATATGAAGCGAACATGTGTACTGGCGGTCATTGCCTTAATGAGCGCGATCCCGGCTTACGCCGCGCCACCGGAAGTCGAGAGACAATGCTTTCTTGCGAGTGAACGGGTAAGCCCCATCCTCACTCAGCCAGAGAAAGAACAATACATCGCAAATTGCATCGCTGACTGGACCGCCGGATCGCCGCCACCGCCGCGCGGGAATACGGATCGCAACAGATATTGAGATAGAGAAGCGGCGCTGCGAAACCCTGGGGCCTTTGGTCAGGATTAAGCAAAAGGGCACCCGCCGAAGCGAGTGTAAAGAAAGCCCCGGCCGTGAGGTGTCAGCTCAACCGGGGCTAGTCCAAGTCAGGAGATTTGTGGGTGCGAGCTACCGTGGTCTCCGCTTCCCCCTGGGAATTATAAGCGGCCACCCCGCACACCCAATTTGCTACCACTAGCAACGGCGATTTGCTGTAGCGCCAGGGTCACTTCGGCAACAAAAAGCCCCGCTAGGGACGGGGCTGAGTTTGGGTTGAGATAGGAACGACATTCTCGTAGGAGTGCCGAGCCTTTATCTTAGCTGATTCGCCCCCCTTGAACGGCCAAAAGGAAAAGGGCGCCCGCCGAAGCGAGCGTTATTTAAGCATCCGAAGGCGAAGGCTTCGGCCCTCCGAACGGCGCATCAACAAGGCCAGAGGGGGCAACGTCAACGACTTCGGCTTTGTCGTGACAGGCCTTGCACAGGTTGTCCGCCTCCGTAGCCGGCTCGGGACACTTACCCGGCTCATGGCCGTGCGTTCCCAAATGGCACTGGCAAAGCTCTTGGGGCATTTCTTCACTCCTTAACTTAGTCCCGCCAACAATGCGAACGTCAGACAGATCCAGTAGAGAACCCAACCCAAGCGGCAGGCGACGCCGCGCTGGCTTGCTGCCTTCGCCTTGCTGACCTCATCCGCAAGTTCGCTTCTTAGCTTCAGGTTCTCCCGAAGCGCCTCTTCAAGGTCATCGCTGTCCGAGGTCATGCCCCCCAGCCACTGAGCATCCCACCTCGCATCATGCGCCAAGGTTGCGGGCTGGGTGGCAACCAGTATGGCTCAGCACATTGCGATCCCCCCTAATTGTCGCGAGGCCGCACTTTGGCCCACAGCCATGCGAACAGGACGCACCAAGCAATGGCAGCGAGCAAAGTAATCAACCCGCCCTGATCCGTTTTGCTTAGAAAGTGGAACAGGCCAAAGCCCCCGACCAGGAACGTGGCCACAAGGCTGAAGAGCTGCACAGCCGTGTCTCCGCTTACGACGCCATGAAGCGGCCAATGACGCAGCCTATCCCATTCTAGAAAAACGGGCGGCAGCCGCCATAGCTGATCTTCAACTGGAAACACAGGAATTCACGTCGACAGACCGATCAAAATCCGCAATGCTAATTGGATTGCGGTGATCGTTACCCTGCGATCACCCCTTTGGTTGAGAAGCCCCGGTCGCCACCTTGGCCGGGGCTTCTTTAGTCCTGCGACCATGCAACGATTGACTCTCAGTAGCAGGGTGCTACGCCACAAGCGTGATGGGATTTCCCTCCCCATCACATGGTCCCCCCATAAGGACCGGAGAAGCCCCGCAAACAGGTATGCCCCCCGTCAGCCTAGCGGGGCTTCTTCTTTATCTGCTACCCCTGATAGGTGAGATTGCTCTTGCGAGGTTCGTCGCCCGGCGTCGGGAGAGCGAGGCGCGCGCCTCTAATCGAGAAAGAGCCAACGAGATCGGGCTCCAACTTCAAGTGTCCAAAGAAAGCCCTGCCGAGTGAGCAGGGCTAGGTGTTTGGCATGCTGAAGAAAGTGCGCAGCTGCCAACTCCCGCAACTACCAGAACCCTAGAAAAGGTGAAGCCTCTTGCAAAAAAGGTAAGGGGCGACCGAAGGCCGCCCCTCTTAATGCCCGGACTTCGGTGGACGTGTTTCTAACCCTGCGACTGCCCAGCCTTAAAGTGGGCCTTGCACGCAATCTTGTAGGCTTTCCGCATCTTCCTGTCGCTTGGGTATTCCATCTTCGCGGCAT
Source organism: uncultured Alphaproteobacteria bacterium (assembly GCA_963730335.1). Taxonomy (GTDB): domain Bacteria; phylum Pseudomonadota; class Alphaproteobacteria; order Rhizobiales; family Methyloligellaceae; genus Methyloceanibacter. Next base: position 114,984 of record CAVSRK010000005.1, read on the forward strand.
CCTTGCACGTCGTCGCAGCTTCAGCCGCCGAGAACTGAACGGGGAGTGCGAGCGCGGCGACGAAAGCGGTTGCGACAACAGCAAACAGCACTTTCTTCAACATGGCACGCTCCATTGGTTGGAACGTGCTGTTTTGCAACATTTTTCTCATAGCAACAACTCCTTCATTTACTCCTAGTGGAAGGTAACAAAGCGACCATCGAACTGTTCCCGTCTTGACGTCGGTCACAAGCCGACGCAACGGAAGCCAGGCTAACCATGAACTACAGAACCCACGGCGGGTTCAAAGCGTTTGCCTTAAAATGGGTGCAGGTGAGTGCGCGGGCTATAGAGTGAGTGCGCGGGCTATAGATAGGCGTGCGCTACTGTAGCCGTCCTCTTTCAAGGAGCTAAGCGATGAGAAAGTCATCCGCCATTTTTGTGAGCGCCATTGCTCTTGGCTTGGCGATGTTTGTGCCTCTCAAAGCATCCGCCCAGGGCATTAGCATCTACATCGCTCCTGGTTACCCAGGCTACGGTGCTGGTTACCCAGGCTACGCCTATCCGCCTTATCCGAGTTACGGTTACGCCTATCCAAGCTACGGCTACGGCTATGGCTATGGCCGTCCTTATTACGGCACTTACTGGGGCCACGGTCGACGCGTTGCGCGCCGCGTTGATCGGCGACATGGACGCTGGTAGCTGAACCGTTACGTCGAGCGACTGGTCAGGCAAATGCCGGAGCACCTCCGCGAGTGGCTCCACAGCTTCACGGAGTAAACCGGTTTTCACGGGCCACCCCGCAGACGACTGTGGGGCCGGGGTTTTAAAAGCCACCGGCTTTTTAAGCGCTCGCTTCGGCGGGCGCGCTTTTTGCTGGAACACCGCTAGGCTTTCCTTGTTTTTCTAAAAGCCGGCCGTCCGGTCGCACTCGACGGCCGGTTAGGCCCGGTGCACATCTCTCCTTGGGCATAGGCATAGGCAAGCGCCGGGCCGCTCTTAGCACCTTAGTTTGTCAACCAGCGGAACATCGGTGACGGGGCAAAGTTTCTTTAATCCCCCGGGACAGTAGGAGTAACGTCCATGAAAATGCTCGTCTCAACACTCGCATTGACGCTCGCACTCGCCTTTACCGCGCCGGCGTTTGCCGGTCCAGGCTCACTTCCAACGAATAAGAATGACTGCGAGAAGGCAGGTAAGATGTGGGATGACGCGAATAAGAAGTGTGTAGAGAAGCAGTAAGCGGCACGTTGCGAGAGGGGGCGCTCGCTTCGGCGGGCGCCCTTTTGCTGTAGGCTCAGGGCATGGGCCATACCCCCCGGCTTGAGAAGCGAAGCGACGAAGAACTTCACAAGATGCTCGACAAGGGCTTGGGTGTTCGCACGCTGCGTCGGGCCAAGACTATCTTGAGGAGGCGCGAGCAAAACAGGCGGCAATGGCTATTTGAGGTCGCGGTTGCGGCGCTTATCGTCGCCGTAATCGTTTGGCTCCTGGCAATTAACTGACGTGCGCCGCTTAACGTCCCCTTGGTCCGCCGAGCGCGAACCCCCGGAACAGGTCAAGCGCCTGTATGTTTACCTCGCGAGTAAAGAGGAGACCTAACATGAAAGCACTGTTGACACTGATCGCATCCGCATTCCTTCTCATGAGCAACATCGCCGGTGCCCAAGAACAGAAAGCGCCAAGTGCCGGTGCCGAAGAACAGGAAGCGCCAACCGCCAAGATGACAGGCGAGGATATGATGGGCCACGCGGGCCAAGACATGATGGGCCATGGCATGATGCGCTCGGGCATGAAGCGTCACGGCATGCACATGCGTGTGGTGATGATTCTAATGGATACTGATGGCGACGGCGCTCTATCGCTTGAGGAAGTCCAGACGGCACATGCAAAAATCTTCAAGGTGATCGATGCCGACAAGGACGGAAAGGTCACACCGACGGAGGCTGAGATGTTCTTCCGTGGTGGCTCCTAAACCCCGCGCGAAGCGCAGTGGCCCTCCGGCTGACAACACCGGGCGCCCGGACAACAGCGCGAAGGAGCGTGCGCCGCGTTGACGCCGATCAGCGCTTCTCTTTTGGCTTACGCGGCGCTGGCGGTTCTGGCTGCGGTGCTGTTGGTCGGCGCAGGATAGACCAGGACACGATGAGTTCGCTCGGACGCTCGCGCGCGAATGCGTTTTGCCGCTCCGGCGTTGCCTTGTAGTTCTCCAAGCATCCCCGCTTCAGGAATGACCGTCCCGATCGGCTGCGCGGCGCCTTTGGCTGACTTCTGCCAGCCTTCCCAGATAAGTTTTCCCATGAAAGGTTCTCCGCGTTCTTGAGGGCTTCAGTGCGCAGTTTACTCTCCCTGAAATTCTTCTGCCTCATCTCCTCGCGCGTGGTGTCGATCATAAAGCGCGGCGTGGTTCTGGCGGCAATCTCTCGGGCTAGGGCGAGGCGTTCTTCGAGGGTCATGCCGAGCCAATAGCAATCAACAAAAAGCCCCGCTAGTGGGCGGGGCTGAGTTGAAGGCTTGTTCTAAAGAGTGCGCGCTACCGGCGACACCAGCGCTGACCATCTTCCCACCAGCAGCGCCGAACGGCACCGCCCCAACCCCATCCCCAACCTCGACCACGCCAACCACGACCCCAACCACCACCCCAACCACGACCACGACCACGTCCCCAGCCACCTCGACCTCGGCCTCCACCTCGGCCTCGACCGGCTTCGGCCGGTGTGCTGGTTATAGCCGCAACAGTAGTGGCGAGCGTGGTCACTCCGGCCGTCGTGACCACCGCGCTAATACTCCAAAAAACCGCGATAGCCATCGCCGCGACAGTCTTGGCTAATGCCCCTCCGGGGTGACAAAAGACCGTTCACCATTTCACTCACCCTTCAACTTGAGTGGAACAAGCAGGCCATTGACTCGGGGCCTGCGCAGCGCGGTCGCGGCAGCAGTTCGCCTGGGCCGCGTATAAAGCTCCCAAACGATCCCCAGAGCCCTGAATTCTGGGCCGAGTACCGGAAGCACGTTGGCGGCGACGCCACGAGCGGCAAGACCTTCGGCGATCTCGTCAACGCCTACCGCGTCTCACGAGAGTTCACCAGTCGCGCAGAGGCGACGAGGCGCGACTACCAGCGCTACCTCAACATCATCAATACGGCGTGGGGCGATCTCCTCGTCGCGAGCTGCAGGCCGAAGCACGTCATCCAGCTGCGCGACAAGTACGCCAGCGCGCCGGTCGCGGCGAACATGCTGCTGGCGATCCTGCGACTGGTGATCGCTTGGGGTATCCCGCGCGAGTACAGCGACAGCAACCCGTGCCTTCATGTGCCTAAGCTGGAGACGAACCCGGACGGAGCCCGGCCGTGGCCTGCGTGGGCCTACAAGCTGATCGAGGAGTGTGGAAGGGAGGACATCCGCCGCGCGGTCCTCCTGGCGCGCTACACTGGCCAGAGACAGGCTGACGTGTTGCGCATGACCCCGGAGCACGTCGAGGATGGCGGCATCCATGTGAGGCAGCAGAAGACCGAAAAGGAGCTTTGGGTGCCCCTACACTCCGATCTGAGGGTCGAACTGGAGATGTGGGACAGCTCCCCGTATGTGCTCAGCTCGAAGGGGGAACCCTACACCGCCGACCGCTTCAGAGCTGCGTGGGGTGATCTGATGTCGCGGACGCCTGCAGGCAAGATCAGGGACGAGGGCTACGTCTTCCACGGGCTGCGCGCATCGAGCTGTGAGAAGCTCCGCGAGGCTGGCTGCAACGACCGCGAGATCGGTGCGATCACGGGCATGTCGCCCGAGATGATCACGCGCTATACTCGCTTCTCTGACCAGCGCATGCTCGCCCGAGCCGCAGCTCGTCGGATGGAAGACTGTAAAAAAACGCGAGAATGTGTAAAACCCAACCCTTTGAAAATACAGTGAAATCATGTGATTTTCCCTGATCCTGTATTACCCTAAATCAGCAAAACCTTCAGCATTCCCAATCACTTGATGTTTACAGCGAACACGGTACATAGACGGAAAGAGACGAGAACAACCGAGCATTCTGTAAACAGATTAGCCTGACCGAAGATGATCACCGTCTCGAAGATGCTCTTGATATTTGATGTGAGCATCTTCGGTGGGTTGAGCACCTTCGGACAGTCATTCTGACTGAGGCGTTGCGACCAGGGGCGGACTACGCCAATTCAAATCAATTCAATGACTTACACAAAAGTGGGACACTCAGTCTTCCCACATGATCATTATGCTTTCTGGCACGAGTGTCCCACCTAGGCGTCAAAGACAAGATTTTGGCTATCTATCTGCCGCATGAGCTCCGCGCGATATTCAACAGCCTGTTTGAGCTGCTGCTCAGCGTCTGAGATCGCTCCAGCTTCCCTTAGACGAGCGATGCTCGTGATGCGGCAATTAACTTGCGTGAGCAGTCGGTCAAGCTTTGCGCTCTCTATCATGAGAGGATACGCGCACAATTGGTCGGCGGTTTTGTGTCTCTATTTGGACGCGCTGATCATGTTCACGCCAATCTCGGCACGAGTGCTCACAACGCGTTGTGCCCTTGGCGGATGCCAAGCGTCGCGGGCAGCCTCGTCGTTCCGGCGCGTATGGTCTACCGCGCAAGGCATGGAAGGGGGGCAACCAGGCTGGACCAGAGGTGATGCATGTCAGGCGGGCAAACGACCGCCGGCCGACTGAAGTCTTTCAAATGACGCAAGCTAAATTTGATGTCATGCCAGAAGGCCACGGCGTCCATACACTCGAAACGCATGAAGTCGAGAAGCCCACCGCGTCGCGGAGGCCGCATGGTGTTGCGAGCCGTGGTTGCCTACTCTATGAATAGGAGCGGCGTGCCGGAGCGGGCCGCTAATCTTAGCCGAGAGGCATCGGGTGTAGATGGCTGCTAGGTTGGAGGGTGCGGTGCTTAAGAGATCCCCGAGGGAGGTTGGTTTTTGGGTGACATGCATCGCGGCGATCTTGTTCGCGATAGCGATGGGCACGGCGTTTCCTTGGGGCTACGTGATCGTGGCCGTCGTGGTGGCCGTTTTCGCGTTTCAGATGGGACGCAAGGTGGGCAAAAACCCTGTCTGGACGCTATTCATAAATAGCCGGCCTGAGAAACGACGCCGGTCGTCCTCCGGCAACTTGATCACGTCGGCCAGAACGAGAGCACGCCCCGCGTCTAGGTAGGACCGACCCTTCAATGACCAATGATACAGCGCGGGTGGTGGGGCCTGGTCGGCACGCGGCACGGTGTCTTGCTGCGGGAGCATGAGGCGACTAGGGCTTGTCTCGCTGATTTCTTCTCTTCCGCTGTCCGAAACTGTTACGATGCGTTTGGAATGATCCGACGCCCCGTTTTGGTGGTTGCACAGTGCGTAAAGGAGGAGCTGCATATGGGTATCCTTGACGACTTGCTCGGTAATGAACAACTCAAGAATCAGTTCAAGGATTTTGTTAAGCGATACGAACAAGGAGCCCCCTCCGAGGGCTACTCCGATCAGGAGGTTCTGGAGCGGTATGGTGAAGTGTCACATGCCGTGCCGCGCGAACAATATGCTCAGGCGGCGCAAGAGGCGCTGGATAAGCTGTCGCCGGAAGAGCGAGCGGAGTTCTTGGAGATGCTACAGGAGCGAGCTGCCGCGCGCGGCGTGAAGCTGCCGGGAAAGGTGGCATCCGATCCAACGAACCTGGGAAAGGTGCTCACCGACCTACATCAGGAGCGCGGACGGCTCCGGGATATTCTCGGCGCTGGCGACGCGCAGCCTCAGGCCCAAGCGGCAGGGTCGAGCCCAATCACCGACATGCTGTCGTCCCCGACGGCCAAGGCCGTGCTCGCTGGCATTGCGGCCTTAGTCGTGAAGAACATGATGGGTCGGTCCCGAACGGCGTGAGGCCCCGCCCGAGCGTAGGATTTAATGGGTACAGGCCGGGGCCAGTCGCCACGGAGCGTTGTTCTCTTGCGGCGGCGCTGCTGGTGTTGGCCAGCGGTTCTGCACATGCAGTCACGCCCGAACAAGTGTTTAACGAAATGTCGCAGGAAATGGTGGAGTGCTCCGTATACTTCACCATCGTCACTAACGGGCTGCAAAACTCCAACGACTTCGCCCTCGCAGAGAGGTACGAACGGGCAAGGGACGATGCTGGTGCAATGGCGCTGAAGTTGAACAAAATGGCGGGTCTCAAAGATGATGTGGCACTTGCCCGCATTAAAATCGCGCAACAAATGATGAGCGACCGTATCGGTGGAAACACCTCAAATGTTTCTGTCCTCTTGCCGGAATACGGAGAGCTGTGTACTCAAGCGATCAACGAACCACAGCAGCGTTTCGAGTACTGGAACAGCAAATTAAAGGAGCGCTTTCCCTAAAGTGCCGATGCAGCTGACCAATCTCGCGGAGCGTAACGGAAGAGAAAAACATGAAGTATGACCACGAAATTCTGCTGCTACAGGGCGGAGGTGCGCTTGGAGCCTATCAAGCCGGCGTATATGAGGGCCTCGTCGAAGCGGGGGTGGAGCCTAGTTGGGTCGTCGGCATCTCGATCGGCGCCATCAACGCAGCGCTGATCGTGGGCAACCCGCCAGAGCGGCGGGTCGAGCGACTGCGGGAGTTCTGGCAGCGAATCTCAGTTAATGTTGGGCCTCCCTTGCCGGCCTGGCTCGACTCACTTCGACCGGCCGTCAACCACATGGCTGCGATGTCAGCTGCCACCATCGGCGTCGCAGGCTTTTACAGGCCGCGAGTGCCACCAGCGTCGTTCGCCGCGGACGGCACCGAAGCCGCCCTGAGTGTGTACGACACGACTCCGCTCAAGGCCACGTTAGAAGAGTTAGTGGATTTCGATCTGATCAATCGCGGGCAGGTTCGGCTTTCGCTGGGTGCCGTGAACGTCTGCAAGGGCACCTCCACCTATTTCGATACCAAAGATACTCTTATCCACTCGGACCATGTCCGCGCCAGTGGCGCTCTGCCACCCGGCTTCCCGCCAGTGATGATCGACGGGGAACATTACTGGGACGGCGGCGTGGTTACCAACACGCCAATCACTTATGTGGTCGACGAAAAACCATTGACCACCGCCCGCATCATTCAGGTCGATAATTTCAATGCCCAAGGAGAACTACCGCGGAATCTAAGCGAGGTGTCGGAACGGGCCAAGGACATCCAGTATGCGAGCCGGAGTCGTTTCAACATCGAACGAATCCAGGAACTGGGCGAGCTCGCTGACGCTGGCCAGCGGCTGCTGAGCAGACTGCCGCCAGGCCTGAAATCTGATCCTGACGCGCAGAAACTGGCTGCCGCCTTCGTCGACAGAAGTTGGCTGATCATTCGCCTGATCAATACGCGCCCCTCACGCTCGGGCTTGGTGAAGGACTACGAATTTTCGCGCGCTACCATTGAGGAGGCTTGGACAGCCGGGCTTGACGACGCGCGCCGTTCCATTTCCGGCCGGGACCAAATCCTGCCTGAGGAAGCCGGTCCAGAGATCAAAATTTACCGCCCGACCGAAGCTCTGCCACCACCTAAGCAGGCGTCCGGGCGGAAAAAGGCTAAGCCGGAGCCCGTGCATTCGTGATCGCTGATCGCCTCCATGCAGCACGAGCTACAGCATGGTCCGCCATCACTATAGGCGAGATACTCTCGTGGCTCGTTCTCCCGCGATCCGCGTCGGGTAGCCGCAGCGGATGTAACGACCGACAGGCCAACCACATAGGTCGCAACGAGAAGGTTGAGACTTTAGAGCAGCACGTGACGCCCCTCATGTTCGAGGGAACTCCGCGCGGAGATGCGTGTCCGAGGTAGGCCCGCGTTGTCGCCTTATTTTGGGTGATATCGAGCGCGATACAGCCAACCGCGTGACCTATTCCTGAAAGCGGGAGGATATCCGTAGTGACCAACAAGACGCTTTGCCATTTGCTGAAAACTCTTGCAGCCTTTGCCATCACCGCCACTTTCAGTAGCGTGAGCTTTGCCGGTGAATTTACGGTTCACAAGGGTAAACGATACAGGGCAACACTCTCGCTTAGCTCAGTCGAGCGGTTGGCTGACAACGCTCTGATCGCAAGCAAGTTTCGCGCTTTAGGCTTCACTAAAGTAAGTGTTTCAGGTGCTGGAGCGATACGTCGGGTCGAAGGTTTCTGGCCACGTAAGGATGCCAGCACGTCCTTGCCGCCTCAGATAATTGCAGTGGCTAGACTGTAATCTGGCATCCCTGCCGTCGCGACTTCGGGGAAGCCTGGTCGGAACTCGAAAAAGAGGGAAAGATTTACCAGCTGGTATCAAATGTTGCAGCGCGGCGGCCGAACACGCCAAAGCGACGTCCGCGATCACCACGTCGCGCCCATCGACCACGCTTCAGTTCCGATGCCGCTACAAGTTTAGCTGCTGCTTGAGACCCAGGTTTAGCAGCTCTGCTCCGCTGTTTTGAACGTGGCACGCCTGGGTTGGTTGGGTTCGGCTTCGAGAGCTCGTCCTCGTTTCGCAAACCCATCGCAGTTTGAGTGCGGCTGAAGTCGCCAGTGGACCAGACATAACTCTCGAAGACCCATCCACGCTCCTGAGTGGCTGGGTCAAATAGCTCCACCCACCCGCTTTCTCGTCTGACGACCTGCAATTCGGTACCGGGGCTAAAGAACCGGACTGTGGGGTAAGAGACGGAGGGCTCGCTGTGCACTCTCGCGGCAAGCACCACCTTAGCGGTTTCGCCGCCCACTGTCCTTCCGCTAATTTCTCCTTAGAAACATCGAACAACTTATCCCTGACCGCCATGCTAGGCCGATCATTTGATGGTTGCTCACTCACTAATGCCGGAAGATTGGAGCCCCACGACCGCAAAGTGCGATCGGCGGGACGCTCAGTGTGACCGCCGAGGCTATGCTCTGCTTTCCGGTCCGGCGCGTCAGTTGTAAGGAGCAAGAGCCCGTAGAGTAGGGCACCCACGACGCTCAGCAACAAAAACCCTCTCATGGCCAGGTTTCCTACCCAGCCCCGCACTCGCTTATGTCGTACCTATAGGGTTCCATTTCAAGCGTGCTAACGGAGCTTGGTTAGCAAGCTGTCAGTTGGGATTAAGGGCTTGCTTGACGACCGCGCAGGGCCCTCATCGACAGAGGCTGCGATCCCGCTGCTCCATATCTAGGTGAAAATGGTCTGTATGCGCTTTATTGGCCCGGGGTCCCAGCACCGTGCCAAAGATACTACACGCGGCTTCGTGCGCCTTCACCACGAACTCACTTTTCTCTTGGGTGGCCGGCATGACCTTTGGCAGGGAGATTGCGGCGCTCGCCAAGCGGACCGGACTTTGACTCTCGGCAGATTGGCTATGCCAATCCTCTCGCACTGTAATGCGCTCACCCGAACTGAGCACGAACCCACCGACGTCAAGTGCGTTAGCGAGGGCGTGCTGGCTCAAGGGTGTTTGAGCTCGATTATAGATGTTGCGGCAGGCATAAGACGAAGCTCGTAGCTTCACGAGCCTATCGCCGAGCAGTTCCTTGGCCTCACGTTGAACGGCTTCAACCCACTCGCTTAACGCCTTTGCTAAATCACAACTGACCGTTGCAGGTGGATCCAACTCCACCTTCTTCTCCTCGACTCCCAATGATCTCACCAGGATGGGCGCGGGTGTCCCGCATAGGCCCCGTTGAATTGGTGACAGTGGCTCGAAGTCAAGTCTGACGCCAGAAAGCGTAGCCGTGCATTTTGCCTTTGCAGCAGCAACCTCAACATCAGTCCATGGGCTGGCCTCGATCTCACTAGGATGTGAGAGTCTTGGCGTCGAGGTCGAGCCAACGCGTTTGGGATTTCGCTCAGCAACTGGTGGTGCCTTGCTCTTAGCCTCAGCCAGGATTGGCAGCCATAAAGTGCCAAATAAGAGCGCGAGCATGATCGAACGAAGCATGTCTTCACCTGGTCTTCTGCAGAACGCCAAATCGGGACGAGGTCACGCAGGCCCTCGCGAAGAAGGAATGTTCGACAAAAAGGGGAGTGAGGTGTCAGGACACGATCGCCGACGCGCTCACTAGCACTTCTCGAGCGACACGCTTTGCGTCGAGTGCATGCCGATGGCGCGGGCGGCGCCATATGAAAGATCGAGCGACACACCCTTCGTGAAGGGCCCGCGATCGTTGACGCGGACGGATACGCTTTGACCCGTCTTGGGATTGCCGACGCGGAGGCAGGTGCCGAAGGGCAGAGATCGATGCGCGGCGGTAAGGCCGTTCGGATTGAACATTTCGCCTGACGCGGTGCGATTGCCTGCCAACTCGTGGCCATACCAAGTCGCGCGCACGGCCTGCGCGGCAAAAGTGGGCGAAGAGAGAACAATGAGAATCAATGCAAACTGGAATCGCATTTGCTCGGCCTCCAATGATGATTGGTGTTGAGCTCAGAGCGCGATAGTCGGGAAATGCGACCATTAATCGACGTCAATGAGGCTCGATTTGGCAGGACTATGGCCTTTCGGTTACGCCACCGAGCCTGTGGCCAGGGGTTGAGCAAACATGCCCACGAAATCCGCTTAGCGTCGATTAGCGGATGCCCCAGCAGCTGGTGCGCCCAGTCTGTAAGAAATCCCGATCGCTGAGCGGACTCCGCAGGCCCTCAATGCGTATTCGCCTAGACAGCAATTCTGGCTATTGAACCGAGTCACTTGAACGTACAGGGTTCGCACAATGGATCGAACCACAGAGGAGTTCACACATGTCAGACCACCTCAAAGAATGCGTCGTGCTCGCTAACGTAGAAGCGTACGTCAGGAGCGCCATCCTAGGCTTCGTGGGCGATCCGCCAGACACTGACTCTCAGTGGAGCTACCTCAGTGCGTTGCTTGTTGTTGCCAAGGAGGCATTGGGACAGAGAATGGACATGTCTCCCTTCGCTGAAGCGCACGAGCTCTGGAAGAATTATGAGCTGATCGGCAACCCGTGCGACGAGGAGCAGGTAGCGTAATCGTCACGCTGCCCATCCTTTCGATCTGATAAGACAACAAAGGGGGGATTGGATAATGAGCCGAGCAAAGAAGCGCGTCACTGATGCTACAGAGAGAAAGCTGAGAAACCTCCGCCCCTTCAAGCCAGGGCAGAGCGGCAATCCGAAGGGTCGTCCTAAGGGTGCGGGCAATCGCTTGGGCACTCAGTTCCTGGAGGCGCTGGAAACCGACTTCAATCAATTCGGATCGAAAGCCATCGCGCTGGTGAGGGAGAAGAAGCCTGAGGTTTACATGCGGGTGGTGGCCGACTTGCTGCCCAAGGAGGCGAACATCAACGTCGAGGCGGGTGAGGCGTTTGTGAACTTGTGGCGCAAGATCAGCGAGGGCCTCGGAGACGAGCTGGCGGACCGCCTCGATGAAGAGCCATGTACGGTGCTGCACTAATGACCGCGCCTTGGCAGCGCTCTTGGCTTAAGAGCAAGAACAACCCGCTGATGTTCGTCACTAACGTTCTCGGTGTGACGCCAGAGCCCTGGCAGGCAGAAGCCCTCGAAGCTGTAGGCAAACATGATCGCGTGTCGATCAGGTCTGGCCACGGCGTAGGGAAGACGACGCTGCAGGCTTGGCTGGTACTGTGGTTCCTGCTCACGCGCCAGAACTGCAAAATTCCTGTCGCTGCGAACTCTCAGGACCAGTTGCGCGACACCATCTGGCCTGAGATCGCCAAGTGGCACAGGCAGCTTCCGGAAGCCCTCAAGGTGATGATAGAGGTGCAGGCCGAGCGGGTCGTAGTAGTACAAGACCCAGAAGCCGCATTCGCGGTTCGGCGGACGGCGAGCAAGGACAACCCCGAGGCACTGCAAGGTTTCCACGCTGAGCACCTGCTATTCCTGATCGACGAGGCGTCAGGGATTCCTGACGTCGTGTTTGAGGTCGGTCTGGGCGCACTCTCGACGCCAGGAGCCAAGGTCCTCATGGCCGGCAATCCCACGCGCACCTCCGGCTTTTTCTACGATACCCACCACTCGCTGCGCGACCGCTGGCATACCATGCACGTCAACTGTCTCGACGTGCCGCGCGCGCAGGGGCACATCGAAGACATCAAGGCCAAGTACGGTGACAACTCCAATGCCTGGCGCGTCAGGGTTTTGGGAGAGTTCCCGACGGCAGACGACGAAACCGTCATTCCGCTCGAACTCGTGATGAGCGCCATCGGACGGAATGTCTCTTCGCTTAACTACTACCCTGTGTGGGGCGTTGACGTCGCACGCTTTGGAGACGACCGTACGGCACTTGCTAAGCGTCAGGCTAATAAGCTGCTGGAGCCGATTAAGCATTGGAACAGCACGGACCTGATGGCAACAGTCGGAAGGATCAAGGCTGAATACGATGAGACGCACTATGACGTAAGGCCATCTGCGATCTTAATCGATGTAATTGGCCTTGGGGCTGGCGTCTACGACCGGTGCAAAGAACTCGGCCTTCCGGCGAAGGCAATCAATGTTGGCGAAGCGGCCTCTAGTCGCGAGAACTGCATGCGCCTCCGCGACGAGTTGTGGCTTAAAGGCCGGGAATGGTTTCAGGAGAAGGGAGTGTCAATGCCGCAGGATGATGCTCTGATAGCTGAGTTGACCGCCCCCACGTATACCTTCAGCTCGACAGGCAAGATGGTGGTGGAGAGCAAAGCCGACATGAAGAAGCGCGGGTTGCGGTCGCCTGATTTGGCTGATGCGTTCCTCCTGACCTTTGCGTGGACCGATAGACGTAAAGAGCGATACCGCAAGCCTGAACGACGCAATTACTCAGCATGGGCGGCATGATTGCAGCTGACCAGACCGAAAGAAGGGGCGAACTCGATAGGGCAGATGCAGCCAGCAGATTAGGTGAGCGTAAGCACGTCACCTGCGTCGTCTTCGCCTCGCATGCGCGCAATTTTTAGAGCTGCCACTAGTGCTGAACAGAAGGTCTGCATGTTCACGACCTTGTAGTGAGGGTCGATGTACCCCTGAATTAGCTTCCTCGCCACCTGCCGCGCCTCGGCATCACGGCGTGCCTGTATCGCACGATGTACCAGCTGGACAGCGGTCTCAGCTCGGTCGCGGTGCTCGCTTGTTACTCTCATATTCTCCCCCTCCCTGCTATTCCGCTAACTAAAACTTATGGCAAACTTTTATAGAATTGGAGGAGGTCGAGGCGAGCCTAGGCTTGAAATTTGGTTAACGGCTCCCACCTAGCACCCCCAATGTGTGGTCGTGTCATCCAAAGTTCTGGACCTCTCCGCCTCGCCATTGTCGATGGTCTTGATGTTACCGCCAGCCGGATGGGCAATGTCCGCCCTCGCTACAACGGTGCACCGAGCCAAGAGCTGCTTGTCATCCGCGAGAACCATAAGACGGGCGAGCGTTCGCTCGACCTGATCAAGTGGGGGCTAGTCGCCCATTGGTGCACAGACCCGAAGGGTGGGCGCAAGCCCATCAATGCCAAGGCTGAAACTGTCGCGAGGCTTCCCATGTTCAGGGATGCCTATGCTCTGCGAC
>CAVSRK010000006.1:0-147133 GCA_963730335.1 uncultured Alphaproteobacteria bacterium
TACGGATGGGTTGACCGGATGGGGCATGGATCATGCGAAAGGCGATCTTGCCTTCGGTCGTGGCTGCATGCAGCCTGACGGGGATCAGCACGAGTGACAGGCGAAGATTGCCCGACCAGAGGGACGCAGGCATGACGGAACTCAACACTATTCGGGGAGTCCGAATGTGGTTGCTTAGGTGCCTTTCGCAAGAGGAACAAAAGAGGTTCGCTGCGAGTCTCCCCTGTGCAAGCTTTGCCGCGTTCTCAAGCAATCAGGTGGCCTATGCCCACGATCTACATTTCCGATAGTGGCGACGATAAGAACGATGGTCTGTCGCTTCTGACGCCAATTTATTCATTCAAACGGGCAAAGGAACTCCATGGCGGCAGGAATGATTGTAGCTGGCACTTCGGGCCGCGAGCATGGAAGCGGATCCAAAAGGAGCTTTCTGAAAAGGATAAGCGCCCGATGTAGGTGTGAATGCTGAGGCCACGCAGCCTGCTACTTTCAATCCTCGTCCCTGTGGTGAGGGGTAAATGATGTGTGGGTTTCAGTTTTGAGGCGGTATGTCCAAACGTAAGCGCGAGAACCACGACGAACCTTGGCGACAGAAGTTTTCGGAACATGAGGCCTCTGCTGACGTTATCGCAGTACGGAGTGGGGCCTTCTGAGGGAATTGCCATGATCAACTTATCGCTCAGGCGCTACCTACCCGGGTGGTTTAGGTCCGAGGACGGTGACTTCTACCTCACCATTCTCTTCGCCGCGGCAGCTACGGCTGAGCTGACCTACTGGAGCCTCTCTCTGCCCTTGTAGAGAGTGCCGGGGCCGCTCAAGAACCAACTGGTGTCGGACAGCGTTTAGCGTGTATGAGCTTTCTGAGTTTCATGTGCCGCCTCGTCGCCAGAGAAGCCTGTGTGCCACCGAGGCCGGAGCAAACTGCCGCTCCTACAGGCGCCGATCTTGGTCAGAAAGAAGCCAAGAACGAAGAACTGAGCGACGAGCAGCTCCGACATATGGAAGGCACAGGCGGCTAGATCCGCTCAAGAGCAATGATCGCGCCTGCTCGCGGTGAAACGATTGACCTTCAATCCGCGTTTATTTGGGTTCACCCCCGCACGGGTAACAGCGGGATCGTCATCAGTGTCTCGTAGGCTGTATTGCGTCGCGATCCCGTTTCCTCTGCACTCTCTGAACTTGGCAACTCGGTTGGCGTTTAGCGCCCATGAACCGACGAGGTGTGCGTTTGGCCATTATGGTACTCATAGCGATCGGTCTGGCTATAGTTGCCTTCTGGCCTACCTAGGGCGAAGGACTCACCCGCCCGTTCGTGACGTGCGAAATCCCACATAGAGATTTCGAAAGGGTCACTACATTCTCGTCATGCTGATGGAGGATGTTATGACCCACACCGACGCCAACTCCCTATACGTTCTGATCTGCAGCCTTGCCGCCACCGTGATCAGCCTTCCGGCAGTGTGGTACTTCGCCGCCGCATACGCTTCTTCTGGCCTCGTTGCCTAACAGTTGAATGTCCTTGCAGCAGCCTTTGACGACACGGTGAATCGAAATCCCTTGGCTAACTCGAATGGGCCACTTGATTTCCAACGAGAATTATTTCGCGAACAATTTGGCCATCAACTCAGCTATCCCCCGCCCCAGAACCTCCTCGTAGGAGTCGAATTTTTCGACAAGCCGATTGTAGGTGGACCACCGCATCCCCTTAGGCTTAGGCGGCAGCTCCCATTCATCCGGGTCGAGGTCAGCAATCAATCTTGCTTTGATTTTTGCTTTGCCGCGATGAGCACGATTGTCTGAATCGAGGAACTGCGAGGCATACGCAACTTGTCGTTTCCAAGTTTGACGACTGCAAAAGCGGCTCGCCCCAGGTGGCATCCATAACACCGAACAGCGGCGGTGGGTCATCGGGCATTCGAAGTACCACTGCCGTCCACCGAAGTGCCGCGGCTGAGGGATCAAATCTATCCATTGCTCGAGGCTGCCAAGCTGAAGCTTGAACCAGCCCTGGTAGAGGCCTTCCATATTGGCGGTGATGACGCCAGCAGCAACGGTCTCACCGGTGTAGTTTTTAGTCCAGGAGATACGGAAGGGCCCAGACTGTACTCCAGGTCGCATGGCGCCTTGCCGAATGAGTCGGTTGATGTCGAGTTTCAGTCCTTGCTCGAGACACACTCTCTGCCTGGGTTTGGCCATTTCAATGCTGGCCCCCTTGCTCCGGAGTGCTCGTAATTAAATCCGTATCCCCCTGGTATATATCTATATGTGTCCTAGCAGACGGACTGTGCGCATTCCGGTTTGTTGGGGTTTTGAGCTTTTGTGTCCGTGGAGACGGACTGGGAGATTGTTTGTGTCCTGCTGCGCGGTCTTTGGCGTCCTCGCAGACGGACTGAGATCGAGCTGGCCAGTTAAGGACCGGAAGCTCTCCCGTTTTATCGCAGCGGTAGAAGTTGAGGCGCCATTCGGTCGCCTTCTTGCCACGCCAAATGCCTCCGGTGAGAGGTCTCGCCAACCCGCTATCATCGAGTTCCCTTAGGGCCTTTGCTGCCCGGTCTCGAGAGCAGTTTAACGCGTCCGCCAATTCCCGGCACCCAAGTCCAATCATGCCATTGTTGCACCCCGTGTACCGGTCAAGCAGCTCGACTAGGGCTGATCGAGCATAGACGCTTAGACCCTGATAAGCCCCGGAGCGCTTTACGTTGGTCCATAGCTGAATGAAGCGCCGGCCACCGTTGCGCCAGCGCTTCCTAGGCGTCACTGGGGTCACCTTTCGCGTCGGAGGCCAATTGACCCCTTGCCAATCGCTCGGCTCTTTCGCGCTTCTGAGCGGGCGAGAGTTCGCGCTTCTTGCGAAACGGGTTGGTGCCCATACGATACGGCCACAGAGGACAATCGAACGTGACGCACTTGCGCACCTCTGCCGCGTTGCCGCAGCAGCAGTCGAGACACTTCTCACGAAGGGCCTTAAGAGGATTTTGCGCCCTGAATTTCAGGGACAAGATTTCCAAAGGCACCTCGCTTGGGTGTTTGCCTATCAGCTCGCCGTCGTCTGTCCCAAATGGCGATATTTCCAGGAACTCGGGCGACTCCATTTACGCGACCTCGCTCGTTGAGCCGCCGCCCAGCATCCGCTTGAACGGCTCTCGCAGAACGAGGATGCGCTTCCCGATTCTGATGATGGGCAGCTCGCCGCGCTTGGCGGCGGCGTAGGCCTGGTTCTTGCCAATGCCGAGTTCCTTGGCCGTTTCCTCAATCGTCTGGGTTTTTGCTTCTTCCATTGGTGTGCCCTAATAGTGTATGTTGCACACTTCCTACTCCGATTGGGCTTTGTCCGTCAAGAGTAATGGTGTATGGTATTCATTACGTCGCCGTAAGGTGCCGACATGGCTTCCCTTAAAAGTCTAATTCCCCAGTTGGCGCGGGCGCTGAATATGAAACCATCCGCTATCTATGAGCGGCAGCGGGCCTTGGTGCGGGCTGGCTTGCTGGAGATGGTACCGGGGCGCGGACCTGGGAGCGGCGTTCTCGCAACTCCCCAATCCGTTGCAATGTTGCTCATCGCATTGATGGCGACAGAAAGCCTCTCTGAGACCGAAACTCAAACTAAGATTGTTGCCAATCTTAAGAGCAAAAGCGGGAGCTGCCCGCTGACGAGCAAAAAGACATTCATCGCGGCGCTGACCGCGATCCTGGCCTCTAAAGATACAATCGAGCGCACCAGATGGCTTGAGGTGTATCGAGGCTCAAAACCTCGCGCCAATATCTATTATTACCCGCGCGGAGTTGAGCGCGTTGTTTCGGTCGCATTGGATATTCTAAGCGAGCGCGATCGTTCCGGTAGCAAGCGAGTTCGGCTCTGCCCACCATAAATCCGCATTGAATGTGCGCGCAGGGCTCGGCCTAGTGCCCTTGCATTCAATACTAAAGGAGGTCAACAAATGAGAGGCAACGTCACCAAGCGCGGCAAGTCCTCCTGGCGCATCAAGTTCGAGCTTGCGCCAGACCCCGTTACCTTCAAACGCCGCTATCACATGGAGACAGTGCGCGGCACCCGTAAGCAGGCCGAGACGGAACTGGCAAAGCGCGTCACCGAACTCTCAGAAGGCCGCTACGTTTCGCCCACGGCAGAGACGGTCGAGACCTACGCTACTCACTGGATTGAGAACATTGCCCCGGCCACGCGCGCCCCGATCACCATTGAACGCTATTCGACGTTAATCCGAACTCACATCGTCCCCGGCCTCGGCCCTATCGAGTTGCAAAAACTAGACGGGCCAGCCATAGATCGCTTCTATGCGACGCGCCGGAAAGCGGCCCTAGCCCCACTCACCCAACACCATATCCACTCGCTGCTTCGACAAATTCTCGCGTCAGCCGTCAAGGCTAAGAAGCTCGCCCGGTCCCCAATCTCTGACATTGAGACAAAGCCCAAGGCGAAGCGCCGAGACAACATCGAGGTGATGGACGAGGATGAACTCGCCATGCTCCTCGATCACCTCAAAGGACATTGGCTTTATGTGCCGACACTCGTTGCCGCCAGCACCGGGTTACGTCGCGGTGAGGTTCTAGGCTTGCGCTGGCGTGATATTGATTTCGACAAGGGCACGCTGCAAGTGACTCAGGCGGTAGAGCTTGTCGGCGGAAAGGTTGGCGTCAAGCCCCCCAAGACTGAGAGAAGCGCCCGCACCATCAGGATGCCTCCTTCGCTTGCGCCTGAGTTAGAGCGACACCGCAAAGAACAACTAGAGCAGCGCCTAAAGCTCGGCCTTGGCGGAAGGCCCGATCTTGTATTCACCTCCCCGCTTGGTGAGATGTTGCACCCGGATCAGTTTCGTCGGGCCTTCGCAAATGAGGTCGCGGACAGCGGCATTAGGCCCGTTACGTTCCACTGTTTGCGCCACACTCATATCACGCTGCTGCTCAAGAGCGGCGTCCCGGTGCATGTAGTCTCGGCCAGGGCGGGACACTCCAAGCCATCGATTACGCTCGACACCTATTCCCACCTTCTCGGCGGTGAGGACAACGACGCCGCAAGGCAAGCTGAGGTGATTTTGCGCCGTGTGCTGACATAGTTGGCACCGGAATTGGCACCGGACATGCGGTGACAGGCGGTGAAATGGGGTTATTTGCACACACGGCACATAGCGAAATCGGCGGAAATCCGCGCACATAGGTACGTGCGGGGACCATTGAATATCACCACTCTAAGCTAAGGTGTTTTGGGAGCCGTCGATCAGCCTGTTGGCGGCGGTCGTTTCGCTCTCGCCTTGTCACGGGCCCGGCGCCGGTTCTGCGAGGCGATCACATTGACCACCTCGACCGCGGCGGCGAAGGCCATGGCGAAATAGATGTACTGGCGCGGGATATGGAAATGCATGCCGTCGGCGACCAGCGCCGCGCCAATCAACAGCAAAAACGACAGCGCCAGCATCTTGGTGGTGGGATGGCGCTCGATGAAATGGGCGACCGGCTCGGAGGCGAAATACATCACCAGGATGGCGACCGCGACCGCGGCAATCATCACCTCGATATGGTCGGCCATGCCGACGGCGGTGATGATGGAATTGACCGAGAATACGAGATCGATCACCGCGATCTGAATAATGGCGGAGGTCATGGTGTCGGCGACGACTCCGGCTCCCCCCTGCCTCTTCATCCTCGCCTTCGATGTCCTGATGGATCTCGCGCGTGGCCTTGACCAACAGGAACAGGCCACCGGCGATCAGGATGAGGTCGCGCCACGAGAAGTCGTAGCCGGCGATGCTGAAAATCGGCTGCGTGAGGTGAATGATCCAGGTGATGCCGCCGAGCATGATGACGCGGAACACGAGCGCGAGCGAGAGGCCGATGCGGCGCGCCATAAGCCGTCTTTCGGGCGGCAGGGCGCGACACCAACAGCGAGATGAACACCACGTTGTCGATACCGAGCACAACCTCCATCGCGCTCAAGGCGATGAAGCTTGCCCAGATATGCGGATCGGTCAGCCAGTCGACGAGCATCATATAGCGCGGTGTTTCGCTACTAGTTGGGGATGTGAAGCGTGCGGGCAATGTCCGGGCTAGTAGTTAGCCAGAAATCGCAGGCCGCGGTCAAACGGGTTTCATCGTGCTTGGCCGGGCCGTATCAGCGAGCGGGCGACGCCGACGCTTGCCAGATAAATTGCGGTCACGATTCAGCAACGCTTTGACCCAAGTGGCGACGTGGTTGGCTCGCCCGGCGATCAGCCTTTGGCGGGCGGCCTGGCGCGCGCCTTTTCCCTTGCCCGCTTTCGGTTCCGCGAGGCGAGCACGTTAACCACCTCGACCGCGGCGGCGAAGGCCATGGCGAAATAGATGTACTGGCGCGGGATATGGAAATGCATGCCGTCGGCGACCAGCGCCGCGCCGATCAACAGCAAAAACGACAGCGCCAGCATCTTGGTGGTGGGATGGCGCTCGATGAAATGGGCGACCGGCTCTGAGGCGAAATACATCACCAGGATGGCGACCGCGACCGCGGCAATCATCACCTCGATATGGTCGGCCATGCCAACGGCGGTGATGATGGAATTGACCGAGAATACGAGATCGATCACCGCGATTTGGAGAATGGCGGAGGTCATGGTGTCGGCGACGGCGCCCGCGCCCCCTGGCTCTTCATCCTCGCCTTCGATGTCCTGATGGATCTCGCGTGTGGCCTTGACCAAGAGGAACAGGCCGCCGGCGATCAGGATCAGGTCGCGCCACGAGAAGTGATAACCGGCGATGCTGAAAATCGGCTGCGTGAGGTGAATGATCCAGGTGATGCCGCCGAGCATGATGACGCGGAACACGAGCGCGAGCGAGAGGCCGATGCGGCGCGCCATAAGCCGTCTTTCGGGCGGCAGGCGCGCCACCAACAGCGCGATGAACACCACGTTGTCGATACCGAGCACGACTTCCATCGCGCTCAAGGCGATGAAGCTTGCCCAGATATGCGGATCGGTCAGCCAGTCGACGAGCATCATGGTGCGGTGTTCGCTACTAGTTGGGGATGTGAAGCGTGCGGGCGATGTCCGGGCTAGTAGTTAGCCAGAAATCGCAGGCCGCGGTCAAACGGGTTTCATCGTGCTTGGCCGGGCCGTATCAGCGAGCGGGCGACGCCGACGCTTGCCAGATAAATTGCGGTCACGATCAGCAACGCTTTGACCCAAAGTGGCGACGGAAATGGATTGGCAATCGCCGCGGCGGCAGCGACGGCCCAGATGGCGGCGACGAGGCAAGTGAGCCAGCGCAGCTGCTCGACGCGGAACGGATGGACGGCAAGCATTGGCACGAAAGTCAGCACCACGCAGGCCGCGATCACGGCGAGCGCGGCGGCCGGCGCGAGACCGAGCGCGAACAGATAGAGCAGCACGATATTCCACACGGCCGGGAAGCCGACGAAATAGCCTTCTTCCGTCTTGCTGTTGAGATCGGCGACGTGGAACAGGCTCGACAACAGGATGGCCGACGCCGCGGGTAGACGCGCGATTTCCGGCAAGAGCGTCGCCTCGGTCAACGCATAAGCGGGAACGGCCACATAAGTAAGATAGTCGACGATCAGGTCGAGCCGCTCGCCGCTGAAGCGCGACAGCATGGTCTTGACCGAAAGCCGCCGCGCGAGCGGTCCGTCGACCGCATCGACGATCAGCGCCGCGCCGAGCCACACAAACATCATCTGCCAGTCGCCGTGGTGCACGGCGCGCAGCGCAAGCAGCGCCAGCACTGCCCCGCTTGCGGTCAAGACATGCACCGACGCGGCGCCGAGCCGCGCGATCATGGTCGAGCGATGTGATGGAGCGGCCGCGCTGTCAGTCGGGCCACTTTTCCGGATCATGCTCTAGAAGCGGCGCTTGACCTTGCCGAGGACGCTGACGTCGCCATTCTCCTCGAGCGTGCCGAGACTGTCGGTGGTCCCGAGCTGGAGTTGCTGCTGGTCTTGGCCGTAAAGCACATCGAGGCCGAAATTGAGCTTGGGCAGGACGGTCCAGCCGAACAGGTTCAAGCCACCCTGCTTCTCGCGCGGCGCGGCGGCACCGGCGGGTGTGCCGAGCTGGAGCGCTTCGATTGGCGGCGTGGCTTGCGGGGCCTCGCTTGGCGAAGCCGGCGGCACTGGCGTCTCCTGGAAGGCAAATGCCGGAGCAGCGCCAAAAGACAGCGCCGCCACCAACCCGGCAATGGCGATCAACCTCCGCATCGAGATATCTCCGCACCTTAAATTGGCTTGGCCGCGAACGTAATGCAACCCTGTCTGATGGCGGGTTAACATCTTACCCCAATTGGCAAAATCTCTGCTGCCTCGAGTTGGCGTGGCGAGTGGGCAACAGTGAATCAAGGCCCTGCCGCCGAGTTGCGCGTTGCCGTTTGCCGTGGTGAGCTTTGCTTTTGCGCCACGCGCAAAACTCTCCAGCAGCGAGCGAGAGTCTGGGCAAAAAAGAACCGCCGCCCCGAAGGGCGGCGGTCTGGAGCGGAGGGGACTGAAAGTTCCGCTTTTCCAGTTTTACCAGTCGACTTGTGCGCGCAGACCCACGCCGGTGATCTCGGCATTTTTGTATTGATTAGCTCCCCCGGTGCCATTGGGTCCCGAACTGCCAGTAGCGTTCAACGGATTGCTACCCTCGATCTTCGATTGGGTGACGTTGAGCGCCAAGCGCGTGTAGTCGTTCAGCCACCAGTTCACGCCGAACAGCCAGGTATTCTGGTCGCCGCACAGTGTGCAACTGGTCCCAGGAGAGCTCAATGTGTTTCCACTGAACCCGACAACGGAGCCGTTCTTGTCGCTGAGATTGAGCACGTCGTAGCGACCGGCGATCTGCCAGGCGCCCCAGCCGCCCTGGCCCTTGCCCCACAACACGGGATTCTTGACCTTGGGCCGGCCGAACTCCCCGGTGTCGGCCTCGTAGGTCCGCGTCTCGCCGGTGAGCCAGTAGCTCGCATCGACATACCAACCGTCATAGGTCGGGTCGACGTTGTTGTTGAGGACGCCCGGGATGTTATCAAACGTGTTCGTCGACAGCTGGGCGTATTCGCCTTGCATGGAGAAGGGTCCCCACACGAAGGCCGCTTCAAGATTCACCAAGTCGTCGTCAGCACTGATGAATGGCGTGGCGACGAAGCGATCGGCGAGATGCAGGTCAGCACCCCGAGCGCGATAGCGGAAGGGCCCATCGGCGAACACTCCGACCGAATTTGGGCCTGCCCTCAAGTCCTCGGCCTCGTCCCGGTGGCGGTAACTAGCACCAAGGTGCACCACCTGTTGGACGCCATTGACGTCGCGATTGATCGGCGCCACCGTCAGGCGTGCCGAATAGGCGGTCTGGTCCTGCAGGAAATCAGTCACCTCTGCAACAGGCGCACCATAGATGCCGGTCTGGAACGACCAATGCTCGCTGCCGGCCAAGATGGCGGCGCCGATCTGACGGTCAAGGAAGAACGCCTCCTGGTAAGCCGCGCGCTCCATGAAGGTGATGAAGCGCGAGCTCGTGATCTCCTCGAGCGAGTTGTAGACGTACTGATTGCCGAATCTGATTTCGCCGATGCCCCAATCCTTCGGCTTAAGTCCGGCATAGGCAACGTACGCATCCTTGATCGCCACCTCATTGTCGGCGAAGTCGGCCTCGAACTTATATTTTACATCCCACCAGACGACGCCTTCGACGCCGAGACGGGCGCGGCGAAGCTCGACGGCGCTGACGTCAGGCCTGCCGGTGACATTGAAGTCCTGGTCGATGTTGTCGTAGTCGGCCATGAGGCGGCCGCGCACCTTGAACTTGAATTTGCCGTCCGAACTGGACAGCTCCGGCGCACCCTTCCACTTGACCTTCAAGTCGAGATCGCTGCCTTTGGCGTCTGCTGCCGCCGTTTGGGCCGCCGCGGACTGCGCCTTGGCGTCCTGCACCTGCTTTTCCAGCGACTTGATGGTGGCCTGCATCGCATCGATTTGCGCTTGAATTGCCTTGAGGTCCTGCGCCTTGGCCTCCGGAACGGCAACCATCAAAATCCCGATAACGCCCGCGCCCGCGAGCAGATAGCGGTTCATCTTGCTTAGTCCCCCGATCATGCCCCTCTCCACTGTTTCTGACGTCTGTTCTGCTAACTGGTTCTGCAAAAAGAAGTTTTTGTGTTCTCCTCGGTGAGGACGCGAGTTCTAGCGTCCGTCCCCGTTCGGGCCGCTGTACTGTTCTATTTGTTAGGCAATGACGCGGTTGTGACAGTCAAACGACAGCGGGATTTTTGGGCAGGCACTGTGGCCCATCGGCCACGGTCAGAGCCGGAGACGGCGGCAGAGGCCGAAAACCCGCGGCGCCGTGCGACGGCTAATGCTGACCTGCAAAGGGAAGGGCCGCCCTCCGGGGGGCGGCCCCTCTGCCGGCATCCTCAGGGGCAAGAAGCCAGCAATCGGTCGACTCCACTCACCAATCGACGTGGACGCGCGTGCCGAAGCCTTTGATGTTGGCGCCGTCATTGCCGTTGGCGGACGCGCCGCTGGCAAGCAGGAGCGGGCCGCCGCCGATGTCGGATTCGCCGTAGTTGAAGAAGATCCGCGTGTAGTCGTTGAGATACCAATTGACGCCGACCTGCCAGGTGCTCTGCTCGCCGCACAGAGTGCAGTTCAACGAGGAGGCATTGAGAGGAGGCGTCACGATGGTCGGATTGCCCTGAAGGGTGACCGCCTGGTCGGTCAAGTCGAGGACGTCGTAGCGCGCGGCGAGCTGCCAGGCACCCCAACCGCCGCCCTTGCTCCACACGACGGGATTCTTGACCTTCACGCGCTGCCAGATACCATCCTTGTATGGCCGCGTTTCGCCGGTGAGGAAGTAGCCGGTCTCGACATACCAGCCGGTATAGGTGGGATCGGAGCCCTGGAAAAGCGGCGACACCTCGCCTTCCAACTGCGAGTACTCGGCCTGTACATGCCATGGCCCAAGAACCGCCGCAGCCTCGAGGCCCCAGAACGTATCCTGGTCGAAGATTTGCGGTGAGGAGACGAAGCGATCCGCCAGGTGCAGATCCGCGCCCCGCGCGCGATAGCGGAAGAACTGGTCGTTGTATGGATTCAGAGTGCCCGCCGATCCGCCTTGAGCGCTGGAGGGAGTCCGTAGATCCTCAGCACCCTCCCGGCCCCGCCAGCTCGCGCCGAGATGAACCACCTGGTTGACGCCGTTCACCTCGCGGTTGATCGGAGCGACAGTGAGGCGGGCGGCTGCCGTCTTGACATCCTCGAGCCACACCTCGTCGGCGAAAGGCGTTGGACCGAAAATTCCCGCCGACAACGTGAAGTGCTCTTGATTGTAGATGGCCCCCCCGCCGATCTGACGGTCGAGACCCCAGGCCTCGATGAAGGCGGGACGCTCCATGAAGGTGAGATAATTCGCGCTGGTCATCTGGTCGAGCGAGTTCGGCGTCTTGAAGTTGCCGGCGCGCAAGCTCAGGCCTTCCGCCAAGCCGGTATATTCGGCATAGGCGTCCTTGAGTGCCGGTGCGTCGTTGGCGAAGTCGACTTCGACGATGTATTTCACATCGGTCCACACCACGCCTTCGACCCCGATCCGGGCCCGGCGAATCTCCGCGGCACTGACGTCGGGCCGCCCGGTGATCGACTCGTCCTGGTCGATCGAGTTGTAGTCAGCCTCGAGCCGGCCACGCACCTTGAACTTAAACTTGCCGTCGCTGCTCGACAGTTCTGGCGCGCCCTTCCACTTGACCTTCAAGTCGAGATCGCTCCCTTTGGCGTCCGCTGCCGCCGTTTGCGCGGCGGCGGACTGCGCCTGGGCCTCCTGCACCTGCTTTTGCAGCGCCTTGACCGTGGCCTGCAATGCCTCGATTTGGGCTTGGACTTCTTTCAGGTCCTGCGCCTTGGCCTCCGGGACGGCGTAAGTGAAAATGCCGATAACGCTCACAGTCGCGAGCAAATTACGGCCCAATATGTTCAATCCCCCGATCATGTCCCCCTCCGACATTGCAGACGATGACAGTTCTATGACGCCCTAACCGCAGAACCGGGCGCCAGCTTTTTGATAGGACTAAACTCTACCACTTCGGTCGTGTTTTCAAGGCAGCCGATTGCTTTGTTGGTGGAGCTTGTGGAAACGGTTTGCTCTGTGGCCGATCTGACACATAGCCAGCCGGCGCCAATGTCTGGACAATGGGATCGGCAACGAAAATTGAGACGGCGCATGAACGAAGCAAGCGAAAGAGCGGGCGATACGCCGCCCCGCGACGTGGCCGTGGTCGGCGCCGGCCCGGCGGGGATCGCCGCGGCGCTGGCGCTTGCAGAGGTGGGCGCCAATGTCGCCCTGATCGGGCCAGCGCCACGGCAAGCGGACACCGCCTCGCGCGAAACCAGAACCGCGGCACTGCTGTCGAGTTCGGTCGACTTGCTGAAGGCGTTGCAGCTCTGGCCCGCGCTCGCTCCGCACGCGGCGCCGCTCGAGGCCATCCGCATCATCGATGCTTCGCGCAGCCTGGTGCGGGCGCCCGATATCGAATTCAAGGCGAGTGAGCTTGGCCTTGAGGCGTTCGGCTACAACATCGCCAATACCATACTGGTCGAGACGCTCTATGCGCGGGCGCAAGAGATCTTGCCTGCGGTCATGGCGGCGAGCGTCACGGCGATCACCGTCGACGGCAACACGGCCGTCCTCGCGCTCGGCGAAGGATCGAAGCTCGCCGCGCGCCTGGTGGCCGGAGCCGACGGCCGGCATTCGATCTGCCGCACCAGCGCCGGTATCGGCGTGACCGAGCGGCGCTACGATCAGGCCGCCATCGCCACCAGCTTCCGCCACACCCTGCCGCATCGTAACGTGTCGACCGAGCTGCATCAGGAGCAAGGCTCGCTCACCACGGTGCCGCTGCCAGATCCGCACGCCTCGAGCTTGATCTGGGTCGGATCGCTCGCCGAGATTGCCGCTCTGATGCGGCGCGACGAGGCGGGCTTCGGAGATGCGCTGGCCGAGCGTCTCGACGGATTGCTCGGCGCGATTTCAGATATTGGCCCGCGGGCCGAGTTCAAGGTGGCGGGGCTGATCGCCGATCGTCTCGCCGCCAAGCGCACCGTCCTGCTCGGCGAGGCGGCGCACATTCTGCCGCCGATCGGCGCGCAAGGGCTCAATCTCGGCTTGCGCGACGCGGCTGCGCTCGCCGATTGTGTGGCCGATGCGCTGCGCAGGCGCCGCGATCCCGGCGGCGAGGCTACGCTCGAGGCTTACCGGAGAGCAAGGCGGCTCGACATCATGACCCGCACGGTCGGCGTCGATCTCCTGAGCCGGGCGCTGCTCACCTCGCTGCCGCCGTTGCAGGCGGCGCGCGGCATCGTCCTGCACGGGCTGAACACGCTCGCCCCGTTGCGCCGCGCCGTGATGCGGCTCGGTCTCACCCCGCCGACCGAGTTGCCGAGCCTGATGCGCAGAGCCTCGGGCTAAGCCACAGGCCGAGCCGGTTCGGGCCTTGACGCCCTACCCTGCATTTGCCACCACGTGCCCTCTCACCCCCCGATGCCCCACCAAGGAAGCGCGTCATTGGCTCCCCGTTCCGCCGTCCCGCCCCTACGCGACCTGCGCTACCGGCTCGAATATCTGGGTTTGCGCTTCCTGATCGGCCTGGTCCGGCTGGCGCCGATCGATGTGGCGGCAAGCATCTCGGCCAAGGCTTGGCGTGTGCTCGCCCCGCTCAACCGCCGCCGCCACAATCGCGCCCTTGCCAATCTGGCGCGCGCCTTTCCCGACATGACGCCACAGGAGCGGGAGCGCATCGCGCGCGCCTCCTGGGAGAATCTCGGCCGGGTCATGGTCGAGACCATGAATATCGACCGTCTCCTAAAACAGCCCGACCGGCTGCACGTCACCAACGGTCACGTCATGGAACGTTACAAGGACAAGATGGGGCCGGTGCTGATCGTCACTATGCATATGGGCAATTGGGAACTCGGCATGTGGCCGATCATGCGCGCTGGCGTCAGGCCCGCCGGAGTCTATCGCCTGGTGAAAAACCCTTACGTCGACCGTTATCTCCG
The DNA here is from genome assembly GCA_963730335.1 of uncultured Alphaproteobacteria bacterium. Taxonomy (GTDB): domain Bacteria; phylum Pseudomonadota; class Alphaproteobacteria; order Rhizobiales; family Methyloligellaceae; genus Methyloceanibacter. The sequence goes on from CAVSRK010000006.1 coordinate 14,012, forward strand.
CGCGCAGCGCCAAGACCTCTATCCCGGCGGCCTGTTCGGCAGTCGCCGGGCGCCGGGCAAGGAGGAAGGCCAGAAGACCGCGCGGCTGATTATGGACTATGTGCGCCAGGGCGGCCGGCTCGGCTTCATCTCCGACCTTTACGACGCGCAAGGCATCGAGGTGCCGTTCTTCGGCTATCCCGCTAAGAGCATGCCGATCGCCGCCATGATCGCCCGCCGGGTCGGCGCCCGCATCTGGATCGGGCGCTGCATCAGGATCGGCAACCGCGCCTGCTTCGATGTCAATGTCAACGAGCTCAGGATTCCGCGCACCAGCAATCAGTCCGACGACATCCGCTCCATCACCGCCGCAATTCAACGTCATTTCGAGACCTGGATCAGGGAAACGCCGGAGCAATTCATGTGGTCAAACCGGCGGTGGTCGTAGGGCTCAACTGTCGTTGACAGCACCCTCCAGCTTCGCTTCTATCGTAGAAAGACTCAGAGATAGAGTATGGAAATGTCGACCGTGCGCAGCGCCAAATTCCAGATCGGCCAGGTGGTCCGCCACAAGGTCTATCCGTTTCGCGGCGTGATTTTCGATGTCGACCCGACCTTCAGCAATACCGAGGAATGGTATCGCTCCATTCCCAAGGATGTCAGACCCAACAAGGATCAGCCGTTCTACCACCTGCTCGCGGAGAACGCCGACACCGAGTATATCGCCTATGTGTCGGAGCAGAACCTCGTGCCCGATGCCTCGGATGAGCCGTTACGGCATCCGCAGGTGGCGGAGCTGTTCGAGGATCTGAAGAACGGCATCTTCCGCTTCCGCTTTTTGCAGGAGCACTGAACAATCCCCTGCCTCTGAGCGTGGAAAAGGCCGCCCGGACGAACCGGAGCGGCCTTTCAAGTCCAGAGCTCGCGCTGCGCGCTTACGGAGTGGCCGGAGCGGCAGGCTTCTTCTGCTGAGCGGTGGCGTTTGGTGCGCCGGCGGCCGGCGCAGCGCCGGTTTGCTCAGCCTCTTTCTTCTGCTCGGCCTGCGCCGCCTTGGCGGCGAGGTCGGCCTGGCGTTTGCGGAACGTCTCCATCAGCTGCCGCCGCGACTCTTCGTATTTCACGCTGTCGACCGGGGGCCCCTCATAGGCCTTGGCGAACCCAGTCAACGGGACCGGGAAGCCCATGGTCTTCTGCTGGATATTCATGGCGGCGACGACCATCTGCTTGCCCTTGCGCATCTGTTCCAGCAGCTCATTGGTCAGCTCGAGCTGGACCTGGCAGCTGGTGGGGAAGCAGATCGCGTATTGCAGTTGAATCGGCTGGCTCTCGTCGATCTTGATTTGCACGCCTGCCGGCATCACCAGGGCATAAGCGGTCGGTACCCTAACCAGAAGCTGCAGCTTGTCCTCGCCTTCGACCTTGCGTACGGCGGCGGCGATCAGAACCATGCCGGTATTGGGCTCAAGGCCCTCGTGATTGATCAGGCAGATTTCTTTGTTCTGGGTCTGCTCGTTCTTCATGCAAAGCTTGACCCAGGCATCCTCGGCGGCGGTGGCGGCGCCAGCCATCGGGGTGGTGCCGGGGGCGCCGGCAGGGGCACCCGCGGCCGGAGCCGATTTAGGGGCCGCTGACGATTTCGGCACCGCGTCTTGGGCCGTCGCCAAAGGCATGGCCAGCACGACAGCAAGCGCGCCTGCGCCTGCGCACAGCATCAAACGAGCCGCACCGCGGCTCAGCGAGTTCCAACGATCCCTGAACCAGATCATCATCGACCTTTCCTCTTTTCGGGGGTTTATACGGGCCTTCTGGATGACCGTACGCCCCGCGTCCCATGCTATAGGGTCAATACCCGAAATGAGGCGTAGACGTGGCTGAGAGCCTTGCAGCGCATGACTACTAGCCATCCACGCGGGGCCTACCCCTTACCAACCGGCCGCAATTATAGCGACATTTGCGTCCGGGGCGATGTTACCCTTAACTCCGTGCTGCAATGCGGAAAGCATCTATAGCCACGCGCGCGCCCTGTTGAAAGCCCCATTTTCACTACTCGTTTTGAGCCTGTTGCTGATCCCGGGCAATGCCTTGGCCGAGCCGCAGCCGGGGCTTGCCATGCATGGCGAGCCGCGCGAACCGAAAGGTTTCACCCACTATCCCTACGCCGACCCCGACGCGCCCAAGGGCGGTCGTGCGACCTTCGCCGTGCAAGGCTCGTTCGACAGCCTCAATCCGCTGATCGTAAAGGGCGCGGCGGCAGACGGCGTGCGCGAGTACATCTATGAGAGCCTGCTCGCCCGCGCCTATGACGAGCCGTTCAGTCTTTACGGCCTGATTGCCGAGAGCGTGGAGACCCCCGCCGACCGGAGCTTCGTCGAGTTCACACTGAACCCTGCGGCCAAGTTCTCCGACGGCACGCCCATCACCGTCGAGGATGTGATTTTCTCCCACGCAGTGTTGCGCGGTCATGGGCGGCCCAATCACCGCTCCTACTACAAGAAGGTCGCCAAGGTGGAGAAGACGGGCGAGCGCAAGGTGCGGTTCACGTTCGATGCGAGCGGCGACCGCGAGATGCCGCTGATCATCGGCTTGATGCCGGTGCTGCCGCGTCATCTCATCGACCCCGAGCGGTTCGAGAAGACCAGCCTCGCCCCGCCGATCGGCAGCGGCCCCTACACCGTCGACAAGATCGACCCCGGCAAGAGCATCTCTTACCGGCGTGACCCCGACTATTGGGGCCGCGATCTGCCGGTCAATCGCGGGCTCTACAATTTCGACGAGATTCGCTTCGACTATTACCGGGACGCCGGCAGCATGTTCGAAGCGTTCAAGTCGGGGCTAGTGCGCCTGCGCAACGAGGAGGATCCGACCCGCTGGACGGAAGGTTATGACTTCCCCGCGCTGCGCGACGGACGCGTGGTCAAGGAGACGCTGCCGGTCGAAACGCCGGCCGGCATGGCAGCGCTGGCGTTCAACACGCGGCGGCCGATCTTCGCCGACCCGCGCGTGCGCCAGGCTCTGATCAAGCTGTTCGACTTCGAATGGGTGAACCGCACGCTCTATCACGGCCAGTATGCGCGCACCGAAAGCTATTTCGCGCGGTCGGAGTTGTCCTCGCACGGGAAGCCCGCCGACCAGGCCGAGCGCACCCTGCTCGCGCCGTTTGCCGATCTGGTCAAACCCGCGATCATGGACGGCAACTTCGCCTTCCCGGTCAGCGACGGCAGCGGCGAGAACCGCGAAGGCCGGGTCGAGGCGCTGCAACTGCTGGAGGAAGCCGGCTATCGATTGACCGGCGGCAAGCTCATCAACACGGCCACCGGCGAGCCGTTTACATTCGAGATTGTGGCGGTGACCCGCGCCCAGGAGCGGCTATTGCTGACCTATTCGCGCGCCCTGAAACAGGTAGGAATCGACGCTCGAATCCGGCAAGTTGATTCGGCCCAATATCAGCGGCGCAAGCAGACCTACGACTTCGATATGATCCAGTATTTCTGGCCGGTGTCGTTATCGCCGGGGAACGAGCAATCGTTTCGGTGGGGGAGCGAGTCGGCGGTGACCGAAGGGTCGTTCAACTATCCGGGCGTGCGCAACGCGGGCGTCGATGCCATGATCGAGGCGCTGCTCAAGGCCGAGGACCGCGACAGTTTCGTGTCCGCCGTGCGGGCGCTCGATCGCCTCCTGCTGTCGGGCGATTACGTTATTCCGCTGTTCCATCTGCCGGGCCAATGGGTGGCGCATTGGAGCGACTTGAAGCGGCCGGAGAAGACCCCGCTTTACGGCTATCAGGTCGACGCCTGGTGGATCGACCCTGCCAGCGCCGCAGCCAAACCGTGACCTGATAATGAGCACGCTGCCGGCCGAAACCGTCGAGCGGAGAGAGGCGAGCGGGCCACTCACGGCGGAAGGCCTGCTCAGGCGCCGAGCCAACCAGAAGCCCGGCATCACGGCTCTTGCCGATCCGCCCAATGTCGAGGCGCTTGGGTTGGGGCGCCCACGCTCATTCAACTATCACCAGGCCGACGCGGGCGTGGACGCGCTCGCCCAATTCTTCATCGAGCTTGGGCTGCTGCCTGGCGATATCGTGGCGGTTCAGCTCCCCAATATTGCGCTATCGCCGCTGACGCTGCTCGCCGCCTGGCGCGCCGGGCTGACCGTTGCCATGTTGCCGATGCTGTGGCGGGCGTATGAGATCGGCAAAGTGTGCGATGAGATCGCGCCCAAGGCGCTGATCGGCGTGTCGCGCTGCGCCGGTGAGAGCCACGCGGAAGACCTGCGGGCCATCGCCGCGAGCCAATTGTCGGTGCGGTTCGTGCTCGGCTTCGGGCCCGATTTGCCCGACGGCGTGGTCTCGCTGGATGAGGTCATCGAGACCGGGCGCAAGGGCTCCCGTCCGGTCGAGGCAAGGGGCGGCGAAGGCCCCCTGCTCGTCACTTTCACGGCGCGGCCGGGGTTGCCGTTTCTGCCGGTGATGCGCAACGAGGAGGAGTTGTTGGCGCAAGGGGCGATGACGGTGCTGGCGCTCGACCTCGATACCCGCGACGTGATCCTCAACCCCTATCCTTTGACCGGCCCCGCCGGGCTCTCGCTCGGGCTGGCGCCGTGGCTGATCAGCGGCGCCACGCTCGTCCAGCACCATCCCTTCGACTACGACGCGTTCGTCACCCAGCTGCTGATCACGGGGACGACGGTAACCGCGCTGCCGGCGCCGGTCCTGGCGGCGCTGGCCAAGGACGGCGTGCTGGAACGACCGCAATGCCTGTTGCGGCGGCTCGGCACGGTGTGGCCGGCGCCCGGTCAGGCCGAGCCGCCGCCGCTTCAGGGCGCCGCGCCGCTGCTGTTCGATCTCTATCCTCTGGGCGACCTTGTCAGCGTGGTGCTGCGGCGCGAGAGCCAGGCCAACCCCGCTTCGCTGCCGCTCGGCAATATCCGTCTCGGCGACGAGGACGCCGTGTTCGTGGAGACCAAGCTCAGTCCGCGCCTCGACGGCGACAGCGAACTCTTGCTGCGCGGACCGATCGTACCGCACGGCCCAGCCGGGACCCCGCTGGCGCGCGACGACGACGGCTTCGTCGGCACGGGCCTGCGCGGCAAGGCCGAGGCGAAAGACATTATGACCGTCCGGCTCAAAGCGGACCCGGACCTGTTGCGCCACGGCGGCGTGGCGATTGCCGCATCCGAGTTCGACGAGCTTTATCGCGGCTTTCCCGGCTTTCTCGACGCCGCCTGTTTCGTGCTGCCCGATCCGGTGGTCGGCGACCGCGTATTCGCCGCGGTGGTGCCGCGGCCCGGCGAGGCAATTTCGCTCGAGACGCTCAACCGGTTCCTGGCAGAGCGTGGAGTCGCGCCGTACAAATTCCCCGACAAGATTGTAGTGGTGAAGCAGATCCCGCGCGATGGCGATGGCCGCGTGCTGCGCGAGCAGATCTTACAGCAGGTGTAGCTACGCCGCTTGCTTGACCGCAGCGGCGATCTTGACCAGTTGCTTCAGCAGGTCGCGCGCGCCGGCCAGCCGCGCCTCGGGCGTCCCCCAATTGGCGTAATAGATCAAGCGGTGGTCGGGCTGGAGCTTCACCTGCTTGCTGTGCTCGCGAATGAAGGCAATCAGGCCCTCGGGATTGGCGAAGCTCTTGTTGCGGAAGGCGATCACCGTGCCCTTGGGCCCGGCGTCGATCTGCTCGATACCGGCTTGACGGCACAGCCCCTTGATCTCGACGATATCGAGCAGATGGCGGACCTCCTCGGGCAGCTTCCCGAAGCGGTCGATCAGCTCGGCGGCGAAGGACTCGATCGCCTCATGGCTCTCGACGTTCGACAGCCGGCGATAAAGCGCCAGCCGCACTTGCAGGTCGGGCACATAGTCTTCGGGGATCAGCACCGCGGTGCCGAGATTGATGCGCGGGCTCCATTGATCCTCGATCACCGCCCCCTCGCCGCCCTTGAGTGCCGCGATCGCCTCCTCCAGCATCGACTGGTAGAGCTCGAAGCCGACCTCCCTGATGTGGCCCGACTGCTCCTCGCCGAGCAGATTGCCGGCGCCCCTGATGTCGAGATCGTGGCTCGCCAGCACGAAGCCGGCGCCGAGCGTGTCGAGCGATTGCAGCACTTTGAGGCGCCGCTCGGCCGAAGGTGTCAGCCGCGCATCGGCCGGGATGGTGATATAGGCGTAGGCCCTGAGCTTGGAGCGCCCGACCCGGCCGCGCAGCTGATAGAGCTGGGCTAGCCCGAACATATCGGCGCGATAGACGATCAGCGTATTTGCCGACGGGATGTCGAGGCCCGACTCCACGATCGAGGTCGACAACAGCACGTCATATTGGCGGTCGTAGAAGGCGTTCATAACCTGGTCGAGCTCCCGGCTCGCCATCTGGCCGTGAGCGCGAGCGACCTTCAGTTCGGGCGCATGCTCCTTGAGGAAGGCCGCGGCATCGTCGAGATCGGCGATGCGCGGCACCACAAAAAAGGTCTGGCCGCCGCGGAACCGTTCGCGCAACAGCGCCTCGCGCAGGATCACCGGATCGAACGGCATGACATAAGTCCGCACCGCGAGCCGGTCGACCGGCGGCGTGGAGATCAGGGACATCTCGCGCACGCCGGATAGCGCCAGCTGCAGCGTGCGCGGGATCGGCGTCGCGGTGAGCGTCAGGACATGCACGTCCTCGCGCAGCTGCTTGAGACGCTCCTTGTGGCCCACGCCGAAATGCTGCTCCTCGTCGACGATCAGCAGGCCGAGATCGGCGAATTCGATGCCCTTGCCGAGCAGGGCGTGGGTGCCGACAACGATATTGATGTCGCCCGACTTCAAGCCCGCCTTCGTATCGGCGCGCTCCTTGGCGCTGACCAGCCGTGAGCTTTGCGCGATCTTCACCGGGAAGCCGCGGAAACGCTCGGTGAAGGTGTGAAAGTGCTGGCGGGCGAGCAGCGTGGTCGGCACCACCACGGCGACCTGTTTGCCGGCCAGCACGGCGATCAAACTGGCGCGCAGGGCGACTTCGGTCTTGCCGAAGCCGACATCGCCGCAGATCAGCCGGTCCATCGGCTTGCCGCTGGCGAGATCGTCGAGCACGGCGCCGATGCTGGCCTCCTGGTCCTCGGTCTCCTCGTAAGGGAATCGCGCCGAGAACTCGTCATAGAGCCCGTCGGGCGGGCTCAGCACAGGGGCCTGGTGCAGCGCGCGCAACGCCGCGACCTTGATCAACTTCTCGGCCATGTCGCGGATGCGCTGCTTGAGGCGGGCTTTACGCGTCTGCCAGGCGACGCCGCCGAGCCGGTCGAGCTGCGCGCCGGCCTCGTCCGAGCCATAGCGGCTGAGGAGCTCGATATTCTCGACCGGCAGATAGAGCTTGTCGCCGCCGGCGTAATGCACTTCGAGGCAGTCATGCGGCTCACCGGCGGCCTCGATGGTGGCAAGCCCGGCGAACCGGCCGATGCCGTGATCGGAATGGACCACGAGATCCCCGACCGACAGGCTCGACACTTCGGTCAGCACGTCGGCGCCGCGCTTGCCGCGCGACTTACGCACCAGGCGGTCGCCCAAGATGTCCTGCTCGCCGATCACCGCCAGCCCCGGCGCCTCGAAGCCGGTCTCGAGCGGCAGCACGGCCATGAAGGTCACGTCGCGCGGCTCCTTAAGAATCTCAGCGAAGTGCTCCACCCGCTTGGTCTCGCCGGCGCCGTGCTCGGCCAGCAGCGTGGCCAAACGTTCGCGCGCGCCGGTCGACCAGCAGGCGACGATCACGCGTTTGCCTTCGCCTTTGAGCCGCTTGGCATGGGCGCCCACCGCATCGAACACGTTGGCGCCCTCGGTCTGGCGCTCGGCGCCGAACGAGCGGCCTTGTCGGCCGCCGAACGACACGATGCCGGGCGCTTCCGGCTGCTCGAACGGATCGAGCATCACCGCGCGCCGGGCGGCAAGCGCCGCCTGCCAATCGGCCTCGCTCAGGAACATGCTTTCGGGCGGCACCGGATGGTAAGGCGGCGCGCCGAACGCCTTGCGCTCGAGCGCCTGCGCGCGGGCATCGTAATGATCGGCCACCTGCTCCAGCCGCCGGGCGCGGGCATCGTCGGCCAGCGGATCGAGCGTGACCGCGGCGTCGGGCAGATAGTCGAACAGGGTGGCGAGGCCGTCATGGAACAGCGGCAGCCAATGCTCCATGCCCTGGTGCTGGCGCCCGGCCGAGATCGACTCGTAAAGCGGATCGTCGCCGGTGACCGGGCCGAACAGCCCGACATAGCGCTGGCGGAAGGCGCTCCGGACCTCGGTCGTGAGCGCCAGCTCGCTCATCGGCAGTAGCTGAATGATATCGCGCCGCGCCGCGGTCCGCTGGGTATTGGGATCGAACGCTCTGACCTGCTCCAGCGTGTCTCCGAAGAAGTCGAGGCGGAGCGGTTCGCCGCCCGGCGGATAAAGATCGAGGATGCCGCCGCGCACGGCGTACTGGCCGGGATCGGTGACGGTGCCGGCGCGCGCATAGCCTGAGATCTCCAGCCGCTCGATCAGCGCCTGCATGCTCATGACATTGCCGGGCTGGAGCTTGAGGCTCGAGCCGGCGATGAACTCGCGCGGCGGTACGCGCTGGACGATGGCGTTGACCGTGGTCAGCACCACGAGCGGCTTGGTCTCGGCCGGATCCCGCCGGGCGAGCGCGGCGAGGGTAGCGATGCGCTGGGCGATGGTTTCGGCATTGGGCGCTACCCGGTCGTAAGGCACGCCGTCCCAGGCGGGGAAGCTCAACACCTCGATGTCGGGAGCGAAGAAGCCGAGCGCCTCTTCGAGCGTGACGAGCCTGGAGCCGTCGCGCGCGACATGCAGGATGGTGGCGCCCTGGCCGCTCCCGCCACCGTGGCGGGCAAGCTCGCCGAGCAGGAGCGCGTCGAGGCCTTCGGGCACGCCGCTGGCTATGGCGCGCGGCGTTTTCAACAGCCGATCGACGGGCAAAGAGGGCAGCTTGGGTGTGGTTGGCATCGATGCGGGTCGCGGTCAGTCAGCCCGTCGTCAGGCCATGGAAACGCCTGAGCCGGTCGATCAGTTCGTCAAGGTCAGGCTCGCCGAGCAGGTAGCCTTCGAGCACGCAACTTTCGATCGCCGGGTCCGAGGTGTCGATCAGACGCTCGAACACGGTGATCTCGGCAGCGTTCATGCCATCGAGCGCTTGCTCGGCGAAACGGCCGAGAAGGAAGTCCATCTCCTTCGAGCCGCGATGCGTCGCCCGCCACAACGCCCGGCGGCGGCGCATGCCAAGATCGCTAGCCATGAACATGCTTCCTGTGCCGCAGCTTGTGGGTTAGAGCGAGCGCGCGCAGTCTGTCAAGGAATTGGGGGACTCGCCTGCCGCGGATCACCCGCGCCCGTTCCAGAAAGCCTATGCGACCAAGCCGGTTAGCCTCCCTGTTCGCCACCGTCCGCTCGCTCAAGGGCGTGGGCCCCAAGGTCGAGGGGCTGCTGAACAAACTGGCCGCGCCGCGCCATGAGGGGGCGCATGCGCGCGTCATCGATTTGCTATGGCACCTACCCACCGGGATCATCGACCGTGCGCTGACGCCGCGCATCGCCGAAGCCCGGGTCGGCGAGCTCGCCACGCTCGACGTGACCGTGGCGGAGCATCGGCCAGGCGGCGGCCGGCGCGGCGGACCGCGCGCGCCCTATCGCGTACTGGTCGAAGATAAGGACGGCGCCGCGCTCGAGCTGGTCTATTTCAAGGCTGACCCGTCTTATCTCAAACGGCTGCTGCCGGTCGGCAGCAAGCGGCTGATCTCGGGCAAGCTCGAATCCTACGATGGCTGGCTACAAATGCCCCATCCCGATCATGTCGTCGCGGCCGATAGCGGCGGCACCGGCGCATTGCCGCTGCATGAGCCGCTTTATCCCCTGACCGCCGGCCTCACCAACACCACGCTGCGCAAGGCGATCGGCGAGGCGCTCGGGCAGTTGCCGTCCTTGCCGGAATGGATCGAGGCCGGCTTGCTCGCAAAGAATGGCTGGCCGTCGTTCTCCGACGCCGTGACGCGGCTTCATGCGCCCGAGACCGAAGCCGATCTGCTCCCGTCGGCACCGGCTCGCGCGCGGCTCGCTTATGACGAACTGCTCGCCAACCAGCTTGCCCTGGCGGTGATCCGCGCACGGCTCAAGCGTCGCGCCGGACGGCGGCTGGCCGGGACCGGCAAACGCCGGAAGGCGATCCTCGCCGCGCTGCCCTTCAAGCTCACCGGCGCGCAAACCAGCGCACTGGCCGAGCTCGACGGCGATCTCACAAGCCCGCACCGGATGCTGCGCCTGCTTCAGGGCGATGTCGGCAGCGGCAAGACGGTGGTGGCGCTGCTCGCCATGGCGGGTGCGGTCGAAGCCGGCGCGCAGGCGGCGCTGATGGCGCCGACCGAACTGCTGGCGCGGCAGCATCTTGCCACCATCAGCGGGTTCGGCGCGGCGGCGGGCTTGCGCATCGCGCTGCTGACCGGGCGCGAGCGGGGCCGCGAGCGCGCGGAGATCGTCGCGGCGCTGAAAGACGGCCGCATCGACATTCTGATCGGCACGCACGCGCTGTTCCAGGAGCCGGTCGCGTTCAAGGATCTCGGCCTGGTGGTGATCGACGAGCAGCACAAATTCGGCGTGCATCAGCGGCTGGCGCTACAGGCCAAAGCCACCGGCAGCGGCGCCGAGCTGCTAGTGATGACCGCGACGCCGATCCCCCGCACGCTGCTGCTCACCAGCTATGGCGACATGGATGTGTCGCGGCTCGACGAGAAGCCGCCGGGACGCAAGCCAATCGCCACCCGGACCGTGCCGCTCGAACGGCTCGACGAGGTGGTGTCCGGCATCGAGCGCGCCGTTCAAGGCGGCGCTCAGGCCTATTGGGTGTGCCCGCTGGTGGCGGAGTCCGAACTGCTCGATCTCGCCGCGGCGGAAGAGCGCTACGCCGCGCTGCGCACCAAATTCGGCGATCGCGTCGGGCTGGTCCATGGCCGGCTGGCCGGCAAGGACAAGGATCGCGTCATGGCGGCGTTCGCCTCGGGCGAGCTGTCGATCCTGGTGTCCACCACCGTGGTCGAAGTCGGCGTCGACGTGCCGAACGCGTCAATCATGATCATCGAGCACGCCGAGCGGTTCGGCCTGGCTCAACTGCATCAATTGCGGGGCCGGGTCGGACGCGGCCTGGCGGAGTCCTCCTGCATCCTGCTCTTCCGTCAGCCATTGTCGGAGGCGGCGCGCGAGCGGCTTAATGTCATGCGTCAAACCGAGGATGGGTTCGTGATCGCCGAGGAGGATCTGCGGCTCAGAGGCGGCGGCGAGATGCTCGGCACGCGGCAAAGCGGAGTGCCGGCCTTCCGCATCGCCAGCCTGCCCGAGCACCAGGCGCTGCTCGAGGCGGCGCGCGACCAGGCGCGGCTCACGCTCGCGCGCGACCCGGAACTTAAAGGCGACGACGCCGAAGCGCTGAAACTGCTGCTCTATCTGTTCGAGCGGGACGACGCCATCAAGCTGATGCGCGCCGGCTGACGTCTGAAGCAGCGCCAAGCGCAAAGCAGGGTTCGACGCTAATTGGCGTTGCCGCCGCCGAAAATGCCGCCGAAGAATCCGCCGCGCCCGAATAGAACGGGGGGCCTGCGCGCTTGGGTGGGATCAGGCTCGGCGGCCGGCTTGGAGTCGGCGGTGACCGGAGCGTTCTTGTTGGCCGCTTTTGGGGCAGACGCGGTAGCCGGCTTCCGGTTGACCGCGCCCGGCTTCGATTGCGACGGCGCTGCGACGGCCGGTGCGCTCGGCGGCGGCTCCGCAAGCGCGGTCTCATCGATCCAGCCGCTCGCGCTGCTCCTCAAGTCCTTGATCTGGACAAAGCCTCCCTGACGACCGATGACACGGAACGGTCGGCCGGCCGGAAAGCCGTACATGGCCGGGGCTGAGGCTGACGGACCTGCCAGCACCTGGACGGGCTTTCTGGCGACGAGGATCATGCCGGCACCCGGCAAATCCGCCTGCTCGCTCTGCCCAACCGCATCGCCTTCCGGCGCAACCTGATCGACGGCATCGCCTTCCGGCATGGTCTGCTCAGCCGTGCCGCCAGTCTGTCCGGCCGGCTCACTCGGCGCAGGCGCGGCTTCCTGCGTGGCGGGCGCCGTCTTGGGAACCGACCCGGCCGTCTCCGCGGCGTACGGCGGCGCCTCCTCAGGTGCGGCTACGGGCGCAGGTACAGATGATGGCGTAGCTGCGGGTGCCGCGGCAGGCGCTTCAACCACAGCCGGCTCGCTATCGGCCAGCGTTCCACCAAAATAGTGACTCGCGCGCAAGCCAATGCCCCCGACCAGCACCAAGCCGGCGACGGCAACGAACGCGATCTTTTTTTTTGTCGAGAACGCGTTCCGCTTGGACAGGGACTTGCTGACGGCTTCTAGGTCCATGCCTCAATATGACACGCCCTGGCTCTTCGATCTACCCGGACACTTCTGGTTTGCGGCCGCGGTAGAGCGCGAAAATAACCGAGCGACGCGTCTAAATGACGGGCTCCTCCTCGGGCAACGGCTTCTTGGCCTTGGTCTGTTCCGCCAGATGCTTCAGCGTGTCTTGCTGCGGCGCCACCAGACCGGCCGACACCACCATCTTGGCGCCGTCCTCAATCGACATATCGAGCACCGTTACGTCCTTGGCCGGCATGAAGATGACGAAGCCGGTCGTGGGGTTCGGCGCGTTCGGCATGAACACGGTCATTAGCGCCTCGCCGTTGCCGAGCTTGTCCTTGACCTCGGCCGGCGGATCGCCGGACACGAACACCAGCGCGTACAGCCCTTTGCGCGGAAACTCGATGATGCCGACTCGTTTGAACGAGCTGCCGCTCTTGGAAAAGATGGTGGTGAAGATCTGCTTGAGCAGACGGTAAACGCCGCGCACCACCGGCATGCGGTCCAGCATCATCTCGCCATAAGCGACGATGGTGCGCCCGAACAGATTGGCGGTCAGCGCGCCGATCACCATCAGGCCGAAAATGCCGACGATCAGGCCCACGCCCGGCACGTTGAACGGAAGATAGGTCTCCGGCAGATAGGCCTTGGGGATGAGCGGTTTCACCCAGCCGTCGACCAGATTGATGAACCACCAGACGACATAGATGGTGATGGCGACCGGGCCCACGACGATAAGGCCGGTGAGGAAATAGCCGCGCAGCCGCGCGCCGAGATGCGACGAGTGCGGACCTTCCTCGCCGAGCAGGCCGAGATGGTCTTGCAGCGGCTCGGGCGTCGCGCTCTCTGTGGGCCTGTTTCTGATCTTCATGGCGCTCTCAGAACGACGAACTCATTCTCTGGTCATTGCGGCACGGTCTCGCGCGCGAGCGCCATAGCACATCCTCATTGCAGATGTGAGGCTCACGCTCGATACGCGGGACCCTCGACGCCACATGCGGGGATAAGCGCCTATTGCTCCGCGAGCGAGCAATCGATCCCGCTTCGCTTCAAGGCGTTGCAGACCTTAAGGCTTTCCGCCTTGTCCGGGAAGGGGCCGATGCGCAGGCTGTAAAAAGTGCCGAAATTGCCGATATCGACCCGCTCGATCTGCGGGCTGACGCCGTCGAGACCTTGGCTATGCGAAACTTTCTTCCACAGCGCCTGGGCCTCGGCTTCCGAGCGGCTGGTGGCAAGTTGCAGGCGATAGGCACCGCCGGCTGACGGCGCCGCGGCGACGGCCGGCTGTGCGGTGGGGTCGGCTTCCGCGGTTCGGCCGAACATGCGCGACCAGCGGCTCTTGCTTTCGCCGCCGCCGGCCGAGGCCGCCGCCTCAGTCTCCGTGCTGGTGGACCAGCTCGAGCTGGCAGCAGCCGACGGTGGCGCGGCCGGCTTGGGCGGCGGAGCCGCTTGTGCCGGTGCAGGCGTCGGAGCCGGCGCCGGAGCGGCGGTGTCCGATGAGGAGTCGCTCAACGACCCAAACCAGCGGGTGAGACGGTTGCCGCCGCTGCTGCTGCTGGCCGGCTGCGACTCGTCGGCGACCGAGGTGCTCCAGCTGCCCGGCGAGGCATTGGCGGTGCGGGTCGGCGGCGGCTCTGCCGGTGGCGGCGTGTCCCCGCCGCTGGTGTTGAAACTCGTGACCGGTTCCGTACGTGGCCGGCTGGTGCTCGAAGCGCCCGCGTCCCCTGGCGTCACCTCGGTGGTGAAGGCGGCGATCGCCGCGGCTCCTGCCGGTGCGCCGCCGCCGTCGGCGATGAGAGCGTCGACCTCACCGCTGCCGCCAAGCTTGCGCGCCGCTGCCAACTCGGCCTCGGCCTCCTTGCTCAACCCGGCGGCTCGATAGGCGAGACCGCGATTGACCAGCGCCTTGACCTTGTCGTCTTGCGGCAGACCGAGCCAGATCGCGGCGCCGAGATCGGCGACGGCGCGGGCCGGCTCGCCCATTTTGCGATAGGCGATGCCACGGAGGTAAAGCGCCTTGGCGGCGTCGCTCGGCGCGGCGCTGTCGGAATTGATGGTGGCGGAAAGCTGCCGCACGGCGGCGTCGTATTTGCCGGCGGCCAAAGACGCGGCGCCGCTCTTCAGCCCGGCGTCCTGGGCGTGCAAGGGCCCGGAGGCGGTCAACAGGGCAAGCGCGGCGGCCAATATGCAGGCGCGCGGAACGATGCGCCCGCCGAAAGCAAGACGGCGCGCCCGGAAGGACTTCCGCTTATCCGCCATGGTCTTGCTCAAACAGAGAAATCGGGCAAATCCGAGGCTTTTAGTCTATTCCACCGTCACGGATTTGGCGAGGTTCCGCGGCTGGTCCACGTCGGTCCCCATGAATACCGCGGTATGATAGGCGATCAGCTGGACGGGCGCTGCATAAACTAGCGGCGCGACGAAGCGGTGCACCGGCGGCACGGCCAGGTGGGTGGCGATGGCGCAGCCGGTGGAGGCCGCATCGGCGTCGCTCACCAGCACGATCTGTCCGCCGCGCGCCGCCACTTCCTGCATGTTGGAGACGGTCTTGTCATAGAGGTCGTCGCGCGGCGCGATGACGATCACCGGCATGTTCTCGTCGATCAGCGCGATCGGTCCGTGCTTCAGCTCGCCGGCGGCATAGCCCTCGGCATGGATATAGGAAATCTCCTTGAGCTTGAGCGCGCCTTCGAGCGCGATCGGGTAGCTCGAGCCGCGGCCGAGATAGAGCACGTCGCGCGCCTTGGACAGGCGATGGGCGAGCGTCTCGTAAGGCCGCTCGTCGCGCAGCACCGTCGCCATGTGGCGCGGCACTTCGCCGAGCGCTTGGACCAGCTCGGCCTCGAGCGCCGGACCGATCACCCCGCGCGCCTTGCCGGCGGCGATGGCGAGGCACGCGAGCACGGTGAGCTGGCAGGTGAAGGCCTTGGTCGAGGCGACGCCGATCTCCGGTCCGGCGAGCGTCGGCAGCACCGCATCGGACTCCCGGGCGATCGAAGATTCGCGCACATTGACGATGGACAGGATGTGCTGGCCTTGGGCGCGGCAATAACGCAGCGTGGCGAGGGTGTCGGCGGTCTCGCCCGACTGCGAGACGAACAATGCCGCGCCGCCGGGGTCGAGCGCCGTCTCGCGGTAACGGAACTCGGAGGCGATATCGACATCGATGGGAAGCCTGGCCCAGCGTTCGAACCAATATTTGGCGACCAGGCAGGCATAGAATGCGGTGCCGCAGGCCGACAGGGACAGCCGGGTGAGATTGGCAAAGTCGAACGGCAGGGCCGGGATGTCGACGCGGTTCGAGCCAAGATCGACATAGGCCGCCAGCGTATGGCCCATCACCTCCGGCTGCTCGTGAATCTCCTTCGCCATAAAGTGACGATGGTTGCCCTTGTCCACCAAGAGCGCGGAGGCGAGCGAACGGGTGACCGGGCGCTCGACTGCCTTGCCGCTGCGGTCGCGGATGGCGATGCCCTTGCGCGTCAGCACCGCCCAATCGCCATCCTCGAGATAGACGATGGCGTCGGTGAATGGCGCGAGCGCGATGGCGTCGGAGCCTACGAACATCTCGCCGTCGCCGAGGCCGATGGCGAGCGGACTGCCCTGGCGGGCCACGATCATCAAGTCGTTGTAGCCGCGGAAGATCATGGCGAGCGCGAAGGCGCCTTCGAGGCGCTTCAGCGCGTTGTAGGTGGCGCGCACCGGATCGTTGCCGGCCTTCAATTCGAGGGTGATGAGATGGGCAATGACCTCGGTGTCGGTGTCGCTGGTGAACGCGGCGCCGTCGCGCATGAGCTCTTCCTTCAGCTCACGAAAGTTCTCGATGATGCCGTTATGCACCACCGACACCAGCTCGGTCATATGCGGGTGGGCATTGGCTTCGACCGGCTTGCCGTGGGTCGCCCAGCGGGTATGGCCGATGCCGGTGTCGCCCATCAGCGGCTCGCGCTTGAGCCGCTCCTCGAGATTGCGCAATTTGCCTTCGGCGCGCCGCCGGCCGAGATGGCCGTTCTCGATAGTGGCGACGCCGGCCGAATCATAGCCGCGATATTCCAGCCGCTTCAGCGCGTCGACCAGCTGTTCAGCAACAGGCCCTTTGCCGAGGACGCCAACGATGCCGCACATCGTCCCCTACTCCCTCGTGCCCTGGCTAAGGGCTAATTGACGCCAATTTAAGTCGCAACTCACGCTCTATGTCCTCTTGTTTCCGCCGGGCTTTGGCTTGCCGCCACGCCGCTCGCGGACCTTTGCCGCCCAGCCGGGACGCTCCTCCTGCTCGCTTCTGGTGAGCGCCAGGGCATCGGGGGCGACGTCCTTGGAGATGACGCTGCCCGATCCGACATAGGCGCCCTCACCGATCTTGACCGGCGCCACCAGCGACGAGTTGGAGCCGATAAAGGCCCCCGCCCCAATCTCGGTCCGATGCTTGTCGAAGCCGTCATAGTTGCAGGTGATGGTGCCGGCCCCGACATTAGCGCCCGCGCCGACGCTCGCGTCGCCGATATAAGCGAGATGGTTAACCTTGGCGCCCTCGCCGATCTCGGCCTGCTTGATCTCGACGAAGTTGCCGACATGGGAGTCGGCGGCGAGGCTCGCACCGGGCCTGAGCCGCGCGAACGGTCCGACCACGGCGCCAGCGCCAATATGTGCGCCCACGATATGGCAGAAGGCCCTGATGGTGGCGCCGTCCTCGATGACGACGCGCTCGCCGATCACCACATGGGGCTCGATCACCACGTCCTTGCCGATGCGCGTGTCATGACTGAGAAACACCGTCTCCGGCGCGACCAGGGTTGCGCCATTGGCCATCGCCTCGGCGCGGAGACGCCGCTGCATCAGGGTTTCCGCCGCGCCGAGCTCGCTGCGCGAGTTCACGCCGAGTACCTCTTCGCTTTCAGACTTGACCATGCGCGCCTCCAGCCGGTCGCCGCGGGCAAGCGCCACGGCATCGGTCAGATAAAATTCCTTCTTGGCGTTATCGCTGTCGATCCGATCCAGCAAGCCGAGCAGCGTCTTGGCCGAACGGAAGCCCATGATGCCAGAGTTGCAGAGCGTGAGCGCGCGTTCCGCCGCACTGGCGTCCTTCTCCTCGCGGATGCCGGTGAGCCGGGCGTTCTCGTCGAGCAGCAACCGGCCATAGCCGGTCGGCTCCTCGGCCTCGAAGCCGATGACCACAAGATCGGCGCCGCCGCGAAGCTCGGTGCGGATGGCATTGAGTGTCTCCGAGCGGAGCAACGGTGTGTCGCCGTACAGCACGAGGACTTCCCCCGAGAATGTCTCCAGGGCCGGGCGAGCGGCTTTGACCGCGTCGGCGGTTCCTTGCTGCTTGGCCTGGACGAAGAGCTCGATCTTCGGATCGAGCTCGCGCGCCGTGGCGGCGACCTCGTTCATGCCGGGCGCGACGACCACGCATGTCCGCCCGATGCCAGCCTTCCTGACCACCGCGAACACGTGGGCGAGCAAGCTCGCGCCGGCAATCCGGTGCATCACCTTAGGCAAGGTGGACTTCATGCGCGTGCCCTTGCCCGCGGCAAGGATGATGGCGAGAGCCGGAGTTTCAGTCATGCCGCTTGGATCGCTGCCAAAAAACACTTAGAGCCCGAGCAAGAAGCGTGCCCTGGAGCGCCGAAAGAGAGGGTGACACTTGAGGCCGTTAATCCTGTCGTTTGCGGTGGCAATCGCCGAATCGCCGCGTCCTGAGCTCCTTGACCGCGACCTGTCTAGTCCAAACCCCGCGCGAGGGCCATAACCTCTAAGGGCGTTGGCGCGGTGTGCCGGCTCACCGGAGAAATTGACCCGGCGCGCAGGGCGAGTCATCTTCCATGTGCGGGGCGCAAATCGCGAGCCAAGCCTTATTGGCGTCGCTTTTCCGCCTGATTTTCGAGAACGGGAGGCCTCGAAGCCTATGGCTCGGCATCGTCGAACAGGCTCACGGAACTGGGCGCGCGGCCTGTTCGCCACGTTCTGGATCCTGCTTGGTGGCCTGTCCGGGGCTTATCTGTTCACCGCATTCACCAATCCAAGCGCGCTTGGCGGCCAGCTGGTCGCATTGAATGCCGGTGGTGGCGCCACGCCCGCGTCCGACGGCACGACAGCGGCGATCGGCACGGAGCCTCCGCAAACGAGCGAGCAGGAGATCGCCGAGATCAACGAGCGTCTGCGCCAATTGACGGAGCAGGTGGCTGCGCTCAACACGCGCTTCAAGTCAGCCGAGAATGCGCCCGGTCCGGTCGCGGCGCTGGCGCCGGCGACATCGGTGACGGCCCCGACGTCAGACGCTCAGCCCGCGGCGCCGGCAATTGAGACGAAGCCGCCCGAAGCCGCCGCGGCGCCGCCGCCGCCTCCTCCGGCCGAACCTCCCGCCGAAGAGGTGAAACCTGCGCCGGCTGAGGAGCCCAAGCCTGCCGAGGCGCCTAAGGAAGAGCCGAAGCCGGTCCAGCAAGCCGCGATCGAGCCCGCCGAGGAGGACAAGCCGGCGCCTGCTCCCGCGACTCCGAGCGAGCCGCCGCCGGTCGCCGTGTCACCCCTCGAAGACGACGCGCCGGCAGAGTCAACCATGCCCGCCGCCGACGTGCCGACGCCTGCGCCGCCGGCTGCGGCTCAGGAAACGCCCGCTTCGGAAACGCCCGCTCCGGCGCCACCGGCGGCCACCGAGAGCGCCGCATTGGACCCCATCGCTCTGCCGCCCGCCGCCAATGACGGTTCGACGCGCTACGGTATCGAGATCGGCGCGGTGGCCAAGCAGGATGCGCTGAGGCCGTTGTGGCGCGAGTTCCTGACCAATCATGCCGCGCTGGTCGCCGGGCTTCAGCCGCGCCGCGTGCTTGCGCCCGACAAAAAGTGGCGGTTGATCGCCGGACCGTTCGGCAGCGCCGACGAGGCGTCGCAGGCTTGCGCGCTGTTCAAGAAGGCGTCGCGGCCGTGCGAGGCGACGGTCTATGCCGGCGACGCGCTGTAGCTTTTATTGAGCCTCATCTTTCCGGAAACCGGTTCCCATTTTTCCGGGATGAAGCTCTAGCCGCCAAGAAACAGGCGGCCCATGTCCGGATCGGCGAGCAGTTCCTTGCCGCGCCCTGCCCTGACCAGGCGCCCGGCCACCAGCACGTAACCGACATCGGCGAAGTCCAAACCCTTGCGGGCATTCTGCTCGACCAGGATCAGCGTCTTGCCGCCTTGGTCGCGCAACTCCCGCAGCATGTCGAAGATCATGTCGATGGCGCGCGGCTCGAGCCCGATCGACGGCTCGTCGATCAGCACCACCTCCGGATCCATGATCAGCGCGCGGGAGATTTCCAGCAGCCGCCGCTCGCCACCCGACAGCACATTGGCGCGTTCGCGCCGCCGCGCGTGCAGCGTGGGGTAGCGGGCGAGCACACGCTCGGCCGCTGCCTTCGCCTCCGATGGGCGGTCGAGCAGATAACCGCCCATCAGCAGATTCTCCTCGACCGTCATGTCGGGAAACACGGAACCCCTTTGCAGCACGTAAGCGAGCCGCGCGGTCTTAAGCTTGTCGCTCGGAGGAAGCGTGGTGATGTCGCGGCCTGACAGGAGCACCGCGCCGGAGAAGATGCGGGCGAAGCCATAAATGGCGTTCAGCACCGTCGACTTGCCGGCCCCGTTCGGTCCGACCAGGCAGAGCGAACGGCCGCGGGCGATGCGGAGCGACACGCCGCGCAGCACGTCCATGCGTCCATAGCCGGCATGGAGATCGTCGACCGCCAGCAACGGGCCGCCGCCGGCAAGCCGGTCGAGTTCGGCGGTAGACACGCCGCTCGTGTCTTTGTCCTGACCGCGCTTGGTCTTGGACCGCCCCATCACGCCGCTCCGAGATAGGCGTCGAGCACTTTGGCGTCGCTCTTGATTTGGTGCGGCGGACCCTCGGCGAGCAGCCGCCCATGGGCAAGGCAATAGATATGCCCCGCCAGGTCCATGATTGCCGGCATATTGTGCTCGATCACCAGGAGGGTCAGGCCGCGCTCCCGGTTGGCGGCTTTAAGGCGGTCGATCAGGCTCGCGATCAGAATAGGGTTGATGCCAGCGGTCGGCTCGTCGAGCAGCAGCATCTCGGGGTCGTTGACCAGCGCCATGGCGAGTTCGAGCAATTTCTGCTGCCCGAACGAGAGATCGCCGGCGGCGATGTCACGCTTGTCGGCGAGGCCGACAAATTCGAGCAGCTCGGTGAGTTTCCGTTCGGTTTCCCGCTCTCCGCGGCGAAACAGATCGGCGAAAGATGCGCGCCTGATCGCGGCCGAGACCAGCATATTGGCGGCGACGCTCATATCGCGGTAGATGCGCGGCTGCTGGAAGGTGCGGATGATGCCGGCCCGCGCGACCTCGCCCGCAAGCAGCTTCGAGATCTCGCGCCCCTTGAAGCGGATCGAGCCGGAGTCGATCGGAGAGGCGCCGGTGATGGCGTTGAACAAAGTCGTCTTACCGGAGCCGTTCGGCCCGATCAGCCCGACGATCGCGCCCTGCTCCACGCGCAAGCTTACCCGATCATTGGCGAGGATGCCGCCAAAGGCTTTGGTGACGCCGTCGAGCTCGAGCATCGCCATCATGGGCTGAGCTCCGCGGCGCGATTGTCGTCCTTCGCTTTGGTCCGGCCAAGGCGCTCGCGCATGAAGCCGACAATGCCGGTCGGGAAGAACACAGCGACCGCTACGATCAGCACGCCGAGCGCGACTCTCTGCCAGCCGAGCAGATAGGTCCAGAACAGCTCCTTGGTGAGCTGGAACACGATCGCGCCGACGATCGGCCCGGCCAGCGTGCCCTTGCCGCCGAGCAGCGCCATCAGGATCATCCACACGCCGATGGTGGCTCCGGCAAAGGCGGTCTCGACCGGATCGATGAAGCGCACCAGATTGCCGTAAAGGGCGCCGGCGATACCCAAGAACGCGGCAGCGACGACCCAGGCGGTCACCTTAGCCTGATGGGTCCTGAGGCCCATGGCCTCGGCCTTGTCCTCGTCGTCCCTGATGGCGTTGAGCGCGAGCCCGAACCGGGTCGACAGCAGCCAGCCGAAGGTGAGCGTGCAGGCGAACGCCAAGAACAGCGCGAGATAATAAAGGAGCAAGCCGACATCGCCGAGGTCGGCGGGCGGATTAGGTGTGAGCATGCCGGACCCGGCCCCGATCCACGGAATGCCGGCGGCGAGCTGGCCGGCGGCAATGCCGAGGCCGAGCGTGCAGATGGCGAAATAATGCCCGCGCATCGACAGTAGCAGCGAGCCGAACAGCCAGGCGACCAAAGCGCTGGCGAGCGCCGCCGCCGGAAGGCCCACCGCCAGCCCGGTCAGAAACTGGCCGGCGTCGAACACGAATTGCGTGCCGCCGCCCCTGGCCTCGGTATAGAGCCCGACATCGTAGAACAGCCCGACCTGGACGATGGCCGCGACATACATGCCGATCCCGACGAACAGCACATTGCCGAACGAGTTGTAACCCATCTGACCGCCCACCAAATCCCAGGCGAGCGCGAACACGATGAACAGCAGGAGCTCGGTCAGTTGCGACTGATAGGCCGGCGCGAGCAGCGGGGCGACCACGCCGCACAGAAGGAGCCCGGCCAGAAGAATGAGCCGCGCCGGGGTAAGTGCTGACGTGCCCATGCCCGACTCCTATTTGAGATAGCGGCGCTCGGCCTTCAGCCGCCAATTGCGCAGCAGCAGAACGGCGACCAGCAGGGCGAACACGAAGGCAATCTGATATTGCGGGCCGAATATGAAGCCGGCGAAGCTCTCGGCCACGCCGAGGCTCAAGGCCGCCCAAATCACGCCGACCAAATTGCCGAGCCCCGCCACCACCACGATCATGAACGAGCGGATGGTGTAGGACAGCCCGGCATAAGGGTGGATGGTGTAGGCCATCGAGGCAAGCGCGCCGGCGGCGCCGCAGATCGCGGCATTGAGCGCATAAGTGAGGCCGTAGACCCGCCGCGTGTCGATGCCGAGCACGGCGGCGGCGCGCGGCTCCTGCGCTGTGGCGCGGATGGCTTGGCCTTGACGCGAGCGCGCCAGGAATAACGTCAGCGCCAGCCCGAGCGCGATGCACGCGGCGAACACGATCAGCTTCACCTTGGCGATGCCGACCAGCCCGTCGAACCAGAACCAGCTGCCGAGCCCGCTTTCGATGATGCGATCGGCGCCGCCGAAGCCGCGCGCCATCAGCTGCTGCAAGACGATGGCGATACCGAACGTGGCGAGCACCGAATTGAACATGTCGCGGCCGATCAGGTGCATGATCACCGTCTGGAACAGGATCCAGCCGAGCGCATAGAGCGCCAAGGCCGCGACCGGCACTGCCAGCAGCGGCGGCATGCCCTGCTCGACGCACAGCACCGCGACGAAGCCGCCGAGCATGACGAATTCGCCTTGGCAGACATTGACGATGTTGGTGACGCCCCACACTAGCGCCATCCCGTAGGCCGCCAGCGCGAACACGGCGCCGATCAGAATGCCGTCGATCAGCAGCTGGAGCCCGAGCGCGGGCGCCTCGTACAGAATAAGAAGATTGGCGATCATCCCCCGCGTCTCGCGCTCCCCCGGCGACCGCACGTCCAGCCCCTTGATGCTTACAAAGCGGGAACCGCGCCGTCGACCTCTATCGGCGCGGGCGCGGCACGACCGGCTTGCCGGTGGCCCATTTGGCGGGCGCAACCACCACGTATTTGCCGCCCTGGACCTGGGTCAACACCATCGTCTTAGCGACGTTGCGCCCCGTCTCGTCGAACTTGACCGGACCGTAGAACGTGTCGAGCTCGGTGGCGGCGATGGCATCGCGCACCATTTGCGGATCGAGGCTCCGCGCACGCTTGAAGGCATCGACAAAGACATGCACCGCCGCCGCCGACTGGGCCGCCTGATACGGCGCCTCGTATTTGTAGGCCGCCTCGAACTGTTTGGCGAAGTCCTCGGCCGAACCGAACAGCTCGCCCTTATAGGCGAGCGAGCGATGCCATTGATGGGCGCAGAACACATGCTCGGCGGCGTTGCCAAGCTTCTCGGCGATCTGCGCCGAGTCGCAATGGGTCAAGGCGACGACCGGCACATAGACTTGCAACGCCTCGATCTGGCTGACCGCGGTGAGCGCGCCTTTCTCGTGGCCGGAGATCACCAGCACGTCGGGCTTCAAGGCTTTGATCTTGGTCAAAGTGACCGACATGTCGTTGAGCTCGGGTGGCAGCTGATCGTCGATCACCACCATCATGTTGTGGCGCCGCACGTCTTCGAGCACGCCGGCGCGCACATCTTGCGCGAACGGATCGTTCTCCATGGCCAGCGCGACCTTGAGCTTGTCTCTGCTCTTGCCGAGCTCGGCGACATGCTCGGCGGCGAGGTCGATGGCAGGCGTGAGATATTGGTCGGAGGTGGAGAGTACGGCGAAGATGTAGCGATAACCCTTGGTGAACAGCTCGCGCGCGGCGCCATTGCCCTCGATCATCGGTACCTGGTACTTCTCCACGACCGGCAGAATGGCCTTGGTCAGGCCCGAGCTGTACGGCCCGAGCATGAATTTGACGCCATCCTGCTTGATCAGCCGCTCGGCGAGCTCGGTGCCGCGCGCCGGAGTCGAACTCGTCGTCGTAGTGGCGCACCGTGAGCTTGTAGGTCTTGCCGCCGACCTTCACGCCGCCCTTGTCGTTGACCTCGCGGACGGCGAGCTCGTAGCCGTTCTTGGTGTTGGTGCCGTTCAGGGCATATTTGCCGGTCAGGGACACGGCAGCGCCAAGGACGATCACATCCTCGGCGCCGGGAGCCGGCACACCGCCCAAGCTGCACAGCAGAACGGCCGCCAGGCTTGCCGGCAAAAGTCGCGCAGGCCCCACTTATTTAACCCCCGCCGCTAGTCTCGCGAACCCCCTGACAGGACCGGATAACGCCGTTGCCGCGTTCCGTTCACTGTGGCCGCGAAGTCTTAAAAGTCTACCCCTCGCCTAAAGGTCGTCGGCATTGAAGGTGTCGCAAGCTTCGAGCTTGCCGCTCTGGTAGCCGCGCTTGAACCAGCTCACGCGCTGGGCCGACGAGCCGTGCGTGAACGCGTCCGGCACCACATAGCCTTGAGTCTGTTTCTGGATGCGGTCGTCGCCGATGGCGCTGGCCGCGTTGAGCGCCTCCTCGATGTCGCCCGGCTCGATGATGTTCTTGGTCTCAGCGGCGTGATTGGCCCAGATGCCGGCGAAGCAGTCGGCTTGAAGCTCCATGCGCACCTGAAGCGCGTTGGCCTGACCCTGACTCATGCGCCCGCGCAGGGCCTCGACCTGATCGGCGATGCCGAGCAGCTTCTGCACGTGGTGGCCGATCTCGTGGGCGATGACATAGGCCTGGGCCATGTCGCCCGGCGCGTGGAACCGGTCCCTGAGCTCGCGGTAAAAGTCGAGGTCGATATAAACCTTCTCATCGGTCGGGCAGTAGAACGGACCCATCTGCGCCATCCCCAAGCCGCACGCCGAGCGCACGCCGCCGCTGAACAGTACCAGCGTGGGGTCGCTGTAACGCCTTCCGTACCGCGCAAGCGTCTCCTGCCACACGTCCTCGGTGGTGCCTAGCACGACCTTGACGAAGCGCTTGAGATCGTCCTCGCTGGTAGTCTGCGGCCGCTGGACTTGCGGGCCCTGCTGCCCGGGGATCGGGAAATTGGTGGTGTCTGGGCGGGACTGCGGCAGACGAATGTCGGGGAAGGTGCTCACGTCGCCTCCGGGACCGCCGCCTTGCATGATGACGCTCGGGTCGACGCCGAAAAACAGCATCAGGCCGAGAATGATGAGAAGCCCGACAATGCCGATGCCGCCGCCGCCGCTGCCGCCGCCCGATCCGCCGCCGCTCGGGAAGCGGACGCCGCCGCCCGGAAACGGGAAGCCGAAGCCGCCGCCTTCGCCCCGCCGGTCCTCGACATTCTCGCTCTCTCGTTGACCGCGCCAGCGCATTTCTGTGGTGACCTCGTCAGGGGCGACGCCTGCCCGATTTTTCCCCATTGTGCATGGGGCGACGCGCGGCACAAGACTTGCCTATCTGTGGCCAGGAACCCCGGGGGCGCCTCAGCGTTAGGGCTTTGGCGCGGTCTGCGCGAACCGCCACGCTGTGAAAGCACGCCCGCAAATGCTTGTGGCTATTAAAAAGGCTGACAAGGAACCGTCAAAAAACTGCCACAGGGCGAAGGCATGCTGTAGTTGCCCAGTTGTGTTCAGTCTGGGTCGGTAGTGCGTTCTGTGTAATGCGTACGAGCCCTGGCACTCCCCGCGCCGGGGCTCTTCTTTTTTCACCCCTACTCGGCCGGCTCCAGCGCCTTGCGCGGTTTACGCGTTTGCGGCGCAGGTAGAGCCGGTCTCGACGTGTCCGGCGTCAGTTCATCGTCAGCCTCGATGAATATCCGCCGGCTGAGATAGGTGTAGACCACCGGGATCACGAACAGCGTGAACAGCGTGCCGACCAGAAGGCCGCCGACGATCACCCAGCCGATGTCCTGACGGCTCTCGGCGCCGGCGCCGGTGGCGAGCGCAAGCGGCACGGCGCCGAGCACCATGGCGCCGGTGGTCATCAGGATCGGCCGCAGCCTGAGCGTCGCCGCCTCGATCACCGCCTCGCGCATCGGCATGCCCTTGGCCCTGAGCTGATTGGAAAACTCCAAGATCAGAATGCCATGCTTGGTGATCAGTCCGATCAGAGTAACCAGGCCCACCTGGCTATAGATGTTCAGCGTGCCGCCGCTCCACCACAGCGCCAGCAGCGCGCCGGTAATCGACAGCGGCACGGTCAGCATGATGATGAAGGGGTCGGTGAAGCTTTCGAATTGCGCCGCCAGCACGAGATAGATGAAGGCGAGCGCGAGCAGGAAGGTCAGGAGAATGCCGGCGCTCGCATCCCTAAACTCGCGCGACTCGCCCGCGTATTCGACATGGGCGGTGGCCGGAAGCACCTCCTTGGCCGCCTGTTCGAGAAAGTTCAGTCCGTCGCTTAACGAGTAGCCAGGCGCCAGCTGGGCGGTGATGCTGGCGGCACGCAACTGATCGAAATGGTTGAGCTCCTTCGGTGCCACGGTCTCCTTGATGGTGATCAGGTTGGACAGCGGCACCATGGAGTTGTCGCGGCTGCGCACATAGATGCGGCGCATGTCGTCGGGATTCTGACGGTCGATGTCGGCGATCTTCACCAACACGTCGTACTGCTCGCCCTCCTGCTTGAAGCGCGTGACCTGGCGGCCGCCAAGCATGGTCTCGAGCGTACGCCCCAGCGTGTCGATCTCGATGCCCATGGCCGCGGCCTTGTCCCGGTCCACGGCGATATCGAGCTGAGGCGAATTCATGCGAAGATCGGTATCGACATCGACGAGGCCGGGATAGTCACGCACCTTGTCCAGGAGCGCATCGACCATTTGCTGCAGTTCATCGTACGGCCTGGACGTTTGGATCACGAAATTGATCGGTTTTGAGCGCGAGCTCTGGCCAAGCGAGGGCGGGTTGCTTGGAAATGCCACGACGCCCGGGACGGCAACCATTTGCGGCGCGATGGAGCGTCCGATCTCCTGCTGGGTGCGATTGCGCTCGCCCCACGGTTTGATGCGCAAGATCACCCGTCCCTGCGAGACGGTCGGATTGCCGGCCACGACGAACACGCGATCGGCCTCGGGCACGGCAAGAGCGATAGCTTCGAGCGTCTTGGCATAGGCGTCGGTGTATTCGATCGTGGCGCCTTCCGGACCGCGGAACACGGTGATGATGTTCCCTTGGTCCTCGACCGGGGCGAGCTCGCCCTTGATGGTCGTGAACAGAAAATAGCTCGATCCCGCCACGCACAGACCGAGCAGCAGGACCAGTGGCCGCACCGCGAGCGCGCCTTTGAGCAAGGCCCGATATCCTGACGTGATGCCGTTCAGAAACCGGTCGACGATGCGATAGAGAAGATTGTGATGCTCCTGGTGCTTCAGGAGCTTCGAGCACATCATGGGCGAGAGCGTGAGCGCCACGAAGCCCGAGACGATGACGGCGCCGGCGAGCGTCCAGGCAAACTCGGTGAACAGACGCCCGGTCACGCCGGTCATGAATCCGATCGGCGCGTACACGGCCGCCAACGTAATGGTCATGGCAACGATGGCGAAGCTAATCTCGCGGCTGCCGAGCAGCGCGGCCTTCACCGGCTCCATGCCGCTTTCGACGTGTCGGTAGATATTCTCCAGCATGACGATGGCGTCGTCGACCACCAGCCCGATAGCCAGCACCAGGGCCAGCAAGGTCAGCGTGTTGATGGAGAAGCCTAGGAGGTACATCAGCGCGAACGCGCCGATCAGCGAGACCGGGATGGTCACCAGCGGGATCAGGGTGGCGCGAACCGAGCGCAAGAACAGGAAGATGATGAACACGACGAGGACGATGGCCTCGCCGATGGTGCGATAAACGTTCTTGATCGACTCGGCGATGAACACCGATTTGTCGTGGGCGACCCGAACCTGCATGCCGTCGGGCAGCGACGCGGCGATTTCCGGCAGGACCTTGTTGACTTCTTGCGATACCTCCAGCGGGTTGGCGGTCGCCTGCTTGACGACACCGAGCGCGATGGCCGGTTTGCCGTTGAAGCGGACGATGCGCCGCTCATCCAGGGCGCCCAGCTCGGCGTGGCCCACGTCGGACAGGCGCACGAGATAGCCGTTGGCTTCCTTGATGACGAGATCGTTGAATTGGGCGGGGGTGCGCAGATCCGTCTCCGCCAGCACGGTGAACTCGCGCTGCTGGCTCTCGATGCGGCCCGACGGGACCTCGACATTCTGACGCCTGAGCGCCGCCTCGACGTCTTGCGGCGTCAACTGATAGGCGGCGAGCCGCTCGGGATCGAGCCAGATCCGCATGGAATATTCGCGCTCGCCGAATAATCGGACCTCGGCAACGCCACTAAGGGTTTGGAGCTGATCCTTGACGTAGCGATCGGCGTAGTCGGTGATCTCGAGTTCGTTGTGCGAGGCGCTGGAGAAGGCGAGATACATGATCGG
Source organism: uncultured Alphaproteobacteria bacterium (assembly GCA_963730335.1). Taxonomy (GTDB): domain Bacteria; phylum Pseudomonadota; class Alphaproteobacteria; order Rhizobiales; family Methyloligellaceae; genus Methyloceanibacter. Next base: position 42,346 of record CAVSRK010000006.1, read on the forward strand.
CTGCGCGTCGGCCTCGACCTTTTGGATGATCGGCTCCTCGATCTCCTCCGGCAGGCGGCCCCGCACCCGCCCGACGCGGTCGCGCACATCGGCGGCGGCATAATCGGGATTGCGGTCGAGCTTGAAGGTAATAGTGATCTGGCTCGATTCCTGGCGGCTGATCGAGGTAAGGAAATCGATGCCCTCGATGCCGGCCAGCGAATCCTCAAGCACCTGCGTAACCTGGGTCTCGACGATGGCCGCGCTCGCGCCCGGATAGCTCGTTTGCACGGTGACCACCGGCGGATCGATGGCGGGATATTCGCGCACCGACAGCCGGTCGTACGACACCAGGCCCACCAACACGAGCACTAGGCTCAAGACCGTGGCGAACACCGGCCGCTTGATGGAAAGTTCTGGAAGCGTCACGGCCTAGGCTCCGGTGGCGCCGACGACGGAGACGGCGCTGCCGTCGCGGATCTTGAGCTGGCCCGCGGTCACCACCTGGTCGCCAGCAGTCAGTCCTTCGATAATCTCCACCCTGCCCTCACGCCGCGTGCCGATGACCACCTTGGTGAACTGCACCTTGCCGTCAACGATCTTGAACACGAACTGGCTGTCGCCCTGCGGCACGATCGCCTGCTCCGGCACGGTCAGGGCATCCTCTTTGAGCTGCAATAACACGGTCACCCGCGCGAACAGGCCGGGACGGAGCCGCTGATCCTTATTCGGCACGAGCGCCCGCACCAAGAGGCTGCGGCCGGCCACGTCGAGGCGCGGATCGATGGCATAGACCTTGCCCTCGAAATTATCGTCGGGAAACGCGTCGACCTTGATGAGAATGGTCTGTCCCACCTTGATGGCCGGCAGGAATTTCTCCGGCACCCGGAAATCGGCCTTGACCGGATCGATCGCCTCGAGATTGACCAGCGCCTGCCCCGCGGTGATGTACTCACCGACGCTGACATGGCGTAGGCCGACGATGCCGGAGAACGGCGCCACGATATGCGCCTTCTCGACCTGCACGCGGGCGAGCTCGACGGCGGCATTGTTCACGGCGAGGTTCGAGGCCGATTCGTCGGCCGACTGGGCGGTGGCATATTTGTTGGTGAAGAGCGTGCTGGTTCGCTTGTGGGTCTGCTCGGCAAGCTTGAGCTTGGCTTCGGCGTCGGCGAGCTGCGCCTGATAGACCGAATCGTCGAGGGTGAAGAGCGGCGCGCCCTTCTCAATCGGCTGGCCTTCCTGGAAGTGAATCTGCTTGAGGCGCCCGGGAATCTCCGAGCTGACGGTGACCGCCTCGTCGGACAGCAGCGTGCCGATCGCGGTCACCTGCTCGCTCAGCGGCGCGGCGATCACCTTCGCCGCCTCGACCGGCACCACCTCGCTCTTTTTGTCCTGGGCCTCGGCGCCGGAGCAAACGACGGCAAGCAAGGCGGCCAATAGCCACCATCGCGCCCCTACGCACCCTCCAAGCGCCATGTTCGCCTGTTTCCCGCTACTGCTGACGATGCCGACAATCTAGCACCAATTCGGCAGCCAGAAGACTGCGTTCACCCTGAACCTCAGATGAACGAAGCGGCGAGAGCGGCAAGTCCCAGCGGGAAAAATAGAGGCGGCCCCGGTGACGAGGCCGCCCCTAAATGTCACAGGCTATTGCGGCGGTGCTTCTTCGGCCGGCGCTTCCTCGGCCGGAGCTTCCTCGGCCGGCGGTTCCGCCTCCATGGCCGGAGGTTCGGCCGGTGCTTCAGCCGCGGGCGGTTCGGCCGGCGGCGCGGCGGGTGTCTCAGCCGGTGGCGCCGGGGTCTCGGCGGGTTGCTCGGTCATCGGCTGCTCGACCTTCACACCCGTGTCGCCCTTGTGCCCGTACATAAAGAAGGCAGCGATGACGAGGGCGAGCACGATGCCGCCCAATACGATCGCCAGGAATGTCCTGCTGCCTTGATTGTCGTCTGCCATGTGTCAATCTCCTCCCTATCGAAGAGCTTAAAGAATCGCGCCCAGAACCTATCGAGGAATGGGGCGGCGGTCGAGGGCCGCGAGGCTGCGGCGCGGCGAGGATCAGCGCGCAGCCGACGCCGCGCCGCGCCGGGCGATGAGATCGAGCAGCGGCGAGAGCGCGGCCACGACGAGAAAATTGATCAGCACCGAATAGAGCGCGGCGTAGCCCGGCACGGTCACGCCGAAGATCTCCAGCGGGTAGACCGACGAGGTAAAACCCTGGGTGGCAGCCATATAGGTGCCGAGGGTGGTGCCGGCGGCCCAGCCGAGCAGAAGCGCGAGCGCATTGAAGCCGCGCGTATAGAGGCCGAGCAAGAGCGGCGGCAGCAGCTGGATGATCCAGATGCCGCCGAGCAGCTGAAGCTGGATGGCGTAAGCTTGGGGAATGGCGAGGATGAACACCACCGCGCCGATCTTGACCACCAGCGAGACGATCTTGGCCATGCGCGCTTCGTCGGCGTCGCTGCAATCGGGACGAATGAACTCCTTGTAGAGATTGCGGGTGAACAGATTAGCGCAGGCGATCGACATGATCGCGGCGGGCACCAGCGCGCCGATGGCGATGGCGGCGAAGGCGATGCCCACGAACCACGACGGGAACGAGGCGAGGAACAGCGCCGGCACGGCGAAATTCGCTCCGTATTGGGCGAAGCCCGCCGCGTAGGCCGGATCCTTATCGACGCCGGCGGCAATCGCCATGTAGCCGAGCAGCGCGATCAGTCCGAGAATGAACGAATAGGCCGCGAGCAGGCCCGCGTTCCGTCTGATGACGTTGCCGCTCGACGAGCTCAAGATGCCGGTCATGGCGTGCGGGTAGAGGAACAGCGCAACGGCCGAGCCGAGCGCGAGCGTGGCGTAAGCGCTATAGGAGCCGAGATTGTCGCCGGTCGGCGACGGGAGGATCAGCTTCTCCGGCGGCACGCTGGCGAAGATCGCGCCGTAGCCGCCGAGCTTGGCCGGAATGATCACCACCGCGGCGAACACCGTCACGAAGATGAGCACGTCCTTGACGATGGCGATGAGGGCCGGCGCCCGCAGTCCACTGGTATAGGTGAAGGCGGCGAGAATGATGAAGGCGATGATGAGAGGGATGTGGCCCACAAATCCGCCCGCCGGAAAGCCGAGCGCGCCGATCACCACCTCCATGCCGACCAGCTGGAGCGCGATGTAAGGCATGGTGGCGACGATGCCGGTCAGGGCGAAGGCGAGCGCGAGCATGCGGCTGCCGAAGCGGTCGCGCACGAAGTCGGCGGCGGTGACATGACCGCGCTCATGGGCGATCTTCCACAGCCGCGGAAAGACAATGTAGAGGATGGGATAGATGAGAATGGTATAGGGGACGGCGAAGAAGCCCATCGCCCCCTTGCCGAACACCAGCGCCGGAACGGCGATGAAGGTGTAGGCGGTGTAGAGGTCACCGCCAAGCAGAAACCAGGTGACCATGGTGCCGAAGCGGCGGCCGCCGAGACCCCATTCATGCAGCAGATTGAGATCGGCCTTGCGCCAACGCGCCGCGACGAAGCCGAGCCAGGTGACGAACAGAAACAGCGCGACGAAAATAATCGTGGCGGTCAGGTCGAGTTTCACAGGATGTCTCCGGGAACATCCGTCGGCTTTAGCCCCTTGTCCGAGGGTGGCGTCACATGGGTGATGCGCGTTTCGATCACATGGACCAGCGCTACGATCGCCGCGCCGAGCAGGATCCAGCCGAGCTGATACCAATAGAAGAAGGGAATGCCGCCGAGCTCAGGCTCGACCCGGTTGTAGGACGGCACCCACAGCATGGCGACGAACGGGATGAGGAAAAAAAGACGCGGCCAGTAGCGCCACCGGCTCCCGGTTTTCTTGCGGGTCATCGCTCCGGCCCCTCCCCCCTGAAGCTGGCCTGCCCCGGCGGATTAAGCGCCAAGCTCCGCGGGGATGCCGCATTTTGGGTTGTTTAGCAAGGCGACGCGCAATATTGCTTTTGAGTCGCAGCGGCCCATATGGTCGCCAGAGAGCCCGTAGCTCAGCCGGTAGAGCATCTGACTTTTAATCAGAGGGTCGTGGGTTCGAATCCCGCCGGGCTCACCAATTAAATCAAAGACTTCTGGCCTTATCGTCTTCCGCTTCTCCTTCCGTAGGTAACCAGCTAGGTAACACCATACGGGGAAGACATGACGACTCATAATATTGACCGCCGCCGCGCTCTTGCCGTAGTCGCGGTCGTTCCCGCTGCCGTTGCCCTATCGGCTTACGCACCCGCCAGCGTCGAGGAGGACGCCGAGCTGCTGACGCTTGGCGAACAATGCAAGAAGCCGGCGCGCCGTTCAATCGTAACGCTCATTACAAGAATTGGTGTCGAAGCCACGCCAAGCTTAGGCGTGCCGTCGCACGGTCTAGCCAAGCTCCAGGCGACCACGGTTGAAGGGCTGAACGTCAAGGCGATGGTGCTTGCCGTCGCACACGATGCATTCGATGACCCGAACATTTGGAATGAGCCGCTGCAAAAGTCGATCACCCGGGACATCAAAAGCATGGCGGAAGGGCGACTCAGATAAGACCCATGTGCGAACAACCCTCCCGGGGTGTTCGTTCTCTGAACCAAACTTAGCCCCGTCCTAGCGGGGCTTTTTCTTTTCCGTCGTTAGTGTATGGAGGCGCGGGAGTGGCAGCCCGCGCATCTAAGCATATCCCAACACTCAGCCCCGCCCCTCAGCGGGGCTTTTTGTTTGCGGGGAGCATTGGCTCCAGCAGCGAGTTAAGGCGGTAAGTTCCGAACCGGCCTTATTCTAGTAACCAGTAATGGCCGGGTCGAAAGCTGAAGCCCCGTTAGCTCCCCGCGCGGGGCTTCTCGCTGTGCGCTCGCCTAATGTCCAAGGAACTCCCTTTTCCAGCGTTCGTCAGGTGACTTCCCTGTTAGATTGCTGGCTCACAAACCGAGGGAGGAATTAATGATCAGAATTGTCTTAGCCATGAGCGTAACTGCATTGCTCAGTACCGCAGCCATTGCGATGGAGCGCGGTTCAATAATGTCTCCGACAAACGGCTTGCTACAGCCAGTTCAAACAGAGTGTTGCCCTGCCGGCTATCCTTGGATGCGCAATTCGACGAACACATGTTATTCGAGTGAAGCCGATTGCCGCGATACAAACGGCGGAGGCTGGTCCTGCCACCAAGTCAATCAATGTTGACAGGGAAGTCTCTTGATTTAATTGCCAAAGGGCGCTCGCTTCGGCGGGCGCCCTTTTTGTGGGGTGGCTTGAAGCGAGGAAGCGGCAACGGCTATAATTGAAGCGCAAGCATTCCTGTGCTTGCAGTGGTCTCAACTCAGCCCCGTCCCTAGCGGGGCTTTTTGTTTGCTCAAACAAAATCTGGCGCCCAACCCAGGGAAAGGTCAGACGCCAGACAAGCTTTCGGCAATGCAGTGCGCCAGGGAGGGGTACCTTGGCGCCCAACGGGTGACACTTTCGGGTAACGGGGGGTCTACCGATGAAGTCAATGTCACCCGCTACCTTCTTAGCGCCTCGCTAGGAAATGCGACAGTGTACGGAGATATGGTCGGGCCATACCTTAGTCGGTAAGGCGCTCGCTTCGGCGGGCGCCCTTTTGCTGTTGTGAAGCTATACGTTCCGAACCAGGTTTCCGACGGCAAGCACCAGATAGCCCACCAACAAAATAGAGAAGCCAGTGCGGCTAAACGGATTGTCGATATGCGCGTAGTGAATGAGGGCCGCGGCCAACGCGAGGACGGCTGACACAATAAAGGTAATCACCTTGGGTGCTGAGAGTTCGAATTGCATCTTTCCCCCCTTTAGCCCGCCAATGGGCTTGGAGGGGTCAGTTTAGCGGCTCCCGTTCGATTTGGCGATGAAGCACCGGGCGCTCGCCTCGGCGGGCGCCTTTTACCACATGGGGCAAAAGGTCTAATTAGCTCGAAGCCAGACGTGCTAAAGCTCTGCCGTGAATGGGTATTCCCTCCCCTTCACAGGTTCCCCCCAAAAGGAACCGGAGAAGCCCCGCGCGCCCCCGTGACGGGGCTTCTTCTTTGGGAGTTAGACCAATGCCTCGCCGCTTCCCTGCCCCTTGGACCGCCGAGCTTCCACTGAAATTGTAGAGACACCAACCGACGGCTATAATCGAAGTGCAAGCTCAGGGCTTGCACACATTCATTCCGTAAACCCTAAACTCAGCCCCGCCCTTTGCGGGGCTTTTGTCTGACGGTGAAATTCTGATAGCTTTCCAGGGTTAGCGCAGGCTCCGAGTGAATGGCCTGCTTGTTCCACTCGAACTGAAGGTTGAGCGAAATGTTGAACCATCTTTTTTCACCCGGGGGGCTATTAGCCAGGACTATCGCGGCGGTAGCTATCGCGGTTTTTTGGACCATTAGCGCGGTGGTCACTACGGCCGGAGTGACCACGCTCGCCACTACTGTTGCGGCTATAACCAGCACAGCAGCCGAAGCCGGTCGAGGCCGAGGCGGAGGCCGAGGCCGTGGAGGCTGGGGCCGTGGAGGCCTGAGGGCCGTGGTCGTGGTCGCGGTTGGGGTGGTGTTCGCGGTCGAGGTTGGGGATGGGGCGGTGGCGTTCAACGCTGCTGGTGGCAAGGTGGTCAGCGCTGGTGTCGCTGGTAGCGCGCACTCTTTAGAACAAGCCCTCAATTCAGCCCCGCCACTAGCGGGGCTTTTTGTTTTGATCTTGTAACTAGTGTAGCTTCCTCCCATGCGGAGTTCTCAATGAAGTGGCGATGGTTCGTAAATTGCGCGGACTGCGGTGCGCAGTTCTCAATTGCGGATGCCGTGAATCCACAAGAAGAACCATTTCCACCGAGCCAGAGCTGGAAAGGTCCGTGCCCTCTTTGCGGAGCCGAGCACACCTACCCACCGAATGAAATGCAACTCGGTGAGGAACAGTGAGACGGCTGCGTTCCGCCTGCACTAATCGTTAGGGGCGCTCGCTTCGGCGGGCGCCCTTTTGCTTATCCTGACCGGGCCTGTTCGCGAAGCGCCGGGCGCTTCTCTACCTCAATATCTGTTGCGATCCGTATTCCCGGGCGGCGGTGGCGGCGAGCCGGCGGTCCAGTCAGCGATGCAATTTGCGATGTATTGTTCTTTCTCTGGCTGAGTGAGAATAGGGGTTACCCGCTCCGACGCAAGAAAGCATTGTCTCTCGACTTCCGGTGGGGCGGCGTAAACCGGGGTCGCGCTCATTAAAGCAATGACCACCAGTACACATGTTCGCTTCATCTCACGCCTCCTTCCTTTGGGACCACTCCCGCAATGCGGCTACATCCTCAACCGACAACTCCATAACATAGGCGCTCTTGCTACCGTTCCACACGTTGCAATCTAGGCAGCCGGTTAGGCGCTCGCCATAGTGGTCGATTTCGATTAACGGATGCTCGCAGCGGTCGCACAGCATTAGCGACTCTTCTGCCGAAGCGTGATGAGCTTCCCAGGCCGGCGCTTCACTGCGTCATTAAATGTGAGCTGCGCGGTGGTGAAGTCGGCCGCCAAGGCTATCAGCGCCTCAACGTGCCGCTCCCCGTCATCCCAAAGCTCGATGCGGAATGGGAGATCACCGTTGCGCCCGGCCATATGGCATGTGAGAACGAAACAAGAACCTCTGTCAAGGCCGGAACCAAAACGTGTTGTGGTTTCCGCCGTGGTGCTTGCCACCCTTGCCGCCGTCCCTCTTGACGAGCGTGAGGCCGCTATCGGCTTGCAATGACGTCAGCGGAACGCTGTGGGCCGGCACGGCCGCGAATGAAAAGGCGCAAACGACAGCAACGGCACCAGTCAAACTCGCGTATCGTCTAACCATAAGTTTTTCTCCTGTGGGGGTTGTTAAACCGCCGTGAGCACGGCTTACCTGGTCAATGCCCCGGCCCGATCAGAGTTCCGTCGGGGCGGCACCGTCCGTTCGTGCCAATGCGGGAGTAAATAACGACTTGTCTGTGCACAAAGACTGAACAATCGGTTCAGCTTGCGTTCAGATCGAAGCGCGCCGGGTTCTGCTGGAGCGCTAAGGTTCCGACCGGGCGCTTTTCATCGGCTCGGGCTTTGCAGTGCCGGGAGTTCCGAGCTCGTGTCCCAAGCTGAACTTCGTCACCGCGCCTAGAGCCGCGCCTAAGGACGCCGCCAACATCAATAGTAGGACATTCCTGGCCACGCTGTTGCGCATGCTGGCCAACTTACGCAAGAGTCCTAACAAATCTGTGAAGCTCGGGGGACTCGCTTCAAGCGTCGCTATTTCTGATCGTTCGCGGAACCTCAGAGGCCGGGCGGAGTTTTCTCGGCACTCCCCCCAACGTAAGGAGTAAACGCAATGAAAGCACTCGTTTCATCGCTCGCGTTGGCACTTGCACTCGCCGTCACCGGCCCTGTCTTCGCCGGAGACGTGAGCACGGCAAAGAATCAGGCCGACTGCGAGAAGTCCGGCGGCCTTTGGAATGCCGAGACCAGTTTGTGCTCAGAGAAGAAGATGTAACCTGCTTTCAGGTTGCAACAGAGGGCGCTCGCCGTTGCGGGCGCCCTTTTTTGAAAGTGCCTGTTCGCCGTCAGCCGATAGGCCGAGCCTGCGCCTTTTTTCGATGGGGCCGGGCTTTGGTGGAACCGCCTCGGAACTTCTTCGTTGCCTACGGGCGATGAAAGGAGTCACCGGATGATGACCATTCGCAAAGCAAGAGGCGTTGTCGGGCTCATGGTCCTCGGCAGCGTGGTGCTGCTCGGGACCCCGACTTTGGCCGTTGAGCCTGACCTCGACTCTCCCGCTGGTCCTGAGCTTTCAGCCGATCAAGCCGGAGCGGTTCTCGATCCTGTAAACGAAGGGGCCGATCCAGGCTTCGCACCAGACGTGGTGATCAACGAGCCGGCAACCCCGCTAGAAGACTAACTAAACTTGCTACTGGCACTCGGCGGGGGCCACAGCCGACGGTGCTGCGGGAGCCTGGCTAGCGTGGGCTATGGTCGCCGGCCGTGACGAGCCAGGAGATGGAGCGCGCGGAGGTCCTCTTCGGACAACCGCTTCCAGCGCTTTCCTCCGGCGGTCGACCAAAGGTTGCACGTCACGCAGCCGGTCAGACGTTCGCCGTGATTGTCGATCTCGGTCAGAGGCTGCTTACACTGGTTGCAGCAAGCGCTGTTGTCGTCCTCGGTCACACTTTTCCTCACTTTTTGAGGTTGGGCGGGCGAACCATTGCGATGGGTTCGGCGTTTGGCAGGATCAGGTCATCTTACCAGGGGGTATCGCCGTGACCGTGACCAAAAGCTACGTCGCAAGAAATTATGGTTTGAGAGATCGAATCATCGACAATTTGGGCGTCGTCGCTGCCGTCCTGGTGGTTGGCTTCGTGCTGCTGTTTTTGTCCGGCGCGGTCGATTTGGGCCGCGGTATCAGCGTGAAGATCGACCAGGCTTCGATGCAGGGTTCGACGCAATAGCTCGGCGAACCATGCAGGGTCGGTAGAGTTTGTCGACCCGCCGTTTGGCGTCGGCAATCGCCTCGGTCTCAGTGGCGTAGTAGCGAGAATAGCTCCGCAGAATGGGAAAGTCCGAGCTGATCGGAGTAACCATGCAGCGCCACATTCCGTGCGCCGGTTCGATGTCTATTGCATATCCGCGATAATCTTCCATCTAACTACAATACTTGTCGCTGGCGCAGGTTCCCGTGCGCCGGAAATTACCGCTCGAGAACCCGGTCCGAGGGTTCACACTGAGCGGTAGCCAGAAAGTGGATGGTGTCATGGCCAAGTTGGTTCTGAGTGCGCTGCTCCGCCCGCGGAGAGGCAGGGTTCAAGCCGAAATCGCGGAATTTCCCGACGTCAAGGTCACGGAATCGAGCGTCGGTGGCGCGCTTGCCCGGTTACGCAGCGCGCTGTGGGGAAGGCTTCAGGGAGTCAAGGTTCGCGCGAATTGTAGCGGCCAACCTGTTTCTCCCCTGCCCAAGAAACCATCGAGCGGCGACTTGACCGTGCCGATCGAAGTCGAGGTCGCAACCCGCTCAACCCGGCGCGACTAGGGCCGCTAGGCGGTACGGCGCGGGCGCGACTGGCGGTCCGAGGCCAAGCACGGCGCGGTCGCCAGCGCGGGAAATGATGGAGCCTCGGTCGGCTTCCTTTTCATCTCTTGCGGCAGCGATGCCTCGATATGGGTGGGCATGACGCTGTAGTGCACGTGCACATCGCCCCTCCGAGCATTGAGCCGGTCGCATTCGGCCCGCGCTCTTGCTTCATCCTCGAAACACAGAAATGCACCGTTGCGGATGACCGGGCTCGAGGCGGCGCCGAACATGCTGCCGGCGCTGCGGTGGGCCCAAATCCTGAAGAAGTTCGGGACGGCTTTCATGGTGAGATCCCCCCTCGATGCAGCTTAAACGCGCATCGCTCGACGCCGGTTCCATCGGCTCGGCCTCGTGCCGGCCGTTTTCTTTTGCCAGGCTGTGGTCGAGGGGGGAGCTAACATGAGGGAGTAAGTCCATGCGTAACGACCAAGCTGAGATGGTGAGCAGACTGGTGAGGGAGCAGGAAGCCATAGAGTCGCGCCGGGAAGCGGAAGCACGCACGACCGCGCACGGCCTGATCCAGGGCTATATCGGTCCCGATCACAAAGTCATCGACATGCCGAACTTCTATTCGGCGCTAGTGCAGGCGATCAGAACCGCGCGCTGGCAAGGCCAAACCGACGGCCCGGGCGAAGACGTCTTGACGCTGACGTGAATGGCCTGATCAGGACGGCATCAGGGGGCGCGGGCTTCGACCGGCGCCCCTTTTGTGAGTCGCTCGATGAACCGCTGATGAACGGCCGGTTCAAGGGCGATACATCCTTCTTCGGCTAGGTTCGACTGATCGACGCTAGGCTCGGAGCATCGCCTTCGCCGCGGTTCGGACTTTGCGGCGTCTCACATCGGCCACCAAAGCTTGGCATCAGCTTGTTCGAATCGGAATTGGAGACCCACCATGACTTCTCATGCATCTTCGTATCGCCGCGGACTGGCCGTCGCCGCCGCCGCCATGCTCGGCCTTGGCATCGCCGGCTCGCAATCTCCTGCGTTCGCGCGCGTCAGCGACGCCGTGACGAGTTCGCCACTCCCTGCCCCGCTGGCTCAGCGCAGTTCGACGCCGAATGGCGCGATCATGGTTGCCGACAACCGGGACAACGACCACGGCAATTGGAACGGCAACAAAGGCAAAGGCGACGGCAACGGAAACAGCCAGGGCAATAACGGCAATTGGAACGGCAACAAGAGCGGCAACTGGGACGGCAACAAAAGCGGCAATTGGAACGGGAATAAGAGCGGCAACTGGAACGGCAACAAAAGCGGCAATTGGAACGGGAATAAGAGCGGAAACTGGAACGGCAACAAAAACGGAAACTGGAACAAGGGCGGCAACTACGGCAACAACTGGAACAAGGGCGGCGACAAGCGCTGGAGCAACAACAACCACTGGAACAACAACTGGAACAAGGGCTGGAACAATCGCGCCTATGTGCGCGGGTGGTCGAACCGGCCCTATTACGGCGAGTTCTTCGGCGGGGTCGTGCTTGGATCGCTTCTGGCCGCGGCCGGCGCCGGCGTCGTGCCCTATTCGCCCGACCCCGAGCTGTGCTGGTACTGGGCCGATCCCTACATGTATCGCGGCTACTGGGACTATTGCTACTGAGACTCGCCCCGCGTCCGCATAACATCATTCAAGGCGCCGGCCGCAGGGCTGGCGCCTTTTCTATCGTCGCGTGACGGCAACTATTCGGCTGGTTGCGCGGGGGCGCGCCGGCGGAGACGGCTGAACACCGTGCGCTTGAGGAAGTAATAGGCCGGCCGGCCCATGATCGCCAGCGCGACGAATTTGGAGATGAAGGGCGTCGCGCCCAGTAGGCCCGACAGCCCGGCTTTGATGCCCGGCTCGAGATCGGTCATCATCACCACGGGAATGAGCGGCCAGGCGATATAGGCCCCGACAATGATGACGGTGCCTAGGGCGAAGCGCCAGCCGATTTGCTCGCTGGTGAAGACGGGGTCGTTGGCGGTTTCTATGGCGATCTCCTCGCGAATAGCGGAGCGGCGAAAGTCCATAAGCCCTGACAGAGGATTTGGGTATCCCAGAGGCAGATGAGGAGTGCCCGTGCCCCCAATTTGCCGCGATGATGGTAGCCTTGACTGATGCACTTCGGAACCCAAAATCCGCGCCCGGCGATCAGGCCGCACCCCATTTCCGGGGCTTTTCCAGGATTCTGTGCCTAATCGCTTAACATTCTTGCCTATGGGCGCCGCGTCGCCTTGTGGCGCGCAGCATCGCGACGCGCGGCAAATCCGGCGCGGCCTCCGGCTCCAGCGGGTTCTACGCTCTCAGAGCTGATAGACCCCGCCGCACACCGCCGTCTGGTCGAGCCGCTCGCAATACATCGCCTTGGGCTCGACCTTGTGGGTCACCGGGTTCATGAATTTGTAGGTCTGCCAGAAGCTCGGATGAGTCGCGGCGAGTTCGACGCGCTCCTTCACGAACGCCTTGCCGTCGGGATCCGTGTCGGCAATCTGGTTGGTGCCGACTCGATTGGCGTTGGCGCCGTGGGCCAGCACCATGCCGTCGAGGTCGTAGACCACGATATAGAGATCGCGGTCGACAAACCGGCCTGATGGATTGGTGATCTGCGGATAAGCATTGGCCGGCCCCTCGGTCTGAATGAACGCGACAGCCTTTTTCACCATGGCCACCGCTTCGTCCTTGGTAGCGCCGGTCGCCGCGAGGGACGACCCGGACATGGAAAGTGCGGCAATGAGAGAAGCGGCGATGTAAGGCAAGCAATGACGTGAGACGCTCATGCCCGTTCCTCCGGACAATTCCGACACGCCTATTCTAGCCGGTTGCGCAGGCTCCTCCTCGGCCGATCTGCCGCCATGCTTTCGCAATCGACAACGCGTCCCGCTCAGGCCGGCTCAGCCGGATTTCTCCGCGGCGGTGAGCCATGCCGGGTCGAACCAACGGTCGGCCTCGCCGTCATAAGGCAGCCGGGTGATGTCCCAGTGGCGGATATAGGGCGCGTAGGTCTCCCACACCGGCGGACCGCCGCCGACATAGACCACACGGTCGGGGAACCAGGCCAGCACCTCGTCCGGATGGTTCGCCGAGCGGATCTCGCAGATGGTCCGGTCCTCATAGGCGAAGGGCGGGATCGAGGCGATGGTAGTCGGCCCGGCGATGATCACGTGGCCGCGGGTGACCTCGAAGAACCGCGCCACATCGGCAACATATTCGCGTCCCTTGTTGCCCTCCCAGGGCAGCCTGCCGTTCAGCCCGAGCTGACCGCGCTGGCCGATGGCGCACATGGCGCGAATGTCAGCCACATTGCTTCTCCTTATTGATGTCGTCCCGGCCTGGAGACCTTAGCCGCGGATGGCGTTTTATCAAAGATTGATGCAGAACCACGCCGCGATGAGCCTCCGCCCCGTTTCCTCCGCCACTGACCGCCGCCAGCGCTTGACGGCGATCGGGCTGATGGCAATCGCCACGCTGTGCTTCGCCGCGCTCGACTCGTCAGCCAAATATCTGGTGGTGGCGGAGCGCGTGCCGGTCGCCCAGGTGACCTGGCTGCGCTTCGTCGGCCATGTGGTGTTCAGCGCCGTGGTGCTGTGGCCGTTCGCGCTGAGGCCGTCGCTGCGCTCGGCCAAGCCGTGGCTGCAGATCTTCCGGTCCGCTCTGATGGTGGTAACCACCGGCTTCAACTTCGTCGCGCTGCGCTATCTCCAGCTCGACCAGACCATCACCATCTTCTTTTTGACTCCGCTGCTGGTGGCGGCGCTAGCCGGACCCCTACTCAACGAATGGGTCGGCTGGCATCGCATGCTGGCCATCCTCGCCGGATTCTTCGGTGTGCTGCTGGTGATGCATCCCGGCATCGGCACGGTGCATTGGGCCATGCTGCTAGCGCTGATCGCCACTCTGGGTTACGCGTTCTACAATCTCGCCACGCGCTATCTCGCCGCGTTCGACCCGGCCGCGGTGACCCAGACCTATACGCCGCTCGCCGGGGTTCTGGTGCTGGCGCCGTTCGCCATCGCGGCGTGGCATACGCCCGAGACCATGGGCCAATGGCTGCTGCTCGCCTCGCTCGGCTTCTGGGGCGGGCTCGGCCATTGGCTGTTGATCCTCGCCCATCGCAGCGCACCGGCCGCGGTGCTGGCGCCGTTCATCTATCTCGGGCTGATCTGGATGTCGACGCTGGGCTTCTTGGTGTTCGGCGACGTGCCGACCTGGTGGACCCTATCGGGCGCCGCCATCGTCATCGTGTCGGGACTGTATCTCCTGGCGCGCGAGCGCAAGCAAGTCAAAGGCGGGCCGGCCTCGGACATCGCCACGCAATAGCATTCTCCGTGAAGTCAATGCCGGCGGTCCCCTCCCCCCTTGAGGGGGAGGGCAGCGATGCCTCGCCGCTTGGCGGCGAATGGCATCGCGGGAGGGGGGTGATCCTATTCTTGACGCGGCAAGGCCGCTGACCCCCCTCCGCTCGCGCTTTGCGCGAGCGTGCTCCCCCTCAAGGGGGGAGCAAGGTGCTAGCGGTGGCTCTCGAACTACTCCTCAGCCTCGGTCCCCGCGGCGCGGTAGCGGGCCCGCAGCTCGTCGGCGAACGCGGCGAAGCGGCCTTGCGCGATCGCTTCGCGCGTCCGCGCCATCAGCTCCTGATAGAACTGGACATTGGCGTAAGACAGCAGCATGGCACCGAGCACCTCGCCCGATTTCACCAGATGATGGAGATAAGCGCGCTCGTATCGCGCCGCAGGGCACGCACTTTCCGGATCGAGCGGCGTGGCGTCGTCGGCGTAACGGGCATTGCGCAGATTGAGCTTGCCGGCCCAGGTGAAGGCTTGGCAGTGGCGGCCCGAGCGGGTCGGCATCACGCAGTCGAACATATCGATGCCGCGCGCGATGGACTGGAGCAAATCGTCCGGCGTGCCGACGCCCATCAGATAGCGCGGGCGGTCTTGCGGCAGCACCGCGGTGGTGATCTCGACCATGTCGAGCATGGCGCCCTGCCCTTCGCCGACCGCCAGCCCGCCGATGGCGTAGCCGTCGAAGCCGAGCTCGATCAACGTGCGGGCGCTCCCCTCGCGCAGATCGGGATAGACGCTGCCCTGCACGATGCCGAACAAGGCTTGGCCGGGTGCGCTCATCGCCGCGAACGCGGCCTTGGAGCGCTCCGCCCAGCGCAGCGACAACTCGAGCGAGGTCCTAGCCTCGTCGCGCGATGCCGGGAACGGCGTGCATTCGTCGAGCACCATCTGGATGTCGGCGCCGAGCAAGCATTGCACCTCGATGGCGCGTTCGGGCGTGAGCGCGACTGTGGCGCCGTCGATATGGGACTGGAAGGTGACGCCCGCCTCGTCGATGCGGCGGAGCTTGGCGAGCGACATCACCTGATAGCCGCCGCTATCAGTGAGGATCGGCTTGTCCCAATGCATGAAGGCGTGCAGCCCGCCGAGGCGCGCGATGCGCTCGGCGCCGGGCCGCAGCATCAGATGATAGGTGTTGGCGAGGAGGATATCCGCGCCGGCGGCCGCCACATCCTCGGGGAACATGGCCTTGACCGTGGCGCCGGTGCCGACCGGCATGAAGGCCGGCGTGCGTACCACCCCGCGCGGCGTGACGATGACGCCGGCCCGCGCCTTGCCGTCCTGGGCTTTCACCGTAAAGGAGAAGGGTTCGGTCACCTCACGCTGCGCCTTGCTCTCCCCTCCCCCCTTGAGGGGGAAGGATAGGGAGGGGGGTCGTAGAAAGAAGGACACTTCAGACTTGGATCGATCGATACCCCCCTCCGCTCGCGCAAGCGCGCGAGCGTGCTCCCCCTCAAGGGGGGAGCAAGAAAAGCTGCCGTTCGGCCGGTCATCGGCATGCGAAAGTCTCGGTTGCGGGGCTGAGCAGGCAGGCATCGCCATAGGAATAGAAGCGGTAGCGCTCCGCCACGGCGTGGGCATAGGCGCGCTTCATGCCATCGAGGCCCGAGAACGAGGCGACCAGCATAAACAGGGTTGAGCGCGGCAGATGGAAGTTGGTCAAGAGGCGATCGACGACGCGGAAGCGATAGCCGGGGGTGATGAACAGGCTCGTCTGGCCATCAAAGGCCGAAAGCCGCCCGTCCGCGCCGGCCGCGCTTTCCAACACTCTGAGCGAGGTGGTACCGACCGCGACGATGTTGCCCCCCCTCGCCTTCACTTTATTCAACGCTTCCGCGGTTTCGGCGCTGACATAACCGCGCTCGGCGTGCATATGGTGGCCCTCGGTGTCGTCCGCCCTGACCGGCAGGAACGTGCCAGGTCCGACATGGAGCGTGACGAAATGCTGGGAGATGCCCCGGTCGGCAAGCGCCTGCATGAGCGTCTCGGTGAAATGCAGCCCCGCGGTCGGGGCTGCGACCGCGCCCTCGTCCCGCGCGAATATTGTTTGATAATCGCTCACATCACGCGCATCGGCGGCGCGGCGCGAGGCGATGTAAGGCGGCAGCGGCATGGCGCCCTGCGCATGAATCGCCTCGTCGAGCGGCGGCCCGGCGAGATCGAAGGCGAGTGTCACCTCCCCGTCCTCACCGCGGCTTTCCACTGTGGCAGCGAGTGCGCCGAGCAGGCACACATTGCTCCCCTCGCCGAAGTCGATGCGGTCGCCGGGCTTGAGCCGCTTGGCCGGCCGCGCCAAGGCCTGCCAGCGATTGGGGCCTAGCCGCTCGGTCAAGGTGACCGAGACTTGCACGCTTCTCTCGTCGCGCCGGCGCACGCCGCTAAGCTCGGCCGGAATGACCTTGGTGTCGTTGAACACCAGCGCATCGCCGGGTGCGAGCAATTCGGGGAGATCGCGGATCATGCGATCGGCGAGCGATTGCTCGGGCGCTGGATCCACCACCAACAGCCGCGCCGCGTCGCGCGGGGCGACCGGGCGCAGCGCGATTAGCTCGGCCGGCAGGTGATAATCGAAGAGATCGGTGCGCAATGTCTCGCAGCGCTACAACGTGCGCACCATCAGCGCGCCCACCAGCACCAGCAGGGCACCGCTGACGCGGCCGACGCTCAAGCCCCGCTCCATCAGCTCGAACAGGCCGAGGCGGTCGATCAGAAGCGCGGCGAAGAGTTGCCCGGCGATGCCGAGCGCCATGATGGCGGCCACGCCGATCCTAGGCGCCAGCACGAGATTGACCGTCACGTAGATCGCGCCGAGCAGGCCGCCGCCGAGCAGCATATAAAGCGGCATGGTCTTGAGCGCGCCCAGATGGCTGTTGCGGGCGAACAACGCCGTCAAGAGGATCAGCGCCAAAGTGCCGACGCAAAACGACATGGTGGCCGCGGTCAGCGGATGACCGAGACGGCCGGCGGCTTCGGCATTGATGGGCGCCTGAAGGGCGATCAGACCGCCGGTAACGAGCGCGATAAGCGTGAGCGACAAACTTTGCAGCGACATCACCGCCCCTCTATGCCTCAGGCCTGACCGTCGGAAGCGACGCGGACCGAAACGATCTTGTCGGGATTCGACGGCGGCTCGCCGCGATTGATCTTGTCGACATTGTCCATGCCGTCGATCACGCGCCCCCACACCGTATATTGCCGGTCGAGGAAGGTCGCGTCGTCGAAGCAGATGAAGAACTGGCTGTCGGCCGAGTCGGGCGATTGCGCGCGCGCCATCGACACCGCGCCCCTGGTATGCGGCTCTTTGTTGAACTCGGCCTTGAGCTTCTGGCCCGAGCCGCCGCTGCCGGTGCCGGTCGGATCGCCGGTCTGGGCCATGAAGCCTTCGATCACGCGATGGAACGGCACGCCGTCATAGAAGCCCTTGCGCGCCAGCTCCTTGATGCGGGCGACGTGGCCGGGCGCGAGGTCGGGCCGCATCTCGACCGTCACGCGGCCTTTGGTGGTGTCGATGATGAGAGTGTCGTCGGGTTTAGCCATGATCAAATTCTCCTTGCCGCACGGGCCTATTGCACGATGGTCGCGGTCTTGACGTAGTCGAGCTTGGGAAACGACTTCTCCACATAGGCGTTGCCTTGAGATTGGACCCGGCCCTGGTCTGGACCCGCACCGTTAGGGGCGCCTTCGCCGTAACCGCCATACAGCGAGTCGACCACATCCATGCCCGACACCACTTTGCCGAACGGCGAGAAGCCCTGGCCGTCGAGTCCGGCGTTGTCGCCAAAATTGATGAACACCTGGGTGGTGCGCGTGTTGGGCCCGGCGGTGGCGAAGGTGATCATGCCGCGGGTGTTGCTCTGCTTGACCGGGTCGTCCTTAATGTTGGCGTTGCGCCACACGGCGGAGAGGCTCGGATCGCCGTTGATGCCGAATTGGGCCATGAAGCCTTCGAGCACGCGGAAGAAGCGCACATCGTTGTAGAAGCCGTTCTTCACCAGATTGTAAAAGCGGTCGGCGCCGTTCGGCGCCCAGTCGCGATGCACCTCGATCACGAACGGTCCTTTGCTGGTGTCGAATTTCGCCTGGTACACGGCCGGCGCCTTCTCGTTGAGACTGGCGGGATCGGACAGATCGCCGGCGCCGGCAGCGTTCGGCGCGAGCGTTGAGAGCGCGAGCGCTACAGCGAACGCGATGCTTGCCTGAAATTTCATGACACCTCCTTGGAAGGCCGTTGGGAGCGGGGCTAGGGTCTAGACCCCTAGCCGGCAAATTTCTTCTTGAGGGCCGCGGCCACGACCTTCGGCACGAAGGACGAGACATCGCCTCGCATTGCGGCAATCTGGCGGACCAGACTTGCCGCGATGTGCCGGGCCTCCGGCGACGAGGCGAGAAACACCGTCTCGATCTCGGGCGCAAGGGCCTGATTCATGCCGGCCATCTGCATCTCGTAGTCGAAATCGCCGGCGTCGCGCAGGCCCCTGATCACCACCGTGGCGCCGGCATCCTTGGCGGCATCGACCGTCAAATTGCCGTACGTCGTCACCACGAGCTTGAGCCCGATCTCCTTGGCCACCGGGGTCAGTACCTCAGAGGTCAATTTGACACGTTCCTCGGCGGTGAACAGCGGATGCTTGTCGTGATGGGTGCCGACGGCGATCACCAGCTTGTCGACCAGATGGGCGGCACGCCGCACGATATCGACATGGCCGTAAGTGACGGGGTCGAAACTTCCAGGATAAAGGCCTACGCGCATACCGGCACTCCCAAGCGCGATGGCTGTCACCCTTCGCGTGGCCACCTTCTAGCCGCGTAGCTTGGCCGTGGGCAAGGCGCTTATCGCCCGCTCAGACACCTACTCAGCGACCTCGGGGCCGTCCTCCTCGCCGTCGGTCACGTCGCCGCCATTCTCGTCGGGGATGTGCTCGACCGAGACCACGCGCTCGCCCTCGCCGGTCGAGAACACGATCACCCCTTGGGTCGAGCGCCCCATGATGGAGATGTCCCGAACCGGCACGCGGATCAGCTGGCCGCCATCGGTGACCAGCATGATCTGGTCGGTCTCCTCGACCGAGAACGACGCGAGCAGCCTGCCGTTGCGCTGATTGACGACCATGGCGATGATGCCTTTGCCGCCGCGGCCGGAGATGCGGTACTCGTAGGCCGAGGTGCGCTTGCCGTAGCCGTTCTCCGACACGGTCAGCACGAATTCCTCATGCGCGCTGAGTTCGGCGTAGCGCTCGGTGCTGAGCGGCGCGGCCTCCTGGCCCTCGCCGTTCTCCTCGATGTCGATCTCCGGCTCCGGCGTCTCCGCGCCGCCGCCCCGGCGCATCATGTTCGCCTGCCGCACATAAGTTGTGCGCTCGGCGGCATCGGCCTCGACATGGCCGAGGATGGCCATGGAGATCACCTCATCGCCCTTGCCGAGCTTGATGCCGCGGACGCCCGGCGATTCGCGGCCCTTGAACACCCGCACATCGGTCACCGGGAAACGGATCGCCTGACCCTCTTGCGAGGTGAGCAGCACGTCCTGCCGTTCGTTGCACACATCGACGCCGATGATGCGGTCGCCGGCATCGAGCTTCATGGCGATCTTGCCGTTCTGGCGCACCTCGATGAAGTCGGACAGCTTGTTGCGCCGCACGCTGCCGTAATTGGTGGCGAACATGACGTCGAGCTTCTCCCAGCTCTTCTCGTCCTCGGGCAGCGGCAGGATGGTGGTGATGGTCTCGTCCTTGAGCGGCAGGAGATTGACCAGAGCCTTGCCGCGCGCCTGGGGCGCCGCCAGCGGTAGCCGCCACACCGTCATCTTGTAGGCCATGCCGCGCGTGGAGAAGAACAAGACCGGCGTGTGAGTATTGGCGATGAAGATGCGGGTGACGAAATCCTCGTCGCGGGTGGCCATGCCGGCGCGGCCTTTGCCGCCGCGGCGCTGGGCGCGGTAGGCGGACAGCGGTACGCGCTTGATGTAGCCCTTGTGGCTGACGGTGACGACCATGTCCTCGCGCTGGATCAGGTCTTCGTCCTCAACCTCGCCGATCAGCTCGGTGATCTCGGTCTTGCGCGGCGTGCCGAACTCGGCCTTGATCGCGGCGAGCTCGTCCTTGATGATCGATACGATGCGGGCGCGGGACCGCAAGATGTCGAGGTAATCGCCGATCTGCTGGCCGAGCTTGGTGAGCTCGTCGGCCACCTCGTCGCGACCGAGCGCGGTCAAGCGCTGGAGGCGGAGCTCGAGAATGGCGCGGGCTTGCTCCTCGGACAGGCGGTAAGTCCCTTTGGCCGACACTTTGTGGCGCGGGTCGGCGATCAGCTCGACCAGCGCGACCACGTCCTGGGCCGGCCAATCGCGCGCCATCAATTGCTCGCGCGCCGCGGCCGGATCGGGCGCTTTGCGGATCACGGCGATGACCTCGTCGATATTGGCCACGGCGATGGCCAGGCCGACCAGGATATGGGCGCGGTCGCGCGCCTTGCGCAGCAGGAACTTGATGCGGCGGCCGATCACCTCCTCGCGGAACTCGGTGAAGGCGCGGATCATGTCCTTGAGATTGAGCTGCTCCGGCTTGCCGCCGATCAGCGCCACAATGTTGGCGCCGAAGGAGGATTGCAGCGGCGAGAAGCGGTAGAGCTGGTTCAGCACCACGTCGGCCATGGCGTCGCGCTTCAGCTCGATCACCACGCGCATGCCCTGGCGGTCCGACTCGTCGCGGATGTCGGCGATGCCTTCGATCCGTTTCTCGCGCACCAGATCGGCGATCTTCTCGACCATCGCCGCCTTGTTCACCTGATACGGGATCTCGGTGATGACCAGCGCCTCGCGCTCCTTGCGAACGGTCTCGGTGGTGACCCGGCCGCGCATCAGAATCGAGCCGCGGCCCTTGTGATAGGCGGAGCGGATGCCGGTGCGGCCGAGAATGAGGCCGCCGGTCGGGAAGTCGGGACCGGGCACGATCTCCACCAGCTCGTCGATGGTGATGGCCGGATTGTCGAGATAGGCCATGCAGGCGTCGATCACCTCGCCGAGATTGTGCGGCGGGATGTTGGTGGCCATGCCGACGGCGATGCCGCCGGCCCCGTTGACCAGCAGATTGGGAAATTTCGCCGGCAGCACCACCGGCTCGCGCTCGCGGCCGTCATAGTTCGGCTGGAACTCGACGGTGTCGTTCTCGAGATCGTCGAGCAGGACCATGGCGGGGCGCGCCAGCCTGACCTCGGTGTAGCGCTCGGCCGCGGGCGGATCGCCGTCGACCGAGCCGAAATTGCCCTGCCCGTCGATCAGCGGCAGGCGCATCGAGAACTCCTGCGCCAGCCGCACCAGCGCGTCGTAGATCGCCTGGTTGCCGTGGGGGTGGTACTTACCCATGGTGTCACCGGTGACGCGCGCCGATTTGTTGTAAGGGCGGTCCGGCGTGTAATTGTTCTCGTGCATCGAGAACAGGATGCGGCGATGCACGGGCTTGAGCCCGTCGCGCACGTCGGGCAGCGCGCGCGACACGATCACGCTCATGGCGTAATCGAGATAAGAGCGCTTCATCTCGTCGATGAGCGAGACGGGTCTGATGTCGGAGGGGGCCGGGCCCTCGACCTCTGGGATGTCGTTGTCAGCCAAGGACGGAGAACGCCTATTCTAACGAGATGAGCGAGGTCCACGCTCTCGGCGGCGGGATGGCAAAACCGTCCACGCGCAGGACCGAAAACGATGACCGTAAGACTTCTTTCTATAGCTGATTTGGCAGTTCGGCTGCAAGCATGAAGAGGCCGTGGCTTTCATTGTTTTTCTCTTGTTTCTCAGCATCTTACATGGCATGCGGCCAGGCCGATTCGGCGCCGCGCCGCACGGGGTTCGTCCGTGGTCGGACGATGTGCGGAATCACAAAATACGGGAACGAACGAGTCGGGTCGAACGTTGTTCGGATAGGCGGCCAGGGCCACACGCTCGGCACGGCCGTGAACAACAATACTCCCCCCAACCCCAGGAACAACAGACGGAGCGACACAATGAATCGACTTCTTGCAACTACGGCCATCGGCCTGCTGCTGGGCCTCAGCCCCGCGTTGGCACAGGATGCGGCCGATCAGCCTCAGACTCCTCCCGCCATGCAGGATCCGGCACAGCCTTCCGAGGCGTTGCCGGCCATGCCGTCGGAGCCCGCCGCGCCCATTCCGGGCGACGAGGCGAACCCCGACGCGGCTCCGGACAAATCGTCGGAAATGATGCCGTCCGCTCCGGACGAAGCATCGCCGCCGTCGCAGTCCACGCAGGCGCCTGAGTCCATCATTCCGGCCAAGCCGCTGGAGAGCGCCTCGGCAGCTCCGAAATTCCTCTCCAAGCAGGAGAGCACGGACATGCTGGCCTCCAACTTGATCGGCCAGGCGGTGGTCAACAGCCAGGATGAGTCCATTGGCGACATCAACGACCTCGTCACCGACGAGGGCGGCAAGGTCGTCGCCGTGCTGGTCGGCACCGGCGGCTTCCTCGGTCTCGGCGAGAAGGACGTGGCCCTCGGCTACGAGGACCTGAGATTCGTCCGTGACGAGAACGGCAACATCAAAGTGATCGCCAACGTGACCCACGAGACGCTGGCTTCGGCGCCGGATTACGAGACGCTGGCCGAGCAGAAGGTCACCGTGGGCGAGAACAAAGGCGACCGTGAGGATCGGCCCGAGTAACGCTTCCCTCGGCTAGGACGTAGGAAAATGGAGCCCGGTCTGCCTTACGCAGGCCGGGCTCTTTCCGTGTCTGTGCTTAGCTCGCGCTGCGCTGGACCTTGGGCGCCGTGCCGCGGCCAAGCAGGGCGGTTAGTCGTTGCTGGCCGCCGCGCAACAGGCTGCCTACGCTGTCGCCGGCCCAGGCCTTCTGCCTCAGCGCCGGATGTTCGATGAAGTGCCATGACAAGATCGCGGCCGCGAGCACGGCGGGGAAGCTGCACACCAACAGCGCCCAAGGACCGATGGCCGGATCGAACGCCACAAAGGCCTGCTGGATAGGGAAGCAGAGAATATAGAGGCCGTACTGATCTTGTCGGCATAGAGATAGAAGGCGCCGCCGACGAAGAAACCGAGGACGAACCGGGCGATGCTGTCGATCGCGGCGATCTCCCCGCGCCACGGCGTCGCGAAGGTGACGAGCAGGTAGGCGGCGAAGACGCCGGCCAGAGTCAGGGACGCCCGGGCCCTGGTGGCCAGCAGGCCCACCAGGGCGAACGCTCCAAGCAAAATGTAGCACGCCGTCTCATAGTGCAAGGTCCACAGCGGCGGGTCGATCAGCCCGGCGTCGGGCACATGCTCGAACACGCCGGGCAGCGTCAGCGAATGTGTGACGAGCGAGGCGGTCAGCGGGACATAGAGCCAGGGCCGCGGATCGGAGAAGTACTCTTTGAACGAGACCGACGTCACGGCCGGACCGAGCAGGAAGGCGATGAAGATGCACGTGGCGAGCAGCGCGGGAAACAGGCGCAGGAACCGCGCCACCGCATAGTCAACCAGGGTCGGCTGGGTGAGCACGCTGCGGGTGACGAGAAAGCCCGAGACGATGAAGAACACGTCGACCGCCACGCGCGCGAGCTCGAGCGCCTCGAAATCGACCAGTGCGCCCGCCGCCCGCTCGGGCGCGACCAGCGCGAAGCTGTGATCCAAGATCACGGCCGAGGCCGCGAGGAATCTGATCAGATTGAAATTGTTGTCTCTGCCTTGCAGCAGAGCGGCGATCGTGTTCGCCATCGGCTCATTCCGCATCCTGCTTAGGTGAAGGCGCGCGGCCCCTGGTTGGAACCTGCAATCCGACCCACTGCAAGGACCATACCGATGGCGAAAGTCGCCCGACAGTTCGGGCTCGAAACAGCGTTAAGTCTCATCCTTAACGCCGGCCGCTAACGGTTGGCTGCACGGCGCGATAATAGGCCGTAAGGGTTAAAACGGGATCTCGTCGTCGAGTTCTTTGTCGAACGAGGCGCCAGCTTTGCCGCCCCCGGTAAGCGGTCCGGACCGTCCGAAATCGCTACCGCCGCGCGGCTCACCGCCCTCGCCCGCGCCATCGCGTCTGCCGTCGAGCATGGTGAGCTGACCGTTGAATCCCTGCAGCACGATCTCGGTGGTGTAGCGCTCCTGCCCCTGCTGGTCTTCCCATTTGCGGGTCTGGATCGAGCCCTCGAGATAGACCTTGGAGCCCTTCTTCAAATATTGCTCGGCGATCTTCGCCAGGTTCTCGTTGAAGATGACCACGCGGTGCCATTCGGTCTTCTCGCGCCGCTCGCCGCTCGCTTTGTCGCGCCAGCTTTCGCTGGTGGCCACCCGCAGATTGGCGATAGCCCGGCCGTCTTGGGTGTGGCGGATTTCGGGGTCGGCACCGAGATTGCCGATCAGAATGACCTTGTTGACCGATCCGGCCATGTGACGAGACCTCCACGCAGGGCTGTTGGGCTTATGCCCGCCCCACTCTACTGCCCCCGTGCCGCCACCTGCCACCCGGCAAAGACCCTGTCCACAGGCCAGGCGACACGAAACCGTTGTACACGTTTTGTTCTCACGCGTCCAGCCCTCGCATCTTGAGCTTTGGGGACGCGCGCCCTATGCCTTTTAGGCACAACACTCCAAGATGGGTCCAGGGGCGGCGTCACGGGCCTGACGGCTGTTCTTAAGCGGGGACAACAAACAGATGCAGCGTTCGGTCGATCAGCGGCAAGCCCCCAAACGCCAGACCGGCGCGCGGCGGCATCCTCATGCGCAAGTGCTCGGCTTCACGCCGCGGCAATGGCCGTTCATCTTCGTCCTGGTCGGCAACTGGCTGTTCGCCGCTGCCTTCTTCGCCATCGCCAAACTACTCTGGCACTGGGTGCCGACCGATTGGACGCTGGGCGACCGCATCGCCCTCGTCATCAAGGACGCGGTCATCGCCATCCTGCCGGCGGTCCTGGCCATCTGCATCGTCGCCGCGCAGCGTCTCGACCCGTCCATGTTCGTGGGCCGGTCGCCCAAGCCCAATTCGGCGGTCGACATCAACAACCGCTTCATCCTCAACACGGTCGAGCAGTTCATCCTCTATTTCATCGGCAATGCAGGAATGGCGCTGTACTGTCCGCCCGAGGAAGCGCGCGCCCTGATCATCCTCACGGCTCTGTTCGTGCTCGGCCGGGTGCTGTTCTGGGTCGGCTACCACTACAACCCATATGTGCGCGCGTTCGGCTTCGGCATCACCTTCTATCCGACCGTCGCGGTGTTTCTCTGGCTAATTCTACGCATGGTGTTCGGCATCGAGGTTCGGATTTGATGCAGCCTAGCGTCCCTGCTGCCAATGCAGCACGGAGTCGAGCGGCCACACGAACATCAGCACGTTCAGCGTCAGATTGTCCCTGATCATGGCGCCGACGAGCAGCTCGAGCGCGATGCCGACGGCGACCGTGAGCCAGACCGGCCACCAGGCCGCGAGGTAGAAGCCCGCCACCATGAACAGAATGTCCATCACCGAGTTGATGACGCTGTCACCGTAATAATCGAGCGAGATGGTCATTTCGCGATAATGATTGATGACCCAGTCGGTGTTCTCGACCACTTCCCAGGATGCCTCGATGGCGACCGCGAGCACCAGCCGCAAGCCGAACGACATCGGCATCCAACGCGAGGCGAGCCAGAGCAGCCAATAGAAGATGAAGCCGTGAATGACGTGCGAGGGCGTGTACCAGTCGAACACATGCTGGGAGTTCTCCGCGCTTTGCACATCGAAATGCCAGAGCTTGACGTAGCCGCACTTGCAGATGAGCGGATGGCCCATGAGGTAGAGCGTCAGCGCCGCGACGGCGACGATGCCGGCAACGAGGAGGCTGGTCTGGGCGCGGGAGAGTCTCATGCGGCCCGCATCTATGCACGGCAGATGCTCCGCCGTCACCCTTTCCCCCAGTCATGGCCGGGCTTGTCCCGGCCATCCACGATTTTCGGGCCTCATCCAATCCAACGCAAATTCGTGGATACCCGGCAGGATTGAAGGCCAACCCAAGGGTGGCGTTGGTGGCGTCGGGGACTTACGCTTGCACCGGGTCCGCGCGGACCAGAAGGTATCGTCAAGCATGACACAGGACGAAGCGCTGGCTCTGCTCAAGACCGGTGCATCCATCTTCCTCACCGGCCAGCCCGGCAGCGGCAAGACCCATACGGTCAACCGCTATTTGCAATGGCTGAAGCAGCGTGGCGTGGACTACGCCTACACCGCCTCCACCGGCATCGCCGCCACGCACGGGCATGGCGTGACCATCCATGCCTGGAGCGGGATCGGCGTGCGCGACGCACTGCACCGGCGCGATCTCGATACGCTCGCCGCCAATCGCCGTCTCGCCACCCGCATCGAGCGGGCCAAAGTGCTGGTCATCGATGAAATCTCGATGCTGCCGGCGCGGAGCCTCACTTTAGTCGACACAGTTTGCCGTCACATCAGGGGCGTCCCCTCGCCGTTCGGCGGCTTGCAGATGGTGCTGGTCGGCGACTTTTTCCAACTCCCGCCGGTGGTCCGACGCGGCGCGGAGTCTGGCATGCTGCCGCTCGCCCCCGGAGAGGAGTCCTTCGGCGCCGAGTTCGCTCATGCCTCTTCGGCCTGGCGGGATCTTGCGCCCATAGTCTGTTATCTGTCCGAGCAGCACCGCCAAAGCGACCGGCCGTTCCTCGAAGTGCTCGACGCCATTCGCGCCAATGCCTGCGGCGCCACCCATCGCCAGCGTCTGGCGAGCCGGCTGATCGACCAGGGACGCTGGCCCGAGGGCTGCACGCGGCTGTTCACCCACAATGAAGCGGTCGACGACATCAACCAACAGCAATTGGCCAAGCTCGGCGGCAAGACCCATAGCTTCAGCATGACCGCCAAGGGGCCCGAGCCCTTCGTGCAGGCACTGAAGCGCGGCTGCCTGTCCCCGGAAATGCTCGCGCTGAAGATCGGTGCGGCGGTGATGTTCACCAGGAACGATCAGGGCGGCCGCTACGTCAACGGCACGCTCGGGGTAGTCGAGGATTTCGATGCCGACGACGACTATCCGGTGGTGGTGACGCGCGGCGGCAAGCGCATCGTAGCCGAGCCCGCCACCTGGAAGATCGACGAGGCCGGCAAGGAGCGCGCGAGCATCACCCAGGTGCCGCTCCGGCTCGCCTGGGCGATGACGGTACATAAGAGCCAAGGCATGTCGCTCGACGCGGCGGTGATCGATCTCTCTCGCGCCTTCGAGTACGGCCAGGGTTATGTTGCGCTGTCGCGGCTGCGGACCTTGGCGGGCTTGCATCTGTTGGGGCTGAACGAGCGCGCCTTGCGGGTGCATCCGCGCGCGGTTGAGAAGGACGCCGAGTTCCGCGCCGACTCCGAGGCGGCGCGGGCCGCGTTGACACCGAACGCGGCGATGCTGGCGAACCTAGAGGCGGCGTTTCTCGCTGCCTGTGAAGCGCGGCCCCCCGAAGATGTCTCCGGCGCGCCGCGCATCCCTAGACAATCCGCATACCCTAAGAGTTATGAGGTGGCGGCGATGCGGGAGACCCACGCCCAGGCCTATGCGCCGTGGACCGAGGCCGAGGAGAGCGACCTCAAGCGGCGTCACCATCTAGGGGAGACGGTGGCCGCGATCGCCGCCCGGCTGGGCCGGAAACCCGGCGCCATCAGGTCGCGGCTCAAGAAACTCGCGCTGATTTAAAACTCCCTCTCCCCCTCCGGGGAGAGGGTTGGGGTGAGGGGTTTAAGAGGCCCGTTCGTCGCGTCCCCCCTCACCCGGCCGCGTTGCGGCCGACCTCTCCCCAATGGGGAGAGGTTAACCTGCGGCTCTTGCCCCCCAACCTGTTGGGGACTAAGCCTTTGCGGCCCTTGTCTAACCCGGCGCCCGCGCCGACATTGCAGTCAGCATGACCTCCAAATTCATCTCCATCCGCGGCGCGCGCGAGCACAACCTCAAGGATATTTCGCTCGACCTGCCGCGCGAGAAGCTCGTGGTGATCACCGGGCTGTCCGGCTCCGGCAAGTCCTCGCTCGCCTTCGACACCATCTATGCCGAGGGCCAGCGGCGCTATGTCGAGTCGCTGTCGGCCTATGCCCGCCAGTTCCTCGACATGTTGCAGAAGCCCGACGTCGACCATATCGACGGGTTGTCGCCGGCCATTTCGATCGAGCAGAAGACCACCTCCAAGAACCCGCGCTCGACGGTCGGCACCGTCACCGAGATCTACGACTATATGAGGCTGCTGTGGGCCCGGGTCGGCGTGCCCTATTCGCCCACCACCGGGTTGCCGATCGAGAGCCAGACCGTGAGCCAGATGGTCGACCGGGTGCTGGCGCTGCCCGAAGGCACGCGGCTTTATCTGCTGGCGCCGATCGCCCGCGGGCGGAAGGGCGAGTACCGCAAGGAGTTCGCCGAGCTACAGAAGAAGGGCTTCCAGCGCGTCAAGGTCGACGGCAAGTTCTACGAGATCGCCGAGGCCCCCTCGCTCGACAAGAAGTTCAAGCACGATATCGACGTGGTGGTGGACCGCATCGTGGTGCGCCCGGACATGAGCGCGCGGCTCGCCGACAGCTTCGAGACGGCGCTCAGCCTATCCGACGGCATCGCCATCGCCGAATTCGCCGACCCGGTCCCGGCGTCAGTTGCTGTCACCTCCCCCCTTGAGGGGGAGGTCGACCGGCCGAAGGCCGGGCGGGAGGGGGGTCAGCGGCAAGCTCTGGACTCGACGCTCACCCCCCTCCCCAACCCTCCCCCTCAAGGGGGGAGGGAGAAGGCCGCAGCCAAGGGTGAAGCCGAGCGGATCATCTTCTCGGCCAAGTTCGCCTGTCCGGTGTCGGGCTTCACCATCGAGGAGATCGAGCCGCGGCTGTTCTCGTTCAACAATCCCTATGGCGCCTGCCCCGAATGCGACGGGCTCGGCACCGAATTGTTCTTCGAGCCGGAGCTGGTGGTGCCGGACGAAAATCTGAGCCTCAACCGCGGGGCCATCGCGCCGTGGGCGCGCACCTCGGCGAGCTCGCCCTATTATCAGCAGACGCTGGAATCGCTCGCCCGCGCCTATCGCCAGCCGATGACCAAGCCGTGGAAGTCGCTGTCCAAGGAATTCCGCGACGTGGTGCTGTACGGCTCGGGCGAGGACGAGATCAACTTCACCTATGACGACGGCGTGCGTCACTACTCAACCGGCAAGCCGTTCGAAGGCGTGATCAACAATATCGAGCGGCGTTGGCGCGAAACCGAGTCCAGCTGGGTCACCGAGGAGCTTGAGCGCTACCAGTCGGACCAGCCCTGCGAGGCGTGCGGCGGCTATCGCCTCAAGCCGCAGGCTCTGGCGGTGAAGATCGCCGGCCTCCATATCGGCCAGGTCACCGATATGTCGATCCGCGAGGCCCATCGCTGGTTCGGCGCGCTGGCGGCGCAGCTCACGCCCAAGCAGAACGAGATCGCCGCGCGCATCCTGAAAGAGATCCGCGAAAGGCTCGCCTTCCTCAACGACGTCGGGTTGGACTATTTGACCTTGTCGCGCGCGAGCGGATCGCTGTCGGGCGGCGAGAGCCAGCGCATCCGCCTCGCCTCGCAAATCGGCTCAGGCCTGACCGGCGTGCTCTATGTGCTGGACGAGCCCTCGATCGGACTGCATCAGCGCGATAATGCCCGGCTGCTCGACACGCTGAAGTCGCTCCGCGACATGGGCAACTCGGTGCTGGTGGTGGAACATGACGAGGAGGCGATCCTCACCGCCGACCATGTGGTGGATATGGGCCCCGGCGCCGGCATCCATGGCGGCGCGGTGGTGGCCGAGGGCACGCCCGACCAAGTGATGGCCAACCCCGACAGCCTGACCGGGCAATATCTCACCGGCTTCAAGCAGATCCCCTCGCCCAAACAGCGCCGCAAGCCCATCAAAGGCCGGCGGCTCACGGTGAAGGGCGCGCGCGAGAACAATCTCAAGAACATCACCATCGACATTCCGCTCGGTCTGTTCACCGCGGTGACCGGCGTGTCGGGCGGCGGCAAATCCACGTTTTTAATCGAGACGCTGTACCGCGCCGTGGCCCGCAAGCTGAACAATGCGCGCGAGCTGCCCGGCGAGCATGACGCCATCGAAGGGCTGGAGCAGCTCGACAAGGTGATCGACATCGACCAGAGCCCGATCGGGCGCACGCCGCGCTCCAACCCCGCCACCTATACCGGCGCCTTCACCCCGATCCGCGAATGGTTCGCCGAACTGCCCGAGGCCAAGACCCGGGGCTACAAGCCCGGCCGCTTCTCGTTCAACGTCAAAGGCGGGCGCTGCGAGGCCTGCCAGGGCGACGGCGTGATCAAGATCGAGATGCATTTCCTGCCCGACATCTACGTCACCTGCGACGTGTGCAAGGGCAAGCGCTACGACCGCGAGACGCTGGAGATCAAGTTCAAGGGCAAGTCGATCGCCGACGTGCTCGACATGACGGTCGAGGAGGCTGCCGAATTGTTCAAGGCGGTGCCTTCCGTGCGCGACAAGCTGCTGACGCTGGCGCGCGTCGGCCTTGGCTATATCCATGTCGGCCAGCAGGCGACCACGCTGTCGGGCGGCGAGGCGCAGCGCATCAAGCTCTCGAAGGAGCTGTCGAAGCGCGCCACCGGGCGCACGCTCTATATTCTCGACGAGCCCACGACCGGGCTCCACTTCCATGACGTGGCCAAGCTGCTCGAGGTGCTGCACGAGCTGGTCGACCAGGGCAACACCGTGGTGGTGATCGAGCACAATCTGGAAGTGATCAAGACCGCCGACTGGATCGTCGATCTCGGCCCGGAAGGGGGCGATGCCGGCGGCGAGGTGGTGGCGATCGGCACGCCGGAGGAGATCGCCGCCAATCCGGCGAGCTATACCGGGCATTATCTCAAGCAGGTGCTGCAGCGCCGGGGCGGCGCCAAGGCCAAGCGCGCGGCCGAGACGCAAGCCGCAGAGTAGCGTACGCGCCAACACTCGGCTTCGGCCCCTTAGCGAAATTCCTCACCGGCCAGGCGCCGGGACCGCCGACAAAGAGAGCGCCTGTTGCGCCGCGATGACAGCGGCGACGGCGACATGCTGCTAAGCTCGGCCGTGAGTCCTGCTCGCCGCCACGCGGCCTTTGGAGAAACGGGACGATGGCGCGCTTTACGAAAGTTGCGGCCTCCCTGCTCGTGATCGCGAGCATGTCCCCGGCATTCGCCGACGAAGGGGCTTCGGGCCTCTACGTTCCGGGCAATTTCGGCTTCGGCGCCGGCGTCACGCCCGGGCCCGGGCTCTATCTCAGCTCGGGTGCCGGCTATTACGACGGCGATATCAAAGTCTACATCGACGGCGGCAAGATCGTTCTCGATGTCGTCAAGCGGCCGGTCTCCACCATGTACGCGGCCCTGTGGGTTCCCGAGACCAAGATCCTGGGCGGGCAGCTCGGGCTGTCGCTCCGATCCTCCTATAATTACGCCTGGGCCCACGGCGTGGTCACCGGGCTGATCGACGAGGACAAGACGGTGGCGGGCTGGGGCCTGGGCGACACCATTCCGCGCGCGCAGCTCGGCTGGACCGCCGGTGGCTGGTCGAACACGCTCTATGTGACGGGCTGGCTGCCAACCGGGCGCTACCAGCGTGGGTTCGAGCCCAACACCGGCAAGAACCGCTACGGCCTCAATCTCGGCTGGGGCGTCACCTATCTCGATCCGAGGACGCTGCTCGAATTCGATTCCGCGATCGGCGTGACCTGGAGCTCGCGCAATCCCGCGACCGACTACAAGAACGGCGACGCCTTCACCTGGGAATGGGCCCTCGGCAAGGCGTGGACCAATGGCCTGAAGATCGGCGTCGCCGGCTATGCCTATCAGCAGATCACGGGCGACTCCGGCTCGGGCGCCAAGCTCGGCCCGTTCAAGGGGCGCGTGTTCGGCGTGGGACCGCAGATCGTCTACAACACGGAGCTGCTGCGGCGGCCGGTGATCTTCAATCTTCACAACTACCAGGAGTTCGGCGCGGTGAACCGGTTCGAAGGCAACGTCACGACCTTCGGGGCGACCTTCAAATTCTAAGAGGCGAGCTATACCGGGCATTATCTCAAGCAGGTGCTGGCACGGCGGGGGCGCCAAGGCGCGGCGCACGGCCGAGACCCAGGCGGCGGAGTGAGTTTTCGCTTCGGAGTTCGCGGGCACGAACAGACCGAGCGGCTTCCCACCTGGACGAGTGCAACAGCGCCCTGCTCACACCCTCCCCGCCTCGGTCGCCGCCGGCACCTCGATCAGCCGCCCGCTCTTCACGTCGTAGATATAGCCGTAGACCGGCACGTCGCTGGGCACGAGCGGATGTGCCCTGATGCGCTTCACGTCGGCGGTGACGCTCTCGGCCTGGTCCTTGATGGTCAGCCAATCGATGAAGTCGCCTTCCGCCGAGCCCGGCCCCTTGCCCACGTCCTTCCAGCCGCCCGGCCCGATCTGCGCGGTGTCTAGGCTCTGCCTGAGCAGCCCGCGCATCACCTCGTCGGTGAAGGTCTCCATGCCGCAATCGGTGTGGTGGATCACGAACCATTCCTTGGTGCCGAGCAGCTTGTGCGAGATCACCAGCGAGCGGATGGCGTCGTCGCTGGCGCGTCCGCCGGCGTTGCGGATGACATGCGCGTCGCCTTCGGCGAGGCCGGCGAACTTGGCCGGATCGAGCCGCGCATCCATGCAGGTGACGATGGCGAAGCGGCGGGCCGGCGGCATCGCGAGCTTGGCCTTGTCGCCGAAAGTCTTGGCATAGGTCGCGTTGGCCGCGAGCACCTCGTCATGCACCTTGGTCATGGCGTCCTCCCTTTGAGCTCTGGTGGGCGGTCCCTAAGACCGGTCTGTCTCCCGGCAGCATTTCGCCTCGAGATAGATTTCCAAGTTGTAGTGACCGAACACCTCGTTCGCCTCCCGCGTGAGCTCGTCGACGATGTCCTGCGGCTCGCAGCCCATGTCGATATACCGCGTGATGAGCGCGTTGAGCTCCTTCGCGAAGTCCTGCTCCTTGGCCATTGCGTTCCTTCCTTCCCGGTTCGTCGTTGGTCTTCGTCATCCGGCAAGCGGAGTCTGGCACAGCCCGCGCGCTCGCGTCACCCCGAAGACGTGGATGGCCGGGACAAGCCCGGCCATGACGAATGATTGTGTAACCGGTTCCCGCTTCGATACGTCACCCCGGCGAAAGCCGGGGTCCAGGGGCCAATCGCTCGGCGTCTGCTGCCCTGGATTCCGGCTTGCGCCGGAATGACGAATTACTGCTATCCACACTCAATCCCCGCCCCTCTGGCCTGCATTAAACTCCACCTCGCCTCGTCCACTTAAGGGGCGCGCTCATGAGGCGTCATGACGTGGGGCGAGGCGCGGCGCCCGCGGGTCCGGCTCGCAAGCCGGACACCCGGGCGGCGCCAGGGCTCCGCCCGGGACCACTACGAGTCCCTGTCAGGAGCTGGCTGAAGGCTCGGCCGGCGCATTCGCGCGACAGGCCGGACTAAAGCGCGGCCTGGCGCCGAAGTGAGAACGCCGCAAATGAGCATGCGCTTTAGTGCGCTACCGGCCTCTGGCCTACTTGAGCGCAATTTGATGCGCTGCCGGCGCCATGCGCTCAAGTAGCGCGAAGCGCGGTAGCGCACCCAATAAGAGCGCATGTTGGCGCGCCGGAAGGCGCCCGCCGCGATCCCAAGGAACGCGGACACCATAGGTTTGCGCTGTTCGGCGCGCCGCCCCCTTCCTGTGCCGAGGGGGGGAAGAAAGGAGACAGAGCATGCCTCGCGGTGCAGGCCGGCGAGAAATTTGTGTTGCGCATTTTTCATTGCTCCCCCCTTGAGGGGGAGCAGGCGAGCGAAGCGCGCCGACGGGGGTGAAGCGAGCGGCAATGCGGCATCGCAATTTGAATCTTTGTGTTCAACCCCCCTCCCCGGCCCTCCCCCTCAAGGGGGAAGGGGAAAGTTAGGGCGAGAGCCCACTGGAACGATGATGCGATGACAGATGTCGAGACGGACTTGAAAGAGATGGCACTGGCGGACAGCTACCGGCTTTATGCCGAGCGGCTTCAGCTCTGGGGGCTGTGCGGCAACGCGTCGTGCCGGCGGGCACGGTCCTGCCGGGGCGATCCGTTCTCCTGCTGCCGTCACTTCGCCGAGTGGGCCGATGCGGTGAAGACGGCCGCGCAGCACGAGCGCGACGCGCGCGATCCCGCGGCCGACTCTCTGCGATCGGAGCTGGACGGCAGGCTCCGTCGCCTCGCCGACACGCTGCGGGACGAGCCGTGTTAGGCGCGGTTGGTGACCCAATAGCCCGAGCACACGCCGGAGGGCCCGGTGCCGTTCCACTTGCCGCTGCCCTTGGCCTTGGTGAACTTGCCGACGCCGACGGCCTGGCGCGGGCCGGCCACGCCGTTGATCTTGGTCGCGCCGGAGCCGGCAATGCGCCCCGCGAGCGAAATCTTGTGCCGCACGAATTTGCCGCTGGTCGCGGAAATGAGGCCGGCCTTGACGGCCATGCCCATCTTGATCGTGCCGCAATGGCCGCTGGTGGTCACCAGCACCATGGTCCAACTGCCGTCATACGGCGCCGCCTTGGCGAACGCGGCGAAACTGATGGTGGCGAAAGCGGCGGCGAGAGCGACCGCGCGCAAAGCATTGCCGATCATGGAGTCCTCATGCGTGTTGTCGTGGTGGTGATCGAGAGTTTGGCCGCGCAGATTTGCACGAAATGCGGCGATGGAGCAATGCGCCGCTTGGTCAGGCGATCGAGCCGATCACACCGTCGATCAGATAATCGGTCTGCTGCAGCTCGTCGGCATAAGGTCCATAGCTGGTGCCGGCCGGCACCACGATCTTGCCGCTATTGTCCAGGAGCGGACCGACGAAGATCGCGTCCCCGTTCCGCATCGCCTGCATGGCGGTCTTGGCGGCGGCGATCGCCTCCGGGGTCGCGCCGGCGCCAAACGGGCTCGAGGCGACATAGTCCTTGTCGTATCCGCCGGTGACGAAGTTGGGCAGGGTCCCGCCCCGCTGCAGCGTCTCGATGAAGGTCTCGAACATTCCGGTCCACTTATATTCGGCGCCGGTGATGTAGCCCTTGGGGGCGAGCGGGGCCTGGTTGAAGGCGTGACCGCAGGTCTTGACGCCGCGGGCCTCGGCCGTCTCGATGACCACCCGCGGGGCGTCCATGTGACAGGTAATGACGTCGCAGCCCGCGTCCACCAGCGCATTGGTCGCCGCGGCGTCGCGCGCACCCTCCCACCCGCCGGTGAACACGACCCGCACGGTGGCATCTTGATTGGTCTGGCGGCTGCCCATCAGGAACGAATTGACGTTGAGCAGCACGGTGCCGAACGGCAGGCCGGCCACGAAGCCGAGTTTGTTGGTGGTCGTGCACAGGCCGGCGGCGACGCCG
Organism: uncultured Alphaproteobacteria bacterium; assembly: GCA_963730335.1. Taxonomy (GTDB): domain Bacteria; phylum Pseudomonadota; class Alphaproteobacteria; order Rhizobiales; family Methyloligellaceae; genus Methyloceanibacter. The sequence goes on from CAVSRK010000006.1 coordinate 78,032, forward strand.
TTCACATAATGGCCCTGGTTGAGCAATGCGTACTGGCTGCCGACGTTGGGCGGGTTGGCGTCGTTGGCGAGCGCTGAGGCTTGGCGGAACACGACGTCCGGGTATTTCTTGGCCGTCGCCAGCAGGAACGGATCGTGGTCGAACGAGGTCGAAACGATCAGGCCGGCGCCCTGGTTGGCGATCAAGCGCTCCATCGCCTCGGCGTAGGCTCTGGTTTCCGGCGTGTCCTTGCCGCTGCCGTAGTCGGTGCTCTCCGGCAGGTAGTCCGCCTGGACGACCCTGACGTTCGGAACGCCTTGCAGCGCCGCCGCCGCCACCGCGAAGGACTCGTTCCAGCCCCAATCTTCGCGTGGGCCGATATAGACGAAGCCGGCGGTAAGGTCGGCCGCGCGCGCCGGCCAAACCGGCAGCATGCCGGGGACCAGGCCGGCCGCGCCAAGCAGGGCCATGCGCTTGAGCACGTCGCGCCGATTTGGACCGAACCCGGACATCGGACCCCCGACAGTTACTTCAACGGCCGGCAGTTCACCGCGATGGTCTGCATGGTCAGTCCGGCTTTGCCGTCACACCCCAACCGATTTGCTTTGCCATACACCGGCGGATCCAAAAAATATTCAAAATCATCCGTGTCGTCATGCTCGATGATCCGATAAAGTTTGTATGGGCCGCTGTCGCAGATCACCTGCTGGCTGTCGACGAACAGCGAGGCCGGCAGCACGATGATGTGCTCGACGTTTGGATTGGCCGCGCAAAATTTCTCGGTAAGCTCGGCATGATCTTTCGCCTGGATGATCAGCGTGTCGTCGGTCGCAGGCACCGGATCGGACCATGCCGGCCCGGCGGCGGCCAGCACCGCCGCGATCACCCCGCAAACGACGCGTCGATCCATGTTCAGTCTCTCCACCTGCCGGTTGTAACGACGATGCCATCACCGCGAGGCTAATACATACAGCGAGGCTATTCATAACGATGAAGCCATTACAGGGCGACTAATAGATGAGGCTAATACATACTGAACATGAGGGGATACTTGCCCCGAAGCCTGACGCAGTGCCAACGGTACTGTGGGTGGGTGGGCGAAACGCCGAACCTGGGGTGCAGCCCCCGCGTGTTCCCTCCGGTCAAGCCCAAGGGCGAGCGCGGCCTGAACGGCCTTTTGCCCCGGCAATTCACAGGATTCGTTAGGGTTTTAGCGGACAATTGCCCCCGAATCGGCCAACCGTCAGAGGAGACGGGGGCAAAACAAGCCTCCAAGGCGGCCGAGGGCTCATTTTCAGGAGGACCAAAACCCATGATGTCGAAATCCGAACTCATTCAAAAAATTTCCGAGGAGTGCTCGGTGGCGAAGAAAGACGTCAAGGCGGTGATGGAGTCGATGGCCGCCGTCGGCCACAAGGAGCTGAAGAAGGTGGGCGTGTTCGTCCTGCCGGGCTTCGCCAAGTTCATGGTGGTCACCAAGCCGGCGACCCCGGAACGCAAAGGCATCAATCCGTTCACCAAGGAGCCGACCGTGTTCAAGGCGAAGCCCGCCCGCAAGACATTGAAGGCCCGCCCGGTGAAGGCCGCCAAAGACGCGGTGTAAGCCCGCGTTATTTCGTATCTTGGGAGATGGCGACGGCGCCCTGGCCCTTGCAGCCATAGGCCGGGGTGTCGCCATAGGTCAGGCAGGTGGCCTGCGCCGCCTCGCTGGGCCCCAGCGTCATCGGCAGGACCGAATTCTGCTCGGTGACGCAGCCGGCCAGCGCGAGCGACGCGAGAGGCAGGACCAGGATCAGGAGCCATTTGGTCATGGGAAGTCCCCGTAAAGGGCCGGGCGACCCGTTTCCTAGAGATATGGCCGGACGCGCAAATTGCAAGGCCTCCCACAAGCGTCGTCATGGTGAGGTGCTCGGCCGTCCTTTCGGGCTTCGCCATCGCACCTCAGGATGACGGCCGGGCCTCGACCCCGGCGCCACTCACCGCATGGCGTTGAAGGCGATGGAGATGCCGAACGCCATCTTGGCGGCGTAGGCGAGGCCCAGATAGATCGCCGCGGTGACGCCGTGGCGGAACAGTCCGAATATGCTGTTAGAGATCAAGTGCTCGGGTCGCGTTCGGCGCCGCATCCGTTCAGCCACGCGGCTGATAAGGCGGTCAGGGCGCGCCGGCGCGCCCATGAAGCCGGCGGCCTCGGTCACGAACCATGAGGCTTCCGTATCGGTGTCGTCGATTTCGACGGTGTCTGCTTCGTTCATTGGTCCATATGCATCCTTTTCTCGTTGATTGGATCCTATCTCGCATATAGGGACGGATGAGGGCGCGTGCGAGCGCGGCTTCTCGTCGGAGCGGGAATACAGTAGCGCCGGAGCCTCGCGCTTGGGGACCGGCGCGGCGCAGCTTGCGCGTCCCGCGCCGGCTTTGCCGTCTGACCCTGAGGCAGAGTATAGTGGCCGCCCTGCCCGCCCCCCAACCCTTCGAGGTGACAATGGCTGACCAAGCAGCACTTGCGGAAATCGAGAAGCGCATCCAGATCGTCGAGGACAATCTGCGTGAGCTCGTGGAGCAGGCCGCGGCCTATTCCGGCGCGGCGGACGAAGAGCGCAACGCCGATCGCATCGCCGATCAGCAGGCGAAGCTCGACGCGCTGCTGAAGCAACGCGAGGTGCTGTTGGGCAAAGCCTAGCGCGACCAGAACAGCTCGTTGATAGTGACGATGAGGCGTGGGAGGTCACGCGCGTTGGGGTGTCGAGATGGACCCCTCAACCGAACGCGGCACAACAACAGGCAAAACAGTCAAGCGAGGGCAGTCGGCAGTGCGTTTAGCGGCACACCATCTTCCAGCGGCCTAACACGCCCTGCTTCCAGAAACAGCTGGGGTAGATCGGCGGGGCCCAGTGGGTCGAGCCGTCCTCCAGGTAAAGCTTGCCCTGGCCGGCGATGATGTATTGCGTTTCCTCGGTGGCGTCGGTGTGCCAGCCGAGGCGCTTGCCCGGCTCGATCTCGTAGACGATGGTCGAGGACGCGGTCGTACCGTGCCCGCCATAGACGGCGAAGGCGCCGGCCCAACTTAGGCCTGGTCGGTCTCGCCCCACACCTTGGTGCGTTTGAGCTCGTTGGAGGCGACGACGGGAGATTTGCTTGCCGTCCCCTTGGGCGGCGTCGATTTGGCGGTGGATGCAGAAGGCATCTTCTGTCCCTCCTGAGTGACGACGGAGAGCCTAGTCCCGTCAGCTTAGCACGAGGAGCGCTGCCGAGATTTCCGGTTTCGGCTTGGTATCGGCCGTGGGCCGCATTCAAGTCGAAATGCGTCGATTCGGTGTGCACAGCCGCGGCGCTTCGCTTGTGTTGAGGAGCGATTTCCCGCACGACTAGGCCATCGCCGACTGGCAAGAGGGCCGCGCCATGCCGCTGCTGAAGTTGCTGACCTTCGGATTCATTGCCGGCTTCGTCGCCACGCTGATCTTCCATCAGGGCCTGTGGTGGGTCTTCAACCAGATCGGCGTCATTCCGCCCGACCGGCCAGCCTGGCCGCTCGATCCGATCCCGCCATACGGCGTGCCGTCGGTGATCTCGAAGGCGTTCTGGGGCGGCCTGTGGGGAGCGGGCTTGGCGCTGCTGCTCGGACAATTGAGCGGGGCCGGTTACTGGGCGAGCTGGACCGTCGTCGGCGCGGTGGCGCTCACCGCCGTGGCGTTCTTCGTGGTGCTGCCGATTAAGGGCGAGCCGATCCCGCCGCTTTGGCCGCGCTTCGCCTCGGGACTTCTGCTGAACGGCGCCTGGGGTTTCGGCACGGCGCTGCTGTTGCGGCTGCTGGCGCGCCTTTAGCAAATGAGGATAGGCCGTCGTGGCCCGCTAGGCCGCGGCAAGTTCCTGATCGAGAGCGGCGGCGCGCTGCAGCGCGGGCCGCTGCTCGAGCCGCCCGACATAGGCCATGAACTCGGGCCGGGTCGGCAGCAGCCCGAACATCAGGCCCCAGCGGAGCGTCGAGCCCACCACAACGTCGGCGGCGGTGAATTGCTTGCCCAAGAGATAGGGCCCGGGCTCGACAGCCTTAGCCACAACGTTCATGACCGTGTCGAAATCGCCGTAGCCGAGCGTGCTCCGCCGCGGCTGCTCCTGCCGCGGGAAGGCTTGATCGGTGATGGCCGGCTCGATGCAGGCGGGGCAGAAGAACAGCCATTTGAGATAGGGACCGCGGCGCGGATCGCCCACCGGCACGTTCAGCTTGGCCTGCGGGAACTCGTCGGCGAGATAGGTACAGATCGCGGCAGCCTCGGTGACAACGACCTCGCCATGTTTCAAGGCAGGCACCTTGCCCATCGGATTGACGGCGAGGTAGCCGGGCGCCGACTGCTCGCCCTTCATCAGGCTCAGCACGTTAAGCTCGTAAGGCTCGCCAATCTCCTCAAGCATCCAGCGGACGATCGACGAGCGTGACGGCGCGGCATGATAGAGGGTGAGCTTCCCCATCGGAGTCTCCTTTTTCCAGGCGTTGACCTCAACTAGTCGGCGCTTGTGGCGTTAAGATGATTCAGGTGTGAACGGATCAGGGCCATGGCGAGCGAAAACCCGGCTAAAGGCCCCGCCAGAAGCTGGTCGCACAATGTGACCGAGCATTCCCGCGCGCTCGTCCTCGAGAAGGGGGTGTTCTCGCTGACGGACCCGAAAGAGATCGCCGCCTCGCTCAAGCGTTCGGCGGAAGCGAGCAAGCGCCGCAAGGCCAGTCCGTTCCGATCGGCCATGTCGATGCTGGTGTTCTACATCAATCGCGCCGGCAAGACCCTCAGCGAGGCCGACCGCGCGCGGCTGGAGAAGGCCAAGGACGAGCTGCGCAAGGCGTTCGGCAAGGAGCCCGCGGCCTAAGGCGCATAGACCCAAGATACTACCCTATTGTATATGACGGTTATACTCGCTGTCGGACGCGTTCCAACCGATTGGGGAGGAGTTCCATGAGCGCCAAGAAACCCAGCCGCAAGAAACCTAACCGCAAGAAGCCCGGCGGCAAGAAAGCTAGCCGCAAGATGACGACCCGCTCTCCCGCCAGCCGCGCCGCCGCGGCCAAGCCGGCCCAGGTGCTCGAAGTTCTGTTCCGCAACGAGATCACACCAAACCGATATGACGACAGTGCCGCCGCCGCGCGGGTAGGCGCGCGCAAAGGCGGCCTGCTGTTGCGGCAAGTGCGCGGCTGGCGCGTCGCCGAATCCCTACAGCGCTTGCTCGAGCAGGTGAACCAGATGGCGCCGGGCCGTAACAAGGCCAGCGACGGCTCGATCGGGCGATCCCCGGCATCAAAGCCGTGCCTCCGACCACAACCCGTGGGTCCTTGACGGCAATGTCGGCGTGGTCACGGCCCGCGACTTCACTCACGACCCGCGCAATGGATGCGACGCTCAGAAAATTGCCGACTCGATCGTGGCCTCCAGGGATCCGCGGGTGAAGTACATCATCTGGAACCGGCAAATCTGCAACTCCAAGACCCAGCCGTGGACCTGGCGTCGTTATACGGGAGCCAACCCCCACAACAAGCACGTCCACATCTCGGTGCTCCCGGAGAAGGCCAAATATGACAGCCGAGCGGACTGGCAACTCACGCAAACGCAGCTCGAGCGGATGGCGATGGCATTCGCCGCCCGGACTATCGAAGACATAGAAGTGGCCTGGGGCAAGAAGGTGAGCGCTCCGTTCAAGCACAAGGTGGTCGAGATCTCGGCCGAGCTCGACATCGATCCCAACTATCTCATGGCGGCCATGGCCTTCGAGAGCGCGCGCACCTTCAGCGCCAATATCGAAAAATCCCTATAACGGGGCCGTCGGGCTTATCCAATTCATGCCCGGCACGGCGAGAGGATTGGGCAGTCGACGGCCGCCCTGAAGAGGATGAACGCGGTCGCCCAGCTCGACTATGTTCTGCCATACAAGGGAAGGCTCAAGGACCTGAGCGATCTCTACATGGCGATCCTCTGGCCACGGGCCATCGGCAAGCCGTCATCCCACGTCCTGTTCGCCCAGGGTTCTAAGGAGTACCGACAGAACAAGGGCCTCGATGTGAACACTGACGGCGTGGTCACCAAGGTCGAGGCGGCGAACAAGGTGCACCAGCATTTGGTGGAAGGGATGCGAGAGGAGTTGCGGGGCTAGCCCTGCTCGGCCTTGGCCCAGCCTTCGACCTCGCCGATCCAGTGCTCGGCGTGCTGGGCGAACGTGCCGAGCACGGCATCGAAGGCCGCCTCCTCGGCGGCCTCTTTGCCGCGCTCGGCTTCCAAATCCTCGAACACCTGGCGGTAGTCGGCATAGCCTTGCATCTCTTCCCAGCGGTGCCACCAGAAATCGTCGATGAAGAAGAACTTGATCCAGGAGAACACGCAGTCGGTCCAATCCTCCAAGTAGTAGCGGAGGTGGACGCTGGGAGCGCACAGGTAGAAATCCGCGCCGCGGAGACTCTCGGCGCCGCTCGCCATGCAATCCTCGGCGGTCGCAACCTCGACCAACCGGCCATCGAGCAAAGGCTGCGCGGGGCATTCGAGAAACACGAAGCTCATACGATCGGCGCCGGGATAAAGCCCGCGCGGGTCGAACAGCTTGAAGTCGAGGCCGCTGAGCCGTCCGCTCTCGATCGAGATCAACGGCGGCGCCTTGGCTTCGGGGTCCTCGATCAGAGTGAGGCTCGCCTGGCGAGCCTCGGCCAGAAACGCCTCGGGGTCGGGGCTGACAAAGCTCGAGATCAGAATTTTGCCGGAGATGTCGTGATCGATGGTCTCGATATTGGCCCTGCCGCGCACGGTGCCGCCGCGCTGCTGATTCATCATGTCCAGCACGCGCGGACGCTCCGGCTGCCGCAGGCGCAGATACTCGTCGCTGCGCGCGGCCAGGCGGTGCAAATGTCCGAGCAGCCGGTACCGGCTGCGCGGGTCGTGGCTGTTGCCTTTCCAAGCAACGGCGACGGAGGGCATAGGCTTTAGTCCCCCGAAAAGACGATGGAGCCGAGAAGCAGGGCACATTGCCCGTGCCTAACAAGCAGCGCAAGCGATGTTGCCGAAAAGGGTTGCCTCGAAATTCACCCATGCGCCTTTCTGGCGCGTCTTTATTTACTCTTGCGCAATCGCGTTTACCGCCGCCAGAAACGAGAGACGTGGCCCCCCAGATGGAAGACCACGTCGCTCAACAGGCTGCGGGGCCGCGTCGCCCCGCCTATCGCCGAAAATGGCGCAGTCGCTTAAGCCTTGGCGTGGCGCGCGCCATGCCCCGCGCCGGCGAGCATGCCGGCGAGTTTTTCCGATACATAGCCGAACACGGCGCCGACGATCATCGAAAGGATGATGACGACGACGGGGTTGGCCATTGAGCCGGCGGTCAGATTGGCGGCGCCGTCGGCTGTCATCAGCGTGTAGGCGACAACCGAGGCAAAGCCATAGACTTGCGCCGGGATGACGGAGAACATCGGCAGATTGGCGAGCAGAACCATGGCCGCCACGCCGACGCCGACACAGATTGCCGGCCAGACGGCGGCAGGCAGGCTTCCGCCAATGGCTGCGCCAGCTGCGAGCAGCGTCAGTCCTCCGATCACTGCGCCGGCGGCGTTGTTGACGATCGCCGATTGCAGACCTTGCTCCTTGCCACCGCAATGGAAGTAGCAGCCCCAGGCGATGAACGCTGCCCAGATCGCCAGCGCGCCACCGAGCGGCCCAAGGAAGAGCCAAGTGGCAATTGCGCCAAGCACGCCAACGCTAATAGCGAGTGCTGTATTCGATGACATCTCACCCCCCTTTCGTGGAAGAGCGGGCCGATGCGCCGAGGTGCCGGCGATCCACCGGCTCAATGAGCGGAAGCCTATGTTGTTACCAGGCGATTCGCTTCCGCCTGAAACATAGTCGAAAACTGTGCCATTTTGAACACCATTTCATCATTTTGCCCAATTCCTAGCCACGAAGCCGATGGTTTTTCAGGCCATGATCCCGGCTTGAATGCTTGCGCCGTGCCGGCCTAGGGTCAGCCATGGCGGGCGAAGTTCACGTCGTCGGAGGTGGATTGGCAGGCAGCGAAGCGGCCTGGCAGCTCGCGCGTGGCGGCGTGCCGGCCGTGCTCCACGAGATGCGGCCCGACCGCCAGACCGAAGCGCATAAGACCGGGGCGCTCGCCGAACTTGTGTGCTCGAACTCGTTCCGCTCGGACGAATGGGAGACCAATGCGGTCGGGCTGCTCCACGAGGAGATGCGCCGCGCCTCCTCGCTGATCATGGCGGCCGCCGACGCCAACAAGCTGCCGGCCGGGGGCGCGCTGGCAGTCGATCGCGACGGCTTCGCGGCGCAGGTGACGGCGGCGCTCGAAGCGCATCCGCTCATTGACATCTCCCGGGGTGAGATAGCGGGCCTGCCGCCCACCGATTGGGATAGCGTCATTGTGGCGACCGGGCCCCTCACCTCTCCGGCGCTGGCGCGCGCCATCCAGGCACTGACCGGCGAAGCCGAGCTTGCCTTCTTCGATGCCATCGCTCCCATCGTGCATCACGACTCGATCGACATGACGATATGCTGGCTCCAGTCACGCTACGACAAGATAGGCCCCGGCGGCGGCGGCGCCGATTACATCAACTGCCCACTCGACCAAAGCCAATACGACGCTTTCATCGCAGCGCTGCTTGCTGCCGAGAAGACCGCCTTCAAAGAGTTTGAAGCGACCACACCTTATTTCGAGGGGTGCCTGCCCATCGAGGTGATGGCCGAGCGCGGCCCCGACACGCTCCGCTACGGACCGATGAAACCGGTCGGTCTCACCAACCCGCATCGGCCGGGCGTAAAGCCGCATGCCGTGGTGCAGCTTCGCCAGGACAATGCGCTCGGTACCTTGTGGAACATGGTGGGGTTCCAGACCAAGCTGAAGCATGGCGAGCAGGCGCGCGTGTTTCGGATGATCCCCGGCCTCGAACAGGCCGAGTTCGCGCGGCTGGGCGGGCTCCACCGCAACACCTTCCTCAACAGCCCGAAATTGCTCGATGCCAGTCTCAGGCTTCGGGCCGATCCGCGCCTGCGCTTTGCCGGCCAGATCACCGGCGTCGAGGGCTATGTCGAGTTGGCGGCGATCGGACTGGTCGCGGGGCGCTTCGCCGCGGCGGAACGACTTGGCGGCGTACTGTCGCCGCCACCGCCGACCACGGCGTTGGGCGCGCTGCTGAACCACATCACCGGCGGTCATTTGAGCGCCGAGGACGAAGCGGGCGCGCGCAGCTTCCAGCCGATGAATATTAATTTCGGGCTGTTCCCGCCGGTCGCTGCAATCACATCCCCGCGCGGCAAAGGTCCGCGTGCGAGCCGCGGCTTCGAACGAAAGCGGGCGATGGCCGGCCGCGCGCTGGCCGATCTCGACCGCTGGCTCGGTCATCCAAGCTCGGTCGCGGCGGAGTAGCGCCGCTCGTACCAGCCGCTAGGGCCGCCAGCGTGCCATGCGCCACAGCCGGTTGAGCGGGTTGACATCGGCGATCTCGCGCAAGGGGTCGCGCCCGCGCCGCTCCAGCGCCGCGAGATAGGGGTCTACCAGACTGAGCGGCAGGAAGGCCGCCTGGGCGCGCCGGTCGAGCTTGGCGACGTGACGCCGCGCGTCGTCGAGCGCCGTCCTCGCTTGGTCGCGGAGGTCCTCCAGCACCACGCGGAGACCTGGCTCCGTCTGCCCCGCCAGCACCGCTTCGGGGGAGGTCCCGTGGCGGCGAAGCGCATCGGCCGGGAGAGTGACGCGGCCGCTCGAAGCATGCACGGGCAAGGCGCGCATCAGGCCGGTCAGACCATAGGCGAGGCCCGCTTGCGACGCCGCCGGCTCGATGGTCGCGCCGGGAACGCCAGCACATGCGGCGGCCAAGCCAAACAACGCGCCGGCGGTATCGTGGAGATAGGTCTCGAGCGCGCTCCGGTCGGGCATGATCCTGGTCGCGATATCGAAGCTACGGGCCTCGATCAGGCTCTCGATGCGCTCCGGCGCAAGGGCGCGGCGCCGCCGAACGTCGCCCATGGCATCGGCCACGGGATGACCGGTGCTCTCACCAGTCCTCGCGCGCGCCAGAGCCTCGCGCCACCATTGCAGGCGGATGGCGCCGAGCTCGGGCTCGGTCACCTGCTCGGCGATGCGGGCGAGCTCGACATTGAAGGCGTAGAGCGTAAGAAGATCGGCGCGGGTCTCGCGCGGCGCGAACAAAGCGGCAAGGGCGCGATCCGGATCGCCTGACCGCGCGATGCGTCTTACCGTGTCGCCCCGCTCGGCCTCATGCAAGGTCCGCTCGCCTCAGAGTCAAACGCGCGCCGCGGCCGGTCCTCTTCCCTTGGCCGTCGCCGGAGCCCCGCTCCACGCGTCGCGCCGCACGCCGAGAATGAGCTGAAGCGGCGAGGCCACGAAGATCGAGGAATAGGCGCCGATGACGATGCCCCAGCACATCGCCAAGGCGAAGCCGAAGATCGTCTCGCCGCCGAAGAACAGGAACGGCAGCATGGCGAGGAAGGTGGTCACATGGGTCAACACGGCGCGGGCCAGGGTCTCGTTGATCGAGACGTCGAGCAGCTGGACCAGCGGCATCCGCTTATATTTGCGCAAATTCTCCCTGATCCGGTCGAAGATCACGACCTTGTCGTTGAGCGAATAGCCGATGATGGTGAGGATCGCGGCGATGCTCGAGACGTTGAATTCAAGCTGGAACAAAGAATAAAGACCGATGGTCCCGGTCACGTCATGGATCAGCGAAGCGATGGCCGCAACGGCAAACTGCCATTCGAAGCGGAACCAGACATAGATCAGGATTCCGATCAGGGCCACGACCACGGCGATGGTGCCCTTGGCGATCAGTTCGCCGGAAATGGTCGGCCCGACGATCTCGACACGGCGATACTCGACCCCGTCGCCGAGCGCGCCCTTCACTTTGGCTATCGAAGCCTGCTGCTCCTGCTCGGTCGGCTGGGAAGCGATGCGGATGAGCACGGCATCCGGCGCGCCGAATTCCTGGATCTGAACCTCGCCGAGGCCGAGCCCGGTGACCTTGCCGCGAATGTCGGAGAGATTGGCCGGGCTTTCCTTGGTCTTGATCTCGATCAGCGTGCCGCCCTGAAAGTCGATGCCCATGTTGAGCCCGATGGTCGCGACCAGAACGAGCGGGACCACGGTCAACAGCGCCGAGACGATCCAGCTGATCGTCCTCAGGCCGACGAAATCGATCTTGGTATCCGGAGGGATGAAATGAATGCCGCGAAACATGGTATCCCCTAAATCGGTATGAGCTGAGGCCGCGCCCAGCGCAGCCAATAAGCGACCATGAGCCGGGTGACGGTCACGGCGGTGAACATCGAGGCGAGGATGCCGACGGTCAGCGTCACGGCGAAACCGCGCACCGGTCCTGAGCCGAGCCAGAACAGCACCAGCACGGCGATCAGCGTGGTCACGTTGGAGTCGATGATGGTAATGAGCGCGCGCGAATAGCCGGCATCGACCGCCGCATAGGGCGATTTCCCGGCCCGTACCTCCTCGCGGATGCGCTCGTTGATCAGCACGTTGGCATCCACGGCGATGCCGATGGTGAGCACGATGCCGGCGATGCCCGGCAGCGTGAGGGTCGCTCCCATGAGCGAAAGCACCGCGAAGATCAGCGCGATATTGACGATCAACGCGATGTTGGCGAACATGCCGAACAGGCCGTAAGCCGCCACCATGAAAATCATCACCAGCGCCAATCCCATCAAGGCGGCCTTCTTGCCCGATTCAATCGAGTCGGCGCCGAGGCTCGCGCCCACGGTGCGCTCCTCGATCACGGTGAGTTTGGCCGGCAGTGCGCCGGAGCGGAGCAGAACGGCGAGGTCGTTGGCGCGCTGCACGGTGAAATTGCCGCTGATCTGCCCGGTGCCGCCGAGGATCGGCTCGCGGATCACCGGCGCCGAGACCACCTTGTTGTCCAGCACGATGGCGAACGGTAGGCCGACATTCTCCTGCGTCACCTTGGCGAAACGCTTGGCGCCGGCGGCGTCGAACCGGAAGGTGACCACCGGCTCGCCGGTGCGGCTGTCGAAGCCGGGCGCGGCATCCACCAGATTCTCGCCACTCACCAGAACCTGCTCCTTCAGAACGTAGGGAATGGGCGGGGTGTCGTTGGAGTAGACGAGCTCATCGCCGGGCGGCACTTGTTTGGTGGTGGCGGCCTGAAGCGGATCGACGGAAGGATCGACCATCTTGAATTCGAGCTTGCCGGTCTCGCCGATCAGGGTTTTCAGGCGTTCGACGTCGGAAATGCCGGGGACCTGAACGAGCACGCGATTCCTGCCTTCGCGCTGAATGCTGGGCTCGGTGGTGCCGAAGGCGTCGACGCGGCGCCTGATGGTCTCGATCGAGGCCTGGATGGCCGAGGTCATGCGATGCGCCAAGCCGGGCTCGGTGACGGTGAGCGTGATGCGGTCATCGCCGCCGCGGGTGACGTCGAGATCGCTGCCGCCGGCGATGCTCCCGAACACGTTGCCGCCGACGGGCACGGCGAGCTTACGCAGCTCGGCTTCGGCCTTATCCATGTCGGCCGGGTTACGGATCTTCACCGACGCGGCACGGTTGGCGACATCCAGGGTCAGATCGGAATAGCCGATGCGGGCGCGCCGCAGAGTCTCGCGCATATCGCCGCGAATGGTGTTGAGCCAATCCTCCACCATGTCCTTCTCGTCGAGCTGATAAAGGAGATGGGCGCCGCCTTGAAGATCGAGGCCGAGATTGACCTGCTTGTGCGGGAGCCAGGACGGCACGTGTTCCAAGAACGACTTGGGAAACAGGTTGGGAAGCGCATAGAGGAAACCGGCGATGACCACCACGGCCGCCAGGATCAGCTTCCATCTTTGGAAATGTAGCATCGCCGCGCTCGAACTCCGGGTCAGACTAACGTATGGGACGATTGGACATCGAGAAATTCACTAAGAGGAGGCCTTTGCTTTCGCAGCCGGGGCCGCTTCCACTTTGCCCCGCACCTCGGAGACCGTGGAACGCACGACCTTGATCTTAACGCCGTCGGCGATTTCCACCTGAAGCTCCTGCTCGTCAACTTTAGCGACTTTGCCGATGATGCCGCCCGAGGTCACGACGGTGTCGCCGCGGCGGATGGCCGCGACCATGTCCCGATGCTCCTTGAGCCGCTTCTGTTGCGGCCGGATCATCAGGAAATACATGATGCCGATGATTAGCATGGTGGGGACGATCAGGCTATTCAGCATGTCGAACGCACCCGGGGCGGCTTGAGCGTAGGTAAACCCTGGCATTGCTCCTGTCCTATGCTTGGCTTAAGGATGGCCGCCCTCGACGGTTGCGGCCCTTTCGTCGGTGTGCGACGGGCCCTCCCCCCTCGAAGGTGGCGCGACTATAGCCACCTCGATAGCCTTTGCAACGGGCGCGACATGAACTTTCAAGAGCCCCTTTCCGGCCTGTTCGAGCGGATTGCCCGCGCCATCGAGCGCCTCGGCCCGCGCCAGCCCGAGCGGCCCGACTTTAAGGACGGAGACGCCTTCGTCTGGCAGGCCGAGCGCGAAGGGTTCCTGACCGTCAAAGACGTCAATCGCGTGGCGCTGTCCCTGCTCAAGGGCATCGACCGCATGCGCGACACGCTGCTTGAGAACACGGTCCGGTTCGCCAAGGGCCTGCCCGCCAATAACGCGCTGCTATGGGGCGCGCGAGGCATGGGCAAGAGCTCGCTGGTCAAGGCGGTGCATCGCGAGGTCGCGGGGCTCAAGCTGGTGGAGATCCATCGCGAGGATCTGGCGTCGTTGCCGCAACTGCTTGCTCATTTGCGGACGGCGCCCGAGCACTGCTTCATTCTGTTCTGCGACGATCTCTCCTTCGAGGCGCTCGACACCTCGTACAAATCGCTAAAGGCCGTGCTCGAAGGCGGCATCGAAGGACGTCCCGCCAACGTGCTGCTCTATGCCACCTCGAACCGCCGGCATCTGATGCCGCGCGAGATGGTCGACAACGAGCGCTCGACCGCCATCAATCCCGGCGAGGCGGTCGAGGAGAAGCTGTCGCTGTCGGACCGGTTCGGGCTGTGGATCGGCTTCCACAATTGCAGCCAGGACGACTATCTCGACATGGTGCGCGGCTATGCCGAGCATTACCGCCTGGGCATTGCGGAGTCGGCGTTGCGCGAACAGGCGCTCGCCTGGGCCTTAGCGCGCGGCAGCCGCTCGGGCCGCGTCGCCTGGCAATATATCCAGGACCTCGCCGGCCGGCTCGGCACCAAGCTTTAGCCGCTAGTCGACGTTGGCCGCCTGGTCGCTCATATATTTGGTTGGGTCGACGGGCCGCGAGCCCTTGCGCAGCTCGAAATGCACCTGCGGCTGGCTGACCGCGCCGGTCGCGCCGGCCTTGGCGATGATCTGGCCGCGGCGCACTTTGTCGCCGCGCTTGACCAGCAGCTCTTCGTTATTGGCATAGGCCGACACCCAGTTATTGGCGTGCCTGACCAGCACGAGGTTGCCATAGCCCTTGAGCTCGTTGCCGGCATAGGCCACCACGCCGTTCTCGGCGGCCTTCACCGAGGTGCCTTGCGGCACGGCGACGTCGATGCCGTCATTATGGCCGCCGTCCGGCCGCGCGCCGAACTCGGCGATGACACGGCCCTTCACCGGCCAGCGGAAACTATTGCCCGACATCGGGTCAGGAGTCGGCAGGTCGCCGACGCTCGCGGCGCGCGGACTGTCCTCGCCGGTGATCTCGGGCGAAGCAGGAATGTCCGCCGCCGCCTGTTTCTGATTAGCCTTGGGCGCCGGTTTGGTCTCGGTGTCTTGGCTGACCGATTGAGCCTCTTCCTCGGCGAGCGAGCTGCCGGGCGCAAGAATGGTCTCCGTCTTGACGACGCGCACCGCAGGATTGGTGCTCGAGGCGGGCGGGCTCGGCTCATTCGCCGCCATGTCCGGCGCGGCGCTCTGGTCCGGGACCGTCAGGACCTGACCGATCTGGAGATTGTTCGGCTTGAGATTGTTCGCCGCGATCAGGGCCTTCTCGTCGACGCCGAGCTTCTCGGCGATGTCGTGCGGCGTGTCGCCCTTCGCGACCTTATAGGTCGATTGGCCCGAAGCCGGCTCAGAAGCCGGAACAGAAGCCGGCGTGGCTTCGGCTTGAATCGCTTTCGGTCCCGTGACGCCGGGCATGACCAGCTCCTGACTGATCGACAGGCGCCCGTCGGGCAGATTGTTGGCGCTCATGATCTCTTCCACCGACACGCCGTAGCGGCGCGACAGGGTGGAGAGCGTGTCGCCTTTGGCGACCTTGATGCGATACCCCGCCGCGCGGGCGGTGCGCACCACCGCTTGCTGCGGCTCAGGCGCGGCTTGCGCGCCGTAATTGGCGTGCTGGGCACCGAGGCGCCCGCTCGATGCCGGCGAGAACGCGGCGTCGGTTGGTCGCGGCGTATAGGATGGCGGTGGCAAGTTGGTGCGCGCGTATTGCTGGTCACCGCCGCCGGCGCTGTAGACCGACTCCGACGGCAGCACCGGCGGCAGCGACGACGTCGAGGCGTAATCGGCGCTCGCGGCGTCGGATGGCGTATCGTTGCTGGTGAGATTGAAGGACGGAAAATCGAAGCGCGAGACGCCGGAGCTGCATCCGGCCATGGCGAATGCCAAGCACGCGGCCGCCGCAACGCCGCCTGCGCTGCGGCCATAGCTCGACCAGAACGCCACTTGCCGCATCCCTCTTCCGCCCCTACCCACCGTCTCCCGTGAGTAAAGCGCGGATGCAGTTAACAAGCTGTTAACTGTTAGGGGTGTGGCCGAAAAGATTCGCCCGCCAACGGCTTAGGCGTCGTCCGGCTTCGCGGCGCGCGAGCCCTTCGCGGCGCGCGCGGCGACCCCGGCGCGGCCCTGCACCAACGGCACGAAGCGCACCGGCAGCAGCTTCGTCTCGGTCAATCCCGTTTCGGTCTTGTCGATCTCGACCAATTGCTGAGCGTCCCGCGTCGCGCCCAACGGGATGATCATGCGGCCGCCGACCTTCAGCTGCTCGATCAGCGCGGGCGGCGCCTTGGCCGCCGCCGCGGTGACGATGATGCGGTCGAACGGCGCCTGCGGCGGCCAGCCGAGCCAGCCGTCGCCGATGATGGTGGTGACATTGGTGATGCCGAGTTGGGCGAAGCGCTTCTCGGCCGCCTTCTGCAATTCGCGCCAACGCTCGACGGTATAGACCCGGCGGCAGAGATGCGACAGCACCGCGGCCTGGTAGCCCGAGCCGGTGCCGATCTCGAGGATCTTGTGACGCTCGTCGAGCTCGAGCTGCTCGGTCATGAACGCCACCACGAAGGGTTGGGAGATGGTCTGGCCGCACTCGATCGGCAGCGCGATGTCCTGATAGGCGTGGTCGGCGAAGGCCTCGTCGACGAACAGCTCGCGCGGCACCCGCTCGATCGCGCGCAGCACCTTGTTGTCGCGGACGCCGCGACGCCTGAGCTGCATGATCAGCCCGATCTGGTCTTGCGCGGATGCCATAGCCAAATCCACCCCTCTCAGAGGCGGTCAAACAGTATCGGACGATTCTCGACCACTGTCTCAAAGTCTATGGCCGCTTCCCATCCAAGACTTTGGCAAGTTTGGCGCGGGTCTTCTGGTCGGTATAGTCGAGACAGAGCGGCGTGACCGAGATGAGATTTGAGCGCACCGCCCAAAGATCGGTGTTTTGCGGCGGCTTGGCGCGGCGGCGTTCTATGCCGATCCAGTAATAAGCCTTGCCGCGGGTATCGAGCCGGTCCTCGATCCTGAGCAGGCCGGGGTCGCGCAGGCCCTGCACCGTGGCGCACATGCCCTTGACCGCGTCGGGCTCGCAGGCCGGGAAATTGACGTTGAGCACCACGCCCTCGGGCCAGCCCGCTTTGAGCAGCTTGCGCACCAGCTCGGCGCCGTGGCGCATCGGCGTCTCCCAGATCGGCTCGCCGACCTGCTCGGACTCCGCGGTGCCGATCACCAGGCTCATGGCGATGGAGGGCACGCCGAGCAGCGCGCCTTGGATCGCGCCGGCCACGGTGCCCGAATAGGTGATGTCATCGGCGAGATTTTGCCCACGATTGACGCCGGACAGAACCAAGTCGGGCGGCTGCTGCCGCAGCAAAAACCTCACGCCCATGATGACGCAATCGGTCGGCGTGCCCTTGACCGCAAAATGGCGCTCGCCGAGTTCGCGCATGCGCAGCGGCTCGGCCAGGGTCAGCGAGTGCGACGCGCCGCTATTGTCGATCTCCGGCGCCACCACCCACACATCGTCGGTTAGATCGGTGGCGATCTTCTCCAGCACGTCGATGCCGGGGGCGTTGATGCCGTCGTCATTGGTGAGCAGGATGCGCATTACGGAGTCGTATCAACAACCTCTGGCGGCGGGCTCAGTTCCCTCGTCATCTAACGTCGTCATGCTCGGGCGAAGCCCGGCAATGACGAAGGAAAAGAAGACCGCGAGCTCATGCCTTCGGCGCGGCGATCGTGGCGAGGCCGCCCATATAGGGCTTGAGCGCGTCGGGGATTCGAATCGAGCCGTCCTCTTCTTGGTAATTTTCCACCACGGCGATCAGCGCGCGGCCGACGGCAACGCCGGAGCCGTTCAGCGTGTGGACGAAGCGCGTGTCCTTGGCGCCTTTCGGTTTGTAGCGCGCGTTCATGCGCCGGGCTTGGAAGTCGCCGCAGTTCGAACACGAGCTGATCTCGCGATAGGCCCCTCTCCCCTCATCTTGCCCCGGCAGCCACACTTCGATGTCGTAGGTCTTGTTGGCGGCAAAGCCCATGTCGCCGGTCGATAGCACGACGGTGCGATAAGGAATTTCGAGTTGTTTCAACACGGTCTCGGCGCAGGTGGTCATGCGCTCGTGCTCGTCGGCCGATTGTTCCGGCGTGGTGATGGAGACCAGCTCGACCTTGGAGAATTGATGCTGGCGGATCATGCCGCGCGTGTCTTTGCCCGCGGCGCCCGCCTCGGCGCGGAAGCATGGCGTGCCGGCGGTCACGCGCATTGGGAGCTTGGCCTCGTCGACGATCTCCTCGCGCACGAGATTGGTCAGCGGCACTTCGGCCGTCGGAATAAGCCACAAAGTATCCTTGACCGGAGTTGCCGCGTGTTTGATCACTCCGCCAGTTACTGGATCGATCAAGTCTGGCGGAACCTCAGGTGCCGACGAACGTCTCGTAGGAAATTGATCGTCTCGAAACTTTGGCAGTTGCGCGGTGCCGAACATGGTGTCGTCGCGCACCAGCAGCGGCGGGTTGATCTCGGTATAGCCCTGCTCGAGTGTATGCAGGTCGAGCATGAACTGGGACAAAGCGCGCTCGAGCCGCGCCAGCGCGCCTTTCAGCACCACGAAGCGCGCGCCGGAGAGCTTCGCCGCAGTCTCGAAATCCATCAGACCGAGCGCTTCACCCAATTCGAAATGCTGCTTCGGTTGAAACGCGAATTTCTTCGGCGTGCCGACCTTGCGAACCTCCTTGTTGGCGTCCGCATCGGGACCGACCGGCACGTCGGCGGCCGGCATATTGGGAATGGCGGCAAGCAAGTTCCGCAGTTCGCCGTCGAGCCGCTTTTCGTCGGCTTCGCCCTCCTGGATCGTGCTTTTGAGCGCGGCCACCTCGTCCATCAGCCGTTTGGCGCTCGTCTCATCTTTTTTGGCCTTGGCTTGGCCGATCTCTTTCGAGGCGGTGTTGCGGCGCGCCTGCGCCTCCTGCAATTTCTGAATCGCGGCGCGGCGTTCCTCGTTCAGGCTCAGAATTCGATTCAAGGTTGCGGCGGGAGCGTCGAAGCCGCGGTTCGTTAGCCCCTTTAAAAAGGCGTCTTGGTTGTCGCGGATCCATTTGATGTCGAGCACAGGCTTGGTCCTAACGAGTCGGCAGCTTTGAATCGAAGCTTCGTATAGTCCGCTACCTTATCCTTGTCTTCGCCCGGCTCGTACCGAACTTTGCCGCAAACTCCCTCCCTCCCCTCGATGGGGAGGGAGACGCGCGCCTTGGCGCGTCGGGTGGGGTGAGCGTTCTCCTCTGCGCTATCGCTTCGCTACTTGAGCGCAGCGCCCCCACCCCAGCGTCGCAAGAGCGACGCCGGACCTCCCCGCGAGGGGAGGTAGGGACATTGTTGCGGCCCTCGAACAAGGCATGCCGGGCTCCTTACCGCGACGCCTGCGCGTCCGGCTGATGACTGTTGCCCCTCGATCCTTCGAGAAGGGCCTTCGGCCCTCCTCAGGATGAGGGGGGTGGCGCGCCGAAAGACGCAAACCTTTGGTGTCCGTATCCGTTGCCGGACACGGCGGGCGCCTCGCGGCGCGCCAATCGCGGACCTTTCCGGCATCGGGCCCCGCTTTAGTCCGGTCCGTCGCGCATCGCTGCGCCGACCGAGCCTTCAGCCAGCTCCTGGCAGGGACTCCTAGTGGTCCCGGGGGGAGCCCCGATGCCGCTCGAGTGCCTGGTTGCGGACCAGACTCGCGGGCGCCGCACCCCGTCCCGCCATAACGAACGCCTCGCGATGACGCCTTCAGAAGGACGAGGTGAGAGCATGATAAGCGAAGTTTGGGGGGCGGGGATAGCGTGGGGGTAGCGTCGACACTTGCTCCATACCTCCCCCTCGCGGGGAGGTCCGGCGTCGCTTTTGCGACGCTGGGGTGGGGGCGGCATCTCTCCCCACCCGGCGCGCTCGAAGAAGCGCGCCCCCTCCCCATCAAGGGGAGGGATGAAATCAAGCCGGTTTGGCGGCGGGCTTAGGCTTGGGCTTGGCCGGCCCCGATGCAGCGGCGGCGGTGGCGGCGGCGTGTTTCTTCTCGGCGAGCTTCACCGCGTAGATCGACAGCTCGTAGAGCAGGATGGTCGGCAGCGCGAGCGCGATTTGGCTGATCGGGTCGGGCGGCGTGAGCACGGCCGCAACCACGAACACGGCGAAGATGGCATGGCGGCGATAGCGCTTCAGCCCATCGGCGGTAATCAGCCCGGAGCGGGCGAGCAGCGTGAGCACCACCGGCAATTGGAAGCAAATGCCGAAGCCCAGGATCAGCGCCATGATCAGCGACAGATATTCGCTGACCTTGGCGGTCAAATGAATCTGCACCTGCGCGTCGCCGGTCTGCTGCATCGACAAAAAGAACTTCATCGCCAGCGGCATGGCCATGAAATAGACCAGCGCGGCGCCGATCAAGAACAGGATCGGCGTGGCGATCAGGAACGGCAGGAAGGCCTGGCGCTCGTTGCGATAAAGCCCGGGCGCGACGAACATATAGATCTGCGAGGCGATCACCGGGAAGGCGATGAACACCGCGCCGAACAAAGCGAGCTTCATCTGGGTGAAGAAGAATTCCTGCGGCGCGGTGTAGATCAGCTCGATCGGCGCATCGGTGCCGGCCGCGAGCCGGTAGGGCCACAGCAGCAGATTGTAGATCGGCTTGGCGAACCAGAAGCAGACCAGAAAGGCGAGGAACACCGCGAGCAGCGACCAGACCAGACGCCGCCGGAGCTCGACCAGATGCTCGATCAGGGGCGCCTTGCTCGCCTCGACGTCCTCGTGGCCTTCGGGTTCGCGGTTCATGGAGCGCGCTCCGCCTTCGCCTTGCGCGTGGCGGGAGATTTGGCCTTAGCGGCACGCTTGCGCGGCGGCTTGGCCGCCGGCTTTGCCGGTGGCTTCGGCTTGGCGGGGGGTTCGGCGGCAATTGACGTGGCCGGCTTGGGCAGCATCACCGGCTTATCGCTCGGCGCGTCGAGGTCGAGCGGCGCGGCTTTCGCGCTCTCGATCGCCTTTCTCACTTCATCGATTTCACTTTCGCGCATCGCCTCCTCGAACTGGCGCTGGAAGTCGGAGGCGGCGCGGCGGAGCTTGCCGGCGTAATGGCCGAAGCCGCGCATCAGCTTGGGCAGGTCCTTGGGCCCGACCACGACGATCGCGACCACGGCGATGACGAGAAGCTCCGACCAACCGATGTCGAACATGGGTGCGTTTCAGGCAATGGTGCGCGGACGGTAGCCGGCCGCAAATGTCGGCGAGAGACTAGCCCGATTTCTGCTTGCGCGGCGCCTTGGCGCGGGCGGCCGTCTTGGGGGCCGGCTTGGCGTGCTCGATGACCTTGGGGTCCTTGGCGGGGGCCGTGTCGTCCTCGGCCATGCCCTTCTTGAAGCTCTTGATGCCCTGGGCAAGGTCGCCCATCAGCTCGGAAATCTTGCCGCGCCCGAACAGCAGCACGAACAGCACGAGCACAATCAGAATGTGCGACCAGCTCAATCCCATGAAAGCCTCCAACTCACGCTAAACCGCGCGAGTGTTTTAGGTTCTAGCCAATATGGCAGCAAATGTAGCCACGTCGCAAGCCAAGGTCTCCGTCATTCCGGCGCAAGCCGGAATCCAGGGCAACAAGCGCCGCGACTTGAATGCTGGATACCGGCTTTCGCCGTATGACGCATCCAGGCGGCTTCACAGCGAAGGCCGGTCGCCGTTCTCCGCCTCGAACACCAGCACCGCGCCGCTATCGATGCTGACGCCGATCTCGGCGCCTTGCGGCGGCACGTCGCTCTCCTTGACGCGGGCAAATAGCGGCGCGTCGAGCCCCTGCACCGCCACCTCGACCAAGGCGATGTCGCCGAGGAAGCGCGCATCGAGCACCCGCGCCGGCACGCCCTCTCCGGCCGCGAGCAGGCGCACGCCGCGCTGCCGCACGCAGACGATTGCCGCGGCGCCGTCGGGCAGCCCGTTGGCGGCGAAGCGGCCGAGCACGGTCACGGCGTTGCCCTGGTCGATGCGCGCGGCGAGTTCATTCAGGTCCGAGAAAGTGCGCGCGGCGAGAATGTCCTTGGGCGCGCGATAAAGGTCGAGCGCCTTGCCGGTCTGCACCACCCGGCCCTTGCGCATCAGCGCCACGCGGTCGCCCATGCGCATGGCCTCCTCGGCGTCATGCGTGACAACGATCGAAGTGGCGCGGGTCTCGTGCAAGATGGCAAGGGTCTCCTCGCGCATCTGCTCTCTCAGTTGCGGGTCGAGCCCCGAGAACGGCTCGTCCATCAAGAGCACGCTGGGCCGAGGCGCAATGGCGCGGGCAAGCGCCACGCGCTGCTGCTCGCCGCCCGACAGGATATGCGGATATTCGCCGGCGTAATGCGCGAGCCCGACCCGTTCGAGCGCGGCCTGGGCCTCGGCGCATGCCTCGCGGCGGGTGAGCGATTTGAGGCCGAAGGCGACATTGTCGCGGATGGTGAGGTGCGGGAACAGCGCGAAGTCCTGGAACATCAATCCGACGCCGCGCCGCTCGGGCGGCACGAAACTGCTCGGCCCCGCCACCTCCTGGCCGTCGATCAGCACGCGGCCCGAGGATGGGCGCTCCACGCCCGCGGCGATCCTGAGCAGGGTCGACTTGCCGCAGCCCGACGGGCCGAGCAGACAGAGGATCTCCGACGGCGCGATGTCGAGGCTGACGCGGTCGAGCGCCAGGGTGTCGCCGTAGCGGCGCGACAGATCTTCCAAGGTGAGGCGCGCGGCGAAGGTTACGGCGGCTTTGCCGCGCGCTGTCCCGCGGTTGCCGGTCTTGCCGCGCCGGTTGTTGGCCGTGCGCGCCTTCAGGAACTCCAACATGGCGCCCATCTAGGCGCTTCCGCGCGTCCGGCGCAACCCGAGAAGCCGGACGGCCTAGGTGGGCTCGTCGCCGTCCTCGTCGTCCTCGCCATGGCCCAGCGGCTCGTCCTCGAGCGGCTCCTCGTCGTCGCGCAGATCGGGCGCGTCGTCAGGATTGGGCAAAGAGAAGCCGGGCGGCAGGTTGGAGTCGAGCAGGCCCGCGCCTTTCAGCTCGTTCAGCCCGGGCAGATCCTGGATCGAGTCGAAACCGAAATGCTCAAGGAATTCCGCGGTGGTGCCGTAGGTCACCGGCCGGCCCGGGGCGCGGCGCCGCCCGCGCAGCTTGATCCAACCAGTCTCCAACAGCACGTCGATAGTGCCCTTGGAGGTGCTCACGCCCCTGATCTCCTCGATCTCGGCGCGGGTCACCGGCTGGTGATAGGCGATGATGGCGAGCGTCTCGAGCGCGGCGCGCGACAGGCGGCGCTGCTCGACCGCCTGCTTCTCGAGCAGGAACGACAAATCGTCGGCGGTGCGGAACGCCCATTTGCCGGCGACGCGCACCAGATTGACGCCGCGGCCGGCATAGAGGCTCTGCAGCTCTTCGAGCAGCGCATGCACGTCCTCGCCTTCCATGAACTGGCGGGCCAAAGCCTGCTCGTCGAGCGGCTCGGTCGCGGCGAACAGCAGCGCCTCGACGATGCGCAGCTTCTCGCGCCGGTCGGTCGACTGTAAGGCGATGACATTTGAGGGGAGCGGCAAAGGAAGGCGCGGTCGGCTTCGTTCGCGCTCAGTGTCGTCTTCCGGCATTGCCTCCGCCCTACTCAAGTGCTTCGCTGTCATCCTTGGACCCCGTTGTTGTTGCTTCTAGCAGATCATGGTCATGCGGCGTGATCGCGGCGGCGGACCAGGAGCGGCGCGAACGATTTCGCCTGGCGGATTTCCAGCGCGCCCTCGCGCGTCATCTCCAGGGTGGCGGTGAAGCTCGAGGCGAGCGCGGTCTTTCTCAGCTCCGGCTCGACCAGGAACTCGGCGATGAGCAAATCGAGCGGCGCCCAATCGAGGTTCATGCCGAGCAGCCGCTCAAGCTCGCCGCGCGCCTCCTTCAGCGACCAGACCGTGCGCGGCTTCATGCGCAAGCTGGTGACCGCGGTGCGCTGACGCTGCTGCGAATAGGCCTTGAGCAAATCGTAGACATTGGCGTCGTACACGCTCTGCCTGGTGATGTGGATCGGCTCCGGCAGGCCGCGGGCGAACACGTCGCGGCCGAGCCGCTTGCGCGTCATGAGCTGGGCCGAGACCTCGCGCATGGCATGCAGGCGCTTGAGCCTGAACGCGAGCAGCGCGGCAAGCTCGGCGCCGGACGGCTCGCCCTCGTCGGAGGGCTCGGCCGGCAGCAGCAGCTTCGATTTGAGAAAGGCGAGCCACGCCGCCATGACGAGATAGTCGGCGGCGATCTCGAGGCGGAGACGCCGCGCCTCGGAGATGAAGTCGAGATATTGCTGGGCGAGCGCCAGCACGGAAATCTTGGCGAGATCGACCTTCTGGGTGCGGGCCAGCGCCAGCAGAAGGTCGAGCGGACCCTCGAAGCCTTCGACATCGACCACCAGCTGGTCGCCGGCTTCGACCCGCTCCTCCCCGGTCTCCCAGGACGAGAGATCGTCGGTGCCGTGCGGGTCCTCGGCCATCGGCGTACCGTTCTCGGTCATGCCTGCACCGTGGGGTCGGCGCCCAAGCTTGCCACCTGGGTGCCGGCGGCTTCCGTCACCAGAGCCAAAGCCGCGGCGACCTCGAATGGTTGCGGCGCGTGCAGGCAAGCGCGCGCGCCGGCGAAGCGTTCGGCGGCCACCCCCTCGAGCATGGGCACCGCGTCGGCGACCTCGACCATCTCGGCAAGCTTGCCGCTGCAATGAAGCGCCACGTCGCAGCCGGCCGCGATCACGTCGCGGGCGCGTGCCGCGAACGGGCCGCCGAGAGCCTTCATGCCGAGATCGTCGCTCATCACCAAGCCTGTCAGACCGATCCGATCACGAATCACTTCGGCCATTATAACGGGCGAGGTGCTGGCCGGTCGCCGGTCGTCGAAGGCCGGCAGCAGGACATGGGCGGTCATGGCGAGCGGCGCATCGCGGAGCGCATGGAACGGCCGGAAATCGACCGAATCGAGCTCCGCCGCCGGCACGTCGATGCGGGGCAGCGCCAAATGGCTGTCGGCCTTGGCCCGGCCGTGGCCCGGCACATGCTTGATCACCGGCAGCACGCCGCCGGCCAGGCACCCTTCCATGACCGCCCGTCCCAGCGCGATGACGATGTCGGGATCGGTGCCGTAGGCGCGGTCGCCGATGATCTCGTGCGCCCCCTTTTGCGGCACGTCGAGCACCGGCATGGTGTTGACGTTGATGCCAAGGTCGTAAAGCTCCTGCGCGGTCAGCCTGGCTCCGGCGAAGGCAGCCTGCTTCCCCGCCTCGCGATCGGTCTCATAGACGCGTCCATAGCAGCGCGCCGGCGGCATGTTGCGCCAGTGCGGCGGCTTCAAGCGCTGCACCCTGCCGCCCTCCTGATCGACCAGCACCAGCACCTCGCCGCTGCCGAGCGCATCCTTGAACTGGTCGACAAGGGCGCGAAGCTGCGCCGGCGTGTCGCAATTGCGGGCGAAGAGAATAAGGCCGCACGGCCGCGTGGCGGCAAAGAAGCGCCGCTCGTCGTCGCTGAGCGTTCTGCCCGCGCAGCCTGAGATGAAGGCTTTGAAATCCACGACGCGGGTTAGCGTGCGCCGCGGCTCAAGGTCAAGGCCGGAACAGCCCTGCCCGGCCTATTGCGCCATGACCAGGCAATCAGGCAGGCCTTGCGACTTCAGCTGAGTGCAAAGCTTGCTGGCTGCCGTCTTGTCGACGATCGGTCCGATGCGCAAGCGATACCAAACTCCCTTGGCGCCGAGATCGGCCTTCTGCACCATCGGCCGATAATTGGCGAGCAGGCTCGGATATTTCTGCTGCATATCGGCGAAGCCCGCGAGCGCGTCGGTCTGGCTCTTCTTCGAGCCGACCTGCACGACATATTTGGTCGCGGCCGCGGCGGCCGGCGCTGCCGCAGCGGTCTGCTGCACGGCAGGTTTGGGCTTGGCTGCCGGTGGCGGCGGGGCCGGCAGAGCGGCGACCTGTTGCGCCGCTTCGGCGGGCGGTGGCGCAGCGGCGGGAGCAGTCTGCGGCGCGGCCCCTGCGGCAGCAGCAGCCTGGGGCGCAGCCTCGGCAACTGCGGGAGCCTCGGCGGCAGCCGCTTCGGGAGGCGCGTCCATCGAACCGTCGGGCCGCACCACCATGGTCTTCACCTTGCGCGGACCGCCTTCAGCCATCGACCCGTCGTCGACCGAGGCTACGGCAATCGGCTCGGTACCGCCGACCGCCTGGGTGGTCGGCGTGGTGAAATCGGTGCTGGCGACCGGCGCCGGGCCATCGGCCGACGGCGGCAAAGCGGGCACCGCGACGTTCTCCTGACGCGGCACGAGACGCTCGGTCTCGGGCTCATCGCCGTTTTGCAGCCGGTCGTATATCAGCTTGTTTTTGTGAGGGAATTCCTTGCCGCCAGCCTGCTCCGGCAGCTCCTTGACCGGGCGGCTGTCGGCCGTGACCAAAGGCGGCTGCTCACCGCTGAGACCGCCGCCGCTCTGCTTATAGGCGAACGCCAAGGCGCCGCCGAGAGCGATGGCGCCGAGCAGCGCGCTGCCGACCATGAAGGCGCTCCGGCCCCTGATGGTCATGCCGGACTTGGCGCGGGCGCCGGGCTGCGGAAGGGCCTGCCCCTCGTCGAGGAAATCGGCGTCGATGCGCTCGCCCTCATAGAAATCCTGGGCGGCGCGGCGCGCCTGATCGTTAGACCCCAGCGAAATCTGTGGCGGCTGGTCGTAGATGGCGTCAAACGCTTGCAACTGCCGCCGCGGGTCGCTCGGGGGCACATGTCCGTAGTCCTGCCCGGCCTCGTCGGCGAAGCTGTCGAAGCTCTGTGAGTGAATCTCCGGCTGCGCGTAGTTGTCGGGCGCGCGCTGGTCCTGATGGCCAAAATCGTGAGCGGCAGGGAAGCTCGGCTCGGGGAAGCTGGCGTCGAAGCCCTGCGGCTCGGGGAAGCTCGCATCGCCGAAGCTCTGCTTGGCAAAATTCTGATCGGCGAAATTCTGGTCGAAGCTCGACTCGGGGAAGCTCGCATCGCCCGCGCCGGACTCGGCGAAGCTCTCATCGCCGAAGTTCTGATCGCCATAGGGCTGGCCGGAGAAACCCTGCGCGCTGTTATAGCTCGAAGCGGGATAGGCCTGAGAGCCGGCATGCTCGGCGCCTGGGTAGCTCGGTGCGCGCAACGGCTGGTTGGCGGGCTGATAGCTTTGGGGCGAAAATTCTGCGGCCTGATAGCTCGGCGTTGCGGGGTAGCTCGGTGCGGCCGCCGGATGGGAGCTTTGATAGCTCGGCGCGGCGCCCGGCTGAGGGCTCTGATAGCTCGGCGCTGCGGCCGGGTGAGCGCTGGGATAGCTCAGCGGAGACGGCGATTGCGGGCTCGGGTAGCTCAACCCGGAAGCGGTCTGCTGGCTCGGCTGGGAATGGGCGGGTTGGCTCGGATCGTAGGGGGTGTAGGCAGGCGGCGGCGGAGTGGGTGTCTGGGGGCGGATATCGGGACCGCGGGTGACCGGCGTATAGGTGGGCATCTGTGCAAAGACTGGGCTGCCCCCGCCGAAAATCGGTCGCTGTCCGCCGGCCGGCTGACCTGGTCTTCCTGCTCCGTGAGCCATCAAAGATACCTCGCTCTGCTGAGCATTGAGCGCGTTATTGCCCCAAGTCTGAACCCCCGGGACGTGACCCAAACTCGACGTATTGGTGAAATCCGACTGCGACCCAGGGTTCGGACCGGCCTTGCGACCGCGTCCGTCATCGTGCGTGGACATGACACTTCCCTCGAACCATCCCCCCTGCCCCGGATTGGCTCAATGCAACTCGTGCATGGCGTGAACGCCGAGTATCCCCAAACCCGACGCCAGGACGCGCTTCGTAGCAGCCACCAGGGCGATACGAGCACGCGTTAACTCTCGGTCACTCTCGTAAATAAATCGTAATTGTGGCAAGTCTTTGCCTCTGTTCCAGAGGCCGTGAAAGTCGCCGGCAAGTTCATAGAGATAGAAGCCGATGCGATGCGGCTCATGGGCCCCTGCCGCCGCCTCGACCAGGCGCGGGAACTGGGCGATGCGCCGGATCAGCGCAATTTCCGCCTCATCGGTCAGCCGGCCTAGATCGCTCCTCGCCAACGCCCCCTCCTCTGGATCGAGTTCCGGGAAGGTCTCCCGAACGTTACGCAGAACCGAACTTGCCCGCGCATGGGCGTATTGCACATAGAACACCGGGTTGTCCCGCGACTGCTCGGTGACTTTGGCGAAGTCAAAATCGAGCGGCGCGTCGTTCTTGCGGTAGAGCATCATGAAACGGACGGGGCCCGCGCCCACTTCGTCCACGACCTCCCGCAGCGTGACGAACGTCCCGGCACGTTTGGACATCTTGACAGGCTGGCCAGCCCGAAACAAGCGGACAAGCTGGCAAATCTTGATGTCGAGCTCGGCCTCGCCGCCGGTGAGCGCCGCGACGGCGGCCTTCATGCGTTTGACATGACCGGAATGGTCGGCGCCGAACACGTCGATCATGGTCTTGAAGCCGCGCGTGAACTTGTCGCGATGATAGGCGATGTCGCCGGCAAAATAGGCGTAGCTGCCGTCGGATTTCACCAGCGGCCGGTCGCTGTCGTCGCCGAACTCGGTGGCGCGGAACAGAAGCTGCTCGCGGTCCTCCCAATCCTCGTCGACCTTGCCCTTGGGCGGCGGCAGGCGCCCCTGGTAGATCAGGCCCCGGGCCTTGAGGTCGGCGATGGTTTCGGCCACCGCGTCGCGCGGGCCGTCGGTCAGCGAGCGCTCGGAGAAGAACACGTCATGGCGGATGCCGAGTGCGGCGAGATCGTCCTCGATCAAGGCGAGCATCGCTTGCAGCGCGGCGGCCCGTACGATGGGGAGCCACCGCTCTTCCGGCATCGCCAGCAGCTCCTTGCCATGCTGGGCGGCAAGCGTCTCGCCGACCGGCTTGAGATAGTCGCCGGGATAGAGCCCTTCGGGGATCGCGCCGATGTCCTCGCCGAGCGCCTCGCGGTAGCGCAGATAGGCCGAGCGGGCGAGCGCATCGACCTGGGCGCCGGCATCGTTGACATAATATTCGCGGGTGACGGCGAAGCCGCTGAAGGCGAGCAGATTGGCGAGCGCGTCGCCGAACACCGCGCCGCGGGTGTGTCCGACATGCATCGGGCCGGTCGGATTGGCGGAGACAAATTCCAGGTTGACCGCCTCGCCTTGGCCGATCGCGCTTCGGCCATATGAGGCGCCCTGCTCCAGCACCATGCGCAGCACGCTCGGCCAAAAGTCCAAGGCAAGCGTCACATTGATAAAGCCGGGGCCAGCGATCTCGACCTTGTCGATATGAGGATCGGAGGCGAGCAGCGGCA
This sequence comes from uncultured Alphaproteobacteria bacterium, assembly GCA_963730335.1. Classification (GTDB taxonomy): domain Bacteria; phylum Pseudomonadota; class Alphaproteobacteria; order Rhizobiales; family Methyloligellaceae; genus Methyloceanibacter. The sequence continues at coordinate 107,060 of CAVSRK010000006.1, forward strand.
CGATTCGCTCGGCGAGCGAGCGGGGCGGCTTGCCGGCCGCCTTGGCCAGCACCATGGCGGCATTGGTGGCGAGGTCGCCGTGGCCGGCGTCCTTGGGCGATTCGAGCGTGATGCCCTCGATGCTCGCGTCATGCGGCACCACGCCGTCATGCTTGAGCTGCTGGACCGCGGCGAGCACCCGGCCGTGGAACCCTGCAAAAACGTCCATGGCAGCTCCGGGAAGGTCTTATGAGCGCATGATCTTATCGGAAAATCGGCGCCCACTTGTCCGGATCATGCTGTGGCGCGCGACTAACGCAAATCGGGGGTGGCGTCAAACAGGCGGCGATGCTCGGCCAGGGCGAAACGGTCGGTCATGCCGGCGATGAAATCGGAGATGTGGCGGGCAAAGCCTCGCGTGCCGGGCGGAGGCGCCTGGTCGCGCCATTCCGGCGGCAGCGCCTCGGGGTCGGTGCTGTAGCGCCGGAATAGGTCGCCGACCACCCTCTCGGCCTCACCCATGATGCCGTCGACGCGCGGATGGCGGTAGACGCGGGCGAACAGAAAGGCGCGCAACAGGTCGAGCTCGTGCCGCATGTCGTCGGAGAAGGCGACCATGGCGGTCGCGGCATGGCGCACATCGCCAGCCGAGCGCGGTTCGAGCGCGGCGAGCCGCCGCTCGCTCTCGGCCACGGCATCTTCGATCATGGCGCCGATCAGACGGCGGATGGCCTCGTAGAGGAGCCGCGTGCCGTCGATGCCGGGATACGCGGCCCGAACCTCGGCGAGCGCGCTTGCGGCGATCGGCACTTCGGCCAGCTCGGCGAAGCTGAACAGGCCGGCGCGGAAGCCGTCGTCGATGTCGTGATTGTTGTAGGCGATGTCGTCGGCCAGCGCGGCGGCTTGGGCCTCGACCGACGGAAAGGTGGCAAGTTCGAGGTCCTGGCGCGCGCAATAGTCGAGGATCGACTCCGGCACCGCGATGTCGAGCTTCACGGCGCGCGGCCCGGCGAGCGGGCCGTTATGCTTGACCAGGCCCTCGAGCGTTTCCCAGCTGAGGTTGAGCCCGTCGAAGCGCGCATATTTCTTTTCCAGCGCGGTGACTACGCGCAGCGACTGGGCGTTGTGGTCGAAGCCGCCGGCGCCGCTCATCGCGGCGTCGAGCGCGCGCTCGCCGGCATGACCGAACGGCGGATGGCCGAGATCGTGGGCCAACGCCAGCGCCTCGGTGAGGTCCTCGTCGACCCGAAGCGTGCGGGCAATGGCGCGGGCGATCTGCGCGACTTCGAGACTATGAGTGAGGCGGGAGCGGTAATGATCGCCCTCGTGATAGATGAACACCTGCGTCTTATAGTTAAGCCGCCGGAAGGCCATCGCGTGCAGGATGCGGTCGCGGTCGCGCGCGTAAGGCGAGCGCGAGGCACTGGGCGGCTCGGGCACGAGCCGGCCGCGGCTCGTTTCCGGGTCGACGGCATAGGGCGCGACGCGGCGCGGCAAGGGGGCCTCGCTGCTACCCCCTGGTTTTATGGGAAAAATCACTTCGGCCTGGCGTTTCTGCTCGATTGACAAGCGCCTTTGCCATCCTATGTTCCAATGAGAGATTGGCTACACCTAAGATGAGCGAACCGTCCATCACATTGAGCGAGCGCGCCACGCGCCGTATCGCCGAGATCCTGAAGGCCGAAGCTGCGCCCGCGCTGTTCCGCGTGAGCGTCGAGGGCGGCGGCTGCTCGGGCTTCCAGTATCGCTTCGACCTGGTGACCGAGACAACCCCAGACGATCTGCTGGTCGAGCGCGATGGCGCCCGGGTGGTGGTCGATCCAATCTCGCTCGGCTTTCTACAAGGGGCCGAACTCGATTTCGTCGACGATCTGATCGGCACTCAGTTCAAGCTCAACAATCCGAACGTGACGGCCGCGTGCGGCTGCGGCACCAGCTTCTCGGTCTGACCCTCTTCCTCGTCATTCCCGCGTAAGCGGGAATCCAGTATCCACTCACCACTGTTGCTCTCGGGCGTCACCGGTTACTGGATTGCCCGGCCAAGCCGGGCAATGACAAAAGTCCCATGAAGATCGCCACCTGGAACATCAACGGCATTAAGGCGCGCATCGACGCCGCGCAGACCTGGCTCCGATCGGCCTCGCCGGACATCGCCTGCCTGCAAGAGATCAAATGCGCCGACGAGGCCTTCCCCAGTCTCGAATTCGAGGCGCTCGGCTATAACGTCGCGGTGCACGGGCAGAAGGGCTTCAACGGCGTGGCGCTGTTGTCCAAGCTGCCGTTCGACGAGATCACGCCGCGGCTCGCCGGCGATCCCGATGACGTGCAGGCGCGCTATTTGGAAGCCTGCGTGTCGGTGCCGTCAGGCGTGCTCCGCCTCATCAACATCTATTTGCCGAACGGCAACGGCAGTCCCGAGAAATACGTCTACAAGCTCGCCTGGATGACGCGGCTCAGGGAGCGCATCAAGACCTTGCTCGCCAACGAGGAGCCGATGGTAATCGCCGGCGACTTCAACGTGATCCCAGCGCCGGAGGACGTGTACAACCCCGCCGCCTGGATGGACGACGCGTTGTTCCGGCCGGAGACGCGCGCCCATTTCCAGGCGCTCACCAATCTCGGGCTGACCTGCGCGTTCCGCGCCTGCCACGACGAGCCGCACCGCTACACGTTCTGGGATTATCAGGCCGGCGCCTACCAGAAGAACCAGGGCCTGCGCATCGACCATCTGTTGCTGTCGCCGCAGGCCGCCGACCGGCTTCAGTCCTGCGAGATCGACGCCGCGCCCCGAAGTTGGGAGAAGCCCTCGGACCACGTGCCGATCTTCATCGAGCTGGCGATTTAGCGCTTCGGCCCGCCCGCCTCGGTCGAGGTGGCGCCGAAGCCCACCGACAGGCCCATCGAGGCCGGCGGCGGCGCGGCGCTGCCCAAGGGCGCCGCATCGGAGGTCGCCGTGGAGGCTGCTGGGGCAACCGCATCGGTCGCGCCCCCTGCCGGCATCACCACGATTTCGGCCGGCTTCGCCTTGGCGGCCGGAACGATTGCGGCAGATTTAACGCCACCCAATTCGGGCAACATCGCCTCGGCGTCCTTGCGGGTCGCTTTATTCGACGCGCCGAGCGCCTCTCGATAAAGCTCGCCGATCCATGACGGCTCTTTGCCGCCGGCCACGGCATTGTCGTGCGCCAGGATGATCAAGGCGAGGCCCCTCGCCCGCCTCTGCCGCACATCGTCGCCGCGCCACAGGATCTCGCCGAGCGTCGCTTGCGAGGCCGCGTGCTGCTTCTTGGCGGCGATGGCCAGCCAGTTGACGGCGAGCCCGACATTCTTTTCGACCCCGGTCCCGCTCATATAGAGACGGGCGAGACGATATTGCGCCTCAGCATTGCCGAAATAACTGGCGGCGTGGCGGAACAGGTCGACGGCATAGACCGGGTTGGCAGCAAGCGGCATCGTCGGAATGCCGTCGAGATAATACTGGCCGAGCGCCACGAAAGCTTCGGCCGCATATTTGGCGATCGGGCTCGACGGGCTGATATCGGCCTGCTGGTCGGCGATCTGCTCGAAATAGATGAAGGCCTTGGCGTCGTCCTTCGGCACGTCGCGGCCCACGGAGTAAGCGCGCGACAACTTGATCTGAGCGCCGAGCACGCCGCGCTTGGCGGCATATTCGAGGGCGGGCAACGCCACCGCCGCCCGGCCGGCCTTGAGCGCGTTCACGCCCTGGCGATAGGCCTCGGTGGCCGAAGCATAAGCCGGCGGATCGTCGCCGCCGGCCTTGACCGGGCCCAGCATCAACAAGGCCGCCAGCGCCCCAAGCGCCAATCGGTTACACATCGGCATAACACGCCACTTCCACGCTGCCGCCGGGATGGGTCACGGCACCGGTCCGCGCCGGCCCCACCTCGTTGGCGTATTTCCACAGATAACCGCTCTTGAACGGAGTGGGCCGCGCCTTCCACTCCTTGGCGCGCTTGTTCAGCTCGCCCGCGTCAAGCTCCACGTCGAGCGTACCGTTCTCGGCGTCGAGCACGATCATGTCGCCGTCGCGGATCAGCGCGATCGGACCGCCGAGCGCCGCCTCAGGCCCGACATGGCCGACACAGAAACCACGCGTCGCGCCCGAGAAGCGCCCGTCGGTGATGAGCGCGACCTTGTCGCCCATGCCCTGGCCGTACAGCGCCGCGGTGGTCGACAGCATCTCGCGCATGCCCGGGCCGCCCTTCGGCCCCTCATAGCGAATGACGATCACGTCGCCTTCGGCATAGCGCTTGGCGCTGACCGCGGCGAAGGCGTCTTCCTCGCAATCGAAGCAGCGGGCCGGACCGCGGAATTTCAAACCCTTCATGCCGGCCACCTTGACGATGGCGCCGTCAGGGGCGAGCGAGCCCTTCAAGCCCACCACGCCGCCGGTGGGCGAGAGCGGCTTGTCGGCGGGCCGCACCACGTCCTGGTCCGGGTTCCATTTCACCTTGGCGAGATTGTCCTTCATGCTCCGCCCGGTGACGGTCATGCAGTCGCCGTGGAGGTAGCCATGATCGAGCAGGGTCTTGAGCAGCAGCGGCACCCCGCCAGCTTCGAACAAGTCCTTGGCGACATAGCGGCCAGACGGTTTCAAATCCGCGATATATGGTGTCCGTTTCATGACCTCGGCGACGGCGAACAGGTCGAAGTCGATACCGCATTCATGGGCGATGGCGGGCAAATGCAGGGCCGCATTGGTCGAGCCGCCGGTGGCGGCAACGATGGCCGCGGCATTCTCGAGCGATTTGCGGGTGACGATGTCGCGCGGCCGGATATTGAGCGCGATCAAATCCATGATCTTCTCGCCCGCCGCCATGCAGAACCGGTCCCTGATCTCGTACGGCGCGGGCGCGCCGGCCGAGTACGGCAGCGCGAGCCCGATGGCCTCGGAGACGCAGGCCATGGTGTTGGCGGTGAACTGAGCGCCGCAGGCGCCGGCCGACGGACAGGCCACCTGCTCGAGCTCGTCGAGATCCTCGGTGGTCATCTTGCCGACCGAGAAGGACCCGACCGCCTCGAACAGATCCTGCACCGTGACGGGACGGCCCTTGAACGAGCCCGGCAGGATGGAGCCGCCATAGATGAAGATCGACGGCACGTTGAGCCGGCACATCACCATCATCATGCCGGGCAGCGACTTGTCGCAGCCGGCCATGCCGATCAGCGCATCGTAGCAATGGCCGCGCATGGTGAGCTCGACGCTATCGGCGATAACCTCGCGCGACGGCAGCGAGGATTTCATCCCCTGGTGCCCCATGGCGATGCCGTCGGTAACGGTGATGGTGCAGAATTCCCGCGGCGTGCCGCGGGCGGCGACCACGCCCTCCTTCGCCGCTTGCGCCTGGCGCATCAGCGAGATGTTGCAAGGCGCCGCCTCGTTCCAGCAGGTGGCGACGCCGACAAAGGGCTGGTGGATCTGCTCGCGCGACAGACCCATCGCGTAATAATACGAGCGATGGGGCGCGCGGGACGGGCCCTCGGTCACATGCCGGCTCGGCAAGCGTGATTTATCGAACGTCTTCGCGTCCATTCTGCTAACGCCCGGATGAGGTACGAAGGGGAATATGTGGCGTGTGCCACCGCTCCCCAATGACTCGGCCCCCACTTTCTCCTGGCTCGTCCCCCAAGATGAGCCATGGGAAGCGTTTTTGGCCGACGTGCCTCCTACAAAGGCCGATGTGTCAAAGTTTTATGGCGCAAACGAGGCGCAAAAGCCTCATCTTGTTGCAATTTTGCTACAGTTGCCAAGATTTTAGGTGAAGCTCCGAGGCCATGCAGGGCGCAGCCCTGGAATTTGTGCAGTGAATACTTGAGAGACAGTAGCGAAACTGGCATGTACGCGTTTTTCAGAGCTTTGATTGGATTGGACCGTGATAACGAATTCACCAAGACCGAAAAGGAAGGTGGCGACCTCCAAACTCGAGGGAGCTACGGCGCCGCCACACCTTCCAGATCCAAAAAAACCACTAGGTCCCTACCGACCATTTACCTGCGACCCAGGCTGGAAAGAGGCGTGGTGGTGGCTAGGCATTCCAGTGTTCGTGGCTACCTTATCGCTGGGCAGCTACCACTTAGCGCCCGAGTGGTACAGGCGCTATGTGCTGCCGGAAGGTTACGGCATTCTCGAGATTTCCCACTTTTTGATCCCCATGCTCGGATTGTTTATTGCCGGAAGGCTGGCGTGCAATTCCTTTGTCAGGGTTAGGCCCTTGATGTGGACGGTGTCGCTAAGCGCGGCGTTGAGTTGCCTATATATCGCCGGGGAGGAAGCGAGCTGGGGTCAGCACTTTTTCCACTGGAACACGCCGGAATATTGGGCGGTCATAAACAATCAGGGAGAAACAAACCTCCATAATGCATATCTGATTACGGAGGGGCTTCCTCGAAGCATACTTGGAATCTGTGTGGCCATTGGCGGTCTTGGCGTGCCATTTGCCGCGTTGTTCTATCCGGTGCTGAGTGCTTGCCGCATTTCCGTGTTTCTTCCGCCCCTGGCATTGGTGCCTACTTCGCTCGGCGCTGTTGGTTTCAAGCTGGTCGATTATCTCCAGAACAGCGGCCATCTCACCGGCGTCCTGCACCGGCCGAGCGAGACCATCGAGACCTATCTCTATCTCTTCATCCTCGCTTATCTCATCGTGTTTGCCCGCCGCACCAAGGAGCTCGAAGTGGCGGAAGGCGCAGGGCCGAACTAGCCGATCTCGTTGCCCACCGCGGTTCGACGGCGTGCTCCGTCACGCAGCCGGTTGGTAATCCGGCGCACCGCCGCGACGGCCAGAACCACCAGCGATGAGATCCAGACTATTGGGTCAATCACGTAGTCCCAAAGATTGCTGGAGGCGAACAAGCTCAACTGCCAGGCGGCGGCCGCGGCGGCGATCCACAGCGGCACAAGGGCGGAACTCGTGGCGGCGGCGACGGCGGCAATCACGATGAGCGCCGCCGGCAGCCCGATGCCGTGAAATCCCAAGCGGTACGGGTCCCCTGGAAGGAGACCTAGCGACGCCGGGTACAGTACGAGTCCCAGTATCGCCACCAGGGCCGCCGCCAACAGCACGCTGTGCCGCGGCGGCGCCGGCGTGAGCCCCAGTGTCGATCCGATATAGACGGCGCAGCCGACGATAGTCGCAAGGCTCATCGGCCCGACCACCGTATAGAAGAAAGTGAGCCCGTTGACGCTCCCAAGCGGCAACAGGGACAGGCCGACCAGTATCGCCGCGGCTATCGCCCTAGAGGCGCGAGCCCGGCTAAACACTGCGCCGACAACGATTCCGAACGCGGCGATCAGGAGCACGGCGCCGCTCCGCTCAGCCAGCCAGACAATGTAGTCAGAAGCCATCGTCTGCCTTGGGGGGCCGAGCCTCGTCCAGCAATGAGTGAACCCAAGCGTCGTTGAACCGGATGTGCCGGATCGCGCCCGCGCTGGGCTGGACATAGACAAGATGGTAGGTCCCGTCACTGCTCTGCATCAGAAAGGGATAGGTGAGACCCTTCTTCTCGTCCGGCTTTGTTTCGTCGAGAATAGCGAGGTTCGTCCAAGTCGAGCCGCCATCTTCGGAGACGGCGAGCGTGAGGTTGTTTTCCCTTTTCGGGTCATTGTTGAAGACGAGCATCAGGCCTCGGCCCTCCAACGGCAGGAGTCCTACCGGCCCTCCGGGGTTGGGAAGATCGGTGGCCAGCGGCACACTCCAGCTACGGCCGCCGTCGCTGCTGCGGCTTTCAAAAATTCGCGGCGCGGCGCCGCTGGGCCGCAGCAGCGCAACCACCTCGTTTTTTGGCAGGATGGCAAGCGTCGGCTGAATCGCTACGCGTCCGGCGGCGGTACCCATCCGGATCTTGTCAGTGACCTGGCCGGCATCGTTCAAGATCAGGAGCTCCGGAAGGTGAGCGATCATCTCATGATAGGCCGGGATGACCGGCGAGCCGTCCGTCAGCATCATGGGGCGCCCTTTGACCAGGGTCGATAGGTTGAAGAATGGCGACGTCACTAGCCGCTTGGCCTTCGACCAGGTTCGGCCGCCATCCGCGGACCGCTTAAGATTGAGGCTGCTGCCAGACCACCCGCCAATGCTAACACTCACATAGACGAGCCAAAGCTCGCCTTGCGGCCGCGTTAACAACACGGCGTTACCGATCGTCTTCACGTAACGGCCGAGTTCCGCTCCGGCCGCGTTCGCGTCGGTCACGCGCGTCGCCGGCCCCCAGCGTCTGCCCGTGAATCTTGAAGTGTAAAGGCTGACGTCGCGGCCACCTTCGCGGCTGCCCTGGTACCAGACGGAGAGAAGCTCGCCATTCCCCAGATCGACGAGGGACGGCGCGTGCAAGATGCCGGCCTCAGGCACAATCGAAATCGTCTCCCGCTCTAGCAACGGCGTAGGCGAAACAGCGGGGATGGACTCCATGGCCAGGGGCGCCGGCGCCCCGTCGTGAGAAAAAATTTGTGGCAGGAGTAGCACCGTCGCCACAATGGCAAGGAGAATGGCAACCGGCCGGCCAAACACAGCTTTCGCGAACCCCTGACGCAAATTCAGTCGGCGCTGGCTTATTGCCGACATGGCTGTAACATAAAGCTGCGCGTCGGCATATGGTTTTCCCTCGATATTGCCGAGCTTGCGGTAATGGAATACGCAACGACATTACATTCGCGGCAAATGGCCGCTGACGGTGCCCGCTAGACAGCACTCGGCGCTCCGCGCGACATTGTAAACGGGGTCTCCTCCCCTCCTCCTCTAATTTGTGGACGATCATGGCACGCCGAGGCTCGAATTCTGCGATCATGGAAAGTGGCTATCTGCTCCGTCTCCTGATCGCTTTCGGGGCGATCCTCGCCTTCCGAATCGTCGCCGTGTACTTCTCGCAGATCGACTTGGATCGCGACGAGGCGCAGTACTGGACCTGGTCGCGCGATCTTGCCTTCGGTTATTTCTCCAAGCCGCCCATGATCGCCTGGGTAATGCGCGGCGCGAGCGAGATCTGCGGCAATACGGAGGCCTGCATCCGCGCCGCCTCGCCGGTGCTCCACACCCTCTCCGCTTTCGCGATCTATCTTGCCGGGCGCGCCCTTTATGGCGACCGCGTGGGTTTTTGGTCGGCGATCATCTTCGACACGCTGCCGGCGGTGTCGTTTTCCTCGAATCTCATCACCACCGATGTGCCCCTGATCGTGTTCTGGAGCTTCGCTCTCTATTTCTGGGTGATGCTGGTGAAACGGCAAACCATGGGCTTCGCGGTGTTGTTTGGAGTGGCGCTAGGCTTTGGCCTGTTGACCAAGCAGGCCATGATCTACGCCGTGCTGTGCGTTGCCTGCCATGCCGTGTTCTCTCGCGAAGCACGCGAGGCGCTCAAGGGCGGCCGGGCGATCGTCGCGGCGCTTGTTGCCGCCGCTCTGTTCTCACCGGATGTGATCTGGAACGCGCAGCATGGCTTTCCCACCGTTACGCATACGGGGACCAATATCGGTTGGAAGTACCCTTATTTTCATCCCGTGCGTATGCTCGAATATATCGTCATTCAGTTCGGCATTTTCGGCCCAATCTTATTCGTCGTATTTCTGCGCACGGCATGGCGCGAAAGTCGCGGGGCCTCCGACTCCGGGAAGATCCTGCTGCTCTCCTTCTCGATACCCGTGCTCGCGCTCCTGCTCGTTCAGTCGTTGCTTTCGAAGGCCCACGGCAACTGGTCGGCGACGGCTTATCCCGCAGCCTCGATTCTCGTCACCCAGGTGATGCTGGAACTGCGCCGACAGTGGCTGTTCAGAATCTCGCTGGGCCTTCATATCGCGCTGGGGGTTGTGCTCGGAATTGCGCCGGCCTTCGCACGGCAGTGGCCGCTGTTCGAGCAGGTCCGGTTCCTGAAGAATGTCATGGGCTGGCGCAATGCCGCGGACGCCGTGCGAGTAAATTTGGCCGCCGACCACTATGGCTCGATGCTGGTCGACACGAGAGAGCTCGGCAGCCAGTTCCTCTATTATCTGAGGGACTTGCCCACACCGCTCTATGTCTGGCCGACAGGGCCTACGCCGACCTATCACTACGAGCTTACGCGACCCTTCACGGCCGCAAGCGAGGAGCCCATTCTCTACATCTCGCGGACCCCATGTCCTCCGAACCTTGCACTCTATTTCGGCGAGTACACGAAACTCGGGCGCGAGCGCGTGCCTATCGTAAAATCAGAGACGCGCGCGCTGCACTTTTGCCGCCTGGCCGGATACAAGGGCGGCGAAGTCCCCGGGTCTTCTCAGCGTTGATAAGGCCGCTGCGCTATTCCGGCGGCGGGGAATCGGCGACGATGACCATCCATGTCGAGACGCGCTCCGCCGATGTTGGCGGATAGGGCCGCCAGGGAACGCGCACGCGCTCCGGCGTTGCAGTGAGGCCACCCAGAATTGCGACAAGCTCGCGCTTCTCCGCCCTGGAGAGGCGATTCGCCGCCCCCTCACGCCAGACCACGGCCACCTTAGGAACAGCGTCGGCACAGAGGGGCGGCACGTAGCGCGGGCGCTCCAGTCGCACGATCCGCGCCTCGGGGAACATCCGGCGCAGGTTGCCGGCATCCTGACGATCTGCCGCAATGATCGTGCCCGCATGAAAGCCGCGCGCTGTCAGTGCCGCGGCAAGGCCGTCATAAGGAACCGCGATGCGGCATTTGACGCAATCTGGACCCATCGAGTGAAGCGTGTCCCGGACCCTGAGCGGCACGACGACGACGATCGCCGTAACGAGCACGACTGCGAGGGCTGTGAGTTTTCGTGAGGCGTTGCCGCTACTCTCCACGAGTCCCAGCAGCCATAGCGGCGTCAGCAGGAAGAAGGGATGCATGTAGCGCTCGAGAATGTGGGTGGCGCCGGTGAGCACCGCGCCGAGCATGAGGACGAGAAAGCCTCCAAGCGTGATGTGGAGGAGCAAAAGCCGCCAGTCCGGTTGCCCCTGATCCCAGACGCGCGGATTGACCCCCTCTTTGATCGCGGCCCAGCCCTGGCGCAACGTAGCCGGGAAAAAGACGGGGACAATCACATCGAGCGGAAACAAGAAAGCCAGTGGAACCCAGATTGCCTTGCCGAGCCCGACGGCTATCGCCTTGACCCAGCTTGTCGCCGCCATGGGGGCGATGTTCGCATGGTAGAGCGCGACAAGGTTGTGGCGCTCGGTGATGAGCCAATAGGCTACCGGCGCCACCATGGTCGCGCCCGCGCCGATACTCAGCAACGTGCGCCAGTCGAAGAGGCGCGCGCGCAAGGCGGGCTGCAACAGGGCACTTCCGATCAGAACGACGAGAAAGCCGGCAAAGTTGTACTTGCTGATGAGGGCGAGTCCGGTCATGAGTCCGAACAATACGTATGCGCCCGTCGTGCCCTTCTCGGCGAGCCGCATGAAGGACCACATCGAAACCGCGACCATGCATGTCAGCAAGATGGTCTGGGTCCCGCCACCGCCCTCGTGTAGGTTCCACCCTATTTGATAGAGCATGAGGGGCGACAACGCGGCTAGAGTTGCCCATCGAGAGTCCGCAAAGATCCGCTTTGCCACGAGGTACAGAAAGGCAAAGGTCGCGGCCAGCAGGCCGTATCTGAGAATGAGGAAGCTTGGCAGGGTCGGGCCGGTGAAATTCTGCACCAGCCACAGCAGCCACTCATAGAGCGGTGGCTGCTTCGGCATGTAACCCAGCTCAAGTGTCTGGGTGTAGACGTTGGCTTTCACGTCATCGATCGGCAGATTGTCGGAGACCAACAATCTGAGGCAGCTAAAGACGAGACCGTAGAGGACCCCGACGGCGATGACCCCGTCGAGATTGAATGGCCAAGACGAACCGTCAGCCTTGTTTCTAGCCCGGCCCGCAGCCGGCGGGTGAACCGACATCATTCCCACTGATAGAGCTCATGAATGTCAGTTTGACGGCTAAGCTTGCGCTCAATTGCCGCGCCCGACTCACGGCAATGACCGGCCGAATGTCCGTTCGGTACTAGGAATGCGAGCTTCCACTGCGGCGCAAATCGCGCGGTGCGAAAATAAGGGCGGCCGCTAGCAAGTAGGCGGCGCCGAGGACGTAGACGCCGCCGATCATGGCAAAGGCCTCGCTCATCGGCGTCCCTTTATGGACGAAAAATCCGACACCGAACGCGCCCACGCCCGCCCCCATCCAGCCCACCATATTCATCAAGCCGACAGCCGTTCCGCGGCGCGCCGGATCGACGAAATCATACAACGCGGCCCAGATGTTGAAGTCGTAGATCCCCTTGAAGAGCCCCAGCAGGAATAGGCAGATGCCAATCAGCCACAGCCCGTCGACCATTCCGCAGGCCGTAAGGAAGGGTGCTCCCGCCAACAGGCCGATCGCTTGGACGAACACGCGGCCCGGCGCCCATCGGCGGCGCAAGAGATCGGCCATGATTCCGCCGAGGACGCTTCCCGCCATGCTGCCGATCTGGATCGAAAGCATGGCCAGGACCGCCGCGAGGAATAGCGACGGCCCAAATTCTGCCAGCCGCCCGCCGAACTTCTCGAAGATGAAGGTCGTCGTCCAACTCAGGACCACCCCTGCAACCACATTGGCCGCGATAAAGGCCAGCATCAGCAAGAGCACGGTCGGTGTGCGCACCAAGTCCAGCAAGAACTGCGAGAGCGGCACCTGACGCGGTGCAGGCGGGACGTCGATCCGCTGCTCGAGCGCCTCGCGGCGCTGGGCCTGGTTACGCTCCGGCTCGCGCACCAAGAACCAAAGCACAAGGGCGAGCGCTACCCCCGCGGCGCCGAATCCGAGAAACGGCGCCTGCCACGGCAACGCCCAACCCGCGCGGTCGATCAGCCACGCGGTTCCGATGCTGCCGGCAATCGTTCCGGCGTAGACGCTCGTCTGATGCAAACTCATCGCCCGGGAGCGCGTGCGCGGCCCGTGGTAGTCGCTGATCAGCGACATCGAGGCCGGAAAATAAAACGTCTCGCCCAGCCCTTCGAAGCCACGCACGAACACGAACTGCCAAACTTTGGTGCAAAATGCCGTTAGCCCGGTAACTAGGCTCCAGACAAAAAGCCCGCCGAGGATGAGCAATTTCCGTGAGTAGAGGTCCACCACCTGTCCGGCCACCGGCGCGCTGAGCGCGTAAACCCACATGAAGGCCGAACTGATCAGTCCGAGCTGCTCCTTGTTGAACCCATAGTCCTGTTCGAGGATCGGCAATGCCGAGCTGATCGCCATACGGTCGGCGTAGTTCAGGAAGCAAACGAACCACAGCATGCCGACGACGGCCCATTTGTAGACTGGCCCGACCGGCGGAAGATCGTCAGCGGGATGCGGGTCGGGCTTGGGCTCGCGACGGGCGGGCGGAGCAACGTCGAGCGTGGTCATGCGGGGCACATTCCCGAAGGGAGACCGGAAATTACGCTGCGACCCCTCGGCGAGAAGCAGCACCCTTTAGGCGGCGGACCGGGCTGGCCCCGGGTGTTCGTTCACGGGATCGATGTCGGACCGCGCTGGTGCAGGCATCTTACAAGATCGAGGATGCCGAGGTGACAAAAGTCGCTTAGCCCTTGGAGACGCGAGCCTCCGGCTCGCTCCTCGGCATGATGTTGTTCGAAACTAAAGCGCGGCTTCGAGGCGCCTCAGCGCCTGTTCGAGCTTGGCGGCAACCGCTTCGGCTTCCACTTTTCGCTCGCGTTGCTCCTCGACCACGTGCTCGGGCGCGCGGCTGACGAATTTCTCATTGGCGAGCTTGGCGTCGAGCTGCCTGATCTCAGAGCCGATTTTGTCGATCTCACGCTTCAGCCGCTTCTGCTCGGCGTCGACGTCGATGATGCCGGCGAGCGGCAGCGCCAGGGTCGCCTCGTCGAGCACGATCTGCACCGCGCCCGAAGGCGGCTTGCCGAAGGCGATGGTGTCCAGCCGCGCGAGCCTGAGCAGCGTCTCCTGGTGGCGGCCGACGCGGGCGCGCGTCTCATCGCTCGCGCCCGAGATGACCAGCGGCACCTTGGCGCCGGCCGGAACGTTCATCTCGGCCCGCACCGAGCGGACCTCGGAGATGAGCCGGATCAGCCAACCGATCTCGGCATCGGCCTCGGCGTTCTGAAGGCCTTGATGCTCGGGCCACGGCGCCAGCATGAGCAGCGTGGCGCGACCCTCGGCCGGCGCGAGCTTCCTCCATAGCTCCTCGGTGACGAACGGCATGAAGGGATGAAGCAGGACGAGCGCCCGGTCGAGCACGAACGCCGCCATGGCGCGGGTCTCGGCCGCCGCGTCGGCATCGCTGCCGGCCAGGATCGGCTTGATCAGCTCGAGATACCAATCGCAGTAGACGTGCCAGATGAAATGATAGATGGCGCCCGCCGCCTCGTTGAAGCGGAAGCCCTGCACCGCCTCGGTGACGGCGGCGAGCGTGCGCTCGCTCTCGCCGGCGATCCAGCGGTTGAGCGTCACTTTGGCCGCGGCCGGATCGAAGCTCGCACGCGGCACGCACTCATTGATCTCAGCGAAGCGCGCGGCGTTCCACAGCTTGGTGGCGAAGTTGCGATAGCCCTCCACGCGTGAGGGGCTGAGCTTGATGTCGCGGCCTTGCGCCGCCATGGCGGCCAGCGTGAATCTCAGCGCATCGGCGCCGTAAGTCTCGATCAGGTCGAGCGGGTCGATGACGTTGCCCTTCGACTTCGACATCTTCTGGCCCTTCTCGTCGCGGACCAGCGCGTGGATGTAGACGTCGCGGAACGGCACCTCCTCCATCACATAGAGGCCCATCATCATCATGCGCGCGACCCAGAAGAAGATGATGTCGAAGCCGGTGACCAGCACGTCGGTCGGGTAATAGCGGGCGAGCTCGGGCGTATGGTCGGGCCAGCCGAGCGTCGAGAACGGCCACAGCGCGGAAGAAAACCAGGTGTCGAGCACGTCCTCGTCGCGCTTCAGCGCAACCTCTTTGCCGTAATGAGTCTTGGCTTCGGCGCGCGCCCCCGCCTCGTCCTCGGCGACGAAGATCTTGCCGTCGGGCCCGTACCACGCCGGGATCTGATGGCCCCACCACAGCTGGCGCGAGATGCACCAGGGCTGGATGTTCTCCATCCAGTGGAAATAGGTGGTCTCCCAATTCTTCGGCACGAAATTGGTGCGGCCGCGCTTCACCGCCTCGATCGCCGGCTTGGCCAGGGTCGCCGCATCGACATACCACTGGTCGGTGAGCCGCGGCTCGATCACGGCGTTGGAGCGATCGCCATGCGGCACGGTATGGACGTAGGGCTCGATCTTCTCCATCAGGCCGTGGGCTTCGAGCTGATGCACGATCATCTTGCGCGCGGCAAACCGGAACACGCCGTTGAATTCGAGTATCGTTGCCTTGAGTTCCGGGCTCGCCTCGACATTCTGGGTGAACTCGGGATTGGGATCGAGCAGGAGCTTTCCCTCCGGGCTCAACACATTGATCATCGGCAGCCCGTGCCGCTTGCCCACCTCGAAATCGTTGAAGTCGTGCGCCGGCGTGATCTTCACCGCGCCGGAACCTTTCTCAGGGTCGGAATATTCGTCGGCGATGATCGGGATGCGGCGGCCGACCAGCGGCAGGATGACGTTCTGGCCGACCAAATGCTTGTAGCGCTCGTCGTCGGGATGCACGGCCACGGCGGTGTCGCCGAGCATGGTCTCGGGCCTGGTGGTGGCGACGACGATGAACTCGCCGGGCCGGCCCTCGATCGGATAGCGCAGATGCCAGAGATGGCCCTTGGTCTCGATCTGCTCGACCTCGAGGTCGGAAATCGCGGTCAGCAGCTCGGGGTCCCAATTGACCAGGCGCTTGTCCTTGTAGATCAGGCCGGCGCGGTACAGATCGACGAACACCTTGCGCACGGCGCGCGACAGGCCCTCGTCCATGGTGAATCTGAGCCGCGACCAGTCGCACGAGCAGCCGAGCCGCTCGAGCTGGCCAACGATGGTGTTGCCGGACTCTTCTTTCCATTGCCACACGCGCTTGATGAACGCCTCACGGCCCATGGCGCGGCGGTTCGGCTCCTGCCGCTCCAGCAATTGGCGCTCGACCACCATCTGGGTGGCGATGCCGGCGTGATCGGTGCCCGGCTGCCACAACACGTCGCGGCCGCGCATGCGCTCGAAGCGCACCAGCACGTCTTGCAGCGTGTTGTTGAGGGCATGGCCCATATGGAGCGAGCCGGTCACGTTGGGCGGCGGAATGACGACGGCAAACGGCTTGGCGTGCTCGCGCCCGGGCGCGCCCGCGGCAAAGGCTGAGGCCTTCTGCCAGGCGCGATAGACGTCGCCTTCGATCTTTTGCGGCTGATAGGTCTTATCGAGCATGACAGCGGGTTTGGCGTAAGGGGGACTCGGCCCGCGTCCTACGCGCTTGCCTTCCGCACTGTCAACTCAAGAGCGCCGCTAGTCGCCCTGGCCGCGCACGAAGCTGTCGCCGAGCTCGTCCTTGAGAGCCGCGCTGACCATGCGTGGCATGTTCTCGTCGAGCCACTGCCGCAGCATGGGGCGGAGCATTTCCCTGACGCTGTCCTCGAGCGTCTTGTGACTGGCATCTTGGCCATGCGCCCCGCCATTGGTCCGCGCCGCGGGACGCTCCGGCTCGACCAGAGGCTCGGGAGCGCTAGCCCACGGGGCCGGGTCGCTGTCCCATGAGGACGACACAGTCTCCTCAGGTTCGCTCGGTGCTTCCGCCTCGTTCGCGACCAGCTCCTCGACGATCAAATCCGCCTCGAATTCGGTCAGGACCAGTTCGGCCTCAGGCTCAGGCTGCGGCTCAGGCTCAGGCTGCGGCTCAGGCTGCGGCTCTGGTGCCGGCTCCGGGGCAAACGCCAAAGGTTCGGGCTGGGACTCCGCCGGCATGAACTCGCCCACCGAGGTGGGCACATGCCCTGCCCGCAACGCGGCAATCGCCCGCTCGAGCGCCGTGGCCGCCTCCTCGCTCGCCGACATCGGCGGCGCAACAGGGGCAGAAACTTCAGACTGTGACACAGTCTCTGGCGCCGCAGCGGCTTGCGGCCGTGCCGGCGCCGGTTGAAAGACTTCCTGCGGCGGGGCCTCGGCCGGAGCGGCCTCAGCCACCATTTCGACCATCTCGATGACTTCGACTTCCGCGACCATGGGCTCGCCGACGGGCTCCAGCCCGCCAAGCTCGGCGGTCAAATCGAGGATATCCTCCTCGTCTTCGGCCACCGACGCGCTCCCACTCAGGACCCGCGCGATGTCGTTGATGATCCTATCGTCGGCCTCCCCTTCCGCGGCCTCAAGACCTTCGTCGTCCTGCTGGCTCGCAGAGGCGGTACGCGCCTTCGCCGTACTCGACTCGTCGTCTGAGATGATCCGGCGGATGGAGGCCAGAATCTCCTCCATCGTCGGTTCAGGAGCCCGCTCTGTGCTGCTCATGACTTGATCCCTTACCGCCATTTTAAACCCCCCGCATCACCCGACGGTCAAACACCAGGGTTCGCCCTTGAACGCCCAGTTTAACACACCGTTAACGCCGAAGTCCCCCTTTTGGATGGCAGAACCTTAACGTTGGTTAACGCACCAGCCTAACTTAGGTTCACTCATCGGGAGCAGGCGGAGGCGGCGGGCGCAGGCCGAACCACTTGCCCTTGACGATATCATAGTGCTCGATCGGGTCGTAATAAGGCACTGGCAAACCAAGCGTTTGCGCGTCCATCCGGCCGATCGCCGCGTAGACGGAATATTCCGAGACGATGCGGTCCCGCAGCGCCGTGACCAGGCCGATCTGCGAATTGAGCAGCTCGCGCGTGGCATCGAGCACGTCGAGCGTGGTGCGCTGGCCCACCTTCTCCTCTTCGCGGACGCCGGTCAGCGCGATCTTGTTGGCCTCGACCGCGGCTTGAGCCGCTTCGATGGCGGGACCCGACGACTGCAAGATGCCCCAGTTTGCGATCACGTCGGCATGCACCCTGAGGCGCGCGTCCTCGACCTCTTTCTTGAGCTGGTTGTTGGTCTCCTTGGCCTGCCGCACGCGCGCCGAGACGCCGCCGCCCTGATAGAACGGCACGTTGACTCGCCCCAACACCCGCATCTGTTCCTGAGACTCGATGGTCGAGCCGAGATCGAAGCGCTTCTCATATTGCGCTTCGAGCGTGACCACGGGCAGGAGTTCGCCCATGATCTGCTGGACGATGTAGAGCGACGCCTCTTCGTTATAGACGGAGGCGAGGATGATCGGGTTCTCGCCATCGCCCAGCGTCATTGCCTCGTTGATGTTGGAGGGCAGCAGGTGGCGGATCGAGCCCGGCGTGACGAGATTGGACGGGGGATGGCCGATGATCTGCTCATAAGCCGCGCGGCTGGTCTTGAGATTGGCTTGCGCCGCGGCGAGCGTGGCCAGCGCCTCCGAGCGGCGGGCTTCTGCTTGGGCCACGTCGGTGCGGGTCACCTCGCCGACATCGAACCGGTCCTTGGTCGCCTTGAGCTGCTCGGTCAGCACGGTGACGTCGTTCTCGCGCAAACGCACGATCGCTTGGTCGCGCACCACGTTAACATAAGCGGTCGCGGCATCGAGCAGGACGGTCTGCTCGACGCTGCGCAGCACTTCGCGCGCCGCTTGCACGGTCGCCTTCGCTTGCCTGATGGCGTTGAGATTTTGGAAGCCTTCGAACAGCGGCTGGGTCAGCTGCACCGAATAGCCACGCGGATTTGTCACCCCGTCGTCCTCACCGATTTCGCCCTGACCGAATGCTTGGTCAAGGGGGATTGCTCCTGTGGTGGTGCGGAACATTGGCTGGGAATGCTCGGTTGATCGGCCCGGTTAACACACCAACGTCGGAAGGGGTTGTTCCGCCGGTGGTCGATCGTTGGGTGTTGGTATTGAGGAAGGCCGAATCGGCCGAGCCGCTGATGAAAGGGCGCAAGCCGGATTTGGCAAGCGCGACCTGCTCGTCGATCGCCCTGAGCCTGGCGCGCTCGGCATTGAGCACGGGATTGATCAGGTAAGCGTCGGCCAAAGCTTCCTCTAGCGTCTCGGCGCTAGCCGGACGACCAAGGATGCTGACGACGAGGAACGCAATTACGAGAGCAGCCCCGCCACGCAGCCGCCATGACACTGTCGCGCAGGGCGACATGTCGTGCCTGCCCACGACGCCTCGCACTCGACTTCTCCCGCAGTTGGTGAAGCCCCCCGGCCCCCACTGCGGCCAAACCATAGGCCAGCATAGTCGGGGTCCGATACCCACGAACAGTTGCTTTCCGCCCGATTCGGCAAAATGTCCGAAGCACTGTGGGATCGCGGCAACAGTGCCAAAGGCCGCGGCAGCCCTAGAAGCTAAAGCAGGGCGCGGGGAGAAAGCCCGGTAACGGCCTGGCCCCGGCGTCGAAATGCGGCACGCCACTCACCTCCCCGCCCACTTTGACGAAAAGATAGGCCTTGCCCTGACTACCGGTCCCGGCGCCGCTCGACAGCACGGCGGCGAGCCTGCCGCCCTCGCTCAGTTGCGCCGTCAAGGACTTGGGGGGCTCGGGCACGCTGCCGTTCAGCAAGATGACGTCGTAAGGACCGCCGTCCCGGTAGCCGCGCCCGAGCGGGCCTTCGACAATGTCGGCATTGACGATGCCGATCTCGCGCAACGCGCCGCGCGCGGCTTCGGCAAGTTCGGGCTCAGGCTCAAGTCCGATCACCGCGCGGCCGAGACCCGCCAGCACGGCGGTCGAATAGCCGGTGGCGCAGCCGATATCGAGCACCGTGTCGTGCGGCTCGACGGCGGCCAATTGGACGAGCCGCGCCAGCACCATCGGCGCGAGCAGGAAGCGCGCCGGCGCGCCGTCGATCGAGGGAAACACTTCGATGCCCTCGTCCATATAAGCCAGCGTCCGGAGCTCGCCCGGCACGAACCGCTCGCGCGGCACGGCGCGAAGGGCGGCCAGCAGGCGCGGGTCGGTCACTTCGTTGGGGCGAATTTGGGTTTCCACCATGGTGAGCCGCCGGCGCTCGAAGTCGATCATCTGCTCCCCTCTCCCGCGACGGGTCGCGACCCGGTTAACGAACTGTCGTGGCGCCTCTTACCATCTGCGCGGCGAGGCTGATAGCATCGCCGGGGCTCAAGACCCCGGAAGGCGTATTGACCGCAAGGGGGCCCACCACTTACTTAAGGCAGCTTACAACTCTCCATCGTCGGCCACGTGGCGGAGTGGTTACGCAGCGGACTGCAAATCCGCGCACCCCGGTTCGATTCCGGGCGTGGCCTCCAATCCCCAAGCCTCGACGCGGCCGTTAAGGCGCCGCGGAGCTCTTGCCGTCGCCGCCGCTCTCGGCGTCGCCGGTCTCGCCCTTTTTGCGGTGCCACCACACGGTGAGCTGGCGGCGCCAGCGACGCACGATGGGGAGATCGACCGAGAGCACGAGCAGGCCGAGCGGGATCATCCAAAAGCCAAGTACGGGGAGAAAACCCACCAGCCCGCCGGCGATCAGCAGAATGCCGAGCCCGATGCGGAGCGGCTTCGACTTGGGCAGATGCCAGTGACTATTGAAGATGCGGACTTTAGGGGCCATCGGCTCCAAGCCTTGAGACGGGTCGAAGCCCGACATAGGGACGATAGCGGCGCGCCGCAACAGCGTCTTTGCTGCGCGGGGCAAGCCGCAAAGCTCTGGAAAGGCCCCTTCCCTTTTGCTATCTACGGGTCAGGCGCCGCTCGACGCGGGCGCTGATGCTCCCCGGTAGCTCAGTTGGTAGAGCAAGCGGCTGTTAACCGCTGGGTCGCTGGTTCGAGTCCGGCCCGGGGAGCCAATAAATCCAAGGCTTTTTCCCCACATCGCTGAAGAGGCAAATGGCCTGGGGTACGGCCAGGGTACGGACACGTGACGGGCGGAACTCGCCAAGGTCAGAGATCGTACCAACCACCACGCCTTCAGCCGTCCTGAGCGTCGCTGTGCGGATCAGTAGTCCTCCGGCGGCATCTCATCCTCTCCAGCTCGACCCAGCCGGGGTGAGCGTGTGTGCGCGTCCGGGTAAGCAAGTCGGTGGATCTGCTCCGAGAGGTCGTCCAGACCGTAGAGGAGGCTCTGGAGCTTCCCGTGGATCTTCAGGTCGAGCTGCGCCCCCTCCGGGTCGTCAGCTCCACGGAGAGTGCCTCCTGATAGGCACGCCAGTCCTCCAGCATCTCGTTGGTGATCTTGACCGCCGTTAGCTTCATTCGTCCCTGCCCTTCAGGATATCGCGGTAGAACTTCGTCGTCGCCGCCTTCATGTGTGAAATCCTTGCGGATTATGGAAGGTGAGCCACTCCCCGTCCGGTCCCCTCTAAGAGAAAACCCCAGGGGGGTCCCCCCCCGCCGCCTATGTGGGGGAACCCGCAATGGTGGTGGATGGCCGAAGATGAAGCACGCACGCATGTCCGGTCTTGAGCAACAAGCGGACATGATGTCCTGTCGGCGGCGCTTCCGCTAATGACCCAAAGCGGACATGACGTCGTGGTTTTATCCCTGAAGTTACTTCAGTGCACATTGGCTTTCTTCAGGCTCAGATGTCTGCCTCGCGGCGGGCAGAAGCAAGTTACTCGTCTTCGACCTCGGCTTTGGAAAGCCAGAGATGGCTCACGGGGAAGCCTTCGCCCTGAAGCAAGCTCACAACTTCGGTGAGCGGCAGCCCGACAACATTGGTGTAGGAGCCGACCAGCTTCACTACGAACGAACCGGCGATGCCGTGGATGGCATAGCCGCCGGCCTTCCCCTTCCACTCGCCGCTCGCCAGATAATTGCCGATCTCTTCATTGGTGAGATTGCGGAACCTGATCCGGGTTTCGACCACGCGCTCGCGCCAACGGTTGTCGGGGGTGAGCAGGCAGATGGCGGTATGCACGCGATGGGCTCGGCCCCTAAGCACTCTCAGCGCGTCGCCAGCCTCATGCTCGAGTTCGGCCTTGCCGAGCACGCGCCGCCCGACCGCGACCACAGTATCGGCGGCGAGCACGAAGGCTTTCTCATAATCCTTGTTGCGGCGGACCAGTCTTGCGGCGGCCTCGGCCTTGGCGCGGGCCAGCCGCTTGACGATGTGGCGCGGGACCTCCCCCTTGTTCACTCTCTCGTCGATGGTGGCGGGGCGCAGCGCATCGGGCATGATCCCCGCCTGCTGGAGCAGCGCGAGCCGCCGCGGCGAGGCGGAGGCAAGCACGAGCTTGGGCCGGAAGGCGCTGGGAGCTGCCCCGATGCGCCGGTCGCGGGCACCCTGAGGCAGCGGCGCCCGCGCCGTTCTGGGCTCGGCTCTCGCCTGCTCGGGCTTTGGCTTGGGGGGATCGGCCCGCCAAAACATGAGCTTGCTACGTAAAGCGGAAAGTGACCCAACCTTTAGTGAGATCATAGGGCGTCATCTCGATCAGAACCTTGTCGCCCGCAAGCATGTCCGCTCTTGACCCAAAGCGGACATGCGGGAAACTCACCTTTCCGAAATTTGTTCGCAGGGAACCAAAACGACGAACTCATTTCCCTCGACTTGGGGGGTGCGGCTGATATCCGCGCCTAATTGCTTTGCAAGTGCGGTGACAATCCGCATTCCCAGTCCCTTACTCATACGGAGGTCAAAGTTGGGAGGTAACCCGGTGCCGTCATCCCGCACAGATACGAGCGCAGTATTCACGTCCTGCCGGACCAAGCGAACAAAAATGTGCCCCTCGTGGTCGTTTGAAAAGGCATACTTGACGGCATTGGTGATGAGTTCATTGACAATCAAAGCCAGAGAAATGGCTCGGTCGGCGCAAAACCAAATACCATCTGCGCCGTCGAAATGAAGCTTGCAATTGGAGTTCGCGGTTATCACGTCGGCACACACGGCTTGCAAATACGCGCCAAGATCGATGTTCTCAACGTCGGCATCATACGCCAAGCGCTCGTATGCGCGCCCAATGGCCGAGACACGACTGGACGCGTCGGCCAACTGCGCAGTGATACCCTCGTCACCGGCGGTGCTCGCCTGCAAATGCAACATGCTAGAGACGATTTGCAGACTGTTCTTGACCCGGTGGTTGATTTCTTTAAGCAATACCTGATGACGGGCTAGCGCGCCCTTGAGATGGTGCTCGTATCGCTGCCGCTCGATGGCCATTCCAAGGATATTTGCCGCACCCTGTAGGAACGCGATGTCGTGTTCGCCAAACTCACCCTCGGACCGGCTGTCAACCTCCAACACGCCGTAGGGCGAGCCGTCGCCCTGAAGGATGACATTCATCGCGCGTCGAATGCCATGTTCGAGAAGAAGCTCCGGTGTCCTAAACCGTTGTTCATTCTCAAGATGATTGGAGATAACCGGCTTACCGGTGTGCAGGGCGAACCCCGATGGCGATTCGAGGTCGGCGCCGATCGTCGCCACGCCGACAATGCCTTCATTCCAGCCGACGCCTGCGCGGACAAGAAGTCGATTGTCCGCCGGGATGTACTCCAAGACCTTGCAGAACTCCGCCTCCATTCCCTCGGCGGTAAGACGCGCGGTGTCATTCAGCAGATCGACAAACGGCGCGCCTTGCAGTGCGAGGACCCCCAATTCCGCGAGGATCTCCTGCTGGCGAATGCGCAGTTGCAATGAGCGGGTCGTAAGATCGACAGTTGCAGCTCCGCCGTTGCTCGGTTCGATAACCGATTCCACATGGTCAGTTGAGTTGCCGAGTTGGCTCATGGCGCTTCGCCCAGTGAGGGAGAGAGGTACTCACGTCAATTCACTTTTCTCCAAAAATCCTCATGACCTCCTAGGACATGACCTCCTAGGAAATAGGAAATGACATTCACGGGACCGATGCGCCGGCGCGATTAGAATGACATGTTCGAAGATCGAGGGCATCGGCTCGTTCTGCAAGAGCGCATGCAACCTTTTTCAGCCGTCTTCACGGGATTCTAGATGCTGGAAACTACGCCTCGGGTGGGAAATCCTCATAATTAATATTGATCGGAACGTGTCATTTGCAACGACGTTGGTCTTGACAGTGTCGATGACCACTCCGCTTTTCCATCATCCCTAACTCAGGGAGCCGACTTTGATCTCGCAAACAAAACCATCGTCACGACCGTGCGTTTTAGTCGTTGAGGACGAGTTTTTCTGTCGGTTTCATGCGGTCGATTTGGTGGAGGCGGCGGGATTCAGCGCGATAGAAGCATCCAACGCCGATGAAGCTATCGCCATTTTGGAAGCCCGAAAAGACATCCGCATCGTTTTTACCGACATAGACATGCCAGGTTCAATGGATGGCTTGAAGTTGGCTCGTGCAATTCGAGATCGCTGGCCGCCAATCGAACTCATTCTTACCTCGGGTCACTTCGATGTGCCGAAGTGCGACATTCCAGAGAGGGGTCTATTCTTCTCGAAGCCATATCGGGATCAAGAGATAGTATCTGCCCTACAAAAATTCGCTTCCTAACGATGCGAACAACCCGAGTGGGATGTCGGCTTCTGGCACTTAGCGGACATTCTGGACGGCTAGGCGCATGTCCGCTTTCGTGGGTAAAGCGGACGTCTCCGACGCCTACTCTAACGTCTGCTCATGACCCCAAGCGGACTCCCTGGCTTTGCCTTCTCGCGAAGGCCAGCAGAAAGGCTAATTGGCGCAAGTTGAGACTCTACTTATTCGTGCAATAGCAACGAACTGGCGCGTTAAGCTTGTATTAGTCTGAAGCGAGGCCTATGGTTCTATTACTGGCATCGCGGAACCTAGGCGCTGGCGGAAAGACTGCCGTGCCAATTACGTGCACCCCCTCTTTCCCAAATCCCAGCACACCAGACGACCTGCATCTTACCAGCCCGTGCAAGTGGGTTGTCTTGCAGTCCGTGGCGGCTAATCATCTCATAGGCTCGAAGCCGCCGCTCAATGAATGAGAAAAGCAATGAAACAGATAAACTTAGGCATAAGCGCAACACCATTCGGAGTGACAGCGCTTGTCAAAACAGCGCTTCTCACCGGAGTGCTGATGGCCTTTGCCCCAGCGGTTGCCATGGCGGCTCCCTTGGAAAAGAAGGGGTCCACGAGCTACACATCGCACTACGTGTTTCACCCCATGGGGACCGTAGACCTTCCCGGCGTCGGCAAGGTCACTGCACTGGAAATGGTCGGCACCACCGAAAACACGAAAGGCGAGCCGGCGTTCGACAAGATGAAAGCGAAGTGCCTCGCTGTAAATGTCGAGACGGGCGGAAAGAATTGGTTCGACGGCGCTTGCGCTATGACCGACAGCGACGGCGACGTTGTATTCTCGAGCTTCGATACGCGAGACCTCGACAAGGCGCAGCCGAAAATGGATTGTGGCACCCATCTCATCACCGGCGGCACCGGCAAGTACAAGGGTATCACCGGGACCGAGCCGTTTGCTTGCGTTACGGTTGACACCCCCGCTGGTGAGCCGGCCGGCTCGTTTGCGATGGACATCCCGCACAACACGGTTTGGGAGATCAAATAGGAGTTCCGAGTTCCCTAGCAAACCCGGGTGGCGACACTCGGGTCCATTGAATGAGAGCCCGGCCCATTGGTCGGGCTTTCATTTTCTGTTGATGGGTCATCCGCAAGATCAACGGTGATGAAGTGCAGCTCGATCGCCCTGCACATGACAGGGGAACACTGGAGACATCAATGTCCGATCGTGGCACTTAGCGGACCTCGCGGGCGCTACGCCGAACTTCAGCTTTTGACCCATAGCATTCGTAATCGGGCGTTGATCTGAGTTTGGGTCAAGCTCCCTGGACGCTGGTGTCCGCGATGAACGAAGTACGGAAAACGACCGCATCAGGAGGCGCGCTTGTGACCCGCTAGAGACTACCCTTGGCTAAAACCCCACGCCACATCAAGCCAGAGCGCCCACACGCCTTCAAATCGACTTAATTGAGCGGGGAGACGGTGGTCGGAAAACGTATGTCGAAAAGGATAATACCGTCATGCGGTATCGCACGAGGCTCGTTCTTCTCGTCACAGGGCTTCTGGCAAGTGCCGTCCTCGTAATTTCTACGCTGCTTGCCTGGAACACTCGCAATGCCTTGCTTGCATCCGCTGAGGAGTCGGGCCAGATGGTGGCCAACCTCCTGGCTCGCAGCGCCGGACTTGCTAACGAGATTCCGAGCGAAGTCGAAGAAATCCTCGGCTCACAAATGGTGGCGGAGGCGCGCATTGTCGCGCATTTCATCGACGCCGCAGAAAAAGCAAACTTCACTCCCCAAGAAATCAATCGCCGACTGCGGCAGCTGGCTGATACGACGGTTCTGGATGAGTTTTGGATTACTGATGAAAGAGGTCATGCTTATCTCCGAAACATTGACGCTGACTTCACCTTCAGTCCGTCAGCCCTAGAGCAGCCTCAAGCGCACGTTTTTTGGCCACTGCTCTCCGGCAAGAAGGATCAGGTCATTCAGGAGGCTAAGCAGCGAGAGATTGACGATCAGCATTTCAAATATGCTGGCGTTGCCGGTGTCGACAAGCCGCGCATCGTTCAGGTCGGTTACAACGCGAAGTATCTGAATGACTTGAAGGCACGCGTCGGGCTTGACCGGGCGGTGCAGGCGCTGCTCGCAAGTGGAGACATTGACGCCATCTGGGTCTTCGATACGAACCTCTCGCAATTGGCAGGCCCGGAGGTTATGGGTCCAGCCTCGGCTCGCTTTCCCAATGAACGTGAAATGCAGTCCATGCGAATGGCGCTGGATGATGATCACACTCGTTCGGTTCTGCTTGAAAACGCTCTAAGCGTCATCGCGCCGATCAAATCAGAGTCCAAGAGTATAGGTGCAACGCTTGTACGCATTTCGACCGACCGCATGTGGCAGGCTGTGCGTAACCAGCTGGAAATAGCAACGATCATCGCCCTTGCTGTCTTGGGCGCAGGGTTTTTGCTTTCGCTCCTACTGGCAAAACGCCAAGTCGCACCCATCGAGGCGCTCACCGCCGCCGCAACATCAGTTGAAGAACGTAAGTTCGATCCGAAATCTCTCGACGCGGTGACTGAACGACCAGACGAACTTGGGCGCCTGGCTCGTGTGTTCAGCGGGATGGGTCAGACAGTACTAGCCCGCGAGGAAAAACTGGACACGCTGGTCCAAGAGCGGACGAAGGCACTCGCCGAACGTACCGAGCAGCTCGAGACTCTCTCGACCAAGCTTTCCAAATATTTGGCTCCGCAAGTGTACGCATCGATTTTCCAGGGACGGCAGCAGGTAGAGATTGCATCGAACCGGAAGAAACTTACGATCTTCTTTTCGGACATCGTGGGTTTCACAGAGACCACTGAAAATCTCGACTCAGAGGAACTGACTTCTACCCTTAATCGGTACCTCAACGAGATGGCCGGTATTGCCCTCAAATACGGTGCGACCCTCGACAAATATGTAGGGGATGCAATCATCGCCTTTTTTGGAGATCCGGAAACGAGGGGTGTAGCTGAGGACGCCAGGGCGTGCGTCGCCATGGCGGTGGAGATGCAACGGCGAGTCGCCGAACTAGAGAGCGAGTGGCAAGAGAGCGGTCTTGAGCGTTCTTTCCGCGTGCGCATGGGAATCAACACTGGGTTCTGCACGGTCGGAAACTTTGGAAGCCAGGATCGAATGGATTACACCATCATCGGCGGTGCCGTGAATTTGGCGTCGCGGCTGGAATCCGCTGCCGAACCAGGAAAGATCCTGATTACTCACGAAACCTGGTCGCTGGTGAAGGATGCCGTTGTCGCTAAGAAGATGCCACCCTTGACGGTGAAAGGATTTGACCAGCCGCTGCAAGCTTACGAACTCCTGGGCCTTCGCGAGTCAATGTCCAACAAAACAATTCGCCGCAAAAGTGACGGTATGAACATCACAATCGAGCTCGCTCGGGGCAACAGGGAGCAAACTATTCAGGTGCTCAAGGAACTGATCGACGAAATCGACGTAGCGACGTAGGCACTCCGCCATGAGGCCAATGTCCGGTTCTGGCACTTAGCGGACATTGATGCCGGCTCTGAGCCTGTCCGCTCTTGAGGGCAAAGGGGACATTCCCGATACGCGCTCTAGTGCCCGACTCCGGCGAGGGTGTTGGCTTCGGCCCGCCATCTAGTCAATGATGCGCGTCCAGTGATATTCTTCCAAACGCGAGCCGTAGTTCCATGGTTAGAGCACAGGCATGAAACCGCCGGCTCAATCCGGGGACGAACCAATGAAATCCATATACCTTAGGTCATTCAAAAAAGCGCATGTCATTGGCATGTTTGTCCTTGCGATTGGCTTTCTTGCAACTCCGATGCTGATGCCAAGTGATGGCAATGCTCAGGATGCAAGAGTCGCGAAATCGATGGCGGCTTTGAAAGACCAGACCACGAAATTAGGAGCGCCAAAGATCGATGGAAACGATGCGGTCGGCGGCAGGGATGCTCCTGCTCTGTATTTCGGCTCGACCAAAATGAACAACAACTTTTCCGTGGTAGATGCGGTTGCGGAGGAGGGCGGACGGGGGACGGCGGCGACGCTATTCGTGAAAAGCGGCGATGATTACATCCGCGTCGCGACGAACGTGTCGACGCGGATAGGACCTGGGCGTGGGATTGGAACTATTCTGACCGGCCCGGCCCTCGAGTTGATCAAAGCGGGCAATGCATACTACGGCAAGGCACCGGTGCTCGGGACGCCCTATATCAGCGGCTATGAGCCGATCAAAGACGCATCGGGTGCAATCATCGGCGTTTATTTTGTCGGCTACAGGAAGTGAGCCGTTAGGCTGCTGGTGTTGGAGACAATAGATGGACGACAAGAATAGTTCGAACGTTCAGCACCCCCTCCACGTGGCTTTAACGATCTTCCATGCGACGGTACGGACTGCATTCGAGACTGCCGCCGCCTTTTGGCGCCCATGGTTCCGTGAACCCGAAAAAAAAGATTTTGCCGCAAGACAGCACTCAAAAGCAGCATCTGAGGAAGACCCCCAGCCGACAAAGCGCGAGCAGGAAGCGACGGAGAAAAAGCCCAAGGCGCCGATAAAGCGCGCGCAACGGCCAAAGACATTAACGCAAGAAGCGAAGATGGAGAAAGAGCCCAAGGCGCCGACAAAGCGTTCGTTGAAAGATGAGCAGGAACTGCAGCAAGAAGATCGAGCCCAAAAAACAGAACGCTTACGCAAGCTTCGACTGGCGAAAGAAGCAGCCGACCGGGAGAAAAATCCATCCAGCAATGGCCGTGACTAAGCGCAGCATGCGTCAAGGAATGATGTTTTGATTAGTGGACCCGAGCCTATCCTCGATGGAGCCTACAAGCTGCCAACCGTCGAGAAGCAATAAGGTCCGCTTTTGGCACTTAACGGACGTCGATGCTGACGCTCAGCATGTCCGCTTTCAGGGGCAAGGCGGACATAGAATGGCGCTGTGAACAGAGTCCGCTTTTGACCCACAGCGGACATTGGTCGCTGAAGAGTGTCGTAGGCAAACCAGCCCAGAAACGAGAGACAACCGCCGGCAAATCGGCACTGCATCGGGGAACACTCATTCTCGATCGCCGCCAGCCCTAGGATCGAGCTTCCATCGGCACGTAGGTGCGCTCGGTGGCGCCAGTATAGAGCTGGCGCGGCCTGCCGATGCGCTGCGAGGAATCGTCGATCATCTCTTTCCACTGCGCAACCCAGCCCACCGTGCGGGCGATGGCGTAGATCACGGTGAACATGTCCGTCGGGAAGCCGAGCGCCTTCAGGGTGATCGCCGAGTAGAAGTCGATGTTGGGACGGAGCTTATTCTCGATGAAGTATTCATCTGAGAGCGCGATACGTTCGAGTTCAAGCGCAACCTTGAGGATAGGATCGCCGCGGTGGTGACGGCCCACAGTGTCGAGCACCTCGTGGCAGGCCGTCTCCATGATCTTCGCTCTTGGGTCGTAGTTCGTGTAGACGCGATAGCCGAAACCAATAAAGCGGAACGGATCGTCCTTGTCCTTGGCGCGCTTGATGTATCCGGGGATTCGGTCGACCGAGCCAATCTCCTTCAACATCTTCAGCACCGCCTCGTTGGCACCGCCGTGCACAGGGCCCCACAGCGAGGCGATTCCGGCTGAGATGCAGGCGTATGGGTTGGCCCCCGACGACCCGGCAAGACGTACCGTCGAGGTAGAAGCGCTCTGCTCGTGGTCGGCATGAAGAATAAAGATACGCCTCATGGCGTTGGCGAGGCCGGTCTCGACCTCGTATTCCTGGCTCGGCAAGGCAAAGCACATATGCAGAAAATTCGCCGAGTATTTCAGCTCGTTCCTCGGATAGAC
The DNA here is from genome assembly GCA_963730335.1 of uncultured Alphaproteobacteria bacterium. Taxonomy (GTDB): domain Bacteria; phylum Pseudomonadota; class Alphaproteobacteria; order Rhizobiales; family Methyloligellaceae; genus Methyloceanibacter. Next base: position 137,214 of record CAVSRK010000006.1, read on the forward strand.
GAACGGCTGGCCAGTCGAATATTTGTAGGCCATGGCCGCGATGGTCGGCATCTTCGCGATCATGCGGATGCTCGCCATCTCGCGCTGTGCCGGATCCTTGATGTCGATTGAGTCGTGATAAAACGCCGAGAGCGCGCCGACCACGCCTACCAGGATCGCCATGGGATGTGCGTCGCGGCGGAACCCGGAGTAGAACCGGGTCATCTGCTCATGCACCATGGAGTGCTTGGCGATGCTGTTCTCGAACGCCTCGTGGTGCTGGGCCGTGGGAAGCTCGCCGTAGAGCAACAGGTAGCACGTTTCAATAAAGGTGCTGTGCTCGGCGAGTTGCTCGATCGGATAGCCGCGATAGAGCACTATCCCTTTGTCGAAGTCTATGAACGTGATCTTTGACTCGCAGCTTGCCGTGGAGGTGAAACCCGGGTCGTAGGTGAAGCAGCCTGTCTCCGGATAAAGGGTACTGATGTCGACCACGTCAGGTCCCAACGTGCCCTTGCGGACCGGCAAGTTGTACATCGTGCCGCCGATCGAGACAGCTGCCTCCGCAGTGCCCCTCTCGACAGCACTTTTCCTGCGGAAATTCTCGGTCACTGATTAGGGTCCTTTGTCCATCTCTTGGCACGCCGACGAGGCGAGGATAGTGAAATTTCTAGGCGCCTCGATGGCATTGGCAGAGAGGCGCTCTCGTCGACAACATCCCTCACCTCGCCATGTTTCTATCCAGGCGTTCGAAGCGCGCGTCCGCTTATGGCACCGACCGGACATGGCTAAAAGCGTCTGCAAGGTCAGCTTTTGACCCAAAGCAGACAGGTTCGTCAAATGATCCTGCTGCGATTGGGGGCCGCCCTGTTTTGATTGCGTTTTGCCGGGCGCTTTCCGCTCTTCCAGTTCATGGAGAAAGGCGAGAGAATAGGGGCTTGGACCGAGGCGCGCGCCGCGTGCGGACCATTGCCAGCATAAGGCGCTGGGCGATGGAGGTTCCTATGATCACGGAAAAACCAAGACTCGTAACGTTTGCCGCCTCTCATTTTTGCGAGAAGGCGCGATGGGCGCTCGACTGGCACGGAATTGCCTACGAGGAAGTCGGTTGGCCTCCGGGCTTGCACCAGATTTTGGCCAAGAGCTGCGGCGCAAAGCACACGACTGTTCCAATCGTGTTCGACGGGCAGGATGTCATTCAGGGAAGCGGTGCCATCATTGACTGGGCGGACAAAAGCGATAAGGACCGAACTCGAAGCCTCACGCCGCCAGCCGACCGCGGCGAGGCTAAGGAGGTCGAGCGCCGTGCCGATGAGGTCATCGGCGTTCATGTTCGCCGCCTGGCCTTCGCCGAACTGCTCCCCAACTACTCACATGTGGTCAAACCTGCGCTTTTCTATCGAGCATCAGGATGGCGGCGCGTGGCAGGAAACTTGATATGGCCGGTATCATGGCGGGTGATGATGCGCATCTACGACGTTAGGCCAGGTGCAGCAGCAGAGAGCCGTGCAAAGCTGGACGAGGAGTTCGACTGGCTTGATGGCAAGCTCGCAGACGGTCGCAACTACCTCGCTGGAGACCGTTTCAGCCGGGCAGATCTGACGGTGGCCAGCTTGCTGGCCAATTTTGCTAGACCTAAAGAACTGTCGGCTCAGCACGGCATGTCGGGTTCTGACGCCCTCGCTGCCGACGTGACCCGCTGGAGTCAGCGTCCCATCATGCGCTGGGTCACAACGCAATACGCGATGCACCGAGCCGGTTGCAAATTGTGATCTGCCACTTCCGTTCTTGGCACGAAGCGGACATGAAGGCTGATCCGCCTAATGTCGGCTTTTGACCCAAAGCGGACATCATGATCTCCGGCAGCGACGCCCCTGCGCCCGTGCTAGCGCCTCCGGAGCCCGATGGCGAGAAGGCGATCGAGCAGCGGTTCGTAGTCGATGCCAGCAGCTTCGGCGGCTTCGGCGAACTCCTCGCCGTAACCGATGTCGGCATTGGGGTTGGCCTCGAGAAAGTATGGCCGCCCCTCGGTATCGAGGCGGAAATCCACGCGCGCGTAACCGCTGAGCTGCAACAGCCGATAGACGCGCTTGGTCGTTTTCACTAGGAGCTGCTCCACCTCCGGCGGTAGATTTCGTGCAGGGCCGATCTTGACGCCGCGACGCTTCTGGAACTTGACGTTCCACTTGACCCGTCGGGTCGCGATTTTGGGCGCATCGGAGCGCAACCGCCTGATTTCCAACTCCCAAACCGGCAGCACCTGCAATCGGGTATTGCCCATGACCCCGACATACAGCTCGCGGCCATCCACGTACTGCTCAAGGATCAGGCTGGTGCCGACCTTCGCGTGCATGAACTCGATTCGCTCGGCCAGCTTTTCATCATTGTTGACCAGGGAAGCCTCGGCGATGCCAAAAGAGGCCTCCTCGATCTGCGACTTGACGATTAGCGGGTACTCCAGCCGGGCGGGCTTGCGCTTGAGCTTGCGACCGGCCGGGACCACGGCGAAGCGCGGAACGCGGATGCGGTGGTAGTGCAGGATCTTCTTCGAGAGCGCCTTGTCACGGGCGAGCATTAGACCACGGGGATTGCAGCCGGTATATGGCACCTGGACGAGCTCGAGAAAGCTCACGACATTCTGGTCGAGCATCGCCTCGCCGCGGAACTCGTCCAGCAGATTGAAGACTATATGGGGCTTAAAGTCCTGGATAGCTTGGCGCAGGGGCGAGAGGTCGTCGTAGAGTCCGAGCGGCTGCACCTCGTGTCCTAACTCGCGCAGCCCGCTGATCACCTCGTACTCGGTCTTGTACTCGAAGACCTCCGCGTCGGGCTTGCCGGCGATGTCGTCGGGTGGCACCAGATCAATGTGCGTCAGCACGAGCACCCGCTTCTTGCGCATGCTATTGCCTCACATGGCGTGCCATTCGCGCCCTCGGTACAGGTAGTTCATGCCGTGCACCGTCAACATAATGGCGAAGTCCAGCACCAGATTGCGCTCCGGCCCTTCGGTCACTAGGCGCAGTTCCTTGCATCGCCCGATCATCTGATCGAGAACCTCATTGAGCGTGAGTTGATACTCACCTGTCCATTTCGCGACCATGTCCCGGATCTCGCGGCGATGCCGCCGGAGAAACGCCGCCGCTGGCTCACGCCGGTCGCCGGCGCCCTCGGCCTCGCTGAACAGGCGCTTCAGATCGCGGTCGTAGGCATCGGAAAAGCCGACCGAGTAGTGGGCCCGCTTGCGCTGGTAGTAGGTCTCGAGGGTCGTCCGATCGCGGGACAGGGAATACGGCTTGGCGCGGCTGCGAACACGTGGTGGCTTCCCAGCAAGCTCGTTCATCAGGCGGTCGACATATTCGAGCTTGCGCAGCGCCGGCCAGCCCTTGTAACGCCGCCGCCAGTTGTAGCGGGGGCGCAGCCAGACCGCGAAGGTCTCAGCAAAATCCTCCTCCGGGTGGCTCTGGGCGTACCAGGCGGGGAGATTTTGCACGTAGCGGCGGCTCGCGGGATTGGGCCGGTAGGCCTCCGGATAGGGCGTGCTCGCCTTGCCAAACCGGTGCTGCCACTCGCGGCCGCGCTGAAAGTTGAAGGCGTGCTGAATGGCATGGCCCAGCTCGTGGCGCAACAGAAGCAAGCAGGACTCGGGCGTCGCCCCCTCCGCTTCGAGCATCTGCGAGCGTTCGAGACGTATGAGCCTGGGATGCGCGAGGTAGAACGGCAGCGCGACGCCCGGCACCCCGGCCGGCGAGAACCACTCGTCGGCAAGCCAGAAGTGCGGGTTGAAGCGCAGGTCGCGCTGGGCAAGCTCATCCCGCACTCGCTTGATCCGTTCCTCCAACCAGGTTCCCTCGATGGAGACGTTCAGGTCACACAGTCTCACGGACAACAACTCGCGCTGCGTCAAGCGCTCCCAAGGATAGCTCCGACCGCTTGTTGTTCGATTCGAAGGCATTGCCGTGAAGCTAAATGACAGGACCGCGCGTGACCACCCCGGCACATGAAAAGACTTGTGGTACAGCCGGTGAGCTAACCGATGTCGGCTAGTGGCACAATGCGGACGTACGACGCGGCGCCGTGATCTCCGATTCTGACCCTATGCGGACTTGCGGCGGCAACTCTCGGAGATTACCTGCCCCGAAAATGAGGCCCCAATCCCATCCGGGCGAACTGTTCGAGAAGTTGAAAATCGGACTCCGTCTCCATGCGCAGTTTCCGTGTCATCGGATCTACGTGGTAACGGCGCTTTACGATTAGTCCACCTATTTCGGGCCGCGCGCCGATCACGCCTTCGGGGAGCGCGCTGATCATGTCTTCGGGCCGCGCGCTGATCACGTCTATGCGTCGACGGGGATATCTTTTAATCGCCTCTTCCCGGATTTTCTCGCAGTCATCAGTAGCGATCGCCGCGGAATAGATAGGTTTGTCGTCTATGGTCTCGATGTGCTCTTCGTGGACATGGAGCGCTTCTCCTGTTTCCGGGTCGAAAGCGACAACAGTACCCACCAGTGCAATATCGAACTTGTGGGATGCCTTTCTCTTCGGTTCATCCATGAAGTTTCCCCTTTCTGCCGATCGTGTCGCAAGTGCCTACGATTGCGAATAGGGCCGGGAACGACAGCGCCCTTGTAAGCATACTTGGCGAGCGCGCCGCTGCTTTGGCCGCAGGGCTACGGCGCAAACACCTCGCCTATGTTCCAGTAGTTGATAGCTAAGACAGCGTCGGCGTCGAAGAGTTTGAACTTAATTCGCCTCGCACCGTACATTGCGAAGGCAGGCCAACCTGACCCCGGGGCCTGAAGCGTGTCCCCATTGAACCATTCGACCTCCGATACCCCGACTGTGCCGACCTCCAAACTTGGAGGCACCGGGGTGCCAAAAACCCCAATGTGGTATTGCGCTGGATGTATGACGGAATAGCTCCTCAAGGCAGTCAATACTGTGATATCCCGATTGTTCATGACAACATTCAACGTATGGGTTCCACCGGTCGACACGGCGTGAACCCATTGTGCCCAGATCGTTCCCTGTATGGTGACGCCCGCCATTGCAAAGACCCTCCCGCTTAGTCTTGTGGCGCATTAAGGGCTCATGGCATTAAACCCGAGGCTCTCTGACACGTTCCCTCTGCTACCGACTTTTTTCTGGCTATGGGCGACAGCTCTTCATGACTTCTTCTGGCACTAAGCGAACTACCAATACGCTGCTGCAACGTCAGCTTCTGACCCTAAGTGGACCTTACCTGCGTGCGAAGAGGACCCCAGCGCCTATGGCGAGCAAGGCGTGGAGCCGCGCATGTCCTGATCGGCGAGCCGGCTGGTAATGCGGCAACGACTACGACAAGAGCTTTGCGGTCACCATGGGTGGCCGCACCATGATCTTCGACAGCTTCGAGTGCGCGATCCAGGCGCTCGCACCGACATGCCCCCATTGCGGCAACCGCATCATCGGGCATGGCGTGGAGCACAACGGCGGCATCTTTTGCTGCGTGCACTGCGCCAAGCAGGAAGGTGTAACGGGCCTGCGGGATCGGGATTAGCCCGGGCCTCACATTACAGCAAGGGCGTCTTAGTTACAGGACCCGTCAAGGTGCGTGGGTAGTTTTGGCGTCATCCGCAAGGTTGGGTTATGGGTGGTTTCCCTGCGTCTTAGGCTACCTGTTATCCACAATTCATTTTTTAGAAGCGTTGGAAGCCTGGCTCAGGCACTAACTGAAACTGATGCATCTTCGATTCTCCGCACTCCACGTCTAAGGCTCGGGTCAAGCGCCGGGATTGAACGACGGGCCAACTCATCTCCTCAAAACGGTGCTCTTTGGTTCGTTGAACCAGCGACGACCCGTTTTACGGCTCAGCAATGACTTGAGGTTAGCCTGTTGGGAGTTCTCTTCTCCTTAGAGGCAAAAAATGAAACTCGTCGTTGCTACTTTCTCGTTTCTGGTTCTTCTCGCCCTGAGCGGTTCGATCATTGCTTTGGTAGACGGACGGTCAGGCCATGCTTCCAATCTCATCAAGGAGCTCAACCCCAAGAGCTGGGGCATGAGCCCCTCGACCGTATCAGGCACGTCAGTCGAAATGGCAGATGAGCCAGCAGGCTGGGTTAAAGCACTTAGATGCTGGATTGAAATCGAAGCTCCAGCAGACTGCCCGCAGTGGTAGCCATGCCGTGGCACGCCTAACATCGGCGACGCGGGACCATGCTACCCGCGCTTCCATCTTTCCCACCAAGTGTCCGGGTAATAGCACTCGACAGTGGAACGACCAGCGTGCTTGTCGTCGCAACCTTGTTCGAGCTTATACCCCGCCGCACGCATGCACTCTTGAACAAAGACCGCCGGTGTCTCGTCGCCCACCCAAACCGGTCTTTCCTTATGAAGCTCGTATGTCTTCATCTTGCATGCAACAAAATCCTGTTCGATGGTCCTATCGGAGCATCCCGTTAGGACGACGGCAAGTGCACTGACAATTATGCTACGTCGCATCATCGGCAAGCTCCGCCAAACCTCGTGGCGAAGCGCGGCGCGTGGCGAGCAATATCGCCAAGCTGCCGGAGCCATTAGAAAAGAACAAGCGCGAGCAGGGAAATGTCCTCCCGGATTAGGGACTATCCTTGGGGAGCTGCTCTACCTCGTGCGGGAGCGTATGTTTTTGTGCGTCCACCAAAAACTGTTCAAGACTAGCAATAAACTCGTAGCTCTTAGCGACATGCCGCCATTGAACCTCGAGGTCGGATAGCTGAGATCGAATGGTAGGGTCAGTCGCCGCGGCCGCAGCAGCCTTGCACTGGTCCGCTCGTTTGAGACAGGTGGCTATATGATCGCCCAATTTCTGTAACATATTGGCTCCCTTCCCCGGGACTGTGAGAGGCAACGCGTCAATCTCGCGAACGAAATGGCCACTGTCTGCGGTGGGACAACCTCCGAAAAGATGAACGTATCATGATAAGTTTGTGAACACCGCGCCGCCGCCCTGGTCGATCGAGCGGATCTCCGGCGACCGGCCAAAGCCTCGCTTACGTCTACGCGCGGGAGACGAAGGCACAGGCGGACGTTGCCCATGTGCTTACGAGAGACGAGGCGCGGCGCGTGGTGAGCAATATCGCCAAGCTGCCGGGGTTGCTGCCACGCCAATAGATGGTGTGCCGCCCTTCCAACGATCTCCTGATTAATCCGCCAAATTCCTAGCAACTAAGCGATCCCTGACGCGTTGGTCCGGCAACTATCTCAATTGGAGAAAACCCATGAAAACCAAACTAACTCTGGCGACTGCCCTTGCGGGCACTTTGCTTGCCACTTGTCTTGTGTCGGGGTCGGCACAGGCAACCTCTTTGCCGGTCCTTAAAGGTGATGCTATCCCCGGTACCCTCACGCTTGTCGGTAGGGGCGGCGGCCACGGGGGCGGTGGTGGCGGTGGCGCGATGCGTGGTGGTGGCGGCGGTGGCGGCGGTGGCGGACACGCGATGCGTGGTGGCGGCGGCGGCGGCTACAAAGGCGCTTACCGCGGCGGTGGCGGGGGCGGTGGCAAGTACGCCTACAAAGGCGGTGGCGGTGGCTACAAAGGTGCTTACCGCAGCGGTGGTGGAAGCCGCCATGTCTATGGTGGTGGCAGCGGCGGCAAATACTATGGCAAGGGTGGTGGTAAGAACTACGGTGGTGGCAAAGGCGGGAAACACTACGCCTACAACGACCGTCACCATAACAACCATGGCAACTTCAATAACCGGCACCGCGTTTTCAGGAATGGTGCATGGATCTGGGTCTATGGTTCCGGTTACACGGCCTATGGCAACGATTGCTACTGGCTACGCCGTCAAGCCGCCATCACTGGAAGCCCGTATTGGTGGGATCGCTACAACGCCTGCGTAGGCTACGATTACTACTGAGCCTGAACGCGGCTCCAGGCAGCAAAGCCCTCGTCCTCGGACGGGGGCTTTCTCCTGTGTCGTGGGCTGATGGTCTCGCTTATGTTTACGGCCGCGAGGCGAAAGCCGAGACCGACCCGGCTAAGGTGCGCGGCGGCGATATCGGCCAGGCGATATCGGACGCGGCCCAAGATCCGAACCGACGGGATCCCGCGGCCAAGATCTGCCGGCGATTGCGAACCGTTGTTGTCGTTGGATGGGAGACATCTGAAATTGAATGTCTCTGTAAGCCATGGACGCCCTCGTCTAAAGCGCTGGCGTCAGTGGTCGCAACTCAATCCCGAACGGCGATTATGATTTGGGACGAGGATCTCGTGCGGCTGTGGGGAACCGACAATTTAGCTAGCCGAGCGGCTGCGAAAAGTGGGGGGTTGATCGGAGCCCAAGCCGAAACCTGTTGAAGGAAGACGGCGGGAGCGCGACGCGAATACGAACTACTCAGCACTTATGGCGCTCACGCCATAGCCCTTTTGCGGGGGGCTTCGTCGCATATAGACAGCTGAAGAGCCAATTCAAGAGAAGCCGCTTAGCAGCGGTTGCCCAGGGTGACCACGCAGCGAAGACCTCTGGCGGTTGACCTGATAGCCGTCCCGGTGCCTCTTACGATGCCGATGCCAGCTTGACCAGCGCCTCTGGCGACACCTGTTGCGGCGGTGGCTGTACCCTGGACTGCTCCCTTGACCGGCTGCACTCTAGCCTGCGCGGGCAAGGTCATTGCGGCGATCAATAGCGCCGCGAGAAGTGATAGGCGCATTTGTTTCCCTTTCGGCTGTTGCTCCCGGTGGAACAACTAAGGGAGATTAAAGTTCCGTCTTGAGGCTCGGCGCGGTTACCAGTGCGGGGCATTAAGATTTACGCTTCCAAAGCGAAATCAATAACCACTGTTGAAGTGATAGTTCAGGCGCGCTCGGACAACCGCAAAATCTTCGTCCTCCTTCAGTGTGAACGGCTCGTCACCCGCAACGAGATGTGAGCTATCGGAGCCGAAGTCGTAGAAGAGACCTTCGAGCCCGAGGCTAAGCTGCGGCGCGATCTTGTAGTCAACGCCACCGCCAACGACGAAGCCCGTGTCAGTGTTACCGTTGCTGAAGCTGAAGGGACCGTCATCAGCTGAGACCACGACGAAATCATTGTCTGTGTCGATGAATGCGACGCCGCCAGTACCATAGAGTAGCCAGCTGCCTACAGCCCAGCCGAGGCGGCCACGAACGCTGGCGAGATAATTGATGTTGTCGGCGAAGTCAAAGTCGCCTTCGACGCCCACCAGCCAGCTGCCCATCTGCCAATTGTAACCGCCCTGTACGCCTCCGATTAACTCGGTGTCATTCGAGAATTTCAGCGTGAGATCTTGTTCCTCACTTAGGTCCTTAATGCTGAGGTCATTGGGATCGAACGCCGCGCCGAGGTTACCGCCAATGTAGAAGCCGGACCAAGTTGTGCCGACAGGAGCAGGTGGCAGAGGTTCGGCGAGCGGGGGAGGCGAGCGGCGGATCAAATCGGTAGCGGCTGCGGGAACCGCAAGCGCCGCCAAAATGCCTGCCATGCCGATGAAGGCGATACCACTCGTGTTCATGATTGTCCCCTAAATCCGAGATCCGTGAGCCCGATCACTCGAAATGATTGGCTTACAATGCGGCAGAAGACCGCCGCGCAGATGGAAGGATTGGGGCATTTTGCTACGTCCTGCGCTATCGGGCGACACCTCGCAGCTGCGAGGTGTATTGCTGAGGAAGCGGATCTCAGAAACCCCTGACCTTGGGTTCAGGCCCTGAGCGAGCATAGCTTCGCCCTTGCAGGCGAAGCCAAGCTCTGACCTTCGGGACGAAACCCCTCGCAGAGCACAGCCAGATTAGGACAACCTCATCCGAGGGCAGGCCGGGGTCATGCTGTCGGCCTTTACGTCCCGCTTACAATGACGCGGGCATTGCCACCACAGCCATCTGGCGAGCCTTAGGGAGCGCCCCTGAGACCCTTTGATGCCGATGCCGTTCGGCGAGTTCCCCTCGGTCATGATCCCAAGGTGC
>CAVSRK010000007.1:0-206529 GCA_963730335.1 uncultured Alphaproteobacteria bacterium
GGCCCTGTTGGCGGGCTGGCTATGTCAGAAGGGCAGTCGAGCTAATCAGCTCGATCCCAAAATCGGAGGCGGAAGATCGCGGCGCGCGACGTAGGCGGCCTGCTCTGCCTTTAAACGAACTTCACGTTCGCGCTTGAGCCTTGCTTGCGTGCGAGCCGTCTTCCCTTGGCGCAGCCCCATCGCGATGATGTTGCCTCCATGGCGTCCCCAGGAGGTGCGATGCATCTTGAGCTTCCCGCGGTCTCTGTAGGAGAGTGTGCGGAACCAGAGGTCCATCTCTTCTCTTGCTCGCTCCGATAGGCTCTTTGGCTGCCCAGCAGGCAGCGGCTCCGCGGGGTCGAGCGGGTTTGCCACTGCTCCAGAAACGCCTTTAGTGTCACTGGGCGCGGATAGGGTGGGTTGACGATCTAAGTGCTTGAAACGGCTTGTCGGGGGCACTTCGGCCCGGGGAGCCAATTTTCAATTGGGCTCGCTCTTTGAAGCTCGATGTCCGCCGCGGTACGCTTTCCGTCATCAGCATCGGCTGTCCCATCGTCGTTGGGCTTCTGGGCGGCCAAGCCGGCGCCGGCCTGGTCGGCGGCATCACCGGCCTGTTGCTTGCTTTGTCAGACACCGAGGGCTCCCTCGTCTCACGACTTGGCACGACGGTAGGGATCGCTCTCGGCATTACCGTCGGCGGGCTGCTCGGGGCTTGGCTCGCCTCCGAGCAACCGATGTTCTGGATTGTGTTCTTCGTGGGCATCTTCGCCGCAGGGCTCCTCAACCAACTCGGCAAGGGCCCCCACTTTGCCGCGCGGTTCGGAGCGATCGCGTTCGCCGCGATCGCCAGCCTTCCGCAATTGACGCCGCCGTTGCTGTGGTATTTCGCGGGCACCATCGCCTTGTGCCTCATCACGAAATTGATCGATCAGCTAAGCAACGGGCCTTTGCCGGATGGACCGCCTTGGCCTGGCGCGATCACGGCGCCTGTATCGCATTGGCTCGGTTTCGCTCTCGCTTACGCGCTGGCGGCGACCGCCGGACTTTGGATCGGCGTTCAGTCGGGCAGCGTGCGCGCGGTGTGGATCTCGGCGATCGTGCTGGTGTTCATGCTGCCGGACATACGCCTCACCTATTCGCGCATCGTCGAGGGGGTGATCGGCACCGTGCTCGCCGTGTTGGCGATACGGGTGCTGACCCTCATCGATGCGTCGCAAGCCGTGCTTGTCGGCGTCATCCTTATCTTCGCCTTCGTTCTTCCCTCGCAGCTCTCCCGCTTCTGGTTATTCAGCGGTCTGATCGCCGCGATCGTTCTGCTGGCCTGGGCGCTGGCGAGCGGCGATCCGACGTTGGAGCCGCCTCTTCTCTGGGAAAGATTCGAGGATAGTTTGATTGCGGCGGCGCTCGCCGTCTGCGTCACGTTGCTTTTCTTTCCTCGAGAAAGCTGGTCTTCTCTCGCCGCCCTGGTTGGCAACGTTCGGCGGCTGAAAGTGTGACGAGGAAGGAGGGCTGATGCGAATCCTGATTTTGCGGGGCAGCCTGCTGTCGGTGCTGGCGCTTGGTTGGCCCGCCTATGCCACCGACAAGCCGTTCACCGATGCCGCTTCCTATTGCCAGGCGGTGGGCACTGCGGACGCGCCCGACGCGCGCTACACTGGACCTGCCGTGCCGGATTGGATGATCGGCGCGCTCTACAGCAAAGACGAGATCAAGGCGCAGAAGAAGGCGAAAGTCGACCCGGCGCGGGCCATCGTGTGGCGCTGCATGGGCGGCAAGATCTGGGCGTGCGTGCAAGGCAACGCACCGATCTGCGGCAAGGCCAACCAGGAAATGGCGCCCACCAAGGCGATGCGTGAGTTCTGCGCCGGCCAACCCAATGCCGAGGTGATTCCCTTATCGGTGATCGGGCATGACCATCCGATGATCTACGACTGGTCGTGCAAGGGCAAAAAGCCGGTCATCGCCCGGCAGATCTTCACCGTCGACGCGCGTGGCTTCCCTGCCGAATTGTGGAAAGAGATCGCGCCGGCGCAGTAGTCGCGCTTAGGCGGGCACCGCCTCGATCACGCAGATCGGGCGTCCGGTCGGCACGATGCGGCTGAGCTTCAGGCCACACGAGGCGAACAGGTTGCGGAACTCGTCCGGCGTGCGTTCCTTGCCGCCCACCGTCATCACCAGCATCTCGATGTCGAGCAGCTTGGCGGGCGTCGGGCCCGGCTCGTCGGCCACCACCATCTCGCAGACGAGCACGCGGCCGTTCTTCGGCAGCTTGTCGCGCATGAGGGTGAGAATATTGCGGCAATGCTCGTCGCTCCAATCGTGGATGATGTGCTTCATCAAATAAGCGTCGCAGCCGTCGGGCACGCGCTCGAAGAAGCTGCCGGCCTCGATGGCGACGCGGCCGTCGCAGCCGGCGAAGCGATCCTCCGGCACCGATCCGACCACCTCGGGCCGGTCGAACAGCACGCCATGCAGCTTGGGGTTGGCCCGCAGGATGGCGGCGAGCAACAGGCCGTGGCCGCCGCCGACATCGGCAAGACGTTTAATGCCGCTGAAATCGTAGGCTTGGGTGATGGCGTTTCCGGCCAGTGTGGAGCCGCTCGTCATCGCCGCTTGGAAGGTCGCCAATTGGTCAGGCCGCTCGGCGAGGAGATCGAACACGTCCTTGCCATAGGCTTGGCTCACGCCGTCCTGGCCGGTCCGTAGACACGAGGTGAAGTGCTCGTAGGCGCGCGTGGTCCACTCGTCGCCAAACATCATGGCGAAATATCTGACCGTACCCGGCACATTCGATTTGAGCAGTTCGCCGGCCGGTGTCAGGGCGAAATGGCGCGGCGGCCCCTCCTTGAACACGCCGAAGCTCGCGAGCATGCGCATGACGCGGTAGAGAGAGGGCGCGTGCGCACCCGTCTCGGCGGCAATCTCCTCAACCGGCTTCGGTTTGTCATCCATGTGATCGGCGACGCCGAGCCGAGCCGCGCCGGACAGCGAATAAGTGAGCTGCTTGCCGAACAGAAGCTGCATCATCACCTGTTGCTGCGGCGGCGGCGCTTGCGCTGGAAGATCGGTCATTGGCGCTCCCCTGGGACGAGCCGTTCCAAGAAGCTCGTGCCCGGCGAATATGGCGGGTGAAAGACGGGGCTTGCGGGGGGCGGGTGGGTTTTAGCGGGTGGGACGTGGGTTGAGTGAAAGGGTCGGACCCGACCCCTTCACCCCCGTACACGGCTTGGCAGGAACGCAACACTGACCCCGCCGAATCACTCAAACACGGCGTCCGGTGGAAGGTTCCACCGGGTGTCAAGAAAAAGCTGTCAGGCCCGGATTGGGCTCGGATTCGGCCCCGGGGTCGGTCAGGCCGGCACGAATTTCAGCGACACGCCGTTCATGCAATAGCGCAGCCCGGTGGGTTTCGGGCCGTCGTTGAACACATGGCCGAGATGACCGCCGCACCGGCGGCAATGCACCTCATCCCGGACCAGGCCGAAGGTCCAGTCCTGGCTGATCCTCACCGCGTCGTCGAGGGGCGCGTAGAAACTCGGCCAGCCGGTGCCGCTGTCGAACTTGGTTTCGGAGGCGAACAGTGGCAGATCGCAGCCGGCGCAGGTGAAGGTTCCCTTCCGCTTCTCGTGATTGAGCGGACTGGTGAAGGGGCGCTCGGTGTCCTCTTCGCGCAGCACCGCGTATTGCTCGGGGGTGAGCAGTTTCCGCCATTCCTCCGGCGTATAGTTGACCTCGAAGGTCTCGGTCGCCGCCTCGGCTCCGCCGGTCCGCCATCTGGAGAGGCCCAGCCCGGCCACGGCAATGCCGGCGACGGCAAGTCCACCTAACGCAAGCTCGCGTCGCGTAATCATGTGTTCTCCTTAGTCTTGCGGAGCGCGCATAGTTCGAGCCAGGAATTTATGCACTCCCGCTCAGGCTGCAACTCAACTTGTGCGCACGGCAGATCACGACACGTTGACGAACCAGGGAGCTTCCCCAACGTTTGCTTGCCGGAGGCTCATCCCATGAACATCAAGAGACCCAAACTGCTGGTCGTCATCAACCCCAATGCCTCCCGCGCTGAAGAGGCGTTGCCGGCGCTCACCGAGTGGTTCGCCGATAACGCGGACGCTGTCCTGGTGATCGCCCACAAGAAGGGGGACCTGAAGAAGATACTCAAGTCGCATGGACCTGAGGCTGATCGCATCGTGATCGGCGGCGGCGACGGCACGTTGTCCAAGGCGCTGCCCGCGCTGCTCAAGCTCAAGAGACCCCTCGCCGTGCTGCCGCTCGGCACCGCCAACGATCTCGCCCGGACCATCGGGCTGCCGGTCGAACCGCTGCAAGCCGCCGAGATCACGCTCGACGGCCGCGAGCATGCAATCGATGTGGGGCTGGCAAACGGCAAGCCCTATCTCAACGTGGCGAGCGTCGGCGTCGCTTCCGAGGTGATCAAGCGGCAGTCGAAAGCGCTCAAGCGAACCTGGAAGGTGCTCGCTTATGCGATCAGTCTCATGGGGGCGGTCAGGTCCCTTCAGCCGTTTTTCGTCGATCTCGATATCGACGACGCCCCGCCGTGGTCGGCGGCCGTCTATCAGGTCAGCGTCGCCAATGGGCGTCACCACGGTGGCGGGTTGACCGTGGCGGAACACGCCGCCATCGACGACGGCATGCTCGATATTTATGTGGTCTATCCCGGCACGTTCTGGCAGTTGTTCGCCTGTCTCACGCATCTCCGCTTCGGCCTGATGAAGAAGCCGGCGGTGCTCGGCCGCGGCGCCGCGAAGCGGGTCAAGCTCACCACGTCGCGACCGCGCGAGGTCGATGCCGACGGCAGGCTGGCCACGACGACGCCCGCCGAGTTCACGCTGAGTCACAAGGCGCTCAAAGTGATCGTGCCGCGCAAGCGGCCGAAGAACCATCGCGGTCTGGTGCAGCAAAGCGAGGGCTAGCCCCGCGAGGTGACTTGTCCGGAGGGGATGACGATCACGCAGCGCACGCCCTTGGGCGGGAAGGACAGATTTACGTCGCCTTCGAGCGCCCGGCTCACCACCGTCTCGATCATGGCGCGCCCGAAGCCCGACCGTTCCGGCGGCGTCACCGGCGGGCCACCCTTCTCCTGCCAGGTCAGTTTCAACTTCGAAGCCTCTTCGCAGAACTGCCAGCGGATACTCACCTGGCCGTCAGGCTCGGACAGCGAGCCGTATTTCTGCGCGTTGGTGGCGAGCTCATGCAGCGCCAGGCCGAGATTCTGTACGGCCTCCGGCTTCAACATCACGTCCTCGCCTTCGATGGCGATCTGCTCGCCGAACCGTTCGGCATGCTCGCCCAATTGCTGCTCGACCAGCATGCGCAAGGACGCGCCGTGCCAATCGTCGGCGATGAGGAGATCGTGGGAGGCGCCGATGGCCACCAGCCGGGCACTGAAGCGATCGAGGAAATCTTCGACCGAGCGGGTGCGCGACGCGGTCTGTCGCGCGATGGCGTGGATCACCGCCAGCAAATTCTTGCTGCGATGGGTCAGCTCCCGGAGCAACAGCCGAAGCTGATCCTCGTTCGCCTTGCGCTCGCTGACATCGACTGCCACCGAGGTGGTGCCGAGGATGTTGTCCTGATCGTCACGGAGCGGCTCGATCAAGAGATAGAAGGAACGCTTGCGGCCGAACAGCTCGAAATTGGTCTCGAGCTGTTGCGACTCGCCGGTGTCCATGGCCTTGCGCTTCGCCGCCATGACGGTCTCGGCGGCTTCGGGGGGCATCACGTCGGCATCGGTCTTGCCTTCGAGCTGGTCGAGCGAGAGACCGGCCGGAGCGTTATGCGCCCAGGTGAAGCGCAGATCCTTGTCCTGGCTGAACATGGAGATGGGCGAGCTCCGCAGCGCAATCTCGAAGCGCTGCTTGGCTTCCGCCAATTCCTTGGTGCGCGAATCGACACGTTCCTCGAGCTGGTGTCGCGACGCCTTCAATTCCTCGAAGGTGTGCAAATGGGCGGCGACCTCGGCCTGAAGCCGGTCGCGCGAGGGAAGCCGCCAGAGCTGGGGCGCGAGCCGCCAGATCACGATGGCCGTGGTGAGCGCGAGGACCGCCGCGGCGGCCTTTAACAAGCCCTCGAGCGCGCCGCTCGGCACCCACAGCCCGACCAGCGCGGCAAGGTGTGCGAGGCCCACGGCGAAAATGAACAGGGCGAACAAGGTCACCAGCGCCGTCTCGCCGGAATTGGTCTCCTCCCGCTTCTTGTTGATGTAGAGCAGCGCGACGGGAATGGTCAGTAACGACAGGGCGATGACGCCATCGGAGACGGCATGAAGAAACACGAGTCCGGAGGGATCCGTTTCTGGCCGGAGCGGCCCTCCCTCTGCGGCAAATGAAAGCCAAGACGTCATATCTGTCGATCAGCCGGAGGCGACGGCGCGGGAAGAAGCGCGCTGCTCGTAAGCCGCGGTGAAAGCTTAAGGTCTCGGCCGCGGGAAGTATCTCCCATAAGTGGAATTTGGGCCGACAGGTTCCATTTCGCAAGGCGATCGCCAGCCCAGCTGGGGGCGCGGAACCCTTTTCTTGCGATCGGAGTTAAGCTGCGGTTCGAGGGCACGCGAATCATCATCCCGCCCCTCCCCAGCTGCACTCGAACCAGACGCCCGTAACCGTCCTCCCCCGGTTGCGGGCGTTTTCTTTTGCGAGCGGATATCTGTCGCGCCAAAGCCGGATCATGCCACGTCAGAGGATCGCGGCGATCAGCGTGACGAGAAAGACCACAATGAAAATGAAGAACAAGATGCGCGCCACACCGGCCGCGGCGGATGCCACGCCGCCAAATCCGAACACGCCCGCCACCAGTGCGATGACGGCAAAAATGATCGCCCAAAAAAGCATGTCAGGCTCCTAGCTTTGGATGTCACCGGACGGCTCGGCCGCCCTCCTCATCGCTACAACGCCAGTTGGCGTAATTTTGTTGCAGCGCCGCAAGCGGCGCCGCGGTCCTCAGAAATGGGCGACAGCGGCAAGCAGGTCCTTGCCGGTAAACGGCTTCTTCACCAAGGGCGCGCCGCGATGGGCCGACGGCAATTGCTCCCGGCCATAGCCGCTCACAAAGGCGAAGGGGATGTTGCGGGCTTTCAGCGCATCGGCCACACGGCCGACCGGCTCGCCGGCGAGATGGGCGTCGAGCAGCGCGCCATGCACCTCCTGCTGCGCGATGGCCTCAAGCGCGTCGCCGACCGTGCTGGCCGGGCCGATCACCGCGAGGCCGGCTTGCTCGAGCACGGCGGCGATATCGAGGGCGATGAGAAACTCATCCTCAACGACGAGAATGCGCGTTGCTGCCATCGCTGTCCTGCCTCCCCGCATCGAGCCGGCCGCACTAAGCTCCTGGGGCACGAGTTCATTTGATTTACCTCGTCCGATCAAGCCCCCTCGACGCCGGCCCTTGCACGGCGGGAACCTCGCTTAGGCGCGCGCGTTCTTCTTCCACCTGTGGAGCAGTGGTGGTGCGAACATGCACGTCTGTCCTTTTTACGAGGCCGCCGCCCGCTAGTGGGAGGCAAACACAAGGAGTAAACTTCCATGAATTGGGATCGAATCGAAGGTAACTGGAAGCAGTTCACCGGCAAAGCCAAGCAGCAATGGGGCAAGCTCACCGATGACGATCTCACGGTCGTCGAAGGCCGCCGGGTCGAGTTGGTCGGCAAGATCCAAGAGCGATATGGCATCGCCAAGGACGAGGCTGAGAAGCAGGTCGATAACTGGCTCAGCAATATGTAAGGCAAGCGGGATTCGCCGCGGCCCCGACGGCGGGCCGCGGCGTGGCCGCTGCCAGACTGTCTTTCCAAGTTTGAGTTCCGGACATAACGGCGTGGGAAATTCGTGGCTGAGCGTTCCCTGCCGACTCTAGGAGCGAGGTAACATGCTGACGACAATTCTCATTATCATCTTGATCTTGATCCTGCTCGGCGCGTTCCCCTCCTGGCCGTACAGCCGGGGCTGGGGATACGGTCCGTCGGGCGTGATCGGATTGATCCTGGTCATTCTTCTTATTCTATTGCTGCTCGGCAAGATTTAGCTTCTCGTAGGCTGGCGAAGAGGCCGCCAGGCGCTGACGGCGTCGGGCTTTCGCTTCTTCGCCGGTTACGGAGCTTCCAAGGGGGGTAACATGCTGACGACAATTCTCATTATCATCTTGATCTTGATCCTGCTCGGCGCGTTTCCGGCCTGGCCGCACAGCCGCGGCTGGGGCTACGGCCCGTCCGGCGTGGTCGGACTGATCCTGGTGATCCTGCTGATTCTGCTGCTGCTCGGCAAAATCTGAGGCTTTCGCGGGGCGAAAAATCCCACGTCAAGGCCGGTCTCAGTTTCGATCGAATGGCAAATCGTGGATGCCCGGCACAAAGCCGGGCATGACGAGCGAGATTTGAATTCAACTCTGGACTAGGCGCTCATCTGCGTACGGTCGCGCACATGCGCGCGGCGCTCGAAGAACAGCGCCTGGCTGACGATCGCCTTCACCGTGTCGGGCTGATAGGGCTTGGTGATGAGGAAGGCCGGCTCGGGCCGTTCGCCGGTCAGCAGCCGATCGGGATAGGCGGTGATAAAGATCACCGGCACCGCGAACGACTCCAGCATTTCATTGACGGCATCGAGGCCGGAACTGCCGTCGGCCAGCTGAATATCGGCCAGCACCAGGCCGGGCTTGTGCTGATCGACCGCCTTGACCGCTTCGGCATGGGTGCGAGCCACGCCGGTGACGCGGTGGCCGAGGCCCTCGACGATGCTTTCCAGGTCCATGGCGATCATCGGCTCGTCCTCGATGATCAGCACGTCGGTGGCGACTTGGGCAGCGATCTCGCGGCCGGCCAGATCGATCAGCTGATCGAGTTCGGCAACATCGCGGTCGAGGATCTGCGCCGCTTCAGCGGCGGAAAAACCTTCCACCGCGCAGAGCAGGAATGCCTGGCGCGGGAGCGGCGTGATGGCTTCGAGCTTGCGGTCGACCGCGGTCGCGGCGCCGGTCGGTCCTTCGGGCTTGAGATTGATTCCGACGGAATTCCACAGGCCGAGAAAGGTGCGATAGAGCGCGACCCGCGGATCGAGCGAATTGTCGAACATCGACGGGTCCTCGATCAGCACTTCGAGGGTTGCCCCCACATAGGCATCGCCGGCGGCTTGGGTACCGGCCAGGGCGCGGGCGAAGCGTCTAAGATAAGGAAGATGAGGCGCGATTGCTTTCGACATCGGCATGCAGCATCAACTTTCTTTGGTAAAGCCTGGGACAGACCCTTGTCACAGACCGGGCGGAGGGTGGCAACTCAAAACCGCGTCACAGTGCAAATCAACGCGCTTCCCGCAATCCCGGTTCCAAAAGTTGGAACCAATTGAACCGTTTGGACGTTTTAAGGGCCCTAGAGTCGGAGAATCCGGTATCTTGGGTTCGCTGATCGAAAGGCGAACAGGGGACCGATTGTGGACCGCGAAACAAGCAAGAAGGACCGCCGGCAAAACACGCCGGGCGTAAACAAAAAAATGGACCGAGCAGTTGAGAAGCGCGCCGCCGGCAAGCCAGGCGAGACGCAAGGGGCTGAGGCCGACGGCGGCCTGTCCCCCAACCTGCAAGCTCACATCGGCCGCCACGTGCGCGCGGTGTTCGACGAGGTCGCCCGAGAGCCAATACCGGAGCATCTCCTGCGACTGCTGAACGATCTTGAGCGAAGCGGAGACAAATAGGTGCGCCCTAAAGTGTCTGCGAGCCTACGAGATGCACTCGTGGCGGAAATGGGGAGCCTGCGCGCGTTCGGCGTGTCGCTGTGCGGCGACAAGGAGCGCGCCGACGACCTCGTTCAGGAGACCCTGTTCAAGGCGTGGAACCACCTCGACTCGTTCAAGGAAGGCACCAATCTCAAGGCGTGGTTGTTCACCATCCTGCGCAACACCTATTTTTCCGAGCGGCGCAAACGGCGGCGCGAGGTCGAGGACGCCGACGGCAGCTATGCCGCGCGCCTTGCCACCCATCCGGCGCAGCACGGCCACATGGAGATGCAGGATTTCCGCGCGGCATTGGTCCAGCTGCCCGACGATCAACGCGAGGCGCTCATTCTGGTGGGCGCCGCCGGCTTTTCCTACGAGGAGGCGGCCGAGATTTCCGGCTGTGCCGTCGGCACCATCAAGAGCCGCGTGAATCGCGCGCGCAACCGGCTGGCCGGCATGCTGGGCCTCGAGGACGAGGACAGCGTCCCGTCGATTGGCGGGCTCAGCAAATCGGCTTGAGGCGGGTTTGGCGCTTTACCGATCGTGTTTGCCGACGCTCGGCTATTTTGCCGCCGGAACGCCTGACACAGTCTCTCGTTATATGGAGCGCGCCCCGCGATGACCCGTGCCGCCATGGACCTCGAACAAGCCAAGCTCGACCCCGCTTCAGTGTTTCATGCTCCTAAGGACGTGCTCGGCACGCCCGGCCTCTCGCCCGAGGACAAGAAATCGATCCTGGTGCGCTGGGAGGCCGACGTTGAAGCTTTGCTGCGGGCGACCGAGGAAGGCATGCCGCCGGCCGACAATCTCAGTCCGGCTGAGTTGCTGCGCGCGGTGCAGGAAGCCATCCAGTCGCTGGAGCGCGGCCCAGGCGGGCGTTGCTGCTAGAGCGACGCTCACCCCGCCTGTCCACGCCGGGGAACAAATCGCCCATTTGTGCGTTTTATCCAGGCAATCCCCTCATGCGAAAGGACGGACCTGATGGCGACCAAACTCACGCCGACTGAAGCGCGCCAAGGCACGGGCCCGCGAGCCATGTTCTGGGTTCTGTCGGCTTCTCTCGCCCTTGCCGTGATCGCCGGGCTGGTACTCGGATTGGGCTGGATCTCACTCCCGCAGTTTTGACACCCCCTTGATCCCGAGCGGGCGACAACAAATCTATTGGTCAACGGGAGTTCTGACGCGAGGGTGCTCGTGCCTTGCCGCCTACCAGCTTTGCGATCCGCGCTGATTGCCGCCATGGTCGGTTTGCCGCTCCTGGCCGCGACGCCGGTCACCGCCAAGCCCATTGAGGCAAACGAAAATTTCGTACAGGTCACCGTCGACAGCTTCGTGGCTTATCTCAAATCCGAGACCAACCAAGCCCTGACGATCGCGGCGCGCATGGCCCGTGACAACAAGGACAGTTTGGCCGCGGCCAGGTCCTACCTCGATAACCAGATATCCGCCTGGCGCGATTTGTTAAGCGACCCGAAAGCGAGACCGGGGACACTCGGCAAGGACGCATTCGGGAAGGACGCATCGGCAACGTGGCAAGCATGGCGCCAGGCTGCCGTCTCGTCATGGGCCACTATCGAGCGCTCGGCTCACGACGTTGTTGACTGGATCGCAACTTGGATGCGCCATCTGTCATTGTCACATCAGAATCCTGAGACCCCTGTTTGACCCCCTGTTCACGTGAGGCAAGAAAAATGGAAAACGAGCACAATTCGCCATTCGGCGATCAACCGACCAAGACCGAGACCAAAGCCGACAAGGAGTGGACCGAGTTCGAGCGCGATCTCGATACGCTCGGCCACCAGCTTGCCGCGCTACAAGTTCACACCGCCGCGCTCGGCAGCCAGCTCGTGTCGAGTCTCGACGCGCGCTTCCAAGAGGTGAAGGCGCGCGCGCAGACCTTCAAGCAGGCCAGAGAGGTCGAGCTTGAGCAGTTGCGCCGCAACGCTCAACAGCAGGCCGAAAGCACCTTCAGCGAGGCGCGCATGCGTTCGGCTGAGGCCGCGCGCCAGGCGTGGGAGCGCTCAGAGCCGCTGCGTCAGGGCGCCAAGGATGTCGGCGAAGGCTTGGCGCGCGCGTGGACCGAATTGCGCGCTTCGTTCGGCAAGGCCGCCGGCCGGCTGCATACCGAATCAACGACGAACGGACCTGTTCCCGCCACGACCGAGGACCGCCGCGAGACGACCTAGCGGCGTTGGTCTCACGTTCCGGCTGACGCGTGGGCGGGCTCCCGCGTCAGCCCTTTCTCCTGCCCGGGCTGCATCAGCTCGGCGCGGACCAGGCCTCTGACCGAATTGCCGAGATAGATGCGCTCGGCGGCCAGCAGGTCCTGCGGCGTCAGCACCGCCTCGCTCGCCGCGGCGCGCGGCAAGTCGAGCAGCTCTTCGCGCAACGTGCCGGGCAGCAGGCCGCAGGTGAGCGCCGGCGTGAACAGCCGCCCGTCAAGCTCGATGAACAGCGTGGTCCGGGTGCCTTCGGTGAGTTCCCCCTTCATGTTGAGGAACACCACCTCGTCGCAGCCGGTCAAAGCCTTCTGCCGCTCCATCTCGCGGTCGTAGAACTGCCGCCGCGTGGTCTTGTGGTAGAACAGCGGATCCTTCTCATCAAGGCGCTGGTCGGAGATCACGAACCGCCACACCGTATCCTTGGTGGGCAGCGTGATCGCGGTGGACGTCACGGTGATGGCACCGTCCTCGCCAAGCAGCAGCCGCACTAGGGCGATCGGCTCCGCGGCGCGGGCGGCCTCGGCGTCGAGCGCGGCAAGCACCGCCTCGCGCGAAAACGGATAGCCGAAATGCGCGGCCGAGGATTGCAGCCGCGCGAGATGCCGCTCAAGCAGGTGGAAGCCGCGGCCGGCCTCGTAGCGCAAGGTCTCGATCAGCTCGAACGGCGCATCGACCTTGGTCAGGAAATGCGCCTTCAGCAGGCACTCCTCGAACTCGGAATCCACCTTGGAGTCGGCGACGATGCCGCCGCCGATGCCCATCTCGCCTTGGTTGCCGGTCAGCACCACGGTGCGGATGCCCACGTTGAACTGGGCATCGC
Source organism: uncultured Alphaproteobacteria bacterium (assembly GCA_963730335.1). GTDB lineage: Bacteria > Pseudomonadota > Alphaproteobacteria > Rhizobiales > Methyloligellaceae > Methyloceanibacter. The sequence continues at coordinate 12,735 of CAVSRK010000007.1, forward strand.
CTGAGGGCGCGATATGGCCGATGGCGCCGGTATAGACGCCGCGCGGTCCGTCTTCGAGCTCCCTGATGATCTCCATGGCGCGGACCTTGGGCGCGCCGGTGACCGAGCCGCACGGGAACAGCGCGCGGAGCATATCCGTGAGCCCCATGTCCGACCTGAGCTCGGCCGAGATGCCGGAGGTCATTTGGTGCACCGAGCGATAAGTCTCGACCGTGAACAGGTCGGTCACCTCGACCGAACCGATCTTGGCCACGCGGCCGAGATCGTTGCGCAACAGATCGACGATCATCAAATTCTCGGCGCGCTGCTTCTCGTCCATGGCGAGCCAGGTCTTGAGGCGGGCGTCCTCGCGCGGCGTGCGGCCCCTGGGCGCGGTGCCCTTCATCGGGCGGGTCGACATGTGCTTGCCCTCGCGGCGGAAGAACAGCTCGGGCGACAGCGACAACACATCGAGCTCGGGCGTGTGGATCAGCGCGCCGTAGGCCACGCGCTGCTTGCGCCTGAGCGCGGCATAGAGCGCGACCGGATCGCCCTCGAAGGCGAAGCGATATTTCATGGTGAGATTGATCTGATAAACGTCGCCGGCGGCGATGTAGTCCTCGACCTTGATGAAGGCGCGATCATAGCGCTCGCGCGGCCAGGACAGTGCGAGGTCGGAGATCTTGGCGCGCTCGGCGGCCCCGTTTCTCTCAAGCCAGGCGCGCGTGGCTTCATCGTCGAGCGGACGGGGATCCCGGAACAGGCCGATCCACAGCAGCGGCACGCGGCGGTCGTCCGGCAGCAGGCCTTTGAGCTTCGGCTCGAGGCAATAGCCGAGCTCGTAAGCGAAGAAGCCAGCCGCATGGAGCCCGCGCGCCAGCCCCGCCGAGACCTGGTCGAGGGCCGGCTCGACCTCGTCCGGCGCGTCAGCGGCGACGATCTGCTCAGGCTCGGTATAGAGCAGGCTTCTGCCGCCAGGCGTCAGACTGTCGTCGAGCAGGACATAAGGAGCAGCGGTCATCTGATAGCCGATCGCATGACACCCGCTTGATGGGCGAGCATACCCATATGGGCGTTCGAGGTGTCAACATCGAGGTTTTTCGGGTCTACGCCCTTTAGGCCAGGATCAGCATCTCGCCCTTGCCGAGCACGGACATGTCGCCCATCAGCCGCCGGGCGCGATCGCCGAGGCTGACACGCTTGCCGGACTCTCGGAGCCAATGCTCAAGCAGCCGCAGATAGTCGAACTCCATTACGCCGCAATCGCCGAAGGTCGGCAGCAGGTCGTTCGGCTCCTCGACGAAGATCAGGCTGCCGCGGCGAAGGCCGTAACCGGCACCGCGCCCGACTTTGCGCTTGAACAGGATGGTGCCGGCGATCATGCGGCCGCCGGCATAGTCCCCCGCGTCGCCGCCGACGATCACCAATCCGCGCCGCATGCGCTCGCCGACCAACGGCCCGGCATTGCCGCCGATGGTGAGAACGCCGCCCTTCATGCCCATGGTCTCGCCGACCAGAATGCCGCCCGCCCGCTCGGCGACATCGCCCGAGATGGCAATCCTGCCGCCGGCCATGCTGGCGCCGGCCAGCACCCCGGCATTGCCGTTGACCTCGATCTTGCCGCGCTTCATGCCGGCGCCGAGATAGGCGCCGACGTCGCCCTCAACCGTGATGATGCCGTCTTTGAGGCCCGCGCCGATCTTGTCGCAACGCCCGTCAGTGCCGACGAATCTGAGTTCGCTCGCGTCGTTGCCCTTCACCTTGAAAGCATCGCCGACGGTCAAGGCCATGCGCGTGGACCCGATCGTGAGCGCCTCGATGTCCTTGGACTTGAGGTCCTTCAGCCGCTCAGGGACGAGCGGTGAGAGATCGAGCCTCTGATCGGGCTTGCCCTTAAGCTCGAAAACAAGTGCGCTCACGCGACGATCTCCTTGAGGTGGAAATGATGCGGGCCGAGATTGCCGCCGTAATTGCCGGCGGTGATGTGGGTGACGCCGGCCTTGGCGCCGCCTTCGGCGATGGCGTGGAGGCCGGCATGCATCGCCTTGGCGATCGATTCCTTGGTCAGCCCGTCGATCACGATCTCCATCACCGCCTCGACGTCGAGCGGCAGGTCGGACTTCACCGCGCCTTTCAACGTCGGGCAATAGGCGTCGTTGGTCGAGGCGATCTGGCCCTTGTATTTGGAGCCGACCTTAGAACCCGACCGCACGATGCCGCCGGGGAACGGCGTGATCACGCCCTCGATCTCGGAGATGGCCTTAACGCCACGCTCGGCAGCGGCGAGCACCGCGGCGTGGGTCTTGCCGAGCACCAACAGATTGCCGCCGCCCACCGCCTTCTTGGTGAGGCCGGTGGTGGCCTCGCATAAGAACTCGCCGTCCATCACCGGGATGCGCCAGAATCTTCGGCCGCCGATTAGTTTGGACATCTGCCAGCCGTCGCCGAAAAATCTGAGCGAGGCGCCGAGCTTCAACTTTTTCTCGCCTTCAAGGCCGGCGAAGCAGGCCGAGCCCGGGCTGGTCAGCACGCATTGGCCGACGCGGTTCCTGAGCTGGCGCTGGAGCTTGTCGGTGTCCATGGTGAACAGCAGCACGGCCACGCCGGGGCGGCCGTCCATCGTCTCGTCGGGCGACAGCGTGCGCTCGATGCCGGCCTCCGCGCCGCAGGCGATCACCGAGGTGGCGAACCCGGTCATGGTGCGGGCGGAGATCAGCGCCCATTCGAGCGACGGCGCGGTGATGATGATCCGCGTGCCGACCATGGGAAAGGCCTCGGCGAAGGTCTCGACGATGGTGACGCCTTTGATCTTCAGATCAGCCATGGTACGGTCGCAAATCTATCTGGAGCATAGAATTAGGTGGGGACGCCGAACCGGTCGGATCGGCGCCATAGCCGCGCACCATTAAACAGGTGACCCGAGGGGTGCAAGCCACCGGGACGAAATTCGTCAGCGGGGATCTAAGTTTTGGGCTTGTCGTATTTGATATAGGCGAAGCGCATATCGTCCTTGGGACACCCTTCGAGCGCGCCACCTTCCAAGCCCGGCTGCCAATGGACCACCTCTTCGATCTTCTTGGCGAGGGCGAAATCCTTGTCGGTGATGCCTTTGGCGGCGTGGTTCTTGAGCCTGATCTCGACCCAGGCATAAGACGCGGTGATGTCGGGATGATGCCAGGCGGCCTCGGACAGATGGCCGACGGTGTTGATCACCATCAGCGTGCCCTTCCAACTATTGGTCTTGTATTTGCGCCTGATCCAGCCGTCCTCGAGATACCAATGAGGCAGCTCCTTCTTGAGCCGCTCCTCGACCTCGCTGTCGCTATAGGTGCGTTCGGACGTTGCCATTGCTGCCGTCCTCTGAAAAACTAAAGCACTCCCCGCGCCCTTAAGAGCATAGCAGAGGCTTCGAGCCGATCAATGGAGGCCTTTTCCGCTCAATCGAACGCCGCCGGCGAGGCTTCGCGCCGGCCGCATCACGTCGCCGTCACCACCACGGCGCGGCTGCATTTCGGCTTTCTCGATCCGAGCGGGCGGGGTCCGCGTCCGTTCGGCTCGTTCGGGCTTTCGCTCGACCGGCCCACCACGCGGCTCACGCTCGAGCGCGCGAAGAGTTTGGCGGCGACCGGCCCCGAGCGGGAGCGCGCGGCACGCTATCTGAACACCATCGCCGAGAGCTGCGGCATCGACCAGGCCTACGATCTTCGCATCGCCGAAGCGATCCCGCCGCATGCGGGTCTCGGCTCAGGCACCCAACTTGCGCTCGCCGTCGGATCGGCCTTTGCCGCGCTTGAAGGACTCACCCTTGCGCCAGAGGAGATCGCCGCCAGGCTCGGGCGGGGGCTTCGTTCGGGCATCGGCATCGCCACGTTCGCCCAAGGCGGCGTGGTGCTGGACGGGGGACCGCGTCAAGACCGGTTGCCCGAACTCATCAGCCGCCTGCCCTTCCCGCCTGACTGGCGCGTGCTTCTCATCTTCGACGCCGGAGCAAGCGGGCTTGCCGGAGCGAACGAGACGGCGGCGTTCGAGACGCTGCCCGATTTTCCGGCGAGTGCGACCGAGGAGCTTTACCGACGGATCGAGGACAGCGCGCTCGCTGCCGTTGCCCGCAGCGATTTCAAAACCTTCTGCGAGCAGGTTGGTTATTTGCAGGCCTGCATGGGCACCTATTTCGCGCCGCTGCAAGGCGGCCCCTATGCCAGCCCCGGCGTGGGCGCCGCGCTGGACTGGCTGCGCCGCGAGGGGCTCACCGGGCTTGGCCAGAGTTCCTGGGGGCCGACCGGCTTTGCCTTTGTGGCTTCCGAGCATGAGGGCCTCGCGTTGCTCGATCGCTTGCGGGCGCGCAGCCAGCGGCCGGGACTATCCTTTGCTCTCGCCCAAGGCCGCAACGAAGGGGCCAAGATCGAGACACGCGCCCGCGAAATCCATTAAGCGACCGCGATTGAGACGCTTTGCCGCCTCGCCGAGTATGCTAAAGCGGGGCAGTTATGGCCCGCGACTTGAACCGCGCCAAGCGGCCGAGCACGCGGGCCAAGCCTTAGCAGGGAGACGACACGATCATGGGGAACCCCCGCATTCTGCATATGCTCACGCCGCTCAAGCATATGAGCCCGTTCGACGTAAACATGGCACTGGACGCCGGTTACGACGATGCCATTCCCTACACCAACGTCACCATCGACGACGTGACCGGGCTGGTGCAGGACGCGATCTTCTCGCGCGGCCCAGAGGGCGTGAAGCGCACCGGCATGTTCATCGGCGGCAAGCGCGCCATCGAGGCGCTCGACATGATGGACCGCGCCAAGAAGGCGATGGTGCCGCCGTTCGAGATCTCGGTGTTCGCCGATCCGGCCGGCTCGTTCACCACCGCGGCGGCGATGGTCGCCTGCGCCAAGAAGACGCTGAAGGACAAGTTCAAGACGAAGCTCAAAGGCAAGCGCGTGATGGTGTTCGGCGGCACCGGCGTGGTCGCGTTCGCCTCCGCCATCATCGCCGCCATGGACGGCGCGTCGTCGACGCTGATCGGCTATGACGGACCCGAGCGCGTCCGCAAATTTTCCGAGGAGGCCAAGGCGCGGTTCGATGTCGACGTCGCCTATGCCGACGGCAGCAGCGAGGAGCAGAAGACCGAGCTTGCGCGCGATGCCGAGATCATCTTCGCCGCGGGTCCCGCCGGGCGCCGGCTGCTGTCGCTCGACCAGCTGAAGCAGGCGAAGAAGCTGATGGTTGCGACCGACGTGAATGCGGTGCCCCCGGCAGGCGTCGAGGGCATCGGCGTGAACGACGATGCCAAGGCGATCCCGGGCACCGAGGCGGTCGGCATCGGCGCGCTCGCGGTCGGCAACGTCAAATACAAGACCGAAGCCGGCCTGTTCGAGCAGATGATCGAATCCAAAAAGCCGGTCTATCTCGACTTCCGGGACGCCTACGCTCTTGCCCAGAAACTCGCAGGCTGAGAAGCCCTCGCTGCTCATTGCGGCGATCTCGGCGCGGTCGCTCGCGCAGTCGGCGCGCCGCGCCGGCTTCACGCCGCTGGTCGCCGATTTCTTCGCCGACACCGACACGCAGGAGGCGGCTTATGCCTGCCGCAAGCTGCGCGGCATCGAGCGCGGGATGCAGTGGCGAAAGCCTGTGCCGCGCGCTCGACGCGCTGGTGGAGCGCGCCCCCTCGCCTATCGCCGGCTTCGTCTATGGCGCCGGCTTCGAGGATCGGCCCGAGCTGTTGAGGCTGATCGCCGAACGCTGGAAGCTGCTCGGCAACGACGCCGACACGGTCAAGCGCATCAAAGCACCGAAGATGTTCTTCGCCGCGCTCGACCGGCTCGGCATTCCCCATCCTAAGACCGCCAGCAAGCCGCCGCGTAACGGGGCGGGCTGGCTCGCCAAGAAGACCGGTGGCGCCGGCGGCAGTCATATCGTGCCGAGCCGGCTGGCGACGAGCAGCCCCGATCGCTATTTCCAGCAGCGGGTCGAAGGCCGCGCCGTCTCGGCGCTGTTCGTCGGCAATGGCAGCTTCGCGCGCGTGCTCGGCTTCAGCGAGCAGTGGACGTCGCCGTCGCCGCGAAGCCCCTGGCGCTATGGCGGCGCGGTGCGGCCGGCATCTTTGCCCGAAGACTTGGCGCGCCGGATGACCTCGGCGGTCATCGGCGTCGCCCGCGCCTTCAAGATCAAGGGTCTCGCCTCCGCCGATTTCCTGGTGAAGGACGGCGAAGCGCTGCTGCTCGAAATCAACCCGCGCCCCGGCGCCACGCTCGATATTTTCGATTGCGGCGCAACGCCGCTTCTCAGCCTCCACGTAAGCGCCGTGACAGAGGCCAAGCTGCCCGCCCGCGGGTTGAAATTGGGGGATGCGATGGCCTCGGCAATCGTCTATGCCGTGTCCGGCGGCGCGGCGCCTCCGGGATTCGTTTGGCCCGAATGGTCGGCGGACCGACCTAAGTCATCGGAACGGATCGACAAAAACCGCCCGATATGCACTGTGATGGCCCGCGCGGGCACCAGATCGCGCGCCAAACGCCTAATTGAGGAGCGAATTTGCAAAATCCAGATGTTGTTTCAAAGCGTTAGCAGGGGGAAAGACGGTGAACAAAAGAGAAGAAATCGCCGCGCGCCAGATGGAGCGGCCGAGCGTCAACGCCAAGGCGGAGCCGCTGGTCAAGGCTCTCATCGCTGACGCCGACGCTTTGCGCGTCGAGGTCACCGAGGGCAAGCTGGGCGAGTGCCGAATCGATTGCGGCGTGCGCGCGGTAGGCGGGTTGGAGGCCGGGCGCCGCATCGCCGAGATTTGCCTGGGCGGTCTCGGCCGGGTGGCGCTGGAGACCACCGATACCGACAGCTCGTGGCCATTCGTGGTGACGGTGCATACCACCCAGCCCGTGCTCGCCTGCCTCGGCTCCCAATATGCCGGCTGGAGCCTGTCGTCCGAAGACAACGGCAAGAAATACAGCGTGCTCGGCTCAGGTCCGGCCCGCGCCATCGGCTCCTCCGAAAAACTGTTCGACGAGCTCGATTATCGCGACAAGGCCGATAGCGCGGTGCTGGTGCTCGAAGCCGACCGCCCGCCGCCGCCGGCCCTGGTCGAGGAAGTGGCCAAGGCCTGCAAGCTCAAGCCTAACCGCCTCACCTTCATCTATGCGCCGACCTCGAGCCTGGCCGGCACGGTGCAGATCGCCGCGCGCTGCCTCGAAGTCGCGCTGCACAAGGCGCACGAGCTGCACTTTCCGCTCGACCACATCATCGACGGCATCGCCACCGCGCCGCTGCCGCCACCCGCGCCCGACTTCGTCGCCGCCATGGGCCGCACCAATGACGCCATCATCTATGGCGGACGGGCGCAATTGTTCGTGTCGAGCGGGGCCAAGGAGGCCAAGGGCCTGGCCGAGACGCTGCCCAGCCTCAAGTCCAAGGATTACGGCAAGCCGTTCGCCGACATCTTCGCCGCGGTGAAGGGCGATTTCTATGCGATCGACCGCATGTTGTTCAGCCCGGCCATGGTAACGGTGACGTCGCTCAAATCGGGCGAGAGCTTCGTGGCGGGACACATCGACAACGCCATCCTGTCCCGCTCCTTCGCCTAACGGACATGCCCACCCCAGGAGCCAGCGACGCCGCCATCGTGATGTTCGGCGACGGCCGCGACTGGCATGGGCGCAGCCTCACCCGTGCCTTCAAGCGGCGCGGCATCACGCCCCTGCTCGCCCCGCTCAACTCGTGCGGCTTTTCGACCGCGACCAAGACCGGGCTCGACATCCCGGGGCTTGGCGACCGCCTGCCTGAAGGCGCGTTCGTCCGCTTCGTGCCGGGCGGCAGCTTCGAGGAGGTCACGCTCTATCTCGGCGTGCTGCATGCGCTGCGCGAGCTCGGCGTGACGGTGTGGAACGACGCCCGCGCCATCGAGCGCTGCGTCGACAAGTCGACCACCACCTTCTTCATTCAGCGCGCGGGAATCCCGACGCCGCGCACCTTCGCCCGGGTCGGCCGCGCCGACGCCGAAGCCATCACCGTAGCCATCCTTGCCGAGGGGCATCGGCTGGTGCAGAAGCCGCTGTTCGGCGCGCAGGGCAAAGGCCTGCGCCTGATCTCCGCGCTCGCCGATCTTGCCTCGCCCGAGGAGGTCAACGGGGTCTATTATCTCCAGGAGTTCATCCCACCGGCGCAGAAGCACCACCAGGATTGGCGGCTGTTCGTGTGCCAGGGCCGCGTCGTCGCCGCCATGATCAGACACGGATCGAGCTGGATCACCAATATCAAGCAGGGCGCGCGCGCCAAGGCGGCGATTGCCAGCCAAGACTTGATCGACCTGGCGGTACGAGCCGCCGCTTGCGTCGGCGCCAATTATGCCGGGGTCGACGTCATGCAGGCACAAGACGGCCGCTTCCTCGTGCTGGAAGTCAACTCGATGCCGGCCTGGAACGGCTTGCAGCGCGTTTCCCGCATCCGCATCTCCGACCACGTGGTCGACGCCTTTCTCGACGCGGCGCTGCCTGGCGCGCGCCTCAAAGGCCAAGAGGGCGCTTGACCAAGCCGCTCAAGCCCGAGGCGATCGCCCGAAGCTTCCTTGACGCCTGCCTTGCCGAACTCGACGCGCTGAAGCCTGGCAATGTGCATCGCCACGGCGGCGGCCACCGCATGACGGTCGATCATTTCGTCGCCAGCGCCGAAGCGGCCGCGCCGCTGATCGGGCGCAAAGGTCTGGCCGTAGGGGAACGCATCAGGCTCGCGGTCGAAGCGACCCAGCGCGCCGTGGCGCAGAACACCAATCTCGGCATCATCCTGCTGGTAGCCCCGCTGGCCGGAGCGGCGCTCGGGCGGCAAGGCGGCGATCTCAAGGGCCGCCTTCACCGCGTCCTGCGCGGGCTCAGCGTCGAGGATGCGCGCGAAACCTACCGGGCGATCCGCGCGGCAAAGCCCGGCGGTCTGGGCGATGCGCCACGCCATGACATCGTCTCGGACCCAGAGGTGACGCTGCTCGAAGCGATGCGCGCGGCCGAGGGGCGCGACCGCATCGCCTGGAATTACACCCACGACTTCGCCGATATCTTCGACCTGGGGCTCGCTTGGCTGGCGCAAGGGCTCGAGCGCTGGAGCGAGCCCTCCTGGGCGGCGACGCGCGTCTATCTCGGCTATCTCGCGCATCTTCCCGACACCCTGATCGAGCGGAAATTCGGGACGCGGACGGCAGCCAAGGTGCTCGAAGAGGCCGGCCCGATCGAGGCGAGTTTCACGGCCTGCCAGTCGCCGGAGGCCATGACCGCTCCGCTCATGGCTTTCGACCACGCGTTGAAGGCGCGCGGGCTGAACCCGGGTACCTCAGCCGATCTGACCGTGGCCACCCTATTCGCCGCGTCGCTCGGCGCCCAGGAAGGGCTTAAATAAGCCCGAAAATCGCCGATCGATGCGGTTAATAATCGACTTGCCGATCCTTCCGCCCCCGGCTTATGTTCACTTCGCGTAGCTCAGAACCAGGAGTTGCGGACGGAGGCGCGTTCAGCCAAGCACTTTCGTCGGCTCGCCGCCGGCGGCTATCCGGGGCGGCGTAAGCTGTTTTGTCGTGTCAGCATCTAGGGAGGGCTTAGTTTCATGGCCAAGATTACTGGTACTTGTATCGGCGAGTCGCTCGTCGGTGACGGCAATGAGGTCGCTCATATCGACCTGATGATCGGTCCCCGCGGCGGTGCCGTGGAGCAGGCGTTCTGCAACGCATTGACCAACAACAAGGACGGCTTCACCACCTTACTCGCGGTGGTTACGCCCAATCTTCTCTGCAAGCCCCCGACGATCCTCTACAACAAGGTGACGATCAAGGACGCGCGCCAAGCGGTGCAGATGTTCGGTCCGGCACAATATGCCGTGGCCAAAGCCGTGGCCAATTCCGTCGCCGAAGGCGTGATCCCGGCGAACGAGGCCGACGATCTCTTCGTCACCGTCGGCGTGTTCATCCATTGGGAAGCCAAGGACGACAAGAAGATCCAGGACTTCAACTATCGCGCTGTCAAGGAATCCATCGCCCGCGCCGTCAAAGGCGAGCCGAAGGCTTCCGAGGTGACCGCGAAGAAGGACTCCGCCCACCACCCGTTCGCCGCTGGTTGAAAGGGAGAACCCCCAGGTCGGGGGCAACCCGGTAAAGACGGCGGTCCGGGCCCGATTCGGCGGTGGCTCCAAAAGCTGGGTTTCTGACGGATGGGCGCGTGAGCGCTCGGATTACGGTCGCCGCTCTCGCAAGAGGGCGGCGATCTCTTTTTGGGTGATCGCGCCCGAATGAAGCGCCGTGGCGATGAGCGCACCGTGCGCGTTCAGCGACGCCAGCGCGGCGAGGTCGGCCAGATTGCGCACGCCACCGGCCGCAAACACGGCGCGGCCGTCGGCCGAGTCAACAATGCTCTTAAGCCGACCGACATCGGGACCGGTATCCGCGCCCACTCTGGTCAGGTCCATGGCGATAAGCCGGCTGGACCACAGCGCCGGATCGCTGAACAGCGGCTCGGGACCGCGGCTGCCGTCGGTGCCGAAATCGAGCGACAGCACCACGCTCTCGCCGAACGCGCCGTGAATCTCCCGCCAATTGTCGACCGCGGGCAGGCTCTCGCTGCCGATCACTAGGGTCGCCCCGAGGGGGAGCCAGAAGACGCAATCGGCCACGTTGGAGAAGCCGGCATCGATCCACACCGTGACGCCGGGCAGCGCATCGGAAATCCCGCGCACCAGCTCGAAATGATTGCCGGTGCCGGCAATGGCGTCGAGGTCGGCGATATAGAGCGAGGGCGAACCGGTGAGCGCAAGCAGCCGCCGGGCGATCGCCACCGGATCGTCGGCGGCGCCGAACGGACTCGCGATCGGGCGGTAATCGGCGCGGTCGCCGGCCTTGGCCTGCACCACGACGCCGTCCTTGAGGTCGAGAGCCGGAATAACAGCAAAATCGGCCATGGTCGCGACTCCAATGCTGCAACGACCGGGCTTTGCCACGGCCTTCCGCTCCTGTAGATGCACAGCGGACATGGCCGAAGCAAGTCCGGTTAGGCCGCAAATCGAGGGCAAAATGACCGCAGTCATAGGCTGGGATTTGGGCGGCGCCAATCTCAAGCTCGCCCATCTCGCGGCAGGACGCCTGGTGCAAGTGGCGCAAATCCCCTGCCCGATCCGGCAAGAGGCGAGCAAATTCGACGCGGCGCTCGAACAGGGACTTCTGCTGTGCCCCTCCGGCGCCACCCATGCCGTCACCATGACCGGCGAGCTGTCCGACGTGTTTGCCGGCCGGGCCGAAGGCGTCGCCTATCTGGTCGATATGATGCGCCGCGCCACTGACGGCGAGGCTTTGTTCTACGGCGGCCAAGCGGGCTTTCTCGATTGCATCCGCGCGGTGGAGCGTTCCGGTGAGGTCGCTTCGGCCAATTGGCACGCGAGCGCCGCGCTGGTTAGCTTGATCGTGCCCGACGGTCTGCTCGTCGATATCGGCACCACCACCACCGACCTGGTGCCGCTCAAAAGCGGGGCGGTGGCGGCGCGGTTCCATAGCGACGGCGAACGGCTTGGCGGCGGCGAGCTGATCTATACCGGGGCGGTGCGCACCCCGGTGATGGCGGTGGCGCGCACCGCCCCGTTCAACGGGCGCATGCAGCGCATTGCCGCCGAGCGGTTCGCCACCATGGCCGATGTCTGGCGGCTGGTCGGGGAGTTGCCCCACGATGCCGACCCCTACCCCACCCCCGACCGCATGGGAAAGAGCACCCAGCAAAGCGCCGCCCGGCTCGCCCGCATGCTTGGCCGGGACCTCGACGACGCCGGGCTGCTCGGCATGATCGATGTCGCCCGGCATTTCGCCGCGTGTCAGGTGGCGGAGATCGAAACCGCCTCAGAGGCGCTGTTCTCGCGCGAGGCGATGGCTCCCGCTGCGCCGGTGATCGGCGCCGGCTGCGGGCGCTTCATCGCGCGGCAGGTCGCGCAGACCCTCGGCCGTCCTTATTACGATTTTGCCGAGTTGATCGCGTGCGAGCCAGCCGCGCGCGACATGGCGGCGGTGTGCGCTCCCGCCGTGGCGGTCGGGCTGCTCGCCGAACGCGAGCTGCTGCTTGCTTCGGTGTGAGGCCGATGGAGGTGAGCGCGGGAGCGCCCACCTCCATGCCGAACGCTAACGGCTAGCGAGCAAGTGATAGAGCCACAGCACGACAACGGCGCCGATGATGGCGACGATCATGCTGTAGATGTTGAAGCCGGTGATGCCGGTCGCGCCGACGGCGGTGAATAGGTAACCGCCGACCACCGCGCCGACGATGCCGAGCACGATGTCGAGCAACAGCCCCTGACCGGAGCCGACAAAAATCTTGCTGGCGATGAAGCCGGCAATCAGACCCAACACAATCCAGGCTAGGATCGACATAAGGGACCCCCTTTATTGCTGGACTCAGTTGACTGGCTAACGCGTTCAGGACATTAGCCGCATTATCTCCTGCCGTGTCGGCAGCCGCCCGTCAGGGGTCAGCTTATCCACCACATTCGGCAGCATACGGGCCAATTCCGCCACGACCTGATCGCGCGACAGGCCGGTGCGGCGGGACAGCTCGTTGACGACGTCGCCGCCGAGCGCGACCGACACCTGATCCGGCGCCACGCCTTTGTTCGTGCCGCGATTGACCCAGGAATCGATCACGTCGCCGAGACCCTTTTTCTGGAACTGGTCGATCAGGCCGCCAAGGCCGTCGAGCACGCTGCCGGGATTTTCCGCAGGTTCCGGAACGGCCTCAGGCAGTTTGGGCATCTCTGCCGGCGCATTTTTCTGACCGCCGCCGCTCATGGCGCGCGAGGCGAGCAGTGCGAGGAGAGCGATGATGAGGGGTTTGGCGAGGCTACCGCCGGGGACTGCCGGGTTTGATTCTGAGCCGAAGATGTTCTGGGGCATGTTGACCTCCTGTTAGCAACAAACGCAACGTCTCAACCCCCCAGATCGTTTCTTCATTGCCGCAGCGCGAGAATTGTAACACTACGGCATGGTGTCCGACCAATGAAGCTGTGCGGCCTGCGAACGCCGGCTTTGCAGGTTCGGGCGCCACGGTTCGGCCAATTTTCATGCTTCAACAAGACGCGAAGCAAACGACAGGGAGAGGTTGATGCGTCAAGGTCTCATATTGGTGACGGTTCTTATGGGCGCAGGCATCGGCCTTGGCGTCTCATCCCATGACGCCAAGGCAGCGCCCCTGCCGGTGGCGGCGTCGCCGGTCGTTGCATCCGCGCTCGTCGTTGAGGCCGGTTGGAGGCGGAACTGGCGGCGCTACGGCCCCACTGTGGTTATTCCCGACGCGGACGTCGATGTGAACGTCGATGTGGATGAAGAGGCCATCCTCCCCGGCGAGACACCTCCCTTGGTTCTCATCGTGCCCGTTCGTCCCGCGAGCTGCGGCCAGTATCGCTACTGGGACGGATCGCGCTGCGTCGATGCGCGTTACCACGATCCCTATCTCGGACCGAGATAACCGAGCTGGTGACGCCTGACTTAAGGCGGCGTCTCGCCGGGAATGACCGCGCGCGACCGCGTAGCGGGATCGACGCCGGTGATGCTGCCGAGATAGCTCAGGATCGCCGCGACTTGATCGTCGGAGAATTGAATCTGCGGCATGTCGCGGTGCTTGGAGCCCATACCTTCGGCGAAGCCCTGCTCCAGCTGGTCGATGGGATATTTGAGATAGACCTCCCCCAGCGGCGGCGCCTGCGGCAGTGGACTCGCGCCGGTTGCTTCGAGGGAATGACACCGGCCGCAATTCGCTTCGAGAATGGTCTTTCCTTCATTCGCCGCGGAGTCAGCCGCCCACGCAACCGACGCCCCAAGCTCCAGCAGCACGAGACAACTCAGCGAGATCCGGAGAGGTCTTATCATGTTCGCACTCTCCTCCACGAAAAGGGCCGCGTCTAGGCACTCGCGGCGCTGTCAGGCATCAGCGTGCACAGCGTGTAATGGTCATAGATGATCGACTCGAGCGGCCGCTCCGGCCAGAATTGCCGGTGGAGATCGCCAACCGTGCTGGCGTCGGCGACGCTCAGGCCGGTCGCCGCGGCGAGAGCTCCGAGGTCGTCGATGCCGTAGTGCCAGGGCGCACCCATGGCCGCGAAGCGCTCCACGAAACCCGTCGCTCCAGGCTCGCCAGTCGTGCAGGCGACCACGGCCTGGTCCATATAGTCGAACGAGATGCTGAACCGGCGCACACGGTTTCTGAGATCGCTGAGCACTTTGACGATCGCCGGCTCAGTCAGATACATCGTGTTGCCCTCCCAGATGAAAAAGGACGGCACGTCGCAGTCGAAGCCGTTCGACTCGAGCATGGGGACCACGCCAGAAGCGACATAGTTGCCGGCGATGAAATGGATCGGCGCGTCGATGCCGCGTTCCGCCAGGCGAGCTTGCTTGAAATTCACCGTGCTCGGATCGTCGATCTCGAAATAGGCGACGCCCTCCGCGCGCTTGCGCACGGCCCTGGTATCGAGCCCTGAGCCTAAAATGACGACTTGGCGGCAGCCGTTGGCGAGCTGCTCGTCGAGCCTATCGTCGAGGTAGCGAGTCCTGAGCCTGACATTGTTTTCGGCCGCCGCGAAGCCGGCCGCAATGCGATCCGCCGCCCGCTTCGTCCGGTCGTCGAGAAAGATGGGAACGATGAGGTCGAGATAGAGCGGATGGGGCTCGGCATTCTCGCGGGCGCGAAACTCGGCCACGACAAAGGCTGTGCCGGTAACGTCCTTGACTTCAGTCATCGCGCGCTCCTGCAGAAGCTTTGGTTGATCGTCCATGAGCAGGCTCAGCCGGTCCAGAACCCCACCCTGGGGATGACCCGGCTGAGGGCAAAAGCGGAGAGCACGGCAACCGCCGCGCAGACAAGCCCGACGGTGAGCCGCCCATAGAGCAAATATCCGGTGGCAAACAGCGCCGCGTAGACCGCGACGCAGCCGAGAAACCAGGCGAGCAAGGACGCGGCGATGTCGCCGCCGGCGTGTTCCCCGCCACTGATATCCACGGCGCGGCGCCATCCGGCCGGATAGGGGCGGATGCGGTCGTAAAAGGACTGGAGCACGGCGCGATCGGTCGGCGGAGTCAGGACCGTCACCGCCAGCCAGGTGACGGTCGTCACGCCCACCCCGATCACCAGCGCCAGCGCCGGATCGATGGGCGCAAAGCCGAGCCGCACATGGCCGAGATGCAGGTAGAGCGCGAACAGGAATGACACCAGCATCGCGGCAATCTCGCTCCAGGCATTGATGCGCCACCAAAACCAACGCAACAGAAAGATCAGGCCGGTGCCGGCGCCGATCTGCAGCAGGATCTGAAACGCCTGCATGGCATGGTTGAGCCAGAGCGCGACCAGCGCGGCAAGTACCATCAGGCCGACGGTCACCGCCCTGCCGACATTCACGTAATGAGACTCGGACGCGGCAGGCCGGAGGAAGCGGCGGTAGACGTCGTCGACGACGTAGGAGGCGCCCCAGTTGAGATGGGTGCTGATGGTAGACATATAGGCCGCGGCGAGCGAGGCCACCACCAGTCCCAGCAGCCCGTGCGGCACGAACAGCAGCATCGCCGGATAAGCGAGATCGTGACCGATGATCGCCGGGTCGACATAAGGGAGCTTGGCCTGAAGGTCGGACAGCTCCGGGTAGACGATCAGCGAGGCGAGCGCGACCAGGATCCATGGCCAGGGCCGCACGGCGTAATGGGCGATGTTGAACCATAGCGTCGCCGCCATGGCCTGCTTCTCGTTGCGCGCCGCCAGCATGCGCTGGGCGAGATAACCGCCGCCGCCCGGCTCGGAACCCGGATACCACGTGCTCCACCATTGCACCGCGAGCGGCACGATCAACACCGCAACCACGGCGGCATGGTCCGAGAAATCGGGCAGCAGCGACAGCTTGTCCTTGATCTGCGGATTGGACACGAGCCCGGCAAGTCCGCCGACGCTCGGTTGCGAGACAGCGAAATAGGCCGCCGCGATCGAGCCGATCATGGCCAGCACAAACAGAAATAGATCGGTGATGACCACGCCCCACAGCCCGGCTGTGGTGGAGTAAACCACGGTGATCAGCGCGGCGAGCACGACCGTGGCGTAGGCGTCCAGCCCGAGCAGCACGCCCGCGATCTTGATCGCGGCGAGCGTGACCGTGGCCATGATCATCACGTTGAAGAACACGCCGAGATAGATGGCGCGGAAGCCGCGCAGGAAGGCGGCCGGCGCGCCGGAATAGCGCAGCTCGTAGAAATTGATGTCGGTCAGCGCGCCCGACCGGCGCCACAGCTTGGCGTAGAAGAACACGGTCATCATACCGGTGATGAGAAAGGCCCACCACAGCCAGTTCATGCTGACGCCGCCGGTGCGCACCAAATCGGTCACCAGATTGGGCGTGTCGGTGGAAAAGGTGGTGGCCACCATGGAAGTTCCGAGCAGCCACCACGGCAGCTTGCGGCCGGACAGGAAATACTGTTCGAGGCTGCGGCCCGCCCGCTTGGTGAACACCAGACCGATGATGAGCGTGACCGTGCCGTAGACCGCCACCACAACCCAATCGATCCATTCAAGCTGCATGGCGGCTTAGTGCGGTTCGGAGGGCGCGTGTTTGTAATGGTCCTCGATCTTCTCGATGAGCAACCGCCAGGCCTCGTGCTCGCGCGGGCCGGCGGTCTTCTCCACCGCGATCTGCAAATAGCCGAGTTCGCGCTCGATCTTGTCGCGCGGCAGCATATGCAACCGGCTCGCCAGGATGGCGGCCTCGATCACCGCGGCCTGGGCGCGGTTGAAGCCCTTGAACGGCGCGTGGTTGCCCTCATGGACGACGCGGCAATGGAAGCGCGGCCGCTGCTCGTCCTCCTCGACATGATCGACAGTCAGCTCGGCGTGGGCGAGCGCGCCTTCCAGCACGGCGCCGGGCACATGGGTCGATGGCCGCGTCGGCCAGTCCTTCCGGCCGGTGAGGCAGCCCGCGAACACGAGAACGTCGTCGGTGAAATTGGCGACTGCGTGCGGCGTGGCCCGGAGATTGTCGAGCGTGGCCGAGGGCCGGAACGGGGCGATGATCCAACCCCCCTCCTCGGCGATCAGGCCGAGCGGGGCGATATGCACCCTGCCCTCTTCGTTGAGGGTGGTGACGATGCATTCCCGGATCATCGGCATAGCGGCAAACTCTTAGGAGGCTTCGCGCTTCTTCTTGGCGATCAGCGTATGGCCGGCCTCTTTCAACCTGGTGCGGTCGTCGGCCGGCGCGTCCGCCGCCACGCCCCAATCGAGCGGCTCGTCCTGGGCGTAGCGCTTGGCCAGCCGATAAGCGATCTCGGCCCGCGCCAGCTCGGCGCCCAGATAGAAGGCATGCGGCCCGTCTTTCTCCACGCCGAGCTTGGGAAACAGGTCGAAGGCATCTTGCGCCACATGATGCCCGTCGCGGTTATAGGCATGGATGCCGTCCTCGGCGATCTCGATGCGGAAATTCTTGTCGCGCACCTGGCTCGCGGCTTGCGCGATCTCCTCAGGGGTCTGCGGAAAGGGCCGGCGCGAGTGGAGGCAGAGCAGCCCGTCGGCATAGTCCTTGGGCAGCTCGTGCTCGGCGCGGCTTGCGAACATGATGCGCCTCGCGAGATCGTGCTCCTCGACCGTGCGGCGGGTGTGCGGGCTCACCTGCACCACCAGCACGTTGTTGATGTGCAGCTCCGAGGCGATGCCGAGCAGCACCGCGGTGATGCCGGTGGTGTCGGCGTCGGTCAGCTCGGTGAGATTGCCGGTGCCCATCAGCATCTCGGCATCGGGCCGCTCGCGCCTGACCCGGGCGTAGCGCCCGAGCGACTCCATGAAGCCGAAATTGATGGGGTCGAGCACGGGATCGACGAGATATTTGCGGCCCTTGGCGTCGAGCCGATCCATGGCGCGGTAGAGCGAGGCCAGGTCGCCGTGGTCCTTGGGAATGAGTACCGGAATTGAGTCGACTTGGTCCGCGACGCGAAGCGTGTCCTCGTTGAGGCTCAGCAGAAAATCGGCGCCGGCCTTGCCGCCGCGCAACAACTCGTCAAAGTCGGCAGAGTCGACGCTCACCTGGTAGCCCTTGTCTTTCAGCGCGGCGATGGCCTGTTCGAGATGGGGGAACGGCGTGTCGGGCAGGCAGCCGAGGTCGATCACATTGGCGCCGCGCTGCGCATAGTCCTGCGCGCGCTTGACGATCGCCTCGACCGACAGGGCCGAAGCATCGACGATCTCGGCGAAGATCTGAATGTCGTATTTGGTCATGTCGGAGGCCTTCCGCGCCCGGCCGAAATATTGCGGGATGTCCTTGAGTTCGTCGGGCCCGCGCAGGAACGGCACGCCGAAGCGGGAGCTCAAGCGGTCGAGATCGGCGCGGCAGCGGCCGGGCAGCATGATCTTGTCGGCCTCGACCGGCTTCGGCAGCCGCCGGGCGATGATGTCCTCGGTCATCAGGGCCGCGACCTTGACGCCAATATCGAGCACCTTCCAGTCGAAGCCCGGGTCCATGCCGCCGAGCACGGCCTCGAGCCGGGGCCGCGCCAGATGTCCGGTCAGGAACAGGATGTTTTCAGCCATGGTGCTGCGCTCTTTTGCCTGCCGCCCTTCTAACCTGCTCTAAGGCGAAGCGCGAGAGAATGAGCCGCAATCCTGAACGCTTAGTTGGGCTAATCGATTGCGGCACCGCATGCCGAACCCTCGGCAAGCGCGGCGGTGAAAGCCTGCTGGTCGCCCCGGCCGAGCAAGACCGCCTGAACGCCGGTCTCCTTCAGCATATCGGGAAAGGCGGCATCGACGATGCCGTCGCGAGCGAGCTGGCCGGCACTTGCTCCGTTGCCCTGCCACGCGATCGATTTGATCAGATAGCAGCGCGCAGCGCCGATCCGGCCCGCGAGCCAGAGCGCCAGACTGTCGGAGGTCAGCCGCCAAGATTTATCGAGGTCGGTCCGCTCGGCGATCAAGGCGTAAGGCGCCCACACCGCCACCGACCCGCGCTCGAGCGCGGCGCGCAACTCCGGCTCGGTCGCGCCCACTTCAAAGCCCCGGCGCAATCCCGCCACCGCCCAGGCCAGTTGATCCATGGCGAGCAGGGCCATGCGGTGAGCCGACCGGTCGCCGAACCCAAGCTGGCTCTGGCAGGAGCGCACCTCGTCGGCGAGAGCCCCTCCTCCCGGCACCACCACGACGGGACGCGGCGCCTGCGCGATGGCATCGAGCCAAGCGGCGAGCTCGGCCGAGCGCACCACGCTGCCGCCAAGCTTGACCACGATGGGCGGCGCCTCGACCGCAACGGGCGCAATATCGGCTGGGGCGCGCAAAGCTCGGCCCGGCATGGTCAGACGCTTCCCTTGGAGCGGACGATCTCGACGCCGACCGCGCCGGGCTCCTTGTCGAGCTTCTCGATCATGACCGTGACCTGCGCGGCGCGGGGATGGGCGAGGCAATGCTGCGCGATCCGTTCCGCCAAGGTCTCGACCAGGTTGATATGGCCGCGGGCGATGATGTTCTTGATGCCTTTGACGATGGTGTCATAGTCGAAGGCGCGGCCGATATCGTCGTTGAGCGCAGCCGTGGCCGGCATCAAGTCGACGTCGACCGAGAAGCGCACGCGCTGGGTAACGCCCTTCTCATTGGTGTAGACCCCGATCTCGACGTCTTGCACGAGATCGTGCATGAACACGCGGTCGAAAACCTTGGCCGCGTCAGGCGCGGGCTTGGGCACCCGCCTCACTCGCTGTTCGGCCATGACCAGGCTCCGTTACGGCGCGACCATCACTGCGCGCCATCCCTTAGCATAACGCCTGCGGGGCCAGGCCGGCCAAGTTCGGTTCATGAAAGAGGCGCGGCCGCTCCGGGATCAGCGCCCGGATCGCCGCGAGCCTCCCCTCATCAAGCGTTTGGGCGCGGTCGCCGGCCTGGCACAGCGCGCCGCGAAAGCCGAGCAGATCGGGCGCCAGCGCGAGCAGACTCGGCACGTGCCGCGCTTTCAGCGAGCCAGCGAGACCGACCACCAGGCCTTCGGCTTTCGCGGTGGCTATGTGGCCGGCCAAGGTCATGTAGGACAGATGATCGGTCAAAGACCCCGCACCCTTGCCCATGGTGTCGAACATCACGCCATGCGCCCCGATTCTGGCCGCAAGCCCGATAGCGTCGATGTTGGGCAACGCATCGGCGAACACCACCACGACGAGGCGGATCCGGGTTGCCGCGGCCTTGAGCCGGTTCAGGCAACGTTCGGCATCGCCGCCCGGAAACAAGCCGAACTTGACGTAGTCGACGCCGAGAGCGGCGGTCTCGAGCACTGCGGCGCGAACCGCGTCCCCTTTGAGCGGCAGATCGCCGATGGTGGCGCTGATCGGCGCACGCGCGGCGACATGTTTCACGCAGGCGGCGATGGCATCATGAGTAAGGGTGCCGAGCACGCCGTGCCCCGGGTCCTTGAGGTCGACGATGTCGGCGCCGGCGCCGAGCGCCAGTTCGGCCTCGGCGGGATCGCGCACGCTGGCAAGAAACAGGGTCATGGGATCGATACTCGCGTTGCTCACCGCCGGGATTGACCGGGCGATCCAGTAATCATGGTTCTGCTTGTAGCGCCAGGATCAGCGGAACAGCCAGTTAAACATGCTGCCGCCGCTGCTTTCGCCGCCGCCGCCGCCGCGGCGCGCGCGGCGCCCCTCGGGAGCCGCGTCAGGACGTTCGAAGCCCCAGAAATCGTCGCGCGGCGCTGCTCTCTGTTGCCGCACCTTGCGGAGCTGAATCTCGTTGGCATTGCCCTCGGGGTCGGTCACCACCACCGAGACGGCCTGCCAGTTCCATTGGGCGGGGTTGGGACCCCAACTATGGGGCTCGATCGAGACCACCTTGTTGGCGCGGGTATCGACGATGGCGACATATTCGAGGCTGCTCTCCTCGCCGTCGCCGAAATCGCCGGCGTAGTATTTCAGCAGGCCGATGCCCGAGAGCGCGTCTTTGAGCAACTTCCATTCGAGGATCTTCGGCTGGCCGGTGCCGAACATCTCAAGCTCGGCCCTCACGGCCGGATATTTGGGATTGCTGGCGATGTAGCGTCCAGGCTGCGGCTCCTTGATCACCCAGCCCGAGACCTCCTCACCCATTACGCGGCCCTCTTCCGCCGGCACCTCTTGGTTCAGCCGCTGTAGCGCCTCGCGGCTCTCGGTCTGAAACGGGTCTTTGGCAAGTGCGCCACGGTAGTCGGCGATCGCCTCGTCGGGACGCGCCAAGGCCTCATAGATATTCCCTCTGACCCGCAGAGCGAGCGGATCGCTCGAGGCAAGCTGGAGGGCCAAATTGGCATCGTACAGCGCGTCGTCCTTGGCCTCGGTCTGGACCTTGGCCGAGGCGCGCATGGCGTAAGCCTTCAAATTCTTCGGGTCGAGCTCGATGGCGCGGTTGAAGTCGCCGATGGCGTCGTCGAAGCGGCGCGCGCCCGTGAACACGATGCCGCGCTCGATATAGGCATCGACCCATTCGGGCTTCTCCTCGATCACCTTGTTCAGGTCGTCCAAGGCCTGATTGAGCTTCTTGTCGCCGGCATAGGCGCGGGCGCGCAGCAGCAAGAGGGCGGGATCGGACAGTTCCGGCTGGAGGTTGAACACCTCGGTGGCATCGGCCACGGCCTCCCGATACATACCGAGCGCCAGATAAGCGTCGGCACGATGGCGGTAGGCCGCCACATATTTCGGATTGAGGCCGATAGCGCGGCTCAAATCGCGCACTGCGGCGTGATAGCGCTTGAGTTCGCCATGGGCCGTGCCCCGCCCGTTGAACGGCACCGCGCTTTGCGGCATCAGCTCCACGGCCTTGCGGAAATCCTGAAAGGCGAGATTGTATTGGCCGAGCGCCACGCGGGCGTTGCCGCGGTTGTTGTAAGCAGGACCGTAATTGGGCGACAGCGCGACGGCACGGTCGAAGTCCTTCACGGCCTCGTCGGGATGACCGAGGTCCATCAGCGCGTTGCCGCGGTTGTTGTAGACCGTGGCGTTCTCGGGCGAGAGTTCGATCGACTTGTTGAAATCCTCGATCGCCTCCTTGGTCTGATTGAGACGCCATCTGGCGACGCCGCGATCGCTATAAATGCTCGCTTCGATGAAGTCGGCGATTTCGGGCGCCGACAGCGCCTCGTCATAGGAGGCGATGGCCTTGTCGTATTGCCCGCGCATCAGGGCCGCGGCCCCCTCGCGGGCGCGCAGAAGGGTCACGTCCTCGGCCACGGCGTTGCCGCTAACCGCGGTCAGAAGAGCCGCGAAGAGCCAACCGGTCCTAGATGGTGAAGCGCGCATGGTCACAATCAGGCAAATTCCCTCAGAGCCCCTACTCCATGTCTCCCATAAGGCCGGAGTGTGTCAACACAGGGTCACCAAGCGGCTCAGGCGCTCAAAGGCCGGCCCGCGCAGCGGGTTTTTCGGCAGAAGCCTGAAGGCTGCGCAGGACCTTGGGCAGCATCTCCGGCACGTCCTCGGCGATCAGGCCAGGCCCGAATTCCTTGGCCGCCGCGCCATGCAGCCAAACGGCGGCGCTCGTCCCCTCGAAGGCCGGCATGGCCTGGGCGAGAAGGCCGAGGATCATGCCGGCCAGCACATCGCCGGTGCCGGCGGTCGCCAGCCATGGACTGGTGGTGGCATTGATCGAGGCGCGCCCGTCGGGAGCGGCGACCACGGTGTCGGCGCCCTTGAGCGCGATGGTTGCGCCCGAGCGGGACGCTGCTTGCCGTGCGCGCTCGAGCTTAGGCGCGGAGGTCAAGTCACCGAACAGCCGCGCGAACTCGCCGTCATGCGGCGTGAACACTACCGGCGCCGGCCGCGCGGCGATGGCGGCGAACAGCGGGCGCGGATGGTCGGCGAACGAGGTGAGCGCGTCGGCGTCGAGCACGACCGCGGCGCCCGAGCCCAAGGCCGCCAGCACCATTTCCCTGGTGCGCTCCCCGACGCCCACGCCCGGGCCGATCAGCACCGCATTCTTGCGTGGGTCGGCCAACATGGCTTTAAGCGCGCGCGCATCGTCGGCTTCGCGCACCATGATGGCGGTGAGTTGCGCCGCATTCACTTGAAGCGCATCCCGGGGCGACGCGACGGTGACCAGTCCGGCGCCGGCTCGAAGCGAGCCACGCGCGGCGAGCCGTGCGGCGCCGGTGCTGTAGAGGGGGCCCGATACCACCACCGCGTGACCCCGCGCATATTTGTGGCTCTCGTCCTTAGGCCAGGGATAGTCGGCGAGCCACAACGCCGGCTCATTGACGAAGGTCTTGGGTGCGATCTCGGCCAGCACGCTGTCGGGGATGCCGATATCGGCGACGCTCACCTCGCCGCACAGACTGCGCCCGGGCAAGAGGACATGACCCGGCTTCAACCGGAAGAAGGTGACGGTGGCGGCGGCCCTTATCGCCGTCCCCCTCACTTCCCCCGTAGTGCCGTCGACGCCGCTGGGCACATCGACCGCGATCACGGCAAGACCCGAATCGTTGACGCCGTCGACCAGATGCGCCAGCTGCCCTTCGATCGGACGCGCGAGCCCGGCGCCGAACAGGGCGTCGACCACGACATCGGCGCCAGCGAGAATGTTCGCGTGAAGGGGCACTCTGCGCCCGAGGAAGCGTTTGGCCATGGCGGCGGCATCTGCGGGCAACCGGGCGGCATCGCCGTCGAAGCCGAGCCTGACCTTATAACCGCGCTGCTCGAGGTGACGGGCCGCCACGAAACCGTCGCCGCCGTTATTGCCCGGACCGCATAACACCACGACAGTCTCTTGGTCGGGATAGCGTCGCGCGACCTCCTCGGCGACGGCGCGCCCGGCGTTCTCCATCAGGGTCGCGCCCGGCACGCCCCCGTCCATGGCAAGACGGTCGGCGCGCCCCATCTCCTCAGCGGTCAGAAGTTCGATCATGGTCAACCGTTGCGTGAGCGTAAGCGCTTCTTTCTAGAGCAAACAGACTGCCGACAAGACCGCCCAAGACATAGGCTTCGAAATCTGCTTAATTCTTATGCATACAGCCTACGTGTTGAGCAGCCATCGATTTCCCACCGCCGCCGACATCCGCCCAACCGCCATGAAGACCTTGAAACGAGAGAAGAAACTTGCGCCTAGAGGATTGGCATAGGGCGTGCTTTGGCTGGCCACAGTCTAGCAAGATCACGGACGGAAGCGCGCGGCTAAGCGCCGTTTTGCGTTCCAAGGGAGGTGCAGCAAAGCAATGAAAAAGATCGAAGCAATCATCAAGCCGTTCAAGCTCGATGAGGTGAAGGAGGCCCTGCAAGAGATCGGACTCCAAGGCATCACGGTGACCGAGGCCAAAGGCTTCGGCCGCCAGAAGGGCCACACGGAGCTCTATCGCGGCGCCGAATATGTCGTCGACTTCCTGCCCAAGGTGAAGCTCGAGCTCGTGCTCGGCGATAACATGGTAGAGAAGGCGATCGACGCGATTATCGCCTCGGCGAAAACAGGCCGCATCGGCGATGGCAAGATTTTCGTGTCAAATGTAGAAGAAGCCGTGCGTATCCGCACCGGCGAGACGGGAAACGACGCCATCTGAGGATGGCAGACCGACAGACCGGCGAGGCGGGGACTGGAGCAAGCTTCCGCCGCCTTGCGTGAAAGGGCGGCACTCATAACGCCAAATGACAGGGGAGTACGATGGCAGACGCTAAGAGTGTGACGAAGAAGATCAAGGACGACGACATAAAGTTCGTGGACCTGCGCTTCACCGACCCGCGCGGCAAGATGCAGCACGTGACCATGGACTCCAGGCTGATGGACGAGGAAGCCTTCGCCGACGGCATCATGTTCGACGGCTCCTCGATCGCCGGCTGGAAGGTGATCAACGAGTCGGACATGAAGCTCATGCCGGATCCCAACTCCGCGGTGATCGACCCGTTCTTCGCCCAAAGCACACTTGCGGTGTTTTGCGACGTGCTCGAACCCTTGACCAACGAGCCCTATGAGCGCGATCCCCGCTCGATCGCCGGCAAGGCCCAGGCCTATCTGAAGCAGACCGGCGTCGGCGACGTCGCGGTGTTCGGCCCGGAGGCGGAGTTCTTCGTGTTCGACGACGTCCGCTTCGCCGCCACGCCGTTCAATTGCGGCTACAAGATCAACTCGATGGAACTGCCGACCAACACCGACACCGAATATGAGATGGGCAATCTCGGTCACCGGCCGCGCACCAAGGGCGGCTACTTCCCGGTGCCGCCGGTCAACTCGGCGCAAGACCTCCGCTCGGAGATGCTGTCGGTGATGTCCGACATGGGCGTCGTCACCGAGAAGCACCACCACGAAGTGGGCGCCGCGCAGCATGAGCTCGGCATCAAGTTCGGACCGCTGGTGACGACCGCCGACGCCATGCAGATCTACAAATACGTCATCCACCAGGTGGCGCAGGCTTACGGCAAGACTGCCTGCTTCATGCCGAAGCCGGTCTTTGGCGACAACGGCTCGGGCATGCATACCCACCAATCAATCTGGAAGGGCTCGACCCCGGTGTTCGCCGGCGACAAATATGCCGATCTGTCGGATACGGCGCTGCACTACATCGCCGGCATCCTCAAGCATGCCAAGGCGCTCAACGCCTTCACCAACCCGACCACCAACTCCTACAAGCGTTTGGTGCCGGGCTACGAGGCGCCGGTGCTGCTCGCCTATTCCTCACGCAACCGCTCGGCCTCATGCCGCATTCCGCTCGGCTCGGGCCCGAAGGCCAAACGCGTGGAAGTGCGCTTCCCCGATCCCGCCGCCAATCCTTATCTTGCCTTCGCCGCCATGCTGATGGCGGGGCTCGACGGCGTCGAGAACAAGCTCAATCCGGGCGATCCGATCGACAAGAACCTGTACGACTTGCCGCCGGAGGAACTGGAGAAGGTGCCGACCGTGTGCGGCTCGCTGCGTCAGGCTTGCGAGGAGCTCGACAAGGACCGCGCCTTCCTCAAGAAGGGCAACGTGTTCACCGACGACGCGATCGATGCCTATCTCGAGCTCAAAATGGAAGAGGTGGAACGGTTCGAGATGTTCCCCCACCCGATCGAGTTCGACATGTATTACAGCGTCTGAGGCGACCGACACGCGACAAAAAGATGGGGCGGCCGCTTCCTCGGGCGACCGCCCCACTTTAGCCCGGCCTGCCGAACCTTACGCTTTCGCTCGCGTTCCCCCGTGGACGCGGATCGGCGAAGGTTCCCGCCAGGCTCCCCCAAAGCTCAAATGGGCCGGCTACATCAGGTAGAACACCGCGTAGAGCAGCCCTCCGCCAATGAGCGCGTAGACCCAATTCTTGTGCTCCTGGTACCAGCCGTCGACCATCGACGGCAGGCCGAAGAACACGAAGCGGCCGAGCGACAGCGTGATAAGCGTGGCGATGGCGGCCAGCAGCCAGAAGGCGATATCGCTTGGCGCTCCGGCCGGCGCGGCAGCCGTATGGCCGGCATCGACCAGCAACATCGGCGCCTGCGTGGCGCTGGCATCGAACAGGGCCCGGACCGAGGCCGCTGCCAACCCCACCATTATGGCGTAACGAACCACCATGACGCTTAAACCCCGCCGCTTTTGAGACGAATTTTAGCGGCCGGCCGTAAAGAAACGGGAAAGCGGTAGGCTTAAGTAGAGGTTAACAGAGCCTGAGGCCCAACCCTTCGCGACGGCCGCGTTCGGCAGCCTCCTCAGGATGAGGTCCGAGTCTAAGCGGCCTTCCACTTGATGGAGCAGCCGATCGACGAAATCTGGTCACGCGGGCCTTGGCCGGTCTCGGCGATTTGCTTCATCGCCTCGAACAGATCGCGGCGGACATGGGCAGGGGCAGCTTCCTTGCGGCTTTCATCGAGCCGCCCGCGATATTGCAGCTCGAGCTTGTCGTTGAAACCGAAGAAGTCGGGCGTGCAGGCCGCGCCATAGGCCCGCGCGACATCTTGGCTCTCGTCATAGAGATAGGGAAAGGTGAAATGATGGGCGGCGGCGAAGCGCTTCATGTTGTCGAAGGAATCGTTGGGGTAATGCGCCGCATCGTTGGACGAGATGGCAACAGCGTTGGCGCCGAGCGCCCGCAGTTCGTTGGCATCGCGCACGATGCGGTCGATCACCGCCTTGACGTAGGGGCAGTGGTTGCAGATGAACATCACCAGCGTGCCGTTCGGCCCGCGCAGCCGGTCGAGGCTATAAGTCTTGCCGTCCACGCCAGGGAGGCTGAAAGCCGGCGCCTCCCAGCCGAAATCGCATACCGGAGTCCCTTCGGCCATCGTGTCCTTATCCTCTTCGCAAATTTGTCACGGCGCGGCTCTAATTTCGCTGCCGCGTCCCGCTGACATCGAGCCTCGCATATGGCGAAACAAGACGAATTCTGCAACAGGGCCGAGGCCTACCAGGCCCACGACAATGTGCCGCTGAGCCCGGCCGCCGGCGACACGATCGGCGACATCATCTTCAAGCGCTACCATCGCCGCGAGGTGCTGCGCGGCGCGCTCGGCGTTGCCGCCGCCACCGCCTTGTTCGGCCCGGCATTGCTGAGCAGGAACGCGGCCCGGGCGGAGGACGCGCCGGATCGCTTCGCGTTCGAGGAGATCGCCGCCGGCGTCGACGAGACCCATCATATCGCCGAGGGCTACCAGGCCGAGATCTTGCTGCGGTGGGGCGACCCGCTCTTTCCCAACTCCCCACCATTCGACCCGTTGCAGCAAAGCGCCGCCGCGCAGTTGAGGCAGTTCGGCTACAATAACGACTACATCGCCTTCATCACGCTCGACGACCAGGGGCGGCGCGGCCTGCTGTGCATCAATCACGAATACACCAACGAGGAGGTCATGTTTCCCGGCCTCGCCCGCCAGGACTTGATCTGCTTTCCCGACATGACGGCGGAGCTGGTCGAGATCGAAATGGCCGCCCATGGCGTCACCATCGTCGAGATAATGCGCGAGGGCGACCGGTGGCGACCGGTGCTCGACAGCACATACAACCGCCGCATCAGCCCCACCGACACCATGATGACCGTCGACGGGCCCGCGGCCGGACACGATCGGATGAAGACCAACGCCGATCCTTCGGGCGCGAGCATCCTCGGCACGCTCAACAATTGCGCCGGAGGGCTGACGCCGTGGGGCACTTATCTCACCGCCGAGGAGAACTTCCACGGCTATTTCTGGAGCGATCTGTGCGCGGCTGACGGCAAGGCGCCGGCAGGCTTGGGCGGCGATCAGGCCAAGAGCTATGCGCGCTATGGCGTGCCAGGGCTGTGGCAGGCCTGGGGCAAGTTCGTCGCCCGCTTCAATGTCGACAAGGAGCCCAACGAGCCGAACCGGTTCGGCTGGATCGTCGAGATCGACCCATCAAATCCGCAGTCGGTTCCGGTGAAGCACACGGCACTCGGCCGGTTCCGCCACGAAGGCGCCGAATGCATCCTCAACAAGGACGGCCGCGTCGTGGTCTATTGCGGCGACGATGCTAGGTTCGACTATGTTTATCGCTTCGTATCGGATGGGCGCTACGATCCCGACGATCGCGGCGCGAATATGCGGCTCCTGTCGACGGGGACGTTGTCGGTCGCGCGGTTCGACGCCGACGGTAGCGTCGAGTGGCTGCCGCTCGTATTCGGCAGGCAATGGCTGACGCCGGAGTTCGGCTTCAAGTCCCAGGCCGATGTGGTGATCGATGCGCGCATCGCCGCAGACCTGCTCGGCGCCACCCGCATGGACCGCCCCGAGGACGTGCAGCCCAATCCGGTCAGCGCCAAGGTCTATGTCATCCTCACCAACAATAGGGAGCGCGTTGTCGGCCAGGAGGATGAAGCCAACCCGCGGGCCGACAACGTGTTCGGCCATATCATCGAAATGACGCCGCCGGACGGCGATCATGCCGCCGATCGCTTCGCGTGGGAGGTGCTGGTGCGCTGTGGCGATCCTGCGGTCGCCGAAATCGGCGCGTTGTGGAGTCCGGAGACCTCGGACAACGGCTGGTTCGCCTGCCCCGACAATGCGGCGGTCGATGCGCAAGGCCGGTTGTGGATTTCCACCGACCAAGGCGATTCCTGGCCGACCGGACGGGCCGATGGACTCTATGCGCTCGAGACCGACGGCGCGCGGCGGCGCACGGCCAAGCTGTTCTTCCGTTGCCCGGTCGGCGCGGAAATGTGTGGCCCCTGTTTCACGCCGGATCAGGAGACGTTGTTCGTGGCGGTGCAGCATCCCGCCACCGACGCCACCGACCGCTATAAGGGCTTCGAGCGCGCTTCGACCTTCGCCGACCCGGCCACCCGCTGGCCGGATTTCAAGGACGGCATGCCGCCGAGACCCTCGGTGCTGGCCATCACCAAGGTGGGTGGCGGCAAAATCGCCTGACCGCGGCTCGCCTTTCGCGTCGCTCTTGAAAAAGCCGCGGACGCGTGCGAGCAAGCAGTGTTCCCTGTGCATAGAGATTCGTGGAGCCGGTGGTGTCGAAACGACCCATGCGCAAAGCCGCCTCATCGCGCGACCTGTTCGCCAAACTCGAGGACGAGCTGAAGAAAAAGCCCATCAAGCCGGGCAAGCCAGCCGCCGGCGCCCGGTCGCGCGGCGGCGAGGACGCCTATACCGCCGCCGACATCGAGGTGCTGGAGGGGCTGGAGCCCGTACGCCGGCGCCCCGGCATGTATATCGGCGGCACCGATGAGAAGGCGATGCATCACCTCTTTGCCGAGGTGCTGGACAACGCCATGGACGAGGCGGTGGCGGGCCAAGCGACCCGCATCGAGGTCGAGCTCGAGGCCGACGGCTTTCTCACCGTGACCGACAACGGCCGCGGCATTCCGGTCGATCCGCACCCGAAATTCAAGAAGAAGTCCGCGCTCGAAGTCATCATGACCACGCTGCATGCGGGCGGAAAATTCAACTCGAAGGTCTATGAGACGAGCGGCGGGCTGCACGGCGTCGGCGTCTCGGTCGCCAACGCGCTGTCGGAAACGATGGAAGTCGAGGTAGCGCGCGGCCAGAAGCTCTATCGCCAGACCTATACGCGTGGCACGCCCGACGGCCCGATGAAGAGTCTCGGCGCGGTGAAGAACCGGCGCGGCACCAAGGTCCGCTTCCGGCCCGATCCCAAGATCTTCGGCAAGGGCGCGGCGTTCAAACCGGCCCGGCTGTTCCGCATGGCGCGCTCCAAGGCGTATCTGTTCCGCGGCGTGGAAATCCGCTGGTCGTGCGCCAAGGCGCAACTCGTCGGCGACAGCGACACGCCGGAAAGCGCGGTGTTCCATTTCCCGGGCGGGCTCAAGGATTTTCTGACCGACCGCATCGACGGCCAGCAGACCGTCACCAACGAAGTGTTCGCCGGCCGCATGGAGAAGACCGAAGGCTCGGGCTCGGTCGAGTGGGCGATCGCCTGGATCTCCAGCGACGATGGGTTCCTGAGTTCCTATTGCAACACCGTGCCGACGGCCGATGGCGGCACACATGAGGCCGGCTTGCGCGCGGCGCTCACCAAGAGCCTGCGCGGCTATGGCGAGCTGACCGGCAACAAACGCGTGGCGCAGGTGACGGCCGATGACGTGCTCGGCACCGCCGCCGCCATGCTGTCGGTTTTCATCCGCGAGCCGGAGTTCCAGGGCCAGACCAAGGACCGGCTGGCCAGCGCCGAGGCCGCCCGCATCGTCGAGAGCGTGCTGCGCGATGCGTGCGACCATTGGTTGACCGGCAACCCGAGCCAAGCCAACCGCCTGGTCGATTGGGTGGTCGACCGCTCCGAAGAGCGGCTAAAGCGCAGGAAGGAAAAGGAGATTGGCCGCCAGACGGCGACGCGGCGCTTGCGGCTGCCCGGCAAGCTCGCCGATTGCGCGGTGAGCGGTGCGCTGGGCACGGAGATTTTCATCGTCGAGGGCGACTCGGCCGGCGGCTCGGCCAAGCAGGCGCGCGACCGGGCGACCCAGGCGATCCTGCCGCTGCGCGGCAAGATCCTCAACGTGGCGAGCGCAAGTTCGTCCAAGCTGGCCGACAATCAGCTGCTAAGCGATTTGATCCAGGCGCTCGGCTGCGGCACCGGCACCCGCTATCGCGAGGAGGATCTGCGCTACGAGAAGGTGGTGATCATGACCGATGCCGATGTCGACGGCGCCCATATCGCCTCCCTGCTCATCACCTTCTTCTTTCAGGAGATGCGCGGGCTGATCGACGCCGGTCATCTCTATCTCGCCGTGCCGCCGCTCTATCGCTTGAGCCAGGGCGCCAAGATTCTCTACGCCCGCGACGACGCGCATAAGGACCAGCTGATGACCAAAGAGTTCAACGGCAAGGGCAAGGTCGACGTGTCGCGCTTCAAAGGGTTGGGCGAGATGATGCCGAAGCAGCTCAAAGAGACCACCATGGACCCGAGGGTGCGGACCCTGCTCCGGGTCGAGATCGCCGTTGACGACAAGAAAACAGGCAAGCTGGTCGATCAGCTGATGGGCAACAAGCCCGAGGCGCGTTTCGCCTTCATCCAGGAGCGCGCCGCCTTTGCCAAGGCCGACGATCTCGATATTTGAGCTAGAGCCAGCGCGGCACGCGGGCTTTGTATTTGCGGTAAGCCTCGCCGAATTGCCGCTCGAGATAGTCCTCCTCCGGCTCGACCACGCCACGTTGCAACACGACCAGCACGGGGATCAGCAGCAGGAGCACCCATAGGCTGGTCAGGACGACCGCCAAGCCGAAATAAATTAGCACCAGGCCGATATAGATGGGGTTGCGGGTCACGTGGTAGGGCCCGGTGACCACCAGCGCGGTCGACGGTTCGCCGGGCACCACGCTGGTGCCGGCGTGCCGGAAACTGCGCACCGAGAACGCCGCAAGTGCAAAGCCGATCGCCACGAAAATAAGGCCGACGGCAAGGGCCTGCCCGTTGGGCGAAGCGAGCCTGGGACCTAACGGAATAACCAGGCTCAGCAAGGCGCCGAGCGCCAGCGCGCCCAGAAACAAGACCGGCGGCTTGATCGCCACCTCGGCACGATCGGTCGCTGTCATGGTTTACCGCCCTTCCATCGCGGCCTGGTCGTAATGCTCGGTAAGTCTATACGTCGCAGCCCTTGCTCGGGTTCACAAGGTCGCGAGATGGCTCCCACCCCGCGTACTTTTGCCCCTTGCGCCGAAAGCCTCCGCGCCTTATTTGAAAGACAAGCAATGCAGGGCACAATCCCCTTCCTGCTTCAGTCGAATCTTGCGCAAGGGCTGCGAATCGTTGCAGCTAAAGAGTTGCGCCTCAAATAAAGAAAGAAGATACGCGTGGCGCTTCGGGTCGCGCGGAATTTTGCTAACGCATGAGCTTCTCAAATCTTGGTCTAAGCCTCAAAGTGTTGTCCGCCGTTGAAGCTGCGGGCTTCGAAACTCCCACTCCCATTCAAGAGAAAGCCATCCCGATCGCCGTCACCGGCCGCGACGTGCTCGGCATCGCCCAGACCGGAACCGGCAAGACCGCGTCCTTCGTACTGCCGATGCTGACCCGGCTCGAGCGCGGGCGCGCCAGGGCCCGCATGCCCCGCTCGCTGATCTTGGAACCCACCCGCGAACTGGCCGCGCAAGTCGCCGACCATTTCGAGATCCTCGGCAAGAGCCATAAGCTCACCGTGGCGCTGTTGATCGGCGGGGTCTCCTATGACGATCAGGATCGCAAGCTCGATCGCGGCGCCGATGTGGTGATCGCCACGCCGGGCCGGCTGCTCGACCATTTCGAGCGCGGCAAGCTGCTGTTGAACGGCATCGAGATCCTGGTGGTCGACGAGGCCGACCGCATGCTCGACATGGGTTTCATTCCCGACATCGAGCGCATCTGCAAGCTCCTCCCATTCACCCGGCAGACGCTGTTCTTCTCGGCGACCATGCCGACCGAAATCCAACGCCTCGCCGACAAATTCCTGCACAGCCCCGAACGTATCGAAGTCGCACCGCAAGCCACCGCGGCAGCGACCATCGTGCAACGGCTGAAAAAGGCGCCCGACGATCCGGCCGGAAAGCGCGAGGCGCTCAGGGCCCTGATGCGCGAGATCGACGTCAAGAACGCCATCATCTTCTGCAATCGCAAGAAGGATGTCGGCATCGTCCACCGGTCGTTGCTGCGCCATGGCTTCAGCGTCGGCGCGCTGCATGGGGACCTCGACCAGCATCAGCGCACGGCGACGCTCGACGCCTTCCGCAACGGGACGATCGCCTTTCTTGCCGCGAGCGACGTGGCGGCGCGCGGCCTCGATATCCCCGACGTGAGCCACATCTTCAACTACGACGTGCCGATCCATCCCGAAGATTACATCCATCGCATCGGACGGACCGGCCGGGCGGGGCGCGAGGGCTTCGCCGCCATGCTGGTGACGCCGAAAGACTACAAGGCGCTCAAAGCGATCGAAAAGATGCTCAAGCAAGAAATCCCGTGGATCGACGGCGCGCACAGCGAAGCGGAGCAGAGCAAAACCCCAGAGTCCCGGCCGAACGGCAATGGCCGTAATCGCCGCGGCGGACGGTCACGACGGGACAAACGCCCGCAAAGTTCGGGCAGCCAACATCAAGCCTCGAACGCGCCGCGCAGCGCCCCTCAAAGCGGCAATCACGACAAGACGCGCGACGAGCGCCGCGCCGATCCCTCCAAGCATCAGCATCACGGCGAGCGGAAGCATCATCAAGCCGCTCCCACCGAGCGCCCGCCCGCCAGGGCGCCGCAACTCCAGCCGGCCAGCGCCAAGCAGCAAGGCATGGGCGATCACGTCCCCGCCTTCATGATGCGCCCGGTGCGGGTGACTTAGAACAACTCGCCTAATCCTATTCTTTCGTCTTGGCCGGGCTTGTCCCGGCCATCCACGTTTTGGACCGCGGCACGTGGCAAATCGTGGATGTCCGGCACAAGGCCGGGCATGACGGAGTAGTTTTGAGAGTGAGGAGCGCTACTGCGCCTTCTCGGGGGCTTCGGCGGGGGTGAGCGAAACCAACTCGCCGCAGCCGCAGGCGGAGGTCTGGTTCGGGTTATTGAACACGAAGCCCGAACGCATGCGGTCGCTCTGATAGTCCATCTCGGTGCCGAGCAGGAACATCACCGCGGTGGGATCGATCAAAAGCTTGACCCCCTTGTCCTCGATCACCTCGTCATGCGGCCCGCGCGCCTCGGCATAGGACATGGTGTATTCCATGCCGGCGCAGCCGCCGTTCTTGACGCCGATGCGGACGCCTTCGACCTCTTTGCCGGAGGCGGCCTGGAGCGCGCGGATGCGCTCGGCGGCGGCTTCGGTCAGGCGCATCACTTGGGGTCGGGTCATGTTGGTCATGGCTTGAAGTTGGGGTAAATCGCGGTTGCGTTCAAGGCCTAGAACATGTTGAGCGCAAGGCGCGCCTCGTCGGTCATGCGGCTCATGTCCCAGGGCGGATCGAACACCAGCTTGACCTTCACCTGACCCACACCGGGCACCGAAGAGACGGCATTCTCCACCCAGCCCGGCATCTCGCCGGCCACCGGACAACCGGGCGCGGTCAGCGTCATGTCCACCTCGATATTGCGGTCGTCGTCGACCTCGAGGCGATAGATCAGGCCGAGCTCGTAAATGTCGACGGGGATCTCGGGGTCGAACACTGTCTTCAGCGCGGTCACGAGATCGGCATGAAGGCGCTCAAGCTCAGGCGCCGGGATGGCCGAGGCTCCACCTTCGCCGCCGCCGGTGGCGCCGACGCAAGCCTTGATCTCGGCCGGCTCGACGGGAGCCGCTACCTCAGGCTCGGCGGCTCGCGCGGCGTCCTCTTTTTGAGTCTCCTCAGGCATTTCGGCGGTCACCTTAAGCGAACATCTCACGCGCTTTGTGCAGCGCCTCGACCAGGATATCGACCTCTTCGACCGTATTATACATGGCGAACGAAGCCCGACATGTCGAGGTCACCCCATAACGGGCCAAAAGCGGCTCGGCGCAATGGGTTCCGGCCCTGACCGCCACGCCATAGCGGTCGAGAATGGTGCTCACGTCGTGCGGGTGGGCCCCGTCCATGTTGAACGAGATGATGCTGCCCTTGTCCTTGGCGCGGCCGTAGATGCGCAGCCAATTGAGCTCGCTGAGGCGGCTCATGGCGTAATCGAGCAGCACGTCCTCATGGGCCTTGATGGCGTCGCGGCCGACCTGCTCCACGTATTCTATTGCCGCGCCGAGCCCGATCGCCTGCACGATGGCCGGGGTGCCGGCCTCAAACCGATGCGGCGGCTCGGCATAGGTGACCGTGTCGGTGGTGACGTAGCCGATCATCTCGCCGCCGCCCTGATAGGGCCGCATGCGCTCCAAATGCTGCTTCTTGCCGTACAGCACGCCGATGCCGGTCGGCCCGTAGAGCTTGTGGCCGGTGAAGGCGTAAAAATCGACGTCGAGATCCTGCACGTCGACCGGAAGATGCACCGCCGCCTGCGCGCCATCGGCCAGCACCGGGATGCCGCGCTCGTGCGCAATCCGCACCACCTCTTTCAGCGGCACGACGGTGCCGAGCACGTTCGACATGTGAGTCAAAGCAATCAGTTTGGTGCGCGGGCTGATAAGACGCTTGAACTCATCGAGCAGAAAATCGCCGTCGTCGGAGATCGGCGTCCATTTCAGCACCGCGCCCTGGCGCTCGCGCAAAAAGTGCCACGGCACGATGTTGGAGTGATGCTCCATGATGGTGAGCAGGATCTCGTCGCCCTCGCCGATATGCGGCGCGCCGTAGGACGAGGCGACCAGGTTGATCGCCTCGGTGGCGTTGCGAGTGAAGATGATCTCGGCGTCGGACCGGGCATTGAGGAAGCGGCGCACGCTCTCGCGCGCCTGCTCGAAATTGGCGGTGGCGACGTTGCTGAGATAATGCAGCCCGCGATGGACATTGGCATATTCGTCGCCATAGGCCCGCTGGATAGTGTCCAACACCGCGCGCGGCTTCTGCGCCGAGGCGCCGTTGTCGAGATAGACCAGTTTCTTGCCGTTGACCTCGCGGGACAGGATGGGGAAGTCGGCGCGGATTGCGGCCACGTCGAAAGGCGCCTTGACCGCTTGCAGATCCTTGGCCGGTGGGGTGAGCACGGTCATCGGCCGCTCCTTCAGTGGATGTCGACGCCGAGCCACTCGGCCGAAGCGCGCGAAAGCGCGTCGCGGAGCGCCTCGTCATCGATCTTCTCGAGCGCCTCACCGACAAAGGCTTGGATCAGCAGCGCCCGGGCTTGCTCCTCCGGGATGCCGCGCGCCTCGAGATAGAACAGCAGATCGTCGTTGATCTGGCCGGAGGTCGCGCCGTGGCCGCACACCACGTCGTCGGCGAAGATCTCAAGCTCGGGCTTGGAATCGAACTCCGCCCCCTCCGACAGCAGCAGCGCGCCCGACATCTGCTTGCCGTCGGTCTTCTGCGCGCCGGGCGAGACAATGATCTTGCCTTGGAACACGCCGCGCGCCTCGTCGTCGAGCACGCATTTGAACAGCTCGCGGCTGGTGCACTGCGGCACGCGGTGCTCGACTAGGAGCGTGGTGTCGCCGTGCTGCTGGCCGCGCAACAGAAAGGCGCCCGAGATGTCGGCGGCAGAGCCCTCGCCCGCAAATCGCAGATAAACTTGGCTGCGGGCCACGCTGGCACCGGTCGAGAACTGGAAGGCGTCGTAGCGAGCATCCGCGCCGAGCTCGACCAGCCAGGTGGAGAGATGAAGCGCGTCGCCGCCGTCGCGTTGCAGTTTGAAATGCTTGAGCGCGGCCTTCTCGCCGAGTTTAAGCTCGGTCACGGCATTGCGCTGGAGGCCGCTGAGGCCGAGGCTGCCGAAACTCTCGATCAAAATGGCCGAGCTGCCGGGCTCGGCGACCACCACGTTCCGGGTGACGGTCGAGGCCGGCTCGCCCATGCCGTCGAGCTGGATCAGATGGATTGGCTGGTCGAGGGTCACCTCGGCGCCGATGCGCAAGGCGGCGCCGCCGGTCATCAAAGCGGTGTTGAGCGCGAGCACGGGGTCGTCGTCACGCGGATTGACTTGAGCCAGCGTGGATTTGAGCCAAGACGGCGGCTTCTCCAACGCGTGACCGAGCGACAGCACTTCGACGCCGGCCGCCTTCAGCCCGGCGATGTCGGACAAATCGGCGCGCAAATCGCCCTCGACCACGACCAGGCGATAGGCGGGCAGCGCCGCCATGTCGCGCCCGAGCGCGCGGACAAGCTCGCCGCCGCCCACCGCCACGCCGTCGGCCTTCACCAGCGGATGGACGTCGGCAATGCGCGCGCGGAGGTCGGTATATTTCCACGCCTCGATGCGGCGATGAGGCAGGCCGAGGCGGCCATAAGCCTCGATCGCCGTGGCGCGCAACTTGGACACGAACGGATCACGCGCGCCGGGCAGCGCCTTCTCGGACGCCTCGAACAGGTCGAGATAAGCCTGCTCGGCCTTGGTCCTGAATTGCTGGACGGGCAGGTCCATAATGCGTTTCCCCTAAGCGGCCTGGCCGTCAAATTCGGCGTAACCGGTGTCTTCAAGCTCGAGCGCAAGCTCAGGGCCGCCCGAGCGCGCCACCCTGCCCTCCGACAGAACATGAACCCGGTCCGGCACGATGTAGTTCAACAGGCGCTGATAGTGGGTGATGACCAGCGTCGAGCGCTCAGGGCTCCTGAGCGCATTGACGCCGTCGGCAACGATGCGAATTGCGTCAATGTCGAGGCCCGAGTTGGTCTCGTCGAGCACGCAAAGCGACGGCTCGAGCAGCGCCATCTGCAGGATTTCATTGCGCTTTTTCTCACCGCCGGAGAACCCGACATTGAGCGGGCGCTTGAGCATGTCAGGGTCGATCTTGAGCAGCTTGGCCTTCTCGCGCACCAGCCGCAGGAAATCCGGCGTGGACAGCTCGGCCTCGCCACGCGCCTTGCGCACCGCGTTCACCGCCGTGCGCAGGAAGGTCATAGTGGCGACGCCAGGAATTTCGAGCGGATATTGGAAAGCCAGGAACACGCCCGCAACGGCCCGCTCGCTCGGGTCCAGGGCCAGCAGGTCCTTGCCGTTCCAGGTGACGGTGCCGGCGGTGACCTCGTAGTCCTCCTTGCCGGCCAGCACATAAGCGAGCGTCGACTTGCCGGAGCCGTTTGGCCCCATGATGGCGTGGACCTCGCCGGTGGGCAGAGTGAGGTCGAGGCCTTTGAGGATCTCGCGGCCATCGACATTGACGTGCAGATTGTTGATCTCAAGCATGCTCACTCAGTCCTTTTCTACTTGTCGCCCCATCGCCAGCGCCATTCCCCATCGGTCTTCTTACGGACGAAGGCAATGAAGCCCAGCACTGCCGCCGGGATGAAGATCACGACGGCAATGATGCCCAACAGGTTCGGCATCGCCCAGATCAAGGCGAGCGCCAATAGGGGGAAGATGATCACGAAAGCGAGGATCGTCGCCCAGCCTTGCCAAGTGCTCGGCGAGGCCCCGTGACCATAGCGCCGCGGCCTGAACCAGAAGTCCGCGCTGCCTTCCTTGTGCGTCATCCCACGCTCCCCTCCAGGCTGATGCCGATCAGCTTCTGCGTCTCGGCCATGAACTCCATCGGGAGCTGCTGGAGCACGTCGCGCACAAAGCCGTTGACGATCAGCGCCACCGCCTCTTCGGCCGAGAGCCCGCGGGAGAGGCAATAGAACAGCTGGTCGTCGGAGATCTTCGAAGTGGTCGCCTCGTGCTCGAAGGTCGCGCTCGCGTTCTTCGCCTCGATATAGGGCACGGTGTGCGCGCCGCATTTGTCGCCGATCAACAGCGAATCGCAGACCGTGAAATTGCGCGCATTGCTGGCCCGGCGATGGGCCGACACCAGCCCGCGATAGGTGTTGTTGGAATGACCGGCGGCGATGCCCTTGGAGACGATGCGGCTCGACGTATCCTTGCCGAGATGGATCATCTTGGTGCCGGAATCGACCTGCTGATAGCCGTTGGAGATGGCGATCGAGTAGAACTCGCCTCTGCTGACCGTCGCCGCGCAGGATGCAGCTCGGGTATTTCCAGGTGATGGCCGAGCCGGTCTCGACCTGGGTCCAGGAGATCTTGGAGCGGTGGCCGCGGCAATCGCCACGCTTGGTGACGAAATTGTAGATGCCGCCCTTGCCATGCTTGTCGCCGGGATACCAGTTCTGCACGGTGGAGTATTTGATCTCGGCATCGTCGAGCGCCACCAGCTCGACCACGGCGGCGTGCAACTGGTTCTCGTCGCGCATCGGCGCGGTGCAGCCTTCGAGATAGCTCACATAGGAGCCCTTGTCGGCGATGATCAGCGTGCGCTCGAACTGGCCGGTCTGCTCGGCATTGATGCGGAAATAGGTCGACAGCTCCATTGGGCAGCGCACGCCGGGCGGCACATAGACGAATGAGCCGTCGGAGAACACCGCCGAATTGAGCGTGGCGTAGAAATTGTCGGTGATGGGCACCACCGAGCCGAGATATTTGCGAACCAGCTCGGGATGGGTCTTCACCGCCTCCGACACCGAGCAGAAGATCACGCCGGCCTTGGCCAGCTCCTCCTTGAAGGTGGTGACCACCGAGACGCTATCGAACACGGCGTCGACCGCGACGCGCGACACCTTGACGCCGGCGAGCAGCTTCTGCTCGGTGAGCGGAATGCCGAGCTTCTCGTAATACGCGAGCAGCTCGGGATCGACCTCGCCGAGGCTCTTCGGACCCTCGGTGCTCTTAGGCGCCGAGTAGTAGTACAGCTCCTGGAAGTCGATCTTGGGATAATGGACGTTGGCCCATTTCGGCTCCTGCATGGTGAGCCAGCGCCGATAGGCTTCGAGCCGCCAGTCAAGCAGCCAATCGGGCTCGCCCTTCTTGGCCGAGATGAAGCGGACCACGTCCTCGGACAGGCCCTTGGGGGCCCTGACCGACTCGATGTCGGTGGAGAAACCGTATTTGTATTTGTCGACGTCGATCTCTTTGACGCGAGCGACGGTCTCTTGCACTGCCGGCATTTGCTCTACTCCAAATCCTCTCTCGTCGGCCTTACGCCGCGACCTTAGGCCTCAGGCGCTTAACAAGCTCGGCAAAGGCCTTCAGGAAATTCTCGATATCGGCACGCTCGGTCGCAAAACCAAGGCTCACGCGGATCGCGCCCTGGGCGATCTCCTCAGGCACGCCCATGGCACTCAACACATGCGAGGCCTCGACCTTGCCGGAAGAACAGGCGCTGCCCGAACTCACGGCGACGCCGGCCAGATCGAGCCCGATCACCAGTGTCTCGGCCTTGGTGCCCGGCACGGCGATGCACGTCGTGTTGGGCAACCGCGCAACGCGCGCCGACAGCACCACGGCATCCCGCGCGATGGTCCGCGCACCCGTCTCCAACTCATCCCTGAGCGCCGCCAGAGCGGCCGCCTTGGCAAGATCGGCGCTCGCCAACTCGGCCGCCACGCCGAAGCCGACAATGCCGGCGACGTTCTCCGTGCCTGCCCGCCTGCGCCGCTCCTGGCCGCCGCCTTTGATGAGCGGCTCGACCGTAGCGCCGGCGCCGAGCACCAGCGCGCCGACCCCCTTGGGTCCGCCGATCTTGTGGGCGGAGAGACTCAGCATGTCGGCGCCGAGCGTAGTCATATCGAGTTTGATCCTTCCTGCCGCCTGGACGGCGTCGGTGTGGAGCAGCCCGCCTGCGCTATGGACGATCTTTGAAGCTTCCGCGACCGGCTGAATGGCGCCGGTTTCGTTGTTGGCGGCCATCAGGGAAACGAACGGCCGCCAACCCCTTAGATGGTGTTTCTCAAGCTCTTTCGCAAGGATTTGCAGGTCAGCGACGCCGTCCGCGTCGACCGGAAATATAGTGGTGGTTTCGCGGTAGAACCGACCGCCCGAGAGCACCGAAGGATGCTCGATCGCCGACAAATAGCAGTGCCAGGAGCCGCCCGACTGCGCGGCAAGCGCGAGCGCATTCGCCTCGGTGCCGCCGCTGGTGAAGATCACATCCTCGGAGCGCGCGCCGACGAGAGCCGCCACCTTCTCGCGCGCCGCCTCGATGGCCGAGCGCGCCGCCCTGCCCTCGGCATGAACCGAGGAGGGATTGCCGTAAAGCGACAACGCGCCTGCAACAGCGTCACGCACTTCGGGGCGAAGCGGCGCGGTGGCGTTATAATCGAGATAGAAACGCTGGTTCATGCTCTGACGAAGCTCGCGGCCACTCGCCGCCGGTTAACGCTTGCACGAGCCCCCGTTGCGCGTGCTATGAAGCGCGGCCCGAAGTACGCGCCACTCCAAGTGCCCAGCTGTTCCCGGAGTGGCCTTGTTTGGAACAATTCTAATCTTAAATTGTATAGGTTTCCGGAGCGGCAGAGTCAAGTTTTGCGGCGGCGTTCGGCGCTTCCCATTTAACGTGCGAAGTGCCCTCACAACGCCAGTCCCCCGTGACGAGTATCGAGGCCAATAGTTCATGCCTGAAGTGAATATCAGCGGTCCGGCCGGAAGGATCGAGGCCCGCTATCATCATGAGCGCGGACCGAACGCGCCAGTCGCGCTGATCCTCCATCCCCACCCGCAATTCGGCGGCACCATGAATAATCAGGTGGTGTACCACCTGTATTACGCGTTCCAGAAGCGGGGCTTCTCGGTGCTGCGCTTCAACTTCCGCGGCGTGGGCCGGAGCGAAGGCTTGTTCGACAACGGGCCGGGCGAGCTGGCCGACGCCGCCACCGCGCTCGACTGGCTCCAGGCCTACAATGCCGACGCCCAGACCTGCTGGATCGCCGGCGTGTCGTTCGGTGCATGGATCGCCATGCAGCTCCTGATGCGCCGCCCGGAGATCGAGGGCTTCATCTCGGTGGCGCCGCCCGCAAATCTTTACGACTTTACGTTCCTGGCCCCCTGCCCATCGTCCGGGCTGATGGTCAACGGGGCGAAAGATCGAGTCGTGCCAACGGAATCGGTGCGCGGGCTCGTCGATCGTCTCAAGACGCAAAAGGGCATCGTGATCGACCACTCGACCGTGCCGGACGCCAACCACTTCTTCGAGGGCCGCATGGAAGGGCTGATGGAAGTGGTCGATGCCTATCTCGACAAGCGCCTCGGCAAGGGCAAGAAGCGCAAAGAGAGCGCCGCCTAAGGGCCAGCAGGGCCCAGTCGAGCCCGTATCACCTTCGCTTCCGTGCCTGTGGCAAAGCTGATACAGGCTTTGCCACCCCGCGAGATTTTCGAGTCGCGCCCCATGAGCACCGTCAAATCGGACTTCCTGCACGAGCTTGCGGCCCGCGGCTATATCCACCAGGCGACCGACCAAGCGGGATTGGACAAGCTCGCGCGCAGCGAGACGCTGACCGGCTATATCGGCTTCGACTGCACCGCGCCGTCGCTGCATGTCGGCAATTTGGTCAGCATCATGATGCTGCGCAAATTGCAGCAGGCGGGACATCGCCCGATCGTGCTGATCGGCGGCGGCACCACCAAGGTCGGCGATCCCTCCGGCAAGGACGAGGCGCGCAAGCTTTTGAGCGATGCCGAGATCGGCGCGAACATCGCCGGCATCGAACTTGTGTTCACGAAATTCCTGAGCTTCGGCCAGGGCGAGAGCGACGCTCTCATGATCAACAACGCCGATTGGCTCGACACGCTGAACTACATCGATTTCCTGCGCGACTACGGCCGGCATTTCAGCGTCAACCGCATGCTGACCTACGACTCGGTGAAGCTCAGGCTCGAGCGGGAGCAGCCGCTAAGCTTCATCGAGTTCAACTACATGGTGCTGCAGGCTTATGACTTCATCGAGCTTTACCGGCGCCATGGCTGCCGCTTGCAGCTCGGCGGGTCGGACCAGTGGGGCAATATCGTCAGCGGCATCGAGCTTGGCCGCCGCACCGACGGGGCGGAGTTGTTCGGCCTCACCTCTCCCCTACTCACCACCTCATCGGGCGCCAAGATGGGCAAGACCGCCGCGGGCGCGGTGTGGCTCAACCCCGACATGGTGTCGCCTTACGACTATTGGCAATATTGGCGCAACAGCGAGGATGCCGACGTCGAACGCTTCCTCAAGCTGTTCACCGAGCTGCCGCTCAACGAGATCGCCAAGCTCGCCAAGCTGAAAGGCGCGGAGCTTAACGAGGCGAAGAAGATCCTCGCCACCGAGGCGACCGCGCTGGTCCATGGCCGCGATGCCGCCGACCGCGCGGCGGAGACGGCGCGGGCGACGTTCGAAGAGGGCCTGACCGCCGCGAGCCTGCCCACCGTGGACGTGCCGCGCGCCGAGCTTGAAAAGGGGCTTGGCGTGTTGAATGCAAGCCTGCTTGCCGGCTTCGTGCAGTCGACCGGCGAAGCCAGGCGTCAGGTCAAAGGCGGCGGTCTCAAGGTGAACGACAAGCCCGTGTCCGACGAGAAACGGCTCCTCACCTCCGCAGATCTCACCGAAGACGGCGTGATCAAGCTCTCGCTCGGCAAGAAGCGGCACGCTCTGATCCGGCCGGTGTGAGCCCCTCGCCTATTGCGCGCTGGGCGTGAAGGTCTGGCCGGGCTGCATGAAGGAGGAGGCGGGCGGCGGGGTGTCGGGATCCGGCACCGAGCCTGTGAACTCGAAGATCTGCCGGAAGATGCCCGGCGTCATCACCGACATGGGATTGACCAGCACCGAAGGGTCGTCGAGCTTGCCTTTGATGGCGAAGGTGATGCCGACCACGCCCTCGCCCTGGCGGCCGACCAGCACCCGGCCGAGGATGGGGATGGCGCCGAGCGCGGAGTTCAGACCGTAAAGCGGCACATAGGTGCCACCCAGTTCGACCGTCTGGGCTTTGAAATCGACCGTGCCGCGCAACGTGGCGCCGAGCATCGGTCCGTTCATATAGGCGTCCTTGAGCTTGAACTTGCCGCCGCCGACGGAGAACGGCGCCCGCAACTGATTGAACACGATGCGCTGACGGGTGACCTGCTGCTTGCGCTCGCCCAGCACGGCCCTCGAGTTCGGATCGGTGAGCACGTCGTTCACCACGGAATCGCCCAGCACGACGAAATCGCGCGCCCACAGCGTCCCGCTCTTGGCGCCCGGGCCGCCGGCATCGAGATTAACCTGAAACGACGCCTCGCCACCCTCGACGCTCGGATAGAAGCCCACCAGGCGGAATGCATCGCCCGCGTTATGGGCTTCGGCGTTGATCAGGCGCGCGCCGCTCTCGCCCTGCCCGAGATGGACCGCGACCGGCGATTTGCCGCTGAGCTCGGCCTTGGCGTCGAGCGCAACGAGCCGGCCGTCGCGCTTCTTCATGGTGACCTCCACGTCCTTGGCGGCGGTGTCGTAGAAGCCCGTGACCGTGCTGATCCGCGCCGTCAGGTCGACGCCGAACGGGTCGGCCGGTTCCGCCGCGACGTCCATCTGGCCGGCGGAGAACAGCGACTGGAAGAACTGGCGGCCATCGTAGCTCTGCCCCTCGGCCTTGATGTCGAGCACCTGGTCGTCGCGGACGGTGGCCGAGATCTCGAGATGGGTCAGGCTGTTGACCGAGAAGTCGGAGAAGTAGAACTCCTTGAGACGTTGATGGGCGTCAAGCGCGATGCCGCCGCGAATGTCGATATCGTCACCGAGGATCTTGAGGTTTTCGAGCACGGTGGAGCCGTCATCCTTCGACACAACGTCGACG
Organism: uncultured Alphaproteobacteria bacterium; assembly: GCA_963730335.1. Classification (GTDB taxonomy): domain Bacteria; phylum Pseudomonadota; class Alphaproteobacteria; order Rhizobiales; family Methyloligellaceae; genus Methyloceanibacter. Next base: position 57,202 of record CAVSRK010000007.1, read on the forward strand.
TCGACGGTCGCGGCGTGGCCCACCGGCTTGGTCCAGCCCAAGCCGCCGAACTGGAGCTGCGCGCCGGTGAGGTCGGCCTGCACATTCATGACCGGTGGCGTCCCCTGTCCAAGCCGGGCGATCTGCAGCGTGACGGGCGTCGGTCCGTGCACCAGGTGGTTGACCTTGATGCCGAGCATCTCGCGTGAGGCCGCGTCGAGGCGCGCCGTCACCCGAATGGGCGGCTGCCGGTCGTCCGGCACGTAGAAGATGCGCTGCCAGGTGAGCTCCGCCGGGACGCCCTTGATGCTGATCTCGCCCTTGGCCTCGACCGCCTGCTCGGTGAGGCTCACATCGAGCGTACCGCCGCCGACCTCGATCGGGCCCATAAGATTGGTGGCGATGGCGTCGTTGAGGCGCGCCGCGCCGTTGATCTTGATCTGATCGAACTCGAGATTGGCGAGCAGCGGCATGGTGAGCCTGAAGCGCGCCCTCCGCCGTGCCGCCGAGAAAGTCGGACTTCAGACCGACGCTTTGAATATAACCGAGCGGCTGATGGTCGAGCAGCTCAAGCACGGTCGGAGTTCCGCCGTTTGCCGTGAAGGTGATCTCGCCCTGTTGTGGATCCACGCGGAGATCGGGAATGAAAAAGCGTCCTTCGCTAAGGGCGAGCTCGCGCCCCGCCGGCGTGGCGATCTTGCCCTGAGGAATATCGACGGCAAACTCCATGCCGATCACGGTCAGCTTCGCTTCGCCGGCGAGAACCGGGGGCATCTCGGTGATGTAAGCGATGCTCATGCCGGAAATATTGAGCTCGACATTCACCGCTTCGGCCGGAATGTCCTCGCCCGCGCCGATCTTGGCGAAGTCCCCCGGTCCCAGATTCACGGCGAACTTGCCGCCGGTGACCTGTCCGCCCGCGACCCGCTCAAGCACCCAGCCGCGCGCCTTGCCGGCCAGGAATTTCGGCCAAAGCCGCTTCAGCACGTCTAGCGGCATCGGGCTTATTTCGCCGGCCAAACGAACTTCCTCCGCGCCCGGTGTATCGATCACCGTGCCGGCCAGCGCGATCGAGGCATCGCCCGAGCGAATGGCGAGACGCGAAATCGTCATGAGTTCCTGTTGCGGCATGAAGCTGCCCGTCGCCTGCCATTCATCGATCTTCATCGGCGCGAGCCCATGCTCCTCGACGGCGAGCACCGCGTCGCCGGCCTTGACGGTGAAGTCCCACGAGGTGGGGACGCCGTTGGCGTCGCGCACCGGGCGGAACTCGCCGCTGAAGGTCGCGTTGCTCTCCCCCCAACTGAGGGTCGAAGGCTCGATCTCGACCACGTCCTTATCTTTCACGTAACGGATCGCGAGCTTGCCCTTGTCGATGCGCAACGGGCTGTCAGGGTCCCAAGGCGGCGTGATTTGGCCGGCCTCCAAATCGAAGTTGGCCCCGCCGGCCAAGAACTCGCCCGAGTTCGACAGCTCGATGGTGGCTTCGCCATTCACCACCATATCGAGCGCCTTGAGCACGCCGAGCGAGGAGAAGTTGCCGGCGATCCCCGAGGGAACGAGATTCTGGATCAGCGCCGTGATAGCGAGGCTCTTCCGCCTGGTTTGCTGCGCCGTGCGGAACTCGAGCTGCCAGTCGCCTTTGGCGGAGGCGATATTGGCTTGGCCGATGAGGACGCTGCGTCGGTCGCCGTGCTCAAGATCGATGGAGAAGTCGGGCACCTGCCATGAAGTCTGCGCGCCATCCTGACTGAGCACCACCCGGGCGTCCTTGACGCCGAACCGGGTCAAATAGGAGCTGTTGCCGCTGCGCGTTCGTTCGAACACTTCGGCGATCGTGCGCGTCACGTCGAGCACCTGGCCGCCGCCGACATGGTCGGGTTGCTTGGCGACGGTGGCGGCCGGGGAACCGGCTTCTTGCTCGGCGGATTTGCCGGCCGGCAGCGAGCCGCGAATCGAGGCCTCGGTGTTGCCGGCCGTGGGCCGCGAGAAGCTGAGCGCAAGTCCCTGCACGGGATCGTACAACAGCAGCAATCGCGGACCGATGAAGTCGACGCTGCCAGGCGCCAACCGCCCCGATAGCAGGGCGCTGCCGCTCATGCCGATAGCGGCGAGCGGAGCCTGGGCGAGAATCGCGCCGTCCTTGTCGATCAGCCGGATGTTGCGCAGGCGGAACAGGACGCCCGGCCCGTCAGGCGCGCGTTGCAGGATGGCGTCGTCAATCTTGACATGAAGATCGGAAAGCTCGCCGTCGATAGCAGCCTCGATGGTGGGAACGAGGCTGGCAAGCGAGATCGGCCCGCGGCCGAGCCGCCCATAGCCGAGCACGATGGCAACCAGCCCGACCACCAGGATACCGGCAAAGATTTCGCGGCAGACATGCGCGCTGCGCACGGAAAACTTCTTGAGTTCGATCTGCACCGGCTCGGGCACGCGCCTCACCAAGGCGCGGCCCCGCTCGGGCAAAGCGAGGATGACCTTGCTGCCCTCGTTGGTCAGCTTCACGAGAGCGCCTGAGATCGGCTTGCTGGAGTCGGTCCCACCGCCGCGCATGGCCCCGACATATTCCCAGCGGCGCGCCTGCGCCAAAGCACGGATCGCCAGGCTTCGAACTTGAGCGCGAAGCGACAGGATCGCCCTGCCACCTTCGGTGGTCAGTCTGACGAGAGCGCCTGAGATCGGCTCGTTCATCCCGTTGATGGTCCCGCCATGACCAGGCCCAAGACGCACCCATTGCCGCCCCCGCGCGCAAGCAGGTCGCCAGCACTCAATGCGCAGACGGCTTCGCTTCTGAATTGAAAGCGACGCCTCGGTCTGCCCATGGCCTTAAGTCGGCATCCCCCAAGTCAGCCCCTCGAACCTTCGAGCCTGTTGCCAAGTGCCCGACGCAAAGGATAAGGGCGATTGGCATAAGAGGTGGTAAAATCGGCCAAAGGAAGGCGGTTTCCAAGCCCGTGCCGGGGCTTAGCTCCCCCTGCGTCACCCCCGTCTTACCGGGGAGAACACCCATGACAACACGCAGGCGAGGCGATATTGTCATGGAGGAGTGGGTGCTGGGGCGTTGGCCCTCAGACGGAAAACTCCGCGACAAGCCCGTAAGGCGGCTTATTCCGGTTGCTCGTAACTGCCTTAGCGTCGGGGAGTCCTTTTGCGCCTGCGTCACAGTTGCGATGGGGAGGTACCAGGTATGTTCACGAAGAAACCCGAGCCGGGAGAGAGTGTGACAAAGATGGGCGGGGGGCTGGGCGGCGATCTGAAGACGCCCTTCACCGAGCGGCCGGCCACCTATGCGGCCAAGAGCCCTACCCCAAGCGCCAGCAAGATGGTCCCGTCGATCATCGGCGAGGACCTTACCATCAGCGGCAACGTTACCTCCAAGGGCGAAATCCAGGTTGACGGCGAGATCCAGGGCGACATCAATTGCGGCTCGCTGCTGCTCGGCGACAAGTCGCAAGTGATGGGCAACGTCATCGCCGAGGACGTGGTCGTACGCGGCCGCGTGGTCGGCTCGATCCGGGGCTTGCGCGTGACGCTCCAGGCGCAGTCCCATGTCGAGGGCGATATCGTCCATCAGAGCCTGGCCATCGAGCAAGGCGCTTATTTCGAGGGGAAGTCGCGCCGCTCTGACGATCCGCTGGCCGAGATCAAGGGCCCTAGCGCCGGGAGTTCTCGTCCGTCCGATAAGCCGTCAGGTTTCGATTCAAAACCGCACGACGAGGCCAGCGCGATTCCGACCCGCGCCGCCGAGTAGCAGACTGAACGCACACTTTGCCCTAGCGAACCGCGCCGGCTGGTCAGGCCTTTGCGTCGGGGTGGATGCGCTCGGCGAGTGCCGCCTCGATGAATCGGTCGATGTCGCCGTCAAGCACGGCCGACGGGTTGGTACTTTCGACGCCGGTGCGCAAATCCTTCACCAACTGATAGGGCTGCAGCACGTAAGAGCGGATTTGATGGCCGAAGCCGATGTCGGACTTGGCGGCAGCGGCGGCCTGGGCCTCATCCTCCCGGCGCTTCAGTTCGGCCTCGTAGAGACGCGCGCGCAGCATCCCCCACGCCGTCGCCCGGTTCTTGTGCTGCGACCGCTGGTTCTGGCAGGTGACCACGATACCGGTCGGCACATGGGTGAGGCGAACGGCGCTGTCGGTGGTATTGACGTGCTGACCGCCGGCGCCCGATGAGCGGTAGGTGTCGATGCGCACGTCCTTCTCGTCGATGTCGATCTCGATCGTGTCGTCGATGGCGGGATAGACCGACACCGAGGCGAAGCTGGTGTGGCGGCGCGCGTTGGAGTCGAAGGGCGAGATGCGCACCAGGCGGTGCACGCCCAACTCGGTCTTCAGCCAGCCATAAGCGTTGAGGCCCTTGACCAGCACGGTGGCCGCTTTGACGCCGGCCTCCTCGCCGTAATGCTCGCCGATGATTTCTACCTTGTAGTCGCGGCCTTCCGCCCAGCGCACGTACATGCGCTCCAGCATCTGCGCCCAGTCCTGGCTCTCGGTGCCGCCGGCGCCGGCATGAATCTCGACATAGGCGTCGTTGGCGTCGGCCTCGCCGGAGAGCAGCGCCTCGACCTCCCGGGTGTGGGCCTCTTGGCGCAGGCGGACCAGCGCCTTCTCGGCTTCGGCGACGACGTGCTCGTCGCCCTCCTCCTCGCCAAGGGCGACCATCTCGATATGGTCGTCGAGCTCGCGGACAATGCGGTCGAACGCGCTGAGCGACGTCTCGAGCTGCTGGCGCTCGCGCATCAGGCTTTGGGCGCGGCGGCTGTCGCTCCAGAAATTTGGGGCCTCGGCCTCGCGGTCGAGCGCGGCTAGCCTCTGCTTGGCCTGGTCAGGGTCAAAGATGCCTCCTGAGCAAGGCCAGGGACTCTCTGATGTCGTTGACCACCGACTCGGTTTCGGCGCGCATCACTTCCTCAAGCTTCTATGGATGGATGATACGCGACCGCCGGGCGAGCCTCGCCCTGCGGCCAACTCAGGTCAATATAGGGTCTAGTAAAGGCCGCCGGTACCCGATGTCAAAGCACGGTCGTTGCCGGGGGCAGGTCCGAGCGGCGGCGGCGGCGCAGGGGGAGGCGCACCGAAATCGTCGCCGGCCATCTCGCCGCCCTCACCGACATCGTCCTCAACCACCGAGCCGGCAGGCTCCTGCCCGGGCTTGAACGCCTCCATGATGGCGCTCTTGTCGCCGGGGCCAGCCGGCTGGCCGGACTTGTGGTTGACGCGCACCAGCTTGATGCCGGGCGGGGCGCGGAACGGCGCCGGCGGCACGTCTTTCAGCGCCCCCATCAAGAAGTCGCGCACCACCGGCGCGGCGAGGCTACCGCCGGTCTCACCATGGCCCATGGAGACCGGCTGGTCGTAGCCGATATAGACGCCGACCGCGAGATCGGGCGTGAAGCCGACGAACCACGCATCTTTATAGTCGTTGGTAGTGCCGGTCTTGCCGGCGATCGGCCGCTTCAGGACCTTGAGCCTCTGCGCCGTACCGCTCTGCACGACGCCCTCCATGATCGAGACCATCTGGAACGCCGACATCGGGTCGAGGACCTGCTTGCGATCGTCGACCAGCTGCGGCTCCTGCTGACCGCTCCATTGCCGGGCGGCGCAATTCGTACAATCACGCCCATCGTGGCGCCAGACCGTCCGGCCATAGCGATCCTGGATGCGGTCGATGAAGGTCGCCTTGATCTGCTTGCCGCCATTGGCGAGCATGGAATAGCCGGTCACCATGCGCAACACCGTGGTCTCGCCGGCGCCGAGCGCCATGGACAGAGCCGGCATCAGATTGTCGTAGACGCCAAAGCGCTTGGAATATTCCACGATGATCGGCATGCCTATCTCGTTGGCGAGCCGCACCGTCATCAGATTGCGCGACTTCTCGATGCCGAAGCGCAAAGTCGACGGCCCGGCGGCGGATCCTGCATCGTAGTTTTTTGGGCACCATTTCGGCATGCCTGCCCCTTGAGACAGGCAAACCGGCCCGTCGACGATGATGCTCGACGGCGTGTAGCCGTTGTCGAGCGCGGTGGTGTAGATCAACGGTTTGAATGAGGAGCCCGGCTGGCGGCGTGCTTGCGTCGCGCGGTCGAACTGGCTTTGCGCGAAGCTGAAGCCGCCGGCAATCGCCAACACGCGGCCGGTATGTGGATCCATGGCCACCAGGGCGCCGCCGATCTCAGGCACCTGCTGGAGCGCCCATTGGCCTTTGAGCTCTTCGGCCGAGGCCGTGGGCGTGCCGTCCTCGCCGAGTTTCGGTTCGCGCGGCGAGACATAGATGACGTCGCCCGGCTTGAGCACGGCGGTCACCGACCCCGGCGCTCCGCCGAGACCGCGCGCCAGCTTGGGCCGCGCCCATTTGACTTCTTCGAAGGGAATGACGCCGGTCTCGCGCTCTTTTTCGAGCTGGCCGGTCGAGGTGCGGCCGGGACGAATGCCGACCACCGCCTTGTCCTTTGACACTTCGAGGACGACAGCGAGCCGCCAAGGATCAATGTCGCTCCACACCGGTATGGCGGCAAGCGTGGCGCCCCAATCGCCCTTGAGCTCGATCTGCTTCACCGGCCCGCGCCAACCACCGCGCCTGCGGTCATAGGCGACAAAGCCATCGACCAGCGCCTTGCGCGCGATGCGTTGCAGCCGCGGGTCGAGCGTGGTGCGCACCGACAGACCGCCGCCATACAGCTTGTCCTCGCCGAAGCGGTCGAGAATCTCGCGGCGCACCTCCTCGGCGAAATATTCGGAGGCAAAGATCTTCGGTCCAGTCTGCCGCTTGATGACGCCAAGGGGCTGAGCTTTGGCGGCCTCGCCCTCGTCCTTGGTGGCAAAGCCATTCTCGACGATGCGGTCGATGACCCAGTTGCGGCGGGCCACGGCCCGGTCGGCGTATTTGAACGGATCGTAGTTGCTCGGCGCCTTGGGCAGCGTCGCGAGATAAGCGCAATCGGCCAGCGTCAGCTCGTTCAGAGCCTTGTCCCAATAGGACTGGGCCGCTGCCGCCACGCCATAGGCGCCCACGCCGAGATAGATCTGGTTGAGATAGAGTTCGAGGATCTGCTCCTTGGTGAAGGCGCGTTCGATGCGGATGGCAAGGAGCGCCTCTTTCAGCTTCCGCTCGACGGTCTGGTCGCTGGACAGGAGGAAATTCTTGGCTACCTGCTGGGTGATGGTCGACGCGCCGACCGAGCGCCGGCCCGACTGCATTTGGCTCAGATTGGTAACGACGGCGCGGATGATGCCCTGAATGTCGAGTCCGCCATGCTGATAGAAGGTCTTGTCCTCGGCGGAGATGAAGGCCTCGATGATGCATGCGGGTAAGGCGGTGCTGGGGACGTAGATGCGCCGCTCGCGGGAGAATTCTGAGATCAGCGAGCCGTCATTGGCGTGGATGCGGGTCATCACCGGAGGCTCGTACTTGGCGAGCACCTCGTAGTCCGGCAGTTCGCTCGACACCTTCCACAGCACGAAGGCCGCGGCGCCGGCCACGGCAATGAACACGATCATGCCGGCGGCGAACATGAAGCCGAGGAAACGCAGGAAAAAGCCGCCGCGTCGGCGACGCCGCCGACCCTCCGGCGGTTTGACTGGAGTCGTAATGTCCATGGTCGAACCCGTCCCAACCCCGGTTTTAGAAGCGCGGGGGTACCCGTAGCAACCCTAGCGAAGATTATGGCAACAAGAAGCTGGCGTCGCCGGAAATTGTCACTTTTCTAGCGCGGTTGCGGCGGTCGGCGACTTCAGGACGGATTGCGGGCGAGGCGCTTGGCGAAATACGCCTCAATCGATTCCGCCACCGCCTCCGCGGTCTTTTCGCGCCAGACCTCGGAGGTGAGGCGCTTCTCGTCGTCGGGATTGCTCAAGAAGCCAAGTTCAAGCAGCACCGAGGGAATGTCGGGAGCCTTCAACACCCGAAATCCCGCCGATCTCAGCTTCTTGGTGTGCAGCGCGCCCTTGCTGGCGAGCTCGCCGACAATCGAGCGGGCAAATACCACCGAGCGGTTCTGCGTCTCACGCTGGGCGAGATCGATGAGGATATTGGCCAGAACCTCATCGGAGTCGCTCGGCAGCTCGATACCGGCGAGCGCATCGGAGAAGTTTTCCTTGGCGGCGAGCGCCCTCGCCTCTTCGTCAGAGGCGTCCTCCGATAAAGTGTAAACGGTGGCGCCGGTCGCCTTGTCGATCTTGTTGGGGAAGTAGTCGGCGTGAATGGACAGAAAGAGGCCCGCCCCTTTCTTCTTGGCGAACTCCACGCGCTCACGCAACGGCAGGAAGGTATCATCGTCGCGGGTGAGATAGACCTCGTAATGTCCGGTGGCCTCAAGCTTCGCCTTGAGCGTGCGGGCGAAGGTCAGCACCACCTCCTTCTCGGTGATGCCGGCGGCGCTGCTGGTGCCCGGATCGACGCCGCCATGTCCTGGATCCAGCACCACCACGGGTTTGGCGTCGGCGGGACGTGCCGCAGCTTGCGGGATGACCGTCGGTGCCGCGCCTTCCAGCTGCTGCGGCTTGGTCTCTTTCAACTTGGCGAGGAAGGTCTTTTCGTCGGTCGGCACGAGATCGACCACGAGGCGCGCCGGCTGATCGTCGCGCGGTTCGAGCACGAAAACCTTGTCGATGAGGAAGGGCCCGGCGAGGTCGATGACGATGCGCGCTTTACCCGGTGCGAACAGCCCGTAGCGATAGGCGGTGACTAAACCCCTCTTCTCCTTGCCAATCCCGTCGGGCATCTGAAAGCTGACATCGGGCGCATCGACGATCACGCGATAAGGATTGCCCAGCGCGAACACATGCACGTCGACCTTTTTCGACAGATCGGCGATGAAGCGCGTGCGCTCCCGGTCGCCGGCGACGCGGGCGTCATTGGCGACGACGGGCTTGGCCGCGGCGTGGACCGGCGAAAGCGCCGCACCGAGCGGCGCAAGCAGCGCGCTGACGGCAATGGCCAAGGTCGAGGCGATAGCCCATACCCGCTGAACTTGCATCGTCCCCCACGTGACTGAACTCAGCCGGCCAGCTGGCCGCGATGGGTCGCGGCCAGGTCGCAGCACCGACCGCGACGGGTCAAATAGCCCCGATCTCGGCCAAATCTTAGCCACGCACTCGTTAAGCGACTCTTGTGACCCTTTTGCGGGCCGCGCCACCGGAACACTTGCCAAATCTCCCGCCATACCCGTAATAAGGGTCAGGCTCGCTTTCGAGCCCGAGCCCTTGGACGCCAAACGGCGATACGGGCGGAATTGTTTCGCGCGTCAGGCCCTTCGAATGGCCGGGACGCAGAAAGAAAGAAGCGGTGGCCAGGTGACAGACGGCCGCCAAATGAAACTTTCTCAAGCCGCGGCTCAATCGCGGTGGTGAGGACTGCGATGCAAGATCAGACCATTCGGCTAAGCCTCGGGAATCGCGGGGCTTTGCAAATGGCCGCGCCCGTTAGTCCGCCCCTTGGGCGGCTCGTGGGCGGTCGCAGCGAATCATGGTCTATTGCTCAACGGCGCGCGCGGGCTTCGGACGCGATCCTGGAACACGGGATCCCGCCCTCTGAGATCTGCGCGGCGGAGAACACACAACATGCCAAGCAAAATGCTAATCGATGCGGCACATCCGGAGGAAACCCGGGTGGTCGCGGTAAGGGGCAATCGCGTCGAGGAATTTGATTACGAATCAGCGAGTAAGAAGCAACTTCGGGGCAATATTTATCTTGCCAAGGTCACGCGCGTAGAGCCGTCGCTACAGGCGGCCTTCGTGGATTACGGTGGCAACCGACACGGCTTCTTGGCCTTTACTGAAATTCATCCCGACTACTACCAAATCCCGGTAGCCGATCGTCAGGCCCTGCTCGAGGAGGAGGCGGCGGAGCAAAGCCGCGCCTCTGCCCAAGAGGCCGCCGAGGACGACGAGGCTGCGGCCGGACGGCGCCACAGGCGCGGCCGGCGCGGCCGTGGCCGTCATGAGGGTCAAGGACGAGAGGGCCAAGGTCGAGAGGGCCAAGGTCGAGAAGGCCAAGGTCGAGAGGGCCCGCGGCGAGAGGCCGAGCACCCGAGTGCGGCTCCAGCCGAGACCGTCGGAATCGCGAAGTTCGAGGTCGGGCCCGACGACGAGATCGACACCACGCCCCGCGATGACAGCCCGAGCGTTGCCATGGAGGCGAGCGATCTCATTCACCAAGTGTCTGAAGAGGTCGAAGACCACGAGAGCGAAGCTTCAGAGCTCACGGTGCGCTCCGCGCCCGAAGACGACGATGACGACGATGACGCCGAGCAGGCTGAAATCGTCGGCCAGCCGGTCGCCATGAAGGAAGGCAATGGCGATGTGGTGGCCGAGAGCGTAGAGTCGGTTGGCTCGGAGGACGCGCTCGAGGAGGTCCCCGAGCGGGCACGGCGGCGGCGCGGGCGTCCTTACAAGATTCAAGAGGTGATCAGGCGCCGCCAGATCATCCTGGTGCAGGTGGTGAAGGAGGAGCGCGGCAACAAAGGCGCGGCGCTGACCACGTATCTGTCGCTGGCCGGACGTTACACGGTGCTGATGCCCAACACCGCACGCGGAGGCGGCATCTCGCGCAAGATCACTCAGCCCACCGACCGCAAGCGCTTGCGTGAGATTGCCGGCGAGCTCGAAGTGCCGGAAGGCATGGGGCTCATCATCCGCACCGCCGGCGCCCAGCGCACCAAGACCGAGATCAAGCGCGACTACGACTATCTGCTGCGCCTGTGGGAGACCGTGCGCGACCTCACGCTGAAATCGACGGCGCCCGCCCTGGTCTATGAGGAAGGGAGTTCTCATCAAGCGTTCGATCCGCGACCTCTACAACAAGGACATCGACGAGGTGCTGGTCGCGGGCGACGACGCCTATCGCGAGGCGAAGGACTTCATGCGCATGCTCATGCCGAGCCATGCCAAGAACGTGAAGCCCTACAAGGAGCCTGAGCCGATCTTCATTCGCTATCAGGTCGAGCGGCAGCTGGCGGCGATGTTCTCGCCCCAGGTGGTGCTGAAGTCCGGCGGCTATATCGTCATCAACCAGACCGAGGCGCTGGTTTCGATCGACGTCAACTCGGGCAAGGCGACGCGCGAGCACAATATCGAGGACACCGCGCTCAAGACCAATCTCGAAGCGTCCGACGAGATTGCGCGCCAGCTTCGCTTGCGCGACCTCGCCGGGCTGATCGTGATCGATTTCATCGACATGGACGAGCGCCGCAATAACCGCCTGGTGGAGCGGCGGCTGAAGGAGGCGTTGCGCCACGACCGTGCCCGCATTCAAGTCGGGCGCATCAGCCATTTCGGCCTGCTCGAAATGTCGCGCCAGCGCCTCAGGCCCGGCATGCTCGAAGGATCGACCAAGCCGTGCCCGATGTGTCAGGGCACCGGCATCGTGCGCTCGATCGAATCGGTGGCGCTCGACATTCTCCGTTCGATCGAGGACCGGCTGATCACCGACGGCGTGGTGCCGCTGGTCGCCACCACCGCGGTCGATGTCGCGCTCTATATTCTCAATCAGAAGCGCGCCCATCTGAACGATATCCAGATGCGCTATCGCATTCCGATCACCATCACCGCCGACGAGGACATGCATGTCTCGCAATTCGTGATCGAGCGTGCGTCCGAGGGCGAGATCGCCAATGGCGGGAGCACAGTAGTGCATATGGATTGGGCCCATCATCAGGACTTGCCTGCCTCGCCGCCGGCTGCCGCCGACGCTAAGCCCGCGATCGAAGACGATCCCGAGCAGGCACGGCAACGCTCACGGCGCAGAAGGCGCAGGGGGCGTCGTCCCGAGGGCGGCGCCCAAAGCCAGCCGCTTGCCCATTCCCATTCGCACGCTCATGCCGAGCCGGAGCCGCGTGAGCATGACGACGAGGATGAACGCGAGGAACGCGCAGGCGAAGGGCCCGGCGAGGATCTCAGGAGCGCCGACAAGAAGGACGAGGGCGGCGCCCAAGCACGCAAGGGTCCGCGGCGCAGAGGCCGCCGTGGCGGCCGGCGTGGCCGCTCCGGCCAGCAGCCAGGGCGCGCCCCTGGCGAGGGGGCGCCCGCCGAAGCGCGCGCCGAGACGCAAGAGGATGGCGACAGACGGCAAAACGGTGCTGGGCGCAAGCCCCGGTCCGAGGAGCCTCCCAAGAAGGAGACTGCCAAGCCGCCGCATCACGAGGCTGAGCGGGTGTTCGAGACGGTAGCGAGGGCCAGTGAGCCGCCCGCCCTGCCGGCCGAGCCGCGTGTCGAAGCCCAGAGCGAGCCGGAGACGCCGCGCCGCAAAGGCTGGTGGCAGCGCTAGCGGTAATGCGACGCGCGGCTTCGCGCGCATGGTCTGCTTAGGCCCCGCATAGCAGGGTCTGAGGTAGCTTGAGCCGATAGCTTGAGCCGGGTCGAAATCCACGCCCAGCGTGCTCTCGCGATTTCGTGAGGTATTGCCGCCACGTCCGGTCACGTTGTCGCCGCATTCAAACGCCAATCAAGCGAAGATTGGCAAAGACGTGGCGTCAGGCGGTGTGCGGCGTATCGCCGGCGCCGGATGCGCGAAAACTGGCACCTTTGCTTCGGCCCTCGTCAAGCATATACGATCAAGCCGCCCCATGCCTCTTTTGGCCAAAGCCCGGATCAACTCTGCCCCGCGCCGGCTCCGCGCCGGTTTCGTCGGGGCGCTGGCTGCCGCCCTCATCACGTCAACCTCGGCGGATGCCGCCGGGCTGATCCGCGATGCCGAAACCGAAGCGCTGATCCGGGAATACGCCAAGCCCATCTTCCGGGCTGCCGGCCTCGGCTCACAGGGAATCCGCATTCACCTCGTCAACGATCGCGCCTTCAACGCCTTCGTGGTCGACGGGCACAACATGTTCATGCATGCCGGCACGCTGATGGAGGCCAAGACGCCCAATCAGGTGATCGGGGTCATCGCCCATGAGAGCGGCCACATCACCGGCGGCCATCTCGCCCGCCTAAGGACTCAGGTGGCCCGCGCAAAATCGGCGGCGCTGATGTTGCAGTTGATTGGCCTCGCCGCCATGGTCGGGGGCGCATTTGCCGGCGCTGGAGATGCGGGACAGGCAGGAATGGGCATCGCCTATGGCGGTCAGGACGCCGCGCTCCGCACCCTGCTTGCCTACCGCCAGGACGAAGAATCGTCAGCCGATCAGGCCGGCATCTCGTTCCTCAATGCGACCAAACAATCTGGGCGGGGCATGCTCGAAACCCTCGAATTCATGGCCAGCAAGCTGGTCGGCGTGCAAGGCATCAATCCCTATCTGCAGACCCACCCGCTGCCGCAGCAGCGCCTGACAAATCTCAGGACCCTGGTTACGGAGAGCCCGTACTACAACAATACCGATCCGCCCGAGTTGCAATTCCTGCACGACTTGATGCGGGCGAAGCTGTCCGGTTTCCTCGAAAGCCCGCAAACCGTGCTCAATCGCTTTCCGGACACCGACCAGAGCCTGCCTGCGATGTATGCCCGAGCGATCGCCACTTACCGCCAGTCAGGCGTGAAGGTGGCAATGCCGCAGCTTGACGCGCTGATCGCAGCCAAGCGCGATTGGCCATATTTCTACGAGCTCAAGGGGCAATTCCTGTTCGAAAGCGGCAGCCCGGCCGCCGCGGTTCCCCCGCTGCGCGAGGCCGTGCGGCTGGGCCCCGATGAGCCGCTGATCCGGGTCATGCTGGGGCAGGCTCTGCTCGGCACCAACGATCCTAAGCTGGTCGACGAGGCGATCACCAATCTGCGCACGGCTTTGGCCCGCGAGGACTCCTCCGCAATGGGGTACCGCCAGCTCGCCTCCGCCTATGCCCGCAAGGCCGAGGCGGCGAAAGCGGCCGGCGCCAAGAAGCAATTCATGGCGCAGGCCGAGCTTGCATCGGCCGAAGCCTATTTCTATGAAGGGCAGCTGAAACTGGCCAAACAGCAGGCCAAGCGCGCCAAGGCCGGGCTGGTCGACGGCACGCCGAATTGGTTCAAGGCCGACGATATCCTGGCTTTCGAAGTCCCTCGAGCGAACTGATTTTAGCCCCCGGAGATCACAGCATGACCCTGAAGACTGGCCTCGCCACCGCCCTGGTGGCCGCCGTCGTTGCCGCCCTTGTGACCGCGGTCACTCTCGTCGTCATTTGGCGCGTGGCACCGGGCGTGGTCGATGCTCCTTCGGCCTCGCTCGACGAGAAGAAGATCGTCGGCGTGGTCCATGACTACCTGACCAAGAATCCCGAAATCCTGGTCGAGATGACCACCGAGCTCGACAAGCGCCAGCAGGCAGAACAAGCCTCGCAGCAGGAAAAGGTCATCAGCGATAACGCGGACGCCCTCTTCCGGTCGCCGCTGTCCTATAGCGCCGGCAATCCCAACGGCGATGTCACCGTGGTCGAATTCTTCGATTACAATTGCGGATTCTGCCGCCGGGCGCTGCCTGATCTCGTCAAGCTGATCGACAGCGACGACAAGGTGAAGGTGGTGTTCAAGGAGCTGCCGATCTTCGGCGAGGAGTCGGAAGCGGCGGCAAAGGCCGCACTGGCGGCGGGCAAACAAGGCAAATATTTCGAGATGCACCAGAAGCTTTACGCCGAACCCGGCAAGGCCGACAAGGATAAGGCGCTTCGCATTGCGGCCGAGCTTGGGCTCGACGTGCCCAAGCTCGAAAAGGACATGGAGGATCCCTCCATCCAGCAGGCGCTCGACGAGACTAAAGACCTTGCCCAGAAGCTAGGGTTGCAGGGCACGCCTCTCTATTTGATCGGCGACCGCATCGTGCCGGGCGCCCCTGACGACCTTTACGACCAGCTCACGGCAAAGGTGGCCGAGGTGCGGGAGAAGGGCTGCAAGGCGACCTGCTGAGGCGGCTTCTTTAAGGGAAGGACAACCCCGCCGGCGTCCTCATTTTGCCGAACGGCGGAAAAGCTGATAAAGGGGCCCGTTTCCTCCGCCGGGGCCAACGCGCGGCATTTCGCGCGCGCACCGCATCATCAGGCGTTTCCTAGCCGCCATGGCCAAACCGATCTACGTGTTGAACGGCCCCAATCTCAACCTGCTTGGGGCCCGGGAACCGGAGGTCTATGGCCGGGAGACGCTCGACGACTTGCGCGCACGCTGCGAGCGTAAGGCGGCGGCGCTAGGATTTAAGCTGGAGTTTCGTCAGTCTAACCACGAAGGCGAGTTGGTAGCATGGATCCAAGAGGCGAGGACGAAGGCTGCTGGACTGATCGTCAACGCCGGGGCCTTCACCCATACCTCGATCGCCATGCTGGACGCGCTGTTGGCCTGCCCGGTGCCTGCCGTCGAGGTCCATCTGTCGAATATCTTCGCCCGCGAGCAGTTTCGGCACCATTCCTATATCTCCAAAGCCGTGAGGGGTGTGATCTGCGGCTTCGGGGCGCTAGGTTACGAGCTGGCGATCGAGGCGCTGGCGGACGCGATCGCTACGGCCAAGTTGAAGTGATGGCGGAAGGAAGAGGGCGCCACGCATGACTCAAAAAGGGGGCAACTTCGACAAGGACTTGATCCGCGAGTTGGCGGCGCTGCTCGAGGAGACCGGTCTCACCGAGATCGAGGTCGAGCATGAGGGGAAGCGGATCAAGGTGGCGCGCGGGGTGAACCTGACCACCACCCTCACCACCACCGGCGACGTCCCCGGCTCCGAGATGCGGGACAACCCGCGGCCGGGCAAACGGGGCGCCACCCAGACCGAGGAATTCATCGTCCACCCCGGCACGGTGACTTCGCCGATGGTCGGTACCGCCTATCGCTCGCCCGAGCCGGGCGCGCCGCCCTTCGTCGAGATCGGCACGCGGGTCACCGCCGGGCAGACGCTGATTATCATTGAAGCGATGAAGACCATGAACCAGATCCCCTCCCCCCGCGCCGGCACCGTCATCGCCATCCTGGTCGAGGACGGCCAGCCGGTCGAGTATGGCGAGCCGCTGGCGGTGATCGAGCAACGCTAGCCGTGGCGCCATGTTCGACAAGATCCTGATCGCCAACCGGGGAGAAATCGCCCTCCGGATCGAACGCGCCTGCAAGGAGCTCGGCGTCGCCACCGTGGCGGTGCACTCGACCGCCGACGCCAACGCCATGCATGTGCGGCTGGCCGACGAGAGCGTGTGCATCGGCGCGCCACCGGCCAAGGACAGCTATCTCAACATCCCGGCCATCGTCGCGGCGTGCGAGATCACCGGCGCGGACGCGGTGCATCCCGGCTACGGCTTCCTGGCTGAGAATGCGCGCTTCGCCGAGATCCTCGAGGAGCACGACATCGCCTTTATCGGGCCGACCGCCGAGCATGTCAGGCTGATGGGCGACAAGATCCAGGCCAAGGTGACGGCCCGGGAGCTCGGCATCCCGGTGGTGCCCGGCTCGGGCCCGATCGACAATCTCAAGGAGGCAAGAGCGTTCGCGCGCGAGATCGGCTATCCGGTGCTGGTCAAGGCCGCGGCTGGCGGTGGCGGGCGCGGCATGAAACTCGCGCTCGACGAGAGCCAACTCGAGCCGGCGCTACAGACCGCCGGCACCGAGGCCAAAGCGGCGTTCGGCGACGGCACGGTCTATCTCGAGAAATATCTGGTGCATCCGCGGCATATCGAGGTGCAGGTGCTGGCCGACGGCCAGGGCAACGCCATTCATCTCGGCGAGCGCGACTGCTCGCTGCAACGCCGTCACCAGAAGCTGTGGGAGGAGGCCCCGTCGCCCGCGCTGAACGAAAGCGAACGGGTCCGCATCGGCGAAACGGTGGCCCAGGCCATGCGCGACCTCAGCTATCGTGGCGTCGGCACGGTCGAATTCCTGTATGAGGCCGGCGCGTTCTATTTCATCGAGATGAACACGCGCCTCCAAGTCGAGCACACCATCACCGAGATGATCACCGGGCTCGATCTGGTTATCGAGCAGATCAGGATCGCGGCCGGCGCGCCGCTGACGCTGCGCCAAGAGGACATCCGCTTCAACGGCCACGCCATCGAATGCCGCATCAACGCCGAGAACCCCCACACGTTCAGGCCGTCGCCGGGGACCATCACCCATTTTCACCCGCCGGGCGGCCTCGGCGTCAGAGTCGATTCCGGGGCTTACGCCGGCTACACCATTCCCCCGTATTATGACAGTCTGATCGGCAAGCTCATCGTGCATGCCCGCACCCGCAACGAATGCCTGATGCGGCTCAAGCGGGCGCTGGGAGAATTCGTGGTCGATGGCATCGAGACCACCATACCCCTGTTCATCTCGCTCATCTCCGAGCCCGATATCGTCGACGGCAGTTACGATATCCATTGGCTCGAGACCCACCTCGCCAAGCAGGGCACCCGCGGATAAATCGCGATGACCACGATCGACGACGTCATGATCGAGATCACGCCGCAGGTGCTGCTCAAGGCCTATGCCTGCGGCATCTTCCCAATGGCGGAGAGCGCCGAAGACAACGCGCTCTATTGGATCGAGCCGGAGCGGCGCGGCATCCTGCCGCTCGACCGCATGCATGTGCCGCGGCGGCTCGCCCGCACCATTCGCAACGGCAGCTTCGAGGTGAAAGTCGACCGGAACTTCGAGGCGGTGATCGAGGGCTGCGCCGCGCCCCGCTCAGGACGGCGCTCGACCTGGATCAACGGGCGCATCAGAAGCCTCTACCGCGAACTGTTCGCGCTCGGCCATTGCCACACGGTCGAGGTGTGGCAGGATGGCGTGCTCACCGGCGGACTTTACGGCGTGCATCTCGGCCGCGCGTTTTTCGGCGAGAGTATGTTTTCGCGAGCCCGCGACGCGAGCAAGATCGCGCTGGTCTATCTGGTGGCGCGGCTGAGATATGGGGGCTTCACCCTGCTCGACACCCAGTTCGTCACCGGCCATCTGTCCCGGTTCGGCGCCATCGAGGTGAGCCGGGACGAGTTTCAGCGATTCCTGGAGGCCGCGTTGGGCGGCGGCGGCGTGGCCCATGGCAGGGGAGCGTCAGCCTCCTGGGGCGGCTCGGGCGGAGGCGGAGGCGCCGCCGCTGCTGCCGCCGGAGGCGCCTCGGCGGGAGCGGGCGCGGGCGGCGCGTCCGGCGTTGCGGATTTCTCGGCACTGCCCGAAGGCGCAGGCGCCACGTTCGTCTTGCAATTGGTGAGCCAGACGTCGAACACCGGGTGCTCGACGGCATGAAGGCCGGGGCTCTCGGCGAACATCCAGCCCGTGAAGATGCGCTGCACCTCGCCGGTGAGCTTCACCTCGTCGACCTCGACAAAGGATGAGGTGTGGGGCGCCTCGGTCGGCGGACGAGTGTCGCACACCCGCGGCGTCACCTTGAGCGCGCCGAACTCGACCGTCTTGTTGATGGGGATTTCGAGATGGGAGATGCGCCCGGTCACCTTGTCGAGGGCGGCAAACACCGCGATCGGGTTCTTGACGATCTCGGCATAAGCAACATCCACCGCAAGTCCGGCGGAGAGCGCCACGGCCGCTACGAACAGGGAAACCGCGCCGGTCAGGCCGCTAGCGCGGCCGCTCAATCGTTGCATCATACCGCACACCTTCTGAACGGGCCCCTTGACGATCGCTCCGGTGCGCTCCTTAAGCCGCAAACGCCTCGACCATGAATGGGGCATGGGTGTGGCGGCTCCCATCAGGCCCCGCGCTCGGCATAGAAGCGGAGCCGAATGTGATCGGCGGTCCACCCGCCATGACTGTCGCACAGCGAGGGGCGCAGGAGGTCCACGACCTCGCCCACCACCTTGGTCCGGTCCGGCTCGGGGAACTGATCGAAGAACGACCGGCCGAAGGTGCGGAGCCAGCCTTCCATGCCGGTCTTGAGCGGCGTCGGGCGCGGCACGAGCTCGATCTCCTTCAAGCTGAAGCCGCCCGCGGCCAGGAGCTCGCCATATTCCTCGGCGGTGGGGAAAAACCACGGCGCGACGAGCGCAGGATCGCCGCCGCGGGCCGCGCCGACCGCGCGCATCGCCGTGGCGATGGCCGCAACATTGCCGTGGCCGCCCAACTCGCCCACGAAGCGGCCGCGCGGACGAAGCGCGCGGGCCACGCCGGCAATCACCAGATGGGGCTTGCGCATCCAATGGAGCGCGGCATTGGAGAACACCGCGTCGAACTCGGAGACGAAATCGAGCGCATGGCCGTCAACCTTGCGGACATTGAGCCCCTTCATGCGCGCCACGGCGAGGAGCTCGTCGCTCAGATCGACGCCGAGGACATGCGCGCCGAGCGCCTTGATCTCGGCCGTGAGCGCGCCGTCGCCGCAGCCGAGATCGAGGATGCGCTCGCCGGGCTTGGCGCCGAGCATGCCGAATATGGGACCGGCAAGCTCCTGCACGAAGCGGCCGTTCTTGGCGTAGTCGGACGCCGACCAACGCTGCACCGGCTTGGGCGGCGCGGTGTCCGACGTCTTGTGTTGCGTCACTTGGGCTGCCACGGCTCGTAATCCAAAGGCGGCTTGACCGCGCCGGGGCGAAGCGTCGAGCCAGGCGGCCGATAGGCCTCGTAGGTGCCGGTGAGGTTCGGCCGGTGCGCCTGCTCCCACGGCCGCGGCGTGTAGCTCTCGAGCGTCGGCGGGACATCGACGGTGTGATGCAGCCAGGCATGCCAGGCCGGCGGGATCTGCGACGGCTCGGCCAGGTCGCGGTAGATCACCCAGCGACGCTTGCCGTTGCGCTCGTGATAATAGACGTTGCCGAGCCCGTCCTCGCCCACGCGCTCGCCCTTCCGCCAGGTGTAGAGACGCGTGCCGATAGTATTGCCCGTCCACCAGGCAAACAGCTCGGTGAAGATTCCCATATTGCGTGTTCGACGCTTGTTGTTGCGCCGCGACTATGGCCGCAAGGGGGTCCGCTGTCCAGGGCAGGCCTAATGCGGCGCGACCCGCGTTTTTTTGGCGATATCGAGGGAGGGAGCGCCCTCCTCGTCGCGCGCGATCGGCGGCAGTCCGAGGGACGGCTCGCTGGGGACGTAGACCGGACTCTGAATGCTGAGCGACAGCCGCTCCTCCATGCCGGCCACGACATGATGCTCGCCCCTGAGTTCGAACGGACGATCGTCCTGGATCAGCCAGGCGAGCCGCCGATAGAGCGTGCTCGCAGTGGTCGGCAGTACCAGCACTTGATGGGCGCCTGCCCTGAGCGCTTCCTCGACAAGCGCCGGCTTAGCCCGGACGCTCATGATCATGGCGGGCACCAGCGCGAGCGGCCCCGCGTTCGACCGGCGCATGGCTCTGACCAGTTGCGCGCCGGTCAAAGGCTGCATGGCGGCGGCGGCAATAACCACGTCAGGAACGCTCTTGGCCATGGCGTCGACGGCTTCGGTCGGGCTCTCATAGGTCTCGATCCGGCCGGTGCCGATGGCGGCGAGCATGGCCCGCATCAGCGACAGGATCGGCCGGCGATTGTCGATGACGGCGACAACCAGCGTCTCGAGCTCGCGGCCGAAGGCGCGATGGTGCAACATTGGGTGACCTGGTCCTCACGTAGCAACGCCAGCGTAGTGAATGGTTCGTAAACAGACCGTCAAAACCCTCCGCGACAGAGGCGCCCAGGGCACCGTCTTGTCATTCGTCCACCTTGTTTCCACATATTATCCCCCAACTTCCGCACAGCCACTTCTGGTGGTCGCCCACAGGGTTTAGTGGTACATTAGGAAGTCCATGCATAGATGTTGATGGGATGGACGAATCGCCTCAGTTTCTACCGTTGCGCGCCGGGGAGGCGCGAAGGGGCGACATCACGCGGGGAGCAAAAATGAGGATTGAGCGGAGATTCACCGAGGCGGGCAAATCGCCCTATGACGCCATCCCCTTCCGGGACAGCGCGAGCGAGATCCGGAATCCGGACGGCTCGGTGGTGTTTGCGCTCGAACGCTTCCAGGTCCCCTCCCATTGGAGCGGGGTCGCGGCCGACATCCTGGCCCAAAAGTATTTCCGCAAAGCGGGCGTGCCGGCCAAGGCCAAGCGGGTCGAGGAGAATTCCGTCCCGTCCTGGCTTTGGCGGTCGGTACCCGACGAGGCCGCGCTAGCCTCCCTCCCCGAGGGGGAGAGGTATGGCAGCGAGACCGACGCGCGCCAGGTGTTCGATCGGCTGGCGGGGACCTGGACCTATTGGGGCTGGAAGGGCGGCTATTTCTCCTCCGAGGAGGACGCGAAAGCCTTCCATGACGAGCTCCGCTACATGCTCGCCATGCAGATGGGCGCGCCCAACAGCCCGCAATGGTTCAATACCGGCCTGCATTGGGCCTACGGCATCGATGGCCCGAGCCAGGGTCATTATTATGTCGACTTCGCCACCGGCGAAGTGAAGGCCTCGACCTCGGCCTACGAGCATCCCCAGCCGCATGCCTGCTTCATCCAGTCGATCGAGGACGACCTCGTCAACGAGGGCGGCATCATGGATCTGTGGGTGCGGGAGGCGCGGCTCTTTAAGTATGGCTCCGGCACCGGCACCAATTTCTCCAGCCTCCGGGGCGAGAACGAGCCGTTGTCCGGCGGCGGCAAGTCCTCGGGCCTGATGAGCTTCCTCAAGATCGGCGACCGGGCGGCCGGCGCCATCAAGTCGGGCGGCACCACGCGCCGGGCGGCCAAGATGGTGGTGGTCGACATCGACCACCCCGATATCGAGGATTTCATCAACTGGAAGGTCAACGAGGAGCAGAAGGTGGCTGCGCTGGTCACCGGCTCGAAGGTGCTGGCAGAGCGGCTCAACGCCATCCTCAAGGCTTGCGTCAATTGCGAGGGCGACGGCGACGACTGCTTCGATCCCAAGCGCAACCCGGCGTTGAAGCGCGAGGTCAAGGCCGCGCGCAAGGCCAAGGTGCCCGACACTTATATCCGCCGGGTGATCCAGTTCGCCCGCCAGGGCTACACCTCGATCCAATTCCCGACCTACGATACGGACTGGGATTCCGAGGCCTACCGCACCGTCTCGGGACAGAACTCCAACAATTCGGTGCGCGTCACCGACGATTTCCTCAAGGCGCTCGAGACCGACGGCGAGTGGAGCCTCACCAACCGCAAGAACGGCGCGGTGGCGAAGACGGTGAAGGCGCGCACGCTGTTTGAGCAGATCGGCTACGCCGCCTGGGCCTGCGCCGATCCCGGCATCCAGTTCCACACCACCATCAACGACTGGCACACCTGCCCCGCGGCCGGCGAGATCAAGGCGTCGAACCCGTGCTCGGAGTACATGTTCCTCGACGACACCGCCTGCAATCTGGCCTCGCTCAATCTGATGGCGTTCCGCCAAGCGGACGGCAGTTTCGACATCGAGGCTTATGAGCACGCGATCAAGCTGTGGACCGTCGTGCTCGAGATCGCCGTCACCATGGCGCAGTTCCCATCGCGGCGGATCGCCCAACTCTCTTACGAGTACCGGACGCTGGGGCTCGGCTACGCCAATATCGGCGGCCTGCTGATGGCCTCGGGCATTCCGTACGACTCGGCCAAGGGCCGCGCACTGTGCGGTGCCCTCACCGCCATCATGACCGGCATCTCCTATGCCACCAGCGCCGAAATGGCGCGCGAGCTGCGCCCCTTCCCCGGCTATGCGGCGAATCGCGACGCCATGCTGAAGGTGATGCGCAATCATGCGCGGGCCGCGGCCGGCGAGAACGACGGCTATGAGGGGCTGGCTACGGCGCCGGTGCCGCTCGACCACGCTTCCTGTCCCGACCCGCGCCTGCTGGCGCATGCCGTGCACGCCTGGGAGAAGGCAATCGAACTCGGCCGCAAGCACGGCTACCGCAATGCACAATCCACGGTGATCGCGCCGACCGGCACCATCGGCCTGGTGATGGACTGCGATACCACCGGCATCGAGCCCGATTTCGCGCTGGTCAAATTCAAGAAGCTCGCCGGCGGCGGCTATTTCAAGATCATCAACCGCATGGTGCCCGAGGCGCTCAGGGGTCTCGGCTATCCCGAGGACGCGATCAAGCGCGTCGTCGAATATGCGGTCGGTCATGGCACACTCGCCGGCGCGCCCGGGGTCAACCACGACAGCCTGGCGTCGCGCGGCTTCACGCCGGAGAAGATCGCCGCGGTGGAAAAAGCGGTGGCATCCGCCTTCGACATCAAGTTCGTGTTCAACAAGTGGACCCTTGGCGAGGACTTTCTGACCGGGACGCTTGGCCTGTCGGCCGAGCGGATCGACAAGGCCGATTTCGACCTGTTGGCGGAGATCGGCTTCGGCAAGCGCGAGATCGAGGCGGCCAACGAATTTGCCTGCGGGGCCATGACCTTGGAAGGCGCGCCGGGGCTCGATCCCAAGCATTTGCCGGTGTTCGACTGCGCCAGCCCGTGTGGGCGCACGGGCAAGCGCTTCCTCTCGGTCGAGAGCCATATCCGCATGATGGCGGCGGCGCAGCCCTTCATCTCGGGCGCCATCTCCAAGACAATCAACATGCCAGACGACTCATCCGTCGACGACTGCAAGGCGGCCTATCTGTTGTCCTGGAAACTCGCGCTCAAGGCCAACGCGCTCTATCGCGACGGCTCCAAGCTGTCGCAGCCGCTCAACGCGCAGTTCCTCGCCGACGATGACGAGGAGCAGGACGAGGTGCTCGCCGCGGTCGCGTCAGACCAGCCGCAGGTGCAGCGCGCAACGGTGGTCGCCGAGCGCATCATCGAGCGGATCGTCGAACGCGCGCGCGCGCGCGCCGATCGTGAACGCTTGCCTGATCGGCGGAAGGGATATACGCAGAAAGCGGTAGTCGGCGGTCATAAGGTCTATTTAAGGACTGGCGAGTATGAGGACGGTCGCTTGGGCGAGATTTTTATCGATATGCACAAGGAGGGCGCCGCCTTCCGCTCGCTCATGAATAACTTTGCGATCGCGGTGTCCGTCGGCTTGCAGTATGGCGTTCCGTTGGAAGAGTTTGTCGATGCCTTCACCTTCACGCGCTTCGAACCGGCAGGTCCGGTGCGCGGCAACGAGGCGATCAAGAACGCCACTTCGATCCTTGACTACCTATTCAGGGAGCTTGCAGTTTCTTATCTTGGGCGCTACGAGCTTGCTCATGTTGATCCAAGTGAGATCGGCAGTACTACACTCGGCTCTGGTGACGCGGGCGAAGGCAAGCGTTCCACCGAAGCTCTCGTCTCGCCAGGCTTCACTCGTGGTCGCCTCAGCGAGCGAAAGTTTCTTGCGCCGAGCAAAGCGCAGAGCACTGGTGCACATGCGCGTGCGTTGCAGACAGAAATCCGCGACGACGCGCAGCCGCGCACCACAAGCTTTGCCACCGCGTCCTCTCAAGTACCTTCACCCGAGACGGCCGAGCACGTTGCCCGCGCCGTCGAAACGCTCGCCGAACGAGGCGCATCAGATCTTGTGGCCGAAGCGCGCGTTAAGGGTTATGAAGGAGAAGCGTGTGGAGAATGCGGAAACTTTACCCTCGTCCGTAACGGCACGTGTCTCAAATGCGATACGTGCGGTGGGACGAGCGGATGTAGCTAGAGTGAACTTTCCAACCGCCAGCCCGATAGGAGGGACATCATGGCAGTAGCGAAGAAGAAGAAGCCCGCGAAGCGCAAGACCGCCGCGGCGAAAAAATCGACGGCGAAGAAGACGGGCACTGCTCGTCGTAAGACCGCCAAAAAGAAGAGATAGCTTTCTAAAAGGCGCGGGGCTCGTCCCCGCGCCTCCTTTATTTCCCCCTGAAAAACAAGCGCTTACCGTCACCTGGCCAAGCCATCGGCCAGGCGCATCGGCGCGACTGCATGCCCGCTCCCGCCAGCGCGCGGTCTCGTTGCCGAACGGCGCAGCCGCGCGCCCCGTTAACCGGCGGGTGATGCCGCTGCTGCATGGTCGTCGGCCACGACCCTCTCACTCCAGGTAGCCCCATGAGCCTTGTCCGGCTTGTTTACATCAGTGCTTCGTTGCTGGCCGACGACCCCAACGAGCGGCGACAGATCGCCGACATTCTGCTCAATTCGCGCCGCAACAATGAAGAGTCCAAGGTGACCGGCGCTCTGCTCGCCACCGATCACAATTTTTCCCAGGTACTCGAAGGTGAGCGCGATGCCGTCGAGGCAACCTACGAGCGCATCGCGCGCGATCCGCGCCACAAGGACATCGTGCTGATCCTCTATGAATCGATCGAAGTGCGGAGGTTTCCGGATTGGGCGATGGCCTGGATCGGGCCGTCGCAATCGGCCGAAGAGGCCGTGGCGCGCGTCACGAGCAAGCTCCCGGCATGCAAGACCGGCCAAGCGGCCCGCGCGCTGGTCACCCTCATGAGCCAGATGCTGGCGGAGCCGAGCCCGGCGGAGGCGCTCGTCCCGGCTGCCGAGTGATTCGCTCATTTCGGTTCAAAATGACTCAATCGTCGGCGGCGACCGCGTGGAAGCCTTCCTTGGCGATCAGAGCCCAGAGTGCGGCCGCCGCGGCTTCGAGCTTGTCCGCCTCGACGGCGCGGAGCACCACATAGGTGCCGAGACGTTTGTTCTCGAAGAACGGATAGCTGCCGATCTGGACCTCTGGATGCGCCGTCTGGAGTTCGGCAAGACCGGGAGCGGCGTCGCCTTCCGGCACATCGAGGCGGATCGAGCGGGCCAGCATCGGGCGCCCCTTGGCGAGGCGCGGGCTGACCGCGTCGAGCATCACCTGCATGATGCGTGGCACGCCCGCCAGCACGATCACGTTCTCCAGCATGAAGCCCGGGGCCCGCGAGATGGCGTTGTCGATCAACTGGGCGCCCTTGGGCACGCGCGCCATGCGCAGCCGGGCCGGCGTGAGCTCATTGCCACTGAAACGCTGGCGCATGGCGGCGACCGCCTCAGCATCGACCACCACCTCGACCTTAAAGGCCTTGGCGATGGCGTCGGTGGTCACGTCGTCATGGGTGGGGCCGATGCCGCCGGTGGTGAAGACATAGGTGAAGCGGGGCCGCAGCGCGTTTACCGCCGCGACAATCTCGGCCTCGACGTCGGCCACCACCCGGACCTCGCGCAGGGCAATGCCGATACGGGTGAGATAGGCCGCGATATAGCCGATGTTTTCGTCCCGGGTGCGGCCCGACAGGATCTCCTCGCCGATCACGACGAGCGCCGCAGTGACGCTGGGGGAGTATTGCTCGGTCATGGGCCTAAGGAAGACGGTGAAGCGGACCGAAGTCTAGCCCCTTGCCGCGGTTCCGCCAGCTTCTTAGGTCCTTGTTGGTGCGAAAGGCGGGACAGCCGAGCGGCTGCCGTTGCACATCGAGAGATTTCCCCCTAAGTGAACAACAAGTCCTTATAATCGTATCCCATGTCCAATCTCGAATTTGCCCGCGCCCAAGCGCGCGACACCAAGATCAAGCTGCACGGTTCCGACGCCTTCGCCGGCATGGCCACGGCGGGCCGGCTGGTGGCCGAAGTGCTCGACCTCCTGGTCGACGAGGTGAAGCCCGGCGTCACCACCGAGGCGCTCGACCAATTCGTGTACGCGTTCGCCATGGACCATGGCGCCGTTCCCGCCCCGCTTAATTATCGGGGCTTCCCCAAGTCGATCTGCACCTCGCTCAATCACGTAGTGTGTCACGGCATCCCGGGCCCCCGCGCGCTCAAAGACGGCGACATCCTCAATGTCGACGTGACGCTCATCGTCGATGGCTGGCACGGCGATTCGAGCCGCATGTATGCGGTGGGCAAAGTGCCCCGCGCCGCCGAGCGCCTGCTCGAGGTCACCTATAACGCCCTGATGCGCGGCGTGGCCGCGGTCAAGCCCGGCGCCACCACCGGCGATATCGGCGCCGCCATCCAGACCTACGCCGAGAGCGAGCGCTGCAGCGTGGTGCGCGATTTCTGCGGCCACGGCCTGGGTCGCGTGTTCCACGACCGGCCGAATATTCTGCACTATGGTGAGCCCGGCGAAGGGCTTCAGCTCAAGCCCGGCATGCTGTTCACCATCGAGCCAATGATCAATCTCGGCAAGCCGCACGTGAAGATCCTGTCGGACGGCTGGACGGCAGTCACCCGCGACCGCTCGCTGTCGGCCCAGTTCGAGCACACGGTCGGCGTCACCGAATCCGGATGCGAGGTCTTCACGGCCTCGCCACGAGGGTTGCACCGGCCGCCTTACGGTCGCCAATCGAGCGAAGGCTGAATGGGTTTCAAGGATGCGGGCAAACCACATTACCTCGGCCATCGCGAGAGGCTCAGACGGCGCTTCCGCGAGGCGGGGCCTGACGCCCTCCCCGACTACGAGCTGCTCGAGCTGATCCTGTTTCGCGCCGCGCCGCGCCGCGACACCAAACCTCTAGCCAAGGCCCTGGTCGCCCGCTTCGGCACCTTCGCCGAGGCGGTGAACGCGCCCGAGGAGCTGTTGCGCGAGGTACCCGGCATCGGCGAGGCGGCAATCACCGAGCTGAAACTGGTGCGCGCCGCGGCGCTCACCCTTCGGGCGACCCCACGCCGTCGCGCGCCGACATCGAGATGCCCGCCAGATCGTGGCCGCGGCCAAGCCGCTCGGAGTCCTGGTCCACGACCACATCATCGTCGGCAAGCAGGGCCACGCCAGCCTCAAAGGCCTAGGCTTGATCTAAGTTGCCACCTCGCTGCCGCAAGAAAGGCAGCGCTGCCTTTGCATGACCTAAGCCAGGCCGAACCACCGCCCGTTTCCTGCGGTCTCTCCCGAAGCAACATCAGTCTTGGAGGACTTCCGCATGACCCGTCTGTTCACGGCTTGTCTGTCGCTGCTCGCATTGGCGACGACGGCTCACGCCGATACGCGCGTTACCGCCACCTGGTATGGCAATGAGCTTAGAGGACACCGCACCGCATCGGGCGCCCTGTTCAATCCTGACGGATTGACCGCAGCCCACCGGTCGTTCCCGTTCGGCACGTGCTTGGTCGTCGGTAATCCGCGCACCGGCAAAAGCGTCAGAGTGACCGTTAACGACCGCGGGCCGTACGCGGCCGGCCTGACCTTGGACCTATCGCGCGGCGCGGCCCGGGCGATCGGCATGAAATCGAACTCAAGACGTAAACATGCGGCGCTGCTAGGCCCCTACCCCATCCCGCGCGCTTACTCCCCGTTAGCAATTGTAAGCCATATTTTTTGGGCAGTACCGGGGTTGGGGAAGAGTTCTGCCGTGAAGCGTGTAATTGCGTTGTTGGCGGCGGTTGCGCTTGCGACCGGCGCCATGGGCTGCCCCATGACCCAGAAAGTCGCCAGCGGCGCCGGCGTGGGCGCTGTCACCGGCTTTGCGGTCGGTGGCCCGATCGGGGCGGGTTATCGGCGCGGTAGCCGGCGGCGTGGCCGTGCCGGTCGCAATGTCCGACTAGGCTCCCAGATATCGCTTGGAACTGCGGCGGTAGGGCCTAAGCCGGCGGTCGCCCGAACACCAGCACCGCGTTGAGACCGCCGAAGGCGAACGAATTCGACATGGCGTAATTGATCTCGCGGTTGCGCCCCTTGTTGGGCGTGTAGTCGAGGTCACACTCAGGGTCCGGCTCGTCGAGGCCCATCGTCGCCGGCACGAATCCATCGCCGATCGCCTTGACCGCGGCCACGGCCTCGATGCCGCCGCCAGCGCCGAGACAATGGCCGTGCATCGACTTGGTCGAGGAGATGGACAGCCGGTTGGCCGCGTTGCCGAACACGCGCTTGATGGCGCGCGTCTCGTTGATATCGTTCACGGCGGTGGCGGTGCCGTGCGCGTTGACATAGTCGATATCCGAAGCCGCTAGGCTCGCATCGTCGAGCGCCATCTGCATGGCGGTCGAGGCGCCGTCGATCGACGGGTTCACCATGTCGGCGGCATCGGCGGTCATGCCGTAGCCCAACAGCTCGGCGAGGATGGGAGCCCCGCGCGCCTTGGCGTGCTCATACTCCTCAAGCATGAGAATGCCGGCACCCTCGGCAAGGACGGTGCCGTTGCGCCGCTTGGCGAAGGGGAACAACCCGTCCGGGCTCAGCACGCGCATGGCCTGCCAGGCGCGCGTCGCACCCCAGTTGAGCGATGCCTCAGCCGCGCCGGCCAGGCCCAAATCGACCAGACCCTCGCGGATCATGCGGTAGGTCATGCCGATGGCATGGGTCGCCGTCGAGCAGGCGCTCACCACCCCGAAGGTGGGGCCCTTGATGGAATATTCGATGCTGACATGGGCCGAGGCGGAGCTGCCGATGGCCTTGAGCAGCGTCAGCGGGTGGGTGGCGCGCTTGTTCTCCTTGAACAGCATCTTGTAGGAGAATTCGAGCGTGGTAAGGCCGCCTACGCCTGAGCCGATGATGCAGGCCGCGCGATAAGCAGCATTGCCCTTGAGCGGCACTTCGAGCTTGGACATGGCCACGGCTTCCTGCGCCGCGCAGCCGGCATATTGCGAATATTTGTCGGCGAGCATGAGCTGCTTCGATTGCAGCCGCTCCTTCGGATCAAAATCCGGCACCTCGCCGGCAATGGTGATGTAGAGATCCTCGGTGGGAAAGCTTTGCACCTGGCGTATGCCGCACTCACCCTTTTTGAGCGCCGCCCAAAATTTCTCTACGCCCGTGCCCAAAGGAGTGACGACGCCCTGGCCAGTGACCACGACGCGCCTGCGCCCATTAGTGTGTGTCATGTAGTGTTAAGCCGTAACTCCCAAGCCTGGTCAACGTCCCGGGAAGGCCCCCGAGCGGAATGGCTGGATCAAGCTGCTGCGCCGGAAGCCTTCGTCTCTGCGATGATGCCCTTCACCCGATCGACGACGGATCCTACCGTCGCGAACGCCTCCACTTCCTCATTCGCATTATACGGGATTTCGATGCCGAAAGTATCCTCAATATCGAACACGATGACCGCAAGGTCGAGCGATTCGATTTCAAGGTCACTGAGGGGCGTTTCGAGCGTGACGGTCTTCGACGGGTCCTTCATGTTCTTACGCAAAATCTCAATGATCTTGGTAGCCACCTCGTCCATATCAGCTCTCCCTGCCCCGTTTAGGGGTCGTGTCTAATGGTCCCTGGCTAAATCATAGCTAATCCCAGGGCAAGTCGGGCATTGGAATAGACTTAAAAACCTGTCGAGTCTACCCGCGACCTGCCTCGTTTCATTCCCTGCTTGCCGCTCTAATCGCCAAGAAAATTGGCGTTTTTGCGCCTCGCCTCGCCACGGTTTCAGCATAATCCCCGGCGGCGAGTCCCGATGGCCTTAACCGCTCCGTGCTATAATAATGTTGGAACGGGCCTGCGACCAACTGCCCCGCGAGCGGAATCGCGGCACGTTCTGCGGCAGACGTTAGCAAAAAAGCAACAACGATGGCGAGGAAGCCCAATTCATCCCTGAAGGCGAAGCCGTGCGAAGCGGCGGCTGCCAAGCACCCGTGGCTTAGGTCCTATCCGGACGGCGTGGCATGGGACGCGCGGTTCAGGCCGACCTTGGTCGGCGGCCTGCTTGACCAGGCGGTTCAAGCTTTCGGGCCGCGCCCTTGCGTCTATTTCATGGGAAAACGGTTGAGCTTTGCCGAGATCGGCGCGCTGTCCGACCGGGTGGCCAAAGGCTTGAGGGCGCTCGGGGTGGGCGAAGGCGTCAAGGTCGGCCTCCTGCTGCCCAACACGCCGACCTTCGTGATCTTCTATTACGGCGTGCTGAAGGCCGGCGGGACGGTCGTAAATTTCAACCCGCTCTACAGCCTCGAGGAAATCGAGTTTCAGATTCGCGATAGCGGCACCAAGGTCATGGTGACGCTCGACCTCGCGGTCACCTTCGAGAAAGTCGAGGCGATGCTCAAGCGCGGCGCGCTCGAAAAAGCCGTGGTGGCGAGCTTCCCGTCGCTGCTGCCGTCGCTGAAATCGGTCGGCTTCAAGCTCATGCAACGCACCAAGCTCGCCAATGTGAGCGCGTCCGCCGCGTCGGACAAGATTGTGCTCGAGCCCGATCTCCTGGCCAACGACGGCCGCTATGACCGGCCGGCGATCACGCCCAATTCGATCGCCGTGCTGCAATATACCGGCGGCACCACCGGCACGCCCAAGGGCGCAATGCTCAGCCACGGTAATCTCACCATCAATGTCGGACAGGTCGTAGCGTGGCAGAACCGGCAGGCGACCGAGGGCGACCGGATGCTCGGCGTGCTGCCGCTGTTCCACGTGTTCGCCATGACCACGGTGATGAATTTCGGCATCGCCAGCGGCATGGAGATGATTCTCCTGCCGAAGTTCGAGCTGATCGAAACCCTGAAGCTGATCGGCAAATTGCGCCCGACCATGATGCCGGGCGTGCCGACCCTGTTCAACGCCATGCTGCGGCATCCGCATATCCGCAATTTCGACCTGTCCTCGCTCGAATACTGCATCTCGGGAGGCGCGGCGCTGCCGATCGAGGTGAAGCGCAGCTTCGAGGCGATATCAGGCTGCGGCGTGGTGGAAGGCTACGGGCTGAGCGAAACCTCGCCGGTGGTGAGTTGCAACCCGGTCAAGGCCGTCAGGGAAGGCTCGATCGGTCTGCCGCTGCCCGCCACCGAGATCTCCATCCGCTCGCTCGAAGATCCCACTCAGGAAATGCCGCGCGGCGAGCCAGGTGAGCTCTGCATCGCCGGACCGCAGGTGATGACCGGATATTGGAACAAGCCGCAAGAGACCGAGGGGAGCTTCGTCGGGCGCTACTTCCGCACCGGCGACATCGGTTACATGGACGAGGACGGGTACGTGTTCATCGTCGACCGCATCAAGGACATGATCAACGCCTCGGGCTTCAAGGTCTATCCGCGACGGATCGAGGATGCGCTCTATGAGCACAGCGCCGTCGCCGAGGTGACCGTGGTCGGCATTCCCGACGAATATCGCGGCGAGGCGCCGAAAGCCTTCGTGAAGCTCAAGGAAGGCAAACAGGTGACCGAACTGGAGCTGCTTCAGTTCCTGAGAGAGAAGCTGTCGAAAATCGAGTTGCCGGCGGAAATCGAGTTCCGCGATCAGCTGCCCAAGACCATGGTCGGCAAGCTGTCGAAGAAGGAACTCCGCGCCGAAGCGAAGTCCTGATCGGCTCGGACGCCATCAGCGCGCACGGCCGCTAAGCGCCCGCGCTTGGCGGCAATGGCTTGCAACCTTCGTAACGGTGCTACCGCAACCAGGGCAGAGACGGATCTTGCGCCTGCTCCTGCTGCTTCCGCAACAGACGTCGCTGCCGCCGCGTCAGCGGCACGGGCTCCGTCATGGCCGCTTCGGCGGTCTCTGCCGCCGGGGCGTCCGCCGCATCGCCATCAGCCGGTGCGGCTTGGGCCTCCTGCGGCGCGGGCGCAGCCTGTCCGGCAGGCTTTGGCGTGGTCGCCGCCTTCGGGGCCGGCTTGGCGGCTATGGCCGTGGCTACCGGCTTTACCGCCTTAGGCTTTGGCGCGGGGGCTGGAACGGGCTCGCCGGATTGAACCGCGGCGGTCGTCATGGCCTGATCGGACGGCTCGGGCGCGGCAACGTCGGCCGGGATCGGCTTGGTCATGACGAACATGCTCGAGACATTCTCGCCTGACAGGCGCGCGGCGGTATCGGCACCGCTCGAGACGTTGAGGAAGCCGTAGCCGCGACGTGCGTCGATTTCGGCGGGCGGCGGCACAGGCGCGGCGACCTCCTGGGTGAGCAGGCTGGCCGGCGTGACCACGGCCTCGGTCGATGGCGACTCGGGCGAGGGTTGAGGTCCGGCCAATGCCTGCACCTCAACTTGCGGAGCGGCGCTCGGCGCGGCGGCAGCCACCACTGGCTTGACCTCGGGTGGAGGAGTCGGACTGACCGGTTCGGCCGAAGCCTCGATCTGCTCGGTACCCTCAGGCGCGGCCGGGATGACGTCCTCCGGCGGTGCGCCGGTCCTCAACCATTGTTTCTCGCCGCACAGCAGCCAAGCCTTGCAGCCTCTGAGCAGAATCTGCTTGCGCGACAGGACGGTGAGCGTGGCGGAATAGGTGTGGCCGTCTTCGGGGTTGTAGATCTTCCCGGTCCAGGTTGACGGCGCGCTCGGCGTCATGCCGTTGAAAATCGTCAGGCCGACAATCGACCGGCCGCGCATCGAGGGATCCTCGTTGCGGATGTCATGCAAGGGCTTGCCCTTGCTGTCCTTGGGGTCCTTTAGCCAAGCGATCTTGGCGCACAGAAGCTTCTTGCCCGCGCCGCACTTGAACACTTGGATCTTCGATTCACGCTCCGCGTCCGGCTTCATCCAATAGCCGGTGGGATCGGCCGACGCCGCCAGGGACTGGCTGCTGGGAGCAAGCAGGGCAGCGGTCGCAATCCCAATCGCCGCAGCGAATGCTTGATGCCGCATAATAAGCACCTCCGTATAAATCGCGCCATTGGCGTCCGCGACGCCAGGCAATCAATCGTTGTGCCCCCTGTCCCCGGCGGACCTCATCGGAAGTCCGCAATTTGCGTTTGGCGCGCTCAGGCGCGCTCATTGTTCAGCGACCGCTTATGCGGCCTTGGCGTTAACTTGGGGTCCCACCCCTTCCAGAACGGCCGCGACACCCATGCCGCCGGCCGTGCAAATCGATATCAGACCCCTCTGGCCCCCCTGACTATGCAGGAGTTTGGCCAAAACTGCCAGGATTCGTGCCCCGGTCGCCGCAAAAGGATGCCCGAAAGCTATTGACGAGCCCTTGACGTTGAGTTTCGCCCGGTCGATTGACCCCAGGGCTTTGCTCCGCCCAAGCCGATTGCGGCAGTAGTCCTCGGATTCCCATGCCTTCAAAGTCGCTAGCACCTGCGCAGCAAAGGCTTCATGAATCTCATAGTAATCGAAGTCCTGTAGCGCAAGGCCAGTTTGCTGGAGGATCTCGCTCACGGCAATGGTCGGCGCCATCAGAAGTCCTTCTCCTTGCACGAAATCTACGGCAGAAGTGCGGCCCAGGGTGAGATAGGCCTGGATCGGCAAACCCCGTTTTTGCGCCCACTCTTCGGAGGCTAGCAGGACGGTGGCGGCACCATCGGTCAACGGCGTCGAGTTGGCGGCGGTGATGGTGCCGGCGCCGGAGCGGTCGAAAACTGGCTTCAACTCGGCCATTTTTTCCAGGGAAATGTCCTCGCGGATGTTGTTGTCGCGGAACACGCCGGCGCAGGGAATCACGAGGTCGTCCATGAAGCCGTCGTCATAGGCTGCCGCGGCCTTCTTGTGGCTTTCATAAGCCAACAGGTCCTGCGCCTCGCGGGTGATTCCCCATTCCTTGGCCATCAACTCGCAATGCTCGCCCATGCTGAGGCCGGTGCGCGGCTCGGAGGTCGACGGGGGCTGGGGGGCGAGTTCGGCCGGAGCGAAGCCTTTGAACGCCGCCGCCCGCTGGCTCAGGCTACGGGCGCGGGACAATTTCACCAGGCGCTGGGCGAATCGCCGCTGGAACACCACGGGCGCGTCGCTGGTGGTGTCGGTGCCAAGCGAGATGCCCGATTCGATCTGGCCGGTGGCGATCTTGGCGGCGAGCCCGAGCGCGCCGGCGAGGCTCGTGCCGCAGGCCTGCATCATGGTGATGCCGGGCGTGGTCGGGGCGAGCGCGCTGCCGATCACCGCCTCGCGGGCGAGGTTCCAGTCCTTGGCATGGGTCACCACGGCGCCGCCGATCACTTCGTCGATATGGACGCCGTGCAGCGCGAAGCGATCGATGAGGCCGCCCAGCGCGGCGGTCAGCATGTCGAGATTGGACAGTTCGGCGTAAGCGGTGTGCGAGCGGCAAAAGGGAATGCGCACTCCGCCAAGCACCGCCACACGCCGCATCGAAGCTTCAGCCATTTGGTCCCGCTTGCTCCCCGTGTTTCCCGTTAAGCCGCGGCAGCGGTGCGTGCCGCTTGCTCTTGCGTGCGCCGGTAGTGCAGCGGGCCACCGCGGAACGGCGCGAAGCCGGTGCCGAAGATCACGCCGGCATCGACATGATCGGCGTTGGCCACCACCTGATCCTTGAGCGCGCGCTCGGCTTCGTCCAGCATCGGCTTGATCAGCTCGCGGCCGAGGCGCTCAAGCTCGGCCTGGTCGTAAGTAGCGTCCTCGCGCTTGGGCTTGCCCTGCTCCCACACATAGAAGCCCTCGCCGGTCTTCTTGCCGAGCTTGCCCTGCTTGACCAAGGTGTTGAGCGGATTGTCGCCGCTGGGGCGCGAGGTCAAGCTCTTCGCCGACATTATTGGCGATGTCGAGCCCGACCAGATCCATCAGTTCGAGCGGACCCATCGGCATGCCGAATTTGAGCGCCGCCTGGTCGATCTTGTCGCGCGGCTCGCCCTGCTGATAGCGGTGCACCGCCTCCATCAGGTACGGCGCAAGCACGCGGTTCACCAGGAAGCCGGAGCAGCTCTTCACGATCAGCGGCAGCTTGTTGATGGCGGTGACGAAGGCGCAGGCCTTGCGCACCTCGTCCTCCCGCGTCCGCTCGCCGCGCACGATTTCGACCAGCGGCAGCTGCGCCACGGGGTTGAAGAAATGGAGGCCGACGAGACGGCCGGGATCGGCGAGCGGCTTGGCGATGTCCTCGAGGCGGAGCGATGAGGTGTTGGTGGCGAGCACGGCGCCCGGCTTTACTTCTTTCTCCAATTTCCGAAACAGCGTCTGTTTGACGTCGAGCTTCTCGACGATCGCCT
Source organism: uncultured Alphaproteobacteria bacterium (assembly GCA_963730335.1). Classification (GTDB taxonomy): domain Bacteria; phylum Pseudomonadota; class Alphaproteobacteria; order Rhizobiales; family Methyloligellaceae; genus Methyloceanibacter. The sequence continues at coordinate 92,607 of CAVSRK010000007.1, forward strand.
CGATCACCACGTCGGCATGCTTGATGTGCTTGCCGGTGGGATCGGCGATAAGGCGCGCCATCGCCGTCTCGATGGCGAGCGGGGTGCGAAGCTGCCGCTTGAACAGGCCCTTGGCGCGGGTGAGCGCCTTGCCGATCTGCGCCTCGTCGAGATCCTGAAGACTCGCCTGCATGCCCTGCGCCACGCACCAGGCGGCGATGTCGCCGCCCATGGTGCCGGCGCCGATGACGTGCACCTTGCGTGGCTTGAAGCCGTCCGTCCGCGTCTCGCCCTTGGGCGCCTCGTCTTTCAGCATCTCCGACAGCTTGAATACGCGGCGCAGGTTCCGCGAGGCCTCGCTTGCCATCAGCGGCGTGAACATCTCGGTCTCGGCGATGCGCATGCGCACCGGATCGTCGCCATATTTTTCGAACAGGTCGATCAGCCGGAACGGCGCCGGATAATGCTCCTCGCGCACCTTCTCCGCGGTCTTGGCGCGCATCTGCTTAGCGAGCAGGGAGCGGACCGGCTGCTTCAGCATCAGCTTCTTCCACCATGGCGCGCCTTTCGAGTGGCGCTTTTGCAGCACGGCCTTGCGCGCCGCCCAGCGGAGAGTATGGCGGGTCGGCACCAGTTGATCGACGAGGCCCATGGCCTTGGCCGCGCCGGGGCGCAGCATGCGCCCGGTGAGCATCGCGGTCATGGCGTCCATCGGACCGGCGGCCTGGATCGACCGCACCGTGCCGTTCAGTCCGGGGAAGATGCCGAGCTTGACCTCGGGAAAGCCAAGCCTGGTCCCCTCCTCGCGGTCGGCGACGCGCCAATCGCAAGCCAGCGCCAGCTCAAGCCCGCCGCCGAGGCAATAGCCGTGAATGGCGGCGACCACGGTCACCGGCAGGCGGTCGATGCGGTTGATGAGCTCGAGCGTCTGCTTCACCACCTCGGCGATCTTGGCCTCGGTGTCGAAACTCTCGAACTCCCTGATATCGGCGCCGGCGATGAAGCTCGAACTCCTTGCCGCTCATCAGCACCAGGCCCTTGACCTCGCCTTTGGCAGCCGCATCCTCGACCGCCTTGACGATGTCGCCAAGCTCCTCGGTCGGTCGACGGCCGAGCGAGTTCATGCTCTCGCCTTGACGGTCGATGACCGCCCAGGCGATGCCCTCGAAGTCGACGGTGAAGCGCCAGTCCTGCAAATCGGGAAGTGTCGTCGCCATGATCGGACTACTCAGCGGCAATGTGTTCTGGTTTGGGCGACGGATGCTCCTGCGGCTTTAGCGCCGACGGCGCCTGGCTGGCGGCGAGTTCCTCGGCGGCAAAATCGTCGACGGCGATGACGCGGGCGACGAGATCGCGCAGTTCGGCAAGCTCGCGCGCCTCGTCGGAAGTCAGCACGCCCTTGGCCTCCGCCTCGCCGATCCAATCATGGTCGTGGAAGCGCTTCACGTCGCCCTTGCGGATCGCCCGTTCGAGCTTCTTGTCGGCCTCCTCGCACGCCACCGCCTTGGCGAGCGTATAGTCGAGCAAGCCACCCCGGTCGGCGGGATCCTTGGAGACGAAGATCTCTCTGGTGAGACGGTCGCGATAGGCGCCCGGCTCGAGCGCCGCGCGCACGATCTCCTTGCCCTCTTTGTCGCTCGCCGGCCGATGCCGTGCGCCGAAGGGAAACACCAACGGCGCCATGAGCCAGGCCGCCCAGCGTTGCGGAAAGTTTCGCAGCATGCCGAGCAGCGCCTGATCGAACCGGTAGAGGCAGTTCGTGGCGCAATAGTCCACGAGCTTGAGGTCTTCGGGCGGGCGACCGTCATCGTCGAAGCGCTTGAGCACGGACGAGAGGAGATAGAGTTCGGCCAGGGCATCGGCCATGCGGCCGGTGATCTTCTGCTTGACCTTCAACCCGCCGCCGAGCAGCGCCACGGTCAGATCGGCGACCAACGCAAAGGAGCGCGCGGCGCGGGCCAACTCGCGCCACCACCGGCTGGTGGCGCCGGCATTGGGCGGTGCCGAGGCAAACAGGCCGAAAGTCACATTGTGGAACAGCGCGCCGGCGACGTTCGACACGGTAAAGGAGACATGATCCTCGAAGGTGCGGGCGAACAGCTCGGTGCCGCGCTCTTGGTCCTTGTCCTGGAGGGCCTCGATCTCGGTAAACAGATAGGGGTGACTGCGTAGCGCGCCTTGGGCGAAGGTGATGAGCGTGCGGGTTAGGATGTTGGCGCCTTCCACGGTGATGCAGACCGGCACCATCTGGTAAGCGCCCTGGATGTAATTCGACGGCCCGTCGCAGATGCCCTTGCCGCCATGAATGTCGAGCGCGTCATTGACGCTTTGCCGCATGCGCTCGGTCGAGACATATTTCAGCAGCGCCGAGATGACGGCGGGCTTCTCACCGGCCGACACCATCGAGGCTGTCACGGCGCGCGCCGCCTCCAGCGCATAGGCGTTCTCGACCAGGCGTGCCAACGGCTCCTCGACGCCCTCCATGAAGCCAATCGGCAGATTGAATTGCTTGCGGATACGGGCATAGGCCGTGCTCGTCCGCAGCATGGTTTTGGCGGCGGCGGCGCTGGTGGCGGGCAGCGAGATCGAGCGGCCGGCGGCGAGGCAGCTCATCAACATGCGCCAGCCCTGCCCTGCCCGCTCACGGCCGCCGATGATCCAATCGAGCGGCACGAACACGTTGCGTCCGCTGGTGGGTCCGTTAGGGAAAGCGGCGCCGGCCGGAAGATGCCGCCGCCCGATTTCGACGCCGGGATGGTCGGTCGGGATCAGCGCCAGCGTGATGCCGACATCCACGCCGCGGCCGAGATGATTGTCGGGATCGAACAGGCGGAAGGCGAGACCGAGCAGCGTGGCCTTGGGCGCAAGCGTGATGTAGCGCTTGTCCCAGGTCAGCCTGATGCCGAGCGCGTCCTTGCCGTCATGCTGGCCGCGGGTGACCACGCCGACATCGCGCATCGACGCGGCGTCGGAGCCCGAGAACGGGCCGGTGAGCGCGAAGCAGGGAATCTCATCCCCCCGCGCGAGCCGCGGTAGGAAATGCTCCTTCTGGGCGTCGGTGCCGTATTTCTCGATCAGCTCGCCGGGGCCGAGCGAGTTCGGCACCATGACGATGGTGACGCCATCGGGGCTGCGCGACGAGATCTTGCCGAGAACGAGCGACTGCGCCTGGGCAGAGAAGCCGAGGCCGCCGTGCTGCTTGGAGATCAGCATGCCGAGAAAGCCGTGGTCGCAGACGAAGCGCCAGATGTCCTCGGGGATGTCGTGCAGATCGTGGCGGATGCGCCAGTCGTTGAGCTTGCCGCACAGCTCGTCGGTCGGCCCGTCGAGAAAGGCGCGCTCTTCCGCGGTGAGCGTGATGGGGGCGACGCGGCGGAGCTTCGTCCAATCGGGCGTGCCGGAGAACAGCTCGGCATCCCAGCCGACCGTGCCGGCTTCGAGCGCCTCGCGCTCGGTCTGCGAGATGGTCGGCATCGCGCCCTTGAGCGCGCGATAGGCCGGCAGCACGATATAGTTGCGCTTGATCTCGGGAAAGCTCGCGGCGAACAGCAGCCCGGCGGCAAGCCAGCCGAACAGCGACCACAGCGGAAAGACCGGCCAATGAAGATGGCCATGCACCAGGCCCATCTGCGCGCTCAGGGTGAAGATGGCGGCGGCGAGCGCCCAACTCGGCAGCGAGGCGCGGTTCATGGCCAGCGCGAACAGCGCGAGGATGGTAACGAGCGCGAAAATGAGTTCAGCCATGGGCGACCTCTAAACTCGCAACGGCCCCCGCCTGTCTGCGACTGACGCGCCCTCGAGCGGCGCGTCCCTAGCCGGTATAACCATCATCGGTCCGGCATTTGGCCCTCTATGGTCCGGATGACCCATCAACTCAAGCTCTTTTCAAGTGTTTTCCCGGGCCCGCGACCGTTCGCCAGCGCGAATCGGCGGAGCCCGATCTTGCCGCCAACAGATTCCCAGCCCCTTAACGGGTCAAAACTGCCGGTTCCTTGTGCCGTCCGCCCGAATTGGCTAAGCAAGGCTAAGCTTTCCGGCCGCGCAGGCCAGCTGGGCAAGGACAGCGTCATGGCGGAGCCAGAGCGGCCGCAACTCAACCCTTATCAAGTCGAGCTCGAGGCGGGCAAACGCTATGCCTGGTGCCGCTGCGGGCGCAGCAAGAAACAGCCGTTCTGCGACGGCTCGCACTCCGGCACGGGGATCGAGCCTTTGATGTTTACCGCCGAGCGGACCGAACTCGCGCTACTCTGCGGCTGCAAGGACACCGGGGATCCCCCGTTCTGCGACGGTTCGCATCTGCTGCTGTGATTTTGGGCATGCCCAGCGGATAAGCGCGTTGTACGTGGCGAGCCCTTCTTGCTAAGACAGAGCCCGCGCCGAAGCCGCTAGTCCGGGGGGACTAAACGGCTTAAGGGCCTGGGCAAGGGGGACGCGGGGGCCGATGGCCTATTTCGTACAGCAACTGATCAACGGGATCGCGCTTGGCTCGATCTACGGGCTGATCGCCATAGGCTACACCATGGTCTACGGCATCATCGGCATGATCAATTTCGCCCATGGCGATATCTTCATGGTGGGTGCCTTCATCGCGCTGATCGCCTTTCTGTTGCTGATGAGTCTCGGCGTGACGCTCATCCCGCTCGCCTTGATCCTCGTGCTGATCATCGCCATGGCGCTGACCGCGGTGTGGGGCTGGACGGTCGAGCGCATCGCCTACCGGCCGTTGCGCGAGTCGTTCCGGCTGGCGCCGCTGATCACCGCTATCGGCATGTCGATCGTGCTGCAAAACTTCATCCAGGTGTCGCAAGGCGCGCGGGTGAAGCCGCTCCAGCCGGTGGTCACCGGAGGCTATGTCCTGTTCGAGCAGGACGGCTTCGCGGTCAATCTCTCCAACATCCAAATCCTGGTCGTGGTGACGACGCTGGTGCTGATGACGGTGTTCTGGCTGATCATCACCCGCACCGCGCTCGGCCGCGCGCAGCGCGCCTGCGAGCAGGATCGGCTGATGGCCTCGCTGTCCGGCGTCAATGTCGACCGCACCATCTCGCTGACCTTCGTGCTCGGCGCGGCGCTCGCCGCCGTGGCCGGGCTGCTCTACCTGCTCTATTATGGGGTGATCGACTTCTATATTGGCTTCGTCGCCGGCATCAAAGCCTTCACCGCGGCGGTGTTCGGCGGCATCGGCTCGCTGCCCGGCGCCATGCTGGGCGGCCTCGTCATCGGCCTGATCGAGACTTTCTGGTCGGCCTATTTCACCATCGAGTACAAGGACGTGGCGGCGTTTGCGATGCTCGCCGTCGTGCTCATCTTTTTCCCGACCGGCCTGCTCGGCCGTCCCGAGGTGGAAAAGGTCTGAGCGCCTTGGCGGAGCCCGGCACATCGTTCGGCCAGAGGCTCCAGTCGGCCCTCGTCGATTCCCTGCTCGCCGCGATCATCACCTTCGCGCTGTTCAGCCTGCTGCTCGGCTTTCGTACGGTCGACAACGTGACCGGGCTTACCCTCCAGCCGCGCCCGCTGGCGCTCGCCGTCGCCGTCGGCATCGTGTTCTTCGGCCGTCTGCTGCTCAATCTGTTCGTGTGGCAGGCCGAGCACCCCATCACCGCGCCGTTCGCCCGGCTGTTTACACGCGAGAGGTTCGACGCGAGCGACATCAAGGTGCTCAGCGGCACCGCGCTCATTGCGGGCATCGTGTTCGTGGTCGGCGCGCTGATCGGCAGCGCCGCCTTCCAACTGGTGGCCGGTTTCGTCCTCGCCTTTCTGGCCACCGGACTGGTGCGCCGGCTGATCGTCAACTTGTTCCCGAACCTTCCTTACGCGCGCATCTTCACCATCGGCGGCATCGCCTTCGCCGTGCTGTTCCCGATCGTCGCCTATCTGCTGGACAAGGCTTTCCATCTCAACTTGCCGCTGCGCTATCTGTTCGACCTGTCGATCCTGGTGCTGACCTACGTCATGCTCGGCTGGGGGCTGAATGTGGTGGTCGGACTCGCCGGGCTGCTCGATCTCGGCTATGTCGCCTTCTATGCGGTCGGCGCCTATACCTTCGCGCTGCTTGCCACGCATTTCGGCTTGGGCTTCTGGATCTGCCTGCCGATCGCCGGCGCCGCGGCGGCGCTCTGGGGCGTCATTCTCGGCTTCCCCGTGCTCAGGCTCCGCGGCGACTATCTCGCCATCGTGACGCTCGCCTTCGGCGAGATCGTGCGCATCGTCCTGCTCAACTGGACCCATGTCACCAACGGTCCGAACGGCATTTCCGGCATCCCCAAGCCGACATTCTTCGGTCTGCCGTTCGCGCCGACCGGCGATCTGACATTCAGCAGCTTTTTCGGCCTCAAATACGATCCGGTCCAAGGCATCATCTTTCTCTATTACGTGATCCTCGGGCTCGCCCTCATCACCAATCTGGTTACTCTGAAATTGCGGCGGCTGCCGATCGGGCGCGCCTGGGAAGCGTTGCGCGAAGATCAGATCGCCTGCCGCTCGCTCGGCATCAACACCACCATCACCAAGCTCACCGCGTTCGCCATCGGCGCGATGTTCGGCGGACTGGCGGGCAGCTTCTTCGCCACCCGCCAGGGCTTCATCAGCCCCGAGAGCTTCACCTTCATCGAATCGGCCATCATCCTTGCCATCGTGGTGCTCGGCGGCATGGGCAGCCAACTCGGCGTTGCGATCGCGGCGATCGTCATGGTCGGCGGCTTCGAGGCGCTGCGCCATACCGAAGGCTTACAAAGCTTCTTCGGCGAAGGCTTCGATCCCGCGCTCTACCGCATGCTGCTGTTCGGCGTCGCCATGGTCGGCATCATGGTGTGGCGGCCGCGCGGCATCATCGGCACGCGCACGCCCTCGATCGCGCTCGGCAAGGCGCGTCCAATACCCAAAGATCTGGTTGAGGAAGGCAGCGCATGAGGGCCTGGCAAAAAGACCCTCTGCTCAAGGTCGAGCACCTCACCATGCGGTTCGGTGGGCTCCTCGCTGTCGACGACGTCTCATTCAGCGTGGGCCGGACCGATATCACGGCGCTGATCGGGCCTAACGGCGCGGGCAAGACCACGGTGTTCAATTGCATCACCGGCTTCTACAAGCCGACCGAAGGGATGATGCGGCTCACCCATCCCGACGGCCAGGCCTTCGATCTGGAACGGCTCGACGATCACGACATCAACGCGCGCGCGCGCGTCGCCCGCACCTTCCAGAATATCCGGCTGTTTCAGGGCATGACCGTGCTGGAGAATCTGATGGTGGCGCAGCACAATGTGCTCATGCGCGCCTCGGGCCTGACGATCGGCGCCATTCTCGGGATCGGCGGCTTCAACAAAGCCGAGAAGGAAGCCGTCGACTTCGCGCGGCATTGGCTCGACCGGGTCGGGATCACGCGCCGCGCCGACGAGCCGGCTGGCTCGCTGCCTTATGGCGATCAGAGGCGACTCGAGATCGCGCGCGCCATGTGCACGCGGCCGCTCCTGCTTTGCCTCGACGAGCCTGCCGCCGGCTTGAACGCGCGGGAGAGCGACGGCCTCAACGAGCTGCTCTATTCGATCCGCGCGCGAGACGGCATCGCCATCCTGCTCATCGAGCATGACATGAGCGTGGTGATGCGCATCTCCGATCATGTCGTGGTGCTCGATTACGGCAAGAAGATTGCCGACGGCACCACCGAGGAAGCGCGGAACGACCCGCGCGTCATCGCCGCCTATCTCGGCGTTCCCGACGAAGAGCTGCCGGTGGTTGAGCGCGAGGTCGGCCTATGAGCGCCTCAATGCTGGAAATGCGCAAGATAACCGCATGCTATGGCGTGCTGCCGATCCTGCATGGCGTCGATCTCGACATCAAAGAGGGCGAGATCGTCGCTTTGATCGGCGGCAACGGCGCCGGCAAGACCACGCTGATGATGACGATCTTCGGCCGTCCGCGCGCTCGAGAAGGCCACATTTTGTTTCAGGGTAGCGACATCACCTCTCTCCCCACCCATGACGTGGCGCGGCTTGGCATCGTGCAGTCGCCGGAAGGGCGCCGCATCTTCTCGCGCATGACGGTGCTCGAGAATTTGCAGATGGGCGCTCTGGTCGCCCACGATCCTGCCTGTTTCGCCAAGGACCTGGAGCATGTGTACACCCTCTTTCCCTTGCTCAAGGCGCGCCAGCATCAGCGCGGCGGCACGCTGTCCGGCGGCGAGCAGCAGATGCTGGCGATCGCCCGCGCGCTGATGGGACGCCCCAAGCTGCTCCTGTTGGACGAGCCGTCGCTCGGCCTGGCCCCGCTGATCGTGAAGCAGATCTTCGCGGCCATCCGGGCGCTCAATGCCGACTATGGCCTGACCGTGTTTCTCGTCGAGCAGAGCGCCTATCATGCGCTTCGTCTCGCCCATCGCGGCTATGTGCTGGTCAACGGCAGGATCACGATGAGCGGGTCGGGCAGCGAGCTGCTCGGCAGCCCCGAGGTGCAGGCAGCCTATCTGGAGGGCGGCGCCCATAGCCCGGGCCAGCAAGGAGCACGTCCTTGACCTGGCTCTCCGACGACAGCCTGCGGGTGTTCCTCGTACTCACCGTGATCATCGGCGGCGGCGCGGCCTTTCTGGCCGGACGAGGCTTGGCGCGGTCGTGGAAGCCGTTTTGGCGCGTGTATTTCTATATGGCCCTGCTCGCCGCCGCGGTCCGCTTCTTCCATTACGCCCTGTTCGACGGCAACCTCCTATCTCTCTATTATTATCTCGTCACTTATGCCGTGATGCTGGCGGCGGGCGTCCTCGGTTTCCGAGCCATGCGGACCACGCAAATGGTGACCCAGTATCGCTGGCTTTACGAGCGGACCAGCCCGCTCACCTGGCGCGACCGGCGGGCGTGAGCGATCTCGCCCTAGGGCGCATAAATTGATGTAGAGTGGGCCCGTTCGTGGAGAGGGAGGTTGCAATGAAGCGTATGGCCGGGCTGATCGGAGCCCTCGCGCAAGCCGTCTTGGTCGTCGGTTGCGGCAGCGGCGAAGAGAGCAACACCATCCCGGTTGCCGTCGTGGGCCCGGTGACGGGTCAATACGCCTCGTTCGGCGCGCAGATGAAGAACGGCGGCGAGATGGCCGTCGAAGACATCAACGCCGCCGGCGGCGTGCTCGGCAAGACGCTCGATCTCGATATCGGCGACGACGCCTGCGATCCGAAGCAGGCGGTGGCGGTCGCCAACCAGATGACCGGCGCCGGGGTCGCGCTGGTGGCCGGCCATTACTGCTCCGGCTCCTCGATTCCGGCGTCGAAGGTTTATGCCGAGAGCGACATGGTGCAGATCTCTCCGGCTTCCACCAACCCCGCCTTCACCGACGATCGCGCCGGCCCGAATATCTACCGCGTGTGCGGCCGCGACGATCAGCAAGGCGGCGTCGCGGGCAAATATCTCGCCAAGAACTTCGCCGACAAGAACATCGCCATCATCCACGACAAGACCGCTTACGGCAAAGGCATCGCCGACGAAGTCAAGAAGGCGCTCAACGAAGCGGGCAAGCAAGAGGCGATGTATGAGGCCATCACCGCCGGCGAGAAGGACTATTCGGCGCTGGTGTCAAAGCTGAAGCAGGCCGACATCGATGTACTGTTCCTGGGCGGCTATCACACCGAGGCGGGCCTGATCGTGCGTCAGATGCGCGATCAGGGCATGGACACCATCCTGATGGGCGGCGACGCGCTCATCACGCAGGAATATTGGTCAATCACCGGACCCGCCGGCGAAGGCACGCTGATGACCTTCTCGCCCGATCCGCGCAAGAACCCGGCCGCCGCCGAAGTGGTCAAGCGCTTCAAGGACAAGGGCATCGAGCCGGAAGGTTACGTGCTCTACACCTACGCCGCGGTCCAGGCCTGGAAGCAGGCGGTCGAAAAGGCGAAGTCGGTGGCCGCCGCCGATGTGGTGAAGGCGCTCAACGACACCGAGTTCGACACCGTGATCGGCAAGTTCAAATTCAACGAAAAGGGCGATCCGAACCTGCCGCCTTACGCGGTCTATCGCTGGTCGAACGGTACCTATGAGGAGATCGGCGAGGAGGATGCCAAGCCGGCCGGCTGATCCGACCGGTTATCCGGCGGCTAGGTTTTCCTGGCCGCGCGCTCGTCTGCTTTAAACTCGGCTTCGAGCTCTTTCTCCAGCCGAACCAAATCGGCGGGGAGCGGCATGCCGAAAACGCGCATCTCGTTGAGCTTTTCCCGGATCTGGAGGTAAAGCTCGTGCCGATCCTCGGGCTGGTTCTCCATCTGATTGATGAGAAGCGCGAGTTCGGCCTTCAAATCGTCGAATGCCATGGCGGGCCGCCTCCTTGTCGTGGCCGGGGATCGGACCATAAACGGCCGTGAGCGGCAAGCCCGCTCCTGGCCGCGCCGATTGCAGCCCGGCCATTTCCCCGGCATAGTTAAGCCTGAGTGGGGCCGCATGAACGGGCGGGAAAGCAAATGGAAAAATTGACGTTTGGCAACGTGGTGGGCTTCGTGCTCGCCGTCGCGTTCGCCCTGGTAATCGGCATCGCCATGTGGGCGCTGTTGTCGGGCGACTACATGAACTCGATCATGAACGAGCAGACCAGGCACACGCTCCGCATCGTCGGATTCGCCGGGGCGCTGGCCGCACTCGCCACCTGGTGGGTGCAGAGCTTTGCCGCCAAACGGGGCTTCGTCGTCCGCTTCATGTTCGCCTTCTTTATCTTCGTGGTGGCGTTTTGCAGCTTCGGCGGGCTGCTGAGATTCATCTACATCCACGCCACCTATCCCAATCAGCAGGACTGGTCGCTGACCGGCATGTATTTCGCCTCGCTCAACGACTTCTACACATTCTTGCTGGATATGTTGTTGCCGCCGCGCCCGGCCTATGCCGCTCTCACCGTGGCCGCCGCGATCTACGTCGCCTGGTTCGGGCCGCGCGAGGCCAAGACCGCCGACATCTGATTAACGGTCCGATTTGAGTGGTGGCGGGCCCTCTGCTAGAGGTTAGCGCCTCTTTCGCAACTTTCCTCGCGGAAAGGCTTCTTCGAACCGCATGATCCCCCGTTACAGCCGCACCGAGATGGCTCGGATCTGGGAGCCCGAGACCAGATTTCGCATCTGGCTCAGGATCGAGACCTATGCCGCCGAGGCCATGGCCGAGCTCGGGCTCATCCCCAAACATGCGGCCGATGCGGTTAGGAAACGCGGCGGCTTCGACATCGCCCGTATTGACGAGATCGAGCGGGAGGTGAAGCACGATGTGATCGCCTTTCTCACCTCGGTCGCCGAGCATGTCGGGCCGGAAGCGCGGTTCCTGCATTCAGGGCTGACATCATCGGATGTGCTCGACACCTGTTTCAACGTGCAGCTGGTCGAGGCGGCCGACGTGCTGATCGGCGACATCGACCAACTGCTGGCTGCGCTGAAAGCCCGCGCCTTCGAGTATAAGGACACGCCGACGGTCGGCCGCAGCCACGGCGTCCATGCCGAGCCGACCACTTTCGGGCTCAAGCTTGCCGTCGCCTATGCCGAGTTCGCCCGGGCCAGGGAGCGGCTGGTACGGGCCCGCGAGGAGGTCGCCACCTGCGCCATTTCGGGCGCGGTCGGAACTTTTGCCCATGTCGATCCACGGGTCGAAGCCTATGTGGCGAACAAGCTTGGCCTCAAGGTCGAGCCCATTTCAACGCAGGTGGTGCCGCGCGACCGGCACGCCGCCTACTTCGCCACGCTGGCCGTGGTGGCAAGCTCGGTCGAGCGGCTAGCGACCGAGATCAGGCATTTGCAGCGGACCGAGGTGCTCGAGGTTGAGGAATATTTCAGCCAAGGGCAGAAGGGCTCCTCGGCCATGCCGCATAAGCGGAACCCGGTGCTGTCGGAGAACCTGACCGGCCTCGCCCGGGTGGTGCGCGCCTACGCCCTGCCGGCGCTGGAAGACGTGGCGCTGTGGCATGAGCGCGACATCTCCCATTCTTCGGTCGAGCGGGTAATCGGCCCCGACGCCACCATCGCGCTCGATTTCGCGCTTCACCGGCTGACCTCGATCGTCAAGGACCTGGTGGTCTATCCGGAGCGCATGCGCCAAAATCTCGGCCAGCTCGGCGGGTTGATCCATTCGCAGCGGGTGATGCTGGCGCTGACGGATGCCGGCGTGCCGCGCGAGGAGGCCTACCGGATCGTGCAGCGCAATGCCAAGAGCGTGTGGGAGGACGGCGCCGATTTCCTGGAGGCGCTGCTCGCCGACAAAGAGGTCACCAAGGCGCTATCGCCCGAACAGATCCGCGCCCAGTTCGATCTCGGCTTTCACTTGAAACACGTGGATACGATCTTCAAGCGTGTATTCGGGAAAAACTAGGGCCGCGCTATTTGCCGAAGCGGTAGTTCAGCCGCGCGGTAACCGACTGCTGGGCAATAATCAGATCAAGCTCAGTCGGCGTAGGTGCTTTTGAGGGTGCCGGTTACGCCCTGAATGTCGACGTCGTCAATACGTTCGCCGTCGCTATAGCCGTGGAAGATGTGGGGCATGTAGCGATAGCGGTTTCGCTCTTGGGCCATCATGAAATAGCGCTTGCGGTAGAAGGAAGGCTTGAGCGCCACATAGGGCGGCATGTCGTGATACCAGTCGGCCTTGGGGTAATATCCCGAGCGATAGGGATAAGGCGGAAAGATCGGAAACAGCTCGTCGTCCTGCGCCTGCGCCCCACCGGGGCACATAGCCAGCCCGGCCAGCACGGCAATCGCCAAAATCGGAATCCGAATCCGCATGAAACCCCCCATTTCCCTCCCGCCATATTGGCATAGCGTGAGCCAAGCGTCAGCCTAAGAGTTGTTCTTGGCAGCGTCTTTCACGGCGGCGGCGGCTTGCGCGAACCAGCCGGCGTCGGTACCGACCGCCACCACATCCCAGCGATCGGCGACCAGCGGCTTGGCAAAGGCGATGTCGTTGGCAAAAATCAGCGCGATCACAGACATCTCGCGGCATTTGCTCAGAACCAGAGTCATCGCCTCCTTGACCTCCGGCGCGGAAATGTCGAGCCGGCCGGTCAGCGCCACCGAGAGATCGTTGGGACCGAAGCAGACCATGTCGACGCCGTCGAGCGCCAGGATCTCGTCGAGCTGATCGAGCGCGCCCTTGGTCTCTATCTGCGGGCAAGCGATGGTCCAGTCATTCGCGGTCTTGAAATAATCGCCCTCGTGGTCGAGCTGCGCGCGGTAGGGCCCCCAACTCCGCTGCCCGCGCGGCGGATATTTCACCGCCTGCACGAAGGCCTCGGCGTCCTCCACGTTGCCGATCAGGGGACACATGATGCCTTGGGCGCCGGCATCGAGCGCGCGGCCGATCAGGCCGGGATCGTTCTCGGCGACGCGGACAATGGCCGGTAGCCCACACGCGCGCGCCGCGGTAAGGCAGGCAAGCAGCACCTCGTTGCCGCCGAGGCCGTGCTGCTGGTCGATGGTGATGCAGTCCCAACCCGACTCGCCGATCAGTTCGATGAGGAAGGGGTTGTTGAGGGTGAGCCAGGCGTTGAACAGCGTGCGGCGGTCTTTGGCCGCCGTGCGGAAGCGGTCTTCGCGCATGCAGCCGCCCTCAGCCTTTGGCTTCGGCTTCGAGCTGGCTGATCGCCTGGCCCATCAGATCGGCCATCTGACGCCTGATCTCGTGGTCCGACTTGCCGACGCCCTTGGCATCGAAGTCGCGTCTGATCTTGCGCACGACATCCTCCTCGCCGGGCTCCTCGAGGTCCGCCTTGATCACCTCGCGCGCATAGGCTTGGGCGGCGTCTCCGGAAAGACCCATCAGTTCCGCCGCCCAGAGGCCGAGGAGCCTGTTCCGCCGCGCCGTCGCCTTGAACTTGAGCTCCTCGTCATGGGCGAATTTCCGCTCAAAACCCTTTTCGCGATCCTCAAAACTAGCCATGTGGCTTGCGCCTCCTTTGAGCCCGTCGATTCGAAGCAAATTCCGCAAAAATCCTGGGGAAATGCCGCCGCTGCCGAGCCGAGGGATAGCGCCCAAAGCCCGGAAAATCAACCAATTGCGGGGGACCGGCTCGCGTCCCGGCAGCCGTTGTATGCCCCACTCCCTTACGCTAAGGTCGATCAAGACCCCTTGAATTGATTCCGGCAATGGCGATTTGCAAGTTGCGCGCGGCCTGGGTGACCCTCTCGCCCGCGCGTTTGGCGTTTGTCAGAAGCCAGTCCTGAGTGAGGAACTAACCATGAACCGCCGGCGGAAGGTGTACGAAGGCAAGGCCAAGATTCTCTATGAGGGCCCTGAGCCCGGTACGCTCGTCCAGCATTTCAAGGACGACGCCACCGCCTTCAACAACAAGAAGCGCGACAAGATCGAGGGCAAGGGCGTCCTCAACAATCGCATCTCCGAATATCTGTTCCAGAAGCTCGGCGAGATCGGCGTGCCCACCCACTTCATCAAGCGGCTCAACATGCGCGAGCAGCTGATCCGCGAGGTCGAGATCATTCCGCTCGAGGTGGTAGTGCGCAACGTCGCCGCCGGCTCGCTATCGACTCGGCTCGGCCTGGACGAAGGCACGGCGTTGCCGCGCTCGATCGTCGAGTTCTATTACAAGAACGACCAACTCGGCGATCCGATGGTCACCGAGGAGCACATCACCGCGTTCGGCTGGGCGACGCCGCAGGAGATCGACGACGTGATGTCGCTGGCGCTGCGCGTCAACGATTTCCTGTCGGGCCTGTTTCTCGGCGTCGGCATCCGGCTGGTCGACTTCAAATGCGAGTTCGGCCGGCAATGGGACAACGAGCAGATGCGCATCCTCTTGGCCGACGAGATCTCGCCCGATTGCTGCCGGCTGTGGGACATCGAAACGCAGAACAAGCTCGACAAGGACCGCTTCCGCCGCGACATGGGCGGCCTGGTCGAGGCCTATCAAGAGGTGGCGCGCCGCCTCGGGCTGCATGTCGACAACCCGACCCGGGCGCGAACCGGACCTGTCTTGGTGCGTTCCAAATAGGCCGGACGAAGGGGACATGAAGGCGCGCATCACTATCACGCTGAAGCCGGGCGTGCTCGATCCACAAGGCAAGGCCATCGCCGGAGCGCTGCATGCGCTCGGCTTCGGCCAGGTTGGCAACGTGCGGCAGGGCAAATATATCGAGGTCGAGGTGGCCGAGAGCGACCCGGACCGCGCTCGCGCCGAGGTCGAGCGCATGTGCGAGCAGCTGCTCGCCAACACCATCATCGAGAACTACGCTTATGAGCTCGAGGCGGCTTGAGGGACTGGAGCCTCACCCTTCGAGACGCGGCTACGCCGCTCCTCAGGGTGAGGAGTGGAGTCGTCGTGCTGAGAAGCCGCCGAAGGCGGCGTCTCGACGCATAAGGTCCAGAGGTTTCAAGAACGGCACATGAAAGCGAGCGTCATCGTCTTTCCCGGATCGAATTGCGACCGTGACGCCGCAGTGGCGCTCGAAGCCGCCACCGGGCAGGCGCCGGCCATGGTGTGGCATGGCGACTCGGAGATTCCGGCGAGCGACCTGATCGTGCTGCCGGGCGGCTTCTCCTACGGCGACTATCTTCGCTCAGGCGCCATGGCGGCGCACTCGCCGGTGATGCGCGAGGTGGTGACGCGCGCGCGCGCCGGCACGCCGGTGCTCGGCATCTGCAACGGTTTCCAGGTGCTGACCGAGGCGGGGTTGCTGCCCGGCGTGTTGATGCGGAATGCCACGCTCAAATTCATCTGCAAGGACGTGCTGCTCCGCGTTGAGCGGAACGACACCGCCTATGCGCGCCGCTACGTCAAGGGCGAGGTGGTTAAGTTCGCCATCGCGCATAAGGACGGCAGCTATTTCGCCGACGACGCCACGGTGGAGCGGCTCGAAGGCCAAGGCCGCGTCGCCTTCCGATATTGCGACGAGCACGGCAAGGCCTCGGACGACGCCAATCCCAACGGCTCGCGCAACAATATCGCCGGCATCTACAACGAGACCGGCACGGTGCTCGGTCTGATGCCCCATCCCGAGCGTCTCGCCGACAAGGCGCTGAGCGGCACCGACGGCGCCAAGATGTTCCTCTCGCTGGTGGAGACGCTCCATTGAACCTCGCGGCGCGCGCGGCGAAACCAGCAGGCGGCATCACCCCGGAATTGGTCGCGGAGCACGGGCTCAGCCGGGAGGAGTACCAGCTCCTGCTCGGCGCGCTCGGCCGCGAGCCGTCGCTGACCGAGCTCGGCATCTTCTCGGTGATGTGGTCGGAACATTGCTCCTATAAATCCTCGAGGGTCTGGCTCAAGAAGCTTCCCACCGAAGGCCCGCAGGTGATCCAGGGCCCGGGCGAAAATGCCGGCGTGGTCGATCTCGGCGACGGCCAGGCGGCCATCTTCAAGATGGAGAGCCACAACCACCCGTCTTATATCGAGCCCTATCAGGGCGCGGCGACCGGCGTCGGCGGCATCATGCGCGACGTATTCACCATGGGAGCGCGCCCGGTCGCCAACATGAACGCGCTCAGATTCGGCGCCCCTGCTCACCCCAAGACGCGGCACCTGGTCGCCGGCGTGGTCTCTGGCATCGGCGACTACGGCAATTGCATGGGCGTGCCGACGGTCGGCGGCGAGACCAATTTCGACCCGCGCTACAACGACAATATCCTGGTCAACGCCATGTGCGTCGGGATCGCTGACGCGAACCGCATCTTTACGTCGGCGGCCAAAGGCGTCGGCCATCCGGTGGTCTATGTCGGCTCGAAGACCGGCCGTGACGGCATACACGGCGCCACCATGGCCTCGGCGGAGTTCGATGACGCCTCCGAGGAGAAGCGCCCGACCGTGCAAGTCGGCGATCCGTTCACCGAAAAGCTGCTACTCGAAGCCTGTCTCGAACTGATGACGGAAGACGCCATCGTCGCCATCCAGGACATGGGCGCCGCCGGCCTCACCTCGTCTTCGGTGGAGATGGCCGACAAAGGCGGCGTCGGCATCGAGCTCGAACTCGATCGCGTGCCCACCCGCGAGGACGGCATGACCGCTTACGAGATGATGCTGTCGGAAAGCCAAGAGCGCATGCTCATGATACTGAAGCCCGGCGCGGAGAAGGTCGCCGAGCGCGTGTTCCGCAAATGGGAGCTCGACTTCTCGGTGATCGGCTACACCACCGACACCGGACATCTGGTGGTGCGCCATCGCGGCATGGTCGAGGCTGACATTCCGCTCGCGGCGCTGGCCCATGCGGCGCCGGTCTATGAGCGGCCTTGGAACAAAGCCGAGCCGCAAGCGGTGGTGGCGCCGGAAGAGGTGCCCGCGCCGAACAGCGTGCTCGGGGCGCTGGAATGCCTGATGGGCTCGCCGTATCTGTCTTCGCGCCGCTGGATCTTCGAGCAATACGACCACATGGTCATGGCCGACACGGTGCAGCGGCCGGGCGGCGATGCCGCCGTGGTGCGCGTCCACGGCACCCAAAAGGGGCTCGCCATCTCCTGCGACGTGACGCCCCGCTATTGCGCCGCCGATGCTTACGAAGGCGCCAAGCAGGCGGTGGCGGAGTGCTGGCGCAATCTCACCGCGGTCGGCGCCGATCCGCTGGCCATCACCGACTGCATGAATTTCGGCAATCCCGAGCGGCCCGAGATCATGGGCGAGTTCGCGTCCGCGGTGGAAGGCATGGCCGAGGCGTGCACCGCGCTTTCCTTCCCCGTTGTGTCGGGCAATGTCTCGCTCTACAACGAGACCAACGGCATCGCCATTCCGCCCACCCCCGCGATCGGCGGCATCGGGCTGATCCCCGACATTGCTCACATGGCCACCACCGCGCTCAAGCGCCTGGGCGACGTGCTCATGCTGCTTGGCGCCGAGACGGGTCATCTCGGCCAGTCGCTGTACATGCAGGTCATGCTGGAGCGGACCCACGGCGCGCCGCCGCCGGTCGATCTCGACGCCGAGCGCCGGGCCGGCGATCTGATCAGAGGGCTGATCAGGGATGGATGCCTGTCGGCGGTGCATGACGTGTCGGACGGCGGCCTACTGGTGGCGATTGCCGAGATGGCCTTGGCCGGCGGCCTCGGGGTCGAGCTCGACGCGATTCCGGCCCCCCTGCCGCCTCATGCGCTGTGGTTCGGCGAGGACCAGGCGCGTTACGTGGTGGCCGCCTCTCCCGACCAGGCCGACGCCATCCACAAGGCGGCGGCGGTGGCCAAGGTGCCGCTCAGGCTGCTCGGCAAAGTGGGCGGCGAGGCCATCTCGCTCGACGGCGAGCCTGCCTTGCCATTGGCGTCACTCAGGGCAGCGCATGAGGGCTGGTTGCCCCGCTTCATGGCGCACGGCTAAACTCGCGCAAGGCAAGGAGCATCACGATGGCCATGGCGGCCGACGATATTGCGCGGCTGATCAAGGAGCGCTTTCCCGACGCCGAGATCCGTATCGAGGACCTCGCCGGAGACGGTGATCATTACGCCGCGACCATCGTGTCGGAGGCGTTCCGCGGCAAAACCCGGGTGCAACAGCACCAGATGGTCTATGACGCGCTTAAGGGAAATATCGGCGGCGCGCTGCACGCTCTTGCGCTGAAGACCGCGGCGCCATAGCTAATGTGCCAGCGTCACAGAGGATCGAGACGATGAACCCCCAGAATGATGTGCAGGACTGGATCAAGACCGAGGTGGCCGGCAACGACGTGGTGCTGTTCATGAAGGGCACCAAGAGCATGCCGCAATGCGGCTTCTCCATGCAGGTCGCGCAGATTCTCGGCCAGCTCGGCGTCGACTTCAAAGACATCAACGTGCTCGAGGACATGAGCGTACGCGACGGCATCAAGGCCTATTCGAATTGGCCGACCATCCCGCAGCTCTACGTCAAGGGTGAGTTCATCGGCGGCTGCGACATCGTCCGGGAGATGTTTCAGGCCGGCGAGTTGCAAGAGCTGCTCACACAAAAAGGCGTCGCCCACAACGCGCAGACGCTGACCGCCTGACTTGGGGCCGCGCCGCGACCTACTCGCAACCGATAATAATGTCGCCCGGGTTGATCATCAGGATCACCGGCTTGCCCTCGTAGAGCTTCAGCGTCTCAAGCGAGGCGATGGTGACGCTCGCTTCGAGCGTGGTCTCGCCTGGCACCGCGACATAGACGATGGCGGTCACCGCGCCTTTGCGGATCTCCATGATCTTGCCTTTGATCTGGTTGCCGGTGCTGAACTTCATGTCGGCCATCCGCTCCTCCCGCGCTAGCTGAGGTTGCCGCAAAAACGCTGAATGCGGCGGCAAGCCTCTTCCAGCGACTTGATTCCGGTCGCATAGGAAATGCGGAAGAACGGCGACAGCCCGAACGCCGCGCCCTGCACCACGGCGACGCCCTCCTCCTCGAGCAGAGCGGTGGCGAAGTCCTCGTCGTTGCCGATCATCTTGCCGCCCTTACTGGTCTTGCCGATCACCCCGGCGCAAGACGGGTAGACATAGAACGCGCCCTCGGGCTTCGGGCAGGAAATGCCCTTGGCCTGGTTCAGCATGGCGACCACCAGATCGCGACGCTCCTGGAACGACGCGACCCAATCTTTGAGAAATTCCTGCGGGCCTTCGAGCGCCTCGACCGCGGCCCATTGGCTGATCGAGCAGGGATTCGAGGTCGACTGCGATTGCAGCGTGGCGATGGCCTTGATCAGCGGCTCCGGTCCGCCGCCATAGCCGATGCGCCAGCCGGTCATCGAATAGGCCTTGGACACGCCGTTCAGGGTAAGCGTGCGGGTCTTCAGCTTCGGTTCGATCGCGGCCGGCGTGGTGAATTTGAATCCGTCATAGACCAGGTGCTCATAGATGTCGTCGGACAGCACCCACACCCGGTCGTGCTTCACCAGCACGTCGGTGAGCGCCTTGATCTCGTCCTCGGTATAGGCGGCGCCGGTCGGGTTCGACGGCGAGTTGAAGATGAACCACTTGGTCTTAGGCGTGATGGCGCGCGCCAACGCCTCGGCCTTCAGCTTGAAGCCATCTTCCAGCTTGGTCTCGACGATCACCGGTTCGGCGCCGGCCAGCAGCACGATGTCGGGATAGCTCACCCAATAGGGCGACGGGATAATGACCTCGTCGCCCGGGTCGAGCGTGGCGAGCAGCGCATTGTACAGCACTTGCTTGCCGCCCGAGCCGACGGTGATCTCCGACGGCTTGTAGGCAAGCCCGTTCTCGCGCTTGAACTTCTCGGCGATGGCGCGCTTGAGCTCGGGAATGCCGTCGACCGCGGTGTATTTCGTCTCGCCGCGCTGGATCGCCTTGATCGCCGCCTGCTTGACGTTGTCGGGCGTGTCGAAGTCGGGCTCGCCCGCGCCGAGGCCGATGACGTCGAACCCGGCTGCCTTCAGCTCGCGCGCCTTGCTGGTAATGGCCATGGTCGGCGAAGGCTTGACCCGTTCGAGCGTGCGGGCGACCAGTCCCATGTCAATCTCCCGGAAAATGTTGCAGTGCAGCGGCAGAGGCGCGCGCACCCTAAGCAAGGCCGCGTTTGCCCGCAAGCCTTATGCCGCAAAAAGCCACAGGCGCGGGCCATCAACCCGCGCCTGCTGCATTGTAGGCAATCGAGATCGAGCCGAAGGACCCTAGGCGGCCTGGCGATTGAGGCTGCCCTCGGCCAGCTTGGTCAGGGTGCGATCGGCGTTGTATTCCTGATCCAAGGTCTGCTGGAGCAGGCTCGCCGCATCGTTCATGCCGAGCTGCTTGGCCCAGGCGACCATCGTGCCGTAGCGGGCGATCTCGTAATGCTCGACCGCCTGAGCGTCGGCGATCATGCCGGCATCGAGCACATCGGGGTCCTTGGCCTCTTTCATATCCTCCGCGCCCTCCTCGATGATGCCCTTGATGGCAGGGCAGGTCTTGCCGGCGGGCTTGAGCTCGCACAGCGCGAACACCTGCTCGAGACGTTCGACTTGGCCTTCCGTCTCTTTGAGATGATGCTCGAAGGCCTGGCGCAGGTCTTTCGAGTCGGCCTTCTTGGCCATTTTCGGCAGCGTCTTCAGGATCTGCTTCTCGGCGTAATACATGTCCTTGAGCAGATGGACGAAAAGATCCTGCAACGATTTGGTGGCGGGCATGGTGGGACGTAGCCTCCTTGGAGTTCGGGGTTGGACGGGAGGGTCCGATCGGCTGGAGCGCAGCGCGGGCCTCCCCCTAGCAGGCTAACTTTCTGCGCCCGCTCCGGTTCCCGCGCGTGCGCCGTCTTGCCACCCTGTGCATAATCGCATTTGCGCCACAGTTGTGGCGGGGAAACACAATCCGGCTAAAGCCCCGCCCCATTGGCATGGTTGATTTTGCTTGGTGCCGACAGACGAGGCTTAAGTCGATGACCAAGCGACGCCAAGCTCTGTGCTCCCGCGAGCCGTTGGCAACTTCCGTTTTCCTTTCCCTGATCCTCGCTCTTTTCTTCACTTTGCCCTGCATTTTGGTGCGTGCCGAGCCGGTATCTTCCGGTGTCAGCGCCGCCACCGGCGAAGCTCAACGCGTCACCCCCGGCGAGATGAACACCGGGGCGCTGCTGCTGCAGAGCGAAGATGGCAGCTTGGTCGAAGCGCCGCGGCTTCAGACCGACGTGGTCATGGCGGTCAGCGGCACCATCGCCCGCGTCACCGTTACCCAGCGTTTCGAGAACCCGTCTGATCGTTGGCTGGAAGGCATCTATGTGTTTCCGCTGCCGGAGCAGTCGGCGGTCGATGCCCTCCGCATGGAAATCGGCGACCGAGTGATCGAAGGCGAGATCAAGGGCCGCGACGAGGCCAAGGAGGCCTATGAGGCGGCGAAGGACGCCGGCCAGAAGGCGAGCCTGGTTGAGCAGGAGCGGCCTAACATCTTCAGCAACTCGGTGGCCAATATCGGCCCGCACGAGGCAATTGTCGTGCGCATCGAATACCAGGAGACGGTGAAGCAGGACGGCGGCGTCTATGCGCTGCGCTTCCCCCTGGTGGTCGCCCCTCGCTATAACCCCAAGGCGGGCGACATCACCACGGTCGATTTCGGCGGCAAGCCGTCGGGCATCGATCCCGTGCCCGATCGCGACCGCATCACGCCGCCAGTGCTCGATCCGGCCAAGTCGCCGAAGATCAACCCGGTGTCGATCCGGGTCACGCTCAATGCCGGCTTCGTCCTTGGCGACATCAAGAGCTCGTTTCATCAGATGGCACTCGATCGGCCCGGTGACGAGACGGCGAGCTTGACCCTGGCCGGCGGCACGGTGCCGGCCGACAAGGATTTCGAGCTGACTTGGAGCCCGAAAGTCGCTTCGGTGCCGCAGACCGCACTGTTCCATGAGACGGTCAACGGGCAGGACTACCTGCTCGCCATGGTGACGCCGCCGACTCTCGAAAGCGCCGCCAAGCTCCTGCCGCGCGAGCTGATCTTCGTCATCGACAATTCGGGCTCGATGGCCGGCACCTCGATGGTGCAGGCCAAGCAGAGCCTGCTCTACGCGCTCGATCGCTTGCGCGCCGGCGACAAGTTCAACGTGGTGCGCTTCGACGACACCATGGAGACATTGTTCGATCAGGCCGTGGACGCCACGTCGGAAAATCTGGCGATCGCCAAGAATTTCGTGTCCCGGCTCGACGCCCAAGGCGGGACGGAGATGCTGCCCGCCCTAACAGCGGCGCTCAAGGACGCGGCCGCCTCAGATACCAGCCGGGTCCGTCAGGTGGTGTTCCTCACCGACGGTTCGGTCGGCAACGAGGATCAGCTATTCGCCGAGATCTCAAGCCATCTTGGCCGTTCGCGCCTGTTCACGGTCGGCATCGGCTCGGCGCCGAACAGCTATTTCATGCGCCGGGCGGCAGAGCTCGGCCGCGGCACCTTCACCCATATCGGCGCCGAGGAGCAGGTGCTCGCGCGCATGAGCGCGCTGTTCGCCAAGCTCGAAAAGCCGGTCATGCTGGGCCTCAAGGCCGCATGGCCGCAAGGCACCAGCGCCGAAGTGTGGCCCGATCCCCTGCCCGATCTTTATGCCGGCGAGCCTGTCGTGCTGTCGGCCAAGATCGGCGCCATGGGCGGCGAGTTGCATCTGTCCGGCATGTTCGACGGCAAGCCGTGGACGGCGGCGTTGCGGCTGTCCGACGCCGTCGACGGCGTGGGGGTTGCTAAATTGTGGGCGCGCAGCAAGATCGACTCGCTCGAAGCCAAAGCCTATGGCGACATGAGTTTCGGCGTGATCGAGAAGCAGATCGAGACGGTTGCGCTCGAGCATCATCTGGTGTCGAGCCAGACCAGCCTGGTCGCCATCGACCAGACCAAGTCGCGGCCCGACGGCCAAGGCGTGGCGAGCGTCGATATGCCGGTCAATCTGCCCGAAGGCTGGGTCTACGACAAAGTATTTGGGCCTCAGGGGCCGGCGCAGCACGCGATGAAAGCGGCCGGACGAGCGGCCAACTATGACCCCTCAGTCGGCGGATTACAGAACTCGTTGATGCCGAGCGTTCTGCCGCAGTTCGCCTTCGACGGCGGGGCCGATGCGGCCCAGGAAGCGGCGCCGGCACCGGTCGATGCGGCACCGCCCGCGCCCGATCAGGCAGACCTGCTTGACACCTCGAGCGTCGTCCCCGACACCTCGACCGTCGTCGCGACCGGCTCCGACGCAAGTCAGGCGGATCGAACTTATCCCGTGCTGCCGCTCACCGTGGTGCCGAAGCAAGAGGCTAGCCCGCTCGCCTCGCTCAAGGCGCCGGATACCAACCAGCGGATTGCCATTCTCGCGCTCGTGCTCGCGTTCCTGAGCGCGGTGACGTTCATGTTCTGGCGATACCACCGCCGCGATTATGCCTCCCCGCGGCGGATCGGGAGGAGGATCTGATGTCGCGACGGGGGTCGGCGCAGCTCCTCCTCCTCTTTCTTCGCTCGCGCGCAAGGCTCGGGTGGACGTTGGGGGCCATGGTAAGCGTGTTGGTCGTCGCCGGCCTCGTCCAGGCCGGCGACGGCTTCCCCATCCGCGCCAAGATGGGGATCGCGCAAATGATCCGGCAAAGCGCCTGGCATCATGCGCTCGCGGGCATGCCCGAGCAGGCCGTCTGGCCATGGTCCGACACACCGGCCGCGACCGACGCCAAGGTGCCGAGACTTGGCTTAAGCGCGGCGGTCGGCAACGCTGCGGATACGGTTATTGAACCGTCCGAACCGGCCGGCGATGACAAGGACGAGCCGCGCACCAAGCTCAGCGAGGTGGGCGTCGGCGACCGCATCACCGTCACCACCGCCGACGGTTCGTCACGGGTCTATCGGGTGACCGGCCGCGGGGTGGTCGATCCGCATTTGGCGGATAACGAATCCGGCCCGCTGGAGGCCGATCCCACGCTCGTCACCTGCCTGCCGCTCGACCCGCTGCTGGCGAGCTCGCTGCGGCTGGTGATCCAGGCGATCAAGACCGAGCCCCCGGCGCCAACGGCGTCGAGACCCGAGCAAAAACTCTAGGACGCGACCGTCTCTTCGAGCTTATTGCCGCTTCTTCTTCTTCGGGGGTGGAGCAGGCGCGGGTGCGGGCTCCGGCGTGGCGGCTTCCGCCGCCGGCGCGGTGGCATCCGGTGGTGCCCCGGCCGCCGGCGCCTCCCCGGCCTGAGGCGTAGCCTGGCCCGGCGGCACAGCGGCACCTTGCGGCGTAGCCCCGCCCTGTGGCACGGCGCCGGGCGGCAGCGCCGCGGCAGGCTGCTGCGGCTGAGTCGACACGCCGCCTTCCGGGACGACGCTGATACTGGGCTCGGTCGGGCGCCGCTCAGATTCGATCTTCTCCTTGAGCCGGTCGAGGCCGGTGCGATACTCGGCGCCGACGAAGCTGTCGAGCATCAGCGCCGTCCAGCGCTTGAGCGGGCTCGTGCCGGAATCGTAGCCGAACGACCAAGTGACCTTGCTGCCCGAGCCCGACGGTCCGACGTCGTAAGAGCTCGTGCCATCCAAGCCGTTGAAATTGACGGCAAGGTCGATATGCCGGTTGGGTTCGCTTTCGGTGATCTCCATGGTGCCGGTGCCGATCGACGGGACCTTGCTGGTCCACTGGATCTTCGCCCCCTTGCCGTCCTGCGGTCCGGAATAGCTCACGGCCAATTGCGGATCGCGAACGGCCCAAGGCGACCAATCGGCGAAGTTGTGCAGGTTGTTGAGATAGGGAAAGACCACCGCTTCCGGCGCATTGATCACTACCGAACGGTTAACGGTAACATGGGCCGGCAGACCGAGTGCGACGGCGGCTAAGATGCCAACGAGAAACATAAGACCTAGGAACAAACGCGTCATGGGACGCATCACCTCGCCTCCTAACTCGCCGAGTTGGCGACCGCCGTTAGCCGGAGGTTGGCCTCTCGCGCCAATAAAGTAAACCGCTCGCCTTTTCAGCAAAAACGATTACAGTCCGCCCGTCAACAAGAGGGAGGGGCTTGGAGATGAATCTGACACCACCAACCACAGCGGTGTTCATCATATCGCTGATTTTGGCTGCCTTGGCCGTGATTGCCGCTCTGGGGGTCAATATCCCAATTATTTCCGATCACACCGTTTGGGTGGCGATCATTGCCTATGTGGTGCTGGCAGTCGGCAACCTGTTCAGAGGCGTGTAGCTTTGCGGCCTCCGGACGGAAGCGCTCCGGAGGCCTTCCACAACCCCTCGTAAGCCTGCACCAGCTGTTACGCCTGCCCGCGGAACACCAGGATCGCGCCCAATGCGATCAGGGCAAAGCCGGCCCCCTGGATCAGGCTGAGCGGCTCCTTGAAATAGACCGCGGTGAAGCCGGCGAACACGATCAGCGTGATCACCTCTTGGATGGTCTTGAGCTCGGCGGGCGAATAGACCGCGCTGCCGATCCGGTTCGCCGGCACCGCGAAGCAATATTCCACAAAGGCGATCCCCCAGCTCACCAGAATCACCGTCACCAGCGGCACAGATTTGAACTTGAGGTGGCCGTACCAGGCGAGCGTCATGAACAGATTGGAGCAGACGAGAAGGACGATTGGCGCGAAATAGGACCATGGCGCCGATGCGAGCGGAGCAGGAATCATATGAAGGACCTCGGGATGCGGTCGTGGGGACGCCGCTGACATAAAGAATGCCGCCTCGCAAAGCGAGCCGGCATAACGTACCAGCACGGCGACGGCGGGACGCCTCGACCTTGCCGATCTAGCGGACGGAAAGAGGGAGAGCAGTCAAAGGCCGGCCCTCCCTCCCGATCCTACATGTCGTCGTCGTCCCGCGCCCAGGAGGGCCGGTAAGGCTGCGGGCTCGGGCTCGAGCCTGGCGCGGACCCAGGCGTCATCGGACGAGGCGCGCTGCTCGGCGTGGTGCCGCCCATCGGGCTTGCCGGCCGCGGCGCCATGCCGCCGCTCCCCATGCCCGGCGATGGCGGTGCCGCAGGCCGAATCGGCGGCGCCATTGAGGGTGCCATTGGTCTTGGCGCGAGGGGCGCCGCGGCTGCCGGCTTTGGCGCGGCGGCGGCTGGCTTGGGGGCGGTCGCTTTCGCGGCCGCGGGCTTGCGGGCCGGCGCCTTACGCGCAGGGGGTTTCCGCGCCGGCTTCTTGACGGTTTTGCGCGCCGAGGTTTTCCGCGCCGTCGTCTTGCGGGCAGTCGCCCGCTTGGCGCCGGTCTTTTTGGCGCCGGTCTTGCGCGCCGTCTTGCGCACGGTGCGCGAGGTTTTGCGCGCCGTCTTGCGGGTGGCGCGGGCAGTCTTCCGCGCGGTCTTGCGCGGACTGGCTTTCTTACGCGTTGTGCGTTTCTTCCCACTCGTTTTCGTTGCCATGGCTTTCTGCTCCGATCTGCTCTGATGCCGCACTCGACCGCTCAAACGGGCGCGTACCTGCACGAATCACGGTTCACTGATCCAGGCTTGCCGTCACACCCGGCGAGTCAATTGTTTTTTTCATTATACGATGATCGCTGGCGAAAGTGGCAATTTGGCGCGCTTCGTCCGCAAGAAATCGAACGACCGCCGCACGCGGGGACAGCCATGATGCGGGTGAAACAGCATGGTTTACCGCGCTGCCGGCGTACCTGCTTGTCACAGGGATATCAAAGGGTTCAGGAGCCAAATAGCAAGTCGAGGGGGCGCTCGCATCGGCTCAGGGCGGCGGCCAAATTGGCGGCATTTGGCGCAGGGCGTGGTCGAAGGGCGCGGGCGAGATGCGCGCGTCGCCGGTGAAGGGATAGTCGAAGGCGAGGCCGAGCAGCATGGCCAGCGCCACCAGTTCGGCCAGCGCGGCGGTCATAAGAATCTGCGCCGCCACATTGGTCGTGCCGAAGAACGCCGGGTAGCCCAGCGTGATGAGGCCCCCGACAATGATCACGAACCACAAGATCCACGGCATCGAGCCGCCCGAGCTGTCCAAGCGTTCGTTGCGGTTGTCGGTCATCACCGCCAAAAGCCTGAGCGCGTCCTCATAGAGCGCAAGCTGTTGCGAATTGGCCGGGCTGACGGCGAAGATCGCCTGGCTCAGCCGATCGAGATCCTTGACCACGGCGTCGCTTGGCTCACCGACGGCCATGGTCGCCCATTCATGCTCGCGCACGTCATTGGTATAGGCGACGAGATGATTTCTGATCTCGGCGCCGCCCTCGACCGGCAACGCAAAGGTGAGCCGGTGCAAGTCGACCACGGTCTTGGCCTCGTCCCGGACCGCGGCTTCGGTCTTGCGGAAGTCCTCCCACACGGCGATCACCACGAAGGCCAACATCACGGCGTAGAACACGCCGATCACGGCGAATTTGAACCCGGCGACCTCGTTGTTGAGGCTTAAGCGGTCGACGCCGTAGGCGGCCCGCGTCATCAGCATGAGGCCGATGCTGTAGACCAACGCGCCGGCGGTGAGCAGCACCGCCGTGACCCAGAGTGGCGTGTCGTGCATGAGGTGAAGCAGGTGCATCTAAAGCGCCCCAGCTGGCGATTGACCGCTCCGTTGTAGCCGAAACCGCTCGGCAAGGGCCAATTTCGGCGCGGTTAGCCTGAATTCTGGCGGGCTGACCGGCGCCCCGGCGGCCCTAGCCAAGTGCCTTCGCCGCCGCCATATTCGGGCGATGCCTTATCGTGTCCCGAAGACCTTCGGCTCGCGCGCCGAGCCACGCGCCGTCACGGGCGAGGCGACCGGCTCGCCGGGCAGCGGCCTGCCGGCGACCGGCTTGCCGCTCGGCGCCGACCGCCGGCCGCCGGGGTTCGGCGATGCGCCGCAGCCGCTGATGCAGGAGCATCCGCTGGTGACGGGGACCGGCGCGCCGGAGTTCACGCCCCATCGGCCGCCCCGCCCCGACAAGTCGGAAGGTGGCGTCCCGCTGCGCATCGAGACGGAGCTCGAGCCCAAGGGCGATCAGCCCCCGGCCATCGCCGAGCTGGTCGCACAAGTGAATGCGCATGAGCGCGATCAGGTGCTGCTCGGCGTAACCGGCTCGGGCAAGACCTTCACCATGGCCAAGGTGATCGAGGCGACGCAGCGCCCTGCCCTGGTGCTAGCTCCCAACAAGACGCTCGCCGCCCAACTCTATGGCGAGTTCAAGAGCTTCTTCCCGGAGAACGCGGTCGAGTATTTCGTCTCATATTACGACTACTACCAGCCCGAGGCCTATATCCCGCGCACCGACACCTATATCGAGAAGGATTCGTCGGTGAACGAGCAGATCGACCGCATGCGGCACGCGGCGACCCGCGCGCTGATCGAGCGCGATGACGTGATCATCGTCGCCTCGGTATCCTGCATCTACGGTATCGGCTCGGTCGAGACCTATACCGCCATGACCTTCAGCCTGAAGCGCGGCGACAAGGTCGAGCAACGCCAGCTGATGGCCGACCTTGTGGCCCTGCAATACCGGCGCAACGACGCGAATTTCATGCGCGGGAATTTTCGGGTGCGCGGCGACACGATCGAGCTGTGGCCGGCCCACTTGGACGATCGCGCCTGGCGCATCTCGCTGTTCGGCGACACGGTCGAAAGCCTGACCGAGTTCGACCCCTTGACCGGGGCCAAGACCGACGAGTTCAGCCTGGTCAAGGTCTACGCCAACTCGCATTACGTGACGCCGAAGCCGACACTGAAACAGGCGGTGCGCGGCATCAAGGAAGAGCTGAAGGCCCGGCTCAACGAGCTGCACGGCGCCGGGCGCCTGTTGGAAGCGCAGCGGCTAGAGCAACGCACGCTGTTCGATCTGGAGATGATCGAGGCCACCGGCTCCTGCGCCGGTATCGAGAACTATTCGCGCTATCTCACCGGGCGCAAGCCCGGCGAGCCGCCGCCGACCCTGTTCGAATATCTGCCCGATAACTCATTGGTGTTCGTCGACGAGAGTCATGTCACCATCCCGCAGATCGGCGGCATGTTCCGGGGCGACTATCGGCGTAAATCGACGCTGGCAGAATATGGCTTCCGGCTGCCGTCCTGCATGGACAACCGGCCGCTGCGCTTCGAGGAGTGGGACGCCATGCGGCCGCAGTCGATCTATGTGTCGGCCACGCCCGCCGCCTGGGAGCTCGAGCAAACCGGCGGCGTGTTCGCCGAGCAGGTGATTCGCCCGACCGGCCTCATCGACCCGCCGGTCGAAGTGCGCCCGGCGTCGACGCAGGTCGACGATTTGATCGATGAGGCGCGCAAGGTGATCGCGCAAGGCTATCGCGTGCTGGTCACCACGCTGACCAAACGCATGGCCGAGGACCTGACCGAGTATATGCATGAGCAAGGCATCCGCGTGCGCTACATGCATTCCGACGTCGAGACGCTCGAGCGCATCGAGATCATCCGCGACTTGCGGCTCGGGGCGTTCGACGTGTTGGTGGGCATCAATCTGCTGCGCGAGGGCCTGGACATTCCGGAATGCGCGCTGGTCGCCATTCTCGATGCCGACAAGGAAGGCTTCTTGCGGTCGGAGACTTCGCTAATCCAGACCATCGGCCGCGCCGCGCGCAATATCGACGGGCGCGTGATCCTCTATGCCGACGGCGTCACCGGGTCGATGGAGCGCGCCATGGCCGAGACCAACCGGCGGCGCGAGAAGCAGACGGCATATAACGTGGCCAACGGCATCACGCCGGAAAGCGTGAAGAAGCACATCGGCGACATCATGGCTTCGGTCTATGAGCGCGACCATGTGCTGGTCGACGCCGGCGCAGGCTTCGGCGAGGACGACCAAGCGTTGATCGGGCACAATCTCGAAAGCGTCATTGCCGACATGGAGAAGCGCATGCGCGCGGCGGCGGCCGATCTCGAATTCGAGGAGGCGGCGCGGTTGCGCGACGAGGTCAAGCGCTTGCGCCAGATGGAGCTCGCTGTCGCCAATGATCCGCTGGCGCGGCAAAGCGAGCTTGAGCGAACCGCTGCCGAGATCGAGGCGCCGAACCTGCCCCTGGCCCCGGGCCAGACTCCCCTCACCCGGCCGCATAAGCCGTCGCTCGACGAGATGGGGCCGCATAACCGCGAGATACCGCTGAAGCGGGCAAGGCCGCGCTCGAAATCGGGCAAGCCCGGCACGCACGCCTTCAAAGGCAAGAGCCGCTAAGCTCGCCGGCCGTCAGCCTTTCTTCTTGCCACCGCCTTGGCCAGGCTTGCCGCGCTGATCGGTCAAGCCGATCGAGGAAGCCGGAGGCATTACCTTCTTCTTGTCCTGTTTCGGTTTCTTCTTCTCGCGATTGCTTCTCTGTTGGCCTTTGGCCACGACGTCCTCCTCATGGGCTAAATAGCGCCAGTGCGGCACTACACCTACCCGAGTCCGCCCTGTGCTTCTAACAATATTTGGTCGTCGGCGATGGGCCGTATCACCGACCGCGCACGCCTCAAGCCGCGCCGGCTTGCCGCTCGCGCGCGGCCTGCTGGATGAAGGCGGGCCAGAATTTGCGCAGCTCAAGCGGAAACATGCCGGCAAGCTTCACGGCGCTCGCGCGATCGACATGTTTCGACAGGACATCAAGCACGGCCTTGACGCCCTGCTCCACCTCGTCGGCTTCCGCGCGCGGCAGCTCCTTGGCGATATGGGCGAGGAAGGCCGCCTCGTGACGCTCCTTGGTGGGCTTGCCCGTGGGATCCCAGCCTTCGTAGAAGAGGCCGCGCAGAAGCATCGGCAATTGCGCGCCGAGATGCGCCGCGCTTTCGGCCCCGATGCGATCGCGCAAAGCGTGCAGCACCGCGCGCAAGGTCGAATAGGCGTGATGACGGTCGAGCGTGTCGAGCCGCTCCATCACGTCCTTGAGCCAGAGATTTGACTCCTGGACGGTCTTGTCGAAGGTATCGAGGCCTGTGCTCATGGCGTCGCTCCTTGCCTTGTGCGAGCTGTCAAACGCTAGTAGCCGGCCGCATGCTCCGCCTTGATATGAGTCAACGGCGCTTAAAGCGGGCCTTGGGCTTGGCTTCGCTTAACGGTTTCGGCATCTCTCTGGTGACATCGGTCGCCTTCTTGTCGGTGCGCAAGCCCAGAAAAACCGGGTGGCGCATCTCGCCGGCCGCCGTCCATTCGGTGAATCGAACCTCGGCGACCAGTTTCGGTTTCACCCAAATAGTGCTGGCTTCCCTCGGCACCTTCTCGGCAATCGGCTTCTTCTTGGTGATCAGCGGCACCAACTTGCCATGCAGTTCGCGCAGTGACGCCTGCGTGAACCCGGTCCCTGCCCTGCCGGCATATTTCCAGCTCTTGCCGTCACGCACCGCGAGCACCAGCGAGCCGAAAAACCGGCGCTGGCCTTTGGGCTGGGTAAAGCCGACGATCACCACCTCCTGCTCCTGGCTCGCCTTGACCTTCAGCCATTCACGGGTGCGTTGCCCCGAGTGGTAGCGCCCGTTGGCGAGCTTCGCCATGACGCCCTCCTCCCCGGCGCGCTTGGCGCGGGTGAAGGCTTTGACGCCGTCGCCGGCGACATGGGCGCTGTAGAGCAGGAGCGGACTGTTCGGCAAGATTTTCTCAAGCAGCGCCTTGCGCTCAAGCAGCGGCTTGCCGCGGAGATCCTTGCCGTCGAGATACAGCAGATCGAACACGCAATAGAGTAGGCGCGCTGAGTTCCGGCCGGCATTTTGCAAGAGCTGAAAGCGCGAACGGCCTTGCGCGTCGAGTGCCACTAGCTCGCCGTCGAGCACGGCCTCATGCTTGATGGCCGCCAGGGCCGCGCAGATCGAGGGATATTTGGCCGAGATGTCGTGACCGCGGCGCGAATAGAGCTTCGCGCGTCCCGGCTCCGCCATGGCGACGGCGCGGAAGCCGTCCCATTTCGTCTCGAACACCCAGTCCTTATCGTCGAACGGCTGGTCGGTGAGCGTGGCGAGCATGGGCCGGAGATCTGGCTTCATCATCGCATCGTCTGCCTGCGGCTGATCGTGCGGTCAGGCTAACACGGCCCGCGCCGGCAATAACAATGTCCGTGTACGTCACGACTCATGCTATGCTTAATACTCGGTCGTGGGGGAACATGACCAAAACCGAGACCATCATCACCGACATCTACGACGCCTGGCGGGCCCAGGACCTGGAGTGGCTGGCGAGCTATTTGCCAGAGGATTTCAGCCACATGGTTTACGTGCCTACGGAGATCCATCCGCTCGGCGGTCTCTGTCGCGGCAAGGTTGCTGCGCTCCAAAGGTGGACCGTGGTCTCGCAAGAGCTCGATCTGCTGCGCTACGATACCAGCGACCTGATGATCCGCGAGAACCGGGCCGGCCTCGAGATCCCGCCCACTATCGTCATAGAGAGACTGGCGTGCAGATCGAAACCGTGATCGTGAACTTCTGGACGTTCGAAGACGGCTGGCCGGTCAGGCTCGCCGAATATCACGACATCGGGCGCGTCAAAGCCTTCAGCGCCAATCTCGCGGCGCTGACCGCCTGCAGCCGAACGCTAACTCGGCGAGCCGTAAGCGTCTAGCGCTTCATCATGGCGTTGCGCAGCATGCCGATGATGGCCATCACCACCGCGCCGCCCACGCCGCCGCCGACGATGTCCTTGACCACGGCCGCGACATCCATGCCGCCGACTTCGCCGCCGCCGCCGCCAAGCACCGCCGACAGGATTTGACCGACGAGGCCGCCGCCGATCGCGCCGCTAATGGCGTCGCCGGGCTTGCCGAGACTTAGATCTTTGAGAATCGAACCGGCGGCAGTCCCGCCGACGCCACCTGCGACCGCTTGAATGATCAAGTCCGTGATCCAGCTTTCCATGGCATTTCCCCCTTTGCCTTGCGTCTGGTGCCGAAATTTCGCCTCGGTTCCGGTCGGCACCGCGCCAGGCTCAGTCTAACACAACTGCCCCATTCTACGTCGGTCGACGTCACAAGTCTGTCCCGGGTGCGGGATTGACACGACGGCCGAACCGGCCGTCTAGATGCTCCGACTTTTGACAAGCCGGGCATCTCAAACCATGGTGCAGCGCTTTTTTTCTGCTTACCGTCTTGGAAAGACGCCGATGACCCGGTGGCTCATGCGGACCTGACCGGTTGCCGTGTTGATCCAGCGCAAAGATTTCACCGGCGCGGCACTCTACCTTCAACGCGGGGGTGGAACAGGTTCAAATGGAGTTTCCTGCTTCGCCCTCGGCGCCCTAGTTGATTCGCGAGCGCAAAAAGGGGCGCCGCATCTTCTGTTGGGCCTTTAGGTTGTTCCCGCGCCTAAAGGATTCTTGGAGCCCGGCCTTGTGCCGGGCTTCTTGTTGGCGCGAGCCAAGCCAACCGCGCCCCCGGTTCTAAAATGGCTCGCCCATTAACGCTTTTCTAAGCGTAACGAGGTGAGATGGACGCAGTCTCGCGTACCCAAGTCCAGTGTCAGTACCTAGTAGAGGGATTAAGTCATGCGCATTATCGTTGCTCTTGCCGTCATCGCGGCGTCAATCGCGTTGGGCGGCTGTTTCCATCACAGTCAGCAGGTCTATAGCGCTGAGCTGCCCCCGCCGGACATGACGTCGATCAAATAGGCGCCGGATAGACGAGAGGGTCCCGGGCCCCTTACCGGTCGGCGCTTGGGTGGCTGAAGCCACCTGGGAGCCCCGGACGCCCGACCGGGCACGAATTGGAAGATCCTGTCTCGCGTAGGAGAAGCCCGGCTTCGCAGCCGGGCTTTTCTTTTGTCCGTCCGAAGGTAGGAACTAGCGCCCCCGAGATTTTAGAACACGCCGTTGGTGCAGGTGCTGACCCAGAATAGCAGGAGGATCACCGCGCCGGCCGCGCCGGTGTCATCGGGTTACTCCGTGGTGAAGCCATGCCCGATGCAACAATGCTGGCGGCGATTGCGGAAATACCGTTGGCCGATGGACGCGATAGCCGCCGCCTATCGGCGCGTTATCGGCAAATGGCCTTAGCCGCCGCCGCGGAGCCGGCTCAGCAGCTCGGCGCTGGGGTAGCCATCGGCCGGGAGACCGTATTTCACCTGCATGGTGCGGATCGCTTGGCGCGACGCAGCACCGACCACGCCATCGATCTTGCCGACATCCAACCCGAGTTTGGCCAGGCGCTGCTGGATCTCCTTGGTCTCGGCCAGGCCGAGGCTTTCGGTCGGCGCATTGCCGCGGTTGAGCGGGGGCCCGCCGGCAAGCCGCGTCGCGTAATAGGCCGCCGTGGTGGTGTAGACGAGCGACTGGTTCCAATCGAGATAGATGTCGAAATTCGGATAAGCGAGGAACGCGGGGCCGTTCCGGCCCATGGGCAGCACCAGCCCGGACGGCAGATCGTCGGCGGGGATCGGCTTACCGTTCAGATAACTGACGCCATGCTGCGCCCAGAACGCACGCGGCTTCTTGATGGTCACGTCGGCCTGATCCCAAGGCAGGTCAGCCGGCACCCTCACCTGCTCGAGCCAAGGCTGATTGCCGCGCCAGCCCTTCGATTGCAGATAGTTGGCGGCCGAGGCGAGCGAATCGGGCGCACTCTTGACCAGGTCGATCCGGCCGTCGCCGTCGAAGTCGACGCCGAACTCATAGTAATTTTTGGGCTGGAACTGGAACTGTCCGACCTCGCCATGGGCGGGCCCGCGCATCTGTGCCGGGGTTAGATCCCCGCGCTCGATCACTCTCAGCGCGTAGATCAGTTGTTCTTGGAATTCCTCGGGGCGCCGGCAATCGAAGCTCAACGTGGCGAGCGAGCGCATCGTCTCCATGTTGCCCATCACTTTGCCGAAATCGGTCTCAAGTCCCCAGAAGGCGACGAGCACCGGACCCGGCACGCCATATTGCTGCTCGATGCGCCGGAAGGTATCGGCATATTTCTTGAGCAGCGCGCCGCCGACCTGGAGGCGATTGGACGACACCATGCGGCCGGAAAATTGCAGGAAGCTCTGCGCGAACACGCCCTGCCCGCGGTCCTTGGCGATGGTCGCGGGGTCGTAGCTGAGACCGTCGAGCGCATAGGCGACCGTCTGGGGTGAAATCCCCTGGGCCACCGCCTCCTTTTTAAAGCCTTGCAACCACCGGCCAAATTCGGCGGGACTGGCGCAGGCGGCGAAGGCGTGCGGGGCGATTCCGATCAGCACCGCCGCGACGACGCCAGCGGGAGCTGTCAGACGGATGAAACTCATCATGGGGTGTCTAGCCATGGACGCCACTCAAGCCAGTCGGGAGGTCACAGTCAAGTGACGAGGCGGTAAGGGGGCGGCTGCTATGGATCGCCCTTCTGATAAGTCGCCATGAGCTC
This sequence comes from uncultured Alphaproteobacteria bacterium, assembly GCA_963730335.1. Classification (GTDB taxonomy): domain Bacteria; phylum Pseudomonadota; class Alphaproteobacteria; order Rhizobiales; family Methyloligellaceae; genus Methyloceanibacter. The sequence goes on from CAVSRK010000007.1 coordinate 128,071, forward strand.
TGCTTGCGCCAGGATATGACCCGTCATCGTCGCCTCAAGCTCGGCCTTGGTCAGGGCTTCGGCCGGCAGCTTGGTGTCGAGCGCGTAGAGCTTAAGGAAATAGCGGTGGCGTCCGATCGGCGGACACGGACCGTGATACGCGGCCTGCTTGCGGTCGTTAAGCCCGGTCACGGCGCCATTGGGCAGGCCTGACCGGCTCGCGTCCTCCGGCAAACCTTTGGTGTCAGGCGGCAGATTATAGACGAGCCAATGCGCCCAAACGTGTTTCGGCGCTTTCGGGTCGGGCGCATCGGGATCGTCGACGATGAGCGCGAGGCTCCTCGTGCCATCCGGCACATTGCCGAAGGCAAGCGGTGGCGAGATGTCATCGCCCTCGCAGGTATAGTGCGAGGGGATGTTGTCGCCTGGCTTGAACGCGGTAGAGGTCAGCGTAAGAGCCATCGCACCCGCATCGGCGATGAGCAAGTTTTGCACGGCGAGGACGGCAGCAATTCGCCGCACGCGGGCCAAGCGGAGCCCTTGCATCGCCAATCTTTCAGCTTGATCTGAAGAAGCACACTAATCGGTGTGCGGCGGCAGATCGCCCAGCCTCAATCTTTCCATCAGCACATCGATGCGCCGCGAGGCTTCGCGCTTGCTCAAGCCCTGCTCAAACGCTGCCGGTTCTTGCACTTCATCGGCGAGCATTTTGAGATAGGAGGCTTGAGCACCGGTCATCGGTTCTCGTGCTGGTGGGTTCGACGTGCCTGGGGAGAGCTGCTGGCTCTCCTGTATCTCCTGAGTCTTCTTTTTCTGCGTCATCGCAGTTGGTCCTAAGTCCTTTTCCTTGGGTGTTTCCTCGTGTTTCACCTTGAAACACGACTCATATAGTAATCGTTGAAAAGGGCAAGGATTAGGCGAGAGATGACAAAGAGTTAGGCAGATACGGCAATGCCCATGAAATCAGCGGGGGCGAGCGACTGTCAGCCAAACAACAGACTTCCGACGGAAACCTGGCCAATTTTGGCGGCGATCCGGCAGTTACGCCGCGCCGCCGTCAACGTTAGGAGACAACCTTAACAGAACATGAATGGCGCGGCCCATGAATCGCCCAGCTATTACCCCGCCACTGCCGATTTTTCGCCCTGTTGATCCGTAGCTTACCCCTCGCACTAACATGTGCGGCCGGCTTGATTCTTCGTCGGTCCTCCAGACCTCCCAAAACAATCGAATAGGAGCCACAACGCATGTTCGAAATGCGAGCCAAGATGATTACGGTGGGACTTCTCGGCGCTGCTGCGCTGCTTCCTGTCGACCACGCCAAGGCCGACCAACTCGGCCACGCCTCCTGGTATTCGCTACCAGCCAACATCACCGCCAACGGGGAGCAGATGAACCCCAATGAGCTGACGGCCGCGCACCGCTCGTTGCCGTTCGGCACCAGGGTACTGGTCGAGAATCTGTCCAATGGCCAGTCCGTGGTCGTGCGGATCAATGACCGGGGGCCGTTTATCGGCGGGCGGATCATCGATTTGTCGAAAGCGGCGGCGGCCAGCATCGGCATGATCAACGCCGGCACCGCCAAAGTCAGGGTGACCACGGCCGGCGGCAGCGCGCTCGCCGCTTTGGGCGAGGCCACCACCAAGACCAAAGATGGCGCATCCTTGGGGGCAACCGCCAAGGCCGAAATCGCTCCGTCCGAGGCTCCCCAGCAGAACGTCGTGGCGCATACGGCCTCGCGCAATAAGAAGAGCGTGGGGGCGACGGCCTCGGTAGCGGCGAAGTATTCCTCCTCGAAAGTGAGGGTGGCAGCCGCGGCCAAGCGGGCCAGAGGCGCACGGAGCGCTCGGGCGCGCGTCCAAATGGCTGCGTCGCAAAACGGCATCCGCGCCGCCGCCTTGCAGGCGTCAAGCCTCTCAGGCCGGCCCGTCACGGTGGCGTCGAACGAGAATCCCTATGCCATCCTCGGCGCCACACCGGGCTTCATGAAGCCCTCGCGGACGCGCCGCGCCGGCTGATGACGCCGCGTCAGGCTTTGGCGCCCAGCCACACCCCATAAGGGCTGTTCGGTCCGGGCTAATTTTGCCGGGCAGGATGCCGTTTCGGCTCCTCGAGGCGCCAAGTCTGACGGTTACGCCAGCGGCGCCTCGGGGACCTGACTACAAGGCCGGGCCTGCGCCCGGCCTTGGTTTTTGGCGCGCGGAGCCCCTCCCAATCGAATCCCTTGCAAAAACATGACGATCCCCCCGGCGAGAAGAATTTATACTGTTGCAAGGAAGAGACAGGCAGCGACCGGCAAAAATAGCATAGTCCAATCAGGAAAAGACTGCGCCCAAAGGCCCTTAGAACACGGGGAACACTATGCTGCTTGGTGCACGCCGATCGCCAAGGTCGGCGTTTAATGGCACCATAACATGACTTCGTAACCCAGGCCGGTCAGACTTAGAGAGTGATTCGAAACTTTCCCGCCTCAACCGAGTTAGCAGGTCACATGTCCAGGCTTCCCGCCATTCGCCACTTTCTCCCGCTCGCAGCTTTTTTGGCGGCCGCCGTCATCCTGCTGATCTCGATGGCTGCCGTCCAAGCCCAGCAAGGGCCAGCCGACCGTGCCGAGCAGGACTCCCCGAATGGCTATTCGCCGCGCCATCCGAGCGGCGACGTCGGCTTCTACTCATTAAGGCTGAGCGACGTTTGGGGGCCGGCCCAGATGCCGCCTGCACCCAAGGACTTCGGGCCTCATTTTGACTTCCCCCCCGAACCGCTCAACGGCGCCCCGCTTCACGATCCCTATCCAAATTAAGCATTCGGATCAGCGGTCTCGGCGAGATCGCCTGCCCACATGGGTCTTGCGCTTGGCGGGCCAGCGCCCCTAGAGTGAGGCGTTTTGCGGGCAGATTGCGAACCCGGGTGGAGATTTTCCGCAAGCGTTCCGTGGGCGACGCGGTTTCTTTTCCCGCTTTCTAGACTTGCCTGATTCCTCGGCGCGCCATTTCGCGCGCGGAGTCATTGGAAGGGGAAAAGGAGCTTCCCATGCGTCAGACGGGAACGGTCAAGTTCTTCAATCATTCACGAGGGTTCGGCTTCATCACGCCGGACGATGGCGGCAAGGATGTGTTTCTGCATATCTCGGCGTTGCAGAAGTCTGGTCTCCCGGCGGTCGATGAGGGTGCGCGGGTATCCTTCGAAACCGAGCCCGACCGCCGTGGCAAGGGTCCGCAAGCCATCAACGTGCAAATGGGCGAATAGCTCTCCCCGATCTTCGAACTTTCCCTTTTTCGGCTTCGGCAGCGGCGTCGTGCGCCCTGCCGGCAGCGCCGTGACCCTTGTGCCCGCGATCCCAGGCGGCACGCCATGGCGGTGACCGGGCCGCAAGCGCTGCAAAGCGTGCTCGATCGGCTCGGCCGCGAAGAGCCGGCGGCGCTCGCGCGGCTGTTCCGGCTGCTGGCAATCCCGAGCGTCTCGACCGACCCCGCCTTTCACGAGTCCTGCGTCGAAGCGGCGGAGTGGTGCGCCGGCGCGTTACGCGAGATCGGATTCGACGCGCGGGTCGCGCCGACGTTGGGCAAGCCGATGGTGGTCGGCCATTGGCGCGGGGCGCCCTCACCCAAACGGCGCCCACACGTGCTGTTTTACGGTCACTATGACGTGCAGCCGCCCGACCCTTTGGACGAGTGGACGGCGCCGCCGTTCGACCCGCGTCTGGTCGAGGATCCCCGTTACGGCCAGGTGATCGTCGCGCGCGGCGCCTCCGACGACAAAGGCCAGCTGATGACCTTCCTCGAGGCCGCCCGGGCCTGGCTCGAGGTGCACGGCGAGCTTCCAGTCGACGTCAGCGTGTTGATCGAGGGCGAAGAGGAGTCAGGCAGTCCGAGCCTCGCCCCGTTTCTTGCCGCCCATGGCGACGAACTCAGGGCCGATGTCGCGCTGGTCTGCGATACCGGGCAATGGGACGCCGCGACGCCGGCGATCACCGCCTTCTTGCGCGGGCTTGCCTTCTCGGAGATCACCATCGCCGGCCCGTCGCGGGACTTGCATTCGGGCCTGTATGGCGGACCCGCGCTCAATCCGCTGCGCGTGCTGTCGGAGATCCTCGCCGCGCTTCACCATGACGATGGGCGCATCGCCATCGACGGCTTCTACGACGGGGTGCGCGACCCCTCCCCGGCCCAGCTTGCCGCATGGCAGGGGCTCGGCTTCGACGAGGCCGGTTTTCTCACCGCGGTAGGTCTGAGCGAGGCGGCCGGCGAACGCCGCTTCGGCGTTCTCGAACAGCTCTGGTCGCGGCCGACGGTCGAGATCAACGGCATCGTCGGCGGCTATGGCGGACCCGGCACCAAGACCGTGATCCCGGCGCGCGCCACCGCCAAACTTTCTTTCCGTCTGGTGCCCGGACAGGACCCGGCACGAATTCTCGCGGGACTCCATCGCTTCGTCGAGCGCCGCTTGCCGGCTGACGCGCGCGTATCCTTCAGCCATGAAGGCGGATCGCCGGCGATCGGTTTCGATACCGGCGCGCCGGCTTTTCAAGCGGCTACAAGCGCGCTCGAAGCGGAATGGGGCAAGACGCCGGCGATTGTCGGCTGCGGCGCGTCGATTCCCATCGTCGAGTCGTTCCGCTCGCGCCTCGGCATGGATACCCTGCTGATCGGCTTCGCGCTTGACGACGACCGCATCCACGCGCCGAATGAGAAGTACAACCTAACGAGCTTCAACAAGGGTGCGCGCAGCTGGGCGCGCATCTTGGCCGAGCTTGGTGCGCGCCGATGACGGCGCAAACTCATGGCTAGAAGCGGTAGATCAGCGAGCCGCGATAGGTGCTGGCGTCGGGATCGAACTCGACCGGGCTATTCGGGTAATTGACCGTCTCGGAATTGAAGTCGGTGAATTGGTAGTCGAAACGCGCGCTCCAATTCGGATTGAGAGCGACCTCGGCGCCACCGCCCACGCTCCACCCGAACAAGTCCGCACTGCCGGATCCGCCGCCCGGACCGCTGACCGGCAGATCGGCATTGGCCCACGCGCCGCCGAAGGTGGCGAACAGCAGCACCTGGGGCCTGACGGTGACGCCGGCCCGCAAGCGGAGATCGGCCATGGCGTCGATGCTGGGGCTGACCCGGTTCGAGCCTGAATTGAAATTGCGGCTGCCGCTAATGTCGGCGGCCAGGATGTCGCCCTCGACACCCAACACGAAGGGACCGCTTTGCCAGCTATAGCCGCCGATGGCGCCGCCCAGGATGCCACTGGTATCGGCCGTGCCGCCGACGGGCGCGAGGTCGTAATTGACCGTGGCACCGCCGATCGTGCCCCCCAACCACCAGCCCTCGAACACGTCTTCGGGCGGCAGCGGGGCCTGATCGTAGACCGGCGGGAAAGCCGTAGGCGGCAGGTCGGCGGCGAAGATGGGGCTAGAGGCCGTGGCGCTGGCCAACAACGCGGCAGCAAGAGCAAAGGCCTGGTTCAATCGCGTACGCATAACAGAGATCCTCACGACTTGGAGGCTCGGTTCCGTCACCGCGCCAGCGCGGAATGCGCTGGACCAAGCGCTCACGGCCCCAGGGTATCGCCCTACCCTTACCGTGGGTTAACGATGAACCGGGGCGAAACTTGGCAGGGTAAACGGCAGGTTAATGACCATCCCAAGGCACTCGGCGCGGCTGCCGGCTAGGCCGCGCGAAACAAGGCAACACAGCCTCGGCTAGATGCCACGTTGCTTGGCGATCGCCGCATAGGCCTCCTCGATCGCCGCAAGTTTTTCGACGGCGATGGTGACGAATTCCTCCGGGACACCGCGCGCGATGAGTTTGTCAGGATGGTTGTCAGCGACCAGCGCGCGGTATTGGCTTTTCAGCTCCTCATCGCTGACCGAGGGCTCGAGGCCGAGCACCTCGTAGGCGTCACGCTTCGCGGCGACGACATGACGGGCCCTGATGGAGTCTGAATTGGGAGTCGGTAAAACCGAACCGCTTGGCGACCTGCCCGAGGAACTGTTCCTCCTCGGGGTGCAATGCCTCGTCGGCCTTGGCGATGTGGAACAGACCTTCGAGCACGTCCTCGAGCAGCTTGCGGTTGCCTTTGAACACGATGACGAGTTGCTCGGCACAGTCCTCGTAGCCCGCCACGTCCTGCTTGGCGCGATTGAAGACGCGGGCGGCCTGCTTCATTTCCGCGCTAGACACTTTGAACGCGGCTTTGAAGGCATTGACTTCGTCCGCGGTAACCACGCCATCGGCCTTGGCCATCTTGGCGCTGAGCACGATCACGCCGACGGTGAAAGCCACTTGATTTTCTGCGACCTGATCCAGCTTCTTGTCCCGATCAACGGGCGCGGCTCGGTCACCAAGAAGTGCAGCGATCGGGCCCACGGCCAAGAGCTCGGCGGCTGCGAGTTTCCCCCAAATCGACATGAGCGATCCTCTACTAGACTGTGTTGCACCAGGGCGATGGTTCTCGGCACCAACCCTAAGAGAAAGAGTATTTCTTACCGCATTCTCACAGCTTTACCATTACGTGACGGGCGACGGTGTAGTCCTCTAGTGCATACATGGAAAGGTCCTTGCCATAACCGGAGGCCTTGAGACCGCCATGCGGCATCTCATTGACCAGCATGAAATGCGTGTTGACCCAGGTGCAGCCGTAATGCAGCCGCGCGGCCGCCGCCATGCCCTTACCGATGTCTGAGGTCCAGACCGACGAGGCGAGTCCATAGTCGCTGTCATTGGCCCAGGCCACCGCTTGGTCGACGTCGTCAAAGCGCGTGATCGACACAACGGGACCGAACACCTCCTTGCGCACGATCTCGTCGTTTTGCTGGGCGCCGGCGACCACGGTCGGCTCGAAGAAGAACCCCTTGCCGCCGGGCGATTTGCCGCCGGCGGTGATGGAAATGTGATCCTGCTTGGCCGCCCGCTCGACGAATTTCTCCACACGGCTTTTTTGGGCCGAGGAGATCAACGGCCCGATATCGTTCTCGTCGTCGTTCGGTCGATTGTATTTCAGGTCCTTTACCGCGCTCGACAGGTCTGCGACGAGATTGTCGTAGACCTTTTTGCCGGCATAGACGCGGCACGCAGCGGTGCAATCCTGACCGGCGTTGTAGTATCCGAACGCCTTGAGCCCCGCGACCACCGAGGCGATATCAGCATCATCGAACACGATCACCGGCGCTTTGCCGCCGAGCTCGAGATGCGTGCGCTTCAGCGTGGCTGACGCGGCTTGCAGCACCTTCCTGCCGGTATCGATGCTGCCCGTCAGCGAGACCATGGCAATCTTCGGATGATTGATCAAAGCGTGTCCGGTCGTGGATCCGCGGCCGGTGACGACGTTGACCACCCCTTCGGGAAAGATTTCGGCAATGGTCTTGGCAAGCTTCAGCGTCGTGAGCGGAGTCTGCTCAGACGGCTTGATGACGATGGTATTGCCGCCAGCCAAAGCCGGGGCAAGCTTCCAGGCGGCCATCATCAGCGGATAGTTCCACGGCGCGATCGAGCCAACCACGCCGATCGGATCGCGGCGGATCATGGACGTGTGGCCCGCCATATACTCGCCCGCCACGGGCCCGTGCATGTTTCGCGCGGCGCCCGCGAAGAAACGAAAGCAGTCGGAGACCGCCGGAATCTCATCCTGGAGGACGCGGATCCTCGGCTTGCCGCAATTCAGCGCCTCGAGCGTGGCGAACGCCTCGGCATCAGCGTCGATGGCATCGGCGAGCTTCAAGAGGAGGCCAGACCGCTCGGCGGGAGTCGTGCGCGACCAGGACTGGAACGCCTTCGCGGCGGCATCCACCGCGGAGTCGACCTGCGCGGGAGACGCGTCGGGAAGCCTAACGATGGTCTCCTCGGTCTTGGGATTGACCACGGCCTCTGCGGCTTCGGTGCCGTCGACGAATTTCGATCCGATCAACATTTGCGTGTCGAGCATGAATTCTCCTCCACCTGCGGCGTGGTTCGCCGGCTATTTCGTTGAGCCGCCCGTGTGCTCGCCTTCGCGCGTCAGATAATAGGCAGCGAGGATCGGCAACATCGTAACAACAATGACAAACACCGCCACGACGTTGGTCACGGGGCGCTGCCGCGGCCGGATCAACTCGGATAACATCCATATGGGCAAGGTCGATTGCTGGCCGGCCGTGAAGGTCGTGACGATGACCTCGTCGAACGATAGCGCGAAGGCGAGCATGCCGCCGGCGAGCAGCGCGGTGCCGATTTGCGGCAGAATCACATACCGGAAAGTCTGGAAGCTGTTGGCGCCTAGATCCATGGACGCTTCGATGAGATTGCCGGAGAGCCGGCGGAACCGGGCGATGGCGTTGTTGTAGACAACCACGATGCAGAATGTGGCGTGCCCTAATACGATGGTCCAGATCGAGAAATCGAGACCCATGATATCGAAGGCCGAGCGCAGCGATATGCCGGTGATGATGCCCGGTAGAGCGATGGGTAGAATGAACAGCAACGAGATCGTCTCGCGGCCGAAGAAGCGCGCGCGCGACAGCGCGGCCGCGGCGAGCGTGCCGAAGATGAGCGCAAGCACGGTGGCGATGGCGGCAACCTTGAGGGAGAGATAGAGCGGCGGCCAGATATCGGGCCGCTGCGACCAGGCGATGGCGAACCATTTCGTGGTGTAGCCGGGCGGCGGGAACTGGAAGCTCCTCTCCTCGGTGGTGAAGGCATAAAGGAAGATCAGCGCCAAGGGCAGATGCAGGAACAGCAGCCCGGCGATGGCCGACAGGCGCAAGCCGAGCGGCGTGGTGCGCTTGGCCTTAGAGGACATCGAAGGCTCCCATGCGCTTGGCCAGCCACAGATAGACGCCCATGATCGCCATGGGGACGACGGTGAAGGCGGCGGCCAGCGGAACGTTCCCCGCCGTCCCTTGCAGCGTGTAGACCGCCTGTCCGATCATGAGGCGTGAGTTACCAACGATGGTCGGAACGATGTAGTCGCCGAGTGTGAGCGAAAAAGTGAAGATGGAGCCGGCAATGATGCCCGGCAGCGCGAGCGGAAAGATCACAGTCCAAAATGTCTGTTTCGGCTCGGCGCCGAGGTCGGCGGACGCCTCGATGTAGTTGAGAGGCACGCGCTCAAGCGCCGCTTGCGTCGGCAGGATCATGTAGGGGATCCAGATATAGACGAAGACCAGGAACGTGCCGATATAGCTGAACGACAATGACGGACCACCGATCACCGGCACCGCTAGAATACCGTCGATGAGCCATGAAAGATGCAGGCCGTTGGCGAGCCAGGTCAGGATGCCTTCCTTGGCCAGAATGAGCTTCCACGCGTAGACCTTGACGAGATAGCTCGACCATAACGGCATCATCACTGCGAGATAGAACAGCGCCTTGGTCCAGCCGCGGGCGTAGCGCGCCGCGTAGTAGGCGATGGGGAAGCCGATGACGGCGCAGGCGAGTGTGACGAGAGCCGCCATCGTCACCGTGCGCAGAATGATCTGAACGTTGGCCTCCTCCAACAGCTGTGCATAGGTCGCGAGCGTAAATTCGTGGACGATGAGCCCAGAGTAATCGTCGAGCGAATAGAAGCTCTGCAGCAGCAGCGCAAACAGCGAGCCGATATAGACAATGCCGATCCACAGCAGCGGCGGCAGCAAAAGCAGCAAGGTCAGGAGCTTGGGGCGCGCAAAGAAGACGTCGGAAATCCGGTCAAGGATTTCGTTCCCCCGTTCGATTGTCGCCACCTGGCTCACGCGCCCTGCTCCATGGTGACCATCGCCGATCTGGGCCAGATCAGTCGCACTTTATCGCCTTGCTTGAAACTCATCCCGCCGGCAGGCATCTCGGCGCAAATCCGCGTGTCCGCAGTCTCCACGCTGAAGCGCGTGACGGCGCCTTGATAGCTGATCATCTTGATCTCGCCGTCGGTATGGGCTTGACCCTCGCCGACCTTCTTGCCCGCCTGGAACACACCGATCTTCTCAGGTCTGAGGCTGGTCCATTTGGCAGCTCCGCCGTGGCGGGACGCGAACTCAGGCGAAAGCACATTCGAAGAGCCGACGAAGTCGGCAACGAAGCGCGACTGGGGCCGTTCATAGACATCGTCGGGGACGCCCACCTGAACGATCTTGCCTTCGTTGAAGACGGCCACGCGATCGGCCATGGACAGCGCCTCGCCCTGGTCGTGTGTGACGAAGACGAAGGTGATGCCCAGCTCCCTCTGCAAGGTCTTCAGCTCTTCCTGCATCTGTTCTCTGAGCTTGAGATCGAGCGCGCCGAGCGGCTCGTCGAGGAGCAGGACTTTCGGTCCGTTCACCAGCGCGCGCGCCAGAGCCACGCGCTGGCGCTGGCCGCCTGAAAGCTGCGCCGGGCGGCGATCCTCGTAGCGCGCAAGCTTGACCATGGCGAGAGCGCCCCTCGCCTTCGCCTCGCGATCGGCCCGGGGAACACCCTTGATCCGAAGGCCGTAGGCGACATTCTCGCCCACCGTCATGTGCGGAAAGAGGGCATAGTCCTGGAACACGGTGTTGACGTTGCGTTTGTAAGGCGGCACGCCTTCGGCGGTCTCGCCGAAAATCTCGATATGGCCCTCGTCAGGCTGCTCGAAGCCGGCGATGAGGCGCAAGCAGGTCGTCTTGCCAGAACCCGACGGGCCGAGCATGGCGAAAAACTCGCCCTCGGCGATATCGAGGGTGACGCCGTCGACGGCTCGAACCGAGCCGAAGTGGCGGCAGCAGTTGACGAACCTAACGGCAGGCGACATGGGCTGCGCCATAGCGGGAGCGGCCCGGGAGACCCCCGGGCCGATCGTTGTCAGACGCGTTACTTGCCGAGAATGGCGATGTAGTCCTTTGCCCATTGCGAATAGGGTACGCAGGCGCCTTCCTTTTCGCACTTGGCCGTCGGCGTACGCCAGAACCAGATCTTCTCGAAATTGTCGAAGCCGTTGGTGGCGCAGCCCGTGTCGGTCAACAGCTCATTGCCCTTGCAGGCGGCCGGCACTGACGGCACCGAGCCGAACCAGGACGCGAGGTCGCCTTGCAGCTTGGGGCTGAGCGAATGCTCGAGCCATTTATAGGAGCAGTTGGGATGCTTGGCTTCGGTGTGCATCATCGTCGTGTCGGCCCACCCCGTCGCCCCCTCTTCGGGGATGGTCGAGGCGACAGGCTTCTTCTCGCCGGCCAGGAGATTGACCTGGAACGGCCATGACGAGGAGGCGACGACACCTTCGTTCTTGAAGTCGTCGACCTGTACCATGGCGTCGTGCCAATAGCGGCCGATCAGCGCTCTCTGCGCCTGCAGCAAGGCAATCGCCGCCGCATATTGTTCGGCGTTCAGCTCGTAAGGATTTTTGATGCCGAGCTCAGGCTTGTGCTTCATGAGGAAGACCGCGGCATCGGCCACGTAGATCGCGCCGTCATAGGCCTGCACGCGGCCCTTGTTGCTTTTGCCGTCGGGAAGCGTCTGCTCCTCGAATACGACCGCCCAGCTCTTGGGCGGGTCCTTGAACACATCGGTGTTGTAGGCGAGCACGTTCGGTCCCCATTGGAAGGGAACACCGTAATGCACGCCGTCGACCGTGTGCCAGGGCGCTTCCTTGAGTCGATCGTCAACCGTCTTCCAGCTCGGGATCAGGTCGATATTGACGGGCTGGACTTTCTTGCCGGCGACCAAACGGAGCGACGCATCGCCAGAGGCGGTGACCAAGTCGAACCCGCCTTGGTTCATGAGCGTCACCATCTCGTCGGAGGTTGCCGCCGTCTTGACGTTGACCTTGCAGCCCGTCTCCTTCTCGAAGGCGGTGACCCAGTCATAGTTCTTATCGGTGTCGCCGCGCTCGATGTAACCGGGCCAGGCGACGATATCGACTTCGCCTTCGCCCTCGCCGATTGCTGTCGGCGTTTCGGCGAGCGCGGTGCCGCCAAGGGCAAACAGGGCGATAATGGAGGCTGAGATACTGAGTTTGGTTTTCATACTATTAGCTCCTCAGACGAGACGTAAGCGACCGCAACTTCTTGAAGACCGGGTTCGGACAACCGGCGTAACCCACAGTAAACCAAGAGGAATGTTATTCGAGCAGCGTGCCAAGCGCCACAGGAAAGCAAGCACCGGCGCATGACCGCGCCGCGACTTCGTGTTTGGAGCGCGCTGTTCATTGCGATTATTGTTTCTCCGCTGCCATGGCCTCGACGAGCGCGGCCGCGGCGCGGTTACCGCCTTGAACAGCGCCGTTCATGTAGCCGAAATGGTCGGCGCTCGTGTGGTCGCCAGCAAATTGCAGACGGCCGTCGAGAGCGGGTTCCGCGGCCACGTCAAAGAACGTGGTATACTGCCCAGGCTTCGGCACTCGCGTAGCTGCCGAGCGAGAACGGATAAGTCGCCCAGAACCAGGCTATGACCGCCGCGGGGTCGAGACTTTCGGCGATCTTCGTCGACATCTTCGGCAAATCGGCGCGGAAGACGTCGAGCGCGGTCTTCGCATCAGTAATATCCGGCGTAGCGCCCAGGAAATTGGTGAGAATGCCGGCTTCGCCCGGCTGGCCGCGGCTCGTCTCGTAAATGTTCTGGAAGGGGAGATCGGTGAAGAAGTCGCCATCCGATGGCGCTGGGAGTCCCGCATCGGGGCTCCTCCACACGCGCGAGGTGGTGCCGTGCATGATCTTGGCGTTCGTCCCGTAGCCGAGATCGCGAATGCATTTCAGCTTTTCCTCGCTCAGCTCCAGACTCTCCAGCCCCTTGACCTGCCGTAGCTTGGTGAACGGCAACGCCAGGATCACGGCATCGGAGCTTAGAGAGGTCGGCCCTCCGGGAGCATCGAAGCTCATGACGATCTTTCCGTCCTTATGGTCGAGCGCCGTCAGCGTGTGACCCTGCTTCATTTCGATTTTGTTCTGGAGCGCGGCCACCAGAGCGTTTATCAGGGCCGACGACCCGCCCTTGATGCGGAACGCTTCATCACTTTCGCCGAAAATCGCGAACGGCTTGCTGAGGTCGGTGCCGATGAAGTCCACCATAACGAGGCTGGACTGGTCCTCCGTGAGGAGCCCGAATTCGATGTTGTAGGCCACGTCGAGCAGCTCGATCACCCAGTCATCGGCCTTGCCGCGGAACTGGTCGAGATAGGCCTTTAAACTCACCTTATCGAGCTCGTGGGCGATAGTCCGTCCAGTTCTCCTCTTCGTCGTAGAGCTTGCCGGCGTCCTCGGCGATCTGCTTGGCAATCGGCACAAAGGCACCACTCTGCGTTTCCGGGTTCAACATATCCTTCGGCGTCTGGAACTTTCCCTTGAAGAAATAAAGCTCCTCGCCGCCTTCCGCCGTCAGACTTCTGCAGCTCCACGCCGAGCTCGTCGGCGAGCGTCTTCAAGTCTTCATGACCTGTGTCCACCAGCTCGCCGCCGAGCTCGCAGAACATGCCCTTGTAGAAATCGTATACGGTGAACATGCGTCCGCCCCAACGATTGCTCGCCTCGAACACGACCGGCGTCGCGCCGGCGGCTTGCAAACGATAGGCCGCGGTCAGACCGGCAACGCCGCCGCCGATAATGGCGACCGGCCCCTTGGGCGGCTGCTGTTTGGCGTAAGCAGCTCCAGTCTAGGACAGGCGACAGCGCCGCTGCACCGGCCGCTGCCGCGGACAGTCGCAGCAGTCGCCGCCTTGTCAGCGCGGACGATCGCGGGAGGACTAGACCCTCATCATGGAAAGAACGAAGCAGAGCCTTCTTTACGGCGGCGAATAAGGGCGTGCGCGACATGACAGGAGACCCCAGACGTTGTTATGAACGGCGCAAGCAAAAAACCTGCCGATCGAGCAGGTGAGCTATCGTAGTGTGTCACACTTGGCGGTGCTGTAGAAGCGCAGGATGCCACATGGCGCAGCCCGATGAAGCGAAGAGCGATGCACGACTAAGCGTGTGATCGCGCAGTCGTTTGCCTCAGGGCAGCAGGCAGGACGCGGGCAGCGACCTATTGATCACGTCCCGCAGCGCGAAGCTCGATTTGAGGCGCGCAACGCCGGGAAGCCGGGAGAGTTGCTCTTTATGGATGCGCTCGAAATCGGCGAGATCGCGCGCCATCACGGTGACGAGATAGTCGTCCTCACCCGACATTAGGTGGCAGGAAGCGACCGACGGCGCGGAGGCCACGGCCTCCTCGAACGCCTTAAGCAGGTCCTCGTTCTGGCTCTTGAGGCCGATCTGCACGATCACCGTCACGGAGAGACCGAGCGCCTGCCGATTAATGCGCGCCTGGTAGCCCTGAATGACGCCCTTCTCCTCGAGCGCGCGAATGCGCCGGGCTATGGCAGTCGCGGAGAGCGGAATGCGCTCGGCAAGCTCGACCTGGCTCAAACGGCCGTCCTCGATCAGAGCTCCGAGGATCGCGCGATCCAGCGCGTCGATGTCACTTTCCTTCATTTTCCTGTGCTTATTGCGAGTTTATCGCCGATATTCTGCTTAATAACACGCTTTGCCTGAATAAAACGCCAACAATCGTTCCCCGATTTGAGGCAGTCTCCATGGTGAGAGAACTAGCTCCTGGAACCGGAGGCAATCATGCGCATCGGCGTTCCGACAGAGATCAAGAGCAATGAGTTCCGCGTTGGGCTCGTGCCGGGCTCGGTGCGCGAGCTCGTAGCGCGCGGCCACGAAGTCCTGGTGCAGTCCGGCGCCGGCGCCGGCATTTTCGCCGCCGATGCGGCCTACGAAAAGGCGGGCGCCCGCATCCTCCCCACGGCGGAAGCCGTGTTCGCCGAAGCTGAGATGATCGTCAAGGTCAAGGAGCCTCAGGCGGTCGAGTATCGCCGGCTCAAGCCGCACCAGATTCTGTTCACCTATCTGCATCTCGCGCCCGATCCCGAGCAGGCGCGTGGCCTGATGGCATCCGGTGCGACCGCGATCGCCTATGAGACCGTCACGGATTCAGCCGGTGGTCTTCCGCTTCTTGCGCCGATGAGCGAAGTCGCGGGACGCTTGGCCATCGAGGCCGCGGCCATCGCGCTGCGCCGTCCAACCGGCGGACGTGGCGTGCTGTTGGGCGGCGTCCCCGGCGTTCGCCCGGCGAAGGTTGTGGTGCTTGGCGGCGGTGTGGTCGGCACGCATGCGGCACGCATGGCGGTCGGCCTTGGCGCTGATGTGTCAATCATCGACCGGTCGCTACCGCGGCTGAGACAGCTCGACGAACTGTTCGAGGGCCGCGTACGCACGCTGGCCTCTACCATGGAGAGCATCGAGACCGAAGTGCTGGCGGCCGATGTGGTGATTGGCGCTGTGCTGGTCGCCGGTGCGAGCGCGCCGAAGCTCGTCACGCGTGCGATGCTCGAGGACATGAAGCCTGGTGCCGTGCTGGTCGACGTGTCGATCGACCAGGGCGGCTGCTTCGAGACCTCACGGCCCACGACGCACGCCGATCCGACCTTCGAAGTCGACGGCATCATCCATTACTGCGTGGCGAACATGCCGGGCGCGGTGCCGGTCACCTCGGCGCAGGCGCTCAACAACGCGACGCTGCCTTTCGTGATCAAGCTCGCCAACAAGGGCGTGGCCGCCTTCGATGACGACCCGCATCTCGCCGCCGGACTCAATGTCCGCGACGGTCGCATCACGCATGCGGCGGTCGCCGCCTCGCTCGGTTTCGATCGCGGGCCGTCGACCAAGGGAAAAGTACGCCTCGTCGCGGCCGAGTAGGCGCGACGCGATAAAGGATTACCCGGACGCATCCCCCCGCGTCCGTATGCCGGTCCGCCTTCCCTCCCCCCGGAAC
This sequence comes from uncultured Alphaproteobacteria bacterium, assembly GCA_963730335.1. GTDB lineage: Bacteria > Pseudomonadota > Alphaproteobacteria > Rhizobiales > Methyloligellaceae > Methyloceanibacter. The sequence goes on from CAVSRK010000007.1 coordinate 143,757, forward strand.
GGACCGGCTTTTCTTTACTTCAAGCTCGGGAAATTGAACTCGGCGCCGCCGCGAATGCCGTTCGGCCAGCGCGCGGTCACGGTCTTGAGGCGCGTGTAGAAGCGCACGCCCTCCGGGCCGTAGACGGCGTGATCGCCAAATAGCGACCGCTTCCAGCCGCCGAAAGAATGATAAGCGACCGGAACCGGGATCGGCACATTGATGCCGACCATGCCGACCTCGATCGAAGCGGCAAAGGCGCGGGCGACGTCCCCGTCTCGGGTGAAGATGGCGGCGCCGTTGCCGTACGCGTTGCTGTTGACCAAATCGGCGGCTTCCGCATAGCCCCCAGTCCGCACCACGGATAAGACGGGCCCAAAGATCTCCTTCTTGTAGATGGTCATATCCTTGGTCACGCGGTCGAACAGCGAGCCGCCGAGGAAGAAACCACGCTCATAGCCCTGCAGCTCCAGTCCACGCCCGTCGACGACGAGCTCAGCACCTTCCTGCACGCCTTGGCCGATGAGATCTGAGATGCGGCGCTTGGCCTCGGCCGTGATCACCGGCCCCATCTCGGACTCGGGATCGGTGGCAGGACCGACCTTCATCATACGGATCTTCGGCGCCAGCGCCTCGACCAGACGATCGGCGGTCTTCTCGCCCACCGGCACGGCGACCGAGATCGCCATGCAACGCTCGCCCGCCGAGCCGAAGCCCGCTCCCATCAGCGCATCGACGGCCTGGTCCAGGTCGGCGTCTGGCATGACGATCATGTGGTTCTTGGCGCCGCCAAGCGCCTGCACCCGCTTGCCCGACGCGGAGCCGCGCCGATAGACATGCTCGGCCACCGGCGTCGAGCCGACGAAGCTCACGGCCTTGATGTCGGGATGATCGAGCAAAGCATCGACCGCCTCTTTGTCGCCGTGCACGACGTTGAGCACGCCGGGGGGGAAGCCGGCCTCCTGGAACAGATCCCAGATCAGCATCGAGGTGGAGGGATCGCGCTCGGACGGCTTCAGGATGAAGGTGTTTCCGCAAGCAATTGCAATAGGATACATCCACATCGGCACCATGGCCGGGAAATTGAAGGGCGTGATGCCGGCGACCACGCCGAGCGGCTGGCGGTCTGACCAGCTGTCGATCTCCGGACCGACATTACGGCTGTACTCGCCCTTCAGCAGATGCGGAATACCGCAGGCGAAATCGACGACGTCGATGCCCCGGGCGAGTTCGCCAAGCGCATCTTCGTGCGTCTTGCCGTGCTCATTGGAGATGGCGCGGGCGATATCGTCGGCGTGGCGATCCAGCAGCTGCTTGAAGCGGAACATGGGCTTGATGCGCTTGAGCGGCGGCGTGGCGCCCCAGCCGGCGGCGGCGTCCTTGGCAGCGGCCACGGCCGAGTTCACCTCGTCGGCCGTCGAAAGCGGCAATTCGGCCGTCTGTTCTCCCGTCGCCGGATCGTAGACGGGTGCGAGGCGCCGCGAGGCGGACGTGACCTTGCGGCCGTCGATGGCGTTCTGAATCGTCTGCATGGCCGTCACGTAACTTTCAGTTCGCGGTCTTGAGCACGCCAGAGAGGATATCGATCAACCGGTCGATCTCCTTCTTCTCAATGATGAGCGGCGGCGAGAGCGCGATGATGTCACCCGTGGCGCGGACCAGCAAACCGCGATTGAACGCCTCGATGAAGCACGCATGCGCCCGCTGCGACGGCGCTTCGGGGATCGGGTCGAACTCGATAGCGCCGATCAGCCCGATATTGCGGATGTCAATGACGTGCGGCAGGCCTTTCAGCGAGTGGACCGCGTCTTGCCAATAGGGCGCAAGTTCCGCCGCCCGCGTCAGCAGTCCCTCTTCCTTGTAGACCTCCAGCGTCGCGATGGAGGCTGCGCAGGCGACCGGATGGCCCGAGTAGGTATAGCCGTGGAAGAAATCGATGACCTCCTCCGGACCGCTCATGAATGCGTCATGGATCTTCGTCTTCACGAATACCGCGCCCATCGGAATGGTGCCGTTGGTGATGCCCTTTGCCGTCGTGATGATGTCGGGCGACACGTCGAAATAGTCGGCGCCGAACGGCGTGCCGAGGCGGCCGAAAGCGGTGATGACCTCATCGAAGATGAGCAGGATGTCGTGCTTGGCGCAGATCGCGGCGAGGCGCTTGAGATAGCCCTTGGGCGGGATCAGCACGCCGGTCGAGCACGCCACGGGCTCGACGATCACGGCGGCGATGGTCGAGGCGTCGTGCAACGCCACGAGACGCTCGAGGTCGTCGGCAAGTTCGGCGCCATGTTCGGGCTCGCCGCGGCTGAAAGCGTTGCGCGCCAGGTCGTGGGTGTGGCGAAGATGGTCGACGCCGGAGAGAAGCGTGCCGAACCATTTGCGGTTGTTGGCGATGCCGCCGACCGAGGTGCCGCCGAAATTGACGCCGTGATAGCCGCGCTCGCGGCCGACCAGGCGAACTTTCGACGCGTTGCCTTTGGCTCGGTGATAAGCGAGCGCCATCTTCAGAGCGGTCTCGACCGACTCGGAGCCTGAGTTCGTAAAAAACACATGGTCGAACCCAGGCGGGGCGATGTTGACCAGCTTTGAGGCGCACTCGAAGGCCTTGGGATGGCCCAGCTGAAAGGTGCCCGCGAAATCGAGTTCGCCGACCTGTTTGCGGATCGCCTCGACGATCTTCGGCCGGCAATGGCCGGCATTGACGCACCACAGTCCCGAGGTACCGTCGAGCACGCGACGTCCGTCGTCGGTGGTGTAATGTGTGCGCTCGGCGCTGACGATCAGGCGCGGCGCCTTCTTATATTGGCGGTTCGCCGTGAACGGCATCCAGAATGCTTCGAGATCGTTGGTCGCAAGCCTTGCGCTCATGTCAGTGCCTGGTGCCTGTTGAATTGAAGCAGAGCTCATGCGACCCGGGTCACGGCTTCGGTGAGGCTCGCCTCGAAGATGTCCATGCCGTCGCGAACAAGTGCATCGCTGGCGGTGAGCGGCACGAGAAAGCGGATGACGTTGCCGTAGGTGCCGCAGGACAGGAGAATGAGCCCGTTCTCGTTGGCCACCTTCATCAAGGCCTGAGTCAACTGCGGCGCCGGCTCGCCGCTGGCAACGTCCTTCACCAGCTCGATGGCGCACATAGCGCCGAGCCCCCTGACATCTCCCACGCAGTTCAGGTTGGAGCGGCCCTTGATCTGATTGCAGCGGTCGAGAATGATCTTGCCGATGGCATTGGCACGGTCGCAGAGCTTTTCCTCCTCGATCGCATCCAGAACGGCGTGCGCGGCAGCGCAGGCGACGGGGTTGCCGGCATAGGTGCCGCCGAGGCCCCCGGGGCTGGAGGCATCCATAATTTCGGCGCGTCCGGTTATGGCGGACAGCGGCAGACCGCCGGCCAAGCCCTTGGCCATCGCCACGACGTCGGCCTTGATGCCGGCATGCTCGAGCCCGAACATTTTTCCGGTGCGCGCAAAGCCCGTCTGAATTTCGTCGGCGATCAGAACGATGCCGTGCTCGTCGCACAACGCTCTGAGCGCTCGGAGAAACTCGAACGGAGCAATATAGAATCCGCCCTCCCCCTGCACCGGCTCGATGATGATGGCGGCGATGCTAGAGGGGTCAGCCGTGTATTTGAACAACGCCATGAGGGCAGCAAGACTCTGCTCGCTACTGACCCCGTGATAAATGTTGGGAAAGGCAACATTGTAGACGTCGGCGGGAAACGGTCCGAAGCCCTTCTTGTAAGGTACGACCTTGCCGGTCAGCGCCATGCCCATATGCGTGCGACCGTGAAAGCCGCCGCTGAACGAGACGATGCCTGGACGGCCGGTATAGGCGCGCGCGACTTTCACCGCGTTCTCGACCGCCTCGGCGCCGGTGGAGACCAGCATGGTCTTGGCCGGGCCGGGGACGGGTGCAAGCGCATTCAGTCGCTCGGCAAGCCGCACATAGGACTCATAAGGCGTGACTTGAAAGCAGACGTGGCTGAACGCCTTCATCTGATCCTCGACGGCGGCCACGATTTTCGGATGCTGATGGCCGGTATTCACCACGGCGATGCCGGCAGCGAAGTCGATGTAGCGCTTGCCGTCCTCACTCCAGATCTCTGCGTTCTTGGCGCGCTTGGCGTAGATGGCGGTCGCATGGCTGACGCCACGGGGCACCGCCGCTATTCTCCGCTCATGCAGCTCGGCCGAATTTGGCATGTGGGCGTTCCGTTCTCTCCCAGTGGAGACTTCAACTCTTCTTAATGTACGAGGGCGTCAGGACTGGAGCACGACCGGGCTCGAGCCCCCCCAACTCACCCAGACCTTCTCGCCCGAGCCGAAATCGTCCTGGTCAAAACGGGAGCGGTTGGTGCGCGAGATCCGGATCAAGCGGCCGTTTTCGAGCAGGACGTGAAAAATCGATATATCGCCGAGATAGGAGATATCCTTGATCTCTCCCTTGGCTACGTTGTGGGCGGCAGGACACTCGGGCACCGAGGGCGGCGCAGTAGCTTCCTTGTGCAGGTTCATTTTCTCCGGCCGGATCGCGACCCAGACGGGCGACTTCGCCTGGCCAAGGACGGCATGGGGGACGTGAACGCGATATGGCTCGAGTTCGGGGCAGGCAACGGTGGCCTCGTCGGGTTTGTCGTCGATCAAGGTGCCCTCGAACATGTTCACCGAGCCGATGAAGTCGGCGACAAAACGAGAGGCTGGAAACTCGTAGAGGTCGGAGGGCGTGCCGAGCTGGGCGATCGAGCCCTTGTTCATGACGGCAACGCGACAGGCAATCGCCAGCGCCTCGGTCTGGTCATGGGTGACCATGATGAAGGTGATACCTACCTTTTGCTGCAGCTGAGACAACTCGAAGCGCATGGCCTCGCGCAATTTGGCGTCGAGCGCCGAGAGCGGCTCGTCGAGCAGCAGGACCTTTGGCTTTTTCACCAGCGCCCGGGCGAGCGCCACGCGCTGGCGCTGACCGCCCGAGAGTTGATCCGGCATGCGCGCAGCAAGATGGCCGAGTTGTACCAGGTCGAGGGCCTCCTGCACGCGATCGTCCCGCTCCGACTGCGGCACGCGATCGATCTTGAGGCCGTAGGCGACGTTGTCGGCGACTGTCATATGCGGAAAAACTGCGTAAGACTGGAACACCATGTTCACGGCGCGTTTGTTGGGTGGAATGTCACCCATGTCTTCCCCGTCGATCAGGATGTGGCCCTCCGTGGGCACTTCGAGGCCCGCGAGCATGCGCAGCAAGGTCGTCTTGCCGCAGCCCGACGGCCCGAGCAGCGCAAAGAACTCTCCCGGCTCGATGTCGAGGCTGACATTATCTACACCGACTGTTGAGCCCCACCGCTTCGAAACGTTGCGGAAGCTGATGATGGGCTTGACCGAGGCCTTAGCGCCCTTGCCTACCTTTTGGTCCACGTCACTCATCCTTTGGTATTCTTCGCGGCTCTGCTCTGCATCACCATCATGATCACCATGAGCACGATCGTGAGCAGGATCAACATGGTCGATGCGGCGTTGACCTCGGGCGTCACGGAGAACCTCAGCATCGAGTACACCTTGACCGGGAAGGTTACGGTATCCGGCCCCGAGGTGAAAAACGTGATCACGAAATCGTCGAGCGACAACGTAAAGGCGAGCAAGGCGCCAGCGATCAGGGCCGGGCGAATGTGCGGCAAAAGGACATCGCGAAACGCCTGCCAGTCGTTAGCACCGAGGTCGCGCGCCGCCTCCTCCTGCTCCTTGTTGAAGCTCGCCAGCCTGGCACCCACGACGAGCGCGACGAAGGGAAAACAGAACGATACGTGCGCGATGATGATGGAGCCGAGATTGAATGGCCATATGAGATTGTTCGGCCAGGGCAGCACGCGCGTGAAGAACAACAGCATGGCAACGCCCATGCAGATTTCCGGCACCACGAGGGGTAACGTGAAGGCGCCCTCCACGACGGTCCTGCCGATGAAGCGGTAACGCCACAAGAGAACCGCGGCGAGCGTGCCTATGACGAGGGAGATCAGCGTGGCCACAAAGGCGATCGTCAGCGAATTGGCGAAGGCTGTAAGAAGGCTCTCGTTGCTGAAGAGCTTCTCGTAATACCTGAGCGTGAAGCCGCGCCAAACAGTGGTGCGTTTGCTGTCGTTGAAGCTGAAGGCGATCAGCGCGATCAGCGGCGCGTAAAGGAAAAAGAACACGGCGAACAGCCAGGCGCGGATCTGCCACATGCGATTATATTCGAGAGGAGCGCGCCGCTGGGCCATGGGTCAGATACCGTGCCCGTCCGCGGGCTTGCCGCGGCTGAAATAGGCGCGCATGGCGATCGCGCCGAACGTTGCGTACATCAGCAGGAAGGACAGCGCAGCGCCGAACGGCCAGTCATTGGCACGCTTGAACTGGCGCTCGATGACGTTGGCGATCATCTGGCTGTCGGGGCCACCGAGGAGATCGGGCGTCAGATAGGCCCCGAGCGCCGGCACGAAGGTGATGATGATGCCGGATATAATGCCCGGCAGCGCCAACGGCACCACGATCGAGTACAGAGTGCGGAGATGACCCGCGCCAAGATCGAGACTCGCTTCGATGAGCGATTTGTCGAGCCGATCGAGCGCGGCATAAAGCGGCAGCACCATGAATGGCAAATGCACGTAGACCAACCCGAACACGACGGCAAAATTGTTGTAAAGCAACTGCAGCGGTGTGAATTCGCCGAGCGGCTGCAAGCCCACCAGCGTCATGAGCCAGCTGCCCTGGTTCCACAGCCATTCGAGGGTAAAATTTGCGTAGCCCTCGGTGCGTAACACCGACATCAAGGCGTACGTCCGGATCAAGAGATTGGTCCAGAACGGCAACATGATCAGCAGCAACATCCACGGTCGCCAGCGTTCGCTGGCAAAGACGATGGCCAGCGCCACCGGGAAACCGACGATGAGACAGAGCAGCGTGGTGATGCCGGCCACGAAAATCGACTTGGCGAAGATCCCGAGATAGAGCGGCTGCAGCGCCCGCACATAGTTGGCGAAGGTGCCGCTGATGTCGACCTCGGTCAGCCCCTGGTTCTGGCCGAAGCTATAGGCCCAGACGATCGCCAGCGGAGCGAGGAAGAACACCACCACCCAGACGACGGGTGGTAGTGCCGTAGCCAAGAAGGCGAGCCGACGCTCCTGTGTTCGGGTTGCCATCGCGGCGCTTCCTCGCTCGCTACATCGCATTCATTCGCGTCAAGCCGCGCGCAGCCGGGTCATCGCTTCGTCGAGCAGGCGCGTAAACTCGGGCCCGAGATAGTTCGGGTACTCGCACTTGGCCATGACATCGGCCGGCGGGAAGATCACCTTGTTGTCCCGGTATGCCTCCGGCATCAATGCCACGGCGGCGGCATTCGGCGACGGATACAGGATCGTCTCGGTGATTCCTTTCCCGGTTTCCGGCTCGAAAATGAAGTTGATGAATTTGAGCGCGTTCTCCGGATGCGGCGCGCCTTTCGGGATGGCCAGCGTGTCCTGCTGCCGCATGGCGCCTTCCTGCGGCACGACGAAGTCGATGTCGTCGTCCTCCTTCATGATCTGCGCGATGTCGCCGTTATATTCCATCACCACGTCGACCTCGCCCGACAGCAGAAGATCCTGGCCGTTGTCCTCGTGGAAGGCCTTGATGTTGGGCTTCTGCTTGATCAGCATGGCCTCGGCTTGCGCCAGCAACTCCGGCGAGGCGTCATTCAATGAGTGGCCGAGATATTTGAAGCAGTTGCGGAACAGCTCGCTCGCATCCGACATGACGGCGATACGGCCAGCATACGCGTCGGAATTGAACAGCACCTTCCAGCTGTCCGGCGTCTCCTTGACCTTCGACTTGCGGTAGCCAATGCCGATGACGAGCCAGGTATAAGGCAGGCTGAATTTACGGCCCGGATCGAACGGCGCGTCGGTCATGAATTCCGGCGAGATGTTCTTGATATTGGGGATCTTGGCATGGTCCAACGGCTCGAGTAGCTGGGCCTGGATCATGCGCTCGACGAATTCGCTGCCCGGAACGATCACGTCGTAACCCGGGTTGCCGGCGCGCAGCTTGGCGAACAGCTCGTCATTGGTGGCGAACAGACTCATATTGACGTCGATGCCGCTCGCTTCGGCAAAGTCGTCCAGCGTGGTCTCGCCGATATACGTGTCCCAGTTGTAGAAATTGAGCTTCGGCTCCTCGGCCGCCCAGGCCGAGCGCTTCGTGCTGGTAAGGCTGATACCGATCGCGGCGGCGCCGAGACCCTTCAGTAGCGAGCGGCGTGATGTGCGAAAAGTTTTTGCATGCCCGGTCATACTCACTCTCCCTTTGATTACTGAACGTGCGGCTAGCTGGGCCTCGCAGTTAGTGACGGCGGTTTTGCGCATTACGAGTATGACCGTTGACGACCAATCTCGCCAAGCTCATTCGATAGGCATTGTTCGCCTGAGCGCGACCGATTATGCATCAATCGCCCCCAGGCAGATGTATTTGATCTCCAGATACTCCTCCAAACCCTCGGCAGCGCCTTCGCGGCCGAGGCCGGATTCCTTGACGCCGCCGAAGGGCACGACCTCGTTGGAGAATATGCCTTCATTGACGCCAACCATGCCGGCATCGAGCTTCTCGGCGACGCGCCAAGCGCGGCTCAGGTTCTGGCTGAACAGATAGGCGGCGAGCCCGAACGGGGTGTCGTTGGCTAGCCGAACCGCGTCGTCTTCGGTATCGAAGCGCAGCAGCGCCGCCACGGGGCCGAAAATCTCCTCGCGAACGATCTCCATCTCCGGTGTCACGGCACCTATCACCGACGGGCGGTAAAAGAGCGGCCCGGAATTGTCGAGGCCGCCGCCGATAAGGATTTTCGCCCCCTTTTTGACGGCATCGCCCACCAAAGTCTCGACCTTGGCGATCGCCGCGCTGTTGATCAGCGGGCCGACATTGGTGCCGGCCGCCATGCCCGGGCCGACGCGAAGCTTCTTCACCGCATCAACGAGAGCGGCGGCGAAGCGGTCATAGATGCCGGACTGCACCAAGATGCGGTTGGCGCAGACACAGGTCTGGCCGGCATTGCGATATTTGGAGGCCATAGCGCCGGCGACCGCCTGGCCGAGATCGGCGTCGTCGAACACGAGCAGCGGCGCGTTGCCGCCAAGCTCGAGCGTCAACTTCTTCACCGTGTCGGCACATTGTCGGTAGAGAATCTTGCCGACCTCGGTCGAGCCGGTGAAGGAGAGCTTGCGCACCCTTCCATCCTCGCAGAACACCTTGCCGACGGCAGGCGCATCCGCGGTGGTGACGATATTGAGCACGCCGGGCGGCAGACCGGCATCCTGCGCGAGCTTGGCGATCGCCAGCGCACAGAGTGGCGTCTCCTCGGCAGGCTTGACTACGATGGTGCAGCCTGAGGCGAGCGCCGGCGCAACCTTGCGGGTGATCATGGCAACCGGGAAATTCCACGGCGCGATCGCGGCGACCACGCCGATCGGCTGCTTGATGGTGAGGTAGCGCTTATTGGCGACGGTGGTCGGGATGGTGCGCCCGTAAGCGCGCTTTCCTTCTTCCGCGAACCATTCGATGAACGACGCGCCATAACTCACCTCGGCGCGCGCTTCGGCGAGCGGCTTGCCCTGTTCGGTGGTCATCAGCTGCGCCAGGCTTTCCGTCTCGGCGGTGATGAGATCGAACCAGCGCTTGAGGATGACTGCCCGCTCCTTCGCGGTCTTGGCCGACCAGGCGGGGAGCGCACGGGCGGCTGCATCGATGGCGCGCTTGGCGTCTTGGGCGCCGAGATCGGGGACGGTCGCCACTTCGGCGCCGGTCGCCGGGTCGGTGACGGAAAAGGTCTTGGCCGAAGTGACCCACTCGCCGTCGATCAGGGCCGCGGCCGGGAATTTCTTGGAGATCATGGTCATGGCAATCTCCGTCAGCGTATCGTGATCAATACCATCGTTGCGTCGGCTTTACGCGACTCGCGCGTACCAGAGGTGGTCGAGCGAGGTGACGACCCGCTCGAAGTTACTGCGCTCCGCCTGCTTTAGGCGAGAAAAGACGTCCTGGAAGGGAGCGCCGAAGGCTCCGCGAACGACCTCCGAGCGCTGAAAGAGATCGAGGGAGTTGACCCAGGCGGTCGGCAGCAGCGGCGCTTCGATCATCTCCGCATTGCCCTCGACGGCCGGCCCCGGATCGATTTGGTTGGCAATACCGTGGTTCACGCCGGCAAGAATAGAGGCAATCACGAGATAGGGATTGGCGTCGGCGCCGGCGACGCGATGCTCGATACGGGTGGCGGCGCCGTTGCCGCGGGGAATACGCAGCGCCACGGTGCGATTGTTGAAGCCCCAATGCGCCGCCATGGAGACATAGGCCTTCGGCACATATCGCCGGTAGGCGTTGGCGGACTGGGCCCAGACCGCCATGAAGTCCGCCATGGTTTCACGCATGCCGCCCAGCGCATGACGGAACAACGGCGAGATCGGATCGCCGGCAAAGATATTCTGCCCCGCTTTATCGAGCAGGCTTAGGTGGATGTGCATGCCCGAGCCGGCCCAGTCATGGTGCGGCTTGGCCATGAACGTGGCATCGAGCTGGTGGGCCCGCGCCGCGGCCTTCACCGCGCGCTTTAGAAGCAAGCCATCGAGAGCTGCTGCGACTGCATCAGAGCGATCCTTCAGATTGATCTCGAACTGGCCGGGACCAGATTCCTTCATGACGGCGTCCACGGGAAGACCCTGGACCTCGCAGATACGGTAAATGTCATCGATGAAGGGAGACAGCATGTCCATCTCGTCAAAGCCGAAGGTGAGCGGCCGGCTCGGATCGTCGGAAAGACCTTCGGGCGTATTGAGCGCGAAGGCGCCATTCACGCTCCGCTTCGTGACATAGAACTCGAGCTCCACGGCCGCCACGGGCGTCTGGCCGGCGCGCGTGAATCGCTCAACCTGGTCAACGAGAACCGCGCGCGGGTCGAGCTCATCCTTGGCGTCAACGGCCATCACAGCTTGTGCATGCCTGCCGTCGCCGACGGGAATCGGGACCAACGTTCGGCTGAGCAAGTGGCAGTGGTGGTCCGGGTCGCCGGTCTCCCACAAGCGGCCGGTCTCCTCCACGCAATTGCCGAGCGGGTCCATGATGAAGATCGAGGTCGGCATCATGAGGCCGTTCTTGGCGATACCGGGCAAATCGGAACGGCGAATGCGCTTGCCGCGTGCGATGCCGTTCATGTCGAACAGCAAGGTGTCGATCCATTGCACCACTGGGTTCGCGTCGAGAAAGGCCTGCGCCTCGTCGATGGTGAGCCGCACGTTCGTCATGATGCAAGGCCTTTCGCGGCCGCGCCGAAGCGGCGGAATAGCGCCGTTGAGACCGGGTTCGACTTGGCTCCCCACTCGGGGTGCCACTGAACGCCCAAACAGAACGTGTCGTCGTCCGGTCCACGCACGGCCTCGACCAGGCCATCCTCGGCGAAGGCCTCGGGCTTCAGCCCATCGGCGAGGCGCGCGATGCCCTGCCAGTGCAGCGAGTTGACCATGATCTCGTCGCTTCCGACCCAGTCGCGCAATCTGCCGCGAAGCGAAATCGGGTGGACGGGTCCGTACATCTCGTCGAGAGGAAGATCGTATCGCGCGCGGTGGTCGTTGTGCCCGTCCACGGCGTGAACGGCCTGATACAGGCTGCCGCCAAGCGCGACATTCAGCTCCTGGAAACCCCGGCAGATGGCGAATAACGGCGTCTTAGTTTCAATTGCAGCCCGGATGAGCGGAAGGGTCAGCGCGTCGCGCATCGGATCGAGGGCGTCGGGCTTGATCGGGGGTTCTTTGCCATAATGCTCCGGTGCAACGTTCGAGACGCTGCCCGATAGGAGGATCGCATCGGCCACCTCTAGGACGGCACCGATGTCCGCCATGCTGGCGCCAAGCGGGGCAAGCAAGGGTTGGCATTCCGCGACCTCGGCGATTGCCGCCGAGTACTTGCGGCCCACGGCGTCAAAAGCGTGACCTTCAATCAGCTTAGTGCAGGCTGGGATGACGACGATCGGACGGCTCATGCTGCGAGCTCTCCGGCCACATCGTTGAGCGTAAGATCGAGTGCGCGGCCGATCACCTGCTCCGCCTCATCGAACTGGTCTTGCGTCCAGATCAGCGGCGGCGCGGTGACCATGGTGTCGAACACGGCGCGCATGATGAACCCTTCGCGGAAGAAGTGATCGCGGCAGATGAGCCCGACCCGGCCCGGATCGGCGAAGCGACGGCGGTTGCGCTTGTCGGCGACGAGCTCGATAGCGCCGAGCAGCCCGATCGAGCGAACCTCGCCGACCAGCGGGTGATCCTTGAATTTCGCCAACAGCTTGGCAAGCGCCGGGCCGGCAAACTCCTTGACGCGCGGGACGAGCCTTTCCCGCTCGATGATTTCCAGATTCTTCAGCGCGACGGCGCACGCCACGGGGTGGCCGGAGAAGGTGTAGCCGTGATGGAAGTCGTCGTCATGCGCCATCAGCGCGTCGACGATCTTGTCGTCGACGATGACGCCGGAGAGGGGGATGTAGCCCGAGGTCACCGCCTTGGCGAACGTAAGGAGGTTGGGACGGATGCCGTAATGCTGCGAGCCGAACCAACTGCCGAGGCGGCCGAAGCCGGTAATCACTTCGTCGGCAAGGAGAAGGATCCCGTATTTGTCGACGATGCGCTGCACCTCGGGCCAGTAGCTCTCGGGAGCAATCTTGACGCCGCCGGCGCCTTGCACTGGCTCGCCGGCGAAGGCGGCAACGTTCTCAGGCCCGACTGCGAGGATCTGCTCCTCAAGCGCGCGCGCGGCGCGAAGGCCGAACGCCTCGGGCGACTCGCCCACCTCCGCCTCGCCGTACCAATAAGGATCGACGATATGGCGGAAGCCTTCATAGACCGGATAGCTGTGCGCATGGACGTGGGCCATGCCGCCCATCGATCCGGCGGCGATCGTCGAACCGTGATAGGCGTTCTTGCGCGAGATGATGATGCGCCGCTTGGGTTCGCCTTTGAGGACCCAGTAATGCCGGATCAGACGGATCGCGGTGTCGTTGGCTTCCGAGCCTGACGAGCCAAAGAAGACCTGATTAAGGTTGTCCGGGGCCAGCTCCGCGAGTTTGCGTGACAGGGCGACGACCGGGGGGTGCGTCGTCTTGAAGAACGTATTGTAGAAAGGCAGCTCGACCATCTGGTCGTAAGCCGCCTGCGCCAGCTCCTTGCGGCCATAGCCGACATTGCAGGTCCACAGCCCGGCCATGCCATCGAGAATGCGTGTGCCTTCGCTGTCCCAGATATAGGGCCCCTCGCCGCGGACGATGACACGCGCGCCGGCCGCCCGAAGTGAACTGTGCGTGGTGAATGGATGCAGATGATGAAGAGCGTCGAGCTCTCTCAATTGCGCGGTTTGATATTGATTCGTCACCGATAAACCTCCAGCAGAGCGTGACCCGAGGGCCGTCCAATTAGCGCTGGAAGCTCGCGGGAGGCGTGTAGCCGATGCGGGCGCAGAGCAGCAGGAGCCGCGCCTTCGGATGCATTCCGCTCAAGCCAATCGCTGTTCGGGCAAGGAGCACACCGGCAGTCCGCCGCCTTGTTTCGGCGATCGATCTCGAACCGGACACGCGACTCCTCCACCGCCTCCGACCCGGGGTCAGCCTTGACAGGGGCTCGTTAGCGGAGTTTGGCTACACCGCAGACTTTATTGGCTACGGTGTAGAAGTGTCAAGGCAAACAGCACGCAAGGCCATTTCCCGCCCGCGCGGACCGCGAGGTCTCGACAGAACTGTGATCCTGGATGCCGCGTTTGACATGCTGTCGCGCGACGGCGAGGTCGGTTTTTCCGTGCGCAAGCTCGGGTCACGTATCGGTGTCGACCCAATGACTGTCCTGCATCATTTCGGCTCGAAGGCCGAATTGTTGCGGCGGATCGCCGACCGGGCGCTGGCGACCGTCGAGCTGCCGCTGCCCAGCGCCGACTGGCGCGCCGATCTACGCGGCGTGGCCGTGGCCTACCGCGATCTTGCCCACCGTCATCCTCGCCTCTTCCACTTGCACTTCCGCTTCCACGCGACCGGGCCTGCCGACCATGCTTCAAGCGAAGTGGTCTACCGCGCACTGCGGAACGCCGGACTGCCGGATGCCGAGGCCGCCGGACTTGGGCTCGCCTTTTACGCCTTCATACTGGGTTATGCCCTGGCGGAGGCCGAAGGGCTGCTGCGCCCGATCGGCGACGAGGACGAAGCGGAGCTCCGAACCCTCGACCCCCTCGCCTACCCGGTGACGCTGGCGCTGATTCCCGCCTTCAAGGCACTCGACCGCGACGCGGCCTTCAAAGCGTCGATCAACGCGTTCATCGACGGCGTCTCGTGCCGCTGCGAGGCTCCGACGGACATCCATCGGCTGCGCTAGCGTAGTCATGCAGCTGCGGCAGCGACGTCGCCTTTCAGAGCGGCGTCGAAGATCTTCCGACTCCCCTCCTTGGTCAGGGGAACGGGATTGCCGCCGGCAGTCGGATCGACCAGAGACATCTCGACAATCGTGTCGACGCGGCTACCGTCCACTTTCAGTCCGCCGAGATCGCGCGGAACGCCGATCTTCTCGCGAAGATCGAGCACGGCCTTAAGGAAGCCGTCGAAGCCGCCACCGATGCCGAGAAAGCCGGCGAGACGCACGATCTTCGCCTCGATCGCCGGGCGGTTGAAGACGAGCACATACGGCATGAACACGCCGTTGGTCATGCCGTGATGGGTGTGGTAGAGCGCGCCGACCGGATGGGACAGCGCGTGGATGGCACCGAGGCCCTTCTGGAACGCGGCAGCGCCCATTGCCGCCGCGCTCATCATATGGCCGCGGGCTTCAAGATCGTTCCCATTAGTCACGGCCTTCGGCAGATTCTGGAACACGAGCCGCATGCCCTCCACGGCAATGCCTTCGGCGATCGGGTGGTAGCTCGGCGCGCAATAGGCCTCGAGGCAATGGGCCAGAGCGTCCATGCCGGTGCCGGCGGTGATTGCGGGCGGCATGCCGACGGTGAGCTCGGGATCGCAGATCACCACCCTCGGCATCATCTTCGGATGGAAGATCACCTTCTTGGTATGCGTCGCCTCTTGCGTGATCACGCCGGCGCGGCCGACTTCCGACCCCGTCCCCGCCGTGGTCGGCACGGCGACAACCGGCGCGATCTTGTCCGCATCCGCCCGCGTCCACCAGTCGCCGATATCCTCGAAGTCCCAGAGCGGTCGGCTCTGCCCGGCCATGAAGGCGATCACCTTGCCGGTGTCGAGACCGGAGCCCCCGCCGAAGGCGACAATGCCGTCATGGCTGCCTGAGCGGAAGGCGGCGATGCCGGCTTCGACGTTAGAGTCCACCGGGTTCGGCTGGACCTCGGCGAACATCGCCGCGGGAAGCCCGGCCTCTTTCAACAGGCCAATTGCCCGATCGGTGATCGGAAGCTTGGCGAGGCCCGCATCAGTGACGAGTAGCGGGCGCTCTATTCCGGCGGTGCGGCAGGCCTCGGCCAGCTCCTTGATGCGGCCAGCGCCGAAGCGGATGGCGGTCGGGTAGCTCCAATTAGCGGTTGGCAAGCTCATGTTCTGTTCCGAGATGAAAGAGGGTCAAACTTCGCGGAGGTGAAAGCTCTTCGGCTGGGTCAGCGCGTCGAAGCCGTATTTCGACAATGCCGCGCCGCGGCCGGTGTCCTTGACCCCGGTCCAGGTGAGATGCGGATCGAGATAGTCGCAACGGTTCATGTAGACTGTGCCAGTCTCGATGCGCGCGCCGATCTCGGCGGCACGATCCATGTCGCGCGTCCAGATCGACGCGGTCAGTCCATAAGGACTGTCGTTCATCAGCGTCACCGCCTCATCGTCGTCGCGCACCTTCATGATGCCGACCACCGGCCCGAAGCTCTCCTCCCGCATCACCTCCATCTGGTGGTTGACATTGGTAAGCACCTCGGGCGCGAGATAGGGCGAGCCCGGCCGGTCGCCTTCAACTTTCATGTTGATCAGCGCGGTGGCGCCCTTGCGCAATGCCTCGGCGGTCTGGTTCCGCACCGTGTCGGCGAAGGAGCCGCGCGCCATCGGTCCAAGCGTGGTCGAGGCGTCGAGCGGATTGCCGACTATGTATTTGCGAGTGAGATCGGCGAAGCCGGCGACGAAATCGTCATAGACCCGACCATCGACATAGATGCGCTCGACGCCGCAGCAGCATTGACCGGAATTGTAGAACGCGCCGTCCACCAGGTTCTCGATGGCATGATCGAGCTTGGCGTCTGCGCGCACATAGGCCGGGTCCTTGCCGCCGAGCTCGAGCCCGAGCGAGGCGAAAGTGCCGGAGGCGGCGCGCTCGATGGCGCGGCCGCCGGCGACCGAGCCGGTAAAGTTGATGTGGTCGATCCGGCCGGAGCCGATCAGCTTCTCGGTCTGCTCATGCGACAGGACGAGATTATGGAAGAGGCCTTTGGGCAGGCCGGCGCGCCGGAACGCCTCGGCGATACGCTCGCCGACGAGCAAGGTCTGCGCGGCGTGTTTTAGGATGACGGCATTGCCAGCGAGAAGCGCGGGCACGATGGTGTTGACGGCAGTGAGATAAGGATAGTTCCACGGCGCGATCACCATCACCAGGCCGACCGGCTCGCGGGCGATGTAGCGGCGAAAACCGGCCTTCTCGGGCGGGTAATAGGGCTTGAGCGCCTCCTCGGCCAGCGCCGCCATGGCGCGTATGCGCTCCTCGACGCCGCCCTTTTCGCCGCCATAGCGGACCGGCCTGCCCATCTGCCAGGCGAGCTCCACCGCGATGTCGTCGTTCATCGCCAGAAGCGCGTCGAGGAAGGCGAGCATGTAACGCGCGCGCTCGGAGACTGGAACGGTCCTCCACTTGGGCAGCGCGGCGCGGGCCGTCGATACCGCGCTCTCGATGTCAGCATCGCGCGCGACCGGGCGCTCGGCGTAGACCGAGCCGTCGACAGGAGAGATGATCTTGACGCTTTCCGACATGGTTCTCCGATGACCTCAATATCGCTCGAAGCCGCGCTTTAGCTCCCAATCCGTGATGCGGCGGTCATACTCGAATTGTTCCCAATTTGCAGTATGAACATAATGGTCGACGACGTCGTCGCCGAAGGCAACCCGCAGCATCTTCGACGTCCTCATCAATTCCGTCGCCTCGCGGAGCGTTTTCGGCACTTCGCGCAGGGTCTTGTCTTGGTAAGCGTCGCCGACATAAGGCGCCTCAAGCTCCAGCTTCTGCTCAATTCCGGCGAGCCCGGCAGCAATGAGCGCGGCAAAGGCTAGATAGGGATTGAGATCGGCGCCGCCAACACGGCATTCGATACGGATGGCTTTGCTGTCCGCGCCGCACAGGCGGAAGCCGGCAGTGCGGTTGTCGAGCGACCAGATCGCCCTGGTCGGGGCGAAGGTGCCGACCTGGAAACGCTTATAGGAATTGATATAGGGCGCGAGAAACCAAGTGATTTCCCGCGCATAGGCGAGCTGTCCGGCTACGAAGTGGCGCATCAAGGCCGACATGCCGTACTCGCCTTTGGGGTCGAGAAACAGCGGCGTCTTGCCGGCGGCGTCCCACAGCGAGGTATGGATATGGCTCGACGAGCCGGCCAGGTCGTAGCGCCATTTGGCCATGAAGGTCACCGCCTTGCCGAGCGAGTAAGCGATTTCCTTGCAGCCGTTTTTGAGGATGACGTGCCAATCGGCCATGGTGAGGGGATCGGCGTAGCGGACATTGATCTCCTCCTGGCCGGGCCCCCATTCGCCCTTCGAGTTCTCCACCGCGATGCCGGCGCCCTGTAGTCCGTTGCGGATTGCTCGCATCACGCCCTCCTCCTTGGTCGTCTGGAAGACGTGATAGTCCTGGATATAGCTGCCTGCGGTCTTGATATCTTGCCAGGCTTTCGCCTGGGCCGACTCGTAGGTCTCGTCGAACAGATAGAACTCAAGCTCCGAGGCGAAAAAAGACGACATGTCCATCGCCGCGAGCCGCGCGATCTGCTTGCGCAGCATCGCGCGAGGCGCATGCGGGATCGGCTCGTGATGATGATGATCCACCACGTCGCAAAGCACGAGAACGGTTCCCGGCAGCCAGGGAATTCGCCGGAGCGTCGCCAGGTCGGGCTTCATGACGAAATCGCCGTAGCCCTTCTCCCAGTTGGCCACCGCGTAGCCCGGCACCGGCTCCATATCGATGTCGTTGGCGAGCAAATAGTCGCAGCCGTGGGTTTCCTCGTGGGCACCGCCGAGGAAGAACTCGGCGTGAAAACGCTTGCCGACCAGTCGGCCCTGCATGTCGGGAAAGCAGACCACGACCGTGTCGATCTCACCTTGATCGGCCGCTGCCCGCAACTCTTGCAACGTCAATGTGGCCGCCATGCCGGATTTCTATTTATGGAGCGGTTGAGACGAGACCCGCGCGGGCATAGCGCCCGCGCGGATTTGGTGTGTGCCGATGATAGCTCAGTAACGGTAGGGCGGGCCGGCCTTGACCATGGTCTCGTTGTAGTTCTCGAGAATCTCCACGACCTTGGCGCAACGCGGGCTCGTCTTGGCGATCTCGGCCCAGAAGGCCCCGGCCTTATCCTCGACCGTCTTCCATTCCTCATCCGGAATGGTTGTCAGCTCCAGCTTGCCGCCGGTAGTGCGGTAATGCGCCTCGCCCCACCAATACCAATGCAGGCGATAATAATGGGACCAGTCGATGCACATCTTGAAGAGCTGCTTCAAGTGCTCCGGCACTTCGTTCCATCTATCGGTATTGACGAAATATGATCCCGCCCACGCTCCCGAAATATTGTTGGTCAGGTAGTATTTCGTAACGTCGGCCCAGCCCACCGTGTAGCACTCGGTGATACCGCACCAGCAGATGCCATCAAGCTCGCCGGTCTGGATGGCAGGCTGCACGTCTTCGTAGGGAAGCGACACCGGCACCACGCCGAATTGCTCCATGAATTGGCCGCCGGTCGGGAACATATAGACGCGCAAGCCCTTGAGATCGGCAACCGACTTAATCGGCTTGGTGGTGGCGAAGTTGCACGGATCCCATGAGCCGGTGCTCAGCCAGGTGACGCCCTTCACCTCCCCGTAGGCCTCCTCCCAGATCTGCTTCAGTCCGTACCACTCCCACAGCGTCGGGACGTCGAGCGAATAGCGCGAGGCGAAGGGGAAGTAGGCCGCGAACACTTTGACATCAACCGGTGCCGCCGCCGAATCGTCGTCGCTCTGGGCAGCGTCGATGGTGCCGGCCTGCACCGCCCGGAACAGCTCGCCCTGGGGCACAAGCTGGTCGGCGGTGTAGAGCTCGATCACCATCTCGCCGTTGGCTGCCTTGTTGAAGACGTCGATCGAGTTCTTGACGACATGCTCGGCGAGAGCCGGGCCGGCATAGGTCTGCAGCCGCCATTTGATCGGCGCGGCCTTCGCGACATAGGGCGCCGCCACGGTCGTTGCAGCGGCACCGGCCGTGACAATCCCGGCCTTCTTCAAGAAATCACGTTTACTGACTTTGGTAACCTTGGTCATCTTCGCCACTCCCTGTTGAACCACACACGAAGCACCGGCAGGGCATTGCCGAGACTTCCACCTGCGAACAAACCTACTTGTCCATTTCCTCCCAATTCGCCCACGACAACTTCGTTAGTCCTTCCATGATCATCTTCCAACATATTGCTGCGGCAGCCATAGCGAAATCTGCGGGAAGATTATGAGGATGATCAAGGAGATCACCATCAGGGCAAAGAACGGTATGATGGACCGGTAGATGTCCACCAAGGTGATATCGGGCGGCGCCATGGCGCGCATCAGGAACAAGTTGTAGCCGAACGGCGGGGTAATGTAAGCGATCTGGCAGGTCACGGTGTAGAGGATGCCGAACCAGATCGGGTTGAAGCCCAGCTTGATAACGAGCGGGATGTAGAGGGGCGCCACGATCACCAGCATGGCGGTATCGTCGAGGAAGGCGCCCATGATGATGAACGAGATCAGCATCAGGATCAGGATCGTCCAGGGATCGAACGCCCACGTTTTCACGAGCAGGGTCTCGATCGCCTTTACCGCGCCAAGACCGTCATAGACGGCGCTGAAGCAGAGTGCCGCCAGAATGATCCACATGAACATGCAGGTCACCAACAGCGTGTTCCGGAGGGAATTCTCCATGACCTGCCAGGTGAGTTTGCGTTCGATGAGAGCGGCAATCACGGTGAGAAGCGCGCCGACCGCAGAGCTCTCGACCAGGCTAGTGACGCCGGTCAAGAACATGCCCATCATCAGGCCGAAGATGGCGAGCGGTATGATGCCCTCGCGGAGCAGCGAAATCCTATCGCGCCACGTGATCTTCGAGCGTTCCTCCGCCGACAGGGCCGGTCCGAGCGCGGGGTTGAGCCGGCAACGGATGTAAATGTAAGCGGCGAAAATGGCCGCCATCATCAGCCCGGGCAGAATCCCCGCCAGCCATAGCTGCAACACCGGCTGGCGCGCGATCATGGCGTAGAGCACGAGGACGACGCTTGGCGGAATAAGGATGCCGAGCGAGCTGCCCGCCTGAATGACGCCAGTCACCATAATCTTGTCGTAGCCACGGCGCCGCAGCTCAGGCAGCGCGATGGTTGCGCCGATCGCCATGCCGGCCACCGACAGACCATGATGCAGGAGATCAGCACCATGAGCCCGACCGTGCCAAGCGCGAGGCCGCCGCGAATCGGTCCGAACCAGACATGGAACATCCGGTAGAGATTGCTGGCGAGGCCGGACTCCGACATCATGTAACCCATGAAGATGAAGAACGACACGGTGATCAGCGGATACCAGTTCAGCACCTGAAATGCCGCGTTGAACGGCATCTCGAAGGAGCCTTCACCCCATAACCAGAGCGCGGCGGCGGTGCCCACGAACCCGATGACGCCGAAAACGCGCTGTCCCGTCATGAGCAGCATCATCATCGTGGCGAACATGAAGACGGAGATGAATTCGGAGCTCATGCGATGGGTTTACCCCGCGCCTCTGCCACATCCTTGCAGAAGGTCGCAATCGTCTGCAGCAACATGAGGAAGATGCCGATGGTCATGACGACCTTGATCGGCCAGAGTAACGGCGACCACGACGAGTAATTTTTCTGCTGATAGACGATGGCGTAGTCGGTGGCAGACAGGCCGCCGAGGAACAGAACGACAAGATAGAAAATGACGAACAGGATGGTGATCGCGTCCGTCACGGCGCGTGTTTGCGGAGAAAGATTGGCGTAGAGCAAGTCCATGCGCACATGGGCGTTGAGCTGCATGGAATAAGCGCCACCGAGCAGGTAGTAGGCCGACAGCAGGAACTGGGACATCTCCAGCGCCCAGTTCACGGGTACTCCGGCCAGCACTCTCGAGAGCGTCGCATAGATCAAGACCCCCCCGAGCACGAAGAACAGATACATCGCGAAGCGGCCGACGACGTAATTCACCGCATCGACGTAATGGACGAAGAGCTTCACCGCCCTGGGCATCGAGCGCTCTCTGTTTCGGGCGTGTTTGCGCTGTCAGCACTCATGCCGGACTTCCAGGGGCCACCGTCACTGTATGCAAATTCTTCACACCGCGGCATGGCTCGCTCCGGCAAGACTCCGTTCCACCGCAACTAGAATCCGGGCTAGCCGATCTGCCCAGCGTCGCTGACCTTCCTCATTGCCGATTTCGTCGTTGCGAATTTCGATCATGGCCGCCGGCAGACCCCCTTGGGCCGGCATGGCGCTCGACGGTGTAATAGACCTGGTCGGCCGGCGAATAAGGCTGATTGATGCCGACGGTCAAGCGCGGGTCGGCCTGCGATCCGCCGATGAATTCGGGGATCGGCCAGGCGGCGATCGTCACCGAACACGATGCCTATCTGCCAGGGGCGACCGTTGCCGAAATAGACCGGGGTGAAGGAATGGATCGCCACGACCGCGTCGGCCGATGCGCGTCCATGCGGCGCTTCAGGCAACGCGTCGATCGTGGCGTGGTAGGGCGCATGAATATGCCCAAGCCGCCGGCCGCGCTCTTCCTGGCTCAGACCGCGATTGGCCGGTACCGGCCGCCCTCTCGCTTTCGATCACGATTAGGCTGCTCGCGTCGATCCGAACGATTGCAGTCGATCACGAGACGCGAGGCATCGGGCCATACGAGCGGCGCATCGAGCAGCGGCGACAGGTGACGCGACACGCCCAAGCGCACCAGGATCCCATGCGATGTGCGTCTCGAGGACATCGTCGGGGTCGAAGCCGAACGAGCTTAAATTCGTCAGGAATGCGATTTGAGGCGTGATCGCAAACGATCACGAACGATCCGGAACCTTCCGGATTTTCCACCACCACGACCGGGCTGCGAACTTCGACGCTCATCTGCCCCCGTCTCCATCCGCTGGCCCCCGAATGGAAGCTTGTGACCTCAAGCATGGCTTGGCAACGCCATAGTATCTCTTCGGTTAGGAAGGTCTAGGACTGATCGGAAAGGTCCCGGTACGCGGGCGCGTGTTGTGGGCCCAGATTGGTTCCGGGAAGCGCCGCCGCAATCCCGATCAGGCGGCGCGAAACAAGGCGACGTAGCCCGTTGTCTCGATCTCGACCTGGTCGAAACGCTGCCGCAAGCCGTCGGACAGGGACGCCAAGTCGTCCTCGCGGTTGTTGAACACGCCCTTCGCGTTATAGAGGTCGAGCAGAGCGCGCGCCGCTCGGTTCGGCGCGATGCCGCGCCCGAGGATGGTAGCGCCGAACAGCACCGCGCCGTTGGCCATCAAGGGCCGCAAATGGTCGACCGCCGTTAGTTTCTGGCTCATGCGGCCGGGCAGACAATGCAGCACATAGGTAAGGCCGACGGACGCGAAGGGCGCCACGCTGAACTCGATCGGGGCGAGCAGATTCGCTTGGTAGAGTGCCGGGTTGAACCGCGCGAGCCTGCGTCCGGCGCGATCCAGACAATGGCGATTGATGTCGACCAGGGCGAGGCGATCGAAGCGCAGCGGCGAGGCCCGGTCGAGGAAGAAGCCGGTGCCGACACCGGCCTCGAGATGATCGGCCGAGAGATGGCTGCGGTAGAGATCGAGCAGAAGCCGAGTCGGGCAGCGCCACGCAAAACGGTTGGAGAGGCCGTGCACCAGCACGTCGTAGATCGAGAGCATGACGGGCGTGTAGATCGCGTGCGCCTTGGCGATCGCGGCCTCATCCGGCGCATGCTCAGCCCGTGGCGCGAAGCTCCTCGGTCATGGCGCCGATATGCCACCCGGCGCGACATAAGAAAAGGGCGCCGGAGACGGCGCCCTTTGAGGTGGGAAGTGCTTTTTGGGGAAGCTATGAAAGTCTAGAACACCGCCTTGAGGCTTCCCACCACGCGCGCATCGCACTCGCTGCCGCTGGTGTAGGTCACAAGGAGCGAGCATCCGGTGTCACTGAGATCGGTATCCCAGTAACGGACATCCACGGACCAGTGCTCCATGAAGCCAAGAGTTAGGCCGGCATTCCAATAAGTGTAATCCTCAGCGACCTCCTCGAACGACTGGAAGCCAACTAAACCGCTGATGCTGGGCGAGAAGAAATTGAAGAGCCTGTTCGAGAAGGCATAGCCGACCGACCCCTCGATCGCATCAGAGCTGCCGGCAAACCCGGCATAGTCGTCCGACCAATAGTTGGTAACACCAAGGGTCCAGTTCCCGCCCGTCCAGGATGCACCGGTCTTCAGCTCGAAATAGTCGGGATCGACGAGGCCGCACTTGCCCTCGCAGTAACCGGGATAGGTGTAGTAGAGAGCGCCGATGTTGAACGTGACGGACGAGGAGTTCCAGCTCCATTTCGGGGTGATGCCAGCGTAGTAATCGATCTCGATGTCACCGACGTTCTCTGGAAGCAGTGTATTGATGTTGGTCGCCGCGGGGGGTTTAATGTTAGACCCCCAGATGCCGGCATAGAACATGCCGTAGGTCAGATCAAACTCAGGCTGCACAGCGGGACCATTTTCCGTGGCCGAATAGCCTCGAAAGATGTAGTCCGTGGTGAACACCGTGGTCGCCGAGAGCCCCAGCTTGTTATCGCCTGCTTGGGCCGGAAGGGCCAACGCGGCGGCAAGAGCTGCCCCCAGAACGAGTGATTTGAAAGTCCCCACTTCCCTGCGCCGAGTCATTTTTGAGTCTCCTGATTTGTCGCTGTCCCTGCGATCGAATTGTCAGCGTCAGGATGCCGCTCCGCCCCGAATCCCACTGCTTGCGGTGCAACGTCCCCCGATCTCTTGTCACAATATGCCCTCCGCTTCTCGAAGCAACGGAAAAGCTCGCTTTTCCGAAAACTCCTGGCGAGGTGTGACTATTCTGCAATGGTTCAAGCGCTTTGATGCCACATTGGGCTTGTGCGCGCTTTTCGACGCTAAACGATTACTCAGAAAGACTGCACAACAGGACAGGCAACTGCCCACAAAGCTGAGGCTGAAATAGATCAGGCCATCAATTCATTGGGTTGGCCCACTCCCCTCCTATGCCCTCTGCGGCCGGCTTCGGCCGGCCTTGTTCCGGCTCGGAGGCTCACTTAGAGTGGCTCGAGGCAGCCAAAAATCGCTTGGCAATTCGATTCGGGCGAACGTTCCCAACCAGACCGCATGGCTCTAGACCACGATCCCGGCACCGTGCTCGTGACCGGCGCGGGCCGCCGGCTCGGCCGAATCATCGCGCTCGATTTCGCGAATCGGGGCTGGCGGGTCGGCATCCACTATCGTGCCTCCGCCGCAGAGGCCTTAGCGCTGGTGGCCGAAATCGAGGGAAAAGGCGGCACGGCGGCAGCGTTCCCCGCCGATCTCGGCCATTTGGACGCCCTTGCGCCCCTGATCGGCGCGTGCGCCGGGGCTCTCGGCCCGCCCACCTGCCTCGTCAACAACGCCGCGCGATTCGCGTGGGACAGTCTCGCCACGCTGGATGGAGAGAGCTGGCAGTCGCATCTCGACGTCAATCTCAGGGCGCCGATTTTCCTGACCCAGGCCTTGGCCAAGGCCCTGCCTGAAGGCAGCTCGGGCAACGTGATCAACCTTCTCGACCAGAAGGTGCTGCGCCCGGACCCCGAATATTTCTCCTACACCATCGCCAAAGCGGCGCTGTGGACCGCCACCCAAACCATGGCCCAAGCGCTGGCTCCGCGGATCAGGGTCAACGCCATCGCCCCGGGCCCAGTGCTCAAGAGCGAGGGGCAAAGCCAGGCCGCGTTCGAACGGGAGTGCCGTGCGACATTGCTGCGGCGCGCGGTCAATGCCGAGGACGTTACCGCGGCCATCCGCTTCCTGCTCGACACGCCGTCGATCACCGGCCAGATGATCGTACTCGATGCCGGCCAGCACCTCGCCTGGCACGGTAAAGGTGACGAGCGGTGACCGGAAAACGCCGTTGGCAGGGCCTTGAACGAGGTCACGCTTAGACCTTACCTTCACCCTATAACCGCATGCTCCGAGCATGCGCCAAGACTTATGATCCCATGCCGTTAGAGAACCCCGACAGCGCCGGACCCTCGCTCCTTTCGCGCGCGCGAAAAGCGCTGCGCGGCGAGGAGACCGGTGCGCCGGTGATCGCCCGCTACGCCAAGTCGGCGCCAGCCGGACCCGGCGTCTACCGCATGATCGATGCGGCCGGCGAGGTGCTCTATGTCGGCAAGGCGCGGCATCTGAAAAAGCGCGTGCAGAGCTATGGGCGGGCCGCCGGCCATAACAACCGCATCGCCCGCATGATCGCCGACACGGCCAGCATGGAGTTCGTCACCACCGCGACCGAGATCGAGGCGCTGCTGCTCGAGGCGAACCTCATCAAGCGGCTGAAGCCGCGCTTCAACGTGGTGCTTCGGGACGACAAATCGTTCCCCTTCATCCTCATCGCCCGCGACCACAAGGTGCCGCAGATCTTGAAGCATCGCGGCGCCCGTAGCCGGCAAGGCGATTATTTCGGCCCGTTCGCCTCGGCCGGCGCGGTCGGGCGCACCATCAACACGTTGCAGCGCGCTTTTCTGCTGCGCTCCTGCTCGGATGCCTATTACGAAAGCCGGGTCAGGCCCTGCCTGCTGTTCCAGATCAAGCGCTGTAGCGCGCCGTGCACCGGCGAGATCTCGCTCGAGGATTACGGCGTGCTGGTCGACGAGGCGCTCGCCTTCCTCACCGGCGAGAGCGACGAGGTGAAACGGCGGCTGCACGCGCTGATGGACGAGGCGAGCCTTCGCCAAGACTATGAGCGGGCGGCAAGCTTCCGCGACCGGCTGACCGCGCTCTCCCACATCCAATCGCGCCAGGGCATCAACCCGCACACGCTGAAAGAGGCCGACGTGTTTGCCGCCCATCAGGAGGCCGGCCAGACCTGCATCCAGGTGTTCTTCTTCCGCACCGGCAATAACTGGGGCAACCGGGCCTATTTCCCGCGCGCCGACAAGAGCGTCGCGGTGGCGGAGGTGCTCGAATCGTTCATCGCCCAGTTCTACGACGACAAGCTGCCGCCGAAGCTGGTGCTGCTCTCGCACGACATTCAGGGGCGCCGGCTGCTCGCTGAGGCCTTGTCGTTGCGCAGCGGTCACAAGATCGGCGTGATGCGCCCCGTTCGCGGCGAGAAGCGCGAGCTGGTGGAGCATGCGCTGACCAATGCCCGCGAGGCGCTGGCCCGCCGGCTCGCCGAATCCTCATCACAGGCGGCGATCCTCCGACAGCTGGCCGAGCTGCTCGATCTCGACGATACGCCCGAGCGCATCGAGGTGTACGACAACAGCCACATCTCCGGCACCAATCCGGTGGGGGCGATGATCGTGGCCGGCCCGGAAGGGTTCATCAAAGGGCAATACCGCAAGTTCAACATGAAGGGCGAGGACCTGGTCCCGGGCGACGACTACGCCATGATGCGCGAGATGCTGACGCGCCGGTTCAGCAAGCTCGCCAAGGCCAAGGGCGACATAAATGGCTGGGCCGCGCCGGACCTGGTACTGATCGACGGCGGGCCGGGCCAGCTCGCCGCCGCCTATGCGGTGCTGGACGAGCTCGGCTTGTCAGAGATCAAGGTGGCGGCGGTGGCCAAGGGCCCCGACCGCAATGCCGGCCGCGAGCGCATTCATCTCCGCGGCAAAGACCCTCTGCTGCTGGAGCTGCGCGACCCGGTGCTGTATTGCATTCAGAAGCTCAGGGACGAGGCGCATCGCTTCGCCATCGGCGCGCATCGGGCGAAGCGCAAGAAGGCGATCACCGCCTCGCCGCTCGACGAGGTGCCGGGCATCGGGCCGAACCGCAAGCGGGCCCTACTCCAGCATTTCGGCTCAGCCAAGGCGGTCAGCCGCGCCGGCATCGCCGACCTGGAAGGCGTCGGCGGTATCAGCGCGCAAATGGCCAAGACCATCTATGATCATTTCCATGAGCGCGGGTGACTGAAGTGGATGGACGGTCCGACATGGCGCAGCGAGGCTTGGCGGGAACCCCGCGCGGGGCGCAACGCGCCCGGTTCGGCAGCCTGCCCAATATCCTGACCTATGGCCGCATCGTCGCCATCCCGGCGCTGGTCGCCTGCTTCTTCGTGACCGGCGATTGGGGCCGCTGGACCGCGATGTGGATCTTCATCGCCGCCGGTGTCAGCGATTTTCTCGACGGCTATCTCGCCCGCGCCTGGCAGCAGCAAAGCAGCCTCGGCCGCATGCTCGACCCGATCGCCGACAAGCTGATCGTGGCGGCGGCGTTGCTGATGCTGGCCGCCGACCAGACCATCGCCGGGTGGTCGTTGTGGGCAGGCGTGATCATTCTATGCCGCGAGATCCTGGTCTCTGGTTTGCGCGAATTTCTCGGCACGCTGGCCGTCAGCGTACCGGTGACGCAGCTCGCCAAATGGAAGACCCTGATACAGATGGTGGCGATCGGCTTTCTGCTGGCGGGCAGCGCCGGCGACAAGATCTGGCCCTACACCACGTTGTTCGGGCTTTCGCTGTTGTGGATCGCCGCGATCTTCACGCTCTATACCGGCTACGATTATCTGCGCGCCGCGATCCGCCACGCCATGACCGAGGAGTAGCGCGATGCGTGTGCTCTATTTCGCCTGGGTCAAGGAGAAGGCGGGCATCGCCGCGGAGGACATCGACCCGCCGAAAAGCGTCACCACCATCGCCGAGCTGATCGACTGGCTGAAGGCGCGCGGGCCGGAATTCGCCAATGCGTTCGCGCGCTCCGAGGTGATCCGCGCAGCGATCGACCGGATCCATGTCCGCCACGACGCCAAGATCGTAGGCGCGCGCGAGATCGCCTTCTTTCCGCCGGTGACCGGAGGCTGATGTGATCCGCGTCCAGCAGGAGGATTTCGACATCGGCGCGGAGATCGCCGCGCTCAAAGCCGGGCGGAGCGATATCGGCGCAATCGTCACCTTCACCGGTACGGTGCGCGATCAGCACGGCACAGTCTCCGAGCTGACGCTCGAACATTATCCCGGCATGACCGAGTTGGAGCTCACGCGCATCGAGGCCGAAGCTCATGCGCGCTGGCCACTGCAAGCGAGCCTGATCGTGCATCGCACCGGCACGCTCAAGCCCGGCGACAACATCGTGGTGGTAATCACCGCGTCGGAGCATCGCGACGCGGCGTTCGACGCCGCGAAGTTCCTGATGGATTATCTCAAGACCGGCGCGCCGTTCTGGAAACGCGAGTCGGGCGCGAGCGGCACGCGCTGGGTCGAGGCATCATCCAGCGACACCGACGCGGCATCGCGCTGGACAAAACGGGCGGCGGAGTAGGTTTCGCTTTCGTCTCAGCTTGCTCTTGTCATTGCCCGGCTTGACCGAGCAACCCAGTAAATTCCGACATTGCCAAGCTGGAGCAGGACTTTTCCTAGAAAATTAGGTATTGAATCTGACTGGCATCATTGACATCACACGAACGGTTCGGTTTGCCGAAGCAAGACACACCAACGACGCGCGACCAACCTATTCTCCAGGTTCGCGATCTGGTTCGAACCTTTGGCGGCATCGTTGCCGTCAACGACTTTAACCTCGATGTTTATCCGGGATCGATACACGGCCTGATCGGTCCCAATGGCGCCGGCAAGACGACGACCTTCAACGTCATAAGCGGCTTCTATGCGCCGTCCCGCGGCAACGTCACCTATCTCGGGCAAGACATCTCCGGGCAAGGAACCTGCAGCATCGCCGACCTGGGGCTGATCCGGACCTTCCAGGGCACGACCCTGTTTCATCAGCTGAGCGTGCTCGACAATGTTCGCCTCGGTTGTCACCGCAGCGCCAGGGCCAATCTCGTCCGGCGTATCTTCGGCAGCGACCGCGCCATGGAAGAAACCGCGAACGAAAAGGCGCGCGGCATCCTCGAGTTCTTCAGCCTGCAGGATCTTGCCGGCGAGCTCGCCTCCAACCTGCCCCACGGTCACCAGCGCGCGCTGGGCATGGCCGTGGCGCTGGCCGCCGACCCCAAGCTCATGCTTCTCGATGAGCCGTTCACCGGCATGAACGCCAAGGAGACGAAGAGCATGGCGTCGCTCGTACGGCGGCTGCGCGACGAGCGATGCGTGACCATCATGCTCATCGAGCACGATATGCAGGCGGTGATGGGTTTATGCGAAATCATCACCGTCATGAACTTCGGCACACGCCTGGCGGAAGGAACGCCAGACCAGGTGCGTGCCAACCCCGCCGTGATCGAGGCCTATTTGGGAATCGCGGCCGATGCTGCTTGAGATCAGCGACGTGCATGTCCACTACCACAAGGTGGCGGCGCTCAAGGGCATCGATATGGCCGTGCCCGACGAGGGCATCGTCACCATCATCGGCGCCAATGGCGCGGGCAAGAGCACGACGTTGCGCTCCATTTCCGGGCTGGTGCAAATCAGCAAGGGCGAGATCGTGTTCGCGGGTAAGCGCATTGACGGGCTGCCCCCGGAGAAGATCGTGGCTCTCGGCATCGCCCACGTGCCCGAGGGCCGCCGCGTGTTTCCGAACCTCACGGTTGAGGAGAATTTGCGCACCGGCGCGTTCCTGCGCTCCGACAAGGCGGAGATCGACAAGGATCTCGACGGGGTGTTTCAGCACTTTCCAAGATTGAAGGAGCGTCGCAAGCAATGGGCGCGGTCGCTTTCCGGAGGCGAGCAGCAGATGCTCGCCATCGGTCGGGCGCTGATGTCGCGGCCGAAAATGCTGGTTCTCGACGAGCCCACCATGGGTCTCTCACCGGTTCTGGTGCAGGAAATCGCCAGGATCATTCGCGAAATCGTCGCGCGGGGCGTGCCCGTGGTGCTCGTCGAGCAGAACGCCGAGCTCGCGCTCAGGCTGGCGCGCTTTGCCTACGTGCTGGAGACCGGGCGAATAGCGTTGCAGGGCCCGGCCAACGAGCTGCATGACAATGAGCATGTGAGGCGCGCTTATCTTGGTGGCTGAAACCTGGAGTATCCAAGAACTCCTTCAGGCCGGCTGGAGCGAAGCCGATCTCGCCTGGGAAGCGACGGCGGAGCGAACCGCCGAGGCGGTCGCGCGCGAGGACCATACCAAGGCGAAGGGTAGCGCCGGCGAGGCGCTGCAACTGGCGCGAGCGAACTTCGCGTCGAACGATCCTCGCCTCGGCACCAGCCTTGCGAATTACGGAATGTGTCTGAGCCTGTCAGGCCGAAGCGAAGACAGTATGTTTCTGTTTCGCGAGGGGCTCGATGTCTGGCGCCAATCGCCCGGATGGATCGCACATATGGAAGCGCCGCGCATGGCGCGGAGCTCGCTTTTCCATATGCGCATGGAAGCGCGTCATCGCAGTACTTATCGAGCCAGGTGGCAGGAACGCTGGCGGGAAATCGCCGCGGAGGCGACGGCACGCAGCGAGGCGTTGATCGTATCTCCGGGCGTACCAGTTGCCGCCGCTGCCGACGCGTTTGCACGCTGGCGGCGCGAACGTCCCGCGATGCTCAATGATACGCGCAAGCTGATGGCAGCGGCGTTCCTGCTGCTCGCCCCGCTTGCGAGCGACAAAATCGCTCAATAACGCCGGCCGCGCGGACGGTTGCCGGTCTACTCAGCCGGCTGATTTGCGAGAGCGCGCTCGTGCTTTCGCCCGGCAATCCATTGCTTGGTCCTGACGACCAAGCTCTCCAGCCCGTTCGGCAGAAACAGAATGAAGAGGATCAGGATCACGCCGTAAAACATCGGCCGCATCTGATCCACCCCGAGAGCGCGCAAAACCACTTCGTTGAGAATCGTCAGCGTAACCACGCCGAGAATCGGCCCGTAGAATGTCGCGGTTCCACCGACGATGGCCCAGATCAGCACGTAGGTCATCTCCTCCACGCTGAACCGGTTTGGGTTCACGGTGCCGACATAGTGGGCATAGAGCGCACCGGCGAGGCCGGCAAAAAACGATGAGACGACAAAAGCCAGCGTCCGATAGCGGAAGGTGTCGACGCCAACGGATTCAGCGAGCTTGTCCTGCCAGTGAATGGCGTGGAAGGTCAGCCCGATGCGCGAGCGCTCGACGCGATAGAGAATGACCAGGGAAATTGCCACTACGATCAGGCAGAAATAGAAGTAGTTGACCGGGCTGTAGAAGTCGATCGAGAGCGCGTCGATATTGGGCAAAGGTGGAATGAGTTTGATGCCTTTCGGCCCGCCGAACAGCCAAGTGAGCTCGCTCCACTTCCACAGCAGCCGGATGATCTCGCCCGCGGCGAACGAGCCGATCAGGAAGTAAAAACCCTTCATGCGGAATAGCGGGAAGCTTAACAGGAAGGCGACCAATGCCGCCATCGCGGCTCCCACCAGCATGGATAACGGCACCGGCCAGGCAAGTTGCTTGGAGACGAGCGCCGAGCCATACGCGCCCACCCCCATGATGACCACATGGGCGAGCGACCACTCACCGGTCAGCGTCAATAACCGGTAGCTGGTGACCAGCAGCACGTTGATCACGAGAAAGACGAGGATTTCCTGCTGCGACAGGGAAAGCAGGTGCGGCAGCAGGATCAACGCCGCCGCAAGCAGGATAATTCCGAGTGCCCAGAGGAGCCCCCTACCCGGCCCGCGCTCAGGCACGTTCCTTGGCTCCGAACAGACCGGTCGGCTTCACAATCAAAACGGCGAGCATCAGCAGCAGGCCCACGATACTGGCGAGCGTCCCGTCGTAGATCGTGGTCACGAACGTGCTGACAAAGCCGTAGAGAATGGCGGCCAGCACCGCGCCCTCCAGGGAGCCAACGCCGCCGACGATGATGATGATAAAAGCCGTGATGATGACGGGATGGCCCATATAGGGCGTCGGCGCGACGAGTGGTGCGGTGAGCGCGCCGGCGACACCGGCGAGAGCCGCCCCGATGAACATAGCGAGTTTGGCGGTATCGTTGATCGACATGCCCTGAAGGGCGGCGGCCTCGCGGTCCTGCGCGCAGGCCCGCAGCGCCCAGCCGAACTTGCTCTTGCGCAAGAATAGCCACAGCGCGGTCAGCAGTACGACTGTGGCGACAATGACGTAGAGCCGCTGATAGGTGAGCACCACACCGTCCGAAAAGACGATCTTCCCTTGAGTCGAAGGCGGCACATGCTCCATCTGAACGCCGAAGCCGAGCACCGCGATCGTCTGCAAGATCAGGAGAAAGCCGATCGAAGCGATTAGCCCTCCGAGCGGATTGTCGCGCAAGGGCCGGAACAGGCCGTATTCCATGAGCAGCCCAAGCAAGCCGACAAAGATGAGACCGATGACGACGGCGACAAAGAAGGGAATGCCTAGGTCGGCATAAAGCGCAACGACGGCATAGGATCCCGTCATGTAAAGCTCGCCATGGGCGAAGTTGATGACTCCCATCACGCCGAAGATGAGCACCAGCCCCACGGCGATGAGCGCCATGTAGCTCGAGGCATAGGTCGCATTCACGACGGTCTGCAGTAACAGCTCAAGACTCATCGCCAAGCTCCGCGACGGATACTAGCCACACACATCTGCCACAGGCTGGCGCGGCGCGGGCATTCGTCATCTAGGCGCCCTCGGCGCGAGGAGCGGCAAGCTGCGGTCATACGGTCGTGAAGCCGATCAACGGTGCCACGCCGGAAGCAAGACAAGCCTACTTGCGCTGGAAGTACATCTGGTTCAGCGCCGTCATGTGCTTGATCAGCAAATCCTTGTGCTTGGCCCACCAGTCTGGAATGGACTTGTACTGCTGGATCCTTGCCTTGCCGTCCTTGATGACGACAACCGGCCAGTTGCCGACCAGGGCATTGTCGATGCCGAACAGCTCCTTGCCCCACCACTCGGCTTCTCCAAAGATGTGCTTGCCTTTGCCGCCTGCCTTCATGGCGGTGAGCACGGGTTCAGGGTCGGCGGTCCCAGCTTTCGTCGCGGCATCCGACCAGAGATCCATGATGGAGGCGTATTCCCACGACACCGCGCTCCACTCGCCCTCGCCGAAGCGCTTCTTGAACTCCTCGTAGAAGCCGTTCGGGTCCTTGAAATTGATCTGCGGCTCGTTAAGCGCCGGGTCGTCGAAATCCGGAAACTGGAAGATGAAGCCCTCCATGAACTCCTTGGAGGTCTTGTCGATCATCTTGCCGTAGAAATCGGCGGTGCAGGAAATGATCTGGCCCTTGAAGCCTTGTTGGAACGCCTGCTCCGTCAGCGGATGCACATAGTCAGCGTAACATGTGTCGAGACAGAGGATGTCAGGCTTGTCGGCGAGCATCTTCGACATGATCGGGGCAAAGTCGGTGGTCGCCGGGTCGAAGAAGATCGGATCGCCGAGAACCTTGATCCCCGCCGCCTCGAACGCTGCAAGATAGGTCGCGACCGACGGCTTGCCGAGAGAGTCGTCTTGGGCGCAGATGACCGCGGTCTTCAGATCCGGCTTATTTTCCGCCAGCCACTCGACGCCGGTGACATTGTAGATTGGATGCACTTCGCAGGGCGCGACCAGCATCGTCGTCTCAGGCGTGAGATCGCTCGGCAGCAGGGTCGAGACGAGCATCTTCTCCTTTTCGGCGACAGGCGACGCGCCAGGCCACGGATCGCCACCCAGCATCATGATGAACTTGACGCCGTCCTCCTTGATGAGCTTCACGGCACCGGTGCGCGCCTTGCCCGGATCATACTCGTCGTCATAGGCGACGAACTCGACTTTGTAGTTCTCGCCCCCGATCGGGATGCCGCCCGCGCCATTGACCCGATCGGCCCAGATATGCAGGCCGTCGAGGCCGGGCTTGCCCCAGGCCGCTACCGCACCCGTCAGCGGTGCCAGGAAACCGATCTTCACGACTTTGTCGGCGCCGAAGACGATCTTCGGCATGGACACGCTGGCCATGAGCGCGGCGGCAGACGTGGTGACAAGGAATTGGCGGCGGTTCATCGCGTCGAACGCATTTATCGTCATGTTAGCCCTCCGACTCGAACGGGGGTTCGACCGTACGAGCGGCCGACCCGCTTCACGCTCCTTGCCCGTTTGCGCCGCCGCTGATGAGGGCAATGCGAAATGAAAGCTTAAACCCGTTACGGACCGCAGGACAATAGGACCCACTTTGGTTTCGCGACGTAGCGAATTTTTCGCAGGGAGTGGCCGAGACTTCCTACTAGATGTAATCTTGTGCCCCCAGGTCGGAATGAGCGAGGGAGTGGGTCATGACAGGTCGTGTCGCCGTTATCGGAGCGGGGCCATGCGGCCTCGCCCAATTGCGCGCATTTCAGCAAGCGAAGATGAAGGGTGCGGACATCCCCGAAATCGTTTGCTTTGAGAAGCAGAGTGATTGGGGCGGCTTGTGGAACTACACTTGGCGCGCCGGACTGGACGAGCATGGCGAGCCAGTGCACGGCAGCATGTACCGCTATTTGTGGTCGAACGGACCGAAGGAATGCCTTGAGTTCGCCGACTACACCTTCGATGAGCATTTCAAGCAGCCGATACCGTCCTACCCACCGCGCGAGGTGCTCTACGACTACATCGTCGGGCGAGCTAAAGACGCGAAGGTCAGGCCGTGGATTCAGTTTTCTACCGCGGCGCGCCTCGTCAGCTACGACAAAACCTCAGGGAAATTCTCGGTGACTGTCGAGCATCTGCCCGACCACAAGATGAAGACCGAAGAGTTCGACTATGTCGTCGTCGCGACGGGCCATTTCTCCGTGCCGAACGTGCCGCAATTTCCCGGCATCGAATCCTTTCCCGGACGTGTCCTGCACTCGCATGACTTCCGCAGCGCCAACGAGTTCACCGGCAAGGATCTGCTCGTGGTGGGCGCAAGCTACTCGGCGGAGGACGTCGCGCTGCAATGCCACAAATACGGAGCGAAATCCGTCACCATGTGCTGGCGGACTCAGCCGATGGGATTCAAATGGCCGGCGACAATGGAGGAGCGGCCGCTGCTGACCAAAATCGTCGGCAAGACGATTCACTTCAAAGACGGCTCGACCAAGGACGTCGACGCCATCATTCTATGCACCGGCTATCAGCATCACTTCCCGTTCCTGGCCGATGAGCTGAGACTGCGCACGCACAACCGCATGCATCCGCCGCATCTCTACAAGGGCATCATGTGGCTCGATAATCCGAACGTGATGTATCTCGGCATGCAGGACCAGTTCTACACCTTCTCGATGTTCGACGCGCAGGCCTGGTACGCGCGCGACGTGATCCTGGGTCGCATCAAGCTGCCGTCGAAGCCGGAGATGGCGAAGGACGACGCCGCCTGGGTGAAGCGCGAGGAAGCTCTGAAAAACGCCTTCGAGAAGATCGACTTCCAGGCCGACTATGTGCGCGATATATGCGCGGTGACCGACTATCCGAAATTCGACATCGACATGACGGTCGATGAGTTCAAGGAATGGGAGCACGACAAGGGCGATTCCATCGTCGGCTACCGCAACAAAGCATTCAAATCGCCGTGCACGGGAACGCTGGCGCCGGTGCATCACACGCCATGGCTTGAAGCGCTGGACAACTCGATGAAGACCTTCCTTGCGGTCAAGGGGAAGGCCGCGGCCGAATAAGCCTGCGCTTAGGCTCAGGACCGTACCCGCAGTTTCTCCGGATCGAAATGCGGGAAACGCACCACGCGAGCGGGCAGACGCTTCTGCTGGCCGTCGAGCTTGCCGACTTCCAGCCGCGTGCCCGGCTCCCCGCTGGTAACATCAACGCGGGCGAGCGCGATCGTCTTTTTCAAGACCGGCGAGCGGGTGGCGCTGGTAATCACACCGACCTGGGCGCGACCGCTATGAACGCAGTCGCCGTGCCCGACTGCCTCATCGCCCTCCATTTCCAGGCCGACAAGCATCCGCTGCGGGTGAGCCTTCCGCCGCATCAGCGCGTCGCGCCCGATAAAATCGTCGTTCTTCGAAGTCAGCGGCACGGTGAAACCGATCCCGGCCTCGAATGGATCGGTCTGATCGCAGAACTCGTGATCGGCAAACGCGAGGCCCGCCTCGATGCGGAGCATGTCGAGCGCCTGGAAACCGAGGGGCATCAGGCCGTGCGGCGTTCCCGCCTCCCAGATGGCGTCGAATACGGTTAGTGCGTCCTTGGGATGGCAAAAGACCTCGTAGCCGAGCTCGCCGGTATAGCCGGTACGCGAAACGACGACCGGCGTGCCGTCAAAGCCGCCGATACGCCCGATGGTGAAGCGGAACCAGCCGAGCTCGTCCAACGCGGGCTGCGCCGGCGGCGTCCAGATGATTTCGCGCAGGATGTCGCGGCTCTTCGGTCCCTGCACGGCGACGTTATGCAACTGATCGGTGGAGGAGCGCACCCACGCCTTGAGGCCGAGCTTTTCCGCCAGCTCGCGGAGCCAGATGCCGCCATAGTCGACGCCGCCGATCCAGCGGAAATTGTTGTCGCCGAGGCGGAACAGCGTGCCGTCGTCGATCATGCCGCCATGCTCGTAGCACATGGCGGTATAGACGACTTGTCCGACGGCGAGTTTACGGACATTGCGCGTGAGCGCGTATTGCAGCAGCGACTCCGCGTCAGGGCCCGTGACTTCAAACTTGCGCAGCGGCGATAGGTCCATAATGACCGCGCGCTCGCGGCAGGCCCAATATTCGGCGACCGGCCCCTCGTTAGAAAACCGGGTCGGCAGCCAATAGCCGCGATATTCCGCGAAACTGCGCGTCAGCGC
Source organism: uncultured Alphaproteobacteria bacterium (assembly GCA_963730335.1). Lineage (GTDB taxonomy): Bacteria > Pseudomonadota > Alphaproteobacteria > Rhizobiales > Methyloligellaceae > Methyloceanibacter. The sequence goes on from CAVSRK010000007.1 coordinate 180,782, forward strand.
CGAGAAGCGAGGGTGAAACGCCGTTTCGCGCGTAAGCTGGGGCTCGGCATCGGGTGTCATTCTATAGGCCACCGCTCTGGAGAAGCTCTGCTTGTCGGAATAGGTGCGCACATGAATATCGGTGGGGTCCCATCCGTTGGCCGGATCGATGTCGTCGGGGCAGGCCGAGGAGATGCAGACGATATCAGTCAGCGCGCGCAAAAGCACATAGTCCCCCGGCCGCGACCACGGCTCATCGAAATACAGCACGTTGTTGGCGTCGACGCCGGTATTGTAAAAGAAGTTGAGCGCCATCCAGCCCTCGCGCGGGGCGATGCCGTAGGGCGCGAGCCCGGCGTTGAAATTGTCGGTGCAGTTGACGTGGCCGGGATAACCTTGGTCTTCGTAAAAGCGCGCGTGACAGGCGAGCCCGAAGGCATCGTGGCGTCCGACCGTGTCGCGAACCACTTCCACCAGCGGCTCCATCCCCTGATCGAAGGATTTGGAGAACAGGCCGGGAAGCGGATAGCTTAGCCCCGCCAACGAGCGCGTCGTGGTGACATCGAGCGGGTGTTCAATTCCCTTATCGAGCTTGCGCGCGGAAAAGCACTGGAAATCGGTACACTGCCGCCCGGCGACGTCGATGATCTGGATGAATTCGCCGGCGCGCACGACATAGGCCTCGGCGGTCGCCTTGTTGACGCGGATGTCCTGAAGCGGATCAGCGAGGGGCTCCGGCAGCGGCGTGTCGTTCGCCATGCGCAGGCGGCTGCGCGTTATGTGCAGGCGGATCGGCGTCGCCGTATTCTGCGCGCCGGCCGCCATGGGCTCGCCGGGCGCGGCGACGATTATCAGGCCGTCGCGCGACAGGGTAAATTCTCCCGCATCGCCGGGGCGGGATTCGCCGCCGAACAGCGTAACGGCGCGGGCGCCAGCAAGATCGATGCCGCGCCGCTCGAGCCCGGAGCGGACGGAACGCGCGCCATCACCATCCGCACTTAGAATCTGCTTCAGGCCGCGCGCATCGCCGTCGCCGCTTGCGCCCAAAATGGCCGGATCGATGGCCCCGGCGGCATCAGCCGCGACCAGCTCGCAGCGCTGCATGCCTTCGACGTCGACGACGCGCACATGGTCGCCGGCGTGGATCGGCACCGCGATGGCGCCGCCGCCGGGCACCGTGTAGCGCTCTTCGCCAGGTGGGAGCGCGCCGGGCCGCATGATGATCGAGGGCCGCGGCAGCGCGGGACGGATAGCCTGGTCGCTGGACACACTCAACAATGCGTTCCGTCATTCGGTTAAAGATGCTGGCACGGTAGCCATGACTCCGGCCCATATCAAGAGTGCGTCGGTCGGGAATGACTGTCCGTTATGCCACCAAGCGAACGAGGCGGTTCGCGGGAACTAGCGGATGATGCGGGCGCCGCGCGGCAGCACCTTGACGTAAGGCCCCCATACGCAGACATCGCCCCAGCCGCACACGCCGCCGGCGCAGGTGCGCTTATAGGAGCAGGAGCGGCATTTATAGAACGGCCGGCAGCCGCTGCACATGGCGATGCGCTGGCAGTCGCGCCACACCAAGGCGCTCGCCTCGTCGGCTTGCAGCGTCACCAAGCCGGCCGCCATGAGGCCGGCCAGACCGAGCATGAACAACGTTTTGCGCATCGAAGGCCCCCCTTTTCCCGCCGACCAGTCGCGAGCGACTCGGCCGCGGCAGCCTCCATCCCCGCCGGTAGAGTGCCCGTTGCCGGGCCTGCGATCAAGCGCCACCGAGGCATGCGGGATTCATTGCCGCGGCGCGTATTGGCGTCCGGCTGATGTCAAAGAGCGGTCCCCCCCCCCAGGCGAGCACCGCCGGTGACGAGGGTATCACTGCGCAGTTGGCCGACGCGTCCAGTCGTGTCTCGGCCATTGGGCGCGCATACGAGCGCTTGGCGTATGATGCCGACGTTGAGAACATCGATCTTGGCGCGTATTTGCAAGCCGTGTGTGCCGACGTGATAACCGCGAACTCCAATTGCAAGCTTCATTTCGACGGCGCAGATGGTATTTGGTTTTGCGCCGACCGAGCCATTTCTCTGGCTTTGATTGTCAATGAACTCATCACCAATGCCGTCAAGTATGCCTTTTCAAACGACCACGAGGGGCACATTTTTGTTCGCTTGGTCCGGCAGGACGTGAATACTGCGCTCGTATCTGTGCGGGATGACGGCACCGGGTTACCTCCCAACTTTGACCTCCGTATGAGTAAGGGACTGGGAATGCGGATTGTCACCGCACTTGCAAAGCAATTAGGCGCGGATATCAGCCGCACCCCCCAAGTCGAGGGAAATGAGTTCGTCGTTTTGGTTCCCTGCGAACAAATTTCGGAAAGGTGAGTTTCCCGCATGTCCGCTTTGGGTCAAAAGCGGACCCTCTTCGCCGTGTCACTCATGTCCGCTTTGCCCCTGAAAGCAGACATGCACCTAGCCGTCCAGAAATGTCCGCTAAGTGCCATTAACGGAACTCCGAGAACGCCGTGTGGTAGCCTGCATCGGGACAAATCGAGACGCAAGGCAATCTGACACTGCGCTATTCTATTCGGCTAGTGCACTTACACCGGTCTAGCCGGCAGGTGAAAATGAAAATGCCAACCTCTATCCGAAAAAATCGAGACCTTCAGCAGTTTGACGTTGTGGTGATCGGTGGCGGGCATAACGGACTCGTTTGCGCCGCCTATCTAGCCGCGGCCGGACTTAGGGTAATAGTGCTGGAAAGGCGAGCCGTCGTCGGGGGCGCCGCCGTAACGGAAGAGTTTCATCCGGGTTTCCGCAATTCGACGGCTGCCTATACTGTGAGCCTCCTCAATCCAAAGATCATCGCCGATTTGGAACTGCGGCGGCACGGGCTCAGGGTTATCGAGCGTCCCGCAATGAATTTCCTGCCGCTCCCGGACGGCAGATACTTGCTAACGGGCGGAGCAAGGACGAGGCCCGAAATTGCGAAGTTCAGCCCCGCCGACGCCGAACGCTACGACCAATATTCCGCTCGCCTGACGGTCGTCGCGGACGCTCTTCGAGATTTGGTGCTCCGGGCACCTCCGAATGTGGTGAAGGGGTTCGGGTTGCGCGGTTTACGCGAGCTTGTGCGCGTCGGCGCTCTTGCCAACAGCATGCGAAGACTCGATTTGGAGGAGCAGCGACTGCTTCTCGATCTGTTCACCGTGTCTGCGGCAGAATTTTTGTCCGAGTGGTTCGAGACCGACCCAATCAAAGCATTGTTCGGATTCGATTCGATCGTGGGAAACTACGCCAGCCCCTATGATCCAGGTAGCGCCTATGTGCTGTTGCACCATGCTTTCGGCGAAGTGAATGGAAGCAAGGGTGCCTGGGGACATGCCATTGGTGGCATGGGAGCGATCACCCAGGCGATGGCGAAGGCTGCCGTGGCACGCGGCGTGAATATCCAGACCGAGTCCGAAGTAGAGGAGGTCTTGATCGAACGGGACAGGGTAGTAGGGGTGACTTTGAAGGACGGACAGGTCGTCAAGGGTCGCATTCTGGCCGCGAACGTCAATCTGAAGCTGCTCTATACGCGCCTGCTGCCAGAATCGTCGGTTCCAGCGGAATTCGCGGCAAGAATGAGAAAATTTAGATGCGCCTCAGGCTCGTTCCGGATGAATGTGGCGCTGTCGGAGCTTCCGAGCTTTACGGCTTTACCGGGAAAGGAGGCACAGGCTCACCACGGCGCTGGCATCATCATCGGGCCGAGCCTTTCCTACATGGATAAGGCGTATCGCGATGCAAGGGAGCATGGCTGGAGCCGGGATCCGGTCATCGAAATGCTGATACCCTCAACGATCGATAGCAGTCTCGCCCCGCCGGGAGCTCATGTCGCGAGCCTCTTCTGTCAGCACGTCGCGCCGGAATTGCCAGATGGCCGATCATGGGACGACGCGCGAGAGGAGGTGGCCGATCTCATGATTAAGACGGTCGATCGCTATGCGCCCGGCTTTGCCGCGAGCGTGGTGGCACGCCAAAGCCTGAGTCCTCTCGATCTGGAGCGTAAATTTGGACTTGTCGGGGGCGACATATTCCACGGGGCGCTCTCACTGAACCAGCTCTTCTCGGCGCGACCTATGCTCGGTTACGCGGATTACAGGGGACCGATCTCCGGACTTTATCATTGCGGGTCTGGGGCGCACCCAGGTGGCGGCGTGACTGGAGCGCCGGGCCACAACGCGGCGAAAGCGATTCTTACGGACCTGAAACCGTTCTAATGGCATTGAGACGGAGCATCAGCCGACGCCACCGAGACTGCGCCTTGTCCGGCGGTTCTTCCTGTCCTTAGTCGCCGGTCGGCATCTGAGGCACTTGCAGCCGATGGGCTTTATTCCTTGTTCGACGTACTCCTCACCGTAGTGGTACGCGAGTTCCTCACTTGGCTTGATTGGGCGCTTGGCCATAACAAACACTCGACCCTTTCGAATTTGAATTTCGCAGTTGGGGCGGCAGGAGTGGTTGATGTAGCGCGCAAGGTTCTTCTTGTTCCAGCCGTCTATCGTTTTTTTGTCAGTGACTTTGAAGAGGTAGCGGCTGCGGCTGGCACGCCATTCCACCTCTTTGAGCGTGCGGCCAGCATATTCGACAATGCAGGCGCCCTTGGGGATGCCCTCGAGTGTAAACAAACCACGCCCCGCACTGGCACGCTTAACCACAAGGCGGTATCCTCCGGGAATGAACTTTGAATTCTTCACTAAATCCGAGGGGGTAAGGCGCGCAACGAGTAGCGCCTAAGCGGGAAGTTTACGGAGCACCGATGGAAGCCCGAGTGGGTTTCTAGTTCAGCGCGCCGATGCGCGTCAAATGCATGTCCGTTGTGGGTCAAAAGCCGACTTGGTCGTATCACCGATTTGCGTGGAATTTCGACTTCCAATCGCGTGTCAGGCCCGCTTCGAGGCGATGTTGCGCGCGGCGGAGAGCATGTCCGAGATTCGCTTTTACTAAGCGTATGAAAAACTACGAGGCGGAACTCGCAGCCGCCGTTCGCCAGCTTGTGGCGTCACGCGAGTTTGGTCTGGGCTGGGCGAAGAAAAACCCGGCGGGTAAGGCCGGGTTCTTCGCTTAGTCACCTAACAGTTGGCAATATAAGCGTCGCTGCTTTCGCTCTGCGGGCAGTCGCCACCTTGCGCCCCGTCTTGCGGGCAGTGCGTGCCACCTTACGACCAGTCTTGCGGGCAGTGCGTGCCACCTTACGTCCAGTCTTGCGGGCAGGGCGTGCCGTCTTGCGGGCAGCGCGTGCCGTCTTGCGTCCCGTCTTGCGGACAGTGCGCGCCACCTTACGTCCAGTCTTGCGGACAGTGCGTGCTGTCTTGCGCGCGGTGCGTTTTGTCGTCGCCATGGGTCTTCCTTTCACTCTGTTTGAGGCGCCATCTGCCCGTTCGGCAGTGTGCTTTCATCGATAACGCTTCACTTTTTGCAGACTTTGCCTTCGCACAGGACAAGTCAACAATTCTTTAATGAGGCTAACAAGACACGCGCAGGCGCAAGCCCACGCATCTGAAGCTCGTCACGGGCAATCCGGGTTTAGAGTTCCCCGCATCACGTCGCCCATCCCGAATGCCTAGGCTTTGGCTTCCACCTCTCAACGGAAGGCAAGCGCTTAGCAAAGCGGCGCATCATGAGCGCATAGCACGTTGAGGATATGCGATCGTCGCGCTCCTTCACGATCAGAAGGCCGTCTTCGCGCCGGTAGTAGCGAAACTCCTCAATCCACTGGTCGTTGCCACGGAACACCTTGAAGATTCCCGTCTGCATTAGCGTCAGCATCTCTGTGATGCCTGCCTCGATGCCGTACCCGCCCTCAGGGTGGGTGGCGTGCTCACCGAGCATCTTTAACTCTTGCTTCTTGTGCTGCGACGCGAGCTCGTCTCCCGAGCCTTTGTCGTGCTGCAGGCCGTCATGCGGCCAAGCACGATTGTCCGCTTTGGGTCATTAGCGGACGTTGGTGAGGGTATCGGGGTGGTCCGCTTTCCCCCCAGAAGCGGACATGCTCAGCAGCGGCATACAATGTCTGCCCTGTGCCAATAACGGAAAAAAGGGCGGCCCATCGCTGGACCGCCTTCTCATGGTCTAGTTTCCCGTTCAGCAACCAGCCGATGGGCTGCCCTTCGAAAGCAAGCCTCGATGCCAAAGTCGCTCAATAGCCCATTGCTACTCCGCCGCGACGGGAGACACCACGCTCGGGTAACTCGTGGAATGGGGCACGGAGCTCGCCGAGCCATTCGCGCCCGTAGCCTTGATCTCCGCGAGTGGATCGTCGGAGCGGCGTGACTTTCCTTCGAAATAGGCACCCTGCTCAATGGCAAGGCTCTGGTGGAAGATGTCGCCTTCCACATGGGATTGTGCCTGGAGCGTAATGCGCAATCCCCTGACCGATCCGACAATATGGCCGCGCACAACTACATCTTCGGCCGTAACACCACCCGTCACCTTCGACTTGTCGCCGAGCAGAAGCGAGCCGCAACGGATGTCGCCCTCAATCTCGCCGTCGACTTGGATCTCGCCTTTAGAGGTGATGTTGCCTCTGATCGTCAGGTCCTCGCCGATAATCGACGGGACCATCTTGCTCGCACTTGGGCCGGGGCTCTTTGAAGTATAGGTTGCCGGCCGCTCGGTGAAGGGCGTCTTCGTATCGCCCCCACCCAATTTGGTGATTTTCTCGCCCAACTCGGGCTTCGTCGTGAACATACTGGTACCTCCATCGCAATACTGAGGTGCAGCGCCCGGACCGGCGCCAGGTACGCAACGTACGCCACGCTAAGCCACGCTAAGCCACTAACAGGGATTGGCGGAGCTTCCCGCAGAGGGGCAATACCCCCGCTCCTGCCAAAGACAATATCGCCACACCTCGTTCTCCTCAATCCCATACTCTCACGCTGAAGCGTGCGCCCAAACTGTCAGCGCAACCTAGCGGGCTTCCGGATCAATCGTGCGGTGAGGCTCGCGAGCCTCTTTGGGTCATGAGCTGCAAGGGGAATGTTCGCTATGGGCCAAAAGCTGACGTCACGGCGACGCTTCGAGATGTCCGCTTTGTGTCGTAACCAGACATCCGCGTGCGGCACGGTTACATCGTGTCGGCGCTGCGGCCTCGGCTTCCTCCGATGTGGGAGATCCCTGCTAGTATTGGTCGACGGCGGGGGCCGGAATGGTGATCGTTTTGACCTTGCGTGCGGCGGACCACGCAGGCGGCGGTTGCGGTTCCGACACGGGGCCCGATGGGTCCCGTTCACCGGTTGAGTACTGTGAAGGCGGATCAAATGAATTGTCGTATCGCGCTTGCCCGTAGGGCGGAGCGTTTAGGGGTGCCAAGTCAGCCCTGGAAGCTTGCCAAGGGCGAGAACAGCCTCCTCCAACAACAAAAAGCGCCGAAGCTACGGCGATGGCAGCTATTATGCGGATGACCTACGCCTCCCGGTTCCATCCCCAGGATGCACTTAGACATAGGGCGAGGACGCTTTCGGAGTGATTAAGGCACCGTCCTTGGGGCAGGCTGATGCGGACATCGACGGGTTTGATCCTCAAAGAGGCGCACCGGATTGCAAACGGATTTGCAAACGAACCACGCAGCACAGCATGGCACGGGACACCACAAGCTGAGATCAGTGCGTCGGAAATGCGAAACTAGAGCACACGCTTAGCTACTGGACGGCATCAGTGGGCATGAGAATCTTAGAGCTCGAAAACCGTTGAACGGGTAACCGTAACGTGGGTTCGAATTCCACCCTCTCCGCCAGCTAGCGGCCCAAGGCGCTAGTGATCTTGCGCGCCGGCGCCTGGTGTATCGCCACCCGATCGAAATGCGTATGCGTCACAACCACAGCCCCAAGGAGCAGCCGCTCAATAGTGTCTGAAACATCACTATACGCAGGAGCGCCCAAGACCGCGTTCTGGTCTATGCCGTGAATAGAGACGTTTATGGGGTCAAAATAATCGTCAGGATCGATCAGCGAGTACCACTCGGAAGCAAGTCGTCCATGTTCGAAAGTGGCTGCTCCGACAGCACAGATAGCGCACCAGATAACCGATTAGCAGAAGCTCAAAACCCCCAGTTGGGAACTCCAGCGCCCTAAACTGAGTGCTGGCGCTACTTGTTCATCGCCTTCATCACGGCACCTACGATCCCGGTGAGGATCGCACCACCGCCCGCGCCGCCAATCGCATTGCCGAGAAGGCCGCCCAGTGCCCCACCGGCAGCAGGATCGGTACCCGTAGCGCCACCAAGGAGCGTACCAAGGAGCGTGCCTCCAGCGACACCGCCGACCGCACCGCTAATGATCTTGGTCAGCTGGGTCATCGCCACCTGCTGCAAGACCGCACCGACAGCTTGACCGCCGAGGATGCCGGTAACAATCTGAACAATGATCGGAAGAATTGTTTCCACGTCGAAGTCCCCCCTAAATTGCCGGAACACAGTCGTCCCGGCCGTCAAAATAGCGGGCCGTCCATTGCGATCAGTCAAGGCTCAAAGGTATAGCGTCCACCGATCAACAACGGGGCCCTGGTAACCCGTAACCGTTGGCACCACCCGTGTGCCCAATGCCGTGCCCCTGAAGACTCGGCGAACCGCGCAAAAACCAGACCCTAACGGGTACCGGCGAGGCCACACAGGCCCGCTGCACCAATACCCTACTCGCGAGCGATGTGGATAAAAGAGAAGAGGCCCCGACGGGGGAGACGGGGCCTCTTCGGGTTCCTTTTGGGGGGAACCGTGATGGGGGAGGGAAAAACCCCATCAGATACATATTCATAGCACCCCCGGCCGCGGGCCCAATAATAAAAGATCAGCAATTTTCCGGGCTTTTTGACGCGGGATTGACGGCGCTAGGAACGACTAGTGACGTTTCAGCAACATTCTTCCTTTTTTATCCCATGAGCTGAAAAGGGTCCGAGATTTGCCTTTTTCGAACCCGCAAGATGGCGTCATCAGATTCGGGGGAACGAGGGAAACGGGGGAAGCCTGGCCAAGTAGCCGGGCTTCTTCCTTTTGTGAGCGCCGACAAGACAAGCGTACGCCGTGAATTTTTGCCAGGCGACGATCCCTCGGCTTCATTCACAAGCCCATGACAAAGACAAACGCGACGCCAGTCACGCTCAGCGGGTGGATGTCGGCTTGTCGAGATGCCCTTGGTTTTGCTGTTGCTGTGGCCTCTCTCAGCGCGTCGCCGGACGGCATAAGCCTCCATCTCCCTTTCCAGGTCTATCCCGGGGCGATCTATCTTGGCCTTCTTTCCTGGCCCGCGTTTCTGAGCGGTGGTGAGGGAGCGGAGGGCGGGCCCGACCTTCAGCTCGGCGCCTATGGCGGACCAGCCTATACGATGGCGAGCCCGCTCAAATTCGCCCAGAGTGGGGGCACCGAGTTGCGCTTCGGCGCGGTCCCATGGGACGGGCAACCCTTCAGGTCACCGCCTTATTACGGCTTCCGCGGCATCCTCTGGCCGGCCAACGGCCGGCAAGGACTCATGGCCGACTTCACTCACATCAAGGCGAAGGCCGTAAAGCACGCCCTTGTCGATCAAGACGGCACGCGCGACGGCCTTCCGGTGCCGCCGCAGGAGAAACTCTCGGCCACTTTCAGCAAGCTCGAATTCACCCACGGCCATAATCTCTTCACCCTCAACCTCGTGCGCAGGAGCGCGTTTCGCGCAAAGGCACTCGTCGCCTATGCCGGCGCAGGCGCAGGGATCGCCATTCCGCATGTGGAGGTGGGGCGGACCGGCTGGCCTATGGCGTCGCGCACGTCCGAGTACCAGATCTCGGGACCGGCGGTGCAAGTGCTCGGCGGGGTGGAGTGGCGCTTTGCCCCGCATTTCTCGCTCTTCGTCGAATATAAGTTGAGCTGCGCGGCCATCAGGGGTGCGGTCAAAGGGGGCGGCAGCGTCGAAACCAATCTGTGCACGCATCAGCTCTTGGGCGGACCCGCCTGGCATCTCAAGGCGCAGTTAGCCATGACACCCTGATCCCGGCCTGTCCTTTCCGAAAATTCCATACGGGCCGGATTCGCATCGTAAGGGAAAAGCATCGTTGCTCACAAACCCGTATCTATTACGCGCGGGTCATTCGGTTGCCGCCATGGCCATTCCAATTTGCCCCGCACCAAACGCCGTCGGCACGGCGGAACTATTGCAGTGACGCTTGAGCTGACCAAGCTAGCTAATGATCACAATCCGCTTGCGATTCAATTGCACGCAACGGTGACACGCAAGAAGGTCGCAGGTATCGAAGTGGCAATCTTGGTTGGGCTCTGGTTTTGGCTGTTGAACAGAGCGTCAAGCTCGTTCTTCAGATCGCCGGCGCGCCCGTTTCTGTCCGCTGCTTCGAAGGCGTTCATGGTTGGCCCGTAGTATTTTCTGAAGGCCTCAACGAGCTGGGACGGCGGCCCGGGAAAATTGAACGTGTATGTGTCTCTGGAGAAGGATATTGCATTCTCTGTGACTCCCGCGGCCGCAAATCGTTCGATCACGTTGCCCTTGGTGCCCCACGTCATCGGGCTAATGAAGCCTTCTGGCGGTGGTGGTGCATATGCAGAGCTGATTTTCAAGATTTGCGCGACCAAAGTCGGATCGTTGGGAATCCAATTTCCCATGACAATCCGACCTCCGGGACGGGTCACGCGCACCATTTCCTTGGCAACGTCAAACGGCTTCGGCGCAAACATGGCACCAAAGATGCTCACGACGAGATCAAAGCTGTGGTCGTCCAAGTCGTATAAATCGGTCGCATCGCCCTCCTGAAACTTGCAGTACGTGAGGCCCTCCTCCTTTGCACGCCTGTTTCCGGCCTCAACCAGGTTGCTCGCGATATCCACGCCAAACACGTCCGCTCCTAGTCTCGCTGCCGGTAATGCCGTCGTCCCATCGCCACATCCGAGATCCAAAACTTTGAGTCCCTTGGTGATACCGAGATCCTTGACGAGCGCCTCACCGCTTTCCCTCATAGTCTGCGCAATACGGGTAAAGTCGCCTTTTTCCCAAAGTGCTTTGTTTGGATTCATTGGGTTGCTCTCTCTGCTTCGATCATGACGGCCAGCGATGCGGCTCCATACCGCGGCGGAACAATCGTGCGCCCATTAGAATCGCCGCCGCCGCCTCGGCTACGACGAGGCCTGTCCACACGCCACCCGCACTCCAACCGAGGTGGAAACCTGCAAAAAAGGCCACGGGCATGCCGATGGCCCATTTCGCCGTGAGTGTCAGCACCATCGGTATGCGAGTGTCCTTGAAGCCCCGCAGAATAGCCGTGGCCGATGAGGTCGGCCCGATCGCGAGGTTAAGAGCGCCCAACAAGAACAACAGACCGGCGGCGGTGGAGGCGACAGCAGCCGTTCCGACCTTGCCATCCTCGAGGAATAGCCAAGGCAACTTGTCCGAGGTGCCGGCGAGGACAGCAAAGATGACTAGACCTAAGGCCGTTCCAATGACTAGCGCTGTCCAACCGGATTCAGCCATCCCCTGCGAGTCGCCGCGACCGACGGCATAGCCGACGCGCACGGTTGCCGCCTGCGACAGTCCAAGCGTCAAGGCGTAGACAACACCCGCCATCCGCAGGGTGATAGCATGCGCCGCCAACGCCGCGGCCCCGAACAGACTGATGATCACGGTGGAGACCAGATACACACCCACCTCGCCAATGCTCGAAAATCCGATCGGGATACCGACGCGGAAGATCTCGGCTAGGTGCCGCTTGTCGACCCGCCAGCGCCGATGGAACAAGCAGAGCTGACGCATCTCGTCATTGAGCACGGCAAATGCTGCGAAGCCCACGGCCAGCCCAGTAGCGACGATTGCCGACGCCAATCCGGCGCCGGTGAGACCCATCGCTGGTAGGGGACCCAGGCCGAACATGAAGACCGCATTTGCAAGCCCATTCGCGGGCAACGCTAACAAGGTCGCGACCAAGAAGATCTTGGGCCGTCCGAGAGCAGCAAACGCGTTACGCCAAACCGCAACGAACATCATCGGTACGATGGTCAGCGCCATCATTTGGCGATAGCCGTTGCCCAACTCGATGACCGTCTCCTCGACGCCGAACAAGCGTAGCAGTGAGCTCGTGTTCCAGACCAGGAAGAAGGCGGGGATAGTCAGAATCGCCGCCGCGAAGAATCCTTGGCGCAGCACCCGACGAACTTCGGCGCCTCGGCGCGCGCCCAATGCCTGCGCCATCAGAGCCGCTGAGGCGGACAGGATTCCAGCCATGAAATAATAGACGATAGAGTAGAGGTCACTCACCACCGCGCCTGCGGCCAAGGCGTCGGGACCGCTCCATCCCATCATAACTATGTCGGTGATCGACATGCCCATGTTGATCAGCGCCGCGCCCGTTATCGGCGCCGTTAGCGCGATCAGTTCGCGCGCCTCCACGGCGCTAACGAAGCTCTTGTCTTTTGGCCAGACCGAGAGGGTGGAAGAAAAAGTTGGGGTCATACTCCCATGTCCATGTTGTACCGACTAGTCGGTCTATTTCCTGGGACAAAAAAAATGCGTGCGCCACCAAATCCGGCAGTCACATGCCCTTGCTCATTGCTTCGATCTGCTGGCGGAAGGTTTTCAGGTTGCTGGCAATACAGCTCGAAGTCGCCAGTCGCCCGCGCGTACACCAAGGATCCGTCGATGATCGCCATATACATGTTCGCCATCGCGCTGGCCGTCATAGGCATGGTCCCGCCACCTTCTTTGGTCAATGGCCGCAGAATTGTCCCTACCCTGTCGATCAGATCAAGCAGGACGGCGCTTGTCTCTTCACGGACCTTCGGACTGGTTCCAGCCAACTCGATGGAAAACATCACCAGCAAGCACCCATGATCCCAAAGCCGCATGGTGATGCTTTCGACATGTTTGAGGAAGGCAATCGCGCGCTTTCTACGATCAGCGATGTCCCGGAAGGGGCCATCCATCATCAGGGCCGCCCCATCCGCGAGAAATTCATGCATTGCCGTGAGGGCGAGTTCCTCCTTCGAATCAAAATAATGATAGAAGCTTCCCTTGCTGACGCCGGCGGCTTCGATTATGTCGTCGACACTCGTGATTGGATAGCCCTGAGCAAGCATCAGGTTGCGAGCAGCCCGGACAAGCTTCTCCTTCGACGTACGCCTCGCCCGCCCTCGTGTGGCTGCCTTGACGGCAGATTTGATCGCAGCTTGTGTCATGGCGCGAGCCTATAAACCGACTAGTCAGTCTAGTCAAGCTTTGTTGTTCCAAATTAGCGCCAAAAAATTCCCTGCTCCGACCGTAGGGAATTTGGCCGCAACCCTATGATTGGAGTCCGCTTTGAGTCTGTTAGCCGACATGATGGTCGGCAAACCTCAGGTCCGCTAAGCGCCAATAGCGGACCCGCACGGTGCTGGTCGGGCTAGGAGCCTGATCAGGTGTTCGGCTTGATCAAGTTTTCAGCGGCTTGGGCTACCGCAATCCGAGCTGAAAGTTGGGCGCACAATTTTTCATGCCAAACTGTGAAATCGATCAGCTTATACGCTAGCCGAAGCTGCGCCCTGAGATGCTCTAACTCACTCTTTTGCTCAGCTTTGAGCTGCGAGATCAAACGATCGAATCCGGCGTTTTCAGCGTCGATCTGTTGAGCAACGCAGCTGACGCGTTCTTCAAGGTCGTCGCGAATGTCACGCATGAGCGAACCCGACTTGCACCATCACGCTGCGCTGGCAAAGGCCTCACCCGAGAGCCTCGAGGCGGCCCGCTGAATTGCAGCCATTCGATCAAGCTCTTTGGCCAAATCGATACCCAGGAACAAGATGCCCGGGCTAAAGCCATGTCCTGGGTTGATAAACAAAGGCCCATTCGGACCCTCAATCTTGATTGGCTTTGTGCAGAACCAAACGCCAGTTGGCTGACGCTCAAATCGGGTCAGAAACTCAGCTTCTGTCATCGTACGTCCCCCCCCCCGCAGGCTACGGAACGCATGACCATGTCTTGCCCGCGTCCATCAGAGCAAAACCTGAGCCGCCTGGCGTCAATGCTTCCCTAGGATTTTTCCCAGTTATGCACTGGCGGCCATTTGGCACCGGCGACAATCAATCTTGCCGAGTAAACCGCTTTGGTACATTCTAATTGCGTGCGGTCCCCCATTGACCGCACGATCTCCTGATTTCCCTTGAGCCCCGCCCCCAAAAACCTGCGACGGGGCTTTACTTTATCCAGGGACGTCCGCTCAAAATCCGACGGCAGACTTTGGTTCTCTCTGAAGTCATCTCTGCTTCGTGCCATAAGCGGACATCGAAATTTGATAGAGACCACCTTAGCACCGCTCTTCGTCCACTAGCACTGCACTGATCTCAGCCTCGGCGACAAGGGTGCCGTTGACGACAGCTTGGGCCCCGAAACGCCAGATACGGCCTCGGCCGCGCATCTTCTTTATGTGATAAAAAATTATGTCACCGGGGAACACCGGTCGTCGGAAGCGAGCTTTGTCTATTGCCATGAAGTAGACAAGGGGAGCCTCCTTGAGATCTTCGGCAAAGCTAATGCAGAGCGCGCCAGCTGTCTGCGCCATGCCCTCTATCAGGAGCACGCCGGGCATACTAGGATGGGCCGGAATGTGCCCCTGAAAATATGGCTCGTTCGCCGTCACATTCTTGATACCCGTAGCCGATCGATCCCCGTCCATGTCGATAATTCGGTCTACGAGAAGGAAGGGATAGCGATGTGGTAGAAGCCGCATGATATCGGCGCTCTCCAGCGTATCGAGTCTCGCTTTTGCCGGGCTCTCATTCATTCAGATCAATCCACTCCCAATCAAGCCTTCTCTGTGTCGTTGCCTTGATCCAATCTGACATCTCCCAGATGGATGGTAAATGCCAGCATCGTTGCCCGTGTCGTGCTGATTGCCAATCCTTCGAAGGAGTCGGGGGCCACCGATTATTTTGTTGTCAGGTCTGCGCAGGCGAAACTTGTCTACATGGTCGGCCAAGGGGATGTGCGGGCTTCCTCAAGCATTGGTCACATCGGATTGAAGGCCTCCGGGGCAGCGTGAAATAAGCTTGGGAAAGATCTCAAGCATCATGTCTGCTTTGGGTCATGAGCAGACGTTAGAGTAGGCGTCGGAGACGTCCGCTTTACCCACGAAAGCGGACATGCGCCTAGCCGTCCAGAATGTCCGCTAAGTGCCAATAGCGGACCAGAGCGCACCTGCACTGCGCTTCAGCCACCTACAAGATGACGGGGGCGTCTTCGGGAGACGAGGCCGCCCGAAAGTGATTCTCCATATGCGAGTCAGCGCAAAAGTGCTTAGTCTCCGGACGGCTTCAGTCGGGGGGAATTCGGCGATGTCGATTTGGGGGAAGTTGGCCGACGTGGCGACAGAGTTGGCAAGGGGCGGCCCGATCGGCGCCCTGCTCGGTGGCGTTGCCCATCAGGAACAGGACGGGTCAGCGGAAGACCAGGTGGCGTTCACCGTGGGCGTAATCGCGCTAGGCGCAAAGATGGCCAAGGCCGACGGCGTCGTGACCATGGACGAGGTCAACGCCTTCAAGGAAGTGTTTAAGGTGCCGGAAGGCGAGATGAAGAACGTCGCACGCGTGTTCAACCTCGCCAAGCAGGACGCCACCGGATACGAGGCCTATGCCGAACAGCTTGCCGTCATGTTCAAGGGCAACCGCAAGCTGCTCGAGGACGTGCTGGAAGGCCTGTTCCACATCGCTAAGGCCGACCGGATGCTGCATCCAGGCGAAGAGCAGTTTCTGGCTCAGGTTGCCAAGCGTTTTGGCATCACCGAGACCGAGTTCAGTTACGTTAAGGCCCGCCACGCGACTGCGGCGAAGCGTAATCCTTACGACGTGCTTGGGGTTGAGCCGAGCATTGGCAATGACGAGCTGAAGGGCCACTACCGCAAGCTCGTGGTGGAAAACCATCCCGACAAGCTGATGGCCCGTGGCGTGCCGAAGGAGTTCGTCGCAATCGCTACCGAAAAGGTGGCCGCCATCAACGAGGCCTATGGCCAGATCGCCAAGGAACGGGCGATTTAGCTATGTCCGCTTTCCTGGTCGTATTTCTCATCGATCATGTCAGACCGGAGCCCGACACTCGCGATATTGTAAATTGGGATTACGTAGGAGCATCGCTCGGCGCATCCGTGGAAAAGGTTGGTGAGGAAGTTCGGCAGGAGGTGCATGAGGCAACCGCGCCGGAAGGAGTCGCTACCAGTCCCACCGCAACAACCAAAGACTCGGAATAGGGCTAATGCGTGTTGCTGTTGGCTCTAGAGAAATCAGGAGGCGAGGTTCGCGCAAAACCCTGATGTTCCTGATCGGAATGACCGTGGCCGGTTTGCTAATCCTGATTACGCTTCTTGCTTTGAGTAACTTCCCCGCCACTCACTTCTAATTTAGCGGAACATCGGCACCACTGGGGGGTTGTGCGATCACATTCAACCGGCCTTTCCTTGGCAGTAACTCGCGTAGGTCGATCCAGCACGAAACCCTGTCGCTAACCGCGCGGGGCCGAAGGAGGCAAGCCATGGACAACACAACGTTGCTCATTATCCTTATTCTCGTTCTCTTGCTGTTTGGCGGCGGTTGGTATGGCCGCGGACGCTGGTATTGAGTTAGGTCGCTAGTGTCGATCCTTTTTAGGGCGTTCGGCTTCAGTTCCGAACGCCCTTTCTGTTGCTGGTCCTGAACACACAGATTCTCACATGAGGGCATACTAACGACGCTCAATCCTGAGAGGCGTACGGACAACCTCACAATGCGCGAGACTGATAACACCAACCCAGTATGGGTCTCGCTTGTTGCGGCAATCGCCATCATCGGTATCATTCTCATTGGCTACAAGCTGCTTCAGACGCAACGGCATGTTGAAGCTGTCCAAACCGAGTTGGAGAGTGCAAATGCACGGACGGCGGAACTTGAGAACCACACGGCCCGTCTAAGTTCTGAGCGCGAAGATGCCGTCAGGCAGCGTGTTGTCAGTCAGGACAAACTTGATGAGGCGACTACTGAAAGGGACGAACTTCAAAACAAGTTGGACCAATCGACCTCCACAATCCAGGAATTGCAAAAACAACTTGAGCAGGCTCAATCCGCGTTTGATGACACAAAGTTCCGTTTGACGGTCCTGAAAAGCGAGCTTGAGAGCATCAAGCAGGCCTTAGCTGAGGCAAATACCAAAGCTGACAACGCAAACGCGAAGCGCAAGGAACTGGAAGCCAAATTGAATCTGGCAAACTCGGAAATTGACAAGCTGAAAGCGCGACATGAGCAGGCCAAGAAGGTCCCAGCACCGGAGTCTCAACCCTGAACCGGCTCAATGCATTCTTCCGTGTCATTCTTGACGCTGTTGACCGCCCGGTTGACGGCGTAGGCTTCCATCAAAGCCGGATCGTAAGGCTTGAGCATGGCCTTAAGGGCATCGATAGCTGTGGTGGAGTCGAGCCACCGATCATAGTCCTCGGACATCAGCATGACGGGCATACGATCATGCACGCCGCCGACAAGCGGATTTGCTTCTCCAACGATCATTGCCGTGGATAGGATTTCCTCTCCGCCTAATCGTGCAAATTCCCAAATACCCGCGAAGGCGAAAGGTTCGAGGTCTTTACGCCGAATGCGATAAGGCTGCTTGCCATCTTCGCGCTTTTGCCACTCGTAAAATCCCGTCGCCGGAATGAGACATCGCCGTTTAGCAAAAGCTTCTCGAAACAGCGGCAATTTGTGTACCGTCTCGGCCCGCGCGTTGATGTGAGGAACCTTGGGCTTCTCCTTCATCCAGAACGGGATCAATCCCCAGCGCGCCATGACCACCTCGCGCTCGCCGTCGCGCGGGTCGATACGCACAATCGGGATTTGGTCAGTGGGAGCGACGTTATAGCGGAGGGGAAAATTGGACTTCGGCAGGCGTTGAGCCTTGAAGAGGCCGCGATAGGCGTCTCTAGCGATCAGATTGTCGAACCGGCCACACATTTCATCGGAAGATATACTCACTTACCTGCGCTTCGAGCAGGTCTTCGTTGATTCATTCCACTTCATGTGAGCTTTTTTGCAAGCGGATTTGCGCTTGCCATGGCCTTTCCCCTTCTTGCCATCGCCTTTCCTATGCTTGCCACCTTCATGGCCCTTGTCGTCGTTTTTCCAATAGTCGCCGCCTCATGGTCCCGGTCATCCGGGTAACCGCCCTCTTGGTCATCCTGGTAGCCGCCTTGGTCATCCGGGTAACCGCCCCCTTGGTCATCCTGGTAACCGCCTTGGTCATCCGGGTAACCGCCCCCTTGGTCATCCTGGTAACCGCCTTGGTCACTCTCGTAACCGCCCCCTTGGTCATCCTGGTAACCGCCGCCTGGGTCACCCTCGTACTGAGCGAAGGGGCCGTCACCCGGACCATCGTCACCACCGTACTGATCTGGCGCTTCCTCGGCTTGTGAGGCTCTTGGGGAGGTTCGTGAGAGGCTTGGGGGCGGCCTCTTTGGCGCAAAAGCGTTCCGGCAGCGGCTTATTAAATCTTTGAAAATGCTCAATGACCGATGCTGGGGTGTCAGGCGCGGGAAGACAATCGGCAAAGGCTTTGTCGCCAAACAACCCCGCAATCAAGAATGGAATCAGCCAACACTTGGTCATTTGCCGTATCTAGGTCTGTGCCTAAGGGAGGAAGTCTAGTGCTCTAAGCGGGCGCTTGTAGGGCTATCGCCGCTTAATCCACCTGCGTGATAATGTGGCCGGATGCTTACACGCCGCAACCCGCGCCGCCGTCCCGCCCACCCTGGCGCGGCATTGCGCGAGCTTGTTGTGCCGCCGCTTGGTATGACGCGCCTTGCTAGGGCGCTAGGTTCCACAGTGACCATCAGGTTAAAACGCGACATAATGCGACATAGTCCGTTCGCAAACGAAAGTGGGTGACGAGTAAGGGTGGGGAGCGTGAGGCCTGGATTGCCGATTACACGGATCAAGCAGGTGACCGCCACGTCAAAACTTTCGGCCGCAAGAAGGACGCCGATGCTTGGCATGACGAGGTGCGGGTCGAGGTAAAGGCGGGCGTGCATAGTTGCAAATCAGTTGGCCTGATTGCGAACATGTTAGCATCGAATGCACGGTGATGAGTGGCGCAAAAGATCAAACCATTTCGCGGGTCGTCTGTACCATCATGTTCAACGCCAACAATGTGCGCAGCGTCGAGCAGTTCTGCAACTCGTACACCGCAAACACAGCATTCAGCAGGCCGGTATCGGTTGAACACGGCGAATTGAACGCCGCTGACCGCTTCCGGACCCTCGATGTTCGACTGACGGTCTCTCGTGACGCGGTTACAGCAAATGGGGTTTCTGGTTCTCCGCGCGGCGGAGGCTCGGAAGGAGGTTGCTCACCAAACCGGACATAGAACCATCTTTGATCGTCGTCCCAAGTCTGAAATCCATGCCAACCTCACATCGCGCACCGGCGCTCTAGGTTGCGAGGAATTGACGAAAAATACTGGCAGCAGCAACTTCGCAGCCGCTTTTGTGGCAGCGATTTCTGCTTGGTCCCGGCCTGATTGGTGAGTTTGCGGGTAATGATAAATGGCGCTGTCCTCGAACAGATCGTCGGCATATGCACTACCCGTGTGAAGCAGTGCGACCGTGACACCATTTGAACTGCTACCAACCCCCGCCGTGCTCGACTTGTCGACCCAGATCCCGCGGCCACCGTAGAAAATCTTAAGATCGTTAAGCGTTTTGGGAGAGACATCGGACAATCCGTGATCCGCAATCAAACGTGACCATAGGTCGGCGCGGCGGTACCGTTCAGTTCGCACAGACGACGCGTTCGGGTCCAAAGTCTCGGCGGGAGTCCCCTGGTCTGTTTCTCGGCTATGACCGGGAAGCTGCGACTGTCATGGCGTGGCCGCAGCATAGATTGAGACAGTGGTTCTGCTGTGAAGAAACTGGAAACGGGGATTCCGCAGAGATATTGACGTGGCTATCGCGGTTTGATGGAGCGGGATGTTTGGGCCTGGATACGCTGGTGGCGTGGGCCTACAGGCACACGAGCTTGCGACAAACCCTGTGACCACCATTCTGACCAAGGTACGCATTGCGCGCTGACTTGGTGGCGACCCGGTGGCGACCTAAGGCGCTGCCTTACGCATACGAACCCAGTGCCTACCTGAAAACCGTGTTATAATTCAGTTTCTTAGACTGGTTGCGGGGGCCTGCAACCACCGAGAATTCACCTTGCCACCCGTGTGTATCTGAAATGGGGGGCAGTCTCGAAAACCGTTGTACGGGTAACCGTACCGTGGGTTCGAATCCCACCCTCTCCGCCAACAATTACGTGATTGATATTCCATGTCGTTACGGTTTCGGTGAGGGGTAACACGCCAGGTGTTTCCGGGGCTTTGTAGGCGTGCATTGTCATACCTGGTAGCTGGAGACGCTTTCGTACGCCCATCGGTCGTCTCTGCGCGGGCGCGTCTCTTACGGCCGATCTGGCAGTACCACCGTCTCTTGGCCGTCCGCCCTTTTCTTGGTTAGCGGGCGAGACGACAAACCCGAGACAGGCGTGGGTTATGGCCGTATTCCGTCGCGGAACAGCCTAGAGGAGACAGAGCAACTCGCGCTGGGCCTTCCACGCGAGGGGCAGGCGGGTGTCTTCCATCAGCCGGTTCGCGGTGGACCGGGCGGGATGCTTGCCGTTGAAGATCGCCGTGACCATGTCGGGGGCGAGGAAGGAGAGCCTGATGAGGCGCGAGACGTAGGAGCTGGGCAGACCCCTCCTCCGCGGCGATCTCTCTCAAGGTTAGGCTGGGGTCCTGAAGCAGGCGCGCGCGTATCGCATGGGCCCGGACGAGCAGGCGTACCAGGGTGTCGTCGACGGTCGCCGGCGCGGATCCATCCTCTACCACCATTCGCATCTCGATCCCGGTGCGCTTCAGACGCGCGTGGATGGTCAGGATCATCAGATGCTGCTCTGGGT
The DNA here is from genome assembly GCA_963730335.1 of uncultured Alphaproteobacteria bacterium. GTDB lineage: Bacteria > Pseudomonadota > Alphaproteobacteria > Rhizobiales > Methyloligellaceae > Methyloceanibacter. The sequence goes on from CAVSRK010000007.1 coordinate 201,686, forward strand.
CACATCCGGCGGGGTAGGCAGGTACCGTTTGTCGGTCTCAGCACCCAAATAAAGGGCAAGGCCCATTTGATCGAGCGTCACGTCGATCCGATCGGAATGAACCTGGACGCGCGTGGTGAAGGCGAGGACAAGCGCGCGGAAGTCCTCTGCTCCAAGATTCTGCCAGCGGGCGGCAAGCCGCGCAGCCTCGTTTAGCAGCTTCTTCTGTGCAACGACGTCGGGGTCACAGCACTGGACGGGGCATTGCGAGTAAATTGGCTTGAGCCTCCTTGCGAGGATCCCTTAGCCTCCGGCGATGCGCAATCCCTTCCGTTATTTCAACAGCTCGCCCGAGGTGATCCGCCTCGTGGTGATGATGTATATCCGCTATCCGCTGTCGCGACAGGTCGAGGATATTCTGTTCGGAGCGTGGCATCGACATCTGCCACGAGACGGTTCGGTATTGGTGGAACCGGTTCGGTCCGATGTTTGCGGCCGCAATCAGGAAGCGACGCCTTCATCATCGGTCGTTTTCGCAATGGCGCTGGCACGTGGACGAGGTGTTCGTCAGGATCGATGGAGAGATGCATTATCTCTGGCGTGCGGTAGATCACGAAGGTGAGGTGCTTGAGGTCTTCGCGACGAAGCGCCGAGATCGCAGGGCTGCGCTGAATTCCTGAAGCACACGATGAGGCGTTACGGCAGGACCGCGATCAATTGTAACCGACCGGCTACGGGTGCATACAAGATGGCGATGAGAGTAATCGGCAATGCTGCCGATCAGGAGTGCGGTCGGTGGCTCAACAATCGCGCAGAAAATTCCCACCAGCCGTTCCGACGACGAGAACGAGCGATGCAGAGGTTCAGGGCCGTAAGCCCTGCCCAGAAATTTGCAGCCGCCCACGCATCAATCCACAACCACTTCAATCACGACCGTCACCTCAACCGCCGCGACATCTTCAAACAGAGCCGTTCTGCCGCCCTGGCCGAGTGGCGTCAACTGGCGGCCTGAACGCCCTCAGACCAGCACCCTTCGCAGGCCAGCTCAGGTTTGTCTGACAATGCCAATGTGACAACACCGTTTCCACTCGAAAAACTAGCCCATTGTGCAACGCACAATTCGCTTGACATTTTGCTGCATTGCAACATATAAGGTCCATCTCAGCATTCATAGCTAATCAGTATAGAGAAGAGGTCGCAGGTGATGGAACGAGTTCAGGAAGGTGGGTGAAGAGCTTCAGAAGGTGGGCAAGGACGGCTTTGATGCGGCTGTCTGGTCGTTTGGTGAGGTGAACAAGGGTTTCCAAGCCATCACCGCCAAAGTCACCGACTACTACAAGAAGACATTCGAGGACGGTACCCGTGCCTTCGAGCAGCTGATCGGCGCGAAATCGTTCGAGCAGGTGTTCGAGATCTAGTCCCAGTATGCCGAAGAAGGCATACGATACGTGTATGGCGGAGATGTCGAAGATCGGCGAGATGTATGTCGGGGCTTGCAAGGACGCCTATAAACCGGTCGAGGATGCGGTTACCAAGGCCGCGAAGAATCGCCTAAGCGGCTTCAACGTACTAGTGCGACCAAGAGACCCGTGGTTAGACTCGGGTCTTTTTTGGTTTTGATGCCGCCAGTTAAATTCTTTCGCAGCGGGAGAGAGCGCATGTACACACCCGTTCGTCGGGACCAATTCGACACACGAGGCGACACCATCATCCACGCGCCGACGGGAGCCGAGTTCACGGCGAACCCAAGCAGTCAACTCCTTTCTCATTTGGACCAGAGAACTCCGCCGGCGCCTGCCCGAGCGGTGACCGCTACAGCTACGCCGACGTGCTTGCACTGGTGAAAAGTCTTTCACGCGAAGGCGCTTGCACGGATTTGGAACCGGCCGGTGTTTAAGGCCTAATTCGCGAGCCAGTTGCAGACCCCCCTGCCGCGATAATCGCGCTACACTTCGATCAAAGCAACATTCACGAGGTGCTCAAGCCCGCTTCTCCCTAGTCACCTCGAAATTGGCTCAGGATAAACCCAAAGGCTGGAAGCCTTGGACAGGTGGTATTCGGATACCTATACCCGCAGCGAGCGCCCTGGGATTAGGGACGGCGGCTTCGATTTTGAAGCCTGTCCTTTCCGAAAATTCCATCCGGCCTGGATTCGAGTTCATCGCGCCGAAAGGCGTCGTCCTCGAAATTGGAGTCGTAGATGGTGGCAACAGTGATCGGGAGCTTGGTTGACACAAGCTCTACCAGCAAGGCGTAGTAGCTGGCCTGAAACTCAGCGTAGCCGGCGTGAGATCGGCGACCGACAAGCGATCCGCGGCGAAGTAGCGGCCTCCATGTGCTTCGAGCCGCTGCTGTAGCCTCGTCAGATAGAACGGGAGCGGCCCTTCGACCAGCGCGTTGCGCTGGGTTTTCTCCCTCCTCCATGTTCTCCGCCTACGACCCCCTTAGCCGATTTAGCGCCTCACATCTTAGCATCTTACCAGAACGGCTCCACGCATGTAGCGAAGACGCTGAACCTTCTGGCTGCAACGTGTGTGGTTAGCCTGACGAGTAGCCGCCTTGGTATGGCCCTCAATGCAGTAAGGACACTGGGTGACGTGCGCTACCGAGACTGCGATGACGCGCGCATAGTTTGTAATGCCTCTAGTCAAGTCCCATATGTAAGGTACTGGCACGCCGAACTGGGCGCTGACGGTAAAGACTACCGTGCCCGGTTTACCGTGCGCGCCCCGTTTCCGAAAATTCTCAGTAGTCGGTTGCTAAGGGCGCTGAGGCTCGCGCTGCATTCAAGCCATAAAATCGTAGGTGCAATCATGACCGCTATGAATAAGACCCCCATTCTATTTGCCGCCCTGTTGACGATCGCTACACCCGCCTTCGCCGGCGACACTCCAGAAGGGCCCCCCTTCGGGACTGACGCTGTATGCACGCTGTACAATGAGAACTTGGAGTGCGTGGATGCCCAGAGGAATTTTCTCGCCTCCTATAAAGGAGCCACGGGCGCCAGCCAAATTCGTGCGCGTCGTACCTGACCGGGATTTCGCCCTCCTCGCCGCAACGCCTTCGTTTTGGTGTCGATATTAGTGATGACGGTTTGCCAGCGAACCTGGTTGCCGCGAATCTTCACCACCGAGGCCGCGGGCGATTTTTTCTAAGGAGATATTCATCTGTCGGGAATCCCACGCTAGGATTGCCGATCGAGGCCAGATCAGACGTTGAGTGAGCCGTACCACGATGACACTCGCGTTCCGAGTAACTCAAAAGCTCAATCTTATTGGGTTCAGGGCTAGTTTGCGCCGCTTGGCCAGTTGCAGGAGGCTGCTCATCGAGCTGAACCGGCGGCGGTAGGGTATCCCAGGACAAAATCCCAGGCTTGGGGGACGCTGGCGGCAGCAAGATAACTCGAGGCATGTCCACTACGACCGAATGGACCTCAGCCTCGTAGATTTTGGTGGACGCCGCTTCTAACGATTGAGAACCAACAACGGTTGGGGTGTAAACAATGGCGCCTGTGAGCCAAAGTGCGAGTAGTGCGCGTTTCATGTGGGTCTCCGAGCACCCCGCGGCGCACTTCCTCGGCCAGGGCCGTCAGTGCGCTGAACTGCTTCTGCCAAGCTTTTAGTTGACAACGTGACGGCCTATCTCTCGGGGCTGAGTTTGTGTCCGCACGTCTCGCAAGAGTTGCCAATCCATTCCCGGCCATATTCATCTAAGCGAGTACACGACCGGAGGTGCTCGCCTCCACACTCGGGACACTTAATGGCCTGCGCCAACCAGGGCGATGCTCGCAAATTGCTCCTGGCCTGAATGATTCGGTGATGCAATTCCCCTGGTTTGAAAACGGCCCGGACGAGAGCTTGCCGTTGCTCTCCATCCCATACCACCCAGGCTTGATCGCCCAATTTCCGATGTGTGTTCATTGACGTAATAGGGAATGGTCATGCCGTAGTCCTAAATTCGGCTGGTCCTAAATCAGCGCTTCCCTTGCGTAGCTCCATGGCACACTAGGCGCCGCCACATGCTCTCCTTCATCGACACGGCTTTCGTGTTCCCCTTGCGTTTCACCTTTTTGGTCGAAAGCGTGCGCTCCACTTCCTCGGCCTGAGCCGTCAGTGTGTCGAACTGCTTGCGCCAATGGGCCGCTTGCAACTCCACGATATCGGTTAAGGTTCTTAGCGCCCGCCAAGCTTTTGGCCAGATCGAATACGGAATTTACATTCCGCTGGGCGATGTCGATGATTTTGCGGTTGAACGCCGTTGCGCTCTGCCCCGCCGTATTGAAAGATGTTCAAACGTCGCGATGGATGCGTCGAGCGCAGCCTTGGAGCGATCATAGACTTCACGGGTCTGAGCCACGGACTTCTCAGCCATGGCTCGCACTGCCTCCGGAACAGAGGTGTTGAGACCGAGGTGACCGAGTTGGGTCGTCACGTCCCGATAATTTTCGCGGGCCTGCTCGGCGGCAGCTTGGGGATTGAAGGTAGCAGTCATGACACTGCCTCATGGGGTTTCGGTGTGGCAAATATTCGAAGGCACGGGCCCGGGCTGGACGCCCTAATGGCGCCTCCGCTGCACCGCGGACCTCGAGCCCTTGAGGGCACTCGACTACTGAGAATTTTCGGAAAGGGGGCGTGCACCAAAGTCGCACGGTAATCTTTACCGTCAGCGCCCAGTTCGGCGTGCCAGTACTGCCTTACATATGGGCCCTGACTTGAGGCATTACAAGCTGTGCGCGTGAAATAGGCTGTCGCTAGCAGAAGTTGAACGTCGCCCGGCGGCTTTCCTCGCGAGCTCGCGCCAGTGGCCCAGTCGAAGCAGTCTTCAGAAGTCGACCTGCGGACTCCTCATCGAGATGTCCGCTTAGT
>CAVSRK010000008.1:0-85319 GCA_963730335.1 uncultured Alphaproteobacteria bacterium
AGTCCTGACCGAGAAACTGACCGCTTTTGTTGTTATCCTGGATGCCGAGCCGCGCGCCCTGGACGCCGTTATCGGTGAGGATGGGGTCGACCAGCGAGAGCGGGACCGGCTCGTCATAGGCCTTACCGAAATAGTGGAGGACGATCTTGACGGGGGCCGGCGTTGCCGCGGCCGGTGGCTGGTCGGCGGCGTGGACGGCAACGCCGCTTAGCACCGCAAGCGCGGCAAGCATGGCGAGACAAGCGGCAGCGCCGAGGGGATGAAGGGGAAACTTCAAATTACACATCGAGCAAGATGGGTTCAGAAACCATCCAAGCTCGGAAAGCACGCACATGGACGTTTCAGTGGGCGCGGAGCAGCCTCGATGGCGGGGCCGAAGCTAGCCGATCGCGCGTTGCATGCATTGCCACTCTTAGGGCGCAATGCGAGGGGGGCAAAGCGACAATAGTCTTAGGGCAATTGCTCACAGTTCCTGCGCCGAACGGCCGCGGAACCGGTCAGGTGGCGCGCTTGCCGAAGGCGAGAATGCCGGCCACCGGGACGATGAACCCGATGGTGACCGCGGCGATGGTGAGCGCCGCCAGATTGGCATAAGAGCCCCGGCCGACCTCGAACAGGATGTTGAGATATTTGGTCTGAAGCGCGCCGGCCACCAGCGCCACGTTCATCAACGAGGCCATTAGCGCAAACCAGGTGGCGCGCCGGCCCGCGGGCGCGTTGATCGCGACGATCGTCAGCGCCGGGATCATCGACAGCTCGGCGAAGGGCGCGGTGACGGTGGTGTCGACGAAGGCGATGGTGCGGGCGCCGAAGCCGAAATTGGCTGCAGTCCACTGGTCGATCCTGAGCGCGAGCCCGATGCTCGGCAGCGACAATATCGTGCCGATGATTGTGAGCCATAGCAGTACCTGGGCGATGGGCTTGCGGGTGATGACATCGGAGAACAGCCACGCGCCGGCGAGGCTCAAGCCGGCGCCAATCTGCGCCAGAGTGCCGTAGAACGCCTCGTCGAAGCCGAGCACGTCGATGGTGAACCACCGATAGCCCTCCCCTACTCCTGGGCTCGCCCGGTAGAGAAAGATCACCAGCGCGGCGTAGAAGATGCGCTTGCGATGCGTCTCGTCGAGTTCCGCGCCGATGCGTGCGAGCATCAGCGCGATGACGGCGAGCGAGACGATAAAGATGAGCTCCTGGCCGAGCGGCACGCCGCCAAGGCCGATGGCTAGCACGACCGCTCCGAATGCCAGCCCGCCGCCGAGTATGCGCCAATCGACCGGCTTCAGCTCAACGCCGTCGAGGCGAACCAGCATAGCGCCGGTGAGCGAGATGGCCGGAATGGCAAGCCCGAACAGGAACACCGCCTCGTAGCTGTAGATCTGCGCCAGCCAGCCCGACAGGCCGGCTACCGACAACACCCCGGACCACAGAGCGAGCCGGCCGAGCACTTGCACCAGGCCAAGCTCGCGATCGATCTCGGCCTTCGGCTTCGGCGTGCCGTCGGGCCGCACGCGATCCACGACCTCAGTGGTCATGGCGTCGGCGACCACGTCCTGGAGCACCACGCCGATCACGATGAGAAGCTGGGCGGCGACATAGAGCGCGTTCTTGGTGGCGAAGTCGATCCAGCCGCCAGCGGCGCCGGCAAGCAGGATCAGGCCCGAGGCCACCAGGCTCGCGCCGATGAACACATAGGCCCGGCGCTGCGAGCCCAGGATCGGCACCGAATCGGCGAGCTGCCCGAACACCATCTTGATGGTCCAGGGCAGCGTGAGCCACACGGCAATGGCGGCAAGCTCGGTCGGGGTGAAGGTCAAAGCCTCCTTGATCCAGAAGGCCTCGGCAATGGCCACCAAGCCGAGCGCGCCGTAGGCGTAATAGATCATGAGCAGCGGCAAATAGCGCAGCCGCATGGCGCGGATCGGCGTGACCAGCGCGCCCTTGATCTTGTCGCGCAGCGTGCGCTCTTTCGGGATTTCGGCTGAAGACGCGGTCGCCATAACCTTGCTTTCGTGTCGCAGGGGCGGGTATCTCGCCTTAACCAAGGGAGAGGTCAATCTGCCCTATTGGTTCCGGGCTTGAGCCCCCTCAAGGTTTTGACACAGACGGTCTGGTTCGGTCTGTCATGAAATCTCCGCCTAGGCGCTCTAACACCGAGCTTCCATGACCATTCGCAATCTCGATCATGCGCTGCGCCCGCGTTCCGTCGCCGTGATCGGCGCCAGTGCGGAAGCAGGCTCGGTCGGCAACGTGCTGACCCGGAACATCTTGGCCGGAGGGTTTGCCGGGCCGGTCTATCTCGTCAATCCGCACCAGACGAAGATCACCGGCAAGAAGTGCTACAAGGACGTGGCGGCGCTGCCGGAAGCGCCCGAGCTTGCGGTGATCGCCACGCCGCCGGCCACCGTGCCAACGCTGATCGAAGCGCTCGGCGCCAGGGGAACGCGGGCGGTGGTGGTCATCACCGCTGGCCTTTCACCCGAGCTGAAGCAGGCGGCTCTGAACGCCGCACAACCTTATTGCCTGCGCATCATCGGGCCGAATTGTCTCGGCATCGCCGTGCCCGGCATTGGCCTTCACGCCAATTTCGGGCTGAGCCGGCCCGCCCCCGGCAAGCTCGCCTTTCTGTCGCAATCGGGTGCGCTCGTCACCGGCATCCTCGATTGGGCCGCCGCCCGCAACATCGGCTTCTCCTATGTGGTGTCGATGGGCGACATGGCCGATGTCGACGTCGGCGATCTGCTCGACTTTCTCGCCGCGGACATCGCCACCGGCGCGATCCTGCTCTATCTCGAGACCATCCCGGCGGCGCGCAAATTCATGTCGGCGGCGAGGTCGGCGGCGCGCGCCAAGCCGGTGATCGTGATCAAGTCCGGCCGAAATATAGAGTCGGCACGCGCCGCGGCCACCCATACCGGCGCGCTGGCCGGCAGCGACGCGGCGGTCGGCGCGGCGTTCAGGCGCGCCGGGCTGGTGCGGGTGGACGAGCTGGAAGAGCTGTTCGCCGCCGCCGAAACCTTGACCTCGCTCAAGCCGGTCGAAGGCAACGAGCTGTTGATCGTGACCAATGGCGGAGGCGCCGGCGTGCTCGCGGTCGACGATCTGATGCGCTCAGGCGGGCAACTCGCGCCCGTGCCGGAAAGCACAATCGCCAAGCTCGACGCGGTGCTGCCCGCCAATTGGTCACGCGGCAATCCGATCGACATCATCGGCGACGCCCCGGCCAAACGCTACGAGGCCACGCTCGACGTGGTGCTGGCCGATTGCAAAGCCGACGCCATTCTGGTGATCAACTGCCCGACCGCCCTCGCCTCTTCGAGCGACGCCGCACAGGCGGTGATCGACGCCGTCGCGCGAGCGCCGCAGCCCGAGCGCCTCCCGCCGATCCTGACCAATTGGCTCGGCGAAGAGGCAGCAGCAGGCGGACGACGCAAATTTCGCGAGGCCTCGATCCCGACCTATGAATCCCCGACCGACGCGGTCAAAGGCTTCTTCTATCTCTGGCAGTACACTAAGGCGCACGAAGCCCTGCTGCGGACGCCGTCACGGGAGACCGAACGCACCCGCGTTGCCGAAGAAGCGGCCCGCACCATCATGCGGACCGCCGCCGCCGAAGGCCGCTCGCTGCTGACCGAGCCGGAAGCCAAGGCCGTGCTGTCGGCCTATGGCATTCCCACGGTCGCCACCCGGGTGGCGGCCTCGCCGGAAGAAGTCGAGCGCATCGCCGCAACGCTGCTCGATCGCACCGGGTCGGTCGCAGTGAAGATCTTGTCGGACGATATCTCCCACAAATCGGATGTCGGCGGCGTTCGACTCGGCCTGCGCACGCCGCAAGACGCAAGCTACGCCGCGGCCAGGATGCGCGCACGCGCCGCCGAGCTTCGGCCCGAGGCACGCATCAAGGGCTTCACGGTGCAGCCGACCATCACCCGTCCCAAGGCGCACGAACTCCTGATCGGCGTTTACGAGGATCGGCTGTTCGGTCCGATGATCCTGTTCGGAGCCGGCGGCACGGCGACCGAGATCATCCACGATACGGCGGTGGCGCTGCCGCCGCTCGACACCGAGCTCGCCCGCGACCTCATGGAGCAGACCCGCATCTTCAAGCTGCTCGAAGGCTATCGCGACCAGCCGAGCGCGGAGCTTTCGGCCATCGCCGAAGTCTTGGTGCGGGTGGCGCAGCTGGTGGTCGATTGTCCGGCGGTGAAGGAACTCGACATCAATCCCTTGCTCGCCGACGAGCTGGAGGTCATCGCGCTCGACGCCCGCATCCGCATCGACCCCGCCGAAGTGGAGACCCAAGGCCCCAACAAGCGGCTCGCCATCAGACCCTATCCCAACCAATGGGAGACTTGGGCCGGCACCGATAATGGCTATCGCGTGTTCATTCGCCCGGTCAGGCCGGCCGACGAGCACCTTTATCGGGCGTTCATCGACAAGCTGTCTCCCGAGGATATCCGCTTTCGCTTTCTGGCGCCGCGCAAGGAGTTCTCGCACAAGGTGATCGCCCGGTTCACGCAGATCGACTATGCGCGGGCCATGGCGTTCGTGGCGCTGGACAAGGACCAGAAGGAGCTGCTCGGCGTGGCGCGGCTGGTCGCAGATCCCGACTATGTCACCGGCGAATATGCCATCATCGTGCGGAGCGACCTCAAGGGCACGGGCATCGGCTGGGCGCTGATGAAACAGCTGATCGAGTATGCCGAGAAGGAAGGCTTGCGCGAACTTGTCGGCGACGTGCTGGCCGGCAATCAGCGCATGCTGGAGATGTGCCGCGCGCTCGGCTTCCAGATCTCGCATGATCCCGAAGATATGTCGATCTGCAAGGTCAGGCTCACGCTCCCGGCCAGCTTGAAGAACGCGGCGAGACTTGCCGAACAGCCGGTCTAGAGCTTAGGGCGCCAAGTGCCCGGTCAGGTCGTGGTCCGGGACCTTGGTCAGGTCTTTTTGCAAATCGCCGACCACCAGCTGGGCAAGCGGCTTGGACAACTTGTGCTTGAGCTCAGTCAGCACCCCGGGCGGGGAAACCAGCACCAGACCGTCGAATTGACCGTTGGCATGCTCGGCGGCGATCTGCTCGGCAACCAGGGCGATAAAATCCTCCTTGGCGGCCTCGTGCAGATCGCGGCGTGGCTCGACGGCGGACCGCCCGGGGCCGGCGCTCTCCATCACTCGCGACGGACGATCGCGGCCGAGATCGCTCGACCGTTTGTGCATGTCCGAGGCGACGAAACTCAACACCGTCCTGAAGGCACCGTTCTCGTCTTGAGCAACGAAACGGGCCCTGCCGCCGTCGGCGATCACATACCAAATCCGTGCGTGCTGCATGAGGTCTTGCTCCCTGGAATACTATCCCGACTTACGCATACTGAGGATGTAGGCGGCAAGGTCGGCAAGCTCGCTCTGGGTCAAGGGAATGGTCGGCATGGGGTGCTTGGGCAACACGATATGCGCCATGATGGCGCCGGCGGTCTGCCCCTCTTCGTTGGCGATCTCGTTGAAACTCGGAACGTCCGCATTGGTCTGTTGCTGCTGATTGTCGACCAAATGGCAGTTCGCGCAAAGCTGTTGGGCCAGCTGTTTGCCGTGGATAGGATCAGGCATGCCCGGTACCGGACCGGCAAATCCCAGCCCCGCGACAAACAGTATGGGAACAGACGCTATGAGCACGGCGCGCAGGTCCATGGAACCTCCTTACCTCACATTTATATAAGTGTAACGGAGGCTATAAGAGCAACGAAGGTAGAGAAAGGGCGGGATCAGGCGCTCAGCGCCTCGAGCTTTGCCATATCGAGCAAATGCACGCGCCTGGCCAATTCCAGCTTGATCAGGCGTTGCTCCTTGAGCTCGGCGAACATGCGGGAGACGGTCTCGAGCGTCAGCCCGAGATAGTCGGCGATGTCGTGACGCGGCATGGCAAGATCGAGCACGTGGCTCGAGCCGGTGCGAGCATCGATCTCCAACAGAAACGCGACCAGGCGCTCCAGCGCATTTTTGCGGCCGAGCAGGAGTAGATGATCCTGGGTGTGCCGGAGGCCTAGCATGGCGAAACTCAGCAATTCGTGCACGACGTTGACGTGCTTGCTGCCGGCATCCAACAGCCCTTCCCATTTGAAAGCAGCGACCTTGGTCGGTATCACGGCTTCGGCCGAGACGTGATGGATCTGGTCGGCCTCAAAGCCGAACATCTCTCCCGGCATGTGAAAGGCGCTGATCTGCCGACGGCCGTCGGGAAGGAGCTTGGAAACGCGGACCACGCCCGACAGCACCTTGTAGACATAGCCCGACTTTTCGCCCTCGGCATGAATCTCCGCGTTGCGGCCGAAGCTCATGACCAAGCCGACCGGTGCCCACGAATTGGACAGCGCGGGCTTGGGATTCACCGGACCGTTGAAGGCCGGGTGGTAGGCGGTGTGGGGAACGGCGCTCTGCGTCAGCATGGTTGGTTCCTTCCCGAAGCTTGAGGCTGTCTGACGCAAAATCATTACGCGCCTCGCCCGAGGGCGGAAATTCGTGACAAGCACCTAAGGGGAATTACGGAGTTGCGGCGGGAGTAGTCCGGAAAACCGCAAGATCTTACTTATTAGCGCGGATGCCGTTGCCGGTTTTGGGCGAGTCCCGCATGGCCGTTTTGATGGCGTCGAATAGCACGCTTCCGAGCAGAGGCTTTTCCACTACCTTGGTCACACCCGCAGCCTCGGCGCGGGCCAGCACCCGCCCCGTTTGGCACTCCACCATGAGGATGACCGGGACGCCCAGCGCGTCAAATCGGCGGTCCGCCATTCGCGCGAACAAGTCCTGATCGAGCACCAGGCAGCCCTGCCCCTCGCCGGCGCCGATCGCACGCGGCAAGGAATATTCGTCGCACAGCTTGACCGCGTAGCCTTCGAGTTCCAGCGAGAAGCGCAGAGAATCGGCCAGGACTCCGTCGCCGACGGCGATCAGAATGGTTGCGGCCTCGGCCAAATCATTCTCCTTCAGGCGCATGTGGCCAATCTCGTCATGAGAGCAGAATAGGGGAAAGAACCGGCCGACCGCTTTGAGCTACGTCAAATGGCGGCGCTCGCTTACTTGGAGGGGCGGCGAGCCGAGGCGATATCGGCGAGAATGGCCATCCTGATCAGCTCGGACAGGCTTCGTGCCGCCATCTTGGTCATCAGGTTGGCGCGGTAGACCTCGACCGTGCGCGGGCTAATGCCGAGATCATACGCGATGGTCTTGTTGGGATGGCCGGCGATCAAGCCATCGAGCACCTGGCGCTCGCGCTCGGACAAGGTTCCGAGCCGCGCTTTGATGGCCTGCCCGTCGCCGTTGTCGCCGCCGCCGGCCCGATCGAGCGCGGCCTGGACTGCGCTGAGGATCGCCTCCTGGTCGAACGGTTTCTCGATGAAGTCGACGGCGCCGGCCTTCATCGCCTCGACTGCCAACGGCACGTCACCATGACCGGTGACAACTATGGCCGGGAGGCCGCACGACTTGGCGCGAAGCTCGTGCAGCAATTCCAGCCCGGTCATACCGGGCATGCGCATATCGGTGATCAAACACCCGCCCTTCAGCTCGGGCAGTCCGGCCAGAAAGGCGGTCGCCGAGTCGTAGAGACGCACGGCAAGACCCGCCGAGCCGAGCAGGAACGCCAGCGATTGGCGCACCGCCGCATCATCGTCGACGATATGGACGATCGGATTATCCGCCATGGCCCGCCTCGGCGGCAGATTCCAAGGTGAAGCGAAACACGGTGCCCCCGCCGGGATTGGGTTCGACCCACATTTTTCCGCCATGCGCCTCGATGATGCGCTTGGAAATCGACAGGCCCACGCCCATGCCGGCAGGCTTGGTGGTGACGAAGGGCTGAAAGAGACGGTCGGCGATCTCCTCGGAGATGCCCGCGCCGGTATCGGCGACGCTGACCTCGATCATGTCGCCGTCGATTTCCTTGGCCGTCACCAGCAATTCCTTCCGGGCGCTGTCATGCATGGCCTCGATGGCATTGCGCATGAGATTGAGCAGCACTTGTTGGATCTGAATTTTCTCCACCAGGACCGATTGGGTGTGGCTCTCGAAGCTGAACCGGGGCTTGACCCCCTCCTCCGGGGCGCCCACCAGGGCCAGCGCGCTCGCCTCTTCGACCAGCTTGCTGATGTTCTCGGACCGCTTCTCGGTCTCGCCGCGGGCGACGAACTCGCGCAGCTGCCGAATAATGTGGCCGGCCCGCAGCGTCTGCTTGGTGGTCTCGGCAAGCGCATCGCGAATTTTCGGCACATTGGGATGATTTACGGACTCCAGCAGCCGGCCGCATCCTTGCAGGTAATTGGATATCGCCGACAGGGGCTGGTTGATCTCGTGCGCCAGCGTTGAGGCCATTTCGCCCATGGCGGTCAGCCGCGACAGGCGGGCGAGCTCGGTCTCCAGGTCCTTGAGCTGGTGTTCGGTCTCTTGTCGTTCGGTGAGGTCGCGAATGAAGCCGGTGAAGTATCGGCGCTCGCCCGAATCCATCTCGCCCACGGCAAGCTTCATGGGAAAGGTTGAGCCGTCCATGCGCTGGCCGGTCACCACCCGGTCGATGCCGATGATACGCTTCTCGCCGGTGGTAAGATATCGGGAGATGTAACGGTCATGCTCCTCGCGATAGGGCGACGGCATGAGCATGCTGACATTCTTGCCGATGACCGCTGAAGGCTTGTGGCCGAACAAGCGCTCCGCCGCGGCGCTGAAGGATTGAATGATACCTCGCGCGTCGATGACCACGGTGGCGTCGGGGACGGCATCGAGGATCGAGCGGAGATGCGCTTCGCGCGCGCGTAGGTCGGCTGTGTGCTCGCGGTCGCGAAGCCGGATGCGGCGAAGCTCTTCCCCGAACCAGGCGATGCCGGCGCCCACCACGGCGAAGATGACGGCTTCCAGCATCTCCGGGTAGCCGGACCGGCTGCCGCCAGCCAGCAGGAGCCCAAACACGAGACTGAGCAAGGTCGCCAGCAACCCCGGACCAAGACCGCCGAGAGCCGCGGCACAAAGAACCGCAGGAATGAAGATGAGAAAAGCGCCGCGGTCGCCGAGCCAGGGGTGAAGGCCCCAGGCCAGCAGGAGCATGATCGCAACCCCCGCCGCCGCAGCAATATAATGTGCGCGCAAGCTCGCTGGCCCGCGCAGGGCGACGAAAAAGCGCTCCATGCCGTTCCTTCCAGAGGACGTCGCAACCGGGCCATGCATAGCGAATTCTAGCCGTTCTCCAACCTGAGCGGAACACGAGCTATGCCAGCGGGCGTTTACGGTCTGGTATAGTAGGCGCCGGAAAGGTGCTTGATCTTCGTCAACGCCACGGATGGCGTGACGGACAATGTATCCACCTGACGAGCGATGCGACAGCAGGCTAAGGAGAGAGAGATGGCCGCCAAAGACGCCGAAATGCCAGCCCATCATGGGCTGAGCGAGGAGATCCAGGAGATCGCCAAGCATCTTCAGACTTTGCGCAAGGACATCGAGGGCCTGACCGGATCGATCAGGAGCGCGGGTGGCCATCAAGCCGAGCGCATGCAGGATGCGGCAGGCGAGGCCCTGGCGGCGATCGAGGCCTCGGTCCGGCGCAATCCGGCGCAAGCCCTCGGCATCGCGGCCGGCATCGGCTTTCTGGTCGGCGTCGTGTTGCGGCGCTAGGCGGGCACCATGCCAATACCATTGCAAATCAGCTTCCGGAACATGGACCCCTCGCCTGCGGTCGAGGCGCGCATCCGCAAGAAGGCGGAGAAGCTCGAACGCTTCCACGACCGCATCATCGGCTGCACCGTGGTGGTCGAAGCGCCCCACCGTCATCATCACAAGGGCAAGCTCTACAGCGTGCGGGTCGATATCAGCGTGCCGGGCAAGGATGTGGTGGTCGATCGGGCCAAGCCCAGCGATCACGCCCATGAGGACGTCTATGTCGCCATCCGCGATGCTTTCAATGCGGCGACGCGCCGGCTCGAGGATCAGGCAAGGAAGCTGCGCGGCGACGTAAAGACCCATGCCGGCCGGCCGCCGGCCGAGGGGTGAGACGCTTTAGGTCTTCCAGAAGGGTTTGGTGTCGGCAAATCGCGCGAAGGCGTGCTCGGCCTTGCGCAGCAAATTTTCCTCTTGGGCTTCGGCGTCAGTGAGACTCGGAGCGGTCGCGGCCTGCCCTTCCCTGTTGAGGTCACTGTCGAGACTGTCGGCGATCAAGGCGTGGCGGGTGGCGAGATCGTTGAGGCCGCCGAGCGCGTCCTGCAAGTCCTTGAGTGCCGAGAGCAACTCCGTCCGGCGCTTGGAACTCTTCTCGCCGGGAAACGTGCCGGCAAAAAACTCGATGGCATAACGAAGGCGCTTGGCCCGAATACGTAATCGGTGCCGCCCCCTCACGCTGCGATGCCTGAGATCGGCCCCCTTGTTCTTGATCCGTTTGCGAAGCCGGGCGAGTTTCTTCTCGGCATGGTCCGCCACCGGACGCATGCGAAGCGCTTTGCGTTCCTTATGATCGTCGGTCGCCCACGTGCCGGTCTCAATCCATTCGGCGAGGTCCAGCACGGCGGCGCGGAACCGCAGCGACCTGGCGGCGGCGGCGGCGCGGGCATAAGCCGCCATGCGTTTCTGCTCGAATTCGCGATGAGACGCGGCGATGGCCGGGTCCTCGGGCCGCTTGGCTCTTAACGGGCGGAGAACCTCAGCGCCAAAGACATCGAGGTCACGTGCCGGTCCAAGCTCCTTGGTGATCCATTTGAGCTCGCCCTCGATCGCCTCCAACTCATCGTCGTCGACGACATCGGCAAAGATGGCGACGGCGGCGCGCAGGCGCCTGAGACCGATGCGCATCTGGTGCAGGGACTCGGCCTGGCCGGCGCAGATCGACGGCTCATTGGCCATGATCTGCCTGAGGCAGCTCTGCGCAATGGCGCGAAACGCCTCGCCGGTCTCCAACTCGGGCGGAATGTCAATGTCGGCGGCTTTCTCCGCCTCATAAAGGCGGTCTCGCAGCAGCTCATAGCCGCGCTCGGCCTTGGACTTGACCTCGAGCCTGAACGGCACGGTGGCGGCCAGAACATGGGCGAGGCGAAACAACGCCCATTTCTTGCCGCGCTTGAGCTCGAGCTCGATCTCGGAAATCGGGCGCGTATGCGTTCTGGTGGCGATCTCGCCGCGATCGATGGCCACTTCGATTTCGGAACCGTCCTGCTCGACGCGGCAGACATGGCGCATGACGCGCGTCTCGAATACCGGCCCTAACGACGCCCTGATCTCGGCCGTAAGCAGCGGCTCAAGGGCGGTGCCCTCAAGTCCGTCAAGGTCGAGCGTGCCATTCGGAGTTTCACGTTCCCATTCGAGGCGCTCGAGCAGCTCGGTCTTGCTCTTGGAGCTCTTGATGGTTTGCACGTAGCGCCCGCCGCAGTCGCGAATGCGCACATAGACGCCGAGCCGGTGCAGCGCGCAATCGGGCGTGTCGAAATAGGTGGAGACGAGCTCCTTATCCTCGGCCGGGCCGAGACTTGCTGCCAGCGCAGGATGGGCGGCGATGCGCGCGGCGTCGGCCGGGTCGAACTCGAGCTTGAGCTCCACCTCCACCGCCTGGCGCGCCGAGTCACGAGCCATAACGCCTCACACTGCTCCGTTGCGACTCCAAGCCCGTCAAGCGGGGTGGCGCGACAGAGCCAGTATCTTGCTGTCACAATCAAGCCTGTTATCGGGGAGAAACCGGCGCGCTTCAAGGCGCTGGGCGCGCGGTTTGTGTCAGGCCCTTAACTTGGAGGCCAGAGGATCGGTGAGGTCGACGAAAGACTTGCGGCGGGCGCTTCTTACCGCGGCCTCGACCTCGGTCAGGGGGTTGATGTCGTCGGGCCCCAACAGCTCCACGCGATTGCGGCCGGCGCGCTTGGCCACATAGAGCGCGGCGTCGGCCCGGCGGAACAAGGCGCTGAGATCGCCAGCCACTCCGAGATCGGAGGCCGCGCCGACACTGACCGTGGCGCCGACCGCCAGGCCGTCGACGAACGCGGCGGATCTGGCGAAGGCGCGCCGCACGGCGTCGCCGGTGCCGACCGCTTCCAGCGGATCGGCGCCCGGCAGAATGGCCGCGAACTCTTCGCCACCCAGCCGCGCGACCAGCCCCGTGCCGTTGCACTGAGCGTGGGCGGTGATGGCAAACAGCTTGAGCACGCGATCGCCCAGTTCATGGCCGAAACGGTCGTTGGTCTGTTTGAAATGATCGAGATCGAAGATCAGCACCGAGATCGCCTCGCCCTTCAGGTCGCGATCCTGGCTAAGCGCGTCGGCCGCCTCGAACAAAGCGCGGCGGTTTGGGAGGCCGGTCAACGCGTCGGTCAAGGCCTCGACGCGCCGCTCCATCGCGCGGCGCTCCTTGGCCATCGACATCACGATGAAGGCGAGAGCGACCCGGAGCAGAAGCGTGAAGAGGATAACGATCGGGAACCAGATGCTGGCGTCCACCCATTGCGATTCGCTGATCGGCATGGCGAGGTTGAGCGGCAACCACGACAAATAGCTGAGGCCGGTAACAACCAGGAGGGCGACCGCGGGCCAGCGGGAGGGAAGGCGTTCGCCGTTGCAGCGTGCGAGCTCTGTCGCCGCGGCGAAATCATAAACGGACAAAATTGTGCAGACGGCAGCGAGTCGATAGTCAAATGATTGGAGGTAACCGGACTGCGCCGCCAGCAGGTACCCGACCGGTCCCAGGATGACCCAGAGGAGCCGTGCCTGACGATAGGCAAACTCGCGCGCGGCTTTCCATTTGATCCCGCAGCCGAGAATGATCGAGGCTCCCCCAAGGCCGAGGAGCGCGCCGGAACTGACCGGCGAGGCGGCGGCGCTGAGGGCGACGCCGGTAGCTTGGATCATTAGCGCCAGGCCCCACCACCCGACAAGCGGGCTTTCGCGCTCGCGCGCCCAGGTGAAGAGCAGGACACCGCCAAGGACGAGCGTAACCGCGACGCTCACGGCCGACATCGTCTGCATGTCGAGATGCATCAGTGCCCCGCCCTCTGGGATGCGCAAACTTAGCGAGGACCCTAGGGCAAGCTTCATCACAACGAGCTTTACGCGCCCGCTCTCATTTCAGTGAAATTTGAAAGACCGCGCTGAACGGCGCGACATAGCGGCCGTGCAACACCCCGAACGAAAATTTGATCGGTTGCGTGCGGACTAGCTTTGCGGACGGGCGTTGGGGAAAAACAGCTGCTCGTCGCCGATCTTGTAGCTGGCGATCGCGGCTTGCCCTGCCGAACCCGTCAGCCAATCGATGAAGGCCTGGCCCTCTTTCGCCTTCACATTGGCATGCTTGGCCGGATTGACCAGGATGACGCCATATTGGTTGAACAGCTTGGGATCGCCCTCGACCAGGACTTTGAAATCACCCTTGTTGGCGAAGCTGAGCCAGGTGCCGCGGTCGGTCAACGCATAGGCCTGCTTGCCGACCGCAGTGTTGAGGGTCGCGCCCATGCCCGAGCCGGTCGCGAGATACCAGGTGCCGCTGGCGGGCTCGGGATCGACGCCGGCATCCTGCCACAGCTTGAGCTCGGCCTTGTTGGTGCCGGAGTCGTCGCCACGCGAGGCAAAGGGCGCTTGCGTCTCGGCGATCTTCTTAAAGGCCTCGGCCGCGTCCTTGAGGCCGGCGATGCCGGCCGGATCGGCGGCGGGCCCGACAATGACGAAGTCGTTGTACATCACGTCTTGACGTTTCACCCCCCAGCCCTCGGCCACGAACTTCTCCTCGTCGGGCTTGGAGTGGACCAGCACCACGTCGCCGTCGCCGTTCGCGGCATTCTTCAGCGCCTGGCCGGTGCCGACCGCAACCACGCGCACATCGATCCCGGTCTTCTCGGTGAACATCGGCAATATGTGCTCGAACAGGCCCGAGTTCTGCGTCGAGGTGGTCGACTGGACGATGATGAACTTGTCTTCGGCGCGCGCCGTGCCGACGGTCCAAAGCGCAAGCGCAAATGCCGCAATGACGATTCGAATTGCAGCCCTTCGGTTGACGGCCATGGTCCTGCCTCCTTGCACCGCTGGCTCGCGGCACGTCGCTCATTCCGCCTCATGATAACAGGGGAAAGGCAGTCTTAAAACTTGGCGGTGAAGGCGAGGTCGAAGGTGTGGCCCTCGAACGTGTTCTTGGCGTCGAACTCTTGATAGTACTTGCCGATGAATGTGAGCCCATTGGCGGGATCGCCGATCGTGTAGCTCACAATCGGTCCGGCGCCGAACACCCGGGACTCGAACGAGCCGAGCCGCGCGCCTGAGCCGCTGTCGCCGGTGGTTTGGATCATGGCGTAGCCGGTGACCCCCACGCCGAGGCGCCCGAAATTCTTGGCGATCACCCCCTCGAGATTGAGGATGTTGCCGGTCTCATAGTCGGTCGCCGGGTTCTCCCAATTGACCGAATAGATCGCGGCGCCGTTCACTTGCCAGCCGGTCTTGGGGTTGTAATACGTCCCCGCGATGCGGTTCATCACCGCCCAGTGGTTGAGACTGGTATTGGCGAGCTGCTTCTTGCTGTAGTCGCCGGTCGGCGCAAAGCCGAACACGCCGACATTCCAGTGGAAATTGCCGGCGTTCCAACCGAGCACCAGCGGGGCGAAAGCCGAATCGCCGAGCGCGAGGTTGGTATCGCCGGTCCTGAAATTGAACGGCCCGAAGGTCCTCTGGCCGAGCGGGCCGGTGAATTGGGGAATGTTGAGGCCGACATCGACGTCCATGGCGACCATGCTGGGAACCACGGCGACTGCGTAGGTCCCACCTAAGATCTTCCACGGCGTCACGTAAGTGAGCGCGGCGATGGTGGCGGTGTAGTCCTCCTCGACGCCGAGCTGGGCGAAGCCGTTGAAGATGATGCGGTCGGCACTGCCGTTGTAGTGATAGGCGTCGGTGCGGAAATAGAAGCCCGGAACCGGCGGAAGGATGCCGCCGAAAATATCGGTGTAGCCCTTGACCCAGGGGCCGGTGCCGAACTCGGCGGCGTGGGCGGGATGGGGAGAAGGCGAGGCGATGCCGCCTAGAATGGCCCCCGCCGCCAGCAGAGACTCTCAAGTCGGCAGCTCGGCCTGGGCCAATCACCGTACGCATCTTTGGACCCCTCTTAAGGAGCATTTCACGACGGAACGGCGCCGCGTCAATGCTCATTGCGTGGGCAGGCGCCGATCGGCTCGCTGCGTGGCTCTTTGGCCACAATCGACAACCCAGGATTTGGGCGCGCTCACAGCACCAGGCCGCCGGCGAGGAAGGCGCGAGCGGTCTCGCTTTGCGGCGAGTCGAAAAAGCTGTTGGCCGCCTGATGCTCGACGATGCGGCCGTGGTGCAAAAAGACGATTTCGCGCGCGAGCCGGCGGGCCTGGCCGACATCGTGGGTGACGACGATGATCTTGATGCCGCGGCGCTGGGCGTCGATCAGCACTTCTTCGATGGCGAGCGTCGAAGCCGGATCGAGGCTCGCAGTCGGCTCGTCAAGCAGCAGAATGTCGGGCTCCAGACTCAACGCCCGCGCCAGACATAGCCTCTGCTGCTCGCCGCCGGACAGCACCCGCGCCGGCGTTGCCGCGCGGGTTTCCAGACCCGCGAGTTTCAGCGCGTCGTCGACGCGGATGGCGCGGTCGGTGCGGGCGATGCCGCGCAAGCCCAGCGCGTGCCAGATATTGGCGGCAACCGAGCGGCGCAGCAGCACCGGCTTTTGAAACACCATCGCTTGGCGTTGCGCGAGCTCGCGGTCCAGGCGCTTGCCGCCCCACAGCACCTCGCCGCCGGTCGGCGCGATCAGACCGTGCATCAGTCTGAGCAGCACGCTCTTGCCGGCGCCGTTAGGTCCCATGATGACGGTGATGCCGGGCTCCTCGACGGTGAGATCGAGACCGTCGATGACGCGCTTGCCGTTCGCCTGATAGGTCAGGCCGCGTAGCTCGAGTGGCAGGAGCGGACCCTGCCCGTTGACGGAAGCCATCGAGCCGTTGGGCGGGGTTGGGTCAAGCATAGGCGAGCCGTGTCGCGAAGCGCCGCACGCCCATGAGCGCCGCATTGACGGCAAACGCCGTGAGCAGCAGGACGATGCCTAGCGCAAGCGCCAGCGCAATCTCGCCTTTCGAGGTCTCGAGCGCGATGGCCGTGGTCATGGTGCGCGTCACATGATCGATATTGCCGCCGACGATCATCACGGCGCCGACCTCGGCGATAGCCCGGCCGAAGCCGGCGAGCACCGCGGTGATCAGCCGGTAGCGGCCGTCCCACAGCAGCGTGGCGACGATGGCGCTGGAGGAGGCGCCGAGCGAGCGGAGCTGCTCGTCATATTCTTCGAGCAGGTCCTCGCAGGCCTGGCGGGTGAGCGCGGCAACGATCGGGGTGACCAACACCACCTGCGCGATGATCATCGCCGTCGGCGTGTAAAGCAGCTGAAGCACGCCGAGGGGACCGGCATTCGACAACAGCAGATAGACGAACAGCCCAGCCACAACTGGCGGCAAGCCCATCAGGGCACTCAGCAGGGCGGAAAGCGCGCCCCGGCCGGGAAAGCGGTAGACCGCGAGCGCGCCGCCAAGGGCGAAGCCGATCGCACTGGCGATCGCCACCGCCAACAGGCTGACTCTGAGCGACAGCAGCACGATCTCGACCAGGCGCGGATCGAGCGTGACGATAAGCCTCAGAGCCGTATGAAATGCTTGGAGAAAATCGGCCATGGGAAGGCTCTGGTCGAATGACTATGTGCCAGGGGTGAACACCCCTTGGGGTGGTCGGACGTTATCTAAACCGTCCGGCCGAGAAAAGCGCTAGGAGGCGACATGCGGGCACCGCCCTTGACTTGCCGACCCCGGCCGGTCGCTGTATCACCAAGCCCACCCTTTGTGACGCTCTATTCCCGCGTGGCTGGGCAATTCGATGCTGGGCGGGGTCTCAACGAATGGGAGTAAGCGTGGAGCAAAAGACCCCAGATAGCGGCGGCGGACCGGACCGGCCGGCACGACATGTCGGCTCGCGCAAGCGGGCCCGAGGCTTTCCCAAAGGACGCCAGCTCGAAAACGACGCGCTCAAGGACGTACAAGAACTGCTGCGCGGCAAGCCGCGTCGCGCCGATCTGCTGATCGAATATCTGCACCTGATTCAGGACCGCTATCATTATATCTCCGCGGCCCATCTGCGGGCGCTGTGCGAGGAGATGCGTCTGCCGCAGGCGGCCGCTTACGAGGTCGCGACCTTCTACGCCCATTTCGACGTGGTGAAGGAGGGCGAGGCCCCTCCCCCGCCCACGACCATTCGGGTGTGCGATTCCATCACCTGCGCCATCAAAGGCGCCGAGGCATTGTACGAGACGCTCAAGGCCGGCGCCGATCCGGCCGAGGTGCGGGTGCTGCGCGCGCCGTGCATGGGACGCTGCGATACCGCGCCGGTCGCCGAGGTCGGACATTATTTCGTCGATCACGCCACGCCAAAGTCCGTCGAGGCGGCGGTCGACAGCGGCAAGCGCGAGACAGATGTTCCCCGCTACGAGACACTGGCCGAGTATCGCGCCAAGGGCGGCTATGCGGTGCTGGAGAAGTGCCGGGCAGGCAAGCTGCCGTTCGACACCATCATCAAGGACATGACCGACGCCGGCTTGCGGGGGCTCGGCGGCGCAGGCTTCCCCGCCGGGCGCAAATGGCAGATCGTGCGTTCCTATCAGGGGCCCCGGCTGATGACTATCAACGGCGACGAGGGCGAACCCGGCACGTTCAAGGACCGATATTATCTGGAACACAACCCTCAGCAGATGTTCGAGGGCGCGCTGATTGCCGCCTGGGCGGTCGAGGCCGAGCGCATCTATCTTTACATGCGCGACGAATATCCGGCGGTGCTGCACATCCTGGCGCACGAGATCGAAGCGCTGGAGAAGGCCGGCATCATCGCCAAAGGCTTCATCGAGCTTCGCCGCGGCGCCGGCGCCTATATCTGCGGCGAAGAGTTGGCGATGATCGAATCGATCGAGGGCAAGCGCGGCTATCCGCGCAATCGCCCACCCTATATCGCCGAGGTCGGCCTGTTCGGCCGCCCCACCCTCAACCACAATGTCGAGACGCTCTATTGGATCCCGGAGATCCTCACGAAGGGCGCCAAATGGTTCGCCGATCACGGCGTCAACGGCGCCAAGGGCCTGCGCTCGTGGTCGGTATCGGGGCGGGTGAACAAGCCGGGCGTGATCGTGGCGCCGGCCGGCATCACCGCGCGCGAGCTGATCGAGATGGCCGGCGGCATGGAAGACGGCGAGACCTTCAAGGCCTATCTGCCGGGCGGCGCCTCAGGCGGCGTGCTGCCGGCGAGCCTCGGCGATCTGCCGCTCGATTTCGGCAGTCTCGATAAATATGGCTCGTTCGTCGGCAGTCATGCCATCGTCGTATTCTCCGAGCGCGACGACGTCGCCGACATCGTGATCAATCTGTTGCGCTTCTTCAAAGACGAATCGTGCGGCCAATGCACGCCGTGCCGGGTCGGCTGCGACAAGGCGGTGGCGCTGCTCGAACGACGGCAATGGGACAAGGAGCTGCTCACCGAGCTCGCCCAGACCATGCGCGACGCGTCGATCTGCGGACTTGGACAGGCCGCGCCCAATGCCTTTATCTCGGCCATGCAGTTCTTCTTAGATGAGCGGCTGGGAACCGAGATGGCCGGGCGCGCTTAGGGAATGAGGCGATGACAGATCAGCTGCTATTCACTCTCGACGGAAAAGTGGTGTCGGCGCGGCCGGGCGAAACCATCTGGCAGGTCGCCCAGCGCGAGGGCACCGACATTCCGCATCTCTGCTGGCTGCCGCAGCCGGGCTATCGCGCCGACGGCAATTGCCGCGCCTGCATGGTCGAGATCGAAGGCGAGCGCGTGCTGGCCGCCTCGTGCATCAGGAAGCCGTCGCCCGACATGGTGGTGAAGACGGCGACCGATCGGGCCGTCAAGGCGCGGCGCATGGTGATGGAGCTGCTGATCGCCGATCAGCCGCCGCACGAGGATTCGCCTGACCGCGTTTCGCCGTTCTGGCACTGGGCCGAAATCCAGCGGATCGAGACCTCGCGCTTTCCCGCCCACGACATCATCAAGCCCGACCTGTCGCATCCGGCCATGGCGGTCAATCTCGATGCCTGCATCGATTGCGGGCTATGCGTGCGCGCCTGCCGCGAGGTCCAGGTCAATGACGTGATCGGCATGGCGTTCCGGGGCATCGGTTCCAGGCCGGTGTTCGATTTCGACGATCCGATGGGTCGCTCGACCTGCGTCGCCTGCGGCGAATGCGTGCAGGCCTGCCCGACCGGGGCGCTGATGCCGAAATCGATCGTCGACCCGATTACCCAGCACGGCACCCGCGAGGTCGACCGCGAGGTCCACTCGGTCTGTCCCTATTGCGGGGTCGGCTGCCAGCTCAGCTATCAGATCAAGGATGAAAAGATCGCCTTCGTGCAAGGCGCCAACGGCTATTCCAACGAGAACCGGTTGTGCGTCAAAGGCCGGTTCGGCTTCGACTATGTGACCAATCCGCAGCGGCTAATGAAGCCGTTGATCCGGAAGCCGGGTCTGCCCAAGGGCGTGAATGTCGATCCGGCCAACCCCTACACCCATTTCCGCGTGGCGACCTGGGACGAGGCGCTCGATTTTGCCGCCAAGGGGCTCGCCAAGGTCGCCGAGCAGCATGGCAATAGCGTCATCGCCGGGTTCGGCTCGGCCAAGTGCACTAACGAGGAAGCCTATCTGTTTCAGAAGCTGATCCGCACGCGCTTCCGCAACAATAATGTCGATCACTGCACGCGGCTGTGCCACGCCTCGTCGGTGGCGGCGCTGATCGAGGGCATCGGCTCGGGCGCGGTGACCGCGACCTTCAACGAGGTCGAGCATGCCGATGTGGTGATGATCATCGGCGCCAACCCGACCGAGAACCATCCCGTCGCCGCGACCTTCTTCAAGCAGGCGGCGAAGCGCGGCGCCAAGCTCATCGTCATCGACCCGCGCGGCCAGGCGATGCGCGAATACGCCACCTACATGCTGCAGTTCAAGCCGGCGAGCGACGTCGCGCTGCTCAACGCCATCATGCATGTGATCGTCGAGGAAGGACTCTACGACGTTCAGTACCTGCAGGCCTTCACCGAGAATTTCGAGAGCCTGAAGAAGCATGTCGCGAGCTACAGCCCCGAATCGGTGGCCGCGGTCACCGGCATCGACGCCAAGACCATCCGCGAGGTGGCCCGCACCTTCGGCCGTGCCGAGCGCGCCATCATCTTCTGGGGCATGGGCATCTCGCAGCACGTGCATGGCACCGACAATGCCCGCTGCCTGATCGCGCTGTCCCTGATGTGCGGCCAGGTCGGCCGGCCCGGGACCGGCCTCCATCCGTTGCGCGGCCAGAACAACGTGCAAGGCGCCTCCGACGCCGGCCTGATCCCGATGTTCTATCCGGATTATGCCGACGTGAAGAGCGATTCGGTACATAACAAGTTCGAGCAGCTATGGAAGACGGAGCTGTCTGAGAAGCCCGGCCTGACGGTGGTGGAGATCATCAACGCGGCCGTCAAAGGCGAGATCAGGGGCATGTTCATCCAGGGCGAGAACCCGGCGATGTCCGACCCCGACCTCGATCACGCCCGCGCCGGCCTTGCCAAGCTCGAACATCTGGTGGTGCAGGACATCTTCCTCACCGAGACGGCGATGATGGCCGATGTGATCCTGCCGTCCTCGGCTTGGCCGGAGAAGTCGGGCACGGTGACCAACACCAACCGGCAAGTGCAGATGGGCCGCAAGGCGCTGAAGCTGCCCGGCGACACGCGTGAGGATCTGTGGATCCTGGTCGAGTTGGCCAAGCGGCTTGGCCTGCCTTGGACCTACACCCATCCTTCCGAAGTGTTCGCCGAGATGAAGCTGGCCATGCCGTCGCTCGACAACATCACCTGGGAGCGGCTCGAGCGGGAATCCTCGGTGATCTATCCGTGCCCAGCGCCCGATCAGCCGGGCGACGCGGTGGTGTTCGGCGACGGCTTCCCGACCCAGACCGGCCGGGCGATGCTGGTGCCCGCCGATGTCTTGCCGCCGGCCGAGGTCCCCGACGCCGAATATCCGCTGGTGCTGATGACCGGGCGGCAATTGGAGCATTGGCATACCGGCGCCATGACGCGCCGCGCCGGCGTGCTCGATGCGCTTGAGCCCGGGCCGACCGTGAGCCTCAACCCGCGGGAACTCGCCCGTAACGGCATCAAGCCTGGCGAACAAGTCCGGGTGACCACGCGTCGCGGCTCGATCGAGCTTACCGCGCGAGCCGACCGGGCCGTGCAGGAAGGCACCATCTTCATCCCGTTCGCCTATGTCGAGGCGGCGGCCAATATCCTCACCAACCCGCAGCTCGACCCGATCGGCAAAATCCCCGAGTACAAATATTGCGCGGTGAAGATCGGCCGGGCGCATGGGGACGAGCCGCACGTGCCGTTGCCCGATATCAACGTGACAGCGTCGGGCCTCTAGCCCTACATTCCGCCGATGAGTTCGACCGCGCCGGTCGTCGGCATTCTGCTTGCCGGCGGCAAATCGAGTCGCATGGGGGGCGGCGACAAGTGCTTGAGGCCGCTCGGCGGCAGGCCGATCCTTGCCCATATCATCGAGCGTCTGAAGCCTCAGGTCTCCGGCATGATCATCAATGCCAATGGCGAGATCGCGCGCTTCGCCGGTTTCGGCCTGGACGTGGTCGAGGACAGCATCACGGGATATGCCGGGCCGCTGGCCGGGGTGCAGGCGGGGCTCGCCTGGATCAAGCGGAATCGCCCCGACAGTGCTTATGGCGTCACGGTGGCGACCGACACGCCGTTCTTCCCCGCCGATCTGGTGCCGCGCTTTTTGGCCGAGCTTGGCAACCGTCCTGCCCTGCTGGTGGCGCGCTCCGCTGAAGGCGTGCACCCGGTGATCGGCTTGTGGCCCGTTGCTCTCGCCGATGACATCGAGGACGCGCTGAAGCATGGCCTGCACAAAGTCGGCGGCTTCACCGAGCAGCATAAGGCCATCGAGGTGCCCTTCCCGCCAGTCAAGATCGGCGGAACGGAGATCGATCCCTTCTTCAACATCAACCGGGCGGAAGACCTGGCCGCGGCCGAGGCCCTGATGAGCGAGCACGCGCCATGACGCCGCCGCTGTTCGGGGTGGTGGGCTGGAAGAATTCGGGCAAGACCACGCTGATGGTCAGCCTGATCGGCGAGCTCACCCGGCGCGGTTACGCCGTCTCAGTGATCAAACATGCGCACGCGAAATTCGAGATCGATCACGAGGGCCGCGATTCCTACAAGATGCGCGAGGCCGGCGCCTGCCAGGTTGCGCTGTCGTCGCCCCGACGCTTCGCTCTGATGCGCGAGCTGGGCGAGGCGCCGGAGATGCCGTTCGCCGACATACTCGCTTATGCCGGCAAATGCGACCTCGTGCTGGTCGAGGGCTACAAGCGCGAAGCGTTTCCCAAGATCGAGATTCGCCGCGATGGCGCCGCCTCGCGCGAAAAGTTGCAGGGCAACTTCCCGCAAATCGTGGCGATTGCCTCGGATCGTCCTAAATCCGAACACGGCTCGCTCCCGGTGTTCGACCTCAATGACGTCAAGGGCATCGCCGATTTCGTTATCGCCACTGTTGGGCTAAAACCGACATGACGGCCAAGTTGATCGACGATTGCTTCGTCCTCGACAAGGACAGGCTGCCGCATGCCGAAGCGATCGCCATTCTCAAGTCGCGGGTGCGGCCGGTGGTGGGCGTCGAGCAGGTGCCGGTGGCCGATGCCGCTTGGCGCTTCCTGGCGGAGGACATCGTCTCGCCGCGTGCCATCCCGGCCCATGATAACGCCGCGGTCGACGGCTATGCCTTTGCTCATGCCGCCTACGATCCGGACCAGGGTGCGACACTCAAGGTAGTCGGCCAAGCCGCTGCCGGTCATCCGTGCAACGAGACTCCGACGCGCGGCAACACGGTGCGCATCTTCACCGGCGCGGTCATGCCAGAAGGGCTCGATACCGTGGCGATGCAAGAAGATGTGCGCCTCGAGCAAAAGGGCGATGAGCTATGGGCGCTCATTCCCGGGGGTCTAAAGGCGGGCGCCAACCGGCGGCTTGCCGGAGAGGATGCCCAAGAAGGCGCGGTGCTGCTGGAACCAGGCGCGCGGCTCAGGCCGCAGGACGTGGCGAGCGCGGCGGCGACGGGGCTTGGCCGGCTAGCCTGCTACGCAAAGCTGAAAGTCGCCATCCTCTCCACCGGCGACGAGATCCTGCGGCCCGGCGAAAGTTTCTCGGCCGGCAAGGTCTACGACGCCAATGCGCCGATGTTGCGGGGTCTGGTCGAGGCGGCCGGCGCGGAAGCAGTCGATCTCGGCGTGTTGCCCGACAGAGCTGACCTGGTTAAGGCCGCGCTCGCCGACGCGGCCCGCGCCTACGATGCGATCGTCATTTCGGGCGGCGCGAGCCAAGGCGCCGAGGATCACGTGGTGAACAGCCTCGATGCGCTCGGCAAACGCCATCTGTGGCAGGTCGCCATCAAGCCCGGCCGGCCGATGAGCTTCGGCCAGATCGGCGATTGCGTCGTGCTGGGGCTGCCCGGTAATCCGGTCGCGGTATTCGTCTGCTTTCTGATCTATGTGCGGCCGGTGCTGACACGGCTCGCGGGCGGCGACTGGCCCGAGCCGCAGCGCTTTCCGTTGACCGCGGCGTTCTCGCAGAAAAAGAAAGTGGGCCGGCGCGAATTCTGGCGCGCCAAGCTCACTGAGGACGCGGGCGGGAAGCCCCAGGTCGCCAAATTCCCCCGCGATGGCTCGGGGCTGATCTCCTCGTTGCGCGAGGCCGACGGCTTGATCGAGGTGGCCGAAGATGTCGCCGAGGTCAAGCAAGGCGACCTGGTCGATTTCATCCCCTTCAGCTCTTTCGGCCTGCAAGATTAGGCTTGCGCCACCTCGCTCGCGGTTACGCGGCCGGGTCGTGATAGAACAGATGGTGCCCCACCCGCCCCGTTAGCGTCAGGTGCTTGGCCCAGTCCGGAGTGACGTAGTCCGCGTGGTAGTGCGTCGACGTCCATAGCTCGGACTCGTGGCGCTCGCTGGCATCGTGCGTGAGCAGCCACTCGGCATAGGCCAGGATCTCCTTCCACGTCGCGCGATCGGTGATGGTGTCGGGCTTGCCGTCGCAGGCAAAGGAGAACTGGCAGCGGTTGCGCCGATGGTCATTCTGATAGACCACGCGGCAGACGCTGTGCGGATAGGACTTGCTGGCGACGCGGTTCAGGACCACGCGACCCACGGCGAGCTTGCCGCGCGTCGGCTCTCCCCGCGCCTCGAAATAAATGGCTCGCGCCAGGCACCGCACGTCCCTGGAACTGACGGCGGCGGGCAAGTCGGTAGTGTCCCTGCTCATCTGCGCCGCCAACTCGACAGCGGCGGGATTCGGAGCTGAAATCGAGTCCCACATAGTGTCAGCCGGCTTGTCGCCAATGACGCCGGCATGCGCCAGCTGAATGAATGAGCAAACCCCCAAGATAAATATGCATGCACGCGCGTACGAATTCCCCACCTTCATCAATACACACCTCGCTGTCTTCGATCTTTTGCGGAACGGCTCCGCATCAATTCGTGACGAGCAAGGCTAATGTTGGCCAAATCTGTCGAGAGCGGGATCAGTCTGTGACGAAACCGTGGTCGGACGATCACGTCCTGTGTCGCGGCGTTTCACCAGCGGCGGATCGAGGCGCGGCGGCCAAAACGCCGCACCCCTCAGCGGGAGCCGAGCTTGGCGAAAATGCGGTCGGGCGTCAGCGGCAGATCGGGGAAACGCACGCCGGTGGCGTTGGCCACCGCGTTGGCGATGGCCGGCGCCACGGCATTGATCGCGCACTCGCCCTGCGCCTTGGCGCCCAACGGCCCCACCTTGTCATAGGTGTCGGCGAAATAGAGCTCGCTGCGCGGCACGTCGGCGAAGGCCGGAATGCGGTAGTCGCGTAGCGCCGGATTCACCATGGCGCCGTTGTCGTCATAGACCATCTTCTCGTAGAGCGCCCAGCCGAAGCCCATGGCGATGGCGCCGTCGAGCTGGCCGCGGCACTGCATCGGATTGATCAGCCGGCCGATGTCGGCGGCATGGACGCTTTGCAAGGTCATGATCTCGCCGGTCACGCGATGCACCGCGACGCGCACGCCCTGCACGTTGAAGCCGACCGACCGCGGCGACAGATAGGCTTTGCGCCGAACCACGAGACGATCGCCTATCTTGGCCGCCTCGGCTTGCAGTTCGGCCAGCTTGATCTTGCGGTTGGCGCAGATGATGGCGTCGTCCTGCAAGCGGCAATCGGTCGGCTCGCAGCCGTAATGGCGGCTGGCGAACTCGATCAGCACATCGCGCAGCGCGGAGGCGGTCTTCTCCACCGCCTGCCCGGCGACCACCGTTCCGGTGCTGGCAAAGGTGCCGGTATCGTAGGGGGTCAGGTCGGTGTCGCCATTGATGATGGCGATGCTGCCCGCGCGGGTGCCGAGCACCGAGGCGGCGAGCTGGCGGTGCGACGTGGTCGAGCCGTTGCCCATCTCGGTGGACCCGACCGCAAGATGATAGGTGCCGTCGGGCAGGAGCCGGATCTCGGCGCCCGAGCGATGCTCGGTCGGCGGGCCTGAATCAAGCATGGCAAGGGCAACGCCGGTGCCCTCCAGCCAGTCGTCGCCTTCGGGTTTGGCCAATCCCCGGCCGCTCTTGAGCGCCTGCTCGACCAGATCGAGGCATTGGTCGATACCGTAACTTCCAAAATAAACGTCCGATGGATCCTTCCAGATCGACTCGATGCGGTCGGTCTCCCGCACCTTGTTGATGCGCCTGATCGTGAACGGGTCGATGCCGAGCAGCCGCGCGAGGTCGTCGATGGCGCATTCGATGGCGAAGGTGGTCTGCGTGGCGCCGTAGCCGCGAAAGCCGCCGCCGGGGACCATGTTGGTATAGACGGCGTAGCCGTCGGCCTTCTTGTTGGGACAGCGATAGGCGGCGATCGGGCTGCCCAGTGCGGCCGCCAGGGTCTCACCGCCGTGGTTGCCGTAGGCGCCGGTGTTGGACACCACGCGCACTTGAATTGCGGTCAGCGTGCCGTCCTTTGTGGCGCCGAGCTTGACATGCGTGATCATCGGATGACGCGTGGTGGCGGCAATGAACTGCTCTTGGCGCGTGAACTCCCACATCACCGGCCGCCCGGTCTTGAGCGTGGCCAGCGCGCACAAATCCTCGCAGATCATTTCCTGCTTGCCGCCGAAGCCGCCGCCGATGCGCTCGGTGAACACATGGACATCGCGGTCGTACAGTCCGAACAAATAGCAAAGCTTCTGCTTGGCGATGAACGGCGCCTGCGAGCTGGTCCGCACATGCAAGCGCCCGTCGTCGCCGCGCCAGGCGAGGGAGCCGTGCGTCTCCAGATGCACGTGCTGCGCGCGGGAGGTCGAGTACGTCATCTCGTGGATGGCGTCGGCTTCCTTGAAGCCTTGCTCGACACTGCCGAGCTCGCCGTGAATATCGACATAGACGTTGTCGCGGAAGGCCACGCTCTTGTCGTGCAGGATCGGCGCGCTGGGCTCCATGGCGGCTTCCGGGTCGAACACCGGTGGCAGGAGCTCATACTCCACCTCGAGCAGGCGGCACGCTTCCTCCGCGATGCCCTCGGTCTCGGCCACCACGGCGGCGACCCTCTGACCGACGAAGCGGACGACATTGTCGAGCATGTAAGTGTCGTCGGGGTCGACCAGGTGATCCTCATGGGTCGCGGTCGAGTAGAGTTTGCGCGGCACGTCCTCCCAGGTGAAGATCGTCACCACGCCGGGGACGGCAAGGGCCTTGTCGCGCTTGATCGCCTTGATGCGCGCATGGGGATGGGGCGAGCGCAGCACTTTCAGATGCAACGCATCCTCGGTGGGTACGTCGAGCGTGTAATGCGCCTGGCCGGTGACGATCGCCTCGGCGAACGGGTTACGCAGGCTCCTGCCGCAGGCTTCGCCGGCAACATCGTCCTCGACATTGACGATGCCGTGCAGCGCGTCGTCGATCGAGTGATAGCCGGTGCAACGGCACAGATTGCCCTTCAGCATGCGCGGCAGGTCTTGGCGCGCCTCCTCATCGAAGGTTGCGGCGGTCATGATCATGCCGGCGGCGCAGAAGCCGCATTGAAAGGCTTGTGCATCGAGGAACGCCTGCTGCATGGGGTGGAGCTTGCCGTCACGGGAAAGGCCCTCGATGGTCGTGACGGCGCGCCCTTCGGCCCGAAAGGCCGGCATCAAGCAGCTATGGAACGGCACGCCGTCCAGCCACACGGTGCAGGCGCCGCAGTCGCCCTGGTCGCAGCCTTTCTTGACGCCGAACCAGCCGTGCTCGCGCAAGAACGTTCTGAGGCATTGGCCCGGCGCGGGCTCCGCCGAAAGCTTCTTGCCGTTGACCGTGAGATTCATTTCGCGGCGAGCTCCGCCCGGATCTGTTCGGCGTAGTAATAGGTGAGATGGCGCTTATAGGGCGCCGAGCCGTGGACGTCGTCGAACCAGTCCCCATCGTGGACGGCCGCATCGATCGCCCGGTGCAGCGCACCGGACGACGGCAAGCGGGCGAAATGCAGCTGCACCGGCTTGGTTGTCGCCGCGGTCACGGTCAGCAAGAAGTCGTCGCTGCCCTTGGTCTGAGTGCCGACCAAAAGCGCGGCCGACCGCCCGAGATGGGTCAGCGAATTGCGGCGGAAGGCGAAGCGCTTTTCGAGCGCGCCGGCGGGAAGATGAATGCTGCGCAAGAGCTCGCCCGGCTCGAGCACGTTCTCGTGGTTGCCGGTGACGAAATCGAGTGCGGGCACCTTGCGCGGCCTGCCGCTTCGCGGCCACAGTGTGTAGACGCCTTCGAGCGCAGTCGCGAGCGAGATCATGGCGCCGGCCGGCAGCGACATGCAGATATTGCCGCCGACCGTCGCCGCGTTGTAGATCTTGAACGACATCAAGAGCGCGTGGCAGCACTGCTTCAACAGCGGCGCGGCGGTCCAGTTGGCCGGGGCCTGGAATTGCTCGAGCTCGGCGATGGTGCAGGTCGCCGCGATCTCGAGTCCGTCTGGGGTGAGCTTGAGCGCCGGCCAGCGCAGCGACTCAAGATCGATCAGCGTGTGGGTTGAGATCTGCGGCGTCGAGAACAGCCAGGTGCCGCCGGCGAGCCAGGCGTAACCCTCGCGCCACTCGGGAATCTCGTCGGCCGAAATCGGCCGCCTGACCTCGGTAACGGTGTTCAGATTCACGGCCGCCTCGTGACCCCGTGGCTAAGGCGCGACCATGCCATGATTCACCGCCCAACGGATAGCGCCGCCGCGTGCGCGGCGCTACCATCGCCCAGCAATGACCGAGTTACCCGTCCAGGCAAGCAACAGACGCGCCCTTGCCATGAGAGCCCCAGATCCATTTGTGCTGTCGAAGGCGCTCGATTGGCTCGCCGAAGGACGCGGCGTCGCCGTTGCCACCGTCATTCAGACCTGGGGCTCGGCGCCGCAGCCGGTGGGCAGCCAGCTCCTGATCGACGACGCCGGCAATTTCCTGGGCTCGGTGTCGGGCGGTTGTGTCGAGGCCGAGGTCATCACCGAAGCGGCCGAAATCATCGCCACCGGCCAACCGAGGGCGCTCGAATACGGCGTCGAGGACGATAAGGCCTGGAGCGTGGGGCTGGCTTGCGGTGGCTCGATCCGCATCTTCGTCGAGAAGGTAACACCAGGCCACGCGCCCGACTTCGTGCTGCCACGGCTGGTCGGCGCGGTCCAAGCACGGCAAAGGGTGGCGCTGGTGACGCAACTTGCGACCGGTGCGCAAAGTGTCGCTTATGCGCCGGACGAGGTGGGACCGGATCTGGCGCCGGCGCTGGACGATGCCTTTCGCCGCGGCCGAAGCGTGGCGCTCGAGGGGCGCGACGGCGAGGTCTTCATCAATGTGTTCAATCCGACGGTGCGGCTCATCATCGTCGGCGCCGTCCATGTGGCGCAGCCGTTGGTGCCGATGGCCCGGGCGCTTGGCTATGACGTGGTGATCGTGGATCCGCGCTCGGCCTTCGCCACGGAGGAACGGTTCGGCGATGCCGAGATCGTACGCGACTGGCCTGACGAGGCGCTGCCGAGCATCGGCATGGATGGCCGCACGGCTCTGATCGCGCTGACCCACGACCCGAAGATCGACGACCCGCGCGCTGATCGCCGCGCTTGCCTCCGATGCGTTCTATGTCGGGGCGCTCGGCAGCAAAAAGACCCACGCCAAGCGCGTCGAACGTCTGCGTCAGGCGGGCGTGGCTGCTGCCGGCATCGAGCGCATTCACGCGCCGATCGGCCTCGATATCGGCGCGCAAGGCGCCGCCGAGATCGCCGTGTCGATCATCGCCGAGATCACCGCAGTGCAACGCGGCAAGACCGGGGACGCCAAGTGAAGATCGCGGCGATCGTGCTCGCGGCAGGCCGCTCCTCGCGCATGGGCCCAAGCAACAAACTGCTCGAGAATTTCAAGGGCAAGCCGATCGTCGCGCATGTAGCCGGTGTCGCGCTCGAGAGCGGCGCCGATCCGGTCATCGTGGTCACCGGCTTCGACGCCGCGCGCGTCGCAGCGGCGCTAAGCGCGCTCCAAGTGATGATCGTACACAATCCCGCCTTCGAGGACGGCTTAAGCAGCTCACTCAGGGCCGGCTTAAGCGCAGTGCCGCCTGACAGCGACGGCGCGCTGATCCTGCTCGGTGACATGCCGGCGGTCGAGGGCTCGGCGCTCGGCGCTTTGCTGACTGCCTTCACCGGCCGCGACGCCATCTGCGTGCCGGTGCATGACGGCAGACGCGGCAATCCGATTCTGTGGGGGAGCAACTACTTCGCCGAGATGATGGCGCTTACCGGCGACATTGGGGCCAAGACGCTTCTGGCGCAGCACGCGGAGCGCGTGACCGAAGTGACGGCGGGGTCGGACAGTATTTTCGCCGATGTCGATACGCCTGCCGATCTTGCCCGGCTCACAAAAGATGCCAGAGCACGGCGATCTCGATGAGGTAGCAGAGCACCAGCACGATCGGCATGGTCTGGACCAGCCAACGCGGCTGATGTTCGGGAAACAGCCAGGCATGGAAGCCCCAAATGGCCAGCGGCATCAGCGGCCAGGTGGTCAGTGCCACGCTCAGCGCATTGCCGATGAAGGTGCCGACGGCGGGATTGAGCTCTCGCAAGTGCGGGTTGAGGAATTTGAGTTCCAGCATGACGACCGGGAACAGCGTGAGCAGAATGAGCGCTGCCGCCTTCCACCTATTGGGCGGCTTCCCCGTGGTCGGATCGTTGGGGATCCATCCCGGGAATGATGTGTCGACACGTTGTGCATGAAAGCCCGCGACCAAGTCCTCGCTCTCCTTGACCAAGGCGGCGCGCGCGTCGGACTTCAGCCACCCCTCCAGGTTCGCTTTCGAGTCAAAGCGCAACACCGCGGTCCAGCCGGTTTCGTTCGCTTGCGGCGGTTGGACGAACGAGCCGACATAGCCGGGAAATTTCGCCTGGACCTTTTGGATGCGATCGGCCCAGGCGCGATAGGCCGCCTCTCTTCCAGGCTTGATGTCGGTGACCATGATCATGGTCACGCCATGCTTGACGGAGTAATCGACCGCGGCCTGCCCCACGAGCTGCATCACCACGCCGCCCTCGGCCAGCGGCGCGACCTCGTCGATCAGGGCGCGGTGCTTGTCGCCGCGCCGCCATTGCCGCAACGCATCGACCGAGATGAACCGCGCGATGGCAACGGACTCAAATTGATCGGGCGGCGCGGGCGGCCAGAACTCGACGCTCAGCACACCCTTAACGGCGAGCACCGCGGTTTGCCAGCGCACCTGCCACTGGGCGAATTCGCTCTCGCTGCCGGGCTTTATGCGCGCGCAAACCAGCAGCGTGGACGGGTCGTCGCTCACGGGATCGCTCAATCGCCGCCGAGTGCGTTCGGCTGCGCCCCTGGGGCGGCGAGGACCGTGCTGAGCTGCCTAGCGTCGAGCGTGACAGTCTCGGCATCGGGCCTGACCAGCTCGAATTTCAGAACCTGGGCGCTCTTGTCCGCCGGCGAGACACCGCTCACCAGCAGGTCGGCGCCGGTCGTGGTGCTGGTGGTGGCGACGCTCACGCCTGAGGCATCACCAAACGGCTTGAAGCTCGCGATCTCACCGAAGTCGGCGATCGGGGTATGGTCGGCGGCGGCGAGATAGACTTTCGGGCCGCCCTCCAGCCGTGAGCCGCTGGAATAGACCTTCACCTCGCCGGGGCCGGCCAGCTGGCCGACGACGATGGTCTCGGCGCCGCCGAGCGGGCCGGTAAGCCACCCGGTGGCCAATGACAGGCCACCCCGATAGGTCATGCCGAACGGCATGAACGAGTTGGTGACGGCGGGCTTGTTGTCGCCGGGTTCGCACTGGTCTGACCCGGGGCCGGTGCGCTTCTTGTGAT
This sequence comes from uncultured Alphaproteobacteria bacterium, assembly GCA_963730335.1. Taxonomy (GTDB): domain Bacteria; phylum Pseudomonadota; class Alphaproteobacteria; order Rhizobiales; family Methyloligellaceae; genus Methyloceanibacter. The sequence continues at coordinate 31,432 of CAVSRK010000008.1, forward strand.
CGAGGGGCTTCATCAGCGTGAAATTGAACACCTTCACCTGAGCCATGCTTCCCGGTCCCGGCGCGGTGACGATGCTGTAGCGGCCGGTGGTGAAATCGACGAAGCCCGAGGCGACGCTCACGCCGTTGCGGTCGTCGAGATAGGGATTGAACGAGGAGAACAGCTCGGGCGCCGTACCTGGCGCCGCGGGCAGGTTCGAGCGGTAGACCTTGACCTCGCTGACAATGCCGGGACCCGAGCCCACGATAATGTTGTCGGCGGTCGAACCGTCGATCTGCGAGGAGGCCACGCTGATGCCGCCCGTTGCGCTGGACTCGAAGGCTTCGAAGCGGGCGAGCTCGGTCGCGAACGGCGCCTTGCCGTCTTTCGCCTTGCCGGCATAGACGACGACCTCCGGCGCGTGGTCCTTGCCGGCGCCGACCACCAAGTCGAAGACCCCGTCGTTATCGATGTCGCCCATGGCAACGCTGGGGGTGCCGGCAAAATCCTTGAACGGCGTGACCGTGGCGACCAGCCGGTCGCCCTTGCCGTCATAGACCTTCACTTGTGCCGCCTGCCCCGGCGAGCCGGGAACGGCCACGGCATAGGTCGAGGCGGCGGGGATGACGTTGACCAACGCCATCAGCCCGTTGTCTTCGTGGTTGAGGCGGTGACAATGCATCACGAAGACGCCGATGAAGTCGTCGAAGCTCATACGCAGCGACAGCTTACCGGCCTGGATCACCGTCTCTCCCGGACCCAAGACCGGGACCGGGACGTTGGCGTTGTCGACGCCCCACATCTCCGCTCCGGTCTCAAGACCGGTCGACGGATCGAAATAACTGGTGATCTGAAAGTCGTTGACGTGAATGTGGATCGGATGCTCGTCGTTGTTGTGGTTGACAAACCGCCACTCCTCGACCGAGCCGAGACGTGGCTGGATCAGGGGAACGTTGGGAAAGGCCGTGCCGTCGAACGCATAGACGAAGGCTTTGGAATCGGCCTTGCTGGCGAGATCGTTGAGAAATCCACCGGAGATCACCAACTCGCGCTCGAAGTCGGGGGTGACTTGAGAAATATCCCGGAACGGCGTGTACGCATTCAAAGGCTGTCCGTCGGCGAATTCGGTCGTGACGCCTTTGCCCCCCGAAATCTCCGCCCTGGCCAGAACTTGCGTCGGAAAGACGAAAAAGCCGTCGGCGTAACTAACCGCGGACGGCAGCACACTCACATTGCCGAGCGTGGCAGGAGGATTGTCGGTGCCGTCATTGGTGTAAAGAATGCCGGCTGCGCTCAATGTCCGGGTGTCACCGCCGCGCGATGGCATCTCCAGGATGAGCTCACCGGTCTCCGGCATGGTGACCGCGATGGCATAGCGAGTAGCCGGCGGAATGACCAGGCGCGTGCCGTTGTCATAAACGGGATGGTGCACTTCCGGATAGGGAAGTCCGTCCTGGCCGACGATGGCGATCTTAGGGTGACGACCTGTCGCCGTTTCCGTGAGCTGCAAGTTGATATAGGCCATATCGCTGATATTGGAGAGCACCCAGATCTCCGTCTGTCCGGCCTTGCTCTTGATGACCGGCTGGAACAAGCCGTTGATGGTGAACTGCATATCGCGCAGATAGTCGGGCAGCGCAGGATCGGCCGGCACGTCTTGGCCGCCTGGACCGGCATTGAACCGCTGCAAATTGGTCGGGATGAAATGGAACTGCCCACGGTTGTCGGGGGCCGCCCCCGGCCCGGTATTCCAGTCGGCCGGTCCCGCATACCAGATCGTGAGGTAGTGCTCTCCCTTCTTCGACTCGCTGAAATTGGTCGGGGTGAGCAGCGGCCGGTAGGTGCCCTTGGCGAGCTCATCACCTTTCGGCACCACCCCCGTATCGACATATTGGGCCCAATTGGGATTGTTGAGTTGCGCGAGCCCGCCTGCCCGGCCGAACACGTAGTTGTATTGCAGCAGCATGTTCCGGATCGGGATCTGGTTCGCGGTAACCAGCGGCAAATTTCCGTCGGTGCGGCCGATCGCCAACAGTCCGGCCAAGCCGTAATAGACGTGCGACGTGGTCAGCGTGTGGAGGTGGCTATGATACCAATAGGCGCCCTGCGGCATGCTCTTCGGGATGTGATAGGTGTAAGTGTTCGATGTCCCGCCCGGGATGTGCAGCATCACGTTGTCGGCGTTGCCCTTGGGACTGACATGCACGCCGTGCACATGCAGATTGAAGGGTGACGAGGTCATCTGCAGGGGATAGAGCGGGACCTCCTCGCCCTTGGTGGAATATTGCGGATCGTAGAAGTCCCGGATGGTGAGCCCGGTCATGGCGTTGTCCAGCTGGACGATCAGCGTCTCGCCGGGGAACACCTGCAAGGTGGGCGCGGGATATAGGTTATCTCCCGACATTTGCCCGTTGGAGGCAGTGCCGCGGATAACCTCATAAGCAAAGACGAGGAAGTTCTTGACCGGCACAGCCACGGTGTCGAGCCGGGCTTCGCCCTGCTTGACGATGAGTCTGACCTCCAGCACGCCGTCTTTGCTCGCGAGCACCACGGGCTCGCTGAACTGGGGCCTGACCGCCGGATCGAATCCGCTATCGTCATCGGCGCGGGCGAACGGCCCCTGCCCTGCCCCGGCGATGACAGCCACGAAGATGCCCAATACGACTGTGCGCGAGAATCGATCCATCTCAAGTCCTTTCCCGAAGCCGAGGCGACTCGGTGTTACGACAAGCGTCTGGACATTTCTTCGTCAGCAGCGCGCAGCAGCTGCCCGAATCCCTACAACGAAAATCGTTAGCCGCAAATGACCTAAACTTCGTGCGTCGGCGTTTTCGACAGGTGCGTTAGTGCTTCGCCGGGGCATAGAACACGCTGTCGATCTCCACGATATCGTCGTCAAACAGGCGCCTGACCTCGATCATGGTTCGGGGCGGGTATGGCGGGCCGCCCCACAGCTCGGCTTGCGCCTGTTCCACCATGGGCGCGAACCGGGTGAGGTCGCTCACATAAACCGTGAGCCGCACACAATCCTGCAAGCTTGCCCCTTCCGATTCGGCGATCAGCCGGAGGTTGAGGAAGGCACGGACGATGCGGGCTTGCGGGTCCTCGACCAGGCGATTGGTTGCCGGATCGACGCCCTGCATACCGGCGACGAAAACGAAGTCGCCGGCTCGTACGCCGAGGCTCCAAGTCCCCTCCGCCTTGATGGCGCCGGGAGGATCGAGCGTCTTGACGCCGTTCGGGGACTCCGACCAGCCGAAGCCCGTGCTCGACGTCATTGCTATGGCCGTCACGCAAGGAATAACAAGGCGCCGCAACATCGGGTGCTCCATCTCGGTTGGCGAGACGGCGAGCTTATCCCGGAAAACGAGGCAGTGTGAGCGAACTACATTGACCCTCAAGAGTTCAAGCGTGCCTTCTTTCGCCCTGAACCGGACACCGACAGTGGTCTAGCGTCAATTTTTGACTCGCGACATCATCGGATCGTAGAGCGGATCAAAGAATATCTCCGCAGGCACGCGCATCGTCGCGACCTCGAGTTCGTAGCGGCCCGAAAGCAACTTATCGCGATCGACACCGTTCTCGGGATCGCGGACGTAACCGTAACCGATCGAGCGGCCGACCGTGTAGCCGTAGCCCCCGCTTGAGAGCCAGCCCACGCGCTTGCCGTCGCGATAGATGGTTTCGCGCCCGAGCAGTACGATCGAGGGATCGGCAGTGAATCCGGCGAGCAGGCGGGGCAGCTTCTTTGTGGCTTGAGCCTCGAGTGCGGCGCGTCCCTGAAATGGTGTGTTCGATTTCAGCTTCACGGCCCAGCCGAGGCCGGCGACCAACGGGGAGTGGTCGGGCCCGATATCCGCCCCCCAGGCGCGGTAGCCCTTTTCCAAGCGCAGCGACTCGATGGCGCGGTAGCCGGCGTTGGCGATGCCGTGCGGTCGACCGGCGGCCATAAGCGCGTCGTAGACGCTTACGGCAAACTCGACGGGAATGTGAAGCTCAAAGCCGAGCTCGCCGACATAGGTGACGCGGAGCGCAAGCACAGGTGCTCCGGCGACGGTGATTCGCTTCACTCTGCCGAATGGGAAGCCAGAATTGGAAACGTCGTGCTCGGTCAGCCCCTGGAGGACGTCGCGCGACCGAGGGCCCATCACCGACAGCACGGCATGCGAAGAGGTGACATCGATCAAGCGGGCATCGAGCCCATCCGGGATCGAGCGCGAGATCCAGTCGAAATCGTGCGTGGCGAAGCCGGTGCCGGTCACGATGTAGTATTCGCTCGGCGAAAGCCTGCCGACCGTCAGGTCGCACTCGATGCCGCCACGGCCATTCAGCATCTGTGTGTAAACGAGATGACCCGGCGGCTTCGCAACATCGTTGGCGGCGATCCACGACAGCGCAGCTTCCGTATCGCGGCCGACCAGAAGGAACTTGGCGAATGATGTCTGGTCGAATATTGCGACGCGCTCACGGCAGGCCTTGTGCTCACGGCCGACAGCATCGAACCAGTTCTGCCGCTCGTAGCTATAGATGTCCTCGGGCATCTCGCCGTTCGCGATATCGGCGAACCAGTTCGGCCGTTCCCAACCGAGCTTCTCGCCAAAGCAGGCACCCTGGGCCTTGAGCCTGTCGTAGAGGGGCGACCGGCGCAGCGGTCGCCCGGATTGATGTTCCTCGAACGGCCAGGCCATCGCGTAATGCTTGGCGTAAGCCTCGAGCGTGCGCGTGCGCACCCAGCTCGGGTCGAGATGGTTCCGGCCAAAGCGGCGAATATCGACCGGCCATAGGTCGTACGGTGGCTCGCCCTTGACCACCCACTCGGCCAGTACCATGCCGGCGCCGCCGGCCGACGCGATGCCGAACGCGTTGAAGCCGGCTCCGACAAAGACGCCGCGCACCTCAGGCGCCTCCCCGAGGATGAAGTTCCCGTCGGGGGTGAAGCTTTCCGGTCCATTGATGAACTCCTTGATGCCGGCCGACTGCATGGCTGGAACACGACCGGCAGCGAGTTCAAGGAGAGGCTCGAAATGCTCCAGGTCGTCCTCAAGAAGTTGGAACTCGAAACGATCGGGTAGGCCGTCCATGGCCCACGGCTTCGGATTGGGCTCATAGCCGCCCATCACCAGCCCCCCGACCTCCTCCTTCCAATAGGTAAGACGGTCAGGGTCGCGCAGCGTCGGCAGGTTCGGCGTTACGCCCTCGATTCGGTCGGTGATGAGATATTGGTGCTGCACCGATACGAGCGGAATGTTGACACCGGCCATACGCCCAAGCTCGCGCGACCACTGTCCGGCGCAGATCACGAGTTTGTCGCAAGCGATGCGCCCTTCATCAGTGGCGACTGCGCGTACGCGCCCATCCTCCACCTCGACGCCGGTGACCCTCACGCCCTCCCTGATGATGACACCCGCGTTGCGCGCGCCCTTGGCGAGCGACATGGTGATGTCCGATGGGGAGGCTTGTCCGTCGGTGGGCAAGAAGGCCGCGCCCACAACGTCGTCGACTTGCATCAGCGGCCAAAGTTCCTGGGCTTCCTTCGGGGTTAGGAGATGCATTTCGAGTCCAAACGACGTGGCGGTGGTCGCCTGTCGCCTTACCTCCGTCCAGCGCTCAGGAGTGCAGGCAAGTCGCAAACCGCCGTTGCGCTTCCATCCGGTCGCGAGGCCCGTCTCCTGCTCGAGTCGATCATAGAGTTCGACGGAGTAGCCGAGGAGCTGAGTGATGTTGGCACTCGTGCGCAACTGTCCGACGAGCCCCGCTGCGTGCCACGTCGAACCCGACGTAAGCTTGCCCTGCTCAAGCAGAAGCACGTCGGTGAGACCCATTTTTCCGAGATGATAGGCCACTGAGCAGCCGATGATGCCGCCGCCGACAATGACAATTTTCGCGGAAGACGGTAGCTCGCTCATGCGCGGTCTATCGTCAGATAGGTGGCATAGGCGGCCTCGAAGCGTCTCAAGTTCTCAGTCGTGTAGGCGGTGTAGTCGAAATCGACGGTCGAGTAGATCTCCGACACCATGCTCCACATGGTCTCACGCAGGAGCGACGCCGCGGTCATGGCTGAGGCACGGCGGCGCAACTGATCGTCAACGGGCTTGTCGAAATAGAGGCTCAAGGCCTGCTCCGCCTGCTCTGGGGAAAACTCGCTATTGGAGGCGAGGCCGCCCAGATCGAACAGCGGCGAATTGAACCCGGCATACTCCCAGTCCACGAGCCAAAGCCGCTGTCCATCATCGATGAAATTTGCCGCAAGCAAATCATTGTGGCCGAACACGACGTCGATCGGCCCCACGGCGGCCTCGAGGCGCGCGGCCCGCGCTAGAAGGTCGGGGAGGATGGCAAGGTGGCGGCTGTTTCCTTCTCGCAGCGTGTGTCCATAGTCGCGCACAACATGGAACACCCAGAACATCGCGGCGGACCCGCGCAAGAACTGCGGAATGTCCCGGTGACACCGCTGTACCATGTCGATCAGGCGCTCCAGATTTGCCGGATTGCGCACGTCCTCGGGCGCAAAGGTGCGTCCCTCGATGAAATCGAGCACGAGAATGCCTGGCTCGGCGTGCACCACGCCGGGGCTTAAGCCTGCCAAATGGGCCGCCCGGCTCGCAGCCAACTCATTGGCGCGCACGACGCCATGCACGAGGATATCGTTCCCCACCCGAACGACGTAGCGGCGTCCGCGATCCTCGACCGCGAAGTTCTGGTTGGTAATGCCGCCGGTCAGCGGCAGAGGGTTCACACGCCCGAACCAGATCGCAAGCGCAGCGACGCGCGCCGATGAACGCTCTCGTACCGTGTCAAGGCTCACGCGTGCGCCCTCCACGTTGGGCGGCCAGGCGGCGCGCCGCGGTCTGGATCAGCCGATCGGCGATGATGGCGATGGCGGCAACGCAAAGGCCTGCGACCAGGCCGCGTCCGGTATCGGCCTTGGTTAGGGCGATGTACACCTCCTGGCCGAGATCGCGGGTTCCGACCAGCGCGGTGATGACGAGCATGGAGAGCGCGAGCATGACGGTCTGGTTGATGCCGAGCAAAATGACCGGCGTCGCCAGCGGGAGTCGGATTTTGGTCAGGAGCTGGAGAGGCGTGCAGCCGGCCGCCGTGCCGGCTTCGATCAGCGTGGGCTGAACGTCGCGAATACCGTGAGCGGTGTAGCGCACGGCCGGCGCCAGAGCATAAAGCACGATGGCAATCATAGCGGTGAAATCGCCGACCCTGAACAGCATCACCACCGGTATCAAATAGACGAAGCTCGGCAGGGTCTGCAGCGTGTCGATAACGGCCTCGAGAACGCGCCAGACGCGGTCGGAGAGACCTCCCAGGATGCCGAGCGGAATGCCGATGGCCGCTGCGACAATGACCGAAATCCCGACCAGATAGACGCTCACCATCGCCTTTTCCCACTGCCCGTTGAAAGCGATGAACAACGCGAGGCCCGCTGCGAGCGCCGCAAGTCGCGCCCCGCCGAGACGCCAACCGGCAAAGCCGAGCGCGGCGGTGACGAGAAGCCAGGTCTGGGCGACCATGAACCGCTTGATAGGGATCAGCAAATTCAGGAGGAGCGCGCTCTTGATCGCGTCCAGAGTGTCGAAGAAATGCACGTTGATCCACCTGACCGCTTCCCCCCACCAAGGTGCGGTCGAAAGCTGCCACGACGCGGGGTATATCGCGATGGCCGGAACGAATAGACCGAGGACATAGACTGCGGCCGCGAACGCGAAAACAAGAAGGGCAAAGGTCCGGCCGTCGCCAGCGCTGGTGAACCGCCGGTTGGCGTAGGCCTGGCTCAACCGGTCGAGCGCAATCGCCAGCACCACGATGGCAATCCCCGCCTCCAACCCGCGCCCGATATCGAGCCGCCGGAGCGAGGTGAGAACGTCATAGCCAAGCCCGCCAGCGCCGATCATCGAGGCGATGATCACCATGTTAAGCGAGAGCATGATGACCTGATTGACGCCGACGAGAAGCTGCGGCCGCGCGGCGGGAAGCATCACTTTGAGCAGCATCTGCCGCCGCGTGGTGCCGGCCATGGTGCCGTATTCAACGATCTCGCTCGGCACGGATTCGAGCGCAGTTATCGTCACACGAACCATGGGGGGCATGGCATAGATCATCGTCGCGATCAGTGCCGACACCGGCCCGAAGCCGAACAGAAACAAGATCGGGATGAGATAGGCGAAGATCGGCACCGTCTGCATGAGATCGAGGATCGGTTCGATGATCCGCCGCGCCAGGGGGACACGGAAGCTGAGGATCCCGAACAGCACTCCTCCGGCCACGCCAAGCGGAACCGCGATGGCGATCGAGGCCAGCGTCATCATGGCGCTCGCCCATTGCCCGAACACTGCGAGGTACAGAAATGCGCCTCCCGCCAGCAGAGCGAGACGTGTCCCCCCGAAGCGATAGCCGAGCGCCGCCGCGATCCCAACGACGGCAATCCACGGCAATGGCGGAGCAAGCTGCACGGCTGTCGAGCCGCTCCCGCGCAGAAGTCCCGTGGAAACGATCGCGGTTGCGGCCTTGAGAGGCACACTGAGAAAGTCGCTGATCGCGCGCGTCGCCTCTCTGAAGGTGAACAGGCCGAAGGTCGCGTCCTGCACCAGCCATTTCATGAAGTTGGAGATGGCGGTGTCCAATCCGAGCCGCCATTGCGGCAACACCTCGCGCATCCAGGCCGGAATGGTCCCGTCGGGCAGGGCGAAGGACGCCACCGCCAGCACGGCAAAGCCGATCCAAACGGCGGCCACGACCGAAGCTTTGATGTCGGGCGACCGTTCGCCCAGCGCGACAGCCGCCGTCATGAGGCCTCCATGGCGCCGACCAACACCAACATGACGGCCGCGCGATCGACCACGCCGACCAGCTTCCCGTCGGCATCGTGCACGGCGAAGGCGCTCGCCGAGGCCTCAACCTCTTTGGCGAAGTCGGCGATCTTTTTGTCGGCGGGGATGCTGCCGGCGATCGCCTCGCCGTTCCGCCGGGCGCGAGCAATCGCGCGCGCCGACAGGATCTTTGCCCGCGGCGCTTCGCGCGTAAACTCGGCCACATAGCCGGAGGCCGGTGAGAGAACAAGTTGCTCGGGCGTGCCAATTTGCACGATGCGCCCCTCCTGCATGATCGCGATGCGATCGGCGAGCCTGATCGCCTCGTCGAAATCGTGCGTGATGAAGACGATGGTCTTGTGCAGCACCGATTGAAGCCGCAGGAATTCGTTCTGCATCTCGCGGCGGATCAGGGGGTCGAGCGCGGAGAACGGCTCGTCGAGAAACCAGATGTCCGGGTCGGTGGCCAGCGAGCGGGCTATGCCAACTCGCTGCTGCTGCCCGCCGGAGAGCTCTTGCGGCAAATTATGCTCGCGACCCTGGAGACCGACGAGCGCGGTCATCTCGTGTGCGCGTGCCTCGCGATCCAGGCGAGCTACGCCCTGGATCTCGAGCGGAAAGGCCACATTATCGAGCACGGTGAGATGCGGCAAAAGGGCGAAGTGCTGGAACACCATGCCCATCTTGTGCCGCCGGAGTTCGATCAGCTCCTTCGGCGAGGCCTTGAGCAGGTCGCGCCCCGCGAAGGTAACCTCGCCCGCGGTCGGGTCGATGAGGCGTGCGAGGCACCGCACCAGCGTCGATTTGCCGGAGCCGGAGAGCCCCATGATGACGAAGATTTCGCCGCGTGAGACGGACAGCGTCGCGTCGGCGACTGCGGTGATGTAGCCCGCTGCCTTTAGCTCTGCCTCACTCGGCTTCGGCCCGTGACGTGCGAGGAAACTCTTGGGATTGGGCCCGTAGAGCTTCCACACATTGCGGCAGGCGAGAGCGGCGTCGGTCACGGATTACGGGCCCATGCGCTGAGGCAGGTGGGTTGCGGCCTGCCGTTAGACTAGCAGGCCGCAACGGCCCTAATCGAGTCGCTCAACTATCACTGGCCAACCCAGCCCTTCCAGCGGGCCTCGTTGGTCTTCATCCACTCTGCCACCACGTCCTCGACCTTCTGGCCGTCGATATCGACCTTGGTGATCAGCGCGCCCATCTCGTCGTTATTGATGTTGAACTTCTTGATCGCCTCATAGGCGCTCGGCCATTTGTCCTTTACCCCGGACCAGGACACTTTCCAGATGGGGCCGCGCGGCTTGCCACAGTCATGCGTCGCGGTCTTGTTGATGCCCCACGCCGGATCCTTGTAGCAGGCGGGCTCGTATTTCGGGAACTCGATCCACTCACCCTTGTACTTGATGGGCGCCCAGTGCGGGGCATAGACCCATTGGATGATCGGCGCCTTGCGCTGGGTGGCAGACTCCAGCTCGGCGAACAGCGCCGCGTCGGTCCCGGCATGCACCACCTCAAAGGGAAGATCGAGCGCGGCCACGCGTTCCTCGTCGAAGCCGCCCCACGTCACCGGACCTCCGAGGTAGCGGCCCTTAGGCGCCGTCTCGGGAGTTGAGAATTGCTCGGCGCATTTTTTCAGCGCCTCCCAGTTGGGCAAGCCCGGGCATTTCTCCTTCATGTATTCCGGGTACCACCATTCCTCGATGGCCGTCATGCCGGTCTCGCCGAGGTTCTCCACCTTGCCGGTCCCGGTCGCCTCGTCCATCGCATCGCGGCCTGTCGTCTCCCAGATCTCCATGGCCACGTGCAAATCGCCGGTCTTGAGGCCGGCGAACTGGGCGAGATAGTCGGCTGGCACATATTCGACGTTGAGCCCCGCGTTCTTCAACGCCTCGCCCATGAGCTGGGTGGTGATCAACTGGCCGGTCCAGTCGTGCAGCGTCAGCTTGATGGGCTCTTTGGAGTCTTCGGCCAGGGCTGGAGCGCCCAGCACAAGCACCGACAGCACCGTCATTGCGGTGGTCACTCGTCTAACCATGTTCCGATCCCCTGTTCGAGGTTCGGCGCTCCGAAAATGCTGGCGCGTCTTGCCAATACTCGGCGGCGCCGCGGCCGCGACCTGCGGCCCGATCCAAGGCTCTCCCGAATTTCTCCAACTCGTCAACACAATTTCCGGGGGCGGGCCCACTTTGGTGCGCCTGTCCGTTCCGAAAATCATATCCGAACGTATTGGTGGTGCAGTCCAGCCAAGATCGGAATGGCGGCAATGGCGCCAGATCGTTGGACTCCTCGATGCAAGGGCGCATCTTTCTGTAGTGCCACGTGCGCGCGCTTGGTTGTAATCCGCCGCTTAAGCGGAACGGTGGCTGTGCTGAGAGGCTGCAGCGAACGGCTCTCCGTCGGGTCAAATTCCCTGATCACCAGGAAAATACAGGGAATTTGCCTTGAGCTCATTGCTAGACGGACTGAGTCCAAGCCTGCGAGGTTCACCGGGGGTGAATGTGCTGGTGATCGAGATGGATATGCGTCTCTGGCGCCGTTCAGCGCGGCGACTTGCCGTCCGGAGGATCGTCTTCGAGCGCGCGATAGGCGGCGCCGTCAAGGTCCTCGAACTGACCCGAGCGGAGCGCCCACAAGAAGGCCGCAAGGCCGATGCCCCCGAGCAACAGCGCCACAGGCACCAGCCAAGCGAGCGCGGTCATGATCGTCCCCCTCCGGCGAGACGCGCCGCGTTAAGCGTCACCAGGATCGAGGAAGTCGACATGACGATGGCGGCGATCAGCGGCGTGACCAGCCCAGCCATAGCGAGCGGCACGCAGATAGCGTTATATCCGGCGGCGACGGCGAAGTTCTGCAAGGCCATGGATCGCGCGCGCTTGGCGGTGGCAATGGCTTCGAGCACCGGGGCGAGCTTCGCCCCTTGGAACACGCAATCGGCGGCGCGCTGGCTGATATCGGCGGCGCTCGCGGGAGAGATCGAGGCATGCGCCGCGGCAAGGGCCGGCGCGTCGTTGAGGCCGTCGCCCGCCATTAGCACCTTGCGGCCTTCTCTGGCGCAAGCATCGAGCCAGGCGATCTTGTCGGCAGGCTTTAGCCCTGCGCGCCACATGTCGATGCCGGTGCGGCGGGCGATATCCTCAACCACGCCCGTGCGATCCCCAGACAGGAGCGCCACGCCGTAGCCATCCCGTTTCAGGGTCGCGACCGTCTCGGCGGCGTCGGCCCTCAGCACGTCGGCGAAGCGGAAGCGAACCGGCGCCATCCAATCGCGGCGATACCAGACTTCGCTGCCTTCGCCCGTGCTGTCGACGCCGCACCACTCGGCGGAGCCGAGCCGCTCCTCGCCTTGGGCCAGAACGCGTTTGAGCCCGCGCCCCGGATCCTCTTCGACGCCCGATGCGGCAAGGACCCGTCCCAATCGTTGTTCCGCCGCCGCCACTAGCGCTCGCGCATAGGGATGCTTACTCGCAGACGCCAGCCGGGCCGCAGCCATCAGCGCATCATCAGAAATAGGGTCGTCATCGAGCAGTTGGGGGCGGCCCAGGGTCAGTGTGCCGGTCTTGTCGAACACCACCAGGTCGGTCTCGGCTAGGCGCTCGAGCCCGTCAGCCGACTTGACCACGATGCCTTGGCGAAACAAGCGGCTTGCCGCGGCGATCTGCACGGCAGGGACGGCTAGCGCAAGGGCGCAAGGACAGGTGATGATGAGGACGGCAATAGCGTAGGTCAGAGCCGTTTGCCACGATGCGCCGAGCAAGAGCCAGCCGATAAAGGTCGCAAGGCCCAGGCCATGCACGGCGGGGGCGTAGATCTGCGCCGCGCGGTCGGCGAGCCGTCGATAGCGCGCCTTCCCTTGCTCCGCCGCCAGCATCAGCCGGCTGATTTCGGCGAGCAATGTGCCGCTGTCGGCGGCAGTGACCTCGATCTGCAAGGGCTGGGTGAGGTTTAGCGTCCCGGCATAGACCTGTCCTCCCGGAGATATGGTCTCGGGCGCCGTCTCGCCCGTGATCAGGCTCTGGTCGACCTGCCCCTCGCCCGACGTCACCACGCCGTCGGCGGCCACCCGTTCGCCGGCGGCGACCAGCAAGCGGTCGCCGGGACGGAGCGCGTGCGCCGGCACTTGACACCTCGACCCGCCAGCCGCGATCAGTGTGGCGATGGCGCCCTGGAGGCTCAGCAGATTCTGCGCCTCGCCCCTGGCGCGCACGCGCAACGACTCATCGAGGAAACGCCCGACCAACAAAAAGAACAAGAGCGATACCGCGGCGTCGAAATAGACCTGCTCACTGCCGAGCATGGTCTGGTAGAGGCTCATGCCGGTCGCGAGCACAATGGCGAGCGAGATCGGCACATCCATGTTGAGGCGTCTGCCTTTCAGCGCGCTCAAAGCCGAGACGAAGAACGGCTGTCCGGCATAGACGACGGTGGGCAACGCGATCAGCGCCGACAGCCAGCGGAACGCTCCGGCGAGGCTCTCATCCATGTCGCTCGCGGTCCCGGACCAGACTGCCACCGAGATCAGCATGATGTTCATCGCGGCGAAGCCGGCCACCGCCACCCGGCGCAGCAAAAAGTTGCGCCTGGCGTCGCCGCGATCCTGCTTGGCCGTCTCGATCGGCGCCGCGTGGAAGCCGATCTGCTCGAGCGCGCCGATGATATCGACCTCGCCGGCTTGCGCCGGATCGCAGGTGACGGTCAGTCGCTTGGCGGTGAGCGAGGTCCGCGCGCTGCTCACCCCCGGAATGCGAAGCGCGGCGCGCTCCACCGAGCGCAGGCACCCGCCACACCGCATATTGTCGACGGCCAGCGTGATGGTCGCAGGTGCCGACGCGGCAGTGGCGCCTTGCGCCTCCTTGGCCAATCCGGCGGTGAGGGTCTGGGCAATCATGGCCGGTCCGCGACGAACAGGCGATGCTTCAGCCGATAGACCGGTTCGCTCGCGTCGCTCGCCTCGGTGGGAGCGACGGAGATCACCCACAAGCCCGGAGCAAGTTTGACTTCCGCGGCATAGACTCCCGGCTCAGCCTCGATCAGGCCTACCGCCTGGTCCTCCTGAGCGGTGGCCGGGCGGCTGAGCGCCGCTTCGATACTGAGGCCGGTAACGGGAGCCTCCTCCCGGTCACGCACGCTGACGCTGAGCCGGCCGGCCCGGTCGTCGTAGGCAATTTGGCTTTGCCAGCCCCGCGCCGCCAGCCGCTCGGCCGCCGCCAGCGTCTCGTTGTAGTTGAGGCCTTTGCGGTAGGCGTTTGAGGTGTCGCCGCCGCTGAACGTCGCCACGGCGAAATAAACAAAAATGCCGTTGGCGACGAGCATGACGCCGAAAAACGCGACGAGAGCCATGAGCACATGGCGCCCGTTAAGGCCGTCGGCGAGCCAGCCCATTCTTGTCATCGCTCCGGCCCCTGGAAGGCGGCGCGATGTTCGGCCGTCATGTGGTCGCCGACATCGGTGATTACGAAGGAGAACTCGGCGGAACTGGCCGGAAGAGCCGCGACGGCGCTCTTGTCGAGCGTGACATAGAGCCGGAGGGATTGGAGTTGGTCCGGCGCGACGGTGACGACCGGACGGTTCTCCTGGTCATGGCCGATCACGCTGAGCTGCGCCCCCGGCAGGCCGGCTACGCCGATGCTGAAGGAGCGTGGCTGGTACAGCTTGTTGAGCAGCTTGATGGTGTAGCCGTTGCGCAAGCCGCCGTCGGACAGCTTGACGTAGAGCGGATTGCGGTCGTGCAGGACGTTGACGTCAAGGTCGGGCCTGAGCACCAAGGCCGTGAGCATGACCACCCCGACAATCGCCATGGCCGTGGCGTAGAGCACGACGCGCGGCCGAAGCACGCTGATCGGGACTGTATGGGTACCGCCGGCATCGAGATTGCGCACCGTGTCGTAGGCGATGAGACCGCGCGGCCTGCCCACCTTGTCCATGATCTCATCGCAAGCGTCGATGCACAGCGCGCATTGAATGCATTCGAGCTGCGGGCCGTCACGGATATCGATGCCAGCGGGGCAGACCGCGACGCATTGCCGGCAGTCGATGCAGTCCCCCCTGCCCTGCCAAGACTGACCGCTCTTGTGCGGCCCGCGCGGCTCGCCCCGCCAAGCGCGATAGGAAATGAGCAGCGAGTCGCGATCGAACATCGCGCCCTGGATGCGCGGCCAGGGGCACATATAGGTGCAGACCTGCTCGCGGGCGATGCCGCCCAACACATAGGTGCTCGCGGTGAAGAGGCCGACGAACAGGTAGGCGGCGGTGGGCGCCTCGAAGGTGAGCAACTGGCGGGCGAGCGTCGGCGCGTCGGCAAAGTAGAATACCCACGCCCCGCCGGTCGCAACGGCAATGGCGAGCCACGAGAGATGCGTGGCCGATTTCCGCCACAACGTCTCGAACGACCAGGGATCCTTGTCGAGGCGCAGACGGGCGTTGCGGTCGCCCTGCCAGAACCGCTCGACCGCGATCATCAGGTCGGTCCACACCGTCTGGGGGCAGGTGTACCCGCACCAGACGCGTCCGGCTATCGACGTGACGAGGAACAGTGCGAGCGCGGCGAGCACCAGCAGACCGGTGATGTAATAGAACTCCTGCGGCCAGATCTCGATAAAGAAGAAGTAGAAGCGGCGCGCCGGAAGGTCGAGCAGCACGGCCTGGTCGGGGAGATGAGGTCCGCGATCCCAGCGCAACCAGGGTAGGAGGTAATAGATGCCCAGCGTCACGGCCATGACGATCCATTTGGCGGCGCGGAACCGGCCATGCGCCTCCTTGGGATAAATTTTGACGCGCTCGGCATAGAGCGCGCGGTTGGCGCCGGCGACCGTGGGCGTATCGCTTTGCGCGATCCCGGGTGCCGCCTCCACGGGCACCTCATGACGGTCCGCCGTCCGCTCAACGTGTCCGGGTGGCTGTGTCATCAACATTCCTGAGCGCCCCTACTGACCGCCGCCCAGAGAGTGGACGTAAATAGCAAGCTCCTTGATCGTCTCAGGATCGAGACGACCGGCCCATGCCGGCATCACCCCGTTGCGGCTATTGATGATGGTCTCGGCGATGGTGGTCTTCTCCCCGCCATAGAGCCATAGCTCGTCGGTGAGATCGGGGGCGCCGAGCGTCTGGTTGCCCTTGCCGTCCTTGCCGTGACACGGCGAGCAGTTGTCGGCGAAGATTTTCGTGCCCTGTCGCGCCGCCGCGTCGTCGCCGGCCCGACCCGATAGCGACAACACGTATTCGGCGACGTCGTTGACTTGGGTGGCGTTGAGCAGGCCCATGCGGCCGAAGGCCGGCATTTGGCTGGTGCGCGTCTTGGGATCGTCTGCCCGAATGCCATGCTCGACGGTCTGGTGGATGGCATCGAGCGACCCACCCCACAGCCATGAATCGTCACGCAGGTTGGGATAGCCGAAGGCGCCTTGTGCGCCGCGACCGTGACAGGGCGCGCAATTGTCGCCGAACGCCGCCTCGCCGCCGGCCAGAGCGAAGCTCAGCAGTTCGGGATCGGCATTGATGGCGGCAAGGTCGCTGCCGGCAATCTGTTGCCGGAAGCCGGACTTGGCAGCCTTGGCTTGATCGAGTTCTTCGGCCACCGACTCCCGCTGACTGTAGCCGAGCCATCCTGTGGTGTAGCTCGACACCAACGGCCAGGCCGGCATCAACAGCCAATAGCCCACTGCCCAGACGATGGTGGCGTAGAATACATAGAGCCACCATTTGGGCAGCGGCTTGTTCAGCTCGGTGATGCCGTCCCATTCATGGCCGGTGGTGTCGGCGTCCGTCGCCCTGCCGCTTTTCTTGCTGGCCATGGCTCAGTTGTCTTTCTCGTCGTCGGGATCGGGGTCTTGCTCCAACGGGAGCCGTGCGGCCCGCTCGAAGCGTTTCTTGTTGCCGGGCCAAAAGGTGTAGATCAGCACGGCGAGAAACATGGCGATGAACAGCAAAAGTGCCGCCACCTGCGTGATCGATGCCACTTGCTCATAGGTCATGGCCAAGCCCTCACCTCAGGTTGGGACCGGCGGCGTCGAACGTCGCGAAATCGACCAAGGTGCCCAGCATTTGCAGATAGGCTACCAGTGCATCGAGCTCGGACACGAAGTTCGGGTCGGCATCGAACTGCCGCACCTGCGCCTTCGGATAGCGCGCCAGGAATTCCTTGATTGCCTCGGCATTGGGGTCGACCTGCCGCTCGAGGTCGGCCTTGGCGCTCTCGATCATCTCGTCGCTATAGGGCACGCCTTCGAGTTGCAGGACCTTGAGACGCTGAGCGATGTCGCCATCGTCGAGTTCGCGCCTGGCGAGGAACGGATACCCCGGCATCACCGATTCCGGCACGACCGCGCGCGGGTCGATCATGTGGGCGACGTGCCACTCGTCGGAATATTTGCCGCCGAGTCGCGCGAGATCGGGCCCCGTGCGCTTCGACCCCCATTGAAACGGATGATCGTACATGCTCTCGGCGGCAAGGCTGTAATGGCCGTAGCGTTCGACTTCGTCGCGGAGCGAGCGGACCATTTGGCTGTGACAGAGATAGCAGCCTTCGCGCACGTAAATGTCGCGGCCGGCAAGCTCGAGCGGCGTATAGGGCCGCATACCCTTGACCTGTTCGATGGTCGATGAGAGCCAGAATAAGGGCGCGATCTCGATCAGGCCGCCGATGGCCACGGTGATGAGAATGCCGATCAGGAGAAGGATTGAGCTCTTCTCCAGGATTTGATGTTTGGACCAGTCCATTGGCCGCTCTCCTACTCGGCCGGCACGGGACGAAACTCCGGCGCCGCGGCGATGCGCGGCTGCTCGGCCGCGTCGACCGGCTCGTCGCCGCGCGCGGTGCGCCAGAGATTGTAGGCCATGAGCAGCGCGCCGATCAGGAACAACAGCCCGCCGATCGCCCTGATGACATAGAAGGGATGCATCGCTTCGACGGTCTCGACGAAGGAATATTCGAGGAAGCCGAGACTATCGTAGGCGCGCCACATCAGACCTTGCAGGATGCCCGACACCCACATCGCCGTGATGTAGAGCAGGATGCCGAGGGTCGAGATCCAGAAATGCCACTCGACCAGGCGCTGCGAATAGAGCGCCTTGCGGTGCCAAAGCCACGGCACGAGGCAATACACCGCGCCGAAGGTGATGAAGGCGACCCAACCGAGCGCGCCGGAATGCACATGGCCGATGGTCCAGTCGGTGTAATGCGACAACGCATTGACCGACTTGATGCTCATCAGCGGCCCCTCGAAGGTCGACATGCCGTAAAACGCCACGGCGACGACTAGCAGGCGAATGACCGGGTCGGTCCTAAGCTTGTCCCAGGCGCCCGACAGCGTCATCAGCCCGTTGATCATGCCGCCCCAAGACGGCATCCACAGCATGATCGAGAAGGTCATGCCGAGGGTTTGCGCCCAATCAGGCAGAGCGGTGTAGTGCAGATGGTGGGGACCGGCCCAGATATAGAGAAAGATCAGCGACCAGAAATGAACGATTGAGAGCCGGTAGGAATAGATCGGCCGCTCGGCGCGCTTGGGCACGAAGTAATACATCATGCCGAGGAAGCCGGCGGTGAGGAAGAAGCCGACCGCGTTGTGGCCGTACCACCATTGGGTCATGGCGTCCTGCACGCCGGAATAGATCACGTAGCTCTTCGAACCGAGCAGCGATACCGGCACCGCCAGATTGTTGACGATGTGCAGCATGGCGACGGTGACGATGAAGGCGAGATAGAACCAGTTCGCCACATAGATGTGCGGCTCGCGCCGCTTGGCGAGCGTGCCGACAAAGACGAGGAAATAGACCACCCAGACGGCGGTCAGCCACAAATCCACATACCATTCGGGCTCGGCATATTCCTTCGACTGGGTGACGCCGAGGATATAGCCGGTGGCCGCCAGCACGATGAACAGCTGGTAGCCCCAGAACACGAACCAAGGCGACCAGCGGCCGGCCAGCCGCGCGAAGCTGGTGCGCTGCACGACATAGAACGAGGTGGCGATCAGGGCGTTGCCGCCGAAGGCGAAAATCACGGCGGAGGTGTGGACCGGCCTGAGCCGGCCGAAATTGGTCCAAGGCAGATCGAGATTGAGCGCCGGGAAAGCGAGCTGCCAGGCGATGATGTCGCCGACCAGGAAGCCGGCTAGGCCCCAAACAACGGTGGCGATCACGCCGGCGCGGATCACGCCGTCGGCATAGCCCGTCTCGCGGGGCTCCCTCCGCTCGATCATTTGCGTGAGGATATAGAGAAAGGCGAGACCGGCGGCGCCCAGCAGGAGGCAGCCGTGAAAGGCCATCACCGGGTCTTTGCCGGCTACGGCCAGGACCAGGCCGACCAGGGACAAAACGCCCGCGGCGACGAGCGCTATGGCGTCGGAAAAAGCCTTCCACTCCTCGCGTTCGAGCATGCCAGCCATGGATCGAGATCCCTGCCTCCAATGCAGGGCACCATGAGCAGGCTCGACCGCTTGAGCCTTGATGAGGATCAAAATTCAAGAGATGGAGCCGGCCGGCGGTCCGCTGAGCGCTGAAAATCCGGCGGTGTGGCAAATGCCACAGCGCCAAATCGGGCAGTGCCTCAAGCTTCCTTGGCTTAGAGCTCAAGATGGTCTTGAGCGGCAGAACTCAGGGAGGACAGCCATGACCCGCCCCTTGACGAAAGCTCAGCTCTCGCGTCTGGCAAGCCCGATTGGCCGGCAGCGCCGGCAGGACCCGTTGGTTCGGTTCCTACTCCGCAGCATGGTTCTTGGCGCCGGGATCGGCATCGGCGTCGCCACGCTCATCCTCGCCACCAACTTGTTCGGGCTCTTCAGCCTGATCAGCCGACAGTCCGATGCGGTCGCCATAGCGGCCTCGTTCGTGGCCGGTGGCGTCATGTTCTTCACGCCGCTGACACTCGCGGTCGCGGTCGGTTGCGCCGGGCGCGCGAAGCAGCCCAAAGCATGTGCCAAACAGCTGTGAGCTGTGGAAATCACGCGTCAAAACCCATTTCCATCGGTGATGTGTCCGCTCTTGGCACGAAGCGGACATTCGTGCGTCACCGTCAGGTCAGCATCTACCCAAGCGGACATTTCACCCTGTTCTGCTCATCCGCAGAATGGGTACCTCTTGATCATTGCTTCGAAAATAGGAATGTCATTCCGAGTCGACCGCCGAAGCCATGCGGACCGGTGTCGGGAGAGTCCATCCAATAGCGCACGCCGCCAACGATGCTGACCGGCAACTTCGAGCGTACAAGACAGGCCTTGGGGACTGAATATGAGTTCGGACCCGCCGAGCTGACCCTCGAACGCACGCTCTATTAGGTGCGATCCGAAGCCCTTTTGCTTTGGCGGGCTTACCTCCTTAGGTTCAGGGCCCGGAGTTGCGTTCCTAGAACCCGCGGAAGAGGTTGCCCGCGAGCAGCAACAGAAAAGCAACCAACAACGTCTCGAACGTGTAGGTGCTGACCACCGGTATGGCGACATGTGCGTAGCGTACCAAAAGCGCCAAGAGTGCCAGGAAAACGGAGATGATGAACACCGCGCGCGACGGCGGCGTGAGCCAATAATATGCCATCGAAATGCCCCCAATCTTCGGATGACCCTACTTTAGCTTGCCGCCGGGATCATGACGAGAGGGTACCGGTCGTGAGGCGGCAGGCGGCGAACACCAAGGCCGCTAAAGGTCATCCGGCTTTACGACTGTGGCCGTTCCGGCTTCGGTGAGGAGATCATTCAGCTCTGCTAGACGGGCTTTAGCAATGGTTGCCGTTCTAGTCGCGCTCCGGCGCTCGGGGGTGGCTGTTCGGGCAGCCCGCGGCTCCATGCTCCAGGCTGGCGATCATCAGCCACCCACGCTCGAACCCCCACCCCACGCTCAGCCACCTTTTGATTTGCGTCAAAGCAGCTCGCGCAGGCCAATGGATAAATCGGTCTGCCATCCGGGAACGCGCGTCGTTGAGGGTGGACAAGAGCGGTCCCGACCGAACGTTGCGAACGCTACGGTCGGGGCCGTCCTTTGTGCAACGCACGCATACCTTCTTGCCAGTCGGTCTTTTTGGTGAATGAATAGCCTTGTGAATGACCTCCGGGGAGGAGGCTCACATGGGCGTCGTAATGATTTCGTGCCCGACAACTGGTCGCTCGATCTCGACCGGCATCGAGACCGACGCGCAAAGCTTTGCCCGCCTGGCCAACGAAAAACCCGCGAAAATCAAATGTCCTGTTTGTGATCGTGTCCACGTGTGGTGGGCGCGCGAAGCGTGGCTTGCAGTCGATGGTGAGGGTGACCTGCCGCCAATAGGTCTTGGGCAAAAACTGAAGTGACGCGCTCTCTACCTCGGGCGCTAAGTCCCAAGATTGGGTCGATCGGAAGCATGCGGGATGGGCAAGAAACCGAGGTAAAGAACTCATGCAACCCGGAATGCGAAACCGATTCAGAATCGCCGTGCTGATTTATTCAATGACGAATGCGGTCATCTTCGGGGCGGGCATAATCACTGTGCTGAACGTATCCGCGCTCCGCGCAAACGCTTTCGTTTGGATTCCCGTAGTGGTCATTGCGAGCCTTATCCTAGCCGCGCCTTTCGCGTGGTTGATCGCCCCGCGTCTGCAAGCACGCTACGATCGCCGACATTTCGATCAAAAAATTCCCTGACTGCATCTCGCTGGAATCCCTCTCTATCGCGATCACGAAGGATGGGTCACAAGACATGCTGCTAAATGATCTCCTCGCGCGATCAGCGCTTTTGTAAGCGCAGCCATTGCCGCATCGCCGCTGCTTGCCACTTGGATCGGGCGGCCTCGCCGACCGCCGGTCCATAGGATTCCGCAAGGTTGTAGGAGTGTGGTCGATTACAGTCAGCCCCGCGCGGGGGAGGATCGCACGGGGCTGTATGGAAGCCAGCCGTTGGCTACTGCGGGGGTCAAAAGCGTTGGACGGCTGGTCCTACTTGCCCACTAAACCCCGCTCTGGAGACTTTGTTCCACCAGGGCTGGGCCGGGGTTTTGGTCAGGAGTATATCGAACGCACTAGCAAGTTTGTCGCACACGCCGCTGACAAGGGCCTGACTTATCGGTTTGGTGAAGCTAGAATTGCTCAAGCCACAGCATTTTGTAATGTGCTCAGGTTTTTTCGATGTGTGGCCGATACGCTACAGATGCGAGAGCCACTTTGGTCTAAGGCAATAGTTGTGCAAGCGACCTTGCGCCTGCCTGCACATATACTCCTGATTTGATTCTTGGCCCTGCCGTCCGCGGTGGGGCCTTTTCTTTTCATGGGCAAGATCCCAGGCTGGCGACATCAGCCACCCACGCCCCGACGCCTGTTGAACAGATCGCAAGCTTATTTACGAGTGGCTACACGCTCACGGCCCTTACCATCGCCGGGATTCTCGCGCGGCTCTAGCGGAGCCGTCCTTTAGTTGCATGGCGAGTGTCTTGAGGTAGACATTCGCGGGTCGGTGACGAAGCGAATCAGATAAGCTGGACCGCACCACAAATCAGTTGCACAATGAGGCATCCGCTATGCGGCCTCACGGCATTGCTGCCGTAGCTGACCTAGGTCGTCGCGAAGGGAGCACCACTCAACGTGTTGAGCCATGGCGGGAGTGGTATAAATCACCGATCTGGAAGTCGATCAAACGACACCGGCTTGTTCAGGAGCCAAATTGCCGATTGTGCGCGCAAGAAGGCCGAACCGTCATTGCCACGCATGTGACTCATGTCCAGCGTCACAGGGGTGATGAATCGCTATTCACGAGTTACGAGAACACGCAGAGCTTGTGCGCTCGTCATTACAAGCAGCAGCGGCGGATTTAGCCGCACCGCGATAGCGAGCAGACAAGGGGCCCGCCATGAAAGCGGGCCCCAATAGTCTAAGAGCCGTTCGGAATGGTTGCCTTCGACAGGCTTAGCCCTTGTGCTCCTCATAGTACTTTTGGGCTTTGGCCAGATTTGCATCCGGATCCTTCATGAACTCGGTCTTGGCAGCCTCATTGCCGAAGCAGTAAGTCTTACCCTTGTGAGTGGCGTTTACCGAGCAGTCGGTCTTGACCTCCTTGCCGCTAGCAAGGCCCTGCGTACACATATTGTCGAACTCGCCGGTCACAGCCAAAGCGGCCGTGGTTAGACCAAGCAACAGAGCGCCTGCAAAAGCTGACGTGATATAACCTCTACGCATGTCTGATCTCCTTATTGGGCTTCTTGGCTCTTGCCCCTCTTTCTCAATTCTAGCACTTGGGACCAGACATTTTCTGTGACCTCAGTCACTTAGTCGTGATGCGAAGCTGCCTGGATCGGTGCTTGTCTCAGTAGGAGGGCTTCATGCGAGCTTTCATTATCGCTTTTTTGCTAGCGGGCCTGTTGGCTCCTACCGTCGCATCTGCC
Organism: uncultured Alphaproteobacteria bacterium; assembly: GCA_963730335.1. GTDB lineage: Bacteria > Pseudomonadota > Alphaproteobacteria > Rhizobiales > Methyloligellaceae > Methyloceanibacter. The sequence goes on from CAVSRK010000008.1 coordinate 54,566, forward strand.
GAGCAAACGGAGATAATCGTCCGTGTGCTTGCCAAGGATTCCAAATTCGTCGGCACGAGCATGGGAGGCATGCGCATCATCCTGCGTGACGCTCACACGGGCGAGATCCTTGCGACGGGCCTGACGCAAGGCGGGACCGGCAACACCAAGCTGATCATGCATGAGGACAAAGGCCGTCGGGCGCAATTGGCCGACAACTCGGCTGCCAAATTCATCGCCACCCTTGATCTCGATGAGCCGCGCCTCATCGAGGCTGAAGCTTACGGGCCTTTGGGGCAGCCCCAGGCGGCGGTTCGCGTGCTTTCCACCCAGTGGGTGGTTCCTGGCCGGGGGATCTCCGGCGGGGATGGCTGGGTGCTCGACCTCCCCGGTCTCGTCGTCGACGTGCTTGCGCCACCGGCGCATATCAGACTTCCGGCAGAGACGACTGAAGTCGATCTGCGCGCCAATGTGGTGATGATGTGCGGTTGCCCCATAGAGCCTAAGGGGCTGTGGGATGCCGACAAGCTCGAGGTCAAGGCAATCGTGAAGCGCAATGGTGAGCGAGTTGCGGATTTGGCTCTCTCCTTTGCAGGTGAGACCAGCCAGTTCGCGACGAAGGTGCCGGTTGGGGCGCCGGGCGACTATGAGGTCATCGTCTTTGCCCATGACCCGCGCAACGGCAATACCGGCGTCGATCGCACCACTTTCATTGCCACAAAAGGCTAATCCACCTCAGCGCCCGAAACCAAGCCATATGGATCGAGGATGAGTCCGGTATCCGCTTCTGACCTTAGCAGACAATCTCAGCTTGCGCATTCACGTTTGCTTTTGACCCAAGCGGACATGGTGCGCCGCAATTCCACGGATCGACCGTCAGTCCACTGCTGTAATTGTCACCCGCGTGCCCTCCTGTCCGCTCGACTTCTCGACCGTGGCCTTGAGTTGATGCGCCAACGCCTCGACGATGCTCGTACCGAGACCCGAATGTGGGAGTTCGCCGGCGGAATCCTTGGGCCCTGATCCATTGTCGGAGACCGAGAGGCGCCAGCCAGACGCTTGCGCGTCGTAGCTCACTAAGATTTCGCCCTCCGCTTCGGTCTGGAAGCCGTGCTTCAAGGCGTTGATTACCAACTCCGTCACGATCAGCCCGATGCTCACAGCGTCGCCCGATACCGCTCCGCCGGCGGTGGCTAGCACCTTGATCGAAAGCGGCCGACGCTCGCCAATCATCGACGCTGCAAGACTGTCGCACAGCTTCGTCAGATAGGGCCCGATCTCGATCTTTTCGTTTAGCCCGGAGGCGTGCAGCTGTTGTTGCACCGTTGCCACCGACATGACACGCTGGTGAGCATCTTGGAGGTGGAGACGCGTCTCCTCCGATTGCACGGTCCTCGCCTTGAGCAGGAGAATGCTGGCAATAATCTGAAGGCTATTGGCAACGCGGTGCTGCATCTCCTGGAGGAGAATTTCCTTTGCTTGAAGCAGCTCGTCCTTTTCACGATCGGCCTCGCGGCGCCGGGTCACGTCCTCGATCGCCAGAAGAATGGCGGAGGCTGAACCATCCTCGTCAAACACCCGGCGGGCGTTGAGCAGCATCACGCGTCGGCCGATCGATGGGAACTCGTGCTCGACCTCATAGGCCTCGACGGTGCGCCGTTTCGGAATGATGTCTTCGAGGAGCGCCCGGAGCCCTGGAATGTTCCACTGCCCGTCGCCCAGCTCGAAGACCAGCCGGCCTTCCGTCTTGCGTGGCGTCACTGCGAAAGTCCGGTAGAACGAGCGGCTGGCGGCAATCACGCGCAAGTCCGGGTCGAGCACGAGAAGGGGCTCGCGTATGGCGTCGACGATGGCCTCGGCCAAGTCATGCCCATGCGCGATGGCGGCGAAAGGATTGCGCTTGGCCACCGGAGGGCTCCCACTTTTTGCCTATCGTCGGCGTGGGTTTTAGCAAACCTACCCGCCTGCTGATCAAGACGGAAAAAAGGCCCGGCAAAGCGCCGGGCCCAATGCAAAACAGAAACTAGGACTACCAGGACTGCGTCCCGTACCAATCGTCGACGTCCTTCTTTACCTGATCTTTGGCCAGGCCATAGCGTTCCTGGATCTTGCCCTCAAGTTGATCGCGTTTGCCGTTGATTGTAGTCAGGTCGTCATCGGTGAGCTTGCCCCACTTCTCTTTGACCTGGCCTTTGACCTGCTTCCAGTTTCCTTCAACACGATTCCAGTCCATGACAATCTCCTCAGATTTTTCGGGGTGGTAGAACTTAACTAGCCCAAACTCTAGAGTTTGGCTGCCGGGGTCATTTCCTTGGTCGTCGAAGCGTCGGCGCTCTGGACCCAACCCTTCCCGCAGCCGGTCTTAAACTCAGCCGCGGAAATCTTGCCGTCCTTGTCGGTATCGACCATCTGGAAATTCACGATATACGGCAGGGCCTTATCGCCGGCCACAGTGTCGCCGTTCGGCGAGGCCATCTTCCACACGCTTTGGCATGCTGCGTCGTCTAAGACTGCGCTCGGACGTCCGGAAGGGTCACCGGCCTGCGAGCCCTCAGGAACCGGCGCTCCACCGCCAGCGAAGGCATAACCGGCACTCAATAGAACCGCCATGGCGGTAAAGGTTGCGAGTTGCATTGCACGCTCCAATTCGATTTGATTTGATTTGTGGGCTCGGCCGCACGGCTTGGCGCGGAAAAGGACCGCCCGGCAGGTCTCAAGTGAGGGGAAACATCATCAAGGAGGGTGTCTATCGAACGGACACATCATCGAGGACGGTGTCGTCGGACCCGGTCATCAGCCTAACTGTCTCGCAGGCGGTTGGTTCCCGTCCTCAGCCCGTTCAACAATCCTGGCCGCACTTACTTCCGGAAGGCCGAACTGATTTTCGCCAAATAGCTTGAGACTCATCGAGACCAAAATAAGCGCAACGCATCGCCCACCCGCCATCTCTATCCTGTCCGAGATTTTCTGCTCTGGTCTCCACCCCCGCCGCGGTCTGGTTCTGCGGGAAGCCGAGATCTGGTTGCGAAGCGTCCTCAGCAAAAGCTGCTTGATTTGAGTGTCTGTCCACCAGAGGCGAGCAAAGCCGAGCAGCCTTATGGCCAGCTTCCTACGCATTTCGTCTGATTTCACCAGCTCGGCAGCAAGACCATCGTCAACCAGATTCAACGACACCTCTTCAATGATCTGGTTGAATCTCGACAACGCTTCGGGGCCGAAGGCGGTGCGCGCTCTGTCGACTGACATGCTGTAACCCACGATCGACGGCTAACGCTGTTAGAACCAGCGTCCGCGCCCGTACCAGCCGCCGCCAAAAATGAGCAGGACGAGAATGAGGATGATGAGAAGTGTCGTCTGGTCCATGTCGGCTCTCCTGGGGTGAATAAAAGAAGCCCGGGGGACCCGGGCTTCTCTTTTACTCTTGGTACAGGGCATCGGGGCTGACGGGGGGTCGGGGGAATTGCGCCAATGCCACTAAGAGGAGAACCCGCCCATGCGGACTTAGTTCCGGTTGCCGCGCAATCGGGCTTTTCTCTTATCTGACAGTCGTGTTCGACCTAGCGCAGTATCGCGTCAATGCGCGCACGCGCCTCAATGAGCGCCTCCGTCCATGCCGGGTGGATCACGCGAAAAACGGCTCGTCGCAGAATCGGCAGATCAGGTGTGACGGGATGAACTTCGACACTCCAGCCTCGCCCTTGCGTGTTTCCGTCGATGTTATAGCCACGATAATATTCGTCTCGTTGGGACATTGGACCACCGATTCCTTCCCTTTAAATGCAACGCCCCAACCGATGGTCAGTTCGGGGAGCAGGGAATAAACACCGAAGACGATGGCAGCTTGTAAACGGACGTGGCGACCGAGCCGAGTGATGTCTGCTGTTGGGGGAAGATCGGACGCATCGACCCACAGCGGACATTGGCAGCATCGCGAGCACGCTGCGCGCGTCGGCAGCATGACGGAGCGTGCTGGATAGCTAGTGGCAGCCATCCCGATGCCGTTCTAGTGCGGCTTCTCAGACGCCTCTTGTAAACCATCCTATTACCATCCATCTACCATCCATACAGATGGAGAGTGGGTATGGCAGCCGAAATTCACAGGCTCCGCGATCGAGCGAGTGAAAGCGAAAAGATCACTATCAATCTGGGTTACGTCGACCTCGGCCACGTCGATTTGCTGGTGCAGGAAGGCTTTTATTCCAACCGCACGGACTTCATTCGCACTGCGATCCGCAATCAGCTTGCGACCCATGGCGAGGAGGTGCGGAAATCGATCGTGCGGCATACCCTGGAGCTTGGTCTCAGACGCTATGCGCGCGCGGATCTGGAGGCCGTCAAAGCCGCCGGTGAAAAACTTCACATCAAGGTACTTGGGCTCGCCACGATTGCCCCTGATGTGACGCCTTCGCTTGCTTTGGCGACTATTGAATCGATCACGGTGCTTGGCGCCCTTCACGCCAGCAAAGAGATCAAAAGCGCGCTGGTCGATCGCATCGGGTGACCCCGCACGAAATCCTCACAACCCCTCAAGGACCGAAGACATGAACATGGATTTTGCGGACGCCATGCGCGCGGCAATGAATTTGACGCGAGATCAGAAGCTCATTGAAGCCACGCGTGTTATACAAAGTGCATTGTCAGGCGGGGAGCAGGTCTCATCCGAATCGCCGAGCGAAGCGCGGGTCGTACATCTCGCCATCGAGAACAAAGTCATCGACCTCACAGCTGAGGTCATAGAGCCCGAGACAATGGCGTCCGCTGAGCTGAAGGGGGGCACGCGATTGGATCGGTCGCAGCCGTCAAGTATCGCCGCATGGGCGGCGGGGCCGCTTGGCGAGGCCCTCGCGAAGCTCCGCCACACCGAGCTTCCACGCTTCAGTCTTGAAGGGTTGACAGTCGGTAGGCCGCGCAAGGCGCTCGAGATCCCCGAAGGGGCTCAGTTCCTAAGTAGGTCCTTTGTCTGCGCGGCCGGGAGTCGAAACTACAAGCTATATATTCCGCGCCGTCCTCAGACAGGCAGACGCCCCTTGCTCGTCATGCTGCATGGGGGCACACAGGATGCTGACGACTTCGCGGCAGGTACGCGCATGAATGCTCTCGCCGAGGAGCATGGATTTATCGTCGCCTATCCGAACCAGTCCAAAGCCGCAAACACATCTTTGTGCTGGAACTGGTTTAGCCCCGAGAACCAAATGCGGGGACGCGGTGAGCCCGCCATCATTGCCGGGATCACCAGCGAAATCGTCGCCGAATACGCCGTCGATCCGGCTCGCGTGTTCGTGGCCGGTCTCTCCGCCGGAGGTGCGATGGCGGCGGTGATGGGCGCGACCTATCCCGATCTCTACGCTGCGGTCGGCGTCCATTCCGGACTGCCTTATCGGTCGGCGGCCGATCTCCCTTCAGCGTTCGCAGCCATGCGTGGCGATGCGGGACCACGAGGCCGGCGGTCACGGAAGTCGCTCGGCGCTGCGGACGACAGCCCACGCATTCGCACCATCGTCTTTCATGGCGACGCGGACAACGTCGTCCATCCGTCTAACGCCGCAAACATGGTCGAGGCGGAGAGGACCGGCGAAAGCGTCGAGCGTGCAGAAGCCCGGCACGCCGCGATCCGCCCGCATACGCGCACGGTCACACGGGACAAGACCGGCGCGGTCGTCGTTGAGCAATGGCTCGTCCACGGAAGCGGCCATGCCTGGTCCGGCGGCAGCCCAGACGGCACTTACACCGATCCGCGCGGCCCCGACGCCTCCCAAGAAATGCTGCGATTCTTCTTTGAAGAGCGGCCGGTGTTATCGGCTTAAACGACTAAACTGGCCCCGACTCTATTCAACCCTTACGCGTATTGTGGACGTTTCCACGCGCTCTACTTGTAATGCAGCCCTCAAGGCCCATATGTCTATTACTGGCACGCCGGACCCTAGGCGCTGACGGTAAAGCTACCGTGCCAACTCCGTGCACGCCCCTTTCCCGAAAAACAATCAGCACCACGACCGCGCCCGCGGAACAGGGGTCCGGCGGTTGTCAGCCTGAAATCGCCTGCCAAGCGCTTGCGACGTAAACCCAAAAGGCACTACCAATGAATGCCAATCCCCAAGCCGCCGCCGAGCAAGCCCGCAAGACGTACCGCGATGTGGCGGCTCGACTCGGCTACCTCGGTCTCGACACCGCCGTTCCGGAGGCGATATCGCAACGCTGCTTGGGCAGCGTGGCATTGGCTGCATCGTCGTCGTGGGAGACGACGACAAGATCGCGGGCATCGTGTCGGAGCGCGATCTCATGCGGGCGATCGGCCAAAGGGGTCCCGAAGTCTTGAAGGAGCCCGTCTCGGACTTCATGACCAAGAGTGTGATCACGGCGCGGGAGACCGACACGATCAACCAGCTGATGTCGGATGATGTCGGAAATGACGACGCGCCGGTTCCGCCACATGCCCGTGGTGGAAACGGGCCGGCTGGTCGGTCTCGTTTCCATCGGCGATCTGGTCAAGATACAGATCTCCGAAATGGAGATGGAGGCGGCCGCGACGCGGGAGTACACCGCCTAACTTCCGCTGTTTGAGTAACACAAGAGAAAACCTCACAATGAAACAATTGCACGAACATAAACCTTCAAGGCATAGCTTCATCGCCGGGAACGTGGTGCGCCTCAGCAAGCGTGTTCCGCCGCGGAACGCTGCGCCGGGTCCATATAAAGTAATTGCCCAACTTCCTGAGCGGGATGGACAACTCCAATACCGGGTAAAAAGCGGCTTTGAGCCCTTCTACCGCACAGTCACGGAAAATGAGCTGGAGTCCAATATAGGAGCAACTGTCACAAGCCGCGTCGCGTCCCCCTTTAGTGCCTCGAGCCCCGGCATGCCCCAGTTGGGCTTCCGATTACCGCGTAGCGATGATTCCATCCCTAGTTTTCTTCGGCGGTCCCCTTCGAAATGACGACGCGGACGATCACGACGAGTGTCACGTTCCATCGACCTTTCTACCTGAAGGGGGTCGATCGGGTGCTGCCGCCTGCGGACTATCGGGTGGCGACTGACGAAGACGTCATCGAGGGTCTTTCCTTCACGGCATATCACCGAATATCGACGGTCATCTTTGTGCCGGCGGAGGCTGGGTGCGCCGTCGAGATGATGACCATCGACCCCACGGACCTTCAGGCGGTGCACGAAAATGATATCGCAATGCTTGCCGTGCACTCCGTGGTGGGAAGGCCAACGAACATTGCTGGCTCCTAGGCTTCGAGCGGTTTCGCCCGTCTCGTGGACCCTTTGAAAGCGGCCTGCGGGACAAGGGGGTGGCCGCTATCGTCAACCACAAGGCTACGTGGGAGATCAAATAGCTGAAGCAAAACTGCTGACTTGTGCCGAAACCGCTCAGGGTTGGGCACGGCTCGCGGCAGATTTGGCCAACATCAATGACCGGGCGGTGGTTGGCAACCTACAGAAGCAGACTGACCGTCGACAGCGCGCCGGAGACCAGTCATTTCCCTAGAAGTCTTGGATGAGGCCGTCGCTTCGCGGGGGCCCTTTTCGGTGTTGAGCGGAGCTTCTTAGCGGCTTCCTTCAGCTGGGTATTACGGACTTTTCCGAAACGATGTCACACGATAATTCACGCCGTGCCTCCCCTACAGCCCAATCGAGCCATTGTGGAGTTACGCCAATGCGAGCCGCCAAGCAATTCCGGACATAGGCATAAAACTGGTCGGACCGCTGAGCCAAAAATAGGACGTGAAGCAAAACCTGGCGCTGTTCAGCCTCTGTCGTGGAGCTTACCAGTCGGATGCGCTTGAGCATTCCGAGTCCCTCGCATTTGCCCTTTGGGGTAACTCGCTGGACTGATTCTCTTGACCATGCTGAGGGGAGTCGGGCCTTGCAAAAACGCAATTTTGAGCGTCTCCACACTTCCCTAAGGCGCTTGCTTCAGCCGCACCCTTTTTGGCTTGCTGCAAATTAGCTTAGGCTTTGCACGGCCCCGGACTAGGGCCATCCACTTTAAATATCTGCCCCGGACTAGGGCCACATCGACTCAGCCCCGTCCCTGGCGGGGCCTCTTGTTGTGGATGTTGCATCTAGCCCACAGCGAATCCCCGCTTGGCGTGGTAGAGCAAAAGGTGATGCGGTGCGGCGTGGCCACTCTGGATTCGGGGGGACACAGAGAGATACCACAGGGCGCACAACCCCGGCTGAGTGACAGCGCCCAGCCGGGGTTTTCTTTGGAACGGACGTCGTTTCCTGAAGTTAGGTGAGCGGGCGGGCATTCTCGAGGGAGAATTGCCATGATCAAGATGGAAGGCGCCCCTCGGTTCAAGTCGCGCGTACCGATGACGGCGTGGGTTTTCGCTGGGCTCGTGACCATCTTCTCGATAGGTTCGTCGCTCAGCCACGTTGTACCCAGTTCCGCGGTAGCGGATCAGGGAAGGGAACCAAAGGCTCACCACGCTAGCGTGAATTAGCGAGAGGGGGCGCCGGGCTACTGGGTTCGGCGCCCTTTCTTCTGACTCATTGTCGGCGGCGTTTCGCTTGCACTCTCCGCTCAGCCACGCGGGACATGCTTTCGCCGACGTCCCCCAACGCAGCAGGTTAAAGCTAGTTCCAACTGCTCTGTTCAGGCCGAATTGACTCTTTACCGGGCGGTCTGCTTTTGGAATCGATTCGCCAATGGGGGCATGTGTAGAAGGCTCTCACATGCTTGGAGATCTCAACGAGTGCAGAGAGCGCGCCAAGTGGCGTCGGCGCGTCACCACATTCACTTCGGGATGAATGTGTTTACATAGATCGACGGTTTCGCCCAAACGCATTTGTACAATAGCCCATCGCAGCAAGCGGCCTCCTAGAGGGAACAGTGCCGTGCATCGGTTCGTTCCTTATGCAGCCATCCTTGCGAGCATCTCCCTCGAAGGGATGGTTAGGCCCGGTGCCACTCTCGTCATCGGCCAACTTGGAGCAGTCGTCGGCGCACATTTCGCAGATGCCTGAGCAGATACGGCAGGTCATTTGATGCAACGGCGATGCACGGAGCATGAAATCCGCGCTGGTAATGCAAATTTGCGCGCAATCTTGCATCAGCCGCATATGTTTGGGGCAGCGTGGTCACCGCCTTTGTCGAGGCAGTGTCCGATGGTGGCGAGACACACCGAATGGCAATCGAGACAATTAGTGATGCAATCTTGCATAGACGCCATGACGTTCTCCTTTCATAACAACAGAACGAAGCGCCGATCCCCCCAGTTCAGCGAGAACTAACCAAAAAAGAGCGCCCGCGGAAGCGAGCGCCCGTTACAGCCGCAATCAGGCTCAGTAGTAATCGTAGCCTACGCAGGCGTTGTAGCGATCCCACCAATACGGGCTTCCAGTGATGGCGGCTTGACGGCGTAGCCAGTAGCAATCGTTGCCATAGGCCGTGTAACCGGAACCATAGACCCAGATCCATGCACCATTCCTGAAAACGCGGTGCCGGTTATTGAAGTTGCCATGGTTGTTATGGTGACGGTCGTTGTAGGCGTAGTGTTTCCCGCCTTTGCCACCACCGTAGTTCTTACCACCACCCTTGCCATAGTATTTGCCGCCGCTGCCACCACCATAGACATGGCGGCTTCCACCACCGCTGCGGTAAGCACCTTTGTAGCCACCGCCACCGCCTTTGTAGGCGTACTTGCCACCGCCCCCGCCACCGCCGCGGTAAGCGCCTTTGTAGCCGCCGCCGCCGCCACCACGCATCGCGTGTCCGCCGCCGCCACCACCACGCATCGCGCCACCGCCCCCACCGCCACCGCCCCTTCCGCCCTTGCCGACAAGCGTTACGGTACCGGGCGTGGCATCACCTTTAAGGACCGGCAAAGAGGTTGCCTGTGCCGACCCCGACACAAGACAAGTGGCGAGCAGAGTGCCCACAAGGGCAGTCGCCAGGGTTAGTTTGGTTCTCATGGGTTTTCTCCAATTGAATTTAGGTTCCTGGACCAACGCGTCAGGGGTCGCTTAGTTGCTATGGCCTACCCTAGATGCGCTAGCTGTAGATCGCGCATCGAGACGGGACCACTTGCCATTTCGACTCGCTGGTAAGAAATGCTTCCGTTCAATCCAACGGATCCGGTCAAACGCGCGGAAACTGCGTCGCTAGGCATCGAACACTTCGTGCATGCCAGGTTTAGCCCGCTGCTAGCGACGAAAATCCCAAGCTCTCAATCAGGTTCGGACCGGGGCAGGCATCCACGGGACCGTCGGAGTCGAGGAAACCATCTTCCGCCGACGGAGTTTAAACAATCAGACTGGACTGACCAAGGAATCCCCCCGCCCCTCCCATTTGGTCAGTCCCCGCAGACTTTGACAAAAGCCCCGCGTGCTGGGGCTTTTGTTTTATCAAGGGCGCTCGTTTGCGGCTTCGCTTTGGAACCGCCGCATCAGCTTTTTCGTTCCGTTGCAGAGGGGTGATGAAAGGAGTCACCTTATGATAACGCGCATAGCAAGGGACGCGCTCGCGCTGACGCTGCTCGGTAGCGTGGCGTTACTTGGGACGCCCACTTTCGCAGTGGAGCCGGACGTCGATTCTCCTGCGGGCCCGGAACTTCCTGCCCCGCGCACCGATCGTCCGGATTTTCAGCAGGATGACCAATCAGGAGCGGTTATCGATCCCCAAACAGAGGGAGCTGATCCAGGCGTCGCACCCGACGTGGTGGTCGTTGAACCGTCAGCCCCAATAGACGAATAAAAGCCAACTGGCGGTTACGATTCGTCGCGGTGGTAGCCACCGAGCGCTCCTGACACGCAGCCTATAAACGCGCCGATTATTAGCGAAAGAGAGGTCAGTGTGGAAAAGCTCGCCGCTGCCTTGCGCGCCTGCTCGGCCGCTTCTGCGGACACTTGCGCATCGGTAGCAACAGCCGCCGAGCTGACCACGGCGGCGGAGCCTAGCGTGAACAGCACCGCCACGATCGCAGTAGCAAGCGCCCAGGCGAGAAGCCCATGGGCCGTGTCGCGGAAAAAAACCTCGTCGGTGCGCACACCTACCCATTTCTTGCGTAGCCGGCCCGCGAGATAGCCGCCCAAGGCCGACGACAGCCACTGCATGACGATCAGCCATATGCCGGCGCCGATAGTAAAGGTCGCAACAGCTTGCGGCACGAATGACCATGGGTTAGCCCCGGACAGTCCCAAGCCGGAGCCGAGCGTAAACAGAATGATCGAGACGCCAACGGCCGCGAGCGCGCCGGCGGTGATAGCCGCCCATTCGACACCCGACGCCGAGCTTTCGACGGACTGTTCAGGGACGGACTCTGCTTCGGTCTTAGGTCTCACTGCCATTCGGTTAGCCTCTCTGGCGCCATTAACCCGACACGAGACAAGAGGTTCCGTAGACCTCGTAACCTGAGGCGCTTGAGGGGCTGACGAAGAGTCTTGGAACAACGGTCCTGCTGTCTCGTTGACCGGTTGAAACTTGATTCCAACCGCTTTGGCGACAACACTGGAGCACCCACATGAGACGAGACCTAATCGCGGTGGCCGTTGGGCTGCCTTTCCTTCTGAACCCGCCCGCCTTCGCCGCACAGGCGCCGACCACGGAGGATTTCGTGAAGACCGTCGCGATCAGCGACATGTTCGAGATTCAGGCGGGGCAGCTTGCCGCCGAGAAGGCCCAAAATAGCGACGTGAAGTCTTTTGGCCAGGAGATGGTCGACGACCACTCTAAGACCAGCGACGATCTGAAGGAGCTGATCAAGGACGAAAACATCAAGGTCGAGCTTCCCACCAAGCTCGACGATGAGCATCAGACCAAGCTGGGCAAGCTCAAGGGCCTTTCAGGCAACCAGTTCGACAAGACCTACGTACAGACGCAGGTCAAAGCCCATGAGCAGGCGGTTTCGCTGTTCGAGGCCTATGCCGCCGCCGGCGAGAACGACGACCTGAAGGATTGGGCCGAGGATACCCTCCCGAAACTGAAGGAGCACCTTAAAGAGGCCAACGACCTCAATGTTAAGGTCGACCAGGTTGTTGAGGCTAATGACACGAAAAAGTCCGGCGACAAACTCGCGGGTGACGACGCGGCTGAGGAGAATGCAGAGGCAAAGCCGGTGCAGAAGAGCAATATCAAATACATCACGCGTCAAGCTCCGTCTGATTGGACGGCTGAGGCACTGATCGGCAGAACCGTCGAAAACGCCAATGGCGACAATCTCGGCGAGATCAATAATGTGATCATCAATGAAAAGGGTGATGTCGTTGCCGTGGTGATCGGCGTTGGTGGATTCCTCGGCATCGGCGAGAAGAATGTCGGCGTGCCGTTCGATGAACTGGACTTCAAGACCGCTGAGGCCATGAAGGACCGGACCGACAACGCGACCCGCGGAGACAAGGCCGAGCAGAACAAGGACTCGGTGGCGGCTCGCTTCGACACCGAACACCAGGACATCCGCATCGTACTGAACACGACCAAGGAGGACTTGGAGGCCGCACCGGCCTTCGCCTGGCTCGACGAGCAAAACTCAGAAAATGCTAAGCGTGAGCGCGTTGTGGAGTAGTTGTGCAGTAAGCGTAGCGCTTCGCTCCTAGTCGCGGGCGGCCTCGGGTCGCCCGCTTTATTTTGGTCGCTGGAAGCGCAGGAAATCCGGGGCATCGGTCTGAGAAGAACCGACGCCCCTTCACCCATGACTGGGATAGCGGCGGCAAGAAGTGTCCGCTTCGGAGCCCGTGCCAGGAGAGTTGGGCACTAGCTCGCCGCTGCGAGGTCAAAACTTGTAGCCAGCAGCTTCGTTCCTCAGTTCGTCAGCGTACGACTTCGGGCTTGATAAGAGGGACGCAAAATCGAATTAGGACTCGGCCGATGTGACGGGGCGAGTTCACATGCCGGCGATCCGAAAGAGGGCTGAGATCCAAGCAGTGAATTGCCGTGCTCTTGCGGCCTAGCTAAGGACGCTTTCGCCAACCTAGCCCAGCACTGGGAGCGATTGGCATCCGAGTTGGATAGGGCCGATGCGTTCCTGCTCGCAGGCGGCAATAGAATCTAAGAATACGAACCCGGCGCTCATTCCCTACTCGAACCGGTCGCCGCTTTGCCGAGTTGATATGGATGAGCAATCTAGCGGAGCTCTGCCATGGCAGCCCCTGACCGTTTCATCGCATGGTGCAAACAGGAGCAAGCGAGCATTGAGCAGCAGCTTGAGCTGATGAAATCCGGAAAGGTGCGAACCGGCGAGGACATAGGTGCGGGTTGGATTGATACGACCGAGGAGTCGGTGGAACGCGCAAGGGCGCGGCTTGCAGAATTGAATGACCTCTTGACTGAAGCCGGGACGGCGACCGTCGTAAAGCCTGACGAAATATAGCCAAAGCTATCGGAATGGGCCGGCGCGACTCCCTGCTCACAGCGTCGGTATGGCTTCTATTCGCCCCGGCTGAGTGTCAGAGCACCCTGGCTTTTTTTGGGAACGGAGATTTTCGGGCTGCGTTGTTTTCAGCACGGAGTGGGCCATCTTGGAGGGAAAATTGCCATGAACGGATTGGGCAGTCTCCCCGTAAAGACGCGCGTACCGCCAGCGGCATGGATATTTGCAGGATTTCTGTCGCTACTCTCAATAGCGTCCACACTGCTGCACGTTGGTGCCGAACCTAGGCGAGACCTCGCGGCATCGGCATCCGAGCAGGCAAGAGAATCTCGGCTTGCCGGTGTGACTTGGTAAGATTCTAAGCCGAAGATTTTAACAAGGGCGTCGCTTCGACCGGCGCCCCGTTTGGTGCTGATCGAGCCGAAGAAATAGCGCTACGCCCTTAATTGCGCTCCCTAAATGTCGATCCCTTCGGGATTCTCAACCGGCAACTAGGGAAGCCTATGCGCTCTCTGGCGTCGAGTGATAGAGAACGATCGCCATTTGGTGGCGCAATTCCGGGCTTCTTGCGCACGCTCTGGCGAAGGTCAGGAGAGAGCCGGAAAACCCGCGACTAGGTGGCTGTGCTGGGAGCCTGCTGCGAACGCGTCTCCGCTATCTGAAATTCCCTGATCCGCGGGAAAATACAGGGAATTACGGTTGAAGGGCCCCTCCCCGCTTGGACAAATCCGTTGAAGCACAAGGCCTCTTTCGGTGGATTCCCTGCAGTTGGAACAGGGAATTTTTGAGCGCGAACAGGGAATGCATCGCGCCGAACAGGGAACTTAGAATGTCTGCTTGTTGCTCTGAAGCGGACGTATCGTATGCCCAGAGCTAAGGTCCGCTAATGACCCATTGCGGACATTCCAACACTTGGCGGCCCTTACTGGTTTCGCCTTCCAATGCGCGCGGTTGACTGTGCGCGTCGTTCCGAGTGCAAATCACCGAGTAGCTTGCTCCAATAGGCCGCCTGCAATTCCATGACCTCAGCGAAGTTTCGCGCGCCAGCGAGGCCCATGGCAAGGTCGAAGCCGGTATTCATGTTGCGCTCAGTAAGGTCGGTGAACCTACGATTAAGCGCCGCGGCACCCTGACCAGCCGCGCCGAATGATTTCTGCCAGCTCTCTAGTACGGCTTGGAGAGTATTCTTCGATCCCTCATACAGCTCGCGCGTTTGAGCCAGGTTTCTTTCGGCAAGGCCCGGAACGTGTTCGGGACTTGCGTGGCGGGAAATTGTTCGAGCAGCGCGGTGTTCCATGTATCGCCGACCGCCTCGGCGGAGCCCTTCCGAGCGCTCGCGCGGTACGCACCACGCACCTTTTCAGCGACAACCTTGGAGGCAGTCTTGTTTTTCCGGGTCCGTTTGGAAGCCGGCTTAGCAGTGCGCGCCTTCCTGGAGGAAACTTTGGGAGACTTGGTCATGGTACTTACTCATGGTTACGCGCGGGGATTCCAGCGCTAGGGGTCCGTGCAGAAATTCGTCGTGGCTATACCCCCGAATGCAAAGGAACAACCCGTGGTAAGCCCACGGGTTTCCTTACTGCCTAGCTTTAAGCAACCTTCCTGGCGGTCTTGGCAACGGCTTGCTCGACCGGGTTATAGGCACCACGGGCCAAGTCGACATACATCTGACCTAACTTCGATGTCTGGGCAACGTATGCATCGAACGCCCTTTTGGCGTACTGAGACTGGATCTCGAATGCTTGCTCGAGTGACTTCGCGCCAATGAGCTGCTCGAATGTACGGGTGCCGTCCTCAAACGATTTCTTGGAATAAGAGGCGATCTCCGCGGCAATAGCCTGGAACCCCTTGTTAGCTTCACCGAAGGAGCTGACAGCGGCATCAAAGCCGTCCTTGCCCGCTCTCTGAACTTCCTCATTAAACCTTTGAACGTCAGACATTGTGAGTACCTCTCTGTCCGCCTAGTGCGGGCCCGGTTGTGCGTAAGAAGTCATATGGCGTTTTATGGTGCACTGCACAATAGCCCGCTCATATTTATTGCTCGCACATAACCGTGGCTAGCAGGTGCAATGCAACCTAGAGAGGGCGAAATCGCTTAAAGCTCATGATTTCGACAAACGTCGCTGGTTCGTTCGGACGTGGGTTCGATATCTTCGCATGACCCTCTGCGCCGACCCGCCGCGGGCCAAAGTCATCGTGGCCTCTGCCAGGGCGGTGGTCTTTTCGGTGACCATGCGCAATGCCTCAGACTGGGCTTTAGGTCCGCCTGCAAAAAGCTTCATCATCCTCAAATGCATAACTTGATGCGTCTCGATACCAAGCATTGCAGCGTCGCCGGCGATCTTCATCCAGTTCGCAAACAACATGTACCCTCCGCTCATTATTGGTCGATGGAGGACAATCTCAGCCAGCATTGTTCGTTCCACGCAGCGACAGAGATGCGCCAATTAAGCGCATCCGTACGCGTGCTTGGAATGTCAGCTTCTGGCACGACTCGGACTTAGAAGGTTGGGCAGAGCATGTCCGCTCTGCCCAGGTATTTCAGAATCCACCTGTTCGGCGATCGCCAGGGCGTCGTCCAACCTCGATCCCGAGATAACGCACCGTGCTCTCGATCTTGGTGTGACCAAGCAGCAACTGCACCGCTCGGAGGTTGCCGGTCCGGCGATAGATCAAGGCAGCTTTTGTCCGACGCAGAGAGTGGGTGCCGAAAATTCTCGGGTCCAATCCAACGCTTGCTGTCCAGGTTGCGAGTAGGCGCGCGTATTGTCGGGTTGAGATGCAGCGCGACCAGATGGCAAGGGCAGAGTTTGACCCAAAGCGGACATCACGAATCGAATTTCGGCCACTAACGGCTGGTATCTCCCTTCGCTTCGGTTGCGATAACTTGCTTTAGCAATTCGGGAGTTACAGAAATTTCACCGGTGAATGGGCGGCTATAAGCAGCGATCAAGAGCACTGACAGTGCAACGCCGGTCGCAAAGAGAGTCAAAGTTATCGCGCAGGCGCGCCGGTTGTCGCTGTGGACCATGGCAATGGCGACCAAGACGCATAATGCCTGAAACAAAATCGCCGCCCATTTAACTGCGCCCACGGCAGACTCGCTGATAACAATGCGCTGGCGTCTCGCGTCCAACGCGGTACGCAGCGCTCTTATCAATTCAGGCTTGGCTGCTTGCTGGATATCATCGGCAGGCTTCAGGGCAAAGGCGTTATGCAGTGCCTCGAGCAAATGCGTGGGCAAGGGCGAGAGGGTGGCCCGCTGGTGCGCCATCTCTGGCCATTCTTGCTGCACGGCAACCTCTATGTGGCGGTTTATCAGCGCATCAATGCGCGTCCTCTGTTCCTCTGGAAAATTGCGGGCGAGCAGAACTACAGCACGCAGCGCGCTGGCCTCAGTGGCAACGGCAGTCTTAGCCCTATCGAATGTGTTCCAGACCTCAACCGCGATGAAGCCGACCAATAAGGCGAAAAGAACGCCCAGCACCGGTAACAAGCCGGGAGACACCGCCTTGAAGGCTCGTGCCCACTCGGTCTCTGCGAGCCTGGTCACAACCAAATATACTCCGCCTGTGATGAGAAAACTGGCCACGAAGACAATCAAAGCCATCCATGCCACAGGCAGATTGAGAAACCAGTCGGCCACCAGTGATTGTCCTCCTTTTGGGTACGTAGCAGACTCCTCACTGCCATGTTGGAACTGCCGCTCTGACCTTCGCGTTTCAACCGGTCCCTATGAAAGGTCTCTTGTCATGCGTGTCTTCGGTTTTGAGCTCTCAGGGCTTTCGATTCTAGCCTGACGCAAGCCGGGTGACGCAACTCATAGTCTTAAGACCCTGCCAGCAAATTGGAGGAAGATCATGTTTCGGCTTGCAACTTTTGTGGCGCTGCAAATAGCCCTCCTATCTGTCACTCTCGAACCAACTCGGGCAGCAGAGTATGGCACTGCGGACGAAGCCAAGGCCATGCTTGAACGCGCGGTCGCCGCGGTGAAAGAAGACAAGGCGAAGGCGTTAGACATGTTCAATAAGGGCGAAGCCGGATTTAAGGACCGCGACCTCTATGTGTTCTGCGCCAACACCTCCGACGGCATACTCACAGCGCATCCCTACCTCAAAGGTGAACATCTGCAAGACATCAAGGGCAAGAAGGGCTATCCGCTAGGGAAAGAGATTATGCAGAACGCCACCGAAGGAACGATAAAAGAGCTTACCTATTGGTGGCCCCGTCCTGGGTCAGACAAGCCGTTGGAGAAGATCACCTTCTACACGAGGGTCGGAGATCAAGATTGCGGTGTCGGCTACTACAAGGAATAACTTGCGCCGCTCGCGTGACCGTTTATGGCACGGAGCGGACATTCGCGTTCGTCGCCATCAAGTCAGCTTTGACCCAAAGCGGACATCAGCCGCGCAACTTCAACGTTGACTTCTTGGTGCTGTCTCCTGCAATTCGCAAATCGACGAGATGATACTTGGCATGCCCTGGCTTGGTGTGACGGCTTGGCCAACCTGTCCGGCGCCGCTCACGCCCGTTACGATGGCCACTATGCCCGCAAGACGGGTCTGCATGCCATTCAATCCGGTGCTTGCTTATTATAGCGCAAAGAGTTGACGTTCCGAGCATCGGCCCAGCATGCCGGAGCAAATGGTGACAACTGTTGTGGTGTTCGGCGGTGCGGGTTTCCTCGGTCGGCGACTGGTGCACCGCCTGGCCACCGAGGGCATGACTGTACGCGTCGCTGTGCGGTATCCGGATCCTGCGCGGATTGAGCTGCGATCGATGGGTTTCGACCGGGTGACGGTCGTCCCCGCCGATGTGCGCGATCAAACCTCGGTCGCCGCCGCCATTGCGGGAGCTAACGCCGTAGTCAATATGGTCTCGGCCTATGTCGAGAAGGGTGGCGTGACCTTCGAGGCCGTGCACGTGCAAGGGGCCGAGACCGTAGCGCGGGAGGCAGTCGCGGCAGCCGTCGCACGCCTCGTACTTGTCTCCGGCATCGGCGCGGATGCCGATTCGGGGTCCCCTTACATCCGTGCTCGAGGACGCGGCGAACAGGTGGTCAGGCAGGAGTTTCCAGGAGCTACGATTGTTCGCCCAGGCGCCATGTTCGGTCCAGGCGACGCCCTGTTCGGCACGCTCGTCGACCTCGCCCGGCTGCTTCCGGTGCTGCCGCTGATCGGCGGCGGCCACACCCGACTGCAGCCAGTCTTTGTGGAAGACGTGGCGGAGGCTGTCGCCAGCATACTCACCGACCCCCGAACCGTCGGGCGAACCTACGAGCTTGCCGGTCCCGGAGTGTACACGCTGCGCGAGCTGGTCAGGATGACGCTACGCCTCATGAGGAAACGGCGACTGCTCATACCGGTGCCCTTTGCGGTGGCCGAGATCCAGGCACGGCTGTTCGAGCTCCTGCCAAACCCACCACTCACCACCGGTCAAATTGATCTTCTCAAGGCGGACAACGTCGCGAGCGGTGCCCTGCCGGGTCTCCGGGAGCTCAATATCCAACCGAAAACGGTCGAGGAGGTAGTACCGACCTACATTGGCACTCGCTCGCCAGCGGTGTTCAGAGATCGATGACCACCTCGCGTTTTTTCCGCTGAGGGTCCTCAAGTCTATTTAGTGCCACGTTTGGCGGGTTGCTGAGCGGTTTTGCTGGCGTCACCACCTTCCATATGGCCCATCTGCTCTTTGCCAGTCTTCTCTAATTCCGCTTCCTTTTGGCCAAGGTCGGCTGGTGGCTCGTCTCGCATAGTGTCTTTGGTCGGCTTAGGTTCTTCCCCCTCACACCTACTACCAAAAAGACAGCAGATTGATCGCAGCAGGTTCATGCGTCCATCCTCCAATCAAGAAAACGCGTCTCCAGCGCGTCACAGCGGACTCAATCCGACTTTTAGGAGGCAGCCTAGTGCGAAGCTGCCGCGGTTAGCGCCTTCTTTGCATCGATGCGGATTTCTTCCAATTCAGCGAGTGCACCATCCATAAACTCATCGATTTCCGCTTCGGTCATCAGATGCACGGAGATTGCAAGATCCGCATCCCGACTGAGAGCGCTCGACTTCACATAGATCTGCACGTAAGCCGCGGTATCAGTTTCGACTTCGCCGCCACATCGATGGAAACCGAACTTTCCCTTCGTCATTCCTGCCACGCTCCTTTCCGTATGGAGCCGTCAGCCCTTGCGCTTCTCTTTTAATGCAGCCGCGAGCTCTCGTACGAGTGGCTTCATGAAGAACTTGTTGTCGCGAGGAGTAACATTCACCTGCACTCCAATCGCATCAAGCTCGGCTGCAACAATAGGCCCAACCGCCGCAACGACAATGCGTTCCAAACCTTGCCGCAGCTCCGCTTCTCGACCGAAGGCGCGTCCAACGTCGCGAAACCGTCGAACCTGGGGTGCACTTGTAAAGGCAATCGCGTCGATCCGGCCGGCAGCCATTTCGGCAATGACGGCGATCACGCGCGTATCATCGACTTCCGAAGCGTAGACGTATGGAAGCACAGGATCCCCTTGCGCTCTGGCGCCTTTGAGGAATTTCAGAAGTCGCTCATTCCCATTGCCAGGATATAACTGCACGCCGACCCGCCGCCCGGTGAGGTCATGCCGTTCCAGCGTCGCGATAACCCCTTCGGTTGTGGGTTCGTCGGCGGGCATGTCGGCCGCCATTCCGACCTCTCGCAGCGCACGGACTGGCTTTGGTCCGCGTGTAATCTTGCGTGCCGTACGCAGCGCATCGATGAAGGCAGACTCGAGATCGATGCGTCGGGCAAAGCCAAGGAGGCGCCGTAGGCCTTCACCTGTCATCAGCACGAGATCGTCACACGTCCCGTCCGCGAAGCGGCGCAACCACGCCTCTACAGGCGCTGCATCAGGCGCATCGCGGATGGCGATCATTGGACAAGGGACAGTATCGGCACCTAGCTCTTCCAACATGCGGACCAGTTGACCAAGTTCGCGCGTTTCCGGCACCACAATTCGCCGTCCGCTCAGATCGTCAGTCATGCCCGAACTTTCATTCCAAGCCGATACGAGACCCCAACAAGTTGCTTTCGAGGCTATGCCGACATCAGAGGCTATGCCGACATCAGGTGAGCCAGGCTCAAGCCATCAAGCCTTGACGCCGTCCATGGCGAGCCGGCTCATCGATAGGGCGCGTCGAGCGAGATATTCTTTGCGATTTCCCGCTCCCAGCGGTCGCCGTTCGCGAGCAGGCGTTCCTTGTCGTAGTAGAGCTCCTCGGGTGTCTCGGTCGCGAACTCGAAGTTCGGTCCCAGGACGATGGCGTCAACGGGGCAGGCCTCCTGGCAGTAGCCGCAGTAAATGCATTTCATCATGTCGATGTCGAAGCGGGTCGTCCGCCGCGTGCCGTCGTTGCGTCGTAACCCCGCCTCGATTGTGATGGCCTGCGCCGGGCAGATCGCCTCGCACAGCTTGCAGGCGATGCAGCGCTCCTCTCCGTTTGGATAGCGCCGCAGCGCAAGCTCGCCACGAAAACGGGGCGAGAGAGACCCCTTCTCGAACGGATAATTCAACGTCACCTTCGGCTTGAAGAAGTAGCGCATCGCCAGGAAGAACGCCGAAACGAACTCCGTCAAAAAGATCGACCGGGCCAGTTGATCCAGCCTCCATGATCTCGCCCTATCCGTCGTCACCAGTTTGGCTACACGCTCGAACATCTCGCATTCGCCGGGTCTACGACCTGTCTACTTCCCTCTTCGACCCCCTGCTGTTCACCTCGTAGTTGACTTTGCCGATTACGCACGCACCCATAAGCGCTTTCCAGCTCTCAATCACCGGTGCCAGGGTTTGGCGAGAACAGGTTGACCTTGTCGAGCTTGCCCTCCCACTCTTTGGCATCTGGCGGCGGCTCACGTTTTACCGTGATGTTCGGCCAGATCTGAGCATATTGGGTGTTGATCTCGAGCCACTTTTCGAGTCCTGGCTCGGTGTCCGGCTTGATCGCATCAACCGGGCATTCCGGCTCGCAAACACCGCAATCGATGCACTCGTCCGGGTGGATAACGAGCATGTTCTCGCCTTCATAGAAGCAGTCGACTGGACATACCTCGACACAGTCCATGTACTTACATTTGATACAGCTCTCATTGACGATGTACGTCACTTGAGCCTCCTTCCAGAAGACTGGCTGTCGACCTCTGGGTCATCGAATGGTGCACCCCATTAACGATCAATAGCCTCGGTGTGAGGGCGAGGTGGGTGACGCGTGTCACCGCGCCAATTCGATCGCCGCACATACATGATCGTGGCGCCGGGCTGGTCGGCCTTGGCCTTTAAGGCCGCGATGAGCGCGTCTTCCGCGTCAACGACAATTCGGTCGGCTTTTCCTTTCACTCTCAGTCCGACAATGAATTGCCACGACATTTTGGCCTTCCTCAAAGCTACGTTGCGAACGAGCGTTCACCGGCATCGAACGATACCTTGCATGCGAGCTCGGTCTCTTTGTGCTTGGGGTTTGTCGCCGCACTCAGCGCGCACCCCTATATGCACAAAAATAGAGAGAGGGGCGGACGCTGGTTAAGGGGCATCACATCCTACATGGTCCGCCCCATGCGCGCTTCATGTATTGGCATTAGTCAACAATGGCGCGCGCCCTCCACAGATGGCAATTCAGTCACCCCAGCACAAGTGACCTCCATCAAGGTCAAGGACAAATCTTTAAACCTGACTGCCTTGACCGAGCGGTGACGAATTCGGCTTAGGGCTACCGCCAGCGAAGTGCCTTCTGGGCTTTCCAGAACGCGGGTTATGTTTGGTATCTTCCTCGACGTCACCCAACGCAAGCAGGCTGAGGAAGCCAACGAATTGCTGGCAGGCGAGATGAGCCACCGGGTAATGAACTTATTGCATATTGCAACTGCGCTTACACAGATCACATCGCGCTCAGCCACCACGAAGGAAGATATGGCGCAAGAGCTGACGAATCAACTCATGGCCTTGGGGCGCGCGCAAGAACTGGCTCGCCCCACACCGGGTCGAAAAAATGAGGGCGCCCTTCTTGGAGACTTCATCTCTATTCTGCTGGCCCCGTACGACGAGAAGGAGGCGAGCGTTCGCATTCGCGTGTCGGTACCCAAGATGAAGGTTGGAGAAGCATCCAGCACGACGCTGGCCCTTGTCATCCATGAATTGGCAACGAACTCGGCAAAATATGGCGCGCTCTCAGTCGCAAGCGGCACATTGGATGTGTCATGCAATGCTAATGATGATGAAGTAGCCGTCATGTGGACAGAACGTGGCGGCCCACCGGTCGTGGCGCCCGTCGCGCCCCAGGGCTTCGGAAGTAAATTGGTACACCGAACCATGGCCGCCCAGCTTGGCGGTACCATCGCCTCCGATTGGTCAGAAGAGGGTCTGGTCGTAACCTTGCGAATGGGCAAAGACCGCCTCGCACATTGAACGCGCTGCCTACACGCTGCGGTGCGAAGCACCACGACAGGCGTCACCTGCCCCTGTGATAACCGCGACTGCACGGGGTCGGGACTTCGGCCGGCGCCCCCTTCATCCCCCCCCCCCCCCCGTTCCTAGGGCTGCAGTAGAGTGAAAGTTCATAGCATTGGTGGGGCCGGCGACACCGTGAGGGTGGGAACGTCCGCCTGCTATTGGAACATATCTTCTCGGCGGGGCTTACCTATTTAGCGCATCGGACCAGGCCCATCCTTTCGTGGACTCCCCCACCGGCCGAGGTCCCCTTTGGCGCTGAGAGGATGTCATGAGCACCACCACCCTACTAATAATCCTCCTCGTCGTGCTTCTTGTAGGAGGCGGCGGCTTTTACGCACGGGGACGCCGGTAATCGTATCGCGAAACTCCTGCGAGTTAATCCAGAAGCTGAGTACGTTTCCCGTGCGCTGGCTGTCAGCTTCAGCCAGCGCTCGTGTTTAAATTCACCCGGAGTCATGACTTAGGTTGGGGTTCAGGGACGGCATTCATTCGACTGGTGCAAGAGGTCCGCGCCACTTAAAGTGCCTTATGTCGAAAATAGTAAACAAGTCGGAAGGACAGAAGGCTGCCGAAGCCCAGTTGAAAGGCTTTCGGGCCAACCTGGGTCCCTTCGTGGTCGCCGCCGACACTACACGAATGGCAATGGTGTAAGGAACTGAGCGAGAATCCTAAGGGCGAGCTTGATGAGCTCGCCGAAATCTACATCAAGCGCGGCCTTGATCAGTCGCTCGCGCGGCAAGTAGCTCACCAGCTGATGGCGAAAGATGCTTTAACCGCCCACGCGCGCGATGAGCTTGGCATCTCGGAAATCACGACCGCACGTCCTGTGCAAGCCGCACTAACATCGGCCGCGACGTTTTCTGTAGGCGCAGCGATGCCCTTGCTAATGGTGGTCCACAGCCCGAGTGACATTCTGGGGTGCGATTGCGATGGCTCTAACCGCCGGTATCGGTAAACTCTTTGGCACGGTTGTCTGAAGATTGACGCCGCACTTCTTTCGAGACCGTGCAACCACCCAGGCCGGGGACGTGACTCGAAAAAAATGTAGGCTCTGCACCAAAATGAGCTTCGGGGGCGCTGTCGCATAGCGCCCTTTCTGTTATGAGGAGTAGTAGCCTTGATCTGCGGAACACCAAAGGGGGGAGCGTGCGGACTGAAGACAGCACCCTCTTAATTTTGCTCGTAGCGGTATCGCTGGCTTTCGCTTGGATTCTCTGGCCGTTCTACGGGGCCATTCTTTGGGCGGTCGTGTTCGCAACCGTGTTTGCACCCGCCCACCGGCGTTTGCTGGCTACCATGCGGCAGAGTCCCAATATGGCGGCCCTCACGACGTTGCTGCTTATCATGGCGATTGCGCTTCTCCCATTGACGCTCACCGCCGTATCGGTGGTGCAAGAGGCGACAACTCTCTACGAGAAAATCGAAACAGGAGAGTCAGATTTCGGCCGATTCATTTCACAGCTTCTCAATGCCCTGCCCGCGTGGGCCGCCGACCTCCTGGCACGCTTGGGGATCAGCGATCTCGGCGATGTACAAACTCGACTTCTCAAGTGCGCTTAGAGAGGGCAGCCAGTTCTTGGCCACTCAAGCCATCGCCATTGGTCAGGGCACGGCGAATATTATCATTAGCTTCTTTCTAATGTTGTACCTCTTGTTTTTCTTCTTGCGCGACGGGAGCCAGCTCGCCCAGCGCCTCAAGGATGCAATCCCATTACGCACCGAGCAAAAGCGCGCTCTGTTCAGCAAGTTCGCCATTGTCATTCGCGCCATGTTCAAGGGCACCCTCCTCGTGGCTGCCCTGCAAGGTATGTTGGGCGGCATTATCTTCTGGTTTTTAGGTATTCCTGCCGCGGTCTTATGGGGCGTGTTAATGGCCTTTTTGTCGTTATTGCCTGCAGTGGGTTCTGCGTTGATATGGTTACCGGTGGCGCTCTATTTGCTGGCGACGGGAGCAGTGTGGCAGGGGGTCGTTCTGATTGCTTATGGCGCACTCGTGATTGGCTTAGTGGATAATCTCCTCCGCCCGTTCCTAATTGGCATGGATACTAAGCTACCTGATTACGTCGTGCTGATCTCCACGCTCGGGGGCATCGCGATCTTCGGTCTCAATGGTTTCGTGATCGGCCCAGTGATCGCGGCCATGTTTATCGCCACCTGGGACATATTTTCGAGCGGGACCCGGACCACGAAAAAGCACAGCGCCAGCAAGTGAACTATCCGTTAGGTGGCTATACCAACATCATTCCGCCAGCCCGCAAGACGAAGAGGGGGATGAAGATGAGCAAGAATGGAAACAAAATAGCCGTGGTGGGCGGCGCTTCCCGCATTGGCTGCGCAGCCATGACCGTGACCACCGCCGCAATACTCACCGCCTCCACACTGCTCGCCGAGCCTTTTGAGCAAACGAGTCCCGAGGCATTAATATCGGCGCTCGAAAGTGTCTTCGGCTCCCATCCAAGCTTGCGCAAGAACCACGCCAAGGGCATGTGCGCTACTGGAAGTTTCGTCGGCCTGCCGGAGGCAACGTCCTATTCGCGCTCGGCGCTCTTCTCGGGCGCGACCGTTCCCGTCGTTGCACGCTTTTCAATCGGCGGTGGCGACCCCAGGGTGCGGCGGCTCGACCGTTTCGAGTCTCATCTGCGGTGAGGTTTGAGGCATGCTCCAGGCTTGGCTGTCTATCGGTTACATCGTCCTGCTCGCGATTTTCGTGCTCGCCTTTATCTTATGGCGCAGGGGGGCTCCCGTTCTGGCCATCGCTGCACTCGTGGTGGGTATCCCCCTCTGGTTTGGATGGGAATACGCACGTCCAACATGGACAACCGGCGTCATCACAGGAACGGAAGTGCGCCGCAGCGATCCCGACGCCAGCGGCAATACGACCGACTTCGAATACATCTACATGCGCAACCGGTCCGACAGAGGGTTCGAGCTGATCAACGACGATTCCTGGTGGTGGTTGAAGCGCAACAGCGAGCGCGTCTTCAACGACGCCAAGACCGCGCAGTCTCGCAACACGGAAGTGACCGTCATGTGGAATCGGTGGCGCTCCACGCTCTTCACTTGGTACCCCAACGCGATCGCCATCGGCTCCGCCGGCTCCTGGCCGTTGTGGTCGGTGCGAACCGTCATCTTCTACGGCCTCTCCGTTGTCCTCTGGCTCAGTTATTTCTACGCCTTCTTCAGGCTGCGCCGATCGAGTGCGCCGCTCCGTGATCGCAACCCAGATCATGGGTAGGCTTTTCGAAGAGGAGGGGGCGCGACAGGGATCGAACCCATGACCCCTGCGATGACAACGCCCACGAAGTCTACTGCACGAACTGCGAAAGTTTTACTGCGAGAGCGCCGATGTCGCGTAGCGGATGCCGTTAGAGCAAATTAGCTAATGCCAGGGCAGTCGGCCTCGGCCAGTGCCCTTTTTTGCGGTAAACTGGCCCTGTCATGCCCAACCGAAAGACTGAACTTCGGGTGTCAGTGGTCGACGACGAGATCATCGTCACCTGGCCCGGATCGATCTATTCCGTCACGTATTGCAAGCCCGAGAACTCTCCGCAGTTGCTCGCAAAGCGTATCGCTGACCACGATGTACGATTTTGAGGACATTTACACGCAGACCCCCTAACCCTCAGGCCGGACATGATGAGGAAGTGATCCCTCCGCCCGAGATGCCGGGTGGAGACGCTGCGCAGCCTCATTAGGACTTTAGAAGTGGCCCAGTGAATGAAACTAGAAATTCAAATGTAAATGCCCATCTAAATCTCACGGGCATAAGGCCGGTAAGTGTGACAGGCCTGGCGACTGGGGAACAGACGGGTTATGCGAGCCCTGCCGAGGCAGAACGTCAGAAGAACTCTCTCGGGTCAGTGAGCAAGACCGCCCGCTGGCCCAACTCTCGAACAGTGAGTAGCTGAAACTCATTCCAGGAAGCATGTGTGGTGGAGACAGACAGACTGACCTCTGTTCCGAGCACGCCAACGCCCACCCAGTTTTTTTGCGGCGAGAAAGGTACCCGGCAATGAGCCATCAAATGCGCTCTGAAGACCACCAGACTGAGGTTTCCGCTGGTGACGCTGATGCCGGCGGGCCTGAAGCTCAAGCGCAAGGAATACGAGAAGGAGCTGCGCAAGCTGCAGGCCGAACTGTGCTCCGTGCAGGATTGGGTCAAGCAACCGGCGAGCGGATCATCGTCGTCTTCGAGGGCCGCGACGCTGCCGGCAAGGGCGGCACCATCCGGGCAATGACCGAGCGCGTCAGCCCGCGACGTCTTTCGCGTCGTGGCGTTGCCGGCGCCCTCCGACCGCGAGAAATCGCAGATGTACATGCAGCGCTACATCGCGCACTTTCCCGGCGGCTGGCGAGATCGTGATCTTCGACCGCAGCTGGTACAACCGCGCCGGCGTCGAATACGTCATGGGCTTCTGCAGCGAGGAGCAGCACAAGCGGTTTCTGGAGATCTGTCCGGACATCGAGAAGCATCATCGTCGATGACGGCATCGTCTGATCAAGTATTGGCTGGAGGTCAGCAACAAGGAGCAGAAGCGGCGGTTCGAGGCGCGCATCGACGATCCCATGCGGCAGTGGAAGCTTAGCCCCATGGATCTGCCGTCGCGCGAGCGCTGGTACGATTACTCACGGCGCGCGACATGATGCTCGAAGCGACCGACACCGATACGCGCCGTGGTATATCGTGCGCTCAGACGACAAGAAGCGGGCGCGCCTCAACGTTCATTTCCCATTTTCTGAGCCTGCTACCTTACGAGGAGGCGCCGCGCAAAAAGATCGAAGCTGCCGAGCCGCGACAAAAAGCACGCCTATGACGACGAGGAGACCATCAAGAACCGCCGGTGGATCAAGGAGAAATACTGATTGCTGGAGCGGCCTGCTCTGCTCACGCCCATTTCAGCGTGATGCCGACATCGCCGGGCATGCCGCCTGGAAAGTCTATGATCTGGACCTTTAATTTGTATCCGAGCGGGCGCAGCTGTCGGTCCCAGAATTCGTACATCTCCTTCGGCAGACCGGTCAGCGTCGCCTCCCAACCGGGCTCCTGTTGATTGATGGCCCGGCCGTGGTTCGGTGCACAGCGCATGGGAAAGCGATAGACCTGGACCTCGGTCAACCCATTGGACTGAGATTGTCAGCAGTTGCTTCTTTTCGGCCTCCGCCACGGCATGCTTGCGCGGAATACCTCTTCTGCCTTTTTGGCCTCAGCGGGAGCGAGCTTCCATCACCTCTTGCGCCGTGGGTAGTCCCTTCAAGATTTTTCCGCGCTACGACCATGACCTTCTCCATCATCCTGGCCATAGGACTGGCCGATAGGTTTCGGCGAGCCGGCTGTCGCTGTCAATGGCGCGAATTAGTGCGCAGCGCCAGGGGCCATCTCGATGAGTACCGAGCATGCCTAGTCCGCTGACCGCCGAATTGGACGGCGACCGCGGTCAACAGAATACCGAACACCACCTCGGAAATAACCAGACCGGTGGGATTCAGGCGCTTCGACAGTTTATCGATGTCGGCAAAGGATCCAATAATCGAAGGCGCCGACCGACAGCGCCAGCCCAACGACGAGCGCGGCGCTGGCGACCGAGACCACTTCGCCGAAGAAATGATCAGGATGGTGATGCCGACGGGATTCAGTAGGTAAGGCACCGCGAGCGGATAGACCGCGAGATTTGGATCCTCCGGAACCCCAATCTCCTCGACCGCCTTTTTGCCCTGCCCTGTCACCATTTCGATGGCCAGGATTGCCAGGATGATCCCGCCGGCAACCGCCACGGCGCCGCCGGTGATGTGGAGGAGCCGCATGAGCAGCGCACCAGAGGCAAACAGGACAAGCCCGGTCACGACCGCGGTCACGACCATCCGCCGGCCTACGGCCCGCTGCGTCTCGGCATCGAAGTGCTTGGTCTTTTCGAGAAATGGCACGAGCGCAATTTTGGGACCCATGCCGATGAGCAAGAAGGGCCGGAGAAGCTTCTCGCCACCAGGGCGAGGTCGATGACCGAGAAATCCATGAAGGCTCGAGCCTCGCGTGTTGAGGGTTCTGGGTGCGGTCACAACAGCCGATGAAAGTCTGAGCACTAAAGTTTGGCTGTGCATCTACCCGAGAGGGCAAGCTGCTCAGCGAAGCATACAGCCGAAGGTAAGCTGATAAAGACCAGCCCCAAGCACGCCTTAGAGATCAGTTGCCCGCAAGTCAGGCAGCCAAAGAATTGGAAGCCCGACAATGCGAGTGCATGGTCGGGCTTCTTTGTTGGTCAGTAGCTTCTGACCACTCCGCGACGGACATGCCGGCGGGCGGATGTAGTCGCGCAACGGCCGAGTGCGTTATTCCGCCTTCATTCCCGCGCCACATGCCTGACGGGACCTGAGTGATCATGCCGTCCGCCTGATGAAGCGGCACGGGCGACATGGCCTGGGCGGAGGTTGCGACGACCAAAGCAAACGCAACAGCGATCGAACCTAATCATTGTTTTTCTCCTTGTTTATTCCATTGTGAAGAGAAGACGCCCAGCCGCTACGCGCGGCTGGAACGCCCTCAGCGCGTTTGGCGCGCGCGCCGGGAGGGAAAGGGCGCAAACAGACCACATCTTCGGATAGACGGGGGCTTGTAACCGAATAGCATTCTGCATTACGTCCCGACGCATTGATCCAGATTAAGTGCTCCGATATGTTATCGACGCGCTTGGGGATTGGACTCGTACTGAGATATGGTCGACCCATACTTTAGTCAGTAAGCCGAGAGGTTCAGGCTAGGTCACGAGCGGTGAACGTTGCCGATCAAATCGCGGCGACACGAGGTTATTCGACTTTATCGAACCCTCCGTGATCGCGATAACTCGACTTGGCTCGTTGAGATTATCTATACCATCCTTGAACAGTTCCCGAACGCTCTCGATGCGCTAAACCGTTAATAAGCAGCTTCCGCCTCCACGAGACGCCGGCGTCCTGAATGCTTATGGCACCGGCCTGCCGGTCGGTCCGCTTATGGGCGTTAGCCGGCCTGGCGCGGAGCCCTACCCTAAGGTCCGTACATTGGGCACGACATACAGACACGGCGCGCTTTGGGCGCGCTATGATCTGACCAACACTGATTTTGTCCAAGTTTTCAGGACTAGACTGGGCCGTGTTCAAGAATTTGCGCACTAGCACGAAGCTCTTCCTTCTGTGCGGGATGTTAGTTGGTGCGATCATCTTGGCCACATATGGCTTGGTCGAGGAAAAACAGATCGCCATCGGGTTTGTCCGCAAGGAACTCGTTGGCGCACGGATATTTTGAGGCGTTGCGCGGCGTCTACGCGGCCATTCTGGCCGAGGATGCGGACAGCGCAGGCGGACCGCAGAACCCAGGCTTCCGTCGATGCCGCGTTGGACGCGCTGACCAGGGCTGAAGCGGAGACGGGCGGCTCGCTCCGACAGCGGGGCTCGCAGCTCTGCAGAAGCGCTAGCGGCTGCAGCTTCGCAATGTCGTCGCCGCCAGGTCGGCTGACGACAAACGCAAGCTTACCGGCGAGGCACTGACGAAAGCCCGCGACTTGGCCTCGCGGTAGGGCGATAAGCTCGAACCTCACTCTCGACCCGGACCTCGACAGCTACTACATCCAGAACATCGCCGTAAAGAGAGTGCCCGCCCTACTCTCCCAAATGGGAGAGCTGCAGTCGCTCCTGATCAATTCGTCATCGGGTGATGATCAGGTACATCCCCTGCTTCTCGACGGAATGATACGATCAAGCGTCGAGGAGATCGAACGGGACGCCGCAGCGGCCCACCGCACAGATGCCCTATGGCCAATTGAGGGCGGCCATCGCGCCGGCAGTCGGCACCATGGTCGCGGACGTCAATGCCTATCTCGAGAGCGCAAACACGGTCGTGCGCCAGGCAGACACAACCCAGGCTCGCTCCTCCCGGCATTCGCCACCGCTACCCGAAGCGTCGACAGTGCCTGGTCCGTCAGCAAGTCGGAGCTCAATGGCCTGCTCAACCAGCGGCTTTCCAACCTG
>CAVSRK010000009.1:0-1311434 GCA_963730335.1 uncultured Alphaproteobacteria bacterium
TCGTGCCGCGACCCGTCTCGCTCTCGGGGAAGACATAGCCGCCGGTCTGTTTGACGATGCCGTAGACGGTGGAAAGGCCCAGGCCCGTGCCGCGCCCGATCTCCTTGGTCGAGAAGAACGGCTCGAAGATTTTCTGCATCACCTCCGGCGTCATGCCGGTGCCAGTGTCGCTCACCTCGATCAGCACATATTCGCTGGCCGGCAGATGCTTGTTGCCGAGATCGCGCGATTGGCTTTCGCTGACATTGGCGGTGCGGATCACGAGCTTGCCGCCGTCAGGCATGGCGTCACGCGCATTGACAGCAAGGTTGATGATCACCTGCTCGAATTGATGCAGGTCCGCCTTGACCGGCCAGAGGTCAGAGGCCTGGTCGAGCTTGAGCTCGATATTCTCGCCGAGCAGGCGGCTGAGCAAAATCGACAGCTCGGACAGCACGTCGCCAAGCGCGAGCTTCTGCGGCCGCAAGGTCTGCTGGCGCGAGAAGGCAAGCAGCTGGCGCACCAGGCCGGCGGCCCGGTTCGCGTTCTGCTTGATGTTCATGATGTCCTGAAAGGCGGGGTCGGTCGGACGGTGGTTCATCAACAGGAAGTCGGAGAAGCCGATGATCGCCGTCAGCATATTGTTGAAGTCATGGGCGATGCCGCCGGCAAGCTGGCCGACTGCCTGCATCTTCTGCCCTTGCGCGATCTGCATCTCGAGCGCGCGCTGCTCGGTCGTATCGATGGCGTAGGCGATGGCCGCCTCGCCCTCGCCCTCGCTCTGCTCGATGGGGCTGAGATAGATCCTGCCGCTGCGGTCGCGGTCGCCGGCAAAGGCGATATCGACCGGCTCGATCAGGCTCTGGCGGGCGAGCGCTGCGTCGAGCGCGCGGCGAAGCGCCGGATGGCTGTCCGGCTCGACGAGCGATTCCAGCCTTACTTTCCTGCCCTCGTCGGCGGCGCCGAACAATCGCATGAAGGCGGAGTTGGTCGCACTGATACGGCCTTCGCCATCGACCGTGGCGATGGCGATGGGCGCGGAGTGGAACAGGCGCGCAAATCGGAGCTCGGCGGCACCGGCCTCCTCGGCCTCGCCGGGACCTCGGCTCAAGACGAGCGCATGCGCCAAGGCCCCGCTCGATCCAGGGCGAGGCAGGCGATGCAGGACGCGCACGGGAAGGCTCGTGCCATCGGCCTTGACCAGATCAATGTCGAAGCGGCGGGTGGCGCCCTGACCCTGCCCGCGGCCGCTGCGGGCGATCAGCGCCGCGCTGTCGGCGGACATGATCTCTTCGAGCTTGAGCGCGCGGCCGGCGATCTCGGAGAGGTCGAGTCCGAGCCACTGAGCGAGTGTCGCGTTGAGATATTCGATGGTGCCGTCGGCATCGGCGGTGAAGAAGCCGGCAGGCGCGCTGTCGAGATAAGCGATGGCCGCCTGCACCTTGGCGAAGCTTGCCTCCTCGCGCGCGCGGTCCATGGTGATCTCATCGACCTGCCACACGGTTAGTGCACCTTTGCGGCCAGAGCGTGGGTCCGGCGGCATCGGCTGCACGGAGATGCGGAACCAGCGAGGGGCGACGCCCGTCTCATCCTCGGCTTCGCCGGGCGGCGGCAGGCGGAATTCCTCTTTCAGGCTCCTCCCCTGCTGCGCCGCGCGGGAAAGCCGGAAGATGCATTCGGAAAGATGCGGGTTGCCGGCAAAGGCGCGGTCAGGCGCGGGCACATTCGCTTCCGTCTCGAGACCGAGCAGATCGCGATAGGACTCGTTGGCGTAGAGCACGCGCCCGGCGCTGTCGGCGATCAGCGCGCCTTGCGGCAGGTTGTCGACGAAGGCCTTGGTGACGTCGTTCCGCGCATGGCGCCCACCGAAGTGCAGGATGCCAACAGCGCCGGCGAACAGGCAGAACACGCCGACCACGGCAAGTCCGGCCAGGATGGCGAGCACGAACGGCTCGGCCACGTCGCGCGACACCATGGCAAGGCCGACAGCGGCAACCGCGAGCGCCAGCGCAAGCAGCACCACGAGGCCCACGCTGCCGTCCCGCTCGGTGCGGTCTGCGGCGGGCGTGGCGTAGCGCATGGGCACGTCGATATCGGTCATGGGCTTCGCAAAATAGCCGATTCGGAAATGGGTTGGCCGAACATTGTCATAACCGGCTGGCCTGGCCCATGCGGCCTTGCGGCTGCCCGGCTTGGAACAATCGCCGGAGGCTTGCCTTATTCGTTGCCCGGATAGTGGTTAATGCACTGTTTACACGGAGCGCGTAGGACCTCATCCCATGGTCGATCTCAACAATCTCGTGCTTGCCGTCGCGGCAATCCTGTTCATCGTCGCTCTCGGCTCGCTGGTAGTCTGGGCCTTCAAGACCTACTTCGGCGGATCGCCCAGCGGCACCGGTTTCATGCGGCCCCGAGACAAGCGGCTCGGCGTCGTCGAGACGGCAAGCGTCGACGCCAAGCGAAAGCTGTTTCTCGTGCGGCGCGACGACGTTGAGCATCTCGTGATGATCGGCGGCCCGATCGACATGCTGATCGAGACGGGAATCAAGGGACGCCCGCATCTCGAGCCGCCGCTCGAGGACGTGATCATCGCCAAGAGCGAGACCCGGCCCGCACCCGATTTCAGCAAGACCTAGAAATCTAACGCTGTTTTTTGGTTGACTGTTGCGGAAATGCCACATGCGGTTTCACTTGGCATAGGTCTTAAATTGAGGTAAACAAACATTCCGAGCTTACGGTGGCCCTGCGTAGTTGGGGTAGGCGGTGAGGCGACGCCGGTAATTTTACCGCTAGTACCGTGAGAACGCCGGCAGTTCCCTGCTAATGGTCCGACACCGACTGGCTTAGGCCAGTCATGTCAGTCCCCCAAACCTCTTCACTCCCCGCCCTCCAGCGGGGAGTTTTTTTATCCCCGCGCAGCCAGGCAAAGTTAATGTGGCTGATGGCTCGTCGCGCGCTCGCCCTTCTTGCATCCTTGTTTGGACTTCTGGACCGCGACGCATGCCTCGATCGCGGGCGAGATGCCGAAGGACTTCGTCTATCTCCGCGACATCGATCCAACCATCCAGCAGGACATGCGCTATGCCGGGAGCGGCAACTTCACCGGCAGGCAGGTCGATGGTTATCGACGCGGCGGAATGCGTGCTGGTGCGCCAGGCCGCGGAAGCGCTGAAGGCGGTTCAGGCTGACGTCAAGGCCAAGGGCCTCACCCTCAAGGTCTATGATTGTTACCGCCCTGCCCGCGCCGTTGCCGCCTTCGTCGCCTGGGCCAAGCAGCCCGACGATCCGAAAGCCAAGACGACCTATTATCCCAATCTGCCGAAGTCAGCCCTGTTCCCAGACTATATCGCCACGCGCTCAGGCCATTCGCGGGGCGCCACGCTCGATCTCACGCTGGTGCCGATCGATGCGGCCGGCGAGGCTCAAGCCGGAGAGAATGCCAAGCCGCGCGCCTGCACGGCCCCACAGAAGGGACACGCGCCCGACGGCAGCCTCGCCATGGGCACGAGCTTCGACTGCTTCGACGTCAAGGCGAATACGGCAGCCCTCGGCCTGAGCAAAGAAGAGCGGGAGAATCGCGACCGGTTGGTCGAGGCCATGCAGGGGCATGGCTTCAAGAACTACCCCATGGAGTGGTGGCATTTCACCTTGCAGCCGGAACCCTATCCCGACACGATCTTCGATTTTCCGATCGCGCCGCGGCAGTAGGGCCGCGGCAGTAGGCTTGGGCTATTCGTCGCGATAGACGCGCTCGCGCCGCTCGTGGCGCTCCTGCGCTTCGACGCTCAAGGTCGCGATCGGCCGCGCGTCGAGGCGCTTCAGGCTGATCGGCTCGCCGGTCTCCTCGCAATAGCCGTAAGTGCCGTCGTCGAGGCGGGCAATTGCGGCGTCGATCTTGGCGATCAACTTGCGCTGCCGGTCGCGGGCCCTGAGCTCGAGCGCGCGTTCGGTCTCCGAGGTGGCCCGGTCGGCGATATCGGCGTGCTGCGCCGAATCGTCGTGCAAATGCTGGAGAGTCTCCTTGGTCGAGCGGAGAATCTCGTCGCGCCAGTTGAGCAGCTTCCGGCGGAAATAGGCCCGCTGGCGCTCGCTCATGAAAGGCTCGTCCTCAGATGGGCGGTAGTCTTCGGGGATTTTTCTTTTGACCCGCATGGTCGTTTCCAGACGCATCCGTTTCCTCTTTGGGTTTAAGACCCTGCTCCCCTTAACCGGTCCGCGCATGTTCGGCGACCCCACCCGGGCAGCCACGTATTTACGGAAGCGAGTCGACAAGTCAAGACGCGAGACGCGCTTGACAAACTCGCGAAGTACAGTCAGCGGAAACATTGCAAATCCGTCATATTTAATGGCATGGCTGAGCCCATTTCTTAGGCAGGCCTTAGCCGGCAATGCGGTAAACGTCGCTGAGGGCAAAAGCGCAAAGGGCGTTTCGAGTCGTGCCGATTTTTAGCTACAGCCAAGCCGCCGGCGACGCCTTCCGCAGCATCGGTGAGTTCGCCAGCGGCCTCGTCACGCCTTCGCTCAAGCTCGGCGTCACCGGTCTCGCCCGCTCGGGCAAGACGGTGTTCATCACCGCGCTCGTGCATAATCTCATCGCCGGCGCGCGCCTCCCTTTCTTCGACGCCGCCGCACAAGGGCGGATCGTGCGCGTCTATCTCGAGCCGCAACCCGACGATGTCGTGCCGCGCTTCGAATATGAGAAGCATCTCGCCGATCTCGTCGCCGATCCCCCGCGCTGGCCGGAGAGCACGCGCCGCATCAGCCAGCTCAGGCTCACCATCGAATATGCCTCGACTCGGTTCTGGAAACGGCAGCTCGGCCGCGAGAGCCTGCATATCGACATCGTCGATTATCCCGGCGAATGGTTGCTCGATCTGCCGCTGCTTCGGCTCGACTATCGGGACTGGTCGCGGACCGCGCTCGAACAGAGCCGGACGCCGGCACGCAAGAAGGCGTCGAAGCAATGGCGCGAGGCGCTCGCCGAGATCGATCCCGCGCGGGGCGCCGACGAAGCTCTCGCCGCGACGCTCGCCGATCTGTTCAAGGCTTATCTGCGCGAGACGCGCGCCGATCTCTACGCGCTGTCCACGTTGCCGCCGGGCCGCTTCCTCATGCCGGGCGATCTCGCGGGCTCGCCCGCGCTCACCTTCGCGCCGCTCGATGCCAAGGATGGGGAGAGTTTCCCGCGCGGCTCGCTGTGGAACATGATGGAGCGCCGCTACGAAGCCTATAAGAGCTACGTGGTGCGGCCCTTCTTCCGTGATCATTTCGCCCGGCTCGACCGGCAGATCGTGCTGATCGACGTGCTCACCGCGCTGAACGGCGGGCAGCCCGCGGTCGGCGATCTCGAGCGCGCCATGACCGAGATCCTCGAATGCTTCAGGACGGGAGCGAACAGCCTGTGGTCGAGCCTGTTCGCCCCACGCATCGACCGCATCGTGCTCGCCGCCACCAAGGCCGACCATTTGCATCATCAGAGCCATGATCGGCTCGAGGCGATCCTCGCCAAGCTCGCAGGCCGCGCTATGGCGCGCGCCGAATATGCCGGCGCCGAGGTGAAGGTTTTGGCGATGGCCGCGATCCGCGCTACGCGCGAGGGCGAAGCGAAGCGGAACGGCGAGAGGCTGCCTTGCATCATCGGCTATCCTCTTCCCGGCGAGGTCATCGGCAAGCGGACCTTCGACGGCAACGAGCAGTTCGCCATCTTCCCGGGAGACCTGCCCGAGGACCCCGAAGCCGCGCTAAAAGGCTGGCAGACCGAGCATGGCGAGATGCGCTTTGTGCGCTTCAGACCGCCAAATCCGTTGCCGCTCCCTTCCGGCGGCTTCGCACCCTTCCCAAATATCCGCCTCGACCGCGCCATCGAGGCGCTGATCGGAGATCAATTGGCATGAGCAAGAAAACGCATCGGAAACCGGCGGCGTTCCGCGTCGAGGAGGTGGAGGTGTTCGTCCCGCCGGTGATGCCCGATCTTGCGGCAGAGCCGGTACCGCTTCCGGTTCCGCGCGCACGTGCCATGCCCGATCTCGGCCGGGGCTTGCGCTGGGGCAGCATCTTCATCGGCGCGCTTGGCGGGCTCGTCGGCCTGCTCGCCTCGCTCTGGCTCTACGATTACGTGCTGGCGCTGATCGCGCGCGACGATTGGATCGGCTGGGCCGCGGTCGGGTTGCTCGCGCTGGTCCTGTTCGCGCTCGCTATGATCATCCTCCGAGAGGTGGCGGGCCTCGCGCGGCTCGGCCGTCTCGGCAAGATCAGGCACGAGGCCGACAGCGCCGCGCGCCAGAACGACAAACCGCTCGCCATCGATGTCGCCGATCGCTTGAAGCGTCTCTATGCCGGGCGCAAGGATCTCGCCTGGGGCCTGCAACGCCTCGCCGAGCATGAGCACGACATCATGAGCGCCGGCGAGCTATTGCGGCTTAGCGAGCGCACGCTGGTCGCGCCGCTCGACCCCTACGCCCGCAGCATCGTCGCGGCCTCCGCCAAGCGCGTGTCGGTGGTCACCGCGGTGAGTCCCGGCGCGCTGATCGACATGCTGTTCGTCGGCGCGGAGAATTTGCGCATGCTGCGCCGGCTCGCCACGCTCTACGGCGCGCGGCCAGGCACGCTCTCCCTGCTCAAGCTCGCCCGCATGGTGGTCACCCATATCGTGCTGACCGGCGGCATCGCGCTCGGCGACGACGTGATCCAGCAGGTGATCGGGCACGGGCTTACCGCCAAGCTCTCTGCACGGCTCGGCGAAGGCATCTTCAACGGCGCACTCACGACGCGGATCGGCATCGCCGCGATCGATGTGTGCCGGCCGCTTCCTTATATCGAGAGCCAGAGGCCGCGCTTCCGCGAGCTCGTCGCCGAGGTCGCCGTCGTGCGTTGATAGCTAGCTCACCAGCCGGCAGCCATCGACGGCGACCTGCTGCGATTGGCCGTCATTGAATTTCAGAGTGACGGTGACCTTGTCGGCGCAAGTGAGGCCGCCGGCGAAGATGCGAAAGCCGGTTTTTCCCTCGCTCGACACTTGCGACTGCGGCATGACTGCGGGCGTATTGAATTCGTAAGCGACCGTGACCAGCCTCCGCTTCACCTCGTCGGGCGCATCAAGCCAGAACTCGAAATGATAAAGCGAGTGGCCCCGCTCCTCGCCCTTGATCTCGGTCGCCTTGGCCTTCACCCAACCCTCGACCGCGCTCGGCTTCGGCAGCGCAATCGGTATTGCGGGCGGGCGCGGCGTTTCCGGCGCGCTCGGCGCGGGCAGCGAAGCCGTGGCGTCAGCGGCCGCAGCGCCGTCGGGCGAAAAACGATAGGGCTCGACCGCATCCCAAGGCAATACTTCCTTCCCGCCTGAATTCGCGGCAAACGCCTTGGGCGCGTCCGGCTTAGCCTCGTCTGCTTTGGGCTTCTCGCTCACCCAAGGCTTCAGGGGAATATCGGCAAGCCCATCGAGGCGCGGCTCGGCGGCCGGATCGGGAGGAGTAGATGCAGGTTTTGCCGGTTCTTCGGCAGGCGTTGGCTTTTCCGGCTCGGCCGGCACGGGCACCTTGGCCATAAAGCTCTCGCCGCCAGCAAACGCCGCGACGTTCGGCATAGTCTGACTGTCGCCGCCCTTATCCGCGAAGCGGACGAGGAGCACGCCAGGAATTCCGATCGCCCCCGCGCCGAACACGAGGACCGCTTCGAACGCGGCCAAGCCCGCAACCAACGCAATACTGATAGTGCGAGCGCCACGCCGGTTGCCAAAGGCACGCATGGTACGACCCGCAAAACGCCGCAATAGCCGCGCGGAGAGATTCCGCGCGTGCCGTAGTGTAGCGATATCGGCCGCCAAGGGAAGGGCCACGTCCCCGACAAGACAAGGCCCGGTGGATAATGGGGATAAGCCTCGCGCGCCCTGATGCGCCGGACCGGCCCTCATGTATGCTCTGAGTGTGAGCGGAACGGTTGTGGAAGGCGCCGACGGAGAAATCCGGCGGCTCCGGGAAGCAAACGGGAAGTTCACGGGGCAAGGCAAGCCCGCGGTCGCTCATTGCCATGGGCGGCTAAAGGCGGAGGGGTGAGTAAGCGCAACGTGCCACGGTCTGGCGGCTTCGCCGCAATACCGTGAGGTGGAGTCGACAGGGCACGGCGCGCCGCAAGTCCCACCGCTATTTGGCTTCAACCCGGCCAGGGCGGGAGCCACGTCGTAGCAACGCGACGTGAAATAAGGACCGTGGTCGGATCACGCCGCCGCTTCATGGGCAACCATGAGGCCGAGCGCGTGATCAAAGAGACCGAAAGGTCTCTCGCGGTTGCCGGACTGATCGTCCCGAACGGGCGTGAGGCTCGACATTCGCACAGGGAGGCGGGGCCCCAAAGCTCCGCCTTTCCTGTTTTTGGCGCCCCGCTTCGGCCCTGCTCTCGCCTCTTTACCGCATCTGCGCCACCGCTAAGATCGCCCCGCTATGCGAGGGACGATCCAAAGACGCGCCGCCTACGCTGCTCTTGCCGTCGCCGCTACGTTGCTCGCGGGCGTGCTTCCGGCCTGTAGCACTGTCGATTCCGTGACGAGCAAGGATCCCGAGGCGGCAGCCCGCAACGTCGCGTTGGACGATCCTCTGGCGAGGCCCACACAAGTCGCATGGACCTCAGCGCGAGCCAGCCATTGCGGTTTCATCTTCGATCCCGCTCAGCTCAGAGCGAACTACATGGCGGCAGAGATGCAAGCCGGCAACCCGCCGGAGCAGATGGAGAAGATCGAGCGCGCTTACGACTAC
This sequence comes from uncultured Alphaproteobacteria bacterium, assembly GCA_963730335.1. GTDB lineage: Bacteria > Pseudomonadota > Alphaproteobacteria > Rhizobiales > Methyloligellaceae > Methyloceanibacter. The sequence continues at coordinate 8,727 of CAVSRK010000009.1, forward strand.
ACGCTCCAATCGGTGACGGCGACCATCAGGGATGACTTGCGCTATTGCAGCCAGGAGCGGACGGCGGCGATCAGGAAAGACCTCAATCGCTACCTTGCCGGAGACTACACGCCCTCGGCGCGCATGGCCCGCTAGCGCTTCGGCTTGGGCTTGGGAAGCGGTGGCGGCAGCGGCGAATAGGCCGGCGCCGCTTTAGCCGGTGCAGTCGTCTCGACCCTGATCGCGTTGGCGAGCTTCATTAGCGACGCCTCATCGCCCTCGCCCGTGAGGAGATAGGCGATGTCCGCTTGCGACCACGCCACGCTGCCAAGCGCGCCATAACGCTTGAACGCCGGCGCGGCAGCCCCCTCGCCCTTCCTCGCATAGAGCGCGAGCGGCGCGCCGCTCGAGCCGAGATAAAGAAGCTGCGCCAGAGGCTCATTGCCGGAGCGCAGGAGCTGCGCCCGCATGAAACGCAATCCTTGGCCGGAGAGGTCGGGCACCGCAAGATTGGGACCGATGGCTTGCGCGAGCTGGAAGGCGACGAGGTCGCGATTGCCTTGACTCTCGAGACCCACTTCCACACTCGCGCGGCTCAGCAAGGCGTGCGCGCGGGCGGCGTCCTCCTGCCAACTCGGCGGGATGCTGCCGACATAGTCCGGATCGGCGGCGCCAGACGATTGCAGAGAGAATTCGGGAGCGGTGAGAGGCCAGCCAAAGCCCGCAAGCATCATGACGAACGCCGCGACCAACCCGGCCGAGGCGAGGCTGACTTTGGCGAGCGTCGACCAGGCGATGAAGAGACCGGAGGGATGCGGCGCGGGCCTGGCCGTGGCATCTGCTTCTTCGCCGGCAAGGATTGCGTCGAAGGCCGCTTCGAGCTGGCTGTGAGCGTGCTTCAAAGCCGTGACGCGCTTGGCGATGACATCGTCTTGCTCGAGCACCTTCTCGACGGCCTGCGTCTGCTTGCGCGCGAGTTGTCCGTCGACATAGGCCACCAGCAGTTCGTCGCTGAGTTCCGTCATGAGACAATTTCTGGGTAGAGTGTTTCGACGCTGGCGCTGGCGGGGCCAAGCTCGCGCGCGCTCAAGCGATCGGCGAGACTGGCGCTGACGCGCACCAGCCGCGCGCCGATCGTATCGGCCGGCACGTCGAGCACGCGGCCGGCGTCGATATGGTCAAAGCGCTCGGCATAGACCAGCAGCAAGGTCAGGCGTTGCTGCGGCGGCAGGTTGCGCAGGAAGCTCGTGGTGAAATGATCCAAGGGCGCGCCATCCTCCTGGTGGAAGAGTTGCGCGAAGCTCGCATCGTCGGCCTTGGCCTGACCCATCGGATCGGCATGGCGGCGCAGGTCGGCGAGCCAAAGCTGGTAGATCTCGGCGAAGGCCCAGCGATCGAGCGCGGTCCCGCGCTGATAACGATGCTGCTCGGCAAGCATGAGCTGAAGCGCCCGGCGCAGCAACGCCGTACCTTCTTTGCGTCCGCCTACGAGAAGATCGGCAAACCGTTTCAGCCGCGGCAGCATCGCAATGAGGCCGGGTCTGATGGAATCGTGGAATTCCTCTGCCTGCACTGAAATTGTCCCCCCGCCGCTTGGGTGAGTGCTGGCTGCGCCGGGAACACCCCTCGCGAATCAAGAGGATAGCATATTTGGCCGAGGCTCAGGCCCGCGGACCGCTGTGAACTGCGACAAAAAGCGCTTGCGTCCTGCCGCAAGCTGCCCAATCCTTGCGCAAAAGCGGGGATAGTGCCCAATGTCGGTCGTGCCCCACCGCTCCGATAAGCCGGAGTCGCAGGCCGCTCCACCGGCGCGCCAGCGTGCGATCAATATTGCCGCGAGCATGGCCGAGCGGATCGCCAAGCTTGCCGACAAGACTGCGACCCAGACCAAGAGCGCGACAACGACGGCGGTCGAGGCCAGCAAGACCGGGCTCGCGCGAGCGGCCGAGATCGGACGTGACAGCGTGCTGCCCGAGATCGAGCGAACCGGCAGCAAGCTCAAGGAACGCACCCGCCCCGAGCGGTTGAAGCAGGACTACAAGAATTATCTATTCTGGCTGCACGAAGGCGTGCTCGATCCGCCGATCGAGACATTGTTCTTCAAACCGACAAAAGATCCGGTGCCGCTCGCCGGGCTGACCATTCGCGGCAGCAATCGCGAGCACGGTCACGACTACCGGCCGACGCCCTGCGCTCTGTTCGACTGGACCGTCGGCGCCATCAATTACGATTTGTCGCGGCTCACTTTCGTCGATTACGGCGCGGGCAAGGGACGCGTGCTGCTGCTCGCCTCACAGCATCCCTTCCATGCCGTCGGCGGCATCGAGTTCGCCGAGGAGCTGCATGACGACGCGATCATGAACATCGCGCAATTCCCGCGCAGCCGCATGAAATGCCGCAATGTGGAATGCGTTCTGGACGACGCGAGCCAGGTGGGCCCACTCGGCGGCGAGGCGGTACACTATTTCTTCAACCCGTTCTCGCGCGAGGTGTTCGCCGAGGTCCTGCATAACATCGTCGTGTCGTATCGGCAGCGGCCGCGGCGGCTCTATCTCATTCTCGTCGAGCCGGTGGCGACCGACCTGATCGACAATAGCGGCGTGTTCCAGCGGCTCGAGCTTCCGCTGATCGAGCGCGGCAAGGTGCGGCTGCTGAGCCCCTACGAGGTCGCGATTTACCGCTCGTTGGCCTGAGCCCGCGAGCCGCGCGCGGCTTACTTCACGCCGAGCTTCTTCTGCAGATTCGACGACGACGTGGTGTATTGGAAGATCAGCTTCTTGTCGGGATAGACGTATTTGTGCGCCTGCTGCGCCATCAGCGCCGCCTCGTGGAAGCCCGACAGAATGAGCTTCAGCTTGCCCGGATAGGTGTTGATGTCGCCGACGGCAAAGATGCCCTGTTCGCTGGTCTCGAATTTCGCCGTGTCGACGGGGATCAGATTCTCTTCGAGATTGAGGCCCCAATCGGCGACCGGACCGAGCTTCATGGTGAGGCCGAAAAAGGGCAGCATGACCTCGGCAGGCTGCTCGAAGGTCGCGCCGTCGGCGCCCTTCACCGTCACCGAACGGAGCTTGCCGCCCTCCCCGTGCAGTTCTGTAACCTGACCGAGCTTGAAGCTGACGTCGCCCTGCTCGACGAGGGCGAGCATCTTCTGCACCGAGGCGGGCGCCGCGCGGAACTCGGAGCGCCGATGCAAGAGCGTCAGCGACTTGGCGACCGGCTGCAAGTTCAGGGTCCAATCCAGCGCACTATCGCCGCCGCCTACGATAAGCACGTCGCGGCCCCTGAAATGATCCATCTTGCGCACCGAGTAGAAGACCGAAGTGCCTTCATATTGCTCAATGCCGGGAAGCGGCGGGCGCTTCGGCGTGAAGGATCCGCCGCCGGCGGCAATCACCACTACCTTGGCTTCAAGCACGGTATCGGCGTCGGTTTTAAGCCTGAAGCCGCCGTCTATGCGCTCGAGACTCTCAACCCGCTGGTTGAAGTGGAAGGTGGCTCCGAACGGCTTGATCTGGTCCATGAGCTTGTCGGTCAGCTCCTGGCCGGTGACGATGGTCAGCCCCGGAATGTCGTAGATCGGCTTCTCGGGATAAAGCTCGGTGCATTGGCCCCCGGCCCGATCGAGAATGTCGATGACATGGCATTTGATGTCGACCAGGCCGAGCTCGAACACGGCGAAGAGGCCGACGGGGCCAGCGCCGACAATGACTGCATCCGTCTTGATGACTTCGGACATGGGTGTCTCAGAATTGCTTGTCTGGAATGCGGACCACGAGGCCATCGAGCGCCTCGGTCACTTTGATCTGGCAGGAGAGCCGGCTTGACGGCCTGATGTCGAACGCGAAATCGAGCATGTCCTCCTCCATCTGCTCCGGGCTCCCGGTCGTCTCGCGCCAAGCGTCATCGACATAGACATGGCACGTCGCGCAAGCGCAGGCGCCGCCACATTCGGCGGCGATGCCGGGGATCGAATTCTTCACCGCGGCTTCCATCACCGTCATGCCGGGCTCCGCCTCGACAACGCGCTCCGTCCCGTCGTTCTGAATAAAGGTGATCCTGGCCATGACATTGGCGGGCTTCGATAGGTTGTTCCGATCTTGGGGACCGGGCAGCGGGAGATGCTCGCGCCCGACGAAAGGAGGCGCGAGAAGGGGTGCCCGCTCGCGGCCCGTGCTCTATAGGGCAATTGTCAGTGAGACTCCAGTGCCTTCGAGGGGCACGTTATTGCGGAGTTCGGCCGCTTCAGCGATCCTCGAGCAGCGTGCCGATATAGCTCTCCGCCTCGCGCACCGAAGACTCGATCTCGCGCAGGCGAACCGCCCTCGCCTCGGATGACGCCTCGCTCGACAGCGCCTCGGCATTTGCGGCAGCGGCGGCGGTGCGCCAGGCGCCGATCGCCGTTGCCGAACCTTTGAGCGAATGGGCGGCGTCCTTCCAGTCCTTGTCGGACCGGGCCGTATGGAGCCGCTCGATATAGATCGAGGATTGGCTACAGAAGAGCACCAGAACTTCGCGCTCGAGCGGCGCGCTCGCCCAGCGTGTAACGCGAAAGATGCACAAGATCGACCGGCCTTGAAGAGGTCTTACGCCCCTCCTCCGCGTGCGGATCATCATTCCAAACCGCCAATTCGCTGGTCATGAGGCCTATTCTCCCGTCGTTTTTCCCAGGTCTCACTGCTCCTAGCGGACTCTCGGGACGCTTTTGGGCAGGCCGCGCGGCGATTATGTGACGGCTTGGCGCGGGTGACCCCTGTTACCTTCTTGCAACCAATGCTCTACCTCTTAGCCGATTCGCGCCCGTAAGACACCAGAATCCATAAGCAATATTAAAGCCTTAGAGCGCGTCAACCATAACCGCCGATTAAACTTTTTTTAGCCCTAAAAATTCGTTAACGATTACAGGACAGGGGGAAATGCGTCGGGAGCCCTTCCGGGTCGTCTTTTGTCCGGATTCCAGGGCCGTTTCATCTATGACGCTCCGCGCCGCTGCTGGTGGGTCTCGAGTAGCAAGGCGCGCAAATTCTCTCATGAGTTTTCGTCGGTTGCGAGGAACGCGTGATGGCGCAAGAGCAAGCGAAGTCTGGAAGCGCGGCAGCGGGGGCTAAGGAACAAAAGCCTCTTGATGCGATGACCCGGACCCGAGACGAAAAGTCCGGCGAGGGACTTGAGCGGGGCCCCGAACTCCCAAAGCGAACCTCCCTAGCGGAACGGCTCAAGGCCGAGCAGCGGAAGCGCGAGGGGATCGTCGAGCCGAAACGCGATGAGCCGCCGAAGGCCACGAAGGCGCCTGAGGAGACGAGTGCCGCCGAAACCTCCATTGGAATTCGCCGAGGCTCCCGGTCCGAGCGCCGCTCCCACGCCGCCACGTCAATTCGTGCGCACCAAGCGCCCCGCAGGCCCTCCCCCGCAGCGCCGCCTCGCCACGCCGGCCAATGACGATGTTCCCTCGATCGGCGGGTTGATCTTCGCGCTTCAGCAAAGACCGTCGCGCACGCCCTTCCTGATCGCCCTTGCCGCTTCGGCCGTCTGGTTCATCGTCGGCGGCTTTTTCGCCTTCGGCTTGATCTCGACCCAGGTCGCCTCCAACGGAATGTCGGGCCTGCTCGGCAGCGCCTCCGCGCTCACCGCCGCCGTCGCCATTCTCGTGCCGATCGTCATCTTCTGGTTCCTGGCGCTGCTCGTCTGGCGCGCGCAGGAGCTTCGCCTCATGGCCTCGGCCATGACCGAGGTCGCGGTCAGGCTCGCCGAGCCCGACAGGCTTGCCGAGCAGTCGGTCGCCTCGGTCGGGCAGACCATCCGGCGCCAGGTCGCCGCCATGAACGACGCCATCTCGCGCGCCATCGGCCGGGCGAGCGAGCTCGAAGCCATGGTGCATAGCGAGGTCGCCGCGCTCGAGCGCTCCTATGGCGAGAACGAGATTCGCGTGCGCGGCCTGATCAGCGAGCTCGCCACCGAGCGCGAGGCGCTTGCCAATAACAGCGCGCGGGTCAGCGAAGCCTTGAAGGGCGTCGGCCAGCAAGTCGCCCGCGACATCGCCACCGCCTCGAGCTCGATCGACAAGAAGCTCTCCGAGCGCGGCATTCAGCTGACCGAGCTCCTCGTCGCCCGCTCGAGCGAAGCCGCCGAGCAGGTGCATAAGGCGCAGAACCGCGTCGCCGAAGCCGTGCCCGGCCTGCTCGAGCGCCTGAGCAAGGAGCAAGGCCGCCTGTCGCAGGTGATCGAAGGCGCGACGCAGAACCTCGCCGCGCTCGAGAGCGTGGTGGTGCAGCGGACCACCGCCCTCGACAAGACCATGAAGGAGCGCACCGAGGCGCTGCAGTCCACGCTCGCGACCCGCATCAAGGGGCTCGAGACGTCCGTCGCGCAAGGCGCGATCCTGCTCGACAAGACGTTGAAGGACCGCACCGATGCCTTCACGCGTCGATCGGCCAGAGCGCCGACGCGCTCGACAAGACGTTGAAAGACGCGCACCGAGGGCTTCACCTCCCTCCTCTCGCAGGGCGCCGTCCTGATGGACAACACCCTGAAGCAGCGGACCGAGACGCTGACGGCGACGATCGGCCAAGGCGCCGCGTTGCTCGACAACACGCTGAAGCAGCGGACCGAGACGCTGACGGCGACGATCGGCCAGGGCGCCGTGCTGCTCGACAACACGCTGAAGCAGCGGACCGAGACGCTGACGGCGTCGATCGGCCAGGGCGCCGAGGCGCTCAACACCACGTTGAAAGAGCGCACCGAGGGCTTCACCGTCGACCGTCGGCCAGGGCGCCGTCGCTGTTCGACAACACGCTGAAGCAGCGCACCGAAGCGCTTGCCGGCGACCATCGGCCAGGGCGCGCAGGCTCTCGACAACACGCTGAAGCAACGCACCGAGGTGTTTGCCGCAACTGTCGGCCAGGGCGCCGGGATTCTCGACAAGACCATGAAGGACCGCACCGAGGCCTTCACCAATCTCGTCTCGCAGGGCGCCGTCGTTCTCGACAAGACGCTGCAAGAGCGCACCAACGCGCTCGCCACCGCGATCGGCCAGGGCGCCGATGCGCTGAACAAGACGCTCGCCGACCGCACCGGCCAGTTCAACGCGATCATCGATCAGAAAGCAGCGCTGCTGGACCGGGCGCTGGTCGAGCGGGCCGCCGGCTTCGCCGTGGCCGTCGATCAGCGGACCTCGGCCATGGACAAGTCGCTGCAAGACCGCACGGCCCAGTTCATCGCCGCGATCAATCAGGGCGCCATCGTGCTCGACAAGACGCTCGCCGAGCGCGCCGAGAGCTTCACCAACTCGCTGTTCCAGCGCGTGAAGGCGCTCGAGACCGCCATCAGCCAGCAGACCGGGTCCCTCGACAAGACCATGACCGAGCGGGCGCAAGCCGTCATCATCGCTCTCGCCGAGCGGCTGAAGGCGATCGACATGACCTTCAATCAGCGCGCGGTCGAGACCGACAGGATGCTCGGCGAGCACGCGCGGGCGACCGCCGAGACCTTCGGCAAGCAGACGGCGCAGCTCAACCAGGTGCTCGCCAACAATTCGGCGATCATGCAGCAGACCGCGAACCAGGTCGGCACGCAGTCGAAGGAAGCCGTCTCGATCCTCACCAGCCAGACGCAGACGCTGCGCGAGGTCTCACGCGGGCTGCTCGACCAGATCCACGGGCTCACCCAGCGCTTCGAGAATCAGGGCCAGGCCATCCTCACCGCCGCCAAGGCGCTCGACTCGTCGAACACCAAGATCGACTCGATCCTGGAAGGCCGGCATCAGGCGATCATCGCGCTGCTGCACACGGTCAACACCAAGGCGCAGGACCTCGACAACATGATGCGCTCCTATGCCGGCATGGTCGAGAACGCGCATGGGCAATGCGGAAGCCGCGGGCGAAGCAAGTCGGCACGGCGCTGGCGCGCGACACGGCGGGTCAGGCGCAAGCCGCGCTCGCAGCAGATCGAGCGCCTGCGCGACGAGGCGCAAGCCCATACCCAGCGCGCGGTCGGCGACCTCAAGTCGAGCTTCGAGACGGTCATCACCCAGATCGGCCGGCAGCTCGAGCAGATGCGCGGCCAGTTCGACAACACCTCGCGCGGCATGCGCGAGACGGCGCAGAAGACGGCGAGCGATCTCGACAGCCTGCGTCAGGAAATGCAGAAGCGGATGGAAGGCCTGCCCGAGCAGACCGCTCAGGCGACCGCGGCCATCCGCAAGGCATTGTCGGAGCAGCTCCGCGAGATCGAGGCGATCACCGCGCCCGCTCTGGCGCGGCCGGCGGCACCGCCGCAGGCCCCGGCCCCAGACCCGTTCCGGCAGGCCTGCGGCTCAGCCGCGCCCGCAATCCTTCCAGCCGGCGCCGGCCAATTCGATCTCGGTCCGCTGCCGCATTTCGATGCGAGGGGACGGCCGGTCGGCTCGCCGGACGGCGATATCGGTCAGGTCGCGGGCGGGCTCGCCAGTCAGCTGAGCAACGCCGCGTCATATGCCAGCGGCGCCGGCGGCGATATGCTTCGCGGCGCGAGCCCGATCAGGCTATGCGGCGGCGGCGCTTCGGCACGCGCGCAGCGCCTCCGGCGCAAGGCGGCGGACAGCTCCGTCTCGACGAGATTGCCCGCGCCATCGACTACCGCACCGCGTCCGACGTGTGGCAGCGCTTCAGGGCCGGAGAGCGCGGCGTGCTCGGCCGGCACATCTACACCGTCGACGGCCAGACGACCTTCGACGAGATGGCTCGCCGCTACGATCGCGAGGCCGATTTCCGCATGACGGTCGACCGCTATATCGCCGATTTCGAGCGGCTGCTCGGCGACGCCGAAGCGTCGGATCCCGACGGGCGCATGTTGCAGAACTACCTGACGTCGGAGTCGGGTCGCGTCTATCTCCTGCTCGCGCATGCGAGCGGACGGCTGCGCTAAACGAGTTTCCAGAGCTAAAGGCTCCCCCAAAGCCTTGGCCCCCGCCCTCCCTTAAGAGGAGGCGGGGGCCACTTAGTTTTTGGCGTCCGACTTCCGGAGTGTCATGCCCAGCCTTGTGCCGGCATCCACGAACTTCCTCGCAACATGTCGAAAGGTCGGCGGATGGCCGGGACAAGCCCGGCCATGACCTCGCAACCAATGAAGCGTAAGACAGCTAAGCGCGGCGGGAGGCGACCCAGGTGGTGGTGTCTTGCAGCACCTCGGTGAAGGCCTGGTTCAGGGCGGCGATGGCATCGGTCGGCGAGTCGGTCGTCGCCGGCACGCGCGCGCTGAAGCCCTTGGTCGCCGTCACCTTGCCGGTGCTGGTGTTGACCAGCTTGGCGAAGATCTCGATCTCGGCGTAGGCCTTGCCGCTCGACACGTCGATCTGGAAGGCGCGCAGATCGGTGACGAGAGCGTATTGGCCGATCGATGGAGCTCACCGCCTTGACCGCTCCGGAATTCTGGAAGGTCTCGATCATGCGCGCTTGCACGAGGCGCGGCAGCCGATCGCTCCAGGCGATGCCCTTGTAGTAGGAGACCTGGTCGGCCTGCGGGCGCACCATGAGACGGTCGGTCTCGAGCGCATGCACGGCGGTCGGCTCGTAGACCACGAGCTGATAGGGCGCCGGCCGCGGCGTGCTGGAGAACGAGCGCGGTGCGACGAGATCATAGGTGGTCGGCGGCTTCGTGTTTGCCGCCAAGGCGCACCCGACCAGCCCCAGGCACAACAAGCCTGTAGCCAGCGTTGGCGCAGATCGCGACATGTCCGATCGCCCCCTGTTAGGAGACACTCCCTATTGGCCCTCGGGAGTGCGCTATTGTCCCTTTGGAGTGTATTCCGGGACCTGGTTTCCACCAAGCAAAAAACCCTTTGGATCAGCCTCCAGCTTCTCCAGAATTCGGTTCAAAGTGACCGCCGTGCGGCGTCCTTCCCGCATGAAGTTGCCGAACTCCTGAAGGCTATCCCTGCGCCTGGCGGGTCAGCCCATCCATGTTATCCCCGAGCGAGACTTCGAGCTTGCTCGACAAAGTCTTGAAGGAATTGGCGCCTTCCTTCACGTCGGTGATGGCCTGGCCGATATCTTCCTTCTTTTCGGCCAGCATGGTGGTGAACTGCTCGACATTGGTCATCGTCGTGTTGATCGACCTTTCGTTCTGGTCGAGCAGAGCGTTCAGCTTGGAAATGAAGACATTGGCGTTGTTCAGCGCCGCGGAGCCCGCTTCGAACACGCCTTGGCCCGAGCCGGGATCGGCGGCAATGACGGGAATCGGGTTCTCGGCCGTGGCGACCAGGAAGGGCGAATCGGGCGAGCCCGGCGTGATCTGCACGCCGCTGCCGCCGGTCAAGCCCATCGACTGGATGGTGGCATGCGAATTCTCGCGCACCGGCGTGTCGTCGCGCACGCTGATCAGCACCTGAACCTTGCGCGCGTCCTCAGGATCGAGCGCGAAGGACTGCACCTCGCCGACCCTGATGCCGTTGAAGCCGACGCTCGAGCCGGTGGTCAGCCCCGCCACCGAGCTCTCGAACACGATGTAATAGCGCTTCCCGCCGCCGGCGAAATTGCTCATCCAGAAGACGAAGATGAAGGCGAGCGCGAGCACGCCGAGCACGAACCCCCCGATCATCAGGTAGTTGGCTTTGGTTTCCATCAAATCGGTTCCTTAGGACTCGCTACGCTCATCAGGCCGGGATGCGCGGCCGCTCGCCGGGTGTCGCCGCGCGCGCCCGCTCGCCGCAGAAATATTCCTTGATCCACGGGTGATTGGGTTGGCGCTGCAATTCGGTCGGCGAGCCCGTCCGCACGATCTTCTTGTCGGCCAGCACGGCCACCCTGTCGCACACGGTGAAGATCGTATCAAGATCGTGGGTGACCATATAGACCGTCAGCCCAAGTGTCTGTTGCAGCTTGCGAATCAGGTGATCGAAATCCGACGCGCCGATCGGGTCGAGACCGGCCGTGGGCTCGTCGAGGAACACGATCTCGGGGTCGAGCGCGAGCGCTCGGGCGAGCCCTGCGCGCTTGCGCATGCCGCCGGACAGCTCGGAGGGGAATTTATGCGCGGCGTTGGGCGGCAGTCCGACCATGGCGAGCTTGAGAAAGGCGAGATCGTCCATCATCGCCTGCGGCAGCTCGAGATGCTCGCGCATCGGCACCTGGATGTTCTGCAGCACGGTGAGCGAGGAGAACAGCGCGCCGTCCTGGAAGAGGATGCCCCAGCGTTTCTCGATTTCGAGGCGATCCTGCGGCGTGAGCGTCTTGGCGTTCTGCCCGAACAGGCCGACATCGCCGGCGTCGGGCTTCACCAGCCCGGTGATGACGCGCATCAGCACCGACTTGCCCTGACCCGAGCCGCCGACAATGGCGAGGATCTCGCCGCGATAGACGTCGAGGCTGAGCCCGTCCCAAATCTGATGGCTGCCGAAGCTCTTGGCGAGCCCGCGCACGCGGATCACAACCTCGCGTCCGTTATCGACGATCACACCCCGATCCCCGAGAGAAACATGGCGAAAACGGCATCCAAAATTATCACCAGGAAGATCGCCTTGACCACGGCGCTGGTCACGTGCGTGCCGAGGGATTCGGCGCTGCCTTCGACTTTCAGGCCTTCCAGGCAGCCGACCAGCCCGATGATCACGGCCGCGAACGGCGCCTTGATCATGCCGGCCATGAAATGCTGGAAGTCCACCACATCGCGCAGCTTGTCGAGATAGTTCGAGGCGTCGAGGCCGAGCACGGCGAAGGCCATCAGCCCGCCGCCGGCGAGCCCCATCAGATCGCCGATGAAGGTGAGCAGCGGCAGCGCCACCACCAGCGCGAGGATGCGCGGCAGCACCAGCGTGTCCATCGGATCGATGCCGAGCGTGCGCATGGCGTCGATCTCCTCGCGCATCTTCATCGAGCCGATCTCGGCGGTGAAGGCCGAGCCCGAGCGGCCGGCCACCATGATGGCGGTGAGCAGGATGCCCACCTCGCGCAGCGCGAGGATGGCGACCATGTTGACGGCGAAGGGCTCGGCGCCGAACGGCTTCAGCTGCACCACGCCCTGCTGCATCACCACGGCGCCGATCAGGAAGCAGATCAGCGCGATGATCGGCACCGCCCTGAAGCCGGCATGGTCGAGATGATGGATGAAGGAGATGGTGCGGAAGCGCCAGGGCTGGCGGATCATGCGCGCGAAGGCGGCGGTGACCTCGCCGAGAAAGGCGGTGAGCTGGACGACGTCGCCCCAGGCGCCGGTCACCGCGCGTGGTCATGTCCTCGGTGAATTGGGTCAGCGCGCCGCGCTTCTCGATCTGTCGGGCGCTCGCCGCGGCTCCGCTTCTGCACCTCCTCGATCAGGATGCGGAAGCCTTCGGTGGCGCCGGCATAGCGGGTGCGCAAGCCGCTCTTCTCCCAGGCGGCCGCCGTCCGCTGCAACAGCAGCGCGCCGGCGGTGTCGATCTCGGCGATGCCGGCAATGTCCATCTCGCCGGTGAAGTCGGGCGTGGGCGGGATCGGCACGCGCAGGCGCTTCAGCGCGGTGTCGAGCTGGGTCGCCTCGGCCACGGTCCAGGCGCCGGTCGCGACCAGGCGGAAGGTGGTGCCCCTGAGCTCGACGCGGAAGCCCGGCGCGCGGGCTTGGGTCGGCAGGACAACCTGATGGTCGCGCTTGAGCATAGAAGGGCTTAGCTTGCCTGGAGTTGACACGCGAGGCGCCGTTGGGAAGTCCTCTGTTTTTGAACGAAAATCCAGGAGAAAGAAAGGCGTTATGGCGGGCCTCGGGAATGAGCGTGGGGACGAGCTTGAACTCGCGGCGCCCCGCGGCGGCTTTGATCTCGAGGTCGCCGTCGAGCGCTGGCCGATCAGAGGCGGCTTCACCATCTCCCGCGGCTCAAAGCACGAGGCGGTCGTGGTGGTCGCCTCGGTCAGCGACGGCACCCATAAGGGGCGCGGCGAATGCGTGCCTTATGCGCGCTATGGCGAGAGCGTCGAGGGCGTGGTCGCCGCCATCGAGGCCTGCGCTGAGCGCTATCGCCAGCGGGTTGAGCCGGGCCGAGCTCGCTGCCTTGCTGCCTGCGGGCGCCGCGCGCAATGCGCTCGATTGCGCCTTATGGGATCTCGAGGCCAAGCGGTCGGGCCGGAGCGCCGCGACGCTTGCCGGGATCGGCGCCCTCCAGCCTGTGCTCACCGCCTTCACGCTCTCGCTGGCATCGCCCGAGGCGATGGCGGCGAAGGCGCGCGAGGCGAGCGCTGCGCATCCCTTGCTCAAGCTCAAGCTCGGCGGCGACGGCGACAAAGAGCGGCTCGCCGCGGTGCGCGAGGCAGTGCCCCAGGCGAGGCTCATCGTCGATGCCAACGAGGCCTGGCAACCCAATGATGTCGAATCGCTTCTTGCCGCCGCCGCCTCGGCGCGCGTGGAGCTGGTCGAGCAGCCCCTCCCCGCCGGCAGCGACGATGCTCTTGCAGCGCATCGAGAGACCCGTTCCGGTCTGCGCCGACGAGTCGGTGCATGACCGCGCCTCGCTCGCGGCGCTCGCCGAGCGCTACGATGCGGTGAACATCAAGCTCGACAAGACCGGCGGGCTTGACCGAGGCGCTGCTGCTCGCCGCGGAGGCCCGCGCGCTCGGCTTGAAGATCATGGTCGGCAGCATGGTCGCGACCTCGCTGGCGATGGCCCCTGCCCTGCTCGTCGCGCAAAATGCCGACTGGGTCGATCTCGACGGGCCGCTTCTGCTCGCTCGCGATCGCGCGCCAGGGCTCACTTACGAGGCCGGCATGGTCTTCCCGCCGCCGCCCGCGCTTTGGGGCTGAGCGGCATCGGTGCCGGCAACCAGCCCGCCACGCCAGCGCTGCATCAATATGAAGGCGGCGCCAGCCCCGATGAACGCCAGCATCGCCATGGCGGCATAAGCCTCGCCGGCGAAGGTCCGGTACAGCGGTCCGCAGGCGATGGTGACGAGGCCGAGCACGAGACCTGCGACGACCGCGGCGTAAAGTCCTTGCGCTGTGGCAGCGCGGTCCAATGGTACGGCATGGGTCATGAAATGGATGGCGGCGAGATGGGCCGCGCCGAAGCTCATGGCATGCAGTGTCTGCAGCAGCGCCGTGGCAAGCAGTGGCGGGTCGATCGCCATGAACGCCCAGCGCAAGGTCGCCGCGAGCCCCGCCAGCATGAGCAGCCGCGCCGCGCCGCAATAGGCAATGACACGACCTGAGACCGCGAACAACGCAACCTCGGCGACGACGCCCACCGACCACAGCGCGCCGATGGCGCCGTCGGGGATGCCTTGCGTCCGCCAATGCAGCGAGCCGAAGCTGTAATAGAGCGCGTGGCTTGCCTGCACGAGACTCGCCGCGAGCAGGAACAGGAGAAAGAGCGGCGCGCGGAACAGATCGACCGCATCTTTCAGTTTCAGCCCGCGCAGCGCTGGCGTCCCCTTCGCCGCCGCCTCGGTCAGCTCCCGCGGCAAAAGATGCACGCCGAGGATCATCAGCGCGGTCGCAGCGACCAGTAGCGGCATCACCACGCCTGGGCCGATCCGCCCGATGACGAGCCCCGCGCCAAGGCTCGCCACGATGAAACTGATCGATCCCCACAGCCGCACGCGCCCATAATCGAGCGCGCGGAAGCGGATGCCGCTCACCGCGACCGTCTCGATCAGCGGCATGATCGTGGTCCAGTTGATCGCGAGCAGGACCGTGGCGAGCAGCATGGCCAGGAAGCCGTCCGCGGCCCACAGCAGCAGAAAGGAGATCAGCGACCCCCAGGCGAGCCCGATCAGGATCTTGCGGCGGTCTCCCAGCCGGTCGGCGGCAAAGCTGATGGCCGGCGTGAACAGGATGCGGGTGAACAGCGGGGCGGCGAGAAGCACGGCGATCTGGTCGGCGTCGAGGCGCCGCCAGCTAAGCCAGACCGGGAGGTAGGGCAGATAGCAGCCCACCACCAAAAACAGCGCCGCGTAAAGGAAACCGAGCCGCCAAGCAAAGGAAAGGCGGGCTACGCGGAGGCTCGGCAGGCTCGCCATGGCAGTTAACGAATCCAGAGTTGTTCGGCACTACATTCGGCCGTCTACCCCAAATCACGCTAGCCTCGCTACCCATGCCGGAACGCGCCCCAGACGGCACCAGCCCATCGCAGCCCGAAGCGCCGCGGAAGGTCGGCCTCGCCGAAGCCTATGCCGCGCTCGAAGCCCTGCTGCGCGCGAGTCCGAGAGGTCGCTGGTTCCTCGCCGAGTTTGCCAGGCGGAACCGCGCCGCCGAGACCGACATGCTGCTCGAAGCCATCGCCAGGATCGAGCGGGCGGTGCTCAAGCCCTCGCCCCGGCATGCCGTGCCGAGCAACGTCTTCGTCGAGCTGGTCGAGATGAGCGAGGCGATCGCGCGGACGAGACGCGAGATCGCCCAGATCAAGCCGTCGCACAAGTTCGACGAGCAGCTCGTCGGCGCCACGGCTGAGCTCGAGCACATCGTCGAGGCGACCGAGAAGGCAACTTCGGATATTCTCGGGGCCGCCGAGGTGATCCAGGAGGTCGCCTGGATCCTGCGCGAGAGGGGCATCGAGATCGAGCTCTGCGACAAGCTCGATCAGCGCGCCACCGACATCTACACGGCTTGCTCGTTTCAGGACATCACCGGACAGCGCACGGAGAAAGTGGTCAAGGCGCTTCGCTTCATCGAGCAGCGGATCAACGCCATGATCGAGATTTGGGGCGTCGACGACATCGCCTTCAAGGTCGACGACATCGCCGCGAAGATGAAGGCGTTCGCGGATGTCGCGGTGCGCGAAGACGACCGGCTGCTGCACGGGCCGCAGCGAAGAGGCGAAGGCCTGAAGCAAGACGATGTCGATCGCGTGCTGAAGGGCCGTGACGGACGCGCACGCGCGGCGGCCACCATAGCGTCGGCCTCGCTCCAGGGCGATTCGCCGCTCGAAACGGCATCGTCCTCGCCGTCATCAAGCGGGCGCCCGGCGTTCGATCGGCCGGAGCCTTTGACGCTCGCCGAACTCGACGCCATCAAGCGGGCTGCCTTGTTCGGCTAGACGATTTTTCCCATATTTTCAGGATATTAGGTCGCGCGGGCGAGATTTTAAATCGCCCCCTTGAAACGCGCCAAGCCGCTAACCATCTTTAGGCAGACGCGAGTTCCCCCAAAGCGTCCCCCAAACTGACGCATGAGAGTGAAACGGCCCGGTTCCCCCCCAACCGGGCCGTTTTCTTTTGCGTGCCACGCTTGCCGCGCCAGCGGCGAAAGCGGGCGCGTTTCGGCGGCAGGCCGAGATTGTGGGCCACCATCATGTTCTCGATGAACTGGCGCGCCGAGTTCTCCCAGCTGTAGCGCAGCGCATGCGCCCGTGCCGCCTCTCTGCGAAGCAGCAGCGCTTGCAGCGCGGCCTCTCTGAGGTCCGAGTTCAACACACCGGCTTCCGGGTCCGTCAGCACGTCTTTCGGCCCGCTCACCGGATAGGCCGCGACCGGAACGCCGCAGGCCAGCGCCTCCAACAGCACCAGGCCGAACGTGTCGGTCAGGCTCGGGAACACGAACACGTCGGCCGAGGCATAGGCCTCGGCCAGCGCCTCGCCTTCGCGCGGCCCGGTGAAGATCGCATCGGGATAGAGCCGGCCAAGCTCGCGCGCCTGCGGACCGCCGCCGACCAGCACCTTGCGGCCGGGAAGGTCGAGATCGAGAAAGGCCTTGATGTTCTTCTCGACCGCGATGCGGCCGACATAGAGAAACACCGGCTGATCGCCGAACAAGCGCACCTTGCGCGGCCTGAACAGCTCGGTGTCGACGCCGCGCGACCACTGCATCAGCCGTTCGAAGCCGCGGGCCGCGAGATCGTCAGCGACAGACTGCGTGGCGACGAAGGTACCAGCCGAGCCGTTATGGAAGCGCCTTTGGAGCGCGTAGCACCAGTCCTCGGGGATCGGGAGGCGGGCAGCGACATATTCGGGAAAGCGCGTGTGATAGCTCGTGGTGAACGGCCACCGCGTCTTGCGGCAATAGCGCCTCGTCATGAGCCCGATCGGTCCCTCCGTGGCGATATGGATGAAGTCGGGGCGGATTTCGGCGACATGCCGTGCGATCGCGCGCGGGCCGGCAAGCGCGAGCCTGATTTCCGGATAGGTCGGACACGGCAAGGTGCGGAACAGCGGAGGGGCGAGAAAACTAACCTCGAAGCCGAGCTTCGGCGCCTCCAGAGCCAGCCGCTCATAGGTGCGCACCACCCCATTCACCTGGGGGTGCCAGGCATCGGTTGCGACGAGCACCCGCATCAGGCGGCAGCCTCGAGCTCCTCGACAAAGGGTTCGGGCGTACTCATGCCGTGGGGCGGGTGCGTCCAGCGGATGATCTCAAAAATCCCCTCCTCGGTCTCGGCGACGGCCGTGCAGCTTTCGACCCAGTCGCCGGTATTGATGTAGATGACGTCGCCGACTTGGCGCATGGCAGCATGATGGATGTGGCCGCAGATCACGCCTTGCGCGCCGTGACGGCGCGCTTCCTGCGCGAGCGCCGTCTCGAACTCGCCGATATAGTTCACCGCGCGCTTGACCCTGTGCTTCAGATAGGCCGACAGCGACCAGTAGGGCATGCCGAACCAGCGGCGCAGCACGTTGAAATGCGTGTTGGCCCAAAGCGCGAGCTCATAGCTCCAGTCGCCGAGCAGAGCGAGCCATTTGGCGTAGCGCACCACGACGTCGAACTCGTCGCCGTGGATGACGAGATAGCGCCTGCCGTCGGCTCCGACATGGACAATATTGCGCTCGATGGCGATGCCGCCGAATGTCAGCCCGCAATACTCGCGAAAGGCCTCATCGTGATTGCCAGGAATGAGGATCAGCTCGGTCCCCTTGCGCACCTTGCGCAGGAGCTTTTGCAGGACGTCGTTGTGCGATTGCGGCCAATAGATGCCGCGCTTGATGCGCCAGAAGTCGATGATGTCGCCGACCAGGTAGATTTGCGGGGCGTCGTGGCAGCGGATGAAATCGAGGAAGGCTCCAGCCTGGCAGGCTTTCGTGCCCAGATGCAGATCCGAGATGAACAGTGCGCGGTGACGCCTCACCCCGGGCTCATGCTGCACGTCGTCTTCATCCCGCTTTTTCAACACGATGGTTGCGGACTTAAAGTGATTTTGTATCAGGCTTGTGACATTGGCGGGCTGGCAGCGTTAACGGCGGCACGATGATCGGCAGCGCGCTCAGGAGTGAGCTGGAGACGAAGCTTGGCTCATATGTGGTGAAGGCAAGCTCCCTACCGGTTGGGTTCGGCCTGACGGGACTGCAGATCGCGCTTGCCGACGGACGCCGCCTGGCGGTGAAGGCGCGGCATGCCGGCGGGAGCGGCAGATCAAATCTCGAGCTCGAGGCTTACATGCTTGGCGAGCTTGCGCGCCTCTCAGAGCTTCCGGTGCCGCATGTCCACTATGCCGATGCCGATCTCCTCGTCATGGATTTCATCGAGACCGACGGCGGCGGCATCACTGAGAGCGTGGAGCGCCACGCCGGCGAACTGATCGCGACGCTGCATGCGACCCAGCGAGAGCGGTTCGGCTATGCGCGCGACACGTTGATCGGGCCGCTGCACCAGCCGAATCCGCAGTCGTCCCGCTGGGTGCCCTTCTTCCGCGACCACCGCCTGCTGTTCATGGCAAAGGAAGCACAGCGAGAGGGGCGTCTGCCGTCGGAGATGCTTCGCCGCATCGAGCGCCTGGCGGAGCGGGTCGACGATTTTCTCATCGAGCCGGCCTTCCCGAGCCTGCTGCATGGCGATCTCTGGACTGGGAACGTGCTCACGCGGAGCGGGCGAGTCGCAGGGTTCGTGGATCCCGCGATCTATTGCGGCAGCGCCAGAGATCGAGCTCGCCTTCGCCACTCTGTTCGGGACGTTCGGAGAGGCTTTCTTCGAGGCTTATACGGAGGCGATGCCGCTAGAGCCCGGTTTCCATGAGCTTCGCTCGAGCCTCTACAATCTCTATCCGAGGCTCGTGCATGTCAGGCTGTTTGGGTCGAGCTATCTTGCAGGGATCGACGCGACGCTGGCGAGGCTCGGCTTCTAAGCACATGGGCAAAAAAGAACCGGCCCGGACGGCGCCGGGCCGGTCTTCCCTGCGAAACGAGCCGAGCTCCAAAGGCATGGCCTTTAACAGCGGGCTTCGGCTCGCCCCCCCATCTTGTTCCTGAGCCTCACATTTTCGGAGTTTGTGTCAGGTCCCTCTAAGCTTCCCCGTTCGGTGTTGAACTAGGCCCCCCAGCCCCGTCCCCCATCTGTGAAGCAAGGCTAACCTCCCCCCTTGACCGCTTCAACATTGTGCAATGCCCAACGCGAAAAACGGCGGCGACTGTTGCGCAAATGCAAAATCGCGGAAGCGACGGGTCGAGCCGGAGAGTTGGGAAGTCTGATTTAGTGTTGTAGCTCAATATTTTAGCGGATCGCGGCTGGGGGCCTCGAGACCGCAGGGCCGATGCCTGTTCCCTATGCGCGGCCGCTCGTTGTGCGGCTCTTCGGCCCAAAACTTTGTCGAGCGCTGTTGCAGTTCGGCCACGTGCCAGGTGGGCCGGCCACAGAGCGGCCGAAGTGATTCATTCTGTGAGCTGCAAACGATCACAAGCAAAACGCCAAGGCCTTGGCGACCTTGGCGTTTCGGGCGCGCTTCGACGGTGTGCGCAGTCGATGTCCGCGTCAGCGTCTAGCGATGCAGAGCGACGGCCGCGGCTTCGCGATAGACGTTGGATTTGGGATCGAGCTGGACGATGTTGATGGTGTGGCGAGCGTCCGAGACGACGATGCTCATGCGGCCGGAAAATTTGTCGCCGCTGATGCGGGCATGCACGGTGTCGCCGGCGGCGGTCCCGCTGATATTGCCCGAGGCATCGTAGGTCGTTTCGTTCCACGATCCTGAGATCTTGCCACCGTTATATTTGAACTTGGTTTTGGCATCGAACTTATAGTCGTCGCCATCGCAGACCATGTTTTGCGTCGTGGCGCTGCCGGCAACGGTATAGGTCACCTTGCAAGTCACCTTCTTGGTGCCGCCCTTAGCGGGAGTGACGATGCCCCCACCCGTCCAATCGCCTTTCAATTGATCGAACGGATTGCCCGGCGCCGCCTTCTCCGCCGCCGATTCGGCGGGCACCGACCCGAAGGCCACAAGCAGAAGCAACACAATCGGGCAGAACCTTAGCGGTCGGAATCGTAACCAAGCGAGGTTCCATGAGCTTTCCTCTGGTTGATTTGCTGGAAACTAAGCCCCGACTTGGTGTCGGGGTCGTGGCGGGCCGTTGCCGCCCCCCGTGCTGGCGTGCATCATGCAAAAAAAATAGGACCAGGGGAAGACGATGAAGCTGTTGCGCTATGGCGAAATTGGCCGGGAAAAGCCGGGAATTCTCGATAAAGATGGCCGAATCCGCGATCTTTCGCAGATCGTGCCGGATCTCGCAGGCGACGCGCTTGGGCGGGAAAGCCTGAATCGTATCAGGGCGCTCGATGTCTCGACGCTGCCTTTGGTTGAAGGCGAGCCCCGGCTCGGACCGCCAGTCGGGGTCGTGCCGAAGTTCCTCGGCATCGGCTTGAACTATCGGGACCATGCCGCGGAGACGGGCCTGCCGATTCCCGAGGTGCCGATCGTGTTCGCCAAGGCGAGTTCTTGCGTCTCGGGTCCGAACGATCCCGTGCTGCAGCCCAAGGGCTTCAACCGCATGGATTTCGAGGTCGAGCTTGCTTTCGTGATCGGCACGCGGGCGAAGAACGTCTCCGAGGCGAGCGCGCTCGATTACGTCGCCGGCTACTGCGTCTGCGACGATCTCTCGGAGCGGAGCCTGCAGAAGGGCGGCCCCGGCGAATGGATCAAGGCGAAGAGCTATGACAGCTTCGGGCCGCTCGGTCCCTGGCTCGTCACCACCGACGAGATCCCCGACCCGCAAAAGCTCGACCTCACGCTCGACCTCAACGGCGCGCGCATGCAGACCGGATCGACGTCGAACATGGTCTTCAGCGTGGCCGCGCTTCTCGCCTATATCAGCCAATACATGACGCTGGTGCCCGGCGACGTCATCACCACGGGGACGCCGCCCGGCGTCGGCATGGCGCGCAATCCGCGCGTGTTCCTCAAAGCCGGCGATGAGTTGCGGCTGAGCGTCTCAGGCCTCGGCGAGCAGCGGGTGAAGGTGGTGGCTGAGGGCTAGCCCGTCACTTCCGCGGCCAGACTGCGTGGAAATGATGCACGGGGCCCCTGCCCTTGCCGATCTCAAGTTCGTCGGCCGCGCCGATCGCTGCCGTGACATAGGCCTTGGCCGCCGCCGCCGCCTCGCGCAGTGAGGCGCCTTTGGCAAGCTCGGCGGCGATCGCTGAAGAGAGCGTGCAACCGGTGCCATGGTCGTTCTTGGTCGGCACGCGCGGCGCTTCGAGCCGCATCTCGCCTTCGCCGTCGAGCAAGAGATCGACCGCACTCGCGCCTTTGGCGTGGCCGCCTTTGATGAGCACGGCTTGGGCACCGAGCCGCTTGAGCTCCTGCGCCTGCACGCGCATCTCGTCCTCGTCGCTCGCTTGCGGGGCGCCGAGGAGTTGCGCGGCCTCGGGGAGATTCGGCGTGATGACGATGGCGCGCGGCAAGAGGACGCTCTTAAGCGTGGCGATGGCGTCCTTATCGAGCAGAACATCACCGCTCGCGGCAACCATGACGGGATCGAGCACGACAGGGACGCCCGGCAGCAATTTGAGGCCTTCGGCCACGGCCTCAATGACCTCGCTGGTCGCAAGCATGCCGATCTTCACGGCGCCGATCTCGAGATCGCGCGCCACGACCGCGATCTGCTGCGTGACGAATTCCGGCGGCACGACGTGGACGCCCTCGACACCCAGCGTGTTCTGGGCGGTCAGCGCCGTGATCGCGCTCGCGCCGTGAACACCAAGCGCGGCGAAGGTCTTCAAGTCCGCCTGGATGCCGGCGCCGCCTGCGGAATCAGAGCCGGCAATGGTGAGAGCGATGGCGGTCATGGGGAGACCATCTACCGTATTGGCGCTGGCGAGAAGCGTCAGCCGATGCTCGCGAGCCCCGGGAACAGCTCGAGCATCCAGGCGGCGATCAGCGTCATGGAGTTGGTGAGGAAGAGGATGCCGGTGAGCACCAGGAAGCCGCCGAGCACCTTCTCGACGGCTGCCAAATGACCGCGGAAACGCTGCATGGCGCGCATGAAGGGCTTGATGGCGAGCGCGGCGAGAATGAAGGGGATGCCGAGGCCGAGGGAATAGACCAAGAGCAGGCTGACGCCCTGGCGCATCGAGTCCTCGCCTGCGGCGATGGCGAGGATGGCCGCGAGCACCGGCCCGATGCAGGGCGTCCAGCCGAAGGCGAAGGCAAGACCAATGACATAGGCGCCGATCAGGCCGGCGGGCCGCGCATCGGCGTGGTAGCGCGCCTCGCGGTGCAGGATCGGCAAATGGATCACGCCCAGGAAGTGCAAACCGGCAATGATGATGATCACGCCGGCGATCTTGCTGAGCAGCGGCAAATTGGCGGCGAGCAGCTGGCCGGCGGCGCTGGCCGTGGCGCCGAGAATGACGAACACCGTGGTGAAGCCGAGCACGAAGGCGACGGACGACAGCACCACGGTCGTATAGACGTGGCTCGGCGTCTCGTCCTCGCCGGTCAGCTGGTCGAACGTGGTCCCGCCGAGGAAGCAGAGATAAGGCGGCACAAGCGGCAGCACGCAGGGCGAGAGAAAGCTCAAAAGCCCCGCGATCAGCGCGCCGACATAGGTGACGTTCATGGCTTCTTGCTATTGCCGTTGCGGACGAAGGGCAAGGCCCGCCACCAACTCGTGATGATGATTGATGATCAAGCCGCGGCGGCGCGGGCGCGCAAGGCGGCGGCCCTGATGGCGGCGATGTTCTCTTTATAGGCGCCGCCCTTGAACACACCGTTCCCGGCCACGATGACATTGGCGCCGGCCTCGACCACCAGCGGCACCGTCTCGGCATTGATGCCGCCATCCACTTCGAGGTGAATCGGCCGCGCGCCGATCATCTTGCGGATGGCCCTGATCTTACCGAGCTGGGAGGGAAGGAAGGCCTGCCCGCCGAAGCCTGGGTTGACCGTCATCACCAGAACGAGATCGACCTTGTCGAGCACATATTCGATGGCGTCCTCCGGCGTGGACGGCGTGATACTGACGCCGGCCTTCTTGCCGAGACTTCTGATCAGCTGGAGCGAGCGGTCGAGATGCGGGCCAGCTTCGGCATGCACGGTGATGATGTCGGAGCCGGCCTTGGCGAAGGCCTCAATGAAGGGATCGCAAGGCGCGATCATCAGATGCACGTCGAAGACCTTCTTCGAATGCGGGCGGAGCGCCTTAACCACGTCGGGGCCGATGGTGATGTTGGGCACGAAGTGCCCGTCCATGACATCGACATGGATCCAATCGCAGCCAGCGGCATCGACGGCGCGCACCTCTTCGCCAAGCCGGGCGAAGTCGGCCGAGAGGATCGACGGGGCGATGATGATGTCGCGGGCCATATCCAACCTATGTCATTGCCCGGCTTGACCGGGCAATCCAGTAACCCCGGTGATCGCAGATAACTGCGAATTGATGGTTACTAGATTCCCGCTTTCGCGGGAAGACTCGCCGTCGACAATAACAACAACGACTTAGCTTCACCCACGCCTCCAAAGGGCACCATTGAGCTGCAAAGGCTTTCTGGCCGGGGTTTCCACGCACGCCATTCAATGAGCGTCCGCCTGAATTGGCATTCAAGCAGCCGCTCGCAATAGAAAACTTGGACGTCCCTAGACGTCTCAGGCCCAAGAAATCCAGGCTTCCCAGGGCGCACGGGCTGAAACGATTCAGTGCCGCTTTTGTGCTGGCAGCGGGACAGCACGTCAGGAGGCAGTACCACGTAGGCGGCACCAAACGCCTCTCCCGTGCTCAAGCTGACCACATGATCGCGGCCGTCGCCGTTGCAAAGAAGCTTGGTCGGCCTCTTGTTGCCCTCGCGACCATTGATTGGTCGGGCACCGTGGTGTTCGACGACCCCGATGGCACTCGCTTTGCCAAAGTGCGCGAGGGGCTTCACAAATACCTCCTTCGGCGTGGCATTCCAGGCGGCCTAAGCTCTATCTGGTGTCGCGAGTGCAAAGCGCACACCGACATCGATCGCCACCGCGACGGTCTGGTGTTCCCGCCTTTCTTCTACGGCGCACGAAGCCGGTGGGTGCGCGATCCGCATCCTCAACGCGGGAGCCACGTGGGCGAGATCGAGACCGAAGGATTGGCGATCATGGCAAAGGACATGGGGATCGAGTGCTGGGGGCTTCCCGACCTGGAAATCCGGCATTTCCCCGGGTGAACTACGGATCAGCGCCGCCGCGGCGATCGGCTTGTCCTTGGCGTGGCTATAGGAAATGAACGCGTCGTAGAGCGACAACGGGAACAAATACCAGCCTCGCCGATTCAATAAGCGACATTGAGTGGATCAAAGCAATCGAGGCGACTTTGGGAATGGAAACAGCCCAAGCCATTGGGGCAGCCTTGGCAGGAGACCTAGGCCGATGGAGATGTCCGCTAATGACCCAAAGCGGACATGGCGCTGTCGACCCTTGCTCTAAGTCCTCAGGCGCGGCGGTGGAAGAAGGCACTGTCGCCCGCCGATCACGCGCCACGCGGCGTCAAATACGTTCTCAATCCGCAGCTCGGTGGGAGTTTGCTTTGGGGAAGTGATGGCGAGCCTCATTGAGTTAGCGCCCAGCTTATGAACTCAGGGCAATCAGTTCGGGAGGAGCCAGAGGCCGTCCAATGCGAACGAGCTGCGCGCAACAAGAAATCTAACGATCGCTTTGTGCGTTTAAGCCTCATGTTCTATCGCGCGCCGCTCGATTGGCTAAACTTCTTTCTGGCTGATGTCCGCGGTGGTTTGGGTGCGTATGTCGGGGTTTTCCTGCTGACGCAGGCCCATTGGAATCAGGCGACGATTGGGGCGGTGCTTACGGTCAGCGGCCTGATCGGTATTACCCTCCATACCCCCATCGGTGCGCTGATCGATGCTACAAATTATAAGCGCGGTCTCATTATCGTAGGCACTTGCGCTCTAGCGGCAAGCGCACTGGCCATCGCGTGGGCGCCCACCTTTCCAGTCGTTCTCACCGCTGACATTCTGATGGCGGTCGCCGGAGCAATTTTCGCGCCGACGGTAGCCGCCATCACGCTAGGAATGACTCCGCAACAGGCTCTGCCTGCTCGACTGGGTCGAAACGCAGCCTTCGACCGGGCTGGAAACATTTTCATAGCCGTTCTAGCTGGGTTGGTTGGCTGGGCTTTCTCACAGCGTGCCGTTTTCTACCTCGTGCCGTTTTTTGCAGTTCTGACGAGCCTGGCCGTGCTCTCGATCCCCGCCCACGCTATCGACCACGATCGCGCACGAGGACTCGAACACAGGCAAAGCACGACAGAACACGAGCAGCCTGCGAGATGGCGCGTGCTTTTCGAACGCCGCCCACTGCTAGTACTTACGGCAGCAAATGCATTATTCCATTTCGCCAATGCACCCATGCTGCCCCTGCTTGGACAGAAACTAGCGCTTGCTCATCCAGGCGTGGAGACCGCATTCATCTCGGCCTGCATCATCACCGCCCAACTCGTCACAATTCCCACGGCTTTGATGGTCGGAAGGAAAGCGAATAGCTGGGGACGAAAGTCCCTTTTGCTGATTGGATTTGGGGCGCTGCCGATCCGGGGTGCCTTGTTCACGGTCTCCGATAACGAAGTTTGGCTGGTGAGCCTGCAGGTCCTGGACGGAGTAGCCGCCGGAACTTTGGATGCGCTTATACCTCTAGTGCTCGCTGACGTGATGCTGGGAACCGGCCGGTACAATGTAGCCCGTGGTGTGCTTGGAACGGTGCAAGGTATAGCGGGATCGCTGAGCAATGCGGCGGCGGGTTTCCTTGTGATAAGCGCTGGATACAGTGCGACCTTCTTGGCACTCTCAACAGTGGCGGTAGTGGGCTGGTTGGTTTTGCTGACGGCAATGCCGGAAACTGGCAGAAACGCCGACGGCCGCAAAGGAGGCCTCGCGCCCTCAGGCTAAGACCGCGCACGGGGAACAGGCTGTGTTCGACGGAAAGCGTCAGCGCTCGTGGCACTCCGCATCTATGGGCCAGGCGAGCCAATCATAAAACAGACTGGCAGCCGCCCACTGTGATCGATTGACCGCTTCAGTTACGAGGAGGAATTGTAGGCCAAGGCTATGCCCCTTCAATGTCTGCTTATGGCACTTTGCAGACATCGACGCCGACGCTGAGCATGTCCGCTTTTGGGGGTGAAGCGGACATCTATGAGCCACGCTCTAAGGTCCGCTAATGACCCAAAGCGGACGTCGTGGTTTTGACTCACCTTGTCTGTAAAAACAGAATTGAAAAGACTGCTCCTATGGTGGTGTTCAGTTCCTTCTGGAAACAGCGTCGTCCTCGCGGAGTAGCAAGGATGCGTAAAGCAGTTCCGGTCCACCTCCAACGGCGCAGCCGGGCTCTTGAACCCTCTGAAAAGAACGCGGCATGACTGCGCTGAGAATTACCGTCGTGGCATGCGTGGCCTTGCTGGCTTCACGCCCCGTGCTTAATCCTGCTCAGGCCACCGAGGGCAAGGCAGATGTTGTTCTCCAGAATGGCAAAATTTACACCGCCGACCCGACGCGGTCCATCGCCCAGGCGATCGCCTTCACCGGCAACACCATCGTTGCTGTAGGTAAAGATGAAGACATGGCGCCGCTAATCGGGGCCACGACCCAGACGGTGGACCTTCAGGGTAGGCTTGTTTTGCCCGGAATGATCGACACGCACATCCATCCGATTTTCGGTGCGGTCGACCGTCTCAAGTGCAGCCTTGCCGGCGTTCCGGCTAGGATTGATGCGCTCAAGCCGGTAATCCAGGCGTGCCTCGCCAAAGAACCTGGTGGCCCGGATAAATGGTTCGAGGCGGTGCAGCTCGACAATTACGGCTTCTCGTCGACGGCACGCGATCTCGACAGCATCGAATCCGCGCGGCCGCTCGTGCTCGAGGGCAATGACGGGCATACGGCGTGGGTCAATAGCCTCGGCCTAGAGCTTACCCGAGTTAGCGCTAATACGCCTGATCCTCCTGGTGGCAAAATCGCCCGCGATGCGTCCGGCACGCCGATCGGGGCTTTCTTCGACAACGCTACGGCTTTGGTCTTGGACAGGATTCCAGAGCCCTCGGTTGAGGAACGTGTGGCGTTGACCGCGGCCGAGCTGAAAAACATGTCGGCCTTCGGCCTTACCTCTCTGATGGACGCCTATGTGACGCCGGCAGAGGCGTTAGTGTGGCGGCGGCTTTACGACACCGGCAAGCTCAGCATGCGCGTGCGCACTGCCATCTATGTGGACGACCCGAGTGACAACAGCGATCAATCAGTGGCGCGGCTCGTCGCGGCGAGCAAAGCGGGTGACGTTGATCCAGATTTTCTGCGAGCCGGTGTGGTCAAGGTGTTCGCCGACGGGGTTATGGAATACCCGGCTCAGACAGCCGCGCTCCTTTCGCCTTATCTCGACGCCGACGGCAAACCAACCAATAATGTCGGTGAGCTTTATTTCGACCCGCTACGCTTCGCCCGGCTGGTTGCCAAGCTCGATGCAGCCGGTATCGCTGTTCACGTCCACGCCATCGGCGATCGCGCGGTGCGAGAGAGCCTCGATGCCTTCGCCTTCGCCCGCAACGCGAATGGTGCGACCGACAACCGCCACCAGATTGCCCATCTGCAACTCGTCGATCCAGCCGATTTCCCCCGCTTCAAGGAGTTCGGCGTGATCGCCGACATGCAACTCGAATGGGCCAAGCGAGATGCTTCACTCGAAGCTCCGACCGAGCCTTATCTGGGACCTAATCGATACCGCTATCTCTATCCCGCCGGCAGCCTCCGCGCTGCTGGAGCCATGATCGTCGGCGGTAGCGACTGGGATGTCAGCTCCTATAACCCATTTCGCGCCATGCAGCATGCCGTCACCAGGAGCGAGCGCGGCATGGGCAATGGGCCGCTCAACATTGACGAGCGCATTTCTATAGGAACGGCGATCGACGCCTACACGATCAATGCCGCCTTCGCCATGAAGCAGGATGCCACTACCGGTAGCCTCGAGATTGGAAAACGCGCCGATCTCGTCATCCTCGATCGCGACATTCTCTCGGTCGAATCTGAGACTATTGAGGATACCGTGGTGCTGGCCACCTATCTCGACGGATGCCTCGTTTATTCCGCTATGCCGGGCGCTTTGTGGCACGAACGCAATTCATGTATCCGAGAGCGGCTCCGTCGCTATTGATTTCGTCAGCGCACGACCTTCGAATTTGCGCGCATGATCACCAGTGTCGTGGCCATCAAAGTCGCGTATTGGTATGTCCGTTAATGGCACCAAGCAGACATTGGTGCGGACACTGAGTATGTCCGCTCTTAGGGGCAAAACGGACATCCAAGATCCGCGCTCCGATGTCTGCTTCTGACCCAAAGCGGACATAGACTTTATTCACTCATCATCTGGCTATAGATCAGTTCAAAAGCTTGGGGCGACAGATCTGCGTGGTCATGCCACTGGCGATGCGGTCATCGCGCTCACTGCGGAGGCGGTGCGCGAAAGCATCGGTGCTGGCGATCAATGCGCGCGATTTGGCGGAGACGAGTTCTTGATTTTTGCGCCCGGTTGCGACGTGGACGAGGCAACGAAAATTGCAAATCGCATTATGGGCAGACTATCTGGGCAGTCGATGCCGCTGGCAGGCGCCAGGTTCAGTGTGTCGATTGGCATCGCCGTACATGATGGTGTCCACTCCGACTTTGACCGAATGTATCGGGATGCGGACGCAGCCCTTTACCAAGGGAGGGAAGACGGCAAAAGCCGCGTTGGCGTGCTTAAGCCATCCCATGACGACGAAGGTCTCACCGATAGAGAGCTTAGCCAGCAGAGCGGGCGGTACGGCTTCCCGTTTGGCTCACACTAATCGGTTCCCTCATGTCCGCTTCTGGCACTAAGCGGACTAAGACAGAGCCGTACGCGATGTCCGCCTTGGGGACCTAAGCAGACATTGGGTACGCGCCGTCATTGACGGCGGCCCCGCCAACCGCAAATGGCTGAGCCCACGAGCAAAAGGGCGACGATAATCAATACAGTGGTCATTATCCTGGTTTCCTCTGCGGGGACGGTGAAGGCGCTCAATTCGCCTCGCTAGCGCTAACGGCGCTCGCCGGGGCGTCGCTACCCCGGGCGTCCAGTCCGTGCTTGGACTTGACCGACCGTCTAACCGTCGACTTGGCCCTGGCTACGCCACACACGCTGCCCCGCAGATGCGTAGGGCTGTCGCTCAACGAGGCTTGGATCGCGAGCCTATCGAGGCTCGTGCCGAACAGCGATTTCCAAAAATAGCGCCTGAAGCCCTTCTCGAGGAGATCGGTGGCGCGTTGGTTGCGCGATGCGACTGACTGCTCGCCCAGCACGACGGCGACCAGCTTGCGGCCGTCCCGGGTCGCGCTCGCCACCACGTTGAATCCGGATTCGCAAATGAAGCCGGTCTTCATGCCGTCGGCGCCCGGGAAGCTGACAAGCAGGCTGTTATGAGTGCGCATGGTCTTCTTGCCCACTTTCACTTGGATCGACGAGAAGAGATCGGCGTGCTCAGGAAACTCGACGATAATGGCGCGGGCGAGCTTGGCCAGATCGCGGGCCGTGGTGACCTGGCGTTCGTCGGGAAGACCATTGACATTAGTGAAGGTGGTGCGGGTCATGCCGAGGTGCTGCGCCGCCTCGTTCATGCGCGCGACGAATGCCTGATCGCTGCGGGCGACCGTCTCGGCGATCATCACGGCGACATCGTTGGCCGACTTCACGATGAGCACCTTCAGCGCGACGTCGAGGGTGATCGCGCCGCCGACGGGGAGGTCGAGCTTGGACGGCGCTTGCATCCTCGCCTTCTGCGAGCAGACGACCTTAGTGTCAGGCGAGACGGTGCCCGCTTTCAGCGCCTGGAAGGTGACGTAGGCTGTCATCAGCTTGGTTAGCGATGCCGGGAACCATTGGGCATCGGGATCCTCGGCGTACAGGACGGTGCCGTTATAGGGCTCGAAGACGAGGGCGGGCGCGGCGGAAGCCACCGAAGGAGCCATCAAGATCGCTCCGACGAGGAGGCCAAGGCCCGCGCGTCTCAGCATCGCTCCTGTTCCCTCATTCAATCGACGCCTTAGGCCTTCAAGAACGCCAGTCCTCCAATAGCCCAGGTCGCCGCTACACGACCAAGTGTCGTCATAAAAAATGTCGATTTCTAGGGCATCGGCCTTTAGCATGATGCAGCAGCCTGATCAGAATACATGATTGGAGTTTGGAGAGACCGCCGCGAGGCGGTCTTTCCATTTGTATAGTTCGCTGATGTCGCCTCTTGGCACTTAGCAGACATTGATGCGTGCGCTGGAGCATATCCATTCTTAGGGCGTAAGCGGACAGGCTGTATGCGCGATCTAACGTCCACCAATGACCCAACGCGGGACATCGAATGGCACGGCTTAAAGAGTTAACGGCTACCTTTTCCAATGCGGTTGGGCACCGCCGCTATCTCTTGCCGTCTATGGCTATTGCCATCGGCGCATTGCTCGACTTTGTCATGCTTAGGTTTGGCATTTTGATCGATCCCGACGGGCCCTTTGCATATCTGCCATTCGCGATCGGCGTTGCGGTTGCGGCCTCGTTGATTCTTTGGTGGCTTCTCGACTACGCCGCTTGCAGCAGGTCGGAGTTGAGGGGGATCGTCAACGTGGAAAAGGCGCTGGATGGTCTATCAACCTATTTCGATGAAGGAACGCAGCTCTTCGATGCGTCGATAACCGACGATAGCCAGTATGCCGACTGGGACGCACGGCGGTTGGCCTGGTATGAGAAGGTGCAGGAGCACTTGCAGGAAAACTTCGGATTACGCGAGCGGAATATGTTCCGCAATGTCGTGCTCATTAAGCCCCTGACTCTAGCCGGTAGTTACAATGACGAGCACAATCACAAGCGCTCCTTGATTGTTCAGCAGCTAGAGAAAATTAGGGACGCGATTATCAGATACAGCGATCTTGCAGCCAAACGCCGAGCTGACAACTACTGAGTGCAGGTCCAAACTCTCCGCCAGCAACTTCATATCGACATGGACGATGTCCGCTTATGGCACTAGCGGACGTACCGACCGCGCTGAGTGATGTCTGCTGTTGGGGGAAGACCGGACGCGTCGCAGACGCGCCTCTACTTCCGCTAGTGACCCTAAGCGATCATGAGCCGCACGCCAGTGCATTCAAAACTCATGGCCTAGTAGTCCATCCCACCCATGCCACCGCCACTTAGTAATCCATCCCACCCATACCGCCGCCTGGCATGGCTGGAGTGCCAGAATCCTTCTTCGGCATTTCGGCAACCATCGCTTCCGTTGTCACCAGGAGGCCAGCAACCGAACTCGCATCCTGTAGGGCGACCCGCACGACTTTGGCCGGGTCGATGATGCCCTTCTTGATCAGGTCACCATATTCGCCGGTTTGGGCATCATAACCGAAGGAGGCCGACTTCTGGTCGGTCACCTTGCCGACCACGATCGAACCTTCGACGCCAGCATTCTCGGCGATCTGGCGGATCGGCGCCTGGAGCGCCCGGCGGATGATGTTGATGCCGGCCTCTTGGTCCTCGTTGTCGCCTTTGACCTTCAGGGATTTCGCCGCCCAAAGGAGAGCGACACCGCCGCCGGGCACGATGCCCTCCTCGACCGCGGCCCGGGTTGCGTTCAGCGCATCGTCGACGCGGTCTTTTCTCTCTTTCACCTCGACTTCACTTGAACCCCCGACCTTGATCACAGCAACTCCGCCAGCGAGCTTGGCCAGACGCTCCTGCAGCTTCTCCTTGTCATAGTCGGAGGTCGTGTCCTCGATCTGCTGCTTAATCTGAGCGATGCGGGCCTCGATGTCAGTCTTCTTGCCCGCGCCGTGAATAATAGTGGTGTCATCCTTGGTGATGGTCACGCGCTTGGCACGCCCCAGCATCTCCACGGTGACGTTCTCGAGCTTGATGCCGAGATCTTCGGATATGAGCTCACCAGCTGTAAGCACGGCGATATCCTGCAACATGGCCTTGCGGCGGTCGCCAAAGCCGGGGGCCTTTACAGCCGCGACCTTCAAGCCGCCGCGCAGCTTGTTGACCACGAGGGTGGCAAGAGCCTCGCCCTCCACGTCCTCGGCGATAACCAACATCGGCTTGCCGGCTTGGACGACCGCCTCAAGCAGCGGTAGCAGCGACTGCATGTTCGATAGTTTCTTCTCGCAGATTAGAATGTAGGGGCTCTCGAGCTCGGCCATCATCTTCTCGGCGTTGGTGATAAAGTAGGGCGAGATGTAGCCGCGGTCGAACTGCATACCCTCGACCACTTCGAGCTCGCTCTCGAGGCTCTTCGCCTCCTCCACCGTGATCACGCCCTCATTGCCGACCTTCTGCATAGCCTTGGCTATCATTTCGCCGACAGCCTTCTCGCCATTCGCGGCGACGGTGCCGACCTGGGCGATCTCATCCGACGACTTGACCTTCTTGGCTTGCTGCGCAATGTCCTTCACGACCTCGGCTACGGCCAGATCAATGCCGCGCTTCAGGTCCATCGGGTTCATACCGGCCGCGACCAGCTTGATCCCTTCCTTTACGATCGCCTGAGCCAGCACTGTCGCGGTGGTGGTCCCATCGCCAGCGATGTCGCTGGTTTTCGACGCGACTTCGCGCACCATCTGCGCACCCATGTTCTCGAACTTGTCCTCGAGCTCGATCTCTTTGGCGACGGTGACGCCGTCCTTAGTGATGCGCGGCGCGCCGTAGCTCTTGTCGAGGACGACATTGCGGCCCTTGGGCCCGAGCGTCACCTTGACAGCGTTCGCGAGGATGTCGACGCCATGGAGCATCTTGTCGCGAGCGTCTGTGGAAAATTTGACGTCCTTGGCAGCCATTTTGATTCTCCTAAGTTGGATTGTAGGAAGGCTACGGCAAGCCTATGCGGCCTTCCTGCCGGCCTTGGCGCCTTCGAGCACGCCCATGACGTCGGACTCCTTCATGATGAGGAGTTCTTCGCCGTCGATCTTCACTTCCGTCCCAGACCATTTGCCAAACAACACTCGATCGCCTGCCCTGAGATCGATGGGGATGAGCTTGCCTGCTTCGTCACGCCCGCCAGGACCAACGGCGACGACTTCGCCTTCTTGCGGTTTTTCCTTGGCGGTGTCGGGAATGATGATGCCGGCCTTCGTTTTCTCTTCGCCTTCAAGGCGGCGAATGACGATGCGATCATGTAGAGGCCTGAATTTCATGGTGTTCACTCTCGGGGTTTGGCGAGGGGAGTGCTGGAGCGGGCTTTTGGCACTCGTAGGAGAAGAGTGCTAGCCCCTCTTAAGTGGCCCTCTGCGAGCGATAAAGCAAGGCAATACTGGGACAAACCAACCCTATTTATTACGGCTCCACGCATGCAGCGAAGAAGCGGAAGCCCAGAGCTTGTACTTTATCGTCGCTCTGCAGCTCATCGCGCGCTGTTTTGCAAGCGGCCTCAACGAGGTCGCCAGCGGTAATTCTAGCGCGTTCCGCCCGTGCGAGCCGAAGCACAACCAATCCAGGACTTTCGCAATCACACCCTATTCCCGCTGCGGGTCTTTGCCGATGAGCTGATCTCCGTTAGGCATCGCCATCATTGCGTTGCCAACCACCGCCACTAAGTCGGCTAGCGAGTAATTCGATGAGATGGGGCAACGGCAGCTTCTGACTCACAGCCGACGTCTCCCGAGTAGGGGTTCGCCCGCTGCCGCTGGTGCTGGCTCGCGCGGCGTAGTAATTAGCGCAAGTGCGTTGAGGGCAGAGATGGCGAGCGAATTCTTGAAGGGTGGTGGTCGAATGAATGAACTAGAGCCAAGTCTCCCCCTCACCGCCGATTTACGCGAGTGGACACAGATCCTCGCCGGCTACCGCGAGCCGAGCAGTGCACGTAGCATCCTCGAGATCGTGATTACGGTGCTGCCGCTTATGTTCCTCTGGTTCCTGATGTGGGCCTCGCTCGACATCAGCTACTGGCTTAGCTTGCTGCTTTCGGTGCCAGCTGCTGGTTTTCTCGTGCGCCTCTTCATGATCCAGCACGATTGCGGTCATGGTGCCTTTTTCCACCAGCGCGCCGTGAACGACTGGGTTGGCCGCGTGATCAGCGTGCTGACTTTAACACCCTATGACTTTTGGCGACGGACGCACGCCATTCATCATGCGAACTCAGGCAATCTTGATCATCGCGGAATCGGTGATATCGACATACTGACAGTGCGCGAGTATGTGGCGCTGTCCCGGTTGCGCCGGCTCTTGTATCGGCTATACCGCCACCCCCTTGTAATGTTTGGCGTTGGTCCCGTGTACAACTTTGTCTTGCGGCAACGACTTCCGCTGGGATTGATGCGCAGTGGTTGGCAGCCCTGGCTGAGTACGATGGGGACGAATATCGCAATCGCGATTTTCGTCGCGACCATGATTTGGCTGGTGGGCGTTGTCCCGTTCCTGCTCGTGCACTTCCCGATTACATTTCTCGGAGCTTCGATCGGCGTCTGGCTGTTCTATGTCCAACACCAGTTTGAAGATACCTTCTGGGATCACGATAAAATGTGGAATTTTCGCGAGGCGGCGCTGCGCGGGAGTTCGCACTATGACCTGCCGGATGTCCTACGCTGGTTCACCGCCAATATCGGCGTTCACCACGTGCATCATCTGTGCAGCCGTATCCCGTACTACCGCTTGCCGCGGGTGTTACGGGATCACCCGCAGCTTGCTGCCGTGGGGCGTCTGACGCTGTTGGAAAGCCTCAAGTGTGTACGGATGGCGCTCTGGGACGAAGGGCGAAGGCGGGGAATCTCTTTTCGCGAAATGCACGCCGCAGCTCCGGCGCAAAGTGAGTGCCACACGTAGCTCTTTGACTAGCGGGCGCTTTGCCGCGCTCTAATTAGGTCGGCCTCGGAGTCCGCGCAGGAGCGAATTGACCGCCGTGGCCTCTTTGCCAAAGCTGACATCGCCCAGCCGGTAAAAGCGGTGGCGACAGCAGGATCATTCTCCTGTGCACGCGCGTTGCGATCAGTAAACCTCAGCGCCTTATGGCCGACCCCGAGGCAGATTTTTGGCTTCAGGAGTTGCGGGACAAGGCGACGGCGGAGCGGTGCCCCCATTGCGGGTTTCAACGTCGTCCTGGTCTGCCGTCTTCGGCTCAACTACTTCGCTGGCACATCGGCTGGAAAAAAAGCAACAAATTGATTGAATCAGGTTCATGGTTCTATCCTCAGGGTATGCATTCAAGCTCATGGCTCCCTGCCAGAGCTTAGTAGTCCATACCGCCCATACCGCCGCCCGGCATGGCCGGAAAGCAAGTATCCTTCTTCGGTCTGTCGGCGACCATCGCTTCCGTTGTCACCAGCAAGCCAGCGGCCTCATTGGCCAAACAACAACAGCATAACCACAACCAGAAAGGACTACCTATGAACCGTGAGCTTCTCCAATTCGTAATGTCCGGCGGGCATCCATTGCCCTACGAGAACAGCGCAACAGAGCCATCAGAGCCCGGCAACAATACTGGAGGCCCCAAAGACCCGCCTTCGGATCAGTCAACCTATCAAGACCCTAATGACGACGATGATGTTCTAGACGAGGGCAACCCAGACGAACCCGACGACGACGAGGACTAGAACCAACACCAGCGATACGGGGTACTTGTGTGTACCGAGAACTCCATCCGCATTGATTAGCTGAAGGAACACGAGAAGGCGGGGAGCTATCGGAATCTTTGCGTGTGATGGGCGCCCTACAACTCGCGCGCGCGGAGCCCAGTCGACCTCAACACTCAACTCCGCGCAATATTAGGGCGGCTCCCGCGAGGGCTGCGAAGCGGACTCTCCATAGAAACCGTTGCGGGAGGAGCCCACTCTATAGCTGCCGCCGAGCTGCACAATCCAACCAACAATGACTATAGCAAAGATAGTGAGCGCTAGAACGACGGCCAACCGATTTTGCGACACGACT
The DNA here is from genome assembly GCA_963730335.1 of uncultured Alphaproteobacteria bacterium. GTDB lineage: Bacteria > Pseudomonadota > Alphaproteobacteria > Rhizobiales > Methyloligellaceae > Methyloceanibacter. Next base: position 44,713 of record CAVSRK010000009.1, read on the forward strand.
TGCCCCCGTCGTCTCAATGCCGAATTGCATCGCCCTCTTCACGAAGCTGCAACATCAGCGCTGATGCTACTACGTCAAGCCACGTCCCGCGCTCAAATGCGCTGACGCGGTAGCGATTGGAACCGAACTCGCTGTCGAGAAATTCGGCATCGAACAGAAGGTGATCATGCTTCCAGATCCGTATCCTGTTGATGTCGATGACGTCGTCGGGTCGTGCGTGCCCGCTAGACCACAGCAGTGTAAAATTCGAGGGTTTCTCTAGCTCTTGGCACTCCACACTTAAGGTTGCCCCCAGACCACCGTCTTCGGTTGGCTTGCCGCGCATCATCAGATAACTCAACACGAAGTCCGATATCTGCTCCGGGGTCATTTTGGGGCAATGGGGTGAACGCGGTCAGAACGCGTCACCTGTGGTTGCCGGGCAAATAGGGCTGGCGCAAGGCACGCCGATGATCGCCTCGCCGCGACACATATGCAAGCCACGCAATATCCGCTGCTGGTACGAAGCGGACGAACTCGGTGGGTCGCTGTAAACGTCAGCAACTGACCCGAACCTGACAGTCCCTAGTTGGTCACTCCTGAGCATCGCCGACGAGGAAGCGTTTGGTGTTTGGCTCTAGCGTTCCAATGGGCCCACCCTTACCGACGTCAGTGGCCGCGATTTGATAAGAACACCCAAAGCCTCTGCGCTCCCCATCACAACGCACATAGGCGGCACGACTAAAGGTCGTACGCGGTCATGAGTGCTGGCTATTCGCCTCGGAAGGGCGCATACTGCAGCATCGCCGGTAAAAGCAATAACTAGGCACCGACGGCTGAGAGCCTAAGACTCCCGCCTGCTGAAGCATGGAGGGAGGAATGTACCCTCAAAACCCCCAAATTGATCCTTACCATCTGAAGACGCTTGATGCATTAGGACAGGCCTTCGACGCCACGTGGGTGGTGCTCCAGGCGCGCAATCCCTTTCGTGATTTCGAAAGCGATTCCGAACTCAAGACCGCCCTCAGTCGAAAGCTCATGACGCTCACTGCCGATGGCGTGACCGATCCCGTTGAGCTTCGAGAGTGGGCCCTCGAGAGCCTACTGCCTGACGCCTAGGCTGAAAGCGGGCCGTTTGCAGCGCGTTTGCAGCGCGCCCTATCCCGCCACGTCCATTATCGCGAAATTGGCGGTGGAGGCAGTCATCGGCGAACGCGTCTCCGTTCCGTATTCCCTGTGTCGCGGGAAAATGCAGGGAAATTTCGGCGGTTGACGCCGATATCCGCAGCGGCACCCTCACATTGGCGAGCAAATCCAGTGCTTCCCGCGTGAATTCCCTATGATTCGAAACAGGGAATTTCGCTGACTGAACAGGGAAATCACACTTAGTTTAGCAAGGAAGCATGAGAAGCATGGGGAATCCGCTTGCGGGTTGGTTTTCGGACTGAGATCGAGACCGCATACGTAGTCCACTCAGTGCCAGAGCCACTTCAAACCGTTATCGCTACGCTGATTAGGATGAGCCGACGACCCGCCTTCAAGTCGCCAACGTGCCGACCGAGCGTCAGCGCCCAGCGCCCTTACCTGCTTGTGGGCCTGCGGCCGGTCGCTGACCGTTTTCGTCGGGACGGTGAAGGTTGCTGGGACTCTTCGTCTGGAACATGAAAGTGGTGCAGGATACGGTGGAGGAGCGGCGCTAGTAAGATTCCCGTGGTCACGATAAGCAGCAAACCTGAATAAAGCGCGTAGATCCCGGCGAAGAGCTTGCCTCCACCCGTCTTGGGATCGGTAAGCGGCCCCATGCCGGACAGAATCATCGCTGCATCATCAAAGGCATCAAGCCACTCTCGGCCCTCGAAATAGTGGTACCCGATAACCCCGATGAGGAGCGACGCACCGGCAAGCGTCATTGCAAGAGCAGAAACTCATAGCCCAGCGGCGAAGGAACACGCCGCGCGGCGCGATCGGCTGGTTAACGTGCTCAAAGCGCGTCAAGCGCATACCGTAGGTTTCGCTCGATGTCGGCCAGCTCGGAGCCTTGGGAACCAAGAGCGGTCAATTCGCTGAATGTAAGCAAAAGCCATGATCGTGCGATAGACCCTTTTGGAGGCTTTCACGCTTGCAGAGGCGGTAGGGCGCGGGCTGGCCACCAATCCAGCACTGATCCGCATTGAGGAGAAAGTTGGACGTTTGAGCACCGCTCCGACTCATTCTTACGACTGATGCCTTCGCCCGCACGTAGGGCTGGCGACTGCGGCAACGCAGGCGCGGATATCGTCGGCCTTACGCCAGTGTTCGCAGTAGCTGGTTAGACAGCAGAGAGGCGGGTCAAACTATCGAACACCCACCCGCATGAGAGACACATCAAGAACACGGCGATGAAAACGATCACGCTTTGCTGCGTACGCCGAGGGATACTTTCCGACACAGGCGGATCGCACGCTGCCGCCGATGTCGCCGGACAGTATCCGATTTATGTCGCCGATAAATTCGCGGTAGCTTCCGCATTTGTAGGACGGTGACCGTTCTAACACTGTGTTCAAACCCTTCTGACAGAACTGGTCGTACGCTACAAACGCATGTGGTGAGAGGAAGGAGGCAATCTTCGACATTGCGGAACGAATTCCTCGAACCTATTGCTGAAAACCAACGTCCATCAAGGTTAACCGCCATTTGCCCTTGGAACCGTTTGCCGCTCCTGCTGTTATTGGGTCTCGGAAACCGCCAACCAACGGAGAATTCAATGCTGAAGAAAGTCCTGTTTGCTGTTGTTGCAACCGGTTTCGTCACCGCGCTCGCGCTCCCCGTCCAGTTCACGGCCGCCGAAGCCGCGACGACCTGCAAGGACGCAGCGAAGATGGATTTCCCAAACGACAGGAAGTCCCGGAAAGCCTTCAAGAAGGAGTGCAAGGCCGCCTGGAAAGCCTCGCAAGGTTAGAAACGCCGTTGCCGAACTAAAGGGGAGACCCGTCCCCGTTCTAACTCGGAGCGGTCTCTTTATGTAGCGCCGGGAGCGAGGGAGGTGAGAGTCATCACGCGACTCCCACTTTCGGGAACACTATCGGCCCGTGAAAACTTGCGAGTCGCGCCGGGTCTTCGTACGAGAGCGCCATAAGCCCGAACGCATCCGCAGCATGCGAACTCCAATCATTGCGAGGGGCCTAACCCCACGCTCCGCTGCTCGTCCTTCCGCTCGCGTGATAGAAGCCAAGCGCTTCGCGTCGAAGCGGCAGCGATTGCTAATGGTCTGTATTGGCCCCTTTGTGCCACGATCCATCCCTAAACTTCGCGATGACCACCCCATGGGACACCATCTTCCCTCCCTGCGGATGGTCGGGCCCGGTGCTGCTGCTGTCTCTCCGTGTGTGCATGGCGTAGCAGTGGTGCTGGGCCTTTCTTTGGGCAGCCCTAAGTTCTCCATGATCGAACGCTAGACTTACGAACAGCCAGCTCCTCGGGAGGCAACTCCCTTGAGTTGATGCTGGCTAGGCCCGGTACTCTTGCCTCTCCTGTGAAGGAATCGGATCGAGGGTGCCGGGCCACCGTTGGGCGCATGGCTTATGCCACCGGGCTCTCGTGCTACGCACCAAGCCTTCAGTCTTGCCCCCTACGGGCTTCGATCTCTGGCGCGGGCACTGTCACAGTAACACACTGGCTTGGTACGGACGGGCCATATAGCATTCGCTTTTGGACAAGCTTTCATACCGCCGCCACCGTTTTCCGAGCATCGTCATCCAGCAGGCCGTCTGGCTCTATTTCCGCTTCGCTCTGAGTTACCGCGACGTCGAGGATATGCTCGCCGAGCGTGGCATCGATGTGTCCTACGAGACGGTCCGCCGCTGGGCTTTGAAGTTTGGCGGGATCATTGCGCGCAAGCTGAGACGAGGACGGCCTCGGCCGGACGGGCGGTGGCATCTCGACGAAGTGTTCGTCTCCATCAACGGCAGACAGTTGTACGTCTGGCGTGCCGTGGACAGCGAAGGCGAGGTCCTGGACATCCTCGTTCAACCACGGCGAGACGCAAGGCGGCGCTCAAGCTGATGCGAGCCTAAGTCAATTTGGGGCGTGCTTGCACGAGCGAGGACCGCGGCGCAATAGCTCCACATGTTGAGAATCGGCGCCCGCGGGGTACAAATAGTGTGTCTGGCACCCCTAATTGCGCTATCCGAACGAGGGCAACACTAGCTGTCTTGTCCGTTCAATACCGGCGCGAATGAGATCGATGGCCTCGGTGGGCCCCCACACTCGTTAGGGGGCCGCTCTATCGCGATCGAGTCCGTAGCACAAGCCGCGGCCCCAGCGCACCGAAGCTTGAAAATTTGGCTTGCCGCCCCTCCAATGCACCCTTTGGGACAGTCCGGTTAAATACGGGAATCCAATCATGCAAAGCGCAACATTTCGAAAGTGGCTAGCGGACCGCGGATGTCGCTTCGACCACGCGCATGAGAAGCGAGGGGAGGGCCCAGTCATGGTCATAGTTCATCACGAAGGGCGGAAGGCGGAAGTTCCTCTCGGCGGATCTCGCCAGACCCTCGACCCTCGCGTTGTACGCCGCGTCTGCGAGGAACTTGGCCTTGACTGGTTCGAGTTGCCTGGGCCGAAAGGCCGCTCGTGAAGCGTCCGCAATCCTTCACGGCACATCCAAGTTGTAACTGCCCTGCGAGAGGCTGCCTAAGCCGTTAACGACGAGCCGCGGATCGAAATCACCATTTCATCGAGGTGCCAATGATCGCTCGGTCGCGGCCGCGAACGGCGGATATTCGCCGCGATCGACAGCCCGAACTTCAGGAACCACCGCCGGACCGTCTCGTAAGATGCGTCAACACCTCGCTCGGCCAGCAATTCCTCAACATCCCGAAAGGACAGTGTGAACCTCGCATAGAGCCAGATCGCGTACCGGATGATTTCTGGCGGGAAGCGGTGGCGCTTAAACGATATCGTTCTCATCCGATGATGCTAATCGGCGACGAACCGCAGAGCTATCCGAGTTACCGTGACATTGCCGCTCGAAGATATTGAGTTATTGACGGAGAGGGTGCCGCTTAGGATTTAAGAGACTCCCTCACACCGATCGCCTTCTCGCCGCAGTGATAATGGCACTTGAGACTGGGGCGCCGACTAGCCTCTGCGCGCCCCTTCCTGTGTGTCCTCCTCGCGGGCGGTTTTATTTCTTGCACCGGTCCAAGTGGGCATAGATCGCCCCCTAACGGCTGGGAGAGCTTAACTGAGCAGCAAGTATTCTAGCGCCAGTATTCGCGGGCCGTCATGGGTTCTGCGTAGACGGTCGATTAAGGGAAGCGGCCCTCAAGGAATCCCTGAGGCTGCTTCTCTTGAGGGTCTGGATACGGATGCGTGTCGTAGTCGTCATCGCTTTTGCAATCAGTTCCGTTGTTTTGACGGGGTGCTCTCGGTGGTGCTCTTGCCCTGCGCCACCGTTACAGCCTGGGCAATATGGGCAGGGACCATACTCGAATTCTTATGATCCACTGCCCAACTCATACGAACCCTCTCCGCCGTCAGAGTCGTATAACGGAGCACCCCCTTCTAACCGATATGGCGCATCTACATCGAATCCCTATGGACGAGTGATGCCGTACCCGTCCCGCTAAAGGGTAGTTGGTTTGGTAGAGTCGCGCTGTGCTGCGCAGTTGGTTTGCAATTTGGTTTGCAAAGTACTGGCCTCCACTCAATGTGCGATCATACCTCGAAAGTAGACCAACCCAACACGGGCCGTGGCAGCTTCTGACCCATCGCGAACGTCGTGGATTGATTGCTTGGGTGCGGACGGGCCATGAAAGCTAGCCGTCAGGGCATCATCGAGATCGCATCCCACGAAGCGATTGTGGACATGCCCTATCGCGATTCCAAAGGTATTTGGACAATTGGAATAGGCCATACAGCTAGTGCCGGTCCCCCAGATCCGTCTCAGATGCCGCGTGGCCGCCGTGTACCGTTGAACGGGATTTTTAGGATCTTTGCCGCCGATCTGGCAACCTTCGAGAAGCGGGTTAACAAAGCTGTCAGAGTGCCAGTGGCACAGCATGAGTTTGATGCGCTGACCTCATTTGATTTCAACACGGGTGGAATTGATAGGGCTACGTTAGTGCGGCATCTGAATAACGGCGATAGAGCAAAGGCTGCCACCGCGTTCATGAACTGGAGCAAGCCGCCGGAAATTATTGATCGTAGAGCGAAGGAGATGGAGCTGTTCAGATCAGGGCATTACAGCTCTGGCGGCAAAGTGAGCATTTATCCTGCTGACAAGGATGGGCAGGTTCTTTGGCGGCGGGGCAAGACCGTGGATGCCTCAAAGATCCTCGATCCGAGTATCTTCGAAGGAGCCCCGGAGGCCCCGCTATTTTCTGCGCCAGTCGTGTTGCGCATTGGATCCACGGGCGACGCTGTCGCTTTAGTGCAGACGAAAGTGGGCGTGGAGGCAGATGGCTTGTTTGGTCCTATCACGGAAGCTGCGGTGAAGGATTACCAGCGATCCAAAGGGTTGGCCCCGGACGGAATTGTGGGTCCGATCACCATGAAGGCTATGCGGCTTTCTTAGAGCGTGTTCTTGGATTTCTGAACAAATTGGCGGAGAGGGTGGGATTCGAACCCACGGTACGGTTACCCGTACAACGGTTTTCGAGACCGTCCCATTCGACCACTCTGGCACCTCTCCGAGAGCCCATGTAGCTTGCCGGCTGGCTAACGGCAACCGGAAGGGTTGAACCGGCCCGAAATCAACGGGATGACCGGTGTCGAGGTGTTGCTTCCGGCAATTGACTTATCGGCTTCCGCTTCTATATTGCGCCGCTCAAGGCTTCTTGCGGCTCGCCCGCGCTTAGGGCGCCGGTTTTTCAAGCCCAGAATTTGGACGGATAATGGACATGTTCGCGGTCATTCGCACAGGCGGCAAGCAGTATCGCGTGGCGCCCAACGACATCATCGAGGTGGAGAAAATCGCCGGACAGCCCGGCGATATCGTCGAGCTCGCCGAGGTTCTTCTGCTGGGCGGCGATAAGGGCCCCCAGACGGGAAGCCCTACGATTTCTGGCGCGCTGGTCGCCGCCGAGGTCATCGAGCAACGGCGAGGCGACAAGATCGTCGTGTTCAAGAAGAAGCGGCGCTCGACCTACCGCCGCAAGAATGGGCATCGTCAGGAGCTGACCGCGCTCCGCATCACGGAGATTCTGACCGACGGTAAGAAGCCGTCCAAGGCGCCACCTAAGCCTGAGGCCAAGAGGGCCGAGAAGGCGCCCAAGGCGAAGACCGAATCCAAGAAAGCGGCCAAGAAGGCCGAAGCGAAACCGGCGGCGAAGAAGCCAGCGGCCAAGGCGGAGCAAAAGGCTCCTGCCAGGAAGCCCGCTTCCAAGCCGAAGAAGTAGTAAGGAACAGAGCTATGGCGCATAAGAAAGCAGGCGGCTCGTCCCGCAACGGCCGCGACTCGGCCGGCCGGCGGCTCGGCGTGAAGAAGTCGGGCGGCCAGCACGTGATCGCGGGCAACATCATCATTCGCCAGCGTGGCACCAAATGGCACCCGGGCGATGGCGTCGGCATGGGCAAGGACCACACGCTGTTCGCGGTGCGCGAGGGCGACGTCGAATTCGCGACCAAGCAGAAGGGCCGCGTCTACGTTTCGGTGAAGCCGCACTAGGCTTCGGCCGCCTCGCGCGCCGGCTCACGCGCGTGTAGCTTCGCTCCGGTGACCATCAGGACTCCAAGACTATTGCTGCGCGCTCTGCTGCTTTCGGATGCGGCGCGCGTCAGTCTGCTTGCCGGCGACTTTGACGTCGCGAGCATGACCGGCACGATCCCCCATCCCTATAGCGAGCAGATGGCGGCGGAGTGGATCTCGAGCGCGCTAGCCGGCGAGGAAGGCGTGGTGTTCGCCATTGTGCGCTCTGGCGCGTTGATCGGCTGCACCGGCTATCGCGCCTTCGGCGGAGATCATGCCGAACTCGGCTATTGGGTCGGCAAGCCTTACTGGGGCATGGGCTATGCCACCGAGGCGGTGCGCGCGCTCGTCCTCCATGCCTTCGAGACGGGCGGCTTCGCCTATCTCACGGTCGGCCATTTCAGCGACAATCCCGCCTCGGCGCGAATCATCGCCAAGTTCGGCTTCGCCCCCGAGGGCCAGGAGATGCGCGACTGCGCGGCGCGCGGGGCGAGGGCGCATTGTTTGACCTACCGGCTCGACCGCGCCACGGCGCTAGCCGGGTTCTACAAGACTTAAGGCACCGGCCTCCTCGCTAGTGTATTGGAAAGCCGCCGGTGGTAAGCCGTTGCCATGCAGTTTCTCGACCAGGCCAAGGTCTATGTGCGCTCGGGTGACGGCGGCAATGGCGCCGTCGGCTTCCGCCGGGAGAAGTTCGTCGAGTTCGGCGGGCCCGACGGCGGCGACGGCGGCAAAGGCGGCGACGTGATCGTGGAATGCGTGGCCAATCTCAACACGCTGCTCGACTACCGCTACCAGCAGCATTTCAAGGCCAAGAAGGGCGGCCACGGCAAAGGCCAGAACCGCACCGGCGCCAAGGGTGCCGACGTGGTGCTCAAGCTGCCTCCCGGCACCCAGATCATCGATGAGGATGGCGAAACTCTGATCGCGGACTTGACCGAGCCCGGCGAGCGTATCGTGCTGCTCAAAGGCGGCAATGGCGGCTTCGGCAATACCCGCTTCAAGTCTTCGACCAACCAGGCGCCGCGCCATGCCAATCCCGGGCAGCCGGGCGAGGAGATGCATATCTGGCTGAGGCTGAAGCTGATCGCCGATGCCGGCATCATCGGACTGCCCAATGCCGGCAAGTCGACCTTTCTCGCCGCGGTCAGCGCCGCCAAGCCCAAAATCGCCGACTATCCGTTCACCACGCTCCATCCCAATCTCGGCATGGTGCGGACCCCCGGCACTGATTTCGTGCTCGCCGACATTCCCGGGCTGATCGAAGGGGCACATGAAGGGGCCGGCATCGGCGACCGCTTCCTGGGCCATGTCGAGCGCACCGCCGTCCTCCTTCATCTGGTCGACGCCACGCTGGACGACCCGGCCGAGGCCTATGCCATCGTGCGCGGCGAGGTGGAGGCCTATGGCGCCGGGCTCGAGCAGAAGCCCGAGATCGTGGCGCTGTCCAAGGCCGACGCCGTGCCCAAGGACGAGATGAAGAAGAAGCTGCGCGCCGTGAAGAAGGCGGCCGGCACTACGCCGCTGATCGTGTCCGCTGCGAGCGGAGAGGGCGTCCCCGAGGTGCTGCGCGCGATTGCCGCCGAGGTGAGAGATCTGCGCGGCAAAGTCAACGATGGTGCTGCGGTCCCGAAGGCGTCAGCGCGGGGATGGCGGCCATGAGACCCGAATGGACCGGGGCCAAGCGCCTGGTGGTCAAGATCGGCTCATCGCTGCTGGTCGACACGGCGGCTGGCACGTTGCGGCAAGCTTGGCTCGAAGCGCTGGCCGACGATATCGCGGCGCTGCGCAAGGAGGGCAAAGAGATCGTCGTGGTCTCCTCCGGCGCCATCGCGCTTGGCCGCAACGCGCTCAAGCTGCCCAAGGGCGCGCTCAAGCTCGAGGACAGCCAGGCGGCTGCCGCGGTCGGCCAGATCGATCTTGCGCACGCTTACGAAGAGGCGTTCCGCGCCCGCTCCCTGGTCGCGGCACAGGTGCTGCTGACGCTTGGCGACACCGAGGAGCGCCGGCGCTATCTCAACGCACGCAGCACCATGACCACGCTCCTGAAGCTTGGCGCCATCCCGGTGGTCAACGAGAACGACACGGTGGCGACCAGCGAGATCCGATACGGCGACAACGACCGGCTGGCGGCGCGCGTCGCCTCGATGATGAGCGCCGATTGCCTGGTGCTGCTGTCAGACGTCGACGGCTTCTACACCGCGCCGCCCAAGTCCCGGGCCGATGCGCGCCGGCTGGACGAGGTGATCGATATCACGCCGGAGATCGAGGCGATGGCCGGCGATGTCGGCTCGGAGCTGTCGCGCGGCGGCATGGTGACCAAGATCGAAGCGGCGAAGATCGCGGTCTCGGGCGGCACGCACATGGTCATCGCCCTGGGTAAGGTCATGAACCCTCTTCAGGCTCTCGCCGCGAAGGGGACCGGGACGTGGTTCCTGGCCCGCCACGACCCGGTGACCGCGCGGAAACGCTGGATCGCCGGCACGCTCGAGCCGAAGGGTGCCGTCACCGTCGACAACGGCGCGGCCCAGGCGCTCGCCTCGGGCAGGAGCCTGTTGCCGGCCGGCGTCACGCGGGTCGAGGGGCGGTTCGAGCGCGGCGATGCGGTGTTCATCCGGAACGGCGCCGGCGCCGAGATCGGCCGCGGGCTCACCGCCTATGGCCATGACGAGGCCAAGGCCATCATCGGCCGCAAGAGCAGTGAAATCGCCGAGATTCTCGGCTACCTTGGGCGCCCCGAGTTGATCCATCGCGACGACATGGTGCTGCAGCGGAAGAGTTGATGAGCGCGATTGCCGACAGACCCGAAGCCACTCTAGAGCCGATGATGCTCTATATGGGGCGCCGCGCGCGTGAAGCGGCGGCCGGACTCGCGCTAGCCTCGACCGAAACGAAGAACGCCGCGCTCAATGCCATGGCCGCGCGGATCGAGGCGGATGCCGGCAAGATCCTCGAAGCCAATAGACAAGACGTCGAAGCCGCGCGCGCCAAGGGACGGGATGCCGCCTTCATTGACCGGCTCGCCCTCGATGGGGCCCGCGTCGCGGCGATGGCCAAGGGCTTGCGCGACATTGCCTCCCTTGCCGATCCTGTCGGCGAGGTGATGGCGCGCTGGAGGAGGCCGAACGGCCTGGAGATTTCCCGCGTGCGCGTGCCGATCGGCGTGATCGGCATCATCTACGAGTCGCGGCCCAATGTGACGGCGGATGCCGCCGGGCTGTGCCTGAAATCGGGCAATGCGGCCATCCTGCGCAGCGGCTCGGAGAGCTTTCTCACGTCGCTCGTGATCGCCAATAGCTTGAGCGAGGCGGTGGTCAGCTCAGGCCTGCCCGAGGCCGCGATCCAGCTCGTGCCGACGGTCGATCGCTCGGCCGTGGGCTTCATGCTCGGCGGGCTTGGCGGGGCCGTCGACGTGATCGTGCCGCGCGGCGGCAAGGATCTCGTCGGGCGGGTGCAGGCCGAGGCGCGGCTGCCGGTGTTCGCCCATCTCGAAGGCGTTTGCCATGTCTATGTGCATGAGGCGGCCGATCTCGATATGGCGAAGCAGATCGTGCTCAACGCCAAAATGCGGCGCACCGGGATTTGCGGCGCGGCCGAGACGCTGCTGGTTGATCGCAAGGCCGCACCCACCCATCTTGCGCCTTTGGTCGAGATGCTGATCGAGGCTGGCTGCGAGGTGCGGGGCGATCCTGACGCGCAGCACGCCAACAGCCGGGTCAAGCCGGCGAGCGAGGAGGATTGGCCGAAAGAATATCTCGACGCCATCATCGCCGTGAAATCGGTCGACGGCCTCGACGAGGCGGTCGAGCATATCGCGCGCTACGGTTCGCAACATACCGACGCTATTGTCACCGAGGATCGCGCCGCGGCGGAGGCGTTCCTCGCCCGCGTCGACAGCGCCATCGTGCTGCACAACGCATCGACTCAGTTCGCCGACGGCGGGGAGTTCGGGATGGGGGCGGAGATCGGCATTGCCACCGGCCGCTTCCACGCGCGCGGCCCGGTCGGCGTGGAGCAACTCACGATCTATAAATATGTCGTGCGCGGCGAGGGGCAGACTCGCCCGTAAGCGGGTTGCGGCGGAACTCAAGCTTGGCCAAGAAATCGCAAAGTAAAAAAAGGCGTCCCGCGCCCAAGCCGTCCCCTACGAAGGGCAAAGGGGCCAAGGCGCGCGCCGCTCGCAAGGCGTCCCCCGCGAAGCGGAAGAAGCTCCGGAAGGCCGGCAAACCCAAGGTCAATAAGTCGCGCGAGATCGCGCGGCTGCCGATGGCGGCGCCCAACATGAGCATCGGGCTGCTCGGTGGCTCGTTCAATCCGCCTCATGACGCCCATCGCCAGATCAGCCTGACGGCGCTGAAGCGGCTCGGCCTCGATCAGGTCTGGTGGCTGGTCGCTCCGGGCAACCCGCTGAAAGACCCGACGAAGCTCGCAAGCCTACAAGACCGTGTCCACGCCGCGCGGAAAATGGCAAAAAGCCCGCGCATCGAGGTCACGAGCTTTGCCGCCAGTTCGCCCTATACGATCGACCTGATCACCGAGCTCAAGCGCCGCTTTCCCGGCGTCAATTTCGTGTGGCTGATGGGGGCCGACAATCTTGCCCAATTCCATCGCTGGCGATCCTTCGACAAGATCTTCGCGCGCATGCCCATTGCCGTGCTCGACCGGCCGGGCTTCCGGCTCAAGGCGCGCGCAGGCATGGCGGCCCAGCGCTTCGCTCCCTACCGCGTCGACGAATCAGACGCGCGCGGGCTCGCGCGGCTTGAGCCTCCGGCCTGGACCATCCTCACCCACAGATTGTCGGGCCTGTCCTCGACCGCGCTGCGGGCCGGGAAAGCCAAGAAGAAGAAGGCTAAGGGCCGGACAAAACGGGCAAGAAAAAGCAGGGGCGACACTAGCTATTGAAAATTTGCCAGCGGCCATACTATGTTTATGGGGGCGAAGCGGCAACTGATAGGCTCTTCCCGCGTTTGTGCGTGACGGAGAGCAGGCTGCTTCCCCAGGGAGCAATGGCAGAAGGACATTCACCACAACATGCGCTCAGCTAGAGAGGGTGCCAAGCGCGGCACACCTCCTAACGGATTCGCGTCATTTGGCGCGCATCCGGATCGTCTCCTCAAAGTCGTGCTCGACACGCTCGACAGCTCTAAGGCCGAGCAGGTCGCGATCATCGACTTGAGAGGCAAAACCTCGATCGGCGACCAGATGGTCGTCGCCTCGGGGCGCTCGCAACGGCATGTCGGGGCCGTCGCCGACCACATCACCAAAAAGCTGAAAGACGAAGGCTTTGGCCGCGCCCGGGTCGAAGGGATGCCCCAATGCGATTGGGTGCTGATCGACGCCGGCGACGTCATAGTCCATATCTTTCGGCCGGAGGTTCGCGAGTTCTATAACCTCGAGAAGATGTGGTCAGCGGATCGGCCCATGGAGCAGCTGGTGATCTGATCGAGGGTTGCCCTAGGCCGCTTGGCCTGAAGGCGAGCAAGAATGCGGCTCCTGATCGCTGCCATTGGCAAGCTCAAGCAGGGGCCGGAGCGTGAACTCTTCGCGCATTATCTCGGCCGCGCCGAAGCCGCCGGCCGGAAACTCCATCTGTCGCCGCTCGATGTCATAGAAGTTGCCGAAGCGAAAGGGGCAACCCCCCAGGCCCGCATGGAGGCCGAAGCGGAGATCCTGCTCGCCAAACGGCCCGCCTCACACAAACTGATTTGTCTCGACCGCAGCGGTACACAGCTCGGCAGCGAAGGTTTCGCGCAAACCTTGGCCAAGTATCGCGACGGGGGCGCCCAGGGTCTTGCCTTCTTTATCGGCGGCGCCGACGGCCTCGGGCTATCGGCGTCGTTCAAGGCCGATCTCGTACTGTCGCTCGGCCCGATGACCCTGCCGCATGGTCTTGCCCGCATCGTTCTTGCCGAGCAGATTTACCGCGCGGCGACGATTCTCGCAGGCCATCCCTATCATCGGGCCTGAAACCCCCAAGGTTAAGGATTGGTAAGCCAATTGCCATGATTCTGCCGTACCGCTCCGTTGTCGTTGCCATCGGCTGAACGGCCAAGGCGCATGGCGCAATCCGATCGATTGACTTCTTCACGACAGAGATTTCGATCCGCGCTGCTCGTGGTCGGCCTGGTATGTGCTGTGCCGTGGCTGGCCTGGGCTGAGGAGGATCTTTCCCGCGACGAGGCTAAGCAGAAGCTCGATCAGACCGAGCAAAAGCTGCAGTCGAGCCGGGCCAAGGAGCAGGGTCTTAGCCAGGATTTGGCGGCTCTGGCCGAGGAACGAGCCAAGCTTAACAGCGAGCTGATCGAGGCCGGCAAGAGAGTTCAGGCGAGCGAGGCGAAACTCTCGGAGACCGAAGCGAAACTTGCCGAGCTGACCGAGCAGGTCAACGTCATCCAGAGCTCGATCACCGAGCGAAAGGAAGCCATCGTAAAAATGCTGAGTGCAATGCAAAGGATCGGGCGCAGCCCGCCCCCGGCGCTTGTTACGCGCAGAGACGATGCCCTTGCCGTGGTCCGGAGCGCGATGTTGCTCGCCGACGTCTTCCCCGAATTGAAGTATCAGGCTGACAATCTGACCCGCGAGCTTGAGGGCTTGGTCACGCTTGAGAACGGCATTCGCGACCAGCGCGACGCGGAAAAGCAAGAGTCCGATCGACTCGGCTCCGAGCGTGCCAGCCTCGATCGCCTGTTGGAAGAGAAGCGGCGCGCCAGCGCGCAAGGCGAGGCCGAGCTTGCCGATATACGCCGGGCCGCCGCCGAGCAGGCTCAGGCGGTAACCGACCTGAATGAGCTTGTCGCGCACCTGGATGAGCAGATCGCCAGGGTCGAGATCGCCCAGTACGACGCCGAAATTGCCGCCGAACGGGCGCTCAGAGCCCGCGAGCAGCAGCAAGCCCTGGCCACCCCTGACAATGAAAGCGTGGTCGAGATCAAACCGGCATCGACCCGGGTCGCCTTTGCCAGCCCCGACCGGCTCAAGCCGGCGCAGCCCTTCGAGACGGCCAAAGGCACGCTCAGGCTGCCGGCCCAGGGCAGGCGGGTGAAACGCTTCGGCGACGCCGATGTCGCAGGCTCCACCCTCAAGGGCATGTCGCTGCAAACCCGCGAAGAAGCCCGGATTACGGCCCCGGCCGACGGCTGGGTCGTCTATGCCGGGGAGTTCCGCTCCTACGGGCAGCTATTGATCATCAACGCGGGCGGGGGCTATCATGTTCTGCTTGCGGGGATGAGCCGCATAGACGTAAGCCTGGGTCAGTTTGTCCTTGCCGGAGAGCCGATCGCGGTGATGGGCAACTCGGCGCCGCCGAGCCAAGGTGACGATAGTTCACGCCCCGTCCTCTACGTCGAATTTCGAAAGGACGGCAGGCCAATAGACCCTGACCCATGGTGGGCCGAGGCTTCCGAAAAGGTGCAAGGATGATGCGGAAATCCGAATACGCGCTGTGGGCGCTTCTGGTGTTGGCCGTGCTCGCTGCCGGTTCGACGATGGTGAGCCTGGCGCGGAGCCAGTCGGCCTCGGCCGCAAACTCGGAAATATACCGGCAGCTCGACCTGTTCGGTGAGGTGCTGGAGCGCGTCCGTTCGGATTACGTCGAGAAGCCTGAGGATCCCAAGCTGATCGAGGCCGCGATCAACGGCATGCTGACCGCGCTCGACCCGCATTCGGCCTATCTCAACCCCAAGCATTTCCGTGACATGCAGGTGCAAACCCGCGGCGAATTCGGCGGGCTCGGCATCGAAGTCACCATGGAGAACGGCGTGGTCAAGGTGGTCTCGCCGATCGAAGACACGCCCGCCGCGCGCGCCGGGCTGATGAGCGGCGATCTCATCACCCATCTCGACAAGGAGCAGATTCTCGGCCTCACCTTGCAAGAGGCGGTGGAGAAGATGCGCGGGCCGGTCAATTCGCCGATCTCGCTCACCATCGTGCGCAAGGGCGTCGAGGACCCGTTCGAGGTCAAAGTCGTCCGTGACGTGATCCACATCAACCCGGTCAAGTACAGTGCCGAGGGCGATGACGTCGGCTATATCCGGCTCACCACCTTCAACGAGCAGACCACGGCCAATCTGCAGAAGGCGATCGAGGACCTGAAGAAGCAGCTCGGTCCGAAGCTCAAGGGTTATGTCGTCGATCTGCGCAACAACCCGGGTGGCTTGCTCGACCAGGCTATCTCGGTGTCCGATGCATTCCTCGATCAGGGCGCGATCGTGTTGACCCGTGGGCGCAATCTCGAAGAGACCCAGCGTTCCAATGCGCGGCCGGGCGACATCACCGACGGGCAGAAAATCGTGGTGCTGATCAATGGCGGCTCGGCCTCAGCCTCTGAGATCGTGGCCGGCGCGCTGCAGGATCATCATCGGGCGACCATCATCGGCACCCGCTCCTTCGGCAAAGGCTCGGTGCAGACCATCATTCCGCTCGGCTCGAATGGCGCCTTGCGGCTCACCACGGCGCGCTACTACACGCCGTCGGGCCGCTCGATCCAGGCCAAGGGCATCGAGCCCGAGGTGGTGGTCGAGGAGGAGCTGCCGGACGAGCTCAAGCAAAAGGCCGATCTGAGTACACGGGGCGAGGCCAATCTGCGCGGTCACCTCAAGGGCGAGGATGAAGAGGAGGCCGGGGCGGCCGAAGAAGAGGAGTCAGGCAGCTCGTCCTATGTGGCGCCAGACAAAGACAAGGACACCCAGCTCATATTCGCGCTCGATCTGTTGCGGGGCATCAAGTCAGTCGACACGGAGGCCAAGAAGAAGGCCGAAGCCAATTAGACGCGGCATTCGCCGGCGAAGGGCCGGCTCTTGCGGCGTGATTACAAGAATTGCCCGGAGGGAGGAGGCATAGCCCACAACTGGGCCGGCGTGCGGGGAGGTAAAGTCGAATGAAGGCGCTGGCCGTCGCAGCTGGCATCGTGTTCTGGACGCTCGTGCTTGGCACCGCGTTTCTCGCCTTCTTTCCGGGCAGCGACGCCGGTGAGCCCGTGGCTATCCTGAAAATCGAACCGGCCACTGTGCCGGGGGACGGGGCCGCGCCACAGGCGGCGCCAGAGACCTCATTACCGCCAGCCGAGACCGACGACGGCATGGACCTGCCGCCGGGCTTTGCCGTACGCCCGGGCGCAACGCCAGAGGCCCCGGTCGTCGAGCCGCCGGGTCTCGGCCAGACCTCGCCGATGGCGCCGGTAGCTCCAGGGGGCGAGGTCGGCGAGCCGGCTGCGCCGCCCGCCGCGCCCGACGATGCGGCCCCGCCCGACGATACGGATCAGCAAGGGGCCGTCCCGCCGGCCGGCCCAGGCATGCAACAAGCCGCGCTCGAGACAGCGCCGCCGCCGTCGCCGCCCGAAGTCTCGCCGCTGCCCGTGCCGGAAACAGAGACGGGCTCGATCACGCTGCCCGCGGTGCCGCTTGAAGAGCTGGTCGAGGACTCGCAATACGGGCCGTTGCCCAAAGTGGCGCCGGACGGGCGCCGTGCGATCGACATGTATGCGCGGCCGTCGCGCTACGCGTCGGCCGCGGCCGCGGCCAGTGCCCCGCCGCGCGTCGCCATTCTGGTTACGGGGCTCGGCCTGCCCGGGGGTCCTCCGGGCGACGTGATCGAGGGCTTGCCGGCGCCGATTAGCGTCGCCTACGGAGCCTATGGCCGTAACCTCCAGGACGGGGTGACCAAGGCCCGCGCCGACGGTCACGAAGTGCTGCTGCAGATCCCGCTCGAGCCCAACAACTATCCGAGCGAGGATCCCGGCCCTCATACACTCCTCACCACGCTGCCGCCTCAGGAGAACATGAAGCGGCTGCAATGGCTGATGTCGCGCTATACCGGCTATGTCGGCGTCACCAATCACATGGGCGCCAAGTTCGAGGCCGCGACGAACTCGTTCATGCCGATGCTTGAGGAGCTGAAACGGCGCGGCCTGCTCTATGTCGACGACGGCAGCACTCAGGAGTCGCCCACGTCGCAAGCCGCAAACGCCATCGGTCTGGAATATTCCGTGGTCAGCGTGCAGATCGACGGCGGTCAATCGGCGGCCGAAATCGAGAAGCAGTTGGCCAAGCTCGAAGAAATGGCGAAGCAGCAAGGGACGGCGATCGGCGTGGTGCGCCTCAAGCCGGCCGCCGTAAAGCAGCTCGCCGACTGGGCCAGCAAGCTCGAGGGCAAAGGCCTGGTGCTGGTGCCGGTCAGCGCCGCCGTGCGGTCGCAGCGGCCGAGCTGATCGTCGTTTCCATGACCGACAAAGAGGGACTGCCCTACCGGCCTTGCGTCGGCGTGATGCTGTTCAACGGCGAAGGCCGGGTCTTTGTCGGGCGGCGATCCGATCGGAGCGGCGCGCCGGAAGGCGTCGGTACATGGTGGCAGATGCCTCAGGGCGGGCTCGATGAGGGCGAAGACGCCGAAGCGGCCGCGCGGCGCGAGCTGGTCGAGGAGACAGGCATCAGAAGCGCCCGCTTCGTGGCGCGAACGCGGGAGTGGTTGACCTACGACCTTCCCGACGAGCTTATCGGTATCGCCTGGCACGGGCGTTATCGCGGCCAAAAGCAAATGTGGTTTGCCGCGCGCTTCGAAGGCAAAGAGAGCGAGATCGACTTAGGCCCTCGTGACGGGCACGAGCAGGAGTTTGACGCCTGGCAGTGGGCGACGCTGCAAGAGCTGCCCGCGCTGGTCGTGCCGTTCAAGCGCAAGGTCTATCTGAGCGTGATCGAGCAGTTCGCCGCGCTGGCGCGGTAGCCACCACCTCGAGGTCGGCCGGCTTGTCGCCAGGTCTGCCTGAAAGTGGACGTCACAGAGGACATTCAAAGACGTCCGCTTTGTGCCAATAGCGCACCTCGCATAGCGCTAACAGCAAAACCAAACCTGGAGCATTATCCAGCGTAGCCGGTGTCCGAAAAAGGTTGGAACCGGCCTGAAAAATCTTGCGCCTTGTTGCAACCACTCGGCAGGCGTATGATGGGATCAGTAAAGTACTGGGCACTGGTGGCTGAGAGAGGTAAGTCGCGCTCCCGCCTGTAACACAGGGAGGCAGTCTATTGACTTCTCTAATTTCCCGAGCCGACATCTACGACCCCAAGACGCTTGCCGTGATGGACCAAGCGTTCGCCGCCATTTGGAATGTGCTCAGGGCTGACGACCCCTTTCGCGACTACGCCGCCGATAGTGAGCTAAGAGTTGCTATCGGGCAGAAGCTGCTGAACTTTGTGGCGGAGGGCGTGACCGACCCTGGTCGTCTGCGAGATCTCACCGTGGAGAGCCTGCTTGTCCCACATCATTTGAGGAGCGTTGTCCTCGATAGGACGCGCATTTAGAGGAGTCCAAGTAATGAAAAGATTCATCTGCTCAGCTACGACCGCCGCCTTGTTCGCCGCAATCGTGACAATCGGTTTCACGCCCGCCAGCGCAATGGTCACCGTGCTGGATCTAAAGATTTATGCATCATCGTCTGTAACGCCAGTGCACTGTCAGAAAAAATATCACTGCCATTGGAGAGGTGAAGGCGCCAATAGAAGCAAACACTGCCACATCTGCGGCTAGGCATTGGCGTGGCAAGGACTCACCTAACACCTACCCAAGCAGTTTTATGTGATCACCAGCACCAAGGTTAAGGGCTCACCGCAATACACCGTCGAAGTCCGGGATTGGAAGACTGGAGATGAGGTCGCGTCCGACAGTTTCAGCTTGGAGGTACCGCAGGGCGCAAAAGAACTCAAACCCGGCGACGTTCCCGACTTTGATGAGTTACCCGGCATATTCGCGAAAAAAGGAGCACAATGACCATGTTCAAGCGCATCGGAGTTTTTGTGCTGGCCTCTATCATCGGCGCCTCTTGCCTTGAGCTCGGCGAGCACTTCTCGATTCCAGGCGTGTATGGCCTCGTCTCCAGTGCGGACGCCAGAGTTGGTCGCCCGTTAACGCCGGTGAGCGTCGCCGGCGTCGCGCGAAGGTCGGCACGGCGCTGCGCAGCGGGTGTTTCTTACTGCTAGGACTTGCTGTTTGAGTTCAGAGGTCGCAAAGCCGCACCGGTGGCCCTAGCCAGACTATGACATCTCCAGAGCCTTCCGTGAGCGAGCGCGAATTTATGAAGCGCGCTGTGGAGGCGGCGATTCGAATAGGTGCGATCGCCGTTCTCATAGTGTGGTGTTTCGTAATAGCGCGGCCATTCCTGGTACCCATCGTCTGGGGCGCCATCATCGCGGTCGCAATCTTTCACGGTTACGAAAAATTGCGAGCTGCCGTCGGCGGCCAACGCATTACGGCCGCCGTGCTGATCACCCTGCTTATGCTGGTCTTGTTAGTCGTGCCCTCTGTCCTCCTCGGCAATTCATTGGTGAGCGGCGCACGCAACGTTGTAAATTCTTTCCAGAGCGGGGAACTTTACATCCCATCGCCACCGGACAGGGTCGCCGAGTGGCCGCTGATTGGTGAGCCCATCGCCAAAGCCTGGAACCTTGCATCCCAAAACTTGGAGGAGGCGCTGCGCCAAGCCAGTCCCTTCCTAAAGGGCTTCGGTGCCTGGCTCCTAAGTGCTGCTGCAGGCGCCGGACTTGCGCTCTTGCAGTTCGTGCTGGCGATTCTCATCGCCGGAGCTTTGCTCGCTAATTCTGCGGCCGCGGGGCGTGCGACGCGGGTCATCGCACAACGTCTCGCGGGAGAACGTGGGTTGGAGTTCGTGGGCGTTGCCGAGAAGACCGTGCGCAGTGTGGCGAGTGGAATTCTTGGTGTCGCCCTCATACAGGCGCTGCTGGCAGGGTTAGGTTTTCTAGTGGCTGGCGTGCCGGCTGCAGGGCTGCTTACTCTGATCTGCCTAATTTTCGGTGTGATCCAGCTGGGTGTGGTGATCGTGTTAATTCCTGTAGTGATCTACTTGTTTTCGACAGCGGACACGGTCACTGCGGTCGGATTCCTGATCTGGGCCATCCTAGTTGCACCGGTGGACAATGTCCTCAAGCCCATACTGCTGGGCCGTGGCGTGGACGTCCCCATGCTGGTCATCTTTGTGGGCGCGATCGGCGGCTTCCTCAATGCGGGGATCATCGGCCTATTTATAGGCGCAGTCGTCTTGGCCCTCGGCTACAAGCTCTTTCTCGCTTGGCTGGCCCAGGACTCGACGCCCGGCTGACGCCGGCCACTCAAAATCAAAGAAGACTGATGTCTCTGAATTCCGATTCTGTCAGATGAGCAGAACAGGTGAAATGCCGCTTTGGGTCAAAAGCAGAAGTCATCGGCCCAGGCGCAAGGCGCCCTGGTTGCTCCCGAGCTGACATTCCTGCTTGGCCAGCAGATCACTTGGCGGCCGCCGACGCCACGCACGCACCTTTTGCGACTCGCATGAATTCACCGGGCAAAAGAACGGCTTGTCTTATCCAAGCAGCGAACTGAGCCTCGTCGAGCGATGCCCCGCGCCAAGGATCGGAAAAGCAAGCTGCTAAAGATTGAGTGCGGTTTGCACCTGGCGCAAATGATCGAGCCTGGTTTGGGCGCGGTCGCGAGCCAAATCGTTGGAGGCATCCGCCACGTCCTCTTCGGTATCCTCGACGGCTTGGACGAGCTGGCCGGCGTCAAGCTCGACGAGGTCTACGGCCGTCTCGGCGAGCACGGTAAGGCCCGAGGGACCGATTTCGGCGAAGCCGCCCTTGATGAAGAAGCGCCGATGCTCACCGCCGGGGAAGCCGATATCGAGCAGCCCGGGACGGAGCGTGGTCAAAACCGGCGCGTGATAAGCGAGCACGGTCATATCGCCCTCGGCGCCCGGCACCAGCACCTGCTCGACGTCGTCGGAGACGAGCAGCCGTTCCGGCGACACCAGCTCGAATTTGAACGCGTCAGGCATTAGGCAGCCTCGGCGGCGAGTTTCTCGGCCTTGGCGACTGCCTCCTCGATGGTACCCACCATGTAGAACGCGGCCTCCGGCAAATGATCGTAATTGCCTTCGCACAGGCCCTTGAAGCCCTTGATGGTGTCGGCCAGATCGACGAACACGCCGGGCGAGCCGGTGAACACCTCGGCCACGTGGAACGGTTGTGACAGAAAGCGCTCGATCTTCCGGGCGCGGGCCACGGCGATCTTGTCCTCTTCGGAGAGCTCGTCCATGCCGAGAATGGCGATGATGTCCTGGAGCGCTTTGTAGCGCTGCAGGATCTCCTGCACGCGGCGGGCGACGGCGTAATGCTCCTCGCCGACGATGCGCGGGTCGAGCATGCGGGAGGTCGAGTCTAGCGGATCCACCGCGGGATAGATGCCCTTCTCGGCGATGCCGCGCGACAGCACGGTGGTGGCGTCGAGATGGGCGAAGGAGGTGGCCGGCGCCGGGTCGGTCAGGTCGTCGGCCGGCACGTAGATCGCCTGCACCGAAGTGATCGAACCCTTCTGCGTGGTGGTGATGCGCTCTTGCAGCGCGCCCATGTCGGTGGCGAGCGTCGGCTGATAGCCCACGGCGGAGGGGATGCGTCCGAGCAGCGCCGACACCTCGGAACCGGCTTGGGTGAAGCGGAAGATGTTGTCCACGAAGAACAGCACGTCCTGGCCCTGGTCGCGGAAATATTCGGCGACGGTTAGGCCGGAAAGCCCGACGCGCGCGCGGGCGCCGGGCGGCTCGTTCATCTGACCGTAGACCAGCGCGCATTTTGAGCCTTCGGCGCTGCCGGTCTTGCGCGGGTCCTTGTTCACGCCGGAATCGATCATCTCGTGATAGAGGTCGTTGCCCTCGCGGGTGCGCTCGCCGACGCCGGCGAACACCGAATAGCCGCCATGGGCCTTGGCCACGTTGTTGATCAGCTCCATGATCAGCACCGTCTTGCCCACACCGGCGCCCCCGAACAGGCCGATCTTGCCGCCCTTGGCGTAAGGCGCGAGCAAATCCACCACCTTGATGCCGGTGACCAGGATCTCGGCCTCGGTCGATTGGTCGACGTAAGACGGCGCGGGGGCGTGGATCGGGCGCTTCTCGGCGGTCTTGATCGGCCCGGCCTCGTCGACCGCTTCGCCCACCACGTTCATGATGCGGCCCAAGGTCGCTTCGCCTACCGGCACGGCGATCGGCTCGCCGGTGTCGACCACCTCCTGGCCGCGCACCAGCCCTTCGGTCGAGTCCATGGCAACGGTGCGCACGGTGTTCTCGCCGAGATGCTGGGCGACTTCGAGCACCAGCCGGTTGCCGTGATTGTCGGTTTGGAGCGCGTTCAAAATCTCGGGAAGCTGATCGGTGAACTGAACGTCGACCACGGCGCCCATGACCTGGCGCACATGGCCCTTGGCGCCTTTGCCTGCGGCGATCTTCTTCTCCTGCTGCTTGGTCTCGGCGATCACGGGTGACTTCTTTGCCATGGCAAAATTTTCCTTGCGGTCTCTCGATGACTATAGCGCTTCGGCGCCGGAGATGATCTCGATCAGCTCCTTGGTGATCATGGCCTGACGCGAGCGGTTATATTTCGTGGTCAGGCGATCGATCATGTCGCCGGCATTGCGGGTGGCGTTGTCCATGGCGCTCATGCGCGCGCCCTGCTCGGAGGCCGCGTTCTCGAGCAGCGCCTTGAGGATCTGGGTGGTGATGTTGAGCGGCAAAAGCTCGGTCAGGATCTCGGCCTCGTCGGGCTCATATTCGTAAATCGCGCCGCCGAGCTTATCTTCGATTGGCGCTGCCTCATCAGGGATGGTGGCCGGGATTATCTGTTGCGCGGTCGGGATCTGGCTGATCACCGAGCGGAAGCGCGAATAGAACAGGGTGGCCACGTCGAAGGCGCCATCGGCGAACAGGGCGAGCACCTTGTCGGAGACTTTCTCGGCATGCTCGAACGAGAGCTGGCGGACGCTCTTGAAATCAATCACTTCGAGGATCAGCGGGGCGTAGAGACGTTTCAATTGGTCGAAGCCCTTCTTGCCGACGCACAGGATCTTGACCTGCTTGCCGTCGGCCGCCAGGCGGTTTACGTGCTCGCGGGTGAGCCGGACGATGGACGAGTTGAACGCGCCGCACAGGCCGCGCTCGGCGGTGCAGACGATCAGCAGATGAACGGCGTCCTTGCCGGTGCCAACCATCAGCGGCGGACCGCCTTCGCGGCCTTTGAGCGCCGTGGCGAGATTGGCCAGTATGGTCTCCATGCGGATGGCGTAAGGCCGCGCCGCCTCGGCCGCCATCTGCGCGCGCCGGAGCTTCGCCGCGGCCACCATCTGCATGGCCTTGGTGATCTTCTGCGTCGCCTTGACGGACGAGATGCGGTTGCGGAGCTCTTTCAGCGACGGCATGGCTTACTCACGCAAAGGCATTGGCGAATTTGTTGACCGCGGCCTTGAGCTGGTCGCCGGTCTCCTTGGTAATTTCCTTCTTGTCGCGGATCGAGTCGAGAATGTCGGAATGCTCGGCGCGCATGTAGCGCAGCAGTTCAGCCTCGAATCGCGGCACGTCGGACACCTTGATGGGATCGAGATAGCCGTTAACGCCGGCATAGATCACCACCACCTGCTCCTCGATTTTCATCGGCGAGAATTGCGGTTGCTTGAGCAGCTCGGTCAGGCGCGCGCCGCGATTGAGCAGGCGCTGGGTGGTGGCGTCGAGGTCGGAGCCGAACTGGGCGAAGGCGGCCATCTCGCGATACTGCGCGAGCTCGCCCTTGATCTTGCCGGCGACCTGCTTCATCGCCTTCACTTGCGCGGCAGAGCCCACGCGCGACACCGACAGGCCCACATTCACCGCGGGCCGGATGCCCTGATAGAACAAATCGGTCTCGAGAAAGATCTGGCCGTCGGTAATGGAGATGACATTGGTGGGAATATAGGCCGACACGTCGTTGGCCTGAGTCTCGATCACCGGCAGCGCGGTCAGCGAGCCCGAACCGTTGTCCTTGTTGAGCTTGGCGGCGCGCTCGAGCAGCCGCGAATGAAGATAGAACACGTCGCCGGGATAGGCCTCGCGGCCGGGCGGGCGGCGGAGCAGCAGCGACATCTGGCGATAGGCCACGGCCTGCTTGGACAGGTCATCATAGAACACCACCGCGTGCATACCATTATCGCGGAAGAACTCGCCCATGGCGCAGCCCGAAAACGGCGCAAGGTACTGCATCGGCGCCGGGTCCGAGGCGGTGGCGGCGACCACGATGGAATAAGGTAGCGCGCCGTTGTCCTCGAGCACCTTGACGAATTGCGCCACGGTCGAGCGCTTCTGGCCGATGGCGACATAGATGCAGTAGAGGCTGGTCTTGTCGTCGCCGGCTGCGTTGATGGGTTTCTGGTTGAGGATGGTGTCGAGGATGATGGCGGTCTTGCCGGTCTGGCGGTCGCCGATGATCAGCTCGCGCTGGCCGCGGCCGATGGGAATCAGCGCATCGATGGCTTTGAGCCCGGTCTGCATCGGCTCATGCACCGACTGGCGGGGGATGATGCCGGGCGCCTTGACGTCGACGCGGCGCTTCTCGTCGAATTTGATCGGGCCTTTGCCGTCGATCGGGTTACCAAGCGCATCGACCACGCGGCCGAGCAGGCCCTTGCCGACCGGCACCTCGACGATGGCGCCGGTGCGCTTGACGGTGTCGCCTTCCTTGATGTGGCGGTCGTCGCCGAAGATCACGATGCCGACATTGTCGACTTCGAGGTTGAGCGCCATGCCGCGCGTGCCGTCGGCGAACTCGACCATCTCGCCGGCCTGGACCTTGTCGAGGCCGTAGACGCGGGCGATGCCGTCGCCGACCGACAGCACCTGGCCGATCTCGGCGACCTCCGCCTCTTGGCCGAAATTCTTGATCTGCTCCTTGAGGATCGCGGAGATCTCAGCGGCCCTGATATCCATTAGCCAACCTCTTTCATGGCGACTTTGAGGGAATTGAGCTTGGTGCGCAGCGAAGTATCGACCATGCGGCTGCCGACCTTGACCACCAGCCCGCCGAGCAGGCCGGCATCGACCCGCTCATCGAGCATGATTTCCTTGCCGAGCGCGGCCTTGAGCGCCTGTCTCAGCGCGGTGACTTGGCTCTCGGTGAGCTTGGCTGCGGCGGTCACGGTGGCGCTCATCTCGCCGCGGTGGCGGGCGAGCATGGCGCGGAAAGCGCGGATCATGTCGGGGGTGGCGAACAGGCGGCGGTTCTTGGCGGCGAGCAGCAGGAAGTTCCTGGTCAGCCCCTCGATTTTCAGTTCCTCCAGGATAGCGGCCAGCGCCCGGCCCTGCTCCTCGGCGCTAAAGACCGGGCTTTTGACCAGCCGTAACAGGTCGTCGAAGGCATCGAGTGCTTCGTTGAAGCGGTCAAGGTCGACGGCGACCTGGTCCAGCGCCCGCTGTTCAAGCGCAAGCTCGAACAGCGCCGTGGCATAGCGGCCCGCGACGCCGGAACTGGTATCTACCTCGCCTGCCACTAAACGCCTTCTCCTCCCGAACGGGCGCTTCTAAGCCGCCTCGTCCCCGGACCCGAAATGATGGGATTGGCGCTTCCGCGTCAACAGGTAGAAGGCCTGCCGAGCGTTCCCCTGGAAGCCCGCGGAGCCTGTATCATAAGGGGGATGGGGGCGCAACCGGCCGGGGAGAGGCCAAACCGCCGGCAAAATAGGGCTTTGCGCCGGCCATTTGGCAATTGTAAGCAGCTTAGTCCGCGTGCGGATCGCGACGGAGAACTGAGATGACCACAGGGCAGAAGGGGCGGGCGCAGGCGCCCAAGCTACCGTCCTTATGGGAGCGGCTCGAGGCACAGATCGCCTGGTACGACCGCAAGGCGACGGCGAACCAGCGGGCCTACAAGGTCTCAAAGATCTCGATCGTCGCGCTTGCCATCCTCATCCCGGTCATTGCCGAGTATGGCCATATCCCGGGCTTCGAGGGGTCGCCCGCTTTCCTCGTCGGCGTCGCCGCCGGCGCCATCGTGCTGCTCGAAGGGCTCCAGGTCGTGAACAAATGGCAGGAGAACTGGATTCTCTATCGCGCGACCTGCGAGGGCTTGCGCAACGAGCGGCATCTCTATGCCGACAAGGCGGGCCCTTACGCGGGGCTCAAGCCCGACGCGGCGCACAGGCTGCTCGCCGAGCGGACCAGCGGCCTGATGATGGCCGAGCACGGCAAATGGGCGCATGCGCGCGAAGCGAAGATCGAAACCACCGGCACTTTTTGAGGTTCACAGGGTTCACAGGAACGAATACGGGTCGACGTCGACCGTGAGGCGGAGGTCGCCTTTGGCCTTGGGCGCTTCGTTGAGCCAGAGCCGCAAATAGGCTTGGAGGTCGGCTTCGCGGGAGGCCTTGACCAGGAGCCGATAGCGGTGGCGGCCGCGGATCACCGAGAGCGGCGCCTCGGCCGGCCCCAGCACCCGAATCTTGGCGGCAGGCGGCGCGGCCAGCGCCACGGCGCGGGCGTAACCTTCGACCCCCTCGCGTGAACTGCCACTGACCAGCAGCGAGGCGAGCCGGCCGAATGGCGGCAGGCCTGCGTCGCGCCGGGCGGCGATTTCCCGCTCATAGAAGGTGTCGCGGTCGGCCGAGATCAGCGCCTGGATCACCGGGTGCTCGGGCATATAGGTCTGGATCAGCCCGCGCCCGGGAATGGCGTCGCGGCCGGCGCGGCCCGTCACCTGATTCAGCAGCTGGAAAGTGCGCTCGGCGGCGCGCGGGTCGGCTTGCGCCAGCCCGAGATCGCCGTCGACCACGCCAACCAGCGCCAGCCCCGGAAAGTGGTGCCCCTTGGCCACCAGCTGGGTGCCGATGATGACATCGACTTCGCGGTCCTCGATCTCGCGCAAGGTCTCGCGCAGATCGCTGATCGATGGGGTGAGGTCGCTCGACAGCAGCACGCGGCGCGCCTCCGGAAACAGCTCGGCGACCTCCTCGGCGATGCGCTCGATGCCGGGGCCGCACGGCACCAGCGAGTGCTCCGCGCCGCAGCTCGGGCAGGTCTCGGGGATCGGCACGAAGGTGCCGCAATGGTGGCATTCGAGCCGGCGGCGGAATCTGTGTTCGACCAGCCAGGCCGAGCAATTCGGGCATTCGAATTTGAAGCCGCATTTGCGGCACAAGGTCACCGGCGCATAGCCGCGGCGGTTCAGGAACAACAGCGCCTGCTCGCCGCGCGAAAGCGTCTCGCCGACCGCCTCGACCAGCAGGGGAGAGAGCCAGCGTCCGCGCTCGGGCGAGCTCGCGCGCATGTCGATGGCCGAGATCGCGGGCAAGCCCGCCGCCTTGTAGCGGGTGCCGAGCCGCACGTGGCGGTAGCGGCCCTGCTCGGCGTTGACCAGGCTCTCGATCGAGGGCGTGGCCGAACTCAGCACCACGGGCGCGTGCCCGAGATGGCCGCGCACCACCGCCATGTCGCGGGCCTGGTAGGCGACGCGCTCCTCCTGCTTGTAGCTCTGGTCGTGCTCCTCATCGACGACGATCAGCCCAAGATCGGGGAAGGGCAGGAACAGCGCTGAGCGCGCGCCGACCACGAGCTTCGCCTTGTTCTCGGCCACGGCGCGCCAGACGCGCCCGCGCATCGGGGCCGACACGCCCGAATGCCACTCGGCGGGGCGGGCGCCGAAACGCTCCTCGCAGCGGGTAATGAACTGATTGGTGAGCGCGATCTCGGGCATCAGCACCAGGACTTGCTTGCCGCGTGCCAGCGCGGCAGCGATGGCCTCGAAATAGATCTCGGTCTTTCCCGATCCGGTGACACCATCGAGCAGCGTCACCGTGAAGCCGTCGCTGGTATTGTCCAGTAGCTCGCGCGCAGCCTGGTCTTGCTCTTTGGTCAGCGTGGCCCGCTGGCGCGACAGGTCGAGCGGCATGGCGTGCCAGTCGGGCAGGGGCTCGGTGACAAGCGCACCGGCATCGACCAAGCCGTCGATCACGCCGGGACTGACGCCGGCTGCCTCGGCAAGGCTCGACTTAACCCAGACGAGCCCGTTCTTGGCGGTGTCGAGCACCCGGGCGCGCGCTGGAGTCATGCGCTGAGGCTGAGCGTCTGCCAGCCGCACGCCGTAGCGCGGCGCCGGCGGATCGAAGGCGCGGCCCGCGCTCATCATCATGCGCAGCACCATGCCGGGAGAGGACAGCGTGTAGCTCGCCACCCAATCGGCGAACTCGAGCGAGACGCGCGGCAGAGGCGGCACGTCGTCGACCACTTCGATGATCTCGCGCAATTTCTTGCGGTCGATCGTGGGCGGCGTCTCACCTTCCGGGCGCGGCCACACCGCGCCGAGATAATCGACCGGCCCGAGCGGCGCCACGACGAATTGTCCGGGCTCGACCTCCATGCCTTTCGGCACGAGATAGTCGTAGGGCGCCGGCAGCGCGAGCGGTAGCAGGACAGGGACTGTCACCGGGACCGTCGCGGGCGCTTTTCCAGGCGCGGGTTTGGGCTTGGTCGTTGCCTTGGCCAGGGAGTTACTCGCTAGTTAACGGGGGGTTAACGACTCACGCGCCCATAGTAACCTCGCGCGCGGGCGCCGTTTAAAGCCCAAATCGGGGATTGCCAGCTTGGCGGAGAAAGCCGAAGCGCCTTCTTATATGGGGTCGCCTTACGTCCGCGAGGCCGTCGGGGACTGGCTTGCTTATCTCAGTGTCGAGCGCCAGCTCGCCGGCAATACGGCCGAAGCCTATAGCCGCGACATCTCCCAATTCCTCGCCTTCCTCGCCGGCCATCTCAATCGTCTGCCCGACATGAAGCAGCTGCTGGCGCTCCAGGCCCGCGACGTGCGCGCGTTTCTGGCCGCGCGGCGAGGCGAGGGCGTGGGCAGCCGGAGTCTCGCGCGGACCTTAAGCGCGCTCCGCATGTTCTACCGGTTCCTAGAGCGGCGCGGTTACGGTAAGAACGACGCGATCCGCTCGGTGTCTTTGCCGAAGCTGCCGCATTCGGTGCCGAAGCCGCTCACCGCGCTGAAAGCGACCGCGCTGGTCGACAGCGCCGATATTGCCTCGCACGACGCGCCGGAATGGATCCTAGCGCGCGACACCGCGGTCTTGGCGCTGCTGTACGGCTCGGGCTTGCGCATCTCCGAAGCGCTGTCGCTCAAGCGCCGCGACGCGCCGATCAAAGGCCGCGACATGCTGCGCGTGACGGGGAAGGGGAACAAGACACGGGTGGTGCCGGTGCTGCCGATCGTGCGCGAGGCGGTCGAGCGCTATCTTTCGCTCTGCGCGCTCAAGCTCGGCTCGGACGATCCGCTATTCATGGGTGCGCGAGGCAAGCAGCTCTCCCCTCGCATCATCCAGCTCAGGATCGCCGGGGCGCGGGCGGTGCTCGGCCTGCCCGACACGGCGACGCCGCACGCGCTCCGCCATTCCTTCGCCACGCATCTGCTCGGCGCCGGCGCCGACCTGCGGGCGATCCAGGAGCTGCTGGGCCATGCCAGCCTGTCGACCACCCAAGGTTATACCGAGGTCGACCGGGCGCACCTGCTCAAGACTTACGATAAGGCCCATCCGCGGGCCTAGCGGCTCTCTCGACCGCTCCCCGTCCCCCGCAACATTAGGCAAAGCTTAGCCTTTTCAAGGTTTTGGCATGCCCCCCATTGCAGTACTGACCGGTCAGTCATTATATTGAGGGCGTCCCATCGGAGGGTTGAGGCCATGGCCCGAGAGAGAGCAGTGCGAAAGAGCCAAGCCCCTGGCGTCAAGCGACGCGAGCGGCGCGGTGACACACGGCCGCAAGAGATCGTGGACGCGGCGTTCGAGGAATTCGCGGTGAAGGGCTACGCCGGCACCAGGCTTGAGGATGTTGCCGCCCGCGCGCGCGTGAGCAAGGGGCTGCCCTATCTCTACTTCAAGACCAAGGAGGCGCTGTTCAGGGCGGTCATCAAGAGCGTGATCACCGCGCATTTCGACGTGATGCGCCAAAGGATGGAGACCACCACGCTGTCGTCCGAGGCATTTCTCAAGGGTCCGTTCCTGTACTTCCTCCAGGAACTCGTCTGCTCAAAGCGCGCCTTCATCGCGCGGCTGATGATCGCCGAAGGACACAAGCATCCCGAGCTCACCAAATTCTATTACGACCAAGTGGTCTCGCGCGGCATCGAGACGCTCACCCGGCTGATCGACCGCGGCGTCGAGCGCGGCGAGTTTCGCCAGACGCGCTTGCGCGAGTTTCCGCAGCTGCTGGTCGCGCCGGCGCTCACCGCGATCCTTTGGCGCGCCCTGTTCGAGCGGCACCATCACCTCGATACTGACGGACTGCTCGCCACCAACATCGAGCTCCTGACCGATGCGATCAGGGCGCCGGGGCCGGTCGAGAGCGGCAAGGGAGAGGAGCGATGAAGCGTCGCGCAGTGCTGCTGCTCGCCGGTCTCGCCGCGGTCGCCGCAGCCATCGTGCTGTTCACCTTCCCGGCCAACGAGGATGCGGAGTTCCCCGGTTATATGGAGGCCGATCTGGTGCTGGTCGGCTCCGAGCAAGGCGGTCGCGTGCTTGCGCTCAGCGTCGAAGAAGGCACCGCCGTCAAGCAGGGCGATCCGGTGTTCACGCTGGAAAGCTCCGAGCAGGAGGCCTCGGTCGCGGCGGCCAAAGCCCGGGTGGCCGAAGCCGAGGCGCGGCTCGCCGACGCCAAAGCCGACGTGCAACGGCCGGACGAAATTCACGTGCTCGAGGCGGCGCTTGCCCAGGCGCAAGCCATGTTGCAGGTGTCGACCAACAATCTCGAGCGCGCCCAGGCATTGTTCGACAAAGGCTGGACCACCAAGGCACAACTCGACGACGCCATCGCTCAGCACGACCGCAATGAGGCTGCGGTGGCCGAGGCGGAGAAACGCATCGTCGCGGCGAAGCTGCCCGGCCGCTCCGACATGATAGATGCCGCCGCCGCCAATGCCGAGGCCGCGCAACATGCGCTCAACGAAGCGCAAAAGAATCTCGGCAAGCGCCAAGTGTTCGCCCCCGCGGACGGGACGGTGGAAGAGGTCTATTTCCGGCCGGGCGAAGTGGTGAATACCGGGCAAAGCGTGATCGCGCTCCTGCCGCCGCGCAATCTCAAGGTTCGCTTCTTCGTGGCGGAGCCGGAGCGCGCCACGCTTGCGGTCGATCAGCGCATCGCGATTTCATGCGACGGCTGCCCGCCCGACCTCCACGCCAAGATCAATTTCATCGCGCGCGAGGCCGAGTTCACGCCCCCGGTGATCTTCTCGCGCGAGCAGAGGCAAAAGCTGGTCTACCTGGTCGAAGCCCGCCCCGAAGGCCCCGCAGCCAAGCTGACCGCCGGCCAGCCGGTCACGGTCACGCTCGGTCCGGGCGAGCAAATGGTGCGGCGATGAAAGAGATCGCCATCGACGTCTCCGGCCTGACCAAGAGCTTCGGTCCTCGCACCGTGGTGCGCGACTTGAGCCTCAAAGTGCCGAAGGGCGAGATCTACGGCTTTCTCGGGCCGAACGGCAGCGGCAAGACCACGACGCTCCGCATGCTGTGCGGGCTGCTGACGCCGGATGCCGGCGAAGGCACCTGCCTCGGCTACGACATTCTCACCGAGCAAGACGAGATCAAGCGCAATGTCGGCTACATGACGCAGCGCTTCAGCCTCTATGCCGATCTGTCGATCCGCGAGAATCTCGAATTCGTGGCGCGCGTCTATGGCGTGAAAGACCCCAAGGGGGCGGCGGATCGCGCCATCGCCCGGCTCGGGCTGGCCGGTCGCAAGGACCAGCTCACCGGCGAGTTGTCGGGCGGGTGGAAGCAGCGGCTCGCGCTCGGCGCCTGCATCCTTCCGGAGCCGCGCCTGCTGCTGCTCGACGAGCCGACCGCCGGCGTCGATCCCAAGGCGCGCCGCGAATTCTGGGACGAGATTCACGGGCTGGCTGCCGAAGGCATCACCGTGCTGGTCTCGACCCACTACATGGACGAAGCCGAGCGCTGCCACGAGATCGCTTACATCGCCTTCGGCGAGCTGCTGGCCAAGGGCACGGCTAAGGAGGTGGTGGCGGCGTCGGGGTTGAACACCTGGAACGTCTCAGGCCCCGATTTGCACCGCCTCGCGGCCGAGCTTCAGGTGTGCGACGGCATCGACATGGTAGCGCCGTTCGGCGCCGAGCTCCATGTCTCCGGCCGCGACAAGGGTGCGCTCGAGACAGCCATCGCCGCGGCCAAAAAGGCCGACGGCGCTCATCGCTGGACGCGCGGCGAACCCTCGCTCGAAGACGTGTTCATCCTGCTGATGAACCATTCCAAGGACAATTTCGCATGATCGCCGCAGCCTATCGATACAGCTCGAGCGAGCGCCGCGACCCCGGCTTCTTGCGGCGCATGTGGGCGATGATCGTCAAGGAGTTCGTCCAGATGCGGCGCGACCGCATGACCTTCGCCACCATGATTTTTGTTCCGATCCTGCAGCTCGTGCTGTTCGGCTATGCCATCAACACCGACCCCAAGCAGCTGCCGACCGCGGTGCTGACCCGCGACGACGGGCCGCTGACCCGCGCGGTGCTGGCGGCGATGAAGAACACCGATTATTTCGATTTCCAGGTGCAGGTGCGCGACCCGGAAGAACTCGACCGGCTGATCCGGTCGGGCGAGGTGCAGTTTGCCGTCGAGATTCCGGCGAGCTTCGAGCGCGACGTGCGGCGAGGAGACAAGCCTTCGGTGCTGGTGATCGCCGATGCCACCGATCCGGTCGCGACCGGGACTGCGGTCTCGTCGCTGCAAGGTTTGATCGACAGCGCGCTCAGGCGCGAGCTGCGCGGGCCTGACACGCAACTCACCAAGGCAAATGCGCCGTTCGAGATCGTGTTGCAGAACCGCTACAATCCCGAAGCCATCACTCAATACAACATCGTGCCGGGCCTGCTCGGCGTGGTGCTGACCATGACCATGATGATGTTCACCGCGCTGGCGGTGACCCGCGAGATCGAGCGGGGCACGATGGAAAGCCTGCTCGCCATGCCGATCAAGCCGGTCGAGATCATGCTCGGCAAGATCGCGCCGTTCGTGCTGGTCGGCTTCGTGCAGATGACCATCATCCTCGGCGCGGCGCATCTGCTGTTCGGCGTGCCGATCATGGGCAGCGTGTGGCTGCTGGTGGCGCTCGCCACGCTGTTCGCCGCCGCCAATCTCGCCGTGGGCTATACCTTCTCCACCATCGCCGAGAACCAGCTTCAGGCGGTGCAGATGACGTTCTTCTTCTTCCTGCCGAATATTCTCTTGTCGGGCTTCATGTTTCCGTTTCGCGGCATGCCGGACTGGGCGCAGGCGATCGGCGAGGCGCTGCCGCTCACCCATTTCCTGCGCATCGTGCGCGGCATCACGCTGAAGGGCATCGGCTTCGCCGACATGCAGGTCGACGTGCTGGCGCTGGTGATCTTCATGCTGGTGGCGATGGGGCTCGCGCTGTACCGCTTCCGCCGCACGCTGGATTGAGGTGCGCGGACGAGGAACGTGGTAGAACACGCCAGCATCGGAGGCCATATGCGCGGACTGGCATTGATCGTCGGGACGCTTTG
Organism: uncultured Alphaproteobacteria bacterium; assembly: GCA_963730335.1. Lineage (GTDB taxonomy): Bacteria > Pseudomonadota > Alphaproteobacteria > Rhizobiales > Methyloligellaceae > Methyloceanibacter. Next base: position 78,706 of record CAVSRK010000009.1, read on the forward strand.
TTTCTCTATTCTCACGCGCGGCTCGGCGTCGCGTCCAGAGAGGGAGCACGGCCCGCGCCATGCAAGGGCGGTGAAATCGTCAGTGCTGAAGCTTCCACCTGTCGGTCTGCCGGCGGTTGCGTCTGGGTCCGCGGCGCTGGCCACTGTGGCGGCGGGCTCGATGGCGATTGGCGCGCTGGCGGTCGGCGCGCTGGCCATCGGCGCCCTGGCCGTTGGCAGGCTCGAGATCCGCAAGGCTCGGCTGCGCCAGGTCGAGATCGACGATCTGACCGTGCGTCGCCTTCGCGTGGTCGACCAGCCGGGCGAAGGATCGGTTGTATGAACGTCCTGCGGACGATGCGCTTTGTCGCGATGATGCTCGCGGCGCTGACGCTGAGTTTGAGCTTCTGCCATTTGATGCAGCTGCCATCACGCATGGCCTGGGACCAGTATCTGTGGGTGGGCTCTACGGTGCAGGGCGGGCTCTACGCCATGTTCGGCTCGGTCGGCGCGGTCATCTTCGTGGCCACCGTGATCGCGCTGGGGCTGCTTGCTTATTTCACCCGCGAGCACCGCCGGCCCGGCTTCCGGCTCGCACTTGCGGCAGCGCTTTTGTTCGCGCTGGCGTTGGTGCTGTGGTGGGTGCTGGTCTATCCGGTCAATGTCGAGCTGGCCAAATGGGTCAACGGCCCGGTGCCCGCCGATTGGACCGACTATCGCGCCCGGTGGGAATGGGGCCACGCCATCATCGCGGCAGTTGAGTTGATCGGCTTCGGCACGCTGATCGGCGCGGTGCTGGCCGACACGCCGCGCAATTCGCGCTAAGGCCGCCGCAATTCACATGTGAATGGGGCGCTTGTCGACGGCGAGCGCCGCTTCCTTGACCGCCTCATTCAGCGTCGGGTGGGCATGGCAGGTGCGCGCCAGATCCTCGGCCGAGCCGCCGAATTCCATCAGCACCGCGGCCTCGGCGATCATGGTGCCAGCATCGGCGCCGATGATATGCACGCCGAGCACGCGGTCGGTGTCGGCGTCGGCCAGCACCTTGACGAAGCCCTCGGTGGTGCGGTTGACCTTGGCGCGGCCATTGGCGGTGAACGGGAACTTGCCGACATTGTAAGTGATGCCGGCCTCCTTCAGCTCCTCCTCGGACTTGCCGACGCTGGCTACTTCGGGCGCGGTATAGATCACGCTCGGGATCACGTCGTAATTCACGTGCCCGGCCTGGCCGGCCAGAAGCTCGGCCAGCGCCACGCCCTCTTCCTCCGCCTTGTGGGCGAGCATCGGCCCTTTGATCACGTCGCCGATGGCGTAGATGCCGGGGACACTGGTGGCGAATTTGTCATCGACCACGACGCGGCCGCGATTATCGGTCTTCACCCCGACATCGCCGAGGCCGAGCCCTTGCGTGTTTGGCGTGCGGCCCACGGCGACCAGCACCACATCGCAATCGAGTGTCTCGGCCTTGCCGCCTTTGGCCGGCTCCAGCGTGAGCTTCAGGCTCTTGCCCTTGTTGTCGATGCTCGTGACCTTGGTGCCGAGCTTGAAGACGAGACCTTGCTTCGAAAGCACGCGCTGGAGTTGCTTCGCCACCTCGGCGTCGAGGCCGGGCGCCACACGATCGAGCATCTCGACCACGGTGACCTCAGAGCCGAGCCGCGACCACACCGAGCCGAGCTCCAGCCCGATATAGCCGGCGCCGATCACCACCAGCCGCTTCGGCACCTCGGGCAGCGACAGCGCGCCGGTCGAGGAAAGGATGCGCTTTTCGTCGATTGAGATACCCGGGAGGCTCGCCACCTCCGACCCCGTGGCGATGGCGATCGATTTTGCCTCTACCGCCTGCTTCTCACCGTTGATGAAGGTGACCTCGACCTTGCCCGGCCCCGCGATGCGCCCGGTGCCATGAAAATGGTCGATCTTGTTCTTCTTCAAGAGAAACGCGACACCGTCGACATTGCCCTTCACGCCCTGGTCCTTAAAGGCGAGCATGGCGGGAAGGTCGAGCGCCGGCTTGACCTTGATGCCCATCTCGGCAAAGCCGTGGCCGGCTTCCGCGTAGGCCTCGCTGGCATGGAGCAGCGCCTTGGACGGAATGCAGCCGACATTGAGGCAAGTGCCGCCATGGGTGGCGCGCTTCTCCACCACCGCGACCTTCATGCCGAGTTGCGCGGCGCGGATGGCGCAGACATAACCGCCGGGTCCGGTACCGATGACGATCAGATCGTATTGGGCCATGTCACTCACGCGCTCCGCCTAACTAGTCATGCCCGGGCTTGACCGGGGCATCCAGGGCAACAGGCTCCGACCGCGCAGCCCTGGATCGCCGGGTCAGGCGCGGCGATGACGCCGAACGATTTTCTGCCTTAACAGAAAGGGCCTCACAAATCGAGGACGAGGCGCTTCGGGTCCTCGAGCGACTCCTTGAGATGGACCAGGAAGGTGACAGCGTCTTTGCCGTCGACCAGGCGGTGGTCGTAGCTGAGCGCGAGATACATCATCGGCCGGGCCACAATCTGGCCGTCGCGCACCACCGGCCGCTCCTCGATCCGGTGCATGCCGAGAATGCCGGATTGCGGCGCGTTGAGGATGGGGGTGGACAGCAGCGAACCGTAAATGCCGCCATTGGAGATGGTGAAGGTGCCGCCTTGCATCTCCTCCAGCGCGAGCTTGCCCGCGCGGGCGCGGGCGCCGAAATCGGCGATGGCGCTTTCGATCTCGGCGAGACTCATACGGTCGGCGTCGCGCAGCACCGGCACCACCAGGCCGCGCTCGGTGCCGACGGCGACGCCGATGTGATAATAATTTTTGTAAACGATATCCTCGCCGTCGATCTCGGCGTTGACCGCGGGGATGTCCTTCAGCGCCGCCACTGCGGCTTTGACGAAGAAGCCCATTAGCCCAAGCTTCACGCCGTGCTTCTTCTCGAAGGCGTCACGATAATCCTTCCTGAGCGCCATCACCGCGCCCATGTCCACGTCGTTGAACGTGGTGAGCATGGCGGCGCTGTCTTGCGCCTCCTTCAGCCGCTTGGCGATGGTCTGGCGGAGCCGGGTCATGCGCACCCGCTCCTCGCGCGAGGCGTCGTCCTTGGTCACCGGCGCGCCGGGCGCCGGCGGCGTCTTGGGCTTGCGCTCTTGCTCGCGCAGCGTCTTGGCGGCGCGCTCGACCACGCCGAGCACGTCCTGTTTCAGCACCTGGCCGCGGCGACCTGAGCCGGTGACGGCGTCAGGGGCAAGCTTGGCCTCGGCGAGCAGTTTGCGTGCGGCCGGCGAGGGGGCCATGTCTTCGGCGCTGACCTCCTCGCGTCGCATCGGCTCGCGCTCGAGCTCCTTGAGCTCGATCACCACCTCCGGCGCGCGCAAGACGGGCTCGTCAGCGACGGCGCTGGCTTCGACCATGGCGAGATCGGACGAGGCCGGCTGAGCCTTGTCCTTAGCTGGCTTGGCCTTGCCGTCGCCGTCGCTGATGGCGCCGAGCACGGTGCCGACCGCGACTGTGTCGCCGGCCTTGACGGCGATTTCCGAGAGCACGCCGGACGCCGGCGCCGGCACCTCGACCGTGACCTTGTCGGTCTCAAGCTCGACCAAAGGCTCGTCGGCGGCGACCGTGTCGCCGGCCTGCTTGAACCATTGGCCGACGGTCGCCTCGACCACGGACTCACCCAAGCTCGGCACCCGGATCTCAGTCGCCATGCTCGCCGCCTCTGCCTCTTCGGCTACCCAAGTGCCTCGTCGAGAAATGTCTTCAGCTCGCGCACATGCTTGCTCATCAGCCCGGTCGCAGTCGCCGCCGAGCTCGCCCGCCCGGCATAGCGCGGACGCTTATGCTTGGCGCCGATATGGTCGAGCACCCATTCGAGGTTCGGCTCGATAAAGCTCCAGGCGCCCATGTTCCTGGGCTCCTCCTGGCACCATACCATTTCGGCGTCCTTGAAGCGTGAAAGCTCCTGGATCAGCGCGCGGGCGGGGAAAGGATAAAGCTGCTCGACGCGCAGGAGGTAAACGTTGTTGGCCCCGCGCTTCTCGCGCTCGTCATAGAGGTCGTAATAGACTTTACCGGAGCACAGCACGACGCGCCTGATCTGATCGTCCGGAACGAGCTTGATCGCCTGGTCGGGCAGGAACTGAGCGTCGTCCCATAACAGACGATGGAAGCTCGAGTCCGGGCCGAACTGCTCCAAACTCGATACCACGCGTTTGTGACGGAGCAGCGACTTCGGCGTCATCAGCACCAGCGGCTTGCGGAACTGGCGGTGGAGCTGACGCCTAAGGATGTGGAAATAATTCGCGGGCGTGGTGCAATTGGCGATCTGCCAATTGTCCTCGGCGCACAGCTGGAGGTAGCGCTCGAGCCTCGCCGAGGAATGCTCGGGCCCTTGGCCTTCATAGCCATGCGGCAGCAGCAGCACGAGGCCCGACATGCGGAGCCATTTGCGCTCGCCGGAAGAGATGAACTGGTCGACCACGACCTGGGCGCCGTTGGCGAAGTCGCCGAACTGCGCCTCCCACAGCACCAGCGCGTTCGGCTCGGCCAGGCTGTAGCCATATTCGAAGCCCAGCACCGCCTCCTCGGACAGCATGGAGTTGATCACCTCGAACGGCGCCTGGCCTTTGGCGATGTGCTTGAGCGGCGTGTATTTCTTCTCGTTCTCCTGATCCATCAGCACGGCGTGACGCTGGGAGAAGGTGCCCCGCTCGGAATCCTGGCCCGACAGCCTGACCCGATAGCCCTCGACCAGAAGCGTGCCGTAGGCGAGCGACTCGGCGGTCGCCCAGTCGATGCCTTGGCCGTCGTCGATCATCTTGCGGCGCGCGGCCATGATGCGGGCGATGGTCTTGTGCGGGGTGAAGCTCTTGGGAAAGGATGTGAGCTTGCGGCCCACCTCTTTCAGCACGTCGAGATCGACGCCGGTCACGCCGCGGCGGGCGCCTTCGTCGGCATGGCCGATGCCCGACCATTTGCCGTCGAGCCAGTCGGCCCGGTTGGGGCGATAGGCGTCGCTCGCCGCGAACTCCTCTTCGAGATAGGCGCGGAAATTCGCCTGCATCTGGTCGACTTCGGCGCGGGTCAGCAGTCCCTCCTCGACCAGGCGTTGCGAGTAGACCTGGACCACGCTCGGATGGTTCCGGATGCGGGCATACATCAGGGGCTGGGTGAAGGCCGGCTCGTCGGCCTCGTTATGACCATGGCGCCGGTAACAGAACATGTCGATCACCACCGGCTTGCCGAAATTCTGGCGGTACTCGATGGCGATCTTGGCGACATGCACCACGGCCTCGGGATCGTCGCCGTTCACGTGGAAGATCGGCGCGTCGATCATCTTGGCGACGTCGGAGGGGTAGGGCGAGGAGCGCGAGAAGCGCGGCGCGGTGGTGAAGCCGATCTGATTGTTGACGATGAAATGCAGCGAGCCGCCGGTGCGATGGCCGCGCAGACCCGACAGGCCGAGACATTCGGCGACTACGCCCTGGCCGGCGAAGGCCGCATCGCCATGCAGCAAGAGCGGCAGAACTTCCTTGCGTTCGGAGTCGTTGCGCTGGTCTTGTTTGGCCCGCACCTTGCCGAGCACCACGGGATCGACGATCTCGAGATGCGAGGGGTTGGCGGTCAGCGACAGGTGGACGCGATTCTGGTCGAACTCCCGATCGGAGGAAGCGCCGAGATGATATTTCACATCGCCCGAGCCTTCGACCTCGTCGGGATGGGCCGACCCGCCCTTGAACTCGTTGAAGATCGCCCGGTAGGGCTTGCCCATCACGTTCGACAGCACGTTCAGCCGGCCGCGATGGGGCATGCCGATGATAATCTCGCCGAGACCGAGCTGCCCGCCGCGCTTGATGATCTGCTCGAGTGCCGGCACCGTCGACTCGCCGCCGTCCAGGCCAAAGCGCTTGGTGCCGGTATATTTCACGTCGAGGAAGCGCTCGAAGGCCTCGGCCTCGATCAATTTCTTCAGTATCGCCTTCTTGCCTTCCGGGGTGAAGCTGACCTCCCGCCCCTCGATGCGGTCCTGGATCCAGGCGCGCTGCTGCGGGTCGGAAATATGCATGTACTCGAAGCCGATATGACCGGAATAAGTGTGCTTGAGGATGCCGAGCATCTGCCTGAGCGTGCTGAACTCCAGCCCGAACGCGCCGCCGATATAGATCGGGCGGTCGTAATCGGCCCTGGTGAAGCCGTAGGTCTTGGGCTTGAGCTCGGGATGCTCGCGGCGGGTGACGAGATCGAGCGGGTCGAGATGGGCGGCGAGATGGCCGCGGGTCCGGTAGGCGCGGATCAGCATGCGCGCGCCCAACGTGTCGCGCGCCGCGGCCAGCGCTTGCTGCTCGCTCAAGCCGCCTTGCGGCGAGGCCGGCAGCGCCGCCGCCGCTCCGTTCTGCCGGGCCCAGGAGGGCCCACGCGCTTCGGCGAGCACATCTTCCTTGCTGTCGTCCAGACTGGCGAAGAAGGCGCGCCACTCCGGATCGAGCGAGGCGGGGTCCTGTTCGTAGCGGGCGTGGAGCTCGGCGAGGTAGGTGGCGTTGGCGCCTTGCAGGAACGACGTGTGGAGAAACACCTCGTTCAGTTCATGTCTGGTCATCGGATCAACCTTGCCGGTCATTGACGGCTACCGGCCTGCCGGGCAAACAAGGCGAGCTTTGGGCGCCCGCCTCACCTTTCATTTAATAGTCGTGCAAGGGTTGTTCCAAGGGCGGCCGGCGAGTTTGCCACCACAATTCCGGCATCGCGCATTGCCTCAATTTTGTGCTTGGCGTCGCCTTTGCCGCCTGAGATGACGGCACCGGCGTGGCCCATGCGCCGTCCGGGCGGAGCGGTCGAGCCGGCGACAAAGCCGACCACGGGCTTTTTGTTGTTGGCCTTCACCAGGAACTCGGCGCCGTCCTCCTCGGCGCTGCCGCCGATCTCGCCGATCATGATGATCGCCTCGGTCTCGTCATCGGCGAGGAACAGGCGCAACGCATCGACGAAATTCGTGCCGTTGACGGGATCGCCGCCGATGCCGATGCAGGTCGACTGCCCGAGCCCCACGGCGGTGGTCTGGGCCACCGCCTCGTAAGTGAGGGTACCCGAACGCGAGACGATGCCGACCTTGCCGGGCTTGTGAATGTGGCCCGGCATGATGCCGATCTTGCATTGGCCGGGCGTGATGACGCCGGGGCAATTGGGGCCGATCAGCCGCGTGTTCGACCCGCATAAAGCGCGCTTGACCCTGACCATGTCCAGCACCGGCACGCCCTCGGTGATGCACACCACGAGCGGTACGCCGGCATCGATCGCTTCGAGGATGGCGTCGGCAGCAAAGGCCGGCGGCACATAGACCGCGCTGGTATCGGCGTCGGTCGCCGCCACCGCCTCTCGGACCGTATCGAACACGGGCAGGCCGAGATGCGTCGCTCCGCCCTTGCCGGGCGTCACGCCGCCGACCATGCGGGTGCCGTAAGCGATGGCCTGCTCGGAGTGAAAGCTGCCCTGCGCGCCGGTAAAACCCTGGCAGATGACGCGCGTATTCTTATCGACGAGAACTGACATGGCTTGACGCTAGCGGCCTTTGAAAATGAATCGATGACATGAGGTTCTGCAAGGATCGCACCAGCCCGGCGGCCGGCGCGACACTATCCGGCTCAAACTGCCGCCTTCACGGCGGCGACCGCCTTCTTGGCCGCGTCGTCGAGATCGTCGGCGGGAATGATGGCGAGGCCCGACTGGGCCAGGAGCTCCTTGCCGCGCTCGACATTGGTGCCTTCGAGGCGGACCACCAGCGGCACGGCGATATTGGTCTCGCGCGCCGCGGCAATGATGCCTTCGGCGATGATGTCGCAGCGCATGATGCCGCCGAAAATATTGACCAGCACGCCCTTCACATTGGGGTCGGACAGGATGATCTTGAACGCCTCGGTGACCCGCTCCTTGGTCGCGCCGCCGCCCACGTCGAGGAAGTTGGCCGGCTCGCCGCCATAGAGCTTGATGATGTCCATGGTGGCCATGGCGAGACCGGCGCCGTTGACCATGCAGCCGATCGAGCCGTCGAGCTTCACATAAGACAGGTCGTGCTTGGAGGCCTCGACTTCCGCGGGATCCTCTTCATGGATGTCGTGCAGCTCGGCGATATCGGCGTGACGGAACAGCGCATTATCGTCGAAGCCGATCTTGGCGTCGAGGCAGAGCAGGTTGCCTTCGTTGGTCACGATCAGCGGATTGATCTCGATCAGGCTCGCGTCCTTGTCGATGAACAATTTGTAGAGCGCCTTGATCAGCGTCGTGCATTGCTTGGCAAGATCGCCCTCGAGCTTGAGCGCGGAGGCGATCACCCGGCCATGGAAGGCGCTGACGCCGGTGGCCGGATCGACGGTCAGGGTGACGATCTTCTCCGGCGTGTTGGCGGCCACCTCTTCGATGTTCACACCGCCCTCGGTCGAGGCGATGAAGGCGACGCGGCCGGTGACGCGATCGACCAGCAGCGAGAGGTAAAGCTCCCGCGCGATGGTGGCGTCCTTGACGACATAGACCCGCCGCACCAGCCTGCCCTTCGGTCCGGTCTGAGGCGTGATGAGCGGCTTGCCCAGCATACGGTCGGCCTCGGCGTGCAGCTCTTGCAACGTCGTGACCAGTTTGATGCCGCCGCCTTTGCCTCTGCCGCCGGCATGGATCTGCGCCTTGACCACGAAAGTCTCGCCGCCGAGGGCTTGGGCGTGGGCGGCGGCCTCCTGCGGGGTCGCTGCAACGCGGCCATCGGCGACCGGCGCGCCGTAGCTCTTGAGCAGGGCCTTGGCCTGATATTCGTGAATGTTCATGATAACACTCGGTTCGCGCTTCTCAATTCTTGCCTCAGGCCGTGGCGAGGCTCGGCGCGATCCTCTGACACAATTCCACCAGCGCTTTGACCGACTCGACCGAGTGCATGAAGGCGTCCTTCTCGGCCGAAGTGAGGTCGAGCTCGATGACCCGTTCGACACCCTTGGCGCCGATGATGATCGGCACGCCGGCATAGATGCCCTTCACGCCGTACTCGCCGTTCAGATAGGCGGCGCAGGGCAATACCCGCTTCTGGTTCTTGAGATAAGATTCGGCCATTTCCAGCGCGGCGGCGGCCGGGGCATAAAAGGCCGAGCCGGTCTTGAGCAAGCCGACGATCTCGGCGCCGCCGTCGCGGGTGCGCTGCACGATGTCGTCGAGCCGCTTCTGGGTGATCCAGCGCATCCTGACGAGGTCGGCTAGCGGAATGCCGGCGATCGAGGAATAGCGGATGAGCGGCACCATGGTGTCGCCGTGGCCGCCCATCACCATGGTGCTGATGTCTTCCGGGCTGACGTCGAATTCCTGCGACAGGAAAAAGCGGAACCGCGCGGCATCGAGCACGCCGGCCATGCCCACCACCTTGTTGCGGGGCAGGCCGCTGGTCTTCTGCAGCGCCCAGACCATGGCGTCGAGCGGGTTGGTGACGCAGATGACGAACGCCTCCGGCGCATATTTGCGCAAGCCGGCGCCGACCTGTTCCATGACCTTGAGGTTGATCTCGATGAGGTCGTCGCGGCTCATGCCGGGCTTGCGCGGGATGCCGGCGGTGACGATCACCACATCGGAATCCTTCAACTCGGCATATTCGTTGGTGCCCTTGAATTTCGGCACATAGCCTTCGACCGGAGCCGACTGCGACAGGTCGAGTGCCTTGCCTTGCGGCACGCCGTCGACCACGTCGAACAGCACGACCTCGCCAAGCTCTCTGATACCGGCAAGATGGGCCAGGGTGCCGCCGATCTGACCCGCGCCGACCAGGGCAATACGATTACGCGCCATGAGATCCCCTTATGTTTGGCTGCCCGGTTTGTCGCCCTCGCGGGGCAACGACCACGCGTGGGTTGGTTAAATGCAATCGCGCCCGCTGGCAAGATGCAAGCCGCGCATGGACCGGATTGGGGCCGATCGGGTAAGCTCCGGCAAACGGGGGTCCTCCCGGGGGGAGCCGGGGCGAAATGGCGAAACCTCATCCGGCGAGCGGCGGAGAAACGACGGAGTCATGGCCGCTCGTGGTGTGGGCCGCGCGGCTCAGCGTCTATTTCCTGGCGCAAGGCGCGCTGGTTCTGCTGGCCTATGCCTATTACGGCTTCGACACCGATCCGGACAGTTTCGCCCTCGGATTCCGTATCGACCCGATCCTTGCCGCGCTCAATCTCGCCTGGGGGCTCCTCGGCACCTATATCGGCTTCTTCCGCCCGCGCTACGCGATCATCTTCGTGCTCGCCTTCGCCGCCTTCTATACCGCGCTCGCGGTGCTCGGCAGCTTCAACTCCACCCATCTCGGCATGATGCTCAACGACCGGGTCAACCGGTTCCACTGGGTGATCGCGGCGGTCGCCTGGGCGGTCGGGCTCTACGCGCTATGGCAGCGGCGCCGCACGCGCTGACCTCGCATCGTTTCATTGCGGCGGCGGCACCTCCTCGACCAGCGGCTTGTCCTTCGGCTTAATGCGCACGACGAACAGCTTAACCGGCCGGCCGGACTTGTTCAGGCCGCGATGGACGATATTGGGCGGAAGATAATCGGCCTCGCCCGCGCTCATTTGCCGGGGCGGCGTTCCGGCGCGCTCGAAGGTGAAATCGCCTTCGAGCACATAGGCGATCTCATGGGCGTCGGGATGGATGTGCCAGGGCAGCACCACGCCGGGCGGAAACACATAGGTCTGCGCCACCACTTCCTTGCCGTCCTCGCCGGCCAGCGCCTGCTCGATCAACTTCTCGGTGCTGACCTCGGCGTGATCGCCGCCCTCGCGCGCCAAGACGAGACTGCCGCCGGCGATGCATGCGGCCAATCCGATGGATATAATCGTGGCTCTGAGCGTCATGGCTTCACCTCATCCTCGCAGATTTTATCGGTCCGCTATAGTCCCACCGAAGGGCAAACGATTCGCCGCCCGGCTTAAGGAGGAACGCATGAACTACGGCGTAGAAGGCGCAAAATACGGCATCAGCTTCGGTACCGCTCTGGCCATCGCCATCTCCTACACCACCAACCAGTCGATCCTGTGGGCGATCATCCACGGCTTCTTCAGCTGGCTTTATGTGATCTATTTCGCCCTGTTCAAATAGGCTCCTTTCTCCACCCCCCGGTTGGCGGTAGAGTCCAGCTCGCGGCGGGTTCGTGGCGTCGGGTGAGGGCAACCAGTGAAGCATCGTAACGGGCTCCCGTGGCGGCGCGCCGCGTCCATCGCGCTCGCCCTGATCGGCGCCGCGACCATCGGCTTGAGCGCGCTGGAAGCCGGACAATACGAGCAGCCGCCGTCGTTCCAGGCCGGCCAAGTGCTGCCGCCCAATCTGTTGCGCAGCCCTAACTACACCGTCGGCAGTCAGGTCGGCCTCGACAATTTCCAATATGTGTTCCGGCTCGACACCGAGTGGGGGCCGTTCACCATCCGGGGCTCGGACTTGCTGCGCGTCCGCGCGCGCGAGATCGCCGCGACCGCGGAGCTTGCCCAGATCGACAGCGCCGGCACGCTGGTCAATGCCGCCGGCCGCACTGCGCTGAAGCCGCTCGCCACCGCCAAGGACCTGGTCACCGCGCCCGGCAAGACCATCGGCGACACCTTCAAGGGCGTCGGCAATCTGTTCGGCAGCGTCGATGCCTCGATGGCGGCGACCGATCCGAACAAGGAGAAGCTGATCCCGTCCTTGACCGGCGGCGCCACCGCCCGGCGCAAGCTCGCCTACGATTTCGGCGTCGATCCCAACACCCGCTTTGCGCCGCTCGACGACGAGTTGACCAGGCTCGCCACCGCCAACGCCATCGGCGAGACCACCACCAATGCCGGTCTCGCGTTCGTCACCGGCGGCGCCGGCATCGCCATCAGCGTCGGCGGCACCAGCCGCACGCTCCGGCTGGCGCTGCGCGACAAGACCGCGGGCCAGCTCGAGAAAGAGGGCAGGCAATTGCTGGCGTCGATGGGCGTGCCGGGCGGCACGATGGACGCGTTCTACGGCAATCCCAATCTGTCGCCGACCGACAAGGCGATCATCGTCGCCGCGTTGATGAATATGGGCGCGACCTCGGGGCGCGAGATCTTCGTCGCCGGCGCGGCCAACGCCCAAAGCGACGAGATGGGCTTCTTCTACCGCCGCCAGGCCGAGCTGATCGCGCTGTTCGACAAGAACGTCGCGCCGGTCACCGCGTTCGTGCGGCTGGGCGCCGCGCCCATGCTGCAAACGGCCAAAGGCACGCTCAGCGTATTGCCGGTCGATTATCTCTATTGGTCGCCTCCGCTCGAAAGCCTGGTCGGCGGCGCCGGCAATGGCCAGCTGTGGATCACCGGACGGGCGAGCGAACGGGCGACGTCGCAGCTCGCGGCGCTTGGCTGGACGGTGGTGCCCAAGGCCGGCGCCAAGCTCGGAGAGTAAGCCATTAGGTCACGGGGAGGGCTGGTCATGGTTCTCTTGCGATCGGCGCTCGGCGCCATGCTGCTCGCGCCGCCCGTTCTACTCGCCCCGCCCAAGGCCGTCGCCGGCGAAGGCGAGATCACCTTCTGCAACGAGTTCCCGCACAAGGTCTATGTCGCCATCGCCTATCCACAGGCCTACGCGCCGGATGTCGTGTGGTATCTCGCGCGCGGCTGGATGCACATCGAGACCGGCAAGTGCTTCGTGTTCGATACCGGCGCTCAGGGTGCGGACCTTCTACTATCACGCCATGAGCGAGCCCTATAAGGAGGGCAAGAAAAAGTTCGTATGGAAATGGGGCGCCGACAAGCAATTCGCCGTGCGCGAGGCCCATTTTCATTTCTACAACGCCGAGAAGAAATTCTCCGGAATGTATTTTGCCGAGTTTTCCCAGGGACCCGTATCGACTCGCGGGCCGCTGACCTGCACCGTGACCTTCCTGGAAGACGGCGGGGCGCTGACGGTGGTGCCGGACAAGAGCGGCGGCAACCAAGTCCCCCCGCCGCCGCCCGCAGACGAGGGGGAACGCGCTTCGCCGTCGTCCGGCCCCGCACGCCGAGCGGCGGGGATAGCCCCGAATAGACGGCGCCTTATTCGCCGGGAGCGGGGTGAAATTCGCGCCGCGCGTCGTGCCGGCGCTCTGATTGATGCGCCAATTCGCACCGCTCCGCCTGCCGCGCCCGCCATGAGGCGCGCAAGGACTTGATGGCGACAAAGGCGAAATAGGCCGCGATCGCGGTCAACGCCGCGCCGCCACCGACGATCAGCATCGAACCAGCCTTTCAGTGTCTCACCTGCCTTCCTAGACTTTTTGGCGCTCCGTTTGGTTCCGGGCCCCTTTCCCGCAGTCTCCGCCGCTAACGAGACTGTGATTTTGGCGGGCCGGCGCGAGACGGCTAAACTGGCGGCTCCAAACGGAGGACCCATGAAACCTGCCATCACCAGATCCGGCGCCGCCATCGCCACCGCCGTGGCCGCGCTCATTTTGACTGTCGCCGTTCCGACCGGGCCGGCGCATGCCGACGCCAAGGGCAAGTGCATCGGCGCCAATGCCTGCAAGGGCAAGAGCGACTGCGGCGGCAAGGACGGCTGCGGCGGCCAGAACGCCTGCAAGGGCCAGGGCTATCTGTCGCTGACCAAGGCGGAATGCGACAAGATCCCCGGCACCACGTTCGAGGCCGAGTAGAACGGCGGCATTGCTCCTTTCTCTTTCGTCATGGCCGGGCTTGTCCATCGCCCCCTCTCCCCTTGTGGGAGAGGGCTTCCTGCCCGGCGCGCGAAGCCACTTGTGGCGAAGCGCGACGATGGCGGGAAGGGTGGGGGGTGAGTCATTTCTCGACGCAACTTCGCTGCTTACCCCTCACCACGCGCCAAATGGCGCGCGTGCTCTCCCACAAGGGGAGAGCGGGGAGTTTGTTGCAGCGTCTGAACAAGGCATGCGGGCTCCTTGCCGCGGCGCGATCGCGTCCGGCCTATGAGGGGGTCCCCCTGAGGGGATGGCGCGCCGAAAGACGCAAACCTATGGTGTCCGTCTCCGTTTCCAGAGACGGCGGGCGCCTCTCGGCGCGCCACACGCGCTCAAGTGGCGAAGCGATAGCGCATCAAAAAAATGCGCCACACACCCGCGCTCAGAAGCGCATGCTCATTTGCGGAGTCTTGTTCGGCATCGGGCCCCGCTTTAGTCCGGTCCGTCGCGCATCGCTGCGCCGACCGAGCCTTCAGCCAGCTCCTGGCAGGGACTCGTAGTGGTCCCGGGGGGAGCCCCGATGCCGCCCGGGTGCCTGACTTGCGTAGCCAAGGTTCGCGGGCGCCGCACCTCGTCCGCACCTCACGACGCCTCATGATGCGCCCCTTCAGAAGGACGAGGTGAGACGATGATAAGCGAGGTTTGGCTCGCGGGGATAAGGTGGGGACAATGTCACGCTTCGCAGCACCTCGCGAAATGCCCAGGAGGTCGAAATGGGGTCGCGTTAGCGAGCGCCATAAGTTTGCTGTCGAGCTGGGGGCTTCAACTGCCCGGCACATTAGGTAGCAAAGGCACGAGCCTAACTGCCTGATGCCGGGTAGGAGACTATCCGGTGAAGCGACTAATCATTGTTGGACTACTAATCTGCGAAACTGCCTGGGCCATAGCTCAATGCGATCTGGTCCTCGTCGACATCGGTTCCAAGACTAAGTGGAACCTCGGGAATCTGGGGCATAGGTCCCTTCTGACAAACCGTATAGACGAAGCCGGTTTGATGCAGCGAGTTGTCGGGCAAGATTTGATAGGTCACACAGCCTATGATGCCTGGAAATACCCTGCCGTCCGCGGAGGGCTGCAATTCCTCCCGGTCGGCGCTCAGCACCCAACCCCTTTGGTAGCTTTCTCCTGCCAACAGAGATCGGCTCCAAGTTGTCTCTTTGCGTCTTTTTTCCTTGCAGAAAGTCTGCAATCGAGAGGGCAAATCCATAATGCCGGGAGTCATCTCCACATCGGTTATGACGTGGAGTGCTGGGGTTCGACCGATATTCGTAATCGTCAAAGAGACCGTGAGCATGACCCCTTCGCCTTTCCTGGATCGAAGGTCTCCATCGGCGGAAATCTGAACAAACAGCCAGGCCCTCTGCTCGGCAATCAGGGCCTCGCGGTGAGCCGCACCTGATCCTCGGCAGCGCGGGTGGCTCGTATCGAAAGCAAGATGGTAAAAAGAATGGCGCCGAGACCAATGGCGCCAATCCAAATTTGTCGGTCTGTCAATGTTACGAGTTCTTCCGCCGCCTTCGCCATGCGCCTTTGGGCGCACAGATCGGCCTCTTCGCGGCCTTGGGGGGTTTGGCAGTTTGGCTCGTATGGCTCGGGCTCACTCGGGAGCCGAGCCAACAACGCGTCCCAAAGCTCTTGCTGATTGTAGCAGGCATAGGGGTGTAGGGGATCGCTGTTTGAGCAGGGTTTCAGTTGAGCAACTGCCATCGAATGGCTCACTGCGAGGGCAGTGGCCACCCCTATTACGAGTCGTCCAGCCGCAAGGTATGAGCGCCAATAGCTGTGAGACATTGGATCAAGAACGCTGCCGAGAATCCCCCACAGCTGATCTTATTGTTTAGGTTGCGTTCTGTCTCCTGCACACGGAGTCGGCGTCCTCAAAGGCAAAGTTTGTACCTGCACTTGCAAATCATTCGCATTTAAGTTAGATATCAGGCTGAGACGTCCCGCCTGAGAGGGCATTTCCACGAGGAAAGTCCGTGCCGGGCCAAGCCTGTTCGCTGGTCGATGCTGAAATTGCGCCCCGCCTTCGCTCCTCCCGGAGCCATGGCGGGCGGGCCCGCTTCGCTTGCCCTCACAGCAACACTCGTCGTCATTCCGGCGAAAGCCGGAATCCAGGGCAACAGCCGCGGAGCACGCGCCTCCTGGACCCCGGCTTTCGCCGGGGTGACGGAAGAGACTTGGGACTTCGACGAGATGAGGCTTGAGCGATGCTGAACCCGGCCAAGGCAGACGATGCCGCCGCGCTCGACGAGAGTGCGGTGGCGCGGGCGCGGGCCGAGTTGAACTCCGCTGCGGCCGAGCGCGTACACGACATCGATCGCGGCTGGCGGCGCGCGGTGCGGACGCCGTCGCTCGCCGAAGTGTTCGGCTCGATCAGGACGCGGCCGACCGGTCCCTTGTGGCGCAAGCTGCTCGCCTTTCTCGGCCCCGGCTATCTGGTCGCGGTCGGCTATATGGACCCCGGCAATTGGGCGACCTCGCTCGCCGGCGGATCGAAGTTCGGCTACGCGCTGTTGTTCATCGCGCTCCTCTCCAACATCATGGCGATCATCCTCCAGGCGCTGTGCGCCCGGCTCGGCGTGGCGTCGGGCCGCGACCTGGCGCAGGCCTGCCGCGACGCCTTCCCGCGCTGGGTGTCCTATCCGCTCTGGGCGCTGGCCGAGCTCGCCATCTGCGCCACCGATCTCGCCGAGGTGATCGGCACAGCGATCGGGCTCAATCTGCTGTTCGGCATTCCGCTCGAGATCGGCGTCATCCTCACCGCGCTCGATGTGTTTTTGATCCTGTGGATGCAGAAGCTCGGCTTCCGCTGGATCGAGGCATTCATCGTCACCATGCTCGGCGTGATCGCCGTGTGCTTCGGCATCCAGATCGCCATGGCCGATCCGGTATGGGGCGACGTGATCAGCGGCTTCGCGCCGACCGTGGAGATCGTCAAGAACCCGGACATGCTGTATCTGGCGCTCGGCATTATCGGCGCCACGGTGATGCCGCATAACCTTTACCTGCATTCCGGCGTGGTGCAGACGCGCGCCTATGGGCGCTCGGTGCCCGAGCGGCGCGAGGCGATCAAGCTCGCCACCATCGATTCGACCATCGCGCTGATGTTCGCGCTCACCATCAATGCCTCGATCCTGATCCTGGCGGCGTCGACCTTCCACCAGACCGGCCAGACCAATGTGGCGGAGCTCGAGGAGGTGCATTCCTTCCTGTCGCCGCTGCTCGGCTCGGCCTTCGCGCCGACGCTGTTCGCCATCGCGCTGCTGTGTTGCGGGTTGAACTCGACGGTGACGGCGACGCTGTCGGGGCAGATCGTGATGGAGGGCTTCCTCGATATCAGGCTGCCGCCTTATCTGCGGCGGCTGGTCACCCGCGCCATCGCCATCGTGCCGGCGGCCATCGTCACCATCTGGTACGGCTCGGAGGGCACGGCGCAACTCCTGATCCTGTCGCAGGTGGTGCTCAGCCTGCAACTGCCGTTCGCCATCGTGCCGCTGGTGATGTTCACCGCCGACAAGCACAAGATGGGGGCGCTGCTCGCGCCGCGCTGGCTGACCGGGCTCGCCGTCATCACCGCGATCATCGTCATCTCGCTGAACCTCAAGCTGCTGTGGGACTTCTTCACCGCCTTCTGACGCCGCCATCATGCCGCCGGATTTGCGCGCGACCGGTAAGCGCATGCGCGTCCGTCTGGTCTTTGCCGCAACCCTGGCCGGCCTTATCGCCTCAGCCTTGCTGATCCTGTCCGCGGAAGCCGCCGACCCGGCCAAGCCCTATCTCGGCATGAGCAGGGAGGAGATCGTCGCCTGCGCTGGCGAGCCTTACGCCAAATATAAGAGCGGGGCCGAGGCCGAGACGCTCACCTATCACTATAGCGGCGCGGGGCCGGTGCCCGGTCCGCCCGGCGAAAAGAAGAAGAAACAGGGCGGTTTGGCCGGCTTCTTTCCCGGCGGTGACAAGGCGGACAAAAAGGGCACGAAGGATAAAGAGGGCGACGCGAGCGTCGCCAGCGACACGAGCGACGCAGGCGACACGAGCCAGCCGCGCGCCAAGGGCAGCGGCAAGAAGGGCAAGAAGAAGGACAGCGGCTGGACCTGCACCGCCAGCCTCGTGTTTGAGAACGGGCGGCTGGCGCGGGTGGCCTTCGCCCATAAAGATGTGCGCAGTCCCTATGAATGGCAGTCGGAGAAGAACCCGAAGAAGCAGGAGGAAATGCGCAACAAGCCGCTGCCGACCTGCACCTTCTCGCTGCCCAATTGCCACCCAGCGCAATAGCGCGCCTTTTTGATGCGCTACCGCTCGCGCTGCTTGAGCGCTTTTTTGTTGCGCTACCGCTGCGCTACTTGAGCGCGGGGGCGTGGCAGACCGCCTCGATATTGTTGCCGTCGAGATCGAGCACGAAGGCGCCGTAATAATTGGCGTGATAATGCGGACGCAGTCCCGGCTTGCCGTTATCCTTGCCGCCGGCGGCCAGCGCGGCGCGATAGAACGCATCGACGCCGGCGCGCGACGGCGCCACGAAGGCGACATGGATATGGCCGGCAAGCGGCTCGCCCGCGCCAATCCAGAAGGACGGCTTGCCGCTCTGGAAGTCCGCCGCTCTGCCGGGCGGGCCGAAGCCGACCGCGGCGCCATGGCCGGTCTGTTCCGCCGACACCTGCATGACGATGCCGTAGCCGAGCGGCTCGAGCGCCTTGAGGTAGAACTCGGTGGCGCGGGCGAGGCCGCTGACCGGCATGCCGAGATGATCGATCATCTTCGTCCTCTCATGCGCTACCGCTTCGCTACTTGAGCGGGCTTCTTGATGCGCTACCGCTTCGCTACTTGAGCGCTACTCGGCGCGCTCGACCAGCTTGCGCTTGAGCGAGGCTATTGCCGCGGCCGGGTTGAGCCCTTTGGGGCAGGCCTTGGTGCAGTTGAGAATGGTATGGCAGCGATAGAGGCGGAACGGGTCCTCGAGATCGTCGAGCCGCTCGCCGGTCCGCTCGTCGCGCGAATCCTCCACCCAGCGGTCGGCCTGCAACAAAATGGCCGGGCCAAGATAGCGCTCGCCGTTCCACCAATAAGACGGGCAGGCGGTCGAGCAGCAGGCGCACAGGATGCACTCGTACAGCCCGTCGAGCTTGGCGCGGTCGTCGTGTGACTGGCGCCATTCCTTTTGCGGCGTGGGGCTGTCGGTCTTGAGCCACGGTTCGATAGCGCGGAGCTGGGCATAGAACTGCGTCATGTCCGGCACCAAATCCTTGATCACCGGCATATGCGGCAGGGGATAGACGGCGATCGCGCCCTTGGCGTCGCCGGCATGCATGGTGCAGGCCAGCGTATTGGTGCCGGCGATATTCATCGAGCAGGAGCCGCACACGCCCTCGCGGCAGGAGCGGCGGAAGGTCAGGGTGGGGTCGATCTTGTTCTTGATCCAGATCAGCGCGTCGAGCACCATCGGCCCGCACTCCTCCATGTCGACCCAATAGGTGTCGAGGCGCGGGTTGTCGCCGGTATCCGGGTCGTAGCGGTAGATGCGGTATTCGCGCCAGCGGCCGATTTGCGTGCCTTCCGGCGGCGGGTTCCAGGCCTTGCCTTTTTTGACCTTGGAGTTCTTGGGGAGGGTGAATTGGACCATGGCAAACCTTCTCTCCCGACAATTGGTAGCGGGAGCTTCTGGAGCGGGCAAGCCTCGTTGTCAGCCTTGGTCAAGCATCTCGCGAATTTTACGCGCGAGGTCCTGCTGCGTGTAAGGCTTGTTCAGGAGCTGCACGCCGGCGTCCAGCCGTCCCTGATGGACGATGGCGTTGCGCGTGTAGCCGGTGGTGTAAAGCACGGGCAGCTCCGGGTAGCGCGAGCGCAGCTTGTCGGCCAGCGCGCGGCCATTGTCGGAACCCGGTAGGACGACGTCGGTGAACAGCAGACTGATCTGCGGTTTTTTGGCGACGAGACGCAGGGCCTCGTGCGCGTCCGCGGCTTCGAGCACCCAATAGCCAAGGTCCTCCAGAACGGACTTGGCGTAAGTTCGCACCCCCTCATTGTCCTCGACCAGCAGGATGGTTTCGCTGCGGCTTCGCTCGCGGCGCCGGTGCCGCCTGTTCGGGCTTGCCGGCCGGTGTCGCAATTGTCTCCTCGGCCGCGGTCATGCGCGGCAGGTAGATCTTCACGGTCGTGCCTTCGCCGTCCTCGCTGTAGATGCGTACGTGACCTCCGGACTGCTTGACGAAGCCATGCACCATGGCAAGTCCGAGGCCCGATCCTTCGCTGACCGGCTTGGTAGTGAAAAACGGCTCGAATACCCGATCGATGATCTCCTTCGGGATGCCGGTCCCGGTATCCGTCACGCACAGCACCACATATTGCCCAGCCTCGACATCACCGAACCGGCGGGCATAGGTGTCGTCGAGATAGGTGTTGGCGGTCTCGATGGTGAGGCAGCCGCCCTGCGGCATGGCATCCTTCGCATTCAACGCAAGATTGAGTAGGACGTTCTCGAGTTGGTGAGGGTCGGCGAAAGCGGGCCATAGCCCGGCGCCGAGCACGGTCTCGATACTGATCTCGGCCCCAAGCGTGCGGCGAAGCATGTCGAGCATGCCCGAGACGAGGCGGTTCACGTCGAGTCGTTGCGGCTCCAGCGCCTGGCGGCGAGAGAACGCAAGCAGCCGCTGCGTCAACTGACCCGCGCTGCGTGCGCCTTGCAGAGCCGCATCGAGCGACTTCGAGAGCCTGGCGGAGGCCTCCCCGGCGACATTGCCAAGTTGGCGCTTTATGTTGTCGAGGTTGCCGATGATGATGGTGAGCAGATTATTGAAGTCGTGGGCGATGCCGCCGGTCAACTGGCCGACGGCCTCCATCTTATGCGCTTGCCGCAACGTGTCCTCGGCATCGCGCCGCAGCTTCGATTCGGCGTCTAGCTCTGCGTTGAGGTCAAGCAGGCCCTTCAAGGCACTGCGCGTGGAGACGGCCAGCACACCGGCCAGGATGGTCGCCGTCAGCAGCGCCAGGCCGATCAACACCGCCAGGATGTAACGCTGTTGCGCGGCCTCGGCCTGCCGCTCCTTGAGCAATTGCTGCTCGGTATTGAGAACCGATGCGATCTCGACCCGGATGTCGTCCAACACCTTGCGGTCATTGGGCGAATTGATCACCGCGAGCGCCGCGTCCCGCTGCCCTTCCTTGGCCAGCTTAACGCATTTCTCGAGCTGGTCGCGTTTGGCTTGAATCAAGGTGGTGAGATTGGCGATGCGCTCCTGCTGAATGTCGTTGTCGACGGTGAGCGATGTCAGCGAATCGAGCTTATCGTTGGCTTGGACCAGGGACGGTTCGAACGTCTCGAGGTCCTCATTGTCGCCGCTGAGGAGAAAGCTGCGGACGGCGCTTTCGGCGTCCCGAGTGGCGATCAGCAGCGTCTGAGCGATGCCCTGTACGTCGAGAGTGTGCAACACGCGCATGTCCGCGTCTCTCGAGCGGATCAGACCGATGATCATCGCCAGTGCCGCGGCGACCAACAGTCCGAAGCCGACGAGCGTTACCACCCGCGAATTTCTGATCAGGCGGTTGGCCCTGAGAATGCGGTGCATCTGAAGCCTCCGGGCTACGCGGCTACGCTGGCCACTTGTCTAGCCCACTGATAGAGTCCCAGCCAGCTTTGCTTTGGCGAGGAGTATTGGATGCCGCGTATCCTGGTGGTCGACGACGAGCCGCTGGTCTCCATGCTGGTCGAGGACTGGTTGCGCGAACTCGGTTGTGAGGTCGTCGGGCCTGCCCGGTCAGTTCAACAGGGTCTGGATTTCGTCGGGACGGCCCCGCTCGACGGGGCCATCCTGGATGTCAATCTGGGCGGACAGAACTCTTATTCAGTTGGCAATGCCCTGAAAATTAAGGGTATTCCTTTCGCCTTCGCCACCGGCGACGGGTCAATCGACGCAGAGTCCGGGTTCTCCGACCCGATCCTGCTGTCAAAGCCGTTCGATTTCGAGGGGGTGAAGACCGTACTCGGCAAGCTGCTCACGCGCTGATTGAGGCTTCACTCGCCTCAGTCATCGGTCTCTCGTTTGCCGGCCGTGATCCGGCCGTCGTTCTCGAGAATGGCGAACCGCACATTCGTCACGGCCGTGCAGCCCTGATGTCGCAAAGCCTCCATCAATTCCGAACGTGAGATCTGCTGATCGTCCAGAACGTCGTCTTTGACCTGGCCGTGCCGCACGAGAATCTTCGGCCGTCCTTCGATCCACCGCTCCACTTTCTTGCTGCGCCAGGTCGAGTAGCCGACAAGGGCGACCAGGACCACCAGCGTCGCGGCCGAGATCAGGCCGCCGGTCAGAGACTTGTCGTCGCCGATCAACGACGCATCAACCGTCTCGCTGATGATCAGGAGCACGACCAGGTCGAAGGGGCTCATCTGGCCGACGTGCTTCTTGCCGATGAAGCGCAGAAGGAAAAACAGAAAAAAATAAACGACTGTCGCTCGAACGATGAGTTCGAGAACGCCGATGTCGGGAGTGAGCATGCCAGCCTCCGTTCAGCTCGATCCTGAAGCGCGTGATCAAGCTAAACGGTCCTGACAGCCTTCCCGATCCACTATAGCGGCGAAGTCAGTAAACTCGCTCTTTGGGCTGGATGTAGGCGATCTCGTTGGACAGGGTGAATTTGTGCACCGGGCGATAGTCGAGGCGCACCTTGTGGGTGCCGTAATCGGCGTAAGCCAGCGTGTGCTTCATCCAGGTCTCGTCATTGCGCTTGGGAAAGTCCTCGCGGGCATGCGCGCCGCGGCTTTCCTCGCGGGCCAGCGCGCCCTGCACAGTGACGGCCGCCTGCGAGATCAGATTGTCGAATTCGAGCGTCTCGATCAGGTCGGTGTTCCAGATCAGCGAGCGGTCGGTGACGTCGATGTCGGCGATGTCGTCCCATACCGCGCGGATCGCCGCGACGCCTTCCTTCAACACTTTCTTGGTGCGGAACACGGCGCAGTCGCGCTGCATGGTCTTCTGCATGCGCAGGCGCAGCTCGGCCGTGGGCGTGCCGCCGTCGGCATAGCGGAATCGGTCGAGCCGCTCGATCGCCTGCTCGCCGGCGCCCTTGGGCAGCTCGGGAATGGCGCCGCCCTTGGTGATCAGCTCGGCGCAGCGATGGGCGGCGGCGCGGCCGAACACCACCAGATCGATCAGCGAGTTGGAGCCGAGCCGGTTGGCGCCATGCACCGAGACGCACGCCGCCTCGCCGAGCGCCATCAGGCCGGGCACCACAGCGTCGGGATCGCCGTCCTTCGGGTTGATCACCTCGCCATGCATGTTGGTGGGGATGCCGCCCATATTGTAATGGCAGGTGGGGATGATCGGGATCGGCGCGTCCTTCACATTCACGCCCGCAAAGATGCGCGCCAGGTCGGAGATGCCCGGTAGCCGCTCGTCAAGAAGATCCGGGTCGAGGTGTTCGAGATGGAGATGCATGTAGTCCTTGTCGGGACCATGCCCGCGGCCTTCCCTGATCTCGATGGTGATGGCGCGCGACACCACGTCGCGCGAGGCGAGGTCCTTGGCCGACGGCGCGTAGCGCTCCATGAATTTCTCGCCTTCGGCGTTGCGCAGGAAGCCGCCTTCGCCGCGCGCGCCTTCGGTGATCAGCACGCCGGCGCCATAGACGCCGGTCGGGTGGAACTGCACGAACTCCATGTCCTGGAGCGGCAGCCCGGCGCGCAGCACCATGGCGTTGCCGTCGCCGGTGCAGATATGGGCGGAGGTGCAGGAGAAATAGGCGCGGCCATAGCCGCCGGTGGCGAGGATGGTCTGATGCGCCCGGAAGCGGTGCAGCGTGCCGTCTTCCATCGACAGCGCGATCACGCCGCGGCAGCGTCCCTCGTCGTCCATGATCAGGTCGATGGCGAAATATTCGATGAAGAACTCGGCCGAATGGCGCAGCGCCTGGCCGTACATGGTGTGCAGCATGGCGTGGCCGGTGCGGTCGGCGGCGGCGCAGGTGCGCTTGGCCGGGCCCTTGCCGAAATCCATGGTCATGCCGCCGAAGGCGCGCTGCAGGATCTTGCCGTCGTCGGTGCGCGAGAACGGCACGCCCCAATGTTCGAGCTCGTACACGGCTTCGGGCGCGTTGCGGCAGAGATATTCGATGGCGTCCTGGTCGCCGAGCCAGTCACTGCCCTTGACCGTGTCGTACATGTGCCAGCGCCAATCGTCGGGGCCCATATTGCCGAGCGCCGCGGCGATGCCGCCTTGGGCGGCGACGGTGTGGGAGCGGGTGGGGAACACCTTGGTGATGCAGGCGGTGCGCAGGCCCGCTTCGCTACAGCCGACCACGGCGCGCAAGCCCGAGCCGCCGGCGCCGACCACGATCACGTCATAGGCGTGGTCGATGATCGGATAGGTCCGGCCTTTGATCTGGACCACGTTGTGAGGCGGGGTGTCGTGCGGGGTCGCGTCTTGAGCCATGGCGACTATGATCCGAGACCGATCTTGAGAATGGCGACCACGCACGCAAGGCCAATGCCGGCGGCGAAGAAGGTGGCGAGCAGAATGGCGACGACCTTGACTCCGCCATGGACGTAATCCTCGATGATCTCCTTCAGACCGATGCGCATATGGATGGCGGCCGAGATCACCAGCGCCAGCAGCAACAGCGCGACGATGGGCTGGGCGAGATAGGCGCGCACCTGGTCGTAGCCCGCGCCAATATGGGTGACGATCGACAGGATCAAAAACAGCACCAGCGGGATATTGGCGATGGCCGTCATGCGCTGGCGCCAGAAGGTCTCGGTGCCGCCATGGGCAGCGCCCAGGCCGCGGACGCGCTTCAAGGGGGTGGCCATGGCTAGAACGCTCCCTTGAGCCAATAGCCGGCCACCCAGACCAGCACGGTGAGCACGGTCGAGCCGATGATGGTGGCCCAGGCGAAGATCTCGATGCTGAGCTTTATCGAGGCCGTGGCCGGTGTCCCAGATCAGATGGCGGATGCCGCCCAGCATGTGGTGGATCAGCGACCAGCTGAACAAGAACAGCAAAGCGCGGCCGGCCAGGCTGCCGAAAAAGCTCGAAACTTGAGCATATTGATCGGGGCCTGCGGCGATCGCCAGCAGCCACCAGGCAAGCAGCAGGAAGCCGACCGAGTTGCCCACGCCCGAGATGCGGTGGGCGATCGACATCATCATGGTGAGCATCGGCCGGTAAATCTGCAGATGCGGGGAGAGCGGCCGCTCTGCCCCGGATTTAACGTTGCCCATGGGTTTTTCGGTGCTGCTGTTGCCCAGACGAGATCAAGTCATAACGCAAGTGCCGGGCCGGGGCAATCGAGGCGGGCTGCTACGTCTAATCTCCCTAGGGCCCCGTCATGCCCGGAGGTGATCCGGGCATCCATGCGTTGGGTCTCAGCAAGGGGAAGCGCCAGTCGACCCGATGCCGGGTCAAGCCCGGCAATGACGGGGTCAGAGTTGAGCAGCTACTTAAGGCGCGATGACGCCGCAGGCGATGCGGTCGCCGGCATTGCCGGCCGGGTCGGTCTGATAGTCGTCGGCCACGGCATGGATGACGACGGCCGAGCCGTCCTCGTCGAGCAGCGCCGACTCGGCGCTGAGCGTCACCGTGGGGTTCAGCACCTCGATCTTGAGCTTGCCGCCCTCCGGCACATGCAGGTTCGGCATGTCGCCGGCATGCGGGCCTTCCGGATTCATCAAGCCGTGCTTGGTGCTGTCGGGATTGAAATGGGGTCCGGCCGACTTGAAGTCGGGCGGCTCGCATTTGCCGACGGCGTGAATGTGAAAGGCGTGTTCGCCCGGCGGCAGCGCGGTCAGGTCGAGGCTGATGAGCACCCCGCTCGGGGTGGTGGTGAGCGTCGCCTCGGCCGATTTCGGCTCCTTGCGCGTCCTTCAGCACGGCGTTGGCTTTATCCGCGGCGAAGGCGGGCGTGGCCAGGGCGGCACGGCAAGCGAGGCGGCGAGCAAGATGTTACGGCAGTCCATGGAACCTCTCCTTCTTCGCGACGCATCCGCTCGGACAGAAATTACGCCAGAGCGGTCGCCACGGCCAATAGCAGGATGACACAGGTGACGACGGGAATAATCCAGGTGGAGAGAGGCAATTGCTGTCCGGCCGCTCTCCGGGCGACTTTGACCACTTAACATGCTCAGCCCCGGTAATCCGGCAAACCCCAAGTCATGTCAGAAAACGCGAGGCTCGCGCCACCGTTCCGCCCGGGCGGCGATCTTTAAACAAAAAAAGAAGCCCGGCGGGGGATGCCGGGCTTCTCGCAACTCATCTAGCGGCGCAGCTGGTGACGGGGGGTCATGGGGGAAGCTGCGCCACCGGTAAGTTAGGTCAACGTGCGCGCCGCGAGATGGTTCCCGCCTGGTGCGCTAGTCCCTAGCGCGGCAGGGCGACCCAATAATCCATGTCGAGCACGACGCCATCCTCGTGGCTGCCGTCGGCCTTGTAACCTGGGAAGTCGGCGCAAGCCCGGTCCTTGACCGCAAAAGTGCGCAGGCGCAGCGCGCCCAGGTCGGGCCGGTCCTTGAGCTCGGCTTTATCGAGCACCTCGCTCCACGCATAAATGGTATCGCCGGCAAAGGAGGGCGCCACGTGGCGCGCGCCGTTCAGTCCCAAAATATGGAAGGCGTTGGCCAGCCCGTTGAAGCTCAGAGCCCGCGCGATCGAGATGAGATGTCCGCCATAGACGAGCCTCCGCCCGAACCGCCCCTTGCCTTCGACATGCTGATTGAAATGCACCCGCGCGGTGTTCTGGAACAAGCCGCGTGGCGAGCTGATGCTCGGCCTCCTCGATGGTCTGGCCGTCGACATGGTCGATCTTGTCGCCGACCGCGTAGTCGTCGAAGCGCTTGGGCGAGCCGGCCAGCGCGTAGTCGTAGCCGCCGAGATCGAGCTTCGGCAGCGCCGCGCCGAGCGAGGCGGGTTCGACGCTTGAGGCAAGCTCCGGCACCACGGGATCGGGCGCCGGCGCGTTCGGGTCGCGCTTATTGACCATCACCCAGCGCGCGTAAGACAGCACCTTCTGGCCGCGCTGGTTGCGGCCGGTCGAGCGCACATAGACGGTGCCGTTCTTCTTGTTGGAGTTCTCCTTGACGCCGATCACCTCCGATACCGAGGCGATGCGTGTCGCCGGGATAGACCGGGGCGAGAAAGCGGAATTCGGCATAACCGAGATTGGCGATGGCGTTGCGCGAGATGTCGGGCACGGTCTTGCCGATCACGATGTGGAAGGTGAGGAGATCGTCGATCGGCGAACGCGGATAGCCGATCCCTTGCGCGAAGGCGTCGGAGGACTGCACGGCGAAGCGCGGGCCGTATAGCGCGGTGAACAGGCTGACATCGCCGACCGTCACGGTGCGCGGCGTGGCGTGCACGATCTCCTGGCCGAGCGTGAAGTCCTCGAAATAATTGCCGGTGACGGTCTTGTCGGGCTGTTGGGTCGGCTTCTGGGTCATGGCGCTTTCGTCGGTTCGAGCGGGGCCGACCATAGTTTGCGCCTCGGTGCGAGACAAGCGCCCGCGGGGGCGATCATTCGGCCGGTTTTGGCTCAGTCGCCTCAGGTGGGCGGGGGAACAGCAGGCGCTGATAAAACCAGCCGATGCCGATCAGCACCGCGCCGAGGCCGAGGAAGGACAAAGCGCGGTAGATGCCGGTCAGATCGGACATGTCGATCGAGGAACACTTTCAGCACGGTCAGCATCACCACCGCCGCCGAGGCGATGCGCAAGGTGAGCGAGCGGCGCAAGATGCCGGCGGCGAGCAGCGCCACGCCGAACAGCAGCCAGACCGCTGAGTAAGTGTATTGCTCGGCGTCGGAGGTCGCGCCTTCGGTCAGGACCGGGCCGTGATAGAGGGTCCTGATCTCGAGCGAGAGATAAGCGAGGGCGAGGCCGAGCGCGGTGGCGGCGGCGGTCGCCCAATACCAATAGGGTCGCGTGCGGTAGGTGAGCAGCGCGAGGATGCCGGCCAGCACCGCCGGGAGCCCGTAGCCGAGCAGCACCAAATTGATGAATGGGCCGCCGACTGGCTCGCCGGTGAACAGCGGATTTACGCTCACCCCCAGGCTGAACACGATCATGACGAACACGATCGCCGCGAGCAGGCGTGCGCCGAGATCGTGGATAACGCTGCCGCTCTTCACGCGCAGCCGTTCGAGCCCGATCACCACCGCGAGCAGCAGCGAGACGTCGAGCGCGGTCTCGGCCAACGGGCTCGCGCTGCCATAAGGGTCGCCGGTCAAATAATGCCGGACCTCGAGCACGATCAGCAGCACGGTGAACAAGATGGCGGCAGCGTCGACCATGCGGGCCGGCACGTCGTCGGCGTGACGGCGGAGCATATGGCCGGCGAGGAGGAACGAGGCCGCCGGCACGCCATAGCCATAGAGCAGCCAGTTGAAGATCGGCGTGGTGCCGATGGCGTCGCCGACGATGCGCGGGTCCCAGAAGATGCGCCCCAATACGGCGACGGTCACGGCGGCGGCAAGCCAGCGGAGCGCCGGCCAAGCCCTCTGCTCGGCGACCCAGGCAATGCCCGGGACCATCAGCGCGAGCGCGACCGTGAGCCAGCCCTTCTCAAGCGCGAGGCTCAGCGCGAGCGCGAGCGAAGCGATGGCGCCGGTGGCGAAGATGGCGGAGGCTGCGTCGCTGCCGGGCCGGTCGTCCCGCTTGCTCAAAGCTTCGGTGGCAAGGGCGAAGGCGCCGGCGAGCACCACGGCAGCGGCGGCAAAGGGCAGCGAGCGTTCGAAGCCGGCGATGCGGTAATAGAGCGCAATGAGTATGGCGAGCGGGGCGAACACGGCTGAGGCGGCCCACAGTATAGCGGGCAGAGGCGGCTGGGCGCGGCCTTGGGCAAGATAGCCCGCAGCCGCGAACAGCAGTGCGAGGGCCCCGCCGAGCATCAGCGGCGCGCCGAACAAATAGTGCTCCGGCTGCCACAGGCTGTCGGGCACCGGGCCCGTTCGGCAGGCCGAGCACGGCAACATCGAAATCGATCGACCAATGCCAGAAGATCAGCGCCACCAGCACCGCGGCGGCCGGCACCGCGGCAAGTGCCGCGTCGCTCCGCCAGGCTATGGCGATCGTGGCGGCGACCAGGATCACGAACAGGGTGAGCGCGAGCGTGTCGTGGCCAGTGGCCAGCACCAGAACCATCGACACGAACAGGTAAGTGGCAAGCGCGCCGGACGACACAAGGTCGATCTCGCCCGGCGTGCCGTCGGGTCCGAAGAGCAAACCCGACACGATCAACAGTGCGGCCAGGGTGAAGCCGGCGGCGATATGGAAAACATGCGGCGTGAGGGCCGGTAGCTCGCCGATCCCCGGCAAGGCCCACAGTACGCTCGCGGCGACCGCGGTGACGGCAAGCCAGCGCCACAGTCTGGCCCGGGCGAGCGCAAAGGCGGCGGCGGTGACCACGGCAAGATAGAGATAAAGCGCCCAATAGCTCGGCTCCTCGGTCGAGACGATCAGCGGCGTGACGAACGCGCCGACCACGCCGAGCCCGGCGAGCGCCGGACCATGCAGCAGCGCCGCGGCAAGCGTGAAGAGGGCCACGGCGCCGAGCAGCACGAAGGCAACGGCTGGACCGATCAGGCCGTAGACCGCGTACGCGGCATAAGCGTCGGCATAGGCGATGGCCGTGCCGGCGGCGGTGAGCACGCTCGGGATATGCGCCTTGGGCAGGCCGGTGACGCCGGTCAGCATCTCGTGGCGCCGGGTCCATTCCCCGGCGGCAATCAGAGCGAGCGCCAGCAGGGCGCCGAGCAGCACCTGAACGACCGGGCCGAACCAGCCTTGCTCGATCGCTTGCCGGACCAGAAAGAATCCGCCCAGCGCCAAAGCGATGCCGCCGGCCCAGACCACCCATTGCGTGCCGAAGCGCTCTTCGAGGCTGATCTTGGGCGCGGTTGGGACGACGGGCGCGGCAGAAGGTGGCGGGATTTCAGGCTCCGGCGGAGATGGCGCTTCCTCGACGGGGATTTGCGCCGGTTTGGTTGCGGGCGCGGGCAACGCCTCAGATGCCGGCGAGGGGAGGTCGCCGCTCCGCTCGGCAAGCCAGGCTTCGAGGCGGGCAAGACGGAATTCGAGCCGCTTGATCCGCTCCCGCGTGCCGACCGTCATGACGATGCTGACGACGGCGAGCACCGGAATGGCGAGGACGAGAGCGATCACAAGGCCGAACATGTCCATCACGATGGCTGGCGGACGAAGCCGATCGCGGCGCGTGGACTGCCGGGTTTCTGGCGGCTGATGTCGGCGATCAGCGCGATGACGCGGTCGGCGTCTTCGGCAATACCGAGCATATCGGCTTGGCGGCGGGCTTGGGCGAAATCGCCGGGGGTGAGATTCAGAAAGCCGAGGCCCTGCGGCGGCACATCGGTCATCTGGAAGAAGATCGCATAGGCGCGGGCAAGCGCCGTGGCGTCGAGATAGTGAAACAGGATGTGGAAGGTGAAGCGCCGGAGCGACGCGCTGTCGAACCGCTCCATCATATTGGTGGTGCAGCAGAACGGCAGCGGATGCTGCTCCATCCAGGTCAGCATCTCGTTGACCTGGCTCACCTCCCACGAGCGCACCGCCTCTCTGCGGTCGAACAGGAACGAATCCGCCTCGTCGAAGATCAGCATGGCTTGCGCCTCGCGCGCGCTCTCGAACGCTTCGGCGATGTTCTTCTCCGACTGGCCGATATAGGGCGCCAGCAGATCGGAGGCGCGCTTCTGGAAGATCTCGAGCCCCAGCCGGCGCGCCAGATAGCGGGCGAAGGCGGATTTGCCGGTGCCGGGCGGGCCGGACAGGCACAGCGAGAAGGCGAGGTTGGAGCTCGCGGCGATGTGCTTGACGAGCGCGGTGAGATCCATATTGGCGCAGGTGAGCGCCGGATCGAAGTCGGTGACCGAGACCGCAGGGCGCGCGCCGCCGCCCGACAGCGCGCGGATCAGGCCCGAGGCGGCGCGCTCGAGCGCGTCCCTCCCGCCGCCCGACAGCTTGGCCGCGCGCAGCGCATTCTCGAGCACCGCGGGGGTGGCGGGCAGTCGGCGGGCGAGATCGCGCACGTCGTGGTCGTCGAGTTCGACCTCGTAGCGGTGGGCGAGGCGGCGCAAGATGCGCTCGCGCTGCCGGATCGGCGGCGCCTTCAGCTCGACGATCAACGACATGCGGCGCAGCAACGCGGCGTCGATCTCGAAGATGTTATTGGAGGTCCAGATCACCGGCACCGGATTGGTTTCGAGCAGCCGGTTGAGATAGAGCTTGGAGCCGCCGCGATTGATGAGCTGCCAAGCGACGTCCTCGAACTCGTCGAACAGGATGGCGGTTTCGAGGCTGCCGGCGAGCAGGCGCTGGAAGAAGGCGAGGTCGCTCAGGCGCTCGCTGCGGCTGATCTCGCGGCCGGAGAACTGCTCTTCGCCAGCGGCGTAAAGACTGACGCCAGCGGCGGCGGCGGCGAGCTTGGCAAGCTCGGTCTTGCCGGAGCCCGGCGGCCCGAACAGGAGAATATTGATGCCGCGCGCGCCTTCGAGGCTCGCGCCCTGGATCAGCCGGGTGATCAGATCGCAATCCTCGGCGACATGCTCGTAGTCGGACAGATTGAGCGTGGCCTGAAGCGGCTGGCCGAGTAGCGCACCGCGCAGCGCGGGAAAATCGCCGAAATGCTGATCGAGGCAGCCGTCGACCCGCCACGGGATCATGAAGCGCCCGCCGGAGCCGGCGATCAGCGTGGTGTCCTCGCGCAGTTGCAGCAGGCCGCAGGCGGCAATCTCGCCGGCCGGCGAGATCAGCGCCTCGATATTGCGCGCGGGCTCGCCCACCAGCATGGCGACGATGCGGCTGACCGAGCCGGTGACGCTCGACAGCGTGTCGCAGAGATATTGCACCTGGTCGTAGCGGGTGTAGCAGGCCACCAGCCCGACGATCTTGAGCGCCGCCGGCGGCAAATAAAGTTCCTTGGTCAAGAGCTCGATATTGCCGGCGAGCGGCTCGGGGCGCGGCGTCGGTTCGGCCACCTGGCGCAGATTGGAGATCAGCGTCTCGCGGTCGCGGGCGTAGAGCCGGTCGAGATCGGCATAGCTGAACTGGCCGGAATAGAAATGGGTGAGGAGGTTCGAGAGTTCGTCGGGGACCGCGAAGCTCATTAGATCGCGCCGCTCGTTGATCCAGCGCAGCACGCCGAGCAGACCGCGCAACGGCAGATCGCCGCGTTCGAGGATGCGGGCGAGATAGCGCGCGACCAGGCCCCGCTCGATGTCGGCGGCGACGGTGGCTTCGGCGTAAGTCTCTTGCTTGCTGCGGAAAAGCCCCATCGCCGATACGCCTCTACCCGAACGGAGGCCTATCTAGCCCGATGGCGGGGGTGAGGGGAAGTTGGGCTTGGGGCGCGAGGGCGCGGCCTTGACACGAAAATGGCGATCCCCACTTTCGCGGGGACCGCCACTTTCAAGCGAAAACTTGTAAGATCGACGCGGCTAATTAAGCGCGGTCGAGCTCGGCAGGCAGATAGCTCGTGACTTCCATGCCAGCCTCAGACTCGGTGATCTCGGGTTTCAGCCACTCTTTCATTGGGTCGTCTCCTTCGGTGAACTACGGGTAGTTCGGTGAACTAACAAACAAGATAATGGCGATTGGCGATGGAAGCCGCATGACGTGCCCATGAACACGGCCTGAATGCCACATTAAGAAATTCTGACAGGAACAAGTGGCAATCGGCCCCAAAAATCGCGGATTTCGGGCATCGTGCGGCGACGACATCTCGATCTTGGGGCACACACCGCAGCGAACCGCTGCCCCGGGGGCTGTCCAGCCGCTGAGGCCGCCTATTGGAACAGCACCAGGGCCTTGTCTACGGTGATCCAGACCCCCCACAGCAGCGGAATGCCGACCGCGGCCCAAGCGAGCGGGGCGATCTCGAGCCGCCTCGGGCTCAGGACGATGCCCGCGAGCCACAGCGCGAGCCCGATCCACATCAGGAAGGGCCGATAGGCGAAGGCGCCGGCGAGCTCGGATTTGGTGATGGTGTCGAGGCAAGGCGCCGCGCTGTAGAACAGGCACTCCCAGGCGCCGCCGACGCCGCCGGCCTTGGTGTAGAAGGTGATCCACCAGACCACGGCGACCGCGATCAGCGCCATGCCGATCGGCTGCAACAGGTGGATGCCCGGGCGCGCGTCGTCACGCCCTTTGATCTCGACCGCATGCATCACCCGCTCGCGTGCCGCCTTGGTTTGCAGAGCTTCGACTTCCTCCGGCTTCATGAACCATTTCTTGGCGAGCGGCCTGACCAACAGGTTGGCAATGAAGCCCGCCACGAGGAGACCGGCCAGCACATAGAAGATCGGGTGATAGATCTGGTCGGGCGGCACGCCCGCGGCCTTGCGCGAGTCGTGCATGTAATTGACGATCACCGGACCGACGATGCCGGCGGTCGACCAGGCGGTGAGCAGCCGGCCGTGAATGGCGCCGACGAATTGCGTGCCGAAGATGTCGGCGAGATAGGCGGGGATGGTGGCAAAGCCGCCGCCATACATCGAGGCGATCAGGCAGAACGCTGCCGCGAACAGGCCGAGCAGGCCAAGCGTGGCAAGGGTCGGCGCGGCCGCATAGCAGATGAAGCCGAGCGTGAAGAAGATGAAATAGGTCACCTTGCGCCCGAGCGTGTCG
Source organism: uncultured Alphaproteobacteria bacterium (assembly GCA_963730335.1). Lineage (GTDB taxonomy): Bacteria > Pseudomonadota > Alphaproteobacteria > Rhizobiales > Methyloligellaceae > Methyloceanibacter. The sequence continues at coordinate 111,984 of CAVSRK010000009.1, forward strand.
GAGAGCGAGGCCCAGAAGAAGCGGCCGGCGATATTGAACAGCGAGAACAGCCCGACAAAGGCCGCGCCGACCAGCGCTGCCTTAGCCTTCTGCTCGTCGGTGAAATTGGCGAAGCCGACCGATGGATCGCCGAACAGCTTCCCGCCGAAGGTCTCCTGCAACATTGGCGCGGCGGCGCCGATGATACCGATGCCGGCCGAGACGTTGAGGCAGAGCACCGCCCAGAGCAGCCAGAACTGCACGGTCTTGTGGGCGTCCTTCAGGTGCACATGGCCGGTGGTGATCATCGCCTTAGCGCTTGCCGGCGGCGTCCAGCCCTCTGGTTTCCATCCGGGCGGCGGCAGCCGATAGCCGAACGCGCCGCACATCATGAAGATGAAGTAGATCACCCCCAGGGTGACGAAGGTTTCCCACACGCCGACCGAGGTCGGCGTGGCGTAGTGGTTCATCAGGATGGTGGCGAGCGGGGAACCGATCATGGCGCCGCCGCCGAAGCCCATGATGGCCATGCCGGTCGCCATGCCGCGGCGATCGGGGAACCATTTGATCAGGGTCGAGACGGGGGAGATATAACCGAGGCCGAGGCCGCAGCCGCCGATGATGCCCGAGCCGAGCCACATCAGCCACAGCTGGTGGGTGTAGACGCCGAACGCCGAGATCATCAGTCCGCCGGACCAGCAGAACGCCGCGACCACACCCGCCTTGCGCGGCCCGACCCGCTCGAGCCAGCCGCCCCAGATGGCGGCGGAGACGCCGAGCAGCACGAAGAACAGCGTGTACATCCAGCCGAGATCGAACTGGGTCCAGTCGCAATTGGTGGCGAACAGAGCGTGGGCGGTGATGGCGACCTTGCCGAAGAACGTGGTGGCGTCGCCGGCACATGGGATCGCCTTGTCGAGGCCCTCGGCCACGCCGACGGCGCGGCCGAGCGGCAGCCAAAACACGCTGAAGCCGTAAGCCATGCCGATGCAGAGATGGATGGCGAGCGCGGCCGGCGGGACCAGCCAACGATTAAAGTCGGCCGGCGCGATGATCCGCGCTTTATCGAGCAGGCCGATCGGTTCGCTTGCTTCGGCTGTCACCGCTGAGCGCGCCATGAGTCATTCCCCCCGATTTTTTCGCGCAACTGTACTATTTTGCTCACAGTCTGACCGGGCTTTGCCACAATCGCAAGACCTCATGCCGCGAGCTTAAATTGGGATTCCGCAATGCCACGGCGGTGCGACACTATTGCCGTGACATTGTTTCCCCGTGGTCGGTCGGCTATTTTGCAGCACGGCCTTAGCGCCATTGCCTGACCTTTCCGCCATCGTGACAGCCAACAGAGCGAGTTGACATGCATATGACGTTCGGTGCCGCCGTAGCCGCGGCGATTTTCGCCTGCACGGTTTTCGTACTTCCGGCTCAGGCCGCCGACGCCAGCGGCGTGACCGAGCGCGAGAAGCGCGATTGCCACGCCGACTACAAGAAATATTGCAGCGAATATGGGCTCGGCACCAGCGCGTTGCGGGCGTGCATGTCGCGCAACATCAAGAAGATCTCCCATGTGTGCGTAGGGGCTCTGGTCGATGCGGGAGAGATGACCAAAGCCCAAGCCGATAAGCTGCGGGGCAAAGGCAAGACCACCAGCAAGAAAAAGCCGCCGGCGAAAAAGAAGACCACCGCCAAGAAGTCCACGTCGAAGAAGCGCTGAACCGCCCACGGCCATCTCAAGCGGCGCCGCCTGTCGCAGACGGCGCCGCCCGCAGATCAACTCGCCGTCAGACTTTGGCCGGCTGCTTCTTGAACTTGGCCGCCTCCTCGGAGCCTTTGGTGGCGTCGCCGGCGGTGTACGAATGAGCCCCGGCCCCAGCGAGCTTGCCCTTGTCGACGATCAGATATTCGGTGCGGATCGGCTTCTTGGCAAAATAGCTCTCCAGGATCTCGCGGGTGCCCGCGGCGTAGCGGGCTTGCGCCGACAGCGAGGTGCCGGACACGTGCGGGGTCATGCCGTGATGGGGCATGGTGCGCCAGGGATGATCGCGCGGCGGCGGCTGCGGGAACCACACGTCGCCGGCATAGCCCGCGAGCTGGCCGCTTTCGAGCGCGCGGACCACGGCGTCGCGATCGACGATCTTGCCGCGCGCGGTGTTCACGAGATAGGAGCCGCGCTTCATCATGCCGATCAGCTTGTCGTTGAACAGGCCTTCGGTCTCGGGGTGCAGCGGGGCGTTGATGGTGACCACGTCGCAGACCTTGACCAGCGACTCGACGGTGGGATGAAAGGTCAGCCCCAGCTCCTTCTCGACCTTCTCCGGCAGGCGATGCTTGTCGGTGTAATGCAGCTTGACGTCGAACGGCTTCAGGCGCCTGAGCGCGGCCAGGCCGATGCGGCCGGCGGCGACGGTGCCGACATTCATGCCTTCGAGGTCGTAAGAGCGCTCGACGCTGTCGGCGATGTTCCAGCCGCCCCTGATCACCCAGCCGTAAGACGGGATGTAGTTGCGCACCAGCGCCAGGATCATCATCACGATGTGCTCGGACACGCTGATCGAGTTGGAATAGGTGACTTCGGCGACGGTGACGCCCTTCTCCATGGCGGCCTGAAGGTCGGTGTGGTCGGAGCCGATGCCGGCGGTGATGACGAGCTTCAGCTTCTTCGCCTTGTCGAAGCGCTCTTTGGTCATATAGGCGGGCCAGAACGGCTGCGAGATGACCACCTCGGCATCGGGCAACTCCTTCTCAAACACCGAATTGGGACCGTCCTTGTCGGAGGTCACCACCAGGGTATGGCCGGCACCTTCGAGGAACTTGCGCATCCCGAGCTCGCCGGAGACGCTGCCGAGCAGCTCGCCCGGCTTGAAGTCGATCTTGCTCGGGCTCGGGGTGGTCTGGCCGCCGGGGTAATGGTCGATTTTGGGGACGTCGTCGCGGGCATATTTGGGCGGATAGCCGTCGACGGGATCGTCATAAAGAACGGCAAGAACTTTGGCCATGGGGGCACTCCTTCATGAGGTGACATGGACGCAACATCGGAACTCCCGCGGAGTCCAACGACCCTGCTGCCACTTGTCGCTGTCGAAATGGATCAGGCCTGGCGTAGAACACGCCGTTCGCCTCATCCTGGCATTTCCTCGTGCCGGCGGGCGCGATTGGGGGCGCTTCTAGACGGTGCCGACGGCCGAAGCTTCGCGCTTAGCGCAGAGCGGAATCAAGTAGCCGCTTCGAAACGGTCGATAGAGGCTCTCTATCGACGCCCCCGACCTGGACAAACGCTTAAGCGGCTGAAATGGTTGGCGAGCTTTGTGACAAGGGGATGCGATTTTGCAATTACCGAAAACTTTAGTCGAAGGGCATTTCCGCTTTCGCCGCGACGAGCATGCCAAGAACCGCGGCCGCTACCTGCAACTGGCCGAGCTCGGCCAGGCGCCGGCGGCGATGGTGATCGCCTGTTGCGATGCGCGGGTCGACGTGTCGGCGATCTTCGACGCCGAGCCGGGCTCGCTGTTCATCATGCGCAACGTCGCCAATCTGGTGCCGCCCTATGAGCCCGAGGGCAAATATCACGGCACCAGCGCGGCGGTGGAATATGCCGCCACGGCGCTCAAAGTGCCGCATATCATCGTGCTCGGCCATTCGCATTGCGGCGGCGTGGACACCTACCGACGCGGGGTGCGCGACAAAATTCCCGAGCATGGCTTTATCGGCCGCTGGCTCACCCTGCTCGACAATCTCAAACTGGTGGAGAGCGACATCTTCGCCTATGGCGACGAGCTGGCCTTCGAGTTCGCCGCGGTGCGTTCCTCGATCGCCAATCTCAACACGTTTCCATTCATCCAGAAGCGCTTGAAGGACGGCTTGCTCGCCCTGCATGGGCTGCATTTCGATCTCGGCACCGGCGAATTGCTCTGCCTGGAGGAGGAGACAGGGCGGTTCGCCACTTTGCCTATGGCTTAAGCGGCGCGGTCGAGCAGGTTGCGGTTGATGATGGTCTCGGCGATCTGCACGGTGTTGAGGGCGGCGCCCTTGCGCAAATTGTCTGACACGATCCACAGCGACAGGCCGTTGTCGACGGTCTGGTCCTCGCGGATGCGCGACACGAAGGTGGCGTAGTCGCCGACGCATTCGACCGGCGTCACGTAGCCGCCCGGCTCGCGCTTATCGACTACCAGCACGCCGGGGGCCTCGCGCAGAACTTTGCGCGCCTGCGCCGCGGTAATCGGGTCCTCGAACTCGATATTGACCGCTTCGGAATGGCCGACGAACACCGGCACTCGCACGCAGGTGGCGGTCACCTTGATCTTGGGATCGAGGATCTTCTTGGTCTCGACCGTCATCTTCCATTCCTCCTTGGTCGAGCCGTCATCGAGAAAGACGTCGATATGAGGAATGACATTGAAGGCGATCTGCTTGGTGAAGGCCTTGGGCTCAGCCGGCTGGGTGGTGAAGATGCCTTTGGTCTGGTCCCACAGCTCGTCCATGGCCTCCTTGCCGGCGCCCGACACCGACTGATAGGTCGCCACCACCACGCGCTTGATCGTGGCCAGGTCGTGCAGCGGCTTGAGCACCACCACGAGCTGGGCGGTCGAGCAGTTCGGATTGGCGATGATGTTCTTCTTGGTGAAGCCGACCACGGCGTCGGCATTGACTTCGGGCACGATGAGCGGAACGTCCTGGTCGTAGCGCCAGCACGAGGAGTTGTCGATCACCACGCAACCCTCGCCGCCGATCTTCGGCGCCCATAGTTTTGCGATGGCCGAGCCGGCCGACAGCAGGGCGAAATCGATGCCGCGGAAATCGAAGGTCTCGAGGTCGCGGCATTTGAGGCGCTCATCGCCGTAGGAGACCTCGACGCCCATCGACTTGCGCGAGGCGATGGCGAACACCTCGTCGGCGGGGAATTCCCGCTCGGCCAAGATGTTGAGCATCTCGCGCCCGACATTGCCGGTGGCGCCGATGACGGCCACTTTATAGCCCATGAGGCTGTCGCTCCTTGGTTCAATCGGGCTGAGCCCAGTGTTGCGGCCGGTTTACGGGCAATGGCACCCGGTTGTAAAGGTGGCCGATGGGAAACGTTAAGGCCTCGGGCGCGTTCCTCGAGAAGCCGGGCGATACTGGCTTGAGGAGATCATGACGGCTATCACGCGCGCTCTGGTCGTTGTGCTGTTCGCGCTGCTCATGGGGTGCGACTCGGCCGAACTGCCAGAGGAGCAGACGCAAGGTCCGAACCCGACACTTCCGGCGCCGAGCGGGGCGCCGGTCCCGACCGTCAATCTGGCGCGGGCGACCGGTTGGCCTGAGGGCGCAATGCCCAAGCCCACCGAGGGCCTGGCGGTCGCCGCCTTCGCCAGCGGCCTCGACCATCCCCGCTGGCTTTATGTGCTGCCGAACGGCGACGTGCTGGTGGCCGAGACCAACACGCCCAAGCAGGAAGCCGCCGGCGGCATCAAAGCGTGGATCATGGCCTGGGCCATGGATATTGCCGGCGCCGGCGTGCCGAGTCCGAACCGCATCGTGCTGTTGCGCGACGGCGACGGCGACGGCGTGGCCGAGACGAGAAGCAATTTTCTCGAAGGGCTCAACTCGCCGTTCGGCATGGCGCTGATCGGCGACAAGCTCTATGTCGCCGACTCCGACGCGCTGCTCCGCTTCGACTATTCCGATGGCGCGACCGAGATCGAGCAGCAGGGCACCAAGATTGCCGACCTGCCGGCGGGTCCGCTCAACTATCACTGGACCAAGAGCCTGGGCGCGAGCCCCGACGGCTCGCGGCTTTATGTCGGCGTGGGCTCGAACAGCAATGCCGGCGAGAACGGCCTCGACTGGGAGAAGGACCGCGCGCGGATTCTCGAGATCGATCCGGCGACGGGCGCGGCGCGCAGTTTCGCCGCCGGCTTGCGCAACCCGGTCGGGCTGGCGTTCGAGCCTGAAACCGGCGTGCTGTGGGTGGTGGTCAACGAGCGCGACGAGCTCGGCTCCGATCTCGTGCCGGACTATCTCACCGCGGTGAAGGACGGCGCGTTCTACGGCTGGCCGTTCAGCTATTGGGGCCAGCATGTCGATCAGCGGGTGACGCCGCAAAATCCCGAAGCGGTGGCAAGCGCGATCGCCCCCGACTATTCGCTCGGCAACCATGTGGCGCCGCTCGGGCTCGCGTTCTCGCACGGCGATCTGCTGCCGGAGCGATTCCGCAGCGGCGCGTTCATCGGCGAGCACGGCTCATGGAACCGCATTCCATTCAGCGGCTACAAAGTGGTGTTCGTGCCGTTTGTCCAGGGCCGGCCGTCGGGACAGCCGCTCGACGTGCTGACCGGATTTCTCAGCGCGCGGGGCGAGGCGCAAGGGCGCCCCGCCGGCGTGGCCATGGATCGGGCCGGCGCGCTGCTGGTTGCCGACGATGTCGGCAATATCGTGTGGCGGGTGACGCCGGCCGCGCGCACCTCGATGCCCTGACTGCTACAGGGCTGGCGGGCACTCGGCGTCGGTGATCTTGCCGAACAGGTAGCCGGTCGTGGCGAATAGGCCGACCAGATTGAAGCAGGTGCCGGACTTGACCGGCGTGCCGTATATTTTGAGGTAATTGAAGAAACCTTCTTCGCTCGAGGCCGCGCCGGTGCTGGCGAGGCGGATATGGCCGCCAAGCAGCCGCATGTTCTGCGTGATCGCCTTGATTGGCGTGTCGACCACCGGCGGGATGAACTCGATTGTGTTGCCGGCCCGGTTGGTCCATTTGGTGACGTGAGTCGGGTCGTCCAGGACGACAAACTCATCGCGGCCAAGGGGCTCGACAAAGGGCACGCCCGGCGCTGGCTCAGTGGGGGCGCCTTTGGGAATGCCTTCGACGGGGACCGCAGTCTCGATGATCGACTGGCGGGCTGACGGCGAGAACCTTATGCCGGAAAATCTCTCCATGACATCGATGGCCCATTCGCGCGCGCCGATCTTGGTCGGATCGACATTCGGGTCGGGCTTGACCAGGCTGAGCGCGATCTCGACCATGCGAATGTCGAGCTCTCGTGATTTCTGCTCGGCTTCAGACTTGAGGGCCTCGATGCGCGCGGTTGCATCGGTGGTCGCCGTCTGGATCTTCTGGAGCGCTTCGTCGCGCTGGGCCTGATAGGAGTAGAGTTGCATGATGAGGGTGATGATGACCGGGATGATGAGAACGCTCGTTCCGGTCACCCACCACGGGAGACCGGAAGGCGGCGGATCGCCGGGTTTGGCCATGGCACAACCTTTTGTTGTGACAGCATGATGGCATATCCTATTACGTGTGCCAATCCCCGCCTATCCGCGCCGGTTGTCCGGCAGCAGCGCGCCCGCGCCTGCCAGCACCAGGAGATCGCCGGCGATGGCGATGTTCGGCGGCTTGACCGGCCGCCACCTAGCCCGTGGCGAGAAACCGAAGGGAAGCGACCATGGCCGGCAGCGACGAGAGCTTCAACGAGTTCTGGCAGCATTATCTTCGCCATCACGCGCAAGAGGGCACGCGGCTCCTGCATGTGGTCGGCACCGGGCTCGCGGCGCTGGCGATGCTCGCGGCGATCGTCACGGTCGATCCGCTGATCGCGTTGGCGGGCACCGCGCTCGGCTACCTGCTCGCCTGGACCGGACATTTCCTCATCGAGCGGAACAGGCCGGCGATGGTGTCCCATCCCGCCTGGGCGTTCCTGTGCGATGTGCGCATGTTCCGGCTGTGGCTCACCGGCCAGCTTGGAGGGGAGCTTGAACAGGTGCGCCTGACCTGAGCCGGGCTGCCCTCAACCGAACACGGTCGCAAACAGCAAGAGTGCGGCCTTGATCAGGCCGATGACCACCGTCGCGGCTACCGCCAGGCTCGCCACGCCGACGGCCAGTCCGACCAGGACGGCGACCCCGTCCTTCTCGACAATGGCAAGTCCGATGATGGCGATGGCGCAAGCCGGCAGCCAATTGGCAAACGGAATCGGCAAAGTGAGAACGAGCGCGAGCACGAGAATGGCGATGCCGATCAGGCGCTCGCCGGTCCACGACAACAGCACCGAAAGGCGCGGACGCAGCAAGCGCTCGGCGCGCTCAAGAGCGGGAAGGGCGCGGGCGACGACCGCGTCGAAGCCTTGGCGCGGGAGGGTCTGACCGGTCAACCAATCCGGAAACCACGGCTTATGGCGGCCATAGGAGAGCTGCGCCGCCAGCAGCACAAGCGGCAGGCCGAGCACGGCCGATAGCAGGGGAATATTCACCGGCACGAGGTTCGGCAGGGCGAAGATGAACAGCAGCACGCCGAAGCCGCGATCGCCGAGAGCATCGCGCAGCGCGCCGAGGCTGATGCGAGGGCCGCTCTGTTGCGCGACAAAGTCTCGCAGCAACTCCGAGGTGCGGCTGCTCTTCGGCTTCGCGGCGAGCCGATGGGCTTCCCCGGAAGGGCCGGGCTGGACTCCAGGTACGGCGTGTGCCGGCAGGTGATCGATATTGTCCATGGCGTGCCGCATCGCAGGGGTGAATTTTAGGCCCGGACTGTGACCGTTGGTGCAAGCTACGGGATTCGCGGGCGTCGTTGGGGATAAAGCCGCCAATTGGGGCAATTCTATTGCCGCGCCGTCACGGCTTGATCGGCGCCTCGGCCCTGACCTCGGCGCATTTCTTGGTAGTGAACTCGTTGACCATGCGCACCACCTCGGGCCCCAGCACATTGGCCGAGTTGTCGAAGCCGGTGCCGGCATAGATCAATGGATAGATGAAAGTTGGCGCCGAGGCCTCGCCCCAATTGACGCTGGCCTCGGTCGCCCTGCCGTTCTCGAATTTCGCGGTCGGGGCCAGCGTGACTTCGATGGCGTAAGGCTCGCCGCCGTCTTTCTGGGCGAGCGTGCAGCGCAGCTTCTGCGCCGGCATGACCATGTCATAGTCCGGCTCGCTCATCGCCAGAGCCAGATCCTTGCGCTTGACCTCGAGCCGCGACTGGCACACCGCCTTGCCCCACGGCCAGCCGATCTTGCCGCCGAGCATCTTGACGATGTCCTCCTCGCGCCAGGTCTTGACGATGTCGCACGACACGTCCTCGCCCAAGGGATCGCGGGTGGCGATGATGTCGCAGATCTTCTTCTTGCAGGCCTTGCGCGCGTCCTTCTCGGCCAATTCCTCGGGGCTCAGCTCGCGCTTGGCCTTGGCGCCGTCGGACGGCGTCTCGGCAGGCGTCGAGGAGTCAGTAGCGCCGGCGGCCAAGACCACACTGCTCGTGGCCAGAAAGCCCAATGAAGCAGCGAACAAAGCCCTGGAGGCATAACGCATGACTTTGCACCTCTCTAAGCGGCATCGAGATTGGCGACGATGGCTTCGCCCATCTCGCGCGTGCCGACGGTGCGGCAGCCGTCTTGCTTGATGTCGGCGGTGCGCAAGCCCTGGTCCAGCACTTTGGCGATTGCCCGCTCGATCTTATCCGCCGCCCCGCCGAGAAAGAACGAATAGCGCAGGCACATGGCGAGGCTGGCGATGGTGGCGATCGGGTTGGCCACGCCCTTGCCGGCGATGTCGGGCGCCGAGCCATGCACCGGCTCGTACAGCGCCCGCCGATGCCCGCGCGCGTCGGCCGCGCCGAGCGAGGCCGACGGCAGCATGCCGAGCGAGCCTGTGGCCATGGCCGCTTCGTCGGACAGCATGTCGCCGAACAGATTGTCGGTGACGATTACGTCGAACTGCTTCGGCTCGCGGACCAGCTGCATGGCGCAATTGTCGGCGAGGATATGGTGGAGCGTGACGTCGCCATAGCGCTCGTTGTGGACGCGCGTGACTACCTCGTTCCACAACACGCCGGTCTTCATCACATTGCGCTTGTCGGCGGAGTGGACCAGCCGCTTGCGCTCGCGGGCGAGATCAAAGGCGACCGCGGCAATGCGCTCGATCTCGTAGGTGTCGTAGACTTGGGTATCGACGGCGCGCTTCTGGCCGTCACCGAGATCGGTGATGGTCTTGGGCTCGCCGAAATAGACCCCGCCGGTCAGCTCGCGCACGATCATGATGTCGAGCCCGTCGACCTTGTCGCGCTTGAGCGAGGAGGCGTCGGCCAGGGCCGGATAGCAGATCGCGGGGCGGAGATTGGCGAACAGCTCGAGATCCTTGCGCAGCCGCAGCAGTCCCGCCTCGGGGCGCTGGTCGTAAGCCACGCCGTCCCATTTCGGACCGCCGACCGCGCCGAGCATGACGGCATCGGCGGCCAGCGCGCGCTCCATGGTGGCGTTGGAGATCGCCTGGCCGTGGGCATCGTAGGCGCAGCCGCCGACCAAATCGGCCTCGGTCTCGATGGTGGCGAGCCCGCTGCGGTTGATCCAGGCCACCACGCGCTCGACCTCGGCCATGACTTCTGGGCCGATGCCGTCGCCGGGCAGCAGAAGGAGCTTATAGGTTGTCATCGGCCGCGCCGTTCCTCATGCTAGATGCTGGCGAAGTGGGTAACGGGAGTGCGAAATGCTGACAAGGGTGCTGTTCAGCTTGGCGTTGATTTGCGGGCTATCCGGAGCGGCGCTGGCCCAAGAAAGCAAGGTGGTGGCGCTTGGGCTGGCCGACCACGAGGTCACGGAAGCTGAGCTGGCGAAGGGCGAAACCCCGCCACCGCCCCATTTCAACACCCCGGCGGTCGCCTATGTGTTGGCCGCCGGCCTGATGAAGGGCGACATGGTCGAGATCACGCTGATCAACGACGACCGGGCTTTGCTCAGCAACAGCGAGACGCTAGCCGACGACAAGGCGACATTTTTGCTGCAAGCGGGCAAGCGCGGCGTGCCGGCCGGCGGCTGGCCGGAAGGCAGCTACCGCGCCGCGCTCAAGATCATGCGCGACGGCAAGACCCTGATCGAGCAGGCGACCGACCCCATCCCGTTTGACTAGCAGGGTCAGGCCCAGGGGCGGGCGACGCGGGCTTCGCGCTCGAAGGCGTCGATCGCGTCGGCTTTCTCCAGCGTCAACCCAATATCGTCGAGACCTTCCATCAGGCAGCGCTTGCGGAACGGGTCGATGTCGAAATGAATCTTGCCGCCGTCGGGTCCTCTGATCTCCTGCGCTTCGAGGTCGACGGTCAGCACGGCGTTCGCGCCCCGCGAGGCGTCGTCGATCAGCTTGTCGATCTCGGCCTGCGGCAGGGTGATGGGCAGGATGCCGTTCTTGAAGCAGTTGTTATAGAAAATGTCGGCGAAGCTCGGCGCGACGATGCAAGAGATGCCGAAATCGAGTAGCGCCCAGGGCGCGTGCTCGCGGGACGAGCCGCAACCGAAATTCTCGCCGGTGATGAGGATCTTCGCTTCGGTGTAAGGCGGCTTGTGCAGCACGAAGTCGGGCAGGGGGTTGCCCTGCTCGTCATAGCGCAGCTCGGCGAACAGGCCTGTGCCCAGCCCGGTGCGCTTGATGGTCTTGAGATATTGCTTGGGGATGATCATGTCGGTGTCGACATTGATCATCGGCAGATAGGCGGCGATCCCGGTCAGCGTGGTGAATTTCTGCATGGCGTCCTCGTTCCGGCCAAGGCTATGTAACGGCAAGCGCATGAGCTTTCCAGGGCTTACGCGTCGGATTTTCTCCGCTTTGCAGGGGAAGAGGCCCGGGCTAACGTCCGCGGAGCCAAAACAGAGGGAACCGAGGCGATGGCAGGACAGGTGATCTACGAAGCGCATCCGGCGATGTTCCGGGCGCACCCCTTTTGGTTCATCCTGGCGGTCCTGCTGATCCTTGCCTTCGGCATCGGCATCATCATCCTGCTCTATTGGTACATCAAGACGCGCGCCACGGCGCTGACCGTCACCGACCAGGAGCTGATGTATGAGCGGGGCATCTTGAGCAAGGACCGGACCTCGGTGTCGCTCAAGCACATCCGCTCGGTGAATATCGCGCAAGGGTTCGTCAATCGTATTTTCGGCGTGGGAACCGTCCAGATCTCCACCGCCGGCGACGAGCCGGAGTTCACCATCGCCGACATGCCCGACCCGTATGTGATCCAGGAGGCGATCACCAAGGCGCAGAAAATGCGCTCGGACAACGACTGAGCGGCGGGAGCGAGGAATGCCAAGCGCGAGCGACCGACATGACCGCAAGGAAGCGCTCAGGCTGTTCGTGGCCGCGGCCATCGCGCTACTGCTGCTGATGGTGATCGGCGGCGCCGGCCTCTATTACCTGGTCGGGTTGGGCGCGTCCGATCCGTTCGCGCCGGGGCTCGGCCTCAAGAACGCGGCGCTGGTCTCGTTCGGCGTGTCGTTCGTGCTGATCTTGGTGATGGCGGTGGTGTCGGGCGGCGACGCCATTTTCGGCGAGCTGCCGTTCACGGTGCTCGGCTTTTTGATCTTCTTCGTGATCTTCTGGCTGATGATCGCCTGGATCTTCTAGCTACTCGGCGGACCAACCTTTGCTCCTCCCTTGAGGGGGAGCACGCGCGCCCTTTGGCGCGCGGAGGGGGGTAAACGATTCGGCGAGTCTTAACCTGGAACCCCCCTCCCTATCCCTCCCCCTCAAGGGGGAGGGGAGAACAAGCGTCTTGTCCTTCAGGGCAACTGGAACTTAGGCGCTACTCGGCGGGGCCGAGGGTCTGAGCCTTGGCGGCGGGAGCCGGGGCCTTCGCTTGCTGGCCCGCGCCGTCGCCGACCAGCTGGCGATAATATTTGCGCATCGCCTCGCAGCGCTGCGGCCCCGGCGGATGCACCGCGTCGCCCTTGAGCTGCGAGATGAACGTGCAGATGTCTTCAATGCCCTGAGCGTCGAGCCAGCCATATTTCACGCCGCGGCGGATGGCGAACAAATCGGCCTTGGTCTCGTCGGCGCCAATGAACTGATGGCCGCATTCGTGACTGTAGATGTAGAGCTTCACCTGGGAAGACAGCCCGTTCATCTTCTTGTTGTTGAGGATGAGAAAGCCGGGAAAGGCGCCGCCCCACGAGTCGAAATTGGGATTGAGCACGGTCGGCCGCTTGCCGCAATTGACCGCCTTGCCGTCGAGCTTGAGCGCGCCATGGGCGATGAGCTTGCCGTCGGGGCCGACCGATTTCAGATAGTCGTCGAGGCTCGGACCGGAGTTGGGAGAGCCCTCATAGACCCATTCCTGGGCGTGGCCCACGCCGGGGCTGGCAACGCCAACGGCGATGGCCAACGCGCCGGCCAGCGCCAGCTTCAAACCTGCCCGTCCATCCCTCATAACGAGTCGCACTTTAAATCGGGGGAAAAGTCTGCGCAATTGCCGCAATGTCTCACCTCGTATCGTCGCGGGCGGTAACGCCGCTTTTCTTGGCGAAGCATTGCCTTAGCTGGTCACAGCGGGCCTCGGGATCGGGGTGCACCGGGCCGTGGCCGGCGATGTTGAACACGGCGCAGATGTCCTCCAGCCCGGTCTTGCCGAGCCAGCCTTCGCGGCGGGCGCGCCTGACGGCATAGCAGTCGGCGGCGGTCTCGCCCGGCCCGTACAGGATATGCCCGCATTCGTGATAGTAGATCAGCCATTGCACCGGCCGCGGCAGTTCTTTCAGCGCCTGCATGTTCAGCATGATGACGGTGGAGGAGACGGCGAAGCCTTCGAAGTCGCGGATGAGGGTCGCGGTCCGGCCGCAGGATAGCTTGCGGCCGGCAACTACCAGCCGTCCCGGCGCCACGAGCTTGCCCTGCTCGAGCGCGGCGGCGTCTTCTGGATGAATGCTCGAGGCGACGAGCGCGAGGCACAGCGCGAGCCCCACCACGAGACGGGCAGCCGATATCATGATCGCTCCCTCTGCTGCCCTGTTCCCCTGCCTTGGCGCAGTCTGCGGGTGGGGGGCTAAAGCGTCAACGCCAAATCGGCAGCGGTAATTCCAGCCGTCTCACGCGCCGGCCTCGGCCTCGATGCGCGCCATGTCGTCGTCCGACAGGCCGAAATGATGGCCGATCTCGTGGATCAGCACATGGGCGAGAATGGCGCCGAGCGCTTCCTCGTGCTCGGCCCAATAATCGAGGATCGGGCGACGATAGAGAAATACCATGTCGGGCACCGCGCTGACATCCATGACGCTCTTTCGCGCCAGATCGACGCCGGAATAAAGCCCGAGCAGATCGAACGGCGAGGCGATGTCGAGGGAATCGAGCACCTCGTCAGTGGGAAAGTCCTCGATGCGAATGAGCAGATCGCCGGTTAGCGCGCGGAAGCGGGCGGGCAGCCGTTGGTAGGCGGCATGCGCGATAGCCTCGAACTCGGCCAAGGCCGGCGCCTCGAGCTTGCTCCAGTCGATCTTGCTCATGGCGCCATTATCGCGCGGGTGCTGTGCCACGCGAAGCTAATCTACCAGCGTGCTTAGTGGGAGTTGCGGATGTCGACGAAGCGGCCGGCCAGCGCGGCGGCGGCGGCCATTTGCGGCGACACCAGATGGGTGCGGCCGAGCCGGCCCTGGCGTCCCTCGAAATTGCGGTTCGAGGTCGAGGCGCAGCGCTCTTTCGGCTTCAGCTGATCCGGGTTCATGCCGAGGCACATCGAGCAGCCGGGCTCGCGCCATTCGAAGCCGGCGTCCTTGAAGATCTTGTCGAGGCCTTCGGCCTCGGCCTGCGCTTTCACCAAACCGGAACCCGGCACGATCATCGCGCTCAAATTCTGGTTGATGTGTCTACCTTCGACGATCTTCGCCACCTCGCGCAAATCCTCGATGCGGCCATTGGTGCAGGAGCCGATGAACACGCGATCGAGCGTGATGTCGGTGATCTTCTCGCCGCCCTTCAGGCCCATATAGTCGAGCGAGCGGATCGCGGCCGTGCGCTTGGTTTCGTCGGCGATCTCCGACGGCACGGGCACGCGGCCTGACACCGAGACCACCTGCTCGGGGCTGGTACCCCAAGAGACGATCGGCGGCAGTTCGTCCGCCTTCAACCCGACGATGCGATCGAAATAGGCGCCTTCGTCGGAATAGAGCTTCTCCCAGTCGCGTTGCGCCAGCTCGAAGGCACCGGCTTTCGGCGCGCGCGGGCGGCCCTTGATGTAGTCGAAGGTCTTGGTGTCGGGCGCGATCAGGCCGGCTCTCGCGCCGCCCTCGATTGACATGTTGCAGATGGTCATGCGCCCTTCCATGGACAGCGCGCTGATCGCCTCGCCGGCATATTCGATGACATGGCCGGTGCCGCCGGCGGTGCCGATCTCGCCGATGATGGCGAGGATGATGTCCTTGGCGGTGACGCCTTCGGGCAGCTTGCCGTCGACGCGGACCAGCATGTTCTTCGCCTTCGACTGGATTAGCGTCTGGGTGGCGAGCACGTGCTCGACCTCGGATGTGCCGATTCCATGCGCCAGCGCGCCGAACGCGCCATGAGTCGAGGTGTGGCTGTCGCCGCACACGATGGTGGTGCCGGGCAGGGTGAAGCCCTGCTCCGGCCCGATGATATGGACGATGCCCTGGCGGCGATCGCGCTCGCTGAAATATTCGATGCCGAAGTCGCGGGCGTTGTCGGCCAGCGTCGCGATCTGGAGCGCGGACTCCGGATCGTCGATGCCTTTCGAGCGGTCGGTGGTTGGCACGTTGTGGTCGACCACGGCCAGCGTCTTCTCCGGCGCGCGCACGCGGCGCCCGGCCATGCGCAGGCCCTCGAAGGCTTGCGGGCTGGTCACCTCGTGCACGAGATGGCGGTCGATATAGAGCAGGCAGGTGCCGTCGGGCGCCTCATGCACCAGATGGGCGTCCCAGATCTTGTCGTAGATGGTGCGGGGCTTGGCCATTGGTTGGGGTTTGTCGTACCGCCGAAATTCTCAAATTTCTACACGTCAGATAGCTAGTTCGCCGCCGGTTTACAAATCCCCAAGGGACGGCCACAGGCTCCATACCTCCCTTTGACGGGGAGGTCGGCGCGCTTGCGCGCCGGGTGGGGTGATCCTGTTTGGCCGAGGTTCGGTCGGGCGTCTCACCCCCCCACCCCGACGCCGCCTGAAGGCGTCGTCGGCCCTCCCCACGAGGGGGAGGGATGGAGTTCGTGGCAGCGCTCTGCCTAGCCCTTCTTGGGCTTTTTGGCGGGCTTGGCCTTGGCCTCTTTGGCCTTGGCGGGCTTATCGACCTTGGCCTTGGGCTCGGTCTGGCCCTCCTCGCCTTCGTCCTCTTCCTCGGCGGGGACTTCGTCGGCGGTGGTCTCGGCCATCAGCTCGACCGACTTGGCCACCCAGTCGTTATTCTCGATGGCGCCGTTGAGCTTGAGCTGCTCGTCGACGGCGGTGATCTCGTCGTCGGTGAGATTGGCGATCTGCTCGAACTTGATCAGGCCGAGCTTGTTCAGCTTGTGCTCGAGCTCCTGCGTGACACCCGGGATCAGCTTCAGATCGTCGGCCGCGCCCTTCGGCTTGGTGAAGCCCTTGAAGGCTTCTTTCTTCTTGCCGCGCACGTCCTGGCGCTCAGGGATACGAGCCGCCTTGCCGCGCCGGCCACGCAGATAATAGAGCTTGGCGCGCCGCACCCGGCCGCGCCGCACCACCTCGATCGAGTCGATCAACGGCGAGTGGATCGGGAACACGCGCTCCACGCCCTCGCCGTAGGAAATCTTGCGCACGGTGAAGTTCTCGTTCACCCCGCCGCCGGCGCGCCCGATGCACACGCCCTCATAGGCCTGCACGCGGGTGCGCTCGCCCTCGACCACTTTGACGTTGACCCGCAGGGTGTCACCGGGGCCGAACTCAGGGACTTTGCGCTTTTTGGAGAGGGCGGCAGCCTGCTCTTTTTCGAGCTGCTCGATGATATTCATGGCAATGACCTTTCATGGGCGCCTGCCTTGGGCTTGAAGCCGTGCGGCGAACGCCATTCTTTTTGATTGATCCTAGTCGTGAAGCGCGGGGCTTGAAGCCGACGCCGGGGTGTTCGTAACGCAAGGTTGCGCTTCTGTCGATGACTATTCGCGCCCGAAACCCTTCATTTGCAAGGGTAGAGCGTGATCCAGTCCGCAGTCTCCGGCAGGGTGATCTTGAGGCTGTCGGGCTTGGCGGACAGGTCGAAGGTTATCGTGCCGAGATGCACTTGGCTCTTTTGCGTGCATTTGGCCTCATAGGCTTCCTGACCGGGGCCGGCCTCTTTCGGCGCGCCGAGGATGCAGAGCAGGTTCGGCCCTTCGACGATGCCGCGCCTGATCTCGAACTCCGCTGTTCCCTCGCGGCAGCCGTCATCAGTGGTGGCGTATTTGCCGAGCAAGTGCTCCATCATACCCTGCGCGCTTGCCGGTAATGTTGAGGCCAGCAGCAACGCGACAAACGGAACTGCGATCGTGAGCAAGACTCTCACCTAGCCCTTCTTCAGGCTGCGGATATAGGCGACCACGTTGCGCAGATCGTCCTGTTCCAGGACAATATTGGGCATGGTCGGGTGGGAGCTTTGCAGCCAGACGGAAAGCGCGAGCTCGGTCATGCCCGGGGTGTCGGCCACCGACTGGAAGGTCGGCGCCTCCGGCAGCGGCGAAAACTCTTCGTTCGGCAGCACGGCGTGGCAGGCGGCGCAGACCTGCTCGGCATAAGCCTTGCCGGCCTCGACATCGGCCTCCTGCGCGTGCGCCGCATAGCCAGAACCAAGCAAGGCCGCCGCCGCGACCATCATGACAGTCTTCATGCCCAGCACCTCTTTGGTTAGTCGTGGTGATAGCACCGGTTATGCGGCGCTGTCCTGACCTCGCTCAAGATTTGTCGTTGCGGTGGCGTTGCCACAGATCGGGACGGCGCTGCTTGGTAAGCTTCTCGGCCTGCTCGCGCCGCCATTCGGCGATTCTTTTGTGATCGCCGGACAGCAGCACCTCGGGGATGGCGCGGCCTTCCCACTCGCGTGGCCTTGTGTAATGCGGATATTCGAGCAGAGCCGCGGCAAAGCTCTCCTCGGCGAGCGAGCTTTCATTGCCGGCCACTCCAGGCAGCAGCCGCACCACGGCATCGATCACCACCTGTGCCGCAAGCTCGCCGCCCGACAGCACGTAATCGCCGATGGAAATCTCCTCGACATTGCGCGCTTGCAGTACGCGCTCGTCGATCCCTTCGAAGCGGCCGCAGAGCAGGATGATGCCGGGTCCGCCGGCAAGCTCGCGCGCTTGTTCTTGCATGAACGGATAGCCGCGCGGCGACAGATAGATGACCGGCGTATCGGGCCTGGCATCGGCGCGGGCGGCGTCGATGACGGCGGCGGCAATATCGGCGCGCATCACCATGCCGGCGCCGCCGCCGGCCGGGGTGTCGTCCACCGAGCGATGCTTGTCCGTGGCAAAATCGCGGATATTGATGGTATCCATCGCCCATTTGCCGTCGGCGAGCGCTTTGCCGGCCAGACTTAGACCGAGCGGTCCCGGAAACATCTCGGGAAAGATGGTGAGCACAGTGGCGCGCCAAGGAGAGGTCATGCGGCGGTGCCCTTGCTTTCGGCGACGCGCTCTTCCTTGAGCAGCCAGGTCTCCATCGGTCCGATGCCTTTGATTTCGATCGCTCCGCGCGACACGAACACGAAGCTGTCGCCGAGCGCGTCTCTGACCGCGCCGGACACCTGAATCTCGCCGGGCAACCCGTGCGATTCGAGCCGCGACGCCAGGTTCACCGTCTCGCCCCACACGTCATAGGAAAACTTGTCGGCGCCGATCACCCCGGCCATGACCGGGCCGCCGGCCATGCCGATCCTGATCTTGAGATCGACGCCATGCGCGGCGGACAGCCGCTTGACCAGATCGGGCAGCAGCAGCGCCATGCGAGCGAGCCGCGGCAGGTGGTCGGTTTGCGGTCGGCTGACGCCGGCCACCGCCATATAGCCGTCGCCGATGGTCTTGATCTTCTCCACGCCATGCGCCGCGGCCAGCCGGTCGAACTCGGTGACGATGTGATCGAGCAGGGCCACGGTGCGCGCCGCCCCGAGCTTTTGCGCAAGCCCGGTGAAGCCGACCAGATCGCTGAACAGCACTGACGCCTCGGCCACGCTGTCCGCGACCTTCTCGTCGGGTTTATCCTTGAGGCGCTCGACGATGGCCACCGGCAGGATGTTGGCGAGCAGCGAGTCTGCTTCGGCCCGGGCGCGGTCGGCCACGGTGAAGGCGTAGCCGACGATCAGCGCGATGATGCAGAAGGTGGTGGCGGCCGAGGAGATGTAGAGATTGGCGAGCAGCAGCGGATCGGCGGCGATCTGCGCGCGCTCCGGCGGAAACAGGAACCACGCGGCCAGATGGAGCGCCAGCCCGATGGTGATCACAGCGATCGCCAGGCGAAAGCGGGCCATGCCGGCAATGGCGAAAGCGACCGCGGCGGCAATGATATAATTGATCTGGATGCCCGAGTCGCGACCGAGCTCGTGCACGAAAAAAAACAAAGCGATGAACTCCGCGCCGGCGAGCAGCAGCGCCGCGGCGATGTCGTTGACGCGGTGGGCCAGCGGCGTCAGCAGCGCGACCGCCACCAGCAGCAGGTTGGCGACGATCAGCGGCATATAGGCCATGCCGTGGAGGGCGAACACGCCGGCATAGATTGCCGAGAACAGGGCGATCAGCAGCGCCATGGCATTGACGATCTTCAGCCGCCGGCGGACGGCGCGGGGATAGCCGCCAGTGCCGAACTCGATAATCCGGGCCAACGGGCCCAGATGCGGGAATTGCAGCGTGCGGCGATCGGTCATGCCACCATTATGGGCCAAATGCCCAGTGTGCGTCATGCCGGCGAAGGCCCGGAATAGGGGCTACTCGAACAGGCCTTCCGGCGGCGCCAGGACTAGGCGCCCGCCCTCGACATCGACCTCCGGCACGGCGTCGCGGGTGAAGGGCACGAGCACGGTCGGGCCGCCGGTGGCCGGCTTCACCTCGATCAGATCGCCGGCGCCGAAATTCTGCACGGCGACCACGGTGCCGATCGGCGCGCCGCCGCGATCCACGACCGCAAGGCCGATCAGATCGGAATGGTACCACTCCTCCTCTTCGCGTTCGGGCAGGCGGCCGCGGGCGATATAGAGCTTGGTATGGTTCAGCGCCTCGGCGCCTTCGCGCGTGGTCACGCCTTTGATGCGGGCGATGAGCGCCTTCGGTGTGACGCGAAGGCTCTCGATCTCGATGGCGCGGCCGTGCTCGTCGTCGAGCACGCCGTAGCGGGCAATCGCCGCGGGGTCCTGGGTGTAAGAGCGGAGGCGGACCTCGCCCTTCAGTCCTTGTGCCGCCCCGATCTCGCCGAGCAGCACGCGGTCGTTGTCGTCCGCCAAGGCTATTCGCTGGCAGGCTGCTCGGCCTCGGCCTCAGGCTCGGCAGCGGGCTCCTCGGCCGAGGGCGGGGGCGCGGCGGCGGCTTCGGCCGCGGCTTTCTTTGCCTCGTCGGCGGCCTTGGCCTTCTCCTCGGCGGCGGTCTTCTTGGCTTCCTCGCGCTCGAGCCGCTTGGTGCCGGGCTGACCCTTGTTCGGGTTCATCCGCGCGTCGCGCTTTTGAATGCCGGCCACATCGAGAAAGCGCAGCACGCGATCGGTCGGCTGGGCGCCGTGGCTCAGCCAATGCTTGATCCGCTCCTCGACCAGCTTGACGCGCTCGGTCGAGCCTTTGGGCACGAGCGGATCGTAGGTGCCGACCCGCTCGATATAGCGCCCGTCGCGCGGGCTCTTCGAATCGGCGATGACGATGCGGTAATAGGGCCGCTTCTTGGCGCCGGCCCGCGACAGTCTGATCTTCAGTGACATGGCTTCGTTCTCCTAACTCAGTTGATCTAACGTTTCTTCGATCCGGGGAGGCCGGGGAGGCCGCGCGGCAATCCGCCGGGCAGGCCCGGAAAATTGCCAGGGAGTCCGGGAAAGCCGCCGGGCGGCAGCGGCGGCAGTCCGCCTTGCGGCAGATCGGTCGGCATCTCGGGCGGCGGCCCTGAGCCGAACATCTGGCCCAGCAACCCGCGCTTCTTGCCCATCGCCTTCATCATGTCGGCCATCTGGCGGTGCATCTTCACCAGCTTGTTGATGTCCTGCACGGCAGTGCCCGAGCCCGCAGCCACCCGCTTCTTGCGCGAGGCATTGAGCAATTTCGGGTTCTTGCGCTCGGATTTGGTCATCGAGCCGATCATCGCCTGCTGGCGCTTCAGTATCGTCTCGTCAAGCTTGGCGGCGTCGAGCTGCTTCTTCACCTTGCCGAGGCCGGGCAGCATGTTGAGCACGCCGCCCATGCCGCCGAGCTTCTGCATCTGCTTGAGCTGCTCGGCGAGATCGTCGAGGTCGAAGGCGCCCTTCTTGACCTTGCGGGCGATGGCCTCGGCCTTGTCGAGCTCGACCGTCTCGATCGCCTTCTCGACCAGGCCGACCACGTCGCCCATGCCGAGAATGCGGCCGGCGATGCGCTCGGGATAGAATTCCTCGAGCGCGTCGAGCTTCTCGCCCACGCCGATCAGCTTGATTGGCTTGCCAGTGACGGCGCGCATCGACAGCGCGGCGCCGCCCCTGCCGTCGCCGTCGACGCGGGTCAGCACGATGCCGGTCAGCGCCACGCGGGCGTCGAAATTCTTGGCGAGATCGACGGCGTCCTGGCCGGTCAGCGCGTCGGCCACCAGCAGCGTCTCGTGCGGGTGCGCGATCTGCTCGATCGCCGCGGTCTCGGCCATCAGCTCTTCGTCGATATGAGTGCGGCCGGCGGTGTCGAGCAGCAGCACGTCGTAGCCGCCGCGCTTGGCGGTCTCGACGGCGCGCTTGGCGATTGTCGTCGGGCCTTCGCCGGCGACGATGGGCAGCGTGGCGACGCCGGTCTGCTCGCCGAGCACGCGAAGCTGCTCCTGGGCCGCGGGCCGCCGCGTATCGAGCGAGGCCATCAGCACTTTCTGCTTGTCGCGGGCGGTGAGCCGCTTGCCGAGCTTGGCGGTGGTGGTGGTCTTGCCGGAGCCTTGCAGGCCGACCAGCATCATCACCACCGGCGCTGTGGCGGCGAGGTCGATGCCTTGGGCGTCGGACCCGAGCACCCGCACCAGCTCGTCATGGACGATCTTGATGACCATCTGGCCGGGCGTGGTCGAGCGCACCACCTCCTGGCCGACGGCTTTCTCCTTAACGGCGTCGGTGAAGTCACGCACCACGTCGAGCGCGACATCGGCTTCGAGCAGCGCGCGGCGCACCTCGCGCATCGCTTCCGCCACGTCGGCCTCGGTCAGCGCACCCTTGCGGGTGAGCTTGTCGAGGATGGCGCCAAGCCGCTCGGATAAAGTCTCGAACATCAGAAGCCGTTTCTCCAAACACGTAACGCACCCGCGGGCGCATCGCGCTGGCGGGTGTTGACCCCCCTGACCCCTTATTCTTGCGCTATCGGCCTCTGGCCTACTTGAGCGCGAGAATCATGTTCAGGGCGGCGGCTCTTCAACCGGAGCTGCCTTGAATTTCGGCCGGAATGTCGGCCACCGGCAAGGCTAAGTCAAGCTGGAGCTTAGGTTTTCGGGAAAAAATTGCCGTGGAAATGGAAGGGAATGGCGTGCGGCGCGGCCGCCCGGGCCAGCTCGTTGAGGCTCGCCGCGTCGAGCGCAAGCAGGAAGGAGCGGTCCTTGTCGAGGTCGAGCACGACCGACAGCAACACGCCGTCGTCTTCGGCCGTCGCGGACGGGGACGGCACGAACACCGGCTCGCCCGGATACAGCCCGGCCAGGTGCCAGGTGGCGACCGCGCCGGTTTCCACATCGATCTTGACGATGGAATCGAGGAAGTCGCCCTTGGTCTGGATGCCGGTCCCCCAGACATAGCGATAGGACTTGCCGGCGCGGGTCTCGTAATTGATACGGGGCAGCTCGAGTGGAATGTCCACCAGGATGCGGCGGGTGACTGGCGCGTCGCCCGCCAAGGACACGTGGAAGCGGGTCAGTGTGCCGGTCGCGGTGAGGGGAGAACTGGCGCGTAGCCGCGCGAGATAAAGCTGATCGATGATAGTGGCGTCGGGATAGGCGATGACATCGACGGCAAGACGATCGCCGTCAGCGAAGGCATTCACATGGTGAAAAGCAAAGGTCGCGTCGGCGATCGCGGTGCGCACCAGTTTCCCTGAGTCCTTCTCCACCACATGAAACACCAGCCCGCGCTCCGGCTCCCAGCGATAGTTTTGGATGAAGGGCTTGCCCGAGAACTTCAGCTCGAGCGGGTTGACCACCAGGGGGAACTCGGTGAGCACCAGGTCATCCTCGCTCATGCCGAAGCTGTGCATATAAGCGGGGCGCTCGACCGGGAGAGTCGCAACCACCGTCTGCTTGCCGTCGTCGCCGATCCGGCAGAGCCGATACACGCTCTTCAGGCCGAAATCGGCGATGTAATTGTAGTGGCAGGCGCGTTTGGCGTCGTAATGCGGGTGCGCGGTGGAGACCTGACCCTTTAGCGCCCGGCGATAGCCGAACACGCCGAGCGTCTCGAGCGTGTCGGGCGAAAAGCGCATCGGCATCGCTGTCTCGGTGAAGGCGACAACTTGGCGCGCATAGTCAGAGACATTGACGCAGCAATTGTCGGTGAGCTTGGGATCGAAGATCGCGGCGACGCGCCCGAACAGCGTGCGGCACGGGTCGGTGGCGAACTCAGCATAGGAGATCTTGCCGGTCGCTTCCACGGCGCAGAACGCCTTGCTCTTGAGGAAACAGTTGGCATAGGTGACGCCGCCGCCGGCGAAGGCGAAGCGGTGCAACATCGCCAAGCCGTCGAACCAGTGGTTATAGGTGCGATCGCCCACCTCGAACTTGGAGGGCCCGGTGCGGAGCAGGGTGCCGGTCAGCCAGGAGGGCAGCGTGCCGGTAACGGGCAGCGCGATCGGCGCGGGTATTTCGGCCGTCAGCGAGCGGAAGCCTACGCCATAGGGCAATGAGGGTTTGTCCAGCATCGCGTCCTCGCCAGCGTCAACGCGAGCAGCTTAGGCCGCGTTCCTTAAGACAGGCTCAAGGCGGACGGCCAAATCGAGCAGGGCCTCGTCGCCGCCCCGCCAGCCGATGAAGGACAAACCGATGGGGCAACCGGCGGCCTCCGCGGCGGGAATCGAGATTTGCGGCAGACCGGCATGGCCGGCGAAGCAGGTAAAGCCCAGCGTTTCAGTACGAAACTCGGCAAAGGAGGCGCCGTCGGGAATGCCGCGCTCGGGCGGCAGGGTCGGCGTGGTCGGCAGTGCGATCACGCTGCCCGGCTTGGCCATGCCGTGCAGGCGGTCGTTGATCTCGGCGCGAACCTCCCTGGCCGCTTCCACCTCGGCAAAGCTGATGGCGGCGGCCATGTCGAAGCGCTCCTTGATGCCAGGGCCGAGTTCGACCTTGTGGGAGCGGATGAAGGGCAGCAGCGTCGACTGGATCTCGAAGCCCTGAATGACCCGGAAGGCATCGCGCCAGCCGGCGAGATGCGCTCCGGCGACGATGTTCCGCTCGGCTTGCGGCAGCGAGCGGCCGATCTTCGAGAACGCCTGCCAAATCGCCGCGTTCACGCCGGTCTCGGCACGCTCGAACATGTCCTCGGCAATGATCAGCCGCTTGATCGGCGCGTCGACCCGCTCGCCGTCGAGCAGCACCCGGCCGACGGTGCGGAACATCTCGGCGTCGCGCGTCAGGATTCCAACCGTATCGAAGCTCGGCGCCATCGGCGTCACGCCGTCGAGCGCGATGCGGCCATGCGTCGGCCGAAGGCCGTAGAGCCCGCAGAACGAGGCCGGCACGCGGATCGATCCACCGGTGTCGCTGCCGAGCGCGAAATCGCACATCGAGGCCGCGACCGCCGCTGCAGAGCCGCAAGACGAGCCGCCGGTGACGCGTCCGGGCGCGCGAGAATTGACCGGCTGGCCGTAATGGGCGTTCGAGCCGAGCACGCTGTAGAAGAACTCATCGCAAAAGGTTATGCCGGTTAAGGACGCCCCGGCCTCGAGCAGGCGGGTGATGACCGGCGCCGTGTCGCGCGCCGGGGTGGCGTGCTCATAGAAGCTCGGATTGCCGTTGCCGACCTTGCGGCCGCGAATAGCGAACAGGTCCTTCACCATGAAGGACAGTCCTGCGAGCGGGCCTTGCGCCCGGCCGGCCAGAGGCTCCTCCAAAGTGTGGGGGACGAGGGCATTGACGGGGTCGCGTTGTGGCACGTTGATTCTATAACACGAAGGCGACCGAACAATTCCCCAAGAGGCTGGAGCGCGGCAAGTGCAAGTTAAGCCGGACGGCTACAAGGGCTTGCCGCGCTCAGTGTGGGCGCTCGGCCTGACCTCGCTGCTGATGGATACCTCCTCGGAGTTGATCCATGGGCTGCTTCCCGTCTTTCTCGTGGTCACGCTCGGAGCGAGCGCAACCGCGCTCGGCGTGATCGAGGGCATTGCCGAGGCGACGGCGCAGATCACCCGCGTGTTTTCCGGCTGGCTATCCGATGCGCTGGGACGGCGCAAGGCGCTGACGGTGGCAGGCTACGGCCTCGCCGCCGTGACCAAGCCGCTGTTCCCGCTCGCCAACACGATCGGGCTGGTGTTGCTGGCGCGGTTTCTCGACCGCATCGGCAAGGGCATCCGCGGCGCGCCGCGCGATGCGCTGGTCGCCGATCTGACGCCGGCCGACAAGCGGGGCGCGGCGTTCGGCCTGCGCCAGTCCCTCGACACGGTCGGCGCCACGCTCGGCCCGGCCGCAGCCATCGGCCTGATGTATCTGTTCAACGACGACATTCGCACCGTGTTGTGGTTCGCGGTGATCCCGGCGGTGCTGGCGGTCGCGGTGTTGGTGTTCGGGGTCAAGGAGCCGGGCCGGAAGCAACGGGCTACGCGAGCCCCGCTCCAGGCCAGCGAGATCGGCGCGCTCGGCGCGGCCTATTGGCTGGTGGTGGTGGCGGGCGCGATTTTCACCCTGGCGCGGTTCAGCGAGGCCTTTCTGGTCATTCGCGCCATGGATGGCGGCCTGGCGCTGGCTTGGGCGCCGGCGGTGATCGCGGTGATGAGCCTGGTCTATGCGGCATCCGCCTATCCGGCGGGGCGGCTCCAAGACAGGATCGGCGCGCGTCCGCTATTGCTGCTGGGCCTCTGCGCGCTGATCGCTGCCGACCTGGTGCTGGCCGCCGGATCTTCGTTGCCCGCCATCTTTATCGGCATCGGCCTGTGGGGCTTGCATATGGGGCTCACCCAAGGGGTGCTGGCGGCGCTGATCGCCGCCACGGCGCCGGAGCGCTTGCGCGGTACCGCCTTCGGGCTGTTCGGCCTCATCACCGGGCTTGCGGCGCTGATCGCCAGCGTGCTGGCCGGTCTCCTGTGGGACCGGATCGGGGCCGGGGCGACCTTTCTGACCGGCGCCGCCTTCGCCGCCACGGCGCTGATCGCCTTCCTGCTGGTCACGCAAGACCCTGGCGCCGCTGGCAAGTAGGGGCCCGCTCGCCCTATATAGCGGCAAAGGCAAGGCTGCCATGCAGGCTCAGACGATCCATTTCCGCAAGATGAACGGGCTCGGCAACGACTTCGTCGTGCTCGACGCGCGAGCCCGCGCGCTCGGCCTCTCGCCCGAGGCGGTGCGGGCGATCGCCGACCGCAAAGAGGGCATCGGCTGCGACCAGATCATCGCGATCGAGACGTCGCAGCAGGCCGATGTGTTCATGCGCATCTGGAACGCCGATGGCGGCGAGGTCGGCGCCTGCGGCAACGCGGCGCGCTGCGTGGCGGCCCTGGTCGCGGCCGAGAGCGGCGCGCCAAAGGTCAGCATCGAAACCGAGAGCGGCGTGCTCGGCTCGACCGTCACCGCCGACGGCAGCGTCACCATCGACATGGGCGCGCCGCGGTTCGCCTGGGACGAGATCCCGCTGGCCGAGCCGTTCCACGACACGCGGGGCATCGAGCTCCAGATCGGCCCGATCGACGCGCCGGTGCTGCATACGCCGTCGGTGGTCAATGTCGGCAACCCGCATTGCCTGTTCTTCGTCGATGACGTCGAGGCCCACGATCTGGCGCGGTTCGGGCCGATGCTCGAGCACCACCCGCTATTTCCCGAGCGCGCCAATATCTCGCTGGTCCAGGTGCTCGGCCCCGAGGCGATCAAAGTGCGCACCTGGGAGCGCGGCGCCGGGCTGACGCGAGCTTGCGGGACTGCCGCGTGTGCCGCTGCCGTCGCTGCCGCGCGCCGCGAGCTTACGGGCCGCAAAATGAAGGTCACGCTTCCTGGCGGCGATCTCCTGATCGAGTGGCGCGAGAGCGACGGCCATATCCTGATGACCGGCCCTTATGCGCTCGACTATGAAGGCACGCTGCCCGCGGAGCTATTCGCCGCAGCTCGCGTTTGACCGTGGTTGGGGTCGCTGGCCCCCATATTTCGTGTTAGAAGCCGCCAATGTCCGATCTCGACATCATCACCTTCGGTTGCCGGCTCAATGCCTTCGAGTCGGAGGTCATGCGCGAGCATGCAGCCGAAGCGGGGTTGACCTCAGCGGTAATCGTTAACACCTGCGCGGTGACGGCCGAAGCGGTGCGCCAGGCGCGCCAGGCGATCCGCCGCGCCCGCCGCGAGCGCCCCGACGCCAAGATCATCGTCACCGGCTGCGCGGCGCAGATCGATCCCGGCCGGTTCGCCGCCATGGACGAGGTCGACCACGTCATCGGCAATCAGGAGAAACTCGAAGCCAAGACCTTCGCGGGGTTCGGCGTCGAGGGGACCGAGCGGGTCAAGGTCAACGACATCATGTCGGTGCGCGAGACCGCCGCGCATCTGATCGAAGGCTTCGGCAACCGCGCGCGGGCCTATGTGCAGATCCAGAATGGCTGCGACCATCGCTGCACCTTCTGCATCATTCCGTTCGGCCGCGGGCCGTCGCGCTCGGTGCCGGCCGGCGAGGTGGTGGCGCAGGTGAGGCGGCTCGCCGAGAAGGGTTACGCCGAGATCGTGCTGACCGGTGTCGACATCACCACCTACGGCAAGGACCTGCCCGGCGAGATGACGCTCGGCAAGCTCACACGCACGGTGCTCAGACTGGTGCCTGAGCTGCCGCGCTTGAGACTCTCCTCGATCGACTCGGTCGAGGCCGATCCGCAGCTGATCTCGGCGATAGCCGAGGAGGAGCGGCTGATGCCGCATCTCCACCTGTCGCTGCAAGCGGGCGACGACCTTACCTTGAAGCGCATGAAGCGCCGCCATGCCCGCACCGACTCGGTCTCGTTCTGCGAAGCTATGCGTCGGGCGCGGCCCGACATTGTGTTTGGCGCCGATCTGATTGCCGGCTTCCCGACCGAGACCGAGGCGATGTTCGCGAATTCGCTCAGCCTGGTCGACGATTGCGGGCTGACCTTCCTGCATGTGTTTCCCTATTCGGCGCGGGAAGGCACGCCGGCCGCGCGCATGCCGCAAGTGCATGGCGCGATCGTCGCCAGACGCGCAAGCGAGTTGCGCGAGAAGGGCGTCGCGGCTCTCAGGCGCCATCTCGACGGCGCCAAGGGGAGGCATATCAACGTGCTGATGGAGACCGAAGGGCAAGGCCGCTCGGCCGATTTCACGCCGGTGCGGATCGAGGCCGAGCGGGGCCCGGGCGTGCTGGTGGAGGCGATCGTGGCCGGCCATGACGGTGCTCAACTCATCGCGGTGCGGTCATGAGCGACGGCAAGAAGGCGAGTTTCTTCCAGCGTCTGCTGGGTATCGGCGATCAGCCCGCCGAGCCCGCCAAGAAGGACCCGCCTCAGGATTCGCCTAAGCGCGACCGGCCACCCGAAGGACCGCTTAAGAAGGACCCGCCGCTGGATCGCCCGGCCAAGCAGGAGCCTCCGAGACCGAAAGGCCCGGCGAGGGCCGCTAGGCCCAAGGCGCCGCCGCCGGCTGGTCCTGCCGCGCCGCCGCACGATACGCCGCCGGACGAGCGCCCGCCGTCCGACCGCAAGAAAAAGAGCGCGGAGGAAAAGGCCGCGCCCTCTGTGTTCGAACCCAAGACGCCGCGCCAGAAGGAGCCTAAGCCCGGCACGGCGCGGCCAGCGCCGCCGCCCGCGGGTCCGCACGTCAAGCCGAAGGCCGCCGCCGAGCCGACGCGGAGTTGGTTCGATCAGCTGCGTCACGGCCTCGCCCGCACCTCGAATGCGCTGTCCGACAATCTCGCCAGCGCGCTGACCAAACGGAAGCTCGACGAGGACACGCTCGACCGCATCGAAGAGGTGTTGATCAAGGCCGATCTCGGCGTGGCTATGGCCGCGCGCATCCGCTCGGCAATCGCCAGAGGCCGCTATGACCGCGGGCTCGATGCCAACACGGTGCGCGACATCGTGGCCGGCGAGATCGCCGGCGTGCTCGATCCGGTGGCGAGCGACTTTGCCTTGGCGCCGGGCGCCAGCCCGCATGTGTTCCTGGTGGTCGGGGTGAACGGCACCGGCAAGACCACCACTGCGGCCAAGATGGCCTATCAGTTCAAGCGCAAGGGGTTGAGAGTCATGCTCGCCGCCGCCGACACGTTCCGCGCCGCCGCCATCGATCAGCTCAAAGTGTGGGGGACGCGCGTCGGCGCGGAAATCGTCACCAAGGAGGTCGGCGCCGATCCGGCCGGCGTCGCCTTCGAGGCGCTCGAACGCGCCCGCGCCGAAGGGATTGACGTGCTGCTGATCGACACCGCCGGGCGGCTGCAAAACAAATCCGACCTCATGGCCGAGCTCGCCAAGATCGTGCGCGTCCTGAAGAAGCTCGATTCATCGGCGCCGCACGGCGTGATCCTGGTGCTCGACGCCACCACCGGGCAGAACGCGCTGGCGCAAGTGGAGATTTTCGAGCAGATCGCCGGCGTGACCGGCCTGGTGGTGACCAAGCTCGACGGCACGGCGCGGGGCGGCATCCTGGTCGCCATCGCCGAGCGCTTCAAGTTGCCGATTGCCGCCATCGGCGTCGGCGAGGGACTCGACGATCTCAAGCCGTTCGATGCGCACGATTTCGCCCGCGCCATCGCCGGAGCAAAGAGCGAGAATGAAGCGGCCGCCTAAGCGCAAAGTCCGGGCGCAAGCGGAGCATGCCGACTCTCAGCCGGCGCTGCTGCCCAAGCTCGCCATCGAGCTCGGGCCGCTGCTGGTGTTCTTCGCCGGCAACGCCATAGCGGGCATCTATGCCGGCACGGCCGCGTTCATGGCGGCGACGGTGATCTCGCTCGCCGTGGCGAGGTTCCGCTACCACAAAGTGCCGGTGATGCCGCTGGTCTCAGGCGTGATCGTGCTGGTGTTCGGGGGGCTCACGCTCTACCTCCAGAACGACACCTTCATCAAGCTCAAGCCGACCATCGTCTATGCGATGTTCGCCGCGCTGCTGCTGGGGGGCCTTGTGGTGCGAAAGCCGGTGCTCGAGCTGCTGTTCGGGCCGGTGTTCACGCTCACCGAGGAGGGCTGGCGCAAACTCACCTTGCGCTGGACCGCGTTCTTCATCGCCATGGCGATCGTCAACGAACTGGTGTGGCGCAATTTCTCGACCGATGCCTGGGTCAGCTTCAAGGCGTTCGGCTTCCTGCCGCTCACCCTCCTGTTCGCGCTGGCCCAGATGCCGTTGCTACAGCGCCATGGCGAGCCGCCGTCCGCCGAACCGGGCGATCCCGAGGCGGAAAAGCGAACTTAAGCCGTCCCTTAACGTTATTCCCCTTGTGCAGTTGCGAACACTTGCAAGGGAATTTGTGCGAACACTTGCAAGGGGATTTGGTCATACCGATATCGGGGTTGTCACAAACGACCGGGCGCCCCTCTGCAACCGCTCGTTTGCGGTTCGCCCTTCCGGGTTGTACAAGAAGGGTCAGGCGTCCTTGAGGGGCAAGGGTTGGCTCTAGGGAGATACACGTTCCACGCGAAGTGGACCGTGTTGCCAAATGGTTAAAGGAGGCAAAGACCTCGACCGCTCGGCCATGCACTTGCTTCATCGGGCGGGTCAGTGCGCGGCGGATATTTTTTCGTCCGAAGCGCGCACCAGCGGGCTGACGCCGCGCCAATTCGCCGTACTCATGGTGGTCGCCGACGAAGAGGGGCTGACCCAGACCGATCTGGTCGAGCGCACCGGCATCGACCGCTCCACCTTGGCCGATATTGTCGCGCGGCTGCTCGGCCGGGGGCTGATCCACCGCCGCCGCGCCAAGGAAGATGCCAGAGCCTACGCCATCAAGCTCAGCCCGCAGGGCGCCAAGGCGCTGCGCGAGGCCCAGCCTGGCGCTACCGCGGCCGACCAGAAGCTGTTGGCCAACCTGCCCCCCGCCAAGCGGCAGGAGTTTCTCGATACCCTCAACCTGATCGTCACCACCCCCCGCAAATAGCGCACGCGCTAGCCTTGCGGCGCACTGCTTGACGGTTTCAGCAGCGGCAGAATCTTGTCCCTGATGGTGGCCTCGGTCAGCGGGCCGACATGACGGAAGGCTATTTTGCCGTCGCCGGCGATGACGTAAGTCTCGGGCACGCCGTAGACGCCGAAATCGATTGCGACCCGCCCCGAAGGATCGGCGCCGACGCGCGAATAAGGGTTGCCGTAGCGTCCTAGGAAGCGCCGCGCCGAAGCCATGTCGTCCTTATAGTCGATGCCGTAGAGCCTGATGCCCGGCTCCTGGCTGAGCGCGAGCAGCAGGGGATGCTCGACCTGACACTCCGCACACCACGAGGCGAACACGTTGACGATGGTTGGCTCGCCTTGGGCGAGGTCGCCAGCGGCAAAGCCGGGAACCTCCTTGCCGTCGGCGACCAGGCCGTCGATCGCCGGCAGATCGAAGTCGGGCACCGGCTTGCCGATCAGCGCCGAGGGCAGACGCGAGGGATCGCCGCCTTGCAGCGCGTACCAGAACAGACCCGCCAGCACGGCGAAGATCAGCAAAGGCAGCGCCGGCCCCAGTCGCCGCAAGGATGGCGTGCGGGTCGCGCCGGTCATAGCCGGCGCCTTCGCGTCTTGCCGGCCTTGCTCGCCGTAGGTTTTGCTTGCGTGCCGGCCGAGCGCCGCCTGATCCCCTTCCGCTCAAGCTCGGCGATGAGGCGCCGCTGCTTGCGGTCGTCCTCGACGATGAACAGAGCGAGCGCCGCCACCGCGACCAAGGTCACACCGTAGGCGGCGAAGATGAACGCTGCGTGCGGACCGAGATCGAGCATCGCTCAGGCCTGGACCAGAGCTTCATGCTCGACTTGGGTCTGCCGCATGGCGTGCACGCGACGCCGGTAGATCTCGGCGCGCATGGCGATGAGGTGCAACAGCACGAAGAGCAGGGTGAAGCCTACAGCCATGACCAGGAGCGGCCACAGCATCGAGGTGTCGATGGTCGGGCCGCCGGCGCGGACGATGCTCGCCGGCTGGTGCAGCGTGTTCCACCAATCGACCGAGAATTTGATGATCGGGATGTTGACGACGCCGACCAGAGCGAGAATGGCGGCGGCGCGGCCGGCGCGCCCCGGCTCATCGATCGCCTGCCACAGCGCGATCAGCCCGAGATAGAGCAGGAACAGCACCAGCATGGAGGTGAGCCGCGCGTCCCACACCCAATAGGTGCCCCACATCGGCTTGCCCCACAGCGAGCCGGTGACCAGCGCGATGAAGCAGAAGGTGGCGCCGATCGGGGCCGCGGTCTTGGCGGCGACGTCGGCGAGAGGATGGCGCCAGATCAGCGTGCCGAGCGCGGCGACGGCGATCAGCATATAGCCGAACATGGCGAGCCAGGCGGCGGGCACATGCACGAACATGATCCGGACCGTCTCGCCCTGCTGATAATCGGGCGGTGCCACGAAGAACGACAGATAGAGGCCGACCGAGAGCACCATGAGCGCCGCCGCGGTCAGCCAAGGAATGGCGCGGCCGGCAAGGTCCAAGAAACGCGTGGGATTGGCGAGGCTGACCATGGGGCTGATCTAGTGGGTTTGGCCTGGGAGCGCAAATGCAGCGCCGAGGGCCGGGGATAACAATGGGCCCCATTTTCGTCCGCTGAGTGCCAATCGGAGGCGTTGCCGGTGGCGCGGCCATCCCGGCATAATGATCAGCGAATGCGCCATGGAGGATGAGAGATGGCAAATTATCGCAAGACCCCCGAAGCCATTTCCGGACTTTCTCCTGAACAGTACCGCGTGACCCAGCAGAGTGGCACCGAGCCCCCCGGAACCGGCGAATATCTGGATAACAAGGAACCGGGCATCTACGTCGATATCGTATCTGGAGAGCCGCTATTTGCCTCGTCCGATAAATATGAATCCGGATGCGGCTGGCCAAGTTTCACCAAGCCGATCGAGCCCGCCAACGTCAACGAATTGCGGGACACCACCCACGGCATGACCCGCACCGAGGTACGTTCGGCGCATGGCGACAGCCATCTCGGGCACGTCTTTCCCGATGGGCCGGCTGATCGAGGCGGTCTGCGCTATTGCATCAACTCCGCCTCGTTGCGGTTCATCCATCGCGACGACATGGAGGCCGAGGGTTACGGGGCTTACCTGGATCAAGTGGAAGATATCCAATGACCGAAAATGTTCCGGGGCGCCTTGCCCCTCGGGCCAAGCATTCCGGGCGATGCGTTTTGCCGCTTAACCGCTGAACCACTCATCGAAAGGAGAGCCACCGTGAAGGAGATCGCTTTGCTGCTGCTTGCAGGCGCCGCGCTGCTATCGACAAATGTGGCAGCGGAGGAGACGAATCCCCCGGCATCGAAGGTGACGCAAATCTTCGACCGCGAATTGCCCAACGTGCCGGGTAAGAGCATGCGTGCAGTGCTCGTTGAATACGGTCCAGGCGCCGGGTCGCCCTCACATCGCCATCCCGCCTCGGCGTTCATCTATGCAACCGTGTTGGAAGGCGAGATTCGCAGCAAGGTCAACGATGCGCCCGAGCATGTCTATAAGGCAGGAGAAAGCTGGACTGAGGTGCCCGGCGACCACCATAAGGTGAGCGCCAACGCCAGCTCGACGAAGCCAGCGCGGCTGCTGGCCATATTCGTCGTCGATACGACGGAGCAAGAGATCGTCATACCCGACAAATAGCGGCGTTGCGCCACGCCTCGTTGACTACCTGGGTCATGCCCGGGTTACGACGAGACGGGGCTCATCCGCATGCCTACCGCAATGCGGTGCGGAGCGCAGCGGCGGCGGCGAGCGGCGCCAGCACGATGGACGCCAGGCTCAGCGCGCATAGCATTAGGAACGGCGCCCATAGCGAGTGGGGCCCGCTCACGTAAGGCGTGACGGCGGACACGCCGAAGATCAGCACCGGCACGTAAAGCGGCAGCACCAGCAGTGCGAGCAGCAGACCGCTACGCCTAAGCCCCAGCGTGAGGCTCGCGCCGATGCCGGCGATGAAACTCACCGCCGGGGTGCCGGCCAGCATGGCCAGCACCAGCGACGGGCTGGTGCGGATCGGCAGATTGAGCAGAAGGCCGAGCACAGGCGCCAGCAACGCCAGCGGCACGCCGGTGGTGAGCCAGTGGGCTAGGCACTTGATCGCGGCGACCAGCGGCAACGGCAGCTTCCCGGTCATCAGCACGTCGAGCGCACCGTCCTCGTAATCGTTGTGGAAGATGCGGTCGGCCGAGAGCAGCGCGGCGAGCAAGAGCGCGATCCACAAAATGCCCGGCGCGATGCGGGCGAGCAGATTGAGGTCGGGGCCCAAGCCCAGCGGCGTGATGGCGACCACCACCAGATAGAAGCCGAGTGCGGTGCCGACCGCGCCGCCTTCCCGCCAGGACAGTTTCATGTCGCGCTTGAGAAGGGCGAGCGCGGCGTTCACGACACGCGCTCCTGGCCGAGCGCGAGCGTCTTGGCGAATTTGGTGCCGAGCGCCACATGGCTCGCGACGATGGCGATGCCGCCCCCGTCGAGATGAGATGCGATGGCGGCGTCGAGTAATTTGAGCGAGGCGGCATCGAGCGAAGTTTGCGGCTCGTCGAGCAGCCAGATCGGGCGCTTGGCGGTGAACAGGCGCGACAGCGCGAGCTTTCGTTTTTGCCCGGCGGATAGAAGTCCGGCGGGAAGATCGGCCAGGGGGGCGAGCCCGAAAGCATCGAGCGCTAGCGCGGGCGCAAGTCTCGCGGCATTCGCGCCGAGGAACTCAGCCCAGAAGGCGAGGTTCTCGGCGACGCTCAGGCTGGTCTTTACCGCATTCAGATGGCCGACATAGTGGCAAAGCTCGGGGAGCTCGGCGTCGGCGACCGCGCCGTCCAGCCGAAGGTCGCCGGCGGCGAGCGGCAGCAGACCGGCGATCTGGCGCAGCAGGCTGGTCTTGCCGGCGCCGTTAGGCCCGGTGACCAGCAGGGCCTGGCCGGGACCAAGGCTAAAGCTCAGGTCGCGGAACACGAGCCGGCCGCCGCGCTGACAGCTGATCTTGAGGGCGGCGAGGTCGATCTCGTGCGGCATTTGCTCAGCTTTTGCGCAATTTGAGACTGGGACAGGCACGCGAAGCGGCGAATTCAGTCTCTTCGCGTCATTGTTTCGTTGCCGCAAGGGCTTTTATAGTGGCAGGAAGCGCGCAGTTCGGTGTCGCTTGCGCGCTCCTATCCCTTAAATCCGGCACCCGAGCCGTGCATTGGCCACGCCTTTGCATGCGCTATGGCTGACGTCCTCTGTTAGGAGATCTCCTTGACCGCGGCACTCGACCCCTCGCTCGACAGCTTCAAATGCCGCCGCACGCTCAAGGTCGACGGGGACAAATACGAGTATTTCAGCCTGAAAGAGGCGGAGGCCAACGGGCTAGAGGGCATCTCGAGCCTGCCGTTCTCGCTCAAAGTGCTGCTCGAAAATCTGCTCCGCCACGAGGACGGCCGCACCGTCACCGCCGACGACATTCGGGCGATGGCGCTATGGCTCAACGACAAGAAGAGCGATCGCGAGATCGCGTTCCGCCCGGCGCGGGTGCTGATGCAGGACTTCACCGGCGTGCCGGCGGTGGTCGATCTCGCCGCCATGCGCGACGCCATGGCCCATCTCGGCGGCGACCCGAACAAGATCAACCCGCTGGCGCCGGTCGATCTGGTCATCGACCACTCGGTGATGGTCGACGCCTTCGGCTCCGAGGGCGCGTTCCAGTTCAACGTCGACAAGGAATATCAGCGCAACCTCGAGCGCTACGCGTTTTTGAGATGGGGCGCCGGCGCGTTCGACAATTTCCGCGTGGTGCCGCCCGGCACCGGCATCTGCCACCAGGTCAATCTCGAATATCTGGCGCAGACGGTGTGGACCAAGAAGGCCAATGGCGGACTTCCAGTGGCGTTCCCCGACACGCTGGTCGGCACCGACAGCCACACCACCATGGTCAACGGGCTTGCGGTGCTAGGCTGGGGGGTCGGCGGCATCGAGGCGGAGGCGGCCATGCTCGGCCAGCCGATCTCCATGCTGATCCCCGAAGTGGTCGGTTTCCGTATGACCGGCGAGCTCAAGGACGGCGTCACCGCCACCGACCTGGTGCTGACGGTCACCGAGATGCTCAGGCGGGCCGGCGTGGTCGGCAAGTTCGTGGAGTTCTTCGGCGTCGGCCTCGCCAATCTGCCGCTCGAGGACCGCGCCACCATCGCCAACATGGCGCCGGAATATGGCGCGACTTGCGGCTTCTTCCCCATCGACGAGGAGACGCTCGCCTATCTTGAGGCGACCGCGCGGAAAGAGAAGCGCATCGCCCTGGTCCAGGCCTATGCCAAGGCGCAAGGCCTGTACCGCACCGCCAAGACGCCCGACCCGGCGTTCACCCGGATGCTCCATCTCGATCTTCGAGACGTCGAGCCGTCGATCGCCGGGCCGAAGCGGCCGCAGGACCGCGTGCCGCTCACCAAGGCGGCCGCCGCGTTCGCCGAGGCGCTCGA
The DNA here is from genome assembly GCA_963730335.1 of uncultured Alphaproteobacteria bacterium. Classification (GTDB taxonomy): domain Bacteria; phylum Pseudomonadota; class Alphaproteobacteria; order Rhizobiales; family Methyloligellaceae; genus Methyloceanibacter. The sequence continues at coordinate 148,552 of CAVSRK010000009.1, forward strand.
CAAGGAATACGGCAAGGCCGCCGAAGCGGGTAAGCGAGTGCCGGTCCAGGGCAAGAATTTCGACCTCGGCCACGGCGACGTGGTGATCGCCGCCATCACCTCCTGCACCAATACTTCGAATCCGTTCGTGATGGTGGCGGCGGGATTGCTGGCCAAGAAGGCGCTGAAGCGCGGCTTGAGCGTGAAGCCCTGGGTCAAGACCTCGCTCGCGCCGGGCTCGCAGGTGGTGACCGACTATCTCGACAAGGCCGGGCTGCAAGCCGACCTCGACGCGCTCGGCTTCAATCTGGTCGGCTATGGCTGCACTACCTGCATCGGCAATTCCGGCCCGCTGCCGGAGGAAATCTCCAAGACCATCCACGAGCATCATCTGGCGGTCGCCTCGGTGTTGTCGGGCAATCGCAATTTCGAGGGCCGGGTCAATCACGACGTACGCGCCAACTATCTCGCCTCGCCGCCGCTGGTGGTGGCTTATGCACTGGCCGGATCGATGGCCATCGACCTCGCCACCGAACCGCTCGGCTTAGGGTCCGACGGCGCGCCGGTCTATCTCAAGGACATTTGGCCGAAGGCGGCGGAGATCGCCAAAGTGGTGCGCAAGGCGGTCAAGAAATCGATGTTCAAGAAGCGCTACGGCGACGTGTTCCGCGGCGATCCCGAATGGCGCGAGATCGAGGTCAAAGGCGGCCTCACCTATGACTGGGGCGCGGACTCGACCTATGTGCAGAACCCGCCTTACTTCACCGGCATGTCGCTGACGCCTTCGCCGGTGACCGATGTCGACGGCGCGCGCATTCTCGGCCTGTTCCTCGACTCCATCACCACCGACCATATCTCGCCGGCCGGCGGCATCAAGCGCGACAGCCCGGCCGGGCGCTATCTAATCGAGCACGGCGTCGCGCCGCACGACTTTAACTCTTACGGCTCGCGGCGCGGCAATCACGAGGTGATGATGCGCGGCACCTTCGCCAATACCCGCATCAAGAATCAGATGGTGCCGGGGGTCGAGGGCGGCGTGACGGTACATTACCCGTCGGGCGAGCGGCTGCCGATCTACGATGCCGCCATGCGCTACGCCGACGACGGCATTCCGCTCGTGGTGTTCGCCGGCAAGGAATACGGCACCGGCTCGTCGCGCGACTGGGCGGCCAAGGGTACGACGCTGCTCGGCGTGCGGGCGGTGATCGCCGAAAGCTTCGAGCGCATCCACCGCTCCAATCTGATCGGCATGGGCGTGCTGCCGCTGCTGTTCGCCGAAGGCATGTCGTGGCAGGCGCTCAAGCTGAGGGGCGACGAGACGGTGAGCCTCAAGGGCCTCGCCGATCTCAAGCCGATGCAGTGGCTCGAAGCCGACATCACCTATGCCAATGGGGAGACGCGCGCGGTGCCGGTCAAGGCGGCGATCGATACGTTCGACGAGCTCGACTATTTCCGCAATGGCGGCATTCTGCACTACGTGTTGCGGGGCCTGGCCAAAGACGCCGCCTAGTCACCGAGTTGTGACCCCCCGTGCGCATTTTTGGCCGGAAATCTCGGCCCGTTTCCTGCATGCTACTGGTCATGAGGCGCTCCCCCCGATTGAGCGCGAGCGCAGTGACGGCGCTCGCCATCATCGTCCTTGCCCAGCCAGGAATGGCCGAGCCGGCGACGCAGGCGCCGAAAGCGGTGCTCGAACTGTTCACCAGCCAAGGCTGCTCCTCGTGCCCGCCGGCCGACGCGCTGCTGGCCGAGCTCGGCAAGCGGCCGGGCTATGTCACGCTGTCCTATTCGGTCGATTATTGGAATTATCTCGGCTGGCGCGACACGCTGTCCAGCGGCGCCAATAGCGACCGCCAGCGGGACTATGCGACCATGCGCGGCGACGGCAAGGTTTACACGCCGCAGGTCGTGGTCGACGGCCTTACCCACGTGAACGGCAGCAACGAAGCGGCGATCGAGATGGCGATGCGCAACGCCGCCAAGCGGCTGGAAAACGTCAGGGTGCCGGTCAACATGCACGCCGAAGGCGACACGCTGGTGATCGGCATCGGCGCCGCACCCGACACGTCGGACAAGCGCTCGGCAACGATCTGGCTTGCGATCGCCAAGGACGAGGCGACGGTGTCGATCACCCGCGGCGAGAACAGCGGCAAGACCCTCAGCTATTATCATCCGGTCAGGGAGTTGACGCCGATTGGCATGTGGGAGGGCGAGGCGATGACGCTCCGCCTGCCGCTCAAGGACCTCAAGACCAGGGGCGGGGATTATCTCGTCGCTCTGCTCCAGGTGGAAAATGCCGGGCCGATCCTCGGCGCGGCGCAATACGATCGCCTTTAGCCCCGGACGGTCGTGGCCGGAGCAAATCCCGCCAAATCGTGGTGTTGAACTTTAATCGCCCGCCCAAAAAACAAAGGGCCGGCTTGCGCCGGCCCGCTTGAGCCTCTCCGTTCGACTAGAACGGCCTTCGAAGGAAGTGGCCCGGTCCGAGAGAAGACCCCGGGGGGGCTGGGGGGCTGAGATTCCGAAGACCTCTCCGTTGGACCGGGCCGAGAGGCAACGATGCCAATGATACGGTTCTTTGGGGCGTGGCAACGGCTGAACTTGGGCCGAACTGTGATTCATGTTTCGTAATGTTACACTTCGTGCGGCGGCTCTAGCGGCTTGAATTTCCCTAACGCTCGGCTCATCATGAAGCTTCCGTTACAGGAGGCGCGCTTGAGCGACACGGAACCTATAATCCTGCCGCTGGCCCGCAGGGCCGGCGGCGACGCACAAACTTCTGAAGGCCGGCGAGGCGACATCGCCTTCGATCGCCGGGAACTCACCCAAATCCTGAATGTATACGGACGCAAGGTCGCCAACGGCGAATGGCGCGATTACGCCATCGACACGCTGAAGGAGAAGGCCGTGTTCTCGGTGTTCCGCCGCGCGTCTGAGACGCCGCTTTACCGCATCGAGAAGGCGCCGAGACTGGCGCGGCGCCAAGGCGCCTATAGCGTGATCGCGGCGACCGGGCTGATCCTGAAACGCGGCCACGATCTCGCCCGCGTGCTGCGCGCGCTCGATCGCGGCTTGCGTCTGGTCGAAGCCTAACGATCAGGCGGCGCGGTCGTCTGCTTTGGCGGCATCGCCGAACTGCTCAAAGGCGTCGAGCGCGTGGCTCGCATACATCACCGACGGACCGGCTCCCATATAGATCGCCATGCCGAGCGCTTCGGTGACCTCCGCGCGCGAGGCCCCTTGCTGCAACGCGGCCTTGACGTGGAAGGCGATGCAATCGTCGCAGCGTAAGGCGACGGCGATGGCGAGAGCGATCAGCTCCTTGGTCTTGGTGTCGAGCGCCTGCGGCGCGAGAGCTGCCTGCGAGACTGCGGAAAAGGCCTTCATCACCTCAGGCATCGCCTGTCGCAGGTCCCGTAGGCGGGGGGACAGCTCCTTTGTCATCTCGGGCCAATCGGTCATCTCGCTCGCTCCACTCTGCGTGTTGGCATGTCTTGCGCGGAGCCTAACGGCGCCAGCGGCGGGCAGCCTTGACCTCCATCAAGCGAGCGGCACTTGAACGGTAGCAAGGCCGGCAAAAGAAAAAGGCCCCGGCCGGAGCCGGAGCCTCTTCTTGTGCCCAGTGTTCTGCTGCTTAACGGCGGTCGCCGAACAGCGACAGCAGCATCATGAACAGGTTGATGAAGTCGAGATAGAGCCTCAAGGCTCCCATCACCGCCTTGCGGCCGGAGACGGACCCGTCGTCGTTGACGTTGTACATCTCCTTGATCTGCTGCGTGTCGTAAGCGGTGAGACCGGCGAACACCAGCACGCCGATCACCGAGATGGCGAATTGCAGCGCGCTCGAGCCGATGAACAGGTTCACCAGCATGGCGATGATGATGCCGATCAGGCCCATGAACAGGAACGAGCCCCAGCCGGAGATGTCGCGGCTGGTGGTATAGCCCCACAGGCTCAACGCGCCGAACGAGGCGGCGCTAATGAAGAACACCTGGGCAATGCTCGCATGGGCGTAGACCATAAAGATCGAGGACAGCGAAAGCCCCATCAAGCCCGCAAAGGCCCAAAAAGCTAGCTGGGCCGTGCCGACGCTCATGCTGTTGATACGGGCCGAAACGAAAAACACCATCGCCAGCGGCGCGAAGATCACCACCCATTTGAACGGGGTGTTGAAGATGAAGTTGCCGAACGGCGTCAAGCCCGCGATCGCGCCATCGGCGCCCGATACCACCGACATGGCATAGACCAGATAGGCCACCACGCCGGTGATGGCGACGCCGCTCGCCATGTAATTGTAGACGCGAAGCATGTAGGCCCGCAGGCCCTGGTCGACGACGCCCGCATCGGTGCGTCCGACGGTCGTGCCTTGCGCGTAACGTCTGTCGAGATCCGCCATTTTTGGAGGGTCCTTTCCCCTAACTGCTGGAAGAGTTCACGATAGTCATTTTGGTCTCGAATATGGGGGTTTGAGCCTGGCGGCGCAAGATGACGCGGGCGTGTCCTCGGTCGGCCGCCGGACAGTCCTATTCGGCCCGCAGATAGGGCGCGGCCTTGGCCGACAGCACCCGCCAAGTGGCGAGGGCGCCGATGGTGAGCACGAAAGTGAGCGCCAGCAACACGGTCTCGGCGGCGGCCAGCGGCGAGAACACGAAGGTCAGCTCGAACGCCCATTTGCACAGCGCCCAGGCGGTGATCGTGGCGATCAGCACCGCGAGCGCCGCGGTGGCGAGGCCGAGCAGGCCGAATTCGAGCAGCTCGGCGCGCATGATGCGCCGCCGCGTGGCGCCGAGCGTCTTGTAGATCACCGCCAGATATTTGCGCCGTTCCTGCCCGGCGGCGACCGCGCCGGCCAAGACCGCAGCGCCGATCAAGAGCGTGACGCCGGCGGTGGCGCTGATCGCGGTCATGACCTTGCCCAGCAGCTCCTTGGCCGCATCGACGATGTCGCCGACTTTGATGGCCGTGACCAGGGGATAAGCTTCCGCCAGCGCCTGGATGACCTTGGCTTCGCGCTCCGGGTCGGTGCCTTTCGGCAGTTCGAGCGTGGTCAGCATGCGGTGGGGCGCGCCTTCGAGCGTGTTGGGCGAGAACACCATGACGAAGTTGATGGCGAGCGATTCCCAATCGATCTTGCGCAAAGAAGCGATGGTGGCTTCGACATTGCGGCCGAGAATGTTCACGGTGATGGTGTCGCCGAGCTTCAGCCCCAATCCCTTGGCGAGATCGACGTCGAACGACACGAGCGGCGGTCCGGCGTAGCCTTTGGGCCACCATTCGCCCTCGGCGATGGTCGAAGCCCGCGGCACGGCGTCGGTATAGGTCAGGCCGCGGTCGCCGGCCAGCACCCAGCGCGCATCGGGCGCGGCCTCGATCTTCTCCACCGGAACCCCCTTGAGCGCCACGATCCGTCCTCGCAGCATCGGCGCGTCGTCGAGCTTGGCGGCCGGTTCGACCGCCCGCACCTTGTCCTTGAAGGCTTCGAGGTCAGCGGATTCGATGTCGAGGAAATAATAGGCGGGCGCGTCGATTGCGATATTGCTCTCGATCTCGGTGAGCAGCGAGCGGTGGATCAGCGCCACGGCGATGAGCAGCCCGAGGCCGAGACCGAGGGTGACCGAGATCGAGCGCGCCAGCGAGCCGGGGCCGGAAATGCTGGCGAGCGCCAGCGCAAGCGACGGCGGCTTGGCGCGGCGAAACTTCGCCGCGTAGCGCTGCAACAGCAGGCCGAACCCGGTGAGCAGGATAAAGGCAGCGACGATGCCGCCCGAGATCGAGGCGGTGATGGCGCGCTCCTCGGAGGCGGCGATGGCGAGTGCGAATAACGCGAGACCGGCGGCGACCGATCCGGCGGCGTAAGGCCAGGTGGAGCGCTCCCGCTCATCGCTGAGATGTGAGCGCAACAGCACCGCGGGCGACACGCTGGCGGCGCGGCCGAGCGGCCACAGCACGAACAGCACCATGGTCAACAGGCCGGCAAGGGCGGCAGTCAGCAGCGCCAAGAGATGCGGTTCGGTCGCCAGCGCGATGGGCAGCGCATCGGCATAAAGCGCGGCGATGGCCGCGGGGGTGAGCGCGCCAATCAAGAGCCCGATAGCGATGCCGACCGCGGCGAGCAGCAGCGCCTGGATCATATAGACCACCAGCACCAACCGGCTCGGCGCGCCGAGGCATTTGAAGGTGGCGATGATCTCGCGCTTCTTGGCCATGTAGCTCTGGATGGCGTTGCCGACGCCGATGCCGCCGAGCAGCAGCGCGGTCAGTCCCACGAAGCTGATGAACTGGGTGAAGCGGTCGGCGTCGCGGCGAAGCGACGGCGCGGGGTCGGTCCAGTCATTGATGGCGAAGCCTGCTTGCGGAAACTTGCTCTCGATTCCGGTGCGCGCGGTGGCGAGCGCGTCCTTGTCGGTGGCGACGTCCTTCGGCAGCTTCACGCGATAGGTCCAGCGGATCAGGCTGCCGGGCTGCACCAGGCCGGTTTTGGCCAGCGTCTCCTGCGACATCAACAGCTTCGGCCCATACGCCAGGCGGTCGGCAAGCCGGTCGGGCTGCTGGCCGAGCAGCCCGCCGATGGTGACCTTGGCCTCGCCGATCGAGAGGGTGCTGCCGACCTCCAGACCGAGGCGGTCGAGCAGGGCGCGCTCGGCCAGCACCACGCCGGGCGACCGCCATACCGGGCCGGGATGCTCCGGCCTGGTGACCGCAACCTCGCCGTAAAGCGGATAGGCATCGTCGACCGCCTTGACCTCGATCAGCACGGTCTTGCCGCCGTCGGCACGGGCCATGGCGCGAAAGCTCGCAGATTCGCTGACCTGGCCGAGAGACAAGAGCGCCGCGCGCTCCTCCGGATTGGCTTGCCGGTGGATCAATTCGAAGGACAGATCGCCGCCGATTAACAGCCGTCCCTGCCGCGCTAGAGCCTGGTTGAACGAGGCGGCGAGCGAGCCGATCGCGGCCACGGCGGCGACGCCAAGGGCGATGCACAGCACGAACACGGTGAGACCGCCGGCGCCGGAGCGAAGCTCGCGGAGCGCAATCGACCAGGCAAGCGGCAGTCTGAATCGCGCGGCGGAACGTGTTGCGATCGCGCTCGCGGCGGTCACGACGCGGCAACCTTGCGCTTGGCGCCGGCGCCCACAATCCGGCCATCGGCGACGCTCACGATGCGGTCGCAACGTTTGGCGAGGGAGCGGTCATGGGTGATGAGCAGCAGCGTGGCGCCGGTCTTCTCCTTCAGCGTGAACAGCAGATCCATCACTTGCGCGCCGGTGGCGAGGTCGAGATTGCCGGTGGGCTCGTCGGCGAGGATGAGCGACGGCTGGGGGCTGAGCGCGCGGGCGATCGCCACCCGCTGCTGCTCGCCGCCGGACAATTGGCCGGGGAAGTGGGATTCGCGGTGCGACAGCCCGACTTCGGCAAGCGCACGGTGCGCGGTAGGGTAGGCATCGTCCTGGTCGAGGAATTCGAGCGGCAGCGCCACGTTTTCGAGCGCGGTCATGGTCGGCACCAGGTGGAAGGATTGGAACACGATGCCGATATTGGCGGCACGCAGCCGGGCGAGACCGTCCTCGTCGAGGCCGGCATAGTCGGTGCCCATGACCTTGACCCGGCCGCTGGTGGCGCGTTCGAGACCCGCCACCACCATGAGCAGCGTCGATTTGCCCGAGCCCGAGGGACCGACCACGGCGATGGCCTCGCCGGCGGTGACGCTAAGGTCGATACCGCGCAAGATGTCGACCGGCCCGGCGCGCGACGGTAGCGTCACGTGCACGTCGTCGAGCTTGATGGCCGGGGCGCGGCGCTGTTTCAGGTGCTGTTCCATGGGCGGGGCGAACAGAGATTTTTTTGCGCTGCTTGAGCGCTAGGGACTGACAGATGGCACGCTGACCGGCAATAGAGAAGGGTAAAGAGGTCGAAAAGATGAAACGCATTGCCGCGCTGCTGGTCATGCTGGCCGCTGGTCTGGTGGTTTTGTCGCTGCACAGAATCGAGGCAAGCCCAAGCGCGCCGGTGATCGTGGCGTTCGGCGATAGTCTGACGGCTGGGCTTGGCCTGCCGCAGGATCAGGCCTTTCCGGCGCAGCTCGAGGTGGCGCTGAAAGCGCGCGGCACCGAAGCCAAAGTGATCAATGCCGGCGTGTCGGGCGATACTGCTGCGGCGGCGCTGACGCGGCTCGACTGGGCGCTGCCCGACGACGCCGATGCCGTGATCATCGAGCTTGGCGGCAACGACGCGCTGCAAGGCATCCCGCCCGAGGGCACCAAGGCGGCGCTCGAAAAGATCATCGAGCGCGTGCAGGCGCGGGGACTGCCGATCCTGCTCGCAGGCCAGGAGGCGCCGCGCAATATGGGCAAGGATTATGTCGATCAGTTCCGCGCCATCTATGCCGATCTCGCCCAGCGCTACGACTTGATCTTCTATCCGTTCTTTCTGGAGGGCGCGGCGCTCAACGACGATCTCATGCAGGGAGACGGCATCCATCCCAACGCCAAGGGTGTGGCGGCGATCGTCGACAACATCATGCCCAAGGTCGATGAGCTGCTAGCGAAGGTGAAGGCGAAGCAGTAGCGATTGCTGGCCCCCGCGCGGGGAAAGCATTACAACAGCGGTTGGGCACGCGCGGGGGGCGCGATTTAAGCCTTGGCCACAATCTACGACCTCAAGCCGCAATTTCAGGCGCTGCTCCGCCCCATGGCCGCGGCGCTGGCGAAGCGGGGCATCAGCGCCAATGAGGTGACGCTCGGCGCGCTGGTGCTGAGCGCGGCGCAAGGCGCGTGGCTCGCGCTGATGCCGGGTTCGGCCTGGCCGCTCTTGGCGCTGGCGGTGACGTTGTTCCTGCGCATGGCGATGAACGCCATCGACGGGTTGATGGCCAAGGAATACGGCCAGGCGACGCCGTTCGGCGCGGTGCTGAACGAAGTCTCGGACGTGGTCGCCGACGCGGCGCTCTATCTGCCCTTCGCGTTGGTCGCGGGGGTCAACGCGCCGCTCGTGGTGCTGGTGGTGGTGGCCGGGATCGTCGCCGAGATGACCGGCGCGCTCGGTCCGATGGTCGGCGCCAAGCGCAGCTATGCCGGACCGTTCGGCAAGAGCGACCGCGCCTTCGCCTTCGGCCTGCTGGCGGTGCTGATCGGCGTCGGGCTCGCGCCCGGCCTGTGGAGCACGCTCTATCTCGGCGCGCTATTGGTATTGTCGGCGCTCACCGTGCTCAACCGCGCCCGCGCCATCGTCGCGGAAACAAAACCATGAGCGGGTTGTTCGGGCTGCCAGCCAACGTGGTCTACGCCACCGCCGGCATCTACGCCGTGCTCGCGCTGGCGACGGCGATCGTGGCGCTGCTGCGCTGGCGCAATCCGGGCGAGCGCTATGCCGAGCTGACCGCGCGCACCGATTCGTGGTGGTGGATGATCGGCGCCTTCACGCTCTGCGTCCTGGTCAACCAGACCGTGGCTATCGTGTTTCTCGCCTTTATTTCTTATCTGGCGCTGAAGGAATATTTGTCGCTGATCCCGACCCGGCGGATCGACCGCGTCGTGCTGCTGTTCGCCTATCTCGCCATTCCCATCCAGTTCTATTGGGCGGCGATCGACTGGTACGGCATGTTCATCGTGTTCGTGCCGGTGTGGATGTTCCTGTTGTTCCCGGCGCTGATGGCGCTCAAGGGCGAGACCCAAGGCTTCCTGCGCGCGGTCGGCACGCTGTCCTGGGGCCTGATGATGACGGTGTTCACGCTGAGCCACATGGCGTGGCTGCTGGTGTCGGGGGACAAGATCAACCCGATCGCGAGCGGCGTGGGGCTGCTGTTCTTTCTCGTGGTGCTGACCCAGTTCAACGACGTGGCCCAATACACCTGGGGCAAGCTGCTTGGTCGCCACAAAGTGACGCCGACGGTGAGCCCGAAAAAGACCTGGGAGGGGCTGATCGGCGGCGTCGCCACCACCATCCTCGTCGCGGCGCTGGCCGGGCCGCATCTCACGCCGATGGACTGGCGTTGGTCGGCGCTGGCCGGCGCGATCCTCGGCGTCTCGGGCTTTCTCGGCGACATTACTTTGTCGGCGGTGAAGCGCGATCTCGGCGTCAAGGATACCGGCGGGCTGATCCCGGGCCATGGCGGCATTCTCGACCGGGTCGACAGCCTCACCTACGCGGCGCCGGCCTTCGTGCATTTCATCCGCTATTTCTTCTTCCCATGAGTGGGCCATGAGCCGGAACCCCATCACGCGGCTGTTGCGGTTTTTGTTCTTCGCCGTGGTGGTGCGCGCGGTGATCCTGGTGGCGCTGGGCTTGACCGTTCGCCATCGTCAGCGGCTGCCGAAGGACGGTCCGGCGGTGCTGGCCGGCAATCACAATTCCAACCTCGACGCGCTCGCCATCATGTCGCTGATGCCGCTGCGTCTGCTGCCGAAGCTCCGCCCGGTGGCGGCGATGGACTATTTTTACACCAGCAAGCTACGCGGCTGGTTCGCCAACAATATCGTCGGCATCATCCCGGTGAAACGCGGCAGCGGCAAGGAGGGCGGCAATCCGCTCCAGCTCGCCGAGGAGGCGCTCGACCGCGGCGAGATCCTGGTGATCTTCCCGGAAGGCACGCGCGGCGAACCGGAGTCGCTGCAAGAGTTCAAGAAGGGCATCGGCCATCTGGCTCACGCGCGGCCGAACGTGCCGGTGGTGCCGATCTTCATGCATGGGCTCGGCAAGGCGCTGCCGCGAGGCTCGATGCTGCTGGTGCCGTTCAACGTCAGGGTCGTGGTCGGCGAACCGGTCTACGGCACGGACAGCTATTCAGCCTTCGTGTCGAAGCTGGAGCGGGCGATGACCGAACTCGCCGCCGAGGAGAAGCTGCCAGCGTGGGAGTAGGCGTTACTCGCGGGCGGGGACGGGCGCGCCGCCTTCGATCAGCGCCAAAGTGAAAGCGGCCGCGGCGCCGAGCGCGCCGATCCAGCGCACGTGGTTCCACAAACCCCAGGTGGCGCGGAACTCCGGCCAGAAGCGCTGGCCCTCGGCGCTGTCCGGCTTCAGCCCGGAGAGCTTGGTGTTGAGCGGCAGATTCTTGAGCAGCGTCACGCCGAACGGACCGTTGAGATAGAGCAGGCTGCCGATCAGCAGAGAGAACGCGCCGGGCTCGCCCCATTTCAGCGGCGCGGCCAGGCCGAGCACACCGGCGAGCGCCGCCGTGCCGAAGAACACCGCCAGAAAGAGCGGGCCCTTGATCGCGGCGATGATCGCCTGCATGGCGGCAATGCCGGACGGCGCGGGCAGGCGAGACAGGGCGGGCAGCACGAAAGCGGCGAAGGCGAAGAACGCGCCGGCGATCAGGCCAGAGCCGAGCGCGGCGAGGATGGTCGCGACGAGTAGCGCTTGATCGATCATGCAGGGGCTCCCTTCGTTGCTCGGCAAGCGGAAAGCAATCTCTCAGCCGACCTCGACATCTTGCCAGAAGCCGAAGCGGCCGGCGACATGGCTCAACGACGGACGCGGCGCCTCGTAGCGCCAGGCTAGGCGGGGATGGCGCTCGCCGTCGAGCACCACGTCGTAGAACTGGACGCCGTGCGGACATTGCAGATCGGACGCCGTCTTGGCGGACTTCTCCAGCAGTTCGAGCCGGACCTCCGCGCTCGGGAAATAGTGATAGCCGCCGTGCTCGACGATGTCGTCGCTTTCGGCGATGACGCGGCCCTTCAGCACGGCCTTCATATGTCAGCCTACCAGGCGGGATTGGTGCAGCGGATGCCCTTGGGCTTGACCGAGGCGATCTGGCCGGTGTCGAGCGAAATCTCCCAGGCGCGCCGGACATCGCTCCACCATTCCTTGTCCTCGTTGCCCTTGGCCTCGCCCATGAATTTCAGCGTGGCGTCATCGCCCCCCATCACGCAGGAGATCGAAAAAACGACGTCCTTCTGCGGCGGCGGGACGAAGAGCGCATCCGACACCACGTAGGACGCCGGCGCGGTCGCGGTCGCCTTCGACACTTCGCGGCTGGTCAGCACCAGATTGGCGCCGTCCTCCTCGCGCTGATATTGGCGGACATAGACGGGGGGCGCGACCAGCCCGCCGCCGAGATCGATCCAGCCCTCGATGTCGAGCTCGTCGTCATAAGTCTTGCCGAGATAGCTCTTGGCGAAGCTGACGTCGGCGGATTCCTCCTCGCTCGGCTGCTTCGGCTCGGCGGCGGCGAGGCAAGGCGCGAGCGCGAAAGCGGCGAACAGGATGCAGGACAGGGTATGAGCGATGCGGGCCATGAATGATCCCTCGGCACGGTGCTACCAGGCGCCCCCAGTCTAATCACAATCGTGACAAAATCGGCACCGCCGCGGCAGGTTCCCCCGACACAGAAGGGCCGGCCCAATCGGGGCCGGCCCTCGTTAGCGCCGCGATGGCGGTCGATCACCTCGGAACGGCATTCCGCGGGACAGTGCTTGCGGCCGGCGGCTTGCAGGTCTTGGACTTGCCGTTCCAGTTCCAGCCCTTGGCCTTGCAGAGATCGGCCGGGCTCTGGCAGTTCTTGCCGTCCCACACGCCGCCTCGCTTGCGGCATTGCTCGGCCGGATTGGCCTTGTGCTGGCAGCTATTGCCGTCCCATTCGCCGCCCTTGGCCTTGCAGGCGTCGGCCGGGGTCAGGCAGGTCCTGCCGTTCCAAACCCCGCCCTTTTGCTTGCACTCGTCGGCCGGGCTGGTGGGCTGCTTGCACTGCCCGTTATCCCACTTCCAGCCTTTGGCCTTGCAGGCGTCTGCCGGGGTCAGGCAGCGGTTGCGCTTGTCGTCCCACTGGCCACCCTTCTTGCGGCAATCCTCGGCCGGGCTGGTGGGTTGCTTGCACTGCCCGTCATCCCACTTCCAGCCTTTGGCCTTGCAGGCCTCTTCCGGACTCACGCAGATCTTGCGCTTGTCGTTCCAAAGGCCACCCTTCTTGCGGCAATCCTCGGCAGGGCTGGTGGGCTGTTTGCACTGCCCGTCATCCCAATTCCAGCCTTTGGCCTTGCAGGCGTCGGCCGGACTCAGGCAGCGATTGCGCTTGTCGTCCCATAGGCCGCCCTTCTCTTTGCATTCGCGCTCAGGGTTTATCGGCGCGACGCAACGGCCGTTCTTATCGCGCTCGTAGCCCTTCTTGCACACGCAGTCACCCTTCGCATTGCGCTCCTCGTTCGGACCGGGCGTGCATTGCCGCGTCGGCGCGACGCAACGGCCATTCTGGTCGCGGTCGTAGCCCTTCTTGCACACGCACTCACCCTTCGCATTGCGCTCCTCGTTCGGGCCGGGCTTGCATGCGATCGGCCCGGTCGGCTCCTCCGGCTCGGTTGTCGGCGGCACGCAGCGATCGCGCTTGTCGTCCCACAGCCAGCCTTTGTCTTCGCATTCGTCTTCAGGGTTCTTCTCTTCGACGGGAGTTTCTTCTTCGAGGCAACGTCCTTTCTGGTCGCGCTCGAAGCCCTCGAGGCACACGCACTGGCCTTTGGTATTGCGCTCTTCGTTCGGTCCGCACTGGGGTTGAGGCGGCGTCGACGGGCAGCGCCCGCTCTTCGGCACCGGCTTGCCATCGGGGCAGAGCTTGGGCTCGGTGACTGGCGGCTCGGTAAGGCCGACGCAGATGCCATTCTCGTTGCGGACAGTGCCCGACTTGCAGACGCAGGCGCCGCTCTCGCTGCGGATCTCGTTGGTCTTGGGCTCGCATTGCGGCCGGTCGGGCGTGACGCAGCTCTTCGACGGGATATTGGCCGTCGCCGACGCGGTATCGTCGCCGGGTTCGCCGTTGAACCTGGTGTTGGCCTCGGGCACCGTCATGTGAGCGGTGTTCCTGAGCTTGCAGTGCGGGCCATCCGGAACCGTGGCCGACACCTTGAGCTCGACGCTCTCGCCCTTCTCGAGGTCGGCATGGTCGAGCCGGCAGTGGAAGGTCCCGCCGACTTTCGGGCAGCTCCATTCCGGCGAGAACTTGGCCGATGATGGCAAAAAGCTGAACTGCTCGTCGATCTCGATCGGGCCATGATGGGGGTCTTTACCCATATTGGTCACCGTCACGACGTAGTCGCACCGATAGCCGCCTTCGGATGCCACGCAATCGCCCTTGGCCACCTTGGTGGTCTTGAGATTGGTGGGATCGCAGGTGACGAGCAGGGCGCCGCCGGGGAGTTCCCAGAACAGGAAGGCGTCGGCCGTGGCGGTATCGGCATCGTCGCCGGCGAAGAAGTTTTCATTCGTGCCGACCGGCCCAATAATCGTCGCGGTGTTCGGCATGGCGCAGCCGGCCGCTTCGAGCGGCGCCAGCGGAATCGTCACGCTGATAGGCGCGACGATCGAGCCGCCGGCGGGAATGGCGGGAGGCGCCAGGCCGCAGCCGGCCGGCGGACCGCCGAAGCAGACCCAGCCCGGAGGAAAGGCGATGATCGTTGCCGCGGGCGGAATGACGTCGCTGAAGGTGATGAAGCCGCCGAACGTCGAGGGTCCGTCGTTGAAGATCTCGATCTCGTAGTCGCAGCGGATGAGGGCGGCTCCAACCTTGTAGCAGTCGCCGCTGTTCAGGGCCCGCTTATCCAGCCTGAGATTGCTGAGCGGCGGAGGCGCTCCGACCGGCACCCAGACGCAGCTGATGAGATTGTTGTGGGCACCGGGCGCCAGTGGCAGGGCCGGTGGGGCCGCGCCCGGGGCTGAGACCGCGAAGCAATTTTGGATCCAATAGCCGGGGAACGCACCCGCCAGCGGCATCGGCACCGTAATGGCAAAGACTTCCGACTCGCCGGGCGCGAGCGTGAGGGTTGCAACGCAGGAGAAGTCGATCGCGGCCGGGGGCGGTGCACAGCCGAGGGCCGGGACGATGGAGGTAATGGGTAGGCCAAACGGCCCGGGGAACGGCCAGCCCATGAACGTGCTGTCGGTAAACTGCACAGGGCCGCTGAACGGGAAGGCACCGGTATTGGTGATGGTCACGGTGAAGGTGCAGTCCGCGCCGGGCACGCAGGCCGCGGGCGCAGTCTTGGTCACCGTGATGTCGGTGCCGCCTTCATCGCAGGCGACGTCGTGCCAAGGCGCTTCGAGCTCGGCGCAATTGAGGAAGCCGAAGCTGCCGCCGGCGAATAGCGGGCCGGTATCGAGAAACACGTCGATCGAGCGCGTCTCGCCGGGATCGATCGCGTCGGGCGGCAGGCCGCACCACAGATCGGGGGTGGGCGTCGGCGTGCAGGTCCAATCGGGTCCGTCGGGGGTGACGCTCGTGATGGTCACCCCGCCGCCGCCGAACGCGGTGGCGGCATCATAGAGCTCGATCGGGTCCGACAGAGTCTCGCCGACATTGGTCAGGGTGATGACGCAATGGATCTCACCGCCAATGATGCCGGGAAAGCATTCCTTGTCGATATAGATGCCGGGCGTGGAGAGAGCGGGCGGCGTGTCTTCGGGATATGGCGGGACTGACGGCTCGCCAGGCTCGCCATACTCCTCCGGGAAGGGCAGCGGCTCAGGCTCGGCAATGGTGCGCTTGTCGCACGGATTGAAAATGGCGATGTCACCGACATGGCCATAGACGTCGGCGTCGAGATAAAGCCCGTCATTGTCGACGAACCAGGCGTCGTAAGGCGGCTCGTTGGCGGGGCGGACGATGCCCTTATCGTTGCCTTGCAGCCCGTGGATGATGCGGGCGCCGCCCGCGAACACGCGATTCTCGTCCTCGCCTTCGCGGAGATGTTCGCCGGTGGTCCACAGCGTGGCGCGGCACTGGTCGTAGTCGATGTTGCCGTCGGCATCGTAGCCATAGTTCAGCGCGATGCCGCCCTGGGTCGAGCGGTGCGGGGGCTTCAAGCCGACTGCGTATTCGTCGGGCTTCTCCGACCAGCGCTGATCGGTCTCGTCCCAGATATAGCGCAGTACGTTTGACGCTTCGGGCTTGGCGAACACGCTGTAATCGTAGCTGCCGACGAGCGCGCCGCGCTGCGCCAGATAGAGCGCGCCCGAGCCGTCGAACACGATGCCGGTGACGACATTGCCGCTCCCCGTATCGGCGACGTCGATCTCGAACCGCGCGTCGTCGGCGAAGCTGCCGTCGTCATTGAGGCCGACCGACCAGACTTGCGGACCTTCTTCGGTCGAGTAATAGAGCCGCTCGTCTTGCACCGCGACGGCGAACACCGCGCGGCGCTTGTCGGCGAAGCCCCATGTCGACGGAGTCTCGATGTTGAATTTCGGGCTCTCTATGCTCATGCGCGAGGCGGCATCGTAGGGCGCGGGCTCGAGCTCGTCCTTGGGCCGGCCGGACGTGCCGTGGTCGAACGTGCCGAGATCGCTGCCGTCGAGATCCAGGCGATGAATGAGGCCGGTTTCGAGGTCGCTGACGAACAGCTGTTTGGTGACGGGGTCGTAGGTAATGGCGCCGAGACCGGGGCCGGCATTGTCCTTGCCGTCATGCTTGATATTGGCGAACAGCGTGATCAGGCCAGTCACGCCGTCGATCTTCCACACCGAGCCGGGCGTGCCGCCCTTGTCGAGGCCGAACTGGCCCGGCATCCAGCGCGCGCCAGGCTCGCCCTTGACCAGGCGGTCGCCGTTGGCGGCGACGATCTGCAAGCCGAACAGCGACGTCGAGGTGACGTAGATATTCGGGGTGGCGTTGGCGGTATCGCCGTCCAGCGCCACGCCGAACACCTGACCGATCTCGCCGGCGGTCGCTTTGAACTTGATCGGCGCATTGGCGACTTGGCCGTCAGCAGCCCCGCCGAGCGCGGTCAGGTCGAACACCTGGAGCGTTGCGCCATTGACATCGATGAAGGTCAGGTCGAGCGGATGGAGGTCGGCCGGCACCGCGCCAATCTGCCGCGCGCCGGAGAACGCCGTGACCGCCGCGTCGCCGCGGGTCATGACCGCGCTGTCTTGCGCCCGCGCGCTAAGAGGCAGGGAAAAGATCGCGGCAAGGCCGAGAACAGCGGCGCACAGCCATCGTACCGCCCGGTGTCGGGCTTCGAGATCCGCGCAATGGCCCATGACCACACTCCCCCCAAGAGGGGACGTGAGAGGCAGCACGCTGTTCGAGCCGATTATACACTCCGCATACTGACGCGGACGGAAAAAGCGGGCGTTTTGAGAGGTCGACATGGTGGGTCTCCTGGGCGGCAATCGGTGGGCGAACATCTCGGCCGTTAGTCGCACCGACCCCACAAGAGGTTCACGGCCCCGCGCGCGAAGACTCCTCATGAGGCTAAGACCATGATTTAGCTACAAAAATTATGCCATCCCGGATGTGTGGCGCGCGGCTCGCCTGTTCTTTTGGCGGCCGATCTGGCATGGTTTCGCGACCCTGCCGCCTGCCCCTTGAACCTTTTGGCCCAGCGCGGCGTCCAAGGTTTCGCGAGCGGCAGTGACGCCCATGCAACCGCATGCCGAAGAGCGAGCCCTGTTGAAGGCCATCGCGACCGGCGACGCAAAGGCATTGGAGCGTCTCTTCGCCCGCGCCGAGACCCGCGTGTTCCGCTTCCTGATGCGCATGGTGAAGAACCAAGCAATCGCCGAGGAGCTGTTGAACGAAGTGTTCTTAAGTGTTTGGCAAAACGCCCACCGCTACGAGGGACGGTCCGAACCGATGACCTGGATGCTGTCGATCGCCCACAACAAGGCCATGAGCGTGCTGCGCAAGCGGACCGAGGTGCTCGGCATCGGCGAGGAGGTGGGCAGACATCTCGTGGACGAGGACGACACCCCCGACGTCGCCGCGCAGAAGCATGACAAGAGCGCCAAGATCAAAGCCTGCATCGCCGAGCTGTCGGCCGACCATCGGACTATTTTGGATCTCGTCTATTATCAGGAGCAGTCGGTGGCCGAAGCCGCCGAGGTGCTCGGCATTCCCGAGGCGACGGTGAAGACCCGCATGTTCTACGCCCGCAAGAAGCTGTCGGAATTGCTGCTTGAGCGCGGCATCGACCGAGGATGGCCATGATGAGCGACGAACTGAGCGAGCGCGACGAGATCGAGGCGCTGCTGCCGTGGTATGTCACGGGCAGGCTCGATGCGCGGGAGCGCGCGCGGGTCGAGCGCTATATGCGCGAGCATCCGGAAGTTCAGGCCCATTTGGCGCTGGCCCGCGAGGAAAGCGACGCGACCGTCATCGCCAATGAGGCGATCCACGCGCCGGGACGCGAAGCGCTCGATCGGTTGCTGGCGAGCGTCGCCGCAGCACCGCGGCGCCAATCGCTCGGCGCGGCGGTTGGCCAACTCGGCAATCGATTTAGCGACTGGATCGCCGGTCTTGCCCCGCCGCAGCTTGCGCTGGCGGCGGCGGTTGCGGCCCTGCTGGTCATGCTGCAAGCCGCCGCCATCGGCGCGCTTGTGCTGGAGCGGGCCGGCGCGCCCACTTATCAGAGCGCGGGCGGCGAACAGACCACAGGCGAAAGCTTCGCGCTCCTGGTTGGGTTCGCCGACACGGCGACGATGGGCGACATCGCCGCGCTGCTCAAGCGGCTCGATGCGGTAGTGATCGACGGGCCGCGCGCCGGGCTCTATCGCCTGCGTCTGCCGGACACCGGCGAAGAGGGCCGCAAGGCCGCGATCGAGGCTCTGCATCAGTCGGGGGTGGTGACGTCCGTGCTGCTGGAGCAGTGAGATCGTGATGCGCGTCGCACTCTTTCTGTGCGGTCTCGTGGCGGCGTCCGCCACCGCCGCGGCGCCAATCGCCCCGCAGGGCGCAAACCGCCCGTTGCTCGTGATGCCGGCGGGGGAGAGAACGGGCCCGCAGAGCAATTCGTCCGGGGGCAAGTGGACCTCCCCCCAGAAAAATCCCTCCGGCTGGACCGGCCCGCAGATCAACCCAGGCTGCCCCAAAGGCACGGTCGGCAAATGGCCGCTATGCGTGAGTGTCAAGCCGCCGAAATGCCCCGCGAACACCAAGGGCAAATGGCCGGACTGCGAAAAGATCGTGCGCTACTGCCCCGAGGGCACGACCGGCAAATGGCCGAAATGCAAAGCAAAGCCGACCGCGAGCTGCGCGCACAAGGGCCTGACCGGCAAATGGCCTAACTGCCGCGCGCCGGACGAGCCGGACATTGCCGCCGAGCCATGCCCCGAAGGTCATGTCCGCAAGGGCAAAAACTGCGTGGAGCTGACCGAGGACGACGGCGGCAAGAAACCGCCCCGCGCCGCTAAGACCAAAACGGCGGATCAGATCCCACCGGCCATCGCCGCGTTGGTGACCAACCGCCCGCACCGCCCCAGGGAGATTCTCGTCCTGGTCGATGCGGCGCGGGCGAGCGAGATCGCCGCGCGGCTCGCCAGCCAATACAATGTCACCGCCGATCCCAGAGTTACGATCCCGCTACTCGACGGCGCGCTGGTGCGCTTGCGGCTTCCAGCCGGCCGCTCGCTGGAGTCGCTGCTTGCGGCGCTCAGCACCGATCCCGAAATCGAGCAGGCGCAGCCCAATTACGACTATAGCGTCAGCAAAGACAAAACGTCGCCCAAGACCGCGCCGCAATATGCCGGCGAGGCGATCAGGCTCGACGCGGCGCATCGCCTGGCGCGCGGCAACGGCGTGCTGGTCGCGGTCATCGACACGGCGATCGAGGCTGCGCATCCGGAGCTGGTCGGCACGATCGCCGGCATGTTCGATGCGGTGGGAGAAGGCCCTGCGGTGCCCGAGCCGCATGGCACCGAGATCGCCGGCATTCTAGCAGCTCATGCCGAGCTCACGGGCGTCGCGCCCGAGGCCAAGCTGCTCAGCGTGCGCGCCTTCCGCAGCGGCAAGAAGACCCCGGCGCTATCGACCTCGTTCCAATTGCTCAAGGGCATCAACTGGGCGTTCGACGCCGGCGCCAAGGTCATGAACATGAGCTTCACCGGGCCGATGGATCCGCTGCTCGACCGCATCATCAAGGCGGCAGCCGACAAAGGCGTGATCTTCGTCGCCGCGGCCGGCAATAACGGGCCCAAGGGCGCGCCGCTCTATCCGGCGGCCTATCCGCAAGTGATCGCCGTCACCGCCACCGACGACAAGGACAGACTCTACGGCAAGGCCAATCGCGGCGATTACATCTCAATCGCCGCGCCGGGCGTCGACATCATCGCACCGGCGCTCAAGGGCGGCTACGCGCTGTCCTCGGGAACGTCGATGGCCGCCGCCCATGTCTCGGGCGTGGTGGCGCTGCTGCTCGAGCGCGACGGCAAATTGGACTGGAGCAACGCCCGGGAGATCTTGTCGGCGAGCGCGCGCAAGCCTGATGGATCGACCGGCGGCAAGGCGTTCGGCGCCGGGATTCTCGATGCGGCCGGCGCACTCGGCGAGAAGGGCGGCGCAGCCGACGAACAGATCGGCGCCGGACGTTGATCCGGCGCCGATCTCGACGAGCTAGGGAGGTGGCAGGGTCTCGCTAGAGGCGCGAGGGCGTGGGCACCCGGAAGTTTCGAGCAGGGCTCCCAATCACCGAGCATTTCTTTTGCGTGTGGAGTCTGGCGAACTGGCCTTCACCCAAGCAATGGATGACACGACAGTACTGGCCGTTCTCGGAAAACTGAGCGCCGCTGCAACATTGGCCGGGGCCCGCTGGTATGCAGGCCAAGGCCGGGGTCAACGAAGCCGATGCCGCGACCAACGACGCGGCCAAGATCGGGATAACATCATGGGTTTCATTGTAGTCTCCACCAGTTGGTCGGGCCGATTGGCCTGACGTTTCGTTCGCGTCCGTTTGACGAGGCGGCGCGGAGAAAGGTTCAATGGCGCCCCCTCGCGTCCCTTCCCGTAAATTGCCCATGATGGTGAGCCGACTGCCGCCCCTGACGAGGACCATGTTCGCGGCCGTGCTGCTGTCGTTCGGCATGGCGCTGACCGGGCTTGGCGCCGCCTGCGACAGCGAACCGCCGCCGGTGCCTGCCGATAAGCGTCTCGACGCCATGATCGGGCAGATGATCATGGTCGGCTTTCTCGGAGACCACGAGCGCGAACCGGGCGTGAAAGCGGTGCGCGATCAGCTGGCCAAAGGCATCGTGGGCGGCGTGGTGCTCTATCCGGAGAATATCGGCTCGCCCAACGAGCTTCGCTCGCTGACCGCGTTGCTGCGCAACGCCAAGTCCGCAATGGTGCCGTTCATCGCGGTCGACCAGGAAGGCGGCAAGGTGCAGCGGCTGACACCGCGAAACGGCCACCGCTATTTTCCCTCGGCCTGGAGCGTCGGCAGAAACCCGGCCTATGCCTCGGCCGACAGCGCCGAGCGGCTCTATGCGACCATGGCCGATCAGCTGGCCTATGCCGGCTTCAATCTCAATTTCGGCCCGGTGGTCGATCTCAACGTCAATCCCGCCAATCCGGTGATCGGCCAGCGCGACCGCAGCTTCAGCGCCGATCCCAATACCGTCACGGCGCTCGCCCGCGCCTTCATCCTCGCCCATCGCCATGCCGACATCGTCACGGTGGCCAAGCACTTCCCGGGCCACGGCTCAAGCCGTGTCGACAGCCACAAGGCGCTGGCCGACGTGTCCGAGAGCTGGCGGGAGATCGAGATCGAACCCTACCGTGCGCTCGCCAAGGACGGCCTGCTCGACGCCGTGATGCTCGGCCACCTCTATCATCCGACCTTCAGCGACGGCGCCAAGCTGCCGGCTTCGTTGTCGGGCCGCGCCGTGCGCGCGCTCAGGGACAAGGCGATCGGCTTTGACGGGGTGGTGATGAGCGACGACATGGAGATGGGCGGGGTAAGCCACGACTATTCGCTCGAGGAGCGGGTGATCAAGGCGGTCAATGCCGGCACCGACGTCTTGGTGTTCTCCAACGTCCAGGCGCAAGACGTCGAACTCGGCCCCAAGATCCACGCCATCATCGCCGACGCGGTGCGGGACGGGCGCATCTCACGTGCCCGCATCGACAAGGCTTACGGCAAGGTCACGGCGCTGAAGCGCCGGCTGATGGCCCACGACCTTGGCGGCAAGGGGTGAGCCGCAACTTCTCCTCAGGCTGAGGAGCGCCGTTGGGGCGCGTCTCGAGGTATGAGCCCACCCTTCGTGACGGCCGCGTGAAGCGGCCTCCTCAGGGTGAGGCACCTTCCTCAATGATAGGCGTCGTGCTCGGTCGCGTCCCAGAACACGTAATAGGAATAGACGGTGTAGCCCAAGATGATGGGCAGTAGCGGGACGGCGCCATAGAGCATGAACAGCTGGCTCTTGGGCGCGGCGGCCGCCTGCCAGATGGTGATGTCGGGCGGGACGATGAACGGGAACAGGCTGACGGCGAGCCCGGTATAGCAGAGCATGAAGATGACGATGGCGAGCAGGAAGGGCGTATAGCGCTGACGCCGATCGAGCGCCCGCCACAACGCCACAACGCTCGCCGCCGTTACCAGCGGCACCGGACTTAGCATCACCATATTGCCAGGGGTGAACCAGCGCGCGGCGATCTCCGGGTGCAGAAACGGCGTCCAAATGCTGAAGATGACGATGAACGCCGCCAAAGCGATCAGCGCCGAGCGGGCGACGCCGTAAGCCCACTCGCGCAGCGCCTCGTCGCCTTTCATGATCAGCCACAACGCCGAGAGCAGTACGTAGCCCGACAGCAGCGCGATGGCGGTGACCACCGAGAACAGCGAGAGCCAGTCGAAGGCGCCGCCGGAGAATTTGTGGTCGGTGACGGCGAAGCCCTGGACGAAGGCGCCGATGATGACGCCTTGCATCAGCGCGGCGAGCACCGAGCCGCCGGCGAAGGCGAGGTCCCAGAGATAGCGATAGCGCGCGGACTTGAAGCGGAACTCGAAGGCGACGCCGCGCAAGATGAGCCCGATCAGCATCAGAATGATGGGGAGGTAGAGCGCCGGCAGCATGATTGCGTAGGCGAGCGGGAAGGCGGCGAGCAGCCCGCCGCCGCCGAGCACCAGCCAGGTCTCGTTGCCGTCCCAGAACGGCGCCACCGATGCCATCATGGCGTCGCGGTCCTTGTGCGACGGCGCCAACGGGAACAGCACGCCCAGGCCGAGATCGTAGCCGCCGAGCAGCACATAAAGGAACACCGCGAACCCCAGGATCGCCGCCCACACCAGCGGCAGGATCACCGGCATGAATTCCGTCATCTGGCTCGCGGTCTCGGTCATGGGTTTCCTGACGCTGCCAGCGGCCGATGGGACAAATCCGCCTCGCCCTCTTCGGGCACCGGCGGGGTCTCGTCAGGACCGCGCTGCACGAGCTTGCCAATGTAATAGAGGCCGGCGCCGAACACGATGCCGTAGACCAGCACGAACAGAATGAGCGAGGTGAGCACGCTGCCGCCCGGGACCGGCGAGACGGCGTCGGCGGTGCGCAGCACGCCATAGACGGTCCAGGGTTGGCGCCCGACCTCGGCCACGAACCAGCCCGCCAGCACGGCGAGAAAGCCAAGCGGCGAGACCCACACCAGGGTGCGCAAGAACCAGCGGCTGGTATAGAGCCGGCCGATCAGCCACAGCACCGAGCCAACGATGCCGACGGCGATCATGATCAGCCCGATGCCGACCATGATGCGGAAAGCGAAGAACGGGATGATCGGATTGGGGCGATCCTCGGGCGGGAACGATTTCAACCCTTTGACCTCGCCGTCCCATTCATGGGTGAGGATCAGGCTGCCCAGCGCCGGAACGGCAAGCTCGTAGTGGTTTTTCTCGGCCTTGGGATCGGGGATGGCGAACAGGATCAGCGGCACGTTCCGGCCGGTTTCCCAATGGGCTTCGAGCGCCGCGACCTTGGCCGGCTGATGCTCGAGCGTATTCAGCCCGTGCAGATCGCCGATCACGAGTTGGAGCGGCGCGAGCCAGACCAGCAAGCTCAAGCCCATGCCGAGCATGATCTTGCCATGCGGCACGCTCCTGTTCCGCAAAATGTACCAGGCGCCGATGCCTGCCACGATGAAGGCGGTGGTGAGATAGGCGGCGGCGACCATATGGGCGAAACGGTAAGGGAAGGACGGGTTGAAGATCACCTGCCACCAGTCGGCGACGTGCAGCACGCCCATGTCGTCGATGGTGAAGCCGGCCGGGGTCTGCATAAAACTGTTGGCCGACAGGATCCAGAAGGCCGAGATCGCGGTGCCGAGCGCCACCATGCAGGTGGCGAAGAAATGCACCCATTTCGGCACGCGCTTCCAGCCGAACAGCATGATGCCGAGAAAGCCCGCTTCGAGGAAAAACGCGGTCAGCACCTCGTAGGACATCAACGGGCCGATTACATTGCCGCCGCGCCGCGACAGCTCGCTCCAATTGGTGCCGAACTCGTAGGACAGCACCACGCCGGAAACCACGCCCATGCCGAACGACACGGCGAAGATCTTGGCCCAGTGCAGGGCAATGTGCATGTAGATCGGCTTGCCGGTCTTGAGCCACAGCGCCTCGAGCACCACCAGCCAGGCGGCGAGCCCGATGGTGAAGGACGGAAAGATGATGTGGAACGAGATGGTGAAGGCGAACTGGATGCGCGACAGCAGAAGCGGATCGAGCTCTGACATTTCGCCCCACCTTGCCGAGTCCGGCGCCTTGGCGCTTTAGCGCTTTGGCGACTCAGCGGTTGTTAACGCCCAGCTTAACCCTCAGGTTTCCCGGCGCAAGGATCTCGCTCATCATTCTATGTCCAAGGCAGCATCAAGGGCCCGCTCGTGGTGCTCGCGCGATTCAGCGCCGAAGCAGCAGAATACGACGCGCTGCATTGCAGGCGCAGTCTCGAGTGCAGCAAGCACAGTTCGCAGCGCGATCGATGCGGCGCGGTCGGGGGGAAACCGGTAAGCCCCGGTGGAGATAGCGGGATAGGCGATCGAGGCCAGGTCATGCGTCAGCGCGAGCGCGAAGCTGTTGAGGTAGCAATTGGCGAGCAGGCGATCCTCGCCGCGGCCGCTCCATACCGGGCCGACCGTGTGGATCACGTAGCGCGCGGGCAGATTGAAGCCTGGCGTGATCTTGGCCTCGCCGGTGTCGCAACCGCCGAGCGTCTTGCAGGCATCGTATAATGCTCGACCCGCTGCGCGGTGGATGGCGCCGTCGACCCCGCCGCCGCCGAGCAGGCTGCTATTGGCGGCATTGACGATGGCGTCGACCTCGAGCCGGGTGATGTCACCCTCGACGATGGCGATGCGGTGCGGCATGGCGCATTGCACGCTTGTGGGCCGCGCAAATCAAGCGCGCGGCGACGCACCGGCCGGCGAAGAAACGGCGGAAACCCGCCAGAACGTCATCAAATCCGTGGCGGCTCCAGGGGGCGGGCATTAGCATGGGGTCAGTATCGGCTTGAGATCGCGTGCCATGCCGGACCCGGAATCGCTGTTTCTCGACGCCCTCTATTTGAGCGTCCGCGATCTCACCGAATTCGACCAAGCTCTCACCCTCCTGTGCGGCCTGTTCGACGTGGGCTCGGCGGCGTTGATCGATTTCGACGCCGCGCGGCCGGACGTCGCCACCCAGGCCGCGATCGGCCTGTTCAGCGGCGGAGTCGCCGCGCAGTACGAACGCGAATTCGCCCATCTCGACCCGGCCCCACCCGCGTTCATGAAGCGCCCACCTGGCACCGCCATCCCGACCTATCGGCTTCTGCCGGAAGAGAAGCGTCGGCCCGGCATATTCTTCAGCGAGGTCTTCCGGCCGCTCGGACTTGAAGAATGTTTAGGAGGCACCCTCGCTGCCGCCAATGGCCGCTTCGCCATGATCGGCTGCATCGCGGCCCGGACCGCGCTTCATTCGACGACGACGACATCGCCAAGCTCGAGCGGCTGATGCCGCATCTGTCGCGCGCGCTCCAGCTCAGGCGCTCGTTCTTCGCGCTCGATCGCCGCAACGCGGCCCTGGCCGAGGCCTGCGACCGGCTTGCCGCTGGCATGGTCGGCCTCGACGAAGGGGGCCGCACGCTATTTGCCAACGAGGCGGCGCGGCGCATGTCGGCCCGTGACGATGGGCTGGCGCTTGATCGCAGCGGCCGCCCCTATGCGGCCGATCGCGCGGCAAATCAGCGCCTGGCCGAGCTTCAGCGCGACGTTGCCGCGGGCGGCTCGGGCGGCTTGGTTCGCGTGAAGCGGCCGCACGGCGAACCGGCTTATGTCGTGATCGTGGCGCCGCTGTTCCGAGGGGAAGAGCTGGCCGGCGGACGACGGCGCGGGACGCTGTTCGTGATCCACGATCCCCTGCATCGCGCGCCGACCGTGCCGCAGCTCGTGGCCGAGCTGTTCAGAATCCCGCTCGGCTCAGCCACGCTGCTTGCCGCGCTGGCCGCGGGCGAGGAGCTCAACCACTATGCCGAACGCGCCGGCATCTCGATGAACACCGTGCGCTTCCACCTCAAGACGGCTTTCGCGCGCACCGGCGTGCGACGCCAAAGCGAGCTGGTGCGATTGGTCACTGCCGCGCTGAGGGATCTTGCCGATCACCGCGGAGGGAATGGCCGTTAGGCCATCGCGGCGGTCGGCCGAGGACGACGGGCCCCGCATTGAAGGACTGCGCTTGTGACGGATGAGCCGGTCAACAAGGAATGGCACGTGGAATTTCGTCCCAACCCGTTCAGCCCGGGGGGAACGGAGTTCAGCTGGCGGCTCCGCGACGAAAAAGGTTGGTTCTTGATGTGGACCAAGCAGAAGGACGCGTGGAGCAAGGCGCGCGAGTGCGCGCGCACCTATGGCGGCCGCGCCTTCCTCCACCGGAAGGATGGGTCGGTAAGAGCGGTGATCGGCCGAAGCGACGGCGAACCGGAAGAGTGAGCGCCGCCTGCTACTGGGCTGACGGGTCGGCTGATGCGCCTCAGCCACCCGCGGAAGACGGGTTCACCGACCTGATCCAGGCGATGATCTTCCACAAATCGTCGTCCGATTTGACGATGGTTCCCTGTGCGGGCATCGGCCCGACGACGTTCTCAGAGCCCTTCCGGCTATAGCCCTGCTTCTGCAATTCGTCGGAGCCGAGCGCGATCAGGCGGAACAACGTGTCATCGTCCTTGCCGTAGACCCACACTTCGTTGGTCAGCGGCGGACCCATGCCGCCACCGCCACCGCCGCCATGACAGCCGTTGCAGCCGGCGGCCATGTATTTCTGATGGCCTTCCTCGGCGACACTGGCGTAATCGGCATAGGGACTTTTCAGGCTGCCCTTCTCGGCGTTGCGCGCCGTCTCGAGGGGGCTGCCGCCGCCGGCCGCGCCGGCGCTTGCAGGCAGCGCCCCGACTAAGGCCCAGGCGACGCCGACGACGGCGACGACGCTTCCAGCAACAACTCTCGACATGGCGTTCCTCATCCAATGGGCGCTGCGAGGGGACCTCTCGGTTCCACCCTCCCGGTCCGGCGCCTGTGGGCGCGACCCGGTGCCGCAGCGACTTGGAGAGTAAACCCGCGCCGAAAGCGGCTGGTTCCTTGGCTTTTTACCGTCGCGAA
This sequence comes from uncultured Alphaproteobacteria bacterium, assembly GCA_963730335.1. Classification (GTDB taxonomy): domain Bacteria; phylum Pseudomonadota; class Alphaproteobacteria; order Rhizobiales; family Methyloligellaceae; genus Methyloceanibacter. The sequence continues at coordinate 175,844 of CAVSRK010000009.1, forward strand.
ACCGCGAGGCGGGAACTTTTGCGCGGTTGACGCGGGGGAGGGATGTTATGTTATATCATCGCGCATGAACGCCGCTCATCAGCACCATCAGCCCAAGCTGTCGCGCAATCAGAGCGAGATCCTGTCCTGCCTGCGCAAGGCCAAGGAGCCGATGAGCGCCTACGCCATCCTCGACCGGGTCAGGACCGCGGGCATCTCCCATCCGCCCACCGTGTATCGCGCGCTTGCCGACCTGATGCAGAAGGGCATGGTGCACCGTCTTGAGTCGCGCTCGGCCTTCATCGCCTGCGGCCATGGCGGCTGCGACGGCAAGTTCGCGTTCGCCATCTGCCGGCAATGCGGAAGGGTGATCGAGATCCCGCTGTCGAACGACGACCAGGCGGCGCTGCTCGGCCTGGTGCCTGACGAGATTGCCCCTGAGCGGGTGACGCTCGAGATCGCCGGCCTGTGCGAGGCGTGCCGAGCGGCCTGAGCTGCCGCGAACAAAGGACATCGACATGGGGTTTGAGCGGCGGGGAGGGCATCGTCACGTGGCGCTGGTTGCCGACCAACATGACGCCGCGCACTCGGTCCAAGCTCCCATGCCAGCAGCGAGCGGCGTCTCGCTGTTGCGCCTGTCGGTGCCGGCGCGGCTCGTGATGGTGGCGGTCGCCTCCGCGCTGTTGTGGGGCGCCGTGATGTGGGCCCTGAGGTGATCATGACGACACCGGCGCTCACCTTCCGCGACTTGACGCTCGGCTACGACCGGCATCCCGCGGTGCATCACATCACCGGCGAGGTGAAGCGCGGCGAATTGCTCGCCATCGTCGGGCCTAACGGCGCCGGCAAATCGACCCTGCTCAAGGGCATCATCGGCGAGCTCAAGCCGCTCAGCGGCAGTCTCGATCGCGACGACCTCAAGAAATCCGACATTGCCTATCTGCCGCAGCAGATCGACATCGACCGCAGTTTCCCCATCTCGGTGTTCGACTGCGTGGCGATGGGGCTGTGGCGCGAGATCGGGGCCTGGCGCGCCGTCGACGGCAAGCGCAACGACGAGGTGGCCCGGGCGCTGGCCACGGTCGGGCTGGTCGATCTCGCGGCCCGCCCGGTCGGCGCCTTGTCGGGCGGCCAGTTTCAGCGCGTGCTGTTCGCCCGGCTGCTGCTGCAAGACGCGGCGCTGATTCTATTAGATGAGCCGTTCCGGGCGGTCGACACCAAGACCGTGGCCGATCTCATCGCGCTGATCCTGCGCTGGCATGGCGAAGGACGCACCGTGCTTGCCGCGCTGCACGACATCGAGCAAGTGCGCGCTCATTTCCCAACCACACTGCTGCTCGCCCGCGAGGTGGTGGCCTGGGGCGACACCCGCAAAGTGCTGACGCCGGCCAATCTCGTCAAGTCGCGGCAATTGGTCGAGGCGTTCGACGAGCATGCTGAAGTGTGCGAGCGGGACGAGGAGGCGCGCGAGCGGCAGCCGGCATGATCGACGCGGTCATCAGCCCGTTCATCGAGTTTTCCTTCATGCGCCGGGCGCTGGTGGGCTGCCTGGCGCTGTCGCTCGGCGCCCCGCCGATCGGCGTGTTCCTGATGCTGCGGCGCATGAGCCTGATGGGCGACGCCATGAGCCACGCCATCCTGCCGGGCGCCGCCGTCGGCTATCTGCTGTTCGGCCTGTCGCTGCCGGCCATGTCGTTCGGCGGCTTTATCGCCGGGCTGGCCGTGGCGCTGGCCGCGGGGCTGGTCGCCCGCGCCACCCTGTTGCGCGAAGATGCGTCACTCGCCGGCTTCTATCTGGTGTCGCTCGCGCTCGGCGTGCTGATCGTCTCGGTCCGGGGCAGCAATATCGATCTGCTGCATGTGCTGTTTGGCACGGTGCTCGCGCTCGACGACGCGGCGATCATCCTGCTCGCGGCGATCTCCACCGTTTCGCTGGCGGTGCTGGCGGTGATCTATCGGCCGCTGGTGCTGGAATGTTTCGATCCGCAGTTCCTGCGCTCGGCCAGCAATCTGAGCTCGCCGACCCACCTCATCTTCCTCGTGCTGGTGGTGCTCAATTTGGTGGCCGGATTCCAGGCGCTCGGCACTTTGATGGCGGTCGGCATCATGCTGCTACCGGCGGTCGCCGCGCGGTTCTGGGCCGAAGATGTCTCGGGGCTGATCCTGGTGGCGATCGGCTGCGGCTTCGCCGCCAGCGTGTCGGGCCTGTTGCTGTCCTATTACGCCAATGTGCCGACCGGGCCGGCGATCATCCTCACCTGCGGCGTGTTCTATCTGCTGTCCATGCTGCTTGGCCTACGCGGCGGCCTGATCTGGGGCCTGTTGCCGCGCAAGCATCTGGAAGCCTGATGGTGTGAAAGGAGCCGTGTCATGAAACATCGCTTGGTTGCATTGCTCGGACTGGCGTTGCTCGTCCTGCTCGGCGTTTCGAGCGGCGCGCACGCGGCCGACAAGGTCAAGGCCGTCGCCTCGTTCTCGATCCTGGGCGACATGGTGCGGCAGGTCGGCGGCGACCGTGTGGATGTCGTCACGCTGGTCGGGCCCGACGGCGACGCCCATGTGTTCAGCCCGACCCCGGCCGACGCCAAGACGCTGGCCTCGTCGCAGTTGTTCTTCGTCAATGGCCTCGGCTTCGAGGGCTGGATGGAGCGGCTGGAGAAATCCTCGGGCTTCAAAGGCAAGACCATTGTCGCCTCGCACGGGGTCAAGCCGCACACCATGGTCGAGGAGGAGGGCGGCGAGGCGGAAACGATCACCGACCCGCATGCCTGGCAGGACCTCGCCAACGGCAAGCTCTATGTCGCCAATATTCGCGACGGGCTGATCGCCGCCGATCCTGACGGCAAGGCCATCTACGAAGCCAATGCCGCCACATATCTCGCTGCCCTCGCCACCGAAGAAGCGGCGGTGAAGGAGGCGCTCGGCAAGCTGCCGCCGGAACGGCGGAAGATCATCACCAGCCACGACGCGTTCGGCTATTTCGGCGCGGCTTATGGGCTCGAGATCATCGCGCCCGAGGGCGTCAGCACCGAGAGCGAGGCGAGCGCCCAGGACGTGGCCAAGATCATCCGCCAGATCAAGGCCGAGCACATCCCGGCGGTGTTCATCGAGAACATCACCGACCATCGCCTGCTCGACCAAATCGCGCGCGAGACCGGCGCCAAGATCGGCGGCACGCTTTATTCCGACGCGCTGTCGGGGCCTGACGGGCCGGCGCCGAATTATCTCGACATGTTCCGCCATAATGTCGGCACGCTCACCGCGGCGCTCTCGAGTTGACGACTTCGAAGTGGATCGCGGCCGGCGGCGCGGTGCTGCTGGTGGCGATCGCCGCCGCCACGCTGGTGCCGGTCGGATGGCAGATCAGGCTCGGCCTGCACTGGCTGGTCGAGCATTTTTTTGCTTATTTCGCCGTGACCGCGATCTTCTGCCTCGCTTGGCCGAGACCGATGGCGGTGGCGGCGGTGCTGCTCCCCGTCGCGGTCCTGCTCGAGACGGCGCAAGGGCTGACCCCCGACCGGACGGCCGACCCGGCGACCGCGCTCAGCGCCGCGACCGGCGTGGCGATAGCGGCGCTGCTCGCCGACCTCGTTTTGGCCCTCGGCAAGCGGCGGAAAGCCTAGGGCTTGGGCCGCTGGCGCGGCCGCGCCAAATGTGATGTATCCTCGCCCCATGGAGACGCAAGCGCGCAGGCGCGCCATTCCGGTCAGGATCGGCGGCGTCACGATCGGCGGCGACGCCCCCATCGTGGTGCAGTCGATGACCAATACCGATACGGCCGATATCGAGGCGACCGTCGCCCAGGTCGCGGCATTGGCGCGGGCGGGTTCGGAACTGGTGCGCATCACCGTCGACCGGGCCGAGGCCGCGGCCGCCGTGCCGCATATCAAAGAGCGGCTCGATATCCTTGGGATCGAGGCGCCGCTGATCGGCGATTTTCACTATAACGGCCACACGCTGCTGAAAGAGCATCCGGCCTGCGCCGCGAGCGCTCGCCAAATATCGCATCAATCCCGGCAATGTCGGCTTCAAGGACAAGCGCGACCGGCAATTCGCCGAGATCGTCGAGATCGCGCATGCACCACGGCAAGGCGGTGCGCATCGGCGTGAACTGGGGCAGCCTCGACCAGGAGCTGCTCACGCGGCTGATGGATGAGAACGCGCGCCTGCCCGAGCCCAAAAACGCGCGGGAAGTGATGCATGAAGCGATCGTGCAGTCGGCGCTGATCAGCGCCGCCCGGGCGATGGAGCTTGGGCTTGGCCCCGACAAGATCGTGCTGTCGGCCAAAGTCTCGGCGGTGCAGGATTTGATTGCGGTCTACGCGATGCTCGCCGCGCGCTCAGAGCTGGCGCTGCATCTCGGTCTGACCGAGGCGGGCATGGGGTCGAAGGGCATCGTCGCCTCTTCGGCCGCGCTCGGCGTGCTGCTCCAGCAGGGCATCGGCGACACCATCCGCATCTCGCTCACGCCTGAGCCGAACGGCGACCGCACGCTGGAAGTGAAGGTGGCGCAGGAGCTGCTCCAGAGCATGGGGTTCCGCGCGTTCGTGCCGCTGGTCGCGGCCTGCCCCGGCTGCGGGCGCACCACGTCCACGACATTTCAAGAGCTGGCCCGCGACATCCAGGATTTCATCCGGGAGTCGATGCCGGAGTGGAAGCGCCGCTATCCCGGCGTGGAGACGCTGACCGTCGCGGTGATGGGCTGCATCGTCAACGGTCCGGGCGAGTCGAAGCACGCCGATATCGGCATCTCGCTGCCCGGCACGGGGGAAGCGCCGGCCGCGCCGGTGTTCATCGACGGCAAGAAGGTCACGACCTTGCGCGGCCCCGCTGCTGCCGCCGAATTCAAGCAGATGGTGCTCGACTATATCGAGCGAAGGTTCGGGCAGGCCAGCATCGGCCGCAGCGCCGCGGAGTAGGGGCTTATTTCCCCGAGATGGCGTCGCCAGCGATCGATCACGGTCAGCGCGATCATCGTCACATTGAAGATGAAGGCGACCAAAGCGTGGATCGTCACGGTCTTACGGATTGCGCGCAAGGTCACCTCCACGTCGGAAACCGCGGTGGACGTGCCGATGGTGAAGGCGAAATAGATGAAATCCCAATAGTTCGGCTTGCCGCCGCCGGGGAAACGCAAGCCGCTGCCCTTGCCGCGATGTTCGGCATAGTATTCGTGCGCGTAGTGCAGAGCGAAGATCGAGTGGATGAAGGTCCACGACAGCAGCGTGGTGAGAAACAGCAGCGCGAGATGGGTTGGCTGCGACTCGGTGTCGGGCGTCAGATGTAGCCACACGACGATGGCGGCGAGACTCGCCATGCCGGCGGTGACCGTTAGAATCGGCACGGCATAACGCCCTTCGTCCTGCATGGCCGCATGGCGGCACACGCTGGCCGAGTTGGAGCCGAGCACCATGATGAGGACGAGCAAGAGATAAAGGGCGATGCCGGCGTCCCAGCCGATCAGCATCCGTGTCACGTGCAGAAAGCTGATCCGGCAAAAGCGCGATCAGCGCGAGACCGAACACACCGGAAACCACGAGCCGCCAACGCGCCCTAAGGAAGCGCTCGAGGCTCCAAGAGGAGCGTGTCGGTCGGTCGGCGGCCCTTGCCATGCGGCTATTCGAAGCCGATTCGGGCCGTCCCTCAAGCGCGCCGTTCGGCGATGAAGCGGGCGGCCTCGATCAGCGTTGCGGCCTTGGCGCCGAACGGGGCGAGGGCCAATTCGGCTTCGGCGACGAGGGCGGCAAGTCTGGCCTTGGCCGCTTCGGGTCCGAGCAGCGCTACCAGCGTGGCCTTGCCGCGGGCTTCGTCCTTGGCCACCGCCTTGCCGAGGGAAGCCGCGTCGCCTTGGGCATCGAGCAAATCGTCGGCGAGTTGGAAGGCCTGGCCGAAGGCGGATGCATAGGCCAATAGCGCCTTCCGCTCGGCAGGCTTCGCACGGCCGAGCACCGCGCCCGCCTCGCAGGCGAAGCGGAACAAGGCCCCGGTCTTGAGCGCCTGCATGGTGGCGATGTCGTTGGCACTGAAGTCTTGGCGTTCGGGGCTGAGATCGAGCGCCTGGCCTTGCGCCATGCCCTGCCAACCCCCTGCCTTGGCCAGCAGAAGCACCAGCTCGGCGCGAATGGCGTGATCGTCGTGCGTGTCCGGATCGCTCAAAATCTCGAAGGCGAGCGTCAGAAGGGCGTCGCCGGCCAGGATCGCGGTCGCCTCGTCGAAGGCGAGGTGCAGGGTCGGGCGGCCGCGGCGCACCGCGTCGTCGTCCATCGACGGCAGATCGTCATGCACCAGAGAGTAGCAATGGACGCATTCGAGCGCGCAGGCCGCTTGCAGCGCGTCGGTCTCGCGCACGCCAAACAATTGCGCCAATTCGATGAGAAGCAGGGGTCTGAGCCGCTTGCCGCCGCCGAGGGCCGCGTAGCGCATGGCCCGGCCGAGCCCGGCCGGCCCTCGGCCGTGGCCTTGGGGCAGCAAACGGTCGAGCCGCGCCTCGACGGCGCTTGCCACGCGTTCAAGCTGTGTGAGAAAGGGCATCTTGGGGATAGCGTGAAACATCGCGGCTCTTTGCCGCAAAACCACCGGTAATCCTTACCCTAATACGACGTTGCTCGATGCGGCAACCAGGAGGTACAAGGCGGCTTATGGCGATTCAGGCGGTCTCGGGCGAGCGGACAGGGAAGCGCATCAAGAGACGTTCGAGACACCCGTGGCTCAGGCGTGCCGCGCGCATTCTGGTTTACCTTGGCATCGCCGTCCTCTTCTCCATCGTCCTGTTCCGCTTCATCAATCCGCCGACCACCAGCGTGATGGTATTGAACACGCTCAAAGGCGGCGCAGTTCGCCAGAGTTGGGTGCCGCTCGATGACATCTCGCGCCAGCTGCCCTTGGCGGTGATCGCCAGCGAGGACGGCCGGTTCTGCACCCATTGGGGCGTCGACTGGGGCGCGGTGCGGGAGGCGATCAAGGAAGGCGGCGGCCTTGGCGGATTGCGGGGCGCGAGCACGATCCCGATGCAGACGGTCAAGAACCTTTATCTGTGGAATGGCCGAAGCTATGTGCGCAAGGCGGCGGAGGTGCCGCTCGCCTATTTCATGTCGCTGGCGTGGCCGAAAGAGCGGGTGATGGAGGTTTATCTCAATGTCGCCCAATTCGGCCCGGGCATTTTCGGCGCCGAAGCGGCGAGCCGGCATTATTTCCATAAGAGCGCGGCGAACCTTACCCGCGGCGAGGCGATTTTGCTGGCGGCGGCGTTGCCAAATCCGCGCTTTCGCAATCCGGCAAGACCGAGCCGGCATATGCAGCTCATCGCCAGGGTGCTCGACCGGCGCATGCCGACTTTGGCGCAGCGCTCGGGTTGCATCTAGCGGCGGCGGTTTTTGCCGTCCGCCCCTGGCCAGCGCCAGAGATTGCCACTATAAGGGCGGGCTCAAAGGCCTCGCCGCCCGGGCGGGGCCGCTAACAGGGTTCACATCATGGCCGTTCCAAAACGAAAAACCTCGCGCATGAAGCGCGGCAACCGCCGGGCGCATGACGCATTGGCCTCGCCAACCTATGTCGAGGACAAGGACTCCGGCGAGCTGCGCCGGCCGCATCATATCGACCTGAAATCGGGCCGTTACGGCGGTCGTCAGGTGCTCGACGTCAAGGAAGAGAAATAGCGTCCCACCGGCTGGACGGCCCGGCGCTTGCCTCGCAAGCTTTTGTCAACCAAGCCGGGCGAAAGCCTCCCCACGAGCGCTGCTAACTGTCTTACTCGCGCGATCACGTCCTGGAGCGCGCGGGCGCGTTTTCGCCTTTCTTAAGCCTTGTTGCGTAAGCTGCCGGGCAATAAGCGAGGCGTCAACAAGGCGTCCGAGCAAACCGCGGGATGATGGGGGCGTTGAGTGAGTGCATCGTCGAAGGAGCTTGCCCAAATGGGCGCGGTGCCGCCGGCGCCGGCCAAGGGCGCCGGCAGCGTGCTGGATTTCGGCCAGCCGGACTCGGAAACCGAAAACAACAAAACCTCGGGCTCGGATGAAGGGCCGCTCGATCTTGAGCGGGTGCTCACCACCGTGCGCGAGACGGCCTATCGCTGGGACTTCGCCAGCGACCGCATCGACTGGGCGGCCAATGCGCAAGCGGTGCTGTGCGTCGCCGGCGTCGACAAGGTCGACAAAGGGCGCGCGTTTGCCTTGCTGGTCGATCCGGAGCAGGCCGGCGCCCGTTATGACGGCATCGCCGGCGGTCCGCATGTCACGCCCGGGACGGAGCTGCGCTATTGCCTCCGCTATCGTTTTCTGCCGGAAGGGCGCCGCGGCCGCGCGGCGCTGTGGCTCGAGGACACCGGCGTCTGTTCGATCGACGCGGAAGGCCGCCCGCACGTGGCGCAGGGCACGCTCAGGGTCATCAACGACCGCCGCGAGCGCGAGGAACGGTTGCTCTATCTCGGCAGCCATGACGAGCTGACCGGGCAACTCAATCGCACCAGACTGACCGAAGAGCTGACCCGATTTCTCGGCAGCGCCGGGCAAAACCCCGCCAAGGGAGCGTTCCTGCTCGCCGGCGTCAACGATCTCACTCTGGTCAACGAAACTTATGGCTACGACGTCGGCGACGAGGTGATCACCATTGCCGGACGCCGCATGGGCCGCGGCTTACGCGGCAAGGATTGCATCGGCCGGTTCTCGTCCAACAAATTCGGCATCGTGTTGCAGGACTGTAGCGAGGAGGGGGTCGAGGCGATCGCCCGCCGCTTGATGGCCACGGTCCGCGACAGCGTCATCGATACCAGCGTCGGCGCGGTGGCCACCACCATCTCGGTCGGCGCCGTGCTGTTGCCCGAACATGCCGGCAGCGCCCAGGGCGCTATCGGCCGCGCGCTTCAGGCGCTCGATATCGCCCGCTCCAGCCGCAGCGACCGTTTCAGCCTCTACCAGCCGTGCGAGCGCCGGGACTCCGAGCGCCGGCGCGCGGTGGGCATCGCCGACGAGATCGTGCGCGCGCTCAACGACCGCCGCATGATCCTGGCGTTGCAGCCGATCGTCACGTCACGGAGCCACGAGCCCGAGCTTTACGAATGCCTGCTGCGCATGAAGCGGCTCGACGGCACGATTGCCTCGGCCTCGGAGTTCATCCCGGTGGCGGAGCAGTTCGGACTGGCCAAGCTGGTCGATCACCGCGCGCTCGAGCTCGCCATCGAGCTGCTGCGCTCGATGCCTAAGATCAAGCTGGCGCTCAACGTGTCGGCGGCGACCGCCACAGACCCGCAATGGCTGCACGGGCTCGAGGCCTTCGCCAAGGGCTCGGGTCTCGCCGAGCGGCTGACCATCGAGATCACCGAGACGGCCGCCATCTCCGATCTTGAGGAGACCGCCGAATTCGTGACGGCGCTGAAGGCGCTCGGCTGCCGCGTGGCGCTCGACGATTTCGGTGCGGGCTACACCTCGTTCCGCTCGCTGCGGCTGCTCGGCGTCGACATGGTCAAGATCGACGGGTCGTTCATTCAGAATCTCGGCACGCAGGCCGAGGACGAGCTGTTCGTGCGCACGCTGATCGAGCTGGCTAAGAGCTTCGGCATCACCACCGTGGGCGAATGGGTGGGCGACGAGAAGACCGCCAAGATGCTGGAGAAAGCCGGCATCTCCTATATGCAGGGCTATTTCTTCGGCGCGCCCGAGTTGACCAAGCCTGAAGTCGCGGCCAAGCCTGCCGGCTAACCGGGCTCCGAGGCAAGATGGGCGGCGAGCGCCATCAGCTCCACGTCGTGGATGTCCGCCTCTTCGAGATGGCGCACTGTGTTCAGCACATAGTCGATATTGGTGCCCGAGCCGCCGACCGCCGACCGCACCAACCGCGCCTGGGCTTCGGTCGAGAGCCGGCCGGCATATTGCGGATGGGCCCGGTCGACCACGTAGCACAAGGCTTCGAGCTCCCGGCCCGAGCCGTCGAGCAGGCTGACCGGCCTTAAGGCCTCGACATAGACCTCGGTGATCTGCTCGCGTTCGCGCAGATAAGCGATGGTGGCGTCGTTCTTGTCCGGCGCCACGCGGAACGCCACGCCGCGGCAGGCGCCGCCTTCGTCGAGCCCGAGCACGAGGCCGGGATGCTCATGGGTGCCGCGATGGTGGAAGGAGTAGATGCACAGCGAGCGGTGCGCGCCGATCAGCGCCGCCGGCGCGCGCTCGATGAACTCGAAAGCGGGCCGCCACATCAGCGAGCCATAGCCGAACACCCATAACTCAGCCATGAGTCATCAATCGTCGTGGCCGTGGGGCCGGCCGAAATCGGCTGCCTCGGTGTCCTGGCCAGCCTCGATGATGGAGCGGCGGATGGCGCGGGTGCGCGAGAACAGCGCCTCGAGCGCCGCGCCGTCGTCCCATCTGATCATGCGCTGGAGCGCGGCGAGATCCTCGGAGAAGCGGCCAAGCATCTCCAGCACCGCCTCTTTGTTGTTGAGGAACACGTCGCGCCACATCACCGGATCGGAGGCGGCGATGCGGGTGAAGTCGCGGAAGCCGCCGGCCGAGAACTTGATCACCTCGGATTGCGTGACCTGCTCGACGTCGGCGGCGGTGCCCGACGATGTTATAGGCAATCAGGTGGGGGATGTGGCTGGTGATGGCCAGCACGATGTCGTGGTGCTCGGGCGACATAGTCTCGACCTTGGCGCCAAGCAGACGCCAGAACGCGGCGAGCCGGTCTACGGCTTGCGGGTCGGTGCCCTCGGGCGGGGTCAGGATGCACCAGCGGTTCTCGAATAGCTCGGCAAAGCCGGCATCGGGACCGGAATGCTCGGTGCCGGCAACCGGATGCGCGGGCACGAAATGCACATTGTTCGGCAGATGCTGGCCCATGTCGCGCACCACCGAGCCTTTCACCGAGCCCACATCGGACACGACCGCGCCGGCTTTGAGATGCGGGCCCAATCTCCTTGGCGACCGCGCCGCACGCGCCGACCGGCACGCAGACGATCACCAAATCGGCCCCCTCGACCGCCTGCGCGTTGGTCTCCACCACTCGGTCGGCGATGCCAAGCTCGGCCACGCGCGACCGCGTCTTGGGCGACCGCGCGGTGGCGACGATCTCGCGCACCGCGCCCGCGGCACGGGCGGCGCGCATGATGGACGAGCCGATCAGTCCGGGGCCGATGATGGCCAATCTGTCGAACAAAGGCTTGGTCATCGGGACGCGCCGTTGGCGCCCAAGAACGAGGCGAGCGCGTCGATCACCGCGCGGTTCTCCTCCTCGGTGCCGATGGTCATGCGCAAGCAATCGGGCAGGCCGTATTCCTCGACCCGCCGCAAGATGATGCGACGCTCATGCAGAAACTTGTCGGCTTCGGGCGCCGACTTGCCGTTGCCGTTGGGAAAATGCAGCAGGAGGAAATTCGCCGCGCTCGGCGTTACGCCCAGGCCGAGCCCGGACAGCGCCTCGGCCATGCGGCCCCGCCACAGCTCGTTATGCTCGGCGCCTTGCTGCACCCAGGGCTGGTCGGCGAGCGCGGCGACGCCCGCGTCGATGGCCGGCCCGGACACATTGAACGGACCCCTGATGCGGTTGAGCGCCGCGGCCACGTCGGTCGGGCAATAGGCCCAGCCGAGCCTGAGATAAGCGAGCCCGTAGATCTTGGAGAAGGTGCGCGTCATCACCGTGTTGTCGGTGGTGGCGACCAGCTCGATGCCGGACTTCGTAATCGTTCCGCCGCACATATTCGGCGTAGGCCGCATCGAGCACGAGCAGCACTTCGGGCGGTAGATTTTCGCGCAGGCGCTTCACCTCGTCGAACGGCAGATAGGTGCCGGTCGGATTGTTGGGATTGGCGATGAACACCAGGCGCGTGCGCGGGCTCACGCAAGCGAGGATGGCGTCGACATTGGCGGTGAGATCGGTCTCCGGTGCGACCACCGGCGTGGCGCCGCGGGCCAGGATGGCGATCTTGTACACCAGGAAGCCGTGCGCGCTGTAGATCGCCTCGTCGCCGGGGCCGAGATAGGCGCCGGCCAGCAGGTTCAGCAATTCGTCGGAGCCGGCGCCGCACACGATGCGGGCGGGGTCGAGGCCGTAGAGCTTGGCGATCGCCTCGCGCAAGGCGCGGGCCGAGCCGTCGGGGTAGCGCGACAGATTTTGCGCCGCGGCGAGATAGGCCTCGATGGCGCGGGGGGAGGGTCCGAGCGGCGTCTCGTTGGAGGAGAGTTTGATCACCGGATGCGCGCCAGGGAGCACGCTCGTGCCCGGCACGTAAGGCGCGATGTCGAGAACGCCTGGACGGGCGCGCGGGCCACGGGCGGCGGCCATGTTAGTGTTGCTCCTCGGCGGGGGCTAATGAAGGGCCTCTCATAGGGCCAATCCTTGTGGCAAAGCAAAGAAAAGATTGACTTTCAACGGCAAGCTCCTAGCTAACGCCGAATTGTATAATTTTGCGGCAAGATGCCGGGCCCCAGGCCAAACCCCGCGTGGTTGGACAGAGATGAGCGAGACTCCGACGGCGCAAGCCTTCACCGACCATTCGTTAAGGCTGGCGCAGATCGCCAACCCGCAGAGCGAGATCGTGCATTTTTCGGCGCGCGAGCCGCTCAAGCTCGACTGCGGGGCTGAGCTCGCGCCGTTCTCTATCGCCTATCAGACCTATGGCGAGCTCAACGCGGCGAAATCGAATCTGGTGCTGGTCTGCCATGCGCTGACCGGCGATCAGCACGTCGCCAATATCCATCCCGTCACCGGCAAGCCCGGTTGGTGGGAGACCATGGTCGGCCCCGGCAAGCCGATCGACACCAACCGCTATTTCGTGCTGTGCGCCAATGTGATCGGCGGCTGCATGGGCTCGACCGGGCCAAGCTCGATCAATCCCGCCACCGGTAAGCCCTACGGGCTCGACTTTCCGGTCATCACCGTGCGCGACATGGTGCGGGCGCAGGCGCGGCTGCTCGATCATCTCGGCATCCCCGATGTGCTGTGCGTGCTCGGCGGCTCGATGGGCGGCATGCAGGTGCTGGAATGGGCCGCGACCTACAAGGACCGGGTGTTCTCCGCCGTGCCGATCGCTTGCGCGGCGCGCCATTCCTCGCAGAACATCGCCTTCCACGAGGTCGGCCGCCAGGCGGTGATGGCCGATCCCGACTGGTGTCAGGGCCGCTATCTCGACGAGGGCAAAAGCCCGCGCAAGGGCTTGGCCGTGGCGCGCATGGCCGCGCACATCACCTATATGTCGGACGACGCGCTGCACAAAAAGTTCGGGCGCAATCTCCAGGATCGCGACAAGGTCACCTTCGGCTTCGACGCCGACTTCCAGGTGGAGAGCTATCTGCGCCATCAGGGCTTGAGTTTCGTCGACCGGTTTGACGCCAACTCCTATCTCTACATCACCCGCGCCATGGACTATTTCGACCTGGCCGCGGATCATGGCGGCGTGCTGGCCAACGCCTTTCAGGGAACGCCGACGCGGTTTTGTCTGGTGTCGTTCACCAGCGATTGGCTGTTTCCCACCGAGGAGAGCCGGGAGATCGTGCATGCGCTGAACGCGGTCGCCGCCAATGTCAGTTTTGTCGAGCTCAAGACCGACAACGGCCATGACTCGTTCCTGCTGCACGAGCCTGAGCTGTTCGACACCATCCGCGGCTTCTTGGGCGCGGGCGCGGTCAGGCGCGGCATTGCGGGGCCTAACGGGTGGCTGCCATGAACCTCAACGTGCCGCCGCACGCGGTCCGCACCACCGATACCAACCGCGTCGACCTGCTGCTGATCGCCGAGATGGTCGCGCCGGGAGCGCGGGTGCTCGATATCGGCTGCGGCGACGGCACGCTGTTGCGGCTGTTGGCCGAGAAGCGCGGCGTGGACGGCCGCGGCATCGAGCTCTCCCAGGCCGGGGTGAACTCCTGCGTGGCGCAAGGCCTGTCGGTGATCCAGGGCGACGCCGACACCGACCTCGTCTATTACCCCGATCTCGCTTTCGACTACGCCATCCTGTCGCAGACCATCCAGGCGACCTACGCGCCGCGCGACGTGCTCAAGCAGCTATTGCGCATCGGCAAGCGCGTCGTGGTGTCGTTTCCCAATTTCGGCCATTGGCGGGTGAGGACCCAGCTGATGTTCGGCGGCAAGATGCCGAAGACCGACAATCTGCCGGACCGCTGGTACGACACGCCCAACATCCATCTGTGTACCATCAAGGATTTCCTCGGCCTGTGCAAAGATGCCGGCGCCAAGGTCGAGCGCGCGGTGGCGCTGAACGCCTATGGGCGCAAGCTCGGCGTCTCCATGCCGGGCTTCGCGCAGAATCTGTTCGGCGAGCAGGCGGTGTTTCTACTGTCGCGGTGATATTTGCGGGGTGACGCCAGCCGGGACGGGCACGATGCGGCGGCGGACCCGGCTCGTCTCGCGCGCCGGCACCGCGGCATAGACCTGCTTGGTCGCCTCGACCAGGATCACGCCCGAGAAGGTCGGCCACAGCACTAGGCCCAGACGTTCCCAGAACTGCGGCCATTTGAGCAGAATGCGCCAGCTGAAGGGCGGCATGTAAAGCGCGTAGTCCCATTCCTCCGGCGAGAACATGGCGTCCTTCAGCAGCTTGGCAAGCTGGCTGCGGCTGAATGGGCTGCCATAGCCGAACGGCGTGGTGTCGACCCGCGCCCACAACCCGCGGCGATTGGGCACGATCAGCAGCAAGCGTCCGTTCGGCGCCAGCACGCGCCACAGCTCGCGCAACAGCTCGAGCGGATTCTCCGACCATTCGAGCATGTGGACTAGGAGAATGCGGTCGGCGCCCTCGTCGATCAGCGGCAGCTCGGTTTCGTCCACCAGCACGATCGAGGACTCGCCCTTCTGCGGCCAGGGAACGGCGCCGAGGCGCGCCGGCATCAGCGCGCCCAGCGGCTCTGCCTCGTTCCTGAATAGGGCGAGATAGGGGGTGGCGAAGCCGAGCCCGAAGGTGCGGCAGGATCTGAGGTCGCCCCAGCGCGCTCTGAGGCGCTGCCCCAGCAGCTTGCGCACCACCAGGCCCAACGGGCAGGCGTAGAAATCCTTGAGATCGACGGCATCGAGATGCATGGGCGATTGTCGCGGCCTACGCGTTTAGACTTCGTTCTCGACTTCCCGGCCCGGCATTTCAATCCCTTTCCGGGAGGTGTTAGGGTCGGGCCTAGGGGGCGAAACCAAAGAGCGCAGCATGGCCAGGCTTGAAGTCCATCAATATCCCACGCGCAGCGACAATTACGGCGTGCTGCTCCATGACCCGGAGACCGAGGCGACGGCGGCGATCGACGCGCCCGACGCCGAGGAGCTGCTGGCGGCGCTGCACGAGAAGGGCTGGGTGCTGACCCACATTCTCGTCACCCACCACCACCACGACCACACCGCCGGCAACACCATCGTCAAGCGCATGACCGGCTGCACCATCATCGGTCCGGCGAAGGAGGCCGGCTCCATCCCCGGCCTCGATATCGAGGTCAAGGAAGGCGACAAGGTCGAGATCGGCAGCGTCAAGGGGCGCGTGATCGAGACGCCGGGCCATACCAAGGGGCATGTCAGCTATCATTTCCCCGACGACAAACTCGTGTTCGTCGGCGACACGTTGTTCTCGGTCGGCTGCGGCAAGCTGCTGGAGGGCGACGCCAAGACGATGTGGGCCAGCTTGCAAAAACTGATGCAGCTGCCGCCGGACACCACGCTTTATTGCGGCCACGAATATACCGACAAGAACTGCCAATTCGCGCTGACCGTCGAGCCGGAGAACGACGCGCTGCGCGCGCGCGCTGCGGAGGTCGCCGCGCTGGCCGAGGACGGCGAGCCGGCGTTGCCCACCACCATCGCCCAGGAGCTTGCCACCAATCCGTTCCTGCGCCCGTCGAGTCCGGCGATCCAGCAGCGGCTCGGCATGGAGGGCAAGCCGCTGGCCGAAATCTTCGGCGAGATCAGGCGGCGCAAGGACAAGTTTTAGGCGTGTCCGAGCCACTGACCGCCGACGAGGTGATTGCGCATCTCGGGCTAAAACCTCATCCCGAAGGCGGCTGGTTCCGCGAGACGTTCCGCGACGAGACCGGGCCGCATGGTCGCGCCCATTCCACCGCCATTCTGTTTCTGTTGAAGGCCGGCGAGGTGTCGCGCTGGCATCGGGTCGACGCGGCCGAGCTGTGGCACTGGCATGGCGGTGCGCCGCTGCTGCTCGAGATCAAGCACGGTGGGACGCGCCACGAATACCGGCTCGGCCCCGACTGGCATAAAGGCGACCGCCCGCATGCCGCGGTGCCGGCGCATGCTTGGCAAAGCGCGCGGAGCCTTGGGCCGTGGACGCTGGCAGGCTGCACCGTGGCGCCGGGCTTCGACTTCTCAGGCTTCGAGTTGGCCCCTCACGACTTCGAGCCGTAAGGCTAATCCATGAATTGGCCGCCGTTGATGGTGAGCGTCGAGCCGGTGATCCAGGCGGCCTCGTCGGCGGCGAGGAACACGACGCAACGGGCGACCTCGTCGGCTTCGCCCAAGCGGCCGACCGGGATCTGGCCGACGATCGACTTCATCACCTCTTCCGACACGCCCGACAAAAGGTCGGTGGCGACATAGCCTGGCGCGATCGCATTTACGGTGATGCCCTTGCGCGCGCTTTCCAGCGCCAGCGCCCGGGTGAAGCCGATCATGCCGGCTTTGGCCGCGCAGTAATTGGCGAGCCCGAGCTGGCCCTTCTGGCCGTTGATCGAGGAGATGTTGACGACACGGCCGAAGCCGCGCTCGCGCATGCCGTTGATCACCGGCCGCGTCATGTTGAACAGCGAGTCGAGATCGGTGCGGATCACCTCGCTCCATTGCTCGTGCGTCATCTTTTGCAGCATGGCGTCGCGCGAGATGCCGGCATTGTTGACCAGCACCTCGATCGGCCCGACCTCGTTCTCGACATTGACGATGCCTTGCTCGCAGGCGAGATAGTCGCCCACGTCCCATTTGTAGACCGGGATCTTGGTGTCCTTCTTGAACGCCTTGGCGGCGTCGTCGTTGCCGCCGTAATTGGCGGCGACGTTATAGCCGGCCCTCTTCAGAGCCTGGCAGATGGCGGCACCGATGCCGCGCGTTCCCCCCGTGACGAGAGCCACCCTTGCCATGCGTTCCTCCCCTCTGAAACGCTCTTAGTGGCGCTTCATTTGCAGTCAGCAGAATGTCCCCGCGGGGAACCCGCCAGGACGCGAAATGCTTCTTAGCCGAGCGGGGTCAGTCCCGCTCGACGCACATGGCGATACCCATGCCGCCGCCGATGCAGAGCGTGGCGAGGCCCTTCTTGGCGTCGCGCTTTTGCATCTCGTGCAGCAGGGTAACGAGCACGCGCGCGCCGGAGGCGCCGATCGGATGGCCGATGGCGATGGCGCCGCCATTGACGTTGACCTTGCCGGTATCCCAGCCGACATCCTTGTTCACGGCCAGCGCCTGGGCGGCGAAGGCCTCGTTGGCCTCAATCAGGTCGAGGTCGCCCGGCTTCCAGCCGGCCTTCTCCAAGGCCTTGCGCGAGGCGGGGATCGGCCCCGAGCCCATCACTTTGGGATCGACGCCCGCGACCGCCCATGCGGCGATACGGGCGAGGGGTTTCAGGCCCCGCTTCTTTGCTTCCTTGGCGCTCATCAGCACGACGGCGGCGGCGCCGTCATTGATGCCCGACGCATTGCCCGCGGTGACGGTGCCTTCCTTGTCGAAGGCGGGCCGGAGCTTGGCCGCGTCCTCGATCTTGGCGCCGTCGCGGATATATTCGTCCTCGGCGACGATCGTCTCGCCCTTGCGCGTCTTCACGGTGACGGGAGCGATCTCGTCCTTGAATTTGCCGGCCTTCTTGGCGGCCTCGGCCTTGTTCTGCGAGGCGGTGGCGAATTTGTCCTGCTCCTCGCGGGTGATCTGCCATTGGCGAGCGACGTTCTCGGCGGTCACGCCCATGTGGTAGCCGTTGAAGATGTCCCACAAGCCATCCTTGATCATGCAGTCGATGAGCTCCATCGCGCCCATCTTCTGGCCGTTGCGCAAATGGGCAACATGCGGCGATAGGCTCATGCTCTCCTGGCCGCCGGCCACCACGATGTCGGCATCGCCGGACGCGATCTGTTGCGCGCCCAGGGCGATGGCGCGCAACCCAGAGCCGCACACCTGGTTCACGCCAAAGGCCGTGGCTTCGACCGGAATGCCTGCCGCAACGGCCGCTTGCCGCGCCGGGTTCATGCCCTGGCCCGCCGGGAGCACCTGACCCATGATCACTTCGTCGATATCGGCCGGATCGACCTTGGCCCGCTCGAGCGCCGCCCGGATGGCGACCTCGCCAAGGGCATGGGCGGGCAGGCTCGACAGCGAACCGTTAAACGACCCAACGGGCGTACGCGCCGCGCCGACGATGACAATCTCTTCCGCTTTCATACTTCGCTCCACTTCCCCGGGGGACCAAGGTCATAACGTAGTGATTCCTGCAATGGAAGCCTAGGGTTGGGCCCTGTTAAGGCTCGCGGCAAAGCCTCTGGTGCTACGCACAAAGATCGTGCTACTGATCTCGCAGTTGCGGCATAAAGCAACCTTGGGCCGGGGCGCCAAGGCGTAGGAGCGATAGACACGTGGCAAGGGACGCGGAGCAAGAGGGCCGGCCGGTCATCATCAAGAAATACGCCAACCGCAGGCTCTACAATACCGACACAAGCACTTATGTGACGCTCGAGGACTTGGCCGAAATGGTTCGGGGCGAGCGAGACTTCGTCGTCTACGACGCCAAATCCGGCGAAGACCTGACGCATTCAGTCCTTACCCAGATCATCGTCGAGCAGGAAAGCCGGGGCACCAATCTGCTCCCAATCGGCTTCCTGCGTCAGCTGATCCGCTTCTATGGCGATAGCATGCAGAGGCTGGTGCCGAGCTATCTCGAATTCAGCCTCGATTCGCTCACCCGCCAGCAGGAGCAATATCGGCGGAGATTCGCCCACACCTTCGGCACCGCGGCGTTCGAGGCGATGCAGGAGCAGGTGCGCAAGAACTTCGCCACGTTCGAGCGCGCGCTCGGCTTGTTCAGCCCGTTCACGGCGGCGGACGCCGGCGACGGCGCTAAGACACCGGCCGCTGCGATAGCCGAGCGGGAAGAGACTAAGAGCCCGAACAGCAAGCCGAGCGAGGACGAGATCGCGACGCTCAAGGCCGAGCTTACGGTCATGCAGCAGCGGCTCGAGCAGTTGTCCCGCCGCTGAGGCTAAAAGCCGGCGAGTGCGGCGACACCGCCAAAGATCAGCGCCATGCCGGCGAGTTGGGCCGGCGCGATCGGCTCTTTGAGGAAAGCGCGGGCGAGCAGCACGGTAATCGCGCCGAACGCCGAGGACACCACGGTGGCGAATTCCGGGTCCGGCAGATTGCCGGCGGCGGCGATGGTGCCGAACGCAGCGACGTCGAGGCAGCCCATCAACGCCAAGAGCGGCAGCCAACGCACCGGAATCGACGCGCCCGGCGAGCGCCACAGATAGAGCGCGCCAATCGTGACAAGCCCGAACAGGCGGGCCAGCCACACCGTCTCGACCTCGCCGAAAATGGGCACGGCGGTTTGACCCGCGGTGAGCGCTATGGCGAAGCCGAAACTGGCCAGAAAGGCGAGGCCGAGCACGGTCTTGAGCTCGCCCGGCCGAAGCTCGCCGGATGCCTCAAAGCGGCCGCCGCTCCGCGACACGATCACGACGCCCGCCATCACGCCGATGATGGCCAGCCATTGCAAGGCGCTTGGGCGCGCGCCTTGCGCCACCGCCAGCATCATTGCGAGCGCCGGATAGGAGCCGGCGATCGGCGCGACGATCGAGATCGGGCCGCGCGCCAGCGCCGTGAACAACGCCAGTGTCCCGAGCGTGAAGAAAATGCCGGTGACCGCGACCAGCCATAGCTTTGCCCACTCCAGTCTGATGTCGCCGCCGCCGATCAGCAGCCAGGCGCTCAAGGCGATCAGGCCGGCGACCGTGACGGCAAGCACCGTGGGGATGGGCCCGACCGCGCGGGACGGAAAGCGGGCGAGAAAATCGTGGACGCCCCAGGAGAGCGCCGCCACCACGCCGAGCAGGGCTGAGTTCATCGGCGGGGAGCGCGCTTACGGGCTGTTGGCCTTGACGAGATCGTCGCGCGCCTGTTCGAGATGCTCGGTGATGAGCGCATGGGCCCCTTGCGCGTCGCGCTCGTGGAGCGCGTTGAAGATGCTCCGATGCTGGCGGTTATAGGCGGCAATCACCTCAGGGGTCAGGATCTTCTCCTTCATGGCGTCCCACTGGGCGTGCAGCCGCACATGATTGATCTGGCGGTAGACATTGATGAGCAGCGGATTGCCCGAGGCGTGGGCGATCAATAGATGAAACTCGCCGTCCCACTTGGAGAAGGAGTCCTTGTCGTTGATCGAGTCCTCGCCATGCGCCAGCACCGCCTCCATGTCGTCGAGATGACGCCTGGTGGCATGCAGCACGGCGAGCCTTGTGGTAACCGGCTCGACCGCGAGCCGCGCCTCGATCAATTGCAGCGGGCTCACCTGATCGGCGAGATCGCTCGCGCGTCTCGGCGAGGCGGCGGTGGCGCCGACAAAGGTGCCGCTGCCGAGGCGTCGCGAGACCAGACCCGCTTTTTCCAATTGGTCGAGGGCGCGGCGGACCGTGCTGCGCGCCGCCTGAAAGGTCGTGGCCAGTTGGCGCTCGGGCGGCAGCCGGTCACCTTCGCTATAGGCGCCGGTTTCGATGGCCCGCTGGAGATAGGCTGAAATGGCGCGGGGGCCCCGGCTCGACTTGGCGAGACCGACCAAGATGGGTTCGGTTTCCCGGCTCCGCTGTTCGGACATGATGCTGTCCTCCTGCTCTAATTGGAACCGCTTTGGGCCCGCATACAAAAATTGGTTTACAACGGATAGCTGCCTTGCACTAATATAAATGCGCGAGGTTCACGGATGGGACTGTGCCCTATTTTCTCGATTGGGTCCATGGGTAGGGACCAAAGCCGGACCAATTTTGCGGCCCGGAGGAAACCCCAATGACCGTCCCTCAGGCCACCAAATACGCCATCATCGGCGCTGGCATTCACGGCCTCAGCACCGCCTTTCATCTGGCCCAAAGGCTGAAGGCCACCGGCAGAGGCTCGGGCGCCGACATTCTGATCGTCGACAAGACCGCGGTCGCGGCCGGCGCCTCGGGCATCGCCTGTGGCGTGGTGCGCAACAATTATTTCCAGCCCGCCATGCGCGAGCTGATGGCCCACTCGGTCGACGTGTGGGAGAGCGACCCCAAGGCCTACAGCTATCATCCGGTCGGCTACATGCAGATCAGCCCCGAACGCATGCGCGCCGACGTCGCCTCGATCTACGAGCAGCAGCGGGCGATCGGCTACGAGTCGGTGTTCATCGACGGCGCCGAGGCCTCAACCAGATATATGAAGGGCCTGTTCGACGATTGGCAGGCGCAAGGCATCACCTCGGTGCTGCACGAGAAGCGCGGCGGCTACGCCAACAACCAGGCCAGCATGCACGGGCTCGCCGCCAAGGCCGAGGCCGAGGGCGTACGCATCCTGCCCGGCGTCGAGGTGCAGAGCTTCGAGTTCGGCTCGAACTCGGGGGCGGTGACCGCGCTCAACACCAATCACGGCCGGATCGCCTGCGAGACCGTCGTGGTCGGCGTCGGGCCGTGGGTCAACAAAATCTGGAACATGCTGGAGCTGCCGAAGCAGATCACCGTCAAGGTCAACGGCGAGGTGCGGCATGACGTGCCGATGTGGAAATTCTGGTGCCTGGAAGAAGGCACGCTCGGCGTCGATCCGCACATGCACCGGACCAATGACGGGCGCTTTCCGCCGGTGCTCCATGTCGATACCGATGCGCCGCTCTATTCGGACCGCGACGGCAGACTGATCACCGACAAGATTTGGGGCATCTATTACAAGCCCGATTTCAATTTCGGTGGGGTGCAAGGCGGCGCCTCGCCGTACAAGGTGGATCAGGATCCCGACCAGGTGGCGATCGACCCGTACGGTCCGGCATCGCCCGAGTTCGTGGTCGGCGAGGACTTTATCGACATGTGGTGTTCGGCGCTGGCGCACTGCCAGAAGCGGTTCGAGGGCCAGATGCCGCTCTACAAACGGGAAGAGAATTCGGGCGGTCTCGGCTGCTTCACCCCCGACAATTTCCCGGTGTTCGATGTGTTCAGAGAGAATGTCTATGTCATTGCCGACTCCAATCACGGCTATAAGATGATCGGGGTGGGAAAGCTCGTGGCGCAGGAGCTGGCCGGCGAGAAGAGCATGCTGCTCGAGCCGTTCCGGTTCGGGCGCTTCGCCAAGGGCGAGCTACATCCGACTTCGCATAGCCCATTCCCGTGGAGTTAGCGGGAGCGGGACCTAACGTTTTGCAGTGGTAAGCGGGAGAGTGCCATGGAGCACCGCGTCGAAACGGAAACAGGAAAAAAGGCCAGAAGCTCGGGGCCCATGGACATCGAGCTGTTCGTCGAGGCGCCTGGCCGCAAGGAACTGGTCGAGCAAGTCCGGGAAAAGATCGACAAGCTCGGCATTGAATATCTCTATCTGCAATTCCTCTCGGTCACCGGCCGCATCTGTGGCAAGGGCATTCCGGCTGACCACTGGGAGAGCGTGGCGGAGAAGGGCTTCCAGCTCGTCTACGGCGCCACCATGAATCTGTTCGTCAACCGGCGCGGCGACTATCTCGGCTACGGGCCCGAGGCCGCCGAGCTGGTCGGCATCCCCGAGCCTGAGACATTCATGCAGCTGCCCTGGGACAAGCGGGTGGCGCGGCTGTGGTGCACGCTGTTCCGCAACCGGGAAGAGCGCACCGAGCCGGGGGCGTTCCTCACCGCCGATTCGCGCGGCAATCTCCGCCGCCTGCACGACCAGTTCCAGAAGGATCATGGGCTCCAGCTGCGTCACGGCACCGAGCCGGAAATGATGTGGCTCAAGAAGGGCGAGGACGGCCAGCCCGCCGGCGGCTACTCCAACCCGTATTGCTATCATATCGACCAGTTCGAGAGCCTGCGGCCGGTCTACATGCGGGTGATCGACTATTGCCGGAAGATGGGTCTCGACATGATCCAGGGCGATCACGAGGATTCGCCCGGCCAGCTCGAGCTCAATTTCACCTATGACGACGCGCTCAGGACCGCCGACCGGCTCGCCACCTACCGCCAGATCTGCGCGCAAGTGGCGCGCGAGTTCGGCATCATCGCCTGCTTCATGTGCAAGCCGTTCATGGGTGTGTCAGCCAATGGTTGCCATCACAACATCTCGCTGTGGCGGGGCGGCAAGGACAAGATCAAGGCGCTCGGCAACGACGAGAAGCATCTGCCCGGCATGGACGAGAACTACATGTACGCCAAGGGCGGCGACAATACCTTCATGCCCGACACCGACGATGTCCAACTGCCGGGCAAGATCGGGCTGAAAGCGATCGGCGGCATCGTCGCCCATCTCGGCGCGCTGACCGCGGTCGGCTGCTCGACCGTCAATTCCTATCGCCGGCTATGGGATACCGGCTTCTGGGCGCCGGTGTTCGCCGATTGGGGCTTCCAGAACCGCACCACCGGCTTGCGCGTCTCGGCGCCGGGCCGGTTCGAATACCGCGCGGTGGACTCCATGGTGAACCCGCATCTGATGGCGTCGGTCCTGCTCATGGCCATGGACGACGGCCTGAAAAACAATCTCGATCCGGGACCGCCCGAAGAGCGCAACATCTACCAGGCCATGGAAGCCGGCAAGCAGGTCAAGAGGCTGCCGATGACGCTCGGCGACGCGCTGACCGCGCTGGAGAAAGACAGTGTCATTCGCGCCGCCATGCCGGGCGAGATGTACCGCCTCTACGACGAGTATAAGCGCGACGAGTGGGAGCGCTTCATGGCCACGGTGACGGAATGGGATGTGAAGACCTATCTCGACTGCCTGCCGTAAGGGGCGCTAGCGAGCAAGCCGCGCTCAAGTAGCGGAGCGGTAGCGCAGAAAGAGGAGTGACGTAGACATGTGCGGAATTGCCGGGCTCATCCATCGCGACGGCGTCACCGGCGTCGGCCAGGAGATGACCGCCATGCTGCTCAGCCTGCGCCATCGCGGGCCGGACTCGACCGGGTTCGCGGTCTATGGCGCCTCGACGCCCGACGAATATGTCATGCGACTGAAGCTCGCCGAGCAAGAGGACATGACCAAGGATCACCACATCCGCCAGAAGATCCGGGAGCGGCAGGCCGAGGTCGACAGGATGCTCGCCGAGATCGGCGCCGAGACCGTCGAGATCACCGAAGCCACGCCTTATGCCTTCCGCTATCGCTTGCGCTACGCCGGCGATACTAGGCATCTCGCCGCCGAGATCGAGCAGATCGAGGGCGCCGAGGTGCTGTCGTTCGGCTCCGCGCTCGAGCTGATCAAAGATCTCGGCGACGCCACTCAAGTCTCGGAGCAATACGGGCTTGGCACGTTTCGCGGCACGCACGCCATCGGCCACACCCGCATGGCCACCGAGTCCGACGTCGATATCCGCTCGGCCCACCCCTATTGGGCCTATCCCTATAATGACATTGCCGTGGTCCATAACGGCCAGATCACCAATTACTGGATCATGCGGCGCGAGATGGAGCGGCTCGGCCACCGCTTCATGTCGAATTGCAATTCCGAGCTGCTCGCGGTCTATACCGCCAACAATCTCGAGCAGGGCGCCAGCCTCGAAGATTCACTCAAAGCCTCGATCAAGGATATCGACGGCGTATTCACCTATCTGGTCGCCACCGATAAAGAGCTCGGCATGGCCAAGGACACCATGGCGGCCAAGCCGATGGTGCTGTTCGAGAGCGACGAGCTGGTGGCGCTCGCCTCCGAGGAGGTCGCCATTCGCGCCATCGTGCCGCGCGAGATCGATACCTCGGACCCGTACGACGAAGAGGTGCGCGTATGGCAGAGATAGCGCGGCAGCAGCTCAGCGAGCAGGAGCGCCTCTCGCACGAGATGGGGCTGCATACCGAGCAGCTCAAAGGCCGCTTGCGCCAGGCCTTCTTCGATGTCGATCTTACTGAGGCTTCGCACGGCTTCTCGCTGCCCAATGCTTACGACGTCGACTACAATAAGCGGGCCGTGATCGACGCCGCCAACATGGCGGCCAACGCCGTCAATCTGCGCCTGCGCGAATTGATGCAGGACGGCTACGGCACCGTGGTCATCAAGAATCCCGGCGCCAAGCATTCGATCGCGGTCGGCATCCTCAATCGGCTCAACCTCATCGTCGAGGGCTCGCTCGGCTATTTCGGCCTCGGTCTGATCGACGGCCCCAATGTGCGCATTTCCGGCCGGGTGGGCTGGTCCTGCGCCGAGAACATGATGAGCGGCACCATCCTGATCGAGAAGAATGCCGGCTCGCAATTCGGCGCTGCCATCCGCGGCGGCGACCTGGTGTGCAAGGGCAATGTCGGCTCTCGCACCGGCATCGACATGAAGGGCGGCACCATCATCGTCGGCGGCGACACCGGCGCGTTCACCGGTTTCATGATGCAGCGCGGCCGCATGGTGATCTGCGGCAATGCCGGCAAGAATCTCGGCGACTCGATGTATGACGGCACGATCTACATTGCCGGCGAACCGGCGAGCCTCGGCGTCGATGCGGTATGGGGCGCCATGACCGATCTCGACCGAGCGTGGCTCGAGAGGAAGCTCCGCATGTACGATCTGCTGCCGGCGGAGGGGGTCGGCGCGTTCCGCAAGATCATCGCCGGCAAGCAATTGTGGAACTACGACAATCTCGAACCGACCGAAAAGAAACTCGTGCTGTAGCGCGCTTCAGGCTGGGCAAGCGAACGATGAAAAAAGGCAAGAACGGCAAAGGCAACGGCACGAAGGCGCCGGCTGAGGCGCAACGTTTCATCCTGGGCCACAGTCAGATCTTCACGCCGGAGGTCATCAACGACATCCATGTGAAGTCGGAGCTCGGCCGCTACCGCATGCGCGGCTTCTCGCTGTTCAAGAAGATCCCCCATTGGGACGATCTGACCTTTCTTCCGGGCACGCTGACCCGCTTCGTGATCGAGGGCTATCGCGAGAAATGCGACACCAAGACGGTGATCGGGCCGCGCGCTAAGCGGCCGATGGTGCTCGACATCCCGGTCTATGTCACCGGCATGAGCTTCGGCGCGCTGTCCTACGAAGCAAAGATTGCGCTCGCGCGGGGCGCCACCATGGCGGGCTCGGCCACCTGCTCGGGCGAGGGCGGCATGATCCCCGACGAGCGGCGCTACTCCATCAAATGGTTCTATCAGTGCATCCAGTCGCGGTACGGCTTCAACCCGCATCATCTGCGGCTGGCCGATGCCTGCGAGTTCTTCATTGGCCAGGGCTGCAAAGTCGGGCTGGGCGGCCATCTGATGGGCCAGAAGGTGACCGACCAGGTGGCCGAAATGCGCTCGCTGCCGGCGGGTATCGACCAGCGTTCGCCAGCGCGGCATCCCGATTGGCTCGGGCCCGACGATCTTGCGCTCAAGATCGAAGAGGTGCGCGAGGCCACCAATTGGGAAATCCCGATCCAGCTCAAGCTCGGCGCCGCGCGGGTCTACGACGACGTGCGCATGGCGGTGAAATGCGGGCCTGACTCGATCTATATCGACGCCATGGAAGGCGGCACCGGCGCCGGCCCGCATATCGCCACCGAGGATACTGGCGTGCCGGGCATTGCCGCTATCCGCCAGGCCCGCCGCGCCATCGACGAGCTCGGCAAGCGCGGCGAGATCAGCCTCGTCTATGCCGGCGGCATCAGGAATGGCGGCGACGTGGCCAAGGCGATGGCACTCGGCGCCGACGCGGTGGCGATCGGCCACTCGGTGCTGATGGCGCTCAATTGCAACAAGGAGATCCCGGAGTCCGATTTCGAGAACGAGATCGGCGTGCCGGCCGGCTATTGCTATCACTGCCATACCGGGCGCTGCCCGGTGGGCGTCGCCACCCAAGACCCGGAGCTTAGGAAGCGGCTCGATCCCGACGAAGCGGCCGAGCGCGTCTACAATTTCCTGCACACGCTCACGCTCGAAGCGCAGATGCTGGCGCGCGCTTGCGGCAAGACATCCGTGCATAGCCTCGAGCCGGAAGACCTGGCGGCGCTGACCATGGAAGCTTCGGCCATGGCCCAGGTGCCGCTCGCCGGCACCGACTACACCGTCGGCGTGGACAATTATCACAAGATCGGATGAGCGAGGCGCGCGATGGCCCCCAAGAGCAAGAACGGCAAAGGCGGCAAGAAGCCGAAGCCCAAGAGCGATGTCGATAAGTTTCTGAAGGACGCGGCCGGACTCGACACTGCGCGCGAGCAGCAGATCGGCCAGCACATCGGCTATCGCTACGACGTCAACCTGCTGCCCGATTACGACCGGCTGACCCCTTACCTCAAGGCCTATATGGAATTCATGGGCTGGGACGACCTCAATTGGCTCGAAGACGTGCATATGGGCTACGAGGCCGGCAAGCCCGCGATCTTCGACCGCAACATCAACGGCTGGGTGCGCATCCCGAAGGAAATGAAGTTGCCCGACAATCAGCAGGACCGCGACATGCTGGCGCGCGAGCTTCTGGTGCGCTTCCAAACCTCGCCCAACCATCCTCTCAGGGAGCTGAACAAGGCCTACCGCAAATTCTAGAGGGACACCGGTTCAGCTTCGGCCGAAGCCCAATCGGGCTGGAAGGCAACGACATGCACCGTCTCGGGCAGAGCGGGATTGAACAGGCGGTTATGCCAGATCGCGGCGTCGCGGGCCGCGTCGCCCGGCTTGAGCGCGGCAACGGCGCAGGGCAGGCGATAGACCTGGCTGAACTGGTCGAAGGCAAGCGTGCAATGCCCTTGCGCCGTCAGCGCCGCCGCAAGCGGGGAGTCCGCCGGCAGCACGGCGATCAACCGGTCACTGAAGGTCTCGGGTCGTTGAAAATAATCGGCCTGCAAATAACTCAGCGCGCGGTCATAAAGGTCGCGCGGGTCAGGCGAGCGCAGCACCTGAAATTTGAAAAACGCCGTGCTCTCGGCCGGGTCGCGCGGCAGCAGCAGAACGGTGAGGGCCGTCGCCAAATCCCGGCCCGTTTCATCGAGCAGGCGCGGTCGCATGCCGGGCGAGGGGCGTCCGCCGTCCTGGCGCATGGCGATCTGCCGGATGCGGCATTGCCAGCCGAGAAATC
This sequence comes from uncultured Alphaproteobacteria bacterium, assembly GCA_963730335.1. GTDB lineage: Bacteria > Pseudomonadota > Alphaproteobacteria > Rhizobiales > Methyloligellaceae > Methyloceanibacter. Next base: position 203,936 of record CAVSRK010000009.1, read on the forward strand.
GATCACGCAGCTGTTGGGCAGACGGCTTCATCTCTTCTCCTGGGTCATGCCCGGCAAAATACGGCAAAATCGCCTGCGTCAGGGAGTCTCACCGGGGCCCAAAACCGGCGCCAAGGCCATGGGCCGGGCGGGTTTGGCGCCTGATTTACTTACAGGAAAACTAATTTCATGTCGGTTGACGGCATATGGGGCACCGCCTAGCATCCTGGTTACGATGGGGGGAACCCTCGGAACGGGTGCTGTGGCGATAGCAGGGCGGGCTTCAAGCCCGCTTAATCGAACGAGGAAGGCAACGACTTAGCTCAATCGTCCATCGGGGGCCGCGGAGACAGGTCGACGCTGTCTCGCCGGCATCGGGAAAAACAGGGGGTACATCACATGGGCGACCAATTAAATGCGCTAACGACAATCTTCACCGAATTCTATTATTGGGTGACGATCGTCATCATGTTTCTGATCCATGTCGGCTTCTGTACGTATGAAGTCGGCGTGTCTCGCCGGCGCAATCACCTCAAAACGCTGATGAAGAATGCGATGGCGATCCCGCTCGTGACCGTCACCTTTTTCTTCTTCGGCTGGTGGATCTATTTTGCGTTTCCGAACGGGCCGGGCATCACCGGCGGATTGATCAAGGCAACTTTTGCCGAGCCGTGGAATCCGTTGATGGCGACGCATCTCTCGGGCGTCAATCCCGGCGAGGCCAACTCGGTCACGGCCGCCGATGCCCTGATCTGGCATCGCCTCAATGGCGTGTTCTGGGGGGCCTTCCTCCTGTTCTCGATCACGACCGCCTCGATCATCTCGGGCTCGATCATCGAGCGCGTCCGCTCGGGCGCATTCTGGGTCATAGCCGTGCTGATCGGCTCGGTGATGTGGATCCTCGATGCGGCCTGGGGCTGGCATCCGCAAGGCTGGATGGTGAAGCTGCTCGGCTACCATGATGCGTATGCTTCCGGCGTCGTTCATGCCATCGCTGGCGCCGCGGCGCTTGCCTTTTTGATTGTGCTCGGTCCCCGCATCGGCAAATTCCGGGCCGACGGTACGCCGCGCGATCTGCCGCCCCACAATACCTGGCTGGTATGCATCGGCCTGTTCCTGATCTATACCGGCTTCTGGGGGTTCTATGCCGCGTGCAACATCCCGCTCATCTCGCCGGCGACGATCGCCGGTCAGATCACGGGCGAGACCTGGACGGCGACCAATATCTATCTCGCGCCGACCACGCTTTCCGCGATCACGTTCAACTTCCTGATGTCGCTGTCGGGCGGCATGATGGCCGGCTATATCATCTCCAAGGGCGATCCGTTCTGGACGTTCTCATGTGGGCTGTGCGGCGTCATTTCCGCGTCGGCCGGCAACGATCTCTACCATCCGATTCAGGCTATGCTGATCGGCGCCATCGTTCCGGCCATCTGCTACAAGCTCCACTATTTCGTCGAACGCCGGTTCAAGATCGACGATGCGGTGGGCGCGGTCGCGGTGCACGGCTATGGCGGATTCCTCGGCGTGGTGGTCGCGGGCTTCATGTTGTGGGGACAACCGTCCTCGCCCTATGAAGGCTTCGCGCACATCAATCCGCTCGGCAATTTCATCGGTGCTTGCATCATGGTCCTGCTCGGCTTCGTCCCGACCTTCATCGCCTGCAAGATAATGAATGGCATGGGCCTGTTACGCGTACCGAAGAAGGTCGAGCTAGAGGGTGTCGACTTTGCGCTCAACCAAGCTTTCATGGCCTCAGTCACTGAAGTGGGCAAGGCTGAGAAGGCGATGATCAAATAGACATCTGAGAGGAGATGAAAAATGTCGACTAATGGAATGACAAGTTGGGCCGTCGACCTCAAGGATGTCGGCGCAATCTATCCTTTCCAGGGATGGGAGGTGGTCCTAGTCATCCTAGGATTTGCCTTCTGGATCGGTTGGCACATAATCCAGACACGCCAGGAAAATGCAGAAATTGCATCCGATATGGCGGCCGACCGGAGCGGCGATGATACCAGGTCAGCGATCGATCGCTACTTCTAGAGGACTTCGCCTGAGGTGAGGAGAGTCTTAGCTTGAGTCGAGGCGCCGGCGGCATTCGCCGGCGCCTCATTCGTTCGCAGCTGCTATTCGGCGACCAGCCACCACAGCAGGCCGACGGCGCCGGCCATGCCGAGCCAAGCCAGAACGATTTCGGTGCGCTTAGGATTGGGGGATTTGTTTTCGGCCATGAAGGTCTCCCTGCAGAGCCGCGCAGGATAGCTAAGGGCTCCGGCCTCTGACAAGAGGCGCCGGCCGACGCTATCAATCCAAGATCATTCGGTAACGGACGAAATCGTCGGCTTCGACATAGTTGTCGTAGAGCCGACGGGCGGCTTCATTCGACCGGCGCGTGTGCCAATAGATCGGCGACCAACCCCGGTCACGGGCGAGGATGAGGAGATCGTCGATTAGGGCCCGGCCGAGGCCATGGCCTCTGGCCTGGGGGTCGACGAACAGGTCCTCCAAATAACAGGTGGACGTGAGCGTCCACGAACCGAGGTGAAGCACGCAAACGGTGAAGCCCGCTACGGCGCCCTGCCATTCGGCAATGCGCCCGAACATAGGGGAGCCCGGCGTCAGCAAGCGTTGCCAGGTGGCCGCGGTCACGGCCTCGCTAACTTCGGCGTCGTAGAAAGCGATATAGCCCGACCACAGGCGCCGCCAGGCCGCCTCGTCGTCGGATCTCGGGTCACGAATGAGCACTGCTCGCGCCGCCACTCGGCCCAGCTAGCAATCGAGCGTGTTGGCCCGCTCCCAGTCGCTGAGGTGACGGGTGAACTCGTTCCACTCCCGCGTCTTGAGCTTGATATAGGAGTTGACGAACTCATCGCCGAGCTCGCGGCGCAGCAGTTGCGACTTTTCAGTCAAGCGCAGCGCGTCGAGCAGGTTGAGCGGCAGCTTCCTGGTGCCGGGAGGCGCCTTATGGCCTTCGGCATACATGTCGATGTGGAGCGGCTGGCCGGGGTCGGTGCTTTTGGCGATACCGTCGAGACCGGCGGCAAGCAGCGCCGCCGGCAAAAGATACGGATTGGCGGCGCCATCGGCGAGCCGGAACTCGAAGCGGCCGCTGCCCGGAATCCTGATCATGTGCGTGCGGTTGTTGCCGGTATAAGTCACCGTGTTAGGCGACCAGGTGGCGCCGGACGTCGTGACCGGCGCGTTGATACGCTTGTAGGAATTGACCGTAGGGTTGGTGATCGAGCAGATCTCCTGCGCCGCGTTCATCACGCCGCCGATGAAATTGTAAGCGGTGCGCGACAGGCCAAGCCCGTCATTGCCGTCGTCGAATACGTTCTTCCCGCCCTGCCACAGCGAGACGTGCACGTGACAGCCGCTGCCGGTGAGATTGGCGAACGGCTTCGGCATGAAGGTGGCGCGCAAGCCATGCTTCTCGGCGATGGCTTTGACCATGTATTTGAAGAAGGCCATGCGATCGGCGGTGGTGAGCGCGTCGTCGAATTGCCAATTCATCTCGAATTGGCCGTTGGCGTCCTCGTGGTCGTTTTGGTAGGGCGACCAGCCGAGTTCGAGCATGGCGTCGCAAATCTCGCTGATCACGTCGTAGCGGCGCATCAGCGCGCTCTGGTCGTAGCAGGGCTTGGCCTGGGTATCGGATGCGTCGCTGATGGCTGTGCCGTCGGGACATAGGAGAAAGAACTCGCATTCGACGCCGGTCTTGAGGGTGAGGCCCTTATCGGCGGCTTTGGCGACCATCCGTTTCAGGATGTTGCGCGGGGCCTGCTCGACCAGCTTGCCGTTCATGTAAGGATCGGCGGCCAGCCAACCGACCTCGCGCTTCCACGGCAACTGAATCAAGCTGTTGGGATCGGGAATGGCGAGCACGTCGGGATCGGCCGGCGTCATGTCGAGCCAACTGGCGAAGCCGGCAAAGCCTGCGCCGTCCTTGGCCATGTCGCTTATTGCCGAGGCCGGGGCGAGCTTGGCCCGCAGCGTGCCGAACAGATCGACGTAAGAAATCAGGAAATATTTGATCCCGCGCTCGCGGGCCTCGACTGCAAGATCAACCGCCATGTGACACCCCTTTACTCCATCAAAGAGGCCGCTCAGCCTCGCTAATCCGACGACGACTTCGCACCCGGGATCCAGTCGGTGCCGGCCAGCGGCACGCGCGCCATGGCGGCGGCCTCGACGGTCAGCGCCACGAGATCCTCGGGCTCGAGATTGCGAACATGACTCTTACCGCAGGCCCGGGCGATGGTCTGCGCCTCGAGCGTCAGCACCGCAAGATAATTGGCGAGCCGCCGCCCGGCGAGCACGGGATCGAGCCGGGCGGCAAGCTCCGGGTCCTGGGTGGTGATGCCGGCGGGATCGCGCCCCTCGTGCCAGTCGTCGTAACAGCCGGCGGTGGTGCCGAGCTTGCGATATTCGTCTTCGAGCGCGGGATCGTTGTCGCCAAGCGCGACTAACGCCGCGGTGCCGATCGATACGGCGTCGGCGCCGAGCGCCAGCGCCTTGGCGACGTCGGCGCCGTTGCGGATGCCGCCGGACACGATCAGCTGCACCTTGCGGTGCATGCCGAGCTCTTGCAGGGCCTGGACCGCCGGCCTGATGGCGCCGAGTATCGGCAAGCCCGACATGCTCGATGAACACTTCTTGGGTGGCGGCGGTGCCGCCTTGCATGCCGTCCAGCACCACCACGTCGGCGCCGGCCTTGACCGCGAGCGCCGTGTCGTAGAACGGCCGCGAGGCGCCGACCTTGATATAGATCGGCTTCTGCCAGTCGGTGATCTCGCGCAGCTCCTCGATCTTGATCTCGAGATCGTCGGGGCCGGTCCAGTCGGGATGGCGGCAAGCCGAGCGCTGATCGATACCCTTCGGCAGGGTGCGCATCTCGGCCACGCGGTCGGAGATCTTCTGGCCGAGCAGCATGCCGCCGCCGCCGGGCTTGGCGCCCTGACCGACCACGATCTCGATGGCGTCGGCGCGGCGTAGATCGTCGGGATTCATGCCATAACGCGAGGGCAGCAGCTGATAAACCAGGAGCTGCGAGTGGTGGCGCTCCTCCTCGGTCATGCCGCCGTCGCCGGTGGTGGTCGAGGTGCCGACCTGGGTGGCGCCGCGGCCCAACGCTTCCTTGGCCTGGGCCGATAGCGAGCCGAAGCTCATGCCGGCGATGGTGATCGGGATCTTGAGGTGGAGCGGCTGCTCGGCGAAGCGGGTGCCGAGCCAGACATCGGTGTCGCAGCGCTCGCGATAGCCTTCGAGCGGGTAGCGGCTCACCGACGCGCCGAGAAACAGCAGATCGTCGAAATGCGGCACGCGCCGCTTGGCGCCGGCGCCGCGGATGTCGTAGATGCCGGTCGCGGCGGCGCGGCGGATCTCCGACAGCGAGAACTCGTCGAACGTGGCGGAGGCGCGCGGCGTGGTCCGGGGCGTCCAATCCATCAATAGGCTCCGGCGTTGTCGACGTGAAAATTGTAGAGCTTGCGCGCCGAGCCGTAGCGCTTGAATTCGCTTGCGTCGACCTCGCCGTTGAACCCGGCCCGGTCCAGCACCTCGTGCAGCGCGCGCTTGTGCTCGTCGCGCATCGGCTTTTCGATGCAGTCGGCGCCGAGGCTCTTGACCTTGCCGCGCACGAATAGCCGCGCTTCGTAGATCGAATTGCCGAGCGCATCGCCGGCGTCGCCGAACACCACCAGATTGCCGGCCTGGGCCATGAATGCGCTCATATGGCCGACCGAGCCTTTCACCACGATGTCGATGCCCTTCATGGAGATGCCGCAGCGCGACGAAGCATTGCCGTCGATGCGGAGCAACCCGCCGCGCCCGGTGGCCCCGGCCGATTGGCTGGCGTCGCCCGACACGTGGACGAAACCCGACATCATGTTTTCGGCGACGCCGACCCCGGCGCTGCCGTGGATCAGCACGGTGGCGAGCTTGTTCATGCCGGCGCAGTAATAGCCGACCGGTCCGTTGATCTCGACGGTGATGGGCACGTTCAACCCGGCGGCGATGGCATGACGCCCCGCCGGGTGGTCGATCATCCAGTGCCGCTCATTGGTGTCGGGATGGAGGCGGTGCAACGACGCGTTCAGCTCTCTGAGCGGCGTTGCGCCGAGATCGACGTCCGGCACGATCAGCGCTCCCAGAAATAGACCGTGGCGGGCTCGGGCTCCCAGATGCGCGCCTGCTCGATGCCGGGCAGTCCGGCCAGCGCGCGATACTCGGAGCCGAACGCGACGTAACGGTCGGTCTCGGCCATGATCGCCGGCTTGCAGGCGATACCGTCGCGCAGCACGCCGAAGCCGTTCTCGGTGCCGACCACGAACGTATAGAAGCCGTCGAGATCGTCGAGGCTAACTTTGAGCGCGTCGCCGAGCGCGAGGCCCTCGCGCATCTTCCAGCTGAGATAGCCGGCGGCGACCTCGGTGTCGTTCTCGGTCTCGAATTTGAAGCCTTCGCGCTTCAGCACGCGGCGCAGATTGTTGTGGTTGGACAGCGAGCCGTTATGCACCAGGCATTGATCCTTGCCGGTCGAGTAGGGGTGCGCGCCTTCGGTGGTCACCGCCGACTCCGTCGCCATGCGGGTGTGCCCGATGGCATGCGTGCCGGTCATGGCGGCGAGGTCGAAGCGCTCGGCCACGGTCTCGGGGCGTCCGACCTCCTTGTAGACCTCCATGCGGCGGCCCCGTCCGACCACTTCGATGTCCGGCGCATCACGCGCGAGCCATTCCATCAATCTGGGCAGCGACCGGTCGTCGAGGGCGACCACCGCGTGGCTGTCGTGCAGCATGATATTGGCATCGCTGAAGGCGCTGCCGATCTTGTCGGCCGTCTCCTTCATGGCAGCGGCCGAGGCCGCGCGCAGCGTCAGCTTGGTCTCGCCCTTCCTGCCCGCGCCGTAGACGGCGAAGCCGGCGCTGTCAGGTCCGCGGTCGGACAGCGTGGCGAGCATGGCGGCGGTGAGCCGGCCGAGCTCGGGCTCGAGCGAGGGGTCTTTGATGAACAGTCCAACGATGCCGCACATGCGCCAAATGCTCCGGTTAACGCGGCCTGCACCATGCTACGGGGCAAAGCCGCTCGTCAACCCACATGAAATAAAGTTTCCTATGGGGAAATTCAACTGCGCGGGTAAATGATGATCGAGAGATAGGTCATGGGCCGCTCGAGCAGCTCTTCAGGCCCGTGCGGCGCGCCGGCGTCAAAGAACAAGGCGTCGCCCGCCGACATTGGATAGAGCTTATCGGCGTGGCGGTAAATGACCTTTCCGGTCAGCATGTAGATGAACTCGACGCCGTCGTGCTGGAACAGCGCGTAGGGCTCGGCGTCCTCGCTCAGGGTGATGAGATAAGGCTCGACCACGATGTCGCCGGAGATCGAGTGCCCGAGCAGTTCGTAGCGGTGGCCCGACTTGGTGCCGCGCCGCTCGATCAACACGCCTTGGCTGGCGCGCACATAGGAGCAATCGCGGCGCTCCTCGAAATCGGCGAAGAAGCTCGTCATCGGCACGTTGAGCGCGCGGGCGAGGCCTTGCAGCGTCGCCAGCGACGGCGAGGTGCCGCCATTCTCGATCTTCGACAGCATGCCGGGCGAGAGTCCGGCTTCGGCGGCAAGCTCGGTGGCGGTGAGCTGAAGGCGCTGGCGGAGCAGCCGCACTCTGCGGCCGATCGACACTTCGAGCTGAAGCTCGCCGGTGGTCGGCGCATTCGAGCCGGTGGCGTAGGCCTCGGCATTGGCCGGGGCATTGGCCGAATTTGCGCGCGCCGAGGCCGTGCGGCGGCGCGCATGGGTCCGCGCCCTCAGCATCTTGGAAGACAGCTTGGTGGTCGCCATCGGCCACTCCTTCACGTCGAAGCTAGCACGATCCGGCGAAGCGCGGCCACGCTCACCTTCTAGCCGGCAAGGCGGGTGCGGCTCGGCGGCTCGCCGAAGGCGCTTCCATAGGCGCGGGCAAATTGGCTCGCCGAGGCGAAACCGGTGGCAAGCGCCACGTCGAGCACCGGCAGCGTGGTCTCGCGCAGAAGCTGGCGCGCCCGCTCCAAGCGCAGCCAGCGATAATGCGAATGGATGCCGTGGCCAACATGGCGATGGAACAGCCGCTCGAGCTGCCGGAGTGAGATCCCGGCAGCGCGCGCCAGAGCCGCGCGGGGCTGCGGCGTCTCGATGCTCGTCTCCATGGCGCGCAGCACGATGAGCAGCTTCTCGTCGGCGATGCCGAGCCGGTAGCGGAGATCCATGCGCTGCGGACCGAAGCCCTCGCGCACATGGGTGTGCAGGAACCAGTCGCCCACCGAGGCCGCGAGCTGGCGGCCGTGAGCCTGCTCGATGATGGCGACCATCATGTCGAGCGCCGAGATGCCGCCCGAGCAGGTGATGCGGTTGCCGTCGATCTCGAACAGCGACGGCACCACGGTGATTTCGGGAAAGGCCTCGCGAAAGGCGGGCAGATGTTCCCAGTGCAGCGTGGCGCGGCGCTCGTCGAGTAGCCCGGCTTTGGCCAGCACGTAAGGGCCGCCCGAGATGCCGCCAATGATGACGCCTTTGCGGGCAAGCCGCCGGAGCCACGCGAAGGTCGACTTGTCGGCGAACGTGGCCGGATTGCCGCCGGCGCAGACGAACACCAAATCGGCCTCGCGCTCGGTGTTGGTGCCGCAATCGGGGATGATGGCGACGCCGTTCGAGGCCGTCACCGGCTTGCCGCCCGGGGCGGCGTGCCACCAGCGGTAAAGCTCCCGGCCCGACAGCAGATTGGCGGCGCGCAGCGGCTCGATCGCCGCGGCATAGGACATCAGCGCGAAGCCCGGCACCAGCAGGAAGCCCACGGTTTGCGGGCTCCCAGGCGCCGGGGCGCGGTTCGAGGCTGGCTTGGCGCTCATGGCGCGAAATGTCAATTAGGCGGCGGGAAATGTCAATCCAGTCCCCGGCGAAGGCGCATGATCGCCCCATGCGTTATTCGGCCTTCAGCCTGCTCGCCAATGCGGTCACCGGCAACCGCCACTGGAAACCGATCTGGCGCGAGCCCGAGCCCAAGCCCGCTTACGACGTGGTGATCGTCGGCGGCGGCGGGCATGGCCTCGCCACCGCGCATTATCTCGCCAAGGAGCACGGCATCACCAATGTCGCGGTGGTCGAGAAGTCCTATATCGGCTCCGGCAATGTCGGGCGCAACACCACCATCGTCCGCTCCAATTATCTGCTTGCCCGGCAATCTGCCGTTCTACGAGCACTCGATGAAGCTGTGGGAGGGGCTCGAGCAGGACCTCAACTACAACACCATGGTCAGCCAGCGCGGCGTGCTGAACGTGTTCCACTCCGACCCGCAGCGCGACGCCTATGCAAGGCGCGGCAACGCCATGCGGCTGCACGGCGTCGACGCCGAGTTGCTCGACCGCGAGCAGGTGCGCGCGCTGGTGCCGTTCGTCGATTTCGACAATGCGCGCTTTCCCATCCGCGGCGGACTGCTCCAGCCGCGCGGGGGCACGGTGCGGCATGACGCGGTGGCCTGGGGCTATGCGCGCAGCGCCGATTCGCGCGGGGTCGACATCATCCAGAATTGCGCGGCGACCGGCTTCCGCATCGAGGGAGGCCGCATCGTCGGGGTCGAGACCGAGAAGGGCTTCATCGGCGCCAAGAAGGTCGCGCTGTCGGTGGCCGGCAACTCGACGCGCGTCGCCACCATGGCGGGTTTGCGGCTGCCGATCGAAAGTCATTCGGTGCAGGCCTTCGTCACCGAGGGCGTCAAGCCGGTGATCGACGTGGTGATGACGTTCGGCGCCGGGCATTTCTATGTCAGCCAGTCGGACAAAGGCGGGCTAGTGTTTGGCGGCGATATCGAGGGCTACAATTCCTACGCCCAGCGCGGCAATCTGCCGGTGATCGAGGATGTGTGCGAAGGCGGCATGGCGCTGATGCCGGTGATCGGGCGGCTGCGCATTTTGCGCAGCTGGGGCGGGCTGCTCGACATGACCATGGACGGCTCGCCGATCATCGACAAGACGCCGGTCGAGGGCCTCTATCTCAATGCCGGCTGGTGTTATGGCGGCTTCAAGGCGACGCCGGCCTCGGGCTTCTGCTTTGCCCATCTGATCGCCAAGGACGAGCCGCACCCGTTGGCGTCCGCCTATCGTCTCGACCGCTTCGCGGCAGGCCGCGTGATCGACGAGAAGGGCATGGGCGCGCAGCCCAATTTGCACTGAGGCCCGAGCATGCGGATCACCTGTCCCTATTGCGGTGAGCGGGCGCTCGAAGAGTTCACCTATCGCGGCGACGCCACGGTCAGGCGGCCCGACAGCCTCGAGGCGGCGACCGAACCCGCTTGGGTCGACTATGTCTATTTTCGCGACAATCCGGCCGGGCTGCACCAGGAGCATTGGCACCACAGCGCCGGCTGCCACGCCTGGCTCATTGTGACGCGCAACATCACCACGCATGAGATCGTTGCAGTCGAATTCGCAGAGAAGGGGAGGTCGAAATGACCTCCCAACCAAACCGGCTCGCCCAAGGCGGCCTGATCGACCGGTCGAAGCGGGTTCGCTTCCGCTTCGACGGCCGCGGGCTCACCGGCCATGAGGGCGACACGTTGGCCTCGGCGCTGCTCGCCAACGATATCAAGCTGGTCGGCCGCTCGTTCAAATATCACCGGCCGCGCGGCATCTTCACCGCCGGGTCGGAGGAGCCGAGCGCGCTGGTCGAACTTCGTTCGGGCGCCCGGCGCGAGCCCAATACGCGCGCCACCACCATCGAACTTTATGACGGGCTCGACGCGGCGAGCCAGAATCGCTGGCCGTCGCTCAAATTCGACGTGCTGGCGGCGAACCAGCTGTTCGCGCCGATCTTCGGCGCGGGGTTCTACTACAAGACTTTCATGTGGCCGCGGAGCTTCTGGGAGAAGGTCTATGAGCCGGCGATCCGCCGCGCCGCCGGGCTCGGCCGCGCCGCCGATGCACCCGACCCCGACCATTACGACAAGGCATTCGCGTTTTGCGATGTGCTGGTGATCGGCGCGGGCCCGGCAGGATTGGCGGCCGCGCTCGCCGCGGCGCGGTCCGGCGCGCGGGTGATCCTAGCCGAGGAGGATTTCCGGCTTGGCGGACGGCTGCTTGCCGAGCGCTATGACATCGACGGCGCGCCGGCGCTCGACTGGGTCAAGGCCGCGGAGGCTGAGCTTGAAAGCCTGCCAGAGTGCCGCATCCTGCGGCGCACCACCGTGCAAGGCGTCTATGACGGCGGTACCTATGCCGCGATCGAGCGGGTCAACGATCATGTGGCGGTGCCGCCGGCGCATGAACCGCGCCAGCGCTTGTGGAAGATCGTGGCCAAGCGCGCGGTGCTGACCGCAGGCGCGATCGAGCGCGGAATCGTGTTCGGCGACAACGACCGTCCCGGCATCATGCTGGCCGGCGCGGTGCGCGCTTACGTCAATCGCTATGGCGTGGCGCCGGGCAAGCGCGCGGTGATCTTTGCCGACCATGACGATGCAGTTCGCACCGCGATCGACCTCGCCGATGCCGGCGTCGTTGTCGCCGCGGTGATCGACGCCAGGAAAGGCGGCTCGCCGCGCGCCAAGGACGCTGCCGAGCGGGCAAAGGCGCGCTATCTGCCGGGCGGTGCGATCATGCGCGTGCGCGGAGGCCAGGCCGTCACCGGCGTCGAAGTGAGGGACTCTGGCGGCAAGACCGAGCGATTCGCGTGCGATCTGGTCGCCGTGTCGGGCGGCTGGAACCCGAGCCTCCATCTCACCACCCATCTCAACGGCAAGCCGCAATGGAGCGAGGCGCTTGCCGCGCTGGTCCCTGGCGCATTGCCGCCGGGCATGAGCGTGGCGGGTGCGGCCGCGGGCTCGTTCGGCCTCGGCGCGTGTCTCGCCGAAGGCCATGCAGCGGGCGCTACCGCGGCCACCGAATGCGGCTTCACCGCTTCAAGCGGACCCGCCGCCAAAGCCGACAATGACAGCGGGACAGCAAGCCCGGTGTGGCAGATCGAGAACAGCCGAGGCAAGGCGTTCGTCGATTTCCAGAACGACGTGACGGTGTCCGACGTGAAGCTTGCGGCGCGCGAGGGCTTCCGCATCCCCGAGCATCTCAAGCGCTACACCACGCTCGGCATGGCGACCGACCAGGGCAAGACCGGCAATCTCAACGGCGCGGCGGTGCTCGCCTCGGTCACCGGCCGCTATCTCGGCGCGGTCGGCACCACCACCTTCCGCCCGCCCTTCACGCCGGTCGCCATCAGCGCCTTTGCCGGCCATCACCGGGCGCAGGATTTTCGCCCAGCGCGGCTGGCACCATCGCACGCTTGGGCCGAGGAGCAGGGCGCGGTGTTCGTCGAGACCGGGCCGTGGTTGCGCGCGCTCTATTACCCGAAGGCCGGCGAGGAGCCGCAAGATGCGGTGAACCGCGAAGCGTGGACGGTGCGAAACCAGGTCGGGGTGTGCGACGTGTCGACCCTCGGCAAGATCGACGTGCAGGGCGGCGACGCCGGCATCTTCCTCGACCGCGTCTATGCCAACACCTTCTCGACGCTGCCGGTCGGCAAGGCGCGTTACGGGCTGATGCTGCGCGAGGACGGTTTCGTGCTCGACGACGGCACCACCGCGCGGCTGGCCGAAGATCATTATTTCATGACCACCACCACCGCCAACGCGGTCAAGGTCATGCAGCAGCTCGAATTCTGCCAGCAATGTTTGTGGCCCGAGCTCGACGTGCAGCTGGTCTCGGTTACCGAGCAATGGGCGCAATATGCGGTGGCGGGCCCGCGCGCCCGCGACGTACTGCAGGCCGTGGTCGATCCGGCCTACGATCTGTCCAACGCGGCGTTTCCCTATCTCGCCTGCGGCGACGTGACCGCGTGCGGGGGCATCCCGGCGCGGCTCTACCGCTTGTCGTTCTCCGGCGAGCTCGCTTACGAGATCGGCGTGCCGGCCCGGTTCGGCGACGGTCTGGTGCGGCGGATCATGGAGGCCGGCGCCGCGTTCGGCATTGCGCCCTACGGCACCGAGGCGCTCGGCGTGTTGCGCATCGAGAAGGGGCATCCCGCCGGCAGCGAGCTGAACGGCCAGACATCCGCGCACGATCTCGGCTTCGGCAAGATGCTGTCGGCGAAGAAGGACTTCATCGGCCGCTTCATGGCGGCGCGCGCGGCGCTGACCGATCCGGCGCGGCCGAGGCTGGTGGGCTTGCGGCCGCTCGACCGCGACGACCGCATTCGCGCCGGCGCCCATCTGCTGCCCAAGGACGCGGAGCCGATTGCCAAGAACGACCAAGGCTATGTCACCTCGATCGCGTTCTCGCCGTCGCTCGGCCATTGGTTCGGACTCGGCCTGCTGGCAAGCGGGCCGGACCGGCACGGCGAGATCGTGCGCGCGTTCGATCCCGTCCGCGGCGGCGATGTCCTCGTGGAAGTGCGGCCGCCTTGTTTCATCGACCCTGAGGGAGAGCGCCTCCGTGTCTGACCGCCCGCTTCACCCTGGGTCGGCGCTGGCCGGCCTCGCTCTCCCCGGCCGCTACGGCAAGGGCGGCGAGCCCGGTATCGTCATCGCCGAACGGTCGGGGCTCGGTCTCGCCACGGTCGCCGCCCGCAAGGGCGCGCCGGTCAGGGCGGCCGTGAAGGCGTCCTACCGCGTCGATTTGCCGGACGATTCCACCGTCGTGCAGGGGCCGGAGGTGAGCTTCGTCGGCTATGGGCCTGGCCAATGGCTCGCAGTGTCGGAGAAGCTGGCTGGCGATGGTCTCGCCCAGGATTTGAAACATCGACTGAAAGGCCTCGCCTCGATCTCCGACCAGAGCGGTGGGCGGACGGTGCTACGGTTAAGCGGCCCGCGCGCCCGCGACGTGCTCGCCAAGGGCCTGCCGATCGACCTTCACCCGCGCGCCTTCGGTCCGGGCAGCGCCGCCACCAGCACGATCTCGCTGATGGGCGTGCAGCTGTGGCAGGTCGACGACGCGCCGAGTTACGACATCGCCCTGTTCCGCTCGCTGTCGGCGAGCTTCTGGCGCTGGCTGACCGCGTCGGCGGCCGAGTTCGGCTATGAGGTCACAACGTCGTGAGACGAGGTCCGGCAGCCCTCCCGCCAGTCGCGGCGTTGGTGAAAGCCGTGTAATATTCGGCAGACGTGCCTAGGCGGCGCCGGTCAGGCCGTCATATGAGTGCGATCAGGAGCGCGGCCGGCAGCTCTTAACCAAGTGAGGCGTCGCCATGATTCGTCATTTGATCGCCGCGTTCGCGCTGAGCCTCGTTGCGTGCGGCTCGGCCGCCGCCGCGGAGGCTCAGGCCGGCCCGTCGGAACCGACCAGGATGGGCGAGCCCAAGGACCACACCGTTTACGTTCAGCTCGTCGTCAAGGCTTGTCCGCAGGCCGAGACGCCGCTCGAGCCGATCAATCAGGGCAAGATCTACGATAACGAAGCGCCGTTGACGCTCGAGCAGCGCAAGGCGGCGCTGGTCACCTTGGGGTGCATCGACGTGCCGGTGCCGATGGACTTCCTCGCCGACGCCATGTCGCCCTCGGCGTGCATGGGCCATGGCGGCTATCTCGCGGCCATGCAGTTCCTCGAGCAGCGGCAGGATCTCGCCAAGTTCCCCGCCGTCGGCGCCTGGCAGTGCATCATTACCGACCACGAGGTCGTCGGCGCCGAGTCGATGTAACCGGCAACGGCCGAGGGCAGGGGCCTCGCGCCCGTCGCGTTTGTCGGGCGGCTAGCTGGCCTTCTTTTTCGGCACCTTCTTGCCCTTCTTGCGGGCCTCCGACAGGCCGATGGCGATCGCTTGCTTGCGGCTCTTCACCGTCTTGCCGCTGCCGCTCTTGAGCGTGCCGCGCTTCTCCTTATGGACCGCGCGCTCGACATCCTTCGAAGCGGATTTGGAATATTTCCGTGCCATGGTCGTGAACTCCTCTTGCCGCCGACGGTTGAACGTCGCGCGTCAGGAGGAGTTCCGAACCAGGCAATTGGTCGCGGGCTAGGCGGGTTTGATGTCGACCGCCACCGCGCGGGTCACTTCCAGCACGACCTCGTCGCCGACCTCGACCCCTTTGAGATTGACGTTCGGTCCGACCAGGAAGGTCCGGGTCTTGCCGCCGGTTCCGGCAAAGGTGATGGTGCCCTGGTTGCGATTGAGCGCCGCGATGGTGTCGGTGACTTCGACCGTGGTGAGGTCGGTGCCGCCGTGCGGCGTGACCGTGACCCAATCCTGCTCGGCCACGGTCGGCGCGTCGAGACCCATGTCGGCGGTTTCGTCGGCGGCGAAGCTATCGCCCTGCTGACCCTTGTTCACAGTCCTCAATGCGACCGCGACCTCATCCTGATAGCTGACGGTGATCTTCTCCTTGAGCTTGATCACCTTGATCTTGTCGGGTCCGACGATGACCTCGACCCAATTGTTGTTGGGCCCCACCAGGGTCACGACCCGGTTGGTGACGTCGACGGCTTCGACGGTGGCGATCATGGTGATGACGCCGGCGTCGGCCTCGACCTCGACCGGATTTGCCCGGCTGTCGTCGATGACCATGAAGGAAAGGGCAAAAGCGAACACGCCTCGGGTTACCGCAACAAGCACCTGCATGAACTTACCTCCCAAGATTGACATGAGAATTGACTGTGAGCTCCCCCACGAGCGTGGGGAAAATAGCAGTTTCATGTTACCTGGGGGGAGGTAAAACCAGCAACCAGTTGCGGAATTCCGGCCGTTCGAGGCCGGGCTCAGGCCTTGCGCGCGCGCTTGATCGACTTAATGCGGCCGCGCGGCCTGCCGGACACGGCGCCGATTTCCCGGTCTTGCGTTTCCACGAAAGTGCGCGCCGGGGTGTCGCCATCAAGCCCGCCGAGCTCGACCGCCGGAACCTTCCGGTTCGACGTCTGCGTGCCGTCCTCGTAGAGCACGTCGAAAAGCACGAAGCCGTTGGGGCGGGCTTGCTGTTTCTTGGCCATGATGGTGTACGCCTAGGCGTCCTCTGGAGGTTTGTCGGCGCCAGGCTCGTCGCTGCGCGCCGCCTTGCGCTTAGCTGTCTCCTCTTCGAGACGCTTCAGCTTCTCCTGCTTCTTTTGCGCCTTGGCCCGGTTACGGTCGGCGCGCTGCTGGTTGTAATTCGGTTTGAAAGCCATGTCGTCGCTCGGGGTTCAGGGTGAACTAAGTCTGTTTCGACCGCCGCGGCTTGACAGCGCGCGGAGCCGAAGGTGGGGCTGCGACTTTCAGCTTCTCGTCTTCCGCCTCTTTGGCGAGACGAAGCTCGCGCAACCGTGCCGTCTTGAGCATCATGGCCTCATGCTCGCGCTCCTGGTCGAGCTTGAAGGTCTGTTCGCGCTTTTGCGCCTTGCTGAGAAGCGCTTCGGCATTGCGCCGTGCGGCTGAGGCGCGGGAAGACGGTTTGCTCATGTCCATGTCTCTCCTCTAGTGAGGGTAGGCGCGCGCACCCTTGGCAGGGTTACGCGCGGGTCGCTGGACGCTATCGAAGCGCCAGCCGCGAGATCTGTTGCGCCGCTTGCCGGGAGCGGCCGCGTCATTGCGGTGCGGCGGCTGATGCGATGCGGCGGGAGCGGCAACGGCAAGCCGATGCTCGCCGACGGTGACGGTCGACCGCATCAAGCGCTCGATCGCCTGAAGATGAGGCCGCTCGCTGTGATCGCAGAACGACAAGGCAGCGCCTCCCGCTCCGGCTCGGGCGGTGCGGCCGATACGGTGCACGTAGCTCTCCGGCTCGTTGGGCAGCTCGTAATTGACGACGTGCGAGATGTTCGGCACGTCGATGCCGCGGGCGGCGATATCGGTGGCGACGAGAATTCGAACGCGGCCGTTGCGGAAATCGTCGAGCGCCCGCACGCGCGCGTTCTGCGCCTTGTTGCCGTGCAAGGCGACGGCGGCCAAGCCGGATTGGGTGAGATTGCGGCAGACGCGGTCGGCGCCGCGCTTAGTGCGGGTGAACACCAGCACGCGGTCCATGGTGCGGTCGGCGAGCAGGCCTTCGAGCAGTGCCCGCTTCTCCTTGGCGCCGACGAAAAACACGCGCTGGTCGATGCGGTCGACCGCAATCTTGGCCGGGGCGACGTCGACCCGGATCGGGTCGGTCAGGATGTCCTGGGCCAGCTTGGCGATCGGCGCCGGCATGGTGGCGGAAAACAACAGCGTCTGGCGCTGGCGCCGGCACAGCGAGACGATTTTGCGCACGTCATGGATGAAGCCCATGTCGAGCATGCGGTCGGCCTCGTCAAGCACGAGGATGGAGACCTGGTCGAGCCGGACAAGGCGCTGGTTGCAGAGATCGAGCAAACGCCCGGGGGTGGCGACCAGAATGTCGACACCGGCCTTGAGCGCCTTGACTTGGTGATGCTGGCTGACGCCGCCGAAGATGACGGTCGAGCGCAATGGCAGGCCGCGGCCGTAAGCGCCGAAGCGCTGGCCGATCTGGCTGGCCAGCTCGCGGGTCGGCGCCAGGATCAAGGCGTGGGGTGAAGCGGGGGTACGCGGCAAACGCTGAAGCGAAAGACGCTGCAGAATCGGCAGCGCGAACGCCGCCGTCTTGCCCGAACCGGTCTCGGCAATACCGAGCAGATCCTTGCCCTGGGCAAGGAGCGGAATGGTCTGAACCTGGATCGGCGTCGGCTTTAGGTATTTTTCGGTCTTGAGCGCGAGCCGCAGGGGCTCGACCAGGCCGAAGCCGTCGAAAGTAGAAAATGGCACTTGTAAATGTTCCTTAGTACGGCAAACACCGGCGAGGCGCATGACATGCGCGGCCGTGAATGGCGTTTTGCCTCACCCCACGCGCTATCTGGGGGCAGACGATGAAAGAGAAATTGTCTCGGGATGAGGCGCCGCTTGGGTGCGGCAGCTACGCGCGATCGCGAGCAATCGATGTGGGGGGAACATGGAGGCCCACCGGCAATATGTCAAGGAAAACCGAGTTTTGCGGTAAATCAATCGCGCTGCTTGGCAAGCCGGAGGCTAGCCGGTCTTCTGCCGCCGCAGAGGATAGCTCACGCTGTCATAGAGCGCGCGGATGCCGAAACCGTCGAACCGCTCTTCGTTGACCTCGAGCGTGCTGCCGATCAGAAGCTCGGGCGAAAGGACCTCGACGGCGTATTTGATCGCCTCGGCGGCATTCTTGAAGCGCGTATAGCGCATCGGCCGCTTACCCGTCTTGCTCGCGCTGGCATAAAGCTCGGCGGGAGCTCTGTAGTCGAACGCACTCACAGAAGGCATTAAAGCATGGCAGCCGACTCAAGGCCAGCCTCGGCCCGGCTCGCGACGGCGCTGGCCGGTGCCGCCGCCGCGCTAAGGGATTGTCGGCGGCCTCATTCATTGTCAGGGTAGGAGCGCGGGCGCGGAGGCCGCGTGACCCACCGGCGCCCGTTCGACTGAAGGTCCGTTCATGCCGCATGTGCCGCCACTCGTTTCCACCATCGCCATCGGCTTGGTGCTCGCGTTTGCCTTCGGCGTGGCGGCGCAGCGCCTGAAACTGCCGCCGCTGGTCGGCTATCTGCTGGCGGGCATCGCTGTCGGCCCGTTTACCCCGGGACCGGTCGCCGACCAGAACATCGCCAATCAACTGGCCGAGGTCGGCGTCATTCTGCTGATGTTCGGCGTGGGGCTGCACTTCTCGCTCAAGGATCTGCTGTCGGTGCGCGCCATCGCCGTTCCGGGGGCACTGGCGCAGGGACTGGTCGCCACGCCGCTCGGCATGGCCCTCGGCTGGCTGCTGGGCTGGCCGCTCGGCGCCGGCATCATCTTCGGCATCGCGCTGTCGGTGGCGAGCACCGTGGTGCTGTTGCGCGTGTTGCAGGAGCGTCGGCTGCTCGAAACCGAGCGCGGGCGGATCACCGTCGGCTGGCTGATCGTGCAGGACATCGCCATGGTGCTGGTGCTGGTGCTGCTGCCGGGCCTAGCCGCGCTGTTTCGCGGCGTGGAGACGGCGCCGGAGATGGCCGAGGTGGCGCGCTCGGTCGGCATGGTTCTCGGCAAGTTCGCCTTGTTCATCGCCGTGATGCTGGTCGTGGGCAAGAAAGTCATCCCGGCGATCCTGCATTACGTCGCCCATACCGGCAGCCGCGAGCTGTTCCGGCTGGCCGTGCTGTCGATCGCGCTCGGGGTGGCTTACGCCGCGGCCGAGCTATTCGGCATCTCGCTCGCGCTCGGCGCGTTCTTTGCCGGCATGATGCTGAGCGAATCGCAATTGAGCCAGCAGGCCGCCACCGAGTCGCTGCCGTTGCGCGACGCCTTCGCGGTGCTGTTCTTCGTCTCGGTCGGCATGCTGTTCGGGCCGGCGATCCTGGTCGACGCGCCGTTGGCGCTGCTCGCGACCGTACTCATCATCATGGTCGGCAAGTCGGCCGTCGCCTATACCGTGGTGCGGCTGTTCAAGCACTCGCGCTCGGCGGCGCTGATGATCACCGCCTCGCTGGCGCAGATCGGCGAGTTCTCGTTCATCCTCGCCAATCGCAGCCTACAGCTCGGGATGTTGCCGGTGGAGGGCCGCGACCTGATCCTCGGCGGCGCCATCATCAGCATCCTGCTCAACCCGCTGCTGTTCGCCGTGCTCGATATCTACGCCGCGCGCCGCGAGAAGGTGCTGGCCGAACAGGCGGCCGCCGACCAGGCGGCGGCGGAAGAGGCGGCGCCCATGCGCGAGCCGATCCGCCCCACCAGCCTCAAGGACCATGTGGTGCTGGTCGGCCATGGCCGGGTCGGCAGCTATATCAGCTCAGCGCTCAAGCAGCGGAACGTGAAGCTGTTCGTCATCGAGGACGACGAGGACGGGGTGGCCGCGCTGAACGCGCGCGGCATCGATGCGATCGAGGGCAATGCCGCCGATTCCGCCGTGCTCCAGGCCGGCAATTTGCCGGAAGCGCGCTGTCTGCTGGTGGCGATCCCCGATGCGTTCGAAGGCGGCCAGGTGGTGCAGCAGGCGCACGCCATCAACCCGAAACTGCCGATCATCGCCCGCGCCCATTCCGAGGAGGAGATCGACTATCTCCGGCGCCACGGCGCGACGCTCGTGGTGATGGGCGAGCACGAGATCGCCAAGGCCATGCTCGACAATGTGGCCGAGATGGCGGCGCTGGTGGAGCATGCCGTCGGCGAAAGCGCACCGGTGCAGCCCGAGCCGGTGCCGGCGGAAGAGACGGCGGTTAGCTGAAGCAGGCCCGCACTCCATGCCGCACTACACGCCCCTCATCACCACCATCGTCGCGGCTCTGACGCTCGCCTGGGTGTTGGCGGCCGTGGCGCACCGGCTCAAGCTTCCGCCGCTGGTCGGCTATCTCCTCGCCGGCATCGTCATCGGGCCGTTCACGCCGGGCTACGTCGCCGACCAGAATCTCGCCGGCCAACTGGCCGAGATCGGCGTCATCCTCCTGATGTTCGGCGTCGGCCTGCATTTCTCCCTCGAGGATCTGCTCTCGGTCAAAAAGATCGCCATTCCCGGTGCGATCGTGCAGATCGCCTGCGCGACCCTGCTCGGCATGGGCCTTGCCGCGTGGCTCGGCTGGCCGATCGGCGCCGGGCTGGTGTTCGGGCTTGCGCTATCTGTGGCGAGTACCGTCGTGCTGCTGCGCGCGTTGCAGGAACGGCGGTTGGTCGAGACCGAGCGCGGGCGCATCGCGGTCGGCTGGCTGATCGTCGAAGACATCGCCATGGTGCTCGCGCTGGTGCTATTGCCGGTGGTCGCCGGATTGTTGCGGGGCGATAGCGGCGCGAGCCCCGCCGACATAGCGCTCGCGCTCGGGCTGACTGCCGCCAAGATCGCGGCCTTCGTCGCCGTCATGCTGATCGTCGGCAAGCGCGTCATCCCGTGGATTTTGCATTACATGGCGCATACCGGCAGCCGCGAGCTGTTCCGCCTGTCGGTTCTGGTCATCGCGCTCGGCGCCGCTTTCGGGGCCGCCGAGCTGTTCGGCGTGTCCTTCGCGCTGGGCGCGTTCTTCGCCGGCATGATCTTGAGCGAGTCGAAGCTCAGCCAGCAGGCCGCCACCGAGACGTTGCCATTGCGCGACGCCTTCGCGGTGCTGTTCTTCGTCTCGGTCGGCATGCTGTTCGACCCCACCATTCTCGTCCGCGAGCCGGTGCCGGTGGTGATCACGCTGCTCATCATTCTCGTCGGCAAATCGCTCGCAGCGTTCGGCATTGTGCGCGCCTTCGGCTATTCGAACGCGACCGGGCTCACCATCTCGGCCTCGCTGGCGCAGATCGGCGAGTTCTCCTTCATTTTGGCCAATCTCGGCGTCGCCCTGATGCTGTTGCCCGAGCAGGGGCGCGATCTCATTCTGGCCGGCGCCATCCTCTCGATCCTGCTCAATCCATTCCTGTTTTCCGCGCTCGACCATTTACTTCACAAGCGTGAGAAGGCGGCGGCCGCAGTCGCAACTGCGGCGGCGGCAGCGGAGATGGCGAGCCGCGAGCCGCTCCGGCCGACCAGCCTGACGAACCATGTGGTGCTGGTTGGGCATGGCCGCGTCGGCAGCGTCGTCAGTCGGGTCTTGGGGGAACGCGACGTGCCGTTCTTCGTCATCGAGGACGACGAGGATGCAGTCGCCGAACTGAAGGCGCGGGGCATGATGGCTCTGGCCGGCAACGCCGCCGATCCGGCGGTGATCGAAGCGGCGAATTTGAGCAAGGCGCGATGCCTGCTCGTCGCCATTCCCAATGCCTTCGAGGGCGGCCAGGTGGTGCAGCAAGCCCGCGCTCTCAATCCTGGGCTTCGCATCATCGCCCGCGCGCATTCCGAGGCCGAGATCCTGCACCTCATGAAGCACGGGGCGAGCCTCGTGGTGATGGGCGAGCACGAGATGGCCATGGCGATGGTGAATCACGTCGCCTGAAGCATGTGACGTCGCCAGCGCCGGGCTGCGAGGAACGGCCCGGCTATGGGATGCGTTGGCCCTAGGCTTGATGCTGAGCGCCAAGCCCCCATATGCGGCGCGACACTTGCGAGGACGAGCACAGCGATGAGCAGCCGAGTCGAAATACTGAGCCGGTCCGATCCGGACCCGTGGTCGCGCGGGCGAGGGCCGGCGGAGATCTTTCGCGAGTACACCGCGGGTATGAGCCACGAGCAGCGGCTCGCCCAGGTGCGCTGGCTGGCGCGGCTGATGGACGATAATTTCGCGGTGCCGGGCACCAATCTCCGCTTCGGCTGGGACTCGGTGCTTGGGCTGTTTCCAGGCTTCGGCGATGTGCTGACCAGCGCCATCTCGTTGCTGATCGTGCATCATGCCTGGCAGACCGGCGCATCGAAATTCACGCTGACGCGCATGCTCGGCAATGTCGGCGTCGATTTCGTGGTTGGCGCGATCCCGTTCCTCGGCGATCTGTTCGACTTCGCGTTCAAGGCCAACCGCCGCAATGCCAGGCTGCTCGAGCAACATCTGCACAAACAGGCGGCGCGGGGCGGCCGTGCCGGCGCGCGGCGGAACTAGCTTCGACCTCAAGGCGTTTTACTTGCAGCACGCCGCGTTTTTCGAGTTCCTGCCAACATCTCGCCGGGGGTCAGAGCAATGATTGCTGAGACCGACATCTCGCCTTGGCGCGGCACAAGCATCCGCAAGGCTGCCTTGCTCGCTTCGCTCGCCGTCTTTTTGCCGATACCGGCCTTCGCCGCGGAAGAGACCAAGTCCGACACGATCGGACCGTGGGAAATCGAGGCCACCTTCAAAGGCGACAAATTCGATCGCTGCGTCATCAACCGCAAGCTCGACGACGACATCGTTGCGAGTTTCGTGCGCACGGGCGACGATCTCGCGCTCGAGCTGCAATCGCCGAATTGGAAGCTCGATCGCGGCCAGACTTATCCCGTGAAGATGACGCTCGGGCCGCTCAGCTTCGATACCGAGGTCGCCGCCGAGCCTAATTCGGTGTCGATGGACGTCAAGGACGCGAAGTTCGTCGCCGGTCTTCGCAGCGCCAATGCGCTGAACGTGGTCGCGGCCGGAGCAACCATCCGCGTGCCTTTGGACAAGAGCACGGCCGCCTTCGAGCGGCTGGATCAATGCGTGGAGAAGAACAACAAGGCGGTCGAAACCAACCCTTTTGTGGCTCCGGCACGTCAGCCGTAACGGCTGGCGTGTCGGAGGGCAAAGGCCCCGACTGCATGCAGGAGTCCAACGCCGCCGATGAAGCCAAGCCGGAGGATGAAGCCAAGCCGGCGGCGGACGCGAAGCCGGCGGCAGCGGCTAAATCAAAGACCGCGCGGTCGCGCCGGTCATCGTCGTTCATGCGCAGGGTCGACCGGTTCCTGAATCGCCGCTAGCCCGACTTCCGCTCAGGAGCTTGCCAGCGCATCCACCTCATCGTCGGTGAACACGCGGCTGCGCGTCAAAAAGCGTAACCCCTCGGGCGCTTCGAGCGAGAAGCCCGAGCCGCGGCCCGGCACCACATCGATGATGAGCTGGGTGTGCTTCCAATAATCGAACTGGTCGGCGTCCATATAGACCTGACAGCCGCCGATCGTGCCGAGATGCACGTCGTTGCCGCCGACGCGGAACTCGCCGTCGGGATAGCACATCGGCGCCGAGCCGTCGCAGCAGCCGCCCGACTGATGGAACATCAGCTTCCCGTGCTTGGCGCGCAGCCGCTCGATCAGCGCCAGCGCGGCATCTGTGGCGAGGACTCGTTCGACCATGCGGGAGAATAGCGCAAAAGCGGCTCCCCCTCACCCTTTCCGCCATGCGCTTTGCGCAGACCCCGGATCACATCCGGGGTGGCGCAAGATCGCGGCGGAAAGCCCTCTCCCCAGAGGGGCGAGGATGGAAATTGCAGCGACGACGCGCGTCACAATCCTCTCCCCGGCGGGGAGAGGACGGCGCGCTCTTTGGAGCGCGCCGGGTGAGGGGGCTTTGACGCCGGTAACCCTAAAAGAAGCCCATCGCCTTGGGGCTGTAGCTCACCAGCACGTTCTTGGTCTGCTGGTAATGGTCGAGCATCATCTTGTGGGTCTCGCGCCCGATGCCGGACTTCTTGTAGCCGCCGAACGCCGCATGCGCCGGGATAGAGGTGGTAGCAATTGGTCCACACCCGGCCCGCCTGGATGCCGCGGCCCATGCGATAGGCGCAGTTGATGTCGCGCGTCCACACGCCGGAGCCGAGGCCGTACAGCGTGTCGTTGGCGATCTCCAGCGCTTCCGCCTCGTCCTTAAACGGCGTCACCGACAGCACCGGTCCGAAGATCTCCTCCTGGAAGATGCGCATCTTGTTGTGGCCCTCGAACACGGTGGGCTGCATGTAATAGCCCTCGGCCAGCTCGCCGTTGAGCGCCAGCCGCTCGCCGCCGGTCAGCAGCTTGGCGCCTTCCTTCTTGCCGATATCGACGTAGGACAGGATCTTCTCGAGCTGATCGTTAGAGGCTTGCGCGCCGATCATGGTCGTGAGCTCGAGCGGGTTGCCCTGCTTGACCTTCTTCACCCGGGCGATCGCCTTGTCCATGAACTTGTCGTAGATCGACTTTTGCACCAGCGCGCGCGACGGGCAGGTGCAGACCTCGCCCTGGTTCAGCGCGAACATGGTGAAGCCCTCCAGCGCCTTGTCGAAGAACGCGTCGTCCTCCGCCATCACGTCGGCGAAGAAGATGTTGGGCGACTTGCCGCCGAGCTCGAGCGTGACCGGGATCAAATTCTCCGACGCATATTGCATGATCAGCCGGCCGGTGGTGGTCTCGCCGGTGAACGCCACCTTGGCGATGCGTTTGCTCTGGGCGAGCGGCTTGCCGGCCTCGACGCCGAAGCCGTTGACCACGTTGAGCACGCCGGGCGGCAGCAGGTCGCCGATCAGGTCCATCAGCACCATGATCGACATCGGCGTCTGCTCGGCCGGCTTCAGCACCACGCAATTGCCGGCGGCGAGCGCCGGGGCGAGCTTCCAGGTCGCCATCAGGATCGGGAAGTTCCACGGGATGATCTGGCCGACCACGCCCAAGCGGCTCGTGATAGTGATAGGCGACGGTGTCGTGATCGATCTCCGACAGCGAGCCTTCCTGCGCGCGCACGCACGCGGCGAAATAGCGATAGTGGTCGATGGCGAGCGGGATGTCGGCGAAGGTGGTCTCGCGGATCGGCTTGCCGTTGTCGATGGTCTCGACCGCGGCCAGCACCTTGAGATTCTCCTCCATGCGGTCGGCGATCTTGTTGAGGATCTCGGCGCGTTTGGCCGGCGCCATGTTGCCCCAGGCGTCCTTGGCCTTATGGGCGGCGTCCAGCGCCAGCTCGATGTCGGCCGCTTGCGAGCGGGCGATCTGGCAGACCGTCTTGCCGGTGATCGGGCTGAGATTGTCGAAATACGCGCCGGCGACCGGCGGGACCCATTTGCCGCCGATAAAATTGTCGTAGCGGGGCCGCAAGGCTACCCGCGCGTTCAACGTCTCGATAACTTGGTGAAGCATGGCGTCCTCCCTAGGACCTGGGCCGCATTCTTCTTCTGTGACAATCCTCCTCCCGCGCCTTGACCTGCGTCAAGCGGAACCTCAAGCTCGGAAAGAAGTCCCGGCCGCGGCCGGGAACAGGGCGCCGCTTAAGGCGTTCGTCGGGAGATGCAACGATTTTAGGAGGGCGCGATGCAGAGAAATATCAGTCCAATGCTTGCCTTTTTGCTCGGCGTGGTCGTGGTCGGGCTCGCCGTGCTCGGCTACATGCTCTACGAGCGCCAGCAGCGAAAAGTGGTCAAGATCGACGTGCCTGGTTTCTCCGGCGAGATCACCAAGGACAATGACGGCGGCGTCGACATCGAGGTCGGCAAGGACCGCTAGCGCTTCGTCCCGTCATTCCGGCGCAAGCCGGAATCCAGGGCAACCAACTCCGAGCGCGCGGCTCTGGATACCGGCTTGCGCCGGTATGACGACTACTACGGCACGAGCACCGCGGCGCCGGTCAGTTCGCCGTGGCGCAGGCGCGCCAGCGCCTCATTGGCGGCATGAAGCGGCATCGGCGTGACGCTGGTCTTGACCGGGATGTTCGGCGCGAGGCCTAAGAATTCGCGCGCATCGGCGCGGGTCAGATTGGCGACCGAGCGCAGCATGCGCTCCTCCCACAGAATGTCGTACGGGAAGCTCGGGATGTCGCTCATGTGAATGCCGCCGCACACCACCACGCCGCCTTTGCGCACGGCTTTGAGGGCCGAGGGCACCAGCGCGCCGACCGGCGCGAAGATGATGGCGGCGCCGAGCGACTCGGGCGGCATCTCGTCCGAGCCGCCGGCCCACACCGCGCCGAGCGACTTCGCAAAATCCTGGGCGGCGACATCGCCGGGCTTGGTGAAGGCATAGACCTCGCAGTTTTGCGCTCGCGCCACCTGCGCCACGATATGGGCCGCGGCGCCGAAGCCGTAAATGCCGAGGCGGGACAGCTTGCCGCCGAGCGGCTCGCTGGCATGCTTGAACGCGCGGTAGCCGATCAGCCCGGCGCAGAGCAGCGGCGCCGCCTCGGCGTCGCTATAGGCGGCCGGCAGCTTGAAGCAGTAGCGCGCGTCGGCGACGGTGTATTGGGCAAAGCCGCCGTCGATCTGGTAGCCGGTGAAGAGTGGGTCGTCGCACAGGTTCTCCTCGCCGCGGCGGCAATAGAAGCAGGTGCCGTCGGTATGCCCGAGCCACGGCACGCCGACGCGGTCGTCGACGGCGAAGCCGGTGACGCCGGGGCCAAGCGCCGCCACGTGACCCACGATCTCATGACCGAGAATGAGCGGCAGCTTAGGCTGCGACAGCTCGCCGTCGAAGATGTGGAGATCGGTGCGGCACACCCCGCAGGCGGCGACCTTGATGAGAATTTGCTCGGGTCCAGGCTCGGGCACGGGCAGCTCGGCAAGTCTGAGCGGCTGGCCCGGCCGGTCGAACAGCATGGCTTGCATGACAGGGGGGATGGCCATGTGCTGCCCTCGCTTGGCGCGGCCAGTGCGCCGTAAGGAACTTCTACCCGGTCCTGCCGATGTCCCGGCAGGCGATGGTAGTACCAAAACTATCGAGGGTGACAGTTTGTTGCCGTTCGGGCGGCAGCAGGCCCGCGATCGCGCCGGCCACAAAGCAATAATACTGCGCCGCCATGGCGGTCTTGTCGGTCAACGAGCGGAAGCGCGCCGAGCGCTCGATATTGTCGATTTGCGTGCGGGCGGCCTGGGTGACCCGCCGCAACGCGGCGGCAACCGGCTCCGACGCGGTTTGCGCCACGTCGCCCAGCAGGCCCTCCACCGCGCTCGAATTCAGCTTGCTCAGCACGCGGCAGCGCTCGCCGGCGACATAGTCGCGATAGGCCGGCGATGCTTGGTCGGGCGCGAGCAGCGCCTGTTGCTGCTCGATCAGCTGATTGGCAAGCGCGCGCCACGCCGCGATGGCGGCGTCCGCCCCCGGCGCAGCCTCGAGCACGGTCGTGAGGCTGTCGCCATAGGCCTGCCAGCGTTCGGCCGGGATGGCGACGGGGCTGTCCTTCCCGGCGAAGGCGACGATGTCGCAGCCTGCGATGTTCTTGAAGGCGAGCGCTGGACCGGCGCTGAAGCCCAGCACCACGCACGCGATCAGGACGAGACGTTGGGTCACTCGACGCTTTTACGGACCTGATCGAGCAGGGCGGACCGGCTCGTCTGCGGATTCAGCTTGGAGCGGTAATAGCCCACCATGTCCTTGATCCGCTGATACTGCATCGGCGTGAAATGCTTCATGCAGGCATCGTCGGAATAGTCCATGTAGTTCTCGACCGGGTCGAAGCGTGTCTCGCCGGGGCAGGCCGAGGGCTGCTGGAGCGGACAGCCGGTTGCGGCGTTTGCCTCGAAAGCGGTATCGGCGACGTCGTCGCCGGGCGCGTCGCAGCCGCCCTGGAAGGTGTGATAGAGCCCGGCCCAATGGCCGACCTCATGCACCGCGGTCATGCCGAGATCGTAAGGCCAGGCCGGGGAATTCGAGGCCTCCGGCAGGCTGGCATGATGGAGCACGACGCCGTCGAGCTGCGGCGTGTCGTTGTACCACCACGGGAAGGTGGCATAGCCCAACAGCCCGCCGCCCGGCTCGGCGGTGTAGATGTTGAGCGAGCCCGCGGTGTCCTTGCCGAGCGCCGTCTTCATCTCGGCTTCGGCGTCGGTGCCCGGCTGGTGATAGAACCAGGCATCGTTCTCATGCAGGTTGACGTCGACGATCTTGAATTCGAGGTTGGCAGGCGCGTAGGCGCTGTTGAGCAGCGCCACCTGGGCCTTGAGCTGGCGATCCGGCAGATACCCTGCCTGGCCTTGATGAATGATGTGGAAGCGGACCGGCACCGTGGTCGTGCCGCGGAAGTTCACGCGGTAGGAGCGGAGCGCGGTGATCACGCGGTTGGCCTGGATCTTCTCGCTCGGGGTCGGGGGCGGCGTGCCGCAGCGATAGAGCCGCGCGCTGCCGTCGGCGGACGGAATTTCCCGCGCCAACAACGTGCCGACTTTCGCGGTGGTGGCGGTGGCTAAGCAGGCGCAGGCGGATGACATGAGGAACTGACGCCGATTCACGACTACCCTCCCAGGTGGTTTCACTGTTGTTGACCGATGGACCTGGCCCGCCAACCAAGCCCGCGCTACCGAGCGGGCAGAGATTATCCATAGAGGCAAAGGTCCGAAAGCGTTTTCAGCTTACGGTTTTGTCACCTTCGAGGCGTCCGGCGCGCGTTTTCAGCGTGTCCTCCAGCCCCTTGATCCAGGCCGCATCCTCGCCGCGTCCCTCGCGCATGTCACGGATCAGCGACAGATTGCGCGCGGTCGTCTCGAGCTCCCATGAGGCGCGCGCCACGGCCAGAGCATCGCCGAGCCGGTCGTCGGCGTCGTCCTGGTCGCGGGCCAGCACGGCCAGCTCGAGCAGCGTGGCGTGGTCCCAATAATCGGGGATTTTGGCGGCCTTGCGGGCGGCGGAATAGCGCACCACGGGAAGGATCTCGGCCTGGCGCGGGTCGGGCTTGGCGCTCATCTCCATCAGCGTCACGGCGTTGATGCCGGGATAGGCGTCGCGCCAATCGGCCTCGAAGCCGGCGAGATAGGTGTCGATCGCGCTCTTGAGCAAAGCACGCGCTTCCGGCAGGCCCTGTTTCTTGGCGAGGTCCCAGCGGTCCTTGTAGATGCGGCCCAGCAGGCCATTGGTCTCGCTCGACGGGCCGAACTCGGCGATCACCTCGGCCAGTACTTTCTCGGCCTCGGCAAACTGGCCCTCGCGGTTCAGCGCGAAGCCGAGCTGCTCGCGCATCATCTTGGCGCGTTGCAACGGCAGCGGCATGCGGTGGTAGAGATCGATCATGGCGGCGTGGGCCTTGACGTCGCGCAACGACAGGAACAGGTCGACCACCACGCCGGACTCGACTTCGAGCAGATTTGACAGCGCCGGCTCGCCGGCGATCTTCTGCACCGCGTCGGCGCCGTCGCGCACCGCCGCGCGCAAGCGGTCCTTGTAGCGCTTCGAATAGTCGACCGCCTGGCGAAAGATGTCGGTCTTGGAGTGATCGATGTCCCAGCGCGGCACGCCTTCGACCAGTTGAAAGATCGGGCTGTCGTCGTGATGGCTGCCGCGCGCCGCGATCAGCTGAGCGGCGATGGCATCGATCGTGGTCTCGGGTTCGACCGGCTCGCCCGCGCCGTCGGTCTTATAAGCGAGCCCGCGCACCAGCGCGATGTCGAACGGCAGTACGGTGCCCTCGCCGAACACGATCACCGTCGAGCGCGGCCGCATCGCATGGCGGATGCCAAGCTCGTAGAACACGTTGGGATTGGCGCCGGTGATGTCGGCCACGGCGTAGTGGCACAGCATCAGCCGCTCGAACATCGGCTTGTGGATGGCGCCGCCGATCTTCTCCTCGTCGGCGCGGATCGGCTCGAGCCCGGCGCGCTCGACCGCCGGGGCGATGATCCTGGCGTAGACGGAGTCGAAATTGGTGACGCGGCCGGCGGCGTCCATCTTCTTGCCGAACGGCATCAGCACGAAGCAGAGCGGCGCGAGCTCAACCGTCTCGTCCAATGCGACATCCTTTCAGCTTTGCGCGGGCGTAGCATAGAGTCCGGCGGCGCATTGCGCCACGGCGCCGGCGCCGGGCAAGCCTAGTCGAAGCTGTTCAGAATCGCGTCTTGAATCGACTGATCGGGCGACCCGAACCATGTTCGCTCCTTGCCGGTCAGCAGCAAGCCCCAGGCCTTGGCGCCGCTTGGCGAGAACAGCACATAAAGCTGGTCGTCGCCGCATGAACCCGGTTTGCAGGTAAAGCCGAGCGCATAAACGTCGTCGCCGATCGGAACCGCGATCGACGGCGAGGGAGGGCCGTCAAAGGTCTTGCTGTAGTCCTCGACCCAAGCCGGCGGCGTCGCGCCGGCGAGCATGCCGATCCAGGCCGCGCGGTATTGCGGCAGCTTCAGCAGGTCGCCGAGCAGCGGACCGTTGGGTTGCTCCGCGGCGAACGCCGATATGCTGCCGAGCAGCAGCAGGAATGAAACGACCAGCGCCCTGAACACCATCTATTCCTCCGTCATCCCTTGCGCGCGGGGAGGCTGCCGCCGCGGGATGACGTTATTATGGAAGTCAGGCCGTATTTGGAAGGCGTCAGTGGCGGATGAGCGGCCAGCCTTGCGGGCCCGGGCGCAGCGGAGATACCGCGACCGGCGGCTCGGGCTGCTCATAGGCGCCGGACGGGCGGGCATTCTCGGGTCCGGTCAGCCGTCCCTTCGGCACCAGCGAGGATGCCCCCCACAGCGCCTCGAAGGCGAGCCGGCCGAGTCTCACCGACTCCGGAGCTTCGTCGTCGAACAAGGTCAAGGCGTTGCGCTTGTCGGCATCGCGGCGCATGGCGTCGCCCGACCAGCACATGGTCGCGCCATAGGTCACCTGCTCATGGGCCTCGAGCAGGCGCGGGTTGCGCGCCCAGCGGATCAGCTCATGGGCCGGTTCGTGCGGCGCCAGCGTGGACAGCGTGTCGAACAGCTTCTTGAGATCGTCGTCGGGCTCGATTTTGGCGAGCAGCACCCTGGCGCGCACGCCCTTGCGCTCGAGCGCACCCGCCATGCCGATCAGCGCCTTGGCCGGATCGGCCTCGGGCGAGCGTAGGATCATGGTGAGGGAGGCGCCGGAAGCGGCGCTGTCGACAAAACGCGACATCATCTGAAGATGCCGGCGAAGCTCGCTCTGTCTTAAATCCCTCGCACTTTCCGAATCGACCACAACGCGCATGTTCCCCCTCGCAACTGTGGAAGTATTTGACGGACAGACGCTATGGCGCTTGGCCATGGCATTCCATGAATAGCAAGAACAGGGTTAAGGAAGGCTTGAGGCCCGTGCCGTTAACGAACGGTGTCTTGAGGCTGGGCCCAAAGCCGCCGATCGGGGTCGCGTTCGGGCTGAGCGGTCGCGCGCCGGGACCGGCGTCAGGGCAGGAAAAAATGGGGTGCGGCCCGGCCGTATGGCCGAGACGGCGCAGCAAGCGGAGCATGACTCGTACTCGAACCGACTAGAACCCTCTAATCAGCCCCGCTTCGCCGGTGCCCACTGGCGAAGCCTGCCCCGACCGCATGTGAACCGCAAATTGTGTCGCTGTTGGGACGCTGCGCGCCCACCGAGAAAAGTGGGTGTGCAGATCGGTAAATTCCGTCTCAACCAGCGGGCGCTACAAGATATCGTTGGTTTTAGGCCGAATGATTTCGCTGGAGTGGGGAGGGGACCATGGTGCCTTGGCTGGTGCTGGCTGGCATTATCCTTGCGCCCAGCGCGGCCTTTTTCCTGTGGAGCTGGCGGGCGCAGCGCAACGATATGGCGCTGATGCGCGCCACCGAGACCACGCGGGCGGGCGATGTCGCCAAGCTTCCGGCCGGCAGCCTGGTCGAGGTCAAAGGCCGGCTCAGATGTGCCTCGCCGGTGACCGGCGATCTGTCGAACAGCCCCTGCGCCCATTTCGCCGCCACCGTCGAGCGCGATTACGAGATCGTGGAATATGACGCCAGCCGCAAGACCTCCTACCGGGTTCGCAAGACGGAGATCGTGCGGTCGACCACGCTGTTTGCGCCATTCGAGATCGAGGATGACAGCGGCCGGGCCAGGGTGTTGCCCGCGGACGCGATCATCGAGGGGATCGCCGCGGTCGACCGCCGCGATAGCCCTGACGATGACGCCGGCGAGAGCGTGATGCAGGCCGCGCTCGGCGCCGCGAACCAACCCGATCGAACGCTCGGCTTCCGCTACAAGGAGATGCATCTGCCGCTCGACGTCGACGTCTACGTGCTCGGCGTGGTCGGCGAGAACCGCTGCATCGAAGCGCCGCCGGCCGGCTCCAAGGGGCAGCGCTTTCTCATCAGCGTCAAATCCGAGGAGACGCGCGCGGCGGAGCTCGGCAGCGCCAGCACGTGGATGCTGGGGCTCGGCGTCGCCTGCTTGCTCGGTGCGGTTATCAGCTTGGGGTCAGCCGGGTGGTTGGCCAGAGAGCGCATCAATACCGTGAGCCCGCCGCAAGAGGTGCTGCAAGGCGACAGGTTCTGGTAGGCCGGTTGGCGGGAAAGACTTGACGAATGCGTTTGGTGTCGACGCCAAGCCGGCATACATAACGGCCTATGGCAGAACCCGTTACCAAAGAGCGCGTGCTCGACGCGCTGAAACGCGTCAAAGGCCCAGACCTCGCAGGCGACATCGTGGCGCAAGGCCTGGTCTCCGAGATCGTGATCCACAAGGGCAAGGTCTATTTCGCCATCCAAGTGGATCCGGCGCGGGCCGGCGAGCTCGAAGCGTTGCGCCAGGCCGCTGAGAGGGTGGTGGCAGCGGTGCCGGGGGTCGAGGCGGTGACGGTGACGCTGACCGCCGACCGCCCGTCCGGCGGCGGCAATGGACCAGGCCAAGCGGCGGCCGGCTCGCCGTTCACGCGGCCGGGTGCCGCGCGCGATGCGCGCCACCGTCCGGGCGGCGTGCCCGGCGTTGCCAACATCATCGCGGTGGCCTCCGGCAAAGGCGGCGTCGGCAAGTCGACCACCGCGGTCAATCTCGCGCTCGCGCTCAAGGACCACGGGCTGCGCGTCGGCATTCTCGACGCCGATATTTACGGGCCGTCGATGCCGCGGCTCTTGGGACTGAAGGGCCAGCCGCAACAGATTTCCGGCAACCAGCTTGCGCCGATGGAAGCCTACGGGCTCAAGGTCATGTCGATGGGCTTTTTGGTGGACGAGGAGACGCCGATGATTTGGCGCGGGCCGATGGTGATGTCGGCTTTGTCGCAGATGCTGAAAGACGTGGCCTGGGGCGAGCTCGACGTGCTGGTGGTGGACATGCCGCCCGGCACCGGCGACGCCCAGCTCACCATGGCGCAGCAGGTGCCGCTGGCCGGGGCGGTGATCGTATCGACGCCGCAGGATCTGGCGCTGATCGATGCGCGCAAGGGCCTCAACATGTTCCGCAAGGTGAACGTGCCGGTGCTCGGCATCGTCGAGAATATGAGCACGTTCATCTGCCCGCATTGCGGTGAGCCGTCCAATATTTTCGGGCATGGCGGGGCGCGCGCGGAAGCCGCGCGGCTCGGCGTGCCGTTTCTCGGCGAGGTGCCGCTGACGATCGCCATTCGCGAGACCTCCGACGAGGGACGCCCGGTGGTGGCGACCGATCCGTCATCGGCGGGGGCGATGGCGTTCCGCGACATCGCGGCGCGCGCGCTGGCCGAGCTTGAGCGCAGCACGGGGACCGCGCGCCAAGCGCCCAGAATTGTGATGGAGGGCTAAGGCCTTGCGCACAACGGCGCGACTCAGATAAGTCGATACGGGCGTAGCCGAGTGCATTCCATGCAACAATTCGGTCTTCGCCGCCGTGAAGAAGAAAACAAGCAAGGTGCCGGTGTTTCTGATCTATGCCGGCATCATTCACGCCATCGGCCTCGCTTTGCTGATGCCGATGCTGATCACTTTGCCGGGCCCGGGCGGCTCGGTCATATCGCCGCCCGCCGCGATCGACGTCGAGATTGTTCCGGCCTCGCCGCTTGCCGCCAAGATCGAGTCGGATAGCGAGCAAACCTCGGCGCTGCCGTCCGCCGAGGAGGCCGCGGCGGTGAAGGCCGACGACGAGGCCGAGGCGGTCGCCAATGTCAGCCCCGACGCTCAGGCTGCGGTGGAACAGGAGCCCGCCGCGGCGGAGTCTCCGGCGAGGGTTAAAGTGGCGCCTAAGGGAGCTGCCCCCGCCAAGGCCGCGCCGCGGGCCGTCAAAAAGCCGGTGGTTCAGCGCGGCCGGACGGCCAAGCCCGCGGTGAAGCGCGCGGCCAAGACCGAGACCAAGATCGCTCCGTTCAATGGGGCATTGACCGGGCTGTTCAGCCCCGGCGCGCCGGCCAATAATTGGCGGAGATAGAAGCGGCTAGGCTGCGCTTGAGCGCGCCGCGGAGATCGGCGTGACCTTGCCGGCCTCGGGCTTGGTATTGGCGTCGGCGGCGCCGGGATAGCCGTACAGGAAGCCCTGGACTTGCGGGCAGCCGAATTCGCGCAACATCGCCGCCTGCTCTTCGGTCTCCACCCCCTCGGCGGTGATGGTGACGTCGAGCGACTTGCCGAGCGCGATGATGGTCTTGACGATCGCCCGCATGGCCGTGTCCCGCGTCATGTTGCGGATGAACTGGCGGTCGATCTTGATCTTGGAGAACGGGAAGCGGGCGAGGTAGCTCAAGCTCGAATAGCCGGTGCCGAAATCGTCCATGGCGATATGCACGCCGAGCTGCCGCAGGCGGTTGAGCTTGCCGAGCACTTCCTCGGTGTCGTTGATGAGTAGGCTCTCAGTGATTTCGAGTTCAAGCCGCTCAGGCGGCAACCCGGTCTCGTTAAGCACCTGGGCGACCGTCTCGGCGACGTCGCCGTCGCGGAACTGAGCTGGCGAAAGATTGACCGAAACGAACAGGGGCGCAGGCCAGTTGACCGCGTCGCGGCAGGCGCGCCGCAACACCCATTCGCCGAGCGGCACGATCAGGCCGGTATCCTCGGCCACCGAGATGAAATGGCCGGGCGCGATCTTGCCGTGCACCGGGTGATGCCAGCGGATCAGGGCCTCGGAGCCGCATTGCCGCTCGGTGGCGAGATCGTATTGCGGCTGATAGACGACCTCGAACTCCTCGCGTCCGAGCGCGAGCCGCAACTCGTGCTCGACCATGCGCCGGCGCTGGAGCGCCTTGTCCATGCTCTGCTCGAAGAAGCACATGCGCTGGCCGCCGTCGCCCTTGGCGCGGGCCAGAGCGATGCCGGCATGGCGGAGCACGGTGGTCGCGGTGTCGCCGTCGGCCGGGGCAAGCGCGATGCCGACGCTGGTAGTGACCAGCATCTCCTTGCCCATCACCTGGAGCGGTCGCCGCAACGCCTCGACCAGGCGGTTCATGAAGGCCATGACGTCGCCGAGGTTGGTGACGTCGACCAGCGCGATAGCGAACTCGTCGCCGCCCAGCCGGGCGATCAGGTCGCCCTGACGCAACGTCGCCTGAATGCGGGCGCCGATGTCGCGCAACACCTGGTCGCCGCCCGAGTGATCGGCGGCCTCGTTGATCTCCTTGAACTTGTCGATGTCGAGGCAGAGCACGGCGATATGGCTGCGGTCGCGTTGCATGCGCGTCATGGCGTCGGCGAGGCTCTCGTTGAACGCCTTGCGATTGGCGAGGCCGGTCAGGGCGTCGTGCTCCTCGAGATAGCGAACTTGCGCTTCGGCTTGGCGGCGCTCGCGTCCCCGCATCCACGCGAAGGCGGCGGGCACGGCAACGCCGGCGCCGAGCAGGAGAAGCGTGATGCCGGCGATCAGGCCGAAATAGCTCGACAGCACCTTGGCCTGGTCGCTCTGGTCGAGATAGACCACCAGCGTGCCGCGTGGCTCGCCGTCCAGGGCGAGGGGGAGGGCGAGCGCGGCGAAGTTGGTGGGAAGGGACGGACCCGAAGTTTGATAAAGGGTGACCTTGGGCGTTACATCGGCGGGGCTTGCCAGCAGAGTAGCGAGATCGCCGTCGAGCTGGAGCCCGGAGAGGCCGCTGGTGAACTCCAACTGGCCGTCACGATTGTAAAGCTCGTAGCGCAGCACGCGGTGACCGTAGCCGGTCTTGTTGAGGATGTCGGCGAATTGCGGCGTGGCGGAGGGGCTCGCCAGCGCATAAAACAGCGCATCCGGCTCATTCAGCATCTGCGCCTTCAGCCGATCAGCGGCAGTGAGCGCCTCGCGCTTGAGCTCGAGCTGAGTGATCTCACCGGGCGCGACAAAGGCGGCGGCCGCGATCAGCGCGCCCAGCGCCGCCAAAACCACCCAGTACCAATATTTCTTGTGCGACGCCAAGGCCGACATGAATGACCGCCGCGAAGGTCCCGTTGACCGTCGACAGTGCGCAGCGATGCGTTAAGAACGGGAAAAGCTGTTTGATTAACAAAGCCTGCCGGGCCGGCGAGCGCGATGGGGAGCACACGGAAGAAACCGCGGGATTACGGGGATTCCTAGCCGCCGGTTACCGACATTGACCGCATCAATTGTCGTTCGCCCCGTCCGATGACGAAATCATGGCCCTTCGGCTTCCGCGCGATGGCCTCGTCGATGGCGGCGTGAAGCAGGGCATCGTTCCGGCTCGCCCTGAGCGGGGCCCTCAGATCGGCCGCGTCCTCCTGGCCGAGACACATATAGAGTGTGCCGGTACAGGTGACCCGCACGCGATTGCAGGACTCGCAGAAATTGTGGGTCATGGGCGTGATGAAGCCGAGCTTGCCGCCGGTCTCGCGCACATCGACATAGCGCGCCGGTCCGCCCGAACGGTAAGCACTGTCGTCGAGGGTGAAGTGCTGTTCGAGCCGGGCTCTTAGCAGCGACAGCGGCAAATATTGCTCTACGCGGTCGGCGCCGATCTCGCCCATCGGCATGGTCTCGATCAAGGTCAGGCCAAAGCCCCGGCCATGGGCCCAGCGGACCATGTCCTCGATCTCGTCTTCGTTCACGTCGCGCAGCGCCACGGTATTGATCTTGATCTTGAGCCCGGCGCGCTCGGCCGCGTCGATGCCATGCATCACTTGAGAGAGATCGCCTCGGCGGGTGATGGCGCGAAATTTGGCGGCATCGAGCGTGTCGAGCGAGACGTTGATGCGCTTCACGCCGCACGCGGCAAGGGCCTCGGCGTGAAGGGCGAGCTGGCTGCCATTGGTGGTGAGGGTGAGCTCGTCGAGGCCGCCGCCGAGATGCCGCGACAGCCGCTCGATCAGCCACAGGATGTTCCGCCTGACCAGCGGCTCGCCGCCGGTCAGCCTGAGCTTGCGCACGCCCTTGGCGATGAAGGCCGATCCCAGCCGGTCGAGCTCCTCAAGCGTCAGCAGCTCGGCGCGCGGCAGGAAGGTCATGGCCTCGGCCATGCAATAGACGCAGCGGAAGTCGCAGCGGTCGGTGACCGAAACCCGCAAATAGGTGATGCGCCGGCCGAACGGGTCGGTCATGAATTGTGCGGTCATGCCTGCTCGCCTTCATCGTCCACCGCTCGGGTCTTGCCCTTGCGGTTGTAGGCCTTGGCGCTCTTAACCACGCGCTTGCGGTAGACCGGCGTGGCAAGCGCGGCGGCCGCGGCGCTGCGGCGCTTCACTGTCTTTTTTGCCTTCATCTTGCCGCTGGCCCGCTTCCTTGGCTTGGCGGGGCCCTTGCGTGAGGTGACCGCCATGGGCTTTGGTCTCTAATATAGGTGCTTCAATATAGGTGCTTCGCCTTTTCCATAGCATGGGACGGAGCGATTCAGGAGGCCAAGGATGGACGACCAACGCTTCAATATGTCGATGCGCAAATACCTCAAGGAGGTGGGCGTGACCTCGCAGCAGGCTATCGAGGACGTGGTGCGCGACGAAGGCCTGGGCGGCAAGGGCAAGCTCAAGGTGAGGATGGTACTGACCGGCGAAGGCACCGGCCTCAAGCATGTGGTCGACGGCGAAATCGACTTAGGCTAGCCGATGGCCGAGCCCATGGCCCACCGAGCTTAGGCTCGACAAGGACAAGCGCGTTCTGACCGTGACCTTCGACGACGGGCAGAGCTTCGCGCTGCCCGCCGAGCTGTTGCGGGTGTTGTCGCCGAGCGCCGAGGTGCAGGGCCATAGCGAGGCGCAGCGCGTCACCGTGGCCGGCAAGAAGCAGGTCGGCATCGTGCGGATCGAGCCGGTCGGCAATTACGCCGCGCGCATCGTGTTCGACGACGGCCACGACACCGGCCTGTTCGTCTGGGACTATCTGCGCGAGCTCGGCGCGAACCGGGATGCGCGCTGGCAGAGCTATCTCAACGACCTCGCCGCCAAAGGCCTTGCACGCTGAGCTTAGGACTTGGCCTCTTTGGCAAGCAGCGCGCGCTTGCGATCGATGCCGCCGCGATAGCCGGTCAGCGATCCATCCGACCCGATCACGCGGTGGCAGGGGATCGCCACGGCGATTGGGTTCGTGGCGCAGGCGCGGGCCACGGCGCGCACCGATTTCGGCGCGCCGATCGCCTTGGCAATGTCCGCGTAGCTCGCGGTCGTGCCTACTGGGATGCGACGCAACGCGTCCCACACGCGATGCTGAAAGGCGGTGCCGCGGATGTCCAAGGGCAGGTCGAGATTGAGGCGGGGATGTTCGACGAAGCCGATCACTTGGGCGGCAAGCTTCTCGAAAGCGGGATCGCCGCCGACCAGCCGCGCCCGCGGGAATTGCTGCTTGAGGTCGCGCGCCAGACCGTCAGGGTCGTCGCCGAAGAAAATGGCGCACACGCCCTTGTCGCTGGCGGCGACCAGCACCAGGCCGAGCGAGCTTGCGCCAATCGCGAACTTGATCTCCGCGTTGGCGCCGCCGGCGCGGAATTGGCTTGGGGTCATGCCGAGCACCTCCGATGAGGTCGCGTAGAAGCGGCCGTTGGAGTTGAAGCCGGCGCCGTAGATCGCTTGCGTCACCGTGGCGCTCTTGCCAAGCTCTTCGCGCACGCGCTGGTGGCGGTGAGCGGTGGCGTAGGCTTTGGGCGTTACGCCGAGCGTCGCCTTGAAGATGCGATGGAAGTGATACGGGCTTAAGCCGACCGCTTCGGCAAGGTCGTCAAGCTTCGGCGTCTCATCGCGAAGTCTCGATCAGGCGGCAGGCCGCTCTAACCTTCGCGGCGTGTTGCTCGGCGAGCGAAGGCGCGCCCGGCTTGCAGCGTTTGCACGGCCGGAAGCCCGCTCGTTCCGCCTCTGCAGCCGTGTCGTAAAAGCGCACATTGGCGCGGTTGGGGCGCTTGGCGGGGCACGACGGGCGGCAATAGATGCCGGTCGTCTCAACCGCAGTAACGAAATGGCCGTCGAAGGCGACGTCCCGGAGCAAAACGGCGGCCCATTTGGCGTCGTCGAGAGCCGAGGCCTGGCTGCGCTTCCGGGTGGGGGTTGAGGTCGTGTCCATACGCGGCATTGGCTTTGATCCTGGGTGAGCTTCGGTGATTGGCCCAAGCCTTACGCTAGTGCCGACCGACGGACACCCCGATCCTTGCGGTCGAATTCGTGTCAGCATACGCCTGCCGCCGGTTCCGGCAAACTGCGGGCGATTGCTATAAGCGGCTCCGCCCGACTCCGCGTGTCTCGTTATGCGGCAGCTCGACCCGGTAGAGCGCGCCCTCACCGCCGTCGGTCAGCACATAGAGTACGCCGGCGGCATCGACGCGCACATCGCGGATGCGGCCGAGCTGATGCCGCAGCAGGCGCTGCTCGGTCAGCACGCAATTGTCGGCAAGGGTGAGCTGAACCACCATCTCGCCGGCCAGCGCGCCGACCCAGAGCTCGGTGGTCGCGGGCTGGGTTTCCACCGCGAGGCTCGACGGCGCGACCGATAGCGGCACCCAATAATGGACCGGCAACTCGGTGCCCGGCTGCTCGCTGTTCACCGCGATCGGATGGCCCTGGTAATCGACGCCGAAGGTGGCGAGGGGCCAGCCGTAATTGCCGCCGGGACGAACCAGGTTCAGCTCATCGCCGCCTTGCGGGCCGTGCTCGTCGGACCAGAGCTGGCCGGTGGCGCGATCGAAAGCGAGACCTTGTGGATTGCGGTGCCCGTAACTCCAGATCTCGGACCGGGCGCCGGGCGTGGCGACGAAGGGATTGTCCTCGGGCACCGTTCCGTCGGTCTTGATGCGCACGATGGACCCGGCGGTGTCGGACAGATCTTGCGCACGGGGCCCGTCCCAGCGGTCGCCGAGCGAGATGAACAGATAGCCGTCGCCGCTCAAGGCGAGGCGGCCACCGATCTGCTCGGGCCGCGGGCCTGGACTGCCCTCGAAAACGATCGCTTGGTCGGTGAGGGTGTCGTTGTCCTCATCGAACCTCGCCCGCATCACGCGGATGGTCGAGGCCGTCTCCTCGCCTTGGAGATAAGACAGGTAGACAAGGTGGCTTTGCTCGAACTCGGGATCGACCGCGATGTCGAGCAGCCCGCCATGGCCGACATAGAGCACGCTCGGGATCCCTTGGATTGCGATGGTGTCGGCATTGACTCTGACATGCTGGAGCCGCCCCGGCCGCTCGGTCACCAGGAACGAGCCGTCGGGCAGGAGCCCCACCGACCACGGCACTTCGAACGGACCGGCGGTGCGGATCGCGGCGAGGGCGCCTTCGGCCAGCACGAAGCCCGCCTGGTCGTCGGGCCCGGTGGTCCAGGTCTTGGAGGGCGGACAGCCGAGCGCCGGACCGGCGACAATTTGCAGAGCAGCGAGGACCAGGATCGTTATCGAGTTCTTGGTTACAGCGCATGACGGGGGTTAACCTTCCACGCCCCAAACGGTGGCTTTTCGTGCTGGAGACGGGGAGAAGCGTGGGCTGTGAACCGGCGCCGCTGGCAAAAGCCGCATCCGCGACTATATCGATAGAATGCCGGAAATGAGCGGGGGCCCGTCTTTGTCATCGGTTCGTCACGCAGCACGCTCAAGCCTGTCGCAAAAACGTGATAATGCAAAGGCAATTATGGGGTCAAAGCCGCTGGACAATTCGACCAGCGCGGCGGAGAGAAGGCATTGAGCGATCAAGCAGATCGAGGCACTCGGGCGCTTGAGCCGGGCGTCATCGGGCGGGTTGGCCAAGCTGTCATGCGGCCGTTTCGGGAGGTCGCGGCCCGGCTGAGGGCGGCGCTATGGCTGATCGTCGCCGTGGCCGTCATCATGGCGTCGCTGGTGCTCATCGCCGGCCTGTCCAAGGCTTTTGCCCTGATCGGCTTTGTCAGTTTCGTGGTTTCGGTGGTGCTGTTGCCCCGCCCGGACGGCGATCAAGTTCTGACCGGGACGCTCGAGCGCCCGACCGCCGCGGCCCGGACGGCCTCGGCCATGCACGCGATGTCGGAGGCCTTCCCGGACCCGGTGATCGTGCTCAACCCGGCCGGGCACGTGCTGTTCTGCAACGCTTCGGCGCGCGGCCTGTTCGCCTCCTTGCGCGAAGGCAGCCACATTTCCTCGGTGATCCGCACCCCGGAATTTCTCGACGCGGTGTCAGCCGCTCCCGAGCGCGGGCGCGCGGTCACGGTGACCTATGCCGAGCGCGTTCCGGTCGGCCGCCGCATGGCGGCGACGGTCGCCCCGCTGACCCGCGGCAGCGAGCGGGGCGGCAGCATCCTGGTGCTGCTGCGCGATCTCACCGAGGTCGAGCGCATCAACCAGATGCGCGCCGATTTCATCGCCAATGCGAGCCATGAACTCAGAACGCCGCTGGCCTCGCTGCGCGGTTTCATCGAGACGCTGCAAAGCAGCGCCAAAGGCGATCCCGGCGCGCGCGAGCGCTTCCTGCCGATCATGGCCGAGCAGGCATCGCGCATGACGCGGCTGATCGATGCGCTGTTGTCGCTGAGTCGGGTCGAGATGAACGCGCACGTGCCGCCCTCCGATCTGGTCGACCTCAACCATGTGCTCAACCACGCCAAGGACACGCTCGAGCCGCTGGCGCGGGAGACCGGCTTCAAGTTCGAGGTGGGGAGCTTCCCGCGGCCGGCGGTCGTGCGCGGCGATCGCGACGAGCTGCTTCAGGTGCTCCAGAACCTGGTGCAGAACGCGTTCAAATATGGCGAGCGCGGCGGCCATGTGAAGATCGAGGCCAAGCACATCCCCTCGCTCGGCCGCCAGGCCGGGCGCTACGCCATCGCCGTGGTCGACAATGGGCCCGGCATCGCACCTGAGCATCTGCCGCGGCTGACCGAGCGGTTCTACCGGGTCGACGTGGCGTCGAGCCGGGAGAAGGGCGGCACCGGCCTTGGGCTCGCCATCGTCAAGCACATCCTCAACCGGCATCGCGGCGAGCTTGCCATCGCCTCGAAGCCCGGCAAGGGCTCGACCTTCACGGTGATGCTGAACGAGGCGCGCGCGAGCCATCCCGAACGGGGCGCCGCCACCGGCTAGACGCGGAGACGCCGGTCGGCGCGTGGCTGACCGCGCTGGTCATGGTTAATAGCCCGCCCAGGCCTGTTGAGGTGATCCCTGGTTATCCACAGGCCAAACACATAAAACCATGTCTTATCAATAGACTAGATTGTCACAAAGACAAATCATGGGTGTCATAAAACAATTATCGCGGGGAGCTAGCGTGCTGGCGGGCTAGCGGCGTGTTGCTCGCGCTGGCGGAAGCTCACATCCAATCAAAGGGAGAGCACAGTGAACAGAATTTCTGTCGTGGCGTCGACGCTTGCCGTCGCCGCCCTTTGCACGGCCGGCCCGGCGCTGGCCCGTGACCAGATCAAGATCGTCGGTTCCTCGACGGTCTTCCCCTACACCCAAGCAGTCGCCGAGGAGTTCGGCAAGAAGGGCGGGAAAGCCCCGGTGGTCGAGTTCGACCGGCACCGGCGGGGGCATGAAGATCTTTTGCCAGGGCGTTGGCGAGGCCAACCCGGACCTTACCGGCGCGTCGCGCGCCATGAAGAAGTCGGAGTTCGAACTCTGCACCAAGAACGGCGTCACCGACATCACCGAGATTCAGATCGGCTATGACGGGTCTGTCGATCGCTCAGTCGAAGAAGGGCAAGCCGATGGATCTGACCAAAGAGCAGATCTTTCTGGCGCTTGCGGCTGAAGTTCCCGACGGCGACAAGCTCGTTCCCAATCCCTACAAGAAATGGAGCGAAATCGACAAGGCGCTTCCTGACGTCGTTATCACGGCCTATGGGCCGCCGCCGACCTCCGGCACCCGCGACGCCTTCGTCGAGCTCGCCATGCATGAGGGCTGCAAGTCGCTCGAATATTTCAAGAAGAAGAAGGGTGAGCTGGACAAGGATGGGTTCGAGGCGTTGCTCAAGGAGAAGTGCACGCCGATGCGTCAGGACGGCCCCTTCATCGAAGCCGGCGAGAACGACAATCTGATCGTGCAGCGCATCGAGGCCGATCCCAATGCGGTCGGCATTTTCGGCTACTCGTTCCTGTATGAGAACGAGGACAAGCTGCAGGGCGTGAAGATCAGCTGGCGTTCAGCCGAGCTTCGAGACGATCGCCGACAAGAGCTATGGCCTGTCGCGTCCGCTGTTCTTCTACATCAAGAACGCGCACCGCAATGTTATCCCCGGCCTGAACGATTTTGTCGTCGAGTACACCAGCGATGCGGCCATGGGGAAGGACGGCTATCTGCATGAGCGTGGCCTCGTCGTGCTGTCGCCCGATCTGTTGAAGGAAATGCAAGATCGCGCCAAGGATGCGGAGAAGATGGCTGCGCCAACCTCCTAAGGTTGCAGGCGTTGGTAAGTGATCGGGGCGTGGCCGTGAGCGGTGTTCGCGGCCACGCCCGCGATCTTGAGAGGCAACAAGCTGCTTGGCGGCGCCGGGCGCGGCGGCGCAAGCTACCGAGGCAAGTGCATATGATTGGCTACCTTCTGCTCGGGATCATCGCGCTTAGCGTGGTCAGCTACGTGATCGGGCGCCGCCGCGCCGTAGCTTCGGTCGAAGGGCGTCAGCAGGAGCTCCATTCGCGCCCGACCTATCACGGGGCCTTCGTTGCCGCCTGGGTCGGCATTCCTTCGATCCTGCTGGTTCTGCTCTGGCTGTTGTTCCAAGGCACGGTCATCAACACCTTGCTGCTGTGGAGCTTGCCGCCCGGCACCACCGACGGTCTTGACCAAGGCCAAATCAATCTATTGCTGAGCGAGATCAGGTCGGTCGCCGCCGGCAACATCTTCGGCGAGCCGAGTCTCGTGGTGCAGGCAGCCGCCGAGCGCTACCAACATTGGCAGGCGATCGCCCGCTACGCCATGGTCGCCGCCGCGCTGAGCGTCGCGCTCTTTGGTCTGCTTTTTGCCTCGCGCCGCATCAGCCCTCAATTCCGGGCGCGCCATGGCGCCGAGCGCATCCTGTCCGGTTTGATGATCGCCTGCTCGCTGATCGCCATTCTCACCACGCTCGGTATCCTTCTGTCGCTGCTGATCGAGGCCTTGCGATTCTTCGATCGGGTCTCGCCCTTTGAATTTTTCTTTGGGCTCAACTGGGAGCCGCAGATCCCGATCCGCGAAGGCCAGGTGACGGCAGGCGGCGCGTTCGGCGCTATCCCGGTGTTTGCCGGCACATTGCTGATTTCCTTCATCGCCATGCTGGTGGCGATTCCCATCGGCCTCTATTCGGCGATCTATCTCACCGAATACGCCAATCCCAAGGTGCGCGCCGTCATCAAGCCGGTGC
The DNA here is from genome assembly GCA_963730335.1 of uncultured Alphaproteobacteria bacterium. GTDB lineage: Bacteria > Pseudomonadota > Alphaproteobacteria > Rhizobiales > Methyloligellaceae > Methyloceanibacter. The sequence continues at coordinate 248,431 of CAVSRK010000009.1, forward strand.
TCGAACTTCTGGCTGGCATTCCGACCGTGGTCTATGGCTTCTTTGCCGTGCTCACGGTGGCGCCAGCCATGCGTGAATTCGGCGAGACCATCGGCATCCCGATCGCACCCAACAGCGCGCTCGCCGCCGGCGGGGTGATGGGCATCATGATCATCCCCTTCATCTCGTCGCTGTCGGACGATGCCATCGCCGCGGTGCCCCGCGCCATGCGCGATGGTTCCTATGCCATGGGCGCGACCAAGAGCGAGACCATCCTCAAGGTGCTGCTCCCTGCCGCCCTGCCGGGCATCATGGGCGGCGTCCTGCTCGCCGTCAGCCGAGCGATCGGCGAGACCATGATCGTGGTCATGGCCGCCGGCATCATCGCCACGCTCACCGCGAACCCCCTCGAGCCGGTCACCACCGTGACGGTGCAGATCGTCACCCTGCTGATCGGCGACACCGAGTTCGACAACCCGAAGACGCTTGCTGCCTTCGCGCTCGGCCTCGTCCTATTCGTGGTGACGCTCGCCCTGAACGTGCTCGCCCTGCACATCGTGCGCAAATATCGAGAGCAATATGAGTGATCAGGTCATAGATCAGACGCCTCAGGCCGCCGCTTGGGCATCCGCCGACTCGCAGCGGCGCGTCCGCCGGCGCTATGCGGCCGACCGGAGATTGCAAGCCTATGGCATCATCGCCATTGCGCTGGCCGTCGGCCTGCTCGCCATCTTGGTGAGCTTCTCTGGTGGTCACCGGGTTCCCGGCCTTTGTGCAAACCAAGGTCGACCTTACGGTGTATGATCGATCCGGCCAAGGTCGACGCCAACAAGCCGACCGACGGGAACTACCGCGCTCTGGTGCGAGACGCCCTGGCGAGCTTTCTTCCCGCGGACGCGACCGATAAGCAGAAGACCGATGTGGCGAAGATTCTGACCGCCGACGCGCCCTATATCGTGCGCGACTATGTGGTCAAACATCCCGATACGATCGGCAAGACCATCACTCTACCAATCGCCGTCTCCGATCCCTTCGACCAGCTCCATAAGGGCGTGATCCCGAAGGAGGTCGACGCGCTGACCTGGAGCCAAGTCCTCTATTTCGAGCGGCTGCAGAGCCGCGGCGTGGTGGTCGAGGAGGGCGGGCGCACGAGCCTTAAGCTCGACGTCTATGTCGATCCCGCCAAGATCGAGGCCGGGCCGCCGCCGACCGGCGACTTCGCCGCACTGGCACGAGACAGTCTGCAGGCCTATTTGCCCGACGTGCACGATACGGCGCTGTTCGGGATGCTGGCCGACGACGCGCCGGATGCCATCGCCAAGCTGGTGACCGCCGATCCCAACCTGATCGGCAAGACCGTGTCGGTAAGCTTGCCAGTTTCGCCGCCCGTCACCGAGCTGGCCAAGGGCGAGACGCCTAAGGTCCTCAATCCGCGCTTCAACCCGACGCAGATCGAGGCGTATGACGCCATGATCGCCAAAGGCGTGGTGCACACCCCGTTCAATTGGGAGCTGTTCTTCAACGCCGACAGCCGCTTTCCGGAACGGGCCGGCCTGGCCGGCGCCATCACCGGATCGTTCTATGCGCTGCTGGTCTGCCTCTTGTTGAGCTTCCCGATCGGTATCGCCGCTGCGGTCTATCTCGAGGAGTTCGCGCCGAAGAACCGCTTCACCGATCTGATCGAGGTCAACATCAACAATCTCGCCGCCGTGCCTTCGGTGGTGTTCGGCCTGCTCGGCTTGGCGGTGTTTCTCGGCTATTTCGGTCTGCCGCGCTCGGCCCCGCTGGTCGGCGGCATGGTGCTGTCGCTGATGACGCTGCCGACCATCATCATCGCCACGCGCGCCGCGCTCAAAGCGGTGCCGCCATCGATCCGCGAGGCGGCGCTTGGCGTCGGCGCGTCGAAGCACCAGGTCATGTTGCATCACGTGCTGCCGCTGGCGATGCCCGGCATTTTGACCGGCACCATCATCGGCATGGCGCAGGCACTTGGCGAGACCGCTCCGCTGCTGTTGATCGGCATGAATGCGTTCATTCCGAGCGTCGAGAACATGGGCATTCTCGAGCCGGCGACCTCGTTGCCGACCCAGATCTATAGCTGGGCCGACAGCCCTGAGCGCGGCTTCGTGTCACGCACCTCGGCGGCCATTCTGGTCCTGCTCGGCTTCCTGGTGGTCATGAACATGGTGGCCATCGCTCTTAGGCAAATCTTCGAGCGTAAATGGTAGAAGGGGACGACGTCATGGAGGCGAATGTGGAGGCACGGCCAGTGATCCGCGTGCAAACGGCCGCGACGGCGGAGCCCAAGGAAAGCCCTGAGGCCGCCCAACACGAGCTCAAAATGACGGCCCGCAACGTCAATCTGTGGTACGGCGAGAAGCAAGCGCTGTTCGACGTCAATCTCGACATCTTCGATCGGTCGGTGACGGCGCTGATCGGCCCGTCAGGGTGCGGCAAGTCGACCTTCCTGCGGTGCCTCGATCGCATGAACGACGTGATCGAGGGTGTGCGGTTCAAAGGCGACATCACGCTCGACGGACAGGACATCTACGCGCCGCAGGTCGATCCAGTGCAACTGCGGGCGCGGGTCGGCATGGTGTTCCAAAAGCCGAACCCATTCCCCAAATCCATTTTCGAGAACGTGGCCTACGGTCCGCGGATTCACGGGCTGGCCAAATCAAAGACCGACCTCGAGGAGATTGTGGTCAAGAGCCTGACCAAGGCCGGACTCTACGAAGAGGTCAAGGATCGCTTGCAGGAGTCAGGCACGGGCCTTTCGGGCGGCCAGCAGCAGCGGCTGTGCATCGCCCGCGCCATCTCGGTGGATCCCGAGGTGCTGCTGATGGATGAGCCCTGCTCGGCGCTCGATCCGATCGCCACCGCGCGTATCGAGGCGCTGATGGAGGAGCTGAAGGAGAGTTTGTGCATCGTCATCGTCACCCACTCGATGCAGCAGGCCGCGCGCGTGTCGCAGCGCACAGCCTTCTTCCATCTCGGCAAGCTCGTCGAAGTGGATGAGACCGCCAAGATCTTCACCAACCCGACCGACGTCCGTACGCAGGATTACGTCACCGGCCGCTTCGGTTGATGCCGGCTCTTCAGGAGTTCGAATAATGGAACAGCAACACGAGCACATTGTCAGGTCTTACGAGGAGGAACTTTCGCTCCTCAACAACAAGATCGCCAAGATGGGCGGTCTGGCCGAGCAGGTGCTCGGTCAATCGTTCGAGGCGCTGGAGCGTCGCGATCCGGAGCTCGCCGCCGCCACCATCAACCAGGACGAGGCGATCGACGTGCTCGAGCGCGAAATCGAGGAGCAGGCGGTGCTGATGATCGCGCGCCGGCAGCCGATGGCCTTCGACCTCCGCCAGATCATGGCCGCGCTGCGCATCGCCAACGATCTGGAGCGCATTGGCGATCTCGGCAAGAACATCGCCAAGCGGGCGGTGGCCGTGCACAGCGAGCAGCAGCCGAAACAGCTGATGCTCGGGCTGAAGCATATGGGCGAGCTGGCGCTCGGCCAGGTGAAAGAGGTGCTCGACGCCTTCATCGAGCGCGACGCCGACCGGGCGCTCAAGGTCTGGTACAAGGACGAAGAGATCGACGCCATGTACAACTCGCTGTTCCGCGAGCTGCTCACCTACATGATGGAGGACCCGCGCAATATCGGGCTCTGCACCCATCTCCTGTTCGGCGCCAAGAACATCGAGCGCATCGGCGACCACGCCACCAATATCGCCGAGACCGTGTATTACCTGGTGCATGGCAGTGCCATCACCGATCAGCGCCCGAAAGGCGACACCACGAGTTCGACGCCGGTCGCGTTGAAGCGGTCGGCGGGGTAGGCGCATGCTCGAGATGAACGCTATGAGCCCTGGAGCCAAGGTGCTGGTGGTCGAGGACGAGGAACCCCTTGCCCTGCTGCTTCGCTACAACCTCGAGGCGGAAGGTTATTCCGTCGATGTCGTGCATCGCGGCGACGAGGCCGAGATGGCCATCGCCGAGAGCTCACCCGATCTGATCGTGCTCGATTGGATGCTGCCCGGCATTTCGGGGCTGGAGCTGTGCCGGCGGTTACGCACCGGCAAGGATAGCCGTACCATCCCGATCATCCTGCTCACCGCCCGCAGCGAGGAGAGCGACCGCATCAGGGGCCTCACCACCGGGGCCGACGATTATGTGGTCAAGCCGTTCTCGCTGCCGGAGCTGATGGCGCGGGTGCGGGCGATCCTGCGCCGCACCCACCCCGAACGCATCGCCTCGGTGCTGAGCGTGGGCGATATCGAGCTCGACCGCGAGTCGCACCGGGTGACGCGCAACGGTCGCCAGGTGCATCTCGGGCCGACCGAGTTCCGCCTGCTCGAGTTCCTGATGCAGAGCCCCGGCCGGGTGTTCAGCCGGGCCCAATTGCTCGACGGCGTGTGGGGGCGCAACGTCTATGTCGATGAGCGCACGGTCGATGTCCATATTGGCCGCTTGCGCAAGGCGATGATGCGCGGCAACGAGACCGATCCGGTGCGCACCGTGCGCGGCGCGGGCTACGCCTTCTCCGACAAGCTCGAAGAGACCGCCTAGCCCGAAATGAAAGAGGCGCCGCGAGGGCGCCTCCTAATTCTTCTGCCGCATTTTGTCCGGCCAAGCCTAGCCGCTGGCGAACCGCCTTTCGCGCCGCCGCGCCTGCACCGGCTGATAGGCCATGCGGGCGTGGTGCTCGCAATAAGGCAGCGTCCCGCAGCTCTTACGGCCGCAAAAATGGAACTCCGGCTCGCCGGGATCGCCGATCGGCCAGCGGCACATCGCTTCCTTAAGCGTCAGGATGCTCGCCCGCTCATGCAGCGGGATGATCAGCTCCTGAAGCGGCGCCGGTGCCGGCTCGAAGTCAGCCTCGTAGTGAGGCTTGAGCGCGGTGTTGCCGCGGGTGCCGAACATCAGTGACGGCGCGCGATTGGCGCGCGGCACATGGGTCCGGCGCGGTCTCGGGCTCGATGAGCGCGAGCTGGTGGCCCGCCCCGACAGCCCAAGACGATGCACCTTGCCGATGACCGCGTTGCGAGTCACGCCGCCCAAACGTCCGGCGATTTGACTTGCGCTCAAGCCCTCGGCCCAAAGTTTCTTCAGCAGTTCAACCCTCTCGTCAGTCCAGCCCATGGTTTGGCCTCCTCGAATTGGACTCAGAATCCCCCCGTCTGCCTAGAGACGGCGCTTGAAAAACTCAGAATTACTGCTGAGATTGACCGCCCGGGTGCAACGCAGCACCCACGATATCTTGTAGCCGAGCGGTAATACGCTACTATATCCGGCAGAACCCGGCAAGCGTCCGCCACGCTTGTCCTATCCGTTTTCCACCGGAACCAAGTGGATTCTGCCACTTCTCCGGCAAGAATACAAATCCGAGGTGGACGGAAACGTGGACGAGCGTGGGATAAGCCCTGTATGTGCTCTGATTGACACGCCTCGACCTGAGACCTAATGCTCTGAGATTCCTTGCTGCCGCCAATCGGCGGCAGTTTTTATTTCAAGGACAGCGAACTTCGATGCCGGCCCTTCTTCCGACCTATGCCCGCAGCGAGCTTTCCTTCGCGCGCGGGGAGGGCGCCTATCTGTTTACGGCCTCCGGCGAGCGCTATCTCGACTTCGCGAGCGGCGTGGCGGTCACCGCGCTCGGCCACGCGCATCCGCATCTCGTGCAGGCGCTAACCGAGCAGGCCAAGAGACTGTGGCATGTCTCCAATCTGCATCGCATCCCCGAGCAGGAGCGCCTGGCCGAACGGCTGTGCGCAGCCACCTTCGCCGACATGGCGTTCTTCGCCAATTCCGGCGCCGAGGCGGTCGAGTGCGGCATCAAGGCGGCGCGCCGCTATCATTTCAAGGCCGGCGCGCCGGAACGCTATCGCCTGGTGACGTTCGAAGGCGCGTTCCACGGCCGGACGCTCGCCACCATCGCCGCCGGCGGTCAGGCCAAGCATCTGGAGGGCTTCGGCCCGCCGGTCGACGGCTTCGACCAGGTCGCCGCCTTCGATCTCGACGCAGTCGAGGCAGCGATCGGCGAGACCACCGCCGGCATCCTGATCGAGCCGATCATGGGCGAAGGCGGCATGCGCGAGGTCTCGTGGCGCTTCCTGCAAGATCTGCGCGCGCTCGCCGACGACAAGGGCATCCTGCTTCTGCTCGACGAGGTGCAGACCGGGATGGGCCGCACCGGCAAGCTATTCGCGCATCAATGGGCCGGCATCACGCCCGACATCATGGCCACCGCCAAAGGGCTCGGCGGCGGCTTTCCGGTCGGCGCCTGTCTCACCACCGCGGCGGTCGGTTCGGCCATGACCGCGGGCAGCCACGGCTCGACCTTCGGCGGCAACCCGCTCGCCATGGCGGTCGGCAATGCCGTGCTCGACGTGGTGCTCGAGCAGGACTTTCTCGAACATGTCGCAAAGATGGGGCTAAGGTTGAAGCAGCGTTTGGCTGCGCTCAAGGACGAGCACGGCGACATCATCGAGGAGGTGCGCGGGCAGGGACTGATGCTTGGTCTGAAATGCAAAGTGTCGAACCAGAAGCTGCTGGAAGCGCTCCGCGCCGAGAACATGCTGACGGTGCAGGCCGGCGACAATGTCGTGCGCCTGTTGCCGCCGCTGATCGTGGGCGAGGCGGAGATCGATCTGGCTGGCAGCAAGCTCGATGCCGCCTGCGTCGCCCTGAAAAGCGGCGCGCTCGCTCACGCCTAGCCGCCGCGCCGACGGAATGACCATGTCGCCCAAGCACTTCCTCGATATCGACGCATTGGACCGCAAGTCGCTGCGCGCCATCATCGACGTAGCCGCGGCGATCAAGCGCAAGGGCCGCGCGCCGAAGAGCCTGGGCTTACGCCCCGGCGCCGTGCTCGCCATGATCTTCGAGAAGCCCTCGACCCGCACAAGGGTGTCGTTCGAGGTCGCCATGCATCAGCTCGGCGGCAACTCGGTGGTGCTCGATCCGCAGGATATGCAGCTCGGCCGGGGCGAGACCCTCGCCGACACCGCGCGGGCGCTGTCGCGCTATGTCGACGCGATCATGTTGCGCACCGGGCCGCACGAGACGCTGACCGAGCTGGCCGCGCACGCCACCGTGCCGGTGATCAACGGGCTCACCTGCCGGTCGCATCCCTGCCAGGTGATGGCCGACGTGATGACCTTCGAGGAGCTGAAAGGGCCGATCAAAGGCCGCACAATCGCCTGGATCGGCGACGCCAATAATGTCGCCACTTCCTGGGTGCACGCCGCCGCCCGCTTCGGCTTCAAGCTCAGGATCGCTGCGCCGAAGGCGTTCGGGCCGTCGGCCGCGCTGCTCGATTGGGCGGAGCGCGAGGGAGCCGACATCGAGGTGAGCGAGGATCCGCTTGAGGCGGCGCGTGGCGCCGATTGCGTGGTGACCGATGTCTGGGTGTCGATGAGCGACAACGATGCGAACAAGCGAGAGCAAGCGCTCCGCTCCTTCCAGGTCGACGCCAAAGTGATGTCGCAAGCGGCCAAGGACGCGATCTTCATGCATTGCCTGCCCGCTCACCGCGGCGACGAGGTGACGGCGGAGGTGATTGACGGCCCGCAATCGGCGGTGTGGGACGAGGCCGAGAACCGGCTGCATGTGCAGAAGGCCATTCTCGCTTGGTGCCTCAGCGCCCCGCGCGGCGCCAAACGTAGCGCGCGCAAGGCGAAATCGCGCGGAGCCAAGCGATGACCGAGCAATCGTCGCAAAGCCGCATCGAGCTCAACATCCCGGCCGACGATCTGATCCTGCCGTTCCAGGCGGAGCAGGCCGACGTCAGCGGGCGTTTGGTCAAGCTCGGGCCGGTGGTCGACACCATTCTGTCGCGCCACGATTATCCCGAGGCGGTGTCGCAGCTGCTCGGCGAGGCGGTGGCGCTCACCGCTCTGCTCGGCGCGGCACTCAAATTCGAGGGCAAGTTCATTCTTCAGGCCTCGACCGACGGACCGGTCGACCTGCTGGTGGCCGACTATCAGGTGCCGGGCGGGTTGCGCGGCTATGCCCGCTTCTCGCCGGAGGAAGTGGAGGCGCTGCCGCCCGACGGGCGGCTGCTCGGCGAGGGCCATCTCGCCATGACCATCGACCGCGGGCTCGACACCGAGCGCTACCAGGGCGTGGTGCCGCTCGAAGGCGACAGCCTGACCGAGGCCGCCGACACTTATTTCCGCCAGTCCGAGCAGCTTCCTACCTTCATCAGGCTGGCGGTGGCGCACCACTATCGGCCCGGCGCGTCAGGCGGCAGGCCGTGGACCTGGCGCGCGGGTGGTCTGCTGGTGCAGAAACTCACCCGCGAGGGTGGCCGCGGCCCGGCCCGGGAGGCTGCCTTCGCCGAAGAAGACTGGACGCGCGCCAGGGCCCTGGCCGAGACGGTCGAGGACCACGAGTTGCTCGATCCTTTGCTGCCGCCCGACCGGCTGCTCTACCGGCTGTTCCACGAGGAGCAGGTGCGCGCGTTTCGCGCCGTTCCGCTCGAGAGCTATTGCAGCTGCTCGCGCGGCCGGGTCGAGGATTTGCTCAAGCAATTCACCGCCGAGGACTTGGCCGACATGGTGGTCGACGGCGAGGTGTGGGTGACGTGCGAGTTCTGCAATAGCCGCTACCATTTCGACCCCGCGTCGTTCGCCGACGCTTAGGCGCTAGGCGCTGAGCGTGGCGGCGAGGCCTTCGAGAAAGGCCAGGCAGGCCTCGAGCTGCGCGATCGCGACATATTCGTCGGCGGCATGAGCCTGGGCGATATTGCCGGGGCCGCAGATCACCGCCGGCACGCCGGCGTGCTCGAACAGTCCCGCCTCGGTGGTGTAGGACACCGCATGGGTTTGTTCGGTACCGGTGAGCTCAAGCGCGAGCATCACCGCCGCCGATCCCGGCGCCGCGACGAAGGCGGGGACCGATCCTTCGGTCTCGGTCTCGATGCCGGCCTCCTCGGTCACCTGCCGCATTCGCGGCAACAGCGCAGTCTTGGCGAAAGCGGCGAGGTCGCGCGGCACATTTGCCGGCGCGGCCTGAGGCAGGCTGCGCACCTGCCATTGAAACTCGCAAGTCTTGGGCACGATGTTGTGCGCCGTGCCGCCCTCGATGGTGCCGACCATCACGGTCGAGTAGGGCGGCTCGAAGCGCGCATCGTTCTGCTTCGAGGCGATGTCAGCGCCGATGCGCTCGAGCTCGCCGATCAAGGCGGCCGCGGCGGCGATGGCGTTGACGCCGAGCTCGGGCATGCTCGAATGTGCCTCGCGCCCGATCACCCGCGTGCGGTAGGCATCGATGCGCTTATGGGTGTCGATCACCTTCATGCCAGTTGGCTCGCCGACGATCACGGCGCGAGGCCGGGGCAGATCTCGCCCCAGCCTGGCGATCAGCGGGCGTACGCCGGTACAGCCCACTTCCTCGTCATAGGAGATGACGATGTGGATCGGCTCGGTCAGCTTGCGCGACTTGAACAGCGGCACCGAGGCGAGCACGCAGGCGATGAAGCCCTTCATGTCGCAACTGCCGCGGCCATAGAGCTTGCCGTCGCGCTCGGTCAGCGTGAAAGGGTCTGAAGTCCAGCGTTGGCCCTCGACCGGCACACAGTCGCTGTGGCCGGAGAGTCCGACTCCGCCGTCCCCCGGCGGGCCGATGGTGGCGAACAGATCGGCCTTGGCCCCGTCGGGAGAGGGCACGCGGGTGGCGGCGATCCCTTCGCGCTTGAGATAGTCCTCGACGAAGGCGATCAGTTCGAGATTGGACTTGGCGCTGGTCGTGTCGAAAGCGACGAGGCGCGCGAGCAGGTCTCGTGCTGTCGATAGGGAAGCCGACAAGAGAACTCCTATGCGTTCGGAAGCGCGGGCAGAAGCGAGCTAGGTGGCCTAACGAGACGACGGACCGAACCGCTCCGCCGATCTAGTCTTGGCCTTCAGGGCCTCGATCTCGCGGTCGCGGGGCGGGGAATTGGTCACGAGCGAGTCGATCAGCTCGCGGGCCGCGCGCGAGACCTTGTCCACCGCCCGATCGAACGCCAGCTGATTAGCCTTGGACGGGCGGGTGAAGCCGCTCAGCTTGCGAACGAATTGCAGGGAGGACAGGTAGACCTCCTCCTCCGTGGCCGGCGGCTCAAAATTATACAGCGTCTTGATGTTGCGACACATGATGATCGACCTCACTCGATGGCGGCGCCTTTGCCAAAAAAATGGCATAGGGGCGTGCCGCAGGCAAGGCGGAGCCGAGCCGCATGGTGCATTCGGCGTTAGCGCGCCGCAGCCAGGGCCTGATCGAGGTCGGCCGTGAGGTCGCGCACATCCTCAAGTCCGATCGAGAGCCGCACGCTGTTGTCAGAAATGCCAAGCTCCGCGCGGGCGTCCGGCGAGAGCCGCTGATGGGTGGTGGTGGCGGGATGGGTGGCGAGGCTTTTGGCGTCGCCGAGATTGTTGCTGATCTTGAAGATCTGCAACGCGTTCAGGACGCGAAAGGCCGCCGCCTTGTCGCCCTTGACCTCGAACGCGACCATCGGGCCGCCGCCCGCCATCTGGCGCTTGGCCAGCGCGTATTGAGGATGATCGGCGCGGCCGGGATAGAACACGCGGTCCACCTCAGGCCGTGCGGCGAGAAAATCGGCGAGTGAGGCGGCCGAGCTGCCGTGCTGCGCCACCCGCAACGGCAGCGTCTCGAGGCCCTTCAGCAGCACCCAGGCATTGAACGGGCTGAGCGACGGGCCGGTATGTTTGAGGTAATTGTGCAGCTTCTCCTCGACGAACTCCTCGCTCCCCAGCACGACGCCGCCGAGGCAGCGCCCCTGGCCGTCGATATGCTTGGTGGCCGAATAGACCACGATGTCGGCGCCGAGCGGCATCGGCCGCTGGAGCAGCGGTGTGGCGAACACATTGTCGACCACCACCAGCGCGCCGGCCTGCTTGCCGATCTTGGACACGCCCTCGATATCGACCAGCTCGAGCACCGGGTTGGTTGGCGTCTCGAAGAACAAGGCGCGCGTGTTGGGCCTGATCGCCGCTTCCCACGCGGCAAGATCGCGACCGTCGATCAGCGTGGTGGCGATGCCGAGCCGCGGCAGCAGATCCTCCACGATATAGCGGCAGCTGCCGAACAGCGCGCGCGCGGACACCACATGATCGCCCGCTTTCAGATGGCAGAGCAGGGAAGCGGCGACGGCGGCCATGCCGCTCGAGGTGCCGCGCGCGGCGGGCGCTCCTTCAAGCGCGCACATGCGCGTCTCGAACATGGCGACGGTGGGATTGGCGTAGCGGCTATAGACGAAACCTTCCTCGTCGCCCTTGAAGCGAGCTTCGGCCTGCTCGGCGCTGTCATAGACATAGCCCGAGTTTAGAAAGATGGCCTCTGAGGTTTCGCCGAACTGGCTCCGGAGCGTGCCCCCATGCACCAGCGCGGTGGCTTGGTGCCACGGGATGGCTCCCGTCTTGCGATCCTTGTCTGCGACCATGGCTCAACACTCCTTGCAACTCTCTTCCGGGTGCCGGCCGCATAAAAAAACCCGGACTTCGGCTGCCGCCAAAGACCGGGATCGGCTGATTAGCCTCGCGCGGCCTTTTAGCGACTTGTTTAACGTGGCTGCAAGCCGGCCGGCCAAATCACCACGAGGCGCATTAATGCCCCCGCGGGGCGGGCGCCGTCAAGTCTCGGCCAGATCAACCGGCGGAGAGGGCAAAGAGAAAGGAAATGACCGAAAGCGCGCCGAGCACGGTCCGCACCAAATGCAGCTTGTTCAGGTGACGATGAGGCCGCGGGTCTTGGGCCCGGCTTTGGCGAGATCGGTGGCCATCAGCGCGTCGTTGATCGGTTTGATGGCGATCAGCGTCCAGGGCCAATTCGCCACGATCAGCAACGCGCCGGCGAGGAAGGCGGGCTTGCCGGTTTGCCACCAGGCGATCGCGCCGAGGATGAAGCCGATCGCCGCCAAACTGGCCTGCATGGTGGCGCCGCGCCGGTACGCCGTCTTCCATTCGGCCAGTAGCGGCCGGTCCTTCAGCCCGAGCCTCGCCGGCTGCTCGGCAAAATTGACGTAGAACGCCGCGCCGGTGAACAGGGCCGCGACGGTGAGAGCAAATAGTCCGATAAGCATGGCCAGGCCCTTATCCTTATCCCCTCTTGTGAATCCGGGGGAGAAGGCCGAGCTTAAGATGACCGGAAACCAGGAAAATGCAAAGACGGACCATGCAACCCGCAACGCCGCGTGACAGGCTGTTCGAGGCGCTGCCCGAGGACCAGCCGGCCGACCAACCGGCCGAAGGGCCGCGCGGTATGTTCGCCCGCACCGGCATTTTGCCGAGCCAAGCCATCCGCGCCATGATTTCGGGCGGCGAGATCATGGCCGCGCCGGATATCGAGGCCAATCAGATCCAGCCGGCAAGCCTCGATCTTAGGCTCGGCAAGGTCGCCTATCGCATCAGGGCGAGTTTCCTGCCTGGTCCCGACGCCACGGTGCGCGACAAGCTCGACGAGCTGAAATTCCACGAGATCGACCTCACCAAGGGCGCTGTGCTCGAGGCCGGCTGCGTCTATCTCGTGCCGCTGATCGAGCAGCTCAAGCTGCGCTCGACCATCGCCGGTTTCGCCAACCCGAAAAGCTCGACTGGGCGCCTCGATGTGTTCACCCGGCTGATCGCCGACCGGCAGGATGGGTTCGACACGGTCGATGAAGGCTATGCCGGGCCGCTATTCGCCGAGATTTGCCCGCGCACCTTCTCCATCAAGGTGCGGTACGGCTCGCGGCTCAATCAGATCAGGTTCCGGCGACGTGTCGGCCAGCAGCTTGACGCCGGCGAGCAGCCCGGGCGGGTGGGCGACCGGCGCTTGCGCGAGATTCATTCCGATGTGGGGCTGGTCGAGGGCGACGCCGCGATCCGCGACGGACTCAATCTGCGCATCAGCCTCGCACCGATTCCGCCGACGGGCCTGATCGGCTATCGCGCGCGCCGCTTCGCCGGCGTGGTCGACGTCGATGCGGTCGGCGCCTACGGGGTCAACCAGTTCTGGGAGGCGGTGCATCTCGATGGCGACCGCCGCCTGGTGCTCGATCCGCACGAGTTCTACATCTTGGCGTCGAAGGAGAGCGTGTCGGTGCCGCCGGCCTATGTCGCCGAGATGGCGCCGTTCGATCCGTTGATCGGCGAGTACCGGGTGCATTACGCCGGGTTCTTCGATCCCGGCTTCGGCTATGCCGAAGGGAAGGTGCCCGGAGCCAAGGCGGTGCTCGAAGTGCGCAGCCTCGACATCCCGTTCATTCTCGAAGACGGGCAGATCGTCGGTCGGCTGGTCTACGACAAGCTGACCGACATCCCCGACCAGATCTACGGCCAGGGCATCGGCTCGCACTACCAGGCGCAAGGCCTGAAGCTATCCAAGCACTTCAAGCAAGACTAGCTCTAGGCCGAACAGCTGCCGCCGCCAAGTACGCAGAACTTGGCGCAATGCGGATGGCAGAGTTTGACGGCGCCATGGTCGAACATGTCGCTATCGGCGCGCGCGGCCTCGGCCAGCGTGGCGCCCATCTCGAAAGCCGGGTCGTAAGGCAACAGCGTGCAGGGCAGCACCACCGGATGGGCGGCGCCTTTCCGCTTCACCACCATGCGGCTTGCGGCGCACATCACCTCGTTCGGGTCTTTGCCCAGGATGCCCCAGCAGCTTTCGGTGATTTCCGGCACATCGGCGCGCTCGTCCATCTCGGGGAACAGGACGAGCTGGCCCTGGTCGCAGGCATCTACGGGCCAGGCGCGGGCGGCGATCAGCGCGGCGTAACCGCCGCGCGCGTCGACCTCGCTCTCGCTCCAACAGGTCCGCCCCGCCAGCGCCAGCTTGAAGCCTTCGCGCGCGAGCCAATCGATGCCCTCGACCGTCTTGGCGAACGAGCCTTGGGTCCGCTCGGTGTCGTGCAGCTCGCGTGAATAATGGTCGAGGCTGATGCGTAAGGTCAGGCGGTCGCCATGAGCGTCGCGCAGCGCGATCAGTCCGTCACGGATGCGCGGGCGCAGCATGGGCTGCATGGCGTTGGTCAACACCAGCGCCGAGAAGCCGCGGGACAGCGCATCGCCGAGCATATCGATAAAGTCTGGATTCATGAACGGTTCGCCGCCGGTGAAGCCGATCTCGCGGACCGGCCATGCGTCGCGCGCGATCTCGTCGAGGAAGGCGGCCGCCTCGGCGCGAGTGAGATAAGCGAGCCGGTCGTTGTCGGGGCTCGAGTCGATATAGCAATTGCGGCAGGTGATGTTGCACAGGCTGCCGGTGTTGAGCCACAGGGTGTGGAGCGCCTGAAGCCCCACGCGGGCACGCCGCTCGCCCTTGGCGGTGACGTCGGGGTCGCTGAATTTCGCGGTCGGCGCGAGAAGCGCGGCGTCGGCCATGTGATGCCCTCCAGCCCCGGCATTAACAGGCGATTGGCGGCGCTTCGCAAGGCCGGAACCGTCACCACTCTGTGACGGGCCGCTCTTTTCGCGTCCCGGCCAGCCATGATAGGACTCGCAACGGCCGCGGGTGTAGCTCAATGGTAGAGCAGGAGCTTCCCAAGCTCACGACGAGGGTTCGATTCCCTTCACCCGCTCCAAATGTCACGCAACTGCCTGGAACGAGACAGCCGCAGAGCCGTTTCTGTTATAGTCGAGCCCTCGGCCGGTCGGCGGGGCGCCAACAGTTCGAACAGGAGTACGACCATGCTGGGCTTGGCCAGGGCTGAGCGGAAGGCGTCGCGGTTCGTCAAGGACAATGTCGATATCGACGAACTCTACGATCAGATCAGCACGCTACGCGACTATGTGACCGAACTCACCTCGGGCGCGGGACGGGGCGCGAGCCGCCAGTTCGGGCGCGCCCGTGACTACGCCTCTGATGCGGCGCATGACGCCGAGGAGGCGATGAGGGACAATCTCGCCGCTTCGCTGATCCTGGCGGTCGGCCTCGGCGTCGTGGTCGGCTATTTCATTCGCCGGGGCACCGAGTAGCGTCCCGTCAATGCGCGAGCTTGACGGCGCCGGTATAAAGCGCGCCGCCGAGCACGCATGGCAGCGCGATATAGGCCTGCCCCAGAGCGGACGCGGCCACGCATCCGGTGGCTATGGCGATTGATCCCGCGGTCGCGCCCTTGGACATGCCCGCCTCGTTGGTCATCTGCGCCTTCTGCGCGTCCTCGATGGCGCCGAACTGATCCTTGCGGATCTTCTCCGATTCGAAGATTTCGGCGGCTTCGATCACGTCCTTCAAGGGCTTGGCGACGTCCTCGGGCTGACGGTCATATTCGGCGCGATAGAGACTGAGCAGTTCCCGGTCGCGCTCGGCGTAAGAGGCAAGCGTCCACTTCGCCGTGCCGCCGGTGGTGATTTTCTCCACCGCGCTCGGATCGCGTCCCCAGCCCGAGAACACTTTGCGGAAGGAAAAACCGCTGTCGTCTTTGTTCTTCGACCAGCGCAGCGCCTGCATGATGCGCACCACGGGCTCGTGCTGGCCGGTGGCGACGTAATAGCCCCACAGCGCGTAGATCCCCGGCGAGCCGCCATGGTCGAGGGGAAGCTCCATCAGGATGGGCCGCTTGCCGGCAAGAAAATCGTCGATCAGCGGGCGGCGTAGCGGCATCCTGGACAAATTCTTCTCGAGCAGCTCGCGCCAGTCGGGGCGGCCGGAATAGGCGATGGCCCGGATGATCACCGCCTGCTCCTTGTCGGGCAGGGGGAACATCCTCGGGATCAGGCCGGGGCCGTCCTTGGGATTTGAGCCGAGCACGCCAGCGATGAAGCCGGTGCAGAACCAGGCCTTCTCCTCGTCGCCGAACAGGCCGAAATCCTGCATGGCGTGCACCGCGGCCGGCACGCGCGACGGGGTCTTATGCTTGCGGTAGTTGCTGATCCAATCCATCAGCCGGTCGACGGAGGCGAAAGCGTCTTGCGGCTCGGGCGCGGCCTGCTCGGCGATCGCCGAGGTCGGGATCGGCGGGCGCATGGTCGTATATCGCTCGATCGGCACTTCCGCAGGGGGGGCGACCGGCGCAGCGGGCGCTGCGGCCTGTGCCGGAGGCGCCGGTTGCGGCGTTGGAGCATTAGTCTCGTCTTGCGCCGGCGCCAGCAATTGCGGCGCGGGCTGCTTCGCCACCGACACGCTGTTTTGGGCGGCGGCGGGTAGCGTTAATCCGAGCACGCCGCTACAGGCGAGCGCAAGAAGGACGTGGTTACGCATGTCATCAGCTTCCTTCCCCCGGCCCCAGAAGTGCTGACGATTACACAGACATGGTTAATGCCCACGGGCCTGAGGGCCCGCAGGAAACACGTGGATTCTCAGCGTTTTCGTGGCTTTTTGAGGGCCGGAATCGTTAACCATAACGAAAGGTTACCGCCGTTCCGAGCCGCCTCGGGCCGGCAAAGTCCGGCCGCCCTCCCAACTCGCGGTACAGAAGGACGGCCGGTGGCCTCGCGCTGTGCGCCGCTAGGAAGCGCCCGATTTCAAGCTGGCGAGGTCAATCACAAAGCGATAGCGCACGTCATTCTTGAGCATGCGCTCATAGGCATGGTTGATCTCCTGAATGGGGATCACCTCAACATCCGCGGCAACATCGTGTTGCCCACAAAAGTCCAGCATCTCCTGGGTCTCGCGAATTCCTCCAATCAACGAACCGGCTAGGCTCCTCCGCTTCATGATGAGCGGGCCGGCCGAGAGTGGCGTCGGATCCGGCAGTCCCACCAGCACCATGATGCCGTCGCGGCGGAGCAGGTTGAGATAAGCGTTGTAGTCGTGTTTGGCCGATACCGTGTCGATGATGAAATCGAACCGGGCAGCATTGTCCTTGAACACCGCCTCGTCCTTGGTGACGAGGAAGTCGTCGGCGCCGAGCGCCAGCGCATCGTCGCGCTTGCCCGGCGAATGGCTGAGCACGGTGACATGCGCGCCCATGGCGTGACCAAACTTCACCGCCATGTGACCGAGGCCGCCGAGGCCGACCACGTTGAGCTTGTCGCCGGCCTCAAGACCGAAATGCTTGAGCGGCGAATAGGTGGTGATGCCGGCGCAGAGCAGCGGCGCGGCGCGCTCGAGTGGGATGCCCTTGGGGATCGATAGCACGTAGTTTTCGTCGACGGTGATGCGGGTCGAGTAGCCGCCATAGGTCGGCGTCTTTTTGTCCTGCTCGTAGCCGTTATAGGTGAGCGTCATGCCCGGCTCGCAATATTGCTCCTCGCCGGCGCGGCAGGCTTCGCAGCGGCGGCAGGAATCGACGAAGCAACCGACGCCGACAATGTGCCCCGGCTTCCATTTCTTGACATGGTCGCCGACCTTGACCACGCGGCCGACGATCTCGTGGCCCGGCACCATGGGAAAGATCGAGTTATTCCACTCGTCCTGCACCTGGTGGATGTCGGAATGGCAGACGCCGCAATAGAGAATGTCGATCAGCACGTCGTGCGGGCCCGGCTCGCGCCGCACGATCGACCACGGTGCAAGCTCAGCCTTAGCCGCCTTCGCCGCATAGGCTGGCGTCTTGAGTGTGGCCTTTGACTCAACAAGTGTGTCCATAACTACTCCGCCTCTTGGGGTTGGGGTTGAACTACCCTAACGCGCGGCTCGGCATTGCAGTTCGCGACATCTTGGCGCCGCGCGATGACGAAGGCGAAATCGCGGCCATATCCCTTGGTGAGCGCAAGCTGAATCCACAGCATCGCCAATTGCTCCAACTGACGCGCGGCTTTCAGCTCGCCGGCATCGACCGGCTCGAAGCCGACATTTGCGACAATGCGCAGCACGATGTCCTTATCGGCGCCGTCGGGACCGGCGACGAACATCGCGGCCTTGCCTGCGGCGAAGCGCGGCTGAGCCATCACGTCCACGCCGGTGCTGTTGAACGCTTTAAAGAACTTCGCCTGACGGGCCTGACTTTGCAGCAGCTCGACGCCTGAGCTGTTGGAGGCGACGGCGAGCCGCGCGAGACCCGGGTGGACGGGATTAGTGGCGTCGATGACGATCTTGCCGGCGAGGCCGTCGGCGTGCTGGACGAACAGCGCCTCGGTCGCGATCCAGGGTGTGGCCAGGATTACCACCTCGGCCCCGATGAGCGCCTCGGCGACGCTCCTGACATTGCGCTCGGTGTGGCTGGCCGGGTCGCGCGATCCGTAAATCACCGTGTGACCCTTAGACCGCAAGGCGCTTCCGAGGGTCTGCCCGACATTACCCGCGCCGATAATGGTGATCTTCATTGGCCCCCCTCCTTCTTGCCGATCCCCGGCGACCCGCCGCTTGCTTGAGAGCCTCTTTAGGCTTGCTCTAAACATGGGCACTCCCGTATCATCATTCCAATCGATGATATCGATGACAAGTATTGACCACGCTAATCTAAGCAGGCTCGACCTGAATTTGTTGGTGGCGTTCGACGCGCTGCTGACGGAGCGGAGCGTTACCCGGGCTGCGGCGCGGGTTGGTCTCGGCCAGTCGGCCATGAGCCACAATCTCGGGCGGCTCAGAGTGCTGTTTGGCGACGAGCTGCTGACCCGCGGCGCCGAGGGCATGCGGCCGACCCCCCGGGCGCTGGCGCTGGCCGATCCGGTGCGCGTGACGCTGGCGCAGATCCAAGCTGCGGTGCTTCAGCGCGAGGCGTTCGACCCTTCCACCGCCGAGCGGACGTTCAGAGTGGGCCTTGCCGATTCGATCGAGGTCGCGGTGATCCCGGGACTGCTGGCGCGCTTGCGCAGCGTCGCGCCGTCCGTGTCCCTACGGCTGCGATCGATCAACCGGCTCAGCATTTTGGAGGAGCTAGACACCGGCAAGCTCGATCTCGGCATCGGCGTGTTCGACATCGGTCAGATCCACCACAAGCGCCGCGCGCTTTATGCCGACAGCTTCCTGTGCCTGTTCAATCCGGCCCAGCTCAACTTCACGGTACCGATCTCGCTCGACGACTATCTCAGTGTGCCGCATGTGCTGACCAGCCTCACCGACGACGCGCATGGCGCGGTCGACGAGGCGCTGGCCAAGCTCAAGCTGAAGCGCACCATAGCGCTGACCACGCCCGGCTTTCTCGCCGTGCCGTTCGTGCTGCGCCGGGCGCCGGTCATCACCACCATGCCGTCGAAGCTCGCGCGCTATTTCGCCGAGGCCTTCGGGCTGGCCACCAGCCCCGCGCCGATCGAGCTGCCGACTTTCACCATCTCGTTACTGTGGCATGCGAGTTTCGACCACGATCCGGGCCATTTGTGGCTGCGTCAAACAGTGTCCGGGCTGGCTGCCGAGGTCGGTTTGGAGCTCTGAACGAGCCGCCCTGCGATGTGGACAACTTCGATTTCCAGGCCCGTTGCCGCGCGTAATGGTTTCATTATTGCCGAGATCGATTCGCTAGGCGGGGTTTGGCGAGACGTACCGATCAACTTGGCTGATCGAAGGAGGTTGTCACATGGCTGCAAGCACCGCATCGGGTAAGCTAAGCCCGGCAGCGACCAAAGCGCGCTGCGATGCAATGAGCGAGGTCTTGGCGGAGAGTTGGTGGGCGGTAGGCTTACGCGGGATCTTGGGCATTCTGTTCGGCCTGATCTGCCTGCTCACGCCGGGCCTGGCGGTCGAAGTGTTCGTCATTTTGTTTGCGGCCTACATGCTGGTCGACGGTGTGTTCGCCATCGTCGCAGGCATCAAGGCGGCACGGAACGGCGAGCGCTGGGGTCTCCTCATCCTCGAAGGCATCGTCGATCTCGCGGCCGGTCTGGTCGCCGTGCTGTGGCCGGCGATCACGCTGGTGGCGCTGATCTGGCTCATCGCCATTTGGGCGGTCGTGACCGGCGCGCTGATGCTTGCCGGCGCATTCAGCCTCAATCTCGATCATGGCCGTTGGTGGCTCGCGCTTGGCGGCATCGCCTCGGTCATCTTCGGCATCCTGTTGGTCATCGAGCCGTTGATCGGCGCGGTGGTGCTGACCCTCTGGATCGGCGCCTACGCCATCGTGTTCGGCATCTTCCTGCTCATTCTCGCCTTCCAGCTCCATTCGAAGCAGGAAGAACGCGCGCGAAAGGCGCCGGCGGGGGCAAAGAAGGCCTAAGCTCTCTATCTTTGGGCGTTATGATCGGGGCGCGGCGCTGAGATAGCGCGGCGCCCCTTATGTTTCGGTCGCATCATGCCGGCATTGGATCTCCCCACTGTAGAGCTCCCGTCGGGCGAGAGCGTGCCGCAGCTCGGCCAAGGCACGTGGCGCATGGGCGAGAGCGCGCGCAAGCGCGAGGCCGAGATCGCCGCGCTCAGGCTCGGGCTCGATCTCGGGCTGACGCTGATCGACACCGCCGAGATGTATAGCGACGGGGTCGCCGAGGGGATTGTCGCCGAGGCCATTCACGGGCGGCGCGACGAATGCTTCATCGTCACCAAGGTGTTGCCGGAAAACTCGACGCGGGCCGGCACCATCGCCGCCTGCGAGCGCAGCCTGAAGCGGCTCAAGACCGACCGGATCGACCTTTATCTGCTGCATTGGCGCGGGCGCCCCAAGCTCGAGGAGACGCTTTCGGCCTTCGAGGCGCTGATCGCGTCTGGTACGATCCGCTATTGGGGCGTCAGCAATTTCGACGTCGAGGATATGGCCGAGCTGCTGGCGTTGCCCGGCGGTACCCAATGCGCCACCAACCAGGTGCTGTACAATCTGCGGCGGCGCGGCATCGAAGCGGGTCTTCTGCCGTGGTCCCGCGACCGCGGCATTCCCATCATGGCCTATTCGCCGATCGAGCAGGGACGGCTGCTGCACGACCGGATGCTGACCGCCGTTGCCATCCGGCACCGCGCCACCCCGGCGCAGATCGCGCTGGCCTGGGTGCTCAGGCAGCGCGACATGATGGTGATTCCCAAGGCCTCCAGCGAGGCGCATGTCAGGGAGAATCGCGCGGCGCTCGATATCAAGTTCACCGAGCAGGATCTCGGCGAGCTCAATCGCGCCTTCCCGCCGCCGAAGGGGCCACGCCCGCTCGAACTGCTGTGAGCCGCTGTCATCACCGCGTCATGGAATTTCGCTGTTGAAGGGCCAAGCGCGTGATCGCGCTCTGAGTCGCACGAATTCCGCGAAGGTTGGTTGGCCCAATGCCCTGGATCCTACTCGCCGCTGCCATTGTGCTCGAAGTGGCCGGCATCACCTCGATGAAGCTATCGCGCGGCTTCGCCGAGCCGTTACCCTCCATCGCCGTGCCGGTGTTCTATGTGCTGTCGGCGGCGGCGGTGATCCTGGCGCTCAAGCGGCTCGATCTGTCGGTGACCTACGCCATCTGGTCGGGGGCCGGCACCGCGCTCGCCGCGGCCATCGGCATCGCCTATTTCCGCGAGCCGCTCAGCCTGTTCAAGATCGCCTCGCTGGCGCTGGTGGTGCTCGGGATGGCCGGGCTGGCGCTCGCCGGCAAGCAAACGCACTGACGGGCGCGGCTTTCCCCGCTAACATCCGCCCATGGACGGTCTCATCGGCCAAAGCGACGGCCCCATCAGGCTCGCAGTGTTCGCCAGCGTGTTTCTGGCGATGGCGCTGATCGAGCTCTTATGGCCCAAGCGCAAGTTGATCGTGTCGAAGCGGAAGCGCTGGCTCACCAATATCGGCATCAGCGCCGCGGGCACCCTGCTGCTCAGGCTGATGGCCATGCTGGCCGTGCCGGTTGCGGCCATCGCCGCCGCGCTCTATGCGCAAGCGCACCAGATCGGCCTATTGAACCAGGTCGCCTGGCCGCAATGGATCAAGGTGGTGGTGGCGCTGCTGGTGCTCGACCTCGCCATCTGGGCGCAGCATCTGGCCTCGCACAAGATCCCGATCTTCTGGCGACTGCACCAGGTGCATCACGCCGACCGGGACATCGACGTGACCACGGCGGTGCGGTTTCACCCGGTGGAGATCGGATTGTCGATGTTGTGGAAGATCGCGGTGGTGGTGCCGCTCGGCGCGCCGCCGGTGGCGGTGTTTCTGTTCGAGGTGATCCTCAACGCCTGCGCCATGTTCAACCATGCCAATATCGCGCTGCCCGCGTGGTTCGACCGGGTCCTGCGGCTGCTGGTGGTCACGCCCGACATGCATCGGGTGCATCACTCGGTGCTCAGGCGCGAGCACGATTCAAATTACGGCTTCAACCTGTCGGTCTGGGATCGGCTGTTCCGCACCTACACGGCGCAGCCGCAAGCCGGGCATCAAGGCATGACCATCGGGCTCGACCCCTATCAGAGCGAAGCGCCGACGCGGTTCGGCTGGTCGCTGTGGCTGCCGTTCGGGCCGCAGCCTTCAGCGGCGCGTCACAAGGAAAATAGGAACCCGCCCGCCCCGCCGAGGCAGGCGGACCATTGACTTGGATCAAGACGTGGCGTGAGAATTGCCCCTAGGGAGGCCGTTATGAAGACGATCATCACCATCATGATAGTGTTGGCATTGGCGGCCACTGCGAGTTCGTCCGCCAGCGCTCAAGTCCTGCTCGATGTCTCGAAGATCACCTGTTGGCAGTTCGTCACCTACAAAGTGATCAACCCTCGCCTCATCGCCATTTGGGTGAGTGGGTATCACCATGGCAAGCGCGGGGACACCGTGGTCGATACCCAAGACCTCGAGGCGAAAGCGGATAAGGTCGAGGAGTACTGCACCAAGAATCCCGACGTCCCAATGATGGAGGCCGTCGAGACGGTCCTGGGAG
Organism: uncultured Alphaproteobacteria bacterium; assembly: GCA_963730335.1. Taxonomy (GTDB): domain Bacteria; phylum Pseudomonadota; class Alphaproteobacteria; order Rhizobiales; family Methyloligellaceae; genus Methyloceanibacter. The sequence continues at coordinate 271,029 of CAVSRK010000009.1, forward strand.
AGAAGCACTAGGCGATACGGCTCCGATTTTGGCTCTTAAATCGGCGATTTTCTCATCAGACCATTTTTACGGATCATCGCGAACGCTCGCGACGATCATTGTGGAAGGAGCGGATCATGGCAGCGAGTACGGACAAGCCCTCGAAGGGGCTACCCACGGCGCAAGAGGTGATGGAAAAGCTCGCTCTCGCTGAGGCCAAAAAGGCAGAAGAGGAATCGCGCAAGCATGCCGTGGCGGAGGCCGAAAAGAAGCAACTGCTCGACAATCTCACCAAGCCGTCAGGAGTTTCGGACGAAGAGGCCTTGAAGCGCGTGGCGATCATCGTCGAACGCGCGGTGTCCAATGGGTTGACCGAGGTCCAGGTCTATCGCTTTCCCAATGCGCTGTGCACCGACCACGGCCGGGCCATCAATCAACAGGAGCCCGGTTGGGAGGCGACGCTGACCGGTCTGCCGAAGGAGATGTACGAATTCTGGGACCGACAGCTGCGCCCGCTCGGATACAAATTAAAGGTCCAGATCATAGACTTTCCAGGCGGCATGCCCGGCGATGTCGGCATCACGCTGAAATGGGCGTGAGCAGAGCAGGCCGCTCCAGCAATCAGAATTTCTCCTTGATCCAGCGGCGGTCCTTGATCGTCGCCTCGTCGTCATAGGCGCCCTTTTTGTCGCGGGTTGGCAGCTTGATCTTATCGTGCTCCGGCTGCTCGTAAGGGATCAGGCTGAGAAAATGCGACAGAACATTGAGGCGCGCCCGCTTCTTGTCGTCTGAGCGCACGATATACCAGGGCGCGAAATCGGTGTCGGTCGCTTCCAGCATCTTGTCGCGGGCACGGGAGTAGTCGTACCAGCGCTCGCGCGAGGGCAGATCCATGTTGCTCAGCTTCCACTGCCGCAGGCGATCGTCGATACGCGCCTCGAAGCGCCGCTTCTGCTCCTTGTTGCTCACCTCCAGCCAAAATTTGATCAGGCGTATGCCGTTATCGACGATGATGTTCTTCTCGAAGGCGGGACACATCTCCAGGAAGCGCTTGTGCTGATCCTTGGTGCAGAAGCCCATGACGTGTTCCACGCCGGCGCGGTTGTACCAGCTGCGATCGAAGATCACGATTTCTCCGGCCGCAGGAAAGTGCGCGAGGTAACGCTGCATGTAGATCTGCGATTTCTCGCGATCGGAGGGCGCCGGCAGCGCTACTAGCCGAAACGTGCGCGGGCTGACGCGCTCGGTCAGAGCGCGGATGGTGCCGCCCTTGCCGGCGGCGTCGCGGCCTTCGAAGATGACGATGATCCGCTCGCCGGTCGCCTTCACCCAATCCTGCAAGGAGCAAAGCTCCGTCTGCAGCTTGCGCAGCTCCTTTTCGTACTCCTTGCGTTTGAGCTTTGGAGTCTCCTCGCCGTCGACCGAAGAGTCTGGCGAATCGTCAGCGGCCGTATGGGCGGTCGACTGTGCCATGATGCGCTCCTCCTTGCCTCGCCGCCGTCACGGGTCTTTTGCCCTCGGTGTAGTGCGGTGGGAAGGAGACCAATAAGCCAGATTGACGGCTAAAAAAAGCTCATCGGGAAATAGCGCAGGAAAAGTTCCTCGTAGCGCCCGCTAGCATGGACCTGCTCGAGCGCGTAGTTGAGGATCTGCGCCACCGGGCGATTGCCCTTGGCGACCGCGATACCGACGCCTTCGCCGAAATATTTGGTGTCGAGATAGGGCCCGCCGCGGAACTCGCAGCAGCCCTCGCTGGTCACGCCGTTGAGCCAGAAGGTCATGCCGATGCCGTCGCCGAACACGAGATCGATGGCGCCTTGCTTCAGCGCCTTCTGCGCGTCCTCGGCGGTGTCGAACGAGGCGATCGCCGCCTCGGGGAAGAATAGCTTGAGATAGGCCTCGTGCCCGGTGCCCTTGGCGACGCCGACCTTCTTGCCCTCCAGCGTCTCGGGACGAATGTCCTTAAGGTCGCTCGTCTTCTGGGCGATGAAGCGGGCGGGCGTGGCGTAATAGCGGGAGGTGAAGTCCGCCTTCTCCAGTGCTTCGGCGCTGATGCGGATCGAGGCGATGGCGGCGTCGGCCTCGCCCCGGTCGAGACTGGTGTAGATCTCGCTCCAGTCGACGTCCTTGATCTCGCACTCGACCTCCAACACCTCGCAGATGGCCTTGGCGAGGTCGACATTGAGGCCGGTCAGCGCGCCGACCTCGTCGACATAGTGGAATGGCGGGTAGTCGCTGTCGGTGACGAAGCGAAGCTTCTCCAGCCCGTGCATGTCGGGCTTGGGACGGAGCACGTCGCCTTGCCAGGTGTCGGGGACGATGTCGTTCCTGACTGCCTGGGCAGAGGCCGGAGCGGACCACAGCCAGGCGAGGGCGATCGCGCCGGCGGCAAAGCAGAATAGCGCCGCCTGGGAGCGTTTCGAGCCGAAGCGTTTCGGGCCGAAGGAGGGAGCGATCGCGCGGGTCACGCCCTGTCTTAGCGCGGGCAGGCCTTCGGTGCCAAGGGAGGGCGTGCTGGCTGCGAGAATGCCTGAGCAAGCTCGCGAGATCGCTGCGGGCAAAAGAGAAGCCCGGTCTACGGGGGACAAGGCCGGGCTTCTCCGAACGCGGTACTACGTTCGCAACACGGCACCGACGCTTGCCTAGCAGGGAGCGGGGGGATTCGCCGGTGCCGGTGGGTCAATTCGTGCGGCCCACTTTGGTTCCGGCCCCGTCACATTCAAACCGGCCCAAGACCCAAGGGACGAACACACTAAATAGTTGTAATAATTTATTCTGCAATTCTACATTGCACAACTCCAGCACAACTTGAAGTGTCGCAAGGAATATTCGTCTCAGCTTAAAAGTGCAAATAATCACGGGTAATGCGGGGGGCATTCCCGTGTCGCTTGTGGCGGAGTTGAGAGCCGAGAGGCAGCTTGCGCGTTTTGCCGCGCGCCAGAGCGGTCCCCTGCAATCGGAATATTGCTTCTGGTCGGGCGGTTCATCGACCAGGCCACCTTGGCGCGCGCCAGTGCCATTGCCCGGCATTGGGGCGTGCACCCGCACGAAGTCATGATCGCCAATGGCTGGCTCGAGGCGGAGGACTATTACCGCGCGCTGGCGGAACGATGCGCGGCGCCGTTCAAGGACCGACTGGTCGCGGCCGATGTCGCGCCCGCGGCGACGGCAAGCCCGCGGCAAAGCCTGGCGAGAGGCGTGCTCAAGGAACGCGCGCGCGCGGGTAGCTTTGTGTTCGCGCCCGACCGGCTGAGGCCTAACGCGCTCAGCGAGATGCTGGCGCGGCTTTCGCCGTATGCCTTCTCGCTGGCCTCGCCGCACGCGGTGAGAGGCGCGATCTGTCATCATTTCGGCCCGTCCCTCGCGCAGCACGCGATCGAAAGCCTTGCCTCGCGCCATCCCGGCATGAGTGCGCGGACGCGGCCGGCTCGGTGGCAACGCCTGGCGGTTGTCACCGCCGCGCTCGCGGTCATAGCTGCGATGGCGCTAGCCCCGGTCGAGACCATATGGGCGATCACGCTTGCGCTCGCTTGGGTGTTCGTGCCGCTGATTGCGCTTCGCCTGGTCGCGGCCTATCGCCTGTTCGCGGCGGTGAAGGGCGACCCGCCTGCCGCCACGCCGCGCGTGCCGGATCACGAGCTGCCGATCTACACGCTGCTGGTGCCGCTCTACCGCGAAGCCCATATGCTGCCGGGACTGATCAAGTCACTCACGCACCTCGACTACCCGGCGGCGAAGCTCGACATCAAGCTGGTGTTGGAGGCGGCTGACCGCGCCACCATCGCCGCGGCGCACGCGCTTCGGCTACCCGGAAATGTCGAGATCGTGGTCGTGCCGGAGCTTCACCCGCGCACCAAGCCGAAGGCGCTGAATTACGCGTTGCCGCTCGCGCGCGGCGAATATGTGGTGATCTACGATGCCGAGGACCGGCCCGAACCGGGCCAGCTTCGCCAGGCGCTCGCTGCCTTTCGCAGCGGTCACGCCAATCTCGCGGCCGTGCAGGCGCGGCTCAATGTCTATAACGCCGGCGAGGCCTGGCTGACCCGCCAGTTCACCATCGAATATTGCGCGCTGTTCGATGGGCTCTTGCCTACGCTCGACCGGCTCAACCTGCCCATTCCGCTCGGCGGCACCTCCAATCATTTCCGCACCTCGGCGCTTGTCTGGCTGATGGCGTGGGACCCGTTCAACGTCACCGAGGACGCCGATCTCGGCATCAGGCGGGCGCGCAAGGGGTATCGCTGCCAGGTGCTCAACTCCACCACCTATGAGGAAGCGCCGGCGCGGCTGATGTGGTGGCTTCGCCAGCGCACGCGCTGGCTCAAAGGCTATGTGCAGACCTGGCTCGTGCATATGCGGAGCCCGCGCGCGCTGTGGCGCGAGCTTGGACCGAGCGGCTTCTTCGCCTTTCAGATCGTGGTCGGCGGCACCGTCATGGCGGCGCTGGTGCATCCCTGGTTCTGTGCGCTGGCGTGCTTCGAGCTTGCCGAAGGCGGGCTGTTGGCGCGGCCCGGTAGCGTGTTCGGCTGGCCATTCTGGCTGGTCGCCTGGTTCGATCTGTTGGCCGGCTATCTCGCGACCATGGGGCTTGGACTGCTCGCGGTGCGCCGCCGGGGCTATCGCTTCCTGCTGATACAGATTCCGTTGATGCCGCTCTATTGGCTGCTGATTTCGGCGGCGGCCTATCGGGCGCTGTGGCAGTTCATGACGGCGCGGTTCGTCTGGGAGAAGACCGAGCATGGGGCCCAGCCGCCGTGCACCTAAAGGAAAAAAATTGGACCGGCGTTAACGACGGACTCAACGAAACAGCTCAGTTACAGGTGCTCGCACCGTATCCATGACGACCTTGCGCTCGACCGTGCCGGCAACGGGCACCGAGCAATCCGCAGCGAAGGCGACAGAACCCAGGTTCAATGCAGCGAGCGACGCCGCTCCTGACAACGCCCGCGACAGAACTCCGACCATCGTCACGCCTCAAGCGGTGAGATAGTGCGTGGGTGAGTGAGCCAAGCAGTGCTTGCAGCGGCAAGCACAACGAACACGGTCATGTAGTGGAGAATGGTTTGTGGGCTGATCATGTGCTTGGACTCCCGTAGGCTTCATAGCGCGCTGTGAAAATCAAACTCTCTGTGACGCTTGCCTGCATGGCGTTCGCGGTCTTGGCTTCAGGAGCTATGGCGGCCGAACAGTCCAGCGCTACGCCCGCCCCGTGGGCGAATGGCACGTCTTCAAAGGTGGCGCAGGCCAGCACCGACCAATGCGACCCTGCCTGCGTGGCCCCCGAAATTTGCTGCAGGCTGAGCGGTTTGGAGGCCGCCTGCTTACCGGCGGACGACTGCTTCAGGAAGCAGCAGAAATTGAAGACGAAATAGCACCTCTTTCGCGTGGCGAGCGGTATCAGACCGTCAGATTGCGCGCTCTGATGCCGCGCTCGATGGCCGCGGTAGTGAGCTTGTCGAGATCGAGGGCGTCACGCAGCATCTCCAGGAAGCGCGTCTCTTCAGGTTTGACGTCGAGATCGGCGGCGGCCACTTCCAGCGCCACCGCATAGGCGGTCTCGCGTAGCTTCGGCGGCAGGTTGCTGCGGATCAGCACCAGCACATGATCGAGGCCGCCGTCGGCGCTCAACACCTCACCGCATTCCTCCGCGGTCTTGACCAGCTTCTCCTGGTCGAAATTGGCGAAGATCGGCAGATGCGACACGATCTGGCCGATGCGGGCGATCTCGGCGTCGGTCATGGTGCGGTCCACGGCCGAAATGGTGACCATGACATAGATGAGCGCGAGGTGATGGTTCAACGACTCGGTCGTGGCGGGGGTATCCCTCATGCGCGTCCCTTCCGGCTAAGGCGGCGCGACCGTAGGCAATTGCGCCCAAAGGGGCAAGCCCTTCCGGTTGCGCGGAATCACTGGCGGAATGTAGGGATTTGTGAAATCTCTCGCGGCTAGGATTGGCCGTCAAAAGCGACAGAACGCATGCCCCCTCGAACCTCAAAGCAGCGCACCGCCAAAGGCGGCAACGCCGAGCCGCAATTGGAAGCGAGCATGTCGGATGCCAAAGCGGCTGCCCGCGCCGCCGGCACGTCGAAGGCGAAGCCAAGCCCCAAGATCGAGGTGAGCTCCGAGCTGCTGGCCCATGCTCATGTCAGCAAAGCCTGGCCGTTCGAGGAGGCGCGCAAGGTCTTGAGCCGGCTGAAGCGCATCCCCAAGCCGACCGGGGCCATCATCTTCGAAACCGGTTACGGGCCGTCGGGCCTGCCGCATATCGGCACGTTCGGCGAGGTCGCGCGCACCACCATGGTGCGCCACGCCTTCCGGGTGCTGACCGAGGACAAGATCCCGACGCGGCTGATTTGTTTCTCCGACGACATGGACGGCTTGCGGAAGGTGCCGGACAACGTCCCCAACAAGGAGATGCTGGCCGAGCATCTCGGCAAGCCGCTGACCCAGGTGCCCGATCCGTTCGGCGATCATCCAAGCTTCGGCCAACACAACAATGCCCGGCTCCGGGCCTTTCTCGACACGTTCGGCTTCGACTACGAGTTCCTGTCGGCCACCGACTGCTACATCTCCGGCCGGTTCGACGTCACTCTGCTCAAAGTGCTGGAGAATTACGACGCTATCCGCGACGTGATCCTGCCGACGCTGGGGCCCGAGCGCCGTGCCACCTACAGTCCGTTCCTGCCGATCTCGCCCACGACCGGCAAGGTGCTGCAAGTGCCGATCGTCGATCGCGACGTGGCCGGCGGCACGGTGCTCTACAAGGATCCCGATACCGGCAAGCTCACCCAGGTCCCGGTCACGCGCGGCCATTGCAAGCTGCAATGGAAGGCCGATTGGGCGATGCGCTGGGCGGCGCTCGGGGTCGACTACGAAATGGCGGGCAAGGATTTGATCGACTCGGTCCGGCTGTCCGGCCATATCTGCCGCATCCTTGGCGCCCAGCAGCCGGAAGGCTTCATCTACGAGCTGTTTCTCGACGAGAAGGGCGAGAAGATCTCGAAGTCGCGCGGCAACGGCCTCACCATCGAGGAGTGGCTCACCTATGCGGCGCCCGAGAGCCTGTCGCTCTATATGTATCAGAGCCCGCGCAAGGCGAAGCGGCTCTATTTCGACGTCATCCCGCGCGCGGTCGACGAATATATCGGGCATCTCGCCGCCTATCCGAAGGAAGAGCCGGCGGCGAAGCTGATGAACCCGGTGTGGCACATTCATCAGGGCGAGCCGCCGAAGGCCGAGCTGCCGATCTCTTTCGCGCTGCTGCTCAATCTCGCCAGCGCCTCGAACTCGGAAGACCGCGAGGTGCTGTGGGGCTTCATCCGGCGCTATGCTCCCGACGCCACGCCGGAAGCGCACCCGCTGCTCGATCAGCTGGTCGGCTACGCCATCCGCTATTTCCACGATTTCGTGAAGCCGGCGAAACACTATCGCGCACCCTCCGACAAAGAGCGCGCCGCGCTCACCGATCTCGAGGCACGGCTCGCCCAACTGCCCAAGAGCGTGCTCGCCGAGGAAATTCAGGCGCAAGTCTACGCCGTCGGCAAGGAGCACGGCTTCGAGCCGTTGCGCGACTGGTTCGCCGCGCTGTACGAGGTGCTGCTCGGCCAGACCCAAGGCCCGCGCTTCGGCTCGTTCGTCGAGCTTTACGGCATCGACGAAACCCGCGTGCTGATCGTTAAGGCTTTGGCCGGCGACCTCGTCGCGGACTAGCTTGCCCGCCCCACTGTAGGAACAATGCGCCTGCCCAGGGGTTAGGCAGATGACTAGGGCCGACGACACCGCTCTCGGCGAGAGGTCATTTCTGTCGAGATCGGCCGGTCAGTCCTCTCCCGCATGGTTCGCGGGTGAGCCCCCTCACACTCAGTCTGGAGAACGAGCTATGAAAATCGCAACTGTTGCCGCGTTGGCGGTTCTGTTGAGCGCCAGTTCGGCTTTTGCCGGCGCCGGTGCCCCGGTCCCCGAAGGTTCGCAAAAGGACCCGCCGTCCGGTCGCCCGGGCAAGGTTCTGAGCGAGGCCGAATGCACCAAGGCCTGGCAGACGGCCGGCCCTGACGGCGATGTGCTGTCGAAGGACAAGGCGACGCCGTTTATCCTGAACTTCGAGATGGTCGACACCTCGAAGGACGCCACGATCTCCCAGGACGAATGGAGAGACGGCTGCAGCAAGGGCTGGGTCAGCGCCGACGCTTCGACAGCCAAGGACATGCAGGGCACGCCTGCCGAGCCCAACGCCATGGGCAAGAAGTCGTCCATCGACAGCGACAGCGGATCGACCACCGAGTAGCGGCTGACGCTTAAGACTGAAGACGCGGAGCGGTCTCGGGCAAGCCCGGGGCCGCTTCGATTTGTCTAATTGTCGGCATTTTGCAGCAGATCGGCTTAGGCGCGTTTTAGAACATCTGTGGCTTAGGTTCCCCCTCACCAACCGGAGGAACCCCATGACTTTGAAATACGTTGTCGCCGCTGCCGTCGTTCTCGGCTTTGCCGGCGCCGCTTATGCCGACGACACCAGCCAGTTCGTCATCATCAAGGATGCCAACAAGCATTGTCGCGTGGTCGAGAAGAACCTCGTGAGCGAGGATGAGCTCGGCATGCAGATCGGCAAGCAGGGCTATCCGAGCATGGACGAGGCCAATATCGACCTCAAGGTCGTCTGCGACAACTCGTAGTCGGTCATAACGTCAGCTAAAGCGCCGCCTTAGCGGCGCTTGTCATTTCGACACTGCAAAACGCGGATCGGCATTTGTCCGGTCCGGGTTTTGTTTGTGCGCCGTCGCTCAGAGGGGACGAGGGAACCTGGGCTAGGCCGTGGCCGTTTTACCAAGCGAGGGGTCTGCGAGATCGGTTTCGACAGATCAAAGGATGAGGAAATGACCCAGGCACGGACATCCATGGCAAGCGCGGCGGTTGTCGCCCTGACCTTCGGCATTGGCGGTCAGACCCTGACCCCGGTGCAACAGGAAGAACCGTTGTCGACCGGCGACATCGTGATCGTGACCAACGACGCGGCGCCGCAAGCCGGCCAGACCGAGGACAACGCCGACCAGTCGGCCAAGATGGGCAAAGAGGAAGGCACGCACGAAGGTGAAAATCTCGGCGCGACGCCCGAGAACGATACCGCCAAGATCGATCAGCCGGCGCGCCGCAATCCCACCACCGATAATTCCTCCGGAGACACCAGCAGCACCACCCAGCAGTAATGGTATGCCGGGGCGCGTCCTCTAAGCGCGCGAATTCTCACTCGGGGCTGCGCCAGAGTCCGAGCTTTTCGGACTTGGCCGTTTTGGCCGCCTCGGCCAGCGCAGCGTCGTTCGGACTTTGCGGCGTAGCCCAGCCCTGGCGCACTAGCCAAGTCGAAAGGTCGGTGCCGGCCACCTCGCAGCTTGCCTCGAAGATATTGTGCTCGCCGCCCTTGGGCAGCGCGCAGGAGACGGCGCGGGCCCTGATCAGCCGAGTGAGCGCCGCTTTGGCCGCGGCGCCGCACGGCCAGCTCTTGCCGTTGCCGTCCTTGCAGGTGGCGTCGGCCTCGCGCGCGGCGATGCCTGATAACCTGATTACGACCTTGCCGGCTTGCAGCGTGCCGCCGTCGCGCACCTTGACGCGGTAATAGCGCTTGGTGGTTTCCTTGGGCGTGACCGCGCCGGTCTTGTCATGGTCGTTCAGCGCCGCAAGCTGCTCAGGCGCCTGCTTCTCGTCCGCAACTGGGGCGGGCTTGGTGCCCTCCTCCACGCTCGGCGTGACCGCATGTTGTGCCGGCGTTGATGCCGGCGGCGGAGTTTTGGGGTTCGGCGCAGGCACGCTTGCTGGCCGTGCCCATTCCGGCTGGGGCCGCGGCGCGGGCTGAGTCTTTTGGCGCGATTGCGCCTGGCGGCTCGCCCACCAGGCTTCGCCGAAGCCGACCGGGACGGTGATCGGCCATAACAGCAGCACCATCACGGCGACGCCGAGCACGACCGATACGATGCGCGAGGCAAGCTCCATGGCCGCCATCTGACCTGAGAGATCCGGCCATTCTAGGGCTTAGGCCCGGAGGGAAGCTACTGGCTCGCCCACACGATGCGCGCCATCCAGTCGATGCGGTCGATCGGAAACACCAAATTGGGGTGGGCCGGGTTGAACGAGGCGAGCTCGACCGTCTTGGTCGTGCGCCGGACCAGGATCTTGGCCATCACCTCGCCATCGGTGGTGCGCAGCACCATGCGGTCGCCCTTGCGCGGGGCGGAGTTGGGCGAGACGATCAGGATATCGCCGTCGCGATAGAGCGGCTCCATGGAGTCGCCGGTCACTTCCAACGCATAGGCGTTCTCGTCGTCGACCTTGGGGAAGCGGATCTGATCCCAGCCCTGGCCGACCGGGAAGCCGCCATCGTCGAAGAAGCCGCCGCCGCCCGCCTGGGTCAGCCCGATCAGCGGGATGGGCTCGCCGCGGGCAGTCCGCGGCTCGGCGGTGACCAGCGCGGTGAAGTCCTCGAAGCTGGCGCCGGTCGCCTGCAACACCTTGGCGATGCTCTCGGTGGTGGGCCAGCGCGGGCGGCCCTCGCCGGTGACGCGCTTCGATTTGTTGAAGGAGGTCGGATCGAGCCCGGCGCGCTTGGCGAGACCTGACGGCGACAGGCTGTAGCGCCGCGCGAGCGCGTCGATGGCGGTCCATACCCTGGTATGGGTGAGACTGTTCAGGGGGAGCGGCCCCACGGTTAAGTGCGCGCGAATCGGGAATTTATGCCTAACAATAGGAATTATGGCTTATTTCCGCCGCTTGTCCACCGGATTTCGACTGCACGGTTCCGTACCCTCAAAACTCATCACAGCTGGTCCGGCCGCGCCGGCCCCCACCCATATGAGGGCGATGGCCATTGGAGGGTTTTGATGGATCACCTCGGCGAAGCTAAGAAGTTCATCCAACGCGCGCAAAGCGCCTCCCACAAGGAGGTGATCGATCAGCATCTGGTTTTGGCTGATTGGTATCTCTCCGAGGCGATCAAAGAGCGCGACGGCGCGTCAGATGCTCAGAACGCGGACCAACCGGATTCCGGACCGAAGACCGCAAGCGCACGGCTAGGATAGCTGCCTTACCAGGCATAAGTCGGGTCAACGCGCGCGATGCCATTGTTGCGGGCATAGGCTTGCGGCTAGTCTCCGCCAGCCATGGCCGACCCCATCTATAAAGTCATGACCGAAGCGGCCTTCGAGGCGTCCTGGAGCCAAGGGCATTTCACGGGCTCGGCCGACGATCTCCGCGACGGGTTCATCCATTTTTCTGCCGCGCACCAGCTTGAAGCCACGCTGGCAAAATATTTCGCGGGCCAAGAGGATCTTGTGCTGCTGGCGGTCGATCCGGCACGACTTGGGCCGAATCTGACATGGGAGCCTTCGCGCGGCGGCGCGCTGTTCCCGCATCTTTACGCCGCGCTCGATCTTGCTACGGTGCTGTGGGCCGAGCCGCTCACGCTCGCACCGGACGGTCGCCACATCCTGCCTGAAGGAGTGCCGGCGTGAACGGGCTGTTCGGCTTGGGCCAGAGCCTGCTACTGGCGTTGCCGCCCGAGCGGGCGCATGAACTCGCGGTCAAAAGTTTGGAGCTCGGGCTTTATCCGCGCGCCACCGCGCCGGACGACCAACGCCTCGGCCAACATCTATTCGGGCTCGACGTTCCTAATCCGGTCGGCATGGCGGCGGGTTTCGACAAGGATGCGCGGGTGCCGCGCGAGCTGCTCGCCATGGGCTTCGGCTTCGTCGAAATCGGCACGCTGACGCCGCGCGCGCAGACCGGCAATCCCAGCCCGCGCATGTTCCGCTCGATGACCGACCGCGCCGTGATCAACCGGCTGGGCTTCAACAATGATGGGCAGGAGGCGGCTTTGCATCGGTTGCAAGGCGGTGCCGGAGGCATGGTCGGCGTCAATATCGGCGCGGGACGCGACAGCAAGGACCGTATCGGCGATTACGTGTCGGGCATCAGGCACCTGGCGGAGGTGGCGAGCTACTTCACCATCAATATTTCATCGCCCAACACGCCGGGTCTGCGCGATCTCCAGGCGCCGGAGGCGCTCGACGCGTTGCTCAAGGCCGTGCAGCAGGCGCGCGCCGCCACGCGCCGCAAGCCGCCGCTGCTGGTCAAGCTCGCGCCCGATCTCGCCGACGGCGATCTGCCCGAAGTGGTGCGCGTGATCCTTTCTCATGGCATCGACGGCATCGTGGTGTCGAACACCACGCTGGCGCGCGAGGGACTGAGCGACCGCGCTTTCGCCAAGGAGGTGGGAGGGCTGTCGGGGCGGCCGCTATTCGCCCGGGCCACGCGCATGCTGGCGCGCGTCTATCAGCTCACGCAAGGTAAGCTGCCGCTGGTCGGGGTTGGCGGCATCAACTCGGGCGAAACGGCGCTGGCCAAGATCGAGGCCGGCGCCTCTCTGCTCCAGCTCTATACCGGCTTGGTGTTCGAAGGGCCGGCGCTGATCGGCCGCATCAAGCAGGCGCTGGTCGCGGCGATGGAGCGCAAGAGCGCTCCAGACCTCAAGTCGCTGATCGGTACCCGCGCCGCTGAATGGGCAGCAAAAGGCTAGGCTTCGCGTTTGCCCTGGCTCGAATGGACCAGGCCGTCGCTGCCGGCGCGCCCAAGGGATTTCACCACGCGCATCACCAGCCACACCGGGAACACGATCACGGCGCCGAGCAAGAAATAACGGAAGGCCTTTTCGACCGCGGCGAAGCCCATGTCATAGATGCGCTCGACAAGCCGTCTCAGGCTGTCGATGATCTCGAACGGGCTGAAGCCGAGCGCCGCCAGCACCACGCCCACGATCAGCGAGAGGATCGCCAGCCTGACCAGAACGAGCGCCGGATTGCCGCCAAAAAACCGTTCCATCTGTCCGCTCTCCCTTTCGCGAGAAGAGGCGCGGTGAAGCGCCAGGAGAATTGGGAGCTTCGACTCGAATTACAGCAGAATTGGTGCGAAGCGGAGGCAAGGTCAAGCAGAAGAGTTATGAGCGCAAGCGAGAGCCTGATCGTCGATAACAAATTGGCGCCGCTGCCCGAGCCCTTTGCCGGCTGGTTCAAGGCGCGCGGCTGGCACCCGCATGCCCATCAGCTTCAATTGCTGGCGCACGCGCGCGCCGGGCGCGACACGCTGCTGATCGCGCCGACCGGGGGCGGCAAGACGCTGGCCGGCTTCCTGCCGAGCCTGACCGATCTCGCCGGCCGTCCGGCGAAACGCAAGCCGGCAACTGCGATCCACACCCTCTATGTATCGCCGCTCAAGGCGCTGGCGGTGGACATCGCGCGCAATCTGGCCATGCCGGTGGCGGAGATGGGGTTACCGATCAAGCTCGAGATCCGCACCGGCGACACGCCGCCCTCGCGCCGCGCCCGCCAACGGGTCCTGCCGCCCGATATTCTGCTGACCACGCCGGAGCAGATCGCGCTGATGCTGTCGCACAAGGGCGCGGCTGAGCTGTTCGGAAGCCTCAAATTCGTCATCCTCGATGAGCTGCACGCGCTCATCTCCAGCAAGCGCGGCGATCTTCTGGCGCTCGATTTGGCGCGGCTCCGCACGCTGTCGCCGGAACTCACGGCGATAGCGCTGTCGGCCACGGTGGCACGTCCTTTCGAGCTTGCCGCCTTTCTGGTGCCGCATCGAGGTCAGCAGGCCACGCGACTGGCCGAGATCGTGGTGGCGGGCGAGGGGGCCCGGGCCGACATCGCTATTCTCAAGTCGGATGCCGAGCTGCCCTGGGCCGGGCACTCGGCGCGCTACGCGCTGCCCGAAATCTATCGGGCGATCAACGCCCACCGCATGTCGCTGATCTTCGTCAATACGCGCTCGCAGGCCGAGATGCTGTTTCACGAGCTGTGGCGCTACAACGACGCTAACCTGCCGATCGCGCTCCATCACGGCTCGCTCGACGTGGCGCAGCGGCGCAAGGTCGAGGCGGCCATGGTGCAGGGCAAGCTCCGCGCCGTGGTGTGCACCTCGACGCTCGATCTCGGCATCGACTGGGGCGATGTCGATCTCGTCATCAATGTTGGCGCGCCCAAAGGCGCCAGCCGGCTCTCTCAGCGTATCGGCCGCGCTAATCACCGGCTCGACGAGCCGAGCACGGCGCTCTTGGTGCCGGCCAACCGCTTCGAGGTGATCGAGTGCCAGGCGGCGCTCGAAGCGGCGGCGGAGGGCGCGCAGGATACCCCGCCGATGCGGCCCGGCGCGCTCGATGCGCTTGCCCAGCATGTACTCGGCACGGCCTGCGCCAGCCCATTCGACCCCGACCAGCTCTATCGGGAGGTGGTGAGCGCCGCGCCCTATCAGGGGCTGTTGCGCGCAGGCTTCGACCAGGTGGTGGCGTTCGTCGCCACCGGCGGCTATGCGCTCGCCAATTACGACCGTTACGCCAAGCTGAAACTGACGCCGGAAGGAAGTTACCGCGTCGCCCATCCCCGCATCGCCCAGCAATACCGGCTCAATGTCGGCACCATCGTCGAGGCGCCGATGCTGCGCGTTCGGCTGGCGCGGCTGAAAGGCGGCGCGCTCAAGCCCTCCAACATGCTCGCGGCCGGCCGCGTGCTCGGCGAGGTCGAGGAATATTTCATCGAGCAGCTGACCCCCGGCGATACCTTCGTATTCGCCGGCGAGGTACTCAGATTCGAGGGATTGCGCGAGACCGACGCCATCGTCACCCGGGCCCACGCCGCCGAGCCAAAGGTGCCGGCCTACGAGGGCGGCAAGTTTCCGTTATCGACCTATCTTGCCGAGCGGGTGCGCCGTCTGCTGGCCGATCCGCACGATTGGCCGCGGCTCCCCGACCAAGTGTCCGATTGGCTCAGGCTGCAAGCCGAGCTGTCGGTCGTGCCGGGTGCCGACGAGGTCCTGGTCGAGACCTTTCCGCGCGGTCAGCGGCATTATCTGGTGTGCTACCCGTTCGAGGGGCGGCTCGCCCATCAAAGTCTCGGCATGCTGCTGACGAGGAGGCTGGAGCGGGCGCGCGCCGCGCCGCTCGGCTTCGTCGCCAACGAATATGCGCTCGCCGTATGGGCGCTGAACGACATGGGAGAGATGGTGCGGGACGGGCGTCTCGATCTTGCCCAGTTGTTCGACGAAGACATGCTCGGCGACGACCTCGATGCGTGGCTGGCCGAATCGAGCCTGATGAAGCGCTCGTTCCGGGTGTGCGCCATCATCTCCGGCCTGATCGAGCGCCGGCATCCGGGGCAGGAGAAAACCGGCCGGCAAATGACGGTGTCCTCAGACTTGATCTATGACGTGCTTCGCCAGCATGAGCCCGACCATATTCTGCTCAAAGCGGCCTTCGCCGATGCGGCGACCGGCCTGATCGATGTCGGCCGGCTCGGTTATTTCTTGAGACGAATCAAGGGACGAATCAGGCATATTGGTCTCCGGCAGGTTTCGCCGCTTGCCGTGCCGGTGATGCTGGAGATCGGACGCGAGAGCGTCCCCGGTGAGGCGAGTGAGGTCTTGTTGCGTGAGACGGTTGAGGAACTCATCGCGGAGGCCTTAAGCGGACATGCAGAGCGCCAAGCTTGATCTCATGCCGGAAACCGCACCGTCACTTCGCTCGCATATCCAGGTCGCCGGCCACTCGCTGCGGCCGCTCGCCGCCGGCGCGCTCTATTGGGAGGCGGAGGACACGCTGCTGGTGGCCGACCTCCATCTCGAGAAGGGCGCCGCGTTCGCCGCGCTCGGCATGTTGCTGCCGCCTTACGACACGCGCACCACGCTGGAGCGCTTGAGCAAGGTGATCCAGGCCGTCGATCCCGCGCGCGTGGTGGCGCTCGGCGACAGCTTCCATCGCAGCCATGCGGCGGAGCGGCTGGCGGCGGAGGATCTCAATTTTCTGCTCAAGCTGCAGCAGGGCCGCGAATGGTATTGGATCTGCGGCAATCATGACCCGCATCTGCCCGACTGCATCGGCGGCACGGTGTGCGCCACGTTGAGCATTCGCGGCGTGACGCTCCGGCACGAGCCGTCCGCCGCCCAGCCCGCCCGCGAGATCGCCGGACACCTCCATCCGGTCGCGCGCATTGCGCGGCGGGGCGCGGCGATCCGCCGGCGCTGTTTCGCCACCGACGGCCACCGCCTGGTGATGCCGGCCTTCGGCGCCTATGCCGGCGGGCTCAACGTGCTCGACGAGGCATTCGGCCCGCTATTTTTGCGGCCGCGGCTCGAAGCCTGGATGATGGGCCGGGCCGACGTCTATCCCGTGCTCGGCGGTTTGCTCCTGCCGGACTGAGGCTCTTTGACTTTGCCCTACCGCGCTCTGCGCTGCTTGAGGGCATTCGTTTCTTTGCCCTACCGCGCTCTGCGCTGCTTGAGGGCATTCGTTTCTTTCCCTACCGAGCTGCTTGAGGGCTAGTCGCGGCGGAACACCGCCCAGCCGGCCAGGCCCGCCAGCACGGCCATCAGCACCGCCAGCACCCCATAGATAAAGGGATGGGTGAAGGCGAGCAGGTAGACCATCTGCTCGAAGCCGGCCTTGTTGACCTCGAGCGTGCTCTGGTTCTTGCTCACGAGCCCCCCGTCGCGGAACAGATAGACGTCGGCGGTATAGCGGCCGATCGGCACGTTGACCGGCAGGCTGACGGTCGCCCGGAACAGGCTGCGGCCGATAAAGGTGACGCCGTCGTCATGCTCTTGGAACAGCTTCTGCTTCTCTTTCAGACGGATCACCGCCGAGCGATAGGTCTCCTCCTCGGCGTCATCCTTGCTGTCCCGGCCGAAATCGACATTGGCGAGCCCGATGCCGAGCATCTTGAGGGTCTCGTCGGAGGTGATCGCCCTGATCGGCCGGGTCGACAACGCGGCATAGAAGCCCGGCACCGACGGAAACACCTTGCCCGGCGTGTTGACCCAGATGCCGGCCACCCGCTCCTTGTGCCTGGCGACGAGCGGCTGCGACGGCGCGCGAATGACGATGATGACGTCGTACACGCCTTGGTCGTGCCCCGTGGTCTGGCTGAAGTCGACGCTGCCGTAGATCAGGATCTCGATGCCGGTGAAGTTCGATTGGATCGAGATTTCGCGCGTGGAGAGGTCGGACTGTACCTCCTCGCGCGGCACGGGCGCGGCGGGCGTCGCCTCCGCCGCCAAGACCGGCGCCGGAACGGTGGCGAGCAGCAGACCGGCGAGGCCGAGCGCGGCTCTCATCTCACGCCCCCGCCATGATCGGAGCGAGGCTGAACAGCTCCGACGGCCGGAGCACGAGATCGAGCAACAGCCGAAGGGCGACGGCGAGCACCATCACGGCGAGCATGGCCCGGAGCTGCTCGCCTCTAAATTTCTGGCCCGCATTGACCCCGAATTGGCCGCCGATCACGCCGCCGGCCGCCAGGATCAGCGCGAGCACGACATCGAGCGTGTGGGTGAAGCTCGCATGCAGGATGGTGACGACGGCGGTGACGAAGATGATTTGGAAGATCGAGGTGCCGATCACGATATTGGTCGGCATGCGCAACAGATAGATCATGGCCGGCACCATGATGAAGCCGCCGCCCACGCCGAGAAAGGCGGTGAGCAGGCCGACCACCGAGCCGATCACCAGCGGCGGGATGGCGCTGATATAGAGCCGCGAGCGCGGAAAGCGCAGCTTGAGCGGCAAGCCATGAATCCAATTGTGCTGTCCCGGCTTGCGGGCTGATGCGGGCTTGCCGGCGCGGGCGCGCCGGATGGCGCGGAGGCTCTCGGTCAGCATCAGAATGCCGACGGCGCCGAGCAGCGCCACATAAGTGAGCGAAACGATGAGGCCGGCCTGCCCCGCTTCGCGCAGCATCTTGAGCAGGAAGACGCCGACCAAGGCGCCGGCCACGCCGCCGGCGATCAACACGGCGCCCATGCGGAAGTCGATGTTGTTGCGGCGCCATTGGGCCAGCGCCCCCGATACCGAGGTGGCGACGATCTGGTTGGCGCCGGTGGCGACCGCGATCGAGGCGGGGATGCCCGACAGCATAAGAAAGGGGGTCAGCAGAAACCCCCCGCCCACTCCGAACATGCCCGACAGGAAGCCCACCGCCGCGCCGAGCCCCAGCATCACCACAAGGTTCACCGAGATTTCGGCAATGGGCAGGTAAACCTGGAACATCGGGCCTGGGGCTTCGCGTGAGGCGCTTTTCCGAACCTGTTCGCCGCGTGCGCAGCTGTCAATGTGTAAGGCCCAGGCCTTACGAAAATGTCATCTTGTCGCGGGAAAACCGGCTATGCGAGCCGGACGTGCGCCGGCTCGGCTCAGCTCGTCAGGCGCTCAAGCTTGGCAACCAGGGGAATGGTCACCTGGCCGGTCTCTTGCAGGCCGTTCTTGCGCTCGAAGCTCTTGATGGCATCGCGGGTCTTGGCGCCCATCAGGCCGTCGGGCATGCCGACGTCATAGCCGAGCTTGTTGAGCAGGCTCTGCGCGCGGCTGACCAGCGCCGTGTTGGGCGTCGGCGATGAGTCGGCCCATTCCGCAGGCTCGCCCACGGCGTTCGCTTCGGCCACCGGCGCCTTGGCGGTCCAAGCCGCGACGGCCTGCTCGGCGGTGGCAAGCTCGGCGGGAGCAAGCTGGCCCTTGACCAGCTCGCGCCGCTTGGCGGCCTCTTCATCGCCCGCCTTGGCCGCGAGCGCGAACCACTTATAGGCCTCGGACAGGTTCTTCGGGGTGCCGAGGCCATGCTCGGCAAGGATGCCGAGATTGAACTGGCTGTCGGCCAGCCCGAAGGCGGCGGCGTCGCCATACCATTTGATGGCAAGCGCATAGTCTGGGGTGCCGGATTGGCGGCCGCTCACGCTGACGGCGAGATCGTGCATCGCCTTGATGTTGCCCTTCTCCGCCGCGGCCTGGTACCAGGACCGCGCCCGACCGAGATCTTTGGCCGCGCCTTGCCCGCGCTCATACATCACGGCAAGGCGGTATTGGGCCGGCGCCAGGCCCGCGCTCGCGGCGCGCTCGAACCAGCGCGCAGCTTCGGTCAGGTTCTGCGGCGTGCCGTGACCCTCGACGTAGCGGAAGGCGATGGCGAATTGCGCGCGGGGGTCGCCTTCAGCGGCGGCCTGGCGCAAGGGAAGGGGCCCTAGGTCGGGCGGCGGTAGCTTCAGGCCGGCGGGCATGGGCATCGCCGCGGTTTGCGTGTCGATGGCCGGGTCCCCGACGGAGAACACGACGCCCGGCGGAAGCTTAGGTTCCTCGGTAGGCTTCAACGACACTGGCTGGAGCTGCGACATGGGTTCGGTGGCCGCGGCACTGCGATAGGACGACTTGGCGACGTCGGTGAAATTTCCGGCAGGCGCCGCATCGCCCAGCGCATCCGCGGGACTGACCTCGCGCTCCGGCTGAAGCTCGGAGGAATCCGGCGCGGGCGGCGTTTCGACCTCAGGCTCAACGGCGGCCGGTGCATTGTCCTCGGGAGCAGGGGTCGCGTTTTCGCTCGGTGCGGAAGGCGCGGGCGCGCTCTGCTCCGCCGCGGGCGGAATCGCCTCAGGCTCCGGCTTCGAGCGCAAGCGCCCATAAAGGAGCAGCGCGCTGATGATCAGCAATATGGCGGCGCAAATGATGAGGAAAGACCGCTTGCGCCGCGGCGGAACCTCGGCGCCGATCGCAGACTGGGCGTCGCCGGCCAAGCGCCGCACGCGGGAGCCGCTCGCCCGCTCCTCGGCCTTGAGCGAAGCGGCCTGAGCCGCGCGCCGTGCCGCCGCGACGAGATCGTCGGGAGCCTCATACTCGGCGTCGGCCATCTTCTTGCCGACGCTGCGGCGCGACGCCGGCGCGTCGAGATCGAACGCCATCTCCTCATCCTGGCTGCGCTTGGCGCGGCCGAAATGAGGTTTAGCCTCGCTATCCTCCAAATCGGCGATAGCCGCCGCCAGTCGATTCTTGGGCGAGGCGTCCTTGGACGGGGCGTCCTTGGAGGCCTCCGTAGGCGGGGCGTCCTTGGGCCGGGCGTCTTGGGCGATCGGCGCAGCGTTGCCGGCTGCGGCGGTCTTAGGCGTGTCGGCCTTGGGCGTGCCGGCCTTTTCGCCGGGCATCTTGGGGGAAGACTGTGGTGCGGGCTTGTCCGGCAGCGGCGCAAGATCGCGCATGCGCTCGGCAAACGGCACGCGCGGCGTTGGCGCGGGGGGCGGAGAGGCGTTCTTCTCGATCTGCTGCACGAGCTGCTTCAGCGACTCGTGCACGGCCTCGATGGTGACGATAAACTTGTCGTCGCTGGCGCGGGCTCGGTCGTTCATCGCCACCAGGTCGCGATGCATGGCATCGAGGCGCTCGGTGGCGCCGGTACTGAGCTTCGCTTCGTCGGCGACGAGGCGAGCGGCCTCCTGCGCGGCCTTGCTCGCGACCTCTTCGGGGCTCGGCGAGGCATCGACCCGTTCGATCAATTTGTGCAGCGCGCTTTCAATCACGCCGATCTTGGCAAGCTGCGCCTCGGCGCGACTAAGCTGTTGCGCCATATCGGAAATCTGCCGCTCAAGCGGCTCGAAGGACTGCCCCTTGGGGGCCTCGGCGAGCGCTGCGGCGATCTGGCTGCCGATCTCGTCGAGCCGCGCGCTCAAGGCTTCGAGCGCTTGCGGCGGCATGGCCACGCCGATCGAATGCTCGAACCGGTGAGCCATCTCGACCAGGCGCTGGTCGAGGTCGTGCTCGGTGAGGTGAGAGGAGGCGAACGGGGCGGAATAATCCGGTTCCGGCAGGGATGGGGCAAACGGCGTGCGGCCCGCGGCTAGGTCATCGAGCAAGTCTGGCGAGGATGGGGCGCCGGCGGTGCGGTCGAAATCGCCCGCCAAGGCCCGGCCGAGGCGCTCGAAATCGTCAAGCGGCGTTGAGGCTTCGCCTTCGAGCCGGCGCGCCAGGCTGCTCACTTGGTCGTGCAGCCGGCCGAAGGTCTCGGCGTCTTCCGACGAGCCGGACCGCGCGGCGCCGGTGGTTTGCGACAGCTGATCGAGCCGCGCATGAAGATCGTCGAGCGCTTCGCTGTAGCGGCGCTCGCTTTCCTCCACCCGTTCCACCAGGCGGCGAAGCAGGCTCTCGACCGATTGCTGATCCATCGGGACCTCGGCGGAGGACCCGCCTTGGTGCCTGCCGACGCCGGTCTGCCAACTTGCTTCCGAAACCATTCCGTTCCCCTTGGCGAGTAAGCCGCCCGAGCGTTCGCGTCAGAATGGTCGAGGGACCGGTCCGAGAAGACGCGCGAAGAAGCGGTCGAAAATCACGGTGACAAGCCCGAGTAAATTTTGGGTTAAGCGCCGCCCTAATGTGGGACGAAGCCCTTGAGTTTCCGTTGCGGCGCGGGGGTTTACGGAAGGCTGCGGGGCAGGGCCTTGTCATCGTGCGGCCGGACGGCGACCATGACGGCTCGGGGACGAAGCGGAGGGGAGTGTTCGGACATGGCCGAGATGGTGCAGGCGAGCCATGAGCTCACTGTCGCGACGGGAGGCAAGGGCTTCACCGAGATCACCGGCGAGCTTGCGCGCTGGCTTTCGACTATCGCCGCCGAGGACGGTCTCCTCACCGTGTTCATGCGCCATACCTCGGCGTCGCTGACGATCCAGGAGAACGCCGACCCCAATGTGCGGGTCGATCTGCTCGACGCGCTGGAGGCGATCGCGCCGGAGCATAAGACCTACGCTCACCAGGAAGAGGGTCCCGACGACATGCCGAGCCACATCAAGTCGATGCTGACCTCGACAAGCCTCGGCATTCCGGTCAAGGACGGCAGGATGACGCTCGGCACCTGGCAGGGCGTTTACGTCATCGAGCACCGCACCAGCCCGCATCGGCGGACCGTCGTGCTAAACTTCGTCGGCCACACGGCCTGAGTCTAAGCTGACTTCAATCGGCGAAGCGGTTGGTGGCTGCGACCAGCTCATGCACGATGCCGGTCTCGGTCATGGCGTGGCCGGCATCGGCGACGACGTGCAGATTCGCTTCCGGCCAGGCCCGGGCAAGGTCGTGGGCGATCTTGACCGGAGTCACGACGTCGTAGCGGCCATGCACGATCACGCCGGGAATGGCGCGCAAGCGATGAGCATCGCCGATCAGCTGATCGTCGGCGTGGAAGAAGCCGCCATTGACGAAATAGTGGCACTCGATGCGGGCGAAGGCGAGCGCGTAGTGGTCCTCGGAGAAGCGCCGCACGCGGTCGGCATCGGGCAGCAGCGACAAGGTCTTGCCTTCCCACGCGCTCCACGCCCGCGCCGCTTCGAGTTGCACCGCGGGGTCGTCATGGGTGAGGCGGCGGTGATAGGCCGCGATCATGTCGCCGCGCTCGGCCGCGGGGATGACGCTCACATAATCCTCGAACGCGTCGGGAAAAATCCAACTGCAGCCTTCCTGATAGAACCATTCGAGTTCGGAACGCCGCAAGGTGAAGATGCCCCTGAGCACCAGCTCGGTGACCCGCTCGGGGTAAGTCTCGGCGTAAGCGAGCGCGAGCGTCGAGCCCCATGAGCCGCCGAACACCTGCCAGCGTTCGACCCCGAGATACTCGCGCAGGCGCTCGATGTCATCCACCAGATGCCAAGTGGTGTTCTCCTCCAGCGAGGCGTGGGGCGTCGAGCGGCCGCAGCCCCGCTGGTCGAACAGCACGATGCGGTAAGCCCTGGGGTCGTGGTAGCGGCGCATCATGGGGTTGATGCCGCCGCCGGGGCCGCCATGCAGCAGCACGGCCGGCTTGCCCGCGGGCGAGCCGCATTCCTCGAAATAGAGTTCGTGCAGGTCGGAAACCTTGAGCCGCCCGGTGCGGTAAGGGACGAGCTCGGGATAGAGCGTCAGCCGCTTCTCTTTGGGGACCAGCTGCTCGTTCATCTTGCTTCGGCTTTCGGCGAAATCACGGCTCTTGCTCGGCAGCTGCCGCAGCGGCAGCCGCGGCTGCGGCGGCGCGCAATTGGGCGCGATCGTAGATCGTCTCGCCGCCAGGATCGCGCATCTCCTCGCGATAGAGATCCTCGGCCTGGGTCGGCTTGCGGAAATAGAGACTTACCGCAATGCCGGCCACCAAAGCGAGAGCGGCGCCGATCAAGCTTGCGAGCGAGGTGGTAAAGCCCGCCTTGCCGATGCCCAACGCGCCGCCGAAGACGGCATCGGCCAGCATGACGGCAAGGCCGGTAGCCAGCGCCGCCGTGGCACCCCACTTGGTGCAGCGCCGCCACCAGATCGCGAGCAACAACGTCGGGAAGAACGTCGCGGCGGCGAAGGCGAACGCCATCAGCGCCGCCCCAAGCGGATCGACGTCGGCAATCGCCAGAAACACCGCGGCGGCAAGCGCGGTGGCGGCAATTGCCGCCCAGGCGGCGATCAGCCGCGGCAGGGTGTGGCGGCGGTCGATCACCCGGTAAAGGTCTTCGGCCATGCTCGCCGCCAGGGTGAATAGATGGGAGGCCGACGCTGCGAGCGCGGTGGCCATGGCGGCCGTCGCCATCAGCACGACGAGCACGTAAGGCAGCCCCGCCGCCGCCGGCAGCGCCAGCGCGATGCCGTCGCGCGCGAGCAGCAACTCGGCCGCGCCAATCGAGCCGTCGCCATTGACATCGGCTGCTTGGAGCAGGTGCTTGTCGCTCAACTCGACGAGCCAGGCCGGCAGGGCCGACGCCGGCGCCAGCGCGATGTCGCGGAAGATGATCAGCTTGGCGAACGCGGCCATGGCCGGCGCGGTCATGGCGAACATGGCGACGAACAGGAGGCCCCACGCCGTCGAGCGGCGCTGGTCGGGGATCGAACTGGTCACGCCGCTTCGCACGAGCAGGCTCGGCAGCGCCGCGGTGCCGAGCGCAAGGCAAAGAAACAGCGTCACGAAGTCCATCGGGGCGAGAATGCCGAACGGTTGCAGGAACGGCTTGACGGTCGGCAATGGCGCCGCTCCCGGCAGGGCGGCGGGGAGCTCTCCCGGCCCCACCGGGGTCAGTCCGGCGGTGATCTCGGCATTCTGCAAGGCGGTGAAGGTCTCGCCATAGGTCAGTTGCGGCGCCGGCAGATTGGTGAGCAGCACCGACACGGTGGTCACCACCACCACCAGACCGACCGCGCCGACGATAAACTCCGCGCTGCCCGCCCAGGTCACCGACCGCATGCCGCCGAGAATGGCGATGGCGGCGATTAACGCGGCCACCAGCACCACGCCGAAGGAGAACGAAACCGGTAGGAACAGCGCGGCGACCAGCGCCGCGATCTTGATCTCGGCGGCGAGCAGCAGGGCGGTGGGCGGCAGCTGCGCCACGCTCGCCGCCATGCGCACGCTGCGCGAGCGGAAGCGGTGGCCGAGAAAGCTCGGCAGGGTGTAGGAGCCGGCTTTGCGGAGGTACGGCGTGAACAGCACGCCCGCGGCGAACATGCCGAAGGTCCAGCCGAGGCCGATCGCCAACGCGTCGAAGCCGAGGAAGAACGCGGCGCCGGTATAAGCGAGGAAGCCCACGCCGCCGATCGCCACCGCCGCCAGCACGAAGCCGTTATAGACGGGCGGCACCCGCCGGCCCGAGGCGAAGAAGTCGGCCGGCTCGCGCGTTCTCGAGCCAACGGCGATGACGAGATAGAGCGCCAGCGGCACGATCATCATGGTCTCGGCCAGAACGGGCCGGCTCCAGCCGAGCTGCTCGAACATGGCGAGCACCACGACGAGCGACACGAAGGCGGATGTGACGATGCCGTAATAGGCACCGAGATGCGGGTTTGGCGTACGCAGACGCGAAGGAATGTTCATCGCCTAGCCGATCCCCTCACTCTCACTCCGCGCCAGGTCGAGACGTTCCTGGAGGCGGATGAACCAGAAGGCCATCGCCACGATGAACAGCAGAAGCCCTTGCGCCAGCAGGTAGAAGCCGATGGGGAAATGCAGGAACCCGAACTGGTTGAACCACAGCGCGCTGGTGACGGTGAGAATCACGGCCGAGAGGACCGTGACCAGGATCACGGCGGCGAGGATGAAGGTCTGGATCTGATGGCGGTCGCGGGCCGGATAGTCGTCGACGGGAACCTCTGTCGCCATGTCGCTCCCCGTGTTCAGGACCGGCTAGGAGTTACCAAGCTGGCGTCGTGCTGGCAAACCGGCTAGCAGCATTGGCGTTGAAACGTGGCAGGGCGGTGACTGTTTGCCGAGGAAGGAGGAGCGCCGATGTTCAAAGAGTTCAAGGAATTTGCACTGCGCGGCAACGTGGTCGACATGGCGGTCGGTATCATTATCGGGGCCGCCTTCACCACCATTGTGCGGTCGATGGTCGATGACATCATTATGCCCCCGTTCGGGGTGGTGACCGGCGGGGTCGATTTTTCCAATATGTTCGTGGCGCTCAATGGCGAGCATTACAACTCGTTGGCGCAAGCGCGGCAGGCCGGTGCGCCGACCGTCAATTTCGGGGTGTTCATCAACAACGTGATAAGCTTCATGATCGTGGCGTTCGTGCTGTTCATGGCCATCAAGGGCATGAATCAGTTGCGCCGCAAGCAGGAAGAGGAGCCGGCCACCGAGCCGCCGCCGTCCCAGGAGGTTCAATTGCTCCAGCAGATCCGCGATGTCTTGGTGGCGGGCGGTTCGGGCCGCGCGCGGGCGCCGGATCAGCCTTAGCCGGCTCCAAGGCCAAGCAAGGATTTTGCGCGGGGCGCCCCGGCGGCGCAGGCGTCATTGCGCGCTTGGGCCATTACGCAAAATATTTCTACCTTCCGGGCTATGCGGAAACGATTTTGCGACTTTTTGCCGCTTAACCCTTACTAGCGAAATGATTTTTCGCTACATTAGGGTTCGGTGCATGTCTCAAGCGGGCGAAAACGATGCAGGCGGACGAAGCCTTCACCGACGTTATCATTGTTGGCGCAGGCCCGGTCGGCCTGTTCGCCGTGTTTCAGCTCGGTCTCGCCAAGCTGAAAACCCATCTGGTCGACATTCTCGACCGGGCGGGCGGCCAATGCGCCGAGCTATACCCTGAGAAGCCGATCTACGACATTCCGAGCGTCCCGGTGTGCACCGGCCAGGAGCTGACCGACCGGCTGCTCGAGCAGATCAAGCCATTCGAGCCCACTTTCCATTTCGGCGAGATGGCGGCGTCGCTGGACAAGACCCAAGACGGCAAATGGCGGCTTACCACCGACACCGGCAAGGTCCTGGTCGCGCCGGTCATCGTCATCGCCGCGGGCGGCGGCAGCTTCGTGCCGAAGCGTCCGCCCATTCCCGGCATCGAGGCTTATGAGGGCAGCGGCGTGTTCTATGCCGTGCGCCAGATTGACCAGTTCAGGGGCAAGCGCATCGTCATCGCCGGCGGCGGCGACTCGGCGCTCGACTGGACCGTCAACCTGGCGCCGATCGCGCAGAGCCTGACGCTGGTGCACCGCAGGCCCGAATTCCGCGCCGCGCCCGATACCGTGAGCAAAATGCGCGCGCTCGAAGCGCAGGGCTTGGTCAAATTCGAGCTCGGCCAGCCATCTGATCTTAAGGGGAACGGCGGTAAGCTCGAAGCGGTTGTGGTCAAGCGGCCGGACGGCACATTGGCCGAGCTTGCCACCGATGCGCTGCTGCCGTTCTTCGGTCTCACCATGAAGCTCGGGCCGATCGCCAATTTCGGTCTCAATCTCAATGAGAACCTGATTCCCGTGGACACCGAGAAATTCGAGACCAGCACACCGTCGATCTTCGCCATCGGCGACATCAACAGCTATCCCGGCAAGCTCAAGCTGATCCTGTCGGGGTTCCACGAGGCGGCGCTGATGGCCCAGGCCGCCCATCGCTACGTCCATCCTGACAAGACGCTCCGTTTCCAGTACACGACGTCGTCCTCCGAGCTGCAACGCCTGCTTAAGGTCGCCTGACCATGTTCCTGACCGTGCGCATGCCCGACGGCAGCACCCATCGCCTGGAGGCGCTGGAAGGTTGGCGCGTCATGGAGGTGATCCGCGACTGGGGCCTTGGCATCAAGGCCGAGTGCGGCGGGGCGTGCGCATGCGCCACCTGCCATGTGTGGGTGGACGAGGACTGGCTGGCAAAGCTCGCGCCGCCGACCTCGGAGGAGCTCGAGATGCTTGACGGCGCGTTCAATGTCGACGAGCACTCGCGGCTGTGCTGCCAAATCATCATGTCCAAGGAGCTCGACGGGCTCGAAGTCGAGCTTGCGCCTGAGAGCCTTGCCGATACCCCGGCCGAGCGCGTGGCGGTGGGGGGATAGCTCCATGCGGACCTTCCCCATTCTTATCAGCTTCGACGGCAAGCCGCCTCTCGTGACCGGAGGCGGCGAGCTCGCCGCCGTCAAGGCCCGGCTCTTGCTGAAGCGCGCCCCGTCTGTCGATGTCTCCGCCGAAGAGCTTGGGCCGGAACTTGCGGCGCTCGCCGAAGCGGGGCAGGTGTCGCTCGTTCCCGCGCAGCCCGGCATCGATCAATTGCGCGGCCGTCCGCTGGTGATCGCTGCGACCGAGGACGACGAGGAGGATGCCCGTGTCTCGGCCATCGCCCGCGCGCTCGGCGTGCCGGTGAACGTGCCCGACCGGCCCGAGCTTTGCACCTTTGCGCTGCCGGCCATCGTCGATCGCGGCGAGGTCACGGTGGCGATCGGCACGTCAGGAGCTTCGCCGGTGCTAGCGCAGCGTTTGCGTGCCTGGCTGGAGCAGGAGCTGCATCCCAGGCTCGATGCGCTGGCCAAGCTCGCCGCCGAGTTCCGTGGGCCGGTCGCCGAGAAGCTACCCTCGGGGCGCCCGCGGCGGAAATTCTGGGAGGCGGTGTTCGAGGGTGCCGCCGCCGAGGCCATGCTTGAAGGCGACGAGGACAAGGCCCGCGCCCTGATCGGCGCGGCGATCGAACAGGCTGCGGCAAAGCAGGACTCGCGCGGCCGCGTGCTGTTGGTCGGGGCCGGCCCCGGCGACCCCGAGCTGCTCACCATGAAGGCGGTGCGCGCGCTGAAGTCCGCCGACGTTATTCTTTACGACCGGTTGATCGGCGAGGGCGTGCTCGATCCTGCCCGGCGCGAGGCCGAGCTGATCCCGGTCGGCAAAGCCAAAGGCGCGCATAGCGTGCCGCAAGAGGACATCAACGCGCTGCTGATCGACCGCGCCCGCGCCGGCCAGACCGTGGTCAGGCTCAAGGGCGGCGATCCTTTCATCTTCGGCCGTGGCGGCGAGGAGCTCGATGCGCTGCGCGAGGCGGGCATTGCCATCGAGATCGTGCCCGGCGTCACCGCCGGCATCGCCGCCGCCGCGTCCTTGCAAATTCCGCTGACCCATCGTGACGTGTCGCACACCGTCACCTTCCTGTCGGGCCACGAGGCCGGCGGCGAGGAGCCGTCGTTCGAGCATCTCGATCTCGCCGCGCTGTCGACCGGCAAGAACACGCTGCTCGTCTATATGGGCGTGACCACCGCGGGCGTGATCGCCAAGCGGCTGCTCGATGCGGGTTTCAAGCCCGACCTGCCGGTGATCGCGGTCGAGAATGCCAGCCGCGACGAAGAGCGCCGCGTGGCGGCGACCATCGCCGATCTGGCGGCTCACCCTGAGCGCTTGGGGCTCAAGAGCCCCGCCGTGCTGATCTTCGGCGAAGTGGCCGGCCTCCCGGCGCATGGCGTGATCGAGGACATCCTCTCTATGGAGGAGGTCAAATATGCCTAACGTCATCACCGCCAACCGCCTCACCGACGGCATCGTCGTTTATCTCGCTCCTGACGGCGGCTGGGTTGAGGACATCGCGCATGCCCGCTTTGCCGCGACCGAGGACGAGACCAGCGCGCTCGAGGCTGAAGCCAATAAAGCCGTTAAGGCCCGCATCGTGGTGGCCATGTACCCCATGCCGGTCGAGATCAAGGATGGCGCCGTGGACGCGCTTTCGGTGCGGGAGCGCATCCGCGCCTCTCACCGCACCACACTGACCAAGGATTGGTACGATGTACCGCTATGACGAGTTCGACCACGCTTTCGTGCGCGAACGCGTGGCGGAGTTCAAAGATCAGGTCGAGCGCCGGCTCGCCGGCCAGCTGACCGAGGACGAGTTCCGGCCGTTGCGGCTAAGGAACGGACTCTATCTCCAGCTCCACGCTTATATGCTGCGCATCGCCATTCCCTATGGCGTGCTGTCGCCCAAGCAGTTGCGTCAACTCGCCATGATCGGGCGGCGCTGGGATCGCTCTTACGGCCACTTCACCACGCGGCAGAACCTTCAGTTCAACTGGGTGAAGCTGGTGGATATTCCCGAGGTGCTGGCGGCGCTTGCCGAGGTCGAGATGCACTGCATCCAGACCAGCGGCAATTGCGTGCGCAACGTCACCGCCGATCCGTTCGCTGGGGCCGCCAATGACGAGTTGGAGGACCCGCGTCCGTGGTGCGAGATCTTGCGCCAATGGTCGACGCTGCACCCGGAATTCAGCTGGCTGCCGCGCAAATTCAAGATCGCCATTTCCGGCGCCGCCGAAGACCGGGCCGCGATCGCCTTCCACGACATCGGCCTGAAAATCGTGCGAGGGGCCAACGGCGAGAACGGCTTCCGAGTGTTGGTCGGCGGCGGCATGGGCCGCACGCCCTATGTCGGCCAGGAGATCCGCGCGTACCTGCCGAAGGAGCACCTGCTGTCCTACATCGAGTCGATCTTGCGCGTGTACAATCTGTTTGGCCGCCGCGACAACATTCACAAGGCGCGCATCAAAATCCTGGTCAATCAGCTCGGCATCGACACATTCCGCGAGGCGGTCGAGGCCGATTGGGAAGCCACGCATAAGAGCGCCATAGACCTGCCCGACGACGAGCGGCGCCGCATCATGTCCTACTTCGCCCCGCCCGAGCTTGAGGTTCGGCCGATCCGCGACGAAGGTCTCGACCAGCGCCGCAACACCGATCCCAAGTTCGCCAATTGGCTAAAACACAATGTCAGGCCGCACCGCGTGCCGGGTTATTCCACCGTAGTCGTGTCGCTGAAGGAGCCGGGTCGCACGCCGGGCGATGCCTCATCCGACGCCATGGACCTGGTGGCCGATCTCGCCGAGCGCTTCAGCCGCAGCGAGGCGCGCGTCAACTACACCCAGAACCTGATGCTGCCCCATGTGGCGACCTCGGATGTCACGGCGCTTTACGACATTCTGGCCGAGCATGGGCTGGCCACCGGCAATTACGACCTGCTGGGCGACATGATCTGCTGCCCGGGGCTCGACTATTGCAATCTCGCCAATGCCCGCTCGATCCCGATCGCCAAGGAGATCGCCAAGCGCTTCGAGGACCCGAAGCGCCAGGAGCTGATCGGCCCGCTGCGGCTCAACATGTCGGGCTGCATCAACGCCTGCGGCCATCACCATTCCGGCAATATCGGCATCCTGGGCGTCGACAAGAAAGGCACCGAGCTCTACCAGATCTCGCTCGGCGGCAACCCGAAGGACGACGCCGCGATCGGCACCATCATCGGCCCCGGCTTCCGCGCCGAAGCCGTGCCGCAAGTGATCGACACCATCATCGACACCTATCTCGCCAAGCGCGCCGACGGGGAGAGTTTCCTCGATACCTGGCGGCGCATCGGGGCCCAGCCGTTCAAGGAGGCCCTCTATGGCGCTGCTTGATCTGGCCACGGGCTCGCTACTGGCCGATGTCGTCGAGGCGGCGACGTTGCTCGAACCGAATGCCGATAGCGGGGCGCTGGCCGCCGCCGCCTCCGGCAATGCCGGCCCCATTGCCATTCATTTTCCGGTGGTCACCGACGGCCGCGGCTTCTCTCTGGCGCGGCTGTTGCGCGAGCGGCACGGCTTCACCGGCGAGATCAGGGCGGTCGGCCATTTGATCCCCGACCTTGGCCAATTCCTGCTGCGCTCGGGCTTCGACACCGCCGAGATCGCCGATCCCGATCAAGCCTCGACCTGGAAGGCGTCGCTCACGCGCATCAAGCACAATTACCAGCCGGGCGTTCGCAACCTTCTGCCGCTGCGCTGGGACGCCTCGCGCAAGGAGGCGGGGGAGCTCGACCAGCGTCTCACCCGCGTCAAGAGTCTCGCCGACCGCATCAGGGAGATGCGGCGGCGGATCGAAGGCCGCATCGTATTCTCCACCAGCCTTCAGCTCGAGGATCAGGCGATTCTGCATGCCATCGCCGAATCCGGCGCCGACATCGACATCTTCACCCTCGATACCGGCCGGCTGTTTCCGGAGGTGCTGGAGACCGTCGAGCTGTCGGAGCTGCGCTACGGCGTGCGCATCCGTTTGGTCACGCCCGATGCCGGTGAGGTCGAGCAGATGGTTGCCCGCGACGGCGTGTTCGGCTTCCGTCACTCGGTCGAGAACCGGAAGACCTGCTGCGAGATCCGCAAAGTGCGCCCGCTCAATCGCGAGCTTGAAGGCGCGCAGGGCTGGATCAGCGGGCTCCGGCGCGAGCATTCCGACGAACGGGCCGAGGTGCCGCTAGCCGCCTGGGACGATGCGCGCGGGCTGGTCAAGGTCAATCCGGTCGCCGACTGGTCGACCTCCGACCTCACCGCCTACATCGCCGCCAACAATATCCCGGTCAATCCGCTCCACGCCCGCGGCTTCGTGTCGATCGGCTGCGCGCCCTGCACCCGCGCGGTGCAGCCCGGCGAGCACCCCAGAGCCGGCCGCTGGTGGTGGGAGCACGAGGAGAAGAAGGAGTGCGGGCTGCACATGAACCCGAACCGGGAAGGGAGGGCCGCGTGACCCAGCTTACCTCCCATCTCAAGCTGCTCGAAGCCGAGAGCATCCACATCTTCCGCGAGGCGGCGGCGCAGTTCCGTAACCCGGTGCTGCTCTATTCGATTGGCAAGGATTCGACCGTGCTGCTGCATCTGGCGCGCAAAGCCTTCTGGCCGGCCAAACTGCCATTCCCGCTGCTGCATGTCGACACCACCTGGAAGTTCCGCGACATGATCGCGTTCCGCGACAAGACCGCGCGCGAGCTCGGGCTCGACCTGATCGTGCATACCAATCACGACGGGCTCGCCCGCAACATCAATCCGTTCGACCATCCGCCGTCCGTCTATACCGACGTGATGAAGACGGTGGCGCTGCGCCAAGCGCTCGACACCGGCGGGTTCGATGCCGCGTTCGGCGGCGCGCGCCGCGACGAGGAGGCTTCGCGCGCCAAGGAGCGGGTGTTCTCGTTCCGCGCCGCCGGCCATCGCTGGGAGCCGCGCCGCCAGCGGCCGGAAATGTGGCAGCTGCTCAACGGGCGGCTCGGCAAGGGCGAGACCGTGCGCGTGTTCCCGCTGTCCAATTGGACTGAAGGCGACGTGTGGCGCTACATCGCGCTCGAGAAGCTCGACGTGGTTCCACTCTATTTCGCCGCCGAGCGTCCGGTAGTGAGCCGGAACGGCCAGCTGATCGTGGTCGACGACGAGCGCATGCGGCTCGAGCCCGGCGAGACGCCGGTGATGCGTAAGGTGCGGTTCCGCACGCTCGGCTGCTGGCCGCTGACCGCGGCGATCGAGTCCGATGCGGACGATCTCGACGCCGTAGTGGAGGAGACGCTCGCCGCGAAAATGTCCGAGCGGGCCGGGCGGCTGATCGATCACGATCAGGCCGGGGCCATGGAGATGAAGAAGCGTGAGGGTTACTTCTGATGAATCTGGCTGCGCTCCAACAGGACGTCTCGACTGAGACCCCGACCCTCCCGCACCGGGAAAAGGGCTCGTTGGTGCGGCTGCTCACCTGCGGCTCGGTCGATGACGGCAAGTCGACCCTGATCGGGCGGCTGTTGTGGGATGCAGCCGGCGTCACCGAGGACCAGCGCGCCGCCATCACGCTCGCCTCGCATAACCGTGCCGTCAATGGCGAGAAGATCGATTTCAGCCTGCTGCTCGACGGGCTCCAGGCCGAGCGCGAGCAGGGCATCACCATAGACATCGCCTGGCGCTATTTCGAGACGCCGGACCGGCGCTTTATCATCATCGATTCCCCGGGCCACGAGCAGTACACTCGCAACATGGCGACCGGCGCGTCGCACGCCGATATCGCCATTCTGCTGGTCGACGCCCGCCACGGCGCCAAGCGCCAGACCCGCCGCCACGCCGCGATCTGCGATCTGGTCGGCATCAAGAAGGTGGTGCTCGCCGTCAACAAGATGGACGCGGTCGACTGGTCGGAAGCGCGCTACCGCGAGATCGAGGCGGATTTCCGCGCCATGGCCGGCAGCTTCAATTTCGCGCAAGTGACCACCATTCCGGTGGCGGCGCTGACCGGCGACAACGTGGCTTACCGGTCGACGGCGATGCCCTGGTATGCCGGGCCGACGCTGCTCGATTATCTCGAAGCGGTCGATCCCGAGGCGGTGCAAACCGACGCCCCGTTCCGCATGCCGGTGCAGCTCGTGCTGCGCGCCTCGGGCGATTTCCGCGGCTATGCCGGCACGGTGACCTCGGGGCGCATCAGCGTCGGCGAGCGGATCGTCGATGCCAGAAGCGGGCTCGGCGCCACGCTCAGGCGCATCGCCACCATGGACGGCGACCGCACCTCGGCGGCCAAGGGCGACGCGGTCACGCTGGTGCTCGACACCGATCTCGACATCTCGCGCGGCGCGGTCCTGTCGGAGGTGCCCCGCCGTCCCACCAATGCCGACGTGATCGAGGCGCGGCTGGTGTGGCTGGCGGAGACGCCGTTCGATCCGGAGGCGGGCTATCTGCTGCGCACCGCTACCGATCTCACCCCGGTCACCAGCGTCAGCGTGTCGGCGCTGGTGGATTTCGAGACGCTGGCCGCGCAGCCGGCGCATGCTTGCGGCGTCAACGACATCGCCGATTGCCGCATCTTGCTCGGGCGCCCCGCGGCAATAGATCTGTTCCGCGACCTGCCGCTCACCGGCAATTTCGTGCTGGTCAGTGCGCTTGACGGCGCGACCGTGGCCGGCGGCGTGATCACCTGGGCGCAGGCCGGCGCGCCCGCGGTCGGCGACAACGTACTTGTGCTCAACCGGGCGCTGCTGGCGCGCGGACTGTGCGCCGATCTCGGCGATTCCCCGGCCGACACGGCCGAATTCAACCGGCGTGCCCAGGAGGTGGCGGTTCTACTACGCTCGGTCGGCGTGGCGGTTCTGATCGAGATTTAACCGGTTATAATAAAGACGCCTGCTTAGGGCGCGTGCGCCGGCGAGTTGGGGGAGGGGCCTGTCAGCCATGGTTGAATTCAGCTCGGCAGCGCAATTGCTGCCGCTCATGGCGGCTGGCTTTGCCGTGGGGCTGCTGGTCGGGTTGACCGGCGTCGGCGGCGGCGCGCTGATGACGCCGCTGTTGATATCGAGCTTCGGCATACCGCCCCAAGTCGCGGTCGGTACCGATCTGCTCTACGCCTCGATTACCAAGACCGCCGGTGGCTGGCGCCACCATGTCGCAGACCATGTCGATTGGCCGGTGGTGCTGCGGCTCGCGGCCGGCAGTCTGCCGGCGGCGGCGATCCTGCTTGCCGTGATGGCCTTTCTGCCGGTCCACACCGTGGCGCTCGCGCATTGGATCAGGATGGGCCTGGTGGTGGCGCTGCCGATCAGCGGCATCGCCATCGTGCTCTATCCGTTTGTCACGCGCACCTCGCCGCGCAATGACGAAGGCGACGTCCCGCCGCGGACCGTTCCCACGGTGCTGTTTGGCGCCCTGCTCGGTCTGCTCGTCACGCTGACCTCGGTCGGCGCCGGCGCGATCGGCGTCACCGTGCTGGCGGCGCTCTATCCGTTGTTGCCGGCCAAGCGTCTGGTCGGCACCGACATTGCTCACGCCGTGCCGCTGACGCTGCTCGGCGGTCTCGGCCATTTCGGTCTCGGCAATGTCGATACCGGTCTCCTGCTCGCGCTGCTATGCGGGTCGATCCCCGGCATCCTGGTGGGCGCGCGGCTCGCAGGGATGGTTCCAGACCGGCTGCTCCGGCCGATCCTGGCGATCACATTGTGCTATGCGGCTTGGGCGCTGTTCAATAAGGGCTAGGGCGTTTCACGATCGGGCGAATGTCAAAAGGCCGAAGCCAAGCACGGCGAGCGAGCCGAACACCTCAAGCGCCCGTCCAAGCCGATGCCTCAAGCGTTCGGTTCGACTGAGCAGCGCCATGAAGCGGGTTCTCGCCAGCGCGGCCATCACGGCTATCCCGCCGATGGCGGCGATCATCCCGACCGTCATCGCTGCCGTCACCAACAAGCCTGCCGCCAACACGCCGCGCGCCAGCGCATAGCTCAAGACGAAAGTCGTCAGCGGGCAGGGAATCATCCCCGTGACGAAAGCGAGCGTCTTGCCGTCGGTTCTGGTCGCGTCATGACGATCGGCCAGCGAGCGCCACAGCAGAAAAACCCCGATCAGCACGATCAATATCCCGCTGGCTGCCTCGAATTGCGGCGTCTTGCCGCCATAAGCGAAAGCGCGGCTGATCACGGCGAATCCGGCCAGCACCAGCACGACGGCAAGCCCGACATGGGTCACGGCGAGGATCGAGCCGTTGATGAAGCCGTCGATTGGGCGCGCGGGCTGGCCGAGGTGATAGGACACCAGCACCGTCTTGCCGTGGCCCGGCATGAGCGCGTGAATCGCGCCGAACAAGATTGCGGCCGCCATGGCCAGGAGAATGGCGCTCGGGTTGCCGCCCACGACGGCGCCGAGCCCGTCGGCCATGCCGCCATAGAGCCAGTGCTGAATGGAGACGAGCGTCTGCATCGGCTATTCTATATCGAGTTTGGTCCGGATTGCGGCCGCACGAAGGAGCGAGCCATGCTCTATCTCGCCGTCAAGGCTCTCATCTCGGGCGTCATCATTGCCGCCGTCTCGGAGATCGCCAAGCGCAGCCCCGGCATCGGCGCGCTGATCCTGTCGCTGCCGCTGATCTCGATCCTCGCCTTCATCTGGCTGTGGCGCGACACCGCCGACCAAGAGGGCATCGCGGCGCTAGCGCAATCGACCTTCTGGTTCGTGTTGCCGACGCTGCCGCTGTTTCTGGTGCTGCCGGCGCTGCTCAGAAGCGGTGTGGGGTTCTGGGCCGCGCTCGGACTGTCTTGCCTGATGACCATGGCGCTTTACGCCGCGATGGTCTGGGCGCTCGGCAGATTCGGCATTTCGCTGTGAGCCGTCTATGGCACGGACGAGGTCGCGGCACAGGCCTCTGGCTCGGCATCGTCTTGCTGCGCTAGCGACACGTCCGTGCACCAATCCTCGCGCCGCCCGCGCCAGGGGCGTGCATAGCCTTCCCTGATCAGCACGCAGGCGACGTCTTCGCCTTTGACGATGAGACGCACGAGTAGCCGGCCATATTTGTCTCGCTTGCGAGGGGGGTCGGGGTCGATCGTGACCGGACCTGACTGGAGCAGCACTTCGAGCCTGTGCTTAGTCAACTCGCCCAATCGGCGCTCGGCGTCGCATTGGACGTGATGGATTTCGGCCGCATCGATGCAGACGATAACGCTCCGTCTCCAAGTGCACTGTGTCGCCGTCGATCACGGCGAGGCTCACGGCCGCAGCCGCAATGGTTGTCGCTATTGGGGCTGCCCTCATTAGTTGTAGTCATAACATGATACCCGTTAAAGTAGAACTCTCTCGCGACGGCAATTGCCCACGAAACCGCGCTGCTGAGGCGCCGTGGCGGCGTCAAATGGGTGCTTGCGTGAGATCGGGAAATGGTGCCGTCGGGTAGGATTGAACTACCGACCCCGTCATTACCAATGACGTGCTCTACCACTGAGCTACGACGGCTTAGAGAGCGGGCCAAGGCCGCTACGGCCTCGCCTTTCGCGCGCGCGCGAAACTGCCATAGCGGGGAAGCGCATGCAAGGCGAAGCCCGGTCTTTGCTCGGCGCGCCACGCCCAAGTTGTAGGCATGATATAAAGACTGTTGGCGTAGGGTGCAGCCTCGATGAGCAGACCGCCAAAGGACCAATCGGGAGAGAAGCCGGCGCGCCAGCAAGAGCGCAGTCTCCGGCTAGCTCAGGCGCTGCGAGCCAACTTGTTGAAACGCAAGGCGCAAGCCAAAAATCGGGCCCATTCGGCCAAGGACGGCGATGAGGGGAGACAGAGCTAAGCCTACGGGAGTAGATTGGTCCGTTGCCAGAGGCTCGGCGGGGGCCGGGCCGAGGCCGAAGACGGGGGTCTTCACACAACACGACAGGGGCAGGGGCGCGAGGGGAGTAACGCTATGGACCGCATTCGCATTGTCGGCGGCAAGCGCTTGACCGGCACCATACCCATCAGCGGCGCTAAGAATGCTGCGCTGCCGTTGATGATTGCCAGCCTTCTGACCCGCGAGACGCTGACGCTGCACAATGTGCCGCGCCTCGCCGACGTCAATCTGCTTGGCCGGATTCTAGGCAATCATGGCGTCGACGTGACCATCGCCGGCAAACGGCCGGGCCAGCGCTCGAGCGACGGTCAGACCTTCCGGCTGACCGCGGCCGAGATCGTCGACACCACCGCGCCTTACGAGATGGTGGCCCGCATGCGGGCGAGCTTCTGGGTGCTGGCGCCGCTGGTCGCGCGCTGCGGCAAGGCGCGGGTGTCGTTGCCCGGCGGCTGCGCCATCGGCATCCGTCCCGTCGATCTGCACCTGGCCACGCTCGAGGCGCTCGGCGCCGAGATCGAGCTGGAGGGCGGCTATGTCAATGCGCGCGCGCCGCGCGGGCTCACCGGCAACAAGATCACGCTGTCAAAGGTCTCGGTGGGCGCCACCCATAACGCCTTGATGGCGGCGGTGCTGGCCCGCGGCGAGAGCCTGATCGAGGGCGCCGCGCGTGAGCCCGAGGTGGCCGACCTCGCCAACTGTCTGGTCAGGATGGGCGCGCGGGTCGAGGGCATCGGCACATCGAGCCTGTGGGTCCAGGGCCGCGAGACGCTTTACGGCGCCGAGCACAATGTGCTGCCCGATCGCATCGAGACCGGGACCTATGCCATGGCGGCGGCCATCACCGGCGGCGACGTCTTTTTGGACGGCGCCCGCGGCGACCTGCTGCACGAGGCACTCCAGACCTTGCGCTCGACCGGGGTCGAGATCGAGGAGCGGCCTAACGGCATCAGAGTGGCGCGGAACGGCGGCGGCTTGAGCGCGGTGTCGGTCGAGACCCAGCCCTTCCCCGGCTTCCCCACCGATCTTCAGGCGCAGTTCATCGCCCTGATGTGCATGGCCAACGGCACCAGCCAGGTGCGCGAGACCATCTTCGAGAACCGCTTCATGCACGTGCAGGAGCTGGCGCGGCTTGGCGCGCGGATCGATCTCAAGGGCGATACCGCCTTCGTCACCGGCGTGAACGGCTTGCGCGGGGCGCAGGTCATGGCCACCGATTTGCGGGCCTCGGTGTCGCTGATCATCGCCGGGCTCGCCGCCCAGGGCGAAACCATGATCGGCCGCGTCTATCACCTCGATCGCGGCTTCGAGCGGATCGAGGACAAGCTCAGCCAATGCGGCGCGCAGATCGAGCGGCTGGCGAGCTGAGACCCGTTGCCGAAGTTGACGGTTTCATGTCATGCCTGAGCGTGGTACCCCCATGCCGAAGAGCCCTGCCCCTGTTGCCATGGAACCGTTGAAACTCATCGCCCTCGACGAGGAGGATCTCGCTGTCGTGTCCTCGCTGTTGCAGGACGCGGTGCTGCGCGTCGCCGACATGACCTACGTGCCGGCGCAGAAGCGCTTCGCCGCCGTGCTCAACCGCTTCGACTGGGCGACGGCGGTCAAAGAGGGCGATAAGGACAAAGGCTTCCGGCGGCGGCGGTCGGCGCTCAGATTCGACCGCGTGTTCGGCGCGCAGCTCAAGAACATCAAGCCGCGCGCGAACGAACGGGTACTGTCGCTGCTGGCGGTCAGCTTCGAGCCGATGGAGCCGCCGTCGGGCCACGTGACGCTCTATTTTTCGGGCGACGCCTCCATCCAGCTTCAAGTCGAGTGCATCGAGGCCGAGCTCAGGGATCTCGGTCCCGAATGGCGCACGCGCTCGAAGCCCAAACATCCGGGCGACGAACCGGGCGCTGGCCGCGAGTCCGGCGCGGGCAAGTCCTAGGCGCGCTCGCCATGGCCAGGTGGCTTAACAGCGCTGATCCCGAATTCGAGGACGGCTTCAAGACGCTGCTTGCGCAGAAACGCGAGCAGGCGGCCGACGTCAACGACAGTGTCGCTGCCATCATCGCGCGGGTGCGCGAAGAGGGCGATGCCGCGCTCGCCGAGCTGACGCTGCGCTACGACAAGCTCGATCTCGGCAAGGTCGGAGTGAAGGTGACCGGGGCCGAAATCACCGGGGCCCGGGCCAAGGTGGACAAGAAAACGCTCGATGCGCTCGAGCTCGCCCACGATCGCATCCTCGACCACCACAAGCGGCAATTGCCGCAGGACGACGTTTATAAGGACCGCCAAGGCGTCGAGCTCGGCACGCGCTGGACACCGGTCGCCTCGGCCGGACTTTACGTGCCGGGCGGCACGGCGAGCTATCCGAGCTCGGTGCTGATGAACGCGGTGCCGGCCAAGGTGGCGGGCGTCAAACGCATCGTCATGACGGTGCCGGCGCCGGGCGGCGTGCTCAACCCGCTGGTGCTGGTGGCGGCCGAGCTTGCCGGCGTCGGCGAGATCTACCGCCTGGGCGGGGCGCAGGCGATCGCCGCGCTCGCTTACGGCACGGAGAGCATCGCGCCCGTGGTCAAGATCGTCGGCCCGGGCAACGCCTATGTGGCGGTGGCCAAGCGGCAAGTGTTCGGCCAGGTCGGCATCGACATGGTGGCCGGGCCGTCGGAGGTGGTGGTGATCGCCGACAAGGACAACGACCCGGCCTGGATCGCCGCCGACCTGCTGGCCCAGGCCGAGCACGATGAAGCGGCGCAGGCGATCCTGATCACTGACGATAAGGATTTTGCCCGCGCGGTGGAGCGGGCGGTCGAGGCCGAGCTGCGAGTGCTGCCGCGCGCCGAGACGGCGCGGGCGAGCTGGCAGGAGTTCGGCGCCATCATTCTGGTGAAGGATCTCGACCAGGCCCCGGCGCTGGCCGACCGACTCGCGCCCGAGCATCTGGAGATCGCCACAAGTGACGCCGATGCGCTCGCCGCACGCATCAACGACGCCGGGGCCATCTTTATCGGGCGCTACACGCCGGAGGTGATCGGCGATTATGTGGCCGGCTCGAACCACGTGCTGCCCACGGCGCGCAGCGCCCGCTACGCCTCGGGGCTTGGCGTGCTCGATTTCATGAAGCGCACCTCGACGCTGAAGCTCGACGCCGCCAGCCTCGCCGCGCTCGGCCCCGCCGCCATGACGCTGGCCGAGGCCGAGGGGCTCGACGCCCATCGCCGTTCCGTCGCCATCAGGCTCAACCCGCGAGACTAGGCCATGAGCGAGCAGGACGACGGCGACGAGCTTCGGACCTGGCCGGACCAGGCGCGGCTGATCGAGGTGACCCTCGACGAGGCCTCGATCGGCCGCACCAATTCCGAGGTCGAGCATGAGCGCGAGGTCGCCATCTTCGATCTATTGGAGAAGAACCGCTTCGCGCTCGAAGCGCACGACGCCGGCCCCTATACGCTGCGCCTGTCGCTCGCCGACAATCGCCTGGTGTTCACCGTGGCCGACGAGGCGCGCGAGCCGATCCAGCACGTGATGCTGTCGCTGTCGCCGTTCCGCCGCATCGTCAAAGACTATTTCCTGATCTGCGATTCTTATTACGCGGCGATCAAGACCCAGCCCGCCGCCAAGATCGAGGCGATCGACATGGGGCGGCGCGGCCTGCACGACGAAGGCAGCCGCCTGTTGCTGGAGCGGCTCAAGGGCAAGATCAACGTCGATATCGCCACCGCGCGGCGCCTGTTCACCCTGCTCTGCGCGCTGCACTGGAAGGGCTGAGGTTCGGGCGAGGGGGTTGAGGCATATCGGACCCCGGCGTTTAATCAGCCTAATCAAGCTCGAAGGCATCGCTATAGTTCATTCGCAGCGCGGGGTTCTGGTCTTCCTTGCGCAGCAAGCAATTGCCGACGACGAGCATTTCGATGTCCGTGCCCATAAAGCAGCGGAAGGCATCCTCGGGCGTGCAAACGATCGGCTCACCCCGCACGTTGAAGCTGGTATTGATCAGCACCGGGCAACCGGTCCTCGCCTTGAACCGGCTTAACAGAGCGTAGAAGCGCGGATTAGTCTCTACATGCACAGTCTGCAGTCTCGCTGAATAGTCGACATGGGTAACGGCGGGGATCTCCGAGCGGACCACGTTGAGCTTGTCGATCCCGAACAGCGCTTGCTCCTCAGCGGTCATGCCGCGCCGCCGATTCTCGTGCACATCGGCGACGAAAAGCATGTAGGGTGACTCCCTGTCGTGGCGGAACCACGCACCGACATCCTCGGCGAGGATGGCTGGAGCGAAGGGCCGGAACGATTCGCGGTACTTCACGCGCAAGTTCAGCGTCTGCTGCATGCTTGGACTGCGTGGGTCGGCAAGGATTGAACGGTTGC
The DNA here is from genome assembly GCA_963730335.1 of uncultured Alphaproteobacteria bacterium. Classification (GTDB taxonomy): domain Bacteria; phylum Pseudomonadota; class Alphaproteobacteria; order Rhizobiales; family Methyloligellaceae; genus Methyloceanibacter. Next base: position 312,286 of record CAVSRK010000009.1, read on the forward strand.
CGAGAGCACGCGGACCGAATTCCATCCGCCCTTGAAACCAGCCCACGGCCTTTTCGCCGACCAAAGCATCCACGGTCCGCTCGTAGAGCTCATCGTCGTCAACAGTCTCGAAGCGCGCCCCAGTTGCACTCAAGCGCGCAGCAATGCCGTCAGCTTCGTACGAAGGTCCCAAATAGGCGCCGGCCATACCATCGAGGGCATTGGTGGTCTCGCGCGTTTGTGCGAACTCCATATGATAGGCGGCAAGCGCCGCGCCCACTGCGCCCCCTGCGTCGCCCGCCGCAGGCTGCACCCAAATATGCTTGAAGTGCTTGTCTCGCAGCACTGTGCCGTTAGCGACGCAGTTGAGGGCGACGCCACCGGCGAGACAAAGATTCGGTTCTCCTGTTTCGACAGCAAGCGATCGCGTGAGCCGGAGCATGATGTCTTCGGTGACCGCCTGAATGGAAGCTGCAACATCCATGTGAAACGTGGTCAAACTTTCCCCCGGTTTACGCACGGGTTCGCCGAACAACTCTCCAAACCGGCGGTTGGTCATGGTGAAGCCGGTCATGTAGTCGAAATAGGTCTGGTTGAGTCGAAAGCTGCCGTCTGGCTTAAGATCGATCAAATGTTCAAGAAACTTGCCGACGAAGACGGGCTTGCCGTAAGGAGCAAGCCCCATCAGCTTGTACTCGCCGGAATTGACCTTGAAGCCCGTGTAGTAGGTGAAGGCGGAATAGAGCAGGCCGAGCGAATGGGGGAACTGCATCTCCTTCAGCAGCTCGATGCGGCTTCCGTCGCCGATAGCCGCGGCGGTCGTGGTCCACTCGCCGACGCCGTCGAGGGTGAGTATGGCTGCGCGCTCGAACGGCGAAGGAAAGAAGGCGCTCGCCGCATGGCTCAGATGATGCTCGCTGAACAGCAGCTTCTCCGGGTCGAAGCCGGCATCGATCTTCTTCAGCTCGCTCGTGAGCAGAGATCTCTGAAACAGCTTCTCGCGCAGCCAGATCGGCATGGCCATGAGGAACTGGCGGAAGCCGCGCGGCGCCACCGACATGTACGTCTCAAGCAGCCGTTCAAACTTAAGGAACGGCTTCTCGTAGAAGACCACCGCATCAAGACTTGAAATTGGCACCCCGCGTTCGCTCAGGCAGTAGTTGACTGCATTCGCCGGGAAGGATGCGTCGTGTTTGCGCCGCGTGAACCGCTCCTCCTGCGCAGCGGCAATCACGCGTCCATCCTCGATCAGAGCGGCGGCGCTGTCATGGTAGTAGGCCGAGACGCCAAGGATACGCATGAACTCCCTTTCGAGAGTGGGGGGCGTTAGAAGATCGTGTAGATGAAGGGCGCGATCGCAGAGCCCTGGCTCAGCACGACGAGGCCGCCAAGCACCACCATCAGCAGCACGACCGGGATCAGCCAGTACTTTTTCCGGGCCAACAGAAATTCCGCCAATTCACGGAGGAACGCCATCGCTCGTCAGTACTGCTTGGTCATGGGGCCCGGCTGAAGCGCGCTGCCCCGCGTTACCCAGTAACTCGATGTATCGGGTTCGAATCGAAGCCCGAGAGGCCGCTTGCCGGCGAGCCGCATGAGCAGGCCGATGGGGGTGATCACGACAAAGAAGAGGGCTCCCATCACCAGCGGATTCACGACTTTGTGCAAGGCGAGGCCGAACCAGAACCAGACTCGGTTGAGCGGCGAGAGGAGGCGCGGCCATAGCAACGCGAGACTGCCAAAGACCGCTGCGGCACCCGTCCAAATAGGCCAATAGGCGGAGTCGACCCAAAACCCGAGCCCTGAAAGAACAAGGCAGACAACTCCCATCACCACGCCAAAGGAACGGTTGGAGCCGATCTCGACGGACCTGCGTGAGACGTTCTCGTGAAAATTGCTAGGCATACAATAACCTGGGGTTCGGCTCAGAAAGAGGGACGTCCGATTGCTTATTCCGGAATTGCTTCCGTCGATAGTTTATGGGCGCAGAGCCCATGCCGCAATATCTCATCGGCGAGTGCGTCAGCTATTAAGCCATTGGCATAAGCATCCAGGTGGACCCAGCTCACGAGATGCTGCCGCTCTTGGTCGAGCAGGCTGATAATATCGACAAACGGGAGCTCATTCTTTTTCGTCCAATTCCTCAGATCCCGCATGAGTTGAGCATGAATCAGAAAATCGAACTCGTAACCTGATATGGGTTCGCCGCGTTGCAGGATGCGCTCAATGCCCGCCACCTCATCGCTATATGTGACGCCCTTCTGGTCTATCCTCTGCGCCGCAGGGATGCCGAACCATGATTTGGAATTGGCCTGCTGGTTGGCAACAATAAAGAGGATGTTCCTGCGCTCAGCCGCCTCCCGGATTTCATCCAGGCCCAAAAAAAACCACTTGATTGTTGTGGCGCCGATGTTGCGCAGCGATCCGAGCGCATTATCCGCCAAAACGTGAGTATGGGCTGCGAACTGCTCGTCTACGAATCGCGCCAAAATGAAGGCGCGAGTCGTCGCATTCCACACGCCATGCAGCCAGCCCGTCGATGTTTCGCTTTCGCGAGCTTGTCGAAAATCGATGGGGCCAAGTCGTGCGCTGTCGTTTCGACCTTCGTAAAACGTGATGACATCGGGATCGAGAGCGAGGCCCTCAGCGATGAACATCGCTCGGATTTCATAAGAACCAGCGTCGGGAATAGCGAAGTTGATGACCTCAAAGCGCTTCGACCCATGGCAGAGCTTGTTCAGCCGCTGCTCCAACAGATAGGGGTAGGTTTCGTCATCCTTGTTGAAGAACCCAAACGTCGATGACGCACCGAGCGTCAGCACCCTGATGACGTCATCGGGCTTCGAAAGCGAGAAATCCTTGCCGCGGAATCCGTGGCTATTGATGGCGACAGGAAAAATCTTGCCGCTGTCAATGTCCTTTATGTATTTTGTTTCGTTGGGAAAAAACTTGAAATATCCGCGTTTCCGATCGTTGTGCTTTGACACCGTATTGAGAGTGGATTCGTTCTTATGCCAGTCAACACGTTCCCGAGTGTGCTGCTTAATCAGCTCTTCCTTTCGGTGTTCGCTGAATGCGTTCCGATACCACGGCGTCCCGTAGGCGAGGACCCGAGGTCCGACCTGCAAAGCAAAGTATCCGCGAAGCGTGAGCTCGAGCAGCAGCGCCACCGTGACAATCAGGTAGGCGACAAAGGCAACTCTGCCGCCAAAGGCGCTCGTGCGTCGCGCTGATGTTGTTTCAACCATTCTCGCAAAGCCTTCGCTCAACCCCTCAGAGACCGTAGAGTGGACGCTCCCGCCAGCTCTTCGGCAACGCCTGCCTTCGGGGAAGACTATTATCCGTTTTACGAATACCCCTCAAATCCGATGGCCGCTATTGGCACTCAGCGGAAATCTTGTCACCGGCCCTCGCGCCTCGCGTAAACTCCTCCCGTCCCTGCCCCATGAGGGATGCGTGACCTAGGCCGTCTCTGTCATGTGGGCTAGGGCGCGGCGCCTGAGGTGCGCGCGTACGCCAAGCGTGGCGACAACGCCCGCGGAGCGCGTGCCGGTTAACGGACCAGCCTCAGGGGTCCTAACTCGCGGCCGCCTGGGAAATGGCCGGGACAAGCGCGGCCTTGACGGGGAGGGTGGGGCGCGAGTCGCGGAATCGTCCTTGATTTTGCGGCCCCGGACGACCATTGTCCGCCGAACTTCGATGCGGAAGGAGCCTTATGGCGAAGGAAGAAATGCTCGAATTCCCGGGAGTGGTCACCGAACTGCTCCCTAACGCCACCTTCAGGGTGAAACTCGAGAACGAACACGAGATCATCGCCCATACGGCGGGACGAATGCGCAAGAACCGCATCAGGGTGCTTGCCGGCGACAAGGTTCTGGTCGAGATGACGCCCTATGATCTCACTAAAGGTCGGATCACTTACCGCTTTAAGTAGCAAGCTTGGGCTGAAGCGGGCCGATCCCGCCGCGTCCGAGCAGGCCAGGCCCGAGCCCAACAAGGCGCGGGCGCTGCCGCCGCCTCCGCGCGTCAAGCGCACCGGCGCGGCGCCGAGCTCGTTCCGGCCCAAGCTGGTGCTGGCTTCGGCCTCGCCGCGGCGGCTCCAACTGCTCGAGCAGGTCGGCATCACGCCCGATGCGCTCCGCCCCGCCACCATCGATGAGAGCGTGGCCAAGGGCGAGGTGCCGCGCCATATCGTCAAGCGGCTGGCCCGGGCCAAGGCCGAGGCCGCCAAGAAGCTGATCCGCGCCGAGAAGGGCTATGAGAAGGCGTTCGTGCTCGCCGCCGATACCGTGGTGGCGGTCGGCCGCCGCGTGCTCGGCAAGGCCGAGCTCGAGCATGAGGCTGGCGATGCGCTGCGGCTGCTGCGCGGCCGGGCCCATCGCGTGCACACCGCGATCTGCCTGCTCACGCCCGACGACCGCTGGCGCGAGCGGGTGGTCGAGACCCGCGTCAGGTTCCGCAATCTCTCCAATGACGAGATCGGCAATTATCTGGCGAGCGGCGAGTGGAAGGGCAAGGCCGGCGGCTACGCCGTCCAGGGCATCGCCGGCTCGTTCGTGGTCAAGATGGTCGGCTCCTATACCAATGTCGTCGGGCTGCCGCTCACCGAGGTGGTGAGCCTGCTCCAGGGCGAGGGCTTTCCGGTGAGCCATCTATGGCTGTCCAAGGCCGAGGTCGAGACCGAGTGAGCGCGCGCGCGCGCGCGCCCAGACACGGCAAGAGCGCGAAGCGACCGGCCACGCGCCTCAAATGCCCGATCTGCGGCAAGCCTAAGTCGGAAGACTACCGCCCGTTCTGCTCCAAGCATTGCGCCGATATCGATCTCGGCCGTTGGCTGGGCGGCCGTTATGCCGTGCCGGGCGAGCCTGTGGCCCAGAACGAGGGCGACGACGAGGACCGCCAGGCTTGATCTCGATCAGGCAGCCTGCCCGCAGCTTGCTATGATGCCGACCCAAACCGAAAAGGAGCCGGCATGACCTATCGCGCAGTCCTGGTCCATGTGCCCTTGGGCAATGCGGACGTGCAGGTCGAGCTTGCCGCATCGCTTGCCAAGGAGAACGGGGCCCATCTCACCGGCATTTGCAGCCTGGTGGAGGTGGGGCTGCTCAAGAATGCCATGCAGAATCCATTCCTGCGGCTTGAGTCTACGCGGGTCGAGGAGCTCATCAAGCGCGAATACGACGAGGCTTTGCTGGCCAAGAAGCGGTTCGACGCCATCGCTGACCGTGTCGGTGTTGCGCATAGCTGGCTGACCGGGGAGGGCGACGCCGCCGATCTCATCATCCATGCCTGCCGCTTGCAGGATTTGGCGGTGGTCGAGCAGGCAGGCGACCCGAGCGATCTGCTTTGGGGCCCGGCGGTGCAACTCGCGCTTTCCGGCCATTCGGCGCTGATCGTGCCGCGCTCTTGGACCTCGCCGCAGTTTGGGCGCCGCGCGCTGGTTGCCTGGAACGGCAGCGCCCAGGCGGCGGCGGCGGTACGCAAGGCGCTGCCCTTGTTGCGCCGGGCCGAACAGGTCAGCGTGCTGATCGGGCATTCGCGGGCGTCATTCCCCGCTACCATGCGACCGCCCAAGCTCGACATCGTCGACTATCTCAACCATCAGGGCGTTTCCGCGGACGCCAGGGGCCTTTCAGAACTCTGATGCCGACGCGGGCGCGGCCATCTTGAAGGCTGCCGCGGAGAGCGGTGCCGACCTGATCGTCATGGGCGCGTTCGGGCGGTCGCGCTTCAAGGAGTGGATCCTCGGCGGTGCAACTCGTCATGTGCTGGAAAACATGACCGTGCCGGTGTTCATGGCCCATCAATAGGAGGCTCGCTTGCTGTGCCCGTGGTTGAGAGCGCGCCGGCAGGCGCAATAGCGCCGGGGCCCCAGACGGAAATTCCCTGGCATGCGCGCGAGGCAGGTGAGGTTCTCACCGCGCTCGATGCCTCGCTGCACGGTCTTACCGCCGATGAAGCCAGAGCGCGGAAGGCGCGGTTCGGTGCCAACCGGCTCGCCGCAGCCCGCCAGCGCAGCGAGATCCTCCGCTTTCTCGCGCAGTTCAACAATCTCCTGATCTATGTGCTGCTCGGCGCGGCGGTGCTCGCCATCCTCATCGGCCATATGGTCGACGCCGCCGTGGTCCTCGCCGTGGTCCTGCTCAACGCCATCATCGGCTACATCCAAGAAGGCCGCGCCGAGAAAGCGCTCGACGCCATCAGAGGGATGATCGACCCGCGCGCCACGGTGCTGCGCGGTGGACGGCGGACCGCCGTTCCGGCGGATGACATCGTTCCCGGCGACCTCGTGATCGTGGAGTCCGGCGACCGTGTGCCGGCCGATCTCCGCCTGATCCGGACGCGCAATCTCCGCATCGACGAAGCGGCGCTGACCGGCGAATCGGTGCCGGTCGACAAGGCGATCGCGCCGGCCGCCGCCGACGCACCGCTTGGCGACCGACTGTCGATGGCTTTCTCCGGCACCTTTGTCGCTAGCGGAAACGGAACCGGCGTTGCGGTGGCCACCGGGGCGGCCAGCCAGCTCGGCCGCATTAGCACGCTAGTCGGCACCATCGAGACGCTGACCACGCCGCTCATCCGTCAAATGAACGATCTCGCGCGCAAGCTGACCGTTCTCATTCTGGCAGGTAGTGTTGCGTTGTTTTCGTTCGCAGTCTTGTTGCGCGGCTATCACTGGCAGGAAGCTTTTATGGTGATGATCGGGCTCGCCGTGGCGGCGATACCCGAGGGCCTGCCGGCAGTAATGACCATCGCTTTGGCGATCGGTGTGCAGCGTATGGCGGCACGCAACGCCATTATCAGGCGCCTGCCGGCGGTCGAGACCCTTGGCTCCGTGTCGGTGATCTGCTCCGACAAGACCGGCACGCTAACAAGGAACGAGATGACGGTGCGCACCGTGCTGACGGCGGAGGGGCAATTCGACGTCTCCGGCGCCGGCTACCGTCCTGAAGGCGAGTTCGAGCTCGACGGCGTGACGATCGAGCCAGGTCGTCACCCGACGCTGATCGAAGCGGCCAGAGCCGCCATCCTGTGCAACGACGCCGAACTCACCACGGGCGCGGGCGCGTGGATGGTGCAGGGCGATCCTATGGAGGGCGCGCTCGTGAGCCTCGGCGTCAAGGCCGGACACGACGCCGCGCTGCTTCGCAAGCAGCTGCCGCGGACCGATGAGATCCCGTTCGACACCCAGCACCAGTTCATGGCCACGCTGCATCACAGCCACGAGGACGGCACTTCCTTCGCCTATATCAAAGGGGCGCCGGAGCGGCTGTTGACCATGTGCAGCCGCCAGCGGGGAATTCTCGGCGACGAGCCGCTCGACCGCGAGTTCTGGCGGCGCGAGACCGATGCCATTGCGCGCCAGGGCCAGCGCATGTTGGTGGTGGCGGTGAAGGAACTGCCGAAGGGCCAGCGCGATCTCAACTTCGCCGATGTCGAGCATGGCGCAACGCTGATTTGCCTGCTCGGACTGATCGATCCGCCCCGCGAGGAGGTCCTGGCGGCGATCCGCGAATGCCAGCAGGCCGGGATCGCCGTGAAGATGATCACCGGCGATCACGCCGCCACGGCGGAGGCCATCGCCCGCGAGCTGCAGCTCGCCCCCGACCCCAAGACCATCACCGGCGCCGCGATCGATCAGCTCGACGATGCCAGCCTCAAACAGGTAGCGCGCGAGGTTACGGTGTTCGCCCGCACCAGCCCGATGCACAAGCTCCGTCTGGTCAAGGCCCTGCAGGCCGGCGACGCGGTCACGGCGATGACCGGCGACGGCGTCAACGATGCGCCGGCGTTGAAGCGCGCCGATATCGGCGTGGCGATGGGCGGCAAGGGCACCGAGGCCGCTAAGGAAGCCGCCGAGCTGATATTGGCCGACGACAATTTCGCGTCGATCGTCGCCGCCGTGCGTGAGGGGCGCACGGTCTACGACAACTTAAGAAAAGTGATCGAGTGGACACTGCCGACCAATGGCGGTGAAGCCAGCGCCATCATTGCGGCGATCGCGCTCGGTCTTACGCTGCCGATGACCGCGATCCAGATTTTGTGGATCAACCTCGTCACCGCGGTCACGCTCGGGCTTACGCTGGCGTTCGAGCCGACCGAGCCGGGCACGATGCGGCGTCCGCCGCGCAATCCGCGCGAGAAGCTGCTCACACCGCGCTTGCTATGGCGCGTCGGCTTCGTATCGATCCTGTTCGTGGGGGGTGCGTTCGGCATTTTCTTCTACGCCATCGAGCGCGGCTTCTCGACCGAACTCGCCCGCACCATGGTGGTCAACACCATCGTGGTGATGGAGGCCTTCTACCTGTTCAACGTGCGCTATGTCCACGGGAGCTCGCTGACCTGGCGGGGCGTGCTCGGCACGCCGGCCGTGCTCGTCGCGCTGATCGTGGTGGTGGCCGCGCAGCTTGCCTTCACCTACCTCCCGTGGATGCAGGCGGTGTTCGGGACGGAGTCCATCGCCCTTGCCGACGGGGCGGTGATTATCGGCATCGGGGCGGCGCTATTGGTCGTGGTCGAGATCGAAAAGAGGTTGGTTTCCGCCCACTGGGGCCGAAGTTCGGTCTGAGACTGCCCGCGGTCTGGCCCGCGCCCACTCGACAGGCATGAGGCGATTTCCTATAAGCCAAGGCCGTCGCGTGGGGTGTGGGGTCTTCCAGTTGCAGGCGAGACCGTCCCTCACCAAATTTGCCTAAAGGCCCAGGTAGCTCAGTTGGTAGAGCAGCGGACTGAAAATCCGCGTGTCGGTGGTTCAAATCCGCCCCTGGGCACCATTTTCTCCAATAATCAGCCGCAAGCCTCGCTCCGCAGCAACAACGTCATGCTAACCTCTCCAAGGAGATGGAAGCGGAGCGATGAGCACAATCGCAATCGTGATATTCGTCGCAATCGGGTTAGTGATACTCATGCGATTAAACGATCGGGAAGAAGGAGAGGAATATACTCCATCTGACAGGGGTTCATCACTCGCCAACTATATAGTCGCTATGGTGGTTCTCCTCGGTATCACTGTTCTTTTAGTTCGGGCGTGCCAAGGCTCTTTCTAGCGACCTGGATGGCTCGATAAGAACGCCTCAATTGCTCCGATGATCGCTTCCGCGTGCAATCGATCTAGATAGCCCTTCGACAGACTGATCTTGGCATAGCACCATGCCTCGGCAATTGCCGGTGCAGCCCATCGCGGGTCCATCGTATTGACCCCCTGTCCGATGGCCTTGGCCTGCTCTTCCATCGCGCTGGAAGCGAGCTGTTCCAGGAGAGCCTCATCCTTCGCAGCCCTGGCTATTGTGATGTAGATGTCCACGCGCCTCGCAATATCCGCCTGGACTTCAGCTGGAAGCTCCTGAACTTTCTCGAGGTGCGAGAGCACCGACTCCCCGTAGGAGAATGAGGGCGAAGACATCATGTTTCACCCATACGTCTATCCCCTATTCGCAACCTCACCGTACCTCACTGAAAGGCTGGCCGTAACCGGCGTCAGCCAAAACCTCGGCCAAGCTGCCCGACTGCAGGCGTTGATGAAGGCAATGCAATGTGCGTGGCCGGTTTTTAACGGCAATAACGGTGTCCGTCTCTGAGAACAGCGCAATAACAGCCAACCAAGTCAGTTAGATAAGCTTTTGAAAAACCGGTGTCCGCTCCAACGGGTCGCCCGCCGCGTGTATAGCGGAGTCCAGTTCACATTGCAGGTGCCACACTGGCCATTCTAAAGAATTGTCCCATGCCGTAAGGGCCCGTTAAATGCCGTCTATGACCTAGGCGAAGGACACCCGTGCTTGTCCCGATTCAATAAAATCGCCTCAACCCAAACCTAAGCGCAAGGCCTCGCCTGTGACGCTTGCGTTTCCATCCCTGTTTGCCCTTCTTCGACCTTAAAGAAAAGTCTCGGGTTGGTCGGATGCCGTCGCTGCTTCATCTACTGGGTCGAGCGCTGCTTCAGCCTGTCCAAGCGCTGATCCTGCCTGCGTTTGGAGCGGCCAAGAATCGCGAATGAACCCACCCCATTTTTTTGGAGGCGGGATCGATAATCTGGGCCCACTCGGACTCGCGCGAGACGACCTGAGCCGCAGCTCCCGGCTGGGCAATCCCAATTATTGCGGTCGAGGCTGACGGCCCCTCTTGTATGCCGGCTCTCGAAGTTATTGTCACCAATTCAGGTTTGCTCCCATTGACATTCGGAGCCTCTGGCTGGTTTGCGCTTGGTGGTCGCTTTTCCTGTTCAAGCGCTGGCAGAAGTTGTGCATTAGTAGGCGGTGGTAAGGAATTTTCCTCAACCGTTATTGCGTGGGGAGAATTGGCATCAACTGGTGGCGTTAGGCGATGTTTCTTGCTCCCCCCCCTGCGGGACATAGGAGCGGACTGGTTCAAACTTCCCTCGCCTATCTGCTTTTTTTCATCACCAATCGACGTGACGGTGTGCGGAAGGAGCAGCGTGTTGATCGCGTAGACGAGCCCGCCAGCTAGTAAAAGTGAGAGAAAGACGCGTTTCATCGCGCGCCTCTAGAATGCAAGAAGTGCTACCTCTAGCTAGAACGAAAGCGCGGGGTATGCGTTCCGCCATCGGCTCGGTAGGTACGTCCGTTTAATGCCACCAGCGGACATTCGGCAGGCCGGCACAATCGTGACCACAGTAGGAGCCGACGCAAAGTGTCTGCTGGGTAGCTCAACACCGCGTACTTATCGTCCTGGTGACCGCCCAGGGTACCGGCTCGCGGTTTTCGCCAGGATTTTCTTTGAGCAGACGGAGCACGTCACCCACTGTGGCCTCAAGGCTCTGCGTGCGAACACAGGCAACCCATTTCTCATGGCCTGCCCTGTCGTAGTTGAGCATCACGTAGGACATGCCTTGCAGGACTCCCTCCACGTAGGCAGATTGGCGCTCACCGGAGAGCTGCAAAAATTCTGACGTATTAGACGAGGTTTGCGCCTGGACGGGCCCACCAACTCCCGCGACGAGCATCGCTGCCAGGAAGTGACGCATTGCAGGACTCTATTTCGAGTTCGACGACCAAATGGAGTTTTGACCAAAATCCTTGCTGACACGTTGAGGGCTGCATGCTCAAAGGCTGCTCGCTCAGACTCGGTTAACCCGCCCTGCATTAAACTCGCCTCCCAAAGTTAAACGTTGAGGTCCGTTGGAAGTCCTCGATGAACAGATTGTTGTTGTCGTTATGTTTGCTCGGCGCTGCCCTTGCCACCGCCAACACTCTATTGCTGCAAAGGTCGGCCTGTCCCGCCGTGGATAACGAGGTGGCGGGCCTGAGTTCCGTCAGGATCATTGCGCCGCCTAAAGCCCAAAGCTCCACGCCGCCGGGCAAGCATTTGGAAGCCGCCAAAGCTACAGATAAGCCCTTAGCCGTAGTCTCCCAGGACATTACGGGTTCGCTCCGCGGTGACGGAACCACGGTGCCCGGTCCATTGGACAAAGTTGAAGCTAATCCGTCAAAGACCAAAACTCAGATCGCGGAGTGGGCCGAAGTCTCGATTGCCGCCAAGGTACACAGCGGCCCCTCCGTGTCGGCGCCAATCCTTCGGTATTATCGCGTTGGGACGAAGTTGCGCGTCCTCGAACGGCAGACGGATTGGACCAATATTGTCGACCCCGTTACTTCGCAACATGGATGGATTTACGGGAAGTACCTTATTCTCAAAGACGGGCCCTCCCAACCGCAAGCCGACATGCGGGAACCACCGACGCCATCCGCGCAGCAAAGAAAGCGTGGGTGGAGGTGGTATGGAGCACCGCGACCAAGGTTCAGAATTGTGTTCGGGGTATACCCGAGATGGTGAGCGGGTTCAGAGGCGGCAGTCGCAGTGCCGCGCCGCCCATGCGCCTGACGGCGAGACAGTGCTTTCAGATCGCCACGGTCTACGAAAATGCAGCGTCAGACATAATGAACGTGCCGCGCCAGCAAAGAGCCGCCTTTACCCGCAAGGCTCGGTGGTTCCACATGCTCGCTCGCATAAAGGCGGCAAAGGAAGCAGCCGTTGTCTTCAATAAAAATCCACTCCCGAGCGATGTTACCGATTTGAGTAGTCAAGCCGCGCCGGGGGCAGTGTGGGCACCCAACCCGAAATATCGCACCCTCGAGGAAAGGCTAACAAGCGTGAGAGCTATAAAGACATCTTAGCTTGTTCTTTGATGTTCTCAGTCGTAAGCCCCCCCCTTGATCTGATGTTGAGTCTATGACACCGGGCTGGGCGGCGGGCAGTTCCATCCTGTCCGGAGCCGACCGAAGTCCGTTATGGGTCAGAAGCTGACCTAGAGGGCTGCCGTTCAGTTCGTCTGCTAAGTGCCAATAGCGGGAGTGGCACTGCACCGCTTCTTGTCGCCGACGTGCCAACACCTGACCACCGTGCTCGACAGCCGAAGTTCGTTAGTTTTGGAGAAGTCTGACTATGCTGCCCACGATGTCATCGCCTGCAGCCTCGTCCCACGGAGCTCGACCGTCGCTTGGCACCGGATTTTCTCGTGCCTTCTTGGATGTTTTCGGATACGCAAAACCCACGTTGTCGCCAAATAGGGCAGTCGCCATCCGCGCGTCATGACCGTATATGTCGGCAAAACTCGAGATCGACCCGTCATCATTCACCCAGAACGTGAAATAGGTGATGTGCACCGGAGTCTTGTGCTTCAGCGCGACATGCTGGTCATAACCGGTCTCGACCGCCGACTCCACGCGCGCGGGGCTCCAACCTTGGTCGTAGCCAAGCACAATCGCGGCAAGTTCCTCCGGTTTCTGTACACGCACGCAGCCATGGCTCTTCGCCCGGACTGGTTCGGCAAATAGCTCTTTTTGCGTGGTGTCATGGAGATAAACGTCATGCTTATTGGGAAAAACGAATTTGATCTTGCCCAGCACATTTTCTGGGCCTGGAGGTTGGAAAATTTCGAGATTGCGAATGTCAACTTGGTCCCAGTCGACTGAGCCCGGATCGACTTCCCGCCCGCCATATCTGACTCGGAGACCATGGCGCTGGAAGACTGACGTGTTCCATCCCCCACCGCCGAAGAACCAAGGCGCCTCTTCCCTCAGATAAGGCCTGATCTCTTCGACTTTGATTGAGGTAGGCACGTTCCAATAAGGCCCGAACACGATCTCCTGCATTCGATCTGAGAAGATGGGTGTCTGTTTGTCCGGCGTGCCCACCACTACGCGGGTTGCATTGATGACCTTCCCCTCTCTGACAACGCGCGCCATGAACTCTGGCACGTTCACATTCACGTAAAACTCGTCAAGATCGCGCGGTAGCCAGCGCCATCGCTCCATGTTGAGAAGGATTAGTCGTTCTTTGACAGTGTCTGCGATTTCCTCAGCACTGACCTCCTGATTGAGCATGCGGCGCGTACTGGTGCCGACCATCCCATCAGGAGTCACGCCGTGCTTGGCCTGAAACTCCTTCACAGCCTGTTCAAGCGAATCATCAAAAACATTTTTTCTGATCCCGTCCGAGCGCATCTCAAGCCTCTGCCGAAGCATAGCGACTTGGTCATGCGCGACGCCCTTTTTCAGGACTGGCCCTTCAGGAAGGACCATGCCGGGTTTGGAAGTGCTTGATTGAGCCCGCACCTCCAGCAGCTTCTGGCGCAAAAGCTCAAATTGTGCATGTCTAGGTTGCAAGCCCCGCAGATAAGCTGCTGGATGCGGTTCAACAGCAATTGACTTCAAAACCTCAGAGGGATCGGGCAGAAGCCCTCGGATGAGATTCTTGCTTAAGCGTGCAGGATTGATTCGGCCACCGGCCGCATCGCGCGCGTAACGGAGAACAGCTAAATCGATTTTGATTTCGGCGTCGGCGAGCCAATCCACATCGCCGCCGGCCCTGCGATCAAAGCCGTCCGGTTCTGGCAACTCGTAATCGGTCGTTCGAAGGCCGTACTCATCCGCTTTGGCGATTTCTCTTATAACGGACTTTGCCCGATCAGTGACGCCATTCTCATCGACCCAAAGCAGTGGCCTCATGGGGATTGAATAGTGTTCGACGAGGACTTCAACCTCGCTTTTCTGCGATTCATTCGACAAACTGAGCTTTGAAAGCTGATCACTGACCGCGATACGAATACTTTCCCTGCCGTTGATCATCGGCGGCACGAATTCCGCTTTTGCTATGGGTGATTCGGACTCCTCCATGCCATCTAGTACAAAGGGTTCGCCCCGTGAGCTCTCGGTACCTTCATGCGAAAGCGACGCGAAAAGCACAGCTATGGACAAGGCGAGTGCAGAGAAAGCGCCGCCCAAAACCAAGAACCGGCTCCGCCCAGCAAGCGCGGGCTTCAGCCTCAAGCCACCTAGTTGCCTAGCAGTCCCCCGCCGTCCTTCCCAAACAAAGACGACCCAAGCCTCAGCTCGCTCGCGGCAAATTTTTGCTAGCCGAACGAGCTGCCTTGTGACCCCACGCGGCCACGCAGTCTCTTTGATGGAGGTGCAGGGTGAGGCCGGCGACGACTGGCTACTTTTCAAGTCGTCCAGGAATCGCTTGCCACTGCCAGTGATCACGATTTCATGCTCGGCGACGCGGACTAGGGCCAGCGCTTCGAGCCTGAGCAGGGCATGCAAAATTATGTGGCCCGTCGGTGACTCAACCGTCGTGTAGTCACCCGATATATGGGCGACAAGCGACGCCTTGCTGCAAGGCGCAAGCTTCTCGAGCACTCGAAGAACCAAGGAAGCGAGGTCACCGGATCTGAGGTCGTTCGAAGCGAAATATTGGGGCCTTGTGGCCGACTGACGCATCCGGGTGCTCCGCCGCCTCAGCGGCTTCGTTGCTACGGTTCCTCCATAAATTCGATCAGGCAATTTGTGTCCCCGAGCGCGAGCCTTACCTGCTTGCTAGCCCCCGTATAAAGCTTGGCCAGATCGAGTCTGGCTTTGGTTGCGTATCTACCGAGTCCGGCTTTGGTTGAATGTCCTCGGATGGTTCTGCAGGGGCTGACGGCTTCGTGGTACGCGGCGGGTTTGCATTGCCCGTGTAGATCCACCCACTCGCTGAAGTCGCGGGATCCGTCACCTGCATCCACCTACCCTTGCGCGCCACGACACGCAATTTTGTACCTTTGGCCACCACGCGGATGACCTTTGCTGACGGCGACGGCGCCTGCCGCAGGTTGACGAACACCGAGGTCTTGACCTCATTCGTCCCGACAGTCGCAACCGTTGGTTTGACCGGCGCGCGATGCTGCGATTGCACAACGCGATGGTCAGATTGCACAGGCTCTTCTTCTCGGTCCGTAGCGACTGCCGATGGCTTCGCATCTCGCAGCCCTAGTTCAGGCTGAAGCTTGGGAGTGTCATGCCAAAGCAGCGCATCCTTAATCTCAAAGCCCACCGCGGGTGCAGTCATCCCGAACAGGGCTGTCTCCTGGTTTGCTGGCGCGACGGTATCAGTGTCTTCTGCATTCCTCGGCAAAGAATCGTGTGAGGCAGTCTCCGTCTGCAGGAGGATCTCGGCATCGGCTACAACTGTAGCATCGGGGGCAACGAGCTGGATTTTGAGTTTGGTCTGACCGCCCGCGCTAATGGGCAGCACGAGTTGCAGATCGCCAATCTCGTCCCGTTCCAGCTTCCACGCTGTATTGCTAAATGGTCGACCTTTAGACAAAGTGCTCCCCTGTGGCAGCCCTGTTACATCAATGGTGCTCTCGGCGGGGATTCCATCCGTACCGTCTAGTGCGATCGGCAACAAAATACTGTCACCGGCAGTCGCTTCGAGGAAGGCAGGCGCCGTCAGCACTGGGGACCGTATAAACTGGCTCTTTTGTGACACATCCAATGGCGACGGGATTACGCTCAGCCAAACAGCCACCCCGACGAGACTCGGGAGCACTATTGCAAAGCTTATAATCGCAACAATGCGTGATTTCCTGAAACGTTGTGCACCGACAGACGGCGTTCTCCGGGAAATCGCGGAAAGCTCCCGGTCACTACACCCGGCTCCAGATGAAGCATGAGGAGCGGATCCTTGCGCGGCGGCTCGCAATGCCGTTTCCACTAGCCGAATGCTCTCGCTTGCTTCCCGCTTCGCAATGGAGAAATCCAGAGTTTTTTTGAGCTGCACGGCGCAAGGCGCTTCAGTCTCCGCGAAGCGGGCTAGTCTCGCTGACGCGCGATTGCTGATAGGGCTAGGTTTGGCGGGACTCATGGTCGTGGAAGCATTTGAATTGCTGAGCTGGTGTTGCATGGCGACCTCCCACGAAGCGTCCCACGTGAGCTCGTTGGGGCGCCTCTTTTTCGGGCGCCCAAGGTCGCGTGGCGCTATTTTAGCGAAACCCTCAGAAAGACGCCTGCGTCCCTGGGCTCGAAAGCGCAGCGCTACAGCGTCGCTTGTGCTCGCCTGGGCATCTAGACAGCTTTCTGCAATCCCTCGCAGCTCGAACTCTGGGAACCTCAATCGGTTCCATGCTGAGCCAACAATTCAGGTTCGGCTCCCCCGGTTCGGCCCGTCCCATCCTCACCCTCGGAGTCTTAGCCAATCACGGAGTGAGTTTCGGTGTAACCAAAGGGGCCAAAACATCGCCAGCCTAGACGCCGTCGCGCCACTACAGCCGGCTACTAGTGGATTACCGTAGGTAAAACGCCGAAGCCAATCTGATTGGGCGCGCGCGTCCGACGGCCGCGTTGGGTCATTAGCGGAAGTCTGCGAGCGTCCGCTTTGGGTCAGAAGCGGACTTGGGTGAGCGAATTACGGATGTCGGCTTTACCCTCAGAAGCGGAAGTTCCACGGCACGCGTGAGAGGAGGGCAGGGAGTTCTGGTGCGGGAGCCGTTGAAAATACCCTTCGCGCTTCAAAGCGGCCTTTACGCCCGCACCTCGCGGTAAGGTGTTGATCTAGTTGTCAAGTGGCACAACTCCCGGGCCCACCACTAAAAATCGATGTTGATTTCACTGCTATTTTTCTCTTTTCGCCCGCACCGGAGGAGAAGGTGCGGGAATAGATGTTCCGCTGGCGTTCAGTTTTTCGATTGTTTGAGCGGCGAGCTTTCTCCTATTGGCGCTCTGAGTGTAATGCGGGGGGTACGAGGCCTAAACGCGTTAGAAGGTCACTCGTTTCCTCAAAAGAAGGCCTAGCACCACTGCTACGCAATACACGAATGCAGCAGCACTAGGCCCCGACCTACCATTGGGGGATCCCGCAGGTGGTCTTGGCGATGAGGCTAGAGGGAAAGAGTGAGAATCTACTTAAACAAGTACCCAGCCCGTTACGTCATTCGTGCGTGCAACAAACACGCACCGAATCTCGGTTGGTTTCCGGGCCCATTTCCGACCGTTGGGGGTAGCCGACTGTGGCGGATGTTGCCCAGAAATGGGTTGCCGTCACATGTTCTGCATTGTGGTGAGGAAGGCTCAGCGCAGTCGGCTTGTTGACTTTGCGGAGGCTGCCTGAGTCCCGGCGCCTACGTCAGGCAGGTAACCTGAAACACCCACTAGCAGGGCAACCATTGAACCGCTCAGAGCGAGAAGAACTAAAAGCGAGAAAGTCGCAATGAAGAATTTCATTTGGCGTGCCTCCGAGTGGTCCCAGAGGTTAACCGTCAAACCATTGCTCAACTGTAAAGCAGCGGCCCGCCACCGCCAGGCAAGTTCTTGCAGGGGGAGCAGTACCGGGCCTAACCAGTCGGGGGGAGATGGCTCCAGACTGGCTGCAGCGAAAACGGGTAAATGCGCCTCCTGTTCCACCAAACAGCGGCCCGGCACGCATAGGAACTTGGCGGACCTCTGCGCGCCGAGCCTGCCAACCGAGGAGGCCTTTTCCTTGGCTTGGCACATGGATCTTACACAACAGGGCATTCAATGAAACCACTTCCGCCAAGCCCTCGAAGTGCTGGGTACAGCCTTAGCAGGGTCTTCGTGGCAAGCGTCAGCGCGTTCTACCGACTCCTCGGTCGTATCAATCCAACCTGACCCTATGTCCTCGCCCGTCCGCACCTTGCCGGATTTCATCGGCTCAAGCTGCCGCTCGATGCTCGCTTGCTCGTGCTTGCACATGCGATGAAGAACGATCAGGGGCTGCCATGGCCTATCAACTCGGTAAAGCGGCACCCGGTTCGAGGAGGGAGCGCCGAAGCGAGCGCCCTAGAGGGCTGCGGTTAGCTCTGGCGCCTTATCTCGATAAGCGAGAATCCGCGAGTGGTTGCTTGAGTATGAAGCCACTTTGTGGCCTGTAGCTCAGTAGCAAAAACCTCACTGTTGCCCGGGTGTGTGAAAACTTCGCTGGGCAGCCGCAAGCGAAAGGATACCCGCCATCCATCGAACAAGCGTTCGATGGTCCCAATGAAGCGAGGACCTTCCTCTGCCTTTAGTAGAGCTTCCACAGCGGGCGGCTATCTGCGAGGAAACGGCCCCGGATTCGGGGCCGGGGCCGTAAGGTGCCAGTAGGGACAATTTTTTGTCTGCTAACCGTCGCTGATTATGGTTAACAAACCGTTACCGCAGCCGTCGCAGTCGATCTCGCTCTGCCCGTACCTCCGCCGGCGCGATGGCCACGTTTTACACGGCTAGAGCGAGCAGCCGATTGACCAGCCACAGCCGCGCGGTGAACCAGAGCGCGGTCATGCGGGCAGCTTCGCTGGATAGCCGCCCACAGCGCCCGCACGGCTGCGTTTCCCTTGAGGGCTATGGATGGCGACCCTGAACCTGCTTCCGCCAATTCTGAACTTTGTTTTCGCCCCAAAACCCCAGGGCGGCGTGATCCCGAATGCTGACTTTTGCTGATGTCGCGCTGGGGCGTCGCAGATGTTCTAATTTGCTCTAAACGGAGCCATGGCGCGGTGCAGATGGTTTCATTTGTTGTCAAGCGGCGAAGCTTTCTTGACAAGAAAGAGATTTTATCGAGCGATGAGAAAGGCGCGGCTAAGAGCACTCTTGGGGGTGCCGTCGCAGGAGCGGTAGTGGGCACCGCGGTTGGCACGCCGGTGGTGGGTACGTTGATTGGTGCCGTGTCTGGCGCCGTAATGGCCGCTCGTAAGAGGCGCGCTAAAAGTCAACCGACCAAACGGAGCACAAAGGCAAAGACGGCCCCTTCCAAAAAGCGAGCGCCCGCCAAAGCGGCGGCGACAAAGTCCGCAAAGAGCTCGACACGAAGGGCGACAAAGCTGGCAACGAAAAAAGGCCGCGCTACGTCGCGGGGCAAGCGTTCCAAGCCGAAGTCATCGCGGAAAACGCGCAGCTGATGTGCTTGATCCCGCAGGCATAGTACGGGCCTAATAGGAAATCACGCCGTCTACACGATGCTTGGCCATAACCAACGCCTCGTGTTGGTCAACGGCAATGACCTCGCATCGAGCACAAACCTTAAGGCGACGGATGGTGCGAGCCGCGACATCATCGGGCAGCCGAGCGTCTTCTGGAACGCTTCGACGAGCTCCTCTTAATTGTTTGTCTGGATGTCTCTTTCATGATGACGACCAAGTTTTTGCCCAGCTTGATGTTGGCAATCGGATCACCGTCAACCAGCGGCAGGTCATCGCAAGCCAAGCCCCGTTGGGAACCAGCCGTTAGCGTGAAGGGAGGGCATACATGACCATATCGCGCAGGACTTTCAGCAAGCTCACTCTCGCAGCCTTCGGGGCAGGAGCGTTAGGCTCAACAGCCGGTGCCGGCAGCCTGCCGGCCCCGTTCGATAAACCGGGCAGCGTCAGAATGGTGCTGGTTCGCTACCTTTCGACCGGCGACTTCTTTGACTCCTATCTCGCCGGCGCCAAAGAGCAGGCGGAGGCACTCGGCGTCGACTTGCAGGTGTTCGACAGCCGGCAGGACGCCGAGCGCCAAGCCGAAATGGTCGACCAAGCGATCGCGCTTGGTGTCGACGGCATAATCATACAGCATGGCCCAACCGACCCCTTGAAAGCGGCCGCACAGCGCGCGGTGGATGCTGGCATCAAGGTGGTCGCCTTCGACGTCAACGTCGAGAACGACAAGATCCCGCAGATAGAGCAGTCCGATCGGGACCTCGCCCGCCTCGTCCTCGAGCAAGCAATCCGGGATAATGGCGAGAGCTTCAAAGCCGGCTTCGTCTACGTCGCGGGCATCGCCCCGTTCGACCGCCGCAATGAGACCTGGAAAGCATTCAAGGTCAAGTATCCGGGCATACAGGAAGTAGCGACGTTCGGCACCATGGATAACCCAATTGCCGGATCGGTCGCCGCGCAGGCGCGCTTGGCGTTGGCGGCGCATCCGGACATCACCGTGATATTTGCTCCTTACGACGAATTTGCCCGGGGCGTGAAGATGGCCGTCGACGACGCGAAGCTCTCATCGCAGATCAAGATCTACTCGGCGGATATTTCCACTCCGGATATCGTCGCGATGCGCGAGCCAGGGAGCAGTTGGGCCGCGACCGCCGCCACCAATCCGGCCGTGGTCGGCCGCGTATCGGTACGCGCTCTGGCGATGCTGCTGGCAGGCGAAGACCCGGGCCGCAACATCATTGTACCGCCCACGCTGATCACGCAGGCGCAGCTGAGGGACGCCGACATCAAGGACATGGAATCGCTCGGCACCAAACTGCCTCAATTCTACCGCGCTGATGTCGCGCTGCCGGCATGGATGCCGCTGCCGCATGATAAGTGACTCGCGCGGTCAGCCGGAGGGTCACGGGCCGAGCTTTCCCGTTGAAACAGCCCGAGGTCAATATCGTGGTCGAACTCAGGCCCCGCCTCGCCTCGCAAAGGAAGCAGATGGGTGAAGTCTGCTTTGGGTCATTCTGCGACACCCCGTGACCCGCGTAGAGGTCCCCTTAACGCCGTATGGCGGACATATGACGCGGGGGAGCAGCTGACTTCCGCTAGGTGCCATCGGCGGTCACGCGAGCGGCGCAAGTTATTCCTTGTAGTAGCCGACACCGCAATCTTGATCTCCGACCCTCGTGTAGAAGGTGATCTTCTCCAACGGCTTGTCTGACCCAGGACGGGGCCACCAATAGGTAAGCTCTTTTATCGTTCCTTCGGTGGCGTTCTGCATAATCTCTTTCCCGAGCGGATAGCCCTTCTTGCCCTTGATGTCTTGCAGATGTTCACCTTTGAGGTAGGGATGCGCTGTGAGTATGCCGTCGGAGGTGTTGGCGCAGAACACATAGAGGTCGCGGTCCTTAAATCCGGCTTCGCCCTTATTGAACATGTCTAACGCCTTCGCCTTGTCTTCTTTCACCGCGGCGACCGCGCGTTCAAGCATGGCCTTGGCTTCGTCCGCAGTGCCATACTCTGCTGCCCGAGTTGGTTCGAGAGTGACAGATAGGAGGGCTATTTGCAGCGCCACAAAAGTTGCAAGCCGAAACATGATCTTCCTCCAATTTGCTGGCAGGGTCTTAAGACTATGAGTTGCGTCACCCGGCTTGCGTCAGGCTAGAATCGAAAGCCCTGAGAGCTCAAAACCGAAGACACGCATGACAAGAGACCTGCTTGACGACTGTCGTGGCCTCGATCTTGGCCGCTATCCGAGCGAGCGTGCGGAACCGTTTTGCCTTGCGGGCAAATGCAGCACGTTGAGGGGCGGGAACTCCGATCGTATCGGCGGCCGCTTTCTCATAAGCAATTGCAACCATCCACTGCCGTTCAGCTGTCAGGATCATTTGCCGCGCCTCTACGATACGCGCCTCTACGATAGAAGGCACGGTCTCCCGACGAGTAGAGGGGTGAGAGGAGACCGTGCCGACGCACCGCTCGATTGAGCAAGAGCGACTCAATCTGGGAAGCACTAAAAATGCGTGAACGCCCGTTAACTATGTTTTGCGGGCGCGAGAGACGTTGAAACGGATTTGTCTTAAATTCTAGTCAGCACCAACCGGGGATGGATCCATGCGTTTCTTGATAGCTTGCGCCGTTGTCATCGCGACCACGGTTGCGCTTGGGGGCTGCTTCGGCCACCACCAACAGGTCGTCGTGTCGGAGCCGTTGAAGTTCAACTAGAAAGCGGCCCCTTTTCTCGAACCGAGTTGGTTTCAGTTTAGGGCGCTCCCTTCGGCGGGCGCCCTTTTTCATTTCTGAACTGTTGCAGTTTCGTCACCAAATCTAGCTGCAAATTATGCTTTGCTGGCCGCCTTAGTGTATTGCGTAAAGTGAGGCTAGTAATGCGTGTGATCGCCGTTCTCGCGGTCCTCCTGGCGTCCTGGACGCTTGGGGGCTGCTTCTTCCATCACCATCAGACCATCGTCGAGCCGGTCACGTTGCCGCCTTTGAAATAGGCGATGAGGAATTGGCTTCATCCCCAAGACGCTCGCTTCGATGATCCGCCAGTCCGGTCTGCGAAGCGAGTTTCGGCGATAGGCCAGCAACAGCACCGCCAGGAACGCCAGCGCGCCGCGAGGGCGGCAGGCTGCGCGGTGAAGGTTTCATCAGTGCAGCTTCCGGCTCGCCGGGTAGTGCGTGACGATCGGCGACACTTTCGCGGCCTTGCTGAATTCCTCGCAGAGCCAAGCCCGCAGCCGTTTGTCTTCGACGAGCTGAAAAGCAAGCCAAATTGACTCGCCAAGAATTTGTCTGATGTGCTCTTCGGTCGCGCCCTGTGCACGGTGATGCGCGATGCCCCTGCGGAACTCCGCTAGTACCGGCTTTAAGGATTTCTTGTTTGTCGTGCCCATTGCGGGATGAGCATGATTTCTGTCTCTTGGCGCGTGAAGCACGTTCCGCCGTCAATCCTAATGCTTACAATTTGAGAGGCTCTCTCTTCGGCAGGCGCCCTTTTTGCGTTATGTGTCGGAAATGAGCACCGAGCATCAAACCGGGAAAACATGCGAACGATGTGGACTTCCCCTCGTCGAAGTTGATGCCCATGGCGAGCGGCTGCCAGGATGCTTGGGCTGCAACTATTGGCGAGATCTTGTGTCGGGTGAATGGCAGCGGCTACCGGATGAGGATATTGCCGCCTTGAAGGGTATCGGGGCCCCCTGGCGACGACAGATCGGGCTCTAGGTGGCTAGCTCGCTGGAAGTGGCGTCGAAACGAATCGCCTATCGTTCGGATGGCCCCGGACTAGGGCCTCTACAATATCTGGCCCCGGACAAGGGCCATCAGGGGGCGTCGGCTTCGGCCGGCGCCCTTTTCGGTTTTAGCGGAGCTTAACGGCTTCGTCCTGATATACGGACCCAGCCGAAATGGCCTCACACGATAATTCACGTCTTGCCTCCCCTACGGCCCAATCAAGCCATTGGGTCGTGACGCCAATGTGAGCCGCCAAGTAATTTCGCACATAGGAATAAAACTGGTCGGATCGTTGAGCCAAAAATAGGACGTGAAGCAAGACCTGGCGTTGTTCAGCCTCTGTCGTGGAGCTTACCAGTCGGATGCGCTTTGGCATTCCGAGTCCCCCGCATTCCTTTGCTTGACCATGCTGAGGGGAGTCGCGCTTTGCAAAAACGCAATTGTTGAGTGTCTCCACAATTCCTTCGGGGCGCTCGCCTTGGCCGGCGCCCTTTCCTTTGGCGGCGAGGTTGCTAATATTGGGCTGGCACTCATTGAGTGTCGTTCCCTCGGCTAACGACTCAGCCCGCCCCTAGCGGGGCTTTTTAAGGGGTGGCGAATAGGAACATGACCCTGACGCGCCGCCTTGTTGGTCGCGCTACTCACGGCCTGCTTCATGCCCACGACCGCCCGACACCTCTCGCTGTCGCTCCTAAGAAGCGCTTGGATCGCCCCGCCACGATCTGGCGGCCAATGACCAGCGTCAGCGAGGAAGGTGAGGGATTTAACGAGTTTTAACTCCTGACGAGCATCCTGCGGAGATGTCTCTCAAGTCAGAACAGCACTCACAGATCGCGACGGCATACGAGAAGGCGGCAGGTGACCCGATGATGCCAGCACCGCAGAAAGCGGCATTTGCCCGGAAGGCAGAGTGGTTTCGCTTCCTTGCTCAAGTAGGAGCAAAAAAAGAGGCAAAGGCGGCGTCCAAAAAGGACCCGGCCCACGAGACGCGTCCTGAGGACCTGCGAGCGTTCGACGAAATTGTTACGAAGCGAGCGGGCCGGTGACTTGGCTTCAGCTTAGCGACGCAACGGTCCTAATCGACCACGACCTCCAGAAGGCGCGCGAGCGGCTCACGCGGGCCATTAAGAAGGCTTGGCTGATAAGACCCCCAGGTCTAGCTCAGTCCACGGTCGATCCCAATGTCCCTTTGCGCATCCAAGTGACTTCGCTGCCCGGATTGAGAATTGAGGGCAGAGCCTGGATGGAAAATCCCGTGTTGGATTGGGAGACGTCCGAAATTGAATGTCTCTGCAAGCCATGGACGCCTTCGTCTAAATCGCTACCGTTGCTCGCCCCAACTAAATCGCGAGTGAAGATTGAGATTTGGAATGATGACTTGGTCCGACTATGGGGAAGCGACAATGCAGCAACCCAGACTGCCGCGAAGAATGAGAGATTGATCATACAAGGGGCAACGCCGCCCACACCTTGTTGAGAAGGACATCGGGAGCGTGACGCGATAATGCACTTTCGAGATTGTGCTTTGGTGCGGGAACCGCTGAAAATTCCTTTTGGGCGTCAAAGGGGCATTTACGCCCGCACCTTGCGCGAAGCTTTTGTTTCTGCGTGCCTATGGCACAACTCCCGGGCCCACCAATCCAAAAATAAGTAATTGTAGTAGAATGACTTTTTCGTTCTTCGCCCGCACCGGAGGTACAGGTTGCTTACGTCAGCGGAAGCCCTTGCAGACACCGCATCGTAGTCGGAGATGTCCGCTTTGCGCCTGCAAGCAGACATCGTCAGCTGCTCCATAGTTAGTCCGCTTCGTGCCATAAGCGGACATCGGCCTTCAGCCTGCAGGCAACCTCTGGCTTTGAACCGCGTTGGTTCGGAAACAGCACCAAAACCCCGGAGCAAAAGTGGCAGCGCCTGATCGTTTCATAGCGTGGTGCAAGCAAGAGCAGGCGAGCATCGAGCAGCAGCTCGAGCTTTTGCAATCGGGTAGGTCCGAACAGGCGAGGATATCGGCGCAGGTTGGATCGACACCACTGATCAGTCCATAGAGCGCGCACGAGCACGACTTTCAGAGCTAAACGATCTCCTGACTGAGGCCGGAACGGCGACCGTGGTAAAACCTCCCGCGCTCTAACCAAGGCAAGAAGAAGAAAGAATTTGGCTGTCGCAGCATCCCAGCTTTGCATGGACAGTGGGATTCAGAGAGCAAAAAAACGTGGACGTTTCGGTTCAGAATGTCGTCAGAACTTCGGGGCTTTGTCGTCAAGGACGCCACCGGCCAAGCGCTTGCACAAAAAAGTCCTGAAAAGGCCTCGGAACCAATTGTCCTAATGCATCTTTAGTTAGGACAGCCAGAGCTTCCCCCGTGTGCAAGGAAAGGAAGTACCCAATGAAGAAAATTGCCCTAGCACTCGCACTGGTCCTGGCCGGCTCAAGTCAGGGGAAAATAGAAAGGGAAAGATAAATTTTCGCCCTCGGCCTGGCCTCCACCGACGCTAATGCCGGTGGTCGCAAAGAATATGTGCAAGCAAGCGCTCATCACACACCCGATGGCAGGCAAGCACCGCGACCTGATGAAGCAGTGCAAAGCAGAATACAAAGTTCACAAGAAAGCCGGTAGCGCGAGAGCTGCATAGACCAAAACGCGTTGCCCACACCCGCCCTGCCCCTGTTGCGCGGTGACTCGCTGAATCAACCCGTTGGTTGGAAGCCCCGGTCAAGCACCTTGCCGGGGCTTCTTCTTAACACGCAGTCGACTCGCTCGGGATTGGTACGCTTCTTTTTACCAGCGTTCATGTCGTCGATAAACCCGGCGCGCAACGCGTCGACCTTGGCCCCAGTAAGTGCCGTATTAAGGAGGAGTTTGACAACGGGCGACACTATTACGCGCTACATGGCAAGCCGATCTTCTATCCCGCCGACGCCCTGCGACGCCCCTGTCCCATGCGGTACGCTGGCACAACGAACACGCCTATCGAGGGTGAGAAGATCTCAAAACGTATACAATCGGCGCGGGTTAAATGGAGGATAATATGCTTCGCCAGGTGGTCGTCGCTGGAATCTACGTCGCCATATTTGCAACTGCCGCATTTGCACAGACCGCTCAATATGGCACTGCCGAGGATGCTAGAGCCATGCTGGAAAGGGCCGCCGCGGCCATGAAAGCCGACAAGACAAAAGCCCTCGACATGTTCAACAAAGGAGAGGGAGGGTTTAAAGACCGCGACCTCTACGTGTTCTGTGCCAATGCCTCCGATGGCATTGAGACCGCTCATCCAACTCACAAGGGCTCGAAACTCACGGAAATCAAAGACGTGAACGGTTTTGCTTTTGGCGAGGAGATTATGAGGACGGCAGCCGAGGGCAAGATCAGCGAGGTCGCCTATATGTGGCCTCGGCCGGAGTCCGACACGCCTGTACAGAAGGTCACCTTTTTCACAAAGGTCGAAGATCAGATTTGCGGCGTCGGTTATTATAAGTGAACCGGCCAGCACGGAACCATAGCCGCGATAGGCCTTGTGGCGCCTTTTGATTGAGTTCCGCTTCTTGGCTGTAGCGCGATAAAACGTGCCCAAGCCCTTTGTGCCAATTTCGGCTTCCTTCCTTACGAGGGCAGCGTAGAGGGCGAGTCCTTCTTGCGGCACGATCTGAATTCATCGGGCAGCTCCGTTAAGGTTTCCGCCCCTAGTGCCCGAGCCTGCCTGGTCGGCGCTAAACCTTCGCGTGGATGGAGTCGCGAGCGCTACTGTGCGACCTATGTTAATGAGTTCGACGAATCCTCCGCGATCTCGTCATCCCCTTAGTCATCCCTGGTAAACCACTCCGTTACAGCGCCAACCCACCCCGCGCTGTTAGCACTTTCCCTGCAAATCGGCGGCGACTGCGGTCGCGGCGGCGGGCGATCTTCCTTATATTGAACGAGGACGGGTTCGAGAGTTTCCCTCGGCCAAAAGTTCGGCGAGTGGATTTCTCTCAAGCAGGAGGCGTTCCAATATAGGCCGGCGCGCGATAGCGACCGGCCCGCCTTCACCGCTCGCGCAACGGCGACGATGTCGGTCGATTCGGGATAGATGTAGAGCGTCGTCGGTCTATCCTTCACGATAGGAATGATTTGCTCAGCATCTGACGGCGACCAAGTGGTGCAGCCGTTGCTACGACCGCCGGTGTAATTCACTAGCTGTCCAAACGGGACGTAACCGTCGTCGTCCGCATAGGGATCTTCCCGAGCTTTTAGGAGACAGCGTCCTTTCACCAGCACGGCCGGATGGCCCCCGATGGCGCGCCGCCTGGCGTTCGCCGCGTCGCCTTCGCCATCGAATTGGACGAACGATCGCATCAGGGCCACGTTATTTCCGCCCGGGTCGCGATAGTAACCTTTGAACGAGGTTCTGATTTCGGCCGTCACATATGGGCCGCCGGTCGTTAGCTGCGAATCCATCGCATTGCTGAAGTTCTTTGCGCAGCGGATGCCGTTGGCAAAATCCGCGATGCCTTCAAGGGTGCGCCCGTCGCCATGTCCGGATGGAATCGCACGAAACGTCCGGTCGGCTTCGCAAATGACGTAAAATCGGCGTCCCAAGCCGCCGGGGCGCGTGGCGTCCATGGCGAAGTAGCAGGGATTGTTGACTGCGCCTTCACTCACCTTCTTCAGATAAAGCGCGCGCGCCCGCTGCAAGACCACTGGGGCGATCTGTCCCTCGCCTTCGCCCACATGGGCCTGAAGCCAATCCGGATCGAGCCACGGCAGCTCTGCAGCAAATGATAGGGGCCGGCCCGACAAGGCGCCGCCGATCATAATGAGGCTGGCGATGGCGACGATAGCTAGAAGGAGCGATCTCAACCGCATCCGATCAATCCTCCTATCGGACTCAGTCAATGCGAACGGTCGCATCCACTTCAGATTAGGCAGGCTATCTTGCCGTTATCTTAAAATGCGCCCCTCAGCGTACTCACCTTCGTGGCGTTTCTCCGGCGCTAGAGGATCAGCAATATGGCAAGATCACCGCCACGCCGCAGAGCGCAGCGGGGGAAGCCGTGGCACAAACACGCTAGGTGCATTGCCGCCTCAACGACATCCGAATTTGTGGGGTCGATGTCGCGGAGCGGCTCTCTAACCAAACTCCGAGCTCTGACGCGCGAGCATGAGCTTGAGCATCAGAATAATTTCCCCGTCTGCTATAGAACGCATGCAACTCACATGGGGACGATAAGTGGCGACCAAGAAGCTCGCGGAGGGAGCTGGAAAGTCCGCTTCACCCCAACGAGCGGAAGTTCGCCCGCGAAGTCAGTGGGTCCGAGTCGTGCCAGAAACGGCCATCGTTGGTGGCGATGGCTATCCGCAAGAGCGGATTGCTTGCTATCTGTTCACTCTCCGCTGCGTTGTAACTCAAGTTATAATTGGCGGCCCACACAAGCGTTCACAGCTCGAAGCAGGGGGAAACAGGGATGGTGCTGAGACGCATGGGCCTGGGCCTGCTCGTCGGAGCGATCTTCGTGGCTCCTTCGATCGCTTCGGCTGCCCCCGCCCTCGTGTTCGAACCCTCTAGCGGCACCGTCCTTTACGCCGAGGACCCCGATGCGCTTTGGTTCCCGGCATCGCTGACCAAGCTGATGACGGCCTATGTTGCATTCCAGGCGCTCAAAGCGGGCAATGTCTCGCCGGACACTAAGGTTGTCTGCTCGCAGAAGGCGATAGCCCAAGCACCCTCCAAACTCGGCCTCCCGCTCGGAGGTTCGATCACACTCGACGTCGCGCTCAAGGTTCTCATCGTGAAGTCCGCCAACGACGTCGCCGTAATGATCGCCGAGGCGGTTGCCGGCAGCCAGGCCGCGTTCATCACCCGCATGAATGAGGCGGCGCAGCGGCTCGGCATGACCCGGACGCGGTTTACAAATGTCAACGGCCTCCATGACGAGCGCCAGATCACCACGGCCCGCGACCTGGCCAAGCTCTCTCGCGCCATTATCGTCGAATTTCCTGAGCACGCCGATCTCTTCTCGTTGAACCAAGTGCAAGTGGGTAAGAAGACGATGCGCACCCATAACGGCCTCCTTGTCAGCTTCCCCGGCGCGGACGGAATGAAGACCGGTTTCATTTGCGAATCCGGCTTCAATGTTGTGGCGAGCGCAACTCGTGATGGTCGCAAGCTCGTCGCGGTCGTCCTCGGGGAGCCTTCAGTTGCGTCGCGTAACGACCGCACCACCGACCTCCTAGAGAACGGTTTCAAGCGCCGTTTCTGGAAATCGCTGTTCGGGCCGAGCCTCGACAAGCTCGCCAGCCAAGCCCAAAGCCAAGGTCCGACGCATTTGCGCGGCAGCCTGTGTGGCGGAGCTAAGTCGAAGGCTGATTAACACCGGATTCAAGATCCGAGCGTACGCTGACTTTAGCGTCCATCTTAGCTGCTATGAGGAGAACGGGGCAAAAATGAAAAGGGCAATTCTTGCGGCCCTGGCCATCACGACTGTGATGAACACGGCAATGTTAACTACCGCGGCAAAGGCGGGTCATGGTAACGCCGTAGGGGCAGGACTACTCGGTTTCGGAGTGGGTGCCATCGTCGGAAGTGCGCTCACTCCGCGTGAGGTCTACGTGGTACCGCCTCCCCCGCCACCGCCTGTGTACTACTCACCGGTCGGCTACGGGCCTCCACCATGGAGTCCGGGTTGGTACAATTACTGTCGCAGCGTCTACGGCCCCTCGTTCAATCCGAATACGGGTTATTTTCGGGCTGCGAACGGCGGGTGGTATTTTTGCGATTAGGCGCAATCGCTACCATTACGGCCCCAACTGGTCTTTTCGTGAGCACGCCATCGTAGCGGGCGGTCGTGAACGATAAACCGCGCGGCTTGGTTGCCAATCCATCCTCTGGTCCTGCACTAGGCCGTTGAACCATTCGGAGTTCGAGAGGCCTTAGCCTTTCTGAACGCGCAGTAAGAGTCCGTCGCGCTGAACCGCGAAAGGTCCACTTAGGGTCAAACCCGGTAGTAGCGTCGTATAGGCGTCGAGTCCGCTTCGACCTCAAGAGCCGACGCTCGCGACATAACCAGGGGAACCTGCAAAATCCCAGTTACCGCTCGCGGCTTGCGCGAGCAAGGTAAGCGCCTCGGTCGCGGCCAAATATCGAATTCGCGATCTACCCTGATCTCCGAAATGCCGCTCGATGCAGACTGTTTTCACTCCGTGCTTCGAGCAAGCGAAATAGACCAAGCCAACTGGATTATTAGCCTCGTCCCTATCGGGGCCTGCAACACCTGTCACGGCGATGGCAATACTAGCACTCGACCGATCAAGAGCGCCTTCCGCCATGGCCTTTGCCACCTCGGCGCTTACGGCGCTGTACCGCTCAATCAAACTGGGTTCGATACCAAGCGCCGTGCACTTGTTGTCTTTGGTGTAACAGACAAAAGCGCCTTCAAAATATTCAGCAGCGCCAGGAGCTTCCGACAAGACTTCAGCGATCAATCCGCCAGTGCAAGACTCGGCTGTAATGACTCGCAGACCCGTCCGTTCAGCGACGGCAAGAGCATCGACCGCGAGCTCGATCAGAGCTTTGTCGGGCTTCACATAATCTATTTTGTCAGCGGTGACTTGCTCAGACATTTCGGGACTGCTGAAAACGGCGGCCTGATCCGCCTGGCCAAGGCGGTCGATATGGCAAATCGCGGCCGCTCAACCAGTAGAGACGATGCTACTCAATCAAGGACGAGGAAAGCCATTCAAAAAAGGAGCGCTATCAGCACCACCAACCCAGCTACGCTCATTCCAATAGAATGGTAATGAATCCGCACGGAGCCAGTCTCCTAATTTTTTCGTTGGGCGTCCCGCAACTGGCTTTAGAAAACAACGACCCGTCGCGCGAGCCCGTTCCATCGAGGGCCACATCCGACGCCCCACACCTGCGCCCGCAAGAGCGGGTCGACGGGTGACTAGCTGCTTAGCGAAAAAGAGAGCCGGACTAAACTGAATCCCGGCTCTCGACCTTTCGACCGTGTAAGGGGGCCTTGAAAGAGAGAGCGGCCCGGCGTGCCCGGATTGGTGGAAGGCCGCACCGGGCCTAACCATCAGAGGGAGAGAGCCAGATGAAACAGGGACAACACCCCCCTGGGATGGCTGTACGCGCAACCTGCGCCCAGAGCGTTTGTTCCGTGGTGAATGAAAGTTATTTCGCGCGTGTCTGAAATGCATCATGGCTAGAATCCACGAAAGAGTTTGCCCGCCAGTAATGATCCCCCTAGCGACGATGCCCCAAAGGCAGCCCTAACACGAGAGCCTTTTGTCTAAGCGCCGCTGGCGTGCGCTTCATTGTCTTAGAGATCATCGCTACCGGGGTCTTGCTCTTTGAGTGCTTCTTTAGCTCGCGAAGATCCTGTGAAGTCCATGCGCGACGTTTGGCAGTCCTAGCCATGCTGAATTCCCCCTTTGCTTAATGAGACCCGCGTATATCAGATGCGTGTGCAAAGGGCTCAGGCTTTCTTCGTCAACAATTTGGTCAACTTGGCGATGTTCGCGCCGACGCCGCGGCTAAACTGACTTTTCACGCGACACCAAGTCCGCTATGAGTCGTCGCAACTGTTCAATCTCCTTGAGTAGCGCGTCCTTATCAAGCCGCCGAAGCTGATTAGCGTATTGATCGCGAGCACCGTCTAACGTCATTAACTCCACGACAGTCGTTGAAACGGACGC
This sequence comes from uncultured Alphaproteobacteria bacterium, assembly GCA_963730335.1. GTDB lineage: Bacteria > Pseudomonadota > Alphaproteobacteria > Rhizobiales > Methyloligellaceae > Methyloceanibacter. The sequence goes on from CAVSRK010000009.1 coordinate 343,857, forward strand.
TCGCCTGTTCCGTCCAAAAAAGGCGTAGCGGATTGCGCCTACAATTCTCGCCAAGCGGTAACGAATAGCCGCGAGTTTTTCGCCCTTGGCTTCCGCCAGTCCGGTAGCAAGTTCGCGCCTTAGTTTCAGGTTCTCCTGAAGCGCAGTTTCAAGATCATCACTTTCTAAGGTCATACGCGCACAGTACGTCGCTGCATGCGCCAAGGCGATCAATCTTTCTGGCGCGGCGATGACATTCGCTACCAGAGAAATCCGCGGGGGTTAGCGTAACCAGCGCAGGAACCCTTCAGCCGGTTGTCGCCGCCTATGATCTGGCAGAGATAGACCTTCGTATTCGGATTGTTGCGAACTTCTTCGTCCGTCACTGCATATCCATACGACCTGGCTACCCGCGCGATTTGCCTTTCTTCGCAATATGGCGTGGAAATTGGGCCCTGTTTGGTGATCTGGAAATTACCGCGGCATTCGATCCGGGCCGCTGCCGGAGATGCCACAAGGATGGTAACGACAAGTGCTGCGAAGCATACGATATGATTGTTCATGGGGGCTGACCTCCTCTCAAAGCCGTACCTTGCAGCTGATATTAGCAGCAAAAAGGGCCCCGCCGAGGCCAGCGCGCCTAGCGCCGTCCTGGGAAGATCATCACGCTTCGGCAGAGGGCCCGCGTAATAAAGAAGAGCCGCTAATGCTGTGATGGACGCAACCGGAACTAAGTCGGCGCGGTCGAGTTCTTCCTTCGGTGGCATTGGCGCGGTTCCCCCGACGCCCCCCGTCAGCCAGCCCCAATGCCCCTAGTAACAAGAGTCAAAGAGAAGCCCGGACAATCCGGGCTTCATCTTTATCCAAACAAGTGGAAGTGGACCCTAAGATGAAAACGACATCTGTAATAGTTGCGATGAGTGTCGCCTCTCTAGCTTTGGCAGCTCTGAGCGCCCCCGCTTTGGCAGTTTCAAAACATACAAGGGCTGCTTGCGAAGCCAAGGCCGAGCAGGTGAGACCGGCCCTGAGAGCGGGAGAAAAGGAAGCCTACATCGCCAACTGCTTGGCTAACGCTTCCTGAGCCACCTAGTAGAACTACGAGGTTTTGTTCCCTAGGCGCCTACCGCTAGCAACAACAAAGCGAGACCCCCGGTAGCAAAAGGGGCGCCCGCCGAAGCGAAGCGCCTCCTGCATCTCCCGGCCCTTAATTGTCTGCCCCAGCGGCTTGCCCCGACTCGAATGATGCTGTGCCTCAACCGGAACTTAGTCGGCGCGAGCACAGTTCACGCTATGGGTCTCCCCCAAAAACATAACCATGGAGAATAACAATGATCAGATTGATCGCATTCGCCGCCTTTGCCTTGACCGTCGCAACCTCCGCCCAGGCTATGTCGCCCGTGCCGCTTCATCAGGCGGACGGCATGATCACGCAAGTCCGTCAGGCATGTGGCGCGGGGATGAAGTGGAATAACGCACTCGGTCGGTGCGCGACTACATCTGCCCGCCGCCATGTCCGCCGCGGAGTGGTCACAGGCAACTAAAAACCTAAGAAAGCCCGCTTGTGCGTGGGCACGGTCGGGCTTCTAAATTTCCGGTCTAAGGAGCTAAGCGATGAGAAAGTCGTCCGCCATTTTTGTGAGTGCCATTGCTCTTGGCTTGGCGATGTTTGTGCCTCTCAAAGCATCCGCCCAAGGCGTCAACATTTACATCGGTCCTGGCCCAGGCTACGGCGCTGGCTACCCAGGCTACGCCTACTATCCGCCCTATTCCCGCTACTATGGATACGGCGGCTATCCGAGTTACGGATACGCCTATCCGAGCTACGGTTATGGCTATGGCCGTCCTGGTTACGGCACCTATTGGGGCCAGGGTCGACGCGTTGCTCGCCGAGTTTATCGGCGACGGGATAGGTGGGATTAAGCCCAGGCGTCAGACTTGAATCGGCGCCCGCCGAAGCGAGCGCCTCCCGTCAATGCATTAACCAAAAACCCTAGCGCGTATTGCTCGCTGGGAATGGTCAAGGGATCATCGCGATCCCATGGCAAATATCAATCTCTCCGTCACTCTCATAGTCGTTGGGGCCATACTCCTCGCCCTCTGGGAAACCTAAAAACCGGCAACAAAAAGCCCCGCTAGGGACGGGGCTGAGTTTGTCCAGAGTGTACGACACTCGGAAGGGTGTCGCGCCGCCGATCTTATCTGATTCTGGTCCCGTAAAGTGTGCGGCCCGCCAGCCGAAGCGCCCTGCTGTTGTTCCTTGCAGCAGTGTCCGCCCACGCGGGACTCACGGATTACAGGGTTCTGGTTTGACAACCACAATGCTGATCCTCTTGTGCTCGCCATCACCCGCCTTGTAACCAAGATCAAAAATGTCCGCCGCAAGGCGAAGCCATTTGGCACGATCATCGAGAGACCAGAGGCCATCGGGATTGGGCAACATGTCCACGAGGCCGCGAATGAGATTATCGACCCCAGGCTGGTATTCCGCAGCGTAGTTTGCTTGAGCGTTAGCAAGCTTCTCCCTGGGTTGCAGCCTCCGAAGGTTCATGAAATCAGTCTTATGATGACCATTACCTGCGGGCTTGCCGTCGACCAAATCCAGGATTTCCATGGCGCATACTCCCTACGCAGTACTAAAGGGGTGCCCCACCCCTGGTCGCTAGGGAGCAGAAATTTGCGGCATTCTTAGGTCTAAGCGTCCATTAAAAAGGGCGCCGACACGAAGCCGACGCCCTGACGAAGCAACCCGAGTTGGCCTTAGAGCCGCTTCGACAATTCTAATGCTTGTAGTCGAGTGTTAGTGCGGCGTAGATCGCAGCCATCAATGCCGGTCGGAGATTTTCGCCTTGCGACTCCAAGGCGAGTTCCAGATCGGCGGCGCTCAGTTGCAATACAATCGTTGCTGGATGGAACGGATAGACGGTTTCCAGATCCGGATATTCGACGAGTTTCAACGCAATCCTCCTTCGACGCGAAACGTCAAGGAGCCTTAGCGCCATTCCGCTAAAGGAGCTTGTTCGCAGCGTAAGGTGTTCGTCTAAATATTTATGGAACCGCTCAGCTTGGCAAAAAGAAAGCGGTCCTGGGGTTGGGAACCGGTGGGACCGCTTTCGCACGTAGCACCCAACGCAGAACCCCCGGTGCTTCGTAGCTTGAATTGAGCGTGCTCTCAGCGAATTTACAAAAACCTAAAGCGCCAAATAAAAAGCCCCGCTAGGGACGGGGCCGAGTTTGAGGAAAAGTCTGATAGGACACCGGGCAGCCTAGCTGATTCGTTAAGCCATGCCGCTCTATTCCTCTCTTTAACTCGCCGTTCAAGGTGGTGCCGTAGCCTGGGTGGGTACGCTGCCGTGAAAGGACGGGGGTAATGAAAAGGACTGTTCTTACAACTGTGGCCCTCGCCACCGCGATCGCCATGGCCATATCACCATCCGCGGTAATCGCAGGCCACAGCAACGCTGTGGGCGCGGGCCTGGCGGAGCTGAATGGTACTCTGAGCAGCCTTCTGAAGAAGCAGCTTGATCGGACGCTGCTCGTCCGCGTCGCGCGGCTTCTTCGGGTGGCGAGCAAAGGCTTGAATCGGCCAAGCGCGGCCTTCGGCAACCAACGGGAGCAGACGGGGTGGGTTGGCTTCTCCTGAACAAGGCAGTTGTAATTGTCGCCCACGATGTTGAAAGGGCGCGTGAGCGGTTAGAGCGCGCCATCAGCAAGGCTTGGCGGACGCCGGATGGCCGCGTTCCCCAGCCGATGACGGATCCCAATGTGCCATTGCGTATCCAAATAACAGCGCCACCTGGCTTACGGATTGAAGGGAGAGCTTGGCTAGATGGTCCCGTGCTGCATTGGGACTCATCGGAAATCGAGTGTCCCTGCAAGCCATGGTCGCCGCCACGCCTGCAAGCTCAACCATCAGCGCCCGCCACTCAGTGCCGGGTCAAGATTGAAGTTTGGGGAGACGACCTCATACGCCTTTGGGGCACCGGGAACTAGCTTAGCGCGATGCCCTCCCTCGTTTATCCCTTAGCTTTCGCATCTCTCCTCGGCCTTGTAGTCGGCTTCATTTCTGTTACGGCCCTGCTTTCAGAGCCCTCATCTGAGGGCATTGAAATCAGCCAGGCTGAGTATGGCGATCAATGGCCATTTGCCATCCAGCAAGGTCGGCTTCGCTGCGAGGGCACCGGTGCCGTAATCTTCAAAGCGCGAGGGAAGGATTACGGCCTCAACGGCATGGCTAGCACTCGCTATGCTTCCATGCAGCCCGTTCGGAAAAGCACGGGCGATTCTAGCTTCGACCTCGGATTCATCATCTCACGCGGGTTGACGCTGTGTAAGTGGTAGGATGATGCCAGCGAGCGGAACGAGGGACTGCCCGTTTTGCGCCGAGCCAGTGCGGAAAGCCGCTGTGCTTTGTCCGCATTGCCGCTCGGATCTGCCGCGTCTCAAGTCTGTAAGATCAAAGCGTTTCGGCCTCCTTTTCTGGTTCGTGCTCGGCTCACTGGGGATCTATGCCTGGCAGGTCTTCGAGCATCAGTCGAAACCCTCCGCTGACGCCGACGCATATCGAACCGAGAGCAATACGAGCACAGCTTCTCCCAATGACGAGAGTGGCTATTGCACAAGCGCCCAACACGAAAAGGATCGCGTCACCATGGCGTTCGCCTTCGGTAGCGGTGTGCTTCAGAAGCTTCCCGATGAGGAAGGCTTAGGCGTGTCCGTAAACGAGGGATATTGGGCCCGGATGGATTATCGCTCCAGGGTTGGGTTCATGCGCAGCCTTGAATGTGCGATCGCAGGTCCCGGTAAAGCGCTCGCCAGCACTGACGTGCGCTCGCAAAGAAGCGATGCACTTCTTGCCAAATGGGAATTGGGGAAACTGAACGCCCCTTAGCCTACCTCTCCGCCGCCCTGACAGGCGCGAGACGTATTCTGACTGGCCCCCTAAGTCGTTGATGTGTCTATGCGTGAACGAAGCGAGTAGAGTCAGAATCGGCCTTGAAATCGTTACTTGTATCGCCGACTCTTAATCAGTGGTTGGAAGGTTCAGGTCCTTTTACGCCGGACTGAGGCGCACCCTCGATCAGTGCACGAAGCACAAAAAAAAGAAGAGAAACAACCTAGCCTGCACCGGTCGACGGGGACTCAATCAGACCGGGCAAAGTCGACATCAAGCGAGTATTGAACGATCTCGACCGAAGGCTTCTTTCGGGCCGCCGCAGCTACAGCAGGCGGAAGCTTTCTTGCGCCGCCATGCACGAGGATGCCGCGCGGTGCGATTCCGGTCTCTTCTTTCAAACGCTCCATGTACTTCCTTATCTGCTTCAGGTGATCAATGGTGGGGCTTCCCTGTTTGCATTCCACAATTACCGGCAAGTTGCTCCGATCCGTAAGCAACACATCAAGCCGCGAGCTGTCGCCGAAGATTCTCTCGCGAACACGTTCATTCGGATGTGGCAGGAAACCATCCTCCAACCGATGCGGATAGGCGGCGATATATATCCAGACAACGCTCTCTCATAGTCGAAATGAGTCAACAGGCCGACCCAGTTTGAAGCGTCATTCATGGCTGCGACCAGTTCTTTCGTTGAACGCGACCGAACCTGAGCAATTGTAGGCCGGAGTTCGCCAGACGTAAGCCGAACATTAGTCGGAAGCGCGACCACCATGTCACGACTGTCCGGCCCTACCGTCAGGTCCCACCGAACAAGCAATCTGCGGCCCATTTGGCCTAGCGGTAGATCCCTGCTCGGTGGAACCAGCGGATCCCACTGACTGTCATCGATGGCTTTGCCTGTTACGACCCCGAGACGGCCAACCCGATGGCCCCGGAGAGTCACTATGACGTAATCGCCGGCCGCTACAGTCTTGAGCGCTTCTCTCGCTCGGCTCCATCCCTGCCCGCCATCAGATGGCCCATTCAGACTGAATCCGTTCGGGGGCGGCCATCCGATTCCAACGCATTGGTGTCGAAACCAGCGTTGCCACATTCCGGGATACTGATTTTCTAGACAACTCACCTTCCAAAGAGTCATGCCGTCGCCCTCCTAAATTCCGGTGACACTTTTATGGTCCACCTCTTTGGTTCGGCAACCTGCGTTTCTTTTTTGGCACCGGAATTGGCACCGTACAGCAGGGCACGCTGCGGGAACACGCGGTATCACCGGGCGCCTTGAGGTTTGGAAAATCGCAGAATAGCGGGTTCGGCGGGACTAGGCAGGATAGCCCGTCACGACCAAATTCGGTTTAGCAACCCGCCGCCACAAAGTCCGTAGCCCCAGACACAGGCCTGGGGCTCTTTTCTGAGGCCCGACCCTCGCTTCAAGCAAGTTGCATCCGCCCTGGGGAGCCGAGCAGGCTCCTGCGATGTGGAAACCGCCCTGACTTAATTGACAAGCGGACAATCCGCGACATAATGCAACACATTCCTTATCTGCCGTAGGGGAGGGCGCATTGTCGGTACGCAAGCGCAAGTGGACGACTCGCTCAGGCGAGGAGCGGGAAGTCTGGATCGTGGACTATGTCGACCAGCAGGGCGACCGCCATATTGAGACCTTCCACAAGAAGAAGGATGCCGATGCACGCCACGCGGAAGTCGGTGTCGACGGAAGGGCGGGGGTTCATGTGGCGCACAATAAGAGTGTCACGGTCAAAGAAGCCGGGGCGAGTTGGATTAAGGCCGCGGAAGCAGCAGCGCTAGAGCGAGCCACCGTCGATCAATACCGCCAGCACCTAAATCAGCACATCGCGCCCTTCATCGGTGCTACGAAGTTGTCGGAGTTGAGCGCCCAGGCCGTTCGCAAATTCGAGGACCGGCTACGCGAGGAGGACCGCTCACCCGCGATGGTTCGCAAGGTTCTTACCTCGCTGGGCTCGCTTCTTGCCGACGCGCAGGAACAAGGACTAGCCGCGCGCAACGCCGTCCGCGATCTTCGCCGCAATCGCCGCCGCGGGAAGGACGGACATTCCGAGAGGCGCCAGAAGGGTAAGCTCAAGGTTGGCGTCGACATTCCAGAACCCGCCGAGGTCAAAGCCATCGTGGCGAGCGCTAAGGGTCGCTGGCGTCCACTACTGGTGACGGCGGTATTCACGGGCCTTCGCGCTTCCGAGTTGCGTGGGCTCCGCTGGAAAGACGTGAACCTGAAAGCGCGCGAGATACACGTCCGGCAGCGCGCCGACAGGTTCAACGAGATCGGCAAGCCCAAATCGGCGGCGGGCGAGCGCGTCGTGCCATTCGGTAAGTTTGTCACTAACACGCTCAAGGAGTGGAGGCTCACCTGTCCCAAGAGCGACGGCGACTTGGTGTTCCCGACCGGCGTCGGCAACGTCGAGTCCCTTGCCAACATCATCAACCGGGGACTGATCCCCGCACAGATCGCAGCGGGCGTGACGCTTCCCGTTCTGGATGCCAAGGGCAAGCCCAAGCATGACGACAACGGCAATCCGCTAGTGCAGGCGAAATATACCGGCCTTCATGGGCTCCGGCATTTCTACGCTTCGTGGCTCATCAACCGTCCAGAGGACGGTGGGCTCGGCCTTCCGCCAAAGATAGTGCAAGAGCGGCTAGGGCATAGCTCGATCACCATGACGTATGATCGCTATGGGCACCTATTCCCGCGCGGCGACGACGCTAAAGCGATCGACGCAGCCGAGCGGGCGCTTCTCGCGTGACAAGCGGACTGAAAGCGAAGACCTCGGCTAAGCTCTTGCTGCCGCAGGAGGACCAGCAACGCGACATGCACGCGACATGCTGGTAAAAAGCTCAATAACATCAATCAATAGAAGCGGACTGAAAATCCGCGTGTCGGTGGTTCGAATCCGCCCCTGGGCACCACTTATTTTACTTCCGAATCAACAATTTGAGATCTCCGGGCGCTGCTTCACCACGACGCAGATTCAGGGCGTGGGTAACATTTTGGGTAACAGCGCACTGTCCAAACAACTCGCCGCAGCTCGCTCAAGCCTCGGGCGGGTACGCGCGGCCTAACCGCTCGATGCATTTGGCAGCAGGTCGTAGGCTATTTGTGCCGGGATCTTAGCCGAAGTTTCACCCAGAGCATTAGAGCCGCCGCAACTGCTCCGAGGGTACCGAGTTTCGTCACCCATCCTCGGGTGTTTTCTTGATGTCTTCGCTTGAGGATCTCCTCGGCAATCAGTGCGTCACGTCCTTCAAATTCGCCACTCGCTAGCCCTTTCTTGAGCTGGGCGTCGCTCAGATCGTCAGTTGGTCGCGGCATGGGTGAAGACCAATTCAGGCGTGAGAGGCTCGGCCGATAACAACTGGCTCAAATGTTTTTAGGTTCCGAACCTTCGTCGCAGGGTTGCCGAAGAAGCTCAATGATCCTTCGGTCGCCGTTCTAATCGCTGCTGGCGGGGACGGATTGGGGCATGCTGGGGTGCAAGAGCGAGCCGGATAGGCTCCGAGGGCCGTAGTGACACCCTGATGAAACCCGCGACGCTTCATCGATGGCGATGAAGAGGGCAGGGACATTGATTTGGGCGGCGAATTTTTCGCGCGCTCTTCGATGTCGGCCTTTGGCTAGCCCTGTGTAGGTTCATTGTTGCTGTAAGCGATCTTAGGAACTCGACGCAGCGGATGCGTTCCGCAAAGCCATCTCGATTCCCGCAGGCTTGTGACAGTTTCGCCACCAACTCTGGATTACAATGTGATCATATCGCCATCGGAGTCCTCGTTGCCAGTTGGCAAGGACACCTGACTAGAGGGGGCCTAGTAATGCGTACCGCTATCCCGATCGCGGCACTGCCGCGTCGCCTGCGCTGGCAGGCTGCTTTCACCATCAAGCCATATCAAACCTTGTCGCCGGTCGTTTGGCACCACGCCTTCGTCTCGGACACTAACATGACGGATTGGTGTGGCGGCTCGGAACTAATCTTGCGCTGGCCCTTGGGCGGCAGCGCAGATGGAAAAGCCAAGGCAGCTAACGCCAGACATCGCTAATATCTAAGACACTCCTAGTCAGTAGTTAGTAATGGAGGGGGCTATGCGTTCAACAAAGGGGTACATCCGTCCCATAGATATGGAGGTCATATATCGAGCCTACAGGTCCGTTTGGACCGTGCTCAATGACGGAAAGCGCCTAACTGATCACGAGCTGAGCGACAAGGTGACCCGAAAGCTTGTGGAAGTCGCGCGTGAAGGCGTAATTGACCTCGACACGCTACGGGAGCGGACGCTAGCGGCGATAATGCGGCCATGAGCAACCGATCTTTGCGGAACGTCCGCTTCTGGCACCAAGCTGACATGGGCGACGATACGCGGGGCGTTAGCTTCTGACCCTGAGCGACTTGCGACATCTCGGATCGCTTAGCGAGGTCGTTAGCGAATGTCGGCGAGCGCACATGATACCGGCGATCGCTACCCGCGCTTCCTCCAACCCGCGTTATCCGTCAGTTTGACGAATTGGCCGAACGTCGCACGGGAGTGCGCTTAACAGAATAGTGAAGGTAATTGTTGGAGCGAGCATTGAGGTGGGCACATTGGACGCGGGCGCGTTTCTCGTCGTCGAAGGTCAGCATCGAGCCGTTTCTAACTACCGGATTTGATGCGGCCCCGAAAATGCTATCGGCACTGCGATGAGCCCAAACTATGAATCGCAAGCTGTTGCTCATTTGATGGTGGTCCCTGCGTCGTAGCGTCAAGCTCGGCAACCAAGTCCATTCCGAAAAAGAGTTCGCCGGGTTTAAAATTCCTACCAGCGCTAAATCCTAAACGCATCCCTGTGCCGGCAGTCATTGAAAGCGGTTGGGTGCTTGTCCAAGAGCCGTCTTCTTCTCGCTTAAAGCATTCAAGAAGATCGGCCATTGAGCGTTCCCACAATTACGACATAGCCCTTACGACCTTAGGCGCTAGGTCTCTTGGTGCTTGGCAACGGTGCCCCAGATGGCCGCGTTGGCCTGCAAGATCTTCACGAGATTTTGGAGCTCTTCCGCCGTCGCTAGCCGAGCCGAGATTTCGAGGGCAGCAGGCAAGATCGATATACGATAGCCGGTAGGCGGGGCTCCGGCTGGAACTGAAGAAAGGGGAGGCGCACCTTCTGGCGCTGGCATGGGGTTTCCGCTCATATCGGCACCCGTTGATGATCGTTTGGCACTCATGATCCGAGGGTGCGCCATCATGGTTAACAAAAAGGAAAAAGTGCCGGCTCAACGGCGGCGATCCCGCCGAAGCCACTCGCATTGAGCCCAAGGCAGTCGAGGACAGAAAATTGACAAAACACCGCGTGGGGGTCCGCCGGGGTTTCTTGTGACGCCCACGTGAAATCCGGCAATCAAACGGTCGCGCGAGGCGTGTTGATCGGAATCAATGTTTTGCCGCTGACAGACTGATGTTTGATCCGCGTATCGCTCTCGGGGTTGGCGGACGAAGCCAGTCTTGCGTCAGCTCACGGAGTGGGGGGCAACACGCGCTGCCGCCTTATCATCCTCACAACGGATCATCTCTTCGTAGGACGTCAGGGCTCCGGAGATATCTCCGGCTTTGAGCTTTACACTGCAAATCTGATCTAAGCTGAAAAGGAGATCGCGCTTGCACTGCTCCTTATGCCGTTCCGCACTCGAGAGCTGGCGAACAATAGCGCCCATAGTGATTTCGGCAATTTCGGATAGTCGTGAACTTGCCCATGCGTGGGGAGTAGGCTCGACCTCGGATAGCTTTCTAGCAATAACCAGGCTTTCCTCAGCCGCGGCAAGGGCGCCGTCGACATCTCTGACGCCAAGTTTGAGATCCGTAATCTTGTTTAAGTCCGTCCAGATGGTTCTCTGCCACTCCGGCTTCTCGGAAGTGCTAACGACGGCACGATGCAGAGATAGTAACTCCTCGTAAGCGGCTAAGGCGCCAACTTTATCGTCCTCCTCGTGCCGAAGGTCGCCAACACTTTTCAGCGTTCGCAAGAAATCGTCCAGACAATCAGACCCACCTTCTTCAGCGAGCCCCCTGCGCAGCGACACACATTCTTCATAAAGGACGAGTGCTTTAGGTCTATTGTGATCTCGTGTCAGGGTGGCGATTGTCTCAAGCGTGCGACAGAGATCTTGCAGCGGGCACATGTCGAGCCGATCGATTTCGGCAAGCTGCCGCCTCAGAACCAGGCTTTCCGAGTAAAGTTCGAGCGCCATCGCCGGGCTGTCGGTTCGGGCCTTGATAGCAGCAAAGTCCTCGAGGCTTACCGCTAACGCATTTTGCCACTCAGCGGAGTGGGGATGAGCTGCCATCAGACTACGCGCCGTGCCGACCCGTTCCTCATACACCAGAAGGGCGGCTGCGAAATCGCCCGTCTCACTTTTGAGATCGCCGATCTTTTTCAGAAGCGAGCAAACCTCTTCATGCCAAGGAGTCTGGGTGTCCACCAAACCGGCAAGGCTGTGGCGGATTGCAAGGCTCTCTTCGTAGGCTTGAGGCGCGCGTTGAGAATCTCCAAAGGCAAGTCGTAAATCGCCAATACGGTCCAAGGTGCAAGACATGTTCCATCGCCAGAAAGTATCTGAAGGATCTGACTCTACTAGCTCACGCTCGATGGGAAGCAGCTCCTCATACGCTTCCAGCGCGGCCTCATCGTCGCCAACTTCACTTCGGATATCGGCGGCGTTTGCCAGAGCCCAGGCGTCCGCAATTTGTTCGGGGCGGCTAGACGTTCGCTTGCGGAGCTTGCGACGGATCAGAAGGGATTCATTCTGATGGACCAACGCTGCATTGCGGTCGCCGCTATCCATTTCTGTTCTAGCCAGATTGGCGAGACTAAGAGACAAATGTTGATGCAGCTCGCGATTCCGTGGGTCCAGCTCAGCTAGCTCACGCAAAATGATACAACTCTCTTGATGCGCGCGGATTGCGTCCTGGGGCCTTCCCGCGCGCTGGTACTCGTTCCGGATCAGTTCAAGAATTTCCGCTTGGTCGCACTTCCACTGGGGGTTGGTCGGATCGACTTCAGCCAAGCGACGGCGCGTAACGAGCTTATCCTCATAAATCGTCAGCAAAGAACTTGCCTTGGTCCCGACCGTTCGGGACATCGCGCCTTCTTGAATTTCCCTCATATGACCGGTTTGAGCTCGCGTTATGGTTCAATCCCCGTCTGTAAGTTGTTGAACCCAAATCTTGGCGAAGTATTGTCCGCGAACCCATGCGAGGCCTAAGGCCCTAAGCCCGAACCAATTCTTGAGCGCCAATTCTCCGGAGCGGGCGATAACACCACTCGCATGCGCCAATGACATGCGCTAAACTGTCCAAGGTGCCTTTTCGGCATGACGGGGCAATTGTGTTTTCGCCACTCCCACTTTTGACTGGGGAGATTAGTCATGCCACTCAACGAAATTCCCACCTACCTCAATTCTGAAACGCGCCGTCTGGTCGACTTGACCTTGGAACGCGCCTGGCTGGAACGGGAGAATGACGCTCCCGCAGATGCAATCCGAGAGCGAAGGAAAATTGCTGGCACCATCGTCGCCCTAGTGTCAGTGGGCGAAAGCGATCCCGCGAAGCTCGTACGGTTCGCGTTACATGCAGTCAGGGGAGGGCGCTAACTGTGCCATCACCCGTGCCCGTGACACGCGCGGAAGCAATCGCTAAAACCTGTCAGGCCATTGAGGATGTGCGGCTCTCGAGCGCCGCAACGCAGCATGCAATTGAGCAAAGCCGGAAAAGTCTCATTGAAACGCATAGGCTGTTGCTCACCCTCCGAGCCCACGCGAAGCGTCCTCACCGGACACACGATGCGTAAGAGCATTGCGGCCACTACTCTTCCGCAGTGGTAAAGCGATCGGCAGCAAAGCGATTAGAGATGGCTACGATAGCGGCAGTCAGTCGCATCAGCGAGTTCACGCCTGACTCAAGTTCCGCCCGCTCCGGGTCTTCCTTCATCGACACGCTGGCAGCCACCGCATCGATAAACGAAATGAGCCGCTCGCAATAATCGATTTCATCCGCGAGCCTGTACCATGTCTTGGCGAACGAGAAAAATTCAGACCGGTCGTCGAGCGTGTGAGCGTGTTCCGCGATGTCGGCACAATGCAACGCATTAGCCCGACATTCGTCGGCGGGATGTGTTTGCATTTCATCTGCCCTCTAAGTGTCCAGGTCCAAAACTCCAGAGGAGGTGGCTGGTTCCCACGCGCCTTAAGTGATCTCGTGCGGCCCCCTGATGCGACTGTCACGACATCAGCGTGCGCGCAGGCACACTTGATGATCCGGAGCTCGGCAAGCCGCAGATAACCATCTGGACTTCAAGCGCGCCCTGTGAACCGTGGGTACGTGAACCGCCCATACGTGAACCGTGGGTACGTGAACCGTGGGGACGTGAACCGCGGGCGCTGGCGTTAGTAGGCGCTCGAAGAGAGGGGCCGATTTTGCACCGGCCCCTCATGGACCACTCTTCACATCTGTAATCGTCGCTCAAGACCGCTCGCGACACTCTCTTTAAGCGCCGCTCTAGCTCCCTTGGGGCGAGGCAGATGCCTGGAACCGGTGGTACGCTTTCAGGAGCTACCTCAGATGCTCGCTTTTGAGTCCCCTTATGGCACCAAGCGGACATCGCGCGATTGAGCGCCGTGAAGGTCAGCTACTGACCCACAGCAGACACTTCCGCCCGCCGAAGGTTTACGTTCTCGGCTTCAGCCCTTGTCGTGTTCCATAAGGATTTGCTTCTGCTGCCCGTGTTTCCTCATTGCACTCCTTGCATAGCCCCTCGTCGACAGGCGGATGGGGACACCTTCCGGCACGATGACCGTGCGTCGTGGATTGACACTGACATTTTTCTTGCTCAGTCATTTTCTTTTACTCCATGCTCGCACTCTTAGCCGCCCGAAGCATATCACCCTCGCAGCTGGGTCGCCTCCGCGGAGGTTTCGACCAGGGCGCCCGCCGAAGCGAGCTCGGATTGAGTGAGTTACAGAAGCGCGACGGCGAGCAGGAGCATGCCCGCCAATACGAGGCACGCCGCTAGAAACATAAGCAGTCGGGGGGATAGGCCCATATTGTGTAGATAACGCCGTAAGGCCCAGGAAGCTCCGGCAAACATTTTGCCAATCGGCGCGGTTTACCACAAGATAGCGAGAACGAGTAACAGCCCTGCGGCGGCGAGCATGGCCGCAACGACCCGGACCGAGAATGGGGAGGTGTCGTTCTTTTCGGGCTCGTCGGACACTTCAACTCTCCCCTTTCCAAATCAACAAACCCCGCGAGCGACGCGGGTCGAGTTCAGAGACAGGGCGCGCACGATGGCGAGCGCCCTCTAGAAAATGCAGGACAAGGCACGGTGAGCGTGGGTCCGCAGGCTAAAGCCCTAGCAGGGCAACGAACCTGTGGCTTCTGTCCGTATGGCTAGGTGGGGCCAGACTTTCGTCTAGGCTCTTATCCGCTCAACCCGCCAGGGTGCCAACGTTCCGCGCAAAGAAGAGGGCGCCCGCCGAAGCGAGCGCCCCTTACCGACTAAAGTCTAGGTCGACCATATCTCCGTACACTGTTGCGCTTCCTAGCGAGGCGCTAAGAATGTAGCGGGTGACATTGACTTCATCGGTAGACCCCCCGTTACCCGAGAATGTCACCCATTGGGTGCCGGTACTCCCCTCCCGGCTCCCCCATCTGCCAAGCTTTCTGGCGCCTAGTCCTCACATTAGGGTTGGGCGCCAGATTTTTTTCTGAGGCATGGAAAACAAAAAGCCCCGCTAAGCGGGGCTGAGTTGAGGGCTTGTTCTAAAGAGTGCGCGCTACCGGCGACACCAGCGCTGACCATCTTCCCACCAGCAGCGCCGAACGGCACCGCCCCAGCCCCAGCCCCAACCGCGCCAACCGCGGCCACGACCCCAACCACCACCCCAACCGCGACCACGACCACGACCCCAGCCACCTCGGCCTCGGCCTCCACCTCGGCCTCGACCGGCTTCAGCCGGTGTGCTGGTTATAGCCGTAACAGTAGTGGCGAGCGTGGTCACTCCGGCCGTCGTGATCACCGCGCTAATGCTCCACCGCCGACGCCATTATGCCGCTCGCTCACGGCCATCCTACCCGACCCTAACTGAATGGACCTGGTTTTGACTGGCCCGCAATCCACGCATCGATATGTGTGGAGCTCCAATTCGCGATGAGTCGGATGCGGTTCCACCTCAGCAAGCGTGGTTTCCCTGCCGCAGATTGGGCAGGCCTCAAGGACGCTAGTTGTTATGATCCGCGTATGCTTATCCTTCCACCCATAGCAAGGCGTGAAGGCGACGGCCCGCCCGTTAGCTCTTATGACAAGCTGAGATTGAATCCGGCCGCCTTGTAATGGCAGCTCGGTCGATTGGAGTGTGCGCCTCTCGCTGACGAATAGCGAGTCGAATGATGAGGGCGCGGCCGAAGCCGCGTTTGCTCCGAATCGTTACAAGATGGTGGGAGACGGCCCGATCAGCCGCCTATCAATGCTTTCCTCTCACAGTCCGGAGGCTGACGGCCAGCGGCTTCGTCATACTTCACTAGCATCGCTAATTCGTTGTCGAACCGCGCGTGCAGGATCGCTATGGCGTCGTCCTCGTCTGACAGGCGACGCGAGTCTCTCGGCTTCGATTGCTCAAGCCGAATGAACTCATAAAGCGCTTGGGCGAGGATGTAGGACTCGCGCTCGGTCAAGACTGCGGAGTCAGTCATGACGCAAATTTAGAACGCCAGGGTCAAGAAGTAGATGCCGAGCACGGCAAGGACCGCAGCAAAACTTCCGGCTAGGAAGCCACCACCGTCACCTCTCACAAGATCAGCCATGTTGGTTCTCCCGAAGGGTGCTCTTCGGAACACAACGAGCCGGGAGCTTAACTGGTTCCGAGCGGCGGGGGCCGTGATTGCCGCGGCAACCGGAACTAAGTCTGCGCGAGCCGGTTCTCCCTATGGTGGCATAGGCGCGGTTCCACCCGCCCCCGTTGCAGCCAGCGCCGATTGCCCCAGTACCGAGAGAGTAAAAGAGAAGTCCGGCCCACCCGGGCTTCATCTTTATGTGGTGCGTTTCGATAAACCGTGGCGAAAGCGCATAGCTGCGTTAAGCGGCTCGGATTTGCGCAAGCACCATAGCCGCCGCTATCGCTAACGTTAAAGGGGCGCCGGCCGAAGCCGACGCCCCCCTCAACGCGCGGCAAAAGACTGAGGACTCCGCCGAAGCGAGCTAGCGACTCCCACAGCAACGCGGGTGCCTGTCCGGTGTCCACAGATGTCCCGCTCAGTCCCGAGGACGAACGGAAATCCAGAGGATCCTCTAGATGGCCTCTATGTCCGCTGGTGGCACTTAGCCCACAGTCGTCCTTACGTCAGCTTTTGACCAAAGCAGACTATCCCCGCCATAGCCCCGTGTTCGGCATTCCCACAGTGCCATAATGACTCAAGGGGGTGAGCGAAGAACCTTGATAGTGTTGAAAACGTCAGGGGGGCCCGCCGGCATGCGTAACACCCATCCACGCCATTGCAGGTTTCTGAGCCGACATTTTTCGCGCGCGACTATTGTCGCCAGTATCAGGAGGCAGAGCGCCACAGCAATCGCCCGTCTTGCACCTCTTTCCACGCTAAACGTGCACGTCCAGCATATTCTCGGTGGGGGCAGATCTCGCGACGAGTGGGAACATCGCTAGGCGGCCTTAGCAACAATGCCATGGGGATCAATAACGAACTTCTTCGGGGCGCCCTTGTCGAAGTCCTTGTAACCCTTCGGCGCATCTTCCAGCGAAGTCACTTGGGCATTCACGACTTTCGCGATGGGCAGGCGATCGTGCCAAATCGCCTGCATGAGCTGACGATTGTAACTCAGAACGGGTGTTTGCCCGGTGTGGAACGAATGCGACTTCGACCACCCAAGACCAAATCGTAGGGACAAAGACCCTTTCGCTGCTTGTTTGTCGTGCGAGCCAGGGTCTTCGGTAACATAAAGCCCGGGAATGCCGATCGAGCCCGCGGACCGCGTCACCGCCATCGCCTGGTTCAAGACGACAGCCGCTTCTTCCTTGCCACCTTTGCCCTTGGCCTCAAAACCTACCGCATCGATGAAGCTATCGACGACCGGTTCGCCCACGACCGCTTCCACGAGCTCACCAAGGTTATCGTGACTGTTAAGGTCGATCGGCTCAAAGCCCACTTTCTTTGCATGAGCGAGTCTTTCCGTATTGGTATCGCCGATCATGACGATGGCGGCGCCAAGAATGCGAGCAGAGGCGGCGGCTGCGAGACCAACTGGACCGCAGCCCGCAACGTAGACCGTCGAACCGACACCGACCTTTGCCGTAATCGCGCCGTGGAATCCGGTCGGCAATATGTCCGTCAGCATGGTCAAGTCGCAGATTTTGGCCAACGCCCTGTCGCGATCAGGGAACTTCAATAAGTTGAAGTCGGCATACGGAACCATGACGAACCGCGCCTGACCGCCAATCCAACCGCCCATGTCGACATATCCGTACGCACCACCGGGGCGACTGTCATTCACTGTCAGGCAAACACCAGTGTTCTGTTCGCGGCAATTCCGACAGCGTCCGCAAGCGACATTGAAGGGCACAGAGACAATGTCGCCCACATCGATGAACTCAACATCGTTGCCCTTTTCGATCACTTCGCCGGTGATTTCGTGTCCCAACACCAAACCACTCTCCGCGGTGGTGCGACCCCGAACCATGTGTTGGTCGGATCCACAGATATTGGTGGAGATGATTTTCAAGATCACCGCATGGGTGATTTTATGCCCGTGAGGGTCCTCAAATTTTGGGTCGGCGATGTCTTGAACTTCAACCACACCGGGCTTGATATAGACCACACCTCGGTTCTTACTCATTGAACACTCCTGGATTTCGGGACATCTGAGCCAAACGAGACGCTGCGAGGCTCTGATGCGACGCGTCGGAAGTCTGATAGGCATTAGATGGCGCAATGAACCTAAAGGTTCCCGCGGCCGTTTTGCTTCCATGCCTGCGCCTGCAACGAGCGCCGAGTTTGCTCGCGGTTCTAGAGAAACCTCGTCCGCGTCGATTGGCGGGAACCTAATAGAGGGGTCTGGCATCCAATAGCGCATTGGCCCGGACAGACGGTTCGGGCGGAGAGCCGGAGCGAGGCGGTTCGCGACCACGCGGAGCGTCTCGCTCACTGCGAAAGGGAAATGCCATGTATTCGAATATCGCTATCGGCGCCTTACTTGGCGCGATCTTATTCGCCTTTCCAGCGCATGCCGCTGAGCGGGCCGCAACGCCGACCGATCCTCAGATCGCTCACATTGCATACACGGCAGGGCAACTAGACATCGATGCTGCGCAGCAGGCCTTGAACAAATCCAAGAACCAAGATGTGCGCGCCTTCGCGCAACAGATGGTGGGCGATCATACCGCAGTGAATGAACAGGCTTTGGCCCTGGTGAAAAAACTCAACGTCACACCAGAGGACAATCCCACCAGCAAGACTCTAACTCAGCAGGCGGAAGCCACGCGGAACAAGCTGGCGAACCTGGATGGAGCCGCCTTCGACAAGGCGTATGTTGACAACGAGGTTGCGTATCACAAGACGGTCAATACCGCGCTGAGTGATACCCTCATTCCCGATGCTCAAAATGCCGAGCTAAAGGCATTGCTGCAGAAAGGCCTGACCTTGTTCCAAACGCATCAAAAGCACGCGGAAGAACTGGCCAGTCAACTAAAGTCGGCGTCAGCTTCCCAGTAGAAACCATGGCAAGCGTCGCGCTGAATTACCAGAGTCTGACCGATGTTGAGCTCGCTAAGCGAATAGCTCAGCGCGATGCGCTTGCCGTGCGGGTCGTGACAAGCCGCAACAATCAACGCCTCTATCGAACCGCCTGGAGCGTGCTTAGGGATAGAGCGGACGCTGAGGAAACCGTGCAAGAAGCGTATCTAAAGGCGTTCGCCGCCATCGACGGCTTTGCTGGAAAATCCTCACTCAGCACTTGGCTGACGCGCATCGTATTGAACGAGGCGTTCGGCCGGCGCCGGTCGCAACAACGCAAGTTACATGCGCTGCGCGAGCAGTCGGTAGCCTTCATAGATGACTATCGGGAGAATCTCATGGGAGGGTCTGTTGCGCCTTCATCGCCCGAAGCGGATGTCGCCCGAGGTCAAGTTGCGAGTCTTCTCGAGCGGGCGATAGCTGAGTTACCGGAGGCATTTCGGATCGTTTTCATTCTGCGTGACGTCGAAGGATTGAGCGTCGAGGAAACCGCTGAGGCTTTGCAAATTGTTCCGGCAACGGTGAAGACTCGGCTTCTACGGGCGCGGCAGCGTCTGCAGGTCGCTTTGGCTCCCACCCTGCAGGATGCGCTGCGCGGCGCCTTTCCCTTTGCAGGTGAAGCGTGTGAGGCGCTTACTGAGCGCGTGTTGCGAAGCTATGCGCTCTAGCTGACGTCCGCTTTGTGGCGCCGGCCTTAGGGAACATCGGCTTTTGCCCGCAGCGGACAGCCCTCATGCGATAGCGACCTCGAAGTTCGCCCCAAGGCGGTGCTGAAACCCCTTTGGCCGGAACCTTTCAAGATCTCGTGCCATCAAATCAGGGGTACTTGCAACCTGGCGGCTCAGCCTGTCGCCATCACTGAGGAGATGAGCAATGGCACCGGACATTTCGACTTCTATCACAAGACGAAGCATGGTCGCGGGGCTGGCGCTGAGCGCCTCCCCGATTGCTTTGGCGGGGGCGGATAAGGGCTACGCGCAGGCCAAACAAACCACGCCTGAGAATAGCCTGTACGAGCGGTTGGGCGGCGTCTTCGCCATCGCGGCGGTGGTGGATCACTTCAGCGACGCCGTCGTGAAAAACCCGATCGTCGGTCAGAAGTCCAAGAACCCACAGCTGCGGGAATGGCACACCCAAAATCTGGAAAGACTGCCCGGCCTCAAGTTTATGCGGACGCTATGGGTCTGCGATGTTTCGGGTGGGCCGTTCCAGTTCACTGCCACTAAGCCGGGCGCGACGCCGCTAGGCCTCGAGGTGGCTCACCGAGACCTCCGGATCTCCCCGGCAGAATTTGACGAGGTCGCAGCGGAGCTCGGACGGACCCTGGACTTCTTCAAGGTCCCGAAGCGCGAGAAGACCGAAGTCCTGGCAGCCTTCGCCGCCCACAAAGGCGAGGTCACCGCCGGCTACCGAGGTTAAGCAAGGCTGACTTCCGCTTCTGGCACTAAGCGGACCTTCGGTGAGCCAATTGGCCGTGTCCGCTAATGACCCATAGCGGACGTTGTATGCAGCCTGTCCTGCGCATGGACGGCGGAGATGCCCTCCGGCTGACCGGCTCATGCCTGATTCCAATCTGATCGGTGGACCACACGAACTACTTTTTGCCCTTAACAGCTGCCGGGTTGGACAATGGTGCAGCGCGAGACAGCGACTCGCGTCTGAGCCCGTAACGGACTATAATGTACAAACAATCATCGGCATCACGGGGGACGATGATCCACTCCTACGAGGAGGTGAGGTCATGCCCCTTAACGAAATTCCTAACCATTTCGACCCTGAGACTCGCAGCTCGATTGAGGCTGCGCTGGAAGATGCGTGGCAGGAATTAAGCAAGGATGGGAATCTAGAAGCCACACTGGCACGAAAGAAGCTGAGAACCACAATGGTTGCTCTCGCCTCTGTCGGCGAAACTGACCATAGCAAACTCAAGTGGTTCGCTATCCATGCTTGGCGCGGGGCGATGCAAGCCGCGCAGCCGGCGATCGAGCAACGCGCTGGAAGGAGCGAAACGGCAGTCATCACGCCAGCGGCGGCTGATCAAAGCCAAGAGGTCCGGGCGAGATGACCCTTACGGCGGACCAATATCATCAAGTGTCGCAAGGCTATGCCCTGGCGGCTGCGGACCCTTTTATACCGCCAGACCGGAGGGAGGCTTTCGCCAAAAAGGCGGAATGGCTTGAGTTTCTTGGGCGACGGGAAGGTAGGGCGATCCGCTCGGATGGAAATGCTTATAGGGTCAACAGCGATCTGGCAGTTAGCCCTTTGGCTGGCGAGCTTGGTGATTCAGAACCGCCCAGACGATCAATGAGGCCGCTCGTGACGACCCTTTGGCTCACTGGCGCGGCGCTTTCCCTAATCGGCACGTTGCTGTTCACGAATGCTCTCACTCTGTTTGGAGACAACGACAGGCAGGAGGTCGCGAGCCAATTGACCTTATCGCTGGTGCCCTCTCCAAAGGTTGCAAGCGTCCCGGCCAAGGCAACTGAGCAGGGTCAGCGGCAATTTCAACCAACAGCGGATAGAGCGCACCAGGAAGCGTTAAGCTCCCCTTCGCCTCCGCCCGAGCCAATTGAAGAACTGGTAGCAGGCCCGCCGCCCGAAGTGCTCAAGGTGACCGCGAATGCGAGGATACGGAATGGGCCTTCCACCAGCGCCCAGAAGATCGGGACCGCTACCCTCGGCACCGCAATCCAGGTCAAGGCGCGTGAAGGGGCCTGGGTGCAGTTCGTTGATGCTTCTTCAGGGAAAATGGGCTGGATTCACTCAAGCCTGGTGGGGCGGAGGGCAGCCACGCAGCCATAGAGACTGTCTGCCATGTGACCACGGTAGAGCCAGGCGGTTGCCGGGCGAGCGTTATCACGCCTCAGCGCCTGGTGGGTCTCGCACCGCCGTCGCTAACCGCGACAGGGCAACGGTGTCTTATGGCACTTAGGTCGACCCGCGCCGCCGAAGCGAGCGCCCTAGACAGTTGTTCCTTGCAGCCTATGTCCGCCCGACGGCATCACGGATTACAGGGTTCTGGTTTGACAACCACAATGTTGATCGTCTTGTGCTCGCCATCACCCGCCTTGTAACCAACGGACTGGCTCGGCTGTCGTTCCGCGGCCCTCGGAGAAGGACTTTTAACGCCATAGTCGGATTGAGTTGAGGAACTCCGCTTCTTCGGAGGCCAGCGTGTGAGAATGAGAATGGTCATAGACCTGAGCGGCTGGGGGTAAACTAATCCACGTTTTGGGATCCGCGTAGGACATGTCGACGGGGTCCGGCATGTCGGTGATCGCCGCATGCAATTCCTCACCCTGTTTTGTCTGAAGGGGCGCTGCCGTATCAGCAGTGGCGCCATGCAGTGTGGCAGCGCAAAGCATGATGCCTGTCAGCAGCCGCACTGTCTTCATGGCAGCCTCTAATCGGCATGCCACCCGTCTGTCTAACTAACTCAGCTGCGCCTCCCACGTTCCAGCAGGACGTAGCGCCGAGCGCATTTTGCTGTGGAAAGAACGCGTATCGCTGGACTCAAGTACTAGCTTTGTTTTCTGAAAATTGGTCGGCCATAAAGCAAGTCGAGAAGGTGACAATAGCCGCGGTTAGCCGTCCGAGCGACCGTATGCCAGACCCAATCTCCTCCGGCGCCGTGTTTTCCTTCGTCGGCGGACTGCACTGCCGGTTGGGTGATCTTGATCCCCGGGCCGAGGTCTAGGCACCGGCAAAAACCAGAAGAACCAAAGCGACGGCAAGGATGCATGCGATTAGACCCACACTCTCCATGACCAGGTCTCTCGCGCCATGGATTCTTGCGATATAGTTTTTTGTCACGGCCATTGGACAAATCCTCGCTTAGTAAGCGAAGAAGCGTGAGGACACTAACAACGGTTCCGGAACTTGGATTTCGACTCCTCGCCTTAGAGTTTGATGGGGAAACCAACGTGAGGCCGAGCGGAGCAGCCGCCAGGTTCCAGTTGGGGCTTTGGTGGTTAAAGCACGCTGGGTTTTACCACGGTCGCTGTTCCGTCCTCGGTCAGCAGATCATTCAGCTCTGCAAGACGAGCTTTTGCGCGTTCTATCAATTCCTCGGTGGTGTCGATCCAACCGGCGCCTATATCTTCTCCTGTGCGCACCTTGCCCGCTTGCAGAAGCTCAAGCTGCTGCTCGATGCTTGCCTGCTCTTGCTTGCACCAGGCAATGAAACGATCGGGTGCTGCCACGGCGCGCTCCG
Organism: uncultured Alphaproteobacteria bacterium; assembly: GCA_963730335.1. Lineage (GTDB taxonomy): Bacteria > Pseudomonadota > Alphaproteobacteria > Rhizobiales > Methyloligellaceae > Methyloceanibacter. Next base: position 366,725 of record CAVSRK010000009.1, read on the forward strand.
GGTATTGTTTCTATTATCAGAGCAACGCTTATCTTAGCCGCAGAGTTGCCTCTAACCCGGGAGCCAATGTCTGCTTTTGGCACGAAGCGGACATTCGCGTTCGTCGTCATCACGTCCGCTTTTTGACCCAAAGCGGACATCACGTCTGGCGTCTCTGGTCGCGGAAGGTCACCGATCCCTTCGGGGCGTAAGCCCGATAGGAAGCTCTACCATTGCACTTGAGATCAGTGGCGCGTGCTGCGGTGACGCGTCTGGGGAATAGAAAGTGTGCCTGCCGATGGGCTGTCCCTCGCCACGTGCCCAAGACGGTAGTGAACCGCCGCGCCTCTCCCGAACGATTATTGGATTGAGGAAGTAGGTTGCGCCTGCGGTAGGATCAGGCGTCTGACCACTAAGAACAGCATCCGCAATTATCGCTGCACTCTGATAGCGAGGATCATTGGGGGAAAGTCCCTCGATCTCTCTCCGCCTCGTCATCCATGGCTCGAACTGGCCTGGAGATGTCACCACAGCTTTGATGTTGTCACCCCATCTGCCTCTCCTTTTCCGATTGAGGACCACATAGGCAACCGCAACCTTCCCCACCTCAGTCTCACCAGAAGCTTCAAAAGCGAGCGTCCTAATTAGGTAGTCACGCCCATCAACGCGCTGGCGGAGTTGGTAGCCCCAAAACAGAGCCAACACGATCACAGCGATGATGAAGCCGGTACCGAGTTTGTCCGCAGCGGCCGGTAAGTCGAGAATCCGTAATTGCCGCATGACCGTTTGGTTGCGCGCAGCTGGTAAGTCGCAAATGCGGAAGTGCCGCATGATCGTGTCTTTCCCCGCGATAATCACGAATCAGCGATGGCCCTATTATAACGCCACGGGCGGTGTCTTCGCTTCGTGTTACGTGTCTCCGGCGTGACCCAGCGGTGAGGACTCGTTTGAACCGATGCGACCTAGCTGCGAAACCACGATGATCCACTGATGACCCCTCAGGTGTCGTGCCGCCGTAGGCTGCGCCGAGGAAATTGCTTGCCGGGAAGACCTTAGGCGCAGGGGCTCAACTAGGGGCAACGCCCCATGGTGCATCGCACATCAGGGTGTTTGCGCCGCATGAAGACATCTCAGGCCAGGGCTGTTAGGCTTGACCATCATTGGTGAGCACCCCCAGGCAACACCGATGACTGAGAGCACAAGACTCCCGCCTGGTCTGTGGGAGTAGCGTCATGACGTTCCATAAATACGCAGCTTTTTTTGAGCCAGACGAACTGGCTGCCCTGACGGCTGCCTATGACGCCGCTTGGCAGCACGTGTGGACGACTAGGGCAATGAATGAGGCAGAGGCCTCCGTCATCAGGGACAATCTGGCGCAGATCATTCTTGCTTCGGCCTGCACGGGCGAACGTGACAGGGAGCGGCTAACAGACATCGCCTTGCGTGCGGTCACCGGTAGTAGGCGTATGAGGGAGCCTGCGCCTTCGCATTGTTGAATAGTGGCGTTCATTGCGCGTTCCATTGACTCATGACCGCTCATTCCGGAGATAGCAACTTGGCGCGCGACCTGAAAATTATATTTGCGGATTTGAATTTCAACCAGCCGCAAGCGGCCGGTTCAGTCGACAATTCAGCTCACATGTTTTGGCCATGGCAGGTGTTCGATGCGGCAACTGACGCTCGCCTTCTCCTCAATCGCGAAATGATCGACCTCTTTCAACGCAATCTGAATGCCAGCTTTGGTCTCCTAAGGAAGGTCGTGGTAGCCAGAAATTTCGGTGAGGTGATAGAATTGCAAGCTTCTCACTTAAGCAATCAGGTCACGGCCTTGATAGGTCAGAGCGAGGAACTCGCCACGCTATCATTCAAAACGGCAACGGAGTTCATGCGGAGCGCCTATCCCGGGCGTTAGTGGGCGGACTTGCGCGTTTAGCGCAGGCCCACTTCGGTCTACGCGATTGGCTTAACAACTCGATAACCTGAAAACTAGGCTCGCCCCAACGGCAGACGCCTGACCTATTAGTGTAGCCCCTGGCTGAGCCATGGGGCGCCGATGTATCGGGTTATCGACTGCATCAGATATGAGCACGATTACCGGCTCGTCTTGCTTGCAGTGGTGATCTGCGCGCTGACGAGTTGGACGGCTTGGTATCTGTATGCCATGTCGCGGAAATCCAACGGCCTCAGTCGTTGGGCATGGATCTTACAAGCCGCCGTGGCGACCGGCTCAGGCATCTGGGCCACGCATTTCATCGCGATGCTCGCCTTTCAGTCGACTTTGCCGACCACCTACGATCCCTTGCTGACACTGACGTCGTTGCTAATTGCCATATGTGTGAGCGGAGCAGGTTTCTGCATTGCCGAAGCCAACAGATCCTCGTGGACCCACATTTTCGCAGGTGCTGTGGTCGGAGCTGGCGTCGCCACGATGCACTACGCGGGGATGCAAGCGATGAGCATCTCTGGGCATATTCGGTGGGATGGAAATTTGGTCGTTGCCTCTATCGTCATGGGAGTAATTTTGATCGCGGCTGCGATGTGATGCTTCAAACACAAGGACTCAAAACTCCTTGCCGCAATCCTGTTCACCGTAGCGGTTTGCACGTTGCATTTTACGGCAATGGGAGCGGCGACGGTGGAATTTGACCCCACAGTCGTTGTGAGCTTTGCGCAAATAGACAACAAGCTTTTGGCAACGGCCGTCGCTGGTGTTACCTTGCTAGTCCTTCTCTCCGGTCTGACTGCAGCTCTTATCAATCACGACACGGCGCGCGAGCTGAGACGGCTTGCCGATCACGACCATCTCACCGGATTGCCGAACCGAGGCGTCATCAGCCGGATGATTGATGGTTCAATCACCTCCGGCTGCAAATCGGGCTTCGCTCTTCTCTTCGTCGACCTAGATCGCTTCAAGGGCATCAACGACCAGCATGGCCACCTTGCTGGCGACCACGTATTGAGGCAGGTCGCGGATAGATTGCGGAACGTCGTCTGCAAAACCGCGATGGTCGCCCGCGTTGGAGGCGACGAATTCATTGTCCTGCAGGCCGGGTCCGAGCCGGCATCGGCAAGGATCCTGGCCGAAGCGATTCTGTCGGCATTTAAGCAGCCGTTTGAGATTGCCGGTGCGCAAGATCAGACGTTGGGGGTCAGCGTCGGAGTTGCACTCTATCCGCGCGACGGCCGCGACGGGGGAGTCAGTTCTAAGGGCCGCCGACGCAGCTCTGTACCGGGTAAAGCGAACTGGGGGCGGTGCAGCGTTGGCTGCTTAGACCTAAACACTTTTCAGCCTAACGTCGCCGACGCGCGTCAGCAGGCCTTATCTCAATAGCAGAACATTCGCGCTCGCTCGCTTGAGTATGAAGCCACTTCGTGGCCTGCAACTCAGTAGCGAAAATCTCAGTGTCGCCTTGCTGGGTAAAAACTTCTCCCGGCAATCGCAGACGAAACGATGCTCGCCATCCATCCGATAAGCGTTCGATGATGCCCACGAAGCCAGGGCCTTCTCCAGACTTTGATGGAGCATTCATTGTCCAGCCCGAAGCCAACGCAAACAAAAAGCCCCGCTAGGGACGGGGCTGAGTTTGCAATATGGAGACCCCCAAAGCGGAAGTCGCGTAATCATAAATGCTTTATCGCAAATCTGGTGTCGTTTCCCTGCATCACCTACGCGGAAATGTGGGCATTGAGAAGAAAGGGTCTGGCCCAAAAAAAGGCCCGTCTGAACCCCTCCCTTGGGGCCAGAGGGTGCATTAACGCAAGGGGTGCTACCAGGCTGACAGTTTGGGCGCACGCTTCAGCGTGAGAGTACGAGGTTGAGGAGAACAGGGCGACGCGATATTGTCGTTGGCAGTCTGGGCACGGGGTGTTGGCCCTCGACGGGAAGCTCCGCGACAATCCCTGTTAGTGGCTTAGCGTGGCGTAAGTTGCGTACCTGGGCGCCGGTGCGGGCGCCGCATTCTGTTTTGCGAGAGAGGTACCAGTATGTTTACGACGAAGCCCGAAGCGGGCGAGAAAATCACCAAATTGGGTGGGGGCGCTGATCCGAAGACGCCCTTCACCGAGCGGCCGGCAACCTATGCTTCCAAAAGCCCTGGCCCAAGTGCGAGCAAGATGGTTCCGTCGATTATCGGCGACGACCTGACGATTAGAGGCAACGTAACCTCTAAAGGCGAGGTCCAAGTCGACGGCGAGATTGAGGGCGACATCCGTTGCGGTTCGCTTCTGGTCGGCGACAAGGCGCGGGTGACGGGCGGTGTAGTGGCCGAGGATGTAGTAGTGCGCGGGAATATTGTCGGATCGATCACGGGCTTGCGCGTTACGCTACAGGGGCAATGCCATGTGGAAGGCGACATCTTCTGCCAGACCCTTGCCATCGAGCAGGGTGCCTATTTCGAAGGAAAGTCGCGCCGCTCCGACAATCCACTCGCGGAGATAAAGGCAGCCGGCGCAAATGGCTCGCCGAACTCCGGGCCCCATTCCACACCGAGCGTGGCGTCTCCCGTCGCGGCGGAATAGCGAAAAGGCCGTTGTCAAAGGATGTCGGCTTCGAGGCATGCTTCGAAGCCGATCCTCATGTCAGATCAAGGCTACAACGACCACGCTGAACAGGTGATGGTTGATGGTGGGACACTCGCGCCAGAAAGCATAATGATCATGTGGGAAGTTTGAGTGTCCCACTTTTGCGTAAGTCATTGATTGGATTGAATTGGCGTGGTCCGCCCCTGGGCACCATTCCCTCCCATGATGGTAAGGCGAGCTGCTTCACGCGTCCGTGGCGGTAGGAACACGAGGAATGTCGGAGAGTTGAGAGCGTGTGATGCCCTGGCGATGCTCTAATGGCTGCGAGGTAACCCTGCCTCGGCAAAGGAGTATTCCCCATGAAAATGCACCTGCTCGCAGCTACGCTGATTTGCGCCTTTGCTGCCCCCGTCTTGGCGCAAGCGGGGCCGTTCTACATCGTGTTCGATAAGTCGACGAAGACCTGCTCGATGGTGCGCACCCCGCCCACCGACACGGAAAAGTTCAGCATGATGGGCCAATATGGCTCCGAGGCTGACGCCCACATGGCGATGGCCGGCATGACGAGGTGCAAGAAGTAGCGGCGCCTGCCCAGACCACGCCTGTTGATCAATTCCGGGAGCCCGGCCTGATCGCCGGGCTCCTTTCTATGTGTTGGGCCGCTCCAGCAGCGCCAGCAGGCCCTTGAGCAGGTCGGTGGGCGTCGGCGGGCAGCCTCTAATGTGCAGATCGACCGGCACCACCTTGTCGACCCCGCCGGTCACCGCGTAGCTCGCGGCAAAGATGCCGCCATCGACGGCGCAATTGCCGACCGCTACCACCCATTTCGGTCCGGGCGTCGCGGCGTAGGTGCGCTCCAGCGCCTCGCGCATATTCTTGGTGACCGGGCCGGTGACCAGCAGCACGTCGGCATGGCGGGGCGAGGCCACGAAGCGCAAGCCGAACCGCTCAAGATCGTAGAAGGCGTTGTTGAGCGCGTGGATCTCGAGCTCGCAGGCGTTGCACGAGCCGGCGTCGACTTCGCGGATGGCGAGGCTGCGGCCGAGCCGCGCGCGCGCGGCGCGATCGACCTTGCCGGCAAGGTCGGCAAGCGCTTGGTCGCTGGGCTTGGGCGCGGTCTCGGTCACCGGGCGTCGCATCAGATTTTTGAAGAGCAAGGTGCTGCGCAATGCCGGTCTCCTAGAGATCGTGGCCCGAATAGGAACAGTTGAAGGATTTGTTGCAGAGCGGGAAGTCGGCGACGATATTGCCTTCGATCGCCGCTTCCAGCAACGGCCATTGGAACCAGGATGGGTCGCGCAGATGGCAGCGCTCGATGGTGCCATCGGCGGCGAGCCGCACCGACACCAGCACGTCGCCGCGGAAGGCTTCGGTCAAAGCGAGACCTTCGCGCACGCCGTTCGGTTTGCCGAGCTTGGCGCGCAACTCCCCTTGCGGCAGCCGCTCCAGGATCTGTTCGATCAGCCTCATGCTCTGCTCGACCTCGCGCACGCGGATCCATAGCCGGGCATTGACGTCACCGTCGTCGCGCACCGGTACCTCGAACTCGAGTTGATGGTATGGCGCATAGCCGACCACCTTGCGCGCGTCGAACGCCCGGCCCGAGGCGCGGCCGACAAAGCCTCCGGCGCCGAACGCCCGCGCCAAGGTCGGCGCGAGATAGCCGGTGGTGACTGTGCGGTCTTGAAGCGAGGCGGTGTTGTCGTAGATGGCGATCAATTCAGGGAATCGCCCGCGCACGGTCGCGAGCAGCTCGCGTATGGCAGCCTCGCCGCCGGAGGCCATATCTTCGGCCACGCCGCCCGGCACGATGCGGTCCATCATCAATCTATGGCCGAAACAGGCTTGCGCCGCGCGCAAGGTGCGCTCGCGCAGTATGCCGCATTCGGCATAGATCATGGAGAACGACGCGTCGTTGCAGATGGCGCCGATATCGCCGAAGTGATTGGCCATGCGCTCAAGCTCGGCCATCAGCGCGCGGAGCCAGATTGCGCGCGGCGGCACGTCGACGCCAAGCGCTGCCTCGGCGGCTTGGGCAAAGGCAAGCGCATAGGCGACGGTGCTGTCGCCGGAGGTGCGGCCGGCAAGCTTGGCGCCGGCGTCGAGGCTCGCGCCGGTCATCAGCGACTCGATCCCCTTATGTACATAGCCGAGCCGCTGCTCGAGCCGCGCAACCGCCTCGCCGTTGGCGGTGAAGCGGAAATGTCCGGGCTCGATGATGCCGGCATGGACCGGGCCGACCGGGATCTGATGCAGGTTGTCGCCCTCAACCGGCAGAAACTCGTAAGCGCGCGCCTGGACCCGCGATTTCTTCGCCTTGCCGAGCGGTTGGGTCACGCCCCAGAAGCCGAGATCGAGCCAGGGCCGGTTATCGGGCGCGCCGATCGGCTTCAGGCCGTAGAGGCTGGCGATGGCACGCTCCAGCCGGTTTGCCGCCGGATGACGCGCCGCCACCGAGGGGAATTTGCCGTCGGGACATTCGAGCGTGACCACGCCGATCTCGCCTGACGGCTCTTCGAGCAGCGCAAGATGTACCGCGTCCTTGTCGCCCCACAGGCCGAGCATGGTCGCGCTGGCGTCGACCAAATGCTGCACGGCAAGCTGCCAGGCGTCGCGCGCGACCACGACGCGCGGCCAGGGCCGATGCGCCGCAACGTTCCGGCCTTTATCGGCAATGTCTTTCAGCGCCGCCATTACCTACTCATCCAAGCAACCTAGCCACAGTCTGAGACCAAGCGACGAGCGGCGGCGGCAAATAGATGCCCGCCGACAAGCACGAGGGCGAGATGTGCGAACATCGGAACATAAGAGCACCTGGCCTTGTGGTTGGGGCCCGCGGCTCGCCGAAAGCGATGCTATTCAGCCGCAGGAACAGCGCGCCGATGCGCGACGAGGAGCCCGACCACGAGCGGTAGCGCGAGACAGCGGCTCGCGCGCGAAGGTGGAGCTCACCACCAGGAATTCGCTGGTGAAGATGCCGAGCGGCGGCAGTCCGGCGATGGCGACGACGCCGATCACCAGGCCCCAGCCGAGCACGGGATTGGTCGAGGTCAAGCCGCCCATGTCGGCGATCTTCTGCGTGCCCTTGACCTGGGAGATGTCGCCGACGGCGAAGAAGATGGCCGACTTGGTCAGCGAATGCAGGACATGTGCAACAGACCGGCGAAGTTGGCGAGCGGGCCGCCGAGCCGAAGGCGAAGGTGACGATCCCCATATGCTCGATCGAGGAATAGGCGAACAGCGTTTGATGTCGCGCCGGCGGTACAGCATGAAGGCGCCGAACAGGAGCGAGACCAAGTCCCATGGCGATCATCAGCGGTCCGGGCGCAAGCGCCTCGGGGTTGCCCGCGAGCAGCATCTTGCAGCGGAGCAGCGCATAGAGCGCGACGTTGAGCAGCAGGCCGGACAGCACCGCGGTGATCGGCGTCGGACCTTCGGCATGCGCGTCGGGCAGCCAGGCATGCAGCGGGAACAGGCCGACCTTGGTGCCGTATCCCAGCAGCAGGAACACGAAGGCGAGATTGAGCATGGCCGGATGCGAACGAGACGGCGTGGGCCACGAGGTCGGTCCACACCATGGCGTTGAGTGCCGACGCCGATGGCTGGCGCCGCCGCCATATAGATCAAAATGGTGCCGAACAGGGCGAGCGCGATGCCGACGGATGCGAGGATGAAATATTTCCAGGCCGCCTCGATCGCCGCGTGGGTGCGGTAGATGCCGACCATCACCACGGTGATCAGCGTGGCAAGCTCGATGGCCACCCACATCACGCCGATATTGTTGCTGAGCAGGGCGAGATTGAAGGCGAAGCATCAGCACCTGATAGAGCGCGTGATAGAAGCGCATGAAGGTGGGCGTCAGCCGGCCGGTCTCCAGCTCGTAGGTCGATATAGTTGGCGCTGAACACGCTGGTGGTAAAGCCGACAAAGGTGATGAGCACGATGAAGATATTGTTGAAGTCATCGACCAGCGATAGGGTACGGCCCGGTGCTGCGGAACCCACAACAAGCGATAGCGCGGCGAGCAAGGTCAGAAGGGTGGCAAGCAGTTGAGATAGGCGCAAAGCCGGTAGCCCGGCAGGAGCGCGAGCAGGACGGCTGCGACCGCAGGAATGGCCAGCATGGATGTCACCGGGTCGAAACTCATAGCTGTGCTCCCCGCGAATCGGTCGAGCGCGTGCGACGTCGACCGTGTCGAAGCGCTCGCGGATGCGGAACAGGAAAATGCCGATGACGATGAAGGCGATCAGAGATGGAAAAGGCGACACTGATCTCGACCACGAAGGGCATGCCCTTGGCGCCGGTGGCGGCGAGCACCAGGCCGTTCTCGAGCGACATGAAGCCGACGACCTGACTAACGACATTGCGCCGCGTCACCATTATCAGCAGGCCGAGCAGCACCACCGCCAGGGCAAAGGCGAGGTCCTCGCGGGCGAGCGGATCGGCGCCGGCGCGTGGCGCGCAGCGTGACCACCATGGAGAGCGCCACCAGGCCGATGCCGAGCAGCATGGTGAGACCGATGCCGACCACGGTCTCGATCTCGCGGTGAATGCCGAGCTTGACGATCATGCGGTGCAGCACCACCGGGATGACGATGGCCTTGAACAGCAAGCGCGATCGTCGCGGTGATGTAAAGCTGCGGCGCGTCTTGGGCATAAGCCTGCGATGCTACCGCCAGCGCCAGCACGAATGCATGCAAGGCATACACGTTCAACAAGGCGTAGAGGCGGTCCTGGTAGAGCAGCATGAAGCTCACCAGCACCAGCGAGCCGGCCAACAGATGGGCAATGTCGAAGGTGAGGCTGCTCATCTAGTGGCTCCGCGATACGAACATCAGCAGCGTGGCGAGCAGGCCGAGCATCAGCGCGACACCGAGGAACTCCGGCACGCGGAACACGCGCATCTTGGCGATTGAGGTCTCGAACACGGCGAGCAGGAAGCCGCCGGCGGCGAGCTTGGCGACATAGGCGGCGACGCCGATCAGCAGCGCTTGCGGCGCGGCATCCGGCGGGGCGATCGCCCCAAGGAATGAACAGGCAGGCGATCAGCGACACATAGAGCAGGAGCTTGAGCTCTGATGCTAGGTCGATTAGGGCGAGATGCCGGCCGGAATATTCGAGCACCATGGCCTCATGCACCATGGTGAGCTCAAGATGTGTCGCCGGATTGTCGATCGGGATGCGCGCATTTTCGGCGATCGCCACCATGATCAGCGCGATCAGCGCCATGCCGAGCGAGACACGCAAGCCCACGTCGCCGGAGGCGAAGAAGGCGGCCATGGTCGAGAGCTGGGTCGAGCCCGCCACCAGCGCCAGGGTGAACACGATCATCAGCATGGCCGGCTCGGCGAGCGAGGCGATCATCACCTCGCGGCTCGAGCCGATGCCGCCGAAGCTAGTGCCGATATCGAGGCCGGCCAGCGCCAGGAAGAAGCGCGCGGTGCCGAGCAGCGCGACGATGGCGATGAGATCGGCCGACCACGAGAAGATCAGCCCGCTGGCGAAGGTCGGCACCAGCGAGGCGGCGACCCAGGTGGCGGCGAAGATGAGATAAGGCACGGCGCGGAACAGCCAGGAGGCGTTGGTGGCCAGCACCACCTCCTTGCGCAGCAGCCTGATGAGATCGCGGTAGGGCTGGATCAGCGGCGGGCCTTGTCTGGACAGGAGCCGTGCCTTGACCTTGCGCACGAAGCCGACCAGGAGCGGCGCCAGCGCCAGCACCAGCAGCATTTGAGCGGCTTGCACCGCGAGATTGAGGATCAGGGCCATATCGCGAGCACCAGCAATAGGCCGACCAGCGCGGCGAACACGAAACTGAGATAGCGGCGGATGCTGAGATATTGCAGGCGGTTGAGCCAGCCGGCGATCGCTTCGACGGCGCGGGCGATCGGCGCGTAGCACACATCCCAGATCACATCGCTCAGACTTACGGTGAGGCGCGCCGGCGCGGCGTCGCCGGGCGGCGGCATCTCGACCTGCTCGCGGGCGCGGAACACCAGCGTGCCGAACACGCGGCGGATCGGCTGGGCGAAGCTCGACGCGCTGTATTGCGTCTGCGGCCGCGGGTCGGGATAGCCGCAATCCCAGGCCGGCCCACGCCGCACGCGGTTCGACGCCAGCCGATGGATGACGAACACGGCGCCCGTGGCCGACATCAGCATGAAGATAAAGACGAGCAGGCCGTTATAGGAGCTGCGGCTCTCGGCGATGGGTACGATGGAGAGGTAGGGCACCTCGCTCTGGAGCGGCATGCTCGCGCCGACCATCGACTGGGCGGCCGGCGCCAGGGCATCGATGAAAAAGCCCGGCAAAATGCCGGCCAGCAGGCAGAGCGCCGTCAGCGCGAACATCGCCGTAAGCGAGAACCGGTCGGCTTCGTGGGCATTGGCGGCCGCCTCGGTGCGCGGCCGGCCGAGGAAGGTGACGCCGAACGCCTTGACGAAACAGGCGGCAGCGAGCGCCGCCGACAGCGCCAACAGCGCGCCGACCGCCGGCACGAGAAATTTCAAGCCCCAAGACGGCAGTTGCGGGCTGAGCAGGATCGCTTGGAAGGTCAGCCATTCGGAGACGAAGCCGTTGAGCGGCGGCAGCGCCGAGATGGCGACGCAGCCGACCAGAAAGGTAAAGGCAGTCAGCGGCATGCGGTGGATGAGGCCGCCGAGATGCTCCATGTCGCGCTCGCCGGTGCCGGCCAGCACCGCGCCCGAGCCCAAGAACAACAGATTCTTGAACAGCGAGTGGTTGAGCACATGCAGGAGCGCCGCGGTGAAGGCGAGCGCCGAGGCCAGCGCGAACCCGAACGACTGGAACGCCAGTGCTAGCCCCAAGCCGATGAAGATGATGCCGATATTCTCGACGGTGTGATAAGCGAGCAGGCGCTTCAGATCGTGCTGCATCAGAGCGTAGAGCACGCCCATGACGCAGGTGATGCCGGCCAGCGCGAGCACCACCAGGCTCGCCCACCAAGCCGGAGGCCCAAGTAGATCGAACACGATGCGGATGAACGCGTACACCGCCACCTTGGTCATGACGCCGGACAGCAGCGCCGAGACATGGCTCGGCGCGGCGGGATGGGCGAGCGGCAACCAGGCGTGCAGCGGCACGAGACCGGCCTTGGATCCGGTGCCGATCAACACCAGTATCAGAACGAGCGCAGCGATGGCGGCCGACGGATGGCTGTCGCGGATCGCCGAAAAGGCGTAGGCGCCGTCGGGCCCCGCGAGCAGGCCGAATGCGAGCAGCAGCGCCAGCGTGCCGAAGCTCGCCATGACGATATAGACGTAGCCCGCGCGCAGATTCTCGCGCAGCCGGTCGTGCGCCATCACCAGTGCCCAGGACGACAGCGACATGAACTCCCAGGTGAACAGGAAGGTGTAGGCGTCGTCGGCGACGACCACCAGGCTCATCGCGGCGAGGAACAGCGGATAGAACGGCAGCACGCGCTGCGGCGCCTTCTCATGCTTGCTATAGCCGAGCGCGTAGAGGCTCGCGGCGGCGGCGCCAAGGTTGACCACGACCAGAAAAAACGCCGAGAGGGCGTCGAGGCGAAAATGCGCGCCGAGCCAAGGAAGCCCGATGGGCAGCGTCAGCGCCTGGTCGGGGGCCTGGCCGAGCAAATGGACGAGCGCCGCGGCGAGGCCCGCCAGCGAGACGAGCAGCGAGCCGCCATAGACCACGACGCGGCCGAGCGCGCTCCGATGCAAAGCGAGCGAAAGCGCTGAAAGGACGATCAGAATGGCGGCGCAAACGAGGAGGATCGTGAGCGCCATGGCCGGCTCAGTCCTTGAGCCGGGCGGAACGGTCTCCGCCCCGGCTGGCGGCCGCCCTGGCGATCAGCTCGATGGCTCGAATATCACCCGCCTCAATCAAAGTCATGCGCGAGCCGACATTGTCGCTGAACACCCCACAGCTCGCTTTCCTTCGCCGCCCGGGCGCGCAGCGCCCTCGGTCGACCTCCACTGGTGCCGTGCAAGAGAACCCGTCAAACGCGAGGATTATGCCGATCGCGATGGCCGGCGCGTTGGCACGCGCCATGGTTCACGGCGTGGTCTAATCTATTGTGTTTCCATCCATCAAGCAGAATCTGATCGCTACTCCGCCCGCTGGCCGAGATAGGCCGCCACGTCGTCATGCATCTTGAAAATTGCGTCCTTCACGTCGCCCTGCGGCGCCTTGTTGTTGATGGCGTTGACCACGCCCATCCATAAATTCTCCGGCAGCCCGACCTCGGTCATGCGCGATTGGATCACCCCGGCGATGCCCTGGTCGTCGCCCGGCTCGTAGAGCAGGAGCAAGAGATTGGACTTGATCGAGACTTCGTAGAGGGTGCCGGCGGCAATGCCGAATTTTTCGGCGATCTGCTGTCCGGTCGTCGCGCCGTCGCCCTTGATGAGATAGTGGATGATATCGGCATAGGTCTCGGTCTCGGTGGCGGCGCGCGGCGGGAAGGGCTTGATCTCGGCCTCCATCGCTCCGGCCAGCGGTTTGAGGCTGGTGAGCAGCTGCTCGACTTTGTCGGGCTGATTGCCTTGCGCGTAGAGCAGACCGGCGAGGCTGAGCTGATCGCCGAGCCGCCAAGCGGCGGCCTTGGCGAGATCGGCTATTTCGGCGCGGGTGGCCGGGACGCCGACCACCAGCAAAACCATGCCCGCCAGCAGCCAAGTGATGAGATGACTCCGGGTCGGAGCTCCGGCCTGAAGCGCCATTGCAGCCTCCGTATTGGGCCGAACGTGGATGCGTCCGGCCGTCGCCACGATACGCCATCGCGGCCTCGCCGGTCGCCAGGATTGTTCGGTTCGGGGCGGCGCCGGGCGAAACTTAAGCCACCCGGTCACGCCAGCGGCCTAAACCCACCGGTCCGTGAAAGATAAGGCTAATCAATATGTTAGATTTTTCGATGAGCATCGGCGGAGACGCCGTGCCGCAGGGATTCGTTTGCGATTCCTTGGGGCTATCGGTGATAGAAGCCTCGCGTTCGCCGATTGCTATGGGGTACCGTCGTGGGCACCGCCCTTGCAACAATCGGCCCGGCGCCACAGATGCCGTGAGGGTCCTGCCTGAGATGCGGCCATGATGGAAAAGCGAAACCGGAACGGCGGCGGCGGCCGCAACCGAACCGAACAGCCCGACGACGATCTCGGCCCGGCCGAGGACGACAGCGTGGCGCTCAAGGAGCCGGAGGCGCCGGCCCGCAAGCCCGCGGTCGCGACCGCGTCGGCGCGCCGGCAAGGCGGCTTCACGCGCCTCATCCTGCTCTTGCTGGTGATCGCCGCGGCGGCGTTGCTCTATCGCTATTGGGGTTTCTGGCAGAGCGGCCCGGCCACCCAGGCCGCGCCGCCGGCGCCCGCCGTCACCGTCGCCAAGCCCGCGGTCAGGGAGATGGAGGAGTGGGCCGATTTCACCGGTCAGTTCGAGGCACAGGAATTGGTCGAGGTGCGGGCGCGGGTCAGCGGTTATCTCGAATCGGTCAATTTCACCGACGGCCAGATCGTCAAGAAGGGCGATCTGCTGTTCGTGATCGAGCCGCGGCCGTTCGAGCTCGCACTGGAGACGTCCAAGGCCCAGCTCGCGCAGACCGAGGCGCAGGTTCAGCTGGCGCAACAGCAGCTCGATCGCACCGCGCAGCTCCGCAAGAACGACTACGCCACCAAGGAGACTTATGACGAGCGGGTCTCGCAAGTGGCCATCGCCACCGCGTCGCGCGACGCGGCACTTGCCGCGGTCAATCAGGCGCAGCTCAACCTCGATTACACGCGGGTCACTGCGCCGGTCTCCGGCCGCATGGGCCGCCATGAGGTGAGCATCGGCAATCTGGTGATGGGCGGCATCACCGGCAGCACGACGCTGTTGACCACCATCGTTTCCCTCGACCCGATCTGGCTGGTCGTCAATGTCAGCGAAGGCGACGGCATGACCTATAAGCGGTTGGTGCAGAAGGGCGAAATCAAGTCGCCGCGCGACAACGCGGTCGCGGTGCAAGGCCAGCTGATGGACGAGAAGACATGGCCGCTGAAGGGCGCCATCGATTTCGTCGACAACCAATATGACCGCTCATCGGGGACCATCCGCGTGCGCGCGTCCTTCCCCAACCCCAACCTGTTCATCACCCCCGGCCAGTTCGGCCGGGTGCGCGTGCCGATGTCGCAGCTTCATCCGACCCTCCTGGTGCCCGACGCAGCGGTGGTCACCGACCAATCGGTCAAGATGCTGTTCACGGTCAGCCCCGACGGCACTGTGGTGCCGAAGCCGGTCGAGCTCGGTCCGGTGACCGACGACAATCTGCGCGTGATCAGAAGCGGCATCACCGCCGACGACCAAATCATCATCAACGGGCTGCTGCGGGCACGGCCCGGCGCCAAGGTCACGCCCGAGATGGGGACGATCGGGGCTCCGCCGGCGCCGCCAGGTGCCGCCGCCCCATGAATATCTCGCATTTCTTTATCGACCGGCCGATCTTCGCGGCAGTCATCTCCATTCTGATTACGCTGGTCGGCGGCATCGCCTATTTCAGCCTGCCGGTGGCGCAATATCCCGACATCGCGCCGCCCTCGATCTCGGTGACCGCGTCCTATCCGGGCGCCTCCGCCGAAATCGTCGCCAAGACCGTTGCCACGCCGATCGAGCAAGAGGTCAACGGCGTGGACAACATGCTCTACATGACCTCGCAATCGACCAGCGACGGCGCGATGTCGCTGGCCGTCACCTTCAAGCTCGGCACCAATCTCGATACCGCGCAGGTGCTGGTGCAGAACCGGGTCGCCATCGCCCAGCCACGTCTGCCGGAGGAAGTGCGCAATATCGGCGTGACGGTGGTGAAGCAATCGCCCGACCTGATGATGGTGATCCATTTGAGCTCGCCGGACGATTCGCGCGACCTGCTCTACATTTCCAATTATGCCACCCTGCACGTGAAGGACGTGCTCGCCCGCATCGACGGCGTCGGCAATGTCACCATCTTCGGCGCGCGCGACTACTCGATGCGCATCTGGCTCGATCCGGAAAAGCTCGCCGCCCGCGACCTGACCGCGGGCGACGTGGTCACGGCGCTACGCGGGCAGAACGTGCAGGTGGCCGCCGGCGTGATCAACCAGCCGCCGGTGCCCCAGCCGGGCGCCTTCCAGCTCAATGTCGAGACGCAAGGGCGCCTCACCGACCCCGCCTCCTTCGCCAATATCATCGTGAAGTCCGGACCGGACGGGCGCGTGGTCCGCGTCAGCGACATCGGCCGCGTGGAGCTCGGGGCGGCGGACTACAACCGCAACGGCTATCTCGACAAGAGAGTGGCCATACCCATGGGCATCTTCCAGCGGCCCGGGTCCAACGCCCTGCAAACGGCGGCGGCGGTACAAGCGGCCATGGCCGAGCTGTCGAAGTCCTTTCCCAAGGGCGTCCAGTACGACATCGTCTACAACCCAACTTTGTTTATCTCGCAATCGGTCGAGGCGGTGATCGAGACCATTTTCGAGGCCGTCATCCTCGTGGTGGTGGTGATCATCCTGTTCCTCCAGACCTGGCGCGCCTCCGTGGTGCCGATCGTCGCCATCCCGGTGTCGCTGATCGGCACGTTCGCCGTGCTGGCGGCGCTCGGCTACTCGCTCAACAATCTCTCGCTGTTCGGCCTGGTGCTCGCCATCGGCATCGTGGTCGACGACGCCATCGTGGTGGTGGAGAATGTCGAGCGCAACATCCGCGAAGGTTTGAGTCCAAGGGACGCCGCCTACCGGACCATGGAGGAGGTCGGCGGCGCGCTGATCGCCATCGCGCTCGTGCTGTCCGCGGTGTTCATCCCGTCGGTGTTCCTGAGCGGTATTCTCGGCCAGTTCTTCCGCCAATTCGCCGTCACCATCGCCACCGCCACGGTGATCTCGCTGATCGTCTCGCTGACGCTCAGTCCCGCCCTTTGCGCGCTGCTGTTCAAGCCGCACGATCCGGAGCATCGCTCCAACAATTTCATCGGGCGCGCGATCGCCGGATTTTTCCGCGGCTTCAACCGCGCGTTTGAGTGGGTGTCGTCGCGCTACGGCGCCTTGACCGCGCGGCTGGTGCGCGTCTCGACGGTCATGCTGCTGATCTATGCCGGGCTTATCGGCTTGACGGTGGTCCAGTTCAGGGCGGCGCCGACCGGGTTCATTCCGCAGCAGGATCTCGGTTACCTGATCAACATCATCCAATTGCCGCCGGGCGCCTCGCTCGCGCGCACCGACGAGGTGGCGCGAAAGGTCACCGCGATCGTGCTCGACACGCCGGGCATCGCCCATGCCGTGCCGATCGTCGGGCTCGACGGCGCCACCTTCACCAGCGCGCCCAACGCCGCCGTGGTGTTCACACCGCTCGATCCCTTCAAGGTGCGCGCCGAGAAAGGCCAAAGCGCCAACGCGCTGATCGCCACGCTGAACCAGAAATTCGCCGCCGTTCAGGAGGCGCTGGTCCTCAGCGTGTCACCGCCGCCGGTGCGCGGCATCGGCACCACCGGCGGCTTCAAGATGGAGGTGCAGGACACCCATGGCGGCGACTTGGCGCAGCTGGAGGCGGTCGCCCAGTCGGTGGTGGGCGCGGCGAACCAGACGCCGGGCCTGATGAACGTGTTCACGACCTTCAACACGCGCACGCCGAAGGTCTACGCCGATATCGATCGCGTCCGCGCCGAGATGCTGGGCGTCAATACCGACGACGTGTTCCAGACCCTCGAGGTCTATCTCGGCTCGCAATATGTAAACGATTTCAATTTCTTGGGCCGAACCTACCGGGTCACGGCGCAGGCCGACGGCAACTTCCGCCAGGACCTGCACGCCATCGGTCAGCTCAAGACCCGCAACTCCCAGGGCCAGATGGTGCCGCTCTCCTCGGTCGCCTCGTTCCGCGACATCACCGGGCCGTACCGCGTCGAGCATTTCAACCTGTTTCCCTCGGCTGCGGTCCAGGGCGGCACCAAGCCCGGCTTTTCCACCGGCTCCGGTCTCCAGGCCATGGAGCAAATCGCGCAGCAGCAATTGCCCGAGGGTTACTCCTATCAGTGGACCGAGCTTGCCTATCAGGAGAAGGCAGCCGGCAATACGGCGATCATCGTGTTCGCCGCCTCGGTGGTGTTCGTGTTTCTGCTGCTCGCCGCGCAGTATGAAAGCTGGACGCTGCCGCTCGCCGTCATTCTGATCGTGCCGATGTGTCTGCTCGCCGCGGTGACCGGGCTGCTCCTCCGCGGCATGGACGTGAACATTCTCGCCCAGATCGGCTTCGTCGTGCTGATCGGTCTTGCCGCCAAGAACGCGATTCTGATCGTCGAGTTTGCCAAGCAGAACGAGGAGCATGGCGAGGACCGCTTCCAGGCGGCGACCGAAGCCGCGCGCGTGCGCTTAAGGCCGATCCTGATGACGTCGTTCGCCTTCATTCTCGGCGTGCTGCCGCTGGTGATCGCCACCGGCGCTGGCGCCGAGATGCGCCAGTCGCTCGGCACCGCGGTGTTCTTCGGCATGCTGGGCGTGACGTTGTTCGGCCTGATCTTCACGCCGGTGTTCTACGTGGTGATGCGGCGGTTCGCGCGGAACCCGCGTGCGCAGCCGCGGCCCGCTCCCGCCGAATAGGCCGTCAAGGCACGATCACCACGCGGAATCTTGCCTTGCCGCTCAGCATGCGCTGATAGGCTTCCGCGGCGCGCGTGAGGGGATAGGTCTCGATCATCGCCTCGACCCCGGTCAGTGCGCTGAAGCGCAGCGTGTCTTCGGAATCGACCGAGGTGCCCGACGGCCAACCGCGCACGCCGCGGCGCGCGACCGATGATGTGGAACGGGTTGACCTCGATCGGTTCCGGCGAGGCGCCGACTACGATGAGCGTGCCGTCGATCCCGAGGCCGTCGATCAGCGGCGTCATGGCCTTGCCGCTGGTGACGGTGGTGAGAATCACTTTCGCGCCGCCGAGCGCCGCAAGCTCCTTGGCGGCGTCTTGCGTCTCGCTGTCAATATAGCGATGCGCGCCGAGATCGCGGGCGAGATTGGCCTTGTCCTTGCCGCGGGCGATGGCGACGGTGTGGAAGCCCATGCGGCTGGCGAACTGCACGCCGAGATGGCCAAGACCGCCAATGCCCTGAATCGCCACCACATCGCCGGGCTTGGCGCCCGAATTGCGCAGCGCGTTGAAGGTGGTGATGCCGGCGCAGAGCAGCGGCGCCGCCGCCGCCGATTCGAGCTCGTCGGGGATCGCTGCCAATGCCTCGATGGGCGCGATCATGTAATCGGCATAGCCGCCGTCATAATGGATGCCGGGTACGCGGAGATTGCGGCAGGTGATGAAATCGCCGCGGCGGCAGCGGTCGCAGACGAAGCAGACGCCGCCGAACCAGCCGACGCCGACCCGCTGCCCTTCGCGCCAAGTGGTGACGTCGGAGCCGATCTTGTCGATACGGCCGGCGATCTCATGTCCGGGCACGGCGGGATAGCGAATGCCCGGAAAGGTGCCGGTGGCGACAAAAGCATCGCTGTGGCAGATGCCGCAGGCTTCGACCTTGATGCGCGTTTCGCGCGGGCCTGGCTCCGGCATCGGCCGTTCCACGAGTTCGAACGGGGCGTTCGGTTCTTTGATTTGCACGACACGCATGCGGCTCTCCTTGGGCTTGTCTATCCGAAGATATGGGCCTCGCTCAGGCCGTTGAAAATCGATTGCATCGCGAGAGCGGCAAGCAGGACCCCGAACACGCGCACGATCACTTTCCGCGCAGTCACGCCGATCAGCTGATGGATCTCCTGGGCGAGCAGGAACAGCACCAGAGTGACCGCCATCACCGCAAGGATGGCGGCGATGACCGCGCCGAGCAGCTGGTAATCGCCCTTGGTGCCGGCGGCGAGCACGATAGCGGAGGTCATGGCGCCTGGCCCGGCGAGCAGCGGCGTGGCGAACGGAAACACCGCGATCTCGGCATGCGCCTCGGCTTTGCTCTCGGCCTCCTCGCTCTCCTTGACCGTGAGCATGGCCGGCTCGGGTTGCTTGGACAGCGTCATCTCCATGGCGATGGCGAGCAGGATGATGCCGCCCGCGGTTTGCAGCGCGGCGAGCGAGACGCCGAGCTGTCGCAGCACCGGGCCGCCGAACAGGGCGAACAGCAAGATGATGATCGTGGCGATGAGCACCGCCTTGACCGCAATGGCCTGCCGCTCGGCCCGCGTCATATTGGTGGTCATCGAGCCGAGCAGCACGGCGGTGTCGACCGGGCCGATGACGGCAAAGAAGGCGGTGAACGCGGTCAGGGCGGTTTCGAGCATGGGGCAGGGCGGTGGCTAGCGGGCGCCGCGCTCGCTTCTAGCATCTTTCGCCGTTAAGCACGACGCGGGGGAAGAACCAAGGGCGTTGCTCAAAACGCAAGCATCGGATTAAGATGCCTGAAAATAAGACAGAGGAAGCGCGCCGAGCTTGGGAGTGGGTCATTTTGTGAAAGCCAGGACGGGCGCGATTGCCGCAAACTGTTGAGAGGGCGAGTGCCGAGGCGGGGGCAGAGGAGCCCTCCCTGCTGCCCCGCAAATTCTTCGACGAGATGCGCGACGAGACCGGCAAGGTCCGGCCCGCTTTCGCGGCTTTTGCCAGGCTGCTCGACGGTCTCTCCATGGAGTCGCTCGTCACCAAGCAGAAGGCCGCCGAGGAGATTTTTCGGCGGCTCGGCATCACCTTTGCGGTCTATGGCGAAGGTGGTTCCACCGAGCGGCTGATTCCCTTCGATCTGATCCCCCGCATTATCGACCGCGCCGAGTGGGATCTCGTGGAGCGCGGCTCCATCCAGCGAGTGAAGGCGATCAACGCCTTTCTCTACGACATCTATCACGATCAGGAGATCCTGAGGGCCGGCCTGGTGCCCTCCCAGCTGGTGCTGCTCAACGACGCGTTCCGGCCGGAAATGCTCGGCATCGACCCGCCGAACCGCGTCTACGCCCATATCGCCGGCATCGACCTGATCCGCACCGGACCGCGGGATTTCTTCGTGCTCGAGGACAATGCGCGCACGCCGTCCGGCGTGTCCTATCTGCTCGAGAACCGCGAGATCATGATGCGGCTCTTTCCCGAGGCTTTCGACGGACAGAGCATCTCCCCGGTCAGCAACTACGCCGAACGCCTGCTGGAGAATTTACGTGCGGTGGCCCCGAGCGGCGCCGACGATCCGGTGGTCGTGCTGCTCACGCCCGGCCGCTACAACAGCGCCTATTTCGAGCATGTGTTTCTCGCCGAGCAGATGGGCATCGAGCTGGTCGAAGGCAGCGATCTGTTCGTGCGCGACGGCCATGTGTGGATGCGCACCACCGAAGGGCCGGTCAGGGTCGACGTCATCTATCGCCGGGTCGACGACGACTTTATGGACCCGCTCGCGTTTCGCTCGGACTCGGCGCTCGGCGTGCCGGGTCTGCTGAGCGTGATCCGCTCGGGCCGGGTAGCGCTCGCCAACGCGCTCGGCACCGGCGTGGCCGACGACAAGGCGATGTATGTCTACGTGCCGCGCATGATCGAATTCTATCTCGGCGAGCACGCTATCCTCAACAATGTGCACACCTACATGCTGCGCGATCCCAAGCAGTGTCAGCACGTGCTCGCGAATCTGCAAAATCTCGTGGTCAAGGAAGTCCAGGGCTCGGGTGGCTACGGCATGCTGATTGGGCCCGCCTCGACCGCCGCGGAGCGTGAAGCCTATAAAGCCCGGGTGATGCAGAACCCCGCGAATTACATCGCCCAACCCACGCTGGCGCTGTCCACGGCTCCCACGCTCGTCAATGGCGAAATCGTGCCGCGTCACGTGGACCTGCGACCCTTCGTTCTGAGCGGCAAAGAGACGAGCCTGATCGCCGGCGCACTCACCCGCGTTGCCCTGGTGAAGGGCTCGCTGGTGGTCAATTCGAGCCAAGGCGGCGGCACCAAGGATACCTGGGTTCTGGAGCGCTAGCATGATCGGTTGCGCCCCATCAAAGGTCACGTCATTGCCGGGCTTGACCCGCCTACGCGGGCCGAAGCCTTGTTTTTCGACACTTTCGCCGTGGCTTCGGCGGGCGAAGGCCCGGCAATCCAGGGGCAGCGCGCCCGGTGCTTGTGGCCCCTGGATGCCCGGCTCAAGGCCGGGCATGACGTAGCGGTGGGAGACGCGAAGCGATGCTGAGCCGGAGCGCCGAGAATCTGTTCTGGATGGCGCGCAACATGGAGCGGGCCGAGAACACCGCGCGCATGCTCGATGTGAGCTTTCGCATGTCGCTGTTGCCGTCCACGCTCGACAAGCAGGCGCTGCATTTCGAGCCGATCCTCGCCATCGCGCCCGGCGACGGCCGCTTCCACGAGCTGTTCGGCGAGCTGACGCACGAAACCATCATCCGTTATGTGGCGCTCGAGCCCGAGAATGCGGGAAGCATCTGGTCGCTAACGCGGCAGGCGAGGGAGAACGCCCGCGCCCAGCGCTCGGCCATTTCCAGCGAAGCCTGGGAGAGCCTCAACTCGACCTGGCTGCAAGTGCAGAATCTCGATTTCGAGGGGCTGACGCGCTGGGGCTATCGCGACTTCTTCGACTGGGTGAAGGAGCGCTCCCATCTGTTCCGCGGCGTGGTGTTCGGCACCATGCTGCATGACGATGCGTTCCGATTCATCAGGCTCGGCACCTTTATCGAGCGGGCCGACAACACCGCGCGGATTCTCGACGTCAAGTATCATGTGCTCCTGGCCGATGACGAACAGATCGGAGGCTTTGTCGACTATTACCAATGGGGCGCATTGTTGCGCTCGGTGGGCGCATTCCGCGCCTACCGCAAGGTCTATCACGACACCGTCTTTCCCTGGCGGATCGCCGAACTCCTGATCCTGCGCGCCGACATGCCGCGTTCGCTGCACCATTGCTACGAAAACCTGACCGGCACGCTCGACGATCTTGCCGGCAAGAAGCAGTTGGAATGCTGCCGGCTCGCCGGGCAAATCTATGCGGGACTGAAATACGGCCGCATCGACAGGATCATGAGGTCCGGGCTTCACGAGTTCCTCACGTCCTTTATCGAATCGAACCGCGCACTCGGAGTCCAGCTTCAGGACGATTTCCTGATGACGCCAACCATCATTGCCGGAGCCGCCTAACGCCATGCTGATCCGCGTCGAGCACGCCACCGCCTACAGCTATTCCGAGCCGCTGGTGTCGAGCACGCAATATCTGCGCATGACGCCGCTGTCGGGAAGCACCCAGGCGGTGGAGAGTTGGAAGCTGTCTTGTCCCGGGGCGGCCACCACGCCGTGGCAGGACCAATACGGCAACCTTTGTCACACGCTTACCGTGGCGCAACCGATCGAGGCCCTCGAGATCAAGGTTTGCGGGCTGGTGCGCACGCGCGACACCAGCGGCGTGGTCGGGACTGCGCCGATCGAGCTTCCCACCGCCATCTATCTGCGAGAGACGCCCTATACCGTGGTGGCGCCCTCGATCAGCGCGTTCGCCGCCCGGTTCGAGCCCAAGCTCAAGCGCGACACCATCGAGACGCTGCACGAGATCATGATGGCCATCGGCGAGGCCGTCGAATACCGCAAGGGCGAGACCCATGTGCATACCACCGGCGCCGAGGCCCTGGAGCAGGGGGCCGGCGTCTGCCAGGACCATGCCCATATTTTCTGCTCGGTGTGCCGGGCGCTCGGCGTGCCGGCCCGCTATGTGAGCGGTTATCTGACCCAGGGCGATGGCCACGAGGCGCATGCCGCCAGCCATGGCTGGGCGGAGGCCTTGGTCGACGACCTCGGCTGGATCGGCTTCGATCCGACCAATCGCGCCTGTGCGACAGAAGCGTATATTCGCACCGCGGTCGGCCTCGATTATGGTGAGGCCTCGCCGATTCGCGGCGTGCGCAGCGGCGGGGGCACTGAAACCATGACGGTCAAAGTGAGTTTCCCCACCCAATACCAGCAGCAGCAAAGCCAATAACCCAGGGAGGACATGTGACTTATTGCGTCGGCATCCTGCTCGATGAGGGCGTGGTGCTCGCTTCGGACTCGCGCACCAATGCGGGCATCGATCGCGTCTCCACCTTCCGCAAAATGTTCACTTTCGAGAAGCCGGGCGAGCGCTTCTTCGCGCTGCTGACCGCCGGCAATTTGTCGCTCACGCAAGGGGTGATCAGCCTGCTCGGCGAGTGGCTCAACAACGAGAACCCCGAGCAGGATCTGTTCGCGGTGACCTCGATGTTCGGCGCCGCGCGGGTGGTGGGCAGCGCCTTGCGCGAGATCCACAAGATCGACGCCGGCTATCTCCAGCAGCGCGAGGTCGACTTCACCGGCTCGTTCATTCTCGCGGGGCAACTCAAGGGCGGTCAGCTCAGGCTGTTCCTGGTCTACGACGCCGGCAATTTCATCGAGGCGATGGGCGACACGACCTATTTCCAGATCGGCGAGGTGAAATACGGCAAGCCGATTCTCGATCGCATCATCCAGCGCGACACCAGCCTGACCGACGCCGCCAAATGCGCGCTGATCTCGTTCGACTCGACCATGCGCTCGAACGTCTCGGTAGGGCCGCCGCTCGATCTGTTGATCTATCGGCGCAACTCGCTGAAACGAGATTTCATGACAAGGCTCGAGGATGACGATCCGTATCTTCAGGCCATCCGCGACGGCTGGGGCGGCGCCATCCACAAGGCGTTCCACGCCATCAGCCACGATCCGGGCTGGAATTTCTGAGTCCTAATCTAATAGGTGCGGCCCGTCTCGCCGGGTGGGAAGCTCGACGACGGCGCGTAAGGGGACGAGCCGACCGCGCTCAGTCCCGGAGCAGGTCGCGCGCCGCTTGACGGCGTGGCGCTCGACATTTCGGTGCGGTTCGGATTCGCCTCCTGGATGATCTGCGCCGTCAGGTCGCGCATCTCCTCCAATTGATGCACGAAGGTCTCCATCTGCTCGCGCACGTGCCGGTTTTGCAGCGCGATGGCCTGGTTCACGTCGTTGATCTCGGCGAGCTTCATGGCCAGGGCGAAATTGGCTTCGGCGTTGCGGCGGGTGATCTCGGCGATCTTGGCGTTGAGTGCGTAAAGGCTGGCGCGTCCCGACGGCGAGCTATTTTCAAGCGACTTCCACGCCTTCTCGCTGGTCGAGATGAACGCCTCGAAGCCCCGCTTGGCCTGCTCGATGCTCATCTTCATCAGCTCGCGCAGCGGTTCCGGTATCTCCGGCTTGAACGCGTCACTGGCCATCACACTCTCCTGTTGACGATCTTGCCCTCTATCCTGCGGCGGCGCCGATGCTCGCGGCGGGGACGGCTTGAAGCCTCCGCCCGCTTGCTGTGCAGCCTTCTCCATGGCCAGCAGCATGGTGCAATAGGGCCACCACGCGGCCCACAAGAAGTTCTTGAACAGCAACAATACCATGCGCCCGTTCCTTGCGGGAGCGACCCCGCCGCTTCCATCATCCCCGTTCTCTATCAGGGCGGAAAGCATCGATCTCGGCGAGGGTTACCGTCGAATGTGCTTTCCCGATGTCAGAAACGGGCCGGAAGGCCCTTGGGGCCCCGGCTGTGACGTGCTTTTGCGTCCCAGTTACAGGAGAGGGCGAGACTGGATAAGCGTACGCGGGGAGCCAATTGCGTCAGAAAAGAGACAAGGAAAACAATCTGAAGCAAGGCCTCCCGGCGCTTGCCTCAAATGCAATTCTATTGTTTCTTGGCGGGGGAAGCGCGTCAAGCTCGAGGGAATCAGCGGTGCAACGTTGCGTGCCGGTCATATTGCTCGCCGCATGCCTGTCTGGTTGCGTGTCGGGGGGCGGAGACGACCCGCGCATCCACTATGTCAGTTTCGGTGCCGAGCCGCCCAAGGCCAACCGGATCACCGTCTGCCACGCTTATACCTGCAAGATGCAGACGCCCTATACCTTCTCGCGACAGGACATCGCCGAGATTTCCGCGGTGATGCGCAAGATCAAGCGCAACGACACGCCGGCAGAGGAGCGCCGCGCCATCGCTTACGCCATCGCCAATATTGAGGTGAAGGTCGGCAAGAAGCTCGGCATCAAGGACCGGGCCGGCATGCAGTTCAGCGCGTCGGGCGATCCCGAGCAACTCGATTGCGTCGACGTCGCCACCAACACCACGAGCTATCTCCTGGTGATGAAGGCCAACGGGCTGATCACCCACCACACCGTCGAGGGCACTATGTCCAAGGAGAATCTCGCCAAGGGCATCGTCCAGCTCAACCCGGTGAAATATTGGCCGCACTGGTCGGCAGTCCTGAAAGACACGACGACGGGGCAGAAATGGGCGGTGGATCGTTGGCCGTTCGATCAGGGCGAGAACCCGGCGGTGCAGAAGATCGAGGAGTGGTACATCCCCGACGATGGCAGCGATCCGAAGAAGCCACAGTCGACGCAGGCCCCGCAGACGAACTAATCCCCGCCTGCAAACTCTGGTCGCAGGCACTTGACCGGCGCACCTCGCTGACGTTTTGGAACGCTAGAATTTCGCGCCGACGCCATCCCACACACTATTCCGCGGCGAGCCTCACATACTCGCCCTTGCCGACCGGGCAGGCGGCCCACAGCTCGGTGAGCGCTGAGATCAGGGCGGCGATCTCTGCGTCGGTATGGACCGGCGAGGGGGTGAAGCGCATGCGCTCGGTGCCGCGCTTCACGGTCGGATAATTGATCGGCTGCACGTAGATGCGATAGTGGGTGAGCAGCGTGTCAGTCACCGCCTTGCAGTGCACCGGATCGCCGACCATCACCGGCACGATGTGGCTCGGATTGTCCATCACCGGCAGCCGCGCCTCGGCCATCAACCGCTTCACCTTGCCGACGCGCTCTTTCAGCCGCGCGCGCTCGATCTCACTCACCTTGAGATGACGGATCGAGGCCAGCGCCCCCGCGGCGACGGCCGGCGCCAGCGAGGTGGTGAAGATGAAGCCCGGCGCGTAAGAGCGAATGGCGTCGCAGCAGGCGGCGCTCGCGGCGATATAGCCGCCCATCACGCCGAAGCCCTTGGCCAGCGTGCCGTTGACGATGTCGATGCGGTCCATCACGCCGTCGCGTTCGGCGATGCCGCCGCCGCGCGGGCCGTACAGGCCGACCGCGTGCACCTCGTCGAGATAGGTCAGCGCGCCGTAGCGTTCGGCCAGTTCGCAGATCGCCGCCACCGGGGCGATGTGGCCGTCCATCGAATACACGCTCTCGAACACGATGATCTTGGGAACATCGCGCGGGACCTTGCGGAGCAACTGTTCGAGATGCTCGACGTCGTTGTGACGGAAGATGTGCTTCTCGCCGCCGCCACGCCTGATGCCCTCGATCATCGAGGCGTGGTTCGTCTCGTCGGAGAATATGACCAGCCCCGGCATCAGCCGTTGCAGCGTGGCGAGAGTCGAATCGTTGGCGATATAGGCGGAGGTGAACAGCAGCGCCGCCTCCTTGCCGTGCAGTTCGGCCAGCTCGGCCTCGAGCTCGACGTGATAATGGGTGGTGCCGGAAATGTTGCGGGTGCCGCCCGAGCCCGCGCCGACCTCCTCGATCGCCTCATGCATGGCGGCGCGCACGTTCGGGTGCTGGCTCATGCCGAGATAGTCGTTGGAACACCACACCGTCACGTCGCGGACGCCTTCATGCGCGAAATGATCGGCCGCGGGATAGGCCCCGCAGCGGCGCTTGAGGTCGGCGAAAATCCGGTAGCGGCCTTCGGCGTGCAGCGCCTCAAGATGCTGGCGGAAGCGGGACTCGTAATCCATGTCTCAGGCCTCGATCATCTCAACCTTAACCGGCCTCTGCCCAGGCCGGGAGCCCTCGATATCGTCGCGGGGGCGCAAAACGGCAAGCGTTCAATCCAGGTCTTTGTTAAACGCCGGGGCAACCGCCGGCGTTCACGGGCTAACTAGCATCAATCGCAATTCCGTCACAAGCGCGAGCCCGCCTATGGGAAACGGCCTTTTCGCCGCAGGGCGCCCCCGCGCTCGAGCTTGGGTCGAGGTGTTAGCGCCGCTTTGGCGCGGCCGTGTTGATTTGTCTCAAGTCCAGGCGGATTTGCGGCCAACTCATTTTTTGACGGGTTTCGCCGGCTTGTCCGGCGGGCTTTGCGTCAAGCGCTCGGCCACGGCGGCGGCTAACCCCAGGATCGCCTTGGTCGGCACGCGCACCGCCACCACGTCGAGGCGCTGCTTCTCTTCTTCCACGGCGGCGATTCGGTAGGTGGGCGGATTCTGGCCGTCGCGCTTCAAGACTTCTCCCGTCACCCTGGAATCTTCGATGTAGAAGGTGATGACTAGATGATTGTCGACGATCTTGTGCAAGGTGCCGTCGGCGGCGATCTCCTTGTAGTCCGGAGCTCTGATGTGCTTCAGGTGTATCTCCTCGGGGGACTGGTCGGCCATCGTTCCTCCCGGCGCGTTGCGCTCCTCCGCCTTTGCCTGTGTAGCAGAGGCTCGTAGGGTGGCAAAGCGAAGCGTGCCCGGCCCGGTTCCATCCTCTGCGTGGGTAGCGAGCGAGCGGTCCCGCGTCGCCGACCAGCCCCGGCGACGGCGGGGGATGCTAACCAGTCGCCCTCCTTGGCGTGGACAAAGAGCAAGCCCATTGCCTGCCCTTCGGCTCGAAATTCGCCGTCGGGAGCCGGATTTAGGTTCGAGAATCGCCTCAGAGAATTGGCCAAAAAAGGAGAATCGGATGTGCCGAAATCCCGCGCCGAAACTGCGCACGGATTAGGCAATATCCCCTCAAGGTGGCGGCGGAGCGCGCTCACGCTCGCGGCCGGCGAATGTTCCTCTGGCGAGGCTCCGACCGGCTCGCCGGCCTCCGACCAAGCCTTTGACAACGCTTAGTTTTCGAGCACGATGAGGAACGTCGGCCAGATCGCGTACGGGCGCCGGCTTCGTGGCGGAAATGTCACAAGAAGGCCAAAAACGTCCGCGCCTGCTTCGATAGCAATTTACCTTCCTGCCGGAACGCGTATAAGCAAATTCAGAACTCTCATTCGGGGGGATTTCTGCCTGATCATGGCGGGCTGTTCGTCCGAAAGATGCCGAGAGGCGAATTCGAAGCGAGAGTTTGGGTTTTAGGCAATTTACTCAGGGAAGGTGGAGATGGACATGTTTGGGGGACTGACAAAAACATCCAGCCGCATCGCCATCGCAGCTGCACTTGGCCTAACGCTTGGCGGGTTCGCATTCAAGGCGACCCCCGCTAAAGCAGCGGACCTCGGCGGCGATTGCTGCGCGGATCTTGAGGAGCGGGTGGCGGAGCTTGAAGCGACGACCGTCCGCAAGGGCAACAAGAAGGTCTCGGTGACCCTGTCAGGTTGGGTCATCAAGACCATGAACTGGTGGGATGATGGCGAGGACAGGCAGCTTCGTCGTCGGCGACAAGGACTACGACCTTGGCAGCCGCGTTCGCCATCACCGGTCGGCGACGATCTCGCCTGGCTTGTCGGCTGGTTTCAACATGACCGTCACGGCTCCTGGCACGTCCTTTGGCTGCTTTCGCTAATCAGAACGATGAGTTCGCAACTCGGTCCACGGTGCTTAATCTACGGCAGCACTATTCGGCGCCATCAACACGCTCTATTCGTACATCTACATCAAGAGCGACACGTTCGGCACCCTGAACTGGGGTCATTTGAGCCCGGCGTCGGATAACCCGGCGGTCTTGCCGACATTTCCGGGACCGTGATCGAGTCGAATGCGGTGTTCTTCGAGGGCGCCGGCTTTTTCCTGCGGCCCAAAGGGAATCAAGGCAACAATGGCTATCGGGAGCCTCGACGGCATGGGGCAGCTTCACGACCTGCCAAGGTCTGGGGGCGGGCATCGGTGCGGACTGCTTCGGCGCCGCGCAGCCTGCCGTCCGCTACGACTCGCCGACCTGGGGCGGATTCAGGTTCGAGACCTCTTACGGCACCGCGAACGACGCCTTAACCACCCGGATTCATGACTTCTGGGATATCGCGAGCGTTCTACACGGCGGATTGGAACAGCATCAAGCTTCGGCGGACTTCCTGCACTTGGATGAGCTCGCTGGCGTGGCAACGGCGATTGGACAACAATATCGGCTAGCCGGCTGCCTATACGTGGATGAAGCAACCTGCTTTGACGGCGACGAGAGTCAGCTGTCCAGGTTGGCGCCAGCATCCTGCATAAGCCGTCGGGCCTCGGCATCTATGGCCATGGGTCAGCGGGAGCAACCGACGGCGAGGAGTCGCCGCTTGGCTTTGCCAGACGTGACAATCGAACTCGTGCCGGGCCCGGGAGGCTTCTGATTCCGCATGCTTCGTGTACATTCCGTCACGACGTTCACTCCAACTTTGACGAGTTCTACGCTCAGAGTGCCCGACACCGATGTCTGGTACGTCAAGCCCTTCTGGCGGAAGACTTGGGGTGCCGCGAACGGGGTGGGCCTCGGAGCGCTCGGAGCCACCACGTTCTACGGCGAATATGGCCAGTATAACGACATGTATGTCGCTGGCGACAATCTCTGCAACGCCGGCTTCGGTCTTGGGACCAACATCGGCGATTTCTGCGGCGTCGGCCCGGACGCTGGCGTCGGCGAAGGTGTCTTCGTCACCGGCTCGAAGTGCGAGCGCTGGGGTCTTGGCGTGGTCCAGGAGATCGACTCGGCCGCCATGCATGTCTTCGCCCGGTGGCAGCACCAGGAGGTCGACGTCGAACCTGATCGGCGTCACGGCCAGCTATGCTGACTGCGGTCAGGGCTGCATCAGACGGCTGCAAGATCAAGCAGAGCTTCGACGATTGGGATCTGTTCCAGCTCGGTGGCATCATATTCTTCTAAGCCACACATCTAGGAACTCACCTACGGAAGCCGCCCTTCGGGGCGGCTTCTTTTTTGTGAACCGAGCGGGGCAGTTCTACTCTGCATGGGGTTGTTTTGAGCGAAATGCTGGCCTTCGCCTAGCGGCCATTGTGGCGGGTCGACGAAGGGGCGAGGGTTGTGAAAGCAGGCGCTCCCGGCGCTATCTCTGGGGCGAGACTGGAGCTCCAAAGGGCAAGAGGCGGCCTGGCGAAACGCCGGCGCGCCCTCGGCTTGAGAACGGCCCATGCAGAAAGGAAGCTGGCAAGGACGGACCGGTCGCGCGAGCCCGGTCCTCACCGTCAAGAACGTCTCCTACTGGTACGGCGCCAAGCAGGCGCTCGACGACGTGAGTTTCGAGGTCTATCCCGGCAAGGTCACGGCGCTGCTCGGCCCGAACGGCGCCGGCAAGACCACGCTGTTCTCGCTCATCACCAGGCTGTTCGATGCGCCGGTCGGCCGCATCGAGATCTGCGGCCGCTCGCCGCTTCGGAGTGGGGCGCCAAGGCGCTCGGACCGCTCGGCGTGGTGTTCCAGCAGCCGACGCTCGATCTCGATCTCACGGTCAAGCAGAATTTGCGCTATTTCGCGGCGCTGCGCGGGCTTAAGCGCAAGGACGCCGACGAGCGCATGGTGAAGGCGCTCGAGGCGCTCGACATGGCGGAGCGCATCGGCGAGCGCGTGCGCTCGCTGAATGGCGGCCATCGCCGCCGGGTCGAGATCGCCCGCTCTCTGCTGCACAGCCCCAAGCTGTTGTTGCTCGACGAGCCGACCATCGGGCTCGACGATCCGACGCGGCGCACGATCGTGCGCCACGTGCATCAGCTCGCCAAGACCGACAATATCGGCGTGCTGTGGGCGACTCATCTGTTCGACGAGGTCGAGCCCAACGACGATCTCCTGGTGATCAGCCGCGGCAAGATCGTGGCGCGCGGGGTGGCCAAGGACGTGGTGGCCGAGACCGGCGCATCCGATCTCGGCGGCGCCTTCCGGCTGCTGATCGGCGGCGAGACCGAAGAGGACGTCGCCGCATGAGCCTCATGCATTACGTTCGGGCGTTCCGGGGCATCGTCTGGCGCGAGCTGCTGCGTTTCCTTCAGCAGCGCGAGCGGTTTTTCGCGGCGCTAGTTAGGCCGTTGATCTGGCTTATTATTTTTGCAGCCGGGTTCCGCGCCGCGCTCGGCATTTCGATCATCCCGCCCTATCAGACCTACATCACTTACGACGTCTACATCACGCCCGGGCTGCTCGCCATGATCCAGCTGTTTCAGGGCATGCAGAGTTCGCTGTCGATGGTGTACGACCGGGAGATGGGGTCGATGCGCGTGCTGCTCACTACGCCCTTGCCGCGCTGGTTCCTGCTGGTGGCGCGGCTGTTCGGCGGCGTGATCGTGTCGCTGTTCCAGGTCTACGCGTTCCTGCTGGTGGCTTATTTCTGCGGCGTGGAATTGCCGCCTTGGGGCTATCTCACTGCGCTGCCGGCGCTGATCCTGACCGGTCTGATGTTCGGCGCGCTCGGCATGCTGCTGTCTTCCACCATCAAGCAGCTTGAGAATTTCGCCGGGATCATGAACTTCGTGATTTTCCCGATGTTCTTCGCCTCCTCGGCGCTCTATCCGCTGTGGAAGATGCGGGAAGGGAGCCTGTGGCTCTACTACATCTGCCTGTACAACCCGTTCACCTGGGCGGTCGAGCTGATCCGGTTCGCGTTCTATTTGGAGGTCAACTGGCAGGCGCTCGGCATCGTCGGCGGATGCACGCTGCTGTTTCTGGCGCTCTCGGTGTGGGCGTACGATCCGTCGTTCGGCATTCAGCAGCGCAAGGTCGGCGCGGCGCCGGCGGCGGGCTAGCGGCTCAGCTGCCGGAGAAATTGGCCGGGTAGCGGCGCAGCAGATCGGTGTGGATTTCCTCGACCACTTTATGATCGCGCTCGGCTTGCGGCACGGCGATGGTCTCGACCGTCACCACGTGGGTGGGCCGCGGCGCGAGCAGCACCAACTGGTCGGCAAGCATGATGGCCTCGCGGGCATTGTGGGTGACCAAAATGGCGGTGGTCGGCCTGGCTTGCCACACCTCGAGCAACAGCCGCCTGAGCCGGTCGGCGGTGCGCTCGTCGAGCGACACGAACGGCTCGTCGAGCAGGAGGAGGTCGGGCTTGGTGGCAAAGGCGCGGGCCAGCGCCACGCGTCGGGCCAAGCCGAGCGACAGCTCTTGCGGGTAGCGCGGCAGCATGTCGGCGATGCCGACCGCCTGGGCCAGCCGCTCGAGGTCCTGCTCGGTAAAGTCGGGTGCGGCGACCAGCTCGATGTTCTGCTTGACCGTCCGCCACGGCAGCAGGCGCGGCTCCTGGAACATCAGGCCGATGCGGGTGTCGGGGTGGGTGCCGACACTGCCGGTGAACCGGTCGTCGAGGCCGGCGATGATGCGCAACAGCGTGGTCTTGCCGCAACCCGACGGGCCCATCAGCACGGTCATGCTTTCGGGCTCGACGTCGAGGACGAAGTCGCGGATGGCAACGAGCTCCGTGCCGTCGGCGCTTACGTGAGTCTTGTCCTCGATGCGGATTTCAAACCGGCTTGTTACGCCAGCGCGTTGAGTGTCGTTCAATGGGTTGCACCAACAAATATTCAATTGCCAGCATGACGGCGACGAAGGCCAACGTATAACCGAGAATCGCCGTGACGTTGAACAGCTGAAAGTTGAGATGAAGCTCGAAGCCCACGCCGTTCGGCCGTCCGAGCAGTTCGACGACGAGCACGATCTTCCAGATCAGCGAGATGCCCGACCGCGACGCCGCGGCGAAATAGGGTTGCAGCTGCGGCAGGACGACGTTGCGCAGCCTGCTCATCGGCGACAGCCGGTAGGCGCGAGCCATCTCGTCGAGACCGGGATCGAGCGCGCGGGCGCCCTCGCGCAAGGTGACCACGACGTTGGGAATCTTGTTGAGGGCGACGGCGCCGATGGCGGCGGCCTCGTTCAGCCCGAACCACACATAAGCGAGGATGATGATGACCAGGGCAGGAAGATTGAGCAGCACGATCAGCCAGGGGTCGAGCGCGCGGTCGAGCGCCGGCATCTGGCCCATGGCGAGCCCGATGACGCTGCCGATCGCCATCGCCACCACGAAAGACGCCACGACCCGCCACAGGGTGATGCCGAGCTCGGTCAGAAGGTCGCCGTGGACGGTCTCTTCATAGATGTATTGGAGCACGGCGACCGGACCCGGCAGAAGCCGACTCTGCGCAATCTCGGCGGCAATGAACCAGATCAGCAAGAAGCCCGCGACCGACAGCACTGAGACGATCGGGCCGGACAGGATGCGCGTCCGTCTCATCTGGTCGTTGCGGATAAAGGTCACGCTCATGATTTGCCGCCGTGCCAGAACGTGCCGGGCGAAAGCTCGGTGCCGGGTCCGACCAGCTTCTCGCCGCCGAGCTCGCGCAGGAACTGGAAGAGGATCTTGGCGTCAGCCTCGTTCTCGCCGGACGCGCGTTCGGGGATGCCCTCGCGATAGCGGCGACGCAACGCTTCGAAGGTGGCCTCGTTGAAGTTGGGATCGTTCTCGGCCATCAGCGGCTTCAGCCGATCCCACTCCTGGTCGGAGGTGGCGAGCATCTCGTCGGCCTTTGCCGCCGCACGCAGAAACCCTTGAATTGCTTCATGATTTTTCTTGGCCCAGCCTTCGCTGAAAGTATAGCCGACCATGGCGACCTCGCCCTTGGCGCCAAGCTCGCGCACCACGTCCTCAACGCCGATCAGCTGAGTGAAGCCCTCGGCCTCAAGCCGGGCGGCATAGGGCCAGAAATTGAGCACGGCATCGATCTCGCCTTGCTTCGCCCGTTCGGCGAGGAGCGGCGGCGCGCCGTATTCCGGCTTGGTGTCCGTCCGGAGATCGAGATTGGCGGTTCGGAGCGCGTAGGCCACGAGCAACAGCCAGCTCTTATCGAGCGGGCCGCCGGCCACGCCGAGCCGCTTGCCCTTGAGGTCGCCGAGCGTCTTGATGGGCGAGTTGGGCGGCACCATGATGGCGCCGAGCGCGGTGGTGAATGGCGCGAAGGTGAAATCTGCGCCGCTGCTGCGCTCCCGCGACACCCACAGCCAATCGGTGGCGATGACGTCGACCGAGCCGCTCTGCAAGCCGACGGTGGTGGCCTGAGTGCTTGCCAGCGGCACGATGTCGAGCTCGATGCCTTCGGCCTTGTCGAGGCCGTTGGCCTGGATGGTGTCGAGCGCCCAGCTGACCGTGCCGAATTTGAGTACCGCGAGCTTCACCTTGTTCGAGGCATGCGCGGGTTGCGCCAGGGCAACGCCGGCAATGGCGCAGATGAGGAAAGCTAAAAGACCTGATCGCAACGGGCGCTCCTCCACGTTGATAAGCTCTAATCCATTTGCATTGGGGCTAGCCGGGCGACGAGGCACGAAGGCTCTGCCGCCGCAATCGCGGCAAACGCGGCCGTGGCCCTCTGGCGAGGCCCGAGAAAGATATGGCGCGTCATCGGCGAGAGTGGCGGTGCATACTCTACCCATCCCGACGCAGTTGGCAAGGTTGCATTCCTCATCA
This sequence comes from uncultured Alphaproteobacteria bacterium, assembly GCA_963730335.1. Classification (GTDB taxonomy): domain Bacteria; phylum Pseudomonadota; class Alphaproteobacteria; order Rhizobiales; family Methyloligellaceae; genus Methyloceanibacter. Next base: position 401,530 of record CAVSRK010000009.1, read on the forward strand.
CCATCAGGACGGCGCCTTCAGACGGTAGCCGTGGCCACGCACGGTTTCGAGCAAGGGCTCGCGCCCGGGCGTATCGATCTTGCGGCGGAGCCGCGCAATATAGACGTCGACGACATTGGTGAGTGGGTCCTCGCTATAGCCCCACACCTGATTGAGGATGCGGGTGCGCGAGAAAACCCGGCCGGGCGCGCCCATCAGCAGCTCGATAATGGCGAGTTCCTTGGCGGTGAGCTTGATGGTGTCGCCGCCGCGCCTGACTTCGAGCAGATCGCGGTCGAGCACGAGGTCGGCAACTTGCAGGACGTTCGAGCTCGGGGCGAAGTTGTGCGAGCGACGCACCAGCGCCTCGATACGGGCCAGCAGCTCATCGAAGTCGAAGGGTTTGGTGAGATAGTCGTCAGCCCCCATCTTGAGGCCCTTGATCTTGTCCTCGAGCGCGTCCATGGCGGTCAGCATCAGGATGGGCGTATGGTCGCCCTCGAGCCGCAGACGCTGGCAGACGTCGTAGCCGTGCATGTCGGGCAACATCAGGTCGAGCACGATGACGTCGAACTCCCCGTTCTTGGCGAGGTCGACTCCCTCGGTGCCGGACGAGGCGACGGTAACCCCATGATTCTCCGCGCGGAGCCCGCGATTGATGAAGTCGGCAACGCGGGGCTCGTCTTCGACCAGGAGCACGTTCACGCGTTCGCCTCCGCGCTGTCGGCCGGCAATGCGACCGTGACGGTGGTTCCTTCGCCTGGGCGACTTGCCATTTCGATCCTTCCCTTGTGGGCTTCGACGATCGCCTTGGCGACCGGCAAGCCGAGCCCGAGACCCTCATCGTTCATCGAGGCGGCGTTCCCGCCCCGGCGGAAGCGTTCGAAGATCCCTTCGAGCTCCTCGGGCGGTATGCCGATGCCGCGATCGGAGACACGCACCCTGACCTCGCCGTCGGCGCTGCCGATCTCGACCTTCACCGCCCCCTTGGATTTGGAGTACCGCACGGCATTATCAAGGAGCACCAGGAAAAGCTGCCTGAGCCTGGCCGGGTCGCCGCGCACCATGTCGTGAGCGTTGCCGTTAACGAAGGCCACATCGATATTTTTCCCGTGGGCGATCACCTTGGCGTCGCCGCAGACTTTCTTCAGCAAGTCGCCGAGGTCGATGGGCTGCATCTTGAGGCGTGCGGCTCCGGCGCCCTGGCGGGCAATGAACAAAAGGTCGTTAACCAGCACCGAGAGGTGCTTGGCCTGCTCGACGATGCGCTCGATCGAACGCTTGTACTCGGGAACGCGCTTGTTCGTGCCGCGCAACGCGATCTCGCCCTCGCCGCGAATGACGGTCAGCGGCGTGCGCAGCTCGTGGCTGATATCGGCGAAGAAGCCCCGGCGCGTCTCGTCGATCTGGCGCAAGGACTCGTTCGCCCGGCGCAGCTCCTCGGTGCGCTCTTCCACCAGCGTTTCGAGATTGGCATGGGCATCCTGCAACGCTTGCTGATGCCCCTGAAGGTCGCCAGCCATGCGATTGAAGCTCTGGCCGAGATCGGCGAACTCATCGCGGCCCGAAATCGAGATGCGATGGGACAGGTCGCCTTCGGCGAGCTTGCCGGTGCCGCGCAACAGCTCGGAAAGGGGCGCGCGCAAGCCGCGCAGCAACAGCATCACCAGCGCCAGCGTGGCGAGCACCGCCAGCACGGCATGAATCTGGCTGATGCGTTCGAGCCGGCCCAGCAGCCGCGCCGCGTCGGCATCGATCCTGATCACTTCGGCGGTCTCGTCGGCCACGCCGACCTCGATCAGTTCGTTGAGCTTCTGGTCGATGCCACCCTTGAGCAGATCGATCAGCCGTTGCCAGGCGACGTCGGGGCGCCCGCGGCTTTGCAACTGCTCGACTTCGCCGAGCTGATCGAGCGTGTGCTGGAACTCCTCACGGATCCTGGCCAGCCGCTCAACCTCGGCCAATTCGGCCTTGCGCTCGTCGTCGCCGACAATGGCGAGCTCTTTCTCGCTGAGCTCCTGGAGCGCCGCCAGGTCGGAGTCGATCACCTTGTTGAGATAGGCGGCGCCGAGGGGCCGCTCGGCGATGCCAGTCAGGAGCGTGTCGGTCCAGGCCTTGAACAGCTGCTGGCTATGGCGCGACAGCTGAAGCTGCCGCTCAAGCTGCTCGTGGGCGATCCGCGAGCGGGTCAGATAGGTGTGGGACTGGGTGACGCCCCAATAGGCGAGCGCGGCGGCCGAAAGCGACATGGCAAGAAGCAATCCTGCGGTGATGAGGAGCTTCGTCTGGTAACGCATCGTAAATCTCAGGGCCTTCCTAGCCGTGAGCGGCCGGAATCGGGCGCGATTTGCTAAGCGCGGTGGAAGAGACTCCCGGCGCCGCTAGTCAATAGAAGAAGCCTCTATAGCGCATTTTCTCCAATACTTGAGGGAGACTTGCAGCCCACATCATGAATTTTTCATCTGCGCGTCAGGTCCTTTTCATGTTGGCCCCCGCGGTCCGGCTTGGGCCCGCTCCGGGCCTGGGAATACAGGCATTTTTTTTGCCACGGCTGCTCGGCGGAGATTTGCTAGTCTCGCCTCATAAAAGACTCGGGGGACTAGGCAAGACTTAGGTCGGGGGACGGCTCTTGCAATATCATCTGAACGGGCTGCGCAGCGCGCAGCACTTGGTGCTGACGGCTGCGATTTCTGCGCTGGCGGCACTTGGGCTGACGGTCGGCACCACCAAGCCGGCTCTGGCCGAATTCGAAATCCAGGAATCCCAGGTCGAAAAGGGCGAGGTCGAGCTCGAATATCGCGGCGCCGTCCATTGGGGCTTTCCCAAGGCCGAAAAGGAAGAGGCCGAGGAGGATGACGACGAGGAAGGAGCGCTCGATGAGGAGGAAGAAGGCGAGTTCCTCCGGCAGAGCCACGACTTCGAATTCGCTTACGGCATTACCGAGCGGATTTTGTTTTCCACCACGCTCGGCACCGACGAGCCGCTGGACGGCAATTTCGCGCTGAGTTCGGTCGAGCTGGAGCTCCAATACGAGATCATCGAGCGCAAGGGGAACGGCCTTGGCCTCGCCTTCACCGGCGGCTACGGCTTCGCCACGCGCGGCGGCGAGGCGGACGAGATCGAATTCGGACCGATCGTCGAGTTGGCCAGCGGCAAGTTCTTGCTGACGACCAATACTTTCTTCTCGAGCCAGGTCGGCGAACATCGGGAAACCGATGGTCTCGGCTTCGAATATGGTTGGCGCGCGCAATACAACTTCGCCAAGAAATGGGGCGTCGGCGCGGAGATGTTCGGCGAGATCGAGGATCTCTCCAATGCCGGATCGTTCGACGACCAGAACCACAGCATCGGCCCGACGCTATTTTATATGCCCGGCGGCAGCGACGACGACGATGACAACGGTAATGGCGACGACGACAATGACGACAAGAAACTTGCCGGTCCGCCCGAGATGGAATTTTCCTTGAATGTCGGCGTCCAGTTCGGGCTGACCGACGTCACCTCGGATACGGCGCTCAAGTTCCAGGGCTCGCTGGCGTTCTAGGGAACGAAGCCTCGTACAGCAGATAGCGGCCTTCGCCGGGTGAGCGGAGGCCGCTTTCTTTTGTCTTGACGAAGCGGGGCCCGCATCGCCATGTGCGCGAAGCCATGATGATCAAGGTGCTCGGCTCGGCGGCAGGCGGCGGCTTACCGCAATGGAATTGCAACGGCCGCAACTCGGCCGACGCGCGTAAAGCTGCGCCGGACGTGGCGCCGCGCAGCCAGGCCTCGGCGGCCGTGAGCGCCGACGGCGCCCAATGGGTGCTGCTCAACGCCGCCCCCGACCTGCGTCAGCAGATCAACGAGACGCCGGAGCTCCAGCCCGCGCCTGACGGCGGTCCGCGCAACAGCCCGATCAAGGCGGTGGTGCTGACCAATGCCGATGTCGACGCAGTGGCGGGCCTGTTGTGCCTGCGCGAAGGCCAGCCCTTCACCGTCTACGGCACCGAGCGCGTGCTCGGCGTGCTCGCCGCCAACAGCATTTTCGACGTGCTCGATGCCAATGTGGTCAAGCGCGTCCCGATGGAATACGGGCGCCCGTTCGCGGTCGAGGGTCCGTCAGGTCCGGTCGGCATCACCGTCGAGGCCTTCGGCGTGCCGGGCAAGATCCCGCTTTATCTCGAAGAAGCCAGAGCTGGGGCCGGGCTTGGCACGCAGGAAGGGGACACGGCGGGCCTGAAGGTGACCGAGACCGCAACCGGGCGGCATTTCTTTTTCATCCCGGGCTGCGCCAAGCTCGACGACGGCTTGCGTGCGCGGCTCACGGGCGCGCCACTGCTGTTCTTCGACGGCACGCTCTATACCAATGACGAGATGATCGTGCAGGGATTGGTCAACAAGACCGGCGAGCGGATCGGCCACATGAACATGTCGGGCAGCGCGGGCAGCATCGCGCAGATCGCGCCGCTCAAGATTGGCCGCAAGATCTTCATCCACATCAACAACTCCAATCCGGCGTTGCGCGACGGTTCGCCCGAGCGGGCGGCGGTCGTGCATGCCGGCTGGGAGATTGCCTATGATGGGATGGAGGTGCGGGTCTAAAACCGGCGGCTGAGCGAGAGCCCTAGCCCATGCGTCCGGTGCGGACCTCGCCGAAGGCCACGACGTTGTCGCGCCGTTTTTCGGCGACGGCCTTGGCGGCTTCCCCGGCAGCGATCAGCCAATAGGCTCCGATGCGCTCGGCGAACGGCCGCGACCTCTCAGCGAACAATCTTTCCCCTTGAGTTTTGGCGTCCTTGCGCAGCGTTCGATGGCGCCGGCGGCAGCGCTTCAAGAACGCCGCAGTCTCGTCGGGGCTGCCGAACATCATGGTCGGGGTGGAGACCAGCCGCATTAGCAAGGAGATATCGTGGTCGTCGCCCAGGATTTGCGACAGCGACCTTGCGGCCTCGGCGCGCGCCGTAAGCTCGGACGGCCAGCACGGGGCGAGCAGCTGCATCTGCCGCCAATGATGCTGCACGCCTTTGCGCCATTCGTGGAGATCCTCGTCATGATCGACGTCGAAGGCATGCTGGAACGCCTCGCGCGAGGTGCGATAGCAGCGCCTGAGGCCCTTGGCGAGCGAGCGGAAGTCGTCGGGATAGACCGCAAGCCCGGCAAAGGCCGGGCGAAGCTCGAGCAGGCCGCGCATGGCGTCGGACGCCGCGCTCCGCTCGAGATTTTGCTCCGCCGCGTGCCGCCGCTTCAGGAGCCAGGCGCGCAAGGATTGAATGGGTCCTAAGCCCGGTCCCTGGCCGGTCTCGCGCTCGAGCTTGTCGACGGCGTCGGCCAAGGCCGCCGCGTCGCGTGCCGGAGCAAGCCCCCTGGCAATGGCGGTGAGCCGATCGGTCAAGGTGGCGAACGCGGGCTCGGGCATGCCGGGCCGAGCCAGCAGCAGCAGTGAGCGCAGGCGCTTCAGGCATTTGCGGGCGCTGTGCACGCCGCTATGGCGTTCCGGCGGGGTCGCCAGCGCACCATGGGCGATCTCGAGCTCGGCAAAGGCCACGCGCCGCAATGCCTCGCTCATCGGCATTGCCGGGTCGAGACGGTAACTCATCAAGCCCCCTGGACTGCTTGAAGGACCCCCGAGCTATGATGATCCCCGGCCAGGGGGTTTCAGGTCAAGCCCCAAACCGCCGAGTCAGCCCTGTGGAAGGTCTGTGGACAAACTGCGCCACGGCGCGGTCGCCGAGATCCAATTTTCCACCCGCGCTTCAGGATGTTGGCTTGTCATAATGTCGGTGATGACAGCCACCGAGTCGGCGCCGGCGGCAAGCACCAGGGGCGCGCGGGGAAGCGTGATGCCGCCAATTGCCACCAGCGGGCAGTCAAGCCGTGCGCGCCACTCGGCGATGCGGGGAAGCCCTTGCGGCGGAAAAGGCATCGCTTTCAGCGTGGTGGCGTAGATCGGGCCGAGCGCGACATAGTCGGGGCGGGCGGCAAGCGCCCGGTCCAGCTCCGCGAAACTATGCGTGCTGACCCCGATCTTCACCTTAGCGGCCCTGAGAGCGGAGAGGTCGGCGGCCGCGAGGTCCTCCTGGCCGAGATGCACGAACCGCGCGCCCGCGTCGATCGCCGCGCGCCAATGATCGTTGACCACCAGTTCGCAGCCATGGGCGGCGCAGAGCGAGACCGCTTGGTCGATTTCGGCGCGGATGACGCTGTCCGGCCGGTCCTTGATGCGCAGCTGCACCAGCCTGATGCCGTGCGGCAGCAGGCGGGCGAGCCACTCCGTGTCCGGGACGATGGGGTAGAACGGGTCGAGCTTGATCACGGCCGGGCGGAGACGAGATCGGTCACGAGGCGTGATCGATCTTGAAGAACGGCGTGCCGGCTACCGGGGTCGACGGCTGCGCCATGTCGCGCGGCTCGATCGGCCCAGCCTCGAAGGCGAGCCGGCCTGCCTCGACGGCGCGCGCGAAGGCAGCCGCCATCTTGGCCGGATCGCCGGCTTTGGCGACCGCCGTGTTGAGCAGCACCGCGTCGTAGCCCATCTCCATGGCCTCGACCGCGTGCGACGGCGTGCCCAGCCCGGCGTCGATGATGAGCGGGATGTCGGGGAAGTAGGCGCGCAGCGTCCTAAGCGCGTCTTTGTTGACGAGCCCACGCGCCGAGCCGATCGGTGCGGCCCAGGGCATCAGCACCGTGCAGCCGGCAGCCACCAGCCGCTCAGCCGCGCTCAAATCCTCGGTGGTGTAAGGCAGCACCTCGAAGCCTTCGCCGGAAAGCGCGGCGGCCGCCTCGACCAGGCCGAACAGATCCGGCTGTAGCGTGTCGTCGTTGGCGATCACTTCGAGCTTGATCCAGTCGGTGCCGAACAGCTCGCGCGCCATATGCGCGGTGGCGATCGCCTCCTTCGCCGTACGGCAGCCGGCGGTGTTGGGCAGCACCTTGCAGCCGAGCTCCTCGATCAGCGCCCAGAAGCCCTGACCGGTGCGCGACCGCGCCGACTCCCGCCTGAGTGAGACGGTGACGATCTCCGCGCCGGAGGCCTCGACGGCCTGCTTAAGGCTCTCGGGCGAGGGGTACTGCGCCGTGCCGAGCAGGAGCCGCGAGGTGAAATCCTTGCCGTACAGCGTGAGCATCAGCCGCCCTGCCTCGGCGCCACGATCTCGATCTCGTCGGCGTCGGCCAATGGCGTCGCGCCGCGCGAGGCGGCGGCCACGAAATTGCCGTTCACGGCCGTGGCGATCTTCGCTTCGGCAAAGCCAAGGCGCGCGCATAGCTCGTCGAGCGTCGCGGCGTCGGTGGCAAAAGCCTCACCGTTGAGCAAGATCTTCACGGAATACCTCCGGGTCGGTCGCGCCGGTCTCGATGAAGGAAGCGACCAGCTCGGCCAGCACCGGCGCGAGCAGAAATCCGTGCCGGTAGAGACCGTTGACGTAGATATAGCCCTTCCCGCCGATAATCCTAGGCCGATTGTCGGGGAAGGCGGGCCTGGCGCCCGCGCCCTGCCGCACGATCTCGGCCTCGGCGAAGGCGGGATCGACCGCATAGGCCGCGGACAAGAGATCGAGCGCCGAGCGGACGGTGATCGGGCCCATCTCCTCGCTTTCGATCACGGTGGCGCCGATCATATAGAGACCGTCGCCCCAGGGCACGACGTAGAGCGGAAAGCGCGGATGCAGCAAGCGCAAGGGACGTGTCAGTATAACGTCGCGGCTCTTGACCACGATCCGCTCGCCGCGCACGCCGCGCAAGCTAGGAAGATCGCCCTTGGCGCCCAGGCCCCGGCAATCGACAACGAGATCGTGGCTCTCCGGCCTTCTGCCGTCACCGAGACGGAGCGCCACGCCTTGGGCCAGCACCGCATCGAGCAGGAAGCGCAGAGAAGCTTCCGGTGCGAGATGGGCTTCCTCCTCATAGAAGAGTGCGCCGGCGAAACGGTCGCTAAGCACAGGCTCGATCGCGGCAAGCTCCGATGCCGACAAGCGCCGATGCCCGCCGGTCATGCGGGCGAAGCGGTCGAGCTCGGCTCGGTCGCGATGCAGCGCCACCACCAACGTGCCGTTGGCAACAGTGTCGGGATAGGTCTCCCGCCATAGCGTGATGCCGCGCCTGCCGAGGTCTCTGATTACCGCTTCCGCGCTCTCCTCCTCGCAGCGCGGCGCGAGCATGGCGCCGGCATAAAGGCTACAGGCGTTCGCGAAGGGCTCGGCCGAGCGTTCATAGAGCGTGATGTCGTGGCCGCTGCGGGCGAGCGTGAGCGCCTGCCACAGGCCGACCACGCCGGCGCCGCGGATCGCAATCGATGTTGGGCGTTCGGCCATGTCAGGACCGGGATAGCGCGTCGGCGGGGTCCCGTCTAATCCCCAAGCGCCACGCCCTCGCGGCGCGGGTCGGCGCCGCCTTCCAGCCCGTCAGGCGTCACGGCGATGATGTGCTCGCCGCTCGCCAACGGGATGCGGCGCACTTGGTGGCCCATGGCAGCGAGACCGGTGGCGAGCCCGTCCCATTCGGCGCCGGGCTCGATCAGAAGCGTGTCCTCGGTGCTGCCCAAATTGAGCAACGCGCTGGCCGACGCGGCGTCGAGCCGCCAGTCGATCAGGGCGATGATCGCCTTGAGATTGAACAAGATGATCGCCGGTCCGCCGGGGGAGCCGAGCACATAGGCGAGACCGCCGCCCTGGCCGAACACCATGGTCGGGTCCATTGAGCTGCGCGGACGCTTGCCGCCTTCGACGCGGTTGGCGACGGGCCGGCCCTGGTCGTCGACCGGCAGGAAGGAGAAATCGGTGAGCTGGTTGTTGAGCAGGAAGCCGCGCACCATGGTCCGCGCGCCGAAGGCATTTTCGATGCTGGTGGTCATGGAGAAGGCGTCGCCCTCATCGTCGACCACCGAGACTTGGCTGGTGCCGCCGCGCTCCTCGGTGCCGTCGGTGCCGAACGCGCCTTGCTTGGCGTTGGGCGGCGACCCGGCCGTGACCTCGGTCTGCGCGCGGTTCGGATCGATCAGCTTGCGCCGCTCGGCGAGATAAGACGGGTCGAGCAGGCCCGCGACCGGGACGGCCACGAAATCGGGATCGGCCAAATAGCGGGCGCGGTCGGCGAAAGCGAGCCGCTCGGCCTCGGCGATGACGTGGGCGGCATTGAGTTGGAACGGCGTGGCGCCGAGGTCGAACGGTCCCAACAGGCCGAGCGTCTGGCCGACCGCGACCGCGCCCGACGAGGGCGGGCCCGCGCCGCACACGCGATGATCGCGATAAGGGACGCAAACGGGATCGCGTTCCTTGGCGCGGTAATTGGCGAGATCCTCGACGGTGAGCATGCCGGGTCTGCGCGGATCGTTCTGCACCGCCTTGGCGATGTCGGCGGCGATGGCGCCTTCGTAAAACGGCTTCGTGCCGTTGCGGCCAATGATCTCCAGCGTGTCAGCGAGCGCCGGATTCTTCAGCTTGTAACCGACCGGCCAGGGCCGGCCTTGGCCGTCGAAGAAATAGGCGCGTGCATCGGGCGCGAAAGTCTCGGGACCGATATCGGCCAGCATCTTGGCGAGGCGAGGCGAGACCGGGAAGCCGTCGCGGGCAAACGCGATCGCCGGCTGGAACAGCTCTGCCCAAGGGAGCTTGCCGTATGTGTCGTGCATCAGCTTCAGCGCCGCGAGCACGCCGGGGATGCCGACCGACAACCCGCTGGCGATGGCCGCCTCGCGCGACAGCGGCTTGCCCTCATCGTCGAGGAACAGTTCCGGCGTGGCGGCCGCAGGCGCCGTCTCGCGCCCGTCATAGCTCGTAAGCGTTTTGGCGCCCGCGTCCCAATAGAGCATGAAGGCGCCGCCGCCGATGCCCGAGGATTGCGGCTCGACCAGGTTGAGCACTATCTGCGCGGCGATGCCGGCATCGATGGCGCTGCCGCCCTGGCGCAGCATGGCGAGGCCGGCCTCCGCGGCGAGCGGATGGGCGGCAACCACCATGTGCTTCTTGGCCTTGACCAGCGGCTTCGGCGTGAGCCCGCTCTCGCCTTCCGGCATCTCGAAGGCCTGGACGCTCGGCACCGGCCCGCTCGAGGTCAGAGCGAGCAGAACGACAAGTAGGCCGCCAAGGAATGGGCGCGAAAACTTGATCATGCCGGTAGCATAGCTGTTTTGGCCCGAATGACCACGCCCTGCGGCTTAATGGAAGTCGCGGGATTTGGGGATGATGCGCTCAGCTCTCGGGTGGCGGCGTGGATGCCAACGCGGATGGCCGCGCTCCTGCTTCCGCTCGCGTGAGTCTTCGCCGCCCGGATGCTTGACGTGATCGGCATGGGCAAGCGCGCTGCTCAAAGTCTCGCCGTGCTCGGTGAGCAGGCGGAGCCAATCGCTGCGGTCGTCGAGCCGCTCGGCCACGATATGGATAATGTCCTCGTGGCGCTGGACGCGGCCGTGCACCACGATGAGCCGCGCGCCCATCACCACTTTGCGCTCCCGCTCGAGCACGTTTGGCCAGATCACCGCATTGGCGACTCCGGTCTCGTCCTCGATGGTCATGAACACCACGCCTTGCGCCGAGCCCGGGCGCTGGCGCACCAGCACCACGCCGGCAACGCTCACCCGCATGCCGTCGCGCGATGCTCTGAGATCGGCGCAGGACTTTATGTGGGCTTGCGCCACGCGGGCGCGCAGGAAGCTCATCGGGTGGGCTTTGAGCGAGAGCCGCAGCGTGCGGTAGTCGTTCACCACATGCTCGGACAGCGGCATCACTGGCAGGACCACCTGCGGCTCGGCGCCGGCGTCAGCTTGGTCGGCATGCTCGAAGAGCGGCAGAGGCAGCTCCTTCGGCAGGCCGCGCACCTCCCACAAGGCTTGGCGGCGATCGAGGCCGAGCGAGCGGAACGCATCGGCCGCGGCGAGCTTCTCCAGGCTCGCGCGCTTGAGCCCGCTCCGCCGCCACAGCTCGCGCACATCGGCGAAAGACTCCCTCCCCCTAAAAGGGGGAGGGCCGGGGAGGGGGCCAAACCCAGTCGTCGATCCACCAAAGTGACCCCCACCCGGCGATGACCAGCGGTCATCGCCACCCTCCCCCTTTTCGGGGGAAGGAAGTAGGGGGGGACAAAACAAATGCGGGTTGAGGTCGGCGGCGACGTAATCGCGGATGGAGACGAGGCGCTGCACATCGGCTTCGCGCAGCCCGTCGATCTGGCGCAGGCCAAGACGCAGCGCAAAAGTGCTTTTTATTTGCGCTAACGCGCTTCGCGCTGCTTGAGCGCTTGGTTCGAGCGTGCAGTCCCACAGGCTCAAATTGACGTCGGCATCGCGCGCCTCGACGCCGTGGTCGCGGGCGCAACGCACGATCTGCGCCGGGGCATAGAAGCCCATTGGCTGCGAATTGAGCAGCGAAGCGGCGAACGCCGCCGGGTAATGGCATTTGAGCCAGGCCGAAACATAGACCAGATGGGCGAAGCTCGCGGCGTGGCTCTCGGGGAAGCCATATTCGCCGAAGCCCTTGATCTGGTTGAAGCAGCGCTCGGCGAACTCGGCCGGATAGCCGCGCGCCGTCATGCGGCCGACCATCTTCTCGCGAAGTTTGTCGATGGTGCCGCGGCGCCGGAAGGTGGCCATGGCGCGGCGCAGTTCGTTGGCCTCGGGGCCTGAGAACTTCGCCGCCACCATGGCGAGCCGCATGGCCTGCTCCTGGAATAGGGGCACGCCCATGGTCTTGCCGAGCACCTGGCGAAGCTCGTCCGCGGGGCCATGATCGGGGTGGGGCGAGGGGAACTCGACCGGCTCCTCGCCGCAGCGGCGGCGCAAATAAGGGTGGACCATGTCGCCCTGAATGGGACCGGGGCGCACGATGGCCACCTCGATGACCAGGTCGTAGAAGCAGCGCGGTTTCAGCCGGGGCAGCATGTTCATCTGCGCCCGGCTCTCGACCTGGAACACGCCGATCGAATCGGCGCGGCACAGCATGTCGTAGATGCGAGCGTCGTCGCGCGGCACCGTGCCGAGGCTGACATCCTTGCCGTAATGGGCCTTCAGCAGGGTGAAGGCCTTGCGAATGCAGGTGAGCATGCCAAGCCCGAGCACGTCGACCTTGAGCAGCCCGAGCGCGTCGAGATCGTCCTTGTCCCATTCGATCACCGTGCGGTCCTCCATGGCGGCATTGCCGATCGGGACGACCTCCGACAGCGGCCCGCGGGTCAGCACGAAGCCGCCGACATGCTGGGAGAGATGGCGCGGGAAGCCGATCAGCTCTTGGGTCAGCTCAAGCACGCGGGCGAGCAGAGGGTCTGACGGATCGAGCCCGGCTTGGCGCACATATTTCTCAGGCAGGCTTGAATTGCTCAGGCCCCAGATGGTGGTGGCGAGCGCGGCGACGGTATCCTCGGACAGGCCGAGCGCCTTGCCGACCTCACGCACCGCCAGCCGGCCGCGATAGCAGATCACGGTGGCGGCCAGCCCGGCGCGGTCGCGGCCGTAACGCGCGTAGATATATTGGATCACCTCCTCGCGCCGCTCATGCTCGAAATCGACGTCGATGTCGGGCGGTTCTTTGCGTTCGGGCGAGACGAAGCGCTCGAACAGAAGATCGATCTCGGTCGGGTCGACATTGGTGACGGCGAGGCAGTAGCAGACCGCGGAATTGGCCGCCGAGCCGCGGCCCTGGCAGAGAATGTTTTGGCTCCGCGCAAAGCGGACGATGTCGTGGACGGTGAGGAAGTAGCGCGCGTAGTCGAGCTCGGCGATCAGCGCGAGTTCTTTCTCAAGCGTGTCGCGGACCTTCACAGGGACGCCGTGGGGAAAGCGCCAAGCCGCGCCCTGCCAAGTCAAGTCTTCGAGATGTGATTGCGGCGTCTTGTCAACCGGTACCGGTTCGTCGGGATATTCGTATTTCAACTCGTCGAGAGAAAAGGTGCAGGCATCGGCGATCTCGATGGTGCGTTCCAGCGCATCCTCATATCCTGAGAACAGCCGCGCCAGATCTTTTGCCGGCTTGATATGCCGCTCGGCATTGGCTTCGAGCTTGAGCCCCGCCTCGGGAAGAGTGCATTTCCCGCGGATGCAGGTGAGCACGTCTTGCAGCGGCCGCCGGTGCGGTGCGTGATAGAGCACCGCATTGGTGGCGACCAGGGGCGTTCCGACCCGGTTCGCCAGTTGGGCGAGAGAGGCGATGCGGGCGCGGTCGTCGCCACGATAACAGTGCCGCGCCGCGAGATAGAGATGTGGCTTCGCCCTTAACGCCGCTTTGATGCGCCGAAGCTCAGTCTCAAAGTTCCCCGCATCGTCCGGCGGAAAGGCGATGAAGATCAGGCCATCGGCATGGGAGGCGACGTCGTCGAGAAAGAGCGTGCACTCACCCTTCTCGGCGCGGCGCTGGCCCAGCGTTAGCAGCCGGCACAGCCGGCCATAAGCGGCGCGGTCGGTCGGAAAAGCGAGCAGGCTCGGCGCGTCCTTAAGATCGAGACGGACGCCGACCACGAACTTGATGCCCACCTCCTTAGCGACGAGATGGGCGCGCACGATTCCGGCCAGGGTGTTGCGATCGGTGACGGCGATGGCGTCGAGCTCGAGCGCCTTGGCCGTCGCCACCAGCTCCTCGGGATGGGAGCCGCCGCGCAGGAAAGAGAAATTGGTGGCGACCTCAAGCTCGGCGTAGCGGCGCATGGGATGCGCTCATGCGAACACGCCGTGCAGATACCACGACGGCGCCCCGAGCGCGCTGTCCTGATAGAGGCCGTCGCGGAACATCCAGTAGCGGTGCCCATCCTCGTCCTCGATGCGGTAATAGTCGCGCGGCCTCGCCTGCTCCTTGCCGGGGGATGGCTTGCGCCACCATTCGGGCGCGATGCGCTCGGGCCCTTCCGCCTTGACCACGCGGCGGCTCACGCGCCGCCAGGTGAAGCGCGCCGGGGGGCCCTCAGGGATCTCGGCAAGCACGATCACAGGCTCAGGCCTCGTGAACAGAACAGGTGGCCGCTTCGGCTTGGCTAAGGCAGGCTCGGGCCAGAGCGAGGGGCCGGCAAAGGCGCTGCGCAGCCTCTGCGCCAATTCGGGGATATGACTCGCTCGTGGCACGAGACGGCGCACGGCGCGCGCCCCTAAGCGATTGACCAGGCGATCGATTAGGGCCTCGGGCGCCGGCTTCCCGTTAGCCTCGGTGAGACTTGCTTGCGCCGGGTGAAGCGGCTCGGTGACGAGCGCGGTCAATGCCATCAGGTCGACGCCGAACCCCAGGTCGAGGGCCTCGATCTTATCCTCGACCAGGCGCAAGAGATGGCGTGGCTCGCGCGAGGGGGCGCTCAGTCCCGTCTCGATCACGGTCGAGGAGCCGTCGGCGCGAGCGACCCACAGCGCCAGGCGGCGGCAGCCGCGTCCCGCGCGCGCCAGCTTGCGGCACAGCTCGGCGGCAAGATGATCAAGCCCGGCCAACACGCCATCATGGGTGATGAGCGGTTCCGGAAAGGGCAGCCTCGCCGCGAAATCGGCTGACGGCAGGAGAGGGCCGCGCGGCTCACCCCGCCGGCCAAGCGCCTGATCGAGGCGATAAAGGACCGCTTCGGCGGTGTCCTTGGCATGGAACCGCCGCTCCAGACTTGCCCGCGGCAGATCGTAAAGCTGGCCGATGCGCTTAAGCCCGAGCCGCCGCAACAGGCTGGTAATCTCGGGCTCAAGCCGCAACGCCTCGACCGGCAGCGGCGCAAGCGCGAGCCCGATCTCTCCTTCCGGCACGATAAGAGAAGAACGGGCGTAGCGGGCGATCGCATGCGCCCCGCCACACGTCTCGGCCAAGGCAAGCCGCGCGGTGAAACCCAAGCGTGTCAGCCGTCGCCCCAGGTCGGCCAGCAGCGCCTGCTCGCCGCCGAACAGATGGGGCACGCCGGTGATCTCGAGCCACAGCCCATCGTCGCCGTCGGCATTGAGGGTCGGGCTATAGCGGCACGCCGCCCAGCGGGCGAGGTCGAGCAGCGCCGCATGATCCTTCTTCGGCGCGGCGGGAAGGGTCAGCAGATGGGGACAGACGGCGCGGGCATCGGCGAGGCCGAAACCGGGGAACAGGCCTTGGCTGACGCTTGCCGCATTGACCGCGGTGAGGACGAGCCCGCGCTCCTCGTTGCCGACGAGCGCCAACGGCCGGTCATCAGCGAGAGGCGTGGCGCCGTTTGCTGCTCTCTCCTGCTTCAGCCGCTCGATCGGAAGATGCGGCAGAAAGATGGAAACGAAACGACTCATGACTGAACTCCACGATAAAGCTTCGCCCCGGTGCTTCGCCCCGGCAGCGCGCAAGCGTGAGATGCCAGGACGGCGCGCCCGGCGCCGAGGCATCGAAGGGGGCAGGTCCGCTACTCTGCGCCGCGATGCGCCAGCTGGTGAGGGTTCCGGGCAGGTCCGCATGGCGATGATCCGACAGCAGCAGGCACGGCGTGCGCGAGGCCTGCGCGGCAAGGCTGAGGCGGCGGGCGGCAAGCGGCGTCTTGATCTCGATCCCGGCCAGCGCCGCGACCAGCGCGCGACTTTTCAGCCCTTCTTCCAGAGCCCAGGCGGCATCTTCGGCAGTGCGCGCTTCGACGAGAAAAAAAAGCGCGGGATCGAGGCCATAGGCGATGAGACCGGGGCCATAAGGGCGCCCCCATTCCCGCGCCATTTGGTTGGTGAAGCACCACAGCACGAGATCACGGGAGTTCTGCTCGGCCGCCTGCTCGGCAATCAGGGCAAGGGCGAAACCGAGCGCCGCAGGGCCATCACGATAGGCTTCGGGCCTGATCTCATGCAGCCCCCCGCCTTTGAGCCTGCTCAGGGGAGCCATCCTCTCCCTGGAGGGAGGAGGGAGGGGGTTAGAAGCAAGAGAGCAGGCAGGGCGGTGGGGAGGGGCCGCGCCCGGTGCGGGGGGGATGGCCAGAGACACGGGAACCTGCTCGAGCGCGCGGATTTCAGCGCGTAGCTGCTCAATCAGGACCCTCGCCCTTGCCCCGCCTGCTTTTGCAACGTCAGCCGGCGGAACGAGGACACCACTATCGCCGCCCAGAACGTCGTTACGCACGCTACTTCACCTCAACTCTCGTTCCTGTTTTGTTCTAGAGAGAGTCGGGGCCTGAGTCAAGGTCACTCCCAAAGGTCAAGTCGCTCAAGGACTTCGACTATTTCACCTTCGTGCATCTTGCGGGCGAAGACGACAAGCTGCTGAAGCTGAAGCCGCCGGTCGACTATTGGATCGACTACGATAACAGCGTGCTCACGCTCCACTTCACGCTGCCGCTGGAACAGCCGGTCGAGACCCACGCCAAGCCGGTCGATATCGACGTCTATGACCCATCCTTCTTCGTCGCCTTCGGTTTCGCGACGGAGAAGCCCGTCACCATGGCGGGGACCGAGACCAAAGGCTGTGTCGCCGACGTCACCTTGCCCGATGCGGAGACCGCCGCCGATACCAAGGTGTTGACCGAATCGTTCTTCAGCCAGCTCGGGCCGAATTCGAGTTTCGGCTCGCAATTCGCCCAAACAGTTACGGTCAGCTGCAAGGATGCGCATCTGTGAGGTGGCACGGTTTTTTTGCTGGAATTCTGCTGCTCGCTGGCCTGTTGTTGTGCTCGGTCGCAACCGTCGCCGAGGCAGAGTTCAAGCCGCTCAGTCCGTTCGCTGCCACAGAAGTTGTGCCGCCGTCGGCGTTCAGACCGCCATCGGCCGCGCCGTTTCAAGCGCCGGGACCGTTCGGCCGCCTGTTCGCCTGGGTGTTTGAACAACAGCAGCGCTTGCAGCGAACGCTGGCCGCCAGCGTCAAGAGCCTGAAGACCGACAATCCGCTGGCGGGCGCCTTCACCCTGGCCGGGCTGTCGTTCCTCTATGGCATCCTGCATGCCGTGGGGCCGGGGCACGGCAAGACCATCATCTCCTCCTATGTGGTCGCCAATGAAGAGACGGTGCGGCGCGGCATCCTGATCTCGTTCATCGCCTCAGCGCTTCAGGCGTTTACCGCGGTCGCGCTGGTCGGCGTGCTGTTGATCGGGCTCGGGGCGAGCGGGCTCCAGGTCAATGCCTGGTCCAGTCAGCTCGAAAGCATGAGCTATGCGCTGATTGCCTTAGTCGGTCTGTATTTATTGTGGACCCAGATCGTCCGTCTATGGCGCCGCCGCTTTGGTGACGATCAGGCCGCTGAAGCCGGCCATGGTCACGGCGAACATGGTCATGACCATCATCACCACGACCACCACGACCACCACGATCACCACCATCATCATCACCATGCGGACGGCGAAGCCTGCGACCATATCGTCGATGCGCGGCAGCTGGCGGGTCCAATGTCGTGGCGCAAGGTGATGGCGGTGGTGTTCTCGGTGGGCATCAGGCCGTGCACGGGCGCGATCCTCGTGCTGGTGTTCGCCCTCACGCAAGGCCTGTTCTGGGCAGGGGTTGCGGCAACGTTCGCCATGGCATTCGGCACCGCCATTACCGTGGCAGCGCTGGCAACGCTTGCGCTCGGCTCGCGGGAGCTTGCGCTCAAGCTCGGCGGCGCCAACGCCGCGTGGGCCAATGCGGTGTGGACCACCTGCGCCATCGGCGGGGCGGTCATCATCTTTCTGTTCGGGCTGTTGTTATTTCTCGCTTCGCTAGGCCCGGCGCGGCCGTTCTGACCCGCCTTTCAACCAATCATTCTCGCCTCACGCATCGAGCCGCAACCTCCATGCTGTCTTGCCGCCACCGCGGGAATGATGTTTCTTTCTGGCGGCCGCGTTGCGCTCCCTGGGTAACGCATCCTACATATCGCCTGCGGGGAGCAACGATCAGATTTTCATCGGTAGTGGCGAGAGAGGCGTACGATGGCACTCCAACTCGGCGAAACGGCACCGGATTTCGAGGCTGACACGACTCAAGGGCGTATTCGCTTTCACGAATGGCTCGGCAATTCCTGGGGCGTGCTGTTTTCCCATCCCAAGGACTTCACCCCGGTCTGCACCACCGAGCTCGGCTATATGGCGAAGATCAAGCCCGAGTTCGACAAACGCGGCGTCAAGATCATCGGCTTGAGCGTCGATCCGGTGGACCGGCACGCGAAATGGGCCGAGGACATCAAGGAGACGCAGGGCGTTGCCCCGAATTTCCCGATGATCGGCGATCCCGACCTCACCATCTCCAAGCTCTACGGCATGCTGCCGGCGAGCGCCTCCGGCTGCGCCGATGGGCGGACGCCGGCCGACAATCAGACGGTGCGCAACGTGTTCGTCATCGGCCCCGACAAGAAGATCAAGCTGATCCTGGTCTATCCGATGACCACCGGGCGCAATTTCGACGAGGTGCTGCGGGTGATCAACTCGATGCAACTCACCGCCAAGCATCGGGTGGCGACGCCAGTGAACTGGCAGCAGGGCGATGAGGTGATCATCGCCGGCTCGGTGTCCGACGACGAGGCCAAGAAGATCTATCCCGACGGTTGGAAGGCGCCCCGGCCCTATATCCGCATCGTGCCCCAGCCGCGCTGAGCCGCGCTAAGCCGCGCGCCGCCTTCAGAGCCCAGCTTGAGACGGCGCCTTAGCGTCACGGGAAAATCGGTTGGCGCTCAGACCGGAAGTTGTGGTAGAAACACTGTATACGGATCATATCAGTTCGTACACAGAAGGCGTGCTGGTGGCCGGGGGGCGGCCAGAAACGCCGGGCAGGGGGTTTATGTCCGATCCAAGCGGCTCGGACCCGTCCGGGTCCGGGGACAGCGCGCGTGAGGCCGACAAATTACCGATCAGGTCGCGCCACTGCTCAAGCGCGCACGCGCCAAGGGATTTGACGTCCTCGCTTACCTGCTGGCCATGGCGCTCAAGGAGTCGCGGCGGCTCTCCGAAGAGTGACGGTCGGCACCCCGCCGCCGCAGCCTGGACTCCTGAACCATCGCCTAGAGTTCAGGCTCGCAAGGGCCTATGAAGGCTTCCAGCCCATGGCAATGCCGAAAACACCTCTCCTCACCACCGACTGCGTGGTTTGCGACCAAGCGGGACGCATCATCCTCATTCGCCGCAAGAACGATCCGTTCAAGGGCGGTTACGCGCTGCCCGGCGGGTTTGTCGATATCGGCGAGACGGTTGAGGCCGCGTGCCGCCGCGAGGTGCTCGAGGAGGCTGGCGTCGCGGTGAGCGAGCTTCAGCTGGTCGGCGTTTATTCCGACCCTCGGCGCGATCCGCGCGGACACACGGTCAGTGTCGCCTACCTGGCTCGTCTGCCTGACGCGCCAAACCCCGAGGCCGGATCTGACGCTGAGGCCGCGGAATGGGTCAAAGACTGGCGGGATCTCGATCTGGCGTTCGATCACGCCAAGATCATCGCCGACGCCGAGAAGATTATGAAAGTCCGATGAAGCATTATTGAACGCATCGATTGAGATCATCAGTCTCATCGTTGTGATGGTTGCTAGAACAGGATGCGCAGTCTGTGACAGGATGAGCTTCTCAATCGCAAGAAAGAGCAAGCCCTGATGGCCAGTGAGGATCTCATCCCGGATGACAGCCGCAGCGATCTCCTCGAGGGGGATGATCTCGAGGAGATGCTCGAAATCCTGGCCAGGATTGCTCAATCCGAAGGTCGGGAATTTCTTGCGTATCTGTTGCGCATGGCGCTGATGGAAGCACGCAATCACAACGCTCCAACCACCCATCTGTCACATTAGCGTCAGGCAACGAGGCGCGTCCGGCTTGTCGCGCCGCCAGCTGGGCTAGGCGCGCGGTGGGGGATGCCCTATCTAAGGTCTCAAGGCCTTAAGCGGAGCATCTGCCATGAATGAAACGCCGCGTTCCGGCCGTTTCGCCGTAAAATCCCGGCGTTCACAGGCGCCGGCGCCCGAGCGCGCGGGCCGGATCGGCGTGCTCCTCATCAATCTCGGCACGCCGGACGGGACGACTTATTGGCCGATGCGCCGCTACCTCAAGGAGTTCCTCTCAGACCGCCGCGTGATCGAGACCAACCGGGTGTTGTGGTGGCTGATCTTGAATCTCGTCGTACTCGTAAAGCGGCCGTCCGCCAGCGGCGCCAAATACCGCTCGATCTGGAACCAGGAGCTTGACGAGTCGCCGCTGCGTACCATCACCCGCAGCCAGGCGGAGAAGGTCGCGCATGCACTCGCCGGCAAGAAGAATGTCGTGGTCGACTGGGCCATGCGTTACGGCAATCCCAGCATCGCCTCGCGCATCGAGGCGTTGACGGCGCAACGCTGCGACCGGCTGCTTGTCTTTCCGCTTTATCCGCAATATGCCGCGGCGAGCACGGCGACCGCGAACGATAAAGTGTTCGATGCCTTGAAGGCGCTTCGTGTTCAGCCCGCGCTCCGCACCGTGCCGCCTTATCCGAACGATCCGGTCTATATCGCCGCGCTAGCGGACTCGATCAAAACGCATTTGGCCGGTCTCGATTTCGAGCCCGAAGCGATCATCGCCTCGTTCCACGGCATCCCGCAGGCTTATGTCGACCAGGGCGATCCCTATCAGTGCCAGTGCATGGACACGACCGATGCGTTGCGCGCGGCGCTCGGCCCGCTTGGCAAGAAGCTCAAGCTCACCTTCCAATCGCGCTTCGGCCGCGCCGAATGGATCAAGCCCTATACCGACAAGACGGTGGAGGCGCTGGCGCGTGACGGCGTGAAGCGCATTGCCATCGTCACGCCGGGCTTCGCGGCCGATTGCCTGGAGACGCTCGAGGAGATCGCCGAAGAGAACAAGGAAATCTTCCTCGAGCATGGCGGCGAGAGGTTCAGCTACGTCCCGTGCCTTAACGACAGCGAGGGGGGCGTCGGCGTGCTCGTTCATCTGATCGAGCGCGAGCTGCAAGGCTGGGTGTAGAGTCAGCTTTTTGTCATGCCCGCGAACATCGCCACCTGGGCCGCTTCGATCGACCGCAAGCTGGTCGAGCTCCGGCGCGCCAAGAAGAGTTGCTGAAGCATGCGGGTCGCCGTCGTCGTAGTGCTGTGCTGCCTCGCTGCAATCTTTGCGCCGTCACCCGTCGCGGCCGAGCCCGGCGGCGCGGCTGACAGCACGGGGAAGCTGGCCTATGTCACGGTGGCCGGCGCGCCGGGCGACGGGGAGCAGGCGCTCGCCGCGGCGCTTAGCCGCCAGCTTGCCGCGCGCGGTCTGACGCCGGCCGACGCCTTCCAAGCCAATGTCTACGAGGTGCAGGGGACGGTGCGCGTGGCCCCGGCGATCAAAGGCAGACAAAGCGTCACCATCATCTGGGTGGTGCTCGACCCTGGCGGCACCCAGCTTGGCGTCACGCGCCAGACCAAGAATGTGCGCAAAGGCTCGCTCGACAAGACATGGGGTGGCGCCGCCGAAGCCGCCGCCCAAGCCGCGGCAGCGGACATCGTCAAGCTGATCCCGCGCTAGTTTCGGCCGGGCGGCTCTTACAATGACCTTCCGCCGCCATCATTTATGGGCTGCCGTCAGCAAGGCCAGCGACTAAAGTGAAACAATAAGCGGTCTGGCCAAGACACCTCCGGGAGGGTGCCCAATGTTCGGCTTCGATATCTTCGTCATTGCTCTGCTCGTGCTGTTCGTCGCCGTGGTTGCGGCCGGCGTTAAGATCGTGCCGCAAGGCTATAATTACACGGTCGAGCGCTTCGGCCGCTATACGCGCTCCCTCCGCCCGGGCCTCACCATCATCATCCCGTTCATCGACCGCATCGGGCGCAAGATCAACATGATGGAGCAGGTGGTCGACGTGCCGAGCCAGGAGGTCATCACCCGCGACAACGCCATGGTCCGGGTCGACGGCGTCGCCTTCTTCCAGGTGCTCGACGCCGCTCAGGCGAGCTACGAGGTCACCAATCTCAACATCGCCATCCTCCAGCTGACCATGACCAACATCCGTACCGTGATGGGCTCGATGGATCTCGACAAGCTGCTCTCCGAGCGGGACGAGATCAATCACCGATTGCTCAAAGTGGTCGACGACGCCACCCATAATTGGGGCGTCAAGGTCACCCGCATCGAGATCAAGGACATCGAGCCGCCGCGCGACCTGGTCGATTCCATGGCCCGGCAGATGAAGGCCGAGCGCGACAAGCGTGCCGCCATTCTGGTGGCCGAGGGTGAGCGCCAAGCCGCCATCCTGACCGCCGAAGGCGCCAAGCAGGCGCAGATCCTCGCCGCCGAGGGCCGGCGCGAAGCCGCCTATCGCGACGCCGAGGCGCGCGAGCGCGAGGCCGAGGCCGAAGCTAAGGCCACGCAGGTGGTGAGCGATGCCATCAGCAAAGGCAATGTGCAGGCGATCAACTATTTCGTCGCCAACAATTATATCGGCGCACTGAAGGCGTTGGCCGAAGCCAAGAACCAGAAGGTGCTGATCCTGCCGCTCGAAGCCTCATCGGTGATCGGCGCCATTGCCGGGGTCGGCGAGATCGCCCGCGAAGCATTCGGCGCGGGCGGCAACTCGGCCGCGCCGCCGCAGCAAGGCAAGCCGCAAGCCGGCCAGCGGCCGCGCGCCGGCGGCTCAGTCCCGACCGTCTAGCCCGGCACCGGACCTAAGCCATGGAAACCCTGATCGCGCTCGGTGCTTGGAACTGGCTGATCCTGGCCGCCATCCTGTTCGTGCTCGAACTGCTGGCGCCCGGCATTTTCCTCATGTGGTTCGGCATGGCCGCGGCCGTCACCGGTCTGATCGTGTTTCGTTACGATCTCGCCTGGCAGTGGCAGCTGATTTGGTTCTGCGGGCTGTCGCTTGCTGCGGTGCTGCTCGCCGCAAGATATCTGCGCCAGCATCCGTCGGAGAGCGAACGGCCGCTGCTCAATGAGCGCGCGGTGCAGCTGATCGGGCAATCGTTCGAGCTGGTCGACCCCATCGTCAACGGCCGCGGCAGCATCAAGTCCGGCGACACGATCTGGCGGGTGGAAGGGCCGGAGCTGCCCAAGGGCGCGCGCATCAAAGTGGTCGGTGCCGACGGCACGGTGCTCAAGGTCGTGCCGGCAGGCGCCGTCGCGGGGGGTGGCTTAGCCGCGCGCCTTCCGCCGGGTGGCTGAGGTTTTTCGCCGCTTCTTGGCGGGGGCTTTCGGTTTGCGCTTGGCACGGGTCGCCCGCGTTGCGGCGATCGCCCTCGATGCCATCTCCTCGATCTTCTCGACCTCGGGCGGAATATCCGCGGTCGCATCGGCCCAGACCGGTCGCGTAACGCGTTCCGCCGCTGCCCTCGACGCGGACCTCGGCAAAGCCAACTTTCTCGAACACGCCCGCGATCGTCTCGTTCGACGCGAGCCGCTTGAGCCCGGTGAGCTTGATGGTCGCGCGATATCGCCTGCCCTTGCGGACGGTGAAATTCGCCATGCGAACACCCTCCTGTTGAGATAGCAACTCATAGTTGTGTCGATGAAGAAATGCAAGCGCCCAGATTAGCCAACCTGGCGCGCGAACCATTGCGCCACGGCATTGCGGCCCCGCTCGTCGAGCAGAAGGTGAAGCTTGGTGCGGCGGAGCAGGAAGTCCTCTGCGGTCAGTGCGTCCTCGGTCTCGGCCGCATATGCGAGCTCGGCCCGGGTCACGCCGGGGGCGATCTCTTCGCCAGATCCAGGGTCGGCGGCGATGGTCCGGAACAGGATCTCGATCTTGTCGCCATAGGCGAGGGCAAAGCGTTGGCGGGTCGCGAGGGGGACGCTTTCCGGTCCTCGGGCGGCGCGGGCGAGCAGCTCAGGCCGGGAGAGCGTTCCGCCGTAGAGCGGCACGCTCTTGGTCCAGGCGTCTCCGGCAGAGGCGCCAAGCGTGCGCAGCTCGTCCACCACCTGTTCGGCCAGTGCCCGATGCGTGGTGAGTTTGCCGCCATAAAGCGTGACGAAGCCGCCTATCCCGTTGGCGACGGAGGACAGAGCCGGACTCCGGCTGATGCGGCTCGGCTTGGTGCCGGCATCGTCCTCCAGCGCACGCACGCCGGACCAGGTGAACACGATATCCGCCTCAGTCGCCGGCCCGCCCGGATGGACAAAATAGCGGTTATAGGCAGCGAGCAGATAGGTAGTCTCCTCGGCCGAGCAGCGCGCCGTCGCGGCATCGCCGTGATGCGGCACGTCGGTGGTGCCGACCATGAGAAAGCGCTCGCCGAGCCAGGGAATGACGAACACCACCCGCTCCTCTGGGTCTTGCAGCGTATAGGCGTCGGATTGCGGCTGGTCGGGCATCTTCAACACGATGTGACTGCCGCGCACGAGCCTGACAGCGCGGGCCGGCGGAGAAGCTGCCGTCATGGCGTCGATGCCGGCAACCCAAGGACCGGCCGCATTGACGATGAAGCGCGCTTCGATGCGGCGTTGCTGCCCGCGCTCGTCGAGCTCGACCGCATAGCCATCGGTGAGCGCGGCGATCGCAGTCACGGCGCGGCGGTTGCGGATGTCGGCGCCGCGGGCGCGGGCGTCGAGCAGGACGGCAAGGGTTAGCCGCGTATCGTCGGTGATGCAGTCCCAATAGCGCAGGACCGAGCCGAGATCGTCCTGGCGAAGCCGTGGCAGTTGCGAGATGTCGTCGTCGTCCAGCCGGCCGCTCGCCGGCAATCCACCGCCCAGCGACAGGACATCGTAAAGCGCGAGCCCGGCTCGCAACTTCAAGGCCTGCCGCTTCTGCCAGGAATAGATCGGCAGCAGGAAGCGGAGCGGCGCGACCAGATGCGGCGCGGTCTTAAGCAGTCCGGCGCGCTCGGCAAGGGACTCGCGCACCAGCCCGAGCTCGCCGGACTCGAGATAACGCAAGCCGCCATGGATCAGCTTGGACGAGGCCGAGGAGGTGGCGCACGCATAGTCGCCCCGTTCGGCGAGCATGACTTTCAGCCCGCGGCCCGCGGCGTCGCGCGCTACCGCCGCGCCATGAATGCCGCCGCCGATGACGAGAACGTCGAACCTTTGCGCCGCCACTTAATCCCTCCAGGCTCCGGGAGGGATTATAGGGGACGATCCCGGCCGAAAGTCAGGAAGCGCATCAAGGGTTTGCGCTGCGGCCGATCGGCGCGCGGCTCCGGAGCTAGGCGACGCCGGCGCGGAGCAGGTCGTGGATGTGGATGATGCCGACCGGGCGGCCGTTCTCGACCACGAACAGAGTGGTGATCTTGGACGAGTTGATCATTTCCAGCGCGGCGCTCGCCAGCAGGTCGGGCGACACGGTCTTGGGGGCGGGCGTCATGATCTCCTGGGCGCGCTTTGAGAGCAGGCCGTCGCCCATGTGACGGCGCAAGTCGCCGTCGGTGATGATGCCTTTGAGGAACCCGTTGTCGTCGACTACGCCGAGGCAGCCCAAGGCCTTCTCGGTCATGACGACGATGGCCTCGGTCATGACGGCATCGGCGGCGGTGAGCGGCAGGCGGTCGCCTTTGTGCATCAGGTCGCTGACGAACTTCAGCCGCGCGCCGAGCTGGCCGCCGGGGTGGAGCGCCTTGAAGTCGCGCGCGGTGAACCCCTTGCTGTCGAGCAGCGCCATGGCGAGGCAGTCGCCGAGGGCGAGCTGCATCACCGTCGAGGTGGTGGGGGCGAGGCCGTGCGGACAGGCCTCCTTGGCTTGCGGCATGGCGAGCACGAGCTCAGCCGCCTCGGCCAGAGTGGACCGGGGATTTGACGTCACCGCGATCAGCGGCACGGCGAACCGTCTGGAATAGGACACGATATTGCCGAGCTCGACGGTCTCGCCCGACCAGGAGAACGCCACGATCACGTCGTCACGGGTGATCATGCCGAGATCGCCGTGGCTCGCTTCGCTCGGATGCACGAAATAAGAGGGCGTGCCGGTCGAGGACAGGGTGGCGGCCACTTTCAGGCCGACATGTCCGCTCTTGCCCATGCCGGTGACGATGACCCTGCCGCGACAGGCGCGCAGCACCTCGACCGCCGCGGCGAAACTGTCGATCAGGTCGCTGGCCAGCGCCGCCTTGAGCGCGCTCAAGCCTTCGGTCTCGAGTTGCAGGGTACGGGCCGCCGAGGCGATCGCGGCCCCGAGGTCGTCGCGTAGCAAGCGATCCTGCTTAAGACCCGCGGTCATGATGGTGTTCCCCCGTTGCTGTCGCTGATTTTAGCACGGATCTGGGCTTCGTCAGGGCGAAGGTTGCCCCGTTTCGGGGCAGCCCTAAACGGCCCGTTAACTCTATTTCACCTAGGCTTTGTCGATCAACGGTCCGGTGGGAGCGCCTTTCTGCGCTTTCCCGGTCTTGACCTAGGGTGCGTCCTTGCCGCGTCGCCATATCATAAGCGCAGCGGGCGCTCTCGCTGCAGCGCTACTTGTTGCCGCCCAGGCGCCGGCCGGCGCCCAAACTGCGCCGGGCCAGCCTTCGCGCGCGACAACCGGGGCCGGCCAGGATCAAGCGGCCGGCGGCACTGCGAACTCGTTGGGAGGATGGGAGAGCACGACCATCCCCGAGCCGCTTGGCGGAATGGGCGATGAGCCGCTGAGGCGCCGTCGGGGGCTCTCGGCGGCCTCGGCGATGAGCCGAGCGAGGCTGCCCTCCAGCCGGAGGAGGACGAGGCTGGCCTCCAGCCGGAGGAAACCGGCATACCGGTGAAAGCGCTCGGGCTCAGTCCGCCGCCGACGGGACAGTCCACGCTCGGCCAAATCAATACCGCGCTCCTGCCCGAGCCGCACGACCTCGATCCGTTTGCGCCGCTCGGCATCAGGCTCGGCAGCTTCCTGTTGTTCCCGGAACTGGACTTCGGCGCCGATCTGACCAACAACGTGTTGGACACGAAGTTCGACACCAAGACCGACTGGGGCCCGGAGATCAAGCCCAGGGTCCGCCTCGATTCCGACTGGGGCCGGCATTATTGGGTTTCGAGGCCAATGCCGACCGCCTCTGGTACACCGACTTCCCGATCGCCGACACCAAGAACTACCAGGTGCTTGCTCGCGGGCGACTCGACATGATGTCGCGCACGAATCTGTCGGCCGAGATTGAAAAATCGCATGTCCAACAGAACTCGAGCTCGATCACCCTCACCGACATCGTAAACGCCAACACAGCGCTCGACGAGCAGCATGCCACGGCGACTCTCGATCACACCTTCAACCGGCTAAACTTGAAGTTCACGGGCACGGTCGCCGATTACGACTATCTTGACGACACGGACCCGGGTCTGAGCGGGGACGTGCCACTCGCCGACATCAACGACTACCGCGACACGATCGGCACGTTGCGCAGCACCTATGAATTCCAGTGGAGCTGGGCCGGGTTCATCGAGACCGCGATCAACGAGCGGGTCTACAAGGAGCCGATCAGCGTATCGGGCATCCGCCGCGGCTCGACGGGGTTCACCACCCAGGCAGGGGTCAACTTGCGGCTCAATGGCACCATATTCGGCGAGATTGCCGGCGGTTGGGGCGAGCAGCAGCCGATCGAGGACAGTCTCGACACGATCAAAGGTCCGGTCATCAATGGCGATCTGATCTGGATGCCGACGCCGATGACCAAGCTCGAGTTCCTGGCGCGAACCGCAATCAACGAGGCATCGTTCGAAGATTCGGCCGGCGCCATCGACCACTTCTTCGAGCTGTCGCTACAGCACGCCTTCTTCCGCTATCTCGTGCTCGGGGTCTACGGCTCCTACGAGGTGGCCGATTTCGCCAGCGACCCGCAGATCGACCGCCGCACCAAATTCGGCGCGACCGGCCAGTACTATTTCAATCGGAGCATGTCGGTCTACGCAAGCTACGAGCACACCGACTTCACCAGCACTGATCCGGGCAGCGGTTTCAACGAGGACGAGTTTTGGGTGGGGCTGAAGTTCAGGCGGTAAGGCCGTCAGATCAGCTTCTTGATCTCAGCTTTGAAAGCTGCGGCGATGTCCGGCCGCGCCAGCGCGTAGGCGACGTTGGCGGTCAGGAAACCCACCTTGGAGCCGCAATCGAAGGTCCGCCCCTCATATTTCACCGCCGAGAAGGGCTGTCGCTTGAGCAGAGCGCGCATGGCGTCGGTCAGCTGGATCTCGCCGCCGGCGCCCTTCTCCTGCGCGGACAATATGGCGAAGATCTCGGGCTGGAGGATGTAGCGGCCGAGGATGGTCAGGTTTGACGGCTCGGTCCCGGGCGCGGGCTTCTCGACCATGCCGTCGACGGGGAACACCCGGCCGTCGCCCTCGCCGACGCTCACCACGCCGTAATTCTTCACCTGGTCGTCGGGCACGGGCTCGACGGCGATGATGTTGCCGCCGCGCTCGGCGTAGGCATCGAGCATCTGGGCAAGACACCCTTTGCCGGGGGTCTGCACCAACACGTCGGGCAAGAGCAGAGCGAATGGCTCGTCGCCGACCAGCTCGCGCGCACACCACACGGCGTGGCCAAGCCCGAGCGGCTCCTGCTGGCGGGTGTAGCTGGTGGTTCCGGGCCCGGGCAGGTCGCTGTTGAGGACCGCTAGCTCGGCCGTCTTGCCGCGCTCGGCCAACACCTGTTCGAGCTCGAATTGCCGGTCGAAATGGTCCTCGATGACGCTCTTGTTGCGGCCGGTGACGAAGATGAAGTGCTCGATGCCGGCCTCCATCGCCTCGTCCACCACATGTTGAATCAGCGGCCGGTCGACCACCGTCAACATCTCCTTGGGCATCGCCTTGGTCGCGGGCAGGAATCGGGTGCCAAGCCCCGCCACGGGAAACACGGCCTTGCGGACGCGAGCAGCCATCCAAATCCTCGTTAAGGTTACATCGAGCCAGGCGTGGGGGCGGGTTAGATCGGAAAGTTAGAAGTCCCTCAACCTCTATCCGATAGCAAGCAACGAATTGCAAACAGGCTGTGGTAGGGTCGTTCCATGGGTGTTCTGGTCACGGGTGGGGCTGGTTTCATCGGCAGCCATATGGTGCTCGAGCTGCTCGATGCCGGTGAGGACGTCGTCGTTCTCGACAATCTATCGACCGGGTTCCGCTGGGCGGTGCCGGATGAAGCCGAGTTCGTCGAAGGCGATGTCGGCGACCACGCGTTCGTGCGCCGGCTGCTGTCAGGACATCGCATCGACGCCGTCATCCATTTCGCCGGGTCGGTCGTGGTGCCCGACTCGGTCGCCGATCCGCTCGGCTACTACCTCAACAACACCTGCAAGTCGCGCACGCTGATCGCCACGGCGGTCGAGGCTAAAATTCCGCATTTCATCTTCTCCTCGACCGCGGCGGTGTACGGCATGCCGAAGGAAAATCCGGTCGCCGAGGATGCGCTGCTGATGCCGATGTCGCCCTACGGCACCTCCAAGCTGATGACCGAGCTGATGCTGCGCGACACGGCCAAGGCCTCCGACCTGCGTTATGTGGCCTTGCGCTATTTCAACGTCGCCGGCGCCGATCCGCTCGGCCGGAGCGGCCAGTCTACGGCGCGCGCCACCCATCTGATCAAGGTGGCGTGCGAAACGGCGGTGGGAGAGCGGCCTTATCTCGAAGTATTTGGCACGGACTATCCCACGCCGGATGGCACCTGCATCCGCGACTATATCCACGTGACCGATCTCGTCCGGGCCCATCTCGACGCGCTTCGCTATCTCCGCGCAGGCGGCGAGAGCGAGGTGCTGAATTGCGGCTACGGCAACGGGTTTTCGGTGCTCGATGTGATCTCCTCGGTCAAGCGGGTGTCGCAACGCGACCTTGCCGTGCGCATGGCGCCGCGCCGGCCCGGGGATCCCGCCGCCATCGTGGCGCGGGCCGAGCGCATCGGCGCGGTCCTCGGCTGGAAACCTAGCCTCGCCGACCTCGATACCATCGTCGGCCACGCGCTCGGCTGGGAAAAACGGCTGACCGAATATCGCGCGGCCTCCTAACGCCGCTGCCTTTTGCCTTTGCCGTGCCGCAAAACGCCTGACAATGGGGGTCGGGAATCGGTCGGGACACGGGCATGACGGCACGGAACATCGCTCTAGCCCTTATTTTCGCGCTCGCCGCACTTGTGCCGCTCGAGGTTCTGGCCGCGGATGACGAGGTGACGGTCTATAAGCGCGCGGTGGAGAAGAGCTTCGCCGCGTGGATCGAGGCGCTGTGGCCCGACGCGCAGGCGGCCGGAGTGTCGCGCAAGACTTTCGAGGCCCAGCTCAAGGGGGTCAAGCTCGATTGGACCTTGCCGCAAATCGTGCCCCCGGATCCCGCTTATCCCGAGGGTCCGGCGCTGCCCGCGCCCCTAAAGCCGAAGCCGCGCCATCAGGCCGAGTTCGACATCCCCGAACTCTATTTCGGCAAGAGCGCGCTCAACTCGCTCGCCGCCACCGGACGCGGCAAGTACAAGCAGCTCGGTCAGACGCTCGGAACCATCCAGCAGACATACGGCGTGCCGGCGAGCGTGATCGTGGCGATCTGGGGCCGGGAGACCGGCTTCGGCGCGGCGACGCTGCCCTACGACGCCATCACCGCCATCGCCACGCAGGGCTTCATGGGCCGGCGACCCGACGTGTTCCGCAAAGAGGTCGTTGCGGCACTGAAAATTCTCGAAGAGGGGCATGCGACCCGCGCCGAGATGCGCAGCTCCTGGGCGGGCGCCATGGGCTACACCCAGTTTCTTCCTTCGGATTTCGACAAATATGCCGTCGATTTCGACGGCGATGGACGGCGCGACATCTGGAACTCGGTTCCCGACGCGCTCGCCTCGGCCGGCAACTCGCTACACAGCCAGGGTTGGGACGGTAGCCAGACCTGGGCCTATGAGGTTTCGCTGCCTAAGGGCTTCGATTGCACCGAGCAGGGCCCCGACAAAGCGCGGCCGATCGCCGAATGGGTGAAGCTTGACGTGACGCGGGTGAAGGATCGCGCGTTTCCCGAGGATAGGCTCGGCGATCCAGCGTTTCTCGTGCTGCCAGCCGGCCTCAAAGGTCCCGCTTTTCTCGCCACCAACAATTTCTCGGTGTTGAAGCTCTATAACAACTCCGACGTCTACGCGATCTTCGTCGGCCACGTGGCCGACATGATCGCCGCCAATGCGCCGACCGCGTTTGTGGGCGAATGGCTGCCGGTCGAGCGTCTGCCCCGCGATCGTATTCAGCGGTTCCAAGAAGCGCTGGCGGGCAAGGGCCACGACGTGGGCAAGGTGGACGGGCTGGCCGGTTTCAAGACGCGGCGAAGCATTGGGCTTGAAGAACAGACGCTTGGGCTGCCGCTCACCTGTTATCCGAGCAAGGCAGTGGTCGATCTTGTACTGAAAGAGGCGAGCGCCGCCGCGGCGCAATAAACCTTAGAGAAGCCGGCTATTGCCTAGGTTTTGCCAGGCATGCTTGCTAGAAATCGGGCCATGCGAATCGCAAAACTGCCTAAATCCTTGATCCTGGGGGCAGGATCGGCGGCTCTGCTTGTTTTGTCCTATCCGGCAGCAGCCGTCGCCAACAGCAAATGCGTCGAGGGGCTGTGGCCTTCGGCCAAGAGCGCCGGCATCACGCGCGCGACCTTCGATCGCGCCTTCCAAGGCTTCACGCCCGACCCGGAAGTGATCGAGGCCGCCAACTTCCAGCCCGAATATGTGAAGCCGGTCGGCGAATATATCGACCGGGCGGTGTCCGAGAAGCGTATCCAGATCGGCAAGCAGAAGCTGATCGAGTATCAGGCGCTGCTCGGCGCGCTCGAGAACCGCTACGGGGTGGACCGCACCATCATCGTGGCGATCTGGGGCGTGGAATCGAATTACGGCGTGCAGCCCGGCGACAAGAACGTGATCCGTTCGCTCGGCACCCTGATTTGCTCCGGCACCAAGTCTAAATTCGCCAGACCCCAGCTCGTGTCGGCGCTCAAGATCCTCCAGCGCGGCGATATCAGCCTGGAGGCGATGAACGGGTCGTGGGCGGGCGCCATGGGCCACACCCAATTCATTCCCACCACCTACACCGCTTACGCCGTCGATCATGACGGCGACGGCAAGCGGGACATCTGGGGCAATATCCCCGACGCGCTCGCCTCGACCGCGAGCTATCTCAAAGTGTCCAATTGGCGGGCGGGCGAGACCTGGGGCTACGAGGTGACGCTGCCCAAGGGCTTCAATCCCAAAAACGTGGGCGAGAACACGTTGCGATCGGTCGGCGAATGGCAGAAGGCCGGGATCGTGCGCGTTAACGGCGAAGACTTCCCGCGGCTCACCGACAAGGCATCTCTATTTGCGCCGGAGGGAGCCCGGGGTCCGGCCTTCCTGATGCTCAATAATTTCCGTTCGATCCTCCGCTATAACGTGGCCAAGTCCTATGCGCTGGCCGTCGGGCATCTGTCCGACCGGCTGAAGGGCTATGGACCGTTCGTGCATTCGTGGCCGACCGACGAGACGCATCTTTCGCTCGACCAGCGCACGGAGTTCCAGCAACTGCTCATCGCGCGCGGCATCCTGGAGGGCGAGCCTGACGGGGTGATCGGACCGGCGACGCTCGAGGCGGTCAGGACCTATCAGCGCGCCAAGGGCCTTGGCGTGGATGGCTATCCGAGCCTGACCTTGCTCAAAATGCTGCGCAGCGAGGCTCCGCCGACGCCGGTCGGCGCGGTGCCGCCGGCTCAGCCGGCCGCCGCAGGCGAAGGTCAACCGCCTGCGGCCGGTGCGGGCCAGCCGGCCGCGGGCCAGCCACAGGCGGTCGGCGATGGACAGCCGGCTGCTGTCGGGCAGGACTGATGCGGAGGACTTGGAATTGGAGGACTTGGCTTGCAGGATTTGGCCTCGGAAGACTTGGCGTTTCAGCCGGAAGGGACTACCAGTGTCGCCCGGCGAAAGCGATCTGAGGGCGGACCCCGTTAGAGGTTCGGACAGTCATGTTTGGTAAGGCGTCTCGCCTTGGCTTGAGCGCGCTCGCGCGGCATGGTCTTGCTCATGCCGTCCTGCTTGCGCTGATGCTGGTCGGGCTCGCGCCGGCCCTGGCACAGCAGGGCAGCACCCCCGTCCAGCGCAGCTACATCAATCCCTTTCCCAACGGCGATCGCTATCGGGTTCTGGTGGTCGGCGACTCGCTCGGCGACGGACTGTGGTCCGGCCTCTACCGCGCCTTCGAGGACGACGCCACGCTCGAGTTCATCCAGCGCGCCAAGTCGTCGACCGGTTTCGTGCGCCCCAACTCCTATGATTGGAACGCCGAGCTCGCCGATCTCCTCAAGAAGGATACCTACCAGATCGCGATCGTCATGTTCGGCGACAACGACGCCCAACCGATCAAGAGCGGCAAGGATTGGCTGAAGGTCGGCAGCGACGGCTGGCGCGAGGTTTACGGTCAGCGGGTCGAGACCTTCATCAAGAAGCTCCGCGCCGCCAATGTCGCCGTCTATTGGGTCGGTCTCCCCATCATGCGCAGCCCCGGCCAGAACGCCGACGCCGAGGCGTTGAACGATGTGTACCGGGAAAAGGCCTTCATCAACGGCGCCAAATTCATCGAGACCTGGAACGGCTTTACCGACGAGGCCGGGCGCTTCAGCGCCTACGGCCCGGACATGACCGGACAGGTGAAACGGCTCAGGGCCGACGACGGCGTTCACTTCACCATGCGCGGCTACCTCAAGCTCGCCCATTTCGTGGAGAAGGAGCTGCGGCGCGATTTGAACCTCGCCAAGATCGAGCGCAACATCCCGCTCGCCGGCAACGAGGAGGAGCAGGCCAAGGCCATGGGCCGCGACGTCGTACCGGGACGGTCGGACCCGCAACGGTCCGAGCCGCCGACCACCGAGCAGACCGAGGCTGCGGCGGATGCGTCCAGCGAGCCGGAGCAGGCGCAAGCCGGGCAAACTCCCGAGCTTCAGCAAAGCAATGTCGGCGACGTGAGTTTGGTCAGGCCGGCGATCGATCACACTCTCCAGGCGGCGCAAGGCCTGACCCCGCAAGCGGCCTCCAACGTGCCCGAGGCCGAGATGATCACCAGCGATCTCGCCAATGGATTGACGGCGGTCGCCACCATCTCGTCGGTTACCGACCCGTCGCTCGCCTCGTCGCGGCCGCGCCTGCCGCTGTCGCAGCGGCCCTATTACAAGGTGTTGATCAAGGGCGAGCAGCTGCCGCCCAAGGCCGGCCGGGCCGACGACTTTGCCTGGCCGCCCGGCTAGAACCCGTTAACGGGGCAGGGCAGTCTCGCCCATCAGGAATTTGTCGATGGCGTGCGCCGCCTGACGGCCTTCGCGGATCGCCCACACCACCAGCGATTGGCCGCGCCGCATGTCGCCGGCGGCGAACACCTTGGAGCGCGAGGTGTGATAGTCGAGTTCGTTGGCCTTGACGTTGCCGCGCGCATCGAGCTCAACCCTGAGATCCTTGACCATGCCGTCTTGCACGGGATGCAAAAAGCCCATGGCCAGCAGCACGAGGTCGGCCGGGATGGTGAATTCGGTGCCCGGCATCGGCTTCAACTGGCCGTCGAGGCGGATGCATTCGAGCTGCTCGACCTTGCCGTTGGACCCTAGCAACCGGTTGGTCGCCACGCTGAAATCGCGCGCGGCGCCCTCGGCCTGGCTCGAGGAGGTGCGGAGCTTGAGCGGCCAATGCGGCCAGGTGAGCGCCTTGTTCTCCTTTTCCGGCGGCTGGGGCAGGATCTCGAGCTGAGTGACCGACACGGCGCCCTGGCGGAAGGAGGTGCCGATGCAGTCCGAGCCGGTGTCGCCGCCGCCGATCACCACCACCTGCTTGCCGGTCGCCAGGATCGGCTCGACGTCGCCCTGCGGCTCGCCGGACACGCGGCGGTTCTGCTGGGGCAGGAAGTTCATGGCGAAATGGACGCCGTCGAGGTCGCGGCCCGGCACGGCAAGATCGCGGGGATGCTCGGCGCCGCCGGCCAGCAGCACGGCGTCATAATCCCGCTCGAGCTTCTGCACCCTGAGATCGCGGCCGATTTCGACATTGCAATGGAAGGTGACGCCTTCGGCCTCCATCTGCTTGACCCGGCGCTCGACGATATACTTCTCCATCTTGAAGTCGGGGATGCCGTAGCGCAGCAGGCCGCCGGGATAAGCGTTCCGCTCATAGACATGGACGTCGTGGCCGGCGCGCGCGAGCTGCTGGGCGGCGGCCAGGCCGGCCGGACCGGAGCCGACAATGGCCACGCGCTTGCCGGTCTTGGTCTCGGGCGGCATCGGCCGCACCCAGCCCTCGGCGAAGGCCTTGTCGGCGATGGCGCCTTCGATCGCCTTGATGGCGACCGGAACGTCGATGATGTTGAGGGTGCAGGCCGCCTCGCACGGCGCCGGGCAGATGCGGCCGGTCACTTCGGGGAAGTTATTGGTCGAGTGCAGATTCTGCGCCGCCACTTCCCAGTCGGATTGGTAGACGAGGTCGTTCCAGTCCGGGATCTGATTGTTCACCGGACAGCCGGTGTGGCAATAGGGGATGCCGCAATCCATGCAGCGGGCGGCTTGGCGCGCGATCTCGGCATCGCCCGGCGGAATGATAAATTCGCGGTAATGGCGGATGCGGTCGGACGCCGGCTCATAGGCCGGGTCCTCGCGATCAATCTCGAGAAAGCCCGTGATCTTGCCCATCAAACTCATGCTCTTTGGCCCGCGGCCACGCCAATTCCCAACCGATGAGTAGTCACCGTCTGTCCGGCTCCGTCAAGCCGCCGGCAAGGCTGGCGCCCGGCGCCTCTCTCCCGGGCATCGTAGCTCCATCGCCTTGAAGATTACTTGCCGTTGCCGCGCAGCCCGAGCTCGATTTCGCCGAGACCGGTCTTATCGGCCATCTGCCGGCGCGCCATCTCCTCCAGCGCCCGGCGATATTCGACCGGCATCACCTTGACGAATTTCGGCAGGTAGGTCGCCCAATCGTCCAGGATGGCGCGGGCCCGCGCCGAGCCCGTGTAGTGGAGGTGGTTCTCGATCAGCTGATGGAGCCGCTCCTCGTCGAACCGGGTCATGTCGGTCACATCGACCAGGCCATGGCTTTCCAGATCGCCGATCTGGTGGCGGCTCTGCTCCATGACGTTGTTCTCGCTCGGCACCGGCTCGAGATCGACCATGGCGAGGTTGCAGCGGCGTTCGAAATCGCCGTCCTCGTCGAGCACATAGGCGATGCCGCCCGACATGCCGGCGGCAAAATTGCGCCCGGTCGGCCCGATCACCACCACTACGCCGCCGGTCATATACTCGCAGCCATGATCGCCGGTGCCCTCGACCACGGCGATGGCGCCGGAATTGCGCACGGCGAAGCGCTCGCCGGCGACGCCGTGGAAATAGCACTCGCCGGCGATGGCGCCGTACAGCACGGTATTGCCGACGATGATCGACTCCTCCGGCACGATGCCCGACTCTTTCGGCGGCCGGACGATGATGCGGCCGCCGGACAGCCCCTTGCCGACATAGTCGTTCGCCTCGCCGACCAGATCGAGCGTCACGCCGTGGGCGAGCCAGGCGCCGAAGCTTTGGCCGGCCGAGCCGGTGAGGCTCACCCAGATAGTGTCCTCGGCCAGGCCGGTATGGCCGTAGCGCATGGCGATCTCGCCCGACAGCATGGCGCCCACCGTGCGGTCCACGTTTCTGACCGGCAGGTCGAGCTTGACCGGTTTCTTGTCCTCGATCGCCTCGCGGGCGAGTTCGATCAGCTTCACGTCGAGCACCTTGTCGAGGCCGTGGTCCTGCCGCTCCAGATTGTAGATGGCGACCTCGGGCGGCACGTCGGGCTTATGGAAGATGCGGCTGAAATCGAGACCCTTGGCCTTCCAATGGTCGATGGCCTGGCTCTTATCCAGGATCTCGGTGTGGCCGATCATCTCGGCGAAGGTGCGGTAGCCGAGCGCGGCCATGTATTCGCGCACTTCCTCGGCGACGAAGAAAAAGAAATTGATGACGTGCTCGGGCTTGCCCTGGAATCGCGCGCGCAGCACCGGGTCCTGGGTGGCGACGCCGACCGGGCAGGTGTTGAGATGGCATTTGCGCATCATGATGCAGCCGGCGGCTATCAGCGGCGCGGTGGCGAAGCCGAACTCGTCGGCGCCGAGCAGGGCGCCGACCACCACGTCGCGCCCGGTACGTACGCCGCCGTCGACCTGGACGGCGATACGGCCGCGCAAGCGGTTGAGCACGAGCGTCTGCTGGGTCTCGGCCAGGCCGATTTCCCACGGGCTGCCGGCATGCTTGATCGAGGTCAGCGGCGAAGCGCCGGTGCCGCCCTCGAAGCCGGCGATGGTCACGTGGTCGGCCATGGCCTTGGCCACGCCGGCGGCGACGGTGCCTACGCCGACCTCTGAGACGAGCTTCACCGACACGTCGCCCTTGGGGTTGACGTTCTTGAGATCGAAGATGAGCTGCTTCAGATCCTCGATCGAATAGATGTCGTGATGCGGCGGCGGCGAGATCAGACCCACGCCCGGCGTCGAATGCCGCACCTTGGCGATGGTGGCGTCGACCTTGTGGCCCGGGAGCTGGCCGCCTTCGCCGGGCTTGGCCCCTTGCGCCATCTTGATCTGCATCATGTCGGAATTGACCAGATATTCCGTGGTCACGCCGAACCGGCCCGACGCCACCTGCTTGATCTTGGAGCGCATCGAATCGCCGTTCGGCAGCGGCTTGTAGCGGTCCGATTCCTCGCCGCCTTCGCCGGTGTTGGACTTGCCGCCGATGCGGTTCATGGCGATGGCGAGCGTAGTGTGCGCCTCGCGGCTGATCGAGCCGAACGACATGGCGCCGGTCGAGAAGCGCTTGACGATGTCCTTGGCGGACTCGACCTGGTCGAGCGGGATGGGCTTACGGCCCATCTCCTCGGCGGTCTTGATGCGGAACATGCCGCGCAAGGTCAGCAACTGCTCGGTCTGCTCGTTGATCTGCTTGGCGTAGGCGCGATATTTCTCGGGCAGGCTGCCGCGCACGGCGTGCTGAAGATCGGCCACCACAGACGGGCGCCACATATGCGCCTCGCCGCGCACGCGGAAGGCATATTCGCCGCCGACGTCGAGCGCGTTGCGCAGCACCGGCGCGTCGGAGAAGGCTTGGCTGTGGCGCTCGACGGTCTCGCGCGCGATCTCCTCCAGCCCCACGCCCTCGACCTGGGTGTTGGTGCCGGTGAAATATTTGGCGATGAAATCTGACCTGAGGCCCACCGCGTCGAAGATTTGCGCGCCGCAATAGGACTGATAGGTCGAGATGCCCATCTTCGACATCACTTTGAGGATGCCCTTATCGGTCGCCTTGATGTAGCGCTTGATCGCCTCCTCGGGCGTAAGCTCCTCGTCGAGCTCCGGCGCCATGGCCTCGATGGTCTCGAAGGCGAGATAGGGATTGATCGCCTCGGCGCCGTAGCCGGCCAGCGTCGCGAATTGATGCACCTCGTGCGCCTCGCCGGTCTCGACCACGAGGCCGACCGAGGTCCGCAAGCCCCGGCGGATCAGATGATGATGCACGGCGGATGTGGCGAGCAGCGAGGGGATCGGCACGCGGTCGGGTCCGGTCGCCCGGTCGGACAGAATGATGATGTTCTCGCCAGCGCGTACCGCCTGCTCGGCCCGGCGGCAGAGCAGGTCGAGCGCCTTGCCCATGCCGGCCGCACCGGGATCGACGCCATAGGTGATGTCGAGGGTGACCGTGCGGAACTGGTTGTCGGCGACCTCGCCGATGCCGCGGATGCGCTCCAGATTGTCATTAGTGAGGATCGGATGAGCCGCCTCGAGCCGCTTCTGCTTGGAGGTGCCCTCGAGGTCGAGCAGGTTCGGCCGCGGCCCGATAAAGGTGACTAGCGACATGACCAGCTCCTCGCGGATCGGGTCGATCGGCGGGTTGGTCACTTGGGCGAAGTTCTGCTTGAAATACGTGTGCAGCAGCTTCGGCTTGTTGGATAGTGCCGAGATCGGCGTGTCGGTGCCCATCGAGCCGACCGCTTCCTGGCCGGCCTCGGCCATCGGCACCATCAGGAACTTGATGCTCTCCTGGGTGTAGCCAAAGGCCTGCTGGCGATCGAGCAGGCTGACATTGGTGCGTGGCGAGGGTGGCGGCGCGCCCGGCAGCTCATGCACGCGGATCTGGGTCCGGTCCAGCCATTGCTGATAGGGATGGGCCGAGGACAGCTCGGCCTTGATCTCCTCGTCGGAGACGATGCAGCCCTTCTCCAAGTCGATCAGCAGCATCTTGCCGGGCTGGAGACGCCACTTCTCGACGATGGACTTCTCGTCGATCGGCAGCACGCCGGTTTCCGACGCCATGACGACGAGATCGTCGTCGGTGACGAAATAGCGCGCGGGCCGCAGCCCGTTGCGGTCGAGCGTGGCGCCGATCTGCTTGCCGTCGGTGAAAGCCATGGCGGCGGGGCCGTCCCACGGCTCCATCAGGCAGGCGTGATATTCGTAGAAGGCGCGGCGCTTGGCATCCATCAGCGGGTTGCCGGCCCAGGCTTCGGGAATGAGCATCATCGCCGCATGCGCGAGTGAGTAGCCGCCCTGCACCAGAAATTCGAGCGCGTTGTCGAAGCAGGCGGTGTCGGACTGGCCCTCATAGGAGATCGGCCACAGTTTCTCGATGTCCGGGCCGAACAATGGCGACGACACGCTCGCCTGGCGAGCCGCCATCCAGTTGACGTTGCCCCTGAGCGTGTTGATCTCGCCGTTATGGGCGACCATGCGGTAGGGGTGGGCGAGCTTCCAGGACGGGAAGGTGTTGGTCGAGAAGCGTTGATGCACCAGCGCCAGCGCCGAGGCGAACAACGGATGATGCAGGTCGGCGTAATAGGCGCCGAGCTGGTAGGCCAGGAACATGCCCTTGTAGACCAGCGTACGGCAGGACAGCGACACGGTGTAGAAGCCGATGTCGCGGCCGCCGGTCTCGCCATTGATGGTGTTGGAGATCACCTTGCGCAGGATGTAGAGCCGGCGCTCGAACTCGTTCTCGTCCTCGATGTCGGGCCCGCGGCCGATGAACACCTGCCGATGGGTCGGCTCGGTCTCGATCACCGAGGCCGACAGGCATGAATTGTCGAACGGCACGTCGCGCCAGCCGAGCAGCTTGAGCCCTTCCGCCTCGACCACGCGCGCGACCACAAACTCGCAATAGATGCGCTGGGCGCGATTGCGCGGCATGAACATGTGGCCGACGGCGTAATGGCCGGGCTCGGGCAGCTTGATCTTGAGCGGGGCGCAGACCTCTTTGAGAAATTCGTGGGGGATCTGCACCAGGATGCCCGCGCCGTCGCCGGCCAGCGGGTCGGCGCCTGCGGCGCCCCGATGGGTCAGGTTCTCGAGGATCTGCAGACCGTGCTCGATGATCGTGTGGCTGCGGCGGCCTTTCAGATCGGCGACGAAGCCGACGCCGCACGCATCGTGCTCGCGCTTCGGATCGTAGAGTCCTTGCGCCGGCGGCGGCGAAGGCCACCTCCACGTCGAGGAACGCATTAACGAGCCACGGAATGTCATCGTCACATGAAACCTCGGCCACGCCCCGCGCCCCAGCGCAAGAGGGGCCAAACCCCTTGGCCAACGGCCGGACCTTCACCTGCTAAGAGCGTCGACCGGCCGAAGGCAGAGACCCGGCATCGCGGCGGCAATTCTGCTGGTCGAGGACGCTTCCGAGCCTCGCGCCGCAGCCTTCCAAACAAAGGTCAGTAAGCCTGTCCTATTCGCCCTCAAATTGACAGATTTCCTGGACGCGCACAAGCGAGATTCAGTGCATTCCGCGCCGGAAATTGCGGGCTTCGGGGCTCGAGGGATTAACGCGGCGTTACCGCCCGGCAGGCCCCGCATTAAGGCTCGGGCAAGTTGCCGCTGCTAGCATTCCCCGCATTGCCCCCTACGAATGTTGTGCGTGCCGGGGGCAGCAGGTTCTCTCTCCCTTAGCACCTGCATATGAGAAGGGCGCCCCTCGGACGAGAGAGCGCCCTTCTTGTTGATGCCGGACAAATCCGGGCAAATCCGCACAAAGCCCGCGCAAGTCAGCGCAAATCGCGACGATTGCGGAGCCGTTACGCGGCTTTGCTGTCGATGACCTTCGGCTTCTCGGCCTTGTCGGTCTTGGTGGCGATCGGAATGGTGCGCGGCTTCATGGCCTCGGGCAGCTCGCGCACGAGATCGACATGCAGCAAGCCGTTCTCGAGCACCGCGCCCTTCACCACGACATGATCGGCGAGCTGAAACCGGCGCTCGAAGCTGCGCGAAGCGATGCCGCGATGGAGGACGGTGGTGTCCTCCTGCTCGGTTTTCTTCTCGCCGCGAATGGACAGGGTATTCTCCTTGACCTCGATGTCGAGATCGCTCGCGCCGAAGCCGGCGACGGCCATGGAGATGCGATACTCGTTCTCGCCGACCCGCTCGATATTGTAGGGCGGGTAGCTTGGCGCCTCGCCTTCGAGCGAGGTCAGCGTGTCGAGCAACGAGCCGAACCGGTCGAAGCCGATGGTGGAACGGTAGAGTGGGGTAAGATCAAACTGCCTCATGACACATCCTCCTTGAGAAGCGATATGGTGGTTTGCCCGCTCATTCCTTGAGCCGGGCCGATGGCGCAAGCCGAATGGCCTTGCACCGCGGCAAAATATGGGTGCGGCAATAAGAGGGTTCAAGAGCACTAGAGTGCTGAATATACAAGACGAATCGCGATGGGCCGGGCGCGCTGCGGCGCGGCGTTTTAGCGCCGGAACGACGTGGCGATGTTGCCGAGCGCTGCTATAAGGGGCGCTTCGCGCCGGACTGACACGAGGCCGCTTGCTCCCATGGATCTTGTCGCAACACCTAAGAACCCGATCCCGCTCGGCGTATCGACCGGTTATATCGAGGTGCGCAAGGGCCTGCGCTTGCGCTTCGCCAGCTGGCAATCGGTGCTGCGCGAGCGACGCGGCACGGTCTGCATCTTTCCCGGCCGTGCCGAGTTCATCGAGAAATATTTCGAGGTGGTGGGCGAACTGCGCCGGCGCGGCTTTGCCGTGGCGGTGCTCGATTGGCGGGGGCAGGGCGGCTCGAGCCGGCTGACCCGGAATCAGCTCAAGGGTCACATCAACGATTTCGCGGAATATGAGGAAGACTTGTCCCACTTTATGAAAGCCGTGGTGCTGCCCGACTGTCCCGCGCCCTATTACGCGCTCGGCCACTCGATGGCGGCCATGGTGCTGTTCAGGGCGGCGACCAAACGCGGCTGCTGGTTCACCCGTGTGGTGATGACCGCGCCGATGGTGAAGATCGCGGGCCTGCCCCTGCCGCAGCTTCTGTGCGGGCAGCTCGCCGATGGCCTGACGATGTTCGGCTTCGGCAAAAACGTGGTGCCGGGCGACAAGGACAAATACCGGCAGGATCAGTCGTTCGAAGGCAACACGCTCACCTCGGACCGCGAGCGCTTCATGCGCAATTTTTCGGTGCTTCAGGCCGCCCCCGACCTGGCAATCGGGGCGCCGACCATCGGCTGGCTCAAAGCGGCGATCGACGCCATCGAGCGGGTCGGCAACGAGAAGTTTGCGCCCAGGATCCGTGTGCCGGTGCTGATGCTTGCTGCCAGCGACGATCAGATCGTGGTGCCCGAGGCGATCGAGGCGCTCGCCGTACGATTGAGGGCCGGTTCGCAGATCGTGCTCAGAGGTTCGCGCCACGAGATCTTGCAGGAGCGCGACTCGATCCGCGAGCAATTCTGGGCGGCGTTCGACGCCTTCGTGCCCGGCGTCGCCATGAGCAAAGCGAGCTAACCCGACAGCAGCTTGACCGCTTGATCATGGATGCGCCGGTCGCCGGCGGCGAGGATGCGTCCGCCGGCGCGCGGGTCGCCGCCTTCCCAAGTGGTGACGATGCCCCCTGCTCGCTCAACGATCGGGATCAGGGGCACGATGTCGAACGGCTGCAACCCGGCTTCGACCACGAGGTCGATATGACCGAGCGCGAGCAGGCAATAGTTATAACAATCGCCGCCGAAGCGTCTCAGGCGCACGGCCCGGCTCAGAGTGTCGAAGCGCCAATGCTCGTCCTCGGTGGTGAAGAAGTCGGTGCTGGTGGCGGCGAGCAGCGCCTCGCCGAGACGAGGGCAAGCGCGCGTGCGCATCGATTTGGTCGTGCCGCCATGGCGGAAGAACGCCTCGGTCTCGCCGCTCCAGAAACGCTCGCGGGTGAAGGGTTGGTCCATTATGCCGAGCAGCGGCTTGCCGCCCCGGGTGAGCCCGATCAGTGTGCCCCAAAGCGGCAGGCCGAGGATGAAGGAGCGGGTGCCGTCGATCGGATCGATCACCCAGCAATAGTCGGCATCGCTTCTGAGGGCGCCGAACTCCTCGCCAAGGATGCCATGGGCCGGGTAGGCGGCGGCGAGGGCGTCCCGGATGGCGCGCTCGGCCTCCCGGTCGGCTGCCGTGACCGGATCGAACAGATCGCCTCCTTTATGGTCAATTTTTTGATCTGTCCGGAAATGCGGCAATATGACCGAACCGGCCCGGTCAGCAAGCTGATGAGCGGTGGCGAGGAGGGCCTTGAATTCAAGCGGTTTGGGATCGGTCACGGGACAGGCTTGAGGCAGTTTTGCCTTGAGAGTCAAGGCTCCCGGGGTGGCCGTACCGGCGGCCGGACAGAGTGCGCCAGTCTCGTGACAGATATGCATCAGTGTCTCGGAAATGCCGCGGGAAAGTTATTGCAACCTTGCTTTTTGTGCAGCGCAATGACATATTGTTGCAACGCGGCATGGCTCTCCAGGCCATTCCGCTGCCCTCCTTGGGCGTTTCCTCCCTAGACTTGGGCCGTTCGTTCAATCGAGCGGCCCTTTTTTTATGCGCCGGTTGTTATTCAGCCGCGGCGCGGGGCACGGCAAGCCCCGAGATGCCTGCGGCCAGCACGCGCACCATGGCTTCGAGGTCGCCACGCAGGCGCTCAAATCCCGCCGATTTGTCGAAGCTGGTCTCGTCCATATAGAGAGCGCGGTTGATCTCGATCTGCAGCACGTGCTGGGCCTTGTGCGGGCGGCCGTAATGTTCAGTGATGTAGCCGCCGGCATAGGGCTTGTTGAGGGCCACGGCATAGCCCTGTGCCTTCAGCTGGCTGGCCGCAAGCCGGGTCAGCTCGCCGTTGCATGAGGTGCCGAACCGGTCGCCCAGCACGAAATCCGGCCGCCCGCCGCCTTGCTCGGCGATGGGGTTGGACGGCATCGAATGGCAGTCGATCAGTACGGCGCAACCGAATTCCCGATGTGCTTCAGCGAGTAAGCTGCTCAGCGTGTCGTGGTAGGGGGTGTACAGGCGATTGATCCGCTCGAGCGCCGCTCCGACCGATAGCGGCTCGCGATAGATCTCGTCCGACTCCGACACGATCCGGGCGATGGTGCCGAGG
This sequence comes from uncultured Alphaproteobacteria bacterium, assembly GCA_963730335.1. Taxonomy (GTDB): domain Bacteria; phylum Pseudomonadota; class Alphaproteobacteria; order Rhizobiales; family Methyloligellaceae; genus Methyloceanibacter. The sequence continues at coordinate 445,515 of CAVSRK010000009.1, forward strand.
CCGCCGACCACGCGCACCGACTGGGTGTTGGCGTAATGGGGCAGCCCGTCGCGGAACAGAACCGGATCGAGCTCGTAGGGCTCGCGGTTGACGTCGAGATAAGCGCGCGGGAAATGGGCGTAGAGCAGGGGGGCGCCGAGCCCGGTGACGAAGGCGAACAGCTCCTCGACATAGGCGTCCTCGGAGCGCCTGAGGGTCAGCGAATCGAGCCTGGAAGCGGCGAGAAAGGTCTTGGGATAGACGCGGCCGCTATGGGGAGAATTGAAGACGAGAGGCACCTCAAGGCTCGACGGCCGCGCCACCGTGAAGGGCGGCGCAAGCTCGGTTTCGATCGCTTCAACCTCGCTCGGGCTCATGGCCCCTCCTAGCGTCCGGTCAGCCCGATCCGCGTGAGCGCGGAATCGCCTGTAAACTCTGCCAATGAGAGTTGAACCTGTCTAGGCGTCTTCTGCCTTGTGCCCGGAGCAATAAGACGCGATGATTTAGGGTCGCAGGGGGGCGCCGGCCCATTGGCCCCACGCCCAGACAATAGTTGTTTACCAAGTCATTTACCAAGTTCGTGTACGCCGAAAGGCGAGAAGTAGGGGGACATGGGATGGAGGCGAACGACGCACGGGCGCGCAGCGTTCAGCGTATTATTCTCGCCGAGGACGACGACGACATGCGCCGCTTCCTGGTGAAGGCACTGGAGAAGGCTGGCTACGACGTCGTATCGTTCGGCAATGGGCTCGAGGCCTATGAGCGGCTGAAGGAGGAGCCCTTCACGCTGTTGCTGACCGACATCGTGATGCCGGAGATGGACGGCATCGAGCTGGCGCGCAAAGCCAGCGAGCTCGATCCCGATCTCAAGATCATGTTCATCACCGGGTTCGCCGCGGTGGCGCTCAATCCCGACAGCCACGCGCCGAAGGACGCCAAGATCTTGTCGAAGCCGTTCCATCTGCGCGACCTGGTCGACCAGGTGGAGCGGATGCTTGCGGCGTGATCTGTAGCGCGCGGGTTGCCTTGACGGGGCAGCACCCGATATAGAAGCTCTCCGTTCCGGATAGGAAGCGGGCGCGTAGCTCAGCGGTATGAGCACTGCGTTGACATCGCAGGGGTCCCCAGTTCGATCCTGGGCGCGCCCACCACGTTCTCTGGTACGAGTGTACCAGTCACTGCTCCAGACCTTGACGGCATCAACGTCTGCTTTGTGCCATTAGGCGACATTGACTTGCCTTGAGATAAAACCCCGGCGCAGGGAGAAGAAGAGCGCCGGGGCTGCAGATGAGAGGTTGGGATCGCCAACTATTTCGGCACACCCACGAACAGGGCACCGGTCAATTTGCCGTCTGCACCAAACGAGGGGTGCGTAGTTGGCTTCGTAGTTTGATAACTGTCAGCGGGCCGCTATAGAGCTGTATTTGGGTGAGTGCTCTATTTCGCCCGTTTTGCAGCGAGCGCGGCACCCGCGCTTTCTGTTGGGCAGCAGATTTGGCTGGCATGGCGGTCTCCTTTTGTTGATTCCTACACTACGCTCAAGGATGGACTCTCTCGGTCCTTGGGAGCGATCCCCAACTGTCTCGTCACCGGGATAAATCGATCTTATTTTAGCGAGTGACTGCTTTGATTATAAGGGTGAAGTGACTGGGAAGAGAGAATTAATGCCTCTTTATGGTGATGACTGCTTGGCTAACTTGAGCGTGAAAGCGCACGCACGCATGTCTTGGTTAGTTTGTGGATTCTTATATGAACGTGCGGAGACTGAGTTTCGTACCATACTAGGAATACTTTTGTAGTCAGCATGCAGGGTTGCCGCAAGCTTTGCTATACGTGATTGCTCGGCAGCGCCTCAACATCGTAATGGACAGATAGCACTATGATGAAGAAAGGAGCATTTCTCGCTGAGTTCCTCTCATTAGGTGCAAGCTCACGCGAGCTCGAGTGCACGTTCCGCCTCAGTCAGCGGCTAGGAAGCTTGGCAAGCGAAAGCTTAGCACAAAGCAAACTTCACTATCGGCTTTCTCGATGGCACAAACCGCGAGCCAAAGCGTTTAACCTGGGGCACTCACAGATAGCTGCACGGTGCGCCGATGTATGATGCACGCGCAATCTCTGAACTCTCGACGCCTTTACGCATGCGCTCTTCGCGAAAGACGACTAGCGCGATAGCACGCTGCTGACGACGCTGTTACTTTGACCTCGCTCTTGGCCCATAATGGTCGCGGGCCCACTATAAGACTGTTTTTCGACGTCGAAACGCCAACGTTTGTAGGCCGCGCTATCGTGTCCCGTCTTCGTATGCTTGGTCAAGCTTTGTGTTGACGGCGGATTGTCCGTCTTGCGTCATGGTAGTTTGGGATTACTCATATGCACAACTCTGTGCCTTGCGATGACGGCAGCGACAAGCATTACTGTTTCGAACGAAGTCCGTACCATCATAGGAAAAGATAGTCGCTGCGAGTTTGGTTTCCGCTGATGCCACGTTGCTGGTCAACATCGTAATGGACAGCGAGCAGGTAGCTCTCCCAAGCTCTAAGAAGCTTATGTCTTTTCATCGCATCTCCTCCCAAGATAGGCCGCTTGCAGAAGTGCCATAAGCGACGGTCGAATAAGAGGGTTGGGAAGGCGCGCCATCAATGATCTATATCAATGCAACGAGGGAGCGAGTGACCAAAAGAAATTCAAAAAATGACCAATCGCCTTTACGCGAGCATGAATTGTCTCAAAGGCGATCTTGGCATGCTCACGATCTCATTTCCGCTGTCAGGAAGCTCGCCGCCTCCCGCCGGTCTTGAGTGATCGGCAACTCGGGCGTAAGCGCGTCGCCAAAGTCGGCCGCTTCGAACAGGGGGCGGATTTCGATCTCGCTCGGCCAGGCATCGGGTTGGGACAGCGCTTGACCCATTCGATCGCTTCGGCGATGTCGCTTGAGGTCCCAAAGCAGACGCGGGCGGTGCCCACTCTGCGTCCCCGCGAATGGTTCGACGTCGACATCACGGCTGGCGTAGCAGGGCGGGATCGCGGTGCCTTCGATGAAGGTGCAGACCTCGAACTCGCCTGCCAAGATGCGGGCGTGACGAGTACCTCGTTGCAGTCGCCATGTCTTCGAGTGGCTCGGTTGAGGCATGATGCCCGCCGCTATCTTTCGCAGGGGTCACTGGTACGAGTACGGCGACGCTTCTCTCCTAATTCAAACGACACTCACCCCAACAAGGAAAGACAATCATTCATCAGGAGCGAGATCATGCTTCTGCTGAAATTCATGCACGATCGTCGCAAGCACCTGCTGACAGTCCGGTGATGGTGCTTCCACCCCGGAGACGTTTGCATGTCCAATTATGCGGGATCCGAACATCCGCAACAGGTTCAATGCCCTCGCGTGTGATTACAAACTGCGTGCTTGCTAAGCTCAGCATTGATCAGGGCGGTGAGTTGGGCAGCGTTCTTTAGCGTTTTAGCCATCTGAGCGGCTACATTGGACCTGCAGGCGGTGTCGCTCCGATGAGCGTCTCCGGCATAGTGTCGATGTAGACCTTTTCGCCGCCCACCATGATCACGGTCGTGAGATCGCCTTGACGCTCCACGTGAACACGAAGCGGAACTGAAGCGGGTACGGACAGGGCACGCAGGGACACCAAAGTCCTTAGTTTCCGCTCCTACCACTGCGTTGACATCGCAGGGGTCGCTGGTTCGATCCCAGCCGCGCCCACCATTCCCTTGCAGAGCAGAGCTATAGCCCGACCACCGACGGCAGCCAGTTCGTCTCCTGCACCGCCTTCATCTTGTCGGGGTCGATATGGGGCATCATGGTTTTCTGGAAGGCGTTGGTCAGTTGTTCGGAATTCGTGCTTGCAGGTGACGGCACGCTCCTTCGGCAGCAAGCCTGGCCTCGCAGTCGACATAATACGCGAAGGGGTGGATGGCGCCATGGGTGCGGAGCTTGCTAGCTACCAATGGGCACACTAAGTGCCGGCGTATGTGCGGACGCTGTGACAACCTGATACCCGGAGACGCCTATGCCGCGCTCTTTCGCCAAGTGCGCGTTCCACGCTCAAACTTTCCGCCTCGCTACAATGTAGCTCCGACCGATCAAATTCCGATTATCCGCGTTGATCCCCGTGACAGCGAGCGTGAGCTCACTATGGCGAGATGGGGTCTCATTCCATTTTGGATGAAAGAGAAACCAAAGGTCCCACATATCAATGCGCGCTCTGAAACCGTCCATAAGCTGCCGCTGTTCCGGGAAGCATTTGCCAAGCGTCGTTGCCTAATACCCGCTACAGGCTTTTACGAATGGCAACAACGGAGCGACGGTAAGCAGCCTTATCGCTTTCGTCGTAAAGACCTTGAGCCATTCGCCTTCGCCGGCATATCGGAGTTTGCCCGCTTGAACGGGGAAGAGATCTTATCTGCCGCAATGATTGTCGGTGAGCCAAACCCTCTCGTCGGCGGCGTGCATGACCGGATGCCGGTGATGTTGTTGCCGGAGGATTACGACGCCTGGCTCCGTCCGACGACGTTGCCTGAGGATTTGCGATCACTGTTGCGACCTTACGACGAAAGCCTGATGGAAGCGTATGCCGTTAGTCGCAAAGTCAATAGCGTGAAGAACGACACCGAGGAATGCATCGAGCCCGTCGACGACGATCAGCCTTTGCGAAAGTGAATTGTCACCTCTTATTAACCTCAAACGAGTTTTCGATGCTTTTGAAACTAATTCTAAGAGGGCCCGGCTCAATCCTCGTCCTATGCCGAACCCGCACTCTTGGCCAACTGCGCGGCTCATCAATCGGGGTTATGCCCTCGAGGTGAGACCTGCGACGGTCGGATGGCGCGTGGCGGGTTTACCCTAAGAGGGTTGATCTCCCCATACTTCAATACAACGAGATTTTTTCCCGCGAACGGCATCAGGCTTTGGCAGATGCAAGGGATCGCATCGGTGCGCTTAGGCCTAGTCTGCCGACTGCGACCAGCGGCAGCTAAAAGAACGACCTCGACAAACTTGCGTAAACAGCCAGGGTCGAGGTCTCGACGTGTGTCAGCGTAGACGCGGCCGACCACAGAGTGATGAGACATGCAGCGATCCACGCGGGCACAGGCAAGCGAGATCTGAAGCGAAGTTTGGTTGTTCCCATCTCGGTAGTCTCCCTCAGTTCGAGCTTAAAACATCAACCGAGTGGGGAGCCGCCTCGTTCCCAAAAAACAGATTAAATGAAGCGTCTCGTGTTCATTCTTTCTTAGGAATTTGTAAGACGTCTTTGACCGAGGAAGATTTTACGAGCCGAGCGCGCCTGACACGCGCGGGCTCGGTTATCGTTCTCAAGAATGTCAACGGCTGTTATGCAGCGTTGAAAGTCAGGAGCGGGGAGGCGAAGGATCGTCGGCGCGGCTCGTGTTTGAGTATGTCATTAACCCGGATCGCAGCCCGGATTTTTCAACGACGAACTAATCTTCGGTCCTCGTCGGCTATCCTACGATTTATCGTGTAGTCGTGAGAGCTCGGTACACAGACGCCTTGGAAAGGCTGGTCTGCCGCATGATTTCGGGGACCGTTATGCCGGGCTTTCGGAGTTTCCTAATCTCTCGAACCTTGTCCGGCAGGAGGAGGGGCTTACGACCAAACCTTACGCCTCGTTCTTGCGCTTTAGCTATTCGCAGGCTGGGCTGCGCAGAGGTTCTTCGCTGCAAACCTAAACCGAACAGGCCTGATGCGCGTTCAGTATTTAGCGAAGTATCGCTCCTATGCGAATGAGGGCCATGAATGAATTATTCGGAGCGCCAAGTCATCGTGACGGGTGGGACTGGGGCGCTTGGATCCGCAGTCGTGGGGGCCCTCGTTGAGGCCGGGGCGACCTGCTACGTGCCTTGGCGGCACGAAACCGAGGCGCAAGAATTTTCGTACAGAGAGCATAACCAAGTAAGGCTTTTCGGCAGTATCGATCTTACTGACGAGTCGACGGTTAAGCAGCTCTTTGGCGAAGTCCCGAGACTGTGGGCCTCGATCCATGTTGCTGGCGGATTTGCCATGGCGCCCGTAGCCAAAAGCGGCAAGAGCGATCTGATGCATCTAATCGATATGAACTTGGTCAGTTGCTTTCTTTGTTGTTCAGCCGCCGTCAACGCAATAAGCCGCTCCGGTCAAGGCGGCCGTATCGTCAATGTTGCGGCGCGCCATGCGCTTGAGTGGCGCGGCGGGGCTGGGCTAGTCGCTTATACCGCGAGCAAGGCAGCAGTCGCCGCACTGACAGTGGCTCTCTCCGAAGAGGTCGCCAAGGAGGGGATTCTCGTCAATGCAGTTGCGCCGTCGATCATGGACACGCCAGCGAACCGGGCCGCAATGCCCAAGGCAGATCACAAAGCTTGGCCAAAGGTGGGAGAAGTGGCGGCAACCATTTTGTTTCTCGCGTCTCCAGAAAACAAAGTCACGCGAGGAGCCGTTGTTCCCGTTTACGGCCAATCCTAACCTTATCGGGAAAAATGGAGTCAATAATGAGTTGGTTACCTTCCGCTGATCCGATACTCGGCGACAGAAGATCATGCGATGCGCTGGAACTCATTGTCGTTCCGCGAGTCCGCGATTTGGGCGATGGCTTTGAAGTCCGTCGCGCCTTGCCGAGCGACAAGCGCCAGATGGTTGGTCCGTTCATTTTTTTCGATCAGATGGGGCCGGCGCAATTTCTTGATGGACACGGGCTCGATGTGCGCCCCCACCCGCACATCGGGCTTGCCACGGTCACCTACCTGTTTGATGGGCGCGTTATGCATCGCGACAGCGAGGGCAATGCGCTCGAGATCACGCCCGGCGCGATAAATCTCATGACCGCCGGGCGTGGCATCGCACATTCCGAGCGCACGCCAGCGAGTGCGCGACGCGGTGGTGAAGGCTTGTTCGGGATTCAGAGTTGGATTGCCCTGCCGGAAGAGCATGAGGAGATCGAGCCCTCCTTCCAGCACTTCGACGTTGCTGATCTGCCGGTGGTCGACAGGAAGGTTTATGGGCGCGGGTGGTTGCCGGATCTGTATTTGGCGAACGCTCACGCGTCGGCATGTTCTCCGAATGGTTCTACGCCGAAGTGGTTCTCGAGCCTGGCAGAACGGCGCCGCTCGACCCCGATTACGAAGAACGGGCAATCTATCTCGTCGAGGGTGAGATAGTGATTGCAGGTGAGAGCTTCGAGGCGCCGCGGCTTTTGATCTTTCGTCCAGGCGACCGCATTACCGTGCGGGCAAATAAGCGTGCACGCCTGATGTTTCTCGGCGGTTCCGCGTTGGAGGGACCGCGCTACATTTGGTGGAATTTTGTCTCCTCACGCCGCGAAAGGATCGAACAGGCTAAAGAAGATTGGAAGTCAGGTCGATTTGTTCCGGTTCCCGACGAAACAGAGTTCATTCCTCTCCCGGAGAGCTAGAGTGGGAGCTACGCGGCAGTTTCGCCTGGCTTCGATGCTCTTGAGCAAAGGATCCTTTTCGCCCAAGGCCATCATCGGCTCGTTGCTCACGCCCCATGCCTCTCTATATTTGCGGGTTCGCCTGGTTTTCTGGGGAGCAAGGAATCATCACGCTTTGCGCTGAGCGGCCCGGCACCGTGTCAACCTTTGGGAGGAGAGTCCAGCGCCGGGCCTAACCAACCCAGGGCTCATCATCAGGAGAGGACTACCTTGTGGTTGGCTATCATCTAAACGGAGGCTGGGGGGTGATGTTCCAAGAGGCCCGTCATGCGTCCCAATTATAGCCGGAGGTGATCTGGTCCGGCACGCATGTGAACCTTTGCGACCGGCTCTTCAGGCGAGGTTACTGCCGCGCAGGGTAGGGAATGTATGTGAGCGCGAGCTTGAAGAGTTCGCCTCGACCAAACGCAAGGAAAGCCCGAGCAATCGGTCTTATTGGGAGCTGGCTTGTATGCCGACCTGAAGCTATTTGGTCTCTTGTGGAATGGAAACTGCACCTGGCGCCTTGCAATCTCTGAATGCTAGCGCGCCGGCATCGGTCAGGCAGGACGCCCTAGGAGTATCGCTGGGGGCAAGCGTCATCGGCAGCTTTATATGTCCCACCGCGCAGCCTGCAAGAGCGATCGGCAGCAACAGGATCAGAAGGCCCTTCGACATCGCTATCCCCGTGACTGTCCGGTAAGGCGGCCCGGTAACGCCGCCCTCCGCTGATCAGAATCTGCCGGTGAGCACAAGGATCAATACGATAACGAGAATCACTCCTAGGATGCCAGCCGGAAATGGTCCCCAAGCTGCGCTGTAAGGCCAAGTGGGTATGGCACCGATAAGTAAGATAACTAAAATAACAAGAAGGATTGTTCCGAGGGGCATGGCGATGTCCTCCTAAAGGCAGGACACTCAACGCACACGGGTTATTGAAAGTTCACCTCGCTGCGTAACCAGATGTGGATTCTGCTGCTGGCCCGGAGCTTCCTGCGCCCTCGCACAGGCGACCCCGATTTTCAACAAGACAACCAAGCCGGAGCGGTGATCGATCCAGAAGTCGGGGGCGCCAATCGAGGCTCGCCAACCTGCTCCTGACGCTACGTACGGGCACCCCATTTAGTTCGGCAACAAAGAAACCGGCCGCGCGTTTATTGAATAACGGTGCCGGGCACCGATATGGAGGACAACGCCATGAAAATAGCTGTGGTTACGGGTGCATTATTTTTAATAACTGCCGGACATGCGTTGGCTGGGCCAGGCGCCGGTGAGCCGAAGGAGTCGGCCGACCCTACTTCCGGGCGTCCGGGCGCGATCCTGGATGATGCGAAATGCGCCAGTGTCTGGAGCCTTACAGAAAGGGATGGCGATAAACTGTCTGAGGCGAAAGCCGCACCCTTTGTAGTCAACTTCAAGCTCGTTGACGCTAATGCCGATGGCAATATCTCAGAGGCTGAGTTCAAAGACGGCTGTAAGAAGGGATTGGTACAGGAGGCGGCAGCCGAAGGTGCGCCAGAACCCTCTGGAGCGATGGCCCCGCAGGACGGAGAGCAGCCCGCCGGCCCCGCGACCGCAACAGACGCACTCGAGAAAGAAGTTCCGCCGGCTGCAGCTTCCGCCGCCGCTGCCGCCCAGGATAACACTCAGTTTGTAACCTCGGTGCCTGCCGACGCGCTCTCGATCAGCACCTATTACAATGAGGATGTCTACGACAACCAGGACAACAAGATCGGCGACGTCAACGATATCCTTCTCGATAAGGACGGTAGGGTGTCGACCGTGATCATCGGCGTTGGTGGTTTTCTCGGGGTGGGAGAAAAGGATGTTGCGGTGCCCTTCAGCGCTCTGAAAGTGGCGGACAAGGAGGGAGATCGCTATCTCGTGATAAATGCCACCAAGGAAGCTCTCGAAAAGGCGCCCGGTTATATGTACGACAAAGATAAGGGAGTGTGGGTTCCTGTTACCAAGCAGGAATAGCGCCTGAGAAACTCATCCTCTGGCAAATTGGTACGTGAAACGCCCGATCCGGTCTATCCGCCTTGGATACGTCGATCATGAGGCAATCTTGGGCAACTCTTGAAGGCATGAGCCCCCGGGGGTTCGGTTTCGGAAAGCAGCGCTCGGGAACCGACCACAGACGCTAGAGGTTTTCCCTCCGATGAGTGGTGCATCGCAGAGGTCAGCATGAAAAGGGTCCTGTTGGCGTTTTGGCTTCTGGGCGCCTTGGTTTTCACCGCCAACGTGCTCATCCTGACCGGTCACGTCCCAGGAGATAGGTTGAGCGAGAGTGCTATCAGTCAAAACGATCGCCTAAGCGTCGACCAGCACCTTGAATCCGCCATAGATCATGCGCTTGGCGTCGAACGGCATGTCCTTCATGTCCATCATCTTGGCGAGGCGCGGGTCCTTCATGACCTTGGCGTTGATGCGGTCGCGATCCTTGCGCGACTTGTAGACGATGTAGGAAAACATCACCGTCTCGTTGGGCTTGCGCTTGACGCTGCGCGGGAAGGACGTCCACTTGCCCAGCTTCACGTCGTCGGCGACACACTCCTTGAACTCGAGTGCACCGTACTCGCGCCAAATTTTGCCGGCCTTCCGCGCAAGGCGGCTATAGGCCTCGACGTTCTTCTTGGGCACCGGCACGATAAATCCATCGACATAAGCCATGTGAGTTCTCCTTATATCGCTAAGCTGTTCGCGCTTCAGTGGCCGGCATAGGCCCGCTGCAATTCGGCAATGTCGAATTTCTTCATTTGCAGGAACGCTTTGGTGACGCGCTGCGACTTGGTTTGGTCCGGGTCCATCAGCATGTCGAACAGCACCTGGGGCACGACCTGCCAGGACAGTCCGAATTTGTCCTTCAACCAGCCGCACGGCCCTTCCTTGCCGCCCGCGCTGAGCGCCTTCCAGAAATAGTCGACCTCGTTCTGATCCTTGCAATGCACCTGGAACGAGATGGCCTCGTCGAACTTGAAGTGCGGGCCACCGTTGAGCGCCGCGAATTTTTGGCCTTCCAGCTCGAACTCCACGGCCATGACCGATCCGGCCGGCTTGCCGTGGATTTCTTGGCCCTCGTTGACGTAGAGGCTGACCTTGCCGATTCGCGAGTTCTTGAACACGGAGCAATAGAACTTCGCCGCGTCCTCGGCCTCGGTATCGAACCACAGACAAGGGTTGATCTTCTGCGCGACGATCGTCATGACCCGCTCCTTCTTTACGACTGTCAACAAGACGGCTGACGGCAGGCGCTTTCGGCTTTTGCCACTTCATAACGATCGTGGTGGCGCACCCAGGCCATGCTCCAAGGCAGGTTGTCCTCGTCGCGGCCTTTCGGCGTGAGGTCGAGCCAGTTGTAAGCGCCGACCAAGATGTCGAGCCCACGCGCATACGCCGAGTAGGTGTGAAACACGTCGCCGTTGTCGGCCTTGAAGAACGCGCTCGCACCAGGCATCTCGTCGCTGCCTACCACTTGCTTCTCGTAGTTGTAGTTGACCTCGGAGTTGACCTGGTCCGCCGGGAACGACACGTGGTAGTCGAAATTGAAATCGCTGCCGAATGACGAGACCCAATTGAAGCGCCAGCCCATGCGCTGCTTGAAGGTTGCGATTTGCGAGAGGGGCGCGCGGGAGACCACGACAAGGGCCACGTCGCGCTGGGCAAGATGGATGACGGCGCCGTCGAAATGATCGGCGAGGTAGGAGCAGCTCGGGCAACCCTCCTCCCAGTCAGGGCCGAGCATGAAATGATAGACCAGCAGCTGGCTCTTGCCGTCGAACAGCTCGGCCAGCGACCGTCTGCCCCCAGGCGTATCGAAGATATAAGGCTTCTCGACCTTGACCCAGGGCAGCGCGCGGCGGTCGGCACTCAATTGGTCCCGTGCGCGCGTGAGTTTCTTCTCCTTGGCGAGAAGCACTTTGCGGGCGGCGCACCACTCGTCTCTTGATACGACTTTGTGCTGCTGCATGACTCCAACTCCACTTCCACTCCTTGAGGGTCACGTGAGGAAACGTTCGAGCTTGTCGAGGCAGCCGGTCCAGCCCTCGCGGTGGCGGTCGCGCGCCGGCTCGTCGAAGAACTGCTCGTGGATCAGGGTGAGGAGCGAGCCGTCGCCGTCTGGCTTGATCAGGACGGTCACCAGCGACTCGCGCTCGGGCGTGGTGCGCCAGGCCCAGGTGAACACCAGCTTCTGGTTTGGCACCATTTCCCGGTAGACGCCGCTGACGTGATGCTGCTCGCCGTCCTCGGTGTGGAAGGTCACGGCGTAGCGGCCGCCGACCCTTACATCGATCTCGGCCTGCATCACCGGACCGGCGTCAGGGCCGAACCATTTCAGGACTTTTTCGGGGTCGGTCCAGGCGGCGTAGACTTTTTCCGGCGGGGCATTGAGACGACGTTTGAGGGTGAGGCTTGGCTTGATGGCGAGACTTGCTTGGGCGGGCATTGATCTTCCTCCACAAAGGCGGCGAGCCGGTCGAGCCGTTCCGACCAGAAGCGCTGATAGTGTTCGAGCCAGTGCATCGCTTGCTCCATGGGCGCAGCGGCCAACTGGCAGGTGACCGTGCGGCCAATCTTCCTGCGGTTGATCAGGCCGGCGTCGGACAGCACATCGAGATGCTTCATGACGGCAGGCAGTGAGATGGCAAACGGCCGGGCGAGATCGCTGACCGACATGGCCTCCTCGCGCTCGAGCTGGGCGATCAGGGCCCGCCGGGTGGGGTCGGCAAGCGCGGCGAAGGTGCGGTCGAGCGGGGCAGCTTGATACTTAACCATGTGGTTAAGTGTAGGGAGGGGGCACCGCCGTGTCAACAGGCCAAGTCCTGCCAGAGGGAATTGCCACTTATTCCCGCTTCTTGGTACCAACATGACGAACACCCCAACGGCCGATTAACGCGCGATTAAAGCGGTCGATCCTCGCTTGTGGCAAAATTGGCCTTTGGCTCTAGTCGCGCATCCCAACACCAAAGTTGGCGTTTTCGGAGGTGACACCATGACGAGGATTGTGATTGCAGCGTCTGTTCTGGCGATGGTCGCGGCCGGTTCGGCTTACGCGGCGGCCCTGACCGAACAGCAGGTCGAAGGCGTGCAGACGGCGATCAAGGCAGCCGGCTGCACCGTCGACGATAGCGACATTACGGCCAAGGGCGACGGCTACAAGGCCGACGACGTCGAGTGCAAGGACGGCAACTACGACGTGACCTTGGATAAGGACTTCAAGATCACCGACAAGGAGAAAGAGGACTAGACGGGTCCTCGATATATCCTCTCCCAGGAAGGCGCCGGGCGCTGCGAGATCGTCGTAGCGCCCGCGCTTCATGGCACCGATGTGGCGCCAGGATCGTTGACATAGGCGGCCAGCCTTTTTATGGTCCGCCCGGCTTGCCGACCCGGCCCGTTTTCAGGGCCGCCAAGCCTTTTTCCGCCCAACGATGGATGCTTTGCCATGAAGATCAAGAATTCGCTCCGAGCCCTGCGCAAGCGCCATCGCAACAACCGCGTGGTCAGGCGGCGCGGACGGCTCTACGTCATCAACAAGACTAACCGCCGCTTCAAGGCCCGGCAGGGCTAACGCTAAGATGCGGGCCGGCCCGAGCGTCTGCCTCAAACTTTTCGGCGGAGCGCCGCTCGTTGTCGCGGGCCTGGTCGTTGCGTTCACGGCAGCTCTCGGCGCTTCGGCTTCGGCAGCCGGCCAGGTGATCCAAGCGCAGGCCGATGTCGAGCAGCCGGCCGAAGTGGCGCCGGGTGACGACGACACATTATTCGAGGACGATGAGAGCGAGCCCAAAACGCTCGATCGCAGCTTCATGCGCCCCGACCTCAAGGGCGGCAGCGAAGACGCGCCGCCGCCGCAATCGACTGAGGAGAGCAAGCAAGACAAGCTCGACCCGTCGGCCGAAGCCGAGCTGCCCCTGCCGACCCCGGTCGAACGGCCCAAGATGCTTGGCGAGCTCTACGAGCAACTCGGCAAAGCCGCTGATGCCGAGCAGGCGGCGCCCATCGCGCAGGCAATCGAGAATCTCTGGCTCACCACCGGCAGCCCCACGGTCGATCTCCTGATGAGCCGCGCCGTGCGCTTCACCAAGGAGTCCGACCTCGATCTGGCGCTCGAAATCCTCGATGCCACGACCGACCTCGCGCCGGAGGAGGCCGAAGTCTGGTATTTGCGGGCGAAGGTGCATTATCGGCAAAGGCAATATGAGTTTGCTCGAGCCGATCTTAAGCGCGCACTCGAGCGCGATCCCAACCACTATCGGGCGTTGGAAGATCTGGGCCTCGTGTTGGAGGCGCTCGGCACCAAGACGGAGGCGCTCGAGGCCTACCGCAAAGCGCTGAAGATCAATCCATTTCTCGGCGATGCCCACCAGGCGGTCGAGTTCCTGTCGCGCGAAGTCGGCGGACGGGACATTTAGCTGCTCAGATTAAAAGTCTTCCGTCTCGTCGCCGACGAACGCCATGCGCAACATGTTGGTGGCGCCGGGCGTGCCGAGCGGGACGCCGGCGGAGATGATGACGCGCTGGCCGGGTAGCGCGAAGCCTTCCTGATAGGCGATGCGGCAAGCCTTGGCGACCATGTCGTCGAGGTCGTGCGGGTCGTCGGTCAGCACGCAATGCAGCCCCCATACCAGCGCGAGCCTGCGCCCGGTGGCGGGAATCGGGGTCAAGGCGATGATCGGCTGCTGCGGACGCTCGCGGGCGGCCCGCAGGCTGGTCGCGCCGGAGGCCGTGTAGCAAATGATGGCGGCGAGGTTGAGCGTTTCGGCCACGGTGCGGGCCGCGGCCGAAATGGCGTCGGCGCCGGTAGCCTCGGGGCCGATGCGCTGGGCATGGATGATGGCGTCGTAGAGCGGGTCGCGCTCGACCTCCATGGCGACATGATCCATGGTGGCCACCGCCTCAACCGGATATTTGCCGACCGCGGACTCGGCCGACAGCATCACCGCGTCGGCGCCTTCGAACACGGCGGTGGCGACGTCTGAGACCTCGGCCCTGGTGGGGGCGGGGGCGTAGATCATCGATTCCAGCATCTGGGTGGCGACCACCACCGGCTTGCCGGCGTTGCGCGCGGCGCGGGTGATCTGCTTTTGCAAGCCTGGGACCTTCTCGACCGGCATCTCCACGCCGAGATCGCCGCGCGCCACCATGATGGCGTCGGCGAGGTCGATGATCTCGTCGAGATGGTTGAGGGCCGCCGGCTTCTCGATCTTGGCCAATATCGCAGATCGGCCGCGCGCGAGCTTGCGCGCCTCGACAATGTCCTCGGCCCGCTGCACGAAGGACAGGGCGACCCAGGCCACGCCAAGCGTCATGGCGAAGTCGACGTCGGCGCGGTCCTTCTCGGTCAGCGACCCGAACGGCAACACCGTGTCGGGGAGGCTGATGCCCTTGCGGCTACCGAGCAGGCCGCTGGTCATGACCTCGGCGTCGATGCGGACATCGCTCGCCTCGACGATGCGCAGCTTTAATTTGCCGTCGTCGAGCAGCATGGTGTGGCCCGGCTCCACCGCCTGGAAGATCTCGGGATGCGGCAGCAGCACGCGGCCCAAGCCGCCCACCGATTCGCGCCGGACGAAACTCACGATTTCCCCTTCGGTCAGCCTCATCGAGCCTGATTCGAACTTGCCGATGCGCAGCTTCGGTCCCTGGAGATCGACCAGGATGCCGATGGGGCGGGCGAACTCGACTTCGAGCTTGCGGACGATGGCGTGGATGTCGCGCAGGCCGTCATGCGTGGCGTGGCTCATGTTCACGCGGAACACGTCGGCCCCCGCCTCGAACAGGCGGCGCATCGTCTCTTCGTTGTTGGAGGCAGGACCGAGCGTGGCGACGATCTTGACCCGGCGATTTCGCCTCATTGGGACTTCGTTTCACCCTCTGGGTCGGTAAGACGAACCGTCCAGTCCCGCTCCTCGCCGGTGTCGACCTCGAAGAAGCCAGTGCGCTTATAGCCGCGCTTCACGCAGTCCTTGGTGTCGCGGACGGTGAAGGACTTGTCGTCGGTACACATAAAGAGAGTGCCGGCCCATTCCCCGCCGCGGTCGTAGTCGATGGCGTGGATGTAGTAGAAGCGGCCGATCAGCACGCCTTTGAGCAGGGTCTCGCAGGTATGGGAGGCGATGTTCCACCAGCCCTCGGTGGCCCAGCCCTCGGCGTCCTTGTAGCCGATGGCGACGCCGACCCGGCTCGCGGTGGTGTTGCACAGCTTGAGATCGGCATGGGCCGGCGTGGCGGTCAGCCCGGCCAGGAGGGCCACGGCCAGCGCAAAGATGACGTTCCGCGCCCGCCAAACGGGAGCGGTCGGCGGGGTACGCCCCGCGGTACGCATCAAGTGGAAACCAAGCATCATCCCTCTAGGAGCCTGTAATCACGGTTAAAGAATGTCGAAGGATAGCACCGAATTGGTTGCGTTTCTCTGACCAGAATGGCCGATTATAGAGCCTCGTGGGGCGAGCAAAAGACCCGCCCAAAATCGAGGGTAATTGAGTCGCAACCTGGGCCGGGATCAAGCTTTTTTCTTGCCGGTCGGTCAGGGGCAGCGCAAGAAGTAAGGGACGCCGACCCTCGTGGAGCGAAGTCTGGATCCTCTTCTACAACAAGACTTGGGCGGGCCGGAGGAGTTGGGCGGGCCGGAAGAATTGGGCGCCAAGCCCTACCGCCTCATCGAGGGAGATGCGCGCACCGGCCTGCTGATCCTGTGCGACCACGCCGAGAACGCGATCCCCGAGGCCTATGGCACGCTGGGCCTAAAGCCGCAGGACCTCCACCGCCATATCGCCTACGACCTTGGCGCCGCCCAGGTCGCCGAGCGAGTGGCCGGGATGCTCGGCGCGCCGGCGGTCCTGTCCCGCTGCTCGCGGCTCCTGATCGACCCCAATCGCGGGCTCGACGACCCCACGCTGATCATGCAGATCTCCGACGGGCTGATCGTGCCCGGCAATGTCGGCCTCGAGCCCGAGGAGATCGACAGCCGTATCGCGCGCTACTATGAGCCGTACCATCGGGCGATCGAGCGGGCCATCGAGGCTGCGTTCATTGCGGGGAAACCGCCCATCATCGTCTCGGTGCATAGCTTCACCCAAGCGTGGAAGGGGATGCCGCGTCCGTGGTCGGTCGGCGTGTTGTGGGACAAGGACCCGCGCCTTGCGCTGCCCCTGCTTGCAGCGCTCAGGACCATTCCCGATATCGAGGTCGGCGACAACGCGCCCTATTCCGGACAGCTCAAGGGCGATACGCTCTACCGTCACGGCACTGGCCGCGGCTTGGCCCATGCCTTGGTCGAGGTCCGTCAAGACCTGATCCTCGGGCCTGAAGGCCAAGCCGAATGGGCGACGCGGCTCGCTCGCGCTCTAGGCAAGGTGCTGAGCGATGCCGGCGCCGCGCTGCACACGGTCGAGCTGCATGGCTCGATCACCGACCAGGAGCGGCGCGCAACCCCCGCTCCGGGAGCCAACAGGAAAGGAACGCCGGCGATGGACGAGAAGACCAGGATCGAACTCGAGGCGGCTGCCTTCCGGCGTCTCGTCGCGCATCTTCGCGAGCGCACCGACGTGCAGAATATCGACCTCATGGAGCTTGCCGGCTTTTGCCGGAATTGCCTCGCCAATTGGTATCAGGACGCGGCCGCCGCCAAGGGTATCTCGCTCAGCAAGGACGAGGCGCGCGAGATCGTGTACGGCATGGCCTACGATGACTGGAAGGCCAAGTTCCAGACCGACGCGCCGGCCAAGCCGCGGCGCGCGGGCTGACAAAAATCGCTCTGGATAAGCGGGATAACTCGGGCTGCTGCTTGCCTCGGCAAATCGGCGCGACCTAAGCTCGCCTCAGGTCGAATCAAGAAAAACACCGAGGGGGTCCTACCGTGCAGCTTCAGACATCAGCCAAAGATCAGCTTCGCGCCATCGTCACCCGCATCGAGCGGCTCGAGGAGGAGAAGGCGGCGCTCGCCGCCGATTTGCGCGAGGTCTATGCCGAGGCCAAAGGCAACGGCTTCGACGTCAAGGCGCTCCGGACAGTGGTCCGCTTGCGCAAGCAGGACGAAAACAAGCGGCGCGAGGAAGAGGCGATACTGACCACCTATCTCCACGCGCTCGGCATGGCCGAGGCGGAAGCGGCTTAAACCAATTAGCGGGTGCTTTGGGCGAGCTGGGTCGGAGCAGGAGCGGGCGGCGCCATCTCTGCATAGAGATTCTTCACCGCATGGCCGGAGAAGCGCTGGGCCGACGCCAGCCCGGCATAGCCCGAGCCGTTGCGCAGCATGAAGGAGGTCGGCCGGTTCATGTCGTCGAACAAATAATCGATGCTGCCTTGCTCGGGATGGGTAAGGGGGGCCACGGTGCGGCTATAAGTGACCGACGCGTCGGTCATCAGCCCGGCGATCTCGAACGGCACGTAGCTCAACTCGTCGGGATGGTCGTCGTCGGCCTCGGGTGCGCCGACCACTTCGGCGTCCCGATAGGCCGGCAGGGGAGCCTGCTCCTTGGGCGCCGGGCGGAACAAATTCGGCACCGGCAGCGACATGCCGCCGGCGCTGGCATAAGTGAACAGGCGGCCCGGCGGAGGCGGCGCGCCCGGCTGGTGCGGATCGTCGGCGATGGCCGTAACGTCGGGCGTGTAGGAGGCGAGCACCGGTTGCGGCGCGTCGACTTCGTTCTCGGCGTCGAATTCGGCCTGAGCTACGACTTCGGCCGGCTTGATTTTGGCGGCCGGCGCCGCTGAGGCGATCATGGACTTGCCGACCAGTCCTTGGGCCAGGGCAAGCTTATAATCCTGCCGCGTGATCGGCTTGCCGTCCTTCGGCAGATAGGCGGTCTTGCCGTCGGGGAACAGCGCCGCCAGCTCGAGCCGCGGGATGCGTGGCCACATGCGCACATGGCCGGTATCGACATGGACGAACGGGACGCCTGAGGTCGGGTAATAGCCGACGCCGCCCACCTCGTGCACCAGCGCCGAATTGCGAAGCGTCTTCACGGCGACGTCGGGGAAGTGAATGTCGGCGGCTCTGCCCTGGATGTGCTGGCTCTTCTTGGCCTGGCCGCCGCCCTTCTTTCTGAGCGAAGCGTTGGTTGTGGCGCTGCGATAGCCGGAGATCAGATGGACCGGCTCGTGGGAGCCGAGCTGCTTGTGCAAGGTCCAGATCAGGTCGATCAGCGCGGGATCCATCGTAGTCTCTTCATCGCGGCGCCAGTCGCGCATGAAGTGATTGAGCTGCTTGAGGGCTTCCTGATCGTACTTGCCGTCGCGCTTGAAGGTGACGGTCAGGGATTCTTTGGTGTGAATTTCGTAGAGGGAAAGGGTGCGCGTCTCGCCGAGCGCGCTGGCCCGATAGGCCGTCGCCGAGCACCAGACTGCCGCGAAAATGAGCGCAAGGCTTGCGCCAAACACGGCGCGGCGTGCGACACTCCCCCGAATTGGCATCCCCGTCGTAAGCCTTTCCCTCGCCGGCATTCCCCATGCCGGCTCCCCGTGAGGTGCGTGCGGGCCGATGAGGCCAGCCACCGACGGGCGGCATCGCTTCCATGCCGTCCGCTAACCTTAAGTATTAGCCAAATTGCGGGAAAAACAAGGCAAACGCGCTAACTCTTTATGGAATCTGTTAGCAGAGTTAACAGGATTCCCCCAGGTTATTCACAGGTTTAAAGCCTGAGCGCGGCAGCGATCCGGGCGTCATGACCGTAAAGATCCCCGTAGGTTGAGAGCGACCCGTCAGCATTAACTTTAAGAGTGAAGTAGGTTACGTAGACGGGAATCTTCCGGCGCAGGGGGACGTGCTGGTCGTAGCCCGTATCGATCGCCGACATGGTCCGGGCCTGGCTCCAGCCCTGGTCGCGCTGCAGCAGGACGGCGGCCAATTGATCCGGGTTTTGAACCCGCATGCAGCCGTGGCTTTCGGCCCGGAGGGCGTTCGCGAACAGAAACTTCTGCGGCGTGTCGTGCATGTAGACGTCGTGCTTGTTGGGGAACACGAACTTGACCTTGCCGAGCACGTTACCCGGTCCCGGCGGCTGAAAGATCTCGGTGTTGCGGATATCGAATCGATTCCAATCGACCGCGGCCGGGTCGACCTCCCGGCCGCCAATTTTGACGCGCAGATTGTGGCGCTGGAACACCGCCGTGTTCCAGCCGCCGCCACCGAAGAACCAGGCGGCCTCTTGCCTGAGATAGGGCCTGATCTCCTCGATCTTGATCGAGGTGGGTACATTCCAATACGGACCGAACACCACTTCCTGCATGTCCCTGGAGAAGATCGGCGTCTGCTTGTCGGTCTTGCCGACGACCACGCGGGTGGTGAAGACCGGCTTGTCGTCCTCGACCACGCGCAGCATGAACTCGGGGATGTTGACCATCACGTAGAACGCGCCGAGGTCGTGCGGCAGCCAGCGCCAGCGCTCCATGTTGATGAGCACGGACCTGATTCGCGCCGGGCTGCCGGTCTCGTGCGGCTTGGGGCCGCCGTTGAGCAAATGCCTGGTGCCATTGCCGACCATGCCATCGGGGCTCGTGCCCTGGGCGAGCTGGAAGTGACGCACCGCGTCGCTCACCTGCTCGTCGAACTTGGCCTCCTCGACCGGCGTGCCGTCAGGGTTCTCCGACGGCATGTCGAGCCGCTTCCTGAGCAGCGCCACGTGCTCATGCTCGACGCCGAGCTTGAGCAGCGGTCCGTCGGGAATGACGATCGCAGGCTTCTCGGTTTCGACCTTGCCGCCGCGAAGTTCGATGAGCTTCTGCCGTAGAGCCTCGAATTGCGGCTGATCGGGCTGGAAGCTCCGCAAATAGCCGGCGGGGTCCGAGCGGATGGCGATCAACTCGATGACCTCGGTCGGATTGGGCAGCGCAAGGTCGGGATCGAGATTGGGAGAGAGCCGCGCCGGGACGATCCGGCCGCCCCGCGCGTCGCGGGCATAGCCGAGCACGGCATAGCTGATTTTGATCTCCGCATCGGCGAGCCAATCGGCGGCATTGGCGTCGGCGGCGTTGAACTCGTCGGGATTGGGTAGCGCGTAGTCGGAGGCGCGCAGACCGTAGTCGTCGGCGTTCCGGATCTCGCCGATCACGGCCTTGCCGCGCGCATTCACGCCGGTCTCATCGATCCACAGCAGGCGCTGGTCGGCGACCGCGTAATACTCGACCAGCGCGCCCTGCTCGCTTTTCTTGGCATCGGTGGTGGTGGTGAACTTGGCCGACAGTTTGGTCTGGATGGCGATGCGGATCGCCTCGCTCCGGGTGATCAGAGCTTGCGGCGCCTCGGGCTCGACGGCCAGCGCCGGCACGCTCAAAGGAGCGGCCAAGAACAAGGCTAACGCGATACCACAAATGGGCCTCATGATGCGCTCCCTCAGGCCGATTTGGCCGCGATTCAGCAGGGCCAGAACCCTGCCGTCAGATCCCGTACATGGCCATACCGGGCCTTGAACTTAACCCCCGCCGGGCTTTTCCGCCGGAGTGTGACATTCCTGCCAAACTCCCTGCGATTCCATCAGTTCGCTCTCGCCTCGAGGCCGATCTCGCGCATCTTGCGGTACAGGGTCGACCGGCCGATGCCGAGCCTGCGGGCGATCTCCGTCATCCGTCCGCGATAGCGGCCGAAGGCCAGCCTGATCATGTCGGCCTCGACAGCTTCGAGCGAGCGGATGTCGCCCGAGTCGCTGAGTGCCGGGATGCCGATGGCGTCCTTACCGTTGGCCTGCGGCACGTGGATAGTCGCGGGCGTGCCGGCGGATTCGCCGAGCATGACCGGCCCCTCGATGCGCGGGGTGAGGTCCTTTGGCGCCGGCGCCGGCGGCACCGTCACGGCATAGCCCTCGACATGGGCAGCAATTTGCGGGAACTCGTTGACCGTCAGCACGGCCGCGTCGGCCAGCACCACGGCGCGGAACACGGCGTTCTCGAGCTGGCGGATATTCCCAGGCCAGCTATAGCGCTCGAGCATGGCGATGGTTTCGGCATCGATGCCGTCGATGCGCTTGCCTTCCTCGGCGGCGAATCTCGTGATGAAAGCGCCCACCAGCTCGGGCACGTCCTCAAGCCGATCGCGCAAGGGAGGTACCCAGATGGGGAAGACGTTGAGCCGGTAAAAGAGATCTTCGCGGAAGCGGCCGTCATTGACCAGCGTGATAAGATTTTGATTGGTCGCCGAGATCAACCGGAAGTCGACCTTGACCGGATGCTTCGAACCCACCGGCTCGATCTCGCCGTCTTGCAGGGCGCGCAGCAATTTCACTTGGGCCTCGAGCGGCAACTCGCCGATCTCGTCGAGGAACAGCGTGCCGTTGTGAGCCTCGACGAATTTGCCGATGCGCTTCTCCGAAGCGCCGGTGAAGGAACCCTTCTCGTGGCCGAACAAGATGCTTTCGACCAAATTCTCGGGAATGGCGCCGCAATTGACGGTGACGAATGGCCCGGATTTGCGGCTGCTTTCGCCCTGGATGGCGCGGGCGATCAGCTCCTTGCCGACGCCCGACTCTCCTTCGATCAGGACCGGAATGGTCGAGTTGGCGGCGCGCTTGCCGAGTTCCAGCACCCTGGTCATGGCGTCGCTGCCGGCAATCAGGTCGGCGAAGCCGAGCTCGCCCCGGGTTGAAGCCTTGATGCGGACAAGCTCGTCCGCCAGCGCTTCGATCTTGAGCGCGTTCTTGATGGACACTTCGAGCCGCTCCGGGCTCACCGGCTTGACCACGAAATCGACGGCGCCCGACCGCATGGCCATGATGGCGGCGTCGATGCTGCCATGGGCGGTCTGCACGATGGCGGGAGGCTTGCGCGGCAAAGAGCGCATGGCGGACAGAACCGCCAGGCCGTCGGTGCCCGGCATGACGAGGTCGAGCAGGACAAGGCAGATGTCTCCCGCGGTGTCGGCCTTGAGCGCGGCGAGCGCCTTTTCCCCGCTGTCGGCGGTCGAGACGTGGTAGCCGAACCGCTTGATAGCCTCTTCGAGAATACGACGTTGAGCGGGGTCGTCGTCGACGACCAGAACGCGCTTGGGCATGACGCAAAACTCGCTACGTTACGCTACGACCACACAGCAGGAGGACAGCGCCTTGGCCATGCACACGGCTTGGGCAGGCTGCTCCTGTGCCAAAATCGTGCACCGGAAGGGTAAATATCCTCTTTATCGCGGTTCGATTTTGGTGAAGCTGCCGCTCCGAGCCCCGCGAAAAGGACGAAAACTGTTGGCCTATGGCCTTGCCGGGGCACATTGCCCCTCCCACACTAGGTTCCGCGCCGCTAACGAGGGTCAAGACACGACATGACGTTCAAACTGAGCAGCTGGTCCCCGTTCCCCACCTACGCCGCCACCGCCTCAGCCAAGGGCAAAGCCAAGCGGCGCGGTCTGACCGAGGCGGGGGGAAAGTCGAAGCTCGGCAGCTTGCCCGAATGGGCGCTGGCCGACCTGTATGACGGGCCGGAATCGCCCAAGCTCAAGGCCGATCTCCAGACTTCCGAGCGCGCCGCCGAGGCGATGCAGGAACGCTATGCCGGCAAGCTCGTGAGGCTGCTCGACGGCGGCAAAGGCGGCGCACCGCTCGCGCAAGCCGTGCGCGAGTTCGAGGCGCTCAACGATATCATGGGCCGCATCGTGTCCTATGCGAGCCTGCTTTACGCCGCCGACACCTCGGATCCGAAGCGGCAGAAATTCTTCGGCGACATCCAGGAGAAGATCACCGCTATTTCCTCCAAGCTGCTGTTCTTCCCGCTCGAGCTGAACCGGCTCGACGACGCCGTGCTCGAGACGGCGATGGGAAATTCCGAACTCGGCCATTACCGCCCCTGGCTCGAGGATCTGCGCAAGGAGAAGCCCTACCAGCTCGACGACAAGCTGGAACAGTTGTTCCACGAGAAGGCGGTGACGTCGCGCGGCGCGTGGGATCGGCTGTTCAACGAGACCATGACCGCGCTTCGATTCAAGACCGACGGCGAGAAGCTCAGCCTCGAGCCCACGTTGAACCGCCTGCTCGATCCGGACGGGGTGAAGCGCCGCGAAGCCGCCGAGGCTTTGGCGAAGGTGTTCAAGTCAAATGTGCGTCTGTTCACGCTGATCACCAATACGCTGGCCAAGGACAAAGAGATTTCCGACCGCTGGCGTGGGTTCGTGGACGTTGCCGATTCCCGTCACCTCGCCAATCGGGTCGAGAAGGAGGTGGTCGACGCGCTGGTCGCCGCGGTGCGCGAAGCCTATCCCCGCATCTCGCATCGCTATTACGCGATGAAGGCGAAATGGCTCGGCAAGAAGAAGCTCGCTTATTGGGACCGCAACGCGCCGCTGCCCGAGGAGCCGAGGCAGGTGATCTCCTGGGACGACGCGCAAAGGACGGTGCTGACCGCCTACGGCAATTTCTCGCCGCGCATGGCCGACATCGCCAACCAGTTCTTCGCCAAGAGCTGGATCGATGCGCCGGTCAGGGAAGGGAAGTCGCCGGGCGCGTTCTCCCATCCCACCGTGCCGAGCGCGCACCCCTATATCCTGCTAAACTATCAGGGCAAGCCGCGCGACGTGATGACGCTCGCCCACGAGCTCGGCCACGGCGTGCACCAGGTGCTGGCCAATGTGCAAGGCCCGCTGATGGCGCCGACGCCGTTGACGCTGGCCGAGACCGCGAGCGTGTTCGGCGAGATGCTGACCTTCCGCGCCCTGCTCAAGCGGGCGCCGACACCCCGCGAGCGCAAGGCGCTGCTCGCCTCGAAGGTCGAGGACATGATCAACACGGTAGTGCGCCAGATCGCATTTTATAGTTTCGAGCGCGCGGTCCACACCGAGCGCCGTGACGGCGAACTCACATCCGAACGGCTCGGCGAAATCTGGCTCGACGTGCAGCGCGAGAGCCTGGGGCCGGCCATCGATCTCAAGACGGGCTACGAGACGTTCTGGTGCTACATCCCGCATTTCATCCACGCCCCGTTCTACGTCTACGCCTATGCCTTCGGCGATTGTCTGGTGAACTCACTCTACGCCGTGTACGAGAAGGCCGATAAGGGCTTTGCCGAACGTTATCTCGACATGCTGGCGGCGGGCGGCACCAAGCACCATAAGGAGCTGTTGGCGCCGTTCGGTCTCGACGCCTCCGACCCGAATTTCTGGTCGATGGGGCTCAAGGTGATCGAGGGCTTGATCGACGAGCTGGAAGCGATGGAAGAGAGGCCTGCGGGCAAGCGGTAGAGGTCACAGGTCTCGCTGGTCCCCCTTCTGCTGTGGGTTGCGGCCTTTGTCTGCGCGGGCGTCGCCATCTGGCGCGCGCCGCTGCCCATCCTGCGCGGCTTCGTTATCGACCGGCTGCTGCGTTATCTGTTTCTGTTTCCGCTCGGTCTCCAGGGCCTGTGGGCCTTTATCGGCCACGTGTTCTTTGCCGAGCAAGCGGCGGCGTCGACCGGCTGGGCCACTAGCCCGTTCCAATATGAAGTCGGCGTCGCCAATCTCGGGCTGGGGCTGGCCTCGATCTACGCCGCATTCCGGGGCTTCGAAGCGCGGCTGGCGGTGGCGATCGCCGCCGCCTGTTTCCTGATCGGCGCCGGCATCGGCCATGTCAGGGACATCGTCGCGCAGGGTAATTTGGCGCCGGGCAATGCCGGCCCGATCATGGTCACCGATTTTCTGACGCCGCTCGCTGTCCTGGTGCTGCTGTTCTTCGCCAGCCAAAAGTGGAGACCGAAATCGGCGGCGACGCTGGCACTCGAGTCTGAGCTCGAGGTGGCCCGAAAGGCACTGCGTGAATACCGTCAGGCTCTGTCCGATTTCGGCAAGTGAGCCTCAGATCTCCCGCTTAGTGGCTGGCGTAGACCGCGGTGGTGCCGTCCTTGTTGATCAGCAGCACGTCGTAGGGTTCGGCCTCGGCGCCTTGCTCCATGCCAGGCGAGCCGACCGGCATCCCCGGCACGGTCAAGCCCAAGGCGTCGGGCTGCTCGGCCACCAGGCGCTTGATGTCCGGCGCCGGCACATGACCTTCGACGACATAGGGGCCGATCTTGGCGGTGTGGCAGGCGGCAATGTCCTCGCCGATCCCCAACTGGCGCTTGATGCGGTCGAGCATCGACGGGTCGGCCGCGTTGACCGTCACGGCGAAGCCGTTCGCCTCGAGATGCTTTACCCAATTGATGCAGCATTTGCACGTCGCCGACTTCCACACCTCGATCGAGGCCTCGGCCGCGGCGAGAGCGGGCGAGGCCCATAGAAGCGAAGCAAGTAACGCAAATACGAGTCGCATGGCCATGGCTCGGTCCTCCTGGTCCCGACAATGACTCCGGGGCGCCACCACGCGCAATTCTATTCGTCGGCACCCGGTTGCAGCGCCAGATCGGCCACGATCGGGCGGTGGTCGGACCCAAGCCGCGGCCCGGGCGCCACGGCAATCCTGGCAAATTGCGACGGCGAACACGTTGTCGATGGCGACGAGTGGCAGGAGAGGCACGCTCCACTTCTGCATCGGCCAAGTGAGATGGAAGATGTTGTAGCGTTTCAGGCCCGAGCTTCGCTCGAAGCGGCCGAGCTTCTCGGTCCATGGGCTCATGTTGAAATCGCCGGCCATGACCAGCGGCAATGTCCGGCTGTTTGCGAACGCGATCAACGCGGCGACGTCCTCTTGCTGGAGGTCCGGATAGAACGGCCGGGCAAGGTGGACGCCGGCCAGATCGAACGGCGTGCCGTTCACCTCGATGCGTATCCAGCGCACCATCAGCGAGATCCAAGGCGGATATCGGGGCCGGTCGATGCGGCCGTCGGCGAGGATCGGGTGCTTGGAGAGAATGATGATGCCCCAATCGCCCACGCTGTAGGGATAGCGTGATTGCAGCGCCTGACGGAGCAGGGCCCCATTCGGCTTGCCCACTTTCTGGAGCACCACGGCGTCGGCGTCGGTCTCGGCGAGAAATTTCGCCACGTCATCCATGCGGTCGTTGTAGTGCCAGAGATTGAACGTGACGACGCGCAGGAAGCGCGGACTACCCGGCGCGGCGTCGGCGGCAGCGCCCGGCAGCGCGGCGATGACCAGCATGACATTGATCGCGGCGAGAACGGCGGCGGCCAGCACGAGGCGCCAATCGCGCGCGGCCAGCGCGAGACAGAGAAGGGCGATGGCGCCCACGGTCATGAACAGCAGGCCGTTATTGACCATGTCGAGCGCGGGCCACCAGCGCGCGAGCACGCCGAGCAGGGTCAGGCCCGCGCCCAGCAAAAGGCCCGCGACGATCACTCCCTTCAGCCAAGCTCTCATTGATAAATCTCGGATTTTTGCCGTGCGTGCGGGCGCAATGCGGGTCTGGCTCCTATATGAGGGGAGCCTTTCCCGCAAGTGAACCGTTGTCGCCCATGAACGATAGACCGTCCGATAAGGAGAAGAACCGGTTCAGCGCCCGCGCGCTGCGCTACGGCAAGGTCGGCGCCAATGTCGGCGGCGTGGCGGCCCGCATGGCCGGCCGCCGTCTGTTCGGGCTCGAGCCCGAGACCGGCAAGGATGCGGCCGCGCTGGCCGCGGCGCTCGGCGGCCTGAAAGGCCCGATCATGAAGGTGGCGCAGCTGCTCGCCACCATCCCCGAGGCGTTGCCCGCCGAATATGCCGCCGAGCTCGGCCAGCTGCAAAGTCAGGCGCCGCCCATGGGCTGGCCGTTCGTGCGGCGGCGCATGGCGGCCGAGCTTGGGCCCGACTGGGAAGCCAAGTTCGCGCGTTTCGTCCATAAAGCGGCGGCGTCGGCCTCGCTCGGCCAGGTGCATCGGGCGATGAGCCATGACGGGCGCGCGCTCGCCGCCAAGCTGCAATATCCGGACATGCAGTCGGCGGTGGAGGCTGATCTCGCCCAGCTCTCGGTGCTGTTCTCGATCCATGCTCGCATGAGCCCGGCGATCGACACCTCAGAGATGCTGAAGGAAATCTCGGCCAGACTGCGTGAGGAGCTCGACTACGATCTCGAAGCCCGGCACACGCGGCTCTACGGCCTCCTCTTCAAGGACGATGCGCTGATCCGCGTGCCCGAGATTGTGCCGGCGCTGTCGACCAAGCGGCTCCTGACCATGACCTGGCTCGACGGCGGGCGGCTGCTCGATTACACCCGCCGGCCGCTTGACGAGCGCAACCAAATCGCCCGCGCCATGTTCCGCGCCTGGTGGTTCCCATTCAGCCATTACGGCGTGATCCACGGCGATCCCCATCTCGGCAACTACACCGTGTTCGAGGACAATGGGGGCAGGGCGGCCGGGATCAATCTGCTCGACTATGGCTGCATGCGCACCTTCGCCCCGAAATTCATTCAAGGCGTGGTCGATCTTTATCACGGCCTGCTCAGGAACGACCGGGCGCTGGTGGTGCACGCCTATGAGACGTGGGGCTTCGCCGGCCTGTCCAACGAGCTGATCGATATTCTCAATATCTGGGCGAATTTCATCTACGGGCCGATGCTCGACGACCGGGTGCGCACCATCGCCGACCAGGTGAGCCCGGGCATGTATGGGCGGCAGGAGGCCTTCAAAGTGCATCGCGGCTTGCAGGAGCGGGGTCCGGTCAAGGTGCCGCGCGAATTCGTCTTCATGGATCGCGCCGCGATTGGGCTCGGCGGCGTGTTCCTGCATCTCGACGCGGAGCTCAATTTTCACCGCCTATTCGAGGACACCATCGCGGGGTCCGATCTTGCCGACGTGGCGGAGCGGCAGCGCGCCGCCTTCGCCGAGGCCGGGGTGCCGCTGCCCTAGGGCTAAGCGCGATGGTGCTAGGCTATACGACGCTGGTGCTTGCTGGCGTACATTCGTTCGTCGGCCGCCTTTAACAAGGCTTCCCGCGAAACACCATCTTCGGACAAGACGGAAAAGCCAAAGCTCGCACTCATTCTATGCCGAACTCGTCACCGCCGATGCGGGCTACCATGCCATGCGGTTCGAACACCTTATTGAGGCATCTCGCCATTGACGTCATGGCGCAATCTCCGACGGCGTGTCCGAATTGATCATTGATCAACTTCAAATTGTTCATGTCGACAAGAAGAACGCCCAACCGGGTATTGTTGTTCTTCGCCGCATTGATGGCAAAGCCGAGCTGTGCATCTAACAGCGCCCGATTCGGCAGCTTGGTCAGCGGATCGCGTTGCAGGGCGCTAACGTCGACATGCATCGTCATCGCCTTGCGCAGCTCGCCCCGGTAGATCGGGGAGATCAACACCTGATACCAGTGATAGCGGCCGTCGAACGGGCAGGCATAAGTGGTGACAAAGAGGTCGCTCGTTCCCGCCAGAACCTCGGTCAAACCGGCTGCAACGTCTTTTGCCTCATCGCATCCCCGCGCCACCGCCGCTTGGCACTCCTCTAGATAGTTCCACCGCTTGGCTGGGTCCAATCCGCCATGCGCTCCAGTATCGTTCCACTTCTTATTGGCGTATTCGATCTCTCCCGAGGCCCTACAACGGCAACCTCGGTGGCAAAAGCGTCAGTCAGGTCGATTTTTGAGAGCATTATGTTCCGCGCTTAGCCGATGGGACTAGCCGAGAACAGTTGAGATTTCTTTGAGGTTTCTGCTCGGCTTTTCGGCAATAGATGGTACTAGAAAGCCAAATCCGCCGGCCGAGCCCATTCGGCCAGGATTGAAGCCGCGCAGAGTTTTTGGTATTTCGCCTCGCCAGACAAGATCAGAGGGGAGTGGAATGCATATCGATCCCAAAGAGTGCCATCCGGCGATGGACTACAACGAGCACCAGAAGACCTACAAATTGTTCCTGAAATTGACGGTCTATATCATCGTCGGGGTGGTCGCGCTGATGGCCCTGATGGCAATCTTCGTGGTTTGACGGCGCTCGACCGACCTCTTTCGTCACCATATCGCCGGGTCTTCACCCAATTCGCTTTCGACTTCGGGCCGCACGGGCGCTAGCTTCCCGCCCGGCGCGTCCCTTGAGCCTTGAGACTCCTGATGATCGTGATTGGCGTTCCCGCCGAAGATAACGACGAGCCGCGCATCGGGCTGACCCCCGAGACGGTCAAGAAGCTCGTCAAGGCGGGCGCCAAAGTAAAAATCCGCTCCGGCGCGGGTCTCAGGTCGCATTTCGCCGATAAAGACTACCAAGAGGCGGGCGCCGAGATCGCCGGATCGGATGCCGACGCAGTGGCCGGCGCCGATATCGTGCTCACCGTGCGGCGGCCGAGCCCAGACATCGTCAACAGCATGAAAAAAGGCGCTTCGGCGATCGGCATGCTCGATCCGTTCTCCGACGCCGAAGGCGTGGCCGCGCTGGCCAAGACCGGGGTCGCGCTGTTCGCCATGGAGCTGATGCCGCGCATCAGCCGCGCGCAAAGCATGGACGTGCTGTCCTCGCAATCGAACCTCGCCGGCTACAAGGCGGTGGTCGATGCGGCGGCAGCGTTCGAGCGTGCTCTGCCGATGATGATGACCGCGGCCGGCACGGTGCCCGCCGCGCGGGTATTCGTGATGGGCGTGGGCGTGGCCGGCTTGCAAGCCATCGCCACGGCGCGGAGGCTCGGCGCCATCG
Source organism: uncultured Alphaproteobacteria bacterium (assembly GCA_963730335.1). Taxonomy (GTDB): domain Bacteria; phylum Pseudomonadota; class Alphaproteobacteria; order Rhizobiales; family Methyloligellaceae; genus Methyloceanibacter. Next base: position 475,376 of record CAVSRK010000009.1, read on the forward strand.
TCACCGCCACGGACGTGCGTCCGGCGGTCAAGGAGCAGGTGGCCTCGCTCGGAGCGAAATTCATCGCCGTCGAGGACGAGGAGTTCAAGCAGGCCGAGACCTCGGGCGGCTACGCCAAGGAAATGTCGGACGCCTACAAGCAGAAGCAAGCGGCGCTGGTGGCCGAGCATGTCAAGAATCAGGACATCGTCATCACCACGGCGCTGATCCCCGGCCGGCCGGCGCCGAAGCTCATCTCCAGGGCGATGATCGAGAGCATGCGGCCGGGCTCGATCATCGTCGATCTCGCGGTCGAGCGCGGCGGCAATGCCGAGCTGGCAAAACCGGGCGAGATCGTCAATCACAACGGCGTACGGATTTTCGGCAAGCTCAATCTGCCGGGCCAGGTACCGGTCAATGCCTCGAGCCTTTACGCCCGCAACCTCCAGGCCTTCGTCGAACCGCTGATCGACAAGGAGAGCAAGACGCTCGCCGTCAATTGGGACGACGAGCTGGTCAAGGGCACGCTGATCGCCAAGGACGGCGCGATCGTGAATGCCATGATCGCGGAGCGCCTCGGCGGCGCGAAGGGCGGCACGCCGGCGCCAAAGGCCACGGCGAAGACCGGCCCCAAGAGCCAGGCCAAGGGAGCAAAACCATGAGATCACGGAGATGGGGTCGCACGCTGGCCCTGCTCGGCGTTGCCCTGTTCGCGGCGTGGGCGTTCACCGGCGCGGCTTACGCTCAGGAAGGAGCCGCGACGGAAGGCGGGCAGGAGTTCGTGTTCCGCTTCTCGATCTTCGTGCTGGCGATCTTCGTCGGCTATTACGTGGTGTGGAGCGTGACGCCGGCGCTGCACACGCCGCTGATGTCGGTGACCAACGCCATCTCGTCGGTGATCGTGGTCGGCGCGCTGCTTGCCGTCGCGGTCGAGGCCGCCGACGCAGCCGGCTCGTCCGGGCATGTACTTGCCAAGCTGCTCGGGCTGGCCGCGCTCGTCATGGCGAGCGTCAACATCTTCGGCGGCTTCCTCGTCACTCAGCGCATGCTCGCCATGTATCAGAAGAAAAAGAAATGAGCCCCGATCTCGTCGCGCTGCTCTATCTCGTCGCGGGCGTGCTGTTCATTCTCGCCTTGCGCGGGCTGTCGTCGCCGGAGACCTCGCGGCAGGGCAATTATCTCGGCATGGCCGGCATGGCCATCGCCGTCATCACCACGCTCGCCGTGGCGCGGCCCGAGGAGCCGTTGACCTGGGCCATGATTTTGGGCGGCATTGCCTTGGGTGGCGGCATCGGCGCGGTGATCGCGCGGCGCATCCCCATGACGGCGATGCCGGAGCTGGTCGCGGCGTTCCATTCGCTGGTCGGCATGGCGGCGGTGCTGGTGGCCGCCGCCGCCTTCTACGCGCCGGAAGCCTTCGGCATCGGCACGCCCGGCGCCATTCACACCCAGAGCCTGATCGAGATGTCGCTCGGCGCGGCGATCGGCGCCATCACCTTCACCGGCTCGATCATCGCCTTTTTGAAGTTGTCGGGCCGCATGTCGGGCAAGCCGATTCTCCTACCGGCGCGTCATCTGCTCAATATCGGGCTGGCCCTCGCGCTGATCGCCTGCGTCGTGCTGTTCTGCATCGAGCAAGCACCGGTCTATTTCTGGGCGATCGTGGCGCTGTCGCTGCTGCTCGGCATTCTCATCATCGTGCCGATCGGCGGCGCCGACATGCCGGTGGTGATCTCGATGCTGAACTCCTATTCGGGATGGGCGGCGGCGGGCATCGGTTTCACCCTCGGTAATTCGGCGCTGATAATCACCGGCGCTTTGGTCGGCTCATCGGGCGCGATCCTGTCCTACATCATGTGCAAGGGCATGAACCGCTCCTTCATCAGCGTCATCCTTGGCGGGTTCGGCGGCGAGGTGGCGGGCCCGGCGGCCGGCGCCGAGCAGAAGCCGGTCAAGCTCGGCTCGGCCGAGGACGCGGCCTACCTGATGAAGAATGCGAGCAAGGTGATCATCGTGCCGGGCTACGGCATGGCGGTGGCGCAGGCCCAGCATGCGTTGCGGGAGATGGCCGACGGGCTGAAAAAGGCCGGGGTCGAGGTCAAATACGCGATCCACCCGGTGGCCGGCCGCATGCCTGGGCACATGAACGTGCTGCTGGCCGAAGCCAACGTGCCTTACGACGAGGTGTTCGAGCTCGACGACGTCAACAGCGAGTTCGCCCAAGCCGACGTCGCCTACGTGATCGGCGCCAATGACGTGACCAACCCGGCCGCCGAGGACGACCCGTCATCGCCGATCTACGGCATGCCGGTGCTGCAAGTGTGGAAGGCAGGCACCGTGCTGTTCAACAAGCGGTCGCTGGCGTCCGGCTATGCCGGCATCGACAACCCGCTGTTCTACCGCGACAACACCATGATGGTGCTTGGCGACGCCAAGAAGATGACCGAGGAAATCGCCAAGTCGCTCTAATCTGCGGCATAGTTAACCCGCCGCAAACACAACGTAAAATCGCCCTAGTCCGGCTGAATTCCGCAGCTACCAGCCCTCGCACGGAGATTGCACTGTCACCCTTTCAGTTGCCTCTTGGGCTTCGGCAGGGGATAAGCTTGGGAAACCCAGGCTTTCTAGGAGCAGATGCAGTCTTATTGTAGGGGGCATCACCCCCTCCTTGGATCGCAACGGCGCCAGTCTCGGCGCGGGCCGCTTGCCGGCACGCCGCAGACGCCTAGCTGAAACCACCCTCATGACCGGAGCTTGGCAGCGTCATTCAAGTTGCGTTCATGAAATTTAGGGTAGTTGGAGCCCGCGCGTTAACGGATGGCTTGAAAGGTATTGCTTGAACCATGCTGAACCTTCTCTTTTCGCTCGCCGGCATTTTCGCGTTGATCGTCATCGTCGGGCGTCTGCTCCACCGTTATTTCATCTACATCCCCGACCGCACGCGCGGCGATCCCAAGGATGCAGGACTACAGGGCGTCGAAGAGGTGGTGTTCAGGGCCGCCGACGGCACCAAGCTGATCGCCTGGTATCTTCCCGCGCAAGGGGGGAGGCCCACTCTCCTCTACTTCACCGGTAACAGCGGCAACACGGCCAATCGCGCCAGCAAGATCAAGGCGATCGCCAGCGACGGCTACGGCGTGTTCATGCTCAATTATCGCCGCTATGGCGGTTCGGAAGGCAGGCCGAGCGAATCCAGAATTACCGCCGACGCCGTCAGCGCCTATGACACACTGCGCGGACTTGGCGTGGCGCCGCATGACATCGTCGCTTACGGCGAATCCCTCGGCACCGCGGTTGCGACCAGGCTTAGCCTTCAGCGCCACGTCGAAGGGCTGGTGCTCGAAGCGCCGTTCACCTCGATCGTCGATGTCGGCAAGCTGATGTGGAAATACTTTCCCCTCGACCTCATCATGGCCGACCAGTACCGCACCATCGAACGCATCGGCGCGGTGACGGCGCCGGTGTTCATCGTCCATGGCGGGCGCGACGCGGTCATTCCGCTCGACCAGGCGCGCCACGTCTTTCACATGGCGGCCGAGCCCAAGACCATGGTGGTCGTGCCGCAGGCCGGCCATAACGATTTGTTCGAACGGGGTGCTTGGGAGAAGGTGCGCTTCTTTCTCGAGAGCCTGAGGCCGGTGCCGGTGCCGGTGGTGGTCATGGCCGGACCGCAGATGGAAATCGCCGCGGCGGCGAGCGGCGAGGCTCGCTAATACAGCGATGGCCGGGACGGGCCCGGCCATGATGGCAATCCTGCTGTTAGCCTGAGTGTCTAGCGGCGCGGTCCGCGCGGCTTGGCGGCAACCGGGGCGGCGCCACTCTCGCGCTGCGCCTTTTTGCGGGCGAGCTTGCGGGCGCGGCGGATGGCCTCGGCCTTCTCGCGGGCACGCTTCTCCGAGGGCTTCTCGTAATAATTACGGAGCTTCATCTCGCGGAAGATGCCTTCGCGCTGCATTTTCTTCTTCAGCGCCCGAAGCGCCTGATCGACATTGTTATCGCGAACGACGACTTGCACCGCGTCTTGCTCTCCGTTTGGCCGTTGGTTTTGGGAAGGGGGCGGGGGCCAAATAATACCCTCAACCGAACCGGTCAGGGTCCCGCATCCGGGCTTGCTGTAACAGAAGGGCCGCCGATTGTCCAGATGGGTGCGGCTCAACTCTTGGGGTAAAGCCGGGTGACATGGCCCATCTTGCGGCCGGGCCTCGCTTCCGCCTTGCCATAGAGATGGAGTGCGGTATCCGGCTCGGCGGCAAGCGCGCGCCATTTGTCGACGTCTGAGCCGATTAGATTGGTCATTACCGCATCGGAATGGCGGGAGGTCTCGCCCAGCGGCCAGCCGCAGATCGCGCGGATATGGCTCTCGAATTGGCTCACGAGGCAGGCGTCGAGCGTCCAATGGCCGGAATTGTGAACGCGCGGCGCGAACTCGTTGACAATCAGCTCGGGCTTCTCGCCCGTGCGCTCGAACATCTCGACGCACAGGACGCCGACATGGCCGAGCGCCTCGGCGAGTTTGCCGGCAATGGTCCGCGCCTCGACGGCCAAAGCTTGCGCGATGCGCGCGGGCGCCCGGCTGATGGCGAGGATTCCGTTCTCATGTACGTTCTCGACCACGTCGTAGAACCGCATGGCGCCGTCTTGGCCGCGCACGACGATCACCGAAACCTCGCGCTCGAACGGCACGATGCCTTCGACCAGCGCCGGCGCATGACCGATGGCCTCGAGCGCGGCGGAGATTTCGTCCGCGCCGCGAATGAGGACCTGGCCCTTGCCGTCATAGCCGAACCGCCTGGTTTTGAGCAGGGCGGGGACGCGGACCCGGGGAAGGGCGGCCCGCAAATCTTCGAGCGAGTCGACGCGGACATAGGGCGCGACCGACACGCCGAGCCCGGTGATGAAATCCTTCTCGACCAACCGGTCCTGGGCCACGGCAAAGGAGTTCGCTCCCGGAAACACCGGCACCGCGCGCGCGGCGGCTTGCAGCGTTTCGGCCGGCACGTTCTCGAACTCGCACGTCACGACCGCGCAAGAAGCGGCAAAGCGGACGAGCGCATCCTCGTCGGCATAGCTACCGACCGTCCGGGCATGGGCGACGTCGAAGGCCGGAGCGTCGGCCTCGTCGGAATAGATATGGGTCTTCAGACCGAGTCTGGCGCCGGCCACGGCAAGCATGCGGCCGAGCTGGCCACCGCCGAGAATGCCAATGGTGCTGCCGGGCCGCAGCGGACGCTCAGGCATTATCCTCGAGCGCCTCGGCGACCGAATCGGTCTGGGCGGCGCGCCAGGCCATGACCCGGGCGGCGAGACGCGCATCGGCGAGCGCCAAGATCTGCGCCGCCAGCAAGCCGGCATTGGCCGCGCCAGCTTCGCCGATCGCCAGCGTGCCGACTGGCACACCGGCCGGCATCTGGGCGATGGACAGCAGACTATCGAGGCCTTTCAGCGTACGGCTCTCGATCGGCACGCCAAGCACCGGCAGCTCGGTCATCGACGCGGTCATGCCGGGCAAATGGGCCGCGCCGCCGGCGCCGGCGATGATGACCTTGAGGCCCCGCTCGCGCGCGCGGGTGGCATAGTCGTAAAGCCGCTTGGGCGTCCGGTGCGCCGACACGACTTTGGTCTCATAGGGGACCTTGAGCGTGTCCAGCACGCGCGCCGCAGCCTTGAGCGTCGGCCAGTCGGAGCGGCTGCCCATGATGATGCCGACGACGGGCTTAGGCTCGCTCATGATTTGCGCTCAACGGAATGAAGGCCTGGTGGTGGAAAGCGCGGGATTATAGGGGTGCGCCTTTGCTTGGCAAGGCAGGTTCGCGGGATTTTAGATATGCGCACAAGAGGTTAAGCGATGATGTCGGGCAGGAGCTGGTCCTCGATGCGGGAGATTTCGTCCTTGAGGTAGAGCTTCTTCTTCTTGAGGCGCTTGAGCTGGAGGGCATCGGCACGGCCCGATTCCTCGAGCGCGTTGATGGCGCTGTCGAGGTCGCGGTGCTCCTGCTTGAGCCTGAGCAAGGTCGCCCGGAGCTCGCGAATCTCCTCGCTCTCCATCGGACGTCCCCCGCTCCCTGCTTGCCTCCGGGACGGCCGAAAGTATCGCGGCGAACCGGTGGCCGCGCAAGGCCTTGGGCTAAGTTGCAAACGGTTGTCGGCCGCGGTGCAAGAGCCGGGAGTGACAGCAGACCGCAGGCCGGGATTAGACAAAACGTCGTCGATTTGACATGATGGATAGTCCGAGACCAACTGATATGGAGGTCGGATATGGCGCTTGACGCACACCTCGAGGAGTTATCGGAAAAGCACCGCGCATTGGATCGCAAGATCGAGGAGGAAGAGGCGAGACTGGCCGCCGATCCCCTCAAGATCAAAGAGTGGAAGCGTCAAAAATTGCGTCTCAAGGATGAGATGGAGCGTGTTAAGCACGAGTTGAGCCACTAGGCTTTGGCGGCGTCCGCATGGACGGGCACGAGCAGACCTTGAGCGGCACCCCGATCGGGTCCGCCGCCCCGAGGGGAGTTTTGACACAAGGCCGTGGGGGCGCGAGCTTAGCGCCCGGCGGCCTTTAATTTTGGTGTTGGCCGCAATGTCGCGCCGGACGCGCGCGGGTCGCGAATCGCCCGCGCGGGCCTGGGCAGGAGGGAACGTGCGATGAGACTGAGCGTGCTCGATCGGCGGATGCGGCTGGTGACGCCCTTCGCCACGTGCCTCCTCGTTGGGTTTGGCGCTACCGTGGCGGCGGCGGCGGAGAAGGACCTAACCGCCAAGGGCGAGGTTCTGGTCAAGGAGAACTGCGCGCGCTGCCATGCCATCGGCAAGGAGGGCGCGAGCCCGCATCCCGAGGCGCCGCCGTTCCGCACTCTCTCCAGCAAATACCCGGTCGAGGACCTTGCCGAATCGCTGGCCGAGGGCATTGTGTCAGGCCATCCCGACATGCCGATCTTTGCGTTCACCGCCCATGACGTCGCGGCGATCATCGACTATCTCCAGTCGATTCAGGACGCGCCTGCTCAGCCTGCCGAAGACCCGGAACCGCTCTAGCGGCAGGAAAGCATGAGTTTGCAAGGCCGTACGCGGGCTTCGCTCCGGCAGAAAATTGCCTTTTCCAGGCGGCCGGCATTGCGGAACGGTTCACCGAAAATTAGACTTAACGGATCCATAAGAGACCACGATGACACGCTGTTGCCGCCTTTTTCCGGGCTAATGGCCATCTCGGACGGGAGACCCTGCCATTAACAAGTTCATTCTCTCGCTGCTGGTGCTCGGCGCCATCGCTTGCGGCGCGATCTATCTGGTCTTGACCCCGGTGCTGAGCGGACCGCCGCCCATCCCCAGCGCGGTGAGCGAGCCATCGCGGCCGCTCGCCTACCAGCAGAGTATCGCGCGGACCGCGCCCGACGAAGCCAAGCCCGAAGAGCATGCCATGGCTCCGGCCGATGTCACCTCGACGGAGACCGCGCCGGCGCAGGATACGCAAGCCGCCCTGCCGGCTGAGAGCGCCGAGACCTCTGCGCCGGCCGATGACATGGCCGCGTTGCCGCCTGACGAAGGTGCCGGCGCCAATGACCCGGACTCGCTGCCGTGGCAGCATTCCACTGGGCCCAATCATCGCGCCGCGCCTGGCATGACTCCGGATGGGGGTGATCCCATGGCGGAGCAGCCGGGCGACTATGACGATCCCTCCGATCAGGCCGCGCTGCCGGGAGAGAACGACGATCCGAATGCGTGGCCGGGCGATGCTCAAGACGAGCCTCAGGAATGGGTGCAGGTGCTGGTGTCGGGGGCCGGGATGCATGGCGCCGCGTCGGAGGACTCGCCCGCGCTGTTTGCCTTTCCCTATGGCCGCACGCTCAGAGTGGTGTCGCGCTACGAGGGTTGGGTCGAGGTTACCGACCCGCAAAGCGCAGCGACCGGCTGGATGAAGGCCCAATATCTTGCGCCGACGAGCCCGCCTGGAATGCGCCAAGAGCAAAACGCGGAGCAGACATATGACGAGGACATGCCGCGCTGGAAGAGGCGCTGGCTGCGCCGGCATGGCGGCGGCCTCGGCGACCTGATCGGCCGGGCGATCGAAGGCGACTTTTAGGTTTCCCGCCCCGCGCCAGTTCCGAACTTTACCGTTGATCAATCTCCAAGCATCACCGCGCTTGAGTTCCGCGTGGCGCTGGGTGTAGTGTGATTTTGACGGGTGGGCCGATGCGGAGTCGGCATGCGTGGCCTATTACCGTCGGTGTGGCTGTTAGGAGCCGCCCTTTATACCGCCCTCACCCTCTTTTTGATCCGGCCGGTCGTCGAAGAATGGCCGTTGCCGCCACGCGTCAATGAGACGGTGATCGCAAAGCAACCGCCCAAAGCGGCTATGCTCATTTTCCAAGACGAACCGCAAGTAGAGCTGGCCGCCGCGGCAGCCCCAGCGGCCGGGACCCGGGTCGAGTGGCGCGACGAGTGGGCCCAAATTGCGGGATACACCACCGTCGGCCGCCTGCACCCGTCTTCCACGTCGCCCGCGCTGTTCGCCTATTCGGTCGGCCGCCCGCTCCGAGTGATTTCGCGCGAGGGCGGCTTCGCCAGGGTCCAAGATCTCGGCAGCGGCCAGCTTGGCTGGGTCAGGGAAACGTCGCTCGCTCCGTTTACCGGCGGCTACCGGCAGCGCGAAGAGCGCGTGGCGGAGCCGGTGGTGGCTGCCGCCCCGCCGGAAACGACGGTGGCGGAGCCCGCCAGTGAAGTCGTGGTGACCCCGGTCGCGCTCAAAAAGGCGCCGCCCCGTATTCCCGCCGTCGCCGCCAAGCCTCGCAAGGAAACCGTGGCAGCCGCCGAGCCCGCTCCGCGCGGCCTGTTCCGCCGCAAGCGCAATCAGGTCCAGCACGTGGCCTTAGGCAACGAGGGCACGGGCGTCGCCGCCATCATGCAGCGGGCGTTCGGACGGTTTTGAAATCGGTCAGCGCCGCTTTCGCGGTGATTTTGCCTTGCCTGCGTGGGCGATGCGATGGGCTTCGCGCGCCCATGAAGCAAGCTCCTCCGGCTCCTCCAGGAGACGCGACGGTACCTCCCAATAGGACAAGGCCACCGGCTCCCTGCCGCGCGGCGTGTATTTGAACGCCCTCATGCCCTCGCTCGCGTAGGCGAAGGCGGAGACCGCGTCGGTTTTCAGATAGAGCGTATCCTCGGCGAGGATGGCGAACATGACGCCGTCGGCATAGACGCCGGCGCCCCCGAACATGTTGCGGATGGTGACCGGGCCAAAATCGGCGAACAGATCCCGGACGAAATTCTTGAAGCCCTCCGTCACAGCCATCGAGCGGACAGCTCAGACCAGCGGCGAAATGGGCTCGTTCGGCTCGTCGGCGTGGTGATGCTCGGCGTCATGGGCAAGGTGGCCGGCGTTATGGCCGTTGCCCTGATCATTGGCGCGAAGGGCGGCGAGCGCAGGGGTCTTGCCGCCATTGCCATTCACGGACTTGGCCGCGACGCGGCGCTCGCGCTCGACTGCCACGCGGGCCGCCTCGTTCTGGGTGTAGAGGCCCATATGCTCGGAATCTTCGTCGATCACCGGGGTGAGCGCCTCATCCCTGTAGAGCTTGGCGTTGGGATCGGCCTCGACCTTGCGCACGATCTTCTTCAAATGCCACCAGCGCCGCGCCACCAGGGTGAGCTTGCGGGCGATGTCGGCGGCATAGCGGCTGTAGAACACGATCGGCGACTCGAGCGGCAGGCCGGCGCGGCGGTCGTGGCGATATTTGATGCGGAAGATGCCCCATTGCAGGGGATGCACGCCCTCGACCGGCACCGCGCTGGAGAACCAGAACAGCACCGGCATCAGCGAGCGCAGGTTGATGCCGCAGGCATAGGCGCGACGGATGATCGTCTCGAAATGCTCGTCGGTGTAGTAGATGCCCCAGGCGGTCTGATAGGCCTCTTTCCACTCCGCCTTGGTCATCTTGGGGTGGGCGGTGACGACGTGCTCGACGTCGTATTTGTTCATGTCGGGATCCATCCACACGCCCTTTTCGTGCAGCACCTTGTGGTCCTCGGACCCGGGCAGCGGCGTGAGAATGAAAAACTCGAGCATGTCGAGCGGCAGCTCTTTCTTGATGATCTCCAGGTCGTGGCGGATCGACTCCGGCGTGTCGTTCTCGAAGCCGAGGATGTAGCCCGCGTAGGTGATGATGCCGACCCGTTTCCATTCGAGCAGCATCTTGCGGTACTCGGTGATCTTGTTCTGCCGCTTCTTGGCGGCGATCAAATTCGCGGGGTTGATGTTCTCGAGCCCGATGAACACGCGGGTGACGCCGGCGCGCTTCGACTTGTCTATGAAGTTCTCAATTTTGTGGCACAGCGTGTCGACCTGGATGCAGAAGCGGACATCCAGGCCGTCCTCTTCGCGCAGCTTGATGATCCGGTCGAAGATCGCTTCCCAGTCCTTGTTACGGGCGAAATTGTCGTCGGTAATAAAGAATCGGTTGATGCCCTGATCGACGTTCATGCGGATGATCTTCTCGACACTGTCCGCGGAGCGATAGCGCGACTTCCGGCCCTGCACGTTGATGATGGTGCAGAACGAGCATTGAAAGGGGCAACCGCGGCCGGCATCGAAGCTCGTCACATTACCGATGGTGCGCTCGATGAAGGAGTTGGGCAGGAACGGCGGCGCGTCGATGGCGCCGATGTCCGGCAGATGCTTCATGTGATCGTACAAGGGACGCAGCTCTCTGCGGGCCGCGTCCAGGATGACTTCATCGAGGCCTTCCTCGGCCTCGCCGGCGTAGATCGACACGCCGAGCGCTTGCGCCTCCTTGATGTCGTCGGGCAGCTCCTTGAGCATGGCCAGGCAGCCCGAGACGTGGAAGCCGCCGATCAGCACTTGCACACCGGCCTCACGCAACGGGCGGGCGATGTCGACGGCGCGCGGGAATTCGTTCGACTGCACGCCGACGATGCCGACGAAGCCGAGACCGCCATTGTCGGCGATGCGGCGCGCGATGTCCTTCGGCTTGACCCTGGTATTGGTCTCGTCCATGGCCATGACGTCGATGGGGAGGTCGGGGCCCAGCAACTGCCGCTCGGCGGCGCCGTTGGCGAGGCTAAAGACCGCGGCAAGCGAGTTCGACGGCATGGTCGAGCGCAACCATTGCACGACATAGCCATCGTTGTCGTAATGCGACGGCTTGATCAGGATGAGCTGAAAGCGCGGCTTGGTCGTCTGTGTTTTGCTGATCATCCCTCAATCCTGTAAAGAGGCGATTTTCCCCGCGCGCCAGGCTGAGTAGACTGCCCCTGCGCGCTTCACCTCTGACGCGAGCGCTCCGGCCTTAAAGCGCTCTCGATCCCCGTTGAATTATGTCGGACGGCGCAGCCGCGTGCCCTGTTGCGCTGCGTTACCGTGCTTTGGGCCACTCAAACACATTATGACACGGGGGTCCAACCTATTAGGGGAGGCGATGCCTAGCCCGATGGCGGATTTCCGCCGGATTCCTGTGCCCGGTCGAACTCGGCGATATCCTTGGCGAGGAAATAATTGAGCATGGTGCGGATCGTAGCGATCACGGCGAGTTTGGAGATATCGTCCCAGGTCGGCGCCACCGCGGTGCGCACCAGATCGGCGGCCAGCGCAAATTCGAGCGCGAGCAGAATCCAGGTGGCGAATCTGAGCCAGATCTCCCGCCCGCGCATCTCGTCGGCGGTGCGGCTGAACGCCGTGCCCACCACCCCGGCCAGCGCCTGGAGCGAGCCGTAGCTCACCACGAGCACGGCCGCCGCCTCGATGGCGAGGGCGATGAAGCCCGCGATTTCCTTGAATTGGTCCTCGAGCCCTATGGTCCGTCCCCCCAATCCAAGTTCAGATTGGCGCGAGCCCCCCTCGCGCGCAAGCCGGAATTCTACTCACACCCCCTTCGCCAGATCGCGCAGCTTGAATTTCTGGATCTTGCCGGTCGAGGTCTTGGGCAGCTCGATGAACACGACGTGGCGCGGGCATTTGTAGCGGGCGAGCTTCTCCTTGCACCAGGCTATGATCTCGTGCTCGGTGACGGATGCGCCGGGCCGCGTCTCGACGAAGGCGCACGGGGTCTCGCCCCATTTGGCGTCGGGCTTGGCGACCACCGCGGCGGCGGCGACGGCCGGGTGCTTGTAGAGCACGTCCTCCACCTCGATCGATGAGATGTTCTCGCCGCCCGAGATGATGATGTCCTTGGAGCGATCTTTCAGCTGGATATACCCGTCGGGGTGCATCACGCCGAGATCGCCGGAATGGAACCAGCCGCCGGCGAACGCCTCTTCGGTCGCCTTCGCGTTGTTGAGATAGCCCTTCATCACGATGTTGCCGCGGAACATGACCTCGCCCAGAGTCTCGCCGTCGCCGGGCACCATCTCCATGGTGGCGGGGTCCATCACCGTCAAATCTTCGAGCGCGTGATAGCGCACGCCCTGGCGGATGCGCTTGGCGAGGCGGTCTTCGGTGGGAAGCTCGTCCCAGGCGGCGTGCCATTCGTTGAGCGTGGCCGGGCCGTAAGTCTCGGTCAGGCCGTAAAGATGGGTGAGCTCGAAGCCGGATTCGTCCATCTTGGCGAGCACGGCAGCCGGCGGCGGAGCAGCGGCATGACTGAAGGCGACGCGCTGCGCGAACAGGCGCCGCTCGTCCTCGGTGGCGTTGAGCAGGGCGGACATGACGAAGGGCGCACCGGAGAGATGCGTCACCTTATGGTCGGCGATGGCGTCGTACATCTGCTTCGCGCGCACGGCGCGGAGGCAGACATGGGTGCCGGAGAGCAGCGAGATCGACCAGGGAAAGCACCAGCCGTTGCAGTGGAACATCGGCAGCGTCCACAGATAGACGGGATGCTGGCCCATGCCGGTCGCCGCCATATTAGCGTAGCACATCAGCGCCGCGCCGCGATGGTGATAGACCACGCCCTTGGGATTGCCGGTGGTGCCGCTGGTATAATTGAGTGAAATGGCATCCCACTCGTCGCCCGGCATCTCCCAGGCAAATTCGGGATCGCCGTCGGCAACAAAAGCCTCGTAGTCGAGATTGCCCATGCGCACCCCTTCGACCCCGCATTCGAGATCGCGGTAATCGACCAGCAGCGGCTTCACCTTGGCCTGTCTCAGCGCCGCCTTGAGCACCGGGCCGAACTCGGTGTCGCCGATCAGGACCTTGCTGTCGGCATGGTCGAGCATGAAGGCAACCGCCGGCGCATCGAGCCTGGTGTTGATCGCGTGGAGCACGGCGCCGGTCATGGGCACGCCGTAATGGGCCTCGAGCATGGCCGGCGTGTTGGCGAGCATCACCGACACGGTGTCGCCTTCGCCGATGCCCCGGGCGGCAAGCGCGGATGCCAGCTTGCGGCTCCGTGCATAGAACCCGGCATAGGTGGTGCGCGTCTTGCCGTGAGCGATGGCGGCGTGGTCGGGATGGACTGACGCCGCGCGCTGCAAGAACACAAGCGGGGTCAACGGCTGGTAATTAGCCGGGTTCTTGTCGAGGCCAGTGTCGTAAGGGTTGGCCATCCCATTCCCAAGGTGTGTTTCCCTGTCGCACCCTAGCGAAGCTCAACCCTCCCGATCAATCGCCGTGTCTGTCTTTGGCGAGAATAATGAAAGCTCGGATCAGGCGTGCTCCAGGGTCCGCTCGACCACCGGGGTCTTCGGCTTCGGCTGTTTCGCCGCCTGTTTTGACGCGTCCTCCTCGGCCCGCTGGCGCGCGGTTCTGAATTTGAGGTCCTGGTGCGAGAAATAGGCGAGCGCGAGGGCGAAGCCCGAGATCGCGAACACCACCAAGGCGAGATAGAAGATATCGACTGAGCTCATTGTGACACCTCGCAAATGAATCGAGGCATCGAGCTTGGCGCCGACCCTGCCGGCCTGCTTTGATCGGGGTCAAGAATCCGACGCTCCCCTGACGGGGAGGGATAATTATTCCGATGGGGCGTCGGTGTGCTTCAGGTCCTTCAGCCGGGCGAACACCGAGTCGACGTCGGGGGCATCCTCCTCCTCTTCCGGAGCGGACCGGCGGTCGCGCGCCTCTTGCGCCAGCGTCGTCGCCATCGGCTGCTCGGGCTCGGGAGGAGGGGGAGCGGCGGTGGTCTCCTCGGTCGGCAGCAGCGTGCCGGCCTTGGGCGGCTCCGCGATGCCCGCCTCCTTGCGCTCGCGCTCGAGCCGCGCGGCCGCCTTCTTCACTTCGGCGTCGAGGTCGATCTGGGAGCAGAGCCCCAGCGTCACCGGGTCCTGAGCTACCAGGTTTGGCGAATTCCAATGGCCGCGCTCGCGTATGGCGATGATGGTCGGCTTGGTGGTGCCGACCAGCCGCATGATCTGCGAGTCCTTGAGTTCGGCATGATTTTTCAGAAGCCACAGGATGGCGTTCGGCCGGTCCTGGCGGCGCGAAACCGGGGTGTAGCGGGGCCCGCGCTTGGTCTTGACCTCCGGCACCTCGACCTTGGGCTCCGACAGCTTCAGGCGGTGCTGAGGGTTGAGCTCGGCCGTGGCGATCTCCTCGCGGGACAGCTGACCGCTCGAGATCGGGTCCATGCCCTTGATGCCATGGGCCACGTCGCCGTCGGCGATGCCCTTCACTTCGAGCACGTGCAGCCCGCAGAATTCGGCGATCTGCTCGAAAGTGAGCGAGGTGTTGTCGACCAGCCAGACGGCGGTCGCTTTGGGCATCAAGGGGGCGCGGTCCATGGGTTTCAAACCTTAAGAGGGTGGCGGCGTTCTTCCGCCCCTTCGGCGAAAGAGCAAATCCGAAACAACATGAAGGGGAATGGCCTCTATATAGGGGCTGCCGCCTCCTTAGGCAATCGCTTCTCTCGCCCTGACGGCCGATCGAGCGCTTAACGGTGGAACCGTCCTGCTGAGGGGTTGAGGGCGCGTTAGGGCTGCTCAACATCGAGGAGGGGGCTATGTCTCATATAACCTGGGACTTCACGCGTGCGGTGACCGGGGGCGCGTTTCTCGTCACGCTCTGCATGCTGATGCCGAACGTCGCGCAGGCCGGCTGCAGCGTCTATGCGAAAGATCCATATGCGACCAGGATCGCGGGCCAGCGCGCGATAATGGCGGTCGGAGTTCGCGGCGCGGACTGCAAGGAACGTAAGCTGCTCTTCGTGCGCTTGCGGGAGCATCGGCGCTTCTGGCCCGATAAGACGCTGGCCGAGGTCCGCTTCACGGTAACGAATGCAATGCTTCGTACGCACTATCTCTGCAAGGGCCCAATAGGCGAAAGAGATGTCTTCACCGAGACTTGGGTACAAGGCGAAGGCAAGCACAAATCGGGACCGTTGAAGTTCAAGGCTTGCGGTTGAGGGTGCTCGCGGTCACGTCACCAGCACGATTTTGCCGATATGCTCGGGGTCGTCGATGCGCCGGTGCGCGCCGACCGCATCTTCCAGCTTGAAGCTTGAATCGATCACCGCCTTGACCTGGCCCGCTTCGATTAGCGGCCAGACGCGCTGCTCGATGGCCTTGGCCATTCGCGCCTTGGTTTCCGGAAGTTGAGCGCGCAAGGTCGAGCCGGTGAGGGTGAGGCGGCGCATCATCAGCCGCATCAGGTCGAGCTCGACCATCGAGCCTTTGAGGAAGGCAATCTGCACGATGCGGCCTTCCAGCGCTGCCGCGCGCAAGTTCCGCTCGATGTAATCGCCGCCGACCATGTCGAGGATGACGTCGGCGCCGTGGCCGCCGGTGATTTCGCGCACGGCCTCGACAAAATCCTCCTCGCGATAATTGATGGCGCGCACGGCGCCAAGCGCCTGACAGTCCCGCTGTTTCGCCGGGCTGCCGACCGTGGTGATGACCTTGGCGCCGAGCGCGGTAGCGAGCTGGATGGCGGTGGTGCCGATGCCGCCGCCGCCGCCATGCACCAGCAGCCATTCGCCTGGCTTCAGAGCACCGCGCTCGAAAATATTGTGCCAGACGGTGAACACCGTCTCGGGCAGCGCGGCCGCCTCTTCCAATGAGAGGCCGTGTGGGACGGGCAGGGTGGTGGCTTCGGGGGCGACGGCGTATTCGGCATAGCCGCCGCCATTAACCAGAGCGCAAACGAGATCCCCGTCCTTAAAGCGGTCGGCACCCGGCCCCCGCGCCACGATCTTGCCGGCCACCTCGAGCCCGAGAAGGTCTGACGCGCCCCTGGGCGGCGGGTAGAGACCCTGGCGCTGGAGCACGTCGGGGCGGTTGATGCCGGCCGCGGCGACCTCGATCAGTACGTCGCCCGTTCCCGGCACCGGCACCGGCCGCGTCCCCGGCACGAGCACCTCGGGTTCTCCCGCCTCGCGCGCTTCGATCACCGTCATGGTCGTTGGCAGCATTGACATCCTTCGAACATTCTCTCCGTCATGCCCGGGCTTGACCCGGGCATCCAGGGCAACAAGTACAGGAGCAAGCGGCCCCTGGATCGCCGGGTCAAGCCCGGCGATGACGTAGAGGAGATGGGTTAGAGAAGCAAATGGCGGGATGCTACAATGCATGCATGGACACTGACGACATCGCCCCACCGCCCAAGAAAAAGACCTACGAGCTCGGCCAGGATTTGAGCAAGCACTCGGTCGGCGACCTTCAGGCGCTGGTCGAGGCGCTCAAGGACGAGATCGCGCGCGTCGAGCGAACGCTTAACGCCAAGCAGTCGTCGAAGAGCGCGGCGGAGTCGGTGTTCAAACGCTAGGCGCGCCGTCCACACCATTCCTTTAGGTAAATCGGCGCTTAGGATTAACTCGTTCTTAGGAGTTCGGCGTTAGGGTCTTGGTCATCCAGTCCTCTGGATCTGAGTGGCCTGTCCACTCTGTTTGACGCCTCCCTGTTAACTTCCTGAGCCGCCGCATGGCGGCTCTTTTTTTGCCTGATTCAGGGGCTTTAACCCTTTTGGGGCGGAAGGCGACGAGAAGACTTCCGCATGGCATACTATGCCGCCGGGCACGGGCGTAGACGGGAGTTGCCGATGGCGGGGAGATCGAAGAGCGGCGATCGTGACGATGGCGTGACGGTGTCGTTCGGGGCGAAATTCGCCCGTTCTGATCAATTCAAGGCAGTGTTTCGCGAAGGCATGGCGCTGGTCGAGGCGGCCGCGACCTATCTCGACGGCGACGGCCGAAAAGAGGCGCGCAAGCTTCGGCCGCCCCATTCGCTGGCTTACGCCACCGAGAGCATGCGGCTGACCACAAGGTTAATGCAGCTTGCCTCGTGGCTCCTGATCCGCCGCGCGGTGAGCGAAGGCGAGCTCACGGCGGAGCAGGCGGTCGAGGAGCAGCGCAAGATCAAATTGCCGGTGATGGGGAGCGAGCAGCACGCCCGCGATCTCGGCGCGTTGCCGCCCCGCTTGCGCGAGCTGATCGAGCAGAGCGTCAAGCTTCAGGAGCGGGTGATCCGGCTCGACCAGATGCTCGGTAACGAGGCGCCGCCGCCGGGAGCGGAGGCCGACCGGCCCCTCCAGACGCAGCTGACGCGCTTGCGCGCGGCATTCGGCAAGGAAGCCGACTAGGCCTTCCCGCCCGGTAAGCCTGCTATTTGATGAAGCCTTCGTATTTCCGCTTGAAGCGGGACAGCCGTCCGCCGCGATCGGTAAGGTGCTGGCCGCCGCCGGTCCAAGCTGGATGGGTCTTGGAATCGATGTCCAGCTTCAGCTTGTCGCCCTCGGCCCCATAGGTCGAATAGGTTTCGAACTCGGTGCCGTCGGTCATCACCACGGTGATGCGGTGATATTGCGGGTGGATGTCTTTCTTCATGGCTTCGGCCTTCGCGAAATCGGCGGATTTGGTTGAGCGAGCCTATAACGGAAGTCGCTCAGGCCCGCAAGGCTGCGCGGTATGGGCGCGGCAGCTAACCCTTTCCGCCGCGCGGCTTGGCCCTTAAAGTCTGGCCCGTTAAACGCAAGCTGGGCCCATTCTTTGTGCAACTCGTAAATCAACACCCTGACGGCCGCGACGGCCAGGGGCAGGTTTCGGCGCCAGGCGCCATAGGGAAGGGGGCAAAGCGCGCCTCGTTCCGCCCGCTCCTATCGCTGAGGCCTTATCTCCTTCGTTATAAGGGGATGCTCGCCGCTGCGCTGATCGCGCTCGTCGTGTCGGCCGCGGCCACGCTGGCCGTGCCGCTCGCGGTCAGACGCATGATCGATCTCGGCTTCTCCGGCATCGATCCCGATCTGATCGACAAATATTTCGCCACGCTGGCGGCCATCGGCTTGATCCTGGCGCTGGCGAGCGCGGCGCGGTTCTATGCGGTGAACTGGCTCGGCGAGCGGGTGGTCGCCGACATCCGCCGCGACGTGTTCAAGCATTTGACCGGCTTGAGCCCGGCCTTCTACGAGGTGTCGCATTCGGGCGAAGTGATGTCGCGGCTCACCGCCGACACGACGCAGGTCAAGGCGGCGGCGAGCACGGCGATCTCTCAGTCGCTGCGCAATATTCTGCTGTTGATCGGCGCCACCGTGATGATGGTGGTGACGAGCCCCAAATTGTCGCTCGCCGTGCTGATCGCCATTCCGGTCATCATGCTGCCGCTGGTGGCGTATGGCCGCTCGGTGCGAGCGCTGTCGCGCCAGGCGCAAGACACGCTGGCGCAAGCGTCCGCCTATGCCAGCGAGAGCCTCACCCAGGTGCGGGTGATGCAGGCCTTCACCCATGAGGATGCGGCGGCGGCGCGGTTCGGCGACGCGGTCGATCGTTCATTCGAGGCGGCCAATGCGCGGACCAAGGCGCGCGCCGGTCTGACCGCCATCGCCATCTTTCTGATCTTTGCCAGCGTGGTCGGCGTGTTGTGGTACGGCGCCCAGGACGTGCTGTCGGGCGCCATGACCGGCGGCCGGCTGTCGCAATTCGTGCTCTACGCCGTGCTCGCGGCGACTGCGGTGGGAGGTTTGAGCGAGGTGTGGGGCGAGCTTGCCCAATGCATGGGCGCGGCCGAACGCCTGAGCGAGCTGCTCGAGGTCCAGTCCGAGATCAAATCGCCGCGCCATCCGAAGCCATTGCCCGTGCCGCCGCGCGGGGAGATCGCCTTCCGCGACGTCTCGTTCTCCTATCCGCTGCGACCGGAGACGAACGCACTCGATCGGGTGAGCTTTCACGCGGCACCTGGCGAGCGGGTGGCGCTGGTCGGGCCGTCGGGCGCAGGCAAGACCACGATCTTTGCGCTGCTGCTCCGCTTCTACGATGCGAGCCGGGGCACGGTCGAAGTCGATGGCGTGGCCGTGAACGAAGCGGACCTTGCCGGCTTGCGCGCCCGGTTTGCGCTGGTGCCCCAAGAGCCGGCGTTGTTCGCCGACACGGTCGCTGCCAATATTGCCTATGGCGCCACCGATGCGACCAAGAGCGAGATCGAAGCTGCCGCCAAGACCGCGTATGCCCACGACTTCATCAAGGCCTTGCCGCAAGGCTACGACACCATGCTGGGCGAGGGTGGCGTGACGCTCTCGGCCGGGCAGCGCCAGAGGATCGCCATCGCCCGGGCGGTGCTGCGCGACGCGCCCATCTTGTTGCTCGACGAGGCGACCAGCGCACTCGATTCGGAGAGCGAGACCCTGGTGCAGAAGGCGCTCGACAAGATCATGGAGGACCGCACCACGATCGTGATCGCCCACCGGCTGGCCACGGTGATGCGCGCCGACCGCATCCTGGTGCTCGACCATGGCCGCCTGGTCGAGGAGGGCACCCATCAAAGCCTGATCGGCAAGGGCGGCGTCTATAAGCGGCTGGCAGAGCTGCAATTTGCGCCCGACGCCGCGGAGTAGAGCGGAAGCAGGGACTAGCGTTCTGTCAGCTTCAGCTCGATGCGGCGGTTCTTGCTGCGCGCCTCGTCGCTGTCGGCGCTGTCGATCGGCTGGAATTCACCGAAGCCCGCCGCCACCAGGCGGTTGGCCGGCACGCCCTGGAGCATGAGATAGCGCACCACCGAGATGGCCCGCGCGCTCGACAGCTCCCAGTTGGAGGGAAATTCCGGCGTGGCGATCGGCTTGATGTCGGTATGGCCGTCGATGCGCATCACCCAGGCGATGTCGGGCGGAATTTGCGTCTCGAGTTCATTCAATGCCGAGGCGAGCTTGTCGAGTTGCACCGTGGCTTCGGGTTTCAGCGAGGCCGAGCCTGAATCGAACAGCACGTCGGACGGAAACAGGAAACGGTCGCCGACGATCTGGAAGTCCGACCGGCTGCCGAGCGCCTCTTTGAGCTTGCCGAAGAAATCGGAGCGATAGCGGTTGAGCTCCTGCACCTTCTTGGCCAGTGCCACGTTCAGCCGCTGGCCGAGATCGGCGATCTTGGCCTGGCTGTCCTTGTCCTTGGCTTCCGAGGCTTCGAGCGCCTCTTGCAGCGAGGCGATCTGAAGCCTGAGCGCCGCGAGCTGCTGGTTCAGCAGCTCGACCTTGGCAAGCGCGTCATTGGTGATCTTCTTCTGCTCGTCGAGCGCGCTGCCGAGCGTCTTGACGCGGTCCTCGGCGCCTTGCGTCTGGCCGCTCAGCGTGCCGAGCAATCCGGTCAGGCGCTGGTTCTCCTTGTCCTTGTCGCCCAAGGTCGCCTGGAGCGCGGCGAGATTGTCCTCGACCAATTCTTTCTTCGAGCGCTCGAGCGCGAGCAGTTCGGTCAGCTCGGACAGCTGGCGGTTGAGCCGCGACAGCATGGTATCCTTGCCGGTCGCCGCCTGGGTAACGACGAAGTTGGCCAGCATGAACAGCGCCATGAGGAAAGTCACCACCAGTAGCAGGGTGGACAACATGTCGACGAAGCCCGGCCAGTAATTGGCCTGGTAACGTCCGCGGCGGGCGCGCGCCAGCGACATTATTTGCGCTCCTCGCGCGCCGGCAGCTTGGCCTTGTCGGTGATCTGACGGAGCACCGCGGCAAGCTCATGCTGCTGCTGGGCCTGCTCGTCGGCCCATTCGCGCACCACCTTCTGCTCGGCGCGCATCTGCCGGATCAGCTTGTCGACGCCGGCGGCAAGGTCCTTGACCGCGTCGCCGGTATTGTCGTTCAGCATTTTCATCTCGACCTTGTCGTTCAGGTCGGCGAGCGAGCGCTGCATGTCGAGCAGCGCGAAGCGCACTTGCGGCGCCACGCCGGCAGCACCCGGCGCATCGGCCAGTTGCAGCTCGGTGATGCCGGACAGCCAATCCTCGAGCTCGTTATAGAAGCGACCTTGGGCGTGGCCGGCTTGCAGATCGAGGAAGCCGAGGATCAGGGAGCCCGACAGCCCGAACATCGAAGCGGAAAAGGCCGTGCCCATGCCTTTCAGCGGACCGGCCAGGCCTTCCTTCAATTGATCGAACAGCAGCACATTGTCGCCGGCATTGGTATCGAGCGTGCCGATGGTGGCGCCGACCGTGCTGACCGTTTGCAGCAAACCCCAGAACGTGCCGAGCAGGCCGAGGAAGATGAGCAGGCCGACCAGATAGCGCGTGGTCTCGCGCTGCTCCTCGAGCCGTGAGGCGACCGAGTCGAGCAGCGAGCGCATCGCGCCGGTGGCCAGCGACAAATGGCCGGTGCGGTCGCGGAGCATGGTGGCCATGGGCGCGAGCAGGACCGGACTCTTCTCCATGCCGAGGCCGGGATCGGAGATGCGGAAATTGTTGACCCAATTGATCTCGGGATAGAGCCGCAGCACCTGGCGGAACGCATAGACGACGCCGACCAGAAGCACGCCGATGATCAGCGCGTTCAGGCCGGGATTGGCCAGGAAGCTCTGGCGGAGCTGTCCGGTCTGGCCGTCGAGAATGATCGCCAGCAGGACGGCCAGAATGAGGAACAGGCTCATGCGCCACAGAAACACTTGCGGGCGCGTGAGTTTGACCTTGTAGGTGACCGGTGCCATCAGATGCCGTCGTTTCGAGTCGGGCGAGCTTAACCGAATACTATGACACGCAAAACGGCAACCTCAGGGCGGAGAGGGGGCCTCGAACCCTAGGGCGCGGCGGCGATGTCGTGCGCGGCGCCCGCGGTCTTGAGCAGCTTGAGCAGGTGCCGGTGGATCGGCTCGTTGCCGGCGACCACGCTGCCCTTGTCGAGCATGGCGTCCTTGCCGTCGGCGTCGGTCACATAGCCCCCGGCCTCGCGCAGGATGACGATGCCGGCGGCGAGGTCCCAAGGCTTGAGATGGCGCTCCCAGAAGCCGTCGAGCCGGCCGGCCGCGGTCCAGGCCAGGTCCAGCGCGGCGGCGCCCATGCGCCGCACCCCGGCGCTCGACGCCATCACCGCGCCGAGCTCCTTGAGGAAGACATCGTGCGCCGGCCTGCCGCTATGCGGGATGCCGGTGCCGATCACCGTTGTCGCCAGCTCGGTCCGCGCCGCCACTCTGAGGCGGCGGCGGTCGTTGAGGAAGGCGCCCTTGCCCCGCTCGGCGGTGAAGGTCTCCTGATTGGCCGGATTGAAGATCAGGCCTGCCACCAGCTCGCCGTCGCGCTCGAGCGCGATGGAGACGGCAAACATGGGAATGCCGTGCAGGAAGTTGGTGGTGCCGTCGAGCGGATCGACGATCCAACGATGGGTGCGGTCGGCGCCTTCGATCACGCCGCGCTCCTCCATGAGAAGGCCGTAGCCGGGCCGGGCCCGGGTCAGCTCGGTATAGAGGATCTCCTCGGCGCGGGTATCGGCGGCGCTGACGAAATTCGCCGGCCCTTTGAGCGAAACCTGGAGCTGCTCGACCTCGCCGAAATCGCGCGCCAGGCTGCGGCCCGCTTTGCGGGCAGCGGCGAGCATGACGGTCATCAGGGCGGATGCGGGCATGGGTTTAACTCCACGTCATTCCGGCGCAAGCCGGAATCCAGGGGCGCTTGCTCGGACGATATTGTCTGGATACCGGCTTTCGCCGGTGTGACGCCAGAGGCTAGTCGGCGCGGCGCACGTAAGTGATCTCGTTGGTATCGACCACCACGCGTTCGCCGACCCCGACGAAGGGCGGCACCATGACGCGCACGCCGTTCTCGAGCAGGGCCGGCTTGTAGGACGAGGCGGCAGTCTGTCCCTTCACCACCGGTTCGGCCTCGACCACGGCGAGCGTCACCTGGTCGGGGAGCGCGATGCCGATCGGCCGTCCCTCGTGGCTCTCGACCGTCACCTTCATGCCGTCCTGGAGAAAGGCGGCGCGCTCCTCCAGGAAGTCCTTCGGGATGGAAATCTGGTCGTAGGTATCGAGGTCCATGAAGGTCAGCATGTCGCCCTCGGCGAACAGGTACTGGTAGTCCTTCTGCTCCAGCCGCACGCGCTCGACCGTCTCGGAGGAGCGGAAGCGCTCGTTGAGCTTGGTGCCGTCGATCGCGTTCTTCAGCTCGACTTGGGCGTAGGCCGGCCCCTTGCCGGGCTTGACGGCTTGCGTCTTGACGGCGACCCACAGGGCGCCCTTGTGCTGGATGATGTTGCCGGGCCTGATCTCGTTGCCGTTGATTTTCATGGATTGCCTTGGGACTCTGGGTCGCAGCCTTTAAGACGCGCGACCTTGCCGCTGTCAAGGGGAGCAGCTTGGACGGTTAGTCGTTCAACCGACTGTAACGCCAACCCTCGGCCGCCTTCTCGGCTTCGGCCCGCTCTTCCTTAGTGAGCTTGGACAGCACGATATCGAGCGAGAAGTCGCTGACGCCCGCACTGCGCGCGAGCAAATGCCACTTGGCGGCTTGCACTGGATCGGCTTTCACCGCCACGCCATTGGCGTAGAGGCGGGCCAGTCGGTTCTGGGCGACCGGGTTGCCCTGCTCGGCGGCGAGGCGGAACAGCTTGGCAGCGCGGACCTCGTCCACGGCGACGCCATGGCCTTTGAACAGCATAACGGCGTACTCCAACTGAGCGTCCGCCAAGCCGGCCTCGGCCGCGCGACCGGTCCATTCCGCGGCCTTGGCCTTGTCGATCGGCACGCCGCGGCCGAACTGGTAGAAGGCGCCGAGATCGTATTGGGCCTGAGCGTTTCCGGCCTCGGCCGCCTTCTGCATCCACTCGGCCGCCTTGACTTCGTCGTTGGGGCGCCCCCTGCCATGCAAATAGATGAGGGCGAGATTGTACTCCGCTGCCGGATTGCCGGTCTGTGCCGCCTTCTCGAACAGATCGGCGGCAATGCGGAGATCCTTCTTCACGCCGACGCCTTCGGCAACCATGAGCCCCAGCGAGAGCTGGGCATTGGCGTCGCCAAGGTCGGCGCCCTTGGCATAGGCGTCGGCCGCCTTGCTGAAATCCTGCGCCACGCCGAGCCCCTCCGCATAGATCTCGCCCATCAGCGTGTAGGCTTCCTTGGAGCCTTTGGCGGCCTCGTCCTCGGCGAGCTTGAGCGCCGTCAGGTAGCGGCCTTGGGCATAGGCGGTATAAGAGGGGCTCTCGCTCGCGCCGGCCGGCGGTGCGGCATAAGCCAGCGCCAACGCTGCGGCCAAAAGGGCAGCGGACATCCGCAATTCGATCACGCAGCCCTCCGCGATTGACGGACGGCACTATCGATCTCGGCAATGAGCTTCGCCGCGTCGGCTGCTTGCCAGACGCGTAGCGAGGGGGCCACGAAATCGGCCCCGAGCGAAGCCAACTTTGCCGCTTGCTCCGCATTATCAATGTTCCAGGCGACACACGGCACGACGAAGACCTCCGACCACCAAGTCATAAGCTCAGCATACTGATCGATTGCGTCGATAGTGCCGCCAGGATCGAACGCTACGTAGTCGGCGCCCAGCTCGGCCAGCCGCATGGCGTCGTCACGGTTCACGCCGCAGCCGGCGCCGATGCTTGCGCTCTCGCCGAGAAGCTTGCGCGACTCGGCGTAAACGAAGGGGTCGGCCGCGATGTGCACGCCGTCGGCACCAAGGCGCTCAGCATATCCGGCATCCTGTTCGATCAGGCAGGCGAGACCGTGACCGTGCACGAGGTCGATGAGGCTCGAGGCTTCCGCCTCGTCTAACGCCGATTCCTCTCGGCAAAGCAATACGCAAGCCGCATCGGTGTTGGCCATCGCCTGCGCGAGTTGTGCGGCAAGCGTCGCCGGCGCGTGCGTTGGGAACTGAAAATAGAGCCGGCACCGATGCTTGACTTCGGCCATCATCAACGGGTTTCCGCCGCGTTACTCGCGTTGACCAGACGTTAACAGCGTCTGTCTCAAATCATACGGCTCGCGGCGCTGTCAATCTCCGTGGGCTGGAACTAATCAGCGAGGTCCACGGTTGTTGAAGATTGCTCGCGCCGTCACCACATTGACATTAAACCGCGGGTCCAGCAGCTTGATACCCGGGCTGGCAAAACAGCGGCGCCTGAGCGGGGAGGGTGCAGCGGGATGAGTCAACCTGACGCTCTGCAACAGGCCACCGAACGGCTCGACGTCGCGGTCGACCAGCTCGAAGCCTTTTTGCGGCAGGTTTTTGTTGGAGCCGAAGACGGCGTTTCCGTTGCGGCGCTTAAAGAGCAAGTCCGCTTTCTGACCGAGGAGCGCGACCGCCTGCTGCGCGATCTCGATGCCGAGAAGAACCGCGTACGCCGCCTGAAAACCGCCAATGAAGAGGTTTCCGACCGGCTCGAAACGGTAATGGAGACGATCAAGGACTTGATGCCGGCAGTTCCGGGGTAGATCATGCCGGCGGTGCCGGGTGGATCTGCCGAGGGGTTGGTCATGGGTCAAGTCAGCGTAACCTTGAACGGCCGGACCTACCGGCTCAAATGCGGCGAGGGCGAGGAGAATCACTTGATCGCCTTGGCCGAATATCTCGGCTCCCATGTCGACACCATGAAGCGGAAATTCGGCCAGGTCGGCGACGACCGGCTGATCCTGATGGCGTCTCTGCTGGTCACCGACGAACTATGGGAGCTCCGGCGGCAGATGCAGGAATTGAAATCCTCTCTCGCCGAAGCCCGCCGCGACCGGTCGGTCGCCGATGAGTCGGTCAAATCGGTTCAGGTCGATCTCGCCCAGCGCGTCAGCTCGGTCGCCGACCGGCTGGAAATGCTGAACCAGCGCTTTGGCAGCGAGCTCCAGGCGCCGGCGCGCGTCACCAAGCGGCCTTAAAAATCGCGCTGGTCTTCGAAGCCCATTTGGTTGCTATAGTCGAGACGGCGGGCTGCGAGGCGCGTTAGGAGCACAATCCCAGGGCCCTATAAGATCCTAAGGGAGCCGACCCTGGCGGGGACCGTGGTCTCCGTCACTTGGCGCCCACCTACTTATTGTAGGGAGACCGGGGTCAACGCTCCGACGGCCATCGTGGCCTTGCCATCTCTTCAAGCTTGCCCCTCTTTTTCCGTCCTGCGCCAAGGACGCTGGCGGCGCCCGCCGCCATTCGCTATTGCCTATGGCATTGGCCCGTGGCGGGCGCAGTGGTGGATCGGCAGCAATCATGCGTATTTTGTTTCTGGGGGATGTGGTCGGGCGGCCCGGGCGCGTCGCGGTCATGGAACAGTTGCCGGCTTTGCGCGAGCGCTACGCGCTCGATTTCGTGGTGGTCAACGGCGAGAACGCGGCCGGCGGCTTCGGCATCACCGAGCCGATCCTGAACGAGCTGCTCGACGCCGGCGCCGACGTGGTGACGACAGGTAATCACGTATTCGACCAGCGCGAGGCGCTGGTGTTCATCGAGCGCCACGATCGCCTGCTGCGCCCCCTCAATTTTCCGCCGGGCACGCCGGGCAAAGGCGCCGGCCTGTTCAAGGCCAAGTCCGGCGCCGAGGTGCTGGTGATCAACGCGCAAGGGCGCGTGTTCATGGCCGATCTCGACGACCCGTTTCGCGCCGTGGAGCGCGAGCTTGAAGCCTGCGGGCTCAAATCGGGCGCCGACGCGATTCTGATCGACTTCCACGCCGAGGCGACGTCCGAGAAGGAAGCGCTTGGGCATTTCGTCGATGGGCGCGCAACAGCCGTGATCGGCACTCACACCCACGTGCCGACCGCCGACGAGCAGATCCTGAACAAGGGCACCGCCTATATCAGCGACGCAGGCATGTGCGGGGATTTCGATTCGGTGCTTGGCATGGACAAGGAGGAGCCGCTGCAGCGTTTCCTCACCAAGATTCCGACCGGGCGGTTTGCGCCATCGTCGGGCGAAGCGACGCTGTGCGGCGTCGCCGTCGAGGTGGATGATCGGACCGGACTGGCGCGGGCCATCGCCCCGTTGCGGCTCGGCGGCCGGCTGTCGCAGACCGAGCCCGTGTTTTTTCTGACTGCCGCCTAGGCCGAGTGGACGCGCGATCCGGTGACGCCTGATTGCCTTCCGTGGGCGAGAAGCCGCTTCAGGCAGAAGATGGCTTCGTCGAGATGGAGCAGGGCGCGATCCGCATTGCCGCTTTCGTCGAACAGCGACAGGCGCGCTTTGGCGACGTGATCGGCAGCTTCGGAGCAGAGCTCCGAGAGCGACAGCGCGGGCATCACCTGGTCCTGAGCTTTGGCGGCGGTCGGCTTCGGGATTTGAGTCATGGTGGCCCCCTTTCGACGGTTGAGTCGCCGAACCCTCAGGGTCGAGCAATTAGGGTTAAAGCTTTCCTAAGGGCGCCACTACTCGGGCGGTAAGTCAGGGCCTCTATGGATTTTGCCGCACGGGCCGCCTATAACGCCGCTAACCAATAGGATGCGGGGCGATGGCCGGCCATTCGAAATTCAAGAACATCCAGTTCCGCAAAGGGGCGCAAGACAAGAAGCGCTCCAAGCTGTTCTCCAAGCTCGCCCGCGAGATCACCGCGGCGGCCAAGATGGGCATGCCCGACCCCGCCATGAATGCGCGCCTCAGGACGGCGGTCGTCACGGCGCGCGCCCAGAACATGCCCAAGGACAATATCGAGCGCGCCATCAAGAAGAGCCAGGAGGCCGGCGGCGCCAACTACGAAGAAGTGCGCTACGAGGGCTTTGGCGCCGGCGGGGTCGGCGTCATCGTCGAGGCGCTCACCGACAACCGCAACCGCACCGCCAGCGAAGTGCGCTCGACCTTCACCAAGTTCGGCGGCAATCTAGGCGAGACCGGCGCAGTGTCGTTCAATTTCGACAAGCTCGGCGCCATCGAGTTCGAGGCGAGCAAAGCCACGCCCGATCAGATGCTGGAAGCGGCCATCGAAGCCGGCGCCCAGGATGTCGAGTCGACCGACGAAGGCCATAGGATCTATTGCCATCCCGACGAGTTGCATCAGGTGGCCAAGGCGCTCGAGGAGCGCTTCGGCGAGCCGCGCGCGGCGCACATCACCTGGCGGGCGAAGACCGACGTGCCGATCGACGAGGAGTCCGGCCAGAAACTGTTGCGCATGATCGACGCGCTCGAAGAGTCTGACGACGTGCAGCAGGTCTACGCCAATTTCGAAATCGCCGACGACGTGCTCGAGCGCCTCAGCGCTTGAGGGTTGATCCCCGGGACAGAGTCCAGAGGGCGGTGACAATGGTCAATCCCGCGCCAGAGCCCGCGACCATCCTGTCCAATGAGCGGCTGCGCCAGGCGCTGGCGGTGCGCGATTGGCTGCTCGGCGAGGCGCGCGCGGTCGGCGACCCCAATATCATTCTGGAGGTGGTCTCCCTCATGCTGAGAGACGCGGGCGTTCCCATCGACCGGACCACCAGCGCGGTCGAGTTGAGGCATGCCGAGCGCGCGGCCAATGCCCGGATCTGGGAGTTCGGCAGTTCCGCCCGGGAATATCTTTACGCGCATGAGCGGGGGTCCGACGCGAGCGGGAAGCGGCCCTTGGCGGAAGCTCATCGCCTCAACGATTGGGTCTTTACCTGGCTGCCCGATACGCCCGATGACGCCTATGACATCGTCGCGCCGCTCAAGGCCGCCGGCTATACCCACCACATCGCCGTCCCAGTCGTGTTGCCGAACGGCATGCATAACGGCTTCACCTTCGCCACGCGCGCGCCGAACGGCTTCTCCGAGCAGGACATCGCCATTCTCAGGTCGATCTTCCCGACGCTGGCGGCGCTTCAGGAGGTGCTGGCGCTTCAGCGCGTCATGCGCGAGGTCATGCGCATGTATGTCGGCGACGAGCCACATCTTCGGATCCTCTCTGGCGACGTGCGGCGCGGGGAAGTGTTGCGCATTCGCGCCGCGATCCTGTTCGCCGACATGCGCGATTTCACCGGCTTGACCGCCCATTTGTCGGAGGAGGCGGCCACCGCGCTGGTCAACGAGTATTACGACTGCATCGTGCCGGCGATCGACGAGCGGGGCGGCGAAGTGCTGAAATTCATGGGCGACGGGATTCTCGCGATCTTCCGCGCCGGTGAGAATGGCGACATCGAGGCCTGCGTGCGGGCGTTCGCCGCGGCCCGCGCCGGTCTGCTCAAGGTCGCGCGGCGCAACGACACCACCAGCAGCGCGGCCCGTTTCACGGTCGGGATTGCGCTCCATTTCGGCAACGCTGCCTATGGCAATGTCGGGTCCGGCGCGCGGCTCGATTACACCGTGATCGGCCGCGACGTGAATCTCGCCTCGCGCATCGCCGATCTGTGCGGCCGGCTCGGCCAAAGCCTGCTCCTGTCCAGCCCGTTCCAGAGCCATCTGTCGGAGCAGGAGCTCAAAAATGTCGGATCGTTCCCACTGAAAGGGGTCAGTCAGCCGCAAACCGTGTTTGCGCCGGTCGAGCCCGAGCAAGATCGCGCGACATGATCGCGGCAGGCACGTGGCAGCTCCGCGAGTCGGAGCGGATCGTCAAAGGCAACGAGGCGCTGCTCGGCAAAAAGCATCTCCTGGTCGGGCTGACGCGTATGCGCAACGAAACGTTGCTGTTGCCCGACACGCTCGATTATCTCGCGGGCCAGGTCGATGCCATCGTCGCCTATGACGACGCCAGCACCGACGAGACGGTGGAGATTTTGCGCGCGCATCCCAAGGTGGCGCTGATCGTCGCCAACCAGGCCTGGGAGCAAGACGTGGCGGCGCGCAAGCTTGCCGAAGGGCGGCACAGAGGTCTGCTGCTCGACCTAGCGCGCGCCAAGCTTCCGCATGATTGGATGCTATGTTTCGACCCCGACGAGCGCGTGACCGCGAACTTGCGCGGGTTTGTCAGCGGGCTGCGCGAGGACCCGTGCGATGCGGTGCGGGTCAGACTGTTCGACGCCTATCTGACGCCAGAGGATCACGCGCCCTACACCTCCGGCCGCGCGTTGCTCGACTTCCGCCGGTTCTACGGCCCCGAGCAGCGAGATATTCTGATGCTGCTGCGTAACCGGCCCGAGATCGTCTGGGCGGAAGGCGACGGGCGCACGCCGCGCGGCATGAGGAACGTCAAGACCGAACTCTATTGCCAGCATTACGGCAAGTCGCTGTCGGTCGCCCATTGGGAGGAGACCTGCGACTACTACATCCGCCACTTTCCGTTCGACACTTACGGCAAGAAATGGCTGGAGCGTAAGGGCAAGGGCATTCACACCGAATCCGATTTCAACCGGCCGCTCTATGAATGGGGCGAGAGCCTGTTCGCCAATGCCGTGTCGATGTAAGGCGAGTGCCAAATCTCCGGCGAGAAACTGCGTCGACTACCGTACCGATTTTGGCCATGCCCCCCTGTCTCTCCACCGGGGCGGTCTCATATCCATGGCACCGCAAGGACAGTCAGAAGTGGAGGAAATGCCGATATGAAAAAATGCGTTGTGGCGAGCCTGCTAGTATTTGGCATGTCGAGCGCGGCCTTCGCGGCCACGGCAGATATGTGGTTCGTGACGGTCGATACGGTCGGAAATTGCTCGGTCGGCCAGGGCAAGCCGAGCGCCGGGCAGACGGCTCTGGGCGAGACCGGCGGCTATGCGTCCGTGGCAGATGCCAAGAAGGCCTTGGATGGCGTGCGTGGCGACGAGTCCAAGTGCAAAGGCGTGGTCGAATAGGACCTTCCCTGACGGTGCCCGGGTTCGCCCGGGCACCTTTTCATTGTGCCAATAGCTCAACCTCGAGCAGGGCGCAGATGACCGGCAGAGCGAAGAGGGGCCCGCGCGCCGGCTCGGACTTACCAGGTTTGTCGCGCCCAAGGCGCATAATGCGGTAGCAGCGGCAGGCGATCTCCTCCAAGCGCGCGCGATCGACAATTCTGATCAGACCCCGCTCCGTGGCGAAGATGCCGCGGCGCTGGAGCGGCTTGAACGCGTCTGACACGGTGGCGCGGCGCACGCCGAGGTTGCGGGCGAGCAGGTCCTGTGTGATCGGAATCTCGTCGCGGCCGGTGCGGTCTTGCGCCGTAAGCAGCCAGCGCGCCAGGCGCTGCAACAATGAGTGCCTGAGGCCGCACGCCGCGGATTGCGAGCTCTGCATCATGGCCGCATGTAGATGGCCATGCAGTATGGCGCGAAGTTGCGGCATTTCGGCCATGGCGCGGTGGAGGTCGTCAACGCCGACGCGGAGAGCACTGCCGCCGACCTGCACGAAATAGCGAAGCGGCGAGGTTTTGGCGCCGAGCAGGGCAGCGCTTCCGGCCATGCCTTCGCGGCCAATCAACGACACCTCGACGGCAGCCTGTTCGCCGGTGTTGGCCAATACGGATACGAGTTCGTCCTCGATGAAATAAAAATGTTCGATGGGAACCTGGGCGTGCTGCAAGACGCGTCTAGGCGTGAGCGCAACCCGTTCAAGCAAGGGTGACAGCCGCTCGTAATCGCGGCGGGGCAAGGCTTGCAGCAGAAGGTTCCGCGGCAGAGCGGCTTCGCCGCTCAACGCTAGGCCTGTTGCGTTCTCTACGGTCCACATGGGACGAGCCCTCCCGACAAACGGCCGCCATGCGCCGGGCCTTCCGACCAGGTGGAAGCCAATGTTGAATCGTCAATGATGGATTAGATATTTGGAAAGCCCCGGGTTTCAAGCGCGCCTCAAGGAAATTTCGGCAACAAAGCTTGCCACTTGTTCCCGCTTTTGCCTGAAAAAACTTTGGGGATCGTCTCGGCTGCCGCAAACGCCAACAGAAAAGTGAGAGGCGGCTGCTCGCGCCGCCGCCTCTTGTTACCCTACTCCTCCGACGAAGGGGATGCGTCGCCGGAGTCGTTGGGCGTATCCGCGCCGGGCTTGTCGGGCCCTGGAGAATTGAACTCGGGTCGTGAGCCGTGACCGTGACGGCCGCGGAACCGCGCTTCGAGCTGGGAGACTTTGTCGAGCTGCTCGGGCGTGAGCTTGCCGCGCAACGCCTCGATCGCTTTGGCGAGATCCTCGCCGGCTTTGCCGCGCGCGATGGCGTTGTTCGCCAGATGTTGCGCGAGGGTAAATGGCTCCGTCTTGGCGGCCGATGTTGCGTCGGGATGCTCGGGGCGTTTGGCCACGGCGATCAACGCATCGGTGAAATCGCGCCAGGTATCGAGCTGCTCGGTGCGGATGCCGAGCTCGGTCTCGATCACGCTCAAGCGTCTGGCGACATCGTCTGGCCCGCGGCGCCAATGGCCATGATGCTTCGAGCCGTGATCGGGCCGGTCGCAGCGTTCCATCTTGCCGTGCTGCCAGGGCCGCGGCGACTTGCCGCCTGAGGGTTCGCCCCAGGCCGAGGTGAGGAGTGCGAGACCGGAGATGCCGAGCACCGCCACGACCAGGAACGGTACAAATTTGGGGGTCTTCATAGGATGCGTCCTTGAGCTGTTGCTGAGCGCTCATGCTTAAGCTGCGAAGTTTGCGCCGCTAGGTCGTGGTGTGTCCGAACGTTGCTCGCCCGATAAATTTCGTGTCGAAACGTTGCCGGCAGCACAAGCCGCTGGTTTTCGCCACAAAAATGCGCTCGTGGCCGGGCCATGGCGAGGTTAGAAGAGAGCGCAGCCCCTCTTCACCCCAAGGCCGATGACCGCCACCCCGCAGCGCATTCTCGTCGTCGACGACGATCCGGAAATTCGCAAGCTGCTCGCCCGCTATATCGAAAGCCAGGGCTTCCGCGTGCTGCTCGCGGCGAACTGCCGCGAGCTCCATGACCGGCTCGCCGGCCACCATGTCGATCTCATCGTGCTCGACGTCATGCTGCCGGACGGCTCAGGCCTCGAAGCATGCCGCGATCTGCGCGCCCAGCGCTCGAACGTTCCCATCATTCTGCTCACCGCGCTCAAAGAGGACGTCGACCGCATCATCGGGCTCGAGATCGGCGCCGACGATTATCTCGGCAAGCTGTTCAAGCCGCGCGAGCTGATCGCTCGGGTGCGGGCCGTGCTTCGACGCCGCGCCAAGGCGCCGCCGCCGGCGAGCGAGGCCAAGCTCTATCGCTTCGAGGGTCTCACCGCCGATCCGCAGACGCGGCGCGTCATCAGTGCGCAGGGCAACAACATCGAATTGACCGGCGCCGAGTTCGATCTGCTCAGGACCTTCCTCGATCGGCCGGGCCGCGTATTGTCGCGCGACCAGCTGCTCGATCTAACCCGCGGCCGCGAAGGCGACGTGCTCGACCGCTCGATCGACGTTCTGGTCAGCCGCTTGCGCCGCAAGCTGGCGGAAGGGGGGCGCCGCGGCTGTTCAAGACGGTGCGGAACGGCGGCTATCAGCTTGCCGCCAAGGTGGAGGTCGAGGACGCCTTGCCATGAACACCCTGCGCGTCAAGATCGCGCTCCTGCTGGTGGTCGCCATCGTCACGGTGGTGGGCCTGCTTACCGCGGTGCTGTTCTACTTGCTTGGCCCGCCTCAGCGGCTGCATTCGCTCGCTCCCGTGGCGCAGCAGATCGAAATGCTGGTGCGCGTGGTCGACGAGGGCAGCCAGGTCATTGCCATCGTTCCTAAGCCGGCGCCGGGTCGCAGGCAGCAGAGGCTGACCGAGAGGTTGCGCGATTCGCTCGCCGCGCGCGGGCTCGATCTTGCCGTCACGGTGTCGCGCGACGGCTGGCGCGCCCCGCTCGTCGTGTCGATCCCGGTCAGACGACAAGGCTGGGTCCTGATGCCGATCGCCGACACGCCGCCGCAAGGCGCGCCGTGGCGGGGCCTGGTCAGATGGCTCATCCTCATCAGGGCCGAGTTCGTCGAGGACCACGAGGAGCGGGCGCGGTGGCTCACCGATCTCGACGAGCTGGAGCGGATCGCCGACAGCGCCATTCTGCTGGTGCGCGAGGAATCGGGCAAGGCGCCGCCCGAGCTGATCCAGCTCGACGAGTTGGTCGGCTCGATCGGCGCCGAGCTCAGGGACCAGAAACTCGACGTCACCGAGACCACGCTCGACCCGGTCAAGGTGCGGGCGAGCCGGCTCACGCTCAACCGCGCGCTGCGCAACCTCATCATCAATGCCGCGACGCATGGGGTCAGAGCCAGGGTCGAGGTCGGAGGCTTGAACGGGGCTGCGCGTATCGTCATCGAGGACGATGGGCCGGGATTGCCGCCCGATATGCTCGACCAGGTGTTCGAGCCGTTTTTCCGCGCCGATCCCGCCCGCCGTCAGGACATTCGCGGCGCGGGTCTCGGTCTCACCATCGCGCGCGAGATCATTCAGCGCGCCGGCGGCTCGATCAGCATCGCCAATCGCGACGGCGGAGGATTGCGGCAGGTGGTGGAGCTTCCTCAGGCGGCATGATCACATTTGCCTGAAGCGTCGCCTCATAACCGTCGCATCGCGGAACTACCATCCGCCACATCAGGAAATAGCGGCAGAGACCGCTTCCGGCTGAGGAAAAACCTCGATGTAAGGAGGACGATCCCATGGACATCAACGCAATCCATGACTACGCGCGGCGCCTGGTCGGCGCGCATGGCGATAAGGCCCAGTTGGAGGCCGCGCAGCGAGCCGCCGAATGCGAGCGGGAGGGCGAGAAGGCTCAAGCGGGCGATTGGCGGCGCATCCAGGCGGCGATCAAGGAGATGCGTGGACCGCATTTGAGCTGATCGGCCGTGGCGCGGCTGGCCCGATGACGACGGGCAGGTGCGCTCGCCGCGGCTCGAAGGAGATCAACGCCGTAGAGCGCCTGATTACCAGCGCGCGATGGTTCGCGTCCGCGCGCTGACCGGCCGGTTTCGCCCAGGAGAAACCCAGCGATGCGGTGGCGAGAGACGCGCGGGAGAAATGACCGGTTTTCTTCAGCGTCCACGAGGCGAGCTGAATCGTCTCGCGCCGGAGCGAGGTTGCCAGTGCCTGCGACCGCGCCGCGCTCCACGCTGCACTGGTCGAGGCGCTCGCCATGGCGGCGCGGGCGAGCCGTGCGGCCTCGATCCGGCTCCAAGCCCAGGCAGCGATCAGCCAACGCCGTACCATCGCCCCGAGAATTCTGGATTGATGCGCGATCGACGCGGCGGCAATCGCCGCTGCATTGCTGGTGGCGCGCGCGAGCAGCCGAAGCTCGGTGGCAGCCCAAGCCAACAATGCGATGGTCCATGCCGCCAGAGTGAGCGCGAGCGCATAAGCGCGCGGCCG
Source organism: uncultured Alphaproteobacteria bacterium (assembly GCA_963730335.1). Taxonomy (GTDB): domain Bacteria; phylum Pseudomonadota; class Alphaproteobacteria; order Rhizobiales; family Methyloligellaceae; genus Methyloceanibacter. The sequence continues at coordinate 510,519 of CAVSRK010000009.1, forward strand.
CGCCCAAGCGTAGCAGGCGGTCGCGGTGCGGCCGAGAATGACGGACAGGGCAATGGCGGTGCGCCACAGGAAAGCGGCGGCGGTCCGCGCCAAGCGGAGCGCGATCAGGGCCACGCGCCGCAACCAACGCGCCAGGCGCCGGCGCCTGAGCTCGAGCCAATAGATCAGCTCCCAGACCTTGGCTCGCCGCGCGCGGCGCCGTTCGGCCAGGCGATAATGCGCCAGCCAGCGTTCTTGCTGGCTCAGATCGTCGGCGACCGAGGCAATCAGATGTTTCGACCCGGCAATGCCGGCCTCGGCGGCCGCAATCGGGTCGAGCGTATCGCTGGCACCAGTCACGGTGCTGCTCCCTCATTTGAGGCGCCGGCCTCGCTCTTGTTGCCTGCGCCTTACTTGTGGGCGTGCAACCCCGGCGCTTCCCCGTCGAAACGCCGCGATCCTGAGATTACACCCAAATCCCTAACGCCAGATCTCTGTCTTGCGTTCCTCCCGCTGCTATCTGACCGACCCTGTTGCATGGCAAAATCCCCTAAGTGATTCGCCTCCGGGAAGGCACAATTCCGCGGGCGGCAAGGGGCCGGCATGGGCACGATACGCATTATCGGCATCGATCCGGGCTTGCGGCGCACCGGCTGGGGGGTGATCGACAGCGACGGGGCGAGACTGGCCTTCGTGGCCTGCGGCGCGGTCGTGTCCGACGACGAAGAAGGCCTGGGAATGCGGCTCCGCCAGATTTTCGATGGCTTGCAGGAGGTCTTGGCGCGATTGGCCCCGGAAGAGGCGGCCGTCGAGCAGACCTTCGTCAATCGCGACGGCGCGGCCACCTTGAAGCTCGGCCAGGCGCGGGGCATCGCTCTGCTGGTGCCGGCGCTGTCCGGGCTGCTGATCGCCGAATATGCGCCGAACGCAGTGAAGAAGACCGTGGTCGGCGCCGGCCATTGCGACAAGGGCCAGATCAGGGCCATGGTGAAGTGTCTTCTGCCGCGCGCTTCGTTCGACAGCACCGACGCCGCCGACGCGCTCGCGATCGCCATCACCCATGCCCATTCCCGCTCCTGGCGGCGGCTCGAGGCGCTTGCGCTCGGAGCCGTGCGATGATCGGCAAGCTCACCGGCAGGCTCGATTCCGTTTCGCTCAACACGATGATCGTCGATGTCGGCGGCGTCGGCTACGAGGTGACGATCGGGGCGCGCACGGTGTCGAGCCTGCCGCCGATCGGCGAAACGGTGACGCTCGCCATCGACACGCACGTGCGGGACGACGAGATCAAGCTATACGGCTTTGCCACCGAGCATGAGCGCGCCTGGTTCAGGGCGCTGCAAACGGTGCAAGGCGTGGGCGCCAAGGTGGCGCTCGCCGTGCTCGGCACGCTGTCCGCCGCCGATCTCGCCAACGCTGTGGCGCTGCAAGACAAAGGCCACGTTGCCCGCGCTCCCGGCGTGGGCCCCAAGGTGGCGGCCCGCATCGTGTCGGAATTGAGGGACAAGATGCCATCGCTCGCGCCGGCGATCAGGCCCGGCGGCGGCCTCGCGCCGATCGCCACGGTGCCGGACGGGCTGGCCGCGCGCGACGCGGTTTCGGCGCTGACCAATCTCGGCTATGCCCATGGCGAGGCCGCGGCGGCCATCTCGGCGGCGATCGGCAGAATTGGGCGCGACGCGCGGCCTGAGGACCTGATCCGGCTCGGCCTCAAGGAGCTGGCGCAATGAGCGAGAGGATGCTCCAAGCCGTGCGGCGCGAGGAAGATCAAGGCGAGACTTCACTCAGGCCGCAGACGCTTTCCGAGTTCATCGGCCAGGCCAAAGTCTGCTCGAACCTCAAAGTGTTCATCGAGGCGGCGCGCGGCCGGCGCGAGGCGCTCGATCACGTGCTGTTCGCCGGCCCACCGGGCCTCGGCAAGACCACGCTCGCCCAGATCGTGGCGCGCGAGCTCGGCGTCAATTTCCGCGCCACCTCCGGCCCGGTCATCGCCAAGGCCGGCGACCTCGCCGCGCTGCTCACTAATCTCGAAGACCGTGACGTGTTGTTTATCGACGAGATCCACCGGCTCAATCCGGCGGTTGAGGAAATCCTCTATCCGGCGCTCGAAGATTTCCAGCTCGACCTCATCATCGGCGAGGGGCCGGCGGCGCGCTCGGTGCGTATCGACTTGTCGCGCTTTACGCTGATCGGTGCGACCACCCGCACCGGGCTGCTCACCACGCCGCTCAGGGAGCGGTTCGGCATTCCGATCAGGCTCGAATTTTACGGCGTCGAGGAGCTGGAGGAGATAGTGCGGCGCGGCGCGCGGCTGCTCGGCCTGCCGCTGACGCCCGAAGGCGCGCATGAGATCGCCCGGCGCGCCCGCGGCACGCCGCGGGTCGCGGGCCGGCTGCTGCGGCGCGTGCGCGATTTCGCGTCTGTCGAGGGTTCAGGCGCGGTCGATGCCAAAATCGCCGACCGCGCGCTGTCGCAGCTCGAGGTGGACGCACGCGGGCTCGACGCGCTCGATCATCGCTATCTGCGGCTGATCGCGGTCAATTACGGCGGCGGCCCGGTCGGGGTCGAGACCATCGCTGCCGGCCTGTCTGAGCCGCGCGACGCCATCGAGGAAATCATCGAGCCGTATCTGTTGCAGCAAGGCTTCATCGCCCGCACCCCGCGCGGACGCGTGCTGACCGTACAGGCCTTCGCTCATCTCGGCCTCACGCCGCCGCCGCAGCCCACCACGCAATTCCCCCTGTTCAACGGCAGCGAAGATTTGTGACAGAGCGTTGGCCGGATATCGCGGGCCGGATTGAGGGCGAGACCCATATCCTGCCGATCCGCGTCTATTTCGAGGACACCGATTGCGCCGGCGTGGTCTACCACGCCAACTTCCTCAAATTCTGCGAGCGAGCGCGCTCGGACTTCATCAGGCTGCTCGGCATCGATGCCAAGGGCCTCGCCAGCCCTGAGCAGGGCGAACCCGCGGTGTTCGTCGTGCGCCGGGTCGAGATCGACTATCTGAAGCCCGGACGCATGGACGACCTGTTGGAAGTCGTGACCACCACTGCCGAGATCGGCAGCGCCAGCCTCGTCCTTCAGCAGGACGTGATGCGGGCGGAGACGCTTCTGGTGCGGGCCAAAGTCACGGTCGTTTTGGTCTCGAAGGCGGGCAAACCGCAGCGGCTGGGCGCGCTCGTTCGTAATGCGCTTCAACGATTCGTTAACCAACCGCGTGAAACGTAGTTAAGCCGGAAAAGCGTCGCTCGGCCGAAGGGAGCCGTGCGGCGCCAGAGAGGGTAACGAGCCCAAGTTTAGTCACATTCGCTGGCGAAAGGTCTGTTCGCGAGCGCAAAGCGCGCTTTTTCCGGCGATGCATCAAAGCCTGCGGCCGGGGCCGCAGGACCAAGCTGTCTCCTCGAGGGTTGACACCCAGAGGCGGCGATCTTGGAGCCATGCCACGAGGCCGTCATGAACCCGCCGGATGTCGTCGTCGACTTATCGATTCTTGAGCTGTTCAAGAACGCCCATATCGTCGTCAAGTTCGTGATCCTCGGGCTGCTGCTCGCTTCGGTATGGAGTTGGGCGATCATCCTCGAGAAGCTGTTCCTCTACGCCAAGACCCGCAAAGAGACCGACAAGTTCGAGCAGGTGTTCTGGTCGGGACAATCGCTCGAGGAGCTCTACCAAGCTCTGGCGCAGCGCCGGAACACCGGCATGGCGGCGCTGTTCGTGGCGGCGATGCGCGAATGGAAGCGCTCGACCGAGCGCGAAGGAGGAGACCGCGGCACGCGGCCGATGCCCGGCGTCCAGCTCAGGGTCGAGAAGGTCATGGACGTGACCATCTCCCGCGAGGTGGAGCGGCTCGAACGAAGATTGACGTTCCTCGCCACGGTCGGATCGACCGCGCCCTTTATCGGTCTGTTCGGCACGGTGTGGGGCATCATGACGAGCTTCCAGGCGATCGCCGTGAGCAAGAACACCAGCCTCGCGGTGGTCGCGCCGGGCATCGCCGAAGCTCTATTCGCCACCGCGCTCGGCCTGCTCGCCGCTATTCCTGCCGTAATTTTCTACAACAAATTCAACAGCGACGTCGCCCGCCACGCGGCGCGTCTGGAAGGGTTCGCCGACGAGTTTTCAGCCATCCTGTCGCGCCAGATCGACAAGACGGTGTGAGGCCTGAACCATGGGCATAGGTCTACAGCCAGGAGGCGCGCTCTCGAAGCGGCGGGCACGGCGCCGCTCCTCCGCGCCGATGAGCGAGATCAACGTCACCCCGATGGTCGACGTCATGCTCGTGCTGCTCATCATCTTCATGGTGACGGCGCCGCTGCTCACGGTCGGCGTCGATGTCGAGTCGAAGGGAACCTTGCCGAAGGTCGAGCTGCCGAAGACCGAAGCCGGCCCGGTCGATCAGGAGCAGGCGCCGTTGAGCGTCACCGTCGACCCGCAAGGCAAGATCTTCCTCCAGAACACCGAGATCGGGTTTGACCAACTTGTGCCCAAACTCACTGCTATCCGTGACGCCGGCGGGGGCAGCAAAGTTTGGGTACGGGGCGACAAAGGCACGCCTTACGGGGACGTGGCGAAAGTGTTGGCAAGAATTGGGCAGGCGGGATTCCCGGTGACCATCGTCACCGACCAGATGGATCAGCCTTAGGGAAAGTCTCGAACCGACAGCATCATGGGCAGGAGCACTTTCATCTCGGCCGCGCTGCATACGGCGATCCTGCTCTTTGCGCTCGTCGCCTTCCCGGCTGCCAAGATGGAGCACGCGCCGCTCATCGCCATTCCGGTCGATCTCGCCACGCCGTCGGAGATCACCAAGATCAAGGCGGGCATGGCCGACGCCAAGGACGACGCGCCGCTGGCCGGAAAACCTAAAGAGCAAAAGCCCGAAGCGGTGAAGGAGGCCAACAAGCCCGAAGAGCAGACCGCCGAGGCCGAGAAGCCTGAAGACAAGCCGAAGCCAGAGGAGGCGCCCAAGCCCGAGGACAAGACCGAGGCGCCGAAGCCCGCGCCCAAGGTTGACGCCAAGAAGAACGAGAAGCCGGCCAAGCCGAAACAGTCCGAAGCCAAGCCGAAAAAGCCGGCGCCGAAAGTCGCCAAGAAGCCCGACTTCAACACCGATCGGATCGCCGCGCTGCTCAACAAGATCCCTGACGCGACGGACGAGCCCGCCCCCGTACTGCCGTCCGAGGAGCCGGCACCTAACAAGGTGCGCGGACAGTCGAACGGTACTGAGACGACCATGTCGGTCAACGAGATCGACGCGCTCAGAGCCCGCATCGCCCAATGCTGGAGCCCGCCGCCGGGAGGCCTCGGCGCCGAGCAGATCGTGGTGAAGCTGAGGATGAAGCTCAACGAGGACGGGACTCTGGTGGGCTATCCGACCGTCGCCAACCGGGGCTCATCGCCCTTCTTCCAGGCGGCCGCCGACAGCGCGGTCAGGGCCGTCTACCAGTGCCAGCCCTACCCGTTGCCGAGCGACAAATATGCTCTGTGGCGCGACATGATCCTCAATTTCGATCCAAGCGAGATGTATCGCGCGGGCTGACTCCCGAACGATCCTGACCAACCATGACCCATTCCGCCACCCCGATCCCGAACCGCCGCTTCTTGGCCCTGGCGCTGGTGCTCGGTGCGCTGGGGATGACCAGCCCGGCCCGTGCCGTGGTCGAGCTCAACATCACCCAAGGCACCATCCAGCCGCTGCCGATCGCCATTGCCGACTTTGCCGGCGACGGGTCGATCGACCCGCAAGTCGCCCGCGATGTTTCGAACGTGGTGGCGAATGACCTGCGCGCCTCAGGACTGTTCATCCCGATCGACCAAGCGGCCTTCATCGAGCAGGGCGTCGGCACCGATACGATGCCTCGCTTCGAGGATTGGCGGGTAGTCAATGCGCAGGCGCTGGTGGTCGGCCGCATCGGCGCAAGCGAAGGCAGGCTGCGCGCCGAGTTCCGGTTATGGGACGTGTTCGCCGGCAAGCAGCTCGCCGGTGAGCAGTTCTTCGCCCGTCCCAAAGATGCGCGGCGCATTGGCCACATCATCGCCGACGCGATCTATGAGCGGATCACCGGCGAGAAAGGCTATTTCGACACCCGCATCGTGTTTGTCGACGAGTCGGGTCCTAAGAATAAGCGGGTGAAGCGCCTCGCCATCATGGATCAGGACGGGTTCAATGTCAGGTTGCTCACCACCGGCCAGAATTTGGTGCTCACGCCCCGCTTCAGTCCCTCGACCCAAGAGATCACCTTCACCTCGTTCGAAGCCGAGACGCCCAAGGTTTATTTGCTCAATATCGAGACCGGGCAGAAGGAGATCGTCGGCACCTTCCCGGGCATGACGTTTGCGCCGCGGTTCTCCCCGGACGGCCAGCGGATCGTCATGAGCCTCGAGCGGGACGGCAACTCCAACTTGTTTGCCATGGACCTGCGCAGCCGGCGCACGCTCCAGCTAACCAATGACAACGCCATCGACACCGCACCCTGCTATTCGCCTGACGGTCGGCAGATCGTGTTCGAGACCGATCGGGACGGGTCGCGCCAGATCTACGTCATGGATGCGACCGGGGCGAACCCGCATCGGATCAGCCGGGGGCAGGGCAGCTACTCGACCCCGGTATGGTCGCCGCGCGGCGACTTGATAGCTTTCACCAAGATGACCGCGGGCAAGTTCCTGATCGGCGTGATGAAGCCTGACGGGTCCGGCGAGCGCATCCTCACCGAAGGCTTCCACAATGAGGGTCCGACCTGGGCGCCGAACGGTCGGGTGCTGATGTTCTTCCGGGAATCGCCGGGCGCCGCGGGCGGCCCAAAGCTCTACACCATCGACCTCACCGGCTATAACGAGCGCCAAGTCGCGACCCCCGCCTTCGGCTCCGATCCGGCCTGGTCGCCGCTGATCAATTAGCTCCGCGAGACACCCTTTTTTGGCGGAAATCCAGGCGTCTACGCCGGGGACTGTGTCCCAAAGGCAACATCCGCTAACGCTTTGTTATTCGCGGGGCCTCCAGCCTGTTAACCATGCTTGATCGGGGTCTCGCAGGGCGATAGCGTCGTCCAGTTAAGGGATGAGATTCGGCGTTGCATTTTGGCATCAATCGCCGGGAAAACGGTTGGGGGGCGGCAGTCCGTTCTTGATCTGAAAAGGCCGCACCGGTACATGCAAAGACGGCTACTGCCGTTTAACCAAAGGAGAGAAGACCATGCAGGGTTTGAAGGGCGTTATCATCGTCGCCACGATCGTGGCCGCCGCGGTTGCGCTAAGTGGCTGCGTCGGACACCATGAAAAGGCCGTTGTGGCCGAGCCCCTGAAGCTCAGCTCCGTCGTGGTCGAGCAGGTTGTTCGCGTCTGAGCTGCGACAGAGGGAATTGCGGAAGTTAACCTTCCGCGCACAGGACATGGATGCCGGGGCGCCGTAGCTTGATGCGGCGGCGTCCCAGGCGTCCCTTCCTTTTTTAGGCCCCGGTTTCGACACCCGGCCGATCTAAACTCCCAGCCAATTCTCCCCGATTTCGAGGGACTAGGAGATCGTTAAGGGATCCCTTCTACGATTTCCTAAAATTTGGCTAGCGGGAGTAACCAGTAATGCGTTGGAGTGGTGGGGTTAACCGCGCCTGCACGATCGCGGGCGTGATCGCGGTTGTATTGCTGATCGCAGCATGCAGCCGGAGTCAGCCTAAAGAATATGGCCTAGGAAACACCGGCGGCGTGGCCCAGCCAGGCTCGCCGCAGGAGTTTGCCGTCAATGTCGGCGACCTGGTGCACTTCCAGGAGGACAGCTCGACGCTCACCGGCGAGGCGCAGGGAATCCTGCGCAACCAGGCCAGGTGGCTTAACCAATATTCGCAGTACACGATTACGATCCAGGGCCACGCCGATGAGCGCGGCACCAGGGAGTACAACCTTGCGCTCGGCGCACGCCGGGCCATGGCGGTGAGGACCTTCCTTGCCCAGATCGGGGTCAGCGCGGCCCGCATCCGCACGGTGTCTTACGGCAAGGAGCGCCCGATCGAGGTCTGCGATGCGCCGTCCTGCTGGTCGCAGAACCGCCGTGCCCAGACGGTGCTGAACAACAGCGCGGTCGCGCAGTACTAGCGCGGCGATCGGTCCCGGCGGCCACGGGCCGGCACCTCGAGACCTGAATTTGGCCTCAAAAGGCCGCCGCAAATGCGTTATGGTTCGGCCCGTTCGGCGCTCCAAGAGCGCCGAAACGCGCGACCCTAACGGCAAGGTCTCATCGCTTGAGTCTATCGGCTTTCACTTGGCGCATGCGATCGCGCCTAGTCTACGCATTGATGGCGGAGCTGGTTGTGGCCCTGCCGGCGCTGGGCTTGGCGCAGGAGACTGCGCCCCAAGCGGCGCAAGGCGGGGATTCGGTGAGCGCCCGCCTCGGCCGGCTCGAGGACAAGGTCCGAGACCTCCAGGTAATGATCGGCTCGCTGGAATCGCTGTTGCGCGCCAAGCCCGGGACGGTGCTGCCGCAAGAGGCGCCTGCGGTCGCGCAGGACAGCAGTCTTGGCCCGCGCATCGATGCGCTCGAGACCCAGATCACGGCGCTCACCAGCCATATCGAGCAGATCGGCAAGCAGATGAGCGCGTTCGAGGCGAAGCTCTCAGCCGCGCCTATGCCCCCGCCCGCGCCGCCGACGCCAAGCGCCGAACCGCCGCCGGAGCGGCAGGGTCAGGCGCTTACGCCGCCGCCCGATAGCGCCACCGCCGCCGCTCCACCCGAGAGCGGCGACGACGGCGATCCTTCCAAACAGCGCTGGTACGGCCCCAAGCCCGGCAGCGACGAGTTGGCCGCTCTGCTCGAGCGTCAGGCCGCTTCCGACCCGCAAAACCTGACGGCGGCGCTGCCGGGCGGCGATGCGCAGACGCTCTATCAGCAGGGCTATGGGGCCTTGTTGCAGAAGGATTATGCCAGCGCCGAAATCGCCTTCAGCCAGTTGGTCGACGCCTATCCGGGCGATCCGCTGGCATCGAACGCGCAATATTGGCTCGGCGAGAGCTACTATGTGCGGGGCGATTATAAGAACGCGGCGGACGCCTTTCTCAAGGGCTACAAGAAATACAAGTCGGGCGACAAAGCGCCGGACACGCTAATCAAGCTCGGCATGTCGCTCGCGGAACTCGGCCAAAAGGATGCGGCCTGTTCGACCTTCGACGAGCTCAAGACCAAATATCCTCGCGCGCCGGAGCATATCGGCGAAGAGGCCAAGGCCTGGCGCACGAAGGCCGGCTGCTGACGTGACCGCACCGATCACACCCCCCGAGACCGAAACGCTGCTCGCGCCCTTATCGCGCTTTCCGCGCGTCGCTCTCGCTGTGTCTGGCGGGCCTGACAGTGTCGCGCTGATGCAGCTTGCGGCGCGCTGGCGTGAGGCGAAGGGCGGGAACCCTGAGCTTACCGTGCTCACGGTCGATCACGGGCTTCGCGCCTCTTCGCGCGGGGAAGCCGAACTGGTCGGCCGCATGGCGGCGGCGCTCGGACTGCCCCATGCCGTCCTCACCTGGGACAATGAGGGGGCTCGCCCCGCCGGTCTTCAGGCCAGAGCCCGCGCCGCGCGGTACGATCTCATGGCTGCCTATTGCCATGCCCACGACATTCGGGCGCTCGTCACCGCCCACACCCTGGACGACCAGGCCGAGACCTTCCTGATGAGGCTCAAGCGCGGCAGCGGTCTCGACGGCTTGGCGGCGATTCCCGAGAGAGGCGCGTGGGCCGGTATCGCCGTGCTCAGGCCGCTGCTCGAGGTGCCGAAGGCGCGCCTCGTCGCCACGCTTGAGGCGGCCGGCATCTCGTTCGTCTTCGACCCGAGCAACAGCGATCCGCGCTTCGAGCGCGCGCGGGTGCGTGGCGGCGCCGACGCACTTGCGGCACTCGGACTCACGCCCGAGGCGCTGGCGCTGTCGGCACGGCGGCTCCGCCGCGCGCGTGAGGCGCTCGACGAAGTCGCGCAAGACTTCCTCGCGGCGAATAGCGAGATTAGCGAAGCGGGCTACGCAATGATCGATTGCGAGGCGCTCGAAGCGGCGCCGCACGAGATCGCGCTGCGCGCGCTGTCACAGTTGATCGGTACGGTGGGCGGCGGCGAGATGCCCGTCCAGCTTGCCAAGCTGGAAAATCTGCTTGCCGCCTTGCACCAGGATCCCGCCAAGGCCCATACGCTCGGCCGCTGCCGGCTCGAGCCTTGCTCGGGCCGCCTCGGCATCTTCCGCGAGATGCGGGGCAAGGGGTTGCCCGAAGCACGGCTTAGCCCGGGAGAGCGGATGCTGTGGGACAACCGGTTCAGGGTCGAGCTCGGGGCGAGCGAGTCGAAGTCAGTGGTGGTCAAGGCGCTGGGCGAGTCCGGCTGGCGGAGCTTGCGCGAGTGCTCGGCGCTCGCCTCATCGCTGCCGCGTTTGGCGGGCAGAACGCTGCCATCGTGCTGGCGCGGCGATGTGTTGTTGGGACTGCCGATGCTAGGCGCCGCGGGCGAGGACGAGACGCGCGCCCTCGATTGCCGGGCGCGCTTCGTCAGGGCAGAAAGGCTCCAACATGGCGGGGAACGGCCCATTGACTAAGCCGTTGAGGAAGCATGCACCTCTTTGCGTTAGCCTAAACTTGGCAAAAACGATGCGTGTTCCTATGTTAACAAGGCTTAGTCTCAATCCCTGCCTTAAAGTGAGGCCAGGTTGCCGGGCGCCGGCAGCCGCGCGATAGAATCGAGCCGTTAGGTCAGTTACATGAACTCGAATTTTCGTAACTTCGCCATCTGGGTGTTCATCGGCCTCCTGCTGGTCGCGCTGTTCAACCTGTTCCAGTCGCCCGGCGTCCATGTCCGCGGCAACGAGATCAGCTTCTCGCAGCTGTTGTCCGAGGTCGAGGGCGGCAACGTCCAGGATGTGACCATCGCCGGCAACACCATCACCGGCCATTTCGCCGACGGCCGCAACTTCCAGACCTATGCGCCGAACGATCCGAACCTGGTCGACAAGCTCAACCAGAAGGGCGTGAAGATCACCGCCAAGCCGTCGGAGGACGACGTGCCGTCGCTGCTCGGCGTGCTGGTGTCGTGGTTCCCTATGCTGCTGCTGATCGCGGTGTGGATTTTCTTCATGCGCCAGATGCAGTCGGGCGGCGGGCGCGCCATGGGCTTCGGCAAGTCCAAGGCCAAGCTGCTCACCGAGCGGCATGGCCGCGTGACGTTCGACGACGTCGCCGGCGTCGATGAGGCCAAGGAAGATTTACAGGAGATCGTCGAGTTCCTGCGCGACCCGCAGAAATTCCAAAAGCTCGGCGGGCGCATCCCGCGCGGTGCGCTCTTGGTCGGCCCTCCCGGCACTGGCAAGACGCTGCTCGCTCGCGCCATCGCCGGCGAAGCCAACGTGCCGTTCTTCACCATCTCGGGCTCCGACTTCGTCGAGATGTTCGTGGGCGTCGGCGCCAGCCGCGTGCGCGACATGTTCGACCAGGCCAAGAAGAACGCGCCCTGCATCATCTTCATCGACGAGATCGACGCGGTCGGCCGCCATCGCGGCGCGGGCCTCGGCGGCGGCAATGACGAGCGCGAGCAGACGCTGAATCAGCTGCTGGTCGAGATGGACGGCTTCGAGGCCAATGAAGGCATCATTTTGATTGCGGCGACCAACCGGCCCGACGTGCTCGATCCGGCGCTGCTGCGTCCCGGCCGGTTCGACCGCCAGGTGGTGGTGCCGCGCCCCGATATCATCGGCCGCGAGAAGATCCTGAAGGTGCATGTGCGGAAAGTGCCGCTCGCGCCCGACGTCGATCTGCGGGTCATCGCCCGCGGCACGCCGGGCTTTTCCGGCGCCGATCTTGCCAATCTGGTCAACGAGGCGGCACTGCTGGCCGCGCGCCGTTCCAAGCGCCTGGTGACCCAGCACGAGTTCGAGGACGCCAAGGACAAGGTCATGATGGGCGCCGAGCGCCGCTCGATGGTGATGAACGAGGAGGAGAAGACGCTGACCGCCTATCACGAGGGCGGCCACGCGCTGGTGGCGCTGCATCAGCCGGCTTCCGATCCGGTGCACAAGGCGACCATCATCCCGCGCGGCCGCGCGCTGGGCATGGTCATGCGGCTGCCCGAGCGTGACATGCTCTCCTATACCCGCGCCAAGCTGAAGGCCGACATCACCGTCGCTATGGGCGGCCGCGTGGCCGAAGAGATCGTGTTCGGCTACGACAAGGTGACCTCCGGCGCCTCCTCGGACATCAAGATGGCGACGCTGCTGGCCCGCGCCATGGTCACCCAATACGGCATGTCCGACAAGCTCGGGCCGCTGGCCTATGGCGACAACGAGGAAGAGGTGTTTCTCGGCCATTCCATCGCCCGGACGCAGAACTTGTCCGATGAGACGCAGACCATCGTCGACGAGGAGATTCACCGCATTGTCGATGAGTTTTACGAGGCAGCGCGCAAGATCCTCTCGGAGAACATCGACGATCTGCACATTGTCGCGCGCGGCCTGTTGGAATACGAGACGCTGTCGGGCGAGGAAATCAAGGATCTGCTCAAGGGCAAGCCGCCCGTTCGCGAGTTCGCCGCCGAGGTAACGCCACGGCCCGGTCCCGCCTCAGCGGTGCCGGCAGCCGGACGCGGCAAGCGCCCGCCCGAGCCTGAGCCGGATGCCGGGGGGCTCGAGCCGCAGCCTTCGACTTAAGGCAGTTTCCCATCGACATCGAAATGCCCGGCCTTGCGCCGGGCATTTTTTTTCGGCGAGTCGTCCGCAAAGGCTCGTGCTAAGGCTCGCCCATGGCAAGCGCGAAGCTCTATCTGAGACCGATCGGATTGCTCTATGGCGCGACCGCGGCGGAAGCGGTGGCCGAAGGCTTGGCGCTGCCTTTGGCGGGCGGCCCGATCGCGTTTACGGCGGCGGAGCTGATCGAAGGCGTGCCCGGCAACACCAGGATGCGTCTGTTCACGGCGCATGCGCTCGTCTCATCCGGCGAGGCCGATCTGGCGTCTCTGCTCGCGCGGATCACGGCCAAGCGGCGGCCCTTCGCCGGCGTCGCGCTCGATCGTCCGGTGCTGATGGGCATCGTCAACGTCACGCCGGACTCATTTTCCGACGGCGGCCTGTTCGACACCAAGGAGGCGGCGATCGTTCATGCCGCCGAGCTCGCCACGGCCGGCGCCGGCATCATCGATGTCGGCGGCGAGTCGACCAGGCCCGGGTCCGACGCGGTGGGCGAGACGGAGGAACTCGACCGCGTGGTGCCGGTGATCGCGGGCCTGGCCGGGCTCCCTGCAATCATTTCGATCGATACGCGCAAAGCATCGGTGGCGCGCGCCGCCGCCAAGCAAGGCGCGAAAATCCTGAACGACGTGTCGGCGCTCACCCATGATCCCCACAGCTTGCGGGCAGCGGCCGAGACCGGCTTGGCCGTGGTTCTGATGCATGCCCAAGGCGAGCCCAAGACCATGCAGGACAATCCGCGCTATGAAGACGTGGTGCTCGAAGTGTTCAACTATCTCGAGGCGCGCATCGGCGTGGGCGTCAAAGCCGGCATCGCCCGCACCCGCATCGCCGCCGATCCGGGCTTAGGCTTCGGCAAGACGCTCGCCCACAATCTGGCGCTGCTGGCCCATACCAGCCTGTTCCACGGCCTCGGCGTGCCGCTTTTGATCGGCGCCTCCCGCAAACGCTTCATCCAGGGCGTGTCAGGCGGCGAAGCACCGCAGAGCCGGGAGCCCGGGTCCCAAGCCGCGGCGGTCGTGGCGGCGGCACAAGGGGCACAGATTTTGCGGGTGCATGACGTGGCGGGTAGCCGCCAAGCCCTGGCGGTGTGGCGGGCTTCAGTGTTTGGGGTTGAAAATTAAGGAAAATCCCGGACCGTGATGGTCCTAAAGATGTAACTTTTGCTTACATTTTTTGAACGTGAAGGTGGTACACCAGGAGCATAATCTCATGAGGCGCCAGTCAGAACAGAATAAAGGGCCGGCACCGCGAGGGACCAAACGGGGGGCCAGACCATGGCTCGCAAGTATTTTGGCACGGATGGCATCCGTGGCAGCGCCAACACCTATCCCATGACGTCCGAAGTGGCCATGCGCGTGGGCATGGCCGCGGGTAAGCTGTTCACCAACGGCTCCTACCGCCACCGCGTGGTGATCGGCAAGGACACCCGGCTGTCCGGCTACATGATCGAGTCGGCGCTGGTGTCCGGCTTCACCGCCGTGGGCATGGACGTGTTCCAGCTCGGCCCGATGCCGACGCCGGCCGTCGCCATGCTGACCCGCTCGCTGCGCGCCGATCTTGGCGTGATGATCTCGGCTTCGCACAATCCGTTCGTCGACAACGGCATCAAGCTATTCGGGCCCGACGGCTACAAGCTGTCCGACGAGAAGGAAGAGGAGATCGAGGAGTTGATGGAAGGCGACTCCGCCGAACTGCTGGCCACGCCGGACATGATCGGTCGCGCCACCCGGATCGACAGCGCCCGCGAGCGCTATATCGAATTCGCCAAGCGCACCCTGCCCAAGAATATCCGCTTCGACGGCATCAGGGCGGTAATCGATTGCGCCAACGGCGCGGGCTACAAGGTGGCGCCGGAGGCGCTGTGGGAACTAGGCGCCGAGGTCATCAAGATCGGCGTTGAGCCTAATGGCTTGAATATCAACAAGGATTGCGGCTCGACCGCGCCCGAGGATTTGATCCGCAAGGTCAGCGAAGTGCGCGCCGATATCGGTATTGCGCTCGACGGCGATGCCGACCGCGTGGTGATCGTTGACGAGAAGGGCCACATCATCGACGGCGATCAGCTGATGGCGGTGATCGCCGAGTTGTGGCAGAAGCGCGGGCGGCTCGCCGGCGGCGGCATCGTCGCCACGGTGATGTCCAATCTCGGGCTCGAGCGATATCTGGAAAGCATCGAACTCGGCTTGGCGCGCACGCCGGTCGGCGACCGCTACGTGGTCGAGCATATGCGCCAGCACGGCTACAATGTCGGCGGCGAGCAGTCGGGCCATATCGTGCTGTCGGACTTCTCGACCACCGGGGACGGTCTCGTCACCGCGCTGCAGCTCTTGTCGGTGGTGGCCCAGAGCGGCAAGCCGGTGAGCGAGATCTGCAATCGGTTCGAGCCGTTGCCGCAAGTGCTGAAGAACGTCCGCTACAAGAACGGCCAGCCGCTCGACAATGTCGGGGTGCAGCGGGCGATCCACGACGGCAAGTCGAAACTCGGCAAATCGGGTCGGTTGGTGATCAGGCCATCGGGCACCGAGCCGGTGATTCGAGTCATGGCCGAGGGCGACGACGAGAAACTGGTCAAGACGGTGGTGTCGGAGATCGTCCACGCTCTGACCGACGCCGCGGCCTAGGGGCCGTTCGGCGCGCTTCAAAAAACCATTCCCCTAAGGTGCGAGCTCGCCCCTGCGGCCGACTGTGGCCCAACTGCAACAGTCGTGCCGCACTGCAACCGCTGTTTATGCATCACGCCCTATGTCGGCGGCGGCGTCGGCTTCGCCTCACTGTCCATCACCGGCTACCAGGACGTTAACGTCCCCAATCTGAGTGTCGCTTATGGCCAGAACAACACCGAGACGAACTTCGCCTGGGCGGTCTATGCCGGCCTGTCCTACAAGGTGAATCCGTCGCTCACCCTCGATCTGTCCTATCGCTACACCGATCTCGGCGACATCAGGACGGGCAGGATCGCCACCTATGACAATTTCCAGACCTCGGGAGGCTTCCAGATCGAGGACATCACCTCAAACGACCTCATGCTTTCGGTGCGCATGGCGCTGGGCTCGCAGCCCGCGCCGATGCCGGTTGCCTTTAAATAGAAGCCCCTCAACCATCAGACTGCTAGCCCACTAACCGCCCGTCGCTTCGACGGGCGGCTTTTTTTGTGCTCGCTCGCGTAGGGAGAGGAAATGGAGCGGACTTGACCAGGTCCGCCTCAGGACGTACCTGCCGCCTATGAACGTCCTGCAAAAACCGGGGTTGCGGCCCAACAATCCGCGCTTCTCGTCAGGGCCTTGCACCAAGCATCCCGGCTGGTCCGTGGAGGCGCTCAAGGGCGCGCTCCTCGGCCGCTATCATAGGAGTGCCGAGGCGAAGGCGCGACTCGAGCTGGCGGTCACGCGGACGGTCGAGCTGTTGAAGCTGCCCGCGGATTACCGCGTGGCGATCGTGCCGGCGTCGGACACCGGCGCGGTGGAGATGGCACTGTGGTCGCTGCTTGGCTCACGCGGCGTCGACGTGCTCGCTTGGGAGGCGTTCAGTCGCGATTGGGTCACCGACATCGTCGCACAGCTCAAACTCAAGGACGTGCGCGCGCTGATCGCGCCGTACGGGGAGCTGCCCGATCTCGCCCAAGTTGATTGCGACCGCGACGTGGTATTCGCCTGGAATGGCACCACCTCGGGAGTGCGCGTGCCGAATGCCGAGTGGATCGCCGGCGACCGCAAAGGGCTGACGATCTGCGATGCGACCTCGGCGGTGTTCGCGCAAGAGATCGATTGGCGAAAACTCGATGCGGCAACGTTCTCCTGGCAGAAGGTGCTGGGCGGCGAGGCGCAGCACGGCATGCTGATCCTGTCGCCCCGCGCGATCGACCGGCTCGAGAGCCATACGCCGCCTTGGCCGCTGCCCAAGCTGTTCCGCATGACGCGCAACGGCAAACTCGACGCCGCTTTGTTCGAGGGCTCGACCATCAACACTCCGTCGATGCTGTGCGTGCAGGACTATCTCGACGCGCTCGACTGGGTCGAGAGCGTGGGCGGGGTCGAGGGCACCATCGCGCGCTCGAACGCCAATGCATCCGTGATCGCCGAGTGGGTGGCGCGCACGCCGTGGGTCGAGTTTCTCGCGCGCGTGCCCGAGACGCGCTCCAACACCTCGCCCTGCCTCAAGATTGTGGACCCCGAGGTCACGGCCCTGCCGCCGGACATGCGCGAGGCGTTTCCAAGGCAGATCGCGGCGCTGCTCGATGCCGAGGACGCGGCCAAGGACATCGCCGCTCATCGTTCCTCGCCGCCGGGCTTGCGCATCTGGACCGGGGCCACGGTGGAGACGAGCGACCTCGAAGCGCTCACGCCCTGGCTCGATTGGGGCTTCGCCGAGGCGAAGCGGGCACTGGCCAAGGCGGCTTAGAAGTTTAGCCTTTCTGGGGTGTTCCGGCCGGGTGGTAGCGCGTGTGCCTGACGTGGCTAGGCGCTGCCTGCGCGGCGGCCTTTGACGGCGCACCCATGGTCGGGCAGGTGTCGGCATTGGGCTGCTTCATGCAGCCCGGGATGTAGGCGAGGGCCGAACTCAGGGGGATCAGGGTTAGCGAAGTCGCGGCAACTAGGCCTATGACGGTGGTTCTCAGCATGGGGGGTGTCCTTGACTTGGTTCAATGTGGCGATCACCTCAGGTGATGCCTGGCCAACGAACGCCCGACCGCCTGCGGGTTTCCCGCGCGCAGTGTCGCAGCACGACATGTCGCAGGGACCCGCCATGCCCGCTTAACGAAACGCCATGGAGTGCTCGCATCGGCTGATCGCCCGCGCTATAAGCTGACACGGCCCTGCCTGCGAGCGGGGCCGTTTGTGCGTTCCCGTCCTGGAATCAGAGGATTTTCACGTGGCCAATGTCGTGGTCGTCGGCTCCCAATGGGGTGACGAAGGCAAGGGCAAGATCGTCGATTGGCTGTCGGAGCGCGCCGATATCGTGGTGCGCTTTCAGGGCGGTCACAATGCCGGCCACACGCTGGTGGTCGACGGCACCACTTACAAGCTGTCGCTGCTGCCGTCCGGCGTGGTGCGCAAGGGCAAGTTGTCGGTGATCGGCAACGGCGTGGTGATCGATCCCTGGGCGCTGGCCGAGGAGATCGCCAAGATCGAGGCGCTCGGGGTCAAGATCAGCCGCGACAATCTGCGCCTTGCCGAGAATGCCACCCTCATCCTGCCGCTCCACCGCGAGCTCGACGCGCTGCGCGAGGCTGCGGCGGGCGCCGGCCGCATCGGCACCACCAAGCGCGGTATCGGGCCGGCCTACGAGGACAAGGTCGGCCGGCGCGCCATCAGGGTGATGGACCTTCAGGATTTGCCGTCGCTCAAGCCCAAGATCGAGCGCATCCTCAGCCATCACAATGCGCTGCGCCGGGGCCTGGGCGAGCCCGAGATTGCCGCCGACGAGCTGTGCCGCCAGCTCGGCGAGATCGCGCCGAAGATCCTGCCCTATGTCGACACGGTGTGGGCGCTGCTCGACGCCAAGCGCCGCCAGGGCAAGCGGATTTTGTTCGAGGGCGCGCAAGGCGCGCTGCTCGACATCGATCACGGCACCTATCCGTTCGTCACCTCGTCGAACACCGTGGCGGCGCAAGCGGCGACCGGCTCAGGCCTCGGGCCAGGCGCCATCAATTACGTGCTCGGCATCACCAAGGCCTACACCACGCGGGTGGGGGAGGGACCGTTCCCCACCGAGCTTAAGGACGCGACCGGCAAGCTGCTCGGCGAGCGCGGGGTTGAGTTCGGCACGGTCACCGGCCGGCCGCGCCGCTGCGGCTGGTTCGATGCCTGCCTGGTGCGCCAGACCCGCAAAGTGGGCGGCATCAACGGCATCGCACTGACCAAGCTCGACGTGCTCGACCAGCTGCCCGAGCTCAAGATCTGCATCGGTTACCGGCTCGACGGCAAGGAGCTCGACCATCTGCCGGCGGCGCAAGGCGCGCAGGCCCGAGTCGAGCCGATTTACGAGACCATGGAAGGCTGGACCGAGTCGACGCGCGGCGCCCGCTCCTGGGCCGAGCTGCCGGCCCAATGCATCAAATATGTGCGGCGTCTCGAGGAGCTGATCGGCGCGCCGGTGGCGCTGCTGTCGACCAGCCCGAAGCGCGAGGACACCATCCTCGTGCACGATCCGTTCGTGGATTAGAGGTGACACGTGGCCGAAACGAAATTCCCGTGGCAGGTGGCGTGGATCACCGGTGCGTCGGGCGCGATCTGCGGCGAGATCGCGCGCCGGCTGGCGGAGGCCGGCGTCACCGTGGCGGCGACGGCGCGGCCGAGCAACCGGCTCTATGCCCTCGCCGCTGAAAGCGAGCGCATCGACGCTTTCCCCGCCGACGTGTTGGGGCCGGAGGAGCTGAAGGGGGCGGTGGCGAAGATCGAGGGTAGGCTCGGCCCGATCGACCTCGCGCTATTCGGCGCCGGCATGTATGTGCCGTTCGACATTCGTAATATCGATCTCGACGGCTTCCACCGCACCATGGCCCTCAATGTCGACGGCGTGATCAACGGCGTGGCCGCGGTGCTGCCGTCGATGCTGGCGCGGAAATCGGGCCATATCGCCATCATGGGCTCGCTGTTCGGCTATGCCGGCTGGCCGGAGAACGGAAGCTATGGCGCCAGCAAGGCGGCGGTGATCAATCTCGCCGAAAGCCTGAAGCTCGAATTGGAAGGTACCGGCGTCGCCGTCACCATCATCAATCCGGGCTTCGTCGATACGCCGCTCAATGCCTCCTACGACCCCAAGAAGAAGCTCTATGCGATGAGCAAGGAGCGTTGCGCGCGGAAAATTCTCGAGAAGCTGGCGGGGCGGCCCTACGAGATCGCGTTTCCGCCCCAGGTCGCCGGTTTCCTGAAGACGGTGCGCTCTTTGCCGCGGGCGGTGTCCTTCCCGCTGATCCGCTGGTTCACGACGCGGATGCAGTAGGGTGGGAAAGTCCACTTCTTACCACTGTCATGGCCGGGCTTTGTCCCGGCCATCCAATTGTGACTCTCGTGAAGCCTGCTCTCTGAAACTGCGGCACAGCCCTATTGGGTGCCCGGGACTTCGCCCGGGCATGACGAATTGATTGGGCTGGGGCCGGCTAGTTCAGCAGGTCGCGGAAATAGGAATCGAGCATACGGTCCTTGGGATCGGCCGCCTTGCGGCGCGCGGCGAATTGCTGGATGCGCACGCCGAACGCTTTACGCACCTGATCGCGGGTCAGGAACGGGGTTTGGTTGAACAGCGGCACGCCGCGCCGGGCGCTGCAGAACTCATTGTAATGGTGGAGGAACTCCTCCCATTCGGGGCCGCCGGTGGAGGCCGGGTCGATGCTCAAGGTCGCCCCCTCCCAGCTATAGGACAACAGCGCCTCGACGTCGCGGGCGATGGCATAGCCCACGCTCGGCAGGTCGCAGCGATAGCCGGTCGCCTTCTCGTAGGCGAGGCAGAAATTGCAATATTCCTCGAGGATGTCGAAGAAGCCCGCCTCGCGGAACGCCCACATGCTGAACAGATATTTGTTGGCGCCGGGGTCGCGCGGATAGTTGATGATCTGCGCGTGCGGCCAGGTGCGGTCGCTACGCACCCACAAGACGAGCGCCTGACGCAGCAGGAAGAAATGCAGCTTGTCGGCCAGCGCGCGCAAAGCGTGGTTCTTGGTACTGCGCTGAATCCACAGCGTCACCGCCGGCCCGTATTTGCGCCAGAAGCGGTTGCGGTAGACCCAGGTGTAACGCGAGGTGGGCGCGACGTCCGGATTGTCCTTGCGCAGCTCGACCAGCACGCGCTTCACATAGGGGAAGATGTAATACATCACGGCGAAGCCGCGCGCCTTGTAGATGGGGAAGTAGCGGCGGAAATTGTCGAGGCTGAGCGAGTAGTGACGCACCGACAGCGCGGTGGTGGGTCGCACCTTGATGGTCACCTCGTACGCGATGCCGAACAGCCCGTAGCTCGAGCGGATGATCTGCATCTCCTCGGGATGGTCGCGCTCGGTGATTTCGCGCAGCTTGCCGTCCGGGGTGACCAGCCGCACGGCGGTGACATAGGAGCTGATCTGGCCGTACTCGCCCACGAAGGATGAGTCCTTGGTGGCGGCGGTGGCCATGGCGCCGAGCGTGACGTTGCCGATCTCGGTGGTGACGTGGAATTGCAGGCCGCGGTCCTTCAGCGCGTTCGACACCACGATATAGGTGGCGCCGGCCTCGACCGTCACGGTGTCGTCGGTGAAATGCAGGATGCGGTTCATGGCCTTCATGTCGACCATGGTGCCGCCGTCGTCGCCGTTCATGCGCGCGGTGGAATGCATCGAGCCGGCGGGCCGCACCGGCGAGGGGAAGCGCACCTCGTCGGTCAGAATCTCGACCAGGTCCTCCACGCTTTCGGGCGTAGCCACGACCTTGGGATGATAGGTCCAGGTCCCATCCCAGGTCTTGACGGTGACGTCCTGCTTGATCTCCATGAACTCCCCCGGGGGCGCCCCTTAGGGCGTCAGACCATAAAGCAAACCGCCGCCAAATCCAGGCTCCAAGCGCCGCGGCCTAAAGTCCATAGAGATCGCCGCGGTCGGGTCGGATTTGACATGGATCAAGGAGCGGACGGAAGCGTCCCTGCGGGGTTGAACCCGGGAGGGGGGGATGCTTAGGTCCCACCGAGAGAGGCCGGGGTAGAGATAGCCAAGCCCGGCCAGGCACAAAAGGTCACGGGGCCTATGCGGTTTTGTATCATCGGTGCGGGTGCTTGCGGATTGGCGGTCGCCAAGACGTTCGCCGAGCGCGGCATTCAATTCGATTGTTTCGAGGCCCTGTCCGACGTCGGCGGCATCTGGAACCCCGAGAGCCCGCATGTCGTCTACGGTTCGACCTATCTCAATTCCTCGAAGAAGCTGTCGCGCTACCCCGATTTTCATTTTCCCGAGGAGTGGGCGCCTTATGCCAGCCGGGCGCAGGCGCAAGACTATTTGCGGGCTTATGCCAAGGAGTTCGGCCTTTACCAGCTGATCAGCTTCAACAAGCGCGTCACGCACGCCGAGCGTACCGACCAAGGCTGGCGCGTGCAGATCGATGGCGAGGCCGCGCCGCGGCTCTATGCGGGCGTCGTCGTCGCCAACGGGCATCATTGGGAGGCGGTCGTCCCGACTTATCCGGGCCAGTTCGACGGCGAGATGCTGCATTCCCACGACGTGAAGTCGAAGGAGCAGCTCAAGGGCAAGCGGGTGCTGGTGGTCGGCGCCGGCAACTCAGCCGTCGATATCTTGTCCGATGCCGCGATTGAGAATGGCCGCGTCGTGCATTCGATGCGCCGCACCTATTATTTCTTTCCCAAGACGGTGTTCGGCAAGCCGACCGATGTGTTCATCGATTACACCAGCCGGATCCCGCTGCCGCGCAAATTGATGCGGCTATTGTACCGCTGGGGCATGCGCATCGTGGTCGGCCCGCATCGCCGCTTCGGCCTGGAGCGGCCTGACCATGATTTGTTCGAAGCGCATCCCACCGCCTGCAACACCTATATCGATCATCTCATCCATGGCCGCACCATCGTGAAGCCGGGCATCGAGCGGCTGGACGGCAAGCGGGTGATCTTCACCGACGGCAGCGAGGAAGAGATCGATTTTCTGGTGTGGGCCACCGGCTACCGGGTGAGCTTCCCGTTCATCGACCAGTCTTACATTCTCGACGAGCAGGGCAAGTCGAAGCTGTTCATCCACACCTTCCACCGCGAGTTCGACGATTTCTTCGTGGTCGGACTGTTCGAGCCGGCCGAAGGGGGCGTGTGGCAGATCGCCGATTATCAGGCGCGTTTGATCGCGGCCTTCATCAAGGCGTGCGAGTCCGATCCGAAGCGCGCCTCATGGTTCCGGGCGCTCAAGGCGCGCGCTCACCCCGATATTGGCCATGGCATCCGGTGGAAGGATACGCCGTGGCACCGGTTCGAGATTCAGCACTACCGCTTCCGCAGATACATGAAGCGCCTGTTGCGGCAATTCGGCGTGGTCTCGGGCGAGAAGGTCGAGCCGCATGTCATGCCGTTCGAAGGCGCCGGCAGCGCCGAAGCCAGGCTGAAGCTCGCCTCTTGAACTTTTTCTTCTGTGCCCGACCGCACGTGCAATCCCAGCTTGATCTCGATCAACGCATGCTTAGCCGCTGGTTGCTAGGTTCTCCAGGGCACGGCCAAAGCGTGCGAGGACTGTACAGGAGGGCCATCATGTTTCGTATTTGGCTACCGGCAAGTGTAATCGGCGGGGCCGCGCTAGCGTTCGCCGCGACAGGGGCCTCGGCCGGCATTCTCGGCCCGGGTCTCGACGCCCTCAGATCTGCCGCGCCCCCCTCCGGCGTCGAGAAGGTACACGAGGGGAAGGGGGGATGCACCAGCACTGCTACCGGCACGCGAAGCCTGGGGCCTACCCGGACTGTCACCTGCACCTGATCGATCCCAGAACGGGCGAATGGGTGATCAGACGGCGGCACCAAGACGGTACCAATTGTCCCAAGAACGAGAACTGCGAGTGGAAGTGAGCCGCTCAAAACCTCAGCGGCAGGGCCGGCCTTCGATCCAGCATTGGTGATATTCCCCGGACTTCTCGCAGGAGATTCTCTTCAACTCGGCCTTGTCCCAGTCGGCGAAGTCGCGGCCATGCAGCTCGAGAACGTGGCGCTCCCAAGTGTGTATCGCCACACGTTCAGCGTGGTATTGAGCCGGCTGGGCGGGTGGGCCCATGTCCATATGGAGCGGTTTGCATTCGCGCGCTTCAGCGGTTGCGGCAGTCAGGAATCGGCTTTGTCCCGCAGCCTTAAATGAAGGCGGTGGGTGCGCCTTGATGCGCATCAAGCGCCAATCACCGCGCTGCTTTCGGCATGGAGCGGCGGAGCTGGCTTGCCACGAGACGCGGAAACAGCGCGTTGAGCACGAACAGCATCCGATAGATCGCAGGCCTAACCACGAACGGCTTGCCCGCCTCGGTGCCGTCGACAATGGCCTCGGCCGCCTGTTCCGGCGTCAGCACCGGCACGAGTCGCGGGTCGGTCTCAGGCATGTTCTCGCGGCTGCCGGGATTGTGCTGCCAATAAGGGGTCTCCACCGTGCCGAGCACGACCAAGGTCACGCTGATGCCCTGGGCTTTAAGCTCGCTCCTCAAACCGTCGGCGAGGCCGGCGACGGCTCGGCGCGCGGCGATATAGGCCGAGGCCTTCGGCCAGGCGAGATAAGCCGCGGGCGAGGTGATGTAGACAAGGAGGCCCGAACGGCGCGCGATCATGTCGGGCAGAAAGGCGCGCGTCAGGTTGAAGGCGGCGAGATACGGCACCGCGATCATGGCAAGCGCGTCCTCGGCGCTGGTGTCGACAAGTGGCAGCCAGCGGCCGGCGCCGGCATTGTTGATGACAATGTCCGGCGTGCGGTGCTCACGCTTGATCCGCGCGCTCGTCTCGGCGATGGCGTTGGCATCGGCCAGGTCGATCACGTAAGGGGTGGCCGAGCCGCCATCGCCGCGGATGGACTCGGCCACGCGGTCGAGCCGCGCGGCATTGCGCGCTAGCAAAAGGACATGGGCGCCGCCGGCGCCATAGCGCTTGGCCGTGGCTTCGCCGATGCCGCTCGACGCGCCGGTTATGAGAACAAGCTTGGACGCCATCGTGAGGCTCCTTCGCCGTTTCTGGACATGCCACTATTTCAGCGATATCCCGCAACTGTCTCAATTCGGCGCGACTGTGGCACAAAGGCTACAGTTCGCGGCCAACCCATGGTCTGCGACTGCAAAGATACTGGCATGCACGCCCGCTCTGGATAATCTTAGCGCGTCTAGGTTCCTGCTAAGGAGGCGTTCCGATGAGGTCGTATTTGCGCGTCTTTGGGTTGGCGGTCGCTGCGGCGGGGCTGTGCTGCATGGCCCAAGCTGCCCCGGCCAACGCCGCCTGTTACGGATTCTCCGGCACCGCCGACGGGTTCGACCAGGTAACCGCCGTCACCCGCGCCCAGGCCGCCGTGGCCGACGCCATCGCCCAATACAAGGCACAAAAGAAAATCCGCTCCGTCACCGTGTCGGCCATGCGCGCGACACCGCAGCCTTATTGGCGCGATAGCGTGAGCGCGGATCTCTACTACAAGCCCGATATCGTCAAGGCCAATTCGTACACCGTCTGCTGGCATGGGGTGGTTTCGCCCTATGTCTGCACCTCGGGGGCCAAAGCCTGCTGGTAATTTGCAAGACCCTGCATCGTGCCCCGGGGCGAGCCCCCCGGGGCCGATCCCTCTTTATCCCGCGCGTTCCACCGCGGGCTCGGTCGCAATGGGCGGCACGAGCGACACCTTCTCCGGCTTCTTCATCAGGAAGATCAGCGGAATGATCGCCAGCGTGACCATGGCGATGAACCAGAAGATATCGTTGAAGGCGAGCATCTGCGCCTGACGCCCGATCTCGTGGGCGATCAGCGGGGCTGATTGGGGCGAGTAGGGCGTGAGCCCGTATTGGCCGAGATAGGGAACGAGGTCCCGGCTGTAAGGGGTGACATGCGCGGTCAACTCGTTGAAGTGAATCTGGGTCTGCCGCACGAACAGCCAGCTCACCACGGCGATACCGGCTGAACCGCCGATGCCGCGCATCAGCGCATAGACGCCGGAGGCCTCGTCGTATTGCCCCTTGGGGATGCTGGCGAAGGCGACCGCAGTCAGCGGTACGAAGAACAGGCCGGAGCCGATACCGGCCAGCATGCCGGGCGTGGCGATGCCCCAGAAGTCCACATACAAGTTGAAATAGGCCATCGGCAGCGTGCCGAGGGCAGTCATGATCAGACCGGCAGTCACGAGATAGCGGGCGTCGAACATGCGGATCAGGATGCTGCCGGTGATCGCCAAGGTGATGGCGCTGACGATGCCGCGCGGAATGAACAGCGTTCCGGCGACGTCAGGCGGATAGCCGAGCAGCCGCTGGCTGAATAGCGGCATGATCGCCATCCAGCCGAACAGGCTGATGCCGTAGGCGGTGATGGCAAGCGTGCCCGCGACGAAATTCCGATCCCGCAACAGCGACAAGTCGATGATGTTATCGCTCTTGTTCCAGCCTCTGAGGAAGAAGGCGGCGCTCGCGAATATGGCGATGATCGTGCCGGAGACGATGACGCGGGAGTTGAACCAGTCGCGCGACTGGCCCTGGTCGAGGACGTATTGCAGCGCGCCGACGGCGAGCACCAGGAGTCCCATGCCCACCCAGTCGGTCTTCATGTCCTTGATCGCTCGTTTCGGCAGATAGCCGATGGCCATCAACAGGGCAAAAATGCCGAGCGGCACGTTGATGTAGAACACCATGCGCCAGGAATAATTCTCGGTGAGGTAGCCGCCGAGCGCGGGGCCGATCACCGGCGCCACCATGATGCCCATGCCGAAGATCGCCAACGCTTGGCCGTGCCGACTGCGCGGAAAGGCGTCGAGCAGGATCGCTTGGCTCAACGGCACCAGCGGCGCGCCGAACACGCCTTGCGCCAGGCGGAACACCACCATGCTCTCCAGGCTCCACGACATGCCGCACAACGCCGAGGACACAACGAAGCCGATAATGGCGGTCAGCAGGAGCCGCCTTCGCCCGAGCCAGTTGGAGAGATAGCCGGTCAGCGGCATCACCACGGCGGCGGCGACGATGTAAGACGTCAGCACCCAGGTGATCTGGTCTGGCGTGGCGGCAAAGGTGCCGAGCATGTGGGGGATCGACACGTTGACGATCGTTATGTCGAGCACTTCGAGCACCGCGGTCAGCACCACGGCGATCACGAGAGCGATCGGCGGACGCACGAATGGCGGTTCGGGAGGAACCGCGCGGGGCGGCGCGGCGGGCGGCTTGCCCTTGCGGCCCTGGCCGCCGCGGCCTTTGGCGCGGCTCATTGCTGGCCTTGCGCCGGCTCCGTGGTGTCGATGGTGACCGTGGCGCTGGCGCCGAGGCGCAACGGCTTGTCAGGGTTGGGCGCGCTGGTGATGTGGACCCTCACCGGGAAACGCTGAGTGACCTTGACCCAGTTGCCGGTGGCGTTCTCCGGCGGGAGCACCGAGAAGGTCGCGCCGGAGCCCGGGCTGATGCTCTCGACGATGCCGTCGATGGTCGTGCCCGGATACATGTCGAGGGTGATGGTCGCCTTCTGGCCGGGCTTGATGCGGCCGAGATCGGTCTCCTTGAAATTGGCGTCGACCCACCAATTGCCGTCCTCGACGATGGCCAGCGCCGGCGTGCCCGCCTGGACCACGCTGCCTGGCCTTAAATTGAGATTGGAGACCCAGCCGGTGGTGGGGGCGGTGACGTGGGTCTTCACCCGCTCATGCATCGCCTTGTCGAGGCCGGCGGCGGCGGCGCGAAGCTGCACCGTGGGCGTGGTGACGGTGATTTTCTTGTCCTGCTCGGTATCGAACTCCGTCTGGGCCTCGTTGAAAGCTTGCAGCGCGTCATGCCAGGCCTTCAACGCGTCGGTCAGCGCGGCCGAAGGCGGTTCGCCGTCCTTCTGCGCGTCCTCTTGCTCGCGATATTTGCTCAGCGCACTCTCGAGCGCCACGCGCCGGTCGTCGAGCTTGGTGGCCGCGGCCTTCAGTCCGTCGGCCGCGGTGCCGGCCGCGTCCGCCGCGGCGTCGAATTGGGCGCGCGCGTTGCGAAGCGCCGCGTCGTAAAGCGTGGGGTCGATATCGAACAGGGGATCGCTGCCCGCCACCTTGTCGTCGTCTTTGACATAGACGCGGACGATGGGGCCGGAGACCTGCGAGGCGACGCGCACTACGTTGGCGCCGGTATAGGCATTGTCGGTGGACGGGTAGATCGCGGCGTGGCGCCAATACAGCAGGACGCCGCCGACGGTTGCGGCCAGAAGGACGAAAAGCGCGATCCAGCGATAGGTTGCGGCGTTGCCTTTCGCGCGCGTCGGCGTGTCGATCGAAGCCTCTTGATTCACGTCCCTTGTTACCTTGGTTGCGGCGGGGCTGATCGGTCTCTTTGAGGCCTTGGAGCCTGCAAATCAAGGTGAAGCACGGCAGAATGATGACGAGGCTTAGAACGGAAGCCCGTTAGGGGCAAGAATTCCCTTGCCCGTAAGGGTTTAGGCTAAATTGCCACGGGGCCGTGACGTTTTGGCGATGGCCGGCGGCAGTCGTCGGCCGGATTTGGCTGGGATGGTCTTGCCGCCGCGGATGACTTGCGTTCCGACCGGTTCGGCTTAACATGCCGGAAGTTCGAGGGGGCCGGGGCAATACCCGGCAAATCATCGACTGCCCTCGCTTCGTCAAAAGTCGATCCTAGTGATGCGGCGTTGAGACGAAGGTCTCAGCTCCGGTTCCGAGCCTTGTGCACAAGGCCGGCTGGAGGACCCGGACTACAAAGCTTGCAGGGCTCGCGTGGCGAACTGCCGTTGCGCGTCTTGGATATAGGGCTTGAACCGGGAGGAAGGGGACAATGAGCACTTCGAGATATATCGCGCGACTGATGGGGCCGGTGCTGCTGATCATCGGCATCGGCATGGTGATGGGCATGCTGACCGAAGGCGATGCCTATTCAAGCCTGCTCAAGGAGTTCATCGGCTCCCGCGCGCTGATTTTCGTCACCGGGGTTTTGGCGCTGGTCGCCGGAGTGGCGATCGTCAACGCGCATAATGTTTGGGAGCCGGACTGGCGGGTGGTCGTAACCGTGCTTGGCTGGCTGTTCATCCTGCGCGGCTTTATGAATCTCGTGTTCCCCGAAACCGTGCAGACCCTTGGCGACCGCATGATCGCGAGCCATGCCGGCGTGCTGGCCGGCGCCGCCGTCACCATCGTGCTCGGCGCCATTCTGTCGATCATGGGCTACGAGCATTTGTGGATCTCGAAGCCGCACCGGCGGAGCGCATCGCGGGCGTCGTCCGCCAAGCGCAGCGCCAAACGGCCGCGGCGGCGACGCGCCTGACTCTACGGCGCGATTGCGGCGCGGTTTGACAGGCGCGCGCCGAGGTCTAGAGTGAAGCTGTTCCGAGGGGAGCCCCAGGCAAGGGGCTGAGAGTCCGCTGCCTTCTTAAGAAGGCCCGGCGGAGACCCTTCGAACCTGATCCGGGTCATGCCGGCGAAGGGACGGGAACTCTCATCCTTCTCTTTTCCGTCGGGACTGGGCGACGCGGATGCCAGGCTTCAGGCGCTGACCAAGGAGCGACGACCATGGACACTTCGATTTTTTTGGCGCGGCTGCTCGGTCCCTCGATGCTGGTGATCGGGCTGGGGCTGCTGCTCAACCGCGCGACCTATCGCGACCTGTCACTTGAGGTCCTCGACAGCCCGGCGCTGATCTATCTAGCCGGCCTGATCGCCTTGGTCGCCGGGCTGGCCATCGTGCTCACGCACAATGTCTGGGTCGCCGGCTGGCCGGTGGTCATCACCATCTTCGGCTGGGTGAGTCTTGCCGCCGGCATCTTCCGCATCGTGTCCCCCGCGTCGGTGGCGCAGCTCGGGCGGCGGCTGATCGACGGCCAAGGCTTTCTGATCGGCGGCATCGCCCTATATCTCTTGCTCGGCGCGTGGCTGAGCTATGCCGGATATGCCGGGGCGGGCGCGTAGTCCAAGGAGGACCGAGGCCATGAATCTGCACGACAAGACCATCAAGCGCACCGAGGTGACCACCGGCCCGCTTACCGGCAGCCGCAAGGTTTATTCCGCGCCGGACGGTCATGACGATCTTGTCGTGCCGTTCCGCGAGATCGCGCGGACGGATGGCGGACCGGCCTCAAGTAGCGAAGCGGTAGGCCGGAAAAACACCTTCACCGTCTACGACACGTCGGGGCCGTACACCGACGCCGACGCGTCGATCGACGTCGAGAGTGGGTTGCCGCCGTTGCGCGCGCCGTGGATCGCCGAGCGCAACGCTGGCGGTCT
The DNA here is from genome assembly GCA_963730335.1 of uncultured Alphaproteobacteria bacterium. Lineage (GTDB taxonomy): Bacteria > Pseudomonadota > Alphaproteobacteria > Rhizobiales > Methyloligellaceae > Methyloceanibacter. Next base: position 540,054 of record CAVSRK010000009.1, read on the forward strand.
TCCCGTCACGCAGCTCGAGCTGGCGCGGGCCGGCATTATCACGCGCGAGATGGTCTATATCGCCCATCGCGAGAATATCGGCCGCAAGCGCGCGGCCGAGGCGGCGGAAGCGCGGCTGGCCGACGGCGAGAGTTTCGGCGCGGCGCTGCCCTCATTCGTGACGCCGGACTTCGTGCGCAGCGAAGTCGCCCGCGGCCGGGCCATCATCCCGGCCAATAACAACCACCCGGAGAGCGAGCCGATGATCATCGGCCGGAACTTCCTCACCAAGATCAACGCCAATATCGGCAACTCGGCGGTGACCTCGTCGGTCGAGGAAGAGGTGGAGAAGATGGTGTGGGCGATCCGCTGGGGCGCCGACACGGTGATGGACCTGTCCACCGGGCGCAACATCCACGCGACGCGCGAATGGATCATCCGCAACGCGCCGGTGCCGATCGGCACGGTGCCGATCTATCAGGCACTGGAGAAGGTCAAGGGCGACCCGGTCAAGCTCGACTGGGAGGTCTACCGCGACACGCTGATCGAGCAGGCCGAGCAGGGCGTGGATTATTTCACCATCCATGCCGGGGTTAGGCTCGGCTATATCCATCTCACCGCCGACCGGGTGACGGGGATCGTATCGCGCGGCGGCGCGATCATGGCCAAATGGTGCCTGGCGCATCACCGCGAGAGCTTCCTCTACGAGCGCTTCGCGGACATTTGCGAGATCATGCGGCGCTACGACGTGTCGTTCTCGCTCGGCGACGGCTTGCGGCCCGGCTCGATCGCCGACGCCAATGATCGGGCCCAGTTCGCCGAGCTCGAGACGCTTGGCGAGCTGACGCGCGTGGCCTGGGAGCATGGCTGCCAGGTGATGATCGAAGGGCCGGGCCATATCCCGCTGCACAAGATCAAGGTCAATGTCGAGAAGCAGCTCGCGCTGTGCGGCGAGGCGCCGTTCTATACGTTAGGCCCGCTGGTCACCGATATCGCGCCGGCCTACGACCACATCACGAGCGCGATCGGCGCGGCGATGATCGGCTGGTTCGGCACCGCCATGCTGTGCTACGTCACGCCGAAGGAGCATCTCGGGCTGCCCAACCGCGACGACGTGAAGGCGGGGGTGATCGCCTACAAGATCGCCGCCCACGCCGCCGACCTGGCCAAGGGGCACCCGGCCGCGGTCGCGCGCGACGATGCGTTGTCGAGGGCGCGCTTCGAGTTCCGCTGGGAGGATCAGTTCAATTTGTCGCTCGATCCCGACACGGCGCGCTCATACCATGACGAGACGCTGCCCAAGGAAGCGCACAAACTCGCGCATTTCTGCTCGATGTGCGGCCCGAAATTCTGCTCGATGGAGATCACCCAGCAGGTGCGCGACTATGCGGCCGCGCTGGCGGAGAAGAGACCGCTCTCAAGCAGCGAAGCGGTACAGCAGGCAAGGAAACAGGGCATGGACGAGATGAGCGCGAAATTCCGCGCGCTCGGCGGCGAGGTTTATGTGGCGGACGAGTGAGGCAGAACAGGCCGATGCGGCTAAAAGAACTTTGCATCGTCTCCTTCCAAGAGGTCGCGTAGACTCGCCGGGACCGGAAAGCCGTATCCCTTCCCTGGCTCGTCAAGCATCAGTTTTCCTGACTTATGGTAGCTGCTTGAATAGATGTCGGCGCCGATCATGGTCAGCGCGAGGGTAAGAGCTTGGACCGAGTCCGCGCCCCAGGATGTCATGGTCTGTTTGCCCTCCGGCCAGTCGATTTCGTAGCGGCACGACCAGGCAGCCCCGTCCTGCTTAGGTGCAAAGATTCGAATCGGAATTTCGACGTCGCCCTCGCCACCTGTGAGCTTCAATGAGCGGCTAGCAATTACCATGGTCGAAGCCTCAATAGTTGAACGGGGGTATCAGGCTAGCTTTTGCAGGCGGGGATAAGAACTCTCCAAACAGTATGCTAGGACCCCAGAATGTACCTCCCCGCCATCATAGGGCTGATGCTGGTGTTACCGCTCATCTCGGTGGCGGCGCAAACGTCGATGCTGCCCGACCCGGCCGCGCTGATGGGCCTGGTGGGCAAATGGTTCACGTTATGGGGCGTGGGGGTGCGGCTGTTCTTGGCCGGGCTCAACCAGGTGTTCCGCCCGCATTTCACCGCCGAGGACGTGTTCGGCATCGGCGATCCCGCCGCTCACGGCCTGGTGCGCGAAATCGGCTTCGGCAATCTGGCGATGGGCACGCTCGGAATTCTGAGCTTGTTCGTTCCGGAATTCTTGCTGCCGGCGGCGATCGTCGGCGGGTTGTTCTTCGGGCTCGCCGGACTCGGTCATCTCATGCGCAAAGACCGGAACGTCAAGGAGCAGGTCGCGTTCGTGTCCGAACTGGCCATGTTCGCGCTGCTTGCTGGCTTCGTCGCCAGCCGCCTCGTTTGAACGCCTCAATAATCGCCAGGCGGCCTTCTGCGCGGGTGCGCCGTCAGGTCGGCCTTGCAGTTGGCGATATAGGCTTCTTTTTCCGGTTGCGTCAGGGCGGGCCTGACCAGTTCCGCCTGCCAGAAGCACGACTTCTTCTTGGCGTGCTGGCCGGCCGAAGCCGAAGTCGAGCAGATCAAGGCGGCCACAAGGGCAACGACGGCGCTTTTGATCACTGTCCGTTTCATCATGTGCGGGTCCTCGTAGGTTACCCCCTCCGCTCAATATCACGGAAGCGGCACGACACTCGCGTTTAGCGCGACACGGCCCCTACGGCCGACATCATGGGGCAGCCGAGCGTTTTCTCGAACGCCTGCACCAGCTCTTGCCGGTTATTCGCCGTGATGTAGAGGCCGCCGGTTTCCTCGGCGAGACATTTCACATCGAGGATGCTTTGCGCGCCCGTCCAACTGAAACCCCTGAGCTGATAGCCGATGGCATGAACGGTGAGTCGACCGGTCCCGGTCGCTTTAAGCAATTTGCCGAGCTCGCAGGGCGCGCCGCCGCAGGTTTCCTCGCCGTCGGTCAGCAAGACGATGGTGCCTTGGTAGTCGAGGACCTCCGCGGCCCGCTTCACTGCTTCGACCAGCGGCGTCTTGCCGGCCGGGTTGATCGCGTTCACCACGCTCATGATCGGCTCGGTCGCGTTCGGCATCGGTCTGAAGTTTAGCTGGACGTTGCATTGCGCGTAGGGTCCGGGACCGTAAGTGATGAGCCCAATTTTGCGAAACTTTGCGGCCGTCGGCAAAACCTGTGCCAGGGCTTTGCGGACCTCGTCGATGCGCGTGATGTCGCTGAAGAGGCCTTGGACCGTATTGCCGGCCATCGACCCTGAGGCATCGAAGACGATCATTGCGTCATCGGTGCATGGCGTCGGTCTGTCGTCCGCGCCCGGCGCGGTCGCGGATCCGGCCAGGAGTGCGGCGAAGGCGAGCGCAACAGCGCACACGGAGCGTGACGGCATGTTCATTCCCTGACACTAGCCTAGAGCGCCATAGGGTGGGCAACGCAAATGCGTTGTCCACGCGGAACCGTGATGGTGGGCACGGCGCGGGTGTGCCTTTGCCCACCCTACTTCGTCGTGATGGCGCGGCTTAGCTAAAGCCCCGCCTGGATGGCCTTGAGCAGCCGGAAGCGCATCGTACTGTCGTTGCTCTTTAGCGCGATCACGAAGCGCACCCGCCCATGCTTGGAGGTGTCGGCATAGCCAGCCAAGGTGCGGACGCCGGAAAAGGTGCCGGTCTTGAACAGGGTGCCCTTGCCGCTGCGAAGCAGGGTGGCATGGGGCTGGAAAAGGTCGAGCACCTGGGCGAGGCCGCGCGCCGTGAAGTGAGTGTCGCGGCTGATGCCGGAGCCCTCCTCGAGATGGATGGACTCGGCGAGGCCGTTCCTGGCAAGCATGTCGTTCGCGACCTTGAGCGACTTCTCGAGGCTGACGGGTCCGCCCAGGGTCCCCCCGATCTCCAGGAAGACCTGGTTGGCGATGTAGTTGTTTGAGCCGATGAGCAACTGGGTGAGGATCTGCGAGAGGGTGCGCGACTGGCGATGAACATAGACCGGCTTCAGGCCCTCGGGCACCGTTCCGGTCTCGATCTCGCCCTTCACGCTCCCGCCGGCCCGCTCGATGAACGCGGCGATCAGCTCGCCGGCATATTTCAGGCTCACCGCCGGATCCTTGCTCAGGCTGATGCGGCCCCGGCCGTTCGGGCCTCGCGCCTGGAACTGGCTGATCGCGAGCGGCGTGATCGGGGTCTGCTCCTCGGCGGAGCGGACCGTCTTGCCCTTGCGCACTGCGCTGATGGTGTTGAAGTTCACCGCGAGCGCGGAGTTCAGCGCGTCATAGGCCTCGCTGGTGTTCTCGATGCCGGGGATGTGGAGGTCGGAGGGATAGTAGCTCGCATCGAGCACGATGCCGGTGATCGGCTCCTTGCCGATGGCGGCGACCAGCTCCTTCGCGAGCGGCGCCAGCTCCTCGGAGATTAAAAAGGGGTCGCCGCCGCCCCGGATGTAAAGCTTGCGGTCGCCGTCAAGGTAGAAGCTGGTCTCGAAGCGGTAGTCGCCGCCCAGCACCTCCATCGCCAGCCACGCGGTGACGATCTTGGCGACGGAGGCCGGGACGAAGGGCTGGTCGGCGTTCTGGGCGACCAGCTCGTTGCCCTTGTCGTCCATCACCAGCACCAGCGCCGACGGGGCCATCGCCGCGACCTTCTCCTTGGCGCCGGCCAAGGCTGGGGCAGGCAGCAGGAGCAGGGCGAGGGCGAGCAGACAAGACCGCATGGCGACTCCAGGCGCTGTTAACTTACAGTTTAAGGACCGGAACCGGCAAACCACGAGATTGAGCCCGGTTTTGGGCGCTCGGGCGGGCGCATTTGAGGTTTTTTGACCGGCGTTTTCGGGGTAGTTTCGGATGAGGCTGAGGGAGCCGGACAGGGGGGTCCCATGCTGCCGGTACGCCTGTCTAAAGCTGCTGCGTCGATGCCAGCGCTCCTGGCCGTAGGCGCGTGCATCCTCTCGCCAAATTCGGCGGCAAGAGCCGAAGATCCGGCGGCTACCTGCCAAGACGGGCTTGCGGTCCTCTCCTCCCCGATCGCGCCCTGGAGCGATGCGCCGTTGCGCGTCGTCTTGGCGGCTGAGAAGCCGGCGGACGGCGAGCTGGTCCTGATTACGCCGGAAGGAGAGATCGCGGCCAAATCGAACCAACGCCTTGGCGGCCCGCCTTATTTCTGGTTCGCCGAAGTCGCCGCGCCGGGCGCCGGCACGTGGCAGGCGAAGCTGACGCGCGCGAACGCCGCGCCTGAATGCAGAGAGGTTAGCCGCGACATCGTCGTGCAGCGCAAGCAGCCGGCGGCGCCGCGTGCCGCCAAGAGCGTCTGGCCGCTGCGCGACGGCTGGACCCGCGCGAACGAGAATCTATACGCGGCATGGATCGAGAAGCTGTTCGATGCGCCACTCGACCAAGAGCTGTCATGGAAGGCGATGGATCAAGTGTTGCACGATCCGTCGCGCAACATCCTGTTCAACCATCTCGGTCTGCGCGAGGACGAGAAGGGGGCGATCGTTCAACCCGACTGCGCCGACGTCCCCTATTTCCTGCGCGCCTATTTCGCCTTCAAGATGGGGCTGCCATTCGGCTATTCGAAATGCACGCGCGGCGACGGCGGCGTGGCGCCGAAATGCGTGCAATGGTGGAACGTGGTCAACGAAGAACCGGCGGAGACCGTGACTCAGTTTGTCGCGGCCCGGCGGCCGGTCGAGCGAACCGGCTTCTTCGGCATGTTCTCCGGGCCGGTCGCCGCGCCGCCGACGCGACGCACCGTTGCTGTTCCCCGCAGACCGAAGGGACTCGTGCCGGGGTTCCAATATTATCTGAGTACGACCATCGCCGATGCCGTGCATTCCGGTAATGGCCGAACGGCGGCGGAGGACAGCAACACCGATTACTATCTGGTGCCGCTGTCGGAGGACAGCTTGCGTCCCGGCACGATCTACGCCGATCCCTACGGCCACGTTCTCATCTTGGTCAAGCGCCTGCCGCAGACCGGCGATGGTGCCGGCCTGTTCCTGGCGGTCGATGGGCAGCCGGACGGGACGGTCGCACGCAAGCGGTTTTGGCGCGGCAACTTTTTGTTCGCTCAGGATCCTGCGCTGGGCAGCCCGGGCTTCAAGCGCTTTCGGCCGATCGTGCGCGAAAAGAACGGGAAATTGCGGCGGCTGAGCAACGAAGAAATCGCCAACAATGCCGACTATGGCGATTACTCGCCCCAACAGTCGACACTTCAAGTCGAAGACTTCTACGATCGCATGGACGACGTCATGTCGCCGGCGCCGCTCGATCCCCTGCGCGCGCTAAAAGAGGCGATCACCGCGCTCGAGGAACAGGTCAAGGCGCGGGTGAAGTCGGTCGACAATGGACGTCAATATCTTGCCGGCGGCGGCAAGAACGTGGACATGCCGGACGGCGCGTCGATCTTCGAGACCACCGGGGCATGGGAAGACTTCGCCACGCCGTCACGCGATCTGCGCTTGTTGATCGCCGTCGACGTGGTGCGCGGGTTTCCGGATCGGGTTGCACGGCGTCCCGAGCGGTACGCCATGCCCCAGGGGAAAAGCGCAGCGGAGGTCAAGGCGGAGTTGGAGGCCACGCTGGCGGCGGAGCTTGCGGCGCGCAAATTTTCCTATACGCGCAGCGACGACTCGCAATGGACCTTGACGCTCAAGGACGTGCTCGATCGCATCGCCGATTTGGAGATGGCCTACAACATCAACGATTGCGCCGAGGCACGCTGGGGGGCGCCTGAGGCCAGCGAAGAGGCGGCTACCTGCAAGCGGCGCGCGTCGGCGGCACAGCAAAAGAAGATGACCGAATACCGCGCCTGGTTCAGCGAGCGCCGCCGCCCGCCGCGCGGCTGAGTTTGCCGTTCATTCTGTTCGATATTGCCTAAAAGGGGCCGCGGCGCCCGTCTCGAGGAGGTGCTGTTCTCGAAACCGGGCGCCGCGGCGCCAATAGGGCGGAGGAGGAGCTAGGGGGAAGCTAGTGAACCGCCCTTCAATCTACTTACGGACGAAGACCCGCCATTAATGCTTTGGTCACGGCCGGAGATGCGCCGGCAATCTCCGGCAGATCGTGCTTTTCGCGCCATTTTGGTCCCGGGCCGCGCATGTAGTGCAGCTCGGGCCGATAGTCGTCAAACAACGCCTTGGTCAGCGCCTGCCACGCCACGAAGCTCTTAGCCGGCGACGCGGTGGCGGATTGAGCCATTTCCCTCGATTTTGCCATGTCGCTTTCCGAACCGATCAAACTGTGTTACAAGCTGTTTCAAACGATCATTTGAAATTCAAACACTCGTTTGTGACCAAAAAATGACCGGCGGGAATGGGCGAAACGGAAAATCTTGCGGGGGCGGCCGCAGAGGGCAGGCAATCAGCCGCACGACCCGGCGATTGCATCGGCGCGCCGGCGCGCGTAGGGTGAATTCAAACGCTTGTTTGAATTTTCAACTGGATACAGATGTCCCGCCCGTCCGAACATACCCGCAATGCCATCCTGAAGGCCGCAGTCGCCCTGTTCGCCGAGCGGGGCTATGACGGCACCAGCATTCGGGCGATCGTCTCCAAGGCGCGCGTCAATCAGGCGGCGATCAACTATCATTTCAAGGGCAAAGATGGTCTCTATTTCGAGGTGCTCAAGGTCGCCTTCGAGGGTTATCTGCGGCTCGACAATTTCGACCCTGAGCAACTCAAAGACCTGCCGCGCGAGGAGGCCTTGCACAGCTTCGTGCATCAACAGCTCCGTCCGCTGCTCGCCCGCGAGCAAATGAGCCGTTACATCCGCATCTTTGCTTGGGAGAATGTCCGTCCGAGCAAGGTGCTGACCAATTTCGTCAAGACGGGCGCCATGCCGTTTCTCGCCAGTGCCACCGACCTCGTGCGGCGCTTCCTACCGCCGGAAACCTCGGACCAGGACGCCATGAATGCCGCCATCGCGCTGATGGGCCAATGCAGCATATTCGTGCGCAATCGCGAGCAATTCGCCAAGCCGCCGTTCAGCCTGAAAATCGACGAGGCCTACGTTGCGCGACTGACCGACTTCATCAGCGACCTCGCGCTGAAGGGCATGGCACGCCAGTCGTGACGCACGACGCCGCGAAGCTATTTCATTGTAATCGCAAGGCCGCTGAGATCGACATTGGCCAACAGGCCGACTTGCCGACCCTCCAGTTCGAGTACCGCTCCCTTCTGATTGGCTAGCACGATCGCGCGCGCGCCTTTGCCGACGGCGAGCCCCGCGCCCGCCGCGCCATAGACGCCGGCAACGTCCGACGCGCGGCTGATATTGCTGACTCCACCGCGCAGCACGGTTTTCGATCCGCCGAATACCAGACCGTAGTCGATGCCGCCGACCGAAAGCGGATAGGAGCGGCCGCGGAAAGTGAGCGTGCCGTAGCCGCCCGACCCGCCGATGATCCAGCCGGCCTTGTAGACTGTCAGCACGATGCTGCCGGTATCGGCGCGCGCGTGCTGAACGCCGATGCCGAATAAGACGATCAGGGCGATGAGAACGCTCCGGAACAGTGTTGGAATGCGCATGGCTGTTTCTCCCGTTGCGGCGCAGGGGACGGCAAAGCCGCCCCCGCTAGCGATCAAGCTACAGGGTAAAGCGCCGTGGGCATAGCTTGACGCCCCGCGGGTCGCTTACTGCCCGGTCTCGTTAGGCTGGCAGACGCCGTTCTGATTAAGATATTGGCCCGCGGGACATCGCTTCGTCTTCTTTTTGGGGCCGCTCTTGCTCGGCCTCTTGGTCCCGCTCCGGCTTGCCGGCTTGACCGTGCAGGTCTTGAAGATGTCGGGCCGCTCGGCTCCGGTCGAACAGAGAATGCCGCCCCATTGATAGCCTGTCTTGCCACTTTGCGTGGTGATCTTGAACCAGGGGAAGCCGTTCTCGATGACGTCGGACCGCCCCATTAAGGTGACGGGCTCGAGATCGGCCACGCCTTGGGTTTGCCGCACGAGCACCAAAACCCCAATGCCGGCATCGTGTGGAATGAGGACCTCGTCTATCAGGTATTTTCCGGCGACCCGAACTATTGGGACCGCGACACCATCCGACAAAACATCATCAACAAGCTTCCCCGCAACGACACCGAGGGATCTCGTTGGGCCCAAATCGATTAATGCACTATCCGTTCGAACCCGGCCTGATCACCGCGCCTCAGCCTTATGACGCAAGGGGTATCGGAGAGAATGTCAAGGCGCCCTCGGCCGGCGAACGGAACCTTGGCGGCGCAGGCCGGTTGTGCGAGGCTCGGCGAACTAAACCGAGGAGAGGCCGATGGCGAAGGTTGTCTATAGGATCGTCAAGCACGAGGATGGCTGGGCCTACAAGGCCCGCGGCACGTTCTCGGAGACCTTTCCGACCCATGAGGCCGCACTTGCTGCCGCCAAGACCGCCGCCGGCGAGCAGCGCGTGCCGGGCGAGACGGTCGGCATCGAATACGAGACTGCCGACGGCGTGTGGCACGAGGAACTCGATCCCGGCAGCGACCGCCCGGAGACCGAAGTCGAGGACGACGAAGAGTGAGGCGGGGCCGATTGGTCGTGGCCGCCCTGGTTTTGCTTGGGGCGCCGGGCGAGGCTCTGCCCTGCGCCTGCTGCACCAATCAGGGCCAACGCTTAGTCGAGGTGGAAGCGCTCGACAGTGGGCGACTCGAAGAGATCGAGCGGCTGCGGTTCGGTACGGAGGCGCAGCTTTATGTCGGCGAGGCGGGAGTCGAAGCCATCGCGGGCATCCTAGATCCCACGGAGCGCTACACTCTCAGCGTGACTTGGGACAAGATGCAGCCGGGCAAGACCAATATCGGTTTTGCCCTGGCCAGTCCGGGCGGGGGATCGGGAAGCCTGTCGCTCAGGCTGCCGCAAAAAATCTCGATCTTCGAGGTCGACCCACGCGACGGCCCAGATCAGGGCACGGGGCCGGCACTCTATAAAGAATGGAAACTGACGGGGGAGGTCACCGGGACCGGCGCCTTCAGCCCCACGAACGGGGCGAAGCAGGTTCTCACGCTGATCCTGCAGGGGCGCGGCAATTCCTGCACCAGCGCCGCGGATTTCACCCATTGGACGTTGGTGACCGAGGGCCCGAAGGGCAGCTACAGGCTGTTCGGCGAGTTGGTGCGATGAGCCCGCCGTGGTCGTAGGGCGGGCAACGGTGGTCGACCGTTGCCCGCACGAAGCGATGGGAGGGGGCCTCGCTTCGATCCTACGCCGCGTCCACGAGGACGATCTCGGCATCCTCGAGGGCTTTGACTGCGAGCAGGGCCTCGTCGGTAATGGCGGCGCCGTCGCGGGTGTCGACGCGCACGCCGTTGACCTCGACGCTGCCTTTGGCCGGCACGAGATAGCCATGCCGTCCCGAGCCCAGCTCGTATTTGACCGTCTCGCCGGCTTTCAGCGTGGCGCCGAGCACGCGGGCCTCGGCCCTGATCGGCAATGCGTCGGCATCGCCGGCGAAGCCGCTGGCCAGCGCCACGAACCGCCCCGAGCGATCCGATTTGGGGAACGGTTTGGCGCCCCAGGACGGCTCGCCGCCGCCGACACTCGGCTCGATCCAGATCTGGAAGATCGTGGTCGGCACGGATTCGCGATTGTACTCGGCGTGGCGGATGCCTGAGCCTGCGCTCATCACCTGCACATCGCCCGCTTCGGTGCGGCCCTGATGACCCAAACTGTCCTCATGGGTGATGGCGCCTTGGCGGACATAGGTGATGATCTCCATCTCGGCGTGAGGGTGCGGCGGAAAGCCGGTGTGGGGCGCAATCTCATCGTCGTTCCACACCCGCAAGCTGCCATGTCCGATACGCTCCGGGTCGTAGTAGCGGGCGAAGGAGAAATGATGCTTGGCCTTCAGCCAGCCATGATCCGCGCCGCCGAGCGCGTCGAAGGGTCTCCTCTCGATCATTGCAACCTCCTACGTTTGACAGTCGAAGTGCTAGGCGATGCCGCCGTCCACATTGAGATTGGCGCCGGTGATGTAGCTCGCCGCGGGGCTGGCGAGAAAGGCAACCGCCGCCGCAATCTCTGCCGGAGTGCCGTACCGGCCGAGCGCCGTCAGGCCCTTCTGGGCCTCGGAGAAGTCACCGTTCTTTGCCGGGTTCATATCGGTGTCGATCGGGCCCGGCTGCACGTTGTTGACAGTGATACCTCTCGGTCCAAAATCGCGGGCCCAGCCGCGCGTGTAAGCGGCGACTGCGCCCTTGGTCGCGGAGTAATCGGCAATGCCGGGCCAAGGCGATGTATCGCCGACCACCGAGCCGATCGAAATGATGCGCCCGCCGTCGCTGAGCAGCGGGGCTGCGGCGCGTACGGCCGCGGCTACGCCGCCGACATTGATGGCGAACTGCCGGTCAAGCTCGGCAAGATTGTTGGCGCGGTCGTTAACCTGACCGGTGACAAACCCACCGGCGTTGTTGACGAGAATGTCGAGCCGTCCGAAGCGGGCGACCACCGAATTGACCAGCCCCTCCACCTCTTTGGCATTGGCCTGGTCGGCCTTGAAAGCATGGGCGCGCACGTTCTTAGCCAACAGGTCGTTGACCACCTGTTTGGCCTTGTCGGGCGAGGCCGAATAGCTGATGGCGACGTCGGCGCCGTCATCTGCGAGAGCGCGAGCGATCGCGGCGCCGATGCCGCGCGAACCGCCGGTCACCAGGGCAACTTTTCCAGCGAGGGTCTTTGACATTGAGTTCCATTCGCGTGAGTTATTTAGCGAACGCTACATATGTGGCGCTGGACCCGGGCTGTCAAGAGCATTATATAACACGCACTACAGATTAGGAGGTGTTAGGGGATCGAAAAAATGGCAGGAGACAAGGTTGTGGCGATTGGCCGCCCCCGCGCGTTCGATGTGGATCAAGCGCTCGACCGGGCGTTGGGCGTGTTTTGGCGCAAGGGCTACGAGGGCGCGACGTTGTGCGACCTGACTTCGGCGATGGGCATCAACCCGCCGAGCCTCTATGCCGCGTTCGGCAACAAAGAGGGCCTGTTCCGTAAGGCGCTCGACCGCTACTGGGAGTTACAGGCGGCGGCCTGGAACGAGGCCCTGGACGCGCCGACCGCACGTGAAGCGGCCGAGAGACTGCTGCGCCGTACCGCCAAGTTCCTGAGCGACCCCTGCCATCCCAAGGGTTGTCTTGCCGTGCAAGGCGCACTTGCTTGCGGCGCCGACGCCGATTGCATCCGCAAGGAGTTGGAGACGCGCCGGGCCAGCAACCAGGCGCAGATTCGCGCTCGGTTGAAGCGGGCCAAGAAGGAGGGCGACCTGCCGGCCGACGCCGACCCTGCCGCGCTCGCGCGTTACCTCTCGACTGTGATCGAGGGCATGTCGGTTCAGGCCGCGAGCGGGGCGAGCCGCAAGGAACTCGAACGGGTGGCCGAGACGGCTCTCCGCGCTTTTCCGGATTAAGGGCTAGTCGTCGGCATCTTTGCCCGACTTTTTCTTCTTGGCTTTTGGCTTGAGCACCAGGTCGCCAGGGCGGGTTTGTAGATGAATTGCTGCACCCGCTGGGCCAGGTTCGGGTCGCTGGCAAGATCACGCGCGCCGGGTCTGAGGCAAATAAGCAACAGTGCCCAGCAGAAAAACTATGGCACCTGCTACTAGGGCAGAAACATGAAATTTTAAGTTGCAGCCGGACCTTGGCACTTTACTCTCCGATTGTTTTTGTGACGCCGTCGTTGTGCGGTAAGCGCATGTATCCAGCTGGTTGCAGCGGTCTCTTCTTGCCTTGGTCATGGCCACCGCCGTTTGTACAAGCGGCAAGGCCGGGGCCCCAAGGCTTCGACCCCAATATAGTGAGCCGGATCGAGACTTTCATTCCCCCCAGCCCGGAAACGGTGCTCCCCCCAAAACCGGGAAAGTGAAGGAGGAGCACAAGGAGGAATATTCGGTCACGGTCGAGGAGAAGAAGGACCTGACGCTGGAGGAGCGTGAGGCCGAGGCGAAGAGAATGGGTGTGGTGGTGCCGCTCGGCCTCCGATCGACCACCGCCCGCAAGGCCTCGCAATGTGCCCACCTTTCGGGTGGTCAAGGTGCAGAAGAAGAGAACGCACGTCGTCACCAAGACCTTCGAGCGGAAGCTGCCGCGCAAGACCGTGGTCAGGGGGCATCGCCGGGTCGAACTACAACTACGCCACCAACGCCAATCAGGCCGATGTCGACATCATTCCCGATTCCATCGGCAGCCTGAACGCCAATCTGCTGATCCTGGTGCCGGCCGGCCGCGAGGAAGACACCGTGTCGTTTCTGCTCGGTCCCTCGGCGGTGCGCTATGTCGCGCTGCCGTCGAGCTCATTCGATGCGCTGAATGCCAGCGTCACCTATACGCGGCTGCTCGGCAGGAAGCAGACCGCGCCGGGATACAATACGCCGGGCACGGCGTGGACGGACCTGCTCACGATCGGCATCGACGGCACCTCGGTCTACGAGCCAGGCCTCGGCCCCGAACAGATCACGATTGCCTCGCCGTCGATCGGCTGGTCGCGCTCCAATATCGGACTCGGCAACAAGCTCTGCGGCGATAAAGGCAACGAAGCTTATTGCTACTATTTGCGATATCTCGGCGTCGCTGTCGGAAGCGCTGGCCGACATTCAGAGCCAGATCGCCACGGTCGGGGTCCTTGCCGCTACGGTCGGCTGGCGTCCGCCGATCAAGAATTTGTCGTTGTCGGCGACGGGCAGTTTGCAGGGTGTTTTTTTCTCGGACTACCCCGGCGGGCGGCAGGATTTGGTCTTTGTCGGCAGCGGCAGCGTCAATTGGGCTCCAAACGCAAAGCTTTCGCTTGGGGGCGGCGTGAGGTTCACGCAGCAGCTGTCGACCCAGTCCGATCTCGATTGGGTTCAACGCGGTTCCCCAGGTGCAGGTCAACTATAAGTTCCATTGAGGAGGTTCGCCGTTAGCGATGGTTTCAGCCTGAGTTGAGCAGGGCCTTTATCGCGGCCTAGACTCGCGCCATGCTGCGGGCGATGAAACACGCGCCGCTTCTAGCCCTAGGCCTGCTCGCCTCGCTCGCTGCGGCAACCGCGTCGGCGGGGCCGACGGTGGAGGAGGGTCCGCTTTCGCCTTGTACGCAGCCGCAAGGCGAGGCGAGCACCAACGCGTCAGCTTCGCCGGCCCATGCGTGGGGCGTGGAAATCGCCACGTCGTTCTCCAAGCAAGAGGCTCTCGATCAATTCGCCAAGGTCAAGGAGGATCACGCGGACCTGCTCGGAGTTACGATCCAATGGTGGTCGAGACTTGCGATCTGCACATGGGCACCGACCTGCAATATTCGGTTCGCATCGGCACGGACAGCCGCGATGCCGCCGATGGCCTGTGTGCCAAGCTCCAGGCGGCCGGCGGAGCTTGCATCGTGCAGAAGAACTAAATCCAGCTTCAGGCCGGATAGACCTCGCCGCGAAGATGTCTGACACTGGCGGCATGATGCGGCCGTTGCCCACAGCCTTCCTCGCGGCGGTGCTTCTCCTCCTGGCGTTGCCGGCGCGTGCGGGCGGCGCCACGCCTCGCGTCGAAGCCGGCGTGAAGGAAGCGGGTCTCGCTTTGGCCGGACCTAAGCCGTTCGTCGATATTGTCTGCCCGATCATGCAGCAACAGGCCGAGGCGCGGAATTTGCCCCCGATGCCGTTCGTGCGCCTGATCTGGAAGGAAAGCCGCTTCAATCCCCGAGCGGTCAGCCCGAAGGGCGCGCAAGGCATCGCTCAGTTCATGCCGGGTACCGCGGAAGAGCGCGGGCTCGACGATCCGTTCGAGCCAAAATCGGCGATCGTTCACTCGGCAAGCCTGCTCGCCGATCTTCGCCGCGAGTTCGGCAATTTCGGGCTGGCGGCCGCCGCCTACAACGCCGGCGCCGAGCGCGTTCGCGCGTGGCTGTCGGGTTCGGGCGGATTGCCGTGGGAGACGCAGAACTACGTCCAGTTCGTCACCGGCCGCGCCGCCGAGGAGTGGAAACTCGACGAGACCGAGCTTCCCGATGCGCTCAAGACCGCCGGCGCGGAGGTTCAGGACTCCTGCCGCAAGCTCGCTCCGCTGGTGGTGCGGGCCGTGTACGAGACCGAGCCGCTAACGGCGAGCGGGGCCTGGCGCCCGTGGGGCGTCCATGTCTCGACCTCGTTCTCCAAGTCTAAGGCACTCGCCCAGTTCACCAGGCTGAGAGCGCGGCATCAGGCGCTGCTCGGCGAGCGTGAACCCTTCGTGCAACCTGACCGCAATTTGAGCCGGGGGCGCCGCAATCTTTATATGGTCCAGATCGGCGCCGACAGCCGCGCCGACGCCATCAAGCTTTGCGCGGAGCTGCGCTCGGACGGCGGCGCCTGCATCGTCCAGAAGAACTGAACGGCATCCGCGGGCTCGCACCTGCGAACGCCGTTCATCGACGGATTAGAACGACATGGTCGCGTTGGCCCAGAGCGTTCCCTCACGCTCGAGCTGATAGCCGTTGGGATCGTCCATGACGGGTTGGAGCCATTCGGCGCTGAGCCGCAACCCTTTGAGCGGACCGCCCGGCACGACGGTGTTGACGCCGAAGCCGATATCCCAGAACCGGCCGCCATAGTTGAACTGGAGATCGGGCGGGCTCGAATGATTGTGCGGCCCGTTGTAATGGCCCTCGATCACACTCTGCTCGGTGTAGAGGCCGCGCAGTGAGGCCGAGATCCAGTTGGCGAAACGGTAGCTGCCCCACGCCGTGGCCTGAAAGACGTCGCCCAGCCGATAGCCGAACTCGTTCTCATCTTCCAAACGCACGATGCCAAGGAGCTGCGCGCCCCAGGTCATGCGATCGGCGCGGCCCGTGTAAGCGATGCTCGGCACGAAATCCCAGGTGCCGGAGCCGGGCTGCATGCCGTAATGGGTGAACACGCCGTCCATCTGCTTGTCGACCGAGCCGGTCGGGGCGCTGACCATCGGATTGATTTGCAGATGGTAGCCCGGCCCATCGGCCAAGCGGAGCTCGGGCCCGAAGATGGTATCGCCCCAGCCTTGGGTGCCGTGCGTGTGCTGCCCCGAATGTGCATGCGCGTCGGCGTGGCCGTCCATGGGCATGTCATGGCCCTCATGGCCGCTGCTCGCCATGCCCTTAAGAGGCACCATGGTCATCTCATGGCTCATCCACATCGGCATGACCATCAGCGTGAGCCAATCGGTCGGCGCGTACATGATATCGAGCATGTACATGTTCATGGTCATGTCGCTCGGCTTCATGGCGCAGGGATGCGGCGTGCAGCCATTGTCGATGACGTCCTGGTCGTCGGCCGCGTGTGTGCTGTGCAACATGTCGCCGCCGGCGAAACTGCCTGCATAGCGGAAGCCGACCATGACTTCGCCGGCCTTGTGCATATGGTCGAACATGACGCCGGCCGGCGCGTGCTGATCGGCAAGTAGGCCGGAACCGGGATCGGCTTGCGCGGTGGACGCGAAGCCTGCGAGCGCGGCGCCGAAGCGAGAATGAGCGCCGGCGGTGCGGCACGAGATATCTGAGAACGTGACATGAAATGAAGCCCCCGTTTGTTGCCGGCGGCTGGCCGGCACGCCGAGACAGATGCGATGTGGGATGCGTCGCGTGCGCGTATGCGCCCTTCGCCCGATGGGTGCACGGCTCAAGACGACGCGAAGATGTGTGCTAGTGCCTAGGCGAGAGGGGGAGCCCGCGGCTGCGCCGGCGAGGCGTCAGCGGATTTGTGTTGCGGGGCGAGGACACGCGGCGGGTCGGCCAGCACCTCAACCGAGGCGGGCAGTGGAACGCGAAGTACAAGAGGAACCAAGCCGGCAGTCGATCCGCCGCAGGCCGAGCGGCACGACGTCGTGCAGCACTGGCAGTCAGCCTTGCGATGGCTCTGACCAGGGAGTTGCCCGCCGACGACGGCGCCCCTGGCGGTGCACAACACCACGCTGCCGCCTGAGGCAATCGTGGCGGCGTGAACGGCGGAGGTGAAGGACAGGATGGCGGCCTGGAGCAAGAGAGCCCAGACCACAACCAAAGCGATGCAATCCTTGTCCCGTCGCAGCCACCCCATGCTTAAAGCTAGCCACCCGCCAGCTCGCTGTCAAAGCCGCTAGCTGGACGCCATTGTCTCAGTGGCAACATCACGGGACTGGTATAAGGTCCGTCCGGTCTGAAAGGGCCGCTAAGGCCCTCGGCACGTCCGGGCTCGGAAGCGGGAGGTCCGATGCTCACCATTTATGAAAACCGCGCGGGGACGCTTGAGCCCCAGAAGGGCAAACCGCGGATCACCGAAGCCGCCGTTTGGATCGACCTCATCAATCCCACGCCGGAGGAAGAGGCAAAGATCGAGCGGGCGCTCAAGTTCGACGTTCCCACCCGCGAGGAGCAGCAGGAGATCGAGGCGTCGAGCCGGCTCTATCAGGAGGACGGCGCCTATTTCATGACGGCGACAATGCTCTATCAGCCCGAGCAGGGAGAGCCACGAACGACACCGGTCACCTTCATTCTTTCCGGCCAGCGGCTCGTCACCGTGCGTTATGCGCAGCCGCGGGCCTTCGCCATCTATGTGGCGCGATGCAACCGGGCCGAGACGGACCTCAAGAGTGGGGCCGCCGTTCTGATCGGCCTGTTGGAAACGATCGTCGACCGGCTCGCGGATTTCATCGAGCGCATCCAGGCCGAGGTCGAAGGGCTGTCGCATTCGATCTTCGAGATCAGGGGTGCCGCTGCGGCACGGCAACGCCGCTTCGACGTGATGCTGCGGGCGATCGGGCGCGAGGGCGAGATCACCTCGAAGGCCCGCGAAAGCGCCCATTCGTTCGGCCGGCTGCTGACCTATCTCGCTCATGCCGTCAACGAGCGGAAGGAGGTCAAGCCGCTCCAGGCGCGCGTCCGCACCGCCGCACGCGACGTCAATTCGCTGACCGACCACGCCACCTTCCTGTCGGGCAAGATTATCTTTCTGCTCGATGCCACGCTCGGCATGATCAACATCCAGCAGAACGACATCATCAAGATCTTCTCGGTCGCCGCCGTCGTGTTCCTGCCGCCGACGCTAATCGCGTCGATCTACGGCATGAACTTCCATCACATGCCGGAGCTCGAGTGGTGGTACGCCTATCCGCTCGCGCTCCTCTTGATGGTGCTGGCGGCGGTACTTCCCTATCTTTACTTCAAACGTAAAGGCTGGCTGTAATTTGGGCTTGCCTCGCCGGAGTGCGGTGGCAAACTGAATGGAAGCGATCGTTTCGGCTGGGCGATGGGGACACGGTTAAGGAGAGCTTAATGACGTATCGATCCCTCTATCTCGGACTCGCGGCAGCGGGCTTTGCGCTGCTTGGCGGCATGCCGGCACCGAGCATGGCGGCGCCCGGTCCGGTGATTGCGCCGGCGGATGGCGTGGAGCTCGTGCAGCAAGTCGATTACTACAATCGCCGCTGGCGGTACCGGAACGGCACGCATGTGCGGGCACCCTTGACGGCAGTCGACGACGAAGACGGCGACACCTGGGTCAGGGCTCCGTTCGCGAGGGTCTATAGCGGCCGTCGCGGGACGTGGGTGAGGGCGCCCTTCGTCAATCTGTGGATCCCGCGCTAGCAGATCAGCCGTCAGTCAACCTAGCTTGCTCCCGGGACGAGAGACCAGGCGAGCGCGATCGCCACGGTGATCCCGAGCGTGCTCAAAATGCCGAGGCGCAGTCCAAACAGGAGCGCCGCGGCGAGGATCGCGAGCAGCAGAGCCTCAACATTGAGGCTCGCCCAGTCCGGCGTCCACAGTTGCAACGGGCCGTGCCGTTCGGCGGTGACCTTGCCGAACAGGACGTGCAGCGCGAACCACAGGCTCAAATTCAGAATGACGCCGACCACGGCGGCGGTGACGCCAGCCAGAGCGCCGGCCAGGCGCGGGCTTGTGCTTAGGCGCTCGACATAGGGCGCGCCGGTGAAGATCCACAGGAAGCACGGCGCGAAGGTCGCCCATAGGGTGATGGCCGCGGCCAACAGACCGAAGGCGAGCCGCGGTTCGCCGCCATGGCGGTAACCGGCAAGGAAGCCCACGAACTCGGTGACGAGAATAAGCGGGCCCGGCGTGGTCTCGGCGAGGCCGAGCCCGTCAAGCATCTCGCCCGCGCTCAGCCAGCCATAGGTCTCGACCGCCTGCTGCGCCATATAGGCGAGCACCGAATAGGCGCCGCCGAAGGTCACCACCGCCAGCTTGGAAAAGAACAGGGCGATGTCGGTGGTGACATGGGTGCGCCCGAACAGCGCCGCCATGACGAGCAAAGGCCCGATCCAGATCGCCAGCCACAGCGCCGCGGTCTTGACCGTCCGCGACAGCGGTACCGGTGGGAGGCTCGCCATCGGCGGTGCCGAGGGAGCAGGCGCGGCCAGCGCATGGAGCCACCCTAACAGGGCCGCGGCGGCGATGATGAGCGGGAAGGGCGCGGCAAAGAAGAAAATGGCGGCGAACGCCGCGGCGGCGATGGCGACATCGTAGGGGCTGCGCAAAGCGCGCCGGGCAACGCGAACCAGCGCCTCGACGACGATGACGAGGACCGCAGCCTTGACCCCGAGAAACGCCGCCTCGACGAGCGGGACTTGGCCGTAAAGGGCGTAGGCGATGCTAAGAGCGAGGACGATAACAGCGCCCGGCAGCACAAACAGGAGACCCGCGGCAAGGCCCCCGGCCGTGCCGTGGAGGCGCCAACCGACATAGGTGGCGAGTTGCATCGCTTCCGGCCCCGGCAGCAGCATGCAGAAGTTCAAGGCATGCAAAAACGGGCCGGGTGCGATCCAGCGGCGCTCCTCGACCAGGAGGCGATGCATCAGCGCGATCTGGCCGGCCGGGCCGCCGAACGACAGCACGCCGATCTTGCCCCACAGGGCGAGCGCCTCAACAAAACTCGGCTTGGTTGACGTCTCGGTCGGGCCCATGGCAGCGCAGTCCGTAGCACAGGCGGAAGGCTTTCGCTCCGGCTAGTGAGTTCGGCGGCCGCGTGCTAGGCAGAATCAGAAAGTCGGAAGGCAAGCCATGGTGTCGGCGCAACTCATTCAAGTGACGGTGTTTCTCGCCGCCGCCGTCATTGCCGCACCGCTCGGGCGCTCGTTGCGCCTGGGCGCCGTGCTCGGCTATCTCGCCGCCGGCGTGATCATCGGGCCTTACGTGCTAGGCCCGCTTTACGCGCTCAACGACGTCGACGCGGTGCTCCATTTCGGCGAGTTCGGCGTGGTGATGCTGCTGTTCGTGATCGGGCTCGAGCTCCGCCCGGTCAGGCTTTGGGCACTTCGCTCGGCGATCTTCGGGCTCGGCACGGTCCAGATGGTCGCCACATCGGTGGTGCTTGCCGCGATTGGCATGATGCTGGGCCTCGGCACCGCGCAGGCCCTGTTCATCGGCCTGGCCCTGTCGCTGTCGTCAACCGCCTTTGCGCTCCAGGTGCTGGAGGAGAAGGGCGAGCTCACCACGCGTCACGGCAGGCTGGCCTTCTCGGTGCTGCTGTTTCAGGACCTGGCGGCGATCCCGCTGATCGCGCTGGTGCCGCTATTCGCGCTCGGCGCCGCCGAGCCGACCATGGACATCAAGAGCGCGGTTCTGGCCATCGGCACGATTCTCGGTGTGGTGGTGGTGGGGCGCTTTCTGTTGAGCCGGCTCTACCGGATCGTGGCCGCCACCGGCGTGCGCGAGGCGATGACTGCGAGCGCGCTCTTGACCGTGGTGGGTGTGGCTCTGGTCATGGAGGCGGCCGGGCTGTCGGCCGCGCTTGGCGCGTTCATCGCCGGCGCGCTGTTGGCCGACTCCGAGTATCGCCATCAGATCGAGGCCGATATCGCTCCGTTCGAGGGCCTGCTGCTGGCCGTGTTCTTCATCGCCGTCGGCATGTCGGTCGACCTCAGGGTGCTGGGATCCGAGCCGGTCACGTTGCTTGCCACCGTGGTCGGTCTCGTTGCCATCAAGGCGGTGATCCTCTATCTGCTCGGCCGTTGGTGGGGCCTCGACACTGTCGCGGCCCGGCGTCTCGGCCTGGTGATCAGTCAAGGCGGCGAGTTCGCCTTCGTGCTGTTCGGCGCGGGAGCGTTCGAGGGCGTGATCGACCAGCATTTGGCCAGTCTCCTGACTCTCGCGGTCACGTTCTCCATGGCGGCAACGCCGCTGCTGCTGCTCATCGACGATGCGATCGTCCGGGCGTCGAAACCGAAGCCGCCCGACTATGAGGTGCCGCCGGACGGCGAGCAGCACGTGATCATCGCCGGCTTCGGGCGCTTCGGACAGATCGTGGCGCGCGTGTTGCGCGCGCGCCAGATTCCCTTCACCGCACTCGATTCAAACGTCGAGCAGGTCGACTTCGTGAAGCGCTTCGGCGCGCAGATCTATTACGGCGACGCCGGCCGCATCGATATCTTGCGCGCGGCGGGCGCCGACAAGGCGCGCGCCTTCGTGCTGGCAATCGACAATGTCGATGCCTCTCTCAGGGTCGCCGAAATCGTGCGCAGCCATTTTCCTGATCTGCCGATCTACGCGCGGGCGCGCGACCGCACCCATGTGCACAGGTTAATGGATCTCGGCGTTGAGATCATCGAACGCGAGACATTCCTGGCGGCGCTGGAGCTGACCAAGGATTTGTTGCGAGGCCTGGGGTTGAAGCAGGCCGAGGTCAGGCGCCTGACGGACACCTTCAAGCGGCTGGACGAGAAGCGTTTATATCAAGACTATCAATACTATACCGACCTAGAGAAGGTGCAGGCCAACGCGCGGTCTCAGGCGAAGGAGCTTGAGGAGCTGTTCGCTCAAGACGTCGAGGAGTTGCCCGACGAGGACGGCGCGAAGCTCAGCGCTCAAGAGCAAGATCATCGAGGATCAGCCGGTTGAGCTCGGTGGGATGGGTGAACGGGCTCATATGGCCCGCGCCCTTGAGACTCTCGACTTTGGCGTTGGGCAGCGCCGTTGCCAACAGATCGACGATGGCGCGGTTGGGCGCACAGGTCGAACCCCCGACGATCAGCAATGTGGGCGCGGTGATAACGGCATAGTCTTGAAGCGTGGTGGTCGCATCGATGGCGAAGCCAAATTCGAGCGCGACTTTGGGGATCGTCGCCTCGATCGCCGCTTTGAAGCGCTCGGGCGAGAGCCACCAGCGCCAGTGGCCGAGCCAATAGGTCATGAAGGATTTGGCTGCGGCACGGTCGTCGCCCTTGGCCACGGCGCCGAGCACCGCGCGCGCGAGCGTCTGGACCTCGGCCCATTCGGGCCGCCGCTCCTGGCGCAGCAGGTGATACAGGCCGGGTTCCACCAAGGTGAGGCTTCGCACGCGCGGCCCGAGCGAGCGAGCGGCTTCCAGCAAGAGAGCTGCGCCGTAGGAATGACCAACGAGATGCAGCTTGCCTTTGGCTTTTTTCGCCACGGCGAGCAGCACGCTCACATCGGCGTCGATGGAGAAAGGCCGGTCGGCGGGCCAAGGCGCAGATTGGCCATAACCGATAAAATCGGGGGCGAGCACGCGCCAATCCGATTTGAGCGTCTCGATCAGCGGCAGCCATTCCTTGTGCGAGGCGCTCGAGCAATGAGCGAGGATAACGGCCGGACCTTTGCCCTCATCGAGATAGGCGATTTCGACGCCGCCGGCGGTGAGCTGCTTCACGTCGGCTAATTCCCCCTCATTCGCCCTCGCACGCTCGGGCGCCGTCTTCCGCAAGAGGAGCGGGGACTCTACTCGGCGGGGGCGGGCTCAGGCTGCGCGGCGGCCGAAGCGGCCTTGGTCACCGCCTTCTGCACCTTCTCGAAGGCGCGCACCTCGATCTGGCGGATGCGCTCGCGGCTGACGCCGAACTCGGCAGACAGCTCCTCGAGCGTGAGCGGGTCCTCGGCGAGCCGGCGCGCCTCGAACACCCGGCGCTCGCGGGCATTCAATCCCTTGAGCGCGTCGTTCAACATTCCACGGCGGTTGTCGCGCTCCTCGGACTCGGCGAGCGCCGTCTCCTGGTCCATGGTGTCGTCGACCAGCCAGTCCTGCCACTCGCCGCTCTCGGCGTCGTTACGCACCGGGGCATTGAGCGACGAGTCGCCGGCCAGCCGCCGGTTCATCGACACCACATCCTCCTCGGTCACGCCGAGCTGGGTGGCGATCTTCTTCACCTGATCGGGGCGCAAATCGCCTTCCTCAAGCGCCTTGAGCTGGCCCTTGATCTTGCGCAGGTTGAAGAACAGCTTCTTCTGCGCGGCCGTGGTGCCCATCTTCACCAGGCTCCACGAGCGCAAGATGTATTCCTGGATCGCGGCCCTGATCCACCACATGGCATAGGTGGCGAGCCGGAAGCCCTTGTCGGGGTCGAAGCGCTTGACCGCCTGCATCAGGCCGACATTGCCTTCGGAGATTACCTCGCCGATGGGCAGCCCATAGCCGCGATAGCCCATGGCGATGCGTGCCACGAGCCGCAAATGCGAGGTGACGAGCTCATGGGCCGCGTCGCGGTCGCCATGCTCGCGCCAGCTCTTGGCAAGCATGTACTCCTGCTGCGGCTCCAGCATCGGAAACTGTCTGATTTCTTCGAGGTAGCGCGTCAGTCCGCCATGCGCGCCCACACTCGGCAAACTTCTAGCGGCCATGAGATGCCCGTCTCCAGCGGCCTCAGGCGGCCGCGCTGTTCCCAACTGATCGCCTGTCGGCGAACCTCTCTCTATAGAACCTTTGGGATTTGGATAAAAGCCTGCGACCCGTTCACAGTTCCTTGAATGCCGCCACGATCTCGGTGAGTTCGGCAGGGAGCGGACTATTAAATTTAAGTAATGTGCCGCTCGTCGGATGCACGAAGGCAAGATGCTTGGCGTGCAGCGCCTGGCGCGACAGCGCCGCCAATTTACCCTGCAACGGCTCCGGAAGCTTGCGCAGCTTCGACTTGAAGCCCTGGCCGTAGAGCGGGTCGCCGATCAGCGGGTGACCGATATGGGCCAGATGCACGCGCACCTGGTGGGTGCGGCCGGTCTCTAGCGTGCATTCGATCAGCGAGGCGACCGGCTCCTTGCCGTGGCCGAAGGTCTCAACCACGCGCCAATGAGTCATGGCCTCGCGGCCTTTGCCCCGGAGCACGGCCATCTTGGTACGGCTCGCCGGATGACGGCCGACCGGCGCATCGATGGTGCCGTGCGGACGGGACGGCGCACCCCACACCAGCGCGAGATAGCCGCGCTCGAGCTGGCCGGTCCTGCCATGGTCGGCAAACTGCTTGGCAAGCGCGCGATGGGCCCGATCGGTCTTAGCGGCCACCATCAGCCCGCTGGTGTCCTTGTCGAGGCGGTGCACGATGCCGGGCCGCGCCACGCCGCCGATGCCCGAGAGGCTTTGGCCGCAATGCGCAATCAGCGCGTTGACCAGCGTTCCCTTCGCATGGCCGGCGCCGGGATGGACCACAAGCCCGGCCGGCTTGTCGATGACGATGAGCGCATCGTCCTCATAGACCACGGTGAGGGGAATGGTCTCGGCGCCAGGCTCCGCCGGGACTGTAGGCGGCACATCAAGCGTGAAGCGCTCGCCCGGTTTGACCCGGTATTTCACGTCAACTATGGTCGCGCTGCCTGAGGAGACGTGGCCCTGCTTGATCAGGCTTTGCACCCGGGTGCGACTCAGCTCGGGCAGGCGCATCGACAGGAAGCGGTCGAGTCTGAGCCCGTCATGGCTCGCATCGGCCTCCGCGTGAAGCCGCTTCAGGGCGGGAGCTTTCTCTGACCGAGGCATGAGGTCTCAAACCATGGCGGTTGCAAGCGAACCCGACAATACGCCGTTGCCAGGCACGGTGTTCACCCCGCGCCAGGTGCGGGTGCTGAAAATTGCCGTCATCGTGATGGGGATCTTGCTGGTCGGCGGCTTTGCCTTCGTGCTGGCCGCCATTGTCTATCAGGCCTCCAAGGGCGGGCAAAGCGCGGCCGGCGTGGGAGCTCCACCGGCCGGCATAGAGGCCGAGCTGCCGATCCCCAAAGATGCGACCGTCACCGCGCTATCGCTTGATGGCGACCGACTTGCGCTCCATTTGAATTCTGCGGCAGGCTCCGAGATCGCCGTGGTCGACCTCAAGACCGGGCAGGTCGTCGCCCGCATCAGGCTGAAGCCGCGATAGGCCGCGCTCAAGCAGCGAAGCGGTAGCGCATCAATAAGCCTTGATCGCATTCGCTGCTTGCAGCTATAGGTTTAGGCTCGGTCTTGGCTCGGAGCAAAACGCCCCCTTCGTCTAGTGGCCTAGGACGCTGGCCTCTCACGCCGGAAACAGGGGTTCGAAACCCCTAGGGGGCGCCAATAATTTCAGTGGGTTCCGGGATCGGTACCCACTCCTGCTACCTAGAACCAAATAGCCAACCAAAAATAATCAACTCGAGGCTCGCGGCGAGAGGGATTATCGAGCAGGACGATCGAATAGATCACGGTCTCGATAAACGACGAGACAGCTCTCCCGAGCTAATAAGTAGTGGCGAATTACCAAGGCTTGCAAGTTCGCAACAGGCGATGTCATAACTACAAACTGCTTTTGTCACAAAGATCAGTGGAGGTGTAGCGTGGCGGGTAAATCATCGAAATCTGAAACCGAGTTGATCGACGCCGTAGCCGCCGCGCAGCTGGGCAACGGGCCGCTTCCTGGCGGCGAGGTCGTGGGTGTGGACAAGATCCGCGACCTCCTGTTTGGCAACCAGATGCAAGACTACGACCGCCGCTTCACCAAACTGGAGGAGAGGTTTCTTCAGCGCTTCAAGGACATCGAGACCGAGACCGCGCGCAACCTTAGCGCCTTCGAATCGAACGCTAAGAAGCAGGTGGAGTCGCTCGTGGGCCAGCTCCGCGAAGAGAAGGATTTGCGTGCCGATGCCGACAAGGAGTTGGAGCGGACGCTGCGCGAGCATAATCAGGCGCTAGAAAAGCGGCTTCGCGCGATGTCGGACCAATTGAGTCAGCTTGAGCGCGACATGGCTGACCGCCTGACCCAGGAAGCGCAGTCGTTGCGCGAGGAGATCAAGCGCAAAAACGATGATCTTCAGCACACCATCGAAAAAATGTTCGCCGAGCTCAGCAACGTCAAAACCGACCGCAACCTGCTGGCCGGGCTGTTCGTCGAGGTCGCCAAATGCCTGAACCAGGACGCGGCGAGTAGCGCAAAGGGCGGGATCGAACCATCGCGCGGCCGGGCGTCCAGCTAGCCGCCAGGTGACCCGGTCCCCCGACATTCTTGAGGGGCTGCTTCGCTCGGGCGATGACGCCATCGATCGAAAAGCTCTAGCGAGTCTGCTCGTCGAAATCGCGCAGAGCCTGAAGCCGGAGCTGCGTGCGCAGCAGAACGGAGTGCGCCCGGGCGATTTACAGCTCGAGCAGCTACGAACCTTGCTGGTCGGCCGCGAGATTGAGACGTTGTCGCGGCTCGCCGGCGTGGTGGACGATCCCGAGCGCTTGGCTGCTGTGATCGGGCAAATCTTGCCGACCGCGATCGCCCAGGCGACGAACGATACGCGGATGGGGCACGTGTTGGCGCCCATCATGGAGAAGGCGGCGGAGAGCTCGATCCGCAGCGATCCCACGACGTTGGTCAATATCCTTTATCCGACGATCGTGCCAGCGATCCGCAAATCGATCGGCGAGACGATTGACGAGACGTTCCAGCGGCTCAACCAGACCCTAAAATACAGCCTAACCTGGCGAGGGCTCAAATGGCGCTGGGAGGCCTGGCGTACGGGACTCCCCTTTGCGGAGGTCGTGCTCAAACATACGCTGGTCTACCAGGTCGAACACGTGTTCTTGGTCCACCGGCATACCGGGCTGCTGATCGCCCATGTGGCGGCCGAGAATGCGGTGAGCCAAGACCCGCAGCTCGTTTCTTCGATGCTGGTCGCCATCCAGGATTTTGTCCGCAATTCCTTCAGCGGCGCCGAGCACCAGGGCCTCGAACTCGCTGCAGCTTGGAGAGCTGCGGCTGTGGTGCGAGCCCGGACCGTTTGCCTTGCTGGTCGCGGTTATCCGGGGCGATCCCCCGGAGGGACTACACGATACGATGCGCAACACCCTGTCGCGCATTCACGCCGAGCGACATCATGCGCTCGAAAGTTTCGACGGCGACAGCGCTGGCTTCGGCGACATCGAGGCGCGCTTACGCGAACTGGTGGCGCTTGGCGCGCACGAGTCGCCACGCACCAGGCTAGGACGTGTGATTGTTGTGGCTTCGCTGTTGCTCCTGCTGATCTCCGCCGCGGCATGGGTGGCGTGGTGGTGGTACAACCAACAGATTTGGGAGGGTTATCTAAAGCGGTTACGGGCGCAGCCCGGAATTGTCATCACGGAAGCGGACAAACGTGACGGCAAGTTCGTGGTATCGGGCTTGCGCGATCCGCTCGCCGCCGACCCGCTCGGGCTTCTTGATGAGGCGGGGATCGATCCGGCGAGGGTCGTGGCGCATTTCGATCCCTATCAGGCCCTTGACCCGCAATTGGTGCTGAAACGGCTTGAGTTATCGCTTAATCCGCCGTCGAGCGTGACCCTGTCGATCGTGGGAAACCGCATCGTGGCCCGAGGTTCGGCTTCGCACCCGTGGCTCGACCGCGCGCACGCTTTTGCGCAGATGCTGCCGGCCGGGGCGCCCGGCTTTGACCTCGCCGGGGTAAACAACGAGGATGCGGTGGCCGAGCAGAGCCGGGAGGTGATCGAACGGCAATGGCAGGTCTACGTGGAGCGGCTGCGGGCCGAGCCTGGAATCGTCATCACCCAGTCGGAGGCGCGAGGCGACAAGTTCTTACTGTCGGGCTTGCGCGATCCACTCGCTGCCGACCCGCTCCAGTTCCTGGACGAGGCGGGGATCGATCCGGCCCGGGTCGTGGCGCATTTTGAACCCTATCAGGCGCTTGACCCGCAATTCGTGCTCGCGCGGCTCCAGGCTTCCCTCAACCCGCCGCCCGGCGTGACCCTCGCAGTGGATGGCGACCGCATCGTCGCGCAAGGGTCAGCCTCGTCACCGTGGATCGCGCGGGCTCGCAGGGCTGGCAACCTGCTGCCGGCAGGGGCGCCGGTTTTCGACGTGTCGGCCGTGCGCAATATTAGCGAGGGGGCGCTCGGTAAATTGCGCGATGCTATCCAGGCGCGCAGCATCCGTTTCGACAACAACGTGATGCTACCGGCAGCCGGGCAGGACGAAATCCTCGATCAGCTGGCAGCCGAGCTGAATGAACTCGCGAAATTGTCTTCGAGCCTAAACGTCATGAGCAGGGTGACGCTGACCGGGCATTCCGACGCCAAGGGCCAGGGCACCTCCAACCTGTCGCTGAGCGTGGCGCGCGCCGAAGCGGTACGCGCGCTTCTGAAGAAACGCGGCGTCGATCCGGATCAGCTCACGGTGCGCGGCGCCGGTACACTCGAGCCGCTCGAGGGCGACACCTCCGAGGCCGCTCGCTCCGCCAATCGACGGGTATCGTTCTCGGTCAGTTTCGAGGAAGAGCCATGACGGCAGTGCTGCAGAAGAAGATCTGCATGCTCGGCGGCTTCTCGGTGGGCAAGACCAGTCTGGTCAAGCGCTACGTCCAGAGCGTGTTCTCCGAAACCTATCTCACCACCGTCGGAGTCAAGATCGACAAGAAGACCGTGGAGCTCCCAGATCGAATCGTGAACCTCATCCTTTGGGATCTCGCCGGTGAGGACGATATCAACTCGTTCCGCATGACCAATATGCGGGGCGCCGCCGGTTACGTGCTTGTCGCCGACGGGACGCGCCCTTCGACCCTCGATGTCGCGCTTTCGCTGCGCCAACGCGTCGAAGCCGATCACGGTTCGCTGCCGTTCGTGCTGCTGTTGAACAAGAGCGACCTCACCGAGCAATGGGCGATCGGGGACGCCGACGTCGCGGGGTTGCGACAGAACGGCTGGTGGGTGCAGCCAAGCAGCGCGCGAACCGGTGAAGGCGTGGAAGATGCCTTCAAGGACCTTGCGGTCCGTACCGCGAGCTGAATCATGGAAAGCCTGCCCGCCAGCCTTGCCGAGCGGCTGCGAGAGCTGACCTATAACGAGCGATCGGTTGCGTATCTTCAGGTCGATGCCGCGCTCCTTCTGATCGGCGCCGGCGGGCATCTCGAGAATTATGGACTGGCGGCCATCCGCCTGGGCGAGCCGGCGGCCGAGCAAGTCTTCTTTCTCGAAGGGCTGCTGCCGCTGGAGGAGACATCCTTTTTCGTGCCATCGGTCGAACTCGACTGCGGCCGCGCCGCCGACCTTCATCTCTATCTCGACGCCGGTGCTGTGTGGGTGGTGCTGCTCGACGTCACGGCCTATCGCGACGCGACCCGCCGTTTGCAGCAGAAAGCCTACGAGATGACGCTACTGCAGGAAAAGGAGGCGCAGCTCAATCGACGCCTGGAGGACGCCAACCGGGAGCTCGAGGCCGCCAATGACTTTCTCGTCAGGATCTCGACGAAGATCTCGCACTATCTCGCTCCGCAAATCTACAAGAGTATTTTCAGTGGTCAGAAGGACGTCACCATTCACACTGAGCGCAAGGAGCTCACCATCTTTTTCTCTGATATTATGGGGTTCACCGCCACCACGGAGCGCCTGCAGCCGGAGCAGATCACACTCCTCCTCAACGAGTACTTCACGGAGATGTCGGCGATTGCCCTCAAGCATGGCGGCACCGTCGATAAATTCATCGGTGATGCCCTGGTGATCTTCTTCGGCGACCCCGAGACCAAGGGCACGGTGGAGGACGCCAGGGCTTGCCTCCACATGGCGACGGAGATGCAGAGTCGGCTTGCTGAGCTCAACGTCAAATGGCGCAGCGCGGGTACGGAGCATCCGTTCCGCGTGCGTATGGGCATCAACACCGGTTTCTGCAACGTCGGCAACTTCGGCAGCGTCGACCGCATGGACTACACCGCCATCGGTGCCGAGGTTAATCTCGCGGCGCGTCTGCAATCGATCGCCGAGCCTGGACATATCGTCATCAGCTACGAGACCTACGCTCTTGTGCGCGATATCGTGGCGGCGCGCGCGTTGCCGGAGATTTCGGTGAAGGGCATCAGCCGCGCGGTGGTTCCCTATGTCGTCGAGGGTGTGTTGGATGAAGCGGGGCGGAAGATCGAGATCTTTAGCGAACACATGACCGGCCTCGATTTCTACCTCGATCCCAGGGCCGTCGACGCCACCGCGCTGGAGCGCATTCGAGAGACGCTCAGAAATGCGATTGCCGCCCTAGAAGGACGCGGCGGTTAAAGGCGCATTGCCCACACGGCCCTAGAGCGCCGATATAATGTCTGCTAAGGGCACTTAGCGGACATTTCGTGATGGGCGTTCCTCGACTCCTTCGAAGGCTTGGCAATCAGCACGACACGGGCAACGATGCTGGCATTTACCATCCATCTGGGAGATGTCAGATTGGATCAAGGCAACGACACAGAGAAGGCTTGATTGGGAGTGGATTGATCTGAATGAATGAGAGCCTGGCAAAAGCGAGACTCGATACGCTGGAGAGCGCCGATATCATGCGGCTTCTGCCGCATCGCTATCCCTTCCTTCTCGTAGACCGAATTATCGACATGGACGGGGATCGATCGGCTACGGGTATCAAGAATGTGACGGCGAACGAGCCATATTTTCAAGGGCACATTCCGGCCAATCCTAGTATGCCCGGCGTGCTCCTGATAGAGGGCATGGCGCAGACAGCTGGCGCGCTCTGCATTAACTTTGCCGGAGATCTCAAGGAGGCTCCCCTTGTCTACTTCATGGCAATAGACAAAGCTCGCTTCAGACGACCGGTGTTCCCCGGTGACATAATTTTTTATCACATAAGGAAGATGCGCGGCCGAGGCCGTATCTGGCGTTTCGGGGCCCAAGCTGTCGTCAACGGCACCCTTGTCGCCGAGGCTGAGATCAGTGCAGTGCTAGTGGAAGAAGAGCGGTGCTAAGGCGGTCTCTATCAAATTTCGATGGCCGCTTCTGGCACAAAGCACACATGCTCAATGCGCTGACAAATGCCCGCTTCTGGGTGCAAAGCGGTCATGGACCAACCGCTGCTTACCAATCTCGATCTAATGATTAAACCGGCTTGGTTTCATCACGTGGCTGCTAGGCGGCTGGCGACGCGGCCTCGGGGAGCATGGGGATCGAAGCAGGATCGTCGGTGGTTGGCTCTAACGGCTTGCGGAGTTGTCACACCCGGCTGATCCGGCGACCAAGAGGGTGTTCAAACCGAAACCCCAAAACTTCTCTAGCGCCGCAGCCCCTTGCCCTGGGCCGCAACCGAAACCCCACTGGTCCGGGTTTCGGATTGAAAAGCTCATTATCCATTGCCCTCCTTGGCGGGGTTTGGGGTTTCGGATTGCTTGCTGGCAGGCACGTCAAAACAGAAGCTCCTCCGAAGCCGGGCCGGGGCCCTCGTAGACGGCCTCTAATGCGTCGTCAGCCGGAGCATCGACAAAACGCACTTTGGCTTCTTCTACAGAGGTGCGTTCATAACCCCGTACAGGATTGGCTGGCTTGGGGGCGAACCGGATGGTCAGTGGTCTGATGCCGAAAGGCCTTAGCAGGCGAGCCAAACTGTTCTGTGTCAAGGGGCTGCCTCGTCGCCACTCCGGCCACGGGCGATCTTTCATGGCGAGTAGCTTTCCGACGATCTCCCGGCTGGTCAGCCTGTTCTGGTTCGCTGTCTCGAAGATGCATGACACGTCGGCTAGCGCCATCACGGAAGCGGACTGTTCGTCGAAGACATCATCTTTGGCAATCGCTACAGCTGCTGCCCTGGCCTTATCTCCCCATTCGGGGCTGATAGCATCAGCGATGGAAATCAACATGCGCCAGTTGTCTTGCTGCCGGTCACCGAGGGTCTCCGGTAACCTCGGGTCAGCATCACGCAGCCTGTCCTCGTGATCGACGACCCACCGTGCCGCCTTGCGGCCAAGTTCATCTAAATGCTCACGTCGGCTACTTCTTAGGCGCACGATCGTTTCGGCGGGTAATCGTCGACGCAGGTGGATAGTGATTGAGCGGGCCTCAAGCGTTGCCGGGATGCGTCCGATGCCACCGATTACGATAGCACCCCAGACGTGAAAGGCGCGGGGCTCATGATCATCCCCAACGGAACGAATTACAGTTCCCCCGCGAGCATGCCCCGCATTCAGCAGGCCGCGAAGTTCTTCATTATCAGTCAAGAATGCGTCAGCCTCGTCGATGAGCAGCGTCGGGTGCACCATCTCGACTACGCGAAAGAGCGCTGACGTGGTGATGTTTTCTGCGCTCAGGGGTCTCGGCACCATGGGCTCGATAGTCCGGAGCAGTACCGTCTTTCCGCACCGCTTTTCGGGGCTAGCAATATGCAGGCGTGGCGAGTGCTCAGCGTGGTCAAGCGCGTGTGCGTGCAACACCCATAGTGCCGCGGCAAGTGCCTCGTGTTCGTTCAAGATCACGTGGCGACGGATGGCAGCCACCATGTCTCGCAGGAGCTGTTCGCCTTCGACAGTTTGCGGCCATGGCTCGAGCTCGGGTAGGACCATAGCGCGACCTTGTAATCTAGTGTCTTCCGATGGCCCAGGAGCGCATCTCCGTTCCTTTTTCACCGCGGCATCAAGGGCGCAGACGCGGACGCCTAATCTTTCAGCGACTGACGAGCGTTCACGGTCATATTCCAGGGGGTGAAGCGCAGCGAGCCGTGCAACCTCAGCTGCCTGTCCGGTGTCGACCCCGCTGACGCCCTCATACACACAAGACGCTGCGCAGAGCCGCAGCAGCTCGTCCTTTGTGCCTCCCGCGTCTAACCAATCGGAAACGTCGCCGCCCTCTTGCTGGTCGGGTAGCTCGACTATCCGGACGTCGGCAACGATATCTCTTAGGCTCTGGGCGACCTGGTCCGCTTAATGCCAGAAGCAGAAGTCGGAGCCGATTTCTAGTCAAGCCGTGTTGCTTTTTCGCAACTCGATTTTGAATTCCCTGGGAAGCATGTTCTGGCAATCGGACTGCCTTAGTTTGCGGCAGAAAACATGCTAGTCGCCCGGTTGTTGAGGTTTGCCTTTCCCTCTTATCGGCGGAAATGAGCGGACAAACCGACTCGGCAGGGAGGCTGTTTCCCATTGTATTTCCGCGGCGCCAATTTGGCGAAGGTTACGCTGCACGCGGTGGCCTCCCTGGTTATTGCTGGCGCAATGAATTGGACTTCCACATCCCGTGCCGCCGATCTGCCCCCTGGCGACGGTTACGCCTATGTGGCGCCCCCAGCGCAGACTGGATGGGAGTTTCGCGTCACCCCCTATGCGTGGGCGCCAAGCGTCAACGGCGACGTCACAGTGCGCGGTCAAACGGCCGAAATCGATATGTCCTTTTGGGATCTATTCGACTCCGGCAGCTCGGGTGCTGAATTAGATTCGCTTGCGGCGTTGATGGGTTACCTGGAGGCCCGGAACGGACGGTGGGGCATTTATGGCGACCTCGTTTGGGGCAAGTTCGATTTCTCGGGCGATGCTGTAAAACAACGAAATCCCATCGCCAATTTGAACGTGTCGGCTCGCGCCAGGGCGGGATTGGATTACGAAATTACGATGGCCGAGAGCGGTGTGACCTACGAGGTCGCAAGATGGGCTGGCACGAGTTCGGCCACCGCGTTCGACCTGCTTGGTGGCGCGCGGTACTGGAACCAGGAACTCGACCTCTCTCTGGCGGTCGACGCTTCGGTCGACCTTGGCAATCTCGGTCTTCAGAGGTCGGGCTCTCTCGCCGTCGCGCGATCCGGCACGCTAGACTGGGTAGACCCCTTCGTCGGATTTCGCGTGCGGCATGAACTCGCGCCAGGAAGTGAACTCCAGTTCCTGGGCGACATCGGCGGCTTTGGTGTCGGCAGCGATTTAACGTGGCAGTTATTTGCCGGCTATGGCTTCGACTTCTGGCAGTCGAACCTACACGGCGTCATCGGCTACCGCGCTTTGGCGGTCGACTACACCAACGATAGTAGTGCCAATAGAAATAACCTCGACTTGATCCTGCATGGCCCTGTCATTGGATTGAGCTTCCGGTGGTAAGCTGCTTGTACCCGCAAGCTTGAAAGTAAGCCCAGAATGGGGCCAGCCAGCGTTTTCCAAGTTCTCCCAGCTATACCGCGACGGGGACCGGTAACCGTGATCGATCACGATGCGAAATTGCGCTTTCGTCGCTTGCAGGAGCGATTGGGCGATCCACTGCTTACGGTACTCACGATTCTGTTTGCGCTAATGCTGTTCGTCATCGCGCCACTTCATGCGACGGGAATATTTCCAAGCGCGGATGTCGGGCTTGCCGTGGGTATGGTAGTTATCGGCACCGTTGTGTTCGCATACGGATTTTCAGCTGCCGTTTTCGTTTTGATGGTCGCGCTGGGCCTTGCTGTAGCCGCGACTGTGGTCCGCCATCAGCACGGATCGCCACTCGATCTCTATCTCGACGCTACCGCGTGGATATTGTTCGGGCTCGCGTTGAGCTGGGTTGTCGCCAAGGCGGTGTTTGCGCCCGGACGAATTACTTATCACCGGGTCATGGGCGCCATTTTGCTCTATTTGACTATCGGTTTGACGTTCGTCGCGCTCTATACGTTTCTCGGCTTACTGATCCCCGATGCATTTTCCGGAATGTCCTTGAAGGACACACCCGCGCTTCCAAGCACCCTGGTCTTCTTCAGTTTTGGCACGCTCACCACAGCCGGGTCGGGCGATCTCGCGCCGCTTCATCCAATTGCGCGAAGCCTTACCAACATCGAGGCAATGATCGGCCAACTTTATCCCGCCACGTTACTTGCCAGGGTTGTGACGCTTCAGATCGAGGATGAAAAGTCATGACGAGAGATTTGCTGACGCTTAGTCTTGGCCGAGGCCCAACTCACCAGCAGACTTCATCGAGCGAATTGCGGATGTCCGCCTTTCTGCCGAAACCGGACCTCGTAACGCGGTCGGAAACCGGGGGACTGCCTATAGCCCCCTTGGGGCGCTCACAAAGTCCCTAGTTGGCGTTCCGGTTTTAAGGGCCATCTGCCGGGATAGTCGGTCCATCGGCCTCTTTCGGCCTGATCGCCGTGCCAAGCAGCCGCTTCGCTAAGCCCTCGAGTGAACTGCCCGGCGCGGAGTGCTCCAATGCCTGCGGCGGCTTGCCAAAGGCTCGATCAACAATGGCCACAGCAGCGGAAACCCGGGCCGAGGTCGCACCATTCCTGTCGCGATTTCAACAAGGGTGAGCAGGGCGGCTTCTGCGTGCTCCTTGGCGGGATTCAACGGGTGGCCTTGGGGTCGTATAGAGTCCACGGAGTTCGTCAGTTTCTCTTTCGCTCCTCGAGGAGTCTGTGCAGCTTGGCCTTGCTCATTGAAGCCGAAACCGCCGCCAACGCGCCATTCCGCTGCGTCATGGCGAGTTGCCGCGCCTGTTCAAGTTCGACAGTAACCCGTCCGATCGTGACCCAAGTTCGCTCTGCGGCTTTCTCAAGCAACTGATTGACGCGAGCACGAATGCTGACATTTGCTGAAAGGCGACATGCGGCCCCCCTGTCGGGTTTGTAACCCGCTACCGCATAGGCTCGGCTGGCTGGCATCCCTTTGGCGAGGGACTGAGCGAAGAGCTCACGCCTTGGGTTCTTGAGCACGGTCATGTCACCGCTCGGTTTCGCGTCAGACATTTCACATCTCATTCCGGCTTTGGACCATAAGGTAATGCTTCGCCTTTCCTTCCGGGGGTTTCAATTTTCGGTACTTACGAACTGCTTTGAGGGCCTCGGAAGTCGAAACTTTCATTGATTGCGGTAATAGATCGCCGTGCCTCTCACCGACTTGGGCACGACCCGAGCGGCACATCGAGTGGTATGCGCCGTAGGCAGGGGCACGCGGGCGGACTGCTGAGTAGCGGGGAAACTTCAAGACGGACTTCTCAGGCCCAGTTTCTGCCATGATCGCGGTCCTCTTTGCCTCCCTAACACATAAGATTCAGCGCCTCCCTTCTAGCGCTCGCCGCGGCATAGTCCGCTCATGAGCAACAGAAATACGTAGCAAGGACACTCCTCTCTGGAAGCGGCCATGGCTAATAAGAATGACTTCACACCGGAAGAATGGACGAAGGTGTTAGAGAGCATCATGGTTGCCGGCATTGCCGTTTCGGCAGCCGATCCAAGCGGCTTGTGGGGCACTCTTAAAGAAGCCGCTGCAAGCAGCTTGGCGCTCGCTGCAGCTAAGCGCGATCCCAATTCTAACGAACTCATCAAGGCAGCAATTGCTGATTTTGAAAGATCCGACGAGGGAAGCATTCTTGCAATGCGCGAACGCTTTGCCCAGGCTGAGCGCACGGAATGTGTACAGCGTTCATTAGCGAGCCTAAGGGAGGTTTCCGCCATCGTCGACGCCAAGGCCCCTAGCGAGGCAGCGGCCTTCAAAACCTGGCTCCGCGAAATCAGCCAGAAGGTCGCAGAAGCTGCCGTGGAAGGGTCTTTTCTTGGCCTTGGTGGTGTACGAGTAAGTGATGTTGAGACGGCGACACTTCGCGACATCTCCAAAGCGCTAGGCACGGCATCCTAACCCTAACCCCGCGCACCGAAGTATGCTGATGGCCACAAAGTGGACATCCTCAATGCCCTGACGAATGTCGCTTTTGGGGGCAAAGCTGAAAGTGACCAAAAAGGCCGGGGACGTGCGCATCAACCTTCATCGTAGACACTTGAGGATGCTGCCCAGAAGGGAGGATCGGCGTCGAGTTTTGGTGGCCAGAGCACGAGGCCCCAGGCACCATTGAGCGCGCGGGTTTCATCCTGCTCATCCTCGAGAGTCGAGAAGCAGTCGATTGCATGTTCGGTCCGAACCACCGAAAGCGGGAGGGCTAGTCTTTAGCTCGCCCCGTGTCAGGCGGCGACGTTAAGCTACTAAAGGCCGATAACGTTGCGGCTCCATCGCCAAGCAC
Organism: uncultured Alphaproteobacteria bacterium; assembly: GCA_963730335.1. Classification (GTDB taxonomy): domain Bacteria; phylum Pseudomonadota; class Alphaproteobacteria; order Rhizobiales; family Methyloligellaceae; genus Methyloceanibacter. The sequence goes on from CAVSRK010000009.1 coordinate 576,874, forward strand.
CCGTGGTACTTAGCTAATTCTAATTCCGGCAGTGACGAGTGAGTGTCCGTACCTACTAAAGGACGATAACGTTGCGGCTCCATAAGAGGAGACGAGTTCTGCGATAAGGCCATCGCTGCTGTCATTCGCGCAAGCAGGCGAAACCGCTTGGCCTTCTCAGCGAAAGCCGCCCGTGGCTGTGGCGGTAAGGTCAAATCCGCCGCAGCGTGTTCATACGTTGCTGCAATTTGAGAATACTGTGATGCAGTGAGAACCATCCGCGCCTCGATGGGCACGCGTGTTTCTGGGATATTGGTCATAGTAGTTCCCCGAATGCCCCATCCCCCGTACGTAAACGCCATGGGCTATATTCCGTTCCCGCAGGCGGGGGAACGGAGAGGGACGACTCATGCGCCGATTTAGCCCGCAAGCAGAGGCTAAACCGAGGCCTGCACGGCCCGACCAAGCACACGTCGGACGGCGCATTAGATCGTCTTAGTCGTGGTGCATTCGGCGGTATCCGACAGTGGCCGCCAGGATTATGGCCCCAGCGTTCGCGGCGATCACCGCCAAAAACACTGCGGAATATAGCATCAGCATCTTAGTCCCTCGCAACACATAACTCGCGCTGCGGGGATAGGTTTCATGGAAGCGGCACGGCGCAAAGGCGAGACATCTCCATGACTGACACAGAAAAGGCACAGCGTGATTTTCACCTTCAAGCCATGAAGGAAGCCATCGAGAGGATGAAGCCGGAATTGATGGCGGCCAGTGAGGCCGCTCACAGGTCTAAGGAAAAGGAAGACAAAGGCCCAGGTCCTGAGGAGTTCGACCGCACTATGGAGCTTGGCTATCTCGTAGACTATTTGAGCCAGTTGTGTGCGCCCCACCTAATGCTGCTTGACCACATTGCGGAAGTGCTCGCCGCCTTGGAAGACGGAGATGGCGAACGCGAAGCCAAGCCCGTTCATCGACATTGAGTGTGGGCTTCGCTTCAATGCATCGTAAGAAAGTCGTCAGGATCTCGCTGTAGTCAGCGCCGGTCGTGCATAGCTCAATTTGGTTCTCGTTCTCTTCTTCTCGTCGAGGAGTCCGTGGAGCTTTGCCTTGCTCATCGAAGCCGAAACTGCCGCCAACGCGCCCCTCGGCTGTGACATGGCAAGTTGCCGCGCCTGCTCAAGCTCAGCAGTAACCCTTTCCACCGTGACCAAAGTTCGCTCCGCGGCTTTCTCAAGCAGCTCATTGAGGCGAACGGAAATGCTGACATTTGCTGATAGGCGCGATGCAGCGCCGCGGTCGGGCTTATATCCTGCGGCCTCGTACGCGCGTATGGCCGACATCCCTTTGGCGAGGGCTTGAGCAAAAAGCTCATGCTTGGCGTTCTTGAGCACGGGCATGGCGCCGTCTCGGATTCCGGTAGGGCATTGCGGTCTCATTCCGTGTTTGGACCATCAGGCAACGCCTCGCCGATCCAACTGATTGTGATGAACTGCCGAGATCCACAGCCTTGTAGGCTTGCCGTATGCGCGATCAAGAATGGCCGTAGCGGCGGACACTCGGGCCGATGCCGCACCGTCCCCTGTTGCTATTTCCACGAGGGTGTGCAGCGCAGCTTCTGCGTGCTGCTTCGCCATTGCGGCCAGCTCGCGCTTTGCTTCGCCGACCTTGCCCTTCTTTCTGCCCGCCCCTGGACGGGCACCGCCTCTGGTCATCGAATTTGATTCCTTCGATTGTTTTTCAGCGTCCGCGCTTTCGCCATCTCGGGAGGTGCGTGCTTTGCCTTGCTGACCTTGCCCGTCTTTCTGCTGGCCCCTGGACGAGCTCAGCCAGTCGCGTGCGTGCGCGCCCAGGAGGAAAGGGTAATTTGGCGACCGGCCGGTGCGATAGGGTGGAACGGGTCTCCTCTGGCAAGTCTGAAAACGCGACCCAAACCTCGCTGCCGGGTCTGCGGGCGAAGCATTCCCGTCCGATGTAATCACATTCATCGGGTGGATAGACGCCATAGGGGTTGCTCACCGGTGCATAACACCAACCCCATTCAGCCGTCGAAGGATCGATTTTGCGGCCCTCTTCCTTGCGTATGGCAATCCACTTTTCAACAGTGAGCTCTGTGGTCATGGTGCAGTCTTTCGCTGATTGCATTTCGTCTCGTCGTCCTAGGCAAGCTCAACGAGACCGCGCCGAAGTTCACTCCGTCCGCCTCGATGCTGCGGAGCAGCGCACGTCTTGCGTATTCCGCTCGGGTCATGTGCTGCCGTTGCGCAGCGGCTCGCACCGCGTCGTTGAAGCCCTTCGGGGCCTTGACGCGAAAATCTTCGGGAAAGATTCCGCGGCCGTCTTCAATGAGGGGTCGATATGCCTCATGTTGCACGTCGCTCATTCACACCTCCGAGCATTCGCTTGTAATCGGAGATATTGAGCGCGTGACCAGGATTGGTAGGTCGTTTCTGCCGTTTTTGCCGCGTCGTTTGCAGGGTCAGCCGGTGATCATTCGAACTTGGAGTTCCCTTCATTCCCCGCGAACTGGCGGCAAACGCGGAGCAGCCGCTATAGTCTATTCTCCCGGCCAAGCCCGGAAGCGTAGGGATACAAACAATGCTTGAGACGGGCAAAATCAACCCAGTGTGGGTCGTGCTCATAGCGGCCATCGCAGTCGTGGTCACCCTTCTTGTCAGCTACCTAATGCTTCAGACGCAACAGCGTATTGAAACGCTCCAGGCCGAACTGGAGAGGACCAAACTTCGGGCCTTGGAACTTGAGGAGCACGCTGCTCGTCTGAGTTTGCAGCGCGAAGACGCCGTCAAGCAGCGTGTTGACATTCAGGGCAAGCTTGATGAGGCGACCAGCGAAATAAGCGAGCTTCGTAGCAAATTGGACCAATCGGTCTCTGCGGTTCAAGACTTACGAGACCAGGCTACGAAGGCTCAATCCGAGATCGACGACAAGCAGGCCCTTCTTGATGCCCTAGAAAGCGAGGTTGAGAAACTCTCACACGCCGTAGAACAGGCGAACACCAATTCGAAAAGCGCAATCGCCGAGCGCGATGCTCTCCAACGAAAATTGGATCAGGTCAATTCGGAAATTGAAAGGCTCAAAAACAAGCTTAGCCAGGCGAACTCACAGCGACGTTGACTTCCGGGAAGGCGTCTCAGAGGCACTCTCTTCAGGAAAATAGAGGGTGTGCTTGCCGATGGATAGTCCCTCGCCACGTGCCCATGACGGTAGTGAACCACCGCGTCTCTCAAAACCTTAGTCGATCCCGCCGCGCAGGGAACGCAGTTCAAAGTAGCACGGCTTCACGCCGTCGATATGAGCGTTGAACATCGTGAAGTGGGGAGATGGAAATCTGATGCCGCCAGCTCACCCATGCACACTGGAATCTTGATGTCAGCCGGACCGGTGCGCCCTGGCTGACCGGCGCCCGACTTGGGCACGACCCACGGCTTGCTTCATCGCTTGGTTTCGGCTGATCCGCCAGGTTCAGACTGTTTCTCGCTAGTAAATGCCCGGGCCATTAGCTGCCCAAATTCTTGAGTCTGTCGCGCGTACCATTTCATCTGGGATTGAACGTAACGCGTCTGTAGCGTGACTAATTCTTGAAGGTCCTTTGCGTTCGCAACATCTTTTGCCAATTTGAAGGCGGCATCGGCGTTCTCTTGCGTGATTTTAATCGCCCGCTCGCGGACTTCGTTGAAGGCGGGAGACACAGGGCTGGAGGTGGGCGTCGACCACATCCCCATTGCTTGTGAGACCCCCTCCATAAATTGAAGATAGAGCTTGCGTGCTTGTTCGACATTTTCTTCGGCGAGCTGGCGCAACTCTTCGGGAATTTTGAACTGCTGGTCTGTTGACATGGATATATCACTCTTCAGGGCTCACACGGAAAGGACATTCCGTCGGGTTGCCAGTCTCTAAAACAACTGTGCCCCTAGCATGTCATGCCTCCACATGCATGGACAGGATCAATACCGCTCCGGTCGCCCCTAAAATGCCGATTTTTGCCTTGTCCTTCTCGGCGAGCAGCTCGGGCAGCTTGGCGATGTTTGCTGCCACCCGGCGGGCCTCATCCATCGTCAGCACCTTTGCCATTTCCGCGTCGGCCTTCTTCTCTCGGCCATTCCATAGACATAAGCAAGGGATTGGCCGGTCGCGTCCTTCACGACATAACCGCCGGGATGCGCTCGGCTGTCCACGGCGGCGGGAAGCGGCGAGGCACGTCAGTTAGATCGCCATGAGCCAAGCGATTGCGGCGAGGATAAGCACCCCAACTGCGACCGCAAGTAACCAATTTCGTCTATCTTGCGCGCGCCGCCTCAAGATGCTTCTAACCCGCCGCAGCCCGTGAATGCCCGAGCCTTTATCGAGCGTCTGGTGAAGTTCTTCGTCGTTTCGCTTCTCGAGCGGGGTGGTCTGGCCCATGCTTTGAACCTACAGCAAAAAGGGCGCCCGCCGAAGCGAGCGCCCTAAAGATGAAAACGCCGAGGAGAATAGGACGATCTAATTTTCGTCAGCGTCATGAGGAGTGTCAAATGTCTCATTCGACTCCTCTTTAGCGTCCTCATCGGTTGGGGCATCAACCGCTTCCTGACCGTCCTGGGCCGCATCATCCAATTGGTCGGACGCCGAGCTTCCGCTGCTTGAATCCTCGTCCGGCTGCGTGGCTTGGTCGCTATCTTCTTGCGCATAGACACTTGCCGGAGCTGCACCGAGAATTAGGGCTGCGGCGAATCCTAGAGCACCGATCGACTTAAGCATACTTCCCTCCTTTGCCACCTTAGCAGACCTTTTGAGCCTAGGTGATTGGTAAGGGGGGAGTCTCTGTGGTCAAGCAGCGCATATAACAGGGCGCCGGCCGAAGCGAGCGCCGTAGATTCCGCATTTTGCCGCGCGGTTGTTAGCCTCAGCACCACTTCGTCTCAGATCTGCCTAGTCGGTTCGGCCGTAACCTGTGCGGGCTACCGAAGCGAGGTAGCGTTCATTCCCAGGAGATGCCTCCATGAAGAAGCTCGTGACTGCACTTGTTGCACTTGGGCTGATGGCTGCCTGCGTTACCCCCACGCTTGCCGCCGAGCAGCACAAAACAAAGGCTTCTTGCGAAAAGGCCTACATGAAATGGGACGCTTCAACCAAGACCTGTTCCTAGAACTTGCCTGAGCGAAAAGGGGGCGACGGGATCTCTCCACCTCGTCGCCCCCATTCATTCTATCGCACCCTCCTCAGCCTCTCCCGCTCCGCCTTGACCTCCTCGGGCGCTACGGCCTCGGCGAGAGCGAGGAACGGGTAGCCAGCCACAGCCGCAGGGTTAACCAGAGCGCGGTCACGGCTGCCAGCTTCGTCTGTTTTGGATACGCCGCCCACAGCGCCCGCACGGCCGCGTTTCCCTCGAGGGCTAGGGCGCTACCCCGAACCCGCTTCCGCCAATCCTGAACTTTATTTTCGCCCCTAAACGAAGGCGTCGGTGCATCCCTTTGCACTCCCAAATACGAACCCCACGCTATGCCGCCATAGCGCTCCTGTACCGGCGCTTGCGGCGCAACCCCCCGGCACCCGGCACACTATAGCCCTGGGCCTTTTGTCTGAGCGCATCCGCCGCGTGCGGGTGCCCATCCTCGCGCGGCCTCTCACGCCAGCAGCCAAGCCGGTCATTCCATTCCTTGCGGTAGAGGCCGAGATGCCGCAGCCCCTCGGCGCAATTCGTCTCGTCGAACCAGTAATTGCCGAAATCGTCACGCATCTGCTGGATGCCGGCGGTGATGTCGGCCACGCGGTCAACGATCTGCGTCTCGCGTAGCCCGAGCTCATGCAGCATGTCCTCGATCGTGGGGTTCGTCTCTGCGCCCGGAAACCGCCGTCCGGCATCGTGCGGCAGATAATGCTTGCCCAACACATAGCCGAGCGCCTGCATCTGCTGGACGTAGAAGCTGTAGGGCTCGCCCGAGCCTTCGATGAAGCGGATGAAATGGTCGCGTAAGCCCTGGCGCTGGTGAAACCAGATCGACACCGCATCGTTGCCGCCGTGGTGCAGATCCCAAAACGTGTTCACCGGCCGCGACGGGTCGTGCGGCACCGTGGTAATGCGGCCGTCCCTGCGGGCTGCCGCCAACTGGTCGGCCAGGTAGACGCCCTCGATCGACTGCGCGAAGGCTTCTTCCGCCGTCGCGGGATATTCCCGCATCATCAGCTCGCGGTCGCCGCTGAAATCAGCGTCCCGTTTGCCGATATACCATGCCCGCTTGCGCGGGCCGATCTCCTCGCCGATCTCCGCCTCGAGCCGTGCGAAATAGGCGTTGTCGAGCGGCGCCACTATGGCCGAGGCAGGGTCTGCCTCGTATTCGCCAGCCTCCCACCACGGGGCGAAATGAAACCGATAATCCGACTTGGCTAGGTCCTTGCCGAGCTCATGCAGTTGTTGCGCGCGTTGCGCCATGTCGTAGAAGGCGCCCTCTTGCCCGTGCGCGGTCGAACTCGATGCAGACGATGCCGTTGGCGTCGACCGCCGGCAGCGAGCCAGTGATGATCTCCTCGGCCTTGTCGGGATATTTGCTGCATATCTTCCCGAACTCAGAGATATGCAGCCATTGCAACGTCGCTGAACGTGCCGACGTGGAGACTGACAGGCTCGAGCCGTTGGCTAAGATCAGTTCCGAGGCTGAATCCTTCACCAGGGGATTCATCGCTTTGACCATTTCGGGCAAACGGTCGTAGGCGAACTTGATCTTCGTCCGAAAAATCTCCTCTGCGGCTTCCTTGTCCTGGGCAATGACCGCCGCCGCGAGGTTCTTGTTGAACACACAGCTATCCAGCATCACAAGCTGGACCAGTGTGCTGTACCCAAGCTGGCGCGCCTTCAAAATCAGGTTGCGAAACCACAGATCGTGCAGGAACCGTTCCTGCATTGGCCACGGCTTGAAGAGAACCTCGTGGCCGTCCTTATCGAGAACCCAATACAGGTTGCGGAGGCGCCAGTCCGGGTCTCGGAGCGCCGTCTTTAGTTCCCCTTCCGTCATACTTCTTTAGGTCGAAAGGCCGCGCCCGAAATCTCTTCCAGTAGTTGCATGAGCGGCTCGCCTTTCGCGGAGTGCTCCAGCGCTTGTGGTGGCTTCCCATAGGCCCGATCAAGAATGGCCGTCGCGGCGGAAACTCGGGCCGATGCCGCACAATCACCTGTTGCTATTTCAGCAAGGGTCAGCAGGGCGGCCTCTGCGTGCTCCTTCGCCATTGCGGCGAGCTCACGCTTTGCTTCGCCGACCTTGCCCTTTTTTCGACCCGCCCCCGGACGGGCGCCACCTCTGGCCATCACGGGTGATTCCCTTGATTGTTTTTCAGAGAGCCAACTCGACTAGATCGCACGAAAGATTGACGCCATCCGCTTCCAACTTGTGCGCGATCTCAACCGTCATCGGAATCATCTGACGATGCTGCCCAAAAGGGAGGATCAGTGTCGAACTTGGGTGACCAGAGGACGAGGCGCCAGGGGCCGTTGAGGGCTCGTGTTTCGTCAGCCTCATCCTCGAGTGCGGAGAAGCAGTCGATTGCATGTTCGTCGCCAAGCTGGAAGGCGTGGTGAATGCAATCCGCCCGCGTGCCTCTGCCCACGGCACACACTTTGCCAAACGGATTACGCAGGATGTAGGACCAGAAGAATAGATCGCGGATTGCAGCTCCGATGTCCTCATCAGTAAGGCCTTGACGAAACACCACGTTCATTTCGCTGGTAGTGAGGGTTGGGGGATGCTTGGGCTTCATGGCTGGCTTTAGTGCGTTCCGGGTTCAACGTGGTGGCCTGGTGGGGCCGTATAGACTCCACGTAGGTCCGTCAGTTTCTCTTTCGCCCCTCGAGGAGTCCGTGCAGCTTAGCCTTGCTCATCGAAGCCGACACTGCCGCCGATGCACCCTTCGGCTGTGTCATGGCGAGTTGCCGTGCCTCTTCCAGCTCGGTAGTAACCCTTTCGACTGTCACTAAAGTTCGCACCGCGGCTTTTTCAAGCAGCTTGTGGAGTCGAGCGCGAATGCTGACATTTGCTGATAGGCGACATGCGGCGCTTCTGTCGGGTTTGTAGCCCGCTACCGTATAGGCTCGAATGGCTGGCATCCCTTTGGCGAGGGACTGAGCGAAGAGTTCGCGTCTTGGGTTCTTGAGCAGGAGCACTTCACCTCGATCGCTTTGGACTTTTTCAGTGCCCGAGGTTATCGGTTCTAATTCCCCTAGGCCAACTCAACCAGACCGCGGCGAAGCCTCACGCCATCGGCCTCGACACTGCGGAGCAATGCGCGCCTTGCATATTCCGCGCGCGTCATATGTTGAAGTTGAGCAGCGGCTCGCATCGCGTCGTTGAACCCCTTCGGCGCCTTGACCCTAAAGTCCTCAGGCAAAATTCCGCGACCGTCCTCGATAAGAGGGCGATAGGCTTCATGTTGCACGTCGCTCATTCAGACCTCCGAGCACTTGGCTTGCTTCGGAGATACTGAGATCGGATCAGCGGAATTGGTAGGTCGGTTCTGCCGCTTTTGCCGCGCCGTTTTACGAGCGGGAACGGCGTTTATCGGAAGCAATCTGATGTCAGCTTTTTACCCTTTGCAGACACGGCGCCCTTGAGGCCCAACGCTCTTCTTCGCATTTAGCTACTAGGCGAAGGCCCTGCCGGTGGGGGACCAAGGGCAGGGCCGACCTTAAAGGCGTAGCGGTCAGTTCTTGGCATCCTTCTGGACCGTGCGCGTGCCGTCCCAGTCGATGTGGTACTTGTCCTCTGCGGTGAAATAGCCGGAATAATTTCCTTCGCCTTGCGTGCCGGCAAGCGCTCCGGTCGCGCTGACAAACACGTATTTGCCCTTCATCGTCGTGTTGGGCTTTCCGTTCTTCAGCGTGGTCGTGACGTTACCGTCGAACTTCACGATCAGCTGGTCGGAACCCTTGCTAAAGATCACGTAGCCTTGCTGCGGCCCGTTGCCCTGGCGCAGGTCCGCGGTTCCCCGTTCGGTCACCGAGAAGCCATCAACGAACCCACCGGGACTGGCGGCGGTCCCGCTGGCCTCAGTCAACATCAGGACGTGACCATCCTGATCCGGGATGGGCTGCATATCCTTCTTGTTATAGGCCGCAGTATAGCCGCCGATATCCTTGACGCTTTCTGCCAATGCCTTTACGGGCGCGAATGCGATCGCGGCCATAGCCGACAGAGCCACAAGCATATGTCCGAGTTTCCTAATCATGGCGTTCACCTCTCTTGTCTTCGGTCCCAGAGAGAGGACCGAGCGCTTCCGAAGCCCACCGAAGTGGACCGTGAGAGGCGCGGGCCCGCGCCATTCTTGCAGCCTAGAGTCTGGCTTTGTTCGAGTCCCGATAAAGCGCTGAAATTTTCTGAAACGGCGCGAACGTATAGTCCCCAGCCTAGCCCGCCGCGCGCTCCGCGGCAATGGTGGGACGCCAGCCTGCGGCCTGCAGCTGGGCCAGAGAGCGGCTAGCAAGCTCGGGCGCCTTCGGCGCGAGGACCAGAAGCCCGCCGGGACTCGCCATTAGCTGCGCCAGCAATTTCCTGGCCTCGTCTAGACGGTCGAGCCCGACGAGGCACATCACGCGATAGGTGTCCGCGCCGCGGAAATTAGGCGTCTTGCGCAAGCACTCCTCGAAATCTGCCAACGCCTCCTGATAGCGCTGCTTGCCCCATAGGATCATGGCGTGGAAGAAGCAGTAGTAAGACGGTCTTAGGGGATTGAGCCCGACGGCCTTGTCGGCAAGCTCCATAGCCTCGGCAACTTCGCCCAACTCGAACAGCGCAACCCCAAGGAAGAGAAGTGCATCGGCATCACTCGGTCCGAGTTCGACCGCGCGTCGCCCCACGGCAACCGCCTGCTCAAGAGCGCCGGTATAGATCAGGGCTTGACTCAGCCCCTGATAGGCCGACGACAGAGTGGGATCGAGCTCGATGGCACGATTGAACTGGCCGATCACCTCGGGCAACCGAGAGAAATGCCACTCGCCGGTCAGCCCCAACAATATGTCGATCAGATTGAGCCAAGCGAGATAGGCATGGGCCGGCCCGAAGTTCGGATCGCGGCGGATCGCCTCTTCGAGATCAGCCCGCCCGGCGCGAGTCGCCTCGGCGCTGAACTGATGCTTGCGGGCGATGCCGCGCAGGGCCAGCTCGTAGACGTCGAGATCGCGCGGGGGCGCTGCCAGAATGGCGTGTTTCACCACTTCGCGCATGCCGGAATACAGGCTTCCGGCTATTCTGCCCGCGATTTCGTGCTGTACCTGTAGGACGTTCGGTGCATTGGCCGAAAAGCGATCGCCCCAGGCTATGGAGCCGTCGCGGGCGTCCACAAGTTGCACGTCGACGATAAGCCTGCCGTCGATGCGCTGGGTCGTGCCTTCGACCAGATAGCGGGCGCCAAGCTGCTCGCCGAGATCCTGCGCCAGCAGATTCTGATTGGCGAGCGCAAAAGAAGAATCACGGCCGATCAGACGCAGATCGCGGTTGCGGGCAAGCTCGTTGATGATTTCACTCGCCACACCGGTGCCCAACGTCAAGGGCCCGCAATCCTCACCGATCGAAAGGAAAGGCATGACCGCCAGTGAGAGAAGATCCGGCGCGCGACTGGTAAGGTGCGAGGCCGGCTGCGCCGGCACCAGGATATAGCCCTTGCGCGGCACGGTGCGGAGCACGCGCCGGTCCTCGTCGCCGATCGCCTTGCGTATATCAGCGATGCATTGCGTGAGGGAGTCCTCGGTGACGGCGACGTCGTCCCAGACCGTGGCGATGAGTTCGTCCTTGCTGACGAGGCGGCCGGCACGTTCGGCGAGGAGGCGCAGCACGGCCAGGGAGCGCGGCCGCAACTCCACATGTTCCCCCTTCGCTGTCCGCAGCTCGTCCGCGGCGAGGTCAACGGTAAATTGCGGCAGCTGCACCTGCGGCGGGGGCCTTGCAGTGGCGCTCGCCATGGGCGCGCCTCCCATCTGAAGGTCTGAGCTCATTGTGCTCCATTTTTAGCCCGGTTGATAGAGTTCGGAATAAGGGAGATACCGAACTAGTGGGCAACCGCGCCCCGGCAATTCTTGGTACGAAGCGGACATAGCTCCGCTTTCCGCTACCCTCCCGTCCCGCATTGCTGAGGCGGTCGGGCTCAGCACCGTCGCGGCCGGCAGATCGGCGCGGGGAGCTAGGATCCATCCTGCCGCCGGCTACTGACAATTACATGCTAAGCTGGCTGCCGCGAACCTGGCCCCGAGTGTGCCATGCAGAGAATCGCGGATCGAGCTCCTGCAGCGCATGCCTGTCTTCGGTGGAATCCGGGCGGACATTCTTCAGTTCCTGCTCGGCTTGTGCCCGATCGTATCGGTTCCGACGAACGAGTTCTTTTTTCGCGAACGGGACCAGGCCGATTCGATGTTCGTTCTTGAAGTGGGCAAGGCCGCAGTGTTGAAATCCTGGCACGGACAGGACCACCATCTCCGAACCCTCGCCGAGGGCGATTGCTTCGGGGAGATGGCGATAATGGACCTCTGTCCACGCAGCGCCTCAGTCCGCGCTGTCGAAGATTGCACTGCCATCCGTATCTCAGCCGCCAACCTTCACCAGGTGTATGCGAAGGATCTCAAGCAATTCGCGCTGATACAGATGAACATGGGCAGGGAAGTTTGCCGACGGCTCAGGGAATCCGATAATCGATTGTTTAGCGCCAGGATGGGCAAGCCCGAGTTTGATATCGGAGATGTCTTCCTGAGCAGCTGATGAGCAAAAGAAAGCCCGCCGGGAAGGCGGGCTTGAGGTGAGGGCTGAGGGGAGTGGTGAACCGAGGAGAGTGGAACTGCGGTGTGGGTAACTGAGAGCGGGCGGCTCCTAGGTTAGGTGGTCCAGTCGGCGCCGGGCGGAATGGGGGAGATGCGATAGAGGTGCTTCGAGGCCGGCTGGTTGGATTTCAGATGGACGGCATTCGGGTCGCGGGGCGCGATCGGCTCGAGGATCACGGAGGAGACGGTCCAGGCCGCAACGATGCTAACCAGCGTGGCGCCGAACGTGCTCGAGACGAAGGCGAAGGAGCGGTAATTGCGGGTGCGGGTCATGGATGGAGCCTCCAGTTCGACGGCGGTTCGTTGTCCTAAGCGACCATCATCGGGGCGTAAGAGGCGGCGGTGGCGATCCAAACCGAGGCGAGGCTGACGATGGTGGTGAAAGTGCTGCACACGAGCACGTAGGGGAAGGTGCGGTCTTGGCTGTCGGTGGTGCGGGTCATCGGGGTCTTCCTCTTCGCATCTCTTTGCTCAAGCCAATCTTGAGCTTCGATGGTGGGATTATCCCGCGCGCTCGCCTTTTCCGCTGTGGGTTTTGCCACACCGCAAACACGGGGAAAAAGCCCGGCAAAATTTCAACTTTCGGCACCTACGAGCCATTTAAGCGCCGGCGGAAGTCGAAACTTTCATTGATTGTGGTTACAAATCGTCGTGCCTCTCACGCCGGAAACAGGGGTTCGAAACCCCTAGGGGGCGCCACTTGGCTTAGCCGGTTGACTTTCATTTCCTGCGTTTCCCCAGCCCATCGGGCACCGCCGCAGCGCGCCTTCTTGGTGTAGGCTCGGGCGCATGACCGTTCTCATCGCGCTTCATGTTTTTGCCGCGGTGGTTTGGGTGGGCGGCATGTTCTTCGCCTATATGGTGCTGCGTCCCTCGGCCGGGCCGCTTGAGACGCCGCTACGGCTTCAACTGTGGCAGCGCGTGTTCGGCCGCTACTTTCCCTGGGTGTGGGCGAGCATCGCCGCTCTGCTGGTCAGCGGCTATGCGATGCTATTCCTGCATTTCGGCGGCTTCGCCGGCGCCCCGTTGCACATCAACGTCATGCAGGTGACCGGCATCCTGATGATGCTGTTGTTCCTGCATCTCTATTTCGCGCCGTGGCGCCGCTTTTCCCGCGCCATCGGGGCGGGCGCGTTCGCGGACGCCGCCGCTTCGCTCAATCAGATCCGCCGCATCGTCGCGATCAATCTCGTGCTCGGCCTCATCACCGTGGCGGTCGGCGCCAGCGGCCGCTTCTGGGCGTGACGTGCGCAAGGGCTTCACGCGGGGAATTATGGACTTCATTCCTTGGCTGATCGCGGCCTATCTCGTGGTTTGTGCGGCGGCCTATTTCGGTAACCGCATGTTTATGTATTTTCCTGATCCGGCGCGCATCCCGCCGGCCGAGGCCGGGCTTGACGGCGTCGAGGAGATCGAGATCGAAGCAGGTGACGGCACCAGGTTGGTCGCCTGGTTTGCGCCGGCGAAGACCAACAGGCCGACCATCCTCTATTTCCACGGCAACGCGGCCAACGCCGCCAATCGGGCGCCCAAGATCGCCATGATGCTCGAGGACGGTTTCGGCGTCTTTTATCTCAACAATCGCGGCTATGGCGGTTCGGCCGGAAGCCCAACCGAGGCGACCAATGTCGCCGATGCGATCGCGGCTTACGATGATCTACGGCGGCTCGGCGTGCCGGCTAACAGCATTGTCGCCTTTGGCGAGTCGCTCGGTTCGGGGCAGGCCGTGCGGCTCGCGGCGGAGCGCCCGGTCGCCGCGGTGGTGCTGGAAGCGCCGCTCACCTCGACCGTTGACGTGGCGCGCTCCGTTTATTTTTGGCTGCCGCTCACTCTGCTGATCGCCGACCAGTACAATGTGGAGCGCCACGTCCGCGCCGTGACGACCCCGCTGCTTATCCTGCATGGCACGCAGGATGAGGTCATCACGGTCGACATGGGCCGACGCATTTACCGCGCCGCCAACGAGCCGAAACGCATCGAGCAGTTTCCCCTCGGGCGCCACAACGATCTGTTCGATCACGGTGCGTGGGAGAAGATGCGGGACTTTCTGCTTTCGCTACAGCGCTAGCGTCGGCCGCGCCGCCGATTTACCGGCGCCGCTCAAGCCCCGCGCAGGCGGAGGCCGAACACCGAAATCGCGCCTTTGCCTTTGACGTCGAGCATGCCGAGGGCTTCGCCGTCGAAGGAGGAAAAAATCTTGTCGAAGGTTTCCTTGGTGACGGCCACGCTGCCCGGCGCGCTCATGCCAACCATGCGGGCGGCGACGTTGACGGTGTCGCCCCAGATGTCGAATTGATAGCGCTCTTGGCCTACGACGCCGGCCACCACCGGACCGGCATGAACGCCGACCCTCACCTCCCAGTCGAGATGGGCGTCGATAATCGTGGAGGTCATCTCGAGCCCACAGCGGACGGCGGAACCCACCGGGTCATCGACCTTCTGGAGCAGGCTCGCGACCGCCATGAAGCCGTCGCCAATGGTCTTGATCTTCTCCAGACCATGTTTCGCGGTGATGCGCTCGAAAATCACGAACAGCGCGTCGAGCCGCGACACCACGTCCTCAGGCTCGTGCTTGTCGCAATAGGCGGTGAAATTGGTGACATCGCAGAACAGCACCGCGACATTTTCATAGCGCCGAGGGATCACGGTGCCGATGGCACGGATCTCATCAGCAGCCTTTTTTGGCAGGAGAGCATGGAGCAGCAGATCGGCCTGCCTCCGCGCCTCTTGGGCCTCGATCAGCGCTTCCTGCAACGCGAGCTGGGTCCTGACTCTGGCCAGCACGATGGGGCCTGAGAACGGCTTGTGGATGTAGTCGACCGCGCCGACGTCAAACCCTTTCTCCTCGTCTACTTCCTCGGTCTTTGCGGTTAGGAAGATGATGGGAATGTCGCGCGTGGCGGGAACGTCTTTGAGTCGCCGGCAGACTTCATAGCCATCCATGCCGGGCATCATGACGTCGAGCAGGATGAGATCGGGCTTTTCGGCGGCGGTAGCGATGGCCAGGGCCTTTTCGCCGTTGGTGGCAACTTTTGTCCGATACGAATCCTTCAACACCCCCGAGACGACGGCAACATTGGTCGGCGTGTCGTCGACGACCAACACGAGCTTCTTGTCCTGCGTCGACATCTATTTAGCCTCGAGGTTGAGCGACAGGCGCGAGGCAATACCGGACAGGCATTTGAGCGCCGCGTCGAAATCAAATTTGCCGACGCGGTCGGACAGTGTCTTGATTTCGGTCGAGGTCAGCACGCCGGCGAGCTGCGGCTTGGCATCAACGATGAAGTCGGCCGCTTCGCCATCGTCGGCTTCGAGCAGCTGCTTCAGCCGGGCGAGCGGCTGCCGGACGGTCGCGGGATCGGCCGGGGCGCGACCGTCGCCATTGCCGCCGGTCTCTTCGGGCAGAGCAGCCCGAAGGTCCGCCATGAGTTTGTCAAGGGCAAGCGACAGCGCCGGCACTGAATCGGTCACATCTCCCTTGCTCTTGATGGCGGCTTCGGTCCTCGCCGCCGCTTCGGACAGCGAACTTGCGCCGAGCGTGGCAGCGGCGCCCTTCAACGAATGCGCGGCGCGCTCGGCGGTGGCGGCGTCGCCCCGGGACAGCGCTATCTCAATGGCGTTCACAACTCCGTCCTGCTGTTCGGCGAATTTACGCAGCAAGGCTTCGTAACGCTTGCGATTGCCCCCCGTCCGCCTCAAGCCGGCCGGCACGTCGATGCCGGGGATCACGAGCTCGGAATCGTTAGCGCGGCCGTCCCGGCTGTGCGCTGCGCCTCCTCCTCGCGCCCGGCCGTCGCCGTCGGGACGCCTGATCCACCGGAGCAGAACTCCGAACAGCTGGTCGGGATCGATCGGCTTGGCGATGTGATCGTTCATGCCCGCGTCGAGGCACAAGATACGGTCCGACGCCATCGCGTTGGCGGTCATGGCGATGATTGGCAAGCTCTGGAAGCGCGGATTGGACCTGATGACGCGGGTGGCCTCGATGCCGTCCATCACCGGCATCTGCATGTCCATCAGCACTGCGTCATAGTCGTTGCCGCGGATCATTTCGAGGGCGACTTCGCCATTCTCCGCCAAGTCGACAAACGCCTCGGCATCCTCGAGCTGACCGATGGCGACCTCTTGGTTGATCTCGTTGTCCTCCACCAGCAGGATGCGCGCACCGCGCATGCGGTCGATGTCGAAGGATGGGCCGATCTGCACGGTCTCCGGCGCCTCGCGTTCGGCCCCGAGGGCTACGACGGCGGTGTCGAACAGGATCGAGGACGTGACCGGCTTGATGAGGACGTTTTCGAAGCCGCTTTCCTCGGCCTGCTTCAGCACCTCCTCGCGGCCGTAGGCGGTCACCATCACCAAGTGAGGCGGCGCGGAAAGCTCGGACAAGGAAAGAATGCGTTTGCCGGTCTCGATGCCGTTCAGGCCGGGCATCTGCCAGTCGATGAAGGCGATCTCGTAACGTCCACCGGCCTCTGAGGCCTGACGGACCATGTTGATCGCCTCCTCGCCCGATGCCGCCTCGTCGGGCACCAGGGTCATGTTGGTCAGCATGCCCGCCAACACGGCGCGCGCGTGCGGATTGTCGTCGATGATCAGCACACGCCGGCCGCGCAGGTCGGATTGAAGCAAGCGCGGGCGCTGCGTTGCGGTCCCTTTGCCGAGGCGTGCGGTAAACCGGAAGGTACTGCCCTTGCCGGTCTCGCTCTTGACCGAGACCTCACCCCCCATCAGCTCGGTCAACTGCTTGGAGATCGCCAAGCCAAGCCCGGTGCCGCCATATTTTCGGGTAGTGGAGGCGTCGGCCTGCTCGAAAGCTTGAAACAGCCGCTCGATTTGCGCCTCGCTCATGCCGATGCCGGTGTCGCTCACGGAAAACTCGACGAGCTGGCACTCGGCGCTTTCCTCCAGCACGCGAACCTGGACGGCGACTTCGCCGGTCTCGGTGAATTTGACCGCGTTGTTGCAGAAATTTATCAGGATCTGGCCCAGTCTCAGTGGGTCTCCCCTGAAGTGAGTCGAGACCTGGGGCTCCACGTCGAAGATCAGTTCCAGGCCCTTGGCCGCGGCCTTTTCCGACATCAGGTTCCCGACATTCTCCAGCACCTTGTCGAGATCGAAGTCGATATTCTCGATCGACAGCTTGCCGGCCTCGATCTTGGAGAAATCGAGGATGTCGTTGATGATGCCGAGCAGGTGCTGGCCGGAGCTCTTGATCTTGAGCACATAATCACGCTGGCGGGGCGTGAGGTCGGTCTTGAGCGCGAGATGGGAAAGTCCGATGACGGCGTTCATCGGGGTTCTGATCTCGTGGCTCATATTGGCGAGGAA
This sequence comes from uncultured Alphaproteobacteria bacterium, assembly GCA_963730335.1. Taxonomy (GTDB): domain Bacteria; phylum Pseudomonadota; class Alphaproteobacteria; order Rhizobiales; family Methyloligellaceae; genus Methyloceanibacter. The sequence continues at coordinate 593,969 of CAVSRK010000009.1, forward strand.
TACGCTCTTGGCCTCGCTGGCCTCCAGCGCCGCCGCAGTCGCCTTCTCGAGTTCTTCCTGCGCGGCCTGAAACGCCTGCTCGGCGGCCTTGCGGGCGTCGATGTCGCTCCACGAGCCGACCACCTCGATGGGGCGGCCGCTCTTGTCCCTGATCAGATGCTGCTCGTCGCTGACCCAGCAATAAGAGCCGTCCTTCTTGCGGAAGCGATATTCGGCGAGATGCTCGCCCGCTCGGAACAGCTCGACCTGTTTCGCTTCGACTTCGGGGAGATCCTCGGGATGCACATGGCCACGCCAGAAATCGGCATCTTGCATGTACTCCTCGGGGCGATAGCCCAGCATCGGCTCGATACTGGCGCTGACGAAGGTGGGGGCAAAATCGCCGGTCGCGACGAAGCTGTAGACCACTACAGGGGCCGCGCCGAGTAACAGATCGAGCCGCTCCCGGGCGCGCTCGCGGGCGGCTTCAGCCTCCTTGCGTTCGGTGACGTCGGTCCACGATCCGACGATCTCGACCGGCTCGCCCTTGGCGTCCCGCACCACTTGCTGCTGGTCGTTTACCCAGAAATAGGTGCCGTCGTCACGGCGGATGCGGTACTCGATCGAGCGCTCGTCGCTCTCGAACATCCTGTCGACCCATTCGTTGATGCGGGCGACGTCGTCCGGATGCACGCGGTGGCGCCAGAGATAGGGGTCCTCGAGATATTGGCGCGACGTGCAGCCGAACAGGCGCGTGACGCTTTCGCTTACGAAAGTCGGCGCGAAGTCGCCGCTGGCCTCGCGGCAATAGATGACCGCGGGCGAGGCATTGAGCAGGCGGGACAAATGGGCATGCGCCGAGGCCTGAACCTCGGCAATGCGTTTGAGCTCCTTTTTCTCGTGCTCGCGCGCAGCGTCGTGGAGGGCGATTTCGATGATCTCGGCGACGCTCTGGACACCGGCTTCTCCGGGCGTGGCATCCAGCACGCGCAGCACAGCGGCGGCCGCGATCTCCGCTTGTTTCCGACCCTCCGCCATACTCACCGACCCTCGTGAAACCGCCGATTTTGGCTGTCCCCCCCGGATATTAGACTGCCCTCGGCTGCTGGCATAGGGCGGTAAACCCACCCGCAGCCCGGGAAATCCGCCCTCCGCCTAGCCTACGGCGGGAGTTGAAGACACCTGGAAGGGAGGAAGCTGTCGGGGCCAAGACCTGCTGTGGGGCAGACCCGCGACAAAATGCGCTCGGTGTGAGGCAGTCTGCGGGCGGCGGAGCCCATTTTTTTTGGCGGTGCCCAAATCGGGTTCTCGTGCCAAATCTGCCGCGAAATTGAGCAAATCCGCATACCAAGTGGCGCTTGCTGTGACAAAAGTCTGACAGGTGTTGCCGCGCTGCTCTATCGGGTTGACATCGTTAGGCGTAGCGTAACTAGGTCTTGCGAATCATTATTTTGCGTTGCAACATTGCAGTTGCGAAATGGCTCGGAAGGGCGTTGATCGTCAAGCCGGCCAGGCAATAGGAATTGTAACGGAAAATGAGTCGCAGGTAGATGGACTTAACCGTCAGTCCGCGTAGGGGGTGTCAACCCTGTTAGCCCGGATTGAGTAGTCCGAACCTCTGCAACCAAGACGACTTATTTCGCGTTGCAACATGGAGGAAGCGTCAAGGGCATAGTCCAGTTCGGAGGAAGGACTGGAGCAGTAAGCGGTGCTTACGGATCAACTCCATTTGGAGGCCCTACTGATGCTGACCAAACTCACCAACGCCCCGGCGGCAAGCCTGGTCGTTTCGGCTGAAACCGTTAGACAGCCGCCAACGGCCCCGCCTACGCATTCCGACATCTCGTTCGAGCGGAGGGCATAGCCATGGGCGTGCAGATCCCTCCCGTGCTGGTGCTCATCGTCTGCAAGACCATTCTTGCCGGCCCGCCCGACCATAATGCCGCCTTCACCCATTGGGAGAACCGCGAATGGGCGACGCACCACTCAATGATGGTGTGCCGGCGCAATGAGATTCAGCTTTACGACCCGGTGGAAGGCATGAGGCTCAGTCCGTCCGACGACCCCGCGCCACCGCTCAATCCGAATTTCGCGGAATTTGGGCAGTGCGCCCGCGCCGGCATTCGGCTGTCGATGGACTGGGACGATGCCCATAGAAACACGCCCTGGCGGGTGTGGCGCGTCGGCTGCCCATCTCCCATCGTCGACACCAGGACAGGAACGGTTATTGGCTATAAGCTGCCTGAGTGCGGCCACCGCGATACGGTGATCTGCGAGGTCGATTCCGTGATCTGACACGGAGGACGGTATGCATGTCCGGCTTAGGATTGCTGCAGGGATTGTCCTTGCTGGCGCTCTGATCGGTCTTGCCGGGTTCTCGGCCTATTCGAAGCGGCTCGGGCCCGTCGTGCAGCAATACGGCACGACCTATTACAACGGCGACGGCCCAAAATTCCCGACCGTCGCCTGCAAGCCCGAGAGCGAGATCATCGCGGCGATCCAGCAGGTGCATGCGAAATACGATTATCTCGAGGGTGACGACCTCAGGACTTTCGAGCGACACGCGGCATTGCTCAAGGGTTTGCCGCCGCTCAACATCGAGAAGCTCTATGTCATCACCGAGGATGACCAACTCCGCGACGGGGAGATGGTCCTGTTCATCGGCCTCAGGGTCGATTGCGTGACCACCGTCTTTGGTCTGCCCACGAGGCTCTACCGCGAACTCGCCGTCCGGCCTGCGAGCTCGTAAGCGCGCCAGAGTTTCGCCCTACCGATTTCACTGTCTGCAACCGCCACGGTTTGCATTAGACTGGGCGGGCATCGATGCCGCTGACAGTTTTGCCAGGCTTGGATCATCCGACACTGCCAGAGGGTCAGCTCCTCTATGCGGTGGGCGATATTCACGGCCGGCTCGACTTGCTGGCAAGCCTCTTGAGTCTGATCGAGTTCGATGCACGGGCAAGCAGGCATGCCGACAGGCGCACGCTGATCTTCCTCGGCGATTATGTCGATCGCGGCCCCGATAGCCGAGGCGTGGTCGAGCGGCTGATCGCCGACTTGCCGGAAGGTTTCGATACGCATTTCCTCAAGGGCAATCACGAGGCCATTCTGCTCGATTTTCTCGACGATGCCTGGCGCCTCGATCATTGGCTGATGAATGGCGGCGAAGAGACCATGCGCTCCTACGGCGTCGACACGGAGCGGCTCGCGCAACTCGGCGCGCCGGCAGAGGCTTGGCGCGAGGCTTTTGCCGAGGCGCTGCCCGAGGCTCATCTGCGCTTTTTCAGGGATTTGCAGCTCAGCGTGTCGTTCGGCGACTACCTGTTCGTGCATGCGGGCCTGAGACCGGGAGTGCCGCTTGCGGCGCAGTCAGAAGCCGATCTGATTTGGATCAGAGGACCGTTCCTCAGCCATGCCGATCCGTTCGACAAGATCGTAGTGCATGGCCACACCCCAGGCGAACAGCCCGAGATCCGGGCGAACCGCATCGGCATCGACACCGGCGCGGTGTTCACCGGCCGGCTCACGGCGCTACGGCTTGAGGATGGTTCGGGAAAATTCCTTCAGACTTGAAGGTCAGGTCTCGGGCCGTTCGGCGACAAGGCCTCTCAGCCGGTCGCCCAAACTCGTGCCGCCGGACTTGCGCGCGCGCTTGGCCTCTCGGCGGGCGACGAATCGCTGCGCGAACGAGCCTTTCTGTTGCTCGCTCTCGGCCTCGTCCTCGTCGGCTTCAGCCGGCCCCTCCTGGTCCGCGTCGTGGGCGGCACCGGCCATGCCGGCCGCCACGGTGTCGACCTCGGTCTCCTCCTGCTCCTCGCGGGCAGCGCCGTTACCGACATGCGCCGGTTCCCAAGCCGGCTCCCGCTCGAGTTGGGCTTGCGGCTCCTCGATCGCGCTCGGCTGGGTGTAACCCTGGGCGACGTTGAACCCTTTGTGCTGCTGCGCCGCGTTTTGCGTGCGCGCCACATTCAGGATCTGCGACGCGAGCCGGCTCAGCTCGCGACGGAGCAGCATGGTCTCTTGCGCGCCCGTCCTGGCGCGCTCGAGCTCCTCGTGAACCTTGGATAGCTCGGCGCTCAAGCGCTGGCTCTCGGCAAGCGTGCGGGCGTCGGGCTTGCCCAATCCGCGCAAGCCGCCGCCGCCGCCGCTCTCCAAGGCGGTGCGCAGGCGGTCGATGTCGGCGCGCTGATTGTGCAAGGTCGTGCGCGCGGTCTTGAGCGCCTCGGACTGGGAGGCCACCGTGGTGCGAAGCTCGGCATTGACCGACTCAAGCTCGGCCAGCGCCTTCTTGGCGGCTTTGAGCCGGCTGTCGAGGTCGGGCAGGCGCCGCTTGATGGTCTGCTGCAGCACCCGGTTCGCGCTCTCGTTCTCCTGGAGCTGCGACTTGGCCGAGGCGAGGTCGGTGTTGACCATGGCGATCTCAACCCGGCGCTTATTCGCCTCGATCAGCTCGCGCGTGGCCTTTTCCTTCGCCTTGTCGAGGGCCACCTCAACCTTACGCAGCTCGATGGCGAATTCCGCGCGAAGCTGGTCCTTGTCGGCCTGGATATCGTTCAGCGACATCGGCATGGTGGCTTCGAGCTTGCGCGTGGTGAGCTTGACAGCGCGGTTCCACAGCGGGGGCGCGAGCATGAGCGCGAGCAGGCACCCTAGCAGGAAGCCAAGCGCTCCGAACATCAGCCACTCGATCATCGAATCAGCGCTCCGCGGTGCGGCGCCTACGCGCCTCGCCTAAGCCCACGCTCCTCGAGCAGATTCACGCGGAAACTTGGCGCCAATTCGGCGCAAACCGCTCAAAAGCCTCCGCCAGGCTTCATTAGCGCTAATCTAGAACGGATTCCAGGTCGGCTCGCGGGTATATTTCAAATAGCCGACATTGGCCCCCAGCCTCAACCCTATACCTGAGCGAATAGGCGCCAGCACCATATGGCCTCGGGCCAGGTAAGTAATGCCCACGCCGCCGATGAAATAGGCGGAACCGTCGACGCCGGCATAAGTGGTGAAGATCTCTCCTGGGCTACGGAGATCGTAGACCAGGACCATGGTTTTGGAGCCTTCGGCGCCGAAATCGTAGCCGAGCGAGGGGCCCTGCCAATAGACCCGGTGGTCGCCGGCGTCCTTGGTGTAGAGCGTGCCTTCGCCGTAGCGTAAGCCTGCGACAAATGCGCCGCCGGCTTCCTCGCCAAGGATATAGCCGTTCGGCCGGCCGGAACGCTGGAAGGCATATTCGATCACGCGCGCCAGATCCATGGACACGCGGCCGAAGAATCGGTGGCCAGTCTCCTTGATCTCATCCATCGAAAAGGTGTCTTGGCTTTGCGCCTCGGGCGGAACATAGGCGCCTGAGCCGGGCGCCGGCTCATAGGGCGTGCCGGGACCGCCGGCGTCATAGCCGCTCTCGCCCGAAGGGGGCGGGAGAGAGTTGGGGCTGGTGGCGTGGGGCCCGTTCGGATTGGGCTGCGGGGTAATCACCATCGGGCCGTCGGCTTGCGCGAGAAGAACGACGGAGCCGTTGGAAGTGTCTTGGTCGCCCGCTCGTGCGGCGCAGGGCGCCAAGATGAGCAGGATGGCCGCCAGAGCGGCAGCCGAGGAGACTCTAGGATACATGACTTGCCTCTGGAGCCGGAGCCGGCGTGCCCCGCCGGCATTGCGACCCCTATAATTTGCCTAAACTGTTACTAAATCATGGTCGGCGGACGAGGCTCGTCCGCGCTCATGGCCATCACGATCGTCAGCCCGTGCGGCCCCGGGCGATGAAGCTCGGATTGCGCAAGCCATGCGCGGTTTTGCCGTAGCGCAGCGGCTTGCCGCCGGTATCGACGACCGTGCCGCCGGCGGCTTCGAGCACGGCGTGGCCGGCTGCCGTGTCCCATTCCATGGTCGGGCCAAAGCGTGGGTAAATGTCGGCTCGCCCACGGGCAATTTCGAGGAATTTGACGGAAGACCCGGCGCCCGAGCGGTGCTTGATATTGAGACCCGACAAGAACGATTCGGTCTCAGGATCGAGATGGGACAGGCTGACCAGCGCGGTCAGGCCTTCTTGAGGCGCGACCCGGACGCGCAATCTGGTCTGCGCCAAGTCGGCAAGTTCAGCACCCGCTTGGTTTGGTCGAAGCTCGGCTTCTACCGCTTCGCCATCGGCGATCGTGACCGCAACGAATGCGCGCGCCGGCGCGTAAACCAGCCCGAAGCGCGGGCGGCCCTGTTCGATCAGGGCGACGTTGACGGTGAAATCGGTGCGCCGCTTGATGAACTCCTTGGTGCCGTCGAGCGGGTCGACCAGGAAGAAGCGTGGGCCCAACATTGCGTGCCGGTCGCCGGCGGTCTCCTCCGAGACCACGGGGATGTCCGGGGCGAGCCCCTTCAGCGCCGTCAGAATGATGGCCTCGGCGTCTCGGTCGGCCTTGGTCACCGGGGAGTCGTCGGCCTTGAGCTCGACCGTCCCGCCCTTGCCATAATGGGCCATGATGGCCGCGCCGGCCTTGGCGGCGGCATCGGTCAGAAGGGCTGCGGCGCGGGCGAAGTCGAATTGGCCCGCTTCGGTCTTCACGGACGAGGGCACGTGTTTTGTTGTGTGTCTTGGGCCTGACAAGGCAAAATGCTCTCTGAGGGACATTGATTCGTTTTGGCGCGGCTCTCGAGGCTCATGGCCTGTCGAACAAGCGCGCCCTCTGTACCAGAAATTCGGGCGACGGCCACGTCAACTCGCGCTCAAAGCAGCGCTAGCGAAGGAGAAGCCGCCATGACCGAGCCGACGGCACTCGGCGATCTTGAACTCGCGGCGCTCGTTTCGAGCCGCATTTGCCACGATGTGATCAATCCGGTCTCGGCCATCTCTAACGGGCTGGAGATGCTGGCCGAGGAGCCCGACGAGGCCATGCGCGAGGCGGCCATGGACCTGATCCGCAAGAGCGCGGCCCAGGCCTCCGCCAAGCTGCAATTCGCGCGGCTTGCCTTCGGGGCGGCCGGATCGGCGGGGGCCGAGATCGATCTCCGCGACGCCGAGAAGGTGGCCCGCGAATTCCTGGCGGGGAGCGGCAAGCACCAGGTCACCTGGCAGGGACCTGCGGTGACGCTGCCCAAGAACAAGGTCAAGCTGCTGCTCAACCTGGTGGCGCTCGGCGCGGTCGCCTTGCCGCGTGGTGGCGTGGTCAATGTCGAGATTGAGGGGACGCCCCCCGACGTCAGCTTTGTCGTCAAGGCCAAGGGCGATTCGGCGCGGCTCAACGACCAAGTGAAAAGCCTGCTTTCGGGGGCCAATGGCGTGGCGGTCGATGCCCATTTGATCCAGCCTTATTATGCCAGGCGGATCGCCACGGCCGCCGGCATGACCGTCACGGTCGAGGCCCGCGACGGCGAGGTCGACCTCAAAGCGGCCTAAACCGCCCCTGACGGCCGGAATTCTTGCGGTGGTCAACGAAACGTAAACCAGTGTTCCGGACAATCACCGGCAAAGGCGCGGGGGCTGCGGCACGGGCCTTGTCGGCGCGCGCCTGGGTGGGGCCATGGATGAGCTGTTGAGTGAATTCCTGACCGAAACCGGGGAGGGCCTCGATCAACTCGACGTTGAGCTCGTGCGCTTCGAGCAGGAGCCGAACAACGCCGAGATGCTCAACACCATCTTCCGGCTGGTCCATACCGTCAAAGGAACGTGCGGCTTTCTAGGCCTGAACCGGCTCGCCAGGCTGGCCCATGCGGCCGAGACTCTCATGGGCCAGTATCGCGATGGCGCTCCCGTCACGGTCGACGGCGTCAGCGTCATCCTCGCCAGCATCGATCGCATCAAGCAGATTCTGACCGGTCTCGAGCGCGACGGCGTCGAGCCGCCGGGCTCCGACGCCGATCTGATCGGCCGGCTGCAGATGCTCGCATTGGACGAACCGGGCGCGATACCGATGGGCGCCTACCAGCTCCATGGTGCCGCCGCGGGGGAGGACGGTCCGAAGGGGCTGCCGCCGGTGCAGGCTGCGCTCGATGAACTTGAGCGCGCGTGGCGCGCCGCGCCCGGACCCGATCTCTCGATCGGTGGGGCGGCACTTGCGGAGAACGGCGCGAACGCAGCTGAGCTCAGCGCGCGGGAGACGCAGGCCCGCACCCAAAGCGTTCGCGTGAGCGTCGACACGCTCGAACATCTGATGACCACGGTGAGCGAATTGGTGCTCACCCGCAATCAGCTGCTCGATATCGTGCGCCGGACCGGGGAGAGCGAGTTCAAATCTCCCCTCCAGCGCCTGTCCACCGTTACCGCCGAGCTGCAAGAGGGCATCATGAAGGCCCGCATGCAGCCGATCGCCAACGCCTGGCAGAAACTGCCGCGGCTGGTACGTGAGCTCTCGCTCGAGCTCGACAAGAAGATCGAACTCGACATGACCGGGGGCGAGACCGAGCTCGACCGGCAGGTGCTCGAGATGATCAAGGACCCGCTCACCCACATGCTGCGCAACTCCGCCGATCACGGGCTGGAATCGCCGGCCGAGCGGGCCAAGAGCGGCAAGCCCGAGACCGGGCGGATCAGGCTCAGCGCGTATCAGCAAGGCGGCTATATCGTCATCGAGGTGACCGATGACGGGCGCGGGCTCGATCCCCAGAAGATCCGGGCCAAGGCCATCGAGAACGGCCTTGCCACGCCCGCCGAGCTCGACCGCTTGGGCGATCTCGACATTTTCAAGTTCATCTTCCGCGCCAGGGTTTTCCACCGCTCAGGCCATCAGCGGGGTGTCGGGCCGGGGCGTCGGTATGGACGTGGTCCGCACCAACATCGAGCTGATCGGCGGCACCGTCGATCTCAAGTCGACCTCGCCGGCGGGAACGACCTTCACCATCAAGATACCGCTGACGCTCGCGATCATGGCGGCGCTGATCGTCGAGGCTGCGGGTCACCGTCTTCGCCATTCCGCAATATAGCGTCATCGAGCTAGTCCGCACCGGAAAGGCGTCCGGCCATCAGGTCGAGCTAGATTAACGACACCGCGGTGCTGCGCTTGCGCGACAAGCTGCTGCCCCTGCTCGACCTGGCGCAATTGCTCGAGCCTGTTGCGCGAGCGGCATGTTTTCCGGCAACACCATTCTCGGCGACGGCAGCGTCATTATGATTATCGATCCGAATTCGCTCGGCTCGATCGTCGGCTCGGTTGACGGCCAGGCCGAGGCGGCCAGCGCCGAACCGGCGACGGCAACGGAAGTCGACGAACGCGAGACGGCGTTGCTCCTGTTCCGCGCCGGCTCCAATACGATGAAAGCCGTGCCGCTCTCGCTCATCACCCGGCTGGAGGAGATCGAGCTTGACGCTATCGAGCGATGCAACGACGAGGACGTGGTGCAGTATCGCGGCGCGTTGATGCCGTTGGTCTATCTGGCCGACCGCACCAAGCGCGATGACGGCGTGCAACCGGTGCTGGTGTTCACTGAAGAAGGCCGTCCGGTCGGGCTCGCCATCGACGAGATCGTGGACATTGTCGAGGAGCGGCTAGACATCGAGCTGAAGACCGACACTCCGGGCGTGATCGGTGCTGCCATCATCAAGGGCAAGGCGGTAGAGATCGTCGATGTCTCGCATTATCTCGGCCAAGGCCTTGGCGAACGGCTGACCGCCACGCCGGCCGGAGGCGACCGCGCCGTCAAGCTTCTGCTGGTCGATGACAGCCAGTTCTTCCGCAATATGCTGGCGCCGCTGCTCAAGGCGAGCGGCTACAACGTCACCCTTGCCGCGTCCGGCGAGGAGGTTCTGGCGCTGAAGGACAAAGGCGCCAGGTTCGACCTGATCGTGTCGGACATCGACATGCCGGGAATGGACGGCATCGCGCTGGCCGAGCGCATCAAAGCCGATCCGGCGTGGGGGAAAATTCCGCTGATCGCGCTGTCGTCCCATTCGAACCCGCTGCTGGTGGAGCAGAGCAGGGCTGCGGGATTCGTGAGCTATGTCGGCAAGTTCGACCGCCAGACGCTGATGAGCACGCTGCAAGATTGTTGCAGACAGTGGGGAGTGGCGGCATGAGCGCGGCGTATGAGCCTGACAAGTCGACCGAAGGCTTCGTCACCGTGGTGACCGGGGGCCAGCTGTTCGGCTTGAGATTGGAGCGGGTGCGCGACGTATTCGTGCCGCGCGGCCTGTCGCAGGTGCCGCTGGCGCCGCCGGAAGTGGGCGGGCTGCTGAACCTGCGCGGCCGCATCGTCACGGCCATCGATCATCGCCGCCGCCTTGGCCTGCCGCCGCGCAGCGACGGCGGTACGCCGGTGGCGGTCGGTATCGAGGAGCGCGGCGAGCTTTACGGCCTGATCGTCGACCGGGTGGGCGACGTGCTGAGGCTCAAGCGGTCGAGCTACGACGCCAATCCGGTCAACCTCGATCAGCGCTGGACCAAAGTCTGCGCCGGCGTGCACCGGCTCGATCACGGCCTGATGGTCGTGCTCGATGTCGACAAGATTCTCGATCTCAGTCAATTGGGCGTCGCTGCCTAGCGGAGGAAGGAACGCATGAAACATTGTTTGGTGGTGGATGACAGTGCCGTCATCCGCAAAGTGGCGAGGCGCATACTCGAGGAACTCCGCTTCACGGCTTCGGAAGCGGAGAACGGCCGCGATGCGCTGGATCAATGCCGGATGTCGATGCCCGACGCCGTACTGCTCGACTGGAACATGCCGGTGATGGACGGCATCGCCTTTCTGGTGGCGCTGCGCAAGGAGCAGGGCGGCAACGCCCCCAAGGTGATCTTCTGCACGACCGAAAACGACGTCGAGCACATCACCCGCGCGATCACGGCCGGGGCCAACGAATACATCATGAAGCCCTTCGACCGCGACATCATCGAGGCCAAGTTTCACGAGGTCGGGCTGATCTAAGCCTGGCATGACCATGCTCTCTCAGGGCGCGGGCATGCATGCCCCGGCAACAAGTTCCGGCCTGGCGACGCATTCCGCGAAGCCCATCAGAGTGATGATCGTCGACGATTCGGCGGTGGTGCGCGGTCTCGTGTCGCGCTGGATCGACGAAGAGCCCGGCCTCGAAGTCGTGTCCCACCATGCCAATGGCAAGCTCGCCGTTGACGACGTGGCTCGCAGCGCTCCCGACATCGTCCTGCTCGACATCGAGATGCCGGTGATGGACGGTCTCGAAGCGCTGCCGTTGCTGCTTCAGGCGCGGCCTGAACTGCGCGTGCTGATGGTCTCTACGCTCACCCGGCGCAACGCGGAAATCACTTTCAAGGCCTTGGCGCTCGGCGCGTTGGACTATGTGCCCAAACCAGATTCGAATCGCGAGATCACCACCTCGCTCGATTTCCGCCGCGAGGTGATCCGCAAGATCAAGTTGCTCGGCCGGGTGCGCACCCGACGCGCGGTGTTAGGCGAGGGCGCCCCGGTTGCCGCCGACCGTGCCGCCGCTGTCGAGGCCGGCAAACGGCCCGCGTTCAAGCAGCGCCCCTTTTCGCTGGTGCCGCCGCGCATCATTGCCATCGGCAGTTCGACCGGAGGCCCGGAGGCGCTGGCAGTCGTGCTCGGGGCCGCGTCCCCGTCGCTATCCCGGGTTCCGGTCTTGGTTGCGCAGCATATGCCGCCGGTCTTCACCGGGATCCTGGCCGAGCGCCTGGCACGGGCCACCGGACGCGAGACCAAGGAAGGCGTTCACGGCGAAACGCTCAAGCCGGGCACGATCTATGTGGCACCGGGCAACCATCACATGACGGTGGTTCAGGGCGCCCAGCCGGCAGTGCGCATCGGCAGCGAGCCGCCCGTGCATTTCTGCCGGCCGGCGGCCGATCCCCTGTTCGCCAGCGTGGCGGCGGCGTTCGGGCCGGCGGCGCTGGGCATTGTGCTCACCGGCATGGGCCATGACGGCGCGGCCGGTGCGCGTGCCATCGCCGACGGCGGCGGCAGCGTGATCGCCCAGGACGAGGCATCGAGCGTGGTGTGGGGCATGCCCGGCGCTGCTGCCTCGGTCGGCGCCTGCGCGGCGGTGCTGCCGCCGGTCGAGATCGCCGAGGCCGTGAGCAAACTGATTAAGGGTGAGCGGCCATGATGGCGCATGAATTCGCCCTGGTCCGCCGGATCTTGAAGGAACAGTCCGGCCTCAACCTCGGCGAGGACAAGCAGGACATGCTTGAGGGCAAGCTCCGGCCCTTGTTGCGGGAGTTCTCGCTGCCCACCCTGTCGCATCTCGTGCTCGCCATGATGAAGCCCGAGGCGCATCACCTGCGCTCCCGGGTCGCTCAAGCGGTGACGGTGCAGGAATCCTATTTCTTCCGCGACAAGGTACCGTTCAATTATTTCATCGACGTCATGCTGCCCAAGCTGATGGCGAAGCGGGAGAAGGAGCGCCGCATCAGAGTATGGTGCGCGGCGGCGGCGACCGGGCAGGAGCCTTATTCCCTGGCCATGGAGCTGGCCGAGGCCGACAGCAAGCTCCTTGGCTGGACGGTCGAGATCGTGGCCACCGACTTCGTCGACGACGCGCTCAACAAAGCGCGCAAAGGGCTCTACAGCCAATTCGAGGTGCAACGCGGGCTGCCGGTCTCGCTCTTGGTCCAATATTTCAACAAGGTCGGGACCGGCTGGGAAATCAGTCCCGCCATCCGTGACAAGGTCGAGTTCCGCAGCCACAATCTCCTCGACGGCTGCCAAGACCTCGGCATCTTCGACGTCATCTTCTGCCGCAACGTGCTGATCTATGTCGACGACGCCACCAAGCGCGCCATTCTCGCTCGGCTCGCTTCGCAGCTTGCCCCAGACGGCTATCTTGTGCTCGGCGCGGCGGAGACCACCACCGGGCTCAGCGATGAGTTCATGGCGGTGCCGGAACGCCATCACGGCCTGTTCCGCTTCACGCCGCAGGCGGCTGAAGCGGCTGAGGCCCGTTGCCGCAAGGTTGGAGCGGACGGCGCCGGGAGCGCGGCACGGCGCTTGGCACTGCGCGCCTGAGCCTCCGGCTCATAGCAAAATGGCCGGGGAGGTCCCCGGCCATCGCCTCGTCAGGATCTGAAGGGAAGGGTGGTCGCCGTTTAGGCGGCTTCGGACTCGTCCTCGGGGTTGCGCAGCACGTAGCCGCGGCCCCACACCGTCTCGATGTAATGCTTGCCGCCGGTCGCCGCCGCGAGCTTCTTTCTGAGCTTGCAGATGAACACGTCTATGATCTTGAGCTCAGGCTCGTCCATGCCGCCATAGAGGTGGTTCAGGAACATTTCCTTGGTGAGCGTGGTGCCCTTGCGGAGCGAGAGCAGCTCGAGCATCTGATATTCCTTGCCGGTCAGATGCACGCGCTGGCCGTTAACGTCCACCGTCTTGGTGTCGAGATTGACCTTGAGGCCCCCGGTCTGGATCACCGACTGGGCGTGGCCCTTGGACCGGCGCACGATGGCGTGGATACGGGCGACCAGCTCGTCCTTGTGGAACGGCTTGGTCATATAGTCGTCGGCGCCGAAGCCGAGTCCCCTGACCTTGTCCTCGATGCCGGCGAGGCCGGACAGGATCAGAATGGGTGTTTGAACCTTGCTCACCCGTAGCGTCTTGAGCACCTCGTACCCGCTCATGTCGGGGAGGTTCAGGTCGAGCAATATAATGTCGTAGTCGTAGATCTTGCCGAGGTCGACGCCCTCTTCACCGAGGTCGGTCTTGTAAACGTTAAACCCCTCCGACTGGAGCATCAGCTCGATGCTCTGCGCGGTCGCGCTATCGTCCTCGATCAGAAGAACCCGCATGTCAAAATCCCCCGTCTCCTCGCAATCCCCGGCTTGTCCCCTGACCCGTAACGCTACGCAGATGGTTAATTAATTCGAATCAACAAATTAACGGCCAATAGTTAACAAAAGCTAAGCCTAAGGCGAGTGCTAACCATCCTTTCACGGAAGGTCCCCGGCATCAGTTAAATGCCACCCATATGGTTTACTGGCCCTTAAGCCCTGTTGGCGATGATCGGCGTGGAGGGGCAGGGGGCTCCGGTCCTGCAATGGCTATGGATCGCTTCGAGGCACAAATTGCCGATTCATTCTAATGACATGGGCGCTCCCCGCCCCCGATGGCGTCGTGAGTGCGGCCGGCAAATTCCGTCCCAATCCAATCCTCCCATGGCCAGGATCGGGACGGCGGCAAGGCCAAACAAGGCCGCGCGGCGCTGGCATGATTATTGAAATTCACCAGACGGGGTCTGAGATGATTGAGGGTACCGAGTCATGAAGTCACGCGACGCACTGATCCGTTTGAAGCGCTTCGAAGTCGACGAAAAGCGCCGGAAGGTGGCCGATATCGAGGCCATGATCGGCGACTTCAACCATATGGCGGTGGACCTCGACCGGCAGATCGCCATCGAGCAGGAGCGCGCCGGCGTCTCCGACGTCAACCATTACGCCTATCCGACCTTCGCCAAGGCGGCGATCCAGCGGCGCAATAATCTGTCGGCCTCGGCCGCGGATTTGGCGGCCAAGCTTGCCGCCGCTCGCGGGGAATTCGACCAGGCCTGCGAGGAGCTGAAGAAGATCGAGCTCCTGGAAGAGCGGGACGCCGAACGGCTGCGGCTCGAGCAAGCCCGCAGCACTCCGGCGGAGCTCGAAGAGGTCGGAGTCCATCGCGTCGCCAGCTGATTGAGGCCACCGGGCGCGTATCGGCCCATGCTACTATAGTCTCGACAGCGGACGCTTGGGCGGGGGCTTAAAATGCCGTCTTTCGACATTGTTTCGAAGACCGATCTCGCCGAGGTCGACAATGCGCTCGCCAACATGACGCGCGAGATGAGCCAGCGCTACGACTTCAAGAACTCGAAGGCGAAAGTCGAGCGGAAGGAAGCCGAAATCACGCTCGATGCCGACGACGAGCTAAAGCTCAAGCAGATGCACGAATTGCTGCAGGGCCATCTCGCCCGCCGCAAAATCGACGTAGGGGTGATCGACTATAAGCCATTGGAAAAGGCTGCCGGCCAGGCCGTGCGCCAGAAGGCGCTCATTCGCCAAGGCATCGACCGGGAGCTGGCCAAGCGCCTGGTGAAAGAAGTCAAGGACGGGAAGTTCAAGGTGCAGGTCACCGTCCAGGGCGACGAGCTCAGGGTTTCAGGTAAGAAGCGCGACGATTTGCAAGCGGTGATTCAGCACATCAAAGGGCTGTCGGTCGAGTTGCCCTTGCAATATGTGAATTTCCGCGATTGAGGCGACGGGAGCCTATTCGTTGTCACGGACGGTGATTGCAGGCTTGGCTTTGGCGGTGACGCTCGCTTCGGTGGCGGGCTGCGGCTTGCGCACGAGCAGCCTCGGCGGCGGTTGGTTCGGCGGGTCATCCCGCAATGCCTCACTCGAAGCGTCGAACGAAAGCACCAGTGCCGTACCGGTCTCGACCACGAGCCGGGTGTCGATCTCAGGCTCCAAGCCGGTCGATGCCTATGTCGTGCTCGGTGGGCGCATCAAGAGCTGCTGGTTCAATGCCGACATGCCGCTGCTGCGCGACTACGTCTATCGCGCCGATGTCAGCCCGGACGGCAACAAGGTGCAGATCACCATCCATACGCGGCAGGCCTTGGGACGCCCGGGCGCCTCGACCTACGCGATCGATTTCAGGCCGGAGGGCTCGTCCACGGTGGTGAGCACCGAGAACCGCAAGATGCCGCCCGAGCTTGCCGCGAAGATGGCATACGACATCGACCGCTGGAAACGCGGCGAGTCGAATTGCAGCCGGGAAATTCCCAAGACCGCTGCCGTCCCCGCCGTTGTGCGGTAAGACCACAGGCAGCGGCAGAGGCTAGCTGCCGCGATATTCCTGGATGCGGGTGGCGCGCAGGCCCGGCAGCCCGTGCTTGTCGATCGAGCGCTGCCAGCTCAAGAACTCGTCGACGGTCAGCGTATAGCGCTCGCAGGCCTCTTCCAGGCTGATCAAGCCGCCACGCACGGCGGCTACGACCTCGGCCTTGCGACGGATGACCCACCGCTTGGTGTCCCGGGGAGGAAGATCGGCGACGGTCAGGGGACTGCCGTCGGGGCCGATCACATATCTGACGCGCGGCCGGTAATTCTCGGTCATCGTACTCACTTGCACCACACGTTCGATGAGGCCAACTACTCATGGAACCTAGCAAGCCGCATTTAAGATTTGCCTAAGCAGCCAGGTAAAGGAAGCGGCAAGGAAATAGCCCAAACTTGCTGAATTCACTTGAGAACCCCTGCTTGCCAAGGCCCACTCCTGAGGGGCTGCCCGGCCGCCTAGTTGGCTTGCTTAACAATGGGGCGATGCCTATGTTCGGTCGAGGCTGATAGCCCAGAAAACCGGCACGGGCCCGTGGCGGACCGTTTATACTGCCGCACAGCGAAGATTATTGCCGATAGTCGTTGTTCGTGACTTCGAGCGGGGATTTAAGTGGTTTCGTTGCAGCCCCCAGTGCTTAACAGCCTTCATCTCAACAGCCGCCCGGCCGATACGCGCGTGGTCGTCGCCATGTCCGGCGGGGTCGACTCCTCGGTGGTCGCGGCGCTGATGAAGGCCGAAGGCTACGACGTCGTCGGCGTGACCCTCCAGCTCTACGACCACGGCGAGGCGGTCGGCCGCAAGGGCTCCTGTTGCGCCGGCCAGGACATTCAGGATGCGCGCCGTGTCACCGACCGCTTGCAGATCCCGCATTATGTGCTCGACTACGAGTCGCGATTCGCCAAGGCAGTGATGGGCGCGTTCGCCGACAGCTATCTGCAAGGCGAGACCCCGGTACCGTGCATCGCCTGCAACCAGAAGATCAAGTTCCAGGATCTCCTGGAGACGGCCTCGGGGCTCGGCGCTTCGGCGCTGGCGACCGGCCATTACGTCGCGAGCAAGCCCGGCGCGAGCGGCTGGGAGCTCTACCGCGCCGCCGACAGGGAGCGCGATCAGAGCTATTTCCTGTTCGCCACCACGCGCAAGCAGCTCTCGTTCCTGCGCTTCCCGCTCGGTCGGCTGGACAAGGACGAAACGCGCAAGCTCGCTCGGGATTTCGGTCTCGCGGTGGCGGAGAAGTCCGATAGCCAGGACATCTGCTTCGTGCCGACCGGGCGTTATACGCAAGTGATCGAGCGCTTGCGTCCGGGCGCGGCGGAGGCCGGCAACATCGTGCATGTCGACGGCCGCGTGCTCGGCCGTCATAGCGGGATCATCAATTACACCATCGGCCAGCGGAAGGGCATCGGGGTTGCGGCGCAGGAACCGCTCTATGTGCTGAGGCTCGACGCCTCGGCCCGCGAAGTGGTGGTCGGCCCGCGCGAGGCCTTGCGGACGCGGAGCATCAGGTTGCGTGACGTGAATTGGCTCGGCGACGTGCCACTCGAGGTTTTTGCCGCTGAGGGCGGGGACATCCTCGCCCGTATCCGGTCGAGCGGACCGTTGCAGCCGGCGCGATTGATCGTCGATGAGGACGGCGCGGCCGTTGACCTTGCCCATGGCGAGGACGGCGTGTCGCCCGGTCAGGCGTGCGTGTTTTATGCCGCTGGTGGCGGCGGGGAGCGGCTTCTTGGCGGCGGATGGATCAAGTCCGCCTGCGGAAGCGCATCGTTGGCCGAAGGCGGCTTCGCGGCATCCGCAGCACAAGGCGGAACCGAGAAGGCGCTGGCGGCCGTATCGCGGTAAAGCGTCCGTAAAGCGGCGCTCGAGGTCGGAGAGGGAACGTGGCTTACAAGGCACCCGTTATGGACGCGGCTTCCGTACGTCATGCCTATCGCCGCTGGGCACCAGTCTATGACTTCACCTTCGGCCTCATCGCCGAGGCAGGGCGCAAGCACGCCGTCCGCATCATCAACCGGCGCAAAGGCCGGGTGCTGGAGGTGGGCGTCGGCACCGGGCTGTCGCTGCCCTGTTACGGCGAGCACCTGACCATCACCGGCATCGATCTCTCGCCCGAGATGCTGGCCAAGGCGCAAGCCAAAGTCGACCGCAAGAGGCTCGGCCATGTCGTCGCCCTGCATGAGATGGATGCGGGCGCCCTCGCTTTTCCCGACGAGAGCTTCGATACCGTGGTCGCCATGTATGTGATGACCGTGGTGCCGGAGCCTGACCGGGTGATGCGGGAGCTTGAGCGGGTCTGTGCGCCGGGTGGCGAAGTCATCCTGGTCAACCATTTCAGCCAGGATGAGGGATTTCGCGGGGTGCTCGAACGGAAGCTCGCGCCATTCGCCGATCTCCTCGGCTGGCGTCCGGTGTTCGATCTCGACGAAGTGCTGGTGTGCGAGGATTTGCGACTTGCCGAACGCCGCTCGTTAAGGCCGCTCGGCTTGTTCACCATGCTTCGCTTCGTCAAGGAGCCGGGCTTTGGGCTCGGACCGCAATTGGCGCGCGAGGCGCGGCTCCCGGTGAGGGCAAGGACGCGGCCGGCAGTGGCCGCACGTTTACCGGATCCCGTCAGGGTCAGGATCAAATGGCAGGTCGCGCGCACGCTGGTGCATGGCCGGCGTTTGCTTGACACCAATTATTGGCGGTCCCTATATCGCCGATTGCAGAGCCAATTGGCGGAGTAGCTCAGCTGGTTAGAGCAGCGGAATCATAATCCGCGTGTCGGGGGTTCGAGTCCCTCCTCCGCTACCACGCTCGCTCGATAGCGCCGCGGCGGCCTTAATTTGCGCTCCGAGATGACCATAATGATGCCGATGTCATCCGACGCCGGCAGCGGAATGAAGGTGAAAGCGCTTGGCCCTGCGTTGCTCGGGCTGCTGCTTCTCCTTGGCGGCCTGTCGAGGGCAGTGCCGGCCGAGGAGGCCCTCACCAAAGGCAAGATCTTGGCCACCTACGAGGTCGATCTCGCCAGCTTCAATCTGGGCGAATTCACCATCGACGCCCGTTTCGAAGGCTCGGCCTACGAGCTCAAGGGTGAAGGCCGTTTCTCGCTCTTTCTCGGCCGCACCTACAAATCGTCGGGCTCAGCGGAGAGCTCGGGCAGGTTCGCGAGCGGCGGGTTTAAGCCGTCATCCTTTAAATTGAGCATCAAAAACGGCGACAAGAAAGAGGCGCGGCGCATGAGCTTCGCCCGAGGCGCGGTCAGCCAGGTCACCTTCAACCCGCAGAAGAAAATCGGTAGGCACCGCGTGCCGGTAACGCAAGAGCAGCTGGCGGACGTGCTCGATCCGTTGAGCGCCGCGTTCCTGCACACAAGCTCCGGTAACCCCTGCGATGACACCATGAAGGTGTTCGATGGCCGGCTGCGGTTCGATCTGGTGCTGACGCCGAAGCGCGCAGACCAACTCCCCCGAGAAGCACCGGCCGGGCTCTCCGGACCCGCCGCAGTTTGTACCGTGACGTTCGTGCCGATCGGCGGCTACAAGCCTGACAACGCCGCCGTAAAATATTTGTCGCAGACCGATCAGATCGAGGCTTGGCTGGTTCGCGTGCCGCGCACCACGCTGTACGTACCCTATTGGATCGGCGTGCCCACTCCGCTCGGCCGCGGCGGCGCGACGCTCACCAAGATCAAGATCGATCTGGATTGACCCTGGCCTCAGCCGTCCGTGCTGCCATCTTGGCGTGGGTGGAGGGCGCGGCGATGACGGGCTGAACCGAGCGGGACAGCTCCAGGAGTTGAGTGGCGCCGAGCGATTCAAGGAAGCGGGTGCTCCAGACCGTGCTGCCGTTGCGCGCCAGCGTCGCGAGCATGGTGCTATGGCGCTCGCGGCGCTCGGCAAGCGGCATATTGAGTGCGCGGGCGATGGCCGCGGCCACCGATTCCGGATCGTAAGGGTTGACCAGCAGCGCCTGCTGGCATTCCGCTGCGGCGCCGGCAAAGCGGGACAGGATGAGTACGCCCGGATCGTCGGGGTCCTGCGCGGCGACATATTCCTTCGCCACCAGATTCATGCCGTCGCGGAGCGGCGTCACCAGCGCCGCGCGCGCCGAGCGGTAGAGGCCGGCAAGGGCCGAGCGGCTATAGGTGCGGTTGAGGTAGCGAATGGGCGTCCAGGCGACCTCGCCATATTTGCCGTTGATGCGTCCCGCGGCGCCGCCGACCGCCTGCTCGAGCTCGGAATATTCCGGAATCTCGGACCGGCTGGGCGGCGCGATCTGGAGATAGGTCACCTTGGCGCGCCACTCCGCGTGCAGCTCGTAGAAGCGTTCGAAGGCGTCCATGCGCTGCACTAGCCCCTTGGAATAATCGAGACGGTCGACGCCGATCACCAACTCCTTTTCGCCGAGACTTTCGACCACTTCCCGAACGAACGACGATTGCACCGCTCGCCGCGCGCGGCGTTGAAACTCGTCGACATCGAGGCCGACCGGGAAGCTGCCGATGCGGGTTTGCCGGTCGCCCGAGCTGAACACCAGCTGATGGTCGGCCGCTTCGAACGCCTGGCTCGTGCCGCGATGCTCGGACACCAGATAGCGGACGAAGTTCCCGACATCGGTCTCGGTTTGGAATCCGACCAGGTCGTATTGGAGCAGCGAGGGCAGCAACCGCTCGTGGTTGGGCAGCACGGTCATGACTTCCGGTGCCGGGAAGGGGACGTGCAGGAAAAAGCCGATGCGGTTGGCGTGACCCCGCTGGCGCAACTCCTCGGCGATCGGAATCAGGTGGTAGTCGTGAATCCAGACGAAGTCATCGGGTTCGAGGATCTTGGAGAGTTCGCGGGCGAAATGCCGGTTCACCCTGAAATAGCCGGTCAGGTCGCGCCGGGTGAACTCGGTCAGGTCGATGCGGTAGTGCAGCACGGGCCACAGCACCCGATTGGCGAAACCGTTGTAATATTCCTGGTAGTCCTCCTCGGATAGGTCGGTGACGACATAGGTGTGCCGCCCCTGATCGATCCGCTGCGTGGCGACCTTGTCGGCGTCAACCACGTCGCCGCTCCAGCCGAACCAGACGCTCGGGATGTTCTTGAGCACCGGCGCAAGCGCCACTTCGAGGCCGCCGGCGCGCGGCGCCCCGCCGGAGCTTGGCATCGATACGCGATTGGAGACGACAATCAGCCGCGCCAATATTTGTCCTCCCAGCTTCGCGACAGACGCATCGCCGTTAAAATGAGGCCCGCCATCGAATAGGTCTGGGGGAAATTGCCCCAGAGCTGACCGTTTTGCGGATCGATGTCCTCAGCCAGCAAACCGTAGCGATTGCGGTAGCCAAGCGCGTCCACGAACAGATCGCGGGCCTCTTCGCGGCGGCCAAGCCACCACCAAGCATCAATCAACCAGAAACGGCAGGTGAGGAACGCCGCTTCAGGCATGCCGAAGTCGTCTTCGTTAGCATAGCGCATGACGTGCCTGCCTCGGAGCAATTCTCGCTCGATGGCGGCGACGGTTTTCACGAAGCGCGGGTCGTTCGGCTCGATCACGCCGGCCTCGGGCAACAGCAGAACGCTAGCATCGAGGTCCTCGATCCCGAAGCCGGCGGTGAACGATCCGCGTTTTTCGCTCCAGGCCCGCTCGAGCAGCGTGGTCTGGATTTTGTTGGCGATGTCCGACCAATAGGCCGCGCGGTCGCGCAGGCCGAGATGGGCAGCGATGGCCGCCAAGCGGCTACAGCCGGCCCAGCACATGGCGGCAGAATAGGTGTGAACGTGGCTGCGGCCGCGATATTCCCAGATGCCGGCGTCGGGCGTGAAGGCGAGCTTGGCCGCTCTGTGTCCCAGCGTTTCGAGCAGATGAAACAGCCCTTCATTGCCGGGCCGCGCCAGCCTTCGGTCGAAGAACAACGGCGTGGCGGCGAGAATGATGCTGCCGAATGTGTCGTGCTGGCTCTGATCGGCGGCGGCATTGCCGACGCGCACCGGCCCGTCATTGTCGTAGCCCTTGAGATCCGGAGCGATCCATTCGTCCATCGGCTCGGACGGCACGACGCTGTAGACCGGCCGCAAGGGATCATCCGTGGCGATGCCGAGAATGAAGGAGATAAATCCCTCCATGGTCTTGGTCGCGCCGAGCCGGTTGAGCGCCTTCACCACGAAATAGGCATCCCTGATCCAGCAAAATCGATAGTCCCAGGTCCGCCCGGAGCCGGGGGCCTCCGGAATCGAGGTCGTGAGCGCGGCGACAATGCCGCCCGTCTCCTCGAAATTGGACAGTTTGAGCGTGATCGCGGCGCGGATGACGGCGTCCTGCCAGTCATAGGCGATCGACAGGCGGCGGACCCACTCCAGCCAATAGTCGCGGGTGCGCTCGGCGAACTCGCGACAAGTCGAGGCGATGTCCTCGGCGAACGATTCGTCGGGGCCGAGTACCATGTGGATCGGCTTGGTCAGTAGAAACGAGTCCCCGCGCTCGATATAGGCGAGGGGACCGTCCGTGGTGAGCCGGAGCGCGAGGTCCTTGCCGCGGAAGGTGATGTGGTTGCTGCCGAGCGAGCGGTCCTCGATCGGCTTGCCATAGTTGCTGGTCGGCCGTACGCGAATGGCGATGCGGGGCAGCCCGGCGACCGGCTCGATGATGCGGATCAGTTGCGGCGGCCGGAACATGCGGCCGAAATTTTGGAAGCGCGGGGCAAAGTCGGTGATCTTGACCTGCGCCCCCTGGCTGTTGGTCAGAACCGTGGAGACAATGGCAGTGTTGCGCTCGTAGTCGGAGGCATAGTCCACCATGTCCTCCAGCACGACGTCGCAAAATCCCTTCTCTTCGTCGCCAGCCAGCAGGCGGGAAAATACCGGATCGCTGTCCAGGCGCGGAAAGCACCACCACACCAGCCGCGACGCCGGCTCGAGCAGCGCCGCGGTGTGGCCATTGCCGATGACGGCAAGATCGAGCCCGAACTTCGTCATGGCGTTGGCCCGGCGTGATCGGAGAGGGCCGCGAGCCAGGCGCGAACCGCGTGTGGAGAGTCGAAAATCCCGTCGGCACCGGCCATCTCCCGGCCGACGGAAAACCCGTATCCGGCCAAGTCGGGCAGGATTGCGAACACCGCCTCGTCGGTCGTGTCGTCGCCGATGAACAGAGGGGTGCGGCCGGCGAACGGCTCGCGTGTCATCAGTTCAGTGACCGCCGTGCCCTTGTTGAAATGCTTGGGTTTGACCTCGATGACGGCTTTGCCGAACAGGCTTTCCACCTCGCTGTCATGGTCGGCGGCGACGATGGCCTCGACCTCCCGCTTGAGCAAATCCTCGCGCTGAAGGGCGAGCCGATAATGCACGGCCACGGAATGAAGCTTGTCCTCGACCAGCAGGCGCGGATCGATCCCGGCAAGCGCGTGGAGCTTGCGGCGGAGCCGGGCGCTCAGCGGCGCAGGCCGGCGCTTCGATATCTGGCCATCGCCCAAGAGGCGCAACTCGGCGCCGTGGCCGCCGATCGCCGGCATGGTGAGCGAACCGAACAGCCGGTCGAGCGTGGCAATGGTCCTGCCGCTGACCAGGGCCACTGCGCCGCCGGACTGGGCGAGCAGGTGCCGCAGCGTCGATGCCAGCGCCCGGGGCACGACCACGCCGTCGGGCGTCGATGCAATATCGAGAAGTGTGCCGTCGACGTCGAGCAGCAGCGCCGTGCGCGCTATGTCGATGGAGTCGGGCGAAGGAATCGCCCGCGAATTGCGGCGGGGCTCGACGCCTCTCTGCATGGTCTCGTCCATATACTCTGCTTTAGCCAAGCCATCACGCTCAGCCTCTTCAATACCTCAAAGGAGAATATTTGCCCCCTTTGGCCAACGACGAGAACGCTCAAGCGTTCCCGTCACAGCGGCATTTTGGTTAAATTTTCAAAGCAATCGGCGGCAGTTGGAGGCGGATTTCCCGGTCGGGCTGGGTAGCATTGCCGCATACAGCGCCGTCACGCGGCACGGCACATACATACCCCTCACGGGTTGATGCGGCTGATCTTGGAGCCCTCAAGGGTGAGGTTATACATCAGGCCTTTCTGATCGATGATGAAGCCGATCACCGGGCTTACGATCTTGTCGGTGTCGATGCCGCCGCCGACGCCCACCGTGATGATCGTCACCGAGCCGTCGACGCCGATCTTCCAACCCGCGCGCTCTTCGAAGCCGCGAAGTGCGTCCTGGGTCATGAACATGATGATGACGGAGCGCTCCTGCACGCCGAGCTGAAAGCCGAACGACGCCGAGATCAGATTGTAGTAGCCCTCGACCCTCTGCTGATTGAGCAGAATCCCCTCGCCATATTCGCCGCCGATGCCGATGCCCGCCTTAACCACGGAGGGAAAGACGAGAATGCCGGCGGCCTTGGCGGCGAGTTCGCGAGCCCCGGGCACTTGGCGGACGAAGCTGTGAAGCGTGTCATTGGCGTCGGCTTCGATCTCGGCGGCCGAGGCGGCTTCGCTGATGCGCGGCGCCGCAATATTTGCAACCAGGGCAACGAGGACGAGGCAGAGGGCCTTGAGTAGGGTGTTCATGGGCAAACTCCTCCGTGAGAATCGTTTGCGTTATCGACCTAGGCCACAATGTGGCTACGCCACGTGGGTCGCAAGGTCGCCCTCGACCCGACGGGAATGAGTAAACACCTCGAACCCGTCTTTGCGCGCGATCGCCACCAGCGTCATGCCGCAGCTTTCGGCCATGCGCACCGCCAAGGCGGTCGGCGCCGACACGGCGACGATGACCGGCGCGCCGATGGCCGCGGATTTCTGCACCATCTCGACCGAGACGCGGCTGGTCAACACCACCAGGCCCGATCGCGCCGTGGCGCCGTCGCGCGCCATGGCGCCGGCGAGCTTGTCGAGCGCGTTGTGGCGTCCGACATCTTCACGCACCGCGACCAGGCCGCGCTCGGGCTCCCAGAAGCCTGCCGCATGCACCGCCCGCGTCTCCTGATTGAGCACCTGTAAGGGTAGTAGCGACTCGACCGCGGCCATGAGCTGGTCCGGCGTGAACACCCGGCCGTCGTCCACCTTGGGCGGGGGGCGCATCGCTTCGACCAGGCTTTCCACGCCGCATAATCCGCAGCCGGTCGGACCGGCCATCTTCCGGCGGCGCCCAAGGAACTCCACGGCGTCGCGGGCCTTCAACCAGACGCGAAGCTCGACGCCCATGTCCTCCTCGACGATGTCGATAGAGTCGATGGCGTCGATCGAGGAGATCACCCCCTCGGTCATGCTGAAGCCGATGGCGAAGTCCTCGAGATCCTGGGGGGTGGCCATCATCACCGCATAGGAGGCGGTATTGTAGGTGAAGGCGACCGCCGTCTCTTCGGGAATGGCGCGCTCGCCTTGGGCGCTGCCCGAGGCGCGCCAGATTGAGCGGAGAACGCGAACGGCCGGTCGTAGCAAGGGGGTTGCTCCGTTGGGCTTTGATCGGCTTGGAAGCTAGTCCGTTGCCCCTTGGCTTACAAGCGCTGGGGCGGCGTCGCGTCGCGCCGGCAATGAACGCTTTCGCCCGATTTTTAGTTTAGAGTTGGCAGATTCCGCCGGGAACGCGCCGCATGGCCTTGCCTGTTCGTTCAACGCCGATCCTCGCCCTTGCCGTGGCGGCGCTTCTCGCCGGCCCTGCCGGGACCGGTGCGGCAGAGGACAAGGAGCCAAGCCCCTGCAACGAGGACGCCATGCTGGTGTTCGATGCCTCGGGGTCGATGGCCGGCAATCTCAACCAGGGCATCGCGACCACCATACCCAGGATCAACGAAGTGAGGGCGGCCCTTGCCGAGGTGCTGCCGACCATCACCCGCTTCCGCCGGGTCGGGCTCATCACCTATGGCCCGGGCCCTTATCAGCAATGCAACGTCCAGCTCGCCTTCAAACCGACGCCTGACGCCGCCGGCCTCATCATGCAAGAGGTGAGTACCTTGTCGCCGGCGGGCAAGACGCCGCTCGCGGCGGCGGTAGAGCAGGCCGCCGAGGTGCTCGACTATCGGAACAAGCCTGGCCTGATCGTGGTGCTGACCGACGGCGAGGAAACATGCGGCGGATTGCCGTGCGAGCTCGGCAAGCAATTGCACGAGAACGCGACGCAGCTCACCGTCCATGTGATCGGGTTTCGCATGAAGGATTTCTCCTGGACCGGCGAGCAAAGTATTCTCGACGTGAAATGCCTCGCCGAGCAGAACGGGGGCCTCTACATCTCCGCCGACGTCAAGCAGGATCTGATCGACGCCCTGGAGAAGACGCTCGGTTGCCCGATGCTGTCGCAGCGCACCGGCACTTTCGATCAGTACAAGAGATAGGGCCGCCGCGCTTCGGCGAATGCGGTCGCGCCTGGCTCCCAGCTCGCGGCAATGTCGTCGAGCGGAACCTGCTGCTCGATCTGTTGCCTTAGGCTCGGCGAGCCGGCCAGAATGTCGATCGGCATCTTGTCATGCTCATATTCGTAAGGCGGGTCGCGCCATTTGAAGCGTTCGGGCGCCAGACCGAAGCACTCGCGCATGAGCGACACGCCGACCTTGACCGGCTCGAACTCCAGCCGCGACGTGACGTGGATCTGACAGCCGCCGCAGGTCGCGCGCGCGTGTTTCTGGAAGGTGGGCTCGAACGACGCGGGACGGAAGTGAACACCCTTAAGGCCGACATCGTTCATGCGCTCGGCCAGACGCTCGCCGTCCAGCCAAGGGGCGCCGATCAGCTCGAACGGGCGCGTGGTGCCGCGGCCCTCCGACAGCATGGTGCCTTCGAACAAGACGGTGCCCGGATAGACGATGGCGGTGTCGAGCGTCGGCATATTGGGCGAGGGCATGACCCATGGCAGATCGGTCTCGTCCCAATACATGGCGCGCGCCCAGCCCTCCATCGGCACGATTTCGAGCTCGGCACCGATGCCATGGTGCTCGTTGAACAGGCGGGCGAGCTCGGCGACGGTCATGCCGTGCCGCATCGGGATGTCGAATTGCCCGACGAAGGATTCGTAACCCTGCTCCAGCATCGGCCCCTCCACCTGGACGCCGCCGATCGGATTGGGCCGGTCGCACACGATCACCGGCAGATTTTTGCGCGCGGCGGCACGCAGGCAATTGGCCATGGTGTAGATGAAGGTGTAGATGCGCGCGCCCACGTCCTGGATATCGACGACTAGCACATCGATCAGGTCGAGCATCTCGGGCGTCGGCTCGCGCGTCTCGCTATAGAGCGAGAAGATCGGCACGTTGCGCCGTTTGTCCTTGGCGTGGGGACTCTCGATCATGTTGTCCTGGAGGTCGGACTGGAACCCGTGCTGCGGTCCGAAGATCGCGGTCAGCGTGCAGTCCGGCGCGGCGCCCAGCCGGTCGACGATGTGGCGAAACTCGTGGTCGATCGAGGCCGGATTGGCGAGCACGCCGACCCGCAAGCCATTGAGGCGCGACGATGCGATCAGGCGTTCGGACCCGAGCCGCATAGGGTCAGGCGCGGCGGGGCAAGGGGAGGGGCAGCGGGCTTAAATGACAAAACTGCGGCATAAAAGCCCTCCCCTGCGTGACATCGTTCGAGGCATTGACCGCCGCAAGCGGCGGTTTGAAACTTGGCTCATGCTATGGTAGTCGGCGGCGGGGCCGACCGGAAGCCTGAGGGAAATCCCTGAAAACACGTGAGTTCGAGGCTTGGCGCGCCGAGACCTCTATGCCGATTTGGCCCCTTCTGCTGTTAGAATGTGCCAAGGAGCCTCGGTGGAGATTGCATGAGCAGAGAGCGTAAGCAAGCCGTTCCCGCCTTTATCGATCTCGCCGCGCAGCGCGAACGGCTTGGCGATAGCGTCGAGCGGGCGATCTCCAAAGTGCTGAACCACGGCCAATTCGTGCTGGGGCCCGAGGTCGGCGAGCTCGAGGCCCGGCTGGCGGACTTCAGCGGCGCGCGGCACTGCGTCAGTTGCGCCAACGGCACCGATGCGCTGCTGCTGGCGTTGATGGCCGAGGGCGTCGGCCCGGGCGACGCCGTGTTCGTGCCCGCCTTCACCTTTGTCGCCACCGTCGAGGTGGCCATGCTGTGTGGCGCCACCCCGGTGTTCGTGGATGTGCGGCCCGACACCTTCAATCTCGATGTCGACAGTCTCGAAGCCGCTATCGGCGAGGCCAAGAAATTTGGGCTCAAGCCCCGTTGCGTCATCCCGGTCGATCTCTACGGCCAGCCGGCCGACTACCGCGCCATCGATGAGATCGCGGGCAAGCATGACCTGTTGATGGTGGCGGACGCGGCGCAGAGCTTCGGCGCGAGCCTCGACGGCAAGAAAGTCGGCACGCTCGCCTCCTACACGGCGACCAGCTTCTATCCGTCCAAGCCGCTCGGCGGCTATGGCGACGGCGGGGCGGTGTTCACCGACGACGATGACAAGGCCGCGCGGCTGCGCGCGCTGCGCAACCACGGCAAAGGGCCGGGGCGTCCGGACACCGAATATCTCGGCGTCAACAGCCGGCTCGACTCGATTCAGGCCGCCATCCTGCTCGAGAAGCTTCGCCTGTTCCCCGCGGAGATCCCGGCGCGGCAGGAGCGGGCAGACCGCTACAATGCCGGCCTCGCTTCCGTTGCCAAAGTGCCGGCGCTGATGGCGGGGGCGGCGTCGGTGTGGGCGCAATACACCATCGTTACCGAGCACCGCGATGCGCTGGCGAAGGCGTGCCGCGAGGCCGGCGTGCCGACCGCGATCCATTATGCGAGCGCGCTCAACTGTTTGCCGCCTTACCGTGAGACGCTCAGATCGCCGACCGGTCTGCGGCAGGCCGAATGGCTGGCGGACCGCGTGATCAGCCTGCCGATGCACCCTTATCTCACCGCCGCGGCGCAGGATCTGATCGTCGCCACGGTGCGCGGGGCGCTCACCTCATCCAAGTCAGGCGTCGCCCATGCGGCCGAATAGGGCAGACCGGTAGAGGGCATGGCAGATCCAGTTCGCGTCGCTGTGGTTGGGTCGGGCTATTTCGGACGTTTTCACGCCGATCATTATGCCCGCAACCCGCGTGCGGAGCTGGTCGCAATCATCGACACCGACCAAGACCGCGCGCGCGCGGTCGCCAAGGAATTCGGCGGCGAGGCTGCTTCGGATCACCGCAGCATCATCGGCCGGGTCGATGCCGCCAGCGTCGCCGTGCCGACGCCGCTCCATTACGACATCGCGCGCGAGCTGATCGAGGCCGGTATCCACGTGCTGGTGGAGAAGCCGCTCACCGACAGCGTCGACTCCGGGCTCATGCTGGCTGACCTCGCTGCTGCGCGAAACGCAGTGCTCCAGGTCGGCCATATCGAGCGGTTCTCCAGCGCCTACCGGACGCTGGCCAAGATCATCACCGATCCGCTCTATTTCGAGAGCTACCGCATCGCGCCGTGGAAGAATCGCGGGGTGGAGGTCGACGTGATCCTCGATTTGATGATCCACGACATCGACATGATCATCGGCCTGGTCGATTCGCCGGTCGCGCAGGTCGACGCCGTCGGCACGCCGGTGCTCGGCAAGACGATCGACCTCGCCAATGCCCGCATCACCTTCGAATCGGGCTGCATCGCCAACGTCACCGCCAGCCGGGTCAGCTACAAGACCGAACGGCGCATGCGGGTGTTCGGCCGCAACCAATATTTGAGCTGCGATCTTGGCGAGGGGCGGATCTCGGGTTATCGGCTGCGCGGCGATCCGATGACCGACGGGCTCGCGGCGATCGCCACCGAGACCTACGAGATCGAGAAAGCAAGACAGCCTCGCCAACGAGATCGACGCCTTTCTCGATTGCGTCACGACCGGAACCAAGCCCCTGGTCGACGGTCAGGCCGGCTGCGAGGCGCTGCGCGTCGCCAGCATGATCAACGACAGCATCGCGGAGCATCTCAAGAAGGTGCAAGACTCGCCGGCGCTATCGGCCGCGCGAGCCGGCCGGCCGTAGCCGCAGCTATTCCATACTGGGCATGAGCGTGTGGTCGGCGGCCGATTTGCCGCGGACAATGTCGAGCACGACCTTGGCGGCGCGCTCGCTTGGGCTGGGGACGCGGTCGCCAAGCGCCTTCACCACCTCCTTGAAAGCTTGCCGCTGCTCGGCGCGGACCTGCTCCGAGCCCAGAATGTCGCCGACCGTCTCGGCCAGAAGCTCCGGGGTGCACTCTTCTTGAAGGCGCTCCGGCACCACCTGGCGTCCGGCGAGCAGGTTCACCAGCGACGCATGCTCGACGGCGACCCCCATGCGGCGCACCAAAAAGGCCGAGAGCGGG
The DNA here is from genome assembly GCA_963730335.1 of uncultured Alphaproteobacteria bacterium. Lineage (GTDB taxonomy): Bacteria > Pseudomonadota > Alphaproteobacteria > Rhizobiales > Methyloligellaceae > Methyloceanibacter. The sequence goes on from CAVSRK010000009.1 coordinate 623,879, forward strand.
CTGATGCGGTAGGCGACCACCATCGGCACATCGGCGAGCGCAAGCTCGAGCGTAACGGTGCCCGATTTGGCCATGGCGGCGTTGGCGGCGGCGAACGCGTCGAAGCGTTCGGCCATGTCGATGATGAGGACCGAATGTCAGGGGCCAATTCCGGGTGATGTCCCGCACCACATGGGCCACGGAATCGACCACCGGAATGACAATATGAAGCTCGGGGTGTTTCTCCTTCAGCCTCACCAGCGCCTGGCCGAACACGGGAAGCATGCGGCGCACTTCGCCGGCGCGGCTGCCGGGCAGTACGGCAAGGATCGGCGTGTCGGCCGGAAGGCCATGGCGTGCCCTGAACGCCGGGCCGTCGCCGCGTTCGGCGCCGACATCGATGGCCGGGTGGCCGACATAGGTGCAGGGGATGCCGAATTTGGCGAAGAACGGCACCTCGAAGGGCAACAGCGCCATGATGTGATCGATCCGCTTCTTGAGCTTGCGGGCGCGGAACGGACCCCAGGCCCAAAGCTGGGGCGCGACATAATGGATTACGGGGATGCCGGAGCCGCGCAGATGATGGGCGAGCCTCAGGCAGAAGCCCGGCGAGTCCACGGTCACGACCGCGTCGGGCTTGAGCCGGCGCACCGAAGCGGTCGTTTCGTTGAGGCGTCTGACGATGCGCGGCAGATGGGGCAGCACTTCGGCGAACCCCATCACCGACAAATCGCTCATGGGAAACAGGCTCTCGAGCCCTTGGCGCTCGCTTTGCGCACCGCCGACGCCGGCAAAGCGGATGCGCCCGCCCGTCTCGCGCTTGAGCGCGGCCATCAGCCGGCCGGCGAGATTGTCGCCGGACGCCTCGCCCGAAACGATAAAGATCAGCGGCTCACGCCTGTCCATGCCGACTCCCACTAACCCCGCGCCGCGTTTAAGCATCCCGCCATGACAGGAAGGTTGCGGCCTGGCCGTGCCGCTTGCCAGCGCGGTCGATAAGCTCCCACACCACGCCGTCCTCGATGATAAAGCGCCGGCCCGACTTGGCAACGCGCACCCCTCGATAGCCCGTCAGGAAGCCATTGCGCGCAACGTCCTCAAGCAACGCTTGGCGCTCGGCGCGGTCGGGCGCTTCCGCGGATAGCCGCGACGGCAGGGTCGTGAACTCGTCCCACGAATATTCGAAGCACGTCTGAGCCGCCTTGTTGGCATAGATGAATTTCGGGTCTGGCTCGGTGCCGTGCGCCAGCACCACGAACGGCGCCTCGCGGTACAGCCAGGCGGCGTCGGCTTGCCGGGCGGAACGAGCGGCCGTTCCCACCAGCCGCGCGTGACTGTCGGCCAGCAAGGCGAAAAAAGCGGGATCGCTCGACAGATCCGCAAATCGGCGCTTTGGTGCGATGCTCATATGGCAGCCCGGTGAGAGACGCTTTCGCGCCCGGATTAAGCCCATAGGATCGCGGTTGCGCTAGGAAAATTCGCCGCACGGGAAGTGTCATGGCCGGAGGACCTCAAGAAATCGTGGGGAGCGTTGCGATGCCGAGCTCCGCCTCCTTGGCCGTCGGCGCGAAGGGGCGGATTGCCTCGATCGATGTCCTGCGCGGCCTGGTCATGGCACTCATGGCGCTCGACCATACGCGCGATTTCTTCAGCACCGCAGGCTTCAATCCCCGCGACGTGACCGAGCCGGCCCTGTTCCTCACGCGCTGGGTCACCCATTTTTGCGCGCCGACCTTTATTTTGCTCGCCGGACTGTCGGCCTTTCTCTATGGCAGCGGGAAAAGCCGCGGGGAACTGAGTCGGTTTCTCGTCACGCGCGGGCTCTTTTTGATTCTGATCGACTTTACGCTGATCAAGTTCGGCTGGAGGTTCGATCTCGATTTGTACCGGCTGACCGCCGGCGTCATCTTTGCGATCGGCGCCTCGATGGTCGCGCTGGCGGTCCTTATCTGGCTGCCACGCTGGGCGATCGCGGCCGCGGCGCTCGCCATGATCGCCGGCCACAATCTGCTTGACGGGATTCGTGCCGAGCAGTTCGGGCAAGGCGCCGCGCTGTGGAACTTTTTGCACCAGCCCGGCGTGGTTCATCTCGGCGACCAGATCAGCGTGTACGTGCTCTATCCGCTGGTGCCGTGGATCGGGGTGATGGCCGCGGGCTACGCGCTTGGCCCGGTGATGCAGCTTGCGCCGGAAGCGCGGCAGCGCCTACTGTTCGGACTTGGTGCCGCGGTCACGCTCGGTTTCGTCGTGCTGCGCGCCGCCAATCTCTATGGCGATCCCGCGCCGTGGACCGTGCAGACGACTTGGTTGGCGACCGTGCTGTCCTTCCTCAATTGCGAGAAATATCCGCCGTCGCTGCTCTATCTGATGATGACGCTCGGCCCGGCCTTGATGCTGCTTGCCGCCTTCGAGCATGCGCGAGGCCGGCTGGCGCGTGTGCTCGCGACGTTCGGACAGGTGCCGTTCTTCTTTTATGTGGTGCACATCTATCTGATCCACGCGCTCGCCGTCGCGGCCGGCGTGGCCACCGCCGGCACGCTCGCGAGCAATCCCGGGATCGGGCTCAGCCTTGCAGGCATCTATTTTATCTGGCTGCTCGTGCTGGTGCTGCTCTATCCGGTCTGCCGCTGGTTCGCCAGGCTCAAGCAGCGCGGCGGATGGTGGAGCTATCTCTAACGCTCTATCGGACGGTCTTGTCGTAGAGGTCAGTGCGGCGGTCGCGGAAAAAGCCCCAATCGGCACGGTAGCGCGCGATCTCGGCAGATCGAAGCTATGCACGAGCACCCCTTGGTCCTGGTCGCCGAAGCTCGCGACCAACTCGCCTTTGTGGTCGGCGATGAAGGAATGGCCGTAATAGCTCTGTCTGGTGCCGTCGTTGTCCTCAAGCCCGATGCGGTTCGCCGCTACGATCGGTACGGCGTTCGCCACCGCGTGACCCTGCATGGCGCGCTGCCATTGCAGATGGGTATCGAGGCTCGGATCTTGCGGCTCCGAGCCGATGGCGGTCGGGTAGAACAGGATCTCTGCGCCCTCTAGCACCATGGCGCGGGCCGCTTCCGGGTACCATTGATCCCAGCAAATGCCGACGCCGATCGTGCCGTGTTTCGTTTGCCACGCGTTGAAGCCGGTGTCGCCGGGACGGAAGTAGTATTTCTCCAGATAGCCGGGGCCGTCGGGGATGTGGCTCTTGCGATAGACGCCGAGGATCGCGCCGTCGGCGTCGGCCACCGCCACGCTATTGTAATAACGCGGACCATCCTTCTCGAAGAACGAGATGGGGATGACCAATTTCAGCGCCTTGGCGAGCTTGGCCAGCGCCAGCACGCAAGGGTGCGCGGTCACGGGGTAGGCGGTCTCGAACCATTTTGGGTCCTGATGCGTGGGAAAGTAGATGCCTTGGAACAGCTCCGGCGGCAGCACCACTTGCGCGCCTTGGCGCGCAGCCTCGCGTGCCAAGGCCTCGACCGTGGCGATATTGGCTTTCATGTCGTGGCCGAACGATGCCTGAATGGCCGCGACCGTGATGCATGCGTTCCGCCATCACGCCGGTTCCTCGCGGGTGATGCAATGGAACGACCCGCCGCCGGCTATGCCCGAGCCGAGCAGCGCGCGCGACGGCAGGCCAACGACCTTGCGGCCGGGAAAAACCGCCTGCAAGGCCTCGACCGCGCGATTGGCGCTCGGCGTGCCGTAGACCGGCACGGCCACCACGCCGTTGGCGATGACGAAGTTGACATGCGAGGCGGGCGCCGCTTCGCCCAAATCGTTCACCAACAGGCCCGGGCTCGGAATGCGGATCACTTCGAGCTTGCGCCCCGACGCGTCGGTCGCGGCTTCGAGCGCGCGCGCGATCTCCTCCAGGGTCTCGGCATTGGGGTCGTCGGCGCCGCACGGCGACTGGCAGACCACGCGGCCGGGCCCGACAAACCGGGCGATGGCATCGATATGGCCGTCGGTATGGTCGTTCAAGAGTCCGTGGTCGAGCCAGACGATCTTGCGCGCGCCGAACGCCTCGCGGAGCGCGGCTTCGGCTTCCGCTTCGGTCCAGCCGTTGCGATTGTCATTGAGCAGGGTCTGGCGGGTGGTGAGGATGGTGCCGTCGCCGTCATGCTCGATGGCGCCGCCTTCCAGCACGAAGTCGAATTTGAGGACCGGCGTGCCGGCGAGAAGCGCGATGTCGTCGCCGACCGTGGCGTCGCCGGGAAGGTCGAACTTGCCGCCCCAGCCATTGGTCCTGAATCGCAGCGCGATCGGCCCGTGCTCGCTGCGGGCGAAGATCGGGCCGGTATCGCGGAGCCAGATATCGCCGTAGCGCGCAGGAACGATCTCGGCCGCGCCGCCGAGCTCGGCTTGCGCCGTAGCCTCGGCTTCCGGGCTCGCCACCAGCACCCGCACGCGGTTGGACTGGCTCAGCGCGCGCACCAGCCCCGCCACGTCGCGGCGCGGGCTCGCCAGATCGCCGTTCCATTCGTCCGGATCGGCCGGCCAGGCGGTCCATATGGCCTTTTGCGGCGCCCATTCGGGCGGGACGGACACGGCCCCCGTAGTGACGGCAATTCCCGTGAAGTCTTCCAACAGCGTCTCCCAAGCGGCCTGTTTGGCCGAAATCGTCACGTTCTCATCTCTCTCAAAGGTGTAACGCGGCCGCTGTCAACTATGCACGCGAATCACCGAGGAGAAGGGCCGCGAGCGTCAGGATCGGCGCTTCGCGACAGCCTCGCCGGGCACGACGATGCGCTCGGGCGTCAGCAGGCTCAGCCTACCCTCGGCGTCGACTGCCAGCCGGTGGATATAGAAGGCGGTGTCTTTGTCGTCGGTCACCTCCATCACCGGGGAGGGGGCCGATATGATCGGCAGGCCGGCGCATTCGCCGATCCAATCGACGTGCCGGTGGCCATGCATCAACACCGCGCGGCCGGTGAGCGGCGCGAGACTGCGCACGAACCAATTGCCGTTGATCAGCGCCGTGCCGATGCGCATCGACAGCTGCTTGGCGGCCCAGGGGTACTCCATCAAATGATGATGCAGCGCCACGATCCAGGCGGCGCGCGGAAATTTTTTGCGGGCGATATCGAAGGCCTGCATCTGATCGGCCGAGACCATGCCAAGCGCGTTGGTGAAAGAGAAATGGGTGTCGGCGTTCGAGTTGAGCAGGATGATGCCGAGTGAGGCGTCGTGCTCGGGCGGCACGATCAGGGGAAAGGCGTTGGCCCATAGCTCGGGGATCTCCGTTGATAGGATCGGCCTGGCGGCGTCGGCAAACCGCGCGATCGCCGCGCGATGCGGCTTCAAGAACTCGGCGAGCGTGCGGACCCAGACGCCCGTTGACCCGGTCGACCACGCGCACGCGGTCGCCGTGGACCGCATTCATGGCCGACAGCGTGCGCAATTGGCGCAAGCGCCGGTCCGGGCTGGTGGGCAGGTCCATGCGGGCCGGATTGGAGCGGTCGACAATGTTGAGGTCGTGATTGCCGGGCAGCATCAGGACCCGGCGCTGCAAGCGAAGGATGTGCCGCCAAGGCGTCGAGCAGTTCGGCCCATTCTGAGGAGATGCCGGCGTCGGTCATGTCGCCGCTGATCAAAATGGTGTCGAACTTCTGTTTGGCGTCGATCGCTTCGAGCTGGTCGAGCAAGCGCCGCAGCCGGTCATTGCCGCGCGGGCCCGATCTGCCGCTTTCCAACCGGAAGCCATAACGCTCGCCGACCACGTGAATGTCGGAGAGATGAACGATGCGCCAAATGCGGGCGCCTTTCGGCGCCTCGGCGAATTTCCGCAGCGTGCGGGGCTGCGCCATGGCGGCATCGGCAAAGCCCCAGATCAGCGCGGCCGCGGCCAGATAGGCGGTGATCGCGGCGAGGCTGTTGGCGAGCGCCACGACGGCGACCTTCTTCCATGAGTCGATTTCAGAAAAACTGCCGTAGAGATGGGTGTGCGGCCAGATCAGCCACAGCACCAGCAGGGCCAGCAGGCAGACCAGAATGCCGGCGACGGCGGCGGCCGTGGCGCGGAGCTTGGCCCGGCGTGTCTCGCTGGCGCCGGTGGGGAGAAGGCGTTCGGTCAGTTGCCGGAAGGCCTCGCGGAACGAGGCATAGCTCGGCTCGACCACGATCGAATTGAGCGCCCAGAAATTTTTCTCGGCCATGCGAAACAGCGCCCGCCACCCGAACCAGGCAATTGCGATCAGGCTGCCGAGGATCAGCAGCGACCATAGGCCGATCACGAGCGAGGCAAGCTTGTCGGTGACGATGGTGAGCCATTCGACAAAGACGATCGGCGCCAGGCCGAGCAACAGTCCGGGCACCACCAGCAGCATGATCCAGGCGACGATCAGCTTGGGCAGGCTGATCTCGACCATCATGCTGCCGAACAGCGACAGCATCGACCGGCGCTTCGTGCTCGAAGCGTCGTCCTCGATATCGCCCTGGCGCGGATCGATAAACTCCGGTTGAGGGACAGGAGCCCGTTTCGCTCTGGTCGATTGACGGTTGTTGGAGACCATGCTTCCCCTCTTGGACGCGGCCGGAGTCTACCCGGGTTTGCCTTGATGCGCCTCAAGGCTTGGTCGAATGGGCCTTGCTGATATAGTCGGATTCTCCCCGCCCATGGCGGAATGCAAACCTGGCGGCAGGCTCACGGCCCCTTACCCGCTAGGCCCGATCGGCTATATTGGGCGCCCAGAACTGAGGATGGTATGAGGTTGCGTATGTCCGGGTGTCGCGTTCGCTTCGCCGCAATTGCGGCGGCTGGTTTGGGTGTGGTGTCCTTCGCTCCGGGCGCGCACGCCAACATCAAGATCTGTCAGGGCATCGAGCAGAGCTACGAGCAGATCGCGCGCGGTGCCAGCACCGTCGAGATCAACGAACTGCTGTTCAAGGCCACCGACAAAGGCTGCCAGGACCTGGCGCGGCGTCTGCTCGAGGCGGGCGCATCGCTTGAGGCCCGTGACCGGTTCGGCGCCAAGCCGCTGTCCCATGCCGCCGCTTCGGGCCAGATCGAGCTGGCGGCGCTGTTTCTCGATCACGGCGCGCCGATCGATGCGCGCAATCTCGACGGCTCGACCGCTCTGTTCAAGGCGGCGGAGAGCGGCCGGCTCGAGATCGTAAAGCTGCTGGTGGAGCGCGGCGCAAGCGTCGATCTGCCCGGCCGTAGCGGGGTCGCCCCGCTATCGGCGGCTGCCTTCATGGGCAGCGCACCTATCGTGGAGTTCTTGATCGAAAAGGGGGCCGATCCGAATTGGATGGACGGCACGCAAAAGACCGCGATCGTCTATGCGGTGGGGCGTGCCTTTCCTGCTGTCTGTACCGTGCTGCTGGCGCATGGCGTCGACGTCAACGCTAAATACGGCAACGATCTCACCGCATTGATGTGGGCGGCGGGCTACTCGGCGGAAGCCGGCGTCAAGGACGCGGTCGACGTGATGACGCTGTTCCTCGACCGGGGCGCGCGGCTCGACGATCAAGACAATCGCGGCCGGACGGCGCTGATGATCGCCGCGGAGCTCGACCACGCGGCGGCCGTCGATCTGCTGCTGGCGCGCGGCGCGGACAAGACCCTGAAGGACAAGCAAGGGAAGACCGCGGCAGACCTGACCTCGCTCACGGCGCTGCGCGAGAAGCTCGCGGCCGCGCACTAGACGCCAGCGCCTAGGCGCTAGCGGCCATTGCCAAGATATTGGTCGATCTGAAGCCCGGAGAGATATTGCGACAGCGCGGCAATGTCGTCGACCGCCGTCGCCTTCATCAGATCGGACATGCCGGGGTTGTTGCCGCGCGAGCCGTCGCGGAAGGCCAGCATGGTGGCTTGCAGATAATCCTGCCATTGGCCCGCCAGCCGCGCGGTGGTTCCGTCGCCCTGGAAATGATCGAGGTGGCAGCCGCGGCAACCGATTGAAGAGGCTGCGGTCTGCGCCTTGGCGGCAGCGGCATCTGACGCCGAAGGCTGGCCAAGGTTCGGCCATTTCTGCTGGGAGAAATAGGCGGCGAGCGCCAGCTGGTCGTCCTTTTCGAGCGGAGCGGCGATCGGGTTCATCAGCGCATTCTTGCGGGCGCCGCTCTTGAAGTCCCTGAGCTGGAGATAGAGGTAGCCCTCGTTCTGGCCCCAGATCACCGGCGTTTGCTTGTTGATCGGGATGCCTTGCGCGCCGTGGCAGGTGGCGCAGAGCGCGGCCTTTTCAGGCGCGGCGTCGGCGGCAAGAGCCTGTCCGCCGATCAGCAGGGCGCAGGCGAGAACCAAAATGCGCGCTGCCAGGCGGCTGCTAGGCACGGGTTGGGGCTCCATCCAGACAGTCTAGTCACAAAAAGGACGGGGCAAAACGCGCCCCGTCCCTATTTGTTGCATATGCGGCGAGTTGCCGCCGGTCAGATAACGTCTGCTCAGTCGACCGTGAACGCGATGATGTTGTTACCGCGCTTGAAGTCGATCTGGGTGTTACCGCCCGCGCCAACCACGATGTATTGCTTGCCGTCCACCGAATAGGAGGCGGGCGGGGCGTTGACACCGGCGCCGGCGAAGAACGACCACAGCACCTTGCCGCTCGCGGCGTCATAGGCCCTGAACCAGCCGTCGCCTTCACCGGTGAACATCAGGCCGCCGGCGGTGGTCAGCGCGCCACCCATCATCGGCAGCGGCGTCTTCACCTGCCAGGCGATCTTGCCGGTGTTGTAGTCGACGGCGGTCACGTTGCCGAACTGCTCAGAGCCGGGGATGATCTTGAAGGCGCCCCCGAGCCAGAGCTTGCCGCCCGGATAGGGCGAGCTTTCGACATGGTAGGTCATGGGCTGGTGCAGATTGACGGCATAGGTCAGCCCGAGTTCCGGGTTGACCGCCATCACCGACCATTCCACGCCGCCATTGGCGCCCGGCAACATCGGCGCGCCTTCAGCCGTCGGCAGGGTCCACATGCCGGTCTGATCGACCATCGCCTCGGAGAACCGGATGAGGCTGCAGTCGTCCCGCTTGTGAACATAGACGTTGCCGGTCTTGCCGCCGTGAATGACGCCGGGGACCACGTTGCCGTCCTTATCCTTCACGTCGACCAGGATCGGCGGGCTGACCGAGTCAAGATCCCACACGTCGTGAGCGATGTATTGGAAGTGGCACACATGCTTGCCGGTCTCGAGATCAACCGAAACCAGCGAGTCGGTGTAGAGGTTGTCGCCCGGACGGATCGAACCGTCGAGATCGGGCGACGGGTTGCCGACCACGAAGTAGATGCGCTTGGTCTTGAGGTCGACCGCCGGGTTCTGCCACACGCCGCCGCCGAGCGTCTTGTAAGGGTCGCCCAACTTCTTGAGCGCTGCCTTTTCCGCCTCGATGTCGCGATGCATGTCTTTACCCGTGGCGTCATGCGTCGCCCACACGCCGACCGAGTTCTCGGGGATGGTGTCGAAGTTCCACACCAGCTTGCCGGTCTCGGCGTCGTAGGCCCGCACGAAACCGCGGATACCGTACTCACCGCCGTTGGTGCCGATCAGGATTTTGCCGTCGACGGCCGTCGGCGCCATGGTCTCGCTATAGCCGAGCTCTGGTTCGGCGATCTGCGTTTCCCAGAGCAGGCTGCCGGTCTTGGCATCGAGCGCCACCAACTTGGAGTCGAGCGTGCCCATATAGACCTTGTCTTTATATATGGCGACGCCGCGATTGTTTGGCCCGCAGCAATAGGTCGTGACCGGACCCATCTTGTGCTTGTAGTGCCAGAACTCCTGGCCGGTTTTGGCGTCGATGGCGTAGACGTGGTTGAAGGAGGTCGTGACGTACATCACGCCACCCACCACGATCGGCGTCGTCTCGAGCGACTCCTTCACCTCGGTCTGGAATATCCAGGCGGGGCGAAGCTTGCCGACATTCGATGCGTTGATTTGCTTACCGGGATAATAGCGGGTCTGATCGTAATTGCCGTTGGTATGAAGAAAATTGCTTTCGTCACCCGCGGCGCCGCTCAATTGCTCCTGGGACACGGCCGGCGTAGGCGCCTCTTTGACCTTCGTGGTCGCCGAGGTTTCAGTTTCCGCTCCGCTCCAAGCCAAGCTTGCTCCGGCCAAACTCAAAATTAGCGCGCCAGCGAATGTGGCCGCTGTGTTACAGCTCCCCATGTTTTCCTCCATTGCGTGGGCCCGTATCGGCCGGCAAAGCCGGTCGCTCCAGTCGGGTTCGCACCATAAAGACTGCGCGCGGCCTTACCATTTGTCAATTCAACGTTGCTGCGGAGTCCAATGTGGGCGTCCTCTAGGCAGCGAGATTTGCCACCCTTGGCTGCGTTTGATGCTGTCTTGCTCGTTGGCAAGTGGGTAGACTCGATGAGCGAGCCCCCCGCGCTTGCCGGCGCGATATTGTGACGAGCGTACAGGCCATTTCGAATGCCATCCCGACACCGTCATCAGCCGCCGGACGCCCGGAGTTGTCATGCCCGACAGGCACGCGACCGAAGGCGGGACGCTTGGCCTTCCGGATTGATTTTGCTGTGCCTTTGTCTCGCGCCGGCGCCCGGTCTCGCCGAAACTAAGCCGGACGACGCCCCACCGCCGGCCGCTGCCGCCGACGTGGCGACCGTGCCGATCGGCTACCTCAGGCAGGAGGTGAAGCGGGTCATCCCGCTGTCACGGCTGAACGTGGAGCCCGAGGATCTGGGGATCGCCGGCGCCGAGATCGCGCTCAAAGACAACAATACGACGGGAAAATTTACCAAGCAGCAATTCAGCCTTGAGGTCGAACGCGTGCCGGTCGGCGGCGATGCCGTGCCGGCCTTGGACAGGCTGATCGAGAGCGGCCACCATTTCATTTTGGTAGATGCGCCGGCCGAGACCCTGTTGCGCCTGTCGGATGCGGCCAAGGGCAAAGACGTGCTGTTGTTCAACGTCCGGGCGACCGACGAGACCCTGCGCCAAGAGGAGTGCCGGGCGAACGTGCTGCACACGGCGCCGGACCGCGCCATGCTGGCCGATGCACTCGCCCAATATCTGGTGTGGAAGAAATGGCCGCGCTGGCTGGTGGCCAAGGGCGTCTTTCCGGAGGACCTCGATTATCTCGAGGCGCTGCGCCGGGCGGCGAAGCGCTTCGGCGGCACGATCGTCGAGGAGCGCGAATATACGGAGACGCCTGGGGCGCGCCGCTCAGATACCGGGCAACTCCAGATCCAGCGGCAAATGCCGGTGTTTACTCAGGGCGCGCCGAGCTACGACGTGCTGGTGGTGGCCGACGAGAAGGAGGTGTTCGGGCCGTATCTACCGTATCGCATCTGGGATCCACGGCCGGTGGCGGGCACTGCGGGGCTTAAGGCCATGAGCTGGCATCCGGCGCACGAGCAATGGGGCGCAACGCAAATGCAGAACCGCTTCCAGCGCTTCGCCAAGCGCTTCATGCTGCCGGTCGATTACCAGGCCTGGGTCGCGGTGCGGGCAGTAGGAGAGAGCGCCTCGCGGGTCGGCTCCGGCGATTTCGCCAAGGTCGACGCCTTTCTCCGCGGCGATGAGTTCGATCTGGCGGCGTTCAAGGGCCAGAAAGTCACATTCCGCAGCTGGGACGGTCAGCTCAGGCAGCCGATCATCATTGCCGGGCCCGACCTGCCGGTGTCGGTGTCGCCGCAGGAGGGCTTCCTGCACGAGCGCACCGAGGTCGATACGCTCGGCATCGACCAGCCGGAGAGCAAATGCAAATTCCAATGAAAACAGTCGAGAGTGGGGAGGATTAGAATGCGCGTATGGATGCTCGCCATTGCAGGCATTGCCGCCGTTGGACTCGTCGGCGGCACGGGTTCGGCGACGGCCTACACCGTCTACATTTCCAACGAGAAGGGAAACTCGATCACCGTGCTCGACAGTGAGACGCTCGAGGTGGAGGAGACGATTCCCGTGGGGATGCGGCCGCGCGGCATCATCCTGACCAATGACGACAAGTATCTGCTGATTTGCGCCGGCGATGAGGACACGGTGCAGATGCTAGACGTGAAGAGTCGGCAACTCGTCGGCGACCTGCCGTCCGGGCCCGATCCCGAGTTGCTCGACCTGCATCCTTCGGGGAGCCCGGTCTATATCGCCAATGAGGACGACAGCCTGCTCACCGTGATCGACGTGAACGACAAGAAAGTGTTGGCCGAGGTGGCGGTCGGCGTCGAGCCGGAAGGGGTCGGCGCCAGTCCCGACGGCAAGACCGTGGTGGTGACCTCCGAAACCACCAACATGGCGCATTTCATCGACACCGGCAGTTTCGAGATCACCGACAACCTGCTGGTCGGGTCGCGGCCGCGCTTCGCCGAGTTCACGGCCGACGGGAGCCAGTTGTGGGTGACATCCGAGGTGGCCGGCGTGGTTTCGGTGATCGACGCCAAGACGCGCAAGATCATCAAGGTCATCGGCTTTGCCATCCCCGGCGTGCAGCCGGAATACATTCAGCCGGTCGGCGTGCGCGTCACCAAGGACGGCAGCAAGGCGTTCGTGGCGCTCGGACCGGCCAATCGCGTGGCGGTGATCGACGCCAAGACGCTCGAGGTTGAAAAATATCTGCTGGTCGGTCAGCGCGTCTGGCAGCTCGCCTTCACGCCCGACGAAAAGCTGCTGTTCGTGACGAATGGCAATAGCAACGACGTGTCGGTAATCGACGTGCCGAGCCTCAAGGTCGTCAAGTCGATCCCGGTCGGCACCGCGCCGTGGGGCGTCGCCGTCTCGCAGCAATGAGCGAGCCGCCAAAGCGCCGCGGGAATGCCGCTAGCAAATGACTTGAGTCAGCGCGGCCAGGTCTTACGCCGCCGCAACCCACTCGCCGGCCACGTAGCCGAAAGCGACCGCATCGGGATTTCGCTTGGCGGCCAGCTGCAATTTGTCCTCTGCGTCCACCAGAAGGGCGCGATGCTTGCTCTTGTTCTTAGGCCCGTCCTTGAAGCCGCTTAGGAGAATGATCTTCCTGCCGCGCAGGACAATCTTCGGGAGTGCCATCCCACCTCCTCGACTTGCCTGCAAGCTGTGCTCTGGAGACCAAGGGGGGTTCAGAGTCACGCCCTCAAGGCAAGTGCCTTGCTTCCAAATGGCGACCCCCACGTCAGCCATGATCACCATAGCAAGAGATTGCGACGAAGGTAAGACTGGACGCGCACACAAACGGAGTTTTCAGATTCAATTTGCGGAAATTTCGTCGCGCGCTTTCGCAACGCACAAAGTTGCTACGATTGCACTGCGATGCAACATCACGAATTCGCTTCGTCGCGGAGAAGCGCAGCGAGCCCCGCTTCGGTTTCGACCGGCGCGACCCAATCGAGCCGGGCGAGGGCGGAAGAATCGGCGACAAGAGATCCGAACAGCGGCTGGCAGCTCTCAGCCTGACCTGCGGCACGAAGTGCGCCCTTGAGCAGGGGCCTCGGCAGGTAGAACAGCGCGGGGCGCCGGCCGAGGCCTTGGCGCATGGCCGCAATCATGGCGGCAATGGTGAGGGGCTTGGGGTCGGCGACGATCAACGGCCGCTTCAGCGGCGCTTCCGCCGCCAGCACCTTGACGACGGCCTCGACCAGATTGTCGAGGCCAAGCAATGAGTGCTCCGATCTGAGCCCAGCCAGCGGCAGCGGGTAGGGGGAGCGGGCAAGCTTCACCAACCTTGCCATGTTGCCCTCGACGCCCGGCCCGTACACCAGAGCGAGCCTGAGCGCGACCCAATCGAGCTCGGTTTCCGCCAGGCCTTGCTCGGCGGCGAGCTTCGAGCGGCCATAGGCGTCGGTCGGGCGCGGCTCGCGGTCCTCGGTCAGCGTGCCTTCGGCGGTCGGGCCGGACTGCGCCCGGATCGACGACAGAAACACGAAGCGTTTGACGCGCGCCCGCTGCGCCGCCTTGGCAAATCCGACCGTGGCCTCGGTGTTGAACAGGCGGTAATCGTCCTCCGGCACTCCCGACATGGTGCTGGCAAGGCCGGCGGTATGGATCACCGCGTCGACCTCGGCCAGCGCCTCGGCCATATTGTAGGGCCGCGCCAGATCGCCGATGACGGCGCTGGGGCAGCCGTTCGGCAATGTGGTCGGCCGGCGCAGCAGCACGCGCAGGCGGTAGCCGTGCCTGGGCAACTCTTTCAGCAGATAGCGGCCGATGAAGCCCGTGGCGCCGGTCAGCGCGATCAAGGGCTTCCGCACCGGCTTGCGATATTTAACCGCCGTCTCACTCATGCTGCACCTACAGCATGAGTTCACAACCACATTGGGGCCAGAGCAAGCCCTCAAGGCAAGCGGCCAGCCTCCTAAGGTTCAAGCGCGAGCGTCAGCTTGTTGAGCTGGCCGTCGAACGCGAATGGCGTCTGATAGTCAGCATCGTCGACGCCGGTTCCAGTGTCGGAGCCCACGTCGAATGTCTCGCTGGCCTCGAGGGCGAAAGGTATCGTGTGAGGAAATGTGGCGCGACCCACCTCCACGCCGTCGACCGTGATGATGCCGGTTCCGCCTTTGCCGAGGCCGGGGCCGTCGTATTTGAACGCAAACTCAACTTGATGTTTGCCGGGGCTCAGCGGCCCGCTCGCTTCGGCCCTCGGCCGCGCGAGGTCGAGCAGGTCATAGACGAATACTGGCTTACCCTTGAGGAGGTAGAACCCCCAGCCGCCAAACCTGCCGCCCTGCGTGACGAGCATGCCGCTGCCGCCGCCTTCTGGCACCTCGATATCGGCCGTGATCGTGAAGGACTTGTTGAGCACGCTTGGCGCCGTGCCGAGCGGCACGCCGATGATCGGCTTGGTGTAGGTGAACACGTCGCGGCCGGCCACGATGCTCGGGCGGGGCAGGATGAAGCGGGTCAGCGCCGAGGCATCGAGTGGCAAGACCTGATACTTTGCGGCCTCCACCCAGAACAGGTCCTGGAGTTCCTTCAGCTTGTCCGGATTGGCGGCCGACACGTCCCGGTTCTGAGTCCAATCCTTGGTGAGATCGAACAGCTCCCACTTGACGCCATTCACAATGTCCTGGGGCGTCGGTGCGGTGCCGTTCCACGGTTCCCGATAGGGCACGGTCGAGGCGATCCAGCCGTCGTGATAGAGCGCCCGATTGCCGAACATCTCGAAATACTGCGTCTTGTGCGTCGAGGGCGCGTCGGCGTTGGCCTGGTCGAAGGTGTAGGCCAGGCTGACCCCCTCGATCGGTGTTTGCGTGATGCCATTGACCTGCTCCGGAGCGCGAACGCCCGTAATCTCTAGGATTGTTGGAACAATATCGATGACATGGTGGAACTGGTTGCGGATGCCGCCCGCATCTTTGATGTGACCGGGCCAAGCGACGACCATGCCGTTGCGAATGCCGCCAAAGTACGACGGGATCTGCTTGGTCCATTTGTACGGCGTGCTCATCGCCCAGGTCCAACCAACCGCCATATGGGGATAGGTGAGCTGCGAGCCCCATGCTTCGTAGAACTTCAACTGATCCGCGACCGGGACCTCTACGCCGTTGAAGAAAGTCATCTCGTTGGGCGTTCCCACGGGTGAGCCTTCGGCACTGCCGCCATTGTCGCCGCTGATATAGATGATCAGTGTGTTGTCGAGCTTGCCCATGTCTTCGACGGCCTGCACCACGCGGCCGATCTCATGGTCGGTGTAGGCGAGATAGGCGGCATAGACTTCCATCTGCCGCTCGAACAGCCTTTTCTCGACGGGCCCGAGGTCATCCCAGTTCGTCAGAATGTCGGAGGGCCACGGCGTAAGCTCGGCCTCGGACGGAATGACGCCGAGCTTCTTCTGATTGGCGAAGATTTCGTCGCGCAAGGCATTCCAGCCCATGCCAAACTTGCCCTTGAATTTTTCAATCCACTCCGGCGTCGGGTGATGGGGCGCGTGGGTGCCACCCGGTGCGTAATAGAGAAAGAACGGCTTGTTCGGATCGAGCTCGTTGAGCTGATTGAGGTAGGAGACGGCCTCGTCCGCCATGTCGGTGGTGAGGTTGTAGTTCGCCTTGCCCATATAGGGGTAGATGCGCGTGGTGTTGCGATAGAGATCGGGCTGCCACTGGTTGGTCTCGCCGCCGTTGAACCCATAGAAATATTCAAAGCCCATGCCGATCGGCCATTGATCGAAGGGGCCCGCCTGGCTCGTCACGAATGAGGGCGTATTGTGGTTCTTGCCGTACCAGGAGGTTGCATAGCCGTTGGCCTTGAGAATCTGGCCGATGGTCGCCTTGTCCTTGGTGATAATGCTGTTGTAGCCGGGATAACCGGTCGCCGCTTCGCTGATCACGCCAAAGCCCGCCGAGTGATGATTGCGCCCGGTAATTAGCGCGGCACGGGTGGGCGAACAGAGCGACGTGGTGTGAAACTGCGTATAGCGCAGACCCATGCCGGCGATGCGATCGAGGGTCGGAGTTGGGATGACGCCGCCGAAGGTGCTGGGGGCGGCAAAGCCCACATCGTCGGTTATGATCAGCAAAATGTTGGGCGCGCCCTTCGGCGGCACCACCTGGGGCTGCCAGTAGGGCGTGGAGTTGGGGGCATCGAGATTGATCGTGCCGCCGAATGCCCCGGGAGGCGGCGGGATCTGCCGCCCGTCAATGACTGTGGTGGCTTCGGGCGAACCGGGCACGCCCGTGATGCCCTGGGCGCTGACCGTTGAGCTCAAGGCGCTGCCGGCGATAGCTAAGGTTAGGCCAACCACGCGGCTCTTCATGACTTCCTCCTCCTAGTCGAACTGCCCATTCAGGCTGGTGTTTCTAAATTCGGTGTCACTGCGGCAGGGTCGATGTCGCAGGGGCCTTCATCACCGGCGGCGGATTCCACTTGCCGGTGAGCGCGTCGGATTTCGGGGCATAGAGGCGCATGGTCAGATTGAACGGCCCCTTCGGCGCCGGCAGCCAGTTCGCTTCCTTGTCGGCGCCCGGGCTCTCATTCTGGAAATGGAGATCGAGCGAGCCGTCGGCATTGGTCTTGAACGGCATCCAGCTCGACACCGCGAAGCGGCTGAGCGGGTTGGCGACCTGGAAGCCCTGGGGGTCGTACAAGGTCACTGACCAGAAGGCATTGACCGGCGGCGTTTGGCCTTTGTCGAAATGGAGGACGTAATTGCTGGCGCCGTCGAGCGGCTTGCCGGTGTCGTCGGCGAGGTTCAACGGGTAGATGGCGTCCTCGGGAAGATTGGCGCCGAGCCCGAGCTGCGTGACGATGGCACGCTTGAGATAGTAATTGCCGTAGACACCCATAGTGTCGGTGTTCATCGACCAGCCGTTGGCGATCCGCGCCAGGGTCGGCACTTTCCACGCCATGAGCTTTTGCGCGTCCTCGGGCGCGCTCGCGAGCCCCTTCTGGACGGCCGGGTCGGCCTGGTCGAGGTCGAAGCTCTTGCCCACCTCGAACCCGATGCGCTTGAGGCGCGCAAGGATCGGCTGATCGGTGATGTGCGGCGGCTGAAGCTTGAGCAGCTCAGCGGCATAGGCGAAATATTTATCGGCCGGCATGGTGTCGACCTGGATCTTCGGCGGGGTCTTCATATCGATGCTCGGATCGATCTTCACTTCGGGCGCCGTCGGCTCGCCGCCCCATTGCGACAGCGGCGTGATCTTGTAGCCGGCTTGAATCTTGTGAACCGCGTCGTAGTCGGCAGGACCGTCGGTCTTGGTGCGGCCGATGATCCATACATAAGGCGTCGGCGCATCGATTTGGGTCGTGCCGTCAGGAACCTTGCCGGTCCAACCCGGGGGCGTGACGAGAAAATTGCCAGCTTCGGTGCCGGTGGTGCGCCAGCCCGGCGAGGCGAACACGTCGGTCCACATGTCGAGCATCGGCAGCAGGTAGTAGCGGCCATCGGTGTCGGGCGCCGATACGACCATCGGCTCCTTGGTCAGATCGAGCCAGCCGCTCGAATAGAGCGTATCGAAATTCGGCCGTACCACCACGCGCATGTCGGCGGTGGGAAAGGCTCCGACATTGGCGAAACTGTTCATCGGGCCGCCGATGCCCCCGGGGGTCGGCTCCTGATTGGTGAGCTGCTTGCGCGTCAGGTCCATGGTGATCGGCGAATAGAAATAGAGATAGGCCTCGACGCCGATTGCGTGCGCTTCCTCCTCGGTGATGGCCTTGGCGCCGGTCGTCAGCGCCGGAAGGAAAATCAAGCCCAACGCCAACGCATACAGAAACTGCCTCATGGGTTCCTCTTCGGAAAAATTTCGGCTTAGCGGCGAAACGTCAGGCGCAGTGCCGACCGCGTTTCGCGATCGACCAACGCCAAAGTTGTGGGTGAGAGTGTTTGAAACCGCATGCGCCGCAATCCCTCCCCAGATGCGAGCAACGGCTTGAGTGCCCGGCACTCACATGGCAATCACGTTATTCGCTTGCAAGGGGCGATGCAGAATAGGCGGGGGAGAGGCAGCGATTCTCGCCGAGAACTGTGGGAGCGGTCGCGTTCTTTATTTGTTTCGAATCGATCCGGCGGCGTCGCCGTGCGGCCTCGATTGGTTGCATTGCGTCAACGAAGACGCGTGGATGCGCTTGCGGGCAAGGAGTGAACATGCCTCTTTCAATCTATGGATCGGGCTGTGGTGGAGCTAATATCTGAGCATGTGGCGCCGTTCTTCTAGTCTCGTCTGCGTCGGGCTTGCCGCGGCAGTGGGTTTACCGACGGTCGAGGTGCTGTCGGGGGAAGCTCGCGCGGCAGCCCCGATCGAGAATTGCCAGACCTATTCCGGCATTCCCGCCGATGAAGGCGACAAGGCAGGCATGGTGTTCATTCCTGGCGGCAGCTTCACCATGGGGTCCGACCGGGAACGCCCCGAGGAGCGGTTCAGCCATGCGGTCAAGGTCGACGGCTTCTGGATCGACCAGCATGAAGTAACCAATGCCGAGTTCGCCGAATTCGTCGAGGCCACCGGCTACAAGACGTTGGCCGAGCGGGGCATCGATCCCAAGACTCATCCCGGCATGGAGGCATTGAGCGAACCCGGCTCGGTGACGTTCATTCAGCCGACCAAGCTTGGCCGCGGCGGCGATCTCACCCAGTGGTGGCAATATGTGAAGGGCGCGAACTGGCGCGAGCCGGACGGGCCGGGATCGTCGATCGACGGCAAGGACAACCGTCCCGTGGTGCATGTCGCCTATGAGGATGCGATCGCCTATGCGAAGTGGAGGGGCCACGATCTGCCGACCGAAGCGCAATGGGAATATGCCGCGCGCGGCGGTACCGAAATCGGCGAGGATTGGAGCCAGGCTTTCGACAAAGACGGCAAGCCGATCGCCAATAGCTGGCAGGGCATCTTCCCGGTCTATAACACGGAAGCGGATGGCTTTGCCGGCACCGCGCCGGTCGGCTGCTTTCCGCCGAACGGTTACGGGCTTTACGACATGATCGGCAATGTCTGGGAGTTGACCAGCGATTGGTACGTGCCGAGGCACAGCCGCGAGGCGGCGCTCAATCCGAGCGGGCCGTCATTGCTTGACGTCCGCGCAGCCGCCGCACAGTCACCGTCTAAGGTCATCAAGGGCGGCTCTTATCTCTGCGCGAACAATTTTTGCTCGCGCTATCGCGCCACGGCACGGCAACCGCAAGAAGTCGATCTCAGCGCCGGCCATCTCGGTTTCAGAACTGTGCTAAACGCGCCGCAGACCGGCGGACCGGAATAATCGTTCACTAGGAGAGGAGCGTCACATGAGCATCAAGTATCCCGCGCCGACCGCGCTGGCATTGGCCGCATGTTTTGCGGTTGGAATGGGCGGCTTCCAGCCCGCTCACGCCCAGGAGCAAAAGCCCAACATCCTGTTCATCATGGGTGACGACATCGGCTGGTTCAACATCGGCGCCTATAACCGCGGCATGATGGCGGGCAAGACGCCCAATCTCGACAAGCTCGCTGCGGAAGGAATGCTATTCCAATCGTACTACGCCGAAGCAAGCTGCACCGCCGGTCGCGCCAACTTCATCACCGGCGAACTGCCGATCCGCACCGGGCTCACCACCGTGGGTCAGGCGGGCGCCACGGTCGGAATGCCCGACAAGGCGCCAACCATCGCCACCGTGCTCAAGTCGATGGGCTACGCCACCGGCCAGTTCGGCAAGAATCATCTCGGCGACCGCAACGAATATCTGCCGACGCTGCACGGCTTCGACGAGTTCTGGGGCTATCTCTATCACCTCGACGCGATGGAAGACCCCTTCCACCCGAACTATCCGCAAGACCTCAAAGACAAGGTCGGCCCGCGCAATCTGCTGCACACTCTGGCGACCGACACTGACGATCCGACGGTTGACCCGCGTTGGGGCAAGGTCGGCAAGCAGAAGATCACCGACGAAGGGCCGCTGCCGCCGCATCCGATCGACGGCATCAAATACAACATGGAAACCGTTGACGAGGTCATCCGCGACAAAACCATCGCGTTCATCGACCAAGCCAAGGCCGCCGGCAAGCCGTTCTTCGTCTGGTACAACCCGACGCGCATGCATATCGTCACGCATCTCTCGCCCAAATACGAAGCGATGCGCAATGCGCAGAACGGATGGTCGATCGAGGAAGCCGGCATGGCCCAGCTCGACGACAATGTCGGCGCCGTCATGCAGCATCTCAAGGATGCCGGCCTCGACGACAACACCATCGTGGTGTTCACCACCGACAACGGTGCCGAGAACTTCACTTGGCCCGACGGCGGGCAAACGCCGTTCGCCGGCGGCAAGGGCACGGCGCTCGAAGGCGGCTTCCGCGTGCCGGCGATGATACGGTGGCCAGGCAAGGTTCCAGCCGGCGTAATCGACAACAACGTCATTTCCGGTCTGGACTGGTTCCCGACCTTCGTCGCCGCGGCGGGCAACCAGAATATCGTGGAGGAGCTGCTCGCCGGCAAAGAGCTCGGCGACGCAACCTACAAGGTGCATCTCGACGGCTACAACCAGCTCGACTTCATCACCGGCAAGGGCCCGACCAAGCGCAATGAGATCTTCTACTTCACCGAGACCACTCTCGGTGCGGTGCGCATCAGCGACTACAAATACCGCTTCACCGATCAGCCCGATGGATGGCTCGGCAATACGGTCAAGGTCGATTGGCCGATCTTGACCAACCTCAAGCTCGATCCATTTGAGCGCACCGGTATGCCTCAGGGCGCGTCGGGCTCGATGAATTTTGCCAATTGGTACACCTACGAGTTCTGGCGTTTCGTGTTTGTGCAGCAGGAGGTCGGCAAGTTCGCGCAGAGCTTCATCGACTTCCCGCCGATGCAGGCGGCGGCCTCATTCAACATGGAGGCCGTGAAACAGCAGATCGAGGCGGCAATCAAGTCGCGTCAAGGCCAATAGTCGGTCGCCAGAGGCGAGGGGCACCCCTTGAGGGCAGTTCCTCGCCTCCATATGCGCTTGGGGTTTCTCATGGTCGCAACCCGCGTGGTTTTGCTTGGTCTTCTCTGGCTGCTATGCGGATCGGTTTGGGCGGCGCCGGGGTCGACCGCGGATGACCCGCTGCCGTCGTGGAATGACGGCCCTACCAAGCAGTCGATCATCGATTTCGTCACGCGGGTGACCACGGAGGGTGGCCCGGACTATGTGGCGCCGCCCGAACGCGTCGCGACCTTCGACAATGACGGCACGCTGTGGATCGAGCAGCCGATCTACAATCAATTCGTGTTCGCTCTCGACGAGGTGAAGAAGCAGGCGAACCAGCACCCCGAATGGAAAGATAAGGAACCGTTCAAGTCCGTGCTGGCCGGCGACATGAAGGCCGTCGCCGCCATGGGCGAGAAGGGCATGTTGGAGATCGTCGCCGCCACCCATTCCGGCATGACCACGGTCGATTTCAACAAGTCGGTGAAGCAATGGCTGGAGACGGCCAAGCACCCGCGCTTCAAGGTGCTTTACACCGACCTGATCTACCAGCCGATGCTGGAACTGCTCGACTATTTGCGCGCCAACGGCTTCAAGACCTTCATCGCGTCCGGCGGCGGGGTCGAGTTCATGCGCAATTTTGCCGACAAGACTTACGGCATCCCGCCCGAGCAGGTGATCGGCTCCTCCGGCGTCACCAAGTATCAGATGTGGGACGCAAGCCCGGCGCTGGTCAAAGAGCCCAAGGTGTTCTTCGTCGATGACGGGCCGGGCAAACCGGAGGCCATCAATCGCGTCATCGGGCGCCATCCGATCTTCGCCTTCGGCAATTCCGACGGCGACCAGCAGATGCTGGAATGGACCGCGGCCTGCCAGCGGCTGTGCTTCATGGGACTGGTGCATCACACCGACGCGGAGCGGGAATATGCCTATGGCCCCGACTCTAAGGTCGGCACGTTTTCCAATGCGCTGATGGAGGAAGCGACCGGCAAAGGCTGGACCGTGGTCGACATGAAGAACGACTGGAAGACGATCTTCCCCCCGCCACAGTGACGACGCGACTGCGCCAGACAAGCGGGGGAGGGGACAATGCTGCGGCTATTGATGATCGTGTCGGGCGGCTTCGAGGCGTTGTTCGGGCTCTCGGCGCTCGTTGCGCCGGGCCTATTGATTGCTGCGCTCGGAACCGAGGCCAATACCGCCGATATATTTTTGGCGCGCGTGTTCGGGGCCGCGACCTTGGGGCTCGGTATCGCCGCGTTGCTGGCCCGCGACCAGACTGAGACCAGCGGCGGTCTCGCCGCGGCCTACGGACTTACGCTCTATAATGTGCTGGCGGCCTGCCTCATTCTGTGGACGGCGACGCAGCTTGGCGGCGCGGCGCTGTGGGGCACGGGAAGCGTGCAGGCCGCGATCGGCGCGCTGTTCGTGCTCGCGCTGCTACAGCGACGGCGGGCGTAAGGGTCGCGGCTATTCGCCCTTCGACTCGCATTTATTCGTCGCGTCAGACCATTTGCAGCCGAGCGATGATGTGTCGCAAAGTGCCTTGGCTTCGTGCACGAGGCAGACGTCCCGCTTCGGAAGCGGCCCCGGGTAGCAGCCGCGCTTCTCGCCATCCCAGTGGCAATTCGGGTCTGCCAGGCACATCGCGGAATCGCCGATCGCGCACTCCGCGGCCGCGGCTTCGAATGCACCGGCGCCGATCATGACCAGCACGGCACTCACAGCAAAGATCATGGGTCGCAAAGGAACCTCCAGGTTTGCCAGGGGACGGCCCGTTTATGCATGGTTTCTCGAGACCAGGCTAGCCCCGGGACGTGAGGCCTGCTGGGCGAATAGGGGCTAACCGGCGGTAATTAGGCGTGGTCGCGCCAATGCGCCCCCTTCGCCACAATTTTGCGCTAATGTGCTGTCCTTGAAGAGAATTCCGGGAGCCTAATCGCTCCGGCCGTTGGCGTTCACGGGGGGATGCGTGGTGCGCGTGTTGTGGGCTCTGCTCGTGGCCGGTGCGGTGGCCGGCTGCGCCGCCGCTATGGTCCGCAATCCGGTGCCCGCCTCGCTCGAGGGCGACGTGCAGGTGGTCGGCATGGGTCCGACGCCGATCCGTTTCTGGGGCGACCAACTCCCGCCTCATGCCGACGCCATGGTCAAGGAGAAATGGGCGCAGACGCGCGCCATGCGGCCCGAGTTTGCGCGCGGCAAGAGACCGGTCGTCAATTTCCTGGCGCTGTCAGGCGGCGGCAGCGATGGCGCCTTCGGCGCAGGGGTGCTTGGCGGCTGGACCGCGTCGGGCAAGCGGCCTGAATTCGATCTGGTCACCGGGGTCTCGACCGGCGCGCTCACCGCGCCGTTCGCCTTTCTCGGGCCGAAATACGACCCGGCTCTGAAAGAGGTGTTTACCCAATCGACCACCAAGGACATCGCCATCATGCAGCCGGTTAGGGGATTGCTCGGCGGCGATTCGCTCGCAAGCAATGCGCCCTTGGCCAAGGTCGTCGCGTTCTATGTGAACGAGGGGTTCCTGCAAGAGGTGGCCGAGCAGCACCGCAGGGGACGTAGGCTTCTGATCGGCACCACCAATCTCGACGCCGAACGGCCGGTGATCTGGGACATGGGGGCGATCGCGGTCTCCGGGCGTCCTGAGTCTCTCGAGCTGTTCCGCAAGGTGCTGCTGGCCTCGGCCGCGATCCCGGCCGTGTTTCCGCCGGGCTTCATCGAGGTTGCCGGCGATGGCGGCGTATATGACGAGATGCACGTGGACGGCGGCGCGACCCGCGAGGTGTTCCTGGTGCCGACGCAGTTCATGGCCAAGAAGGCGGACGGCGGGCTCGGCATCAATCCCATCCGCCGCGCCTATATCATCCGCAACGGCCATGTTGCCCCGGAATACAAGGCGGTCAAAGCCAAGACCCTGTCGATTGCCGGCCGCGCAGTGTCGAGCCTGATCAAGAGCCAGGGCGTCGGCGACCTCTACGAGCTCTATGTGTTCTGCAAGGCCAACGGCATCGACTACAACATCGCCTACATCCCGGGCGAGTTCCACGACACCAGCACGCAGGCGTTCGACCCGGTCTATATGGGCAAGCTTTACGATCTCGGCTTCGGGCTCGCCCAGAGCGGTTACCCGTGGAAAAAAGTTCCGCCCCGCATGGCCGGGCATTGACGATCGCGGCAGCTTGGCGTTGAGCTTCCGCTCCTCCTGGCCTACACCAGGGCCCAACGAAACATCTCCCCGGGACGAACGGAGTGGATCATGGATCTCGCTGAGTTGAATCGAGTGGCAAAGGCGATGGTGGCGCCCGGCAGGGGCATTTTGGCGGCGGACGAGTCGGGCGGCACGATCTCGAAGCGCTTTACCGCCATCGGGGTCGAATCCACCGAAACCAGCCGGCGCGACTACCGCGAGCTGCTGTTCCGCGCGGCCAAGGCGATGGCCGACCGCATCTCGGGCGTCATTCTGTTTGACGAGACCATCCGGCAAAAGGCCGAGGATGGGACGCCGCTGGTCAAGGTGATCGAACAGGCCGGCTCGATCCCCGGCATCAAGGTCGACAAGGGCGCCAAGCCGCTTGCCTTCTCTCCTGGAGAGACCATTACCGAAGGTCTCGACGGCTTGCGCGAGCGGCTGGTCGAGTATCGCGAGCTCGGCGCCAAGTTCTGCAAATGGCGCGCGGTGATCGATATCGGCCCGGGCATTCCGAGCTACAACTGCATCAGCGCCAACGCGCATGCGCTCGCCCGGTATGCCGCCTTGTGCCAGGAGGAGAACCTGGTGCCGATCGTCGAGCCGGAAGTGCTGATGGACGGCGATCACGACATCGACCGCTGCCAAGAGGTCACCGAGTTCGTGCTGAAGACGGTGTTCCAGGAACTCTATTACGCGCGGGTCAAGCCGGAAGGCATGGTGCTCAAGCCCAATATGGTGGTGCCCGGCAAGAAGTCCGCCAAGCAGGTGTCCGACAGCGGAGATCGCCGAGAAGACCTTGCGCGTATTGAAAGCCTGCGTGCCGGTGGCGGTGCCGGGCATTGCCTTCCTGTCAGGCGGCCAGTCCGATGTCGAGGCCACGGCGCGGCTCGACGCCATGAACAAGATCGGCGGCGTGCCGTGGCGGCTCAGCTTCTCCTATGGCCGGGCGCTCCAGGCGGCACCGCAAAAGGCGTGGTCGGGGAAGGTGGAGAACAAGGCGGCAGCGCAAGCGGCCTTCGCCCATCGGGCCGAGATGAATGGGCTCGCCACGCTCGGCAAATGGGCGCCCGATTTCGAGCAGAAAGCCGCCTAGGCTGAGCCTACTGCATTGGCTCGTCGGGAGCCTCGGGCGGCGCGACGGTCACCGGGGGCAGCGTCTCGTTGGGCGCCTTGGGCGGTGCGACCATGGCCGGCGGCGGCGCAGCCTCGTCGAGCGCTTGTGGTGGCGTGACCGGAATTTGGTCGAGCGCGGTCGTGGTCCATTCGACCAATTCGGTCATCAGCTTGGCAAACACCTCATCGAGCGCCTTCACATAGGCTGGCGCGTCGGTTCCGCTGACGGGGACGGTGCCTTGAAACGTGCTCGCATTGATGATCCTGCCGTCTTTGTCGACAAGCTTGGCGATGAAGTCGATTTCCGCGGTGGGCTCGGAGGCGGTTGAGATCTGGAAAGATCTGATGTCGATCAGGAGCTGGAAGTCGGAAGCGACCCCGTCTCTGGTCCGGCTGACGGATCGCGCGTAGCCGGCATTCTCGAAGCTTTCAATCAATCTCGCTTGGAACAGAATCGGCAAATTGTCGCCCCAGCGGGCGTCAGCCAGCGGCACGCTTTCACCTGCGGCCGGCTGCAGCAGGATCTTGTCGACATTGAACCCCATCAGCGTGGTCGGCTCAGGCACCACCAGCAGCCAGTCCGGCGTTTTCTCGGGCGGCGCCGGGAAACCGGTGGCCGCGGCGAGATCGTAGATCGGCTGTTGGGCCGGGTTGCTGCTGCCGCCGGTCATGCGCTCGAGCCCGGCCAGGATGCCGTCCACCTTGTCTGAGTTGCGCGCCAGCGCGTCGGAGAACGTGTCGATATTCTCGATGGCGCTATGCAGCGACTCGGAGTTCTGCTGGAGGATGTCGTCGACCCGCTGGAAGGCGTCGCGCGCCGCCTGGGTCCAATCCTGGCCCGCTTGCGGCGCGGCGATCAGCAGCGCGGGCGCGCCACCTTCACCGGCCGCCAGCGGCGATGATGCGCTGCCGCCCTTGAGCGCCACCGCGGCGCCCCCGGTCAACCCCTGGGTTTCGATATTGACCACCGTGTCGCTGCGGATCGGCGTGCCGCGCGCGACGGCGATGGTGGCGATCACGTCTTGGGGCGCATCGGCGTTGAGTCCAAGCCCGGTGACTTCGCCGACGCGAATGCCGTTGAACAGCACCGCCGAGCCGATCAGCAGGCCCGAGACCGAGCCTTGGAACTTGATCTGATAGGTCTCCCGCTCGGCAAAACCCCCTTTGTTCTCGAGCCAGTAGACGAAGCCGAAGGTCGCGGCGATCATCGCGAGTATGAAAAGTCCGATCAAGGCATAACGGGCGCGCGTTTCCATCGATCAGGCTCCTTAAGTGTCAGGCGCTTACTCGCCGGTCGACTAGCAGGCCGCCGCGCTTTCCCTGGAAATAGTTTTTCACCCAGGGATGCTTGCTTTCGAGCATGGTTTCAAGGGGGCCGTCCGCCACCACCTTGCCGTCGGCCAGGACGGCGATGCGGTCGCAGGCGGTATAGAGGCTTTCCAGGTCGTGGGTCACCATGAACACGGTCAGCCCCAAGGTCTGCTGTAACGTGCGGATCAACTCGTCGAAATCGCCGGCCGAGATCGGATCGAGGCCGGACGTCGGCTCGTCGAGAAACACGATCTCGGGATCGAGCGCCAGCGCGCGGGCGAGCGCCACGCGCTTGGTCATGCCGCCCGACAGCTCGGCCGGATATTTGTTGGCATCGTCGGGCGTCAGCCCCACCATCTCGAGCTTGGCCAACGCCATCTCGTTCATCAGCCGTGGCGATAGGTCGAGATTCTCGCGCATGGGGAATTGGACGTTCTCGCGCACGGTGAGCGAGGAGAACAGCGCGCCTTGCTGAAACAGAATGCCCCAGCGCCGTTCGAGCGCGCGCCGCTCCTGCTCGTTTGCGTTGTCGAGATCGACGCCGAGCACCTCGATCGAGCCGTGACGCTTGGGCAGAAGCCCGATGATGGTGCGCAGCAGCACCGACTTGCCGGCGCCCGAGGCGCCGACCACGCCGAGAATCTCGCCGCCGCGCACGTCGAGCGACAGATGGTCGAGCACCATCTGGTCGCCGAAGGTGACCACCAGGTCGCGCACTTTGATCACCGGCTCGTGCGCCATCTCACTCACATTCCGATCGAGGCGAAGAATATGGCGAACAACCCGTCCAGCACGATCACCAGGAAGATCGACTGGACCACCGAGGCCGTGGTCTGGAGGCCGAGCGATTCGGCGCTGCCCTTGACCTTGAGCCCCTCGGCGCAGGCCACCACCCCGATCACCAGCCCCATGAAGGGCGCTTTCACCATGCCCACCTTGAAATGGGTGAGCGAGATCGCCTCGGTCAGGCGCGAAATATAGATGTCGGGGCTGATGCCGCCATAGAGCCAGGCGACCAAGCCGCCGCCATAGAGCGCGGCCATGCTGCCCAGGAACGTGAGCACTGGGAGGGCGATCACCAGCACCAGGATGCGCGGCAGGATCAGCACCTCTACCGGATCGAAGCCCATGGTGCGCAGCGCGTCGATCTCCTCGCGCATCTTCATCGAGCCGATCTCGGCAGTGTAGGAGCTGCCCGAGCGGCCCGCGACCATGATGGCGACGATCAACACGCCGATCTCGCGCAACACCAGGATGCCGACCAGATCGACCGAATAAAGCTCGGCGCCGAACTTGCGAAAATGGAAGATGCCCTGTTGGGAAATGATTGCGCCGATCAGAAAGGTGATGAGCAGAATGATGGGCACGGCTTGCCAGGCGACGCGGTCGAATTGATTGACGGTCGAGGTGAAGCGGAACTCGCTCGGACGCCTGAGCACGCGCAAGGTGGCGACGCCGACCGCGCCGAGCATATCGGCGAACAGCATGAAGCCGCGACCGACTCCGGCGCCGCCCCGTCCGAGCGCCACAAGCGCGCCGACGATGCGGTTCTCGCGCGCAGGGGCGCGCGGCGGCTCGCGATTGACACCGTGCATCTCTTCGAGCAAGCCGCGGTCGTGCTTCGGCAAGCCGACGATCGCCGGTTTCAGCCCGGCCGCGGTCCATGCGCGGGTCAGGCGCTCCAGCAGCCAGGCGCCGAACGTGTCGAACTCGCTCACGCCGGTCATGTCGATCGATACTTTCTTGGCGTGCGGGGCTTCGCTCGCCACGCGATCGACCAGCGCCTCAAGCTCGCCCGCATGCGCGGCGGTCCACGAGCCCGCGGCGGCAAGCTCGAGCCGCTCGCCCTTTAGCTTACTTGTCAGCAGAATTTCGCCCATGACACGGCTCCTCCGGCCCTGTTGACAGGTCCAGCCAAGAGACAATGCCTGTCCAGCGGCCAATGCGCTAGCCTGAGAGGAGGGGCGGATTAGCTGCGGGAGAGGCTGATCGTCACGCTCTTCAGAGCAATGTTTTGGGTCGAGATCGAGACGCTTTGGCGCGAGCCGCTAAAAGAGACCTGCATTGAGCCGCTGACGCCGCCGGCGATAGAAAGGCTGATTCGGTCCCCTGAGGCGCTGCCCGAGGCGGTTCCGGCGGCATTGAAGGTGCGCTCTTCCCAGGTGCCCGAGATACGGCTGCCGCTCAGGCTGAGCTTGCTCCTGATCTCAACGCTGGAACTTTCACTCTGGCAGCGGATAGCCATGCCGAGCTGCGAGCCGCCGCCGGTGTAATAGGCATTGCAGGTGAGCCGTTCCCGCCGGCCGTCGCTCAGCAGAATTTGCCCGCTGCCCCGCCAGGAGCCGAGCAGCGTATCGAACGCGTTGGCGGCAGCCTCGCTGCCCAGCCAGGGAGCGAGCATGAACGACGCCGCGATGGCCAAGGCAGCCAGGGGGCGAATGGTGAAATGGCGGGGAATTGTGAATCGCATAGGCCTCTCTTTCCCGCAGTTTGCGTTCAGGAACAAGCCAAGATTGCGATTACAGAGTGATGACACGAGGGCAATCGACAGCTTGTGACGAGCGAACGCAGCCTATGCGCGTCTGCTTCCGAGCGAACCTATCACGGTCTCACCGTCGCTAACTGTTTGTTGTAAAGCGAAAAAGATTGTCCGTTCCGCGGCCGCGCCACGGTTGGACCGAGATTTCGGCTGCGACGCGTGGTTGCGCGCCCCACTCCGATGGAAGTTGTGGAATTTTTTTTGCTGAGCGCGTCCCCAACGGGGTTCACATACCGGCGTGGTCGCCAAAGTTGGGGGCCAATGCGGTCGCGGTGATTCGGCGGTGCAGGCTGAAGACTTGTTGAGGAGGAGCCGAGCGGCGGACTAGATTGGCGTGACCAACCGGGCTTGTTGGAGCTATCCGCCGTGCCTCCCGGACCCAACGTCGCCATTACCTATTGCCGGCTGTGCAATTGGCTGCTCAGGGCTGGCTGGATGGGGCAGGAGCTCTTGTCGACCTTCGCCGAGGAGCTCGGCTCGGTCACGCTCATTCCCGATGACACCGGCGGCGTGTTCGAGGTCAGGCTCGACGGCAAGCTGATCTGGTCGCGCAAGGAGCACGGGCGCTTTCCCGAGATCAAGGAATTGAAACAGCTGGTCAGGGACGAGGTGGCGCCGGAGCGCGATCTCGGCCATGTCGATCACAAGGACCCCAAGCACTGACGGTCCCGGGGTCCTTTAAGCCCTTGCGCGCCTTTGTTTTCTCCCGTCCCTCCCTCTGGTAGTCGAGGCCGGTCTGCACCACATTAGCCGGGCGGAAACGTCACGAGGAGAGGTTCAGATTCAGATGTCCCAGCCGGTCGTCGTTACCATCCCCCACAGGCTCGGCAAGCAGGAGGCCGTCAAGCGTCTCCAGGCCGGCTTCGGCAATGTGCGCTCGAGCTTCGGCGAGAAATTCGTGGTGCTAAAGGACGAGTGGGCCGGGGATCATCTCGATTTCCACGCCAGCCTGCTTGGGCAGACCACGACCGGCACGGTCGACGTTGCCGACGACCATGTGCGGCTCGAGGTGCAGCTGCCCTGGTTTCTGTCGCTGCTCGCCAACAAGGCCAAGGCCTTGGTTCAGAAGCAGGGCAAACTGATGCTGGAAAAGCCCACCAAGCCTGGCAGGTAGTCAGGAAATGTCGACGATGGTGGCCTCGGCGGTGCCGGCTTGCACCACTTCGTCAACCTGCTTTCCCATCAAGGCCTGCGCCACGGGCGACACGTAAGAGAGAGTGCCGAGCGAAGGATCGGCCTCGTCCTCGCCGACGATGCGGTAGGTCTGGCGGCGCCCGTCCTCCCGCTCGATGGTTACGGTCGAGCCGAAACGCACTTCGGCGGCGTCGCGCGGCGGCTCGACCACCTGGGCTGTGGCCCGGCGCGAGGTCCAATAGCGTAAGTCCCGGTTGATCTTGGCAAGGCGCGGCCGGTCGTCGGCGTCCTGGGCCGCCGCATGCTCGCCGTGGATCCGGGCGAGCTCGGCCTCGATCAGCTCGAGCCCTTTTTGGGTCACGAGGTTATGAGGGGAAACCGGGCGGTCCGGCAGGTCGTCATAGACCTCGCCGCCTTCCGCTTCCTTGGTGAAGGCCTTGCTCATGGGCAAAACTATACCATGCCTCATCCGGCGTTTGTGGCGCATCTGCCACGCCGCGTCTGTGGGCAATTGCGCGCAAAATGGGCAGTGCCCCCTGCCGTCGCCTTTCCTCCCATGATACTGTTTTAGGCAAAAGCGCAATTTCGTGCAGAAGCGTCTGGGGGGACATCAATGATCGACGCGGGGGATACCGCCTGGCTCATCACGGCCACGGCGCTGGTTCTGTTCATGACTTTACCGGGGCTCGCGCTGTTTTACGGCGGGCTGGTGCGCGCCGAGAACCTGCTCTCGGTGCTGATGCAATGTTTCGCCATTGCCTGCCTGGTGTCGGTGGCGTGGCTGGCCGGCGCCTATAGCCTCGCCTTCAACGGCCCGGGCGCTTGGATCGGCAATTTGGACAAGGCGCTGCTGCTCGGGCTGCCGCGCGATGCCGTCGCGCCGAACACGACGCTGCCGGAAACCGTGTTTTTCATGTTCCAGATGACCTTCGCCATCATCACCCCGGCGCTGATCGTGGGCGCCTTTGTCGAACGCATGCGGTTCGGCGCCGTGCTGCTGTTCAGCCTGCTCTGGCTGCTGCTGGTCTACGTTCCGGTGGCCCATTGGGTGTGGGGCGGCGGCTGGCTCGCCCAACAGGGCGTGCTCGATTTTGCCGGCGGGCTGGTGGTGCATCTGACGGCGGGAATTTCGGCGCTGGTGCTTGCCGTCATGCTTGGCCCGCGCATGGGGTTTCCCGACGATGTCAGGCCGCCGCATGCGCCGTGGATGACCATGGCGGGCGCTTGCATGCTGTGGGTCGGGTGGTTCGGCTTCAACGCCGGCAGCGCGCTTAAGGCTGGCGCTGATGCCGGCATGGCCATGACCGTCACCCATATCTCGGCGGCCACCGCCACGCTGGTGTGGATCGTCATCGAGTGGGTGAAATACGGCAAGCCGAGTATGATCGGCGCGGTCACCGGGGCGATCGCCGGCCTGGCCTCCATCACGCCCGCCTCCGGCTTCGTCGGCCCGGGCGCCGCGCTGATCATCGGTATTGCCGGCGGCACCATTTGCTACGTCATGGTCGGCGTGGTGAAACGCCGCTTCAAGATCGACGACTCGCTCGACGTGTTCGCCGTCCATGGCGTGGGTGGCGCGACCGGGGTGCTGCTGACGGCCGTATTCATCGACGCGGCGCTGGGCGGGGCGGGGTTCGCCGAGGGCCGCAGCATGAGCGGGCAGGCCGTAATTCAACTCACCGGGATCGCCGCCACTTTGCTATGGTCGCTCGTCGTAAGCTTCGTTATCGCCAAGGTCGTCCAAGCGGTCGCAGGACTACGCGTCAGCGCTGAGACCGAGGAGCAAGGCCTCGACCTCAGAGTTCACGGCGAGCGCGGCTACAATATGTGATCGGGGACGAGCATCATGAAATACATCATTGCAATCATTCAGCCGCACCGCCTCGAAGCGGTGCGCGACGCTCTGGCGGAGATCGGCGTGAAAGGCCTGACGGTAACCGAGGTGCGTGGCTTCGGACGACAGAAAGGTCAGACCGAGATCTACCGCGGCGCCGAATACGCCATGCAATATGTGCCGAAGGTGAAGCTTGAGATCGCCGTCGACGACGAGATCGCCGACCGCGCGGTCGAGGCGGTCGGAACCGGCGCTCGCACCGGGCGCATCGGCGACGGCAAGGTGTTCGTGCTGCCGCTCGAAGGGGCGATGCGAGTGCGCACCGGAGAGATGGGCGCCGACGCGCTCTGAGTTAGAGCCCTGTGGACTTCACCAGCTATCGAAGCCGGCTTCTTCAGCAGCGCGAGGGGGAGATCGCGCTGTTCGATTTGGTGCGCAATTTCTCACAATGGTTCTTCGGCCTGCTGCGCAATTTCGTCCTGGTCGGCGGATTGAAATATTTCGCCGAGAAGTCCGGCAGCACGGTCTGTTCTATCTCCATGAGTTCGCGCTGCTGGTGATCTTGGCTACTGCTTGTCCTATGCCGACCGGTGGTACATCAATCTGTTTGGCTTCCTGGCGAACAAGCGCGTTGCGCACTGGCTCAACATGGCCGTCAATTTCGGCGTCGCTGTGTTGCTGTTCTGGGCCATCCACCACGCGGTCTCCACCATCGTGGCAGAAATTTCCCGGGCGCAGGCTTAAGGGCGCTCAGGGTCGGGCCTTGCGTGCCGCCTCGGCGGCGAAGCGAAGGTCCTTGACCAGGAGATCGAACTCGCGCCGCTTGTCGCGCTCTTCCTGGAGCCGCAGCAGATAGGACGGGTGCACGGTGATCAGTGCCTGGAAGCCCGCCATGGCAATGAGCCGTCCGCGATTGGCGTTGATGGCAAGCGGCTTCCGCATCAGCCCGCGCGCCGCGGTGGCGCCGAGCGCCACGGCCACCGCCGGACGCACCACCTCGAGCTCATGGTCGAGCCACCAGCGGCAGGCGTCGATCTCGCTCGTGTCGGGCTTCTTGTGCAGTCGACGTTTGCCGCGCGGCTCGTTCTTGAAGTGCTTCACGGCGTTGGTGATGTAGAGCGCGGCCCGGTCGAGGCCGGCCGCTTCCAGTGCGCAGTCGAGCACCTTGCCGGCGGGGCCGACAAAGGGGCGGCCCAGCAAATCCTCCTGGTCGCCCGGCTGCTCGCCGATCAGCATCAGGGCGGCATCGGCCGGACCTTCGCCGAACACGGTCTGGGTGGCGTTCTTGTAAAGGTCGCAGCGCGTGCAGCGCTTAGCCTCCGCGGCAAGCGCATGAAGCGCCCGTTCCGGATCGTTGATCCGCTTCTCCCTGAACAGGGGGAGATCAGCCTCAGGGCCTCTTGCCGCCATTTTGCTGCAGCACCTGTCCGACGTCATTTCTAACACGGTCGCCCAGGCAAGAACCTAGGGCTTCCCGCGGTTGTTCCCCTGAAAAACCGACGATCGCCGCTTACATGACCGGCCGATTGGCCCTATATGAGACCGGGGGCGGGAGCCGAGAGTTCGGCTCAGAGGTGTCAAAAGACATGCTGGACGACATGCCCAAATCGCGAAGCGTTGCCTTAACCGCCGATTCCGAAGATGCCATCGCGACGATAGACCGGCCGCCCGCCAAGAGGCGGGGGCTCCGCCTTGGCTCGCGCGGCGGGCGGGAGAAAGTGGTCCGCCCGAGCACGCTCGGCATGCTGCTCAGGCCGATCGGCATCGCCGTCGGCGTCGTGCTCATCGCCTACGCGCTGCTGTCGCTCGGCACCACGTTCTATCGCAGCTATTACCGCCATCTCGACCACACGACGGCAGTTCATGCCGACAAGAGCGTGCTCGACATCTTCTTCGGCGAAAAGAGCTTACCGCCCGACGCGGTCGAACTCGTGATCAGGGATATCGACGGCTCGTTGCACAAGGTGGTTGCGAGCAAGTCCGAGGCCGACAAATTCGTCAACGACACCATCCTGATGCTCGACGAGGAGCGCGCGCGCATCAAGCAGGCGGCGCATGAAGACCTCGACCGCAGCTTCGCGCTCGCTTTCCAGGATCGCGACCAGGCGATCTCGGCCTATGCCGATTGGTATTTCGAGTGGAAGCGGTCCTATGTGGTGCTCACGGAGACCATCTCGTCCGCCATCACCAGGTTCTTCGAGGTCGGCAAATACGAGTCGCTCAACGAGGTGATCGAGGCCGACGTGAAGGATTATTTCCTGACCAACTACAAAGAGCAGGTGCTGAAACCCGAACTGCGCGACCAGACCATCACCAAAGGCGTCGAGCAGGCGGTGCGGCATGCCCATGACAGCTACCGCCGGGTGATCGCCAATGGCGACATGCGACTCCAGCTGTTCCTCGCCCAACATACCAGCCATCTCGAGGACATCCCTGCGGCGACGCCGATGACCAATGTCAAGCTCGATTGGGACGCGCAGAAATGGAAGGCGCCGACCTATCTGATGGAGGACCGTGCGTTCGACGGCGTGGTGGGTGTCGGCACGGCCGCGGCCGGCGGCACCGTGGGTGCGCTGGCGCTCGGCCCCGCGCTGAACCGCGTGCTCGCCCAGAGCTTCGCGCAATTGTCACGCCGGGTCGCCACCTCGCTCGGCACGCGGCTCGCCTTCGCCCAGCAGGGCGCGGTGGCGGGCACCGTGGTCCAGCCGATGGGCGGCCAGGTGGTCGGCGCGGCGATCGGCGTCCTGATCGGCGCCGCGGTCGACTATCTCGCCAATGCCGCGAACGAGGCGTTCAGCCGCGAGGGCTTTGTCGCCGCCAACGATCAGGCACTTGACGTCACCATCGCCACCTGGAAGTCTGGCTTGGAGGCCAATATCGATACGGCGATCGACAAATGGTTCGACGACGCCCGCGCCAGCGTGGTCCTCGCCGCGAAATAGAAGCTTCCGCTCCCCCCTTGTGGGGGAGCACGCGCGCCGCTCGGCGCGCGGAGGGGGGGAGGGCTCGGCGGCGAGTCCTTAGCTTCGACCCCCCTCCCTATCCCTCCCCCACAAGGGGGGAGGGGAGAGCGAGCGGCCAGGCCAGAGTGACGCAATTTCGGTCGCATTTCGGCCTTTTGGGGCGTTATGCTCAGTCCCAAAGCCAAGGCTTGAGGGATGGAAGAAAGCGTCAAAACCATAGGCCGCCCGGCCGCGTCACGGTCGCTGCGCGAGGCCATCCGCAAGGCGCGCCTCGACGAGGCCGAGCGCCTCGACCTGTCGGCCGACCATCGCGACGGCGAGATCGCCCGTCTCGACCTGCTCAAGGCCGAACTCGAGGCGGTGTTCGCCGAAATCCCCGACCATGACGACCGCTTCAATCTGGTGCTAGTGCCGAGCCGCCCGGCGCGGCTGTGGATCGACCTGTTCACCTACGCGGCCATCGACGATGCCTCCGGCGCCTATCTGTTCGTGCGCAACAGCGAGAGTGGCAGGCGGACCCTGTTCAGCTCGTCCAATGTCGCCGACATTGCCGACCGCATCGTGCGCTACATGGCGCATGAGATCGTGCGGCGCGAGCGGATCGAGGCGGCGCTGGTCGAGCCCGGCCGCATGGCCCGGCTCGGCGCCGAGCTCGCACCGTCGGGCTCAGGCATGGGAGTGGTGATCGCGGCCTTCGCCATCGGCATTCTGACCGGCGCGGCGGGGCTGGTGGTCGCAGTGTTGCTCAGCGCGCCTTAAGCCTACGAGTTCCTAAGCAGGCGCCGCTCGCTTTCCCAGACATGTTCGGGATTGGCGGCGACCGAGCGCCCGACCATCTCCACCCGCCAGCCGTCGCCGTTCCGGCCGATCGCGTATTCGTTCCAGCGCGCGGCGGGAATGCGCCCCTCGACCGCTTCCGACGCCGACGGCACGCCGACGACGATGGCGGGGCCGGTCGCGGTCTCCAACTCGTGCACCGTCTGTGCGTGGTTGTGGCCGTGCAGCACCAGCTCGGCGCCGTGCCGCCGCAGCACCCGCGTGAATCTGCGCGCGTCGCGCAAGCCCCGATGCCAGCCGGCCTGGGCGCGCAGGGGAGGGTGGTGGATCAGCACCACGCGAAACAGGTTCGCCTGCTTCAGCCGGTCCAGGGCATTGCCAAGGAGGTCGCGCTGGGCCGAGCCGATCTTGCCGGCGGCAATGAACGGCATGGTGGGAATGGCCGAGGACAGCGCGATCAGCGCCACGTCGCCGAACCGGCGGACGAAGGGAAATCTCTCGGGTGGGGTAGGGAACAGCCGCTCGCCGGCTGCATTCGACTCCATATAGGGGCGCCAATGGTGAGTGCCCGCCTTGGGGTGGAGCCGCACATAGGCATCGTGGTTGCCGGGGATGGCGGTGACCTTACTTGGGGGGCCGAGATGATGCAGCCACTCCGCGGCGTGCACGAATTCCTGGGGCAGGCCGAGATTGACGAGATCGCCGGTCACGGCGATGTGGTCCGGCTTCTGCTCGACGATATCCTGGGTGATGAGATCGAGGATCTCGCGGCGATGCACGTATTTGCGCCCGCGATGCCAATTCACGTAGCCGAGCATGCGCTTGCTCATCAGCTCGCGGCGCCTGATCCGCGGCAGTGGGGAGAGATGAATGTCTGACAGATGGGCGAGGGTGAACACGGGGCTTTTGCTGGGCCTGCTGCTGGCGTTTGAGCCCTGGCAGACTACTCAAATGTTCGCGCCAGTCCAGGACGCCGCCGCGACCGCCCGCGGCTGACTGCGCTGTCATTCGCCTGTCATGCCTCCTTCATCGGCCAATGCGACCTTGCGGACGCGTCAGCAGGGGGCGACCGATGCACGACAATTGGCTGGTTTGCGGAGTGGTTGCGTCGGTAATTTGGGCTGCCGCGGCCGGCAATGCAGGCATGCATCTGGCAGTGGCACCGGCGATTTCGGCCTACCGGACCTGCATGGAAAGCCCAATTGCCGACGCCGCGTGCCGGACCAATCTACATCGGGATTGGGCCGACTATAGCGGCGACCGGCTCACCTACGCGGCGGTGTTAGGCTTAGGCCCTATCCCGATTGGTTGGCTGGTAGGTTGGCTCGCCTTCGCTCGCAGGCGCCCAACCCGCGCAACGCTACCGGGGTCACTGGCCTCTGCGGGCGGATAGCAGCGGTCGGTCACTGTTTTTGCTGAAGCGGTGAGACGACATAAATCTGGTCGAGCATTTTCAACATGATGCTGTTAGCGGTTGGCAGGCTGTCAAGAGAGACGGTCAGGCTGGTCCATACGATCAGCGTTACGTCGTTGACCGGGTCGTAGCCCATGAACGAGTTGTAGCCGGGCATCTCGCCGCCGTGAAAATACACGCTGTTCGGCCCGAAGCTGAGGATGGCGCGCCGGAAGGCGCCCGCGCGGTTCCTTGAACCGCGACACCATAGGTTTGCGTCTTTCGGTGCGCCATCCCCTCATGAGTCGGACGCAGATTGCGTCGCGGCAACAAATCGGCACGTCCACTTCACGGCGAAGGATGATGTAGAGTTCGGTCATGACGGACGAGGTGACCAGGCAAAGACTGAACCAGAAGGTTCGCGGCAACGCCACCTTGGCGCGAGCCATAAACTCCGTGCTGCGGCCGTTCTGGCGCTTGCGGCGCGGTCTGACGCTCGGCGCCCAGGGTGCGGTCATTGACGCCGAGGGCCGCGTGCTCTTGGTGCGGCACAGCTACCGGCCGGGTTGGTGGTTCCCTGGCGGCGGTGTCGAATGGGGCGAGACGCTCGATACGGCGCTCGCCCGCGAGCTCGAAGAAGAAGTCGGCGTGACGCTCACCGGACCACCGGCGCTGCACGGCATTTTCTCCAATTTTGCTAGCTTCCCCGGCGACCACATCGCCGTGTTCGTGGTGCGCCACTGGCGCCGCCGCGAGGATTATCGCAAGCGCGGCGAGATCGCCGAAGCGGGCATGTTCGCGCCGGCTGAACTGCCCGAGCGCACCGATCCCGGCACGCGCGCGCGGCTGGCCGAGATCTTCGACCGCGCCTCGATCAACTCGCTGTGGTGAACGGGCTACTCGCCGCCGGCGAGCTTCTTGGTGATCTTGGCCACGTGGTGGCCCTGGAAGCTCGCCAGGTTCAGCTCTTTCTGCGACGGCAGACGCGAGCCGTCCGGCGCGGCGATGGTGCCGGCACCGTAAGGCGAGCCGCCTCTGACCTCACTGATGTCGGGCAGGTCGGGCGCGGAGTAGGGCAGCCCGACCACGACCATGCCGTGATGGAGCAAAGTCCAGTGAAACGACACGATGGTGGTCTCGTTGCCGCCGCCGGTCGAGGTCGAGGTGAACACGCTGCCGACCTTGCCGATCAGCGCGCCGCCGACCCACAGCGGCCCGGTCTGATCGAGGAAGT
The DNA here is from genome assembly GCA_963730335.1 of uncultured Alphaproteobacteria bacterium. Lineage (GTDB taxonomy): Bacteria > Pseudomonadota > Alphaproteobacteria > Rhizobiales > Methyloligellaceae > Methyloceanibacter. Next base: position 662,575 of record CAVSRK010000009.1, read on the forward strand.
TCCGCATCTGCGAGGTCATGTTGCCGAATCGCGTCGGCGTGCCGAAAATGATGCCGTCATACTCGGCCAGCTCCTGCGGGTCGGCGACCGGCGCCGGCTGGTCGACCTTCATGCCGGTGGCAAGCATGACCTCTTCGGGCACCAGCTCCGGCACGCGCTTGACGCTGACATGCACGCCTTCGACCGCGCGCGCGCCATGGGCCTCGGCATAAGCCAGGGTCTCAGTGTGCCCGTAGGACGAATGATAAAGAACCAGCAGTCGCGCTGTGTCGGCCATCGTTGCCCCCGCTTACCTCACAAAGGGACGCGGCTCAACCGCCCCTCCTCGCCAGCCGATAAGTTGTAGCAGATTCAAAGATATGGAAAGAAGCGATAAACACCCGGCATGCACATCGAGATTGGGGCGGTCCGGATACGTCGTAGCGCTTATTGCCCTGGTGGCGCTGGACCGGGGTTGCCGTCCATGATAGAGCAGCGCCGCCATGTGGACGAGGATCGGCTTCAACACACTTCCCCGACGACGAGGGCGCGCGCGCGTAGCGCTGGCCGCCTAGCCCCTCGCCGCCGACACCGCTTGCCGAATTGCCTGTGGTGCCGCTTCGCGGTTGAGGGTGTCGCTCTCGATCACCCTGGCACCGGACCCTCGACCCCATGACGTCCTCAAGCTTTGAAATTCGCCTCGAAACCGACGGCGACGCGACGGCGCTGTCGCACCTCTCGGCGGAGGCCTTCGGGCCTGGCCGCTTCACTCGGAGCGCTTATCGCGTGCGCGAGGGCGTGCCGCCGGTCAAGTCGCTCTGCCTATGCGGCCTGCTCGACCGGAACTTGGTGGGCGGCATCCGGTTCACCGCGATTCGCATCGGCGAGACCGAGGGGGCCGCGCTGCTCGGGCCGCTGGTGGTCGACCCGGCGGTGAAAGGCCAAGGCTATGGCAAGGCGCTGGTAGAGGAAGGCTTGGCGCGGGCGCGCGGCGAAGGCTTTGCGCTGGTGCTGCTCATCGGCGACATGCCCTATTACGGCCGGTTCGGCTTTCAACCGGTGCCGCCGGGGCAGATTATTTTGCCGGGCCCGGTCGATCCCGCGCGACTGCTTGCCGTAGAGCTTGTTCCCGGCGCGCTGGCCGGGGCCGCGGGCGCGGTCAAAGGCTACGCCCGCTAATGGCCCTCGCGGAACCAGGTCGCGGCCAGGAAGCCGAGCAGCAGGCCGAGCGCGAGGAAGCCGGTGAACAGCGGGAACAGGCGCACGCCCTTGACGTGATAAGCGTCGCGCTTGTGCAGTCCGAGCCAATCGTCGCCATGCATGACTTGGCCGCCGCGGAGCATCACCAGCCGAGGCAGTTTCGAAGCGTCGGCATTGTCACGGCCGAGCCAGAAGCTGCCGCCGCCGGTCTCATCGAGGAGCGGCGACAGCACCGCATCGGTGGCGGTCACGGCGGACAGCTCACGGGCATTGGCGTTGCCGACCGTGACCACGCTGGCCAGGCTGCCCGAGGCGATGCGGTAGACGCCTTGCTCGTTGGCGGTAAGCGCCTTGCGCCAAATGCCCCGCTCGCCCTTGTCGAGGGTGACGGTCTCTTCCTTGCCGGATGGCGCAGTCACCGTGACCGGCTCGACCTCGTCCTTGATCGAGCGCCGTTCGATGGACAGCGTCTGGCCACGGCTCGTGGCCTTGAGCGTCTCTTCCTCGAGGTCCGGCTCCTTCATCAGCCAATGGGCGAGGCGGCGGAGCAGGTCGGTATAGGGTCCGCCGCCTTCGTAGCCGCGCGCCCACAGCCAGGCGTGGTCGGACAAGAGCAGCGCCACGCGGCCCTGACCGCGCTGGCCGATGACGAGCAGCGGCTTGCCTTGCGCGCCTTTCATCAGCACCTCGGCGTCGCGCGGATCGGCTTCGACGACGCGGAACCAATGGCCCCAAGAGGGCTCGTCGCCGGTGGCGCCCGGCAAGTCGCTGGTGACGGGATGCTTCTCACCGAGCTCGCTGAGCTTGGGCTTGAACGGCTCCTCGACCACCCGGCCTGTCGGCACGGCGGGGAGGATCTGGCCGAGCGGCGTGCGGTAGAGGCTGAGCGGCGAGGCGTAATCGTCGCCGGCCGAGACCAGCACCGCGCCGCCCTTTTCGACGTAGCGGGCGACGTTCTCGAGATAGAGCAGCGGCAGCACGCCGCGCCGCTGGTAGCGGTCGAAGATGATCAGATCGAACTGGTCGAGCTTCTCCTGGAACAGCTCGCGGGTGGGGAAGGCGATCAGCGAGAGCTGGTTGATCGGCGTCCCGTCCTGCTTCTCCGGCGGCCTCAAGATCGTAAAGTGCACGAGGTCGACCGAGGCGTCCGACTTGAGCATGTTACGCCAGGTGCGCTCGCCGGCATGCGGCTCGCCCGACACCAGCAGCACGCGAAGGTTCTCGCGCACGCCCTCGACCGTGAGCACGGCGCGATTGTTGACGGTGGTGAGCTCGCCCGGGGCCGCCTCGGCTGCGATCTCGACGATATTGGCGCCGGCGTGATCGATATTGACCGGGATCTGCACGGTTTCGCCGACGCGGACGGTCCGCGTCACCGGCGGCTGGCCTTGATGGGTGATGGTGAGCTTGACCGAGCCGCCGACCTCCGCGGCCGTCGTGTCGGTGACTTTGACCTCGATCTCCTGGGCGCTGCCGACAATGCCGAAGCGTGGCGCGCTCAGGACCTGGAGCCGGCGGTCGAACTCGCCTTGCTTGCCGGTCAACAGCGCATGGACCGGCGCATCGAAGCCAAGGCCGGCGGCGGAAGCGGGCACGTCATGCACCTCGCCTTCGGTCACCATGATCACCCCGGCGAGTCGGTCGGGCGGCACGTCGGCCAAAGCTTGGGCGAGGTCGGTAAACAGCATGGTGCCGTCGCGCTCGCTATCGGCCGAGGTCGAGGTGGAATGCACCCAGCGTATATCGAGATTGGGGAAGGCCTTGAAGCGCTCCTCCAATTCCTTGCGGATCTCGTCGGTGCGTGCGGTGCGGCCGGCGATGCCTTGGCTCTGGCTGTCGTCGAGCACCACGGCGACCACGTCGCTTAAGGGCTCGCGCTCCTCCTGCTTCAGATGCGGATTGGCGATGGCGAGCAGCAACAGGGCGTAGCTCAACAGCCGCAAAATCGCGCCGCGGCGCGAGCGCCAGAACAGCAGCGCGAGCAGCACGGCGCCCAAAGCGGTCAGCGCCCACAACACCGACCAGGGCACGAAGGGCATGAACTCGATCGACCAACTCATGGCGTCATTGCCCCAACCGCTCGAGCAGGGCAGGGACATGCACCTGGTCGGCCTTGTAGTTGCCGGTGAGCGCGTACATCACGATGTTGACGCCGGCCCGAAACGCCATCTCGCGCTGGACCTCGCCGCCCGGCACGGTCGGATAGATCGGCCGGTTCGACTCGTCGAGCGCCCAGGCGCCGGCAAGGTCGTTGGAGGTGATCACGATCGAGCTGACGCCGTCAGTGCGGCGCGAGCGCTCGCTGCGCTCGGCCTCGTCGACCGGCTCGGCCTCGACCCACAGCGAGCCGCCATCCCAGCGGCCGGGAAAACTCCGCATCAGGTAGAACGACTTGGTGAGGACGTGACTTTCGGGCACCGGCTCGAGCGGCGGAATGTCGAGCTGGCCGATCAGGCGAGTCAGCGCCTTGCCCTGTGCGCCGGTGCCGAAGCCGGTTTCATGGTCGCGGGTATCGAACACGATCAGGCCGCCCTGCTTCATAAAGGCGTCGACCTTGGCGAGGGTCGCGTCCGACAGCGGGCTCGCGTCGTCGCGCACCGGCCAATAGAGGATGGGGAAGAAGGACAGCTCGTCCTTGTCGATATCGACAGCCATGGGCTCGGCCGGCTCGAGCGCGGTGCGGGCGCGCAAGACTTTGCTCAGTCCCGACAAGCCTTCCTCGCTGGTGCGATCGATCTCGGGGTCGCCGGTGACGACATAAGCCAGACGCGTGCGAAGAGCGGCCTTCAGGGCGAAATCGTCGGGCGCGCTCGCGGCGTTAGGAGCCGTCACTTCATTAGGGGCCGGCGTTTCGCTCGGCGCCGCCTCTTGCGCCTTGACCGGCTGAGCCGAGGTCAGAAGCGCGGCGGCAAGGAGGAGGATGACGCTCGCGGCAAGGGCCCGGCGACGGAAGCGCAAGCCGCCGCTCAGCACCAGCATGGCGAGAATGTCGGCGACGAATAGGCCAATGGCCGCGAGATAGAGCCACGGCTCGAGCGCGACGGGCTTCTTCATGACGTAGCCGCTCACGGCGCTCGATCCCTCGACCGGGCCGAGCGGCTTGAGCGCGGTCTTGGCGGTGATGAGGTTGAAGGCCCGGGCGGCCCCGGACGGCCCGTAATAACCGGGCGGATGGTCGGGCCCGGGCACCATAGTGTCGATCTTATCAGGAGCAATCGGCGCGGCGCGAAGCGGCGGTGGGATCAGCTGCCCGAAGCCGTCCAGGGTCTGAAGCGGCGGCAATGCGCCGGTCGAGACGTTGGCACGGGTGGCGGTCGATGCTTCGACGGCGGCGTCTCCGCCGGTGTCTGCTCCGGCGCGGCCTGGACCGAGCATCACCACGCGCCGCAGCATTTCCACGAACAGTCCCGACAGCGGCAGATTCGACCAGTCGGAGTTCGCCGTCACGTGGAACAGCACGATGAAGCCTTGGCCGTCCTTCGCGGCGGTGACGAGCGGCGTGCCGTCGGCAAGCGTCGCCCACACCTCCGCCTCGCTCGCCACGGTGGGATCGGCGAGGACTTGGCGGTTCACCTTGACGTCGTCGGGCACGGCAAGGCCGCGGAACGGACTCTGTTCGTCGAACGGCGCGAGCGGCTGGGGCGTGCTCCACGACAGCGAGCCGCCAAGCGAGCGGCCGCCGCGGCGCAAGGCCACGGGCAGAAGCTCGTCGCCGCCTTGCTCGAGCCGTGGTCCGGCGAAACGAATGAGCACGCCGCCCGACTTGACCCAGGCGTCGAGCTCCTCTTGCGTGCCGGCCACCAGCTTGCCGATATCGGCCAACACGATGGTCGAAACCTTCTGCTCGACCAGGTCATGAATGGCGTTCGAGACATTGCCCTCGCTCGGCGCGATGACGTCGGCGTAGGGCGAGAGCGCGCGGTTCACGTAGTAAAGGGGAGATAGCAGCGGCTGCGCGGCTTCGCGCGACTCGCCCGAGACGATGCCGACCCTGTGCCATTGCGAGCGGGCATCGAGGAGATAGACGGCGCCGGCCGAGCGTTCGCCGGCGATCTCGATGCGGGCCACCTGATTGCGGATCTCGAGCGGCAAGTCGAATGTGGCGGTGGCCGTGCGCGCGGTCTCGCCGATCGTGTAGGTGGCCTCGCCAAGCGGCTCGCCGCGGCCGGTCAGCGCCCTGACCACGCCCGAGCGCGGGCCCTCGGCGCCGGAGAGGACGCGAGCAGCAAGCTCGCCGCCTTCGCCCGTGGCCTGGCCGAGGGCCAGCGGCGCGCCATCGTTGTCCGGGCGAAGCACGGCGAAGCTGCCGGTCGCCCCGGCGAGCTTGGCAAGGGCGGCGGCGAAGGCTGGCGCCTCGCCATAATCGAGCCCGTCTGACAGCCACAACACGCTGTAATCGGTGGCGCCGCCGAGCGCTTTCTCCAGCGTGGCGGCAAGCGCGAGGCGGTCTGGTCCGTAAGGCTCAGGGGTGAGGCCGCCGACCCGCTCGCGCGCCTGATCGGCGCTCAACGGATCGCTGACCGGCTGGCCCGGCGCGGTGGGCGCGAGCACAATGGTGCGGCCGTCGCGCGCGGCGCGGTCGATCGCCGCCTCGACCGCCTCGCGCCGTTCGGCCCAATGCGCGGCCGAGGCCCAGCCATTGTCGATCACGAGCAGCAGCGGACCGGAGCCGGCAAAGCTCTCCCGCTCCGGATTGAGCACCGGCCGGGCAAGAGCGAGGATGATCAAAGCGGCGAGCAGCATGCGCAAGACCGTCAGCCACCACGGGCTGTGGGCCGGCGTCTCCTCGGTGGTCTTGAGGTCCTTGAGCAGCCGCGTCGGCGGAAACACCACGAGCTGCGGCGTGGGTGGGGTGAGCCGCAACAGCCACCAAATGGCGGGCAGTGCGGCAAGGGCCGCGAGCACCCAAGGCTGAAGGAAGCCGATCGCGCCGATAGTCATCATGGCTGCTGACCCGCTTGTTTATCGCCGCCCGCGACCGGCCGAGGAACCCGATAGCGGTAATCCCGTTCGAGGCCGGCAAGGCGGGTGTGCAGCGACAATACCGCCTCTTCGGGCGGCCGGTCGGTGTGATGCACAAGGAAGGACCAGCCCAGCCGCCGCGTCATTTCCACCAGATCGGTGCGGTGGCGTTTGAGCCGTTCCTGATAGCTTTCGCGCAAGGTCTCGGCGCGCCCGGCGATCACCCGGTCCCGGCCTTCGCTCGCCGCGAATTCGGTGCGGCCGGCATAAGGCAAGGTCTCCTCGGCAGGGTCGAGCACCTGGACGAGATGGCCGCGCACGTCTTGGGAGGCGATCTCCTCGAACCGCTCGGTCATCTCGGGCACCGGCTCAAGGAAGTCGCTGAACAACAGACACTCCGAAAAGCGGCTCAGCTTGGCGCTGGGCGGCAGGCTCGCATCGTTGGTGTCGCCCATGATGATCTCGGCAACGCGGCGCGCGGCGGCACGCCCGGTGAAGGGCGGGCGTCCGAACACGCCAACGCGCTCGCCGCCGCGGGCCAGCAGCTCGGCAAGCGCAAGCGCCAGCACCACCGACCGGCTTTCCTTGGTGACCTTGGCGAGCGAGGAGCGGAACCGCATCGACGGCGAGAGGTCGGCCCACAGCCAGACGGTATGGGCGGCCTCCCATTCGCGCTCGCGCACGAACAGATGGTCGGAGCTTGCCGAGCGGCGCCAATCGATGCCGGTGCGCGCGTCGTTCTGATCGAAATGGCGGAACTGCCAGAAGGTTTCGCCGGGACCCGCGCGCCGCCTGCCGTGCGTGCCGTGGGCGACAGTGTGGGCCACGCGCTGCGACTCGACGAGGAGCGCAGGCATGCGGGCCGCCAACCCATGGGCCTCGGCTTCCTCGCCCGAAAATGGCTGAAGCGTTTTCTCCCGCGCGGCGGCCAAGCTCACATCACCCCAGCGGCTCGACCAGCCTCGCCACCATGTGGCTCATGTCGACGCCCTCGGCGCGAGCGGCGAAGGTGAGCGCCATGCGATGCTTGAGCACGGGCTCGGCCAGCTCGATGACGTCGTCGACGGACGGGGCCAGCCGGCCTTCGATCATCGCCTTAGCGCGGACCGCAAGCATCAGCGCTTGGCTCGCACGCGGGCCGGGGCCCCAGGCGATCATGTCGTCAAGTTCCTGATCGATGCCGGTGCCGGGCCGGGCCGAGCGCACCAGCTTGAGAATGGCATCCACCACCTGATCGCCGACCGGCAATTGACGCACCAGACGCTGCGCCACCATCAGCTCCTCGGCGGACAGAATGGTCTTGAGCGTGCGCTCCTCGACACCGGTGGTAGCGAACAGCATGCGGCGCTCGGCAGCGGCGTCGGGATAGGACACGTCGATCTGCAACAGGAAGCGGTCGAGCTGAGCCTCGGGGAGCGGGTAGGTGCCTTCCTGCTCGAGCGGGTTCTGCGTGGCGAGCACATGGAAGGGGCGCGGCACGTCGTGGCGCGTACCCGCCACGGTAACATGATGCTCCTGCATGGCCTGGAGTAGGGCGGACTGCGTCTTGGGGCTCGCGCGGTTGATCTCGTCGGCCATCAGCAGCTGGGTGAAGATCGGGCCCTTGACGAAACGGAAGCCTCGCCGACCGGCAGTCGATTCCTCCAGCACCTCGGAGCCCACGATGTCGGACGGCATCAGGTCGGGGGTGAACTGGATGCGCTTGTTCTCGAGGCCAAGCACGGTGCCAAGGGTCTCGACCAGGCTGGTCTTGGCGAGGCCCGGCACGCCGATCAGCAGGGCATGGCCGCCAGATAGCACCGTAATCAGCGCCAGGTCGATGACGCGCTCTTGGCCGAAAATGACGGAGGCCGTGGTCTCTCGTACTTTTTTGATCTTCTCGCCAACCTCCTCAATACGATCGACGAGTTGGGTCTCGGTGTGGGCAAGTGTTGTCATGGCTTCAGTTTGGCTCGATCCTGGTCAATGGGAACTATAGGGCCAAAGGCCTCGGAAGGTAGAAACACTTTGGACGGCAATTGAGTCACAATCCTGTGGGTCTGGGCTCCTTAACGAGCGCTCGCCAGCCAAGCGACGGAAGCGGTCAGAAGAGAGATAGGCATGCCTGACCGGAACAAAAGAGACGCTGTGGTAGCACCGGAAAAGGGCGGCGGCAAACGGCCTTCGGCACCATTGCCAAAGCTTAATCTTTGCGGGGATATCGGGCTCAAGATCGGCCGCGACGGGACCTGGAACTATCAGGGCGGCCCGATCGGCAGGAAGGGGCTGGTCAAGCTGTTCGCCTCGGTACTTCGGCTTGAAGGAGACGGAAGCTACTACCTGGTGACGCCGGTCGAGAAAGTGCCGATCGCGGTCGAGGCCATGCCCTTCGTGGCGGTGGAGATGGTGCGGGAGGGCAGCGGGGAAAGCCAGGACCTGTCCTTTCGCAGCAATGTGGACGATGTGGTGACGGCCGGGCCTAAGCATCCGCTCGGCTTCCAGCCTGAACCGCAAGGCTTCACCCCGTTTGTGTTGGTGCGCGACGGCTTGAAGGCGCGGCTCGCCCGCCCGGTCTATTACGAGCTTGCGGCGTTGGCGACCGAGCGTGCCGGAGGAGAAGGCCTGGGCGTGTGGAGCGGCGGACAGTTCTTTCTGTTTCCGTCTGGAGATGGCGGCGATTGAGCCGGCGGCTGTCCCCTCGCTTTGTCGGGCAAGCGCCGCTATGGTGCGGGCGCGTTCTCCCGGAATGAGGTCGTTGCCATTCGATGTTGCGCATCGCGCTTATCGACATCCTGCTGTTCTCGCTGCCCTTTCTGATCTACGGGATCTATATGGTCTCGGTCAGAGGCGTGGCCCCGGCGAGCTTGTGGGAGGGTGCGCCGATCTTCTGGCTGCTGGCGGCGGGATGCGGGCTTCTGCTGGTGGTCATGGCGACGCTGATCCAATTCTCGGGCGGCCAACCCGGCGGCACCTATCATCCGCCGACGCTCGAGAATGGCGTCATCAAGCCTGGCGAGATCGATTGACGGCGGATCTGATGGCCGAGCACGCACGAACGCGCATTCCTGCGCCTCCATCGCTTAAGGACGCCGAGTGGCTGAAGCGGACCGAGACCGGCCGCGTGTTCGCCGCGCTCGCGGTCCCGGGCGTGGAGACTCGCGCGGTCGGCGGGGCGGTGCGTGACACTTTGCTCGGCCTGAAGGTGACCGAGATCGATCTCGCGACCACGGCGCTGCCCGAGCAAGTGATGACGGTGGCGCGCAAAGCGGACCTCAAGGCCGTGCCCACCGGGATCGAGCACGGCACGGTCACGGTGATCGCCGATGGAGTGCCGTTTGAGGTGACGACGCTGCGTCGCGATGTCGAGACGTTTGGGCGGCACGCGACCATCGCCTTCACCGAGAATTGGGAGGAGGACGCGCGCCGGCGCGACTTTACGATCAACGCGCTTTATGCCGGAAGCGACGGCACCGTATTCGATCCGCTCTCCGGCTATGCCGATCTGGTCGCGGGGCGGGTGCGCTTCATCGGCGACGCCGAGGCGCGTATCAAAGAAGACTATCTGCGCATTCTGCGCTTCTTCCGCTTCAACGCCTATTACGGCAAGGGGCCGCTCGATCCGGACGGGCTTCAGGCGGCAGTCAAGCTGCGCGGGGGCATGGATCAGCTCTCGGCGGAACGTGTCGCGGCCGAACTGCGAAAATTGCTGGTGGCGCCGCAAGCCATGCGGGGTATCGACGCGTTGTTCGATTACGGGCTCCTATCCGGCTTGCTCGGCAGCGTGCCGCGGCTTGAGCGGCTCAATAGGGTGATCGCGATCGAGGAGGCGCTCGGCCTCGTCCCCGACGCCATGGTCAGGCTGGCCGCTCTCACCGTGTTCGTGGCGGAGGACGCCGAGCGGCTTGCCGCGCGCTTGCGCCTGTCTAACGCCGAGCAAGCGGTGCTCGCGCTTGGCGCGGTGGAGCACGCCGTAACTGGACTGCCGGACGAGGAAGCGGCCAAGCGCGTGCTCTACCGGCTCGGAGCCAGCGCGTTTGCCGCCGATGTGCTGATCGCCTGGGCCGATTCCGGCGCGGCGCCCGACGACCAAAGCTGGCGTGAGGCATTCGGCTTGCCCCAACGCTGGCAGGCGCCATCCTTTCCGCTGCGCGGCTCCGACATCATGCCACTCGGCGATCTCGAAGGACCTGAGATCGGCGCCATGTTGCGGCGGCTCGAAGCGGAATGGCTGGCCGGCGGCTTCGCCCTGTCGCGCGAGGAGTTGCTCGCGCGCGCGGCTTCGCTCAGCCGAAAATCACCCAAGCAAGACCGATAAGGGTCGCCGCGAAGGCAAGGACGACCGGCACCAGCGCGATCTCGATCAACACGTCGCGGCCGCTCTCGGTCCCCGTCGCGAGGCCGACCTTGCTGGTCAGGAACTCGCGCACGCTGGTGTTCCTGGTCGGCCAACGCGGGTCGGCCACGCTGAACGAAGCAAGCAACAGGAACAGCGTGAAGAAGATCGCGAAGAACAGCGTCACGATCGTAAGGTCGATATCGACCCCGCCGCTGCCGGCAAAAGCGAGCCAGGTTACGGCGAGGAACCAGAGCACGGCGGCGAGGGCGATTTTTACGACGATCGGGTGAACGCCCGCTTCGACGGGTTCGCTGCTGTCGCACGCCTGTTTCGGAGTTTGATCCGACATGGTGGCCTCCATCGTTTGTGGCCCCGCGTCAGCCGAACTGTTCCAATCAACATGGCGGCGGGAAGTTCCTGACGGGAGAGAGACTTATCGACGCGGGGTCAGGCGAGACGCTCGATCAGCGCGGTTGCCGCGGCCGGCGCTCTAAGCTTTCCCTCGTGGATGAAGTAGATGAATACGTCGCGCGGCTTGGCTTCGGGGCTATGCGTGGCGTCGAGGAGATGAAGATCTGTCGGCACGCCACCCTTGGCCCAAACGCGCGCGCGCTCCGCCCAGGCATCGAGCTCCTTGGGCCGATAAGCCGCCTCGAGCGTATCGTCGCCCCGTTGCAGCCGCGCATAGATGACATCGCCGGTCAGATCGGCGATGTTCGGCCAACTCTCGGCGTCGGTGAACGAGGCGGTGACGCCTCTGTCGCGCAGGAGCGTGACGAAAGCCGGGTCGCCAAAACTCTGATGGCGCGCCTCAACCACGTGATTCAGTTTCAATCCGTCAAGCTCGTGCGGCAGACGGTCGAGGAATCTGGCGAAGTCGTCGCGATCGAATGGCTTGAACGGCGCGAATTGCCACAGCACCGGCCCGAGCTTGTCGCCCAACTCGGCGAGGCCCGAACTCAGAAAGCGAGCGATGAAGCCGCCGGTCTCGGCCAGCACGTTCTGCTGGGTGACGAGACGCGGGCCCTTCACCGAGAACATGAAGCCGTCGGGCGCCGCGGCGGCCCATTTGCGGAAGCTTGTCTTGCTTTGCAGCCGGTAATGGGTGGCGTTGATCTCGATCGAGGTGAGATGCGAGGCCGCATAGGCCAGCTCATCGGCCTGCTTCAGACCCTTCGGATAAAAGGTGCCGCGCCACGGCGCATAGATCCAGCCGCCGATGCCGACGCGGATGCGTCCCGATGCTGTGCTGCGTGCCATCGGCGAGAGAGTGCCTGAGGACACGCACTCAAGCAATTTGCGCGTCATGCCTCCGCGCTTGCAGCAACGCTCTATTGGATCGCCGTTGCTCCAGCCTGGAACAAGGATTGCCAGCCGAGTCCGGACGCGAACAGCGCGCAGAGTTGGATCAGAATTGGCTTGTCGGGATCGAAAGCGTTTTTGTAGACCGCCGGCAAAATCGCAATCGCCATCAGCAGAGCGAAGCCGGTCCCAGCGGCGATGCCCGCGATATCGAGCGCGAAGCTTTGGGTCTCGATATAGTTGCGGAGCAGCGGGTCGGCCAAGACCCCTAACGTCACCGCGCCATATTGCGGCAGCACGGCCGCGTGTTTCACCGTTGGCGCCGCGGCTCGCTTCTTGGCCGAGGCGGCGGGCGGGCGCGCCGGCTGCACAGTTCCGGACGGCGAACGAAGATCGAAAATAGCTCGCGACCGCGTTCAGCATTGGTGTCCCTCCCAGGAACACCAAAATAGAGCATTTCACGATAAATGCAACTTACACGAGAACTGCTTGAGAAGTTGCCTTGCCAAAAGAAAGAGCCGCGCCCGGGGGAGGGCGCGGCTCAATACTCGTGGGGACATTACGCAGGGAACGCAAACGCCACGCAACGCACGCTTACTTGACACTTCCTACGCATACGCGACGCACCGAACAAGTTACATCCGCGTAATGGGATCGCTTAGAACCTAGAAGTCCATGTCGCCCATGCCGCCACCTTGAGGCATGGCCGGGGCTTTCTTCCTGGGCTTTTCGGCCACCATCGCCTCGGTGGTGATGAGCAGGCCGGCTACCGAGGCTGCGCCCTGGAGAGCGTTGCGCACTACCTTGGCTGGGTCGATCACGCCTTGCTTGACGAGGTCGCCATATTCGCCGGTCGCGGCGTTGAAGCCGAACGCATAGACGTCCTTGTCGGTGATCTTGCCGACGACCACCGCGCCGTCCTCGCCCGCGTTCTCGGCGATCTGCCGGGCAGGGGCCTGAAGCGCGCGGCGTACGATGTTCACGCCGACCTTCTGGTCCTCGTTGGCGGTGTTGAGCCTGTCGAGCGCCTTGACGCTACGAATGAGCGCCACGCCGCCGCCGGGCAGAATGCCCTCCTCGACCGCCGCGCGGGTCGCGTTCAACGCATCGTCGACGCGATCCTTGCGTTCCTTCACCTCGATCTCGGTCGAGCCGCCGACCTTGATCACCGCGACGCCGCCGGCGAGCTTGGCGAGCCGCTCTTGCAGCTTCTCCTTGTCGTAGTCGGAGGTGGTGTCCTCGATCTGCTGGCGGATTTGCGCGACGCGCGCCTCGATGTCGGTCTTCTTGCCGGCACCGGCGACGATGGTGGTGTCGTCCTTGGTAATGACCACCTTCTTGGCGCGGCCGAGCATGTCGAGCGCGACATTCTCGAGCTTGATGCCGAGATCCTCGGAGATCACCTGGCCGCCGGTCAGCACGGCAATGTCTTGCAGCATGGCCTTGCGGCGGTCGCCGAAGCCGGGGGCTTTCACCGCGGCGACTTTCAATCCGCCGCGGAGCTTGTTCACCACCAGCGTGGCAAGCGCCTCGCCTTCGACGTCCTCGGCAATTACCAGCATCGGCTTGCCGGACTGCACCACGGCCTCAAGCAGCGGCAGGATGGTTTGCAGATTGGAGAGCTTCTTCTCGTAGATGAGAATGTAGGGGCTCTCCAGCTCGACGCGCATCTTGTCGGCGTCGGTGATGAAGTAGGGAGAGATATAGCCGCGGTCGAACTGCATGCCTTCGACCACGTCAAGCTCGGTCTCGAGCGCCTTGGCCTCCTCGACCGTGATCACGCCCTCGTTGCCGACCTTCTGCATGGCCTTGGCGATCATCTCGCCGATTTCCTTGTCGCCATTGGCGGAGATGGTGCCGACCTGGGCGATCTCCTCGCTCGAGGTGACCTTCTTGGCCTTGGACTTGAGTTCGTTGATGACGGCGGCGACGGCGAGATCGACGCCGCGTTTCAGATCCATGGGATTGGCGCCGGCGGCGACCGATTTGGCGCCTTCCTTGACGATGGCCTGGGCGAGCAGGGTGGCGGTGGTGGTGCCGTCGCCGGCCGTGTCGGAGGTCCTAGAGGCGACCTCGCGCACCATCTGCGCGCCCATGTTCTCGAACTTATCCTCGAGCTCGATCTCCTTGGCCACGGTTACGCCGTCCTTGGTGATGCGCGGCGCGCCGAACGACTTCTCGAGCACGACGTTGCGGCCCTTCGGCCCGAGCGTGACCTTGACCGCATTGGCCAAGACGTCGACGCCGTGCAGCATGCGCTCACGGGCCTCTTGCCCAAATTTCACTTCTTTGGCAGACATATTTCTCTCTCCGTTAAACTCCTCGTCCTGCGGAGCGAGCGACGCTCGCGTCTCGAAGGACGAGTGCGAATTCATTGACCTCATCCTGCGAGATGGCTGCGGTCCGCAGCCTCCTCAGGATGAGGGCGTTCGGTTTTACGCCGCCTTCTTCTTCTTGGCGGCGACGCCTTCCAGCACGCCGAGAATGTCGCTCTCCTTCATGATGAGCAGATCCTCGCCGTCGATCTTGACCTCGGTGCCGGACCATTTGCCGAACAGCACGCGGTCGCCCGCCTTCACGTCGAGTGGCTGGACTTGGCCCTTCTCGTCGCGGGCGCCGGGGCCCACGGCGACGATCTCGCCCTGCTGCGGCTTCTCCTTGGCGGTATCGGGAATGATGATGCCGCCTCTGGTGCGCTCATCCTCCTCGATCCGGCGCACGACGACGCGGTCATGCAAGGGACGAAACTTCATGGTGGCTCCTCCTCCAGGCAATTTGATTGGTTGGGTGTTCGCGCGGCGGCCTACCCCGCACGCTATGTAGATTCGGCTTTTAGCACTTTCAAGGGGAGAGTGCCAAGGCCGCTAGCAATTCGCCCCGCCTGCTGCCAAGCCGCTGATTCAATTCGGAAAACGCTCTAGACGCGACCCGGCTCCGCGGTTATCACTTATAAAACTAAAAAACACTGATGAGCGGGGCACAGAACGACATGGATACTGCCTTCCTTCGCCAGATCGAGGGCTTCTCGCTGACCACGGCGGAAATCCTCTATCGCTTGCCGGATCATCCGCGGCTGTTGCAGAGCTACATCTGGCAGGACTACGACCTCGCGCCGCGCTTCCCCAAGCTCACCGACTTTCTCGATTTCTGGCACGCCAATCTCGACGGCGCGCTCTACCGCATTCGCGTGGCGCATCGGCGGCTGATCTCGACGGCCGAGTTCAACTTCATCGAGGGCGAGCTCAGGCTGCATTGAGCCCGAAGCGATGCTACCTTAGCGTCCTTCAAGGAGGCGCTGATGTGGCGGTGGCTGACGGTTTTCCTGTTCGGCGGGGTGCTCGGCGCCGCCTTCGGCGTGGCGCTCGGGTTTTTCCTGTTTCCCTACGTGTTCCCGCCGCCCGAAGCGAAGGACCAGCTCACCCAGGCCGAGTCGAGCAAGCTCCTCGCCAAGGGCGAGTTCATCCACGTCAATCCGAACGACCCGATTCATTACGGTAAGGGCGGCGTGAGCGTGCATGAGAACGTGGTGTTCCTCAACGAGGACTTTGAAGTCGGGCCCGGTCCCGCCTTCCACGTCTATCTGGTGCCGGTCGCGAATGTGCGGGACGCGGGCCAGGTGACCGGCACGATGTTCGTCGATCTTGGCGGCTTGCGTGCGTTCAAGGGCAGTCAGAAATATCCGATCCCAGCGGGCGTCGATCTCACCAAATTTCCGAGCGTGGTGATTTGGTGCCAGCAATTCTCGGTGCTGATCTCGCCGGCCGATCTGACCTTCGAGCCGAGTTCCTAGCCGCTCACTGCGTCGCGCGCCCGTGCTCGTCGAAGGCGTGCTCGGGCTCGTGTCCGAACTCGTAGATATGGGCCTGCTCGAGGTCGAGCACCGGCTTCAGCGAGCGGAACGCCTTCGGGTAGAGATAGAACGGCACGCGCGGGAACAGGTGGTGGATCAGGTGGAAGTTCTGGAACATGTAGAGCCAGTTGACGATCGGCTCCATGATCTTGCCCTTCACCCAAAACACGTTGGTGTCGCGATAGCGCTCATGCACCTCATGCGGCTTGTGGGTCAGATAGGCGAAGAAATAAATGATCAGCGCCGAGGCGAGGATGTGCGGGAAGATCCACAGCATCAGCACTTCGCGCCAATAGCCGATCACCGACAGCCACAGCGCGGCACCGTAGTAGATCGCGTGCATGGCCACGATGTGCAGGGTCAGCGGCCGCATGCCGGGGATGTGCGCGTGGAAGGCGATGTGCTTCCAAAAATACTGGTGGTACCAGAACACGATGGTGAGGCAGCGCCACAGCACCTTGAACGGGCCCTGCACTGCGACCCAATGGTCCGGATCGATCTCCTCGTTATTGGTGTCGCGGTGATGGGCGAGATGCATGTAGCGGAAGGCTTTGTACTCATGCAGCAGCAGCGTCCCGCACACATAGCCGACCAGATGATTGATCCACAGATAGCGTGAGTCCTTGCCGGCGATATTGCCGTGGCAGGCCTCGTGCAACGGCGTCTGGTCGGCATAAAGGATCAGCGTGTTGAGGATGAGCCCGAGCCAGAGCGGAATGATTCCCACCGTCGCCGAATAGGTGACAAGCGCGAAGTCGGCGACGATGCCGGCGGCGAGCAGCACGGTCGGCCAGGCCACCATGCCCTGATAGGGTTTCACCAAAGTCAGCGCCTGCCGGTCGGCAGGAACATTGGGGGCGTCGCGCGGCCGCTCGATGTCAGGGCCAACGGCGGTAGCAAAGCTCATGGTCCAAGAGTCCTTCTCAGTCCTCATATTCAGCGGTTATCCGGCTCGTAAAATCCGGGCCGGCGCTCTCAATTGGACTCATCCCGGAACGAGATAATCTTGCTCTGCGTCGCCGCCACATTCAAGACACAATCCGGACGCGAAGCGGCACGAGTTGCCGCAGGGGTAAACGACCCCTCAAAAAATTTAGGGTTTCTAGGAGTTACGCGGTCGCGACGGATTGGCGCGGAGCCGGCAGCGTGGGTGCAGGCGGGGTCCGCAAACACCAAGAGCCTGACGCCCGGCACGCGGCCGGTACGGCAGGCTCGAGAATCACTTTGCCCGCGTCAGCTACTGGCAGAAATAGGGCAGGCCGTCATAGCCGGTGAAATAGCCGGTGCGCGCATTGAAGCTACGGTAGCGCTGGGCGCAGTAGGTGTACCACTCGGGCGTCCAGGGCGGCGGTCCGTAGCCGGGTCCATAAGCGGCGGGTCCGTAGGCCGGCTCATAGTCATCGTCCGGCTCGATATAGACCTCGCGCGGCGTGAGCGCGCTGCCGACGATGGCGCCGATGCCGAAGCCAAGCAGGCCGGCTCCCCAGCCCCCGCCGTAACCGTGTCGGTAATAGCCGCGGCCGGCCTCGGCTGGAGCCGACAGCGTGAGCGCGGCTGCACCGAGCAGCGCCGCGGCAGCGATGGTTTTCAACTTTCCATTGGTCATTGGTCGTGTGTCCGCGTTCGTTAGTGTGATGCCCGCGAAGTGCCCCTAAGCGGGCGGAAGGTTTCCCAGGGATTGGGACCGCCCGAGTTAGCTCTCGATTTTTGGCAAAATGGGGCCACCACAATGAATCGCCCGTTAAGCAAATGGGGCGCGACTTGGGCAGCGGGCGTGGGGACAATAAAAAACCGCCGGGCGCGAAGCCCGGCGGTCTCAATCAGGTGTTAGCTGCGCTTCGTTAGGCGAGCTGGACGTTGGCGGCCTGCTTGCCGCGGCCGCGGCGATCGTCTTCGATCTCGAAGGAGACCTTGTCGCCCTCGTTGAGGGCCGGCACACCCGACCGCTCGAGAGCGGACGCGTGTACGAACACGTCCTTGCCGCCGTCCTCCGGCTGAATGAAGCCGAAGCCGCGCGCATGATTGAAGAATTTCACTGTGCCGTTAACACGAGCCATGAGGGAATTCCTTTCCCGTAGAAGTTTCACACAAACGGGCCATGGGCCCCCCAAAGGGTGGTCCTTCGGCGTCTTGAGATGTCAGGAAAGGGTCGTGCTCTTGTGAGGCGCGATAAGTCACTTGCCGTCGTCCAAGTCCGCGCCCAAAGCCTTGGGCGCCCGGTGGGGCAAACATGAGCGATAGCGCCTTGTTTGGCAAGCCCGAAGTGGCCCCCAAACCATCACAAAAAGCTTCGGATTCTAAACCGCAGATGAACGGCTGCATCAGGGCGGGTTCAGCCGCGAAGCCCCAGAATTTGAACCTATTGGCGCGGTGCCGCGTCGAAGGGGTTCGGAGGCTAGCAACATGTGGAAGATCACGGTGGTCCTGGTGCTGACGGCTCTCGCCATTCTGGCGGCGCGGCTCGCTTATGACGCGCCGATGGTCCAGAGCCGGGTCGGCGAGCTCACCGGCACTTCAATCCCGGCCCCGTTCGCCGCGCCGCTGATGTATGCGGGCATTAGGGGGTAAGGGCTACTAAGGCCAGCGCGCCAGCGGCGGCAGCGAGGACAGGATCGCCTCAACGTTGCCGCCCGTCTTGAGACCGAACAGAGTGCCGCGGTCATACAGCAAATTGAATTCGACATAGCGGCCGCGGCGCATCAGCTGCTCGTCGCGGTCGGCGTCGGTCCAGGGCAGGGCGATGTTGCGGCGGACGATCTGCGGATAGACGCCGAGGAAGGCACGGCCGACTTTCTGGGTGAAATCGAAATCCGCCTTCCAGTCGCCGGTATCGAGATAGTCGTAGAAGATGCCGCCGATACCGCGCATCTCGCCCCGATGCGGCAAATAGAAATACTCATCGCACCAGGTCTTGAAGCGATCGTAGCCGGCCGATGGCTCGCCGGCGCAGGCCGATTTCATCGCCGCGTGGAAATCGCGCGAGTCGTTGTCCTCTTGCGTGCGACGGCGCATCAGCACGGGCGTGAGGTCGCCGCCGCCGCCGAACCAGCCTTTCGACGTCACCACCATGCGCGTGTTCATATGGGCGGTCGGCGCGTTCGGATTGACGGGATGGGCGATGAACGAGATGCCGCTCGCCCAGAAGCGGGGGTCCCGATCGGCGCCGGGGATCTGCTTGGCGAATTCAGGCGCGAACGTGCCGTGCACGGTCGAAACGTGGCAGCCGACTTTCTCGAACACGCGGCCGGCCATCAGCGCCATGACGCCGCCGCCGCCGTCGGTACCGTCGGGTTCGGTGCGGGTCCACGTCGTCTTCACGAAGCGGCCGGGCGCTTTGCCGGCGCAGCCGGGGAGACCTTCCGCCTCATCCTCGATCGCCTCGAGCGCGGCGCAGATCTCATCGCGCAGATGCTCGAACCACAGGCGCGCACGCTCCTTGCGCGCGGGGCTGAAGCTGTCTGACGGGGTCGGCTCGTTCGCTGCTGTCTGGTCCATCGCCCATGGCCTTAGGGGTCGGCACGCGCATCAATGGCATCGACCGGAGATCGTTCGGCGGCCTTGACCGGGATCAAGCCGGGTTCGGCCGTCGCGGCTTAGTCTCAGCGCTTGACTGCCGGTCTTTCTGCGCCAATTTGCCCAAGTTGCGGCCCCTGGACAACCATCAGCCCCGATGCAAGAAACCAAGACCGAGAAGGCCGGTCACGGCACATGAAGAGGCAACCTCCAAGGGCGCGTTGGTTGTGGGATGGGACCGAAGGCGGGGGCTAGGCTCCGCCTTTTGGCGCTCGTCCTTTGTTGACATGAGGCTTCGTTCGCGAGCCCTTCACTTAAGTCTTGACGCAGGAGCCTCTGGCCGGTGGCCACTCACGAGACCCCATTAGATCCGTCGGTCGTCGGCGACGACGAGCCGAACCGGCGCGATGTGCTGCTGATCGCGGCCGGCGGCTTTGCCGCCATCGGCGCCGCTGCGGCGCTATGGCCGCTGCTCGACCAGATGAACCCCGACGCCTCGACGCTGTCGATGGCTACCACCGAGGTCGACATCTCCCATGTCGAGGCCGGCCAGGCGATCACCGTGATGTGGCGCGGCAAGCCGATCTTCATCCGCCACCGCACCGATCAGGAGATCGACAAGGCCAAGGATGCGCCGCTCGACATTTTGCCCGATCCGCTGGCGCGCAATGCCAACTTGCCCGAAGACGCGCCGGCGAGCGACGATAACCGGGCGGCCAAGGATCGCGAGCCCTGGCTGGTGATGATCGGCATCTGCACCCATCTCGGCTGCATCCCGAAAGGCCAAGCGGTCGGCGATTATAAAGGCGAGTATGGCGGCTGGTTCTGCCCGTGCCACGGCTCGCAATATGACACGGCGGGGCGCGTGCGCATCGGACCGGCGCCGCAGAACCTGGCGATCCCGCCTTACGCTTTTACGTCCGACACCAAGATCAAGATCGGCTAGAGCAGGTCGATGACGCATCCCTCCACCTACCAGCCGAACAGCGCTGTGGAACGCTGGATCGACGCGCGGCTCCCCGTCCCGCGCTTGATGCACGACCAGTTCCTGGTCTACCCGACGCCGCGCAATCTCAATTATTGGTGGACGTTCGGCGGCATCCTCACCTTCATGCTGGCGGCGCAGATCGCCACCGGCATCGTGCTCGCCATGCATTATGTGCCGACCGAGGCCGCAGCGTTCGAGTCGGTCGAGAAGATCATGCGCGACGTGAATTGGGGCTGGCTGCTGCGCTACTCGCACGCGGTCGGCGCCTCGATGTTCTTCGTCGCCGTCTATATCCACACCTTTCGCGGACTCTATTACGGCTCCTACAAGGCGCCGCGCGAAGTGTTGTGGATTCTCGGCGTGCTGATCCTGCTCTTGATGATCGCCACCGCCTTTATGGGCTATTCGCTGGTGTGGGGGCAGATGAGCTTCTGGGCGGTGACCGTGATCACCAATCTATTCTCATCGCTCGATGCGGTGATCCCCGGGCTCGGCACCAGGCTGGTGCAATGGATCTGGGGCGGCTTCGCCGTCGGCGGGCCGACGCTCAATCGGCTCTACGCCTTGCACTATCTGTTCCCGTTTATCATCGCCGGCGTGGTGGTGCTGCATATCTGGGCGCTGCATCTGCCGGGCAACAACAATCCCACCGGGATCGACGTGAAGTCGGCCAGAGACACGGTGCCGTTCCATCCCTACTACACCATCAAGGACGGCTTCGCGCTGGTCGCCTTCATTCTGGTGTTCGCCGCCATGGTGTTCTACGCGCCGAATTTCCTCGGCCATCCCGACAACTACGTGCCGGCCAATCCGCTGCAGACGCCGCCGCATATCGTGCCGGAATGGTACTTCCTGCCGTTCTACGCGATCCTGCGCGCGATCCCGAACAAGCTGTTCGGCGTGATCGCGCTGTTGTCGTCGATCTCGATTCTGTTCTTCGTGCCGTGGCTCGACACTTCCAAGGTGCGCTCGACCAGCTACCGGCCGATCTACCGATGGTTCTTCTGGCTGTTCGTGATCACCTGCCTCGCGCTCGGCTATCTCGGTTCGCAGCAGCCTGAAGGTCTGTATCTCGTCCTTGGGCGCATCTTCACCGTCTACTATTTCGCGTTCTTTCTAGTGGTCATGCCGGTAGTCGGCTTGATCGAGCGGCCGCGCCGGCTGCCGGGCAGCATCACCGAGTCGGTGCTCGGACCGGAGGCGAACAAAGCGCCGCCGGCGCATGCGCCGCATCGGCGAACGCCGGCAGAGGTCGCCTGATGAAGAGCTCGGTCCTGGGGTTCGCCGCGGCCTTGGCGCTGCCTTTCGCGCTGGCCGGGGCAAGCTTCGCCGAGGAGCCGTCCCCGGCGGACGGCAATCATGCGCCGGAGATCGCGCATCAAAGCTGGAGCTTTACCGCGCCGTTCGGCACGTTCGACAACGCCCAGCTCCAGCGCGGCTTCCAGATCTACCGCGACGTGTGCGCCAACTGCCATTCGATGCGGCTGATGTACTATCGCAATCTCGGCGAACCGGGCGGTCCGGAGTTCTCGCCCAAGGCGGTCGAGCTGCTCGCCTCGCAGGCCCAGGTCACCGACGGGCCGAACGACAAGGGCGAGATGTTCCAGCGGCCGGCCCGCCCGTCCGACCGCTTCCGCATGCCGTTCGCCAACGATCAACAGGCGCGCAACTTCAATAAAGGCGCGCTGCCGCCCGACCTGTCGGTGATCGCCAAGGCGCGGGAGGGCGGACCCGATTACCTCTATGCCTTGCTCACCGGCTATCGGGACGCGCCGCCCGGCTTCGAGCTGGCGCCGGGCATGTATTACAACACGGCCTTTCCCGGCCATCAGATCGCCATGCCGCCGCCGCTCGCCGACGGCGCGGTCGCCTATACCGACGGCACCAAGCCAACGGTCGACAATTATGCCAGGGACGTGTCGGCCTATTTGATGTGGGCGGCCGAGCCTAAGCTCGAGGAGCGCCACAAGACCGGCGCGCGCGTGATGATCTTCCTGATTGTGTTCCTGGTGATCATGTATCTCGCCAAACGCGCGGTGTGGGCCGGGCTCCATCATCGCGACGCGAGCCGCGCGACCTAGGGGCTTCCCCTCCCGATAGGATATAAGGAGCGTCATGACGCGCGCGTTGCTTGCTCTCGCCGTGGTGTTCGGCATATCGGCCGCCTTTGCCGGCGACGAGCCGCCGCCGCCGGGCGGCATGACCGTGCTCACGGTCAGCGGGCTGATCGGCAAGACCAATCGCGGTCCGTTCGATCCCAAGCGCGATAGTTTGCTCGCTCTGCAAAAAGCCGATTTCAAAACTGCGTTTGCTTTCGATCGGGAGACGCTGCTGTCCCTGCCGCAAGGGACGGTGACGGTCACCACCAACGAGTTCGAAAAGCCCGCAACGTTTTCCGGGCCGCTGCTCAAAGAGGTACTCGGTTATTTGGAGGCGGCGCAGGTCAGAACCACCTTCGTCGCGCTCAACGGCTATACCGGTTGGCTCGACCCTGACGACATCAAAGTGTCCGATTGGATCCTGGCGCTCGAGGCGGACGGCAAGCCGCTCGGCCTCGGCCAGCAGGGGCCGCTCTGGATGCTCAATACGCGCAAGCCGGACTTCAAGCCGAACGACGAGCATCATGGCCATTGGGTCTATACCGTGTTCTACATCAAGGTCGGCGAGTGACGGCGTGAGGGGGACATGACCAAAGCGGTGCTGGGGATCATCGGCGGCTCGGGTCTGTACGATCTACCGGGCCTCCAGAATGTGCGCGAGGAGCTCATCCATAGCCCGTGGGGCGCGCCGTCGGCTCCATTGCGGATCGGGGACATCGACAGTCTGCCCATCGTGTTTCTTTCGCGCCATGACAAGGGCCACCGCCTGTCGCCCACCGACATCAATTATCGCGCCAATATCGACGTACTGAAGCGGGCAGGGGTCACCGACCTCGTGTCGCTGTCGGCCTGCGGCTCGTTCAAAGAGGAGTTGCCGCCCGGCACCTTCGTGCTGGTCGATCAGTTCATCGACCGCACCTATCACCGGCCGAACTCGTTCTTCGGCACGGGTTGCGTGGCGCATGTGTCGATGGCGCATCCGGTGTCGCCCCGCTTGCGCATTCACCTGGCCCAGGCAGCGGAGGCCGAGGGCATCTCATTCGCCCGCGAAGGCACCTATGTGTGCATCGAGGGACCGCAATTCTCCACCCTGGCGGAGAGCCTCACCTATAAAAGCCTCGGCTATTCGGTGATCGGCATGACCAATCTGCCAGAGGCCAAGCTCGCCCGTGAAGCCGAGATTTGCTACGCGACGGTCGCCATGGTCACCGATTTCGATTGCTGGCACCCCGACCATGACGCGGTGACGGTGCAGGACATCATCAAGGTGCTGATGGCCAATGCCGAGAAGGGCGCGCGGCTGGTGGCGCGGCTCGCGCGCGACTTCCCACGTGAGCACGAGCCCTGTCCGATCGGCTCGGACCGGGCGCTCGACACGGCGATTATCACCGCGCCGGAGGCGCGCGATCCGGAGTTGCTCAAGAAGCTCGACGCGGTGGCCGGCCGGGTGCTGAAAGGCTGAAACGCCGTCGCTGAACCTGGCAGAAGTTCACACCGGCGCGCCGCACTCGCCGCAAAGCATCGTGGCCCAGATATAAAGTGCGGCCGCGCCCAGAATCACCGATGCGGCAACGAAGAGCACGAGTCTCCGGCCGCGCCGCGCAGCCTCCCCCGCTTTGATCCGATTGGCCTCCGCCGAGAAGCTTCGGTCGATCACGTTCATGCTTCAGGACTCCCATCCGAGGCTTAGATAATAGCGCTCGATTGCGCCGGAAGATGGACGCTTTCGTAAGGACTCCGCGGCTCAGGGCCTCGGCTTTGCCGGCTAAGGTGACGGCGGGGCCGGCAGTTCCGGCGCCGAGACGCCGATGAAATCGAGAATCCCGACCGTGACTCCACCGAGAATCGCGAAGATCGCTGCGTATAGGATGGCGACGATGATCGCCGCCGGTATCGCCGCGATCGACCATTTGATCAGGATCGTGACGATGCGAAAGAATGGAACGTCAATGTCGCGAATGGTGACGATGTTCGAGCCGTCGGCCATGGAATTACCCCCCTTCGGAATCTCGCGGCGCTTCGACTAGCCAGCCGCTTGCGGTTCGACTATAGGCTCAGGCCCGCGAGCCCCTTGGCGCGGGCGAGATGCCCCATTTGGAGGTCCTTCCATGAACTCGACTGCCGATTTCGATCTCAAGGACCTCGTACGCACGATACAAGACTATCCCAAACCCGGCATCATGTTCCGCGACATCACCACGCTGCTCGGCCATGCCAACGGGTTCAGAGCGTGCGTCGAGCAACTGGCGCGGCCGTTCCTGGATCGCAGGGTCCAGTCGGTGGCGGGCATCGAGGCGCGCGGCTTCATCCTGGGCGGCGCGGTGGCCGACCGGTTGCGCTGCGGCTTCGTGCCGATCCGCAAGAAGGGCAAATTGCCGGCCAAGGCCATCGGCCAGGAATACGAGCTGGAATACGGCATCGATGTCATCGAGATGCATGAGGATGCCGTCACCGCGCACGAGCCGGTGCTGCTGGTCGACGATCTGATCGCCACCGGCGGAACGGCCGAAGCCGCGGTCAAGCTGCTGCGCAAGCTCAAGGCCGAGGTGGTGGGCGCCACTTTCGTCATCGACCTGCCCGATCTGGGCGGCTCCGGGCGCCTCGCCAAGCTCGGCGTGGAGTGTCACACGCTGATGTCGTTCGAGGGCGATTAAGCCAGCAATACCGCGCTTTTCTTTGGGTCAGTATCTTAGAGGTTAGCAAAGCCGGTACGATTTCGAACAAACTCGCAAGCTGTTCTTCAGCTTCGGCAATTAGGCTTACCTCGAATGCGCGGCCAACACGCTGCGCGAGCCGACGATCCGCGAGGTGGTCTATGCCGACGCAGTGCGAGGAAGGCCGGCTGCGCGCCCTGCGCGAACTCCGCCTGCTGGACACGCCGCCGAGCGAGGCGTTCGATCGCATCACACGCATGGCAAGCCGGCTGTTCGATCTGCCGATTTCGGCCATCTCGCTGACCGATAAGGATCGCCAATGGTTCAAGTCGCGCGTCAGCGTGGATGAGCACCAGCTTCCTCGCTACAAGGCGCCGTGCGCGCAGGTCACCAGCACCCGCGACGTTGTGGTCCTGCTGGACATCTTGAAGGAGGAGTTTTATCGGGACAGCGACTTGGCCAAAGCCGGGATGCGCTTCTACGCCGGGGCCCCGCTAATTACGCGCGAAGGGTTCGGGCTCGGCTCCATGTGCGTGGTCGGTCCCGAACCGAGGACCGTGACCGAGGGGGAACTGACCGCGCTGAAGGATCTCGCGGCCATGGTGATGGCGCAGATCGAGCTGCGCCACGCTTTCGGACGCGTCGATCCGGCGAGCGGACTGCCCAATCGGAACCAGCTGATCGAGGATCTGGAAGATCTCGCCCGCGATCATCCCGGCGAAGATCGCGTCGCCGTGGTGATCGATCTCGCCGACCGGCGTTAGCTGGTGGAAGCCCAGCGCGTGCTCGGGCCGTTCTTCGTGGACGATTTGATGAGGGTCGCCAAGGTGGCGATTCAGCCGTTTCTCAGCGCGGGCAGAGTACTCTATC
The DNA here is from genome assembly GCA_963730335.1 of uncultured Alphaproteobacteria bacterium. Lineage (GTDB taxonomy): Bacteria > Pseudomonadota > Alphaproteobacteria > Rhizobiales > Methyloligellaceae > Methyloceanibacter. The sequence goes on from CAVSRK010000009.1 coordinate 688,307, forward strand.
ACGTCGGCAAAACGGACTTTGCGACCGTGCTGAGTGAACCCGATGAGCACGCGCTGCACCGGACCTTGGCCATGATTCAATCCAGCCTTAGAGGCTTTGTCGAATCGAGCGGCGTCCCGATTGCCATCGATGCGACCATAGGCATCGCGCCGTTCCGCCTGGGCGAGACGCCTGCGCTCGACGTGCTGCGCAAGGCCTATGGTGCGGCGCTGGACGCCCGCGATGCTGAGCTCGGCGTCGAACTTCACTCGCCGCTAAAGGACAAAGAGCATCAGCGCCGGTTCAGCCTGTTGATCGGTATCCGCAAAGCGCTCGCCGCGCGGGAGCAGCTCAGTCTCGTCTACCAGCCGCGCATCGACGTAAAGACCGGCTCGTGCGTGAGCGCCGAGGCCCTGTTGCGCTGGCATCACCCGATCCTCGGCAGCATCAGTCCGAGCGAGTTCATTCCCCTGGTCGAGCAGGCCTGTCCCGTCACCGATTTTGTGCTCGAAACCGCCCTTGGCGGCGGCCTGGAAATCGGAAGGGTTCGAGTTTGGCATCTCGATCAACGTCTTTGCCGCCAATCTCGAGGAAGAGGATTTCGCCTGGCGCCTCCGCGAGGCGCTTGACCGTCATGGCGTGTCTCCGAGCATGGTCGACCTCGAGTTCACCGAAGGCGCGCTGATCCGCCGTCGGGCGCGGGTGCTTGAGCAACTTATCGATATCAGAGCCGTGGGCGTGACCTGCGCCATCGACGATTTCGGCACCGGCTACAGCAGCTTCGCCTAACTCCAGAACATCCCGGCCGATGTCATAAAGATCGACCGGTCGTTCATGGGTGGGCTCGAGCGGGAGCGCGACCAGAAGCTGGTGAGGGCCATGATCACCATGTCGCATGAACTCAACTACCGGGTCGTGGCCGAGGGCGTGGAAACGCAGGAAGCCTAAGAGTTCCTGGCCAAGTCGGGCTGCGACGAGATCCAGGGCTATCTGATCTCCCGCCCGCTCTCGCCCTCGGGGTTCGGCAAATGGCTGTCGGCTAAGCTGCGGTCCGGCGGCGAAGAGCGCGCCGCCTAGCGAGCCGCATGGCGCGGCAGGACTCTCATTCATGGGGCGGCTGTGCTATGGCACGGCCATGAATATCGACGGCAAGCCTTACCGCACCATCTGGCTCAATGAAGACGGCAATTCGGTCCAGATCATCGATCAGACCAAGCTGCCGCATCGGTTCGAGACCCTGACGCTCCGCAGCCTCGACGACGCGGCGCGCGCTATTCGCTCCATGCAGGTGAGGGGGGCGCCGCTGATCGGGGCGACCGCCGCTTACGGCGTGGCGCTCGCGCTCCGGAACGACGCCTCGGACGAGGCGCTGGACCAGGCTTGCGCCGGTCTTGCGGCGACCCGTCCGACCGCCATCAATCTCCGCTGGGCGCTCGATGAGATGCAGAAGGCCGTGCGCAACCAGCCGCGCGACAAGCGGGTGGCCGTCGCGTTCGCTCGCGCCGCCGAAATCTGCGACCAGGACGTCGAGACCAACCGCAAGATCGGCGAGCACGGGCTGGGTCTGATCCAGGCACACGCCGAGAAGAAGGGCGGCGAAACGGTCAACATCCTCACCCATTGCAACGCCGGCTGGCTGGCATGCGTCGATTGGGGCACGGCGCTCGCGCCGATCTATCGCGCTTATGACGAAGGCATCAAAGTCCATGTCTGGGTGGATGAGACCAGGCCGCGCAATCAGGGCGCGTCACTCACCGCGTTCGAGCTCGGCGCGCATGGCGTGCCGCACACGCTGATCGCCGACAATGCCGGCGGCCATCTCATGCAGAAGAAGATGGTCGATCTCTGCATCGTCGGCACTGACCGCACCACCGCCACCGGCGACGTCGCCAACAAGATCGGCACCTATCTCAAGGCGCTGGCCGCACGCGACAATCACGTCCCGTTCTTCGTGGCGTTGCCCGGTACGACCATCGACTGGAATTTAACCGACGGCGGCGTCATTCCCATCGAGGAGCGGGGCGGGGACGAAGTCACCCGCATGACCGGGCGTTTGCCGGACGGCAGCATCGCCAGTGTCGAGATTGCGCCGCAAGGGACGCAAGCCGCCAATTACGGCTTCGATGTCACACCGGCGCGGCTCATCACCGGGTTCATCACCGAGCGCGGCGTGGCGCCGGCGACGCCGAACGCGCTCACGACGCTCTACCCCGAGCACCGCAAGGACCAAGCGGCCTGACCAATCAGCGGGGCGAGGCCCGATGAAACCTGCCTTCACCCATTGTGCACTGCATGTGCGCGACCTCGACACGTCGATCGATTTCTATCGCTCTTATTGTGGGCTCGAAGTGGTCAAGCGGCACAGCGAGGGCGACGGTCGCGTGGCCTGGTTGGCAAGCCCGGGCGAAGAGGGCAATTTCGTGCTGGTGCTGCTCGGCGGCGGGCCCGAGCGTGCGCAAGACAAAGACGACATGACCCATTACGGCTTCGGGGTGGCCAAGCGCGAGGACATCGACGAGATCGCCGAGCGCGCGCAAAGATGGCATCCTGCAGTGGGAGCCGCGCGACTATGCGCCGCCGACCGGCTATCTCTGCGGGGTGAGGGATCCGAGCGGCTATATCGTCGAGTTCTCACACGGCCAGCCCCTCGGCCCGCACCAGGATTAACAGAGTGAAAGAGGACGGAATGGTTCGCACGGTTGCTCTGATCGGCGCCATCCTGGGCGCTTCGCTCTCGCCGCTCCCAGCGGCAGCAGACAGCGCTTTGATAGGTGGCGGCGCTAATACCGGTGGCAGGTACATCCCCTTCGGCGGAAACGTCGGCAAGTTTCACACTAATCCCGGTGGCAAGTATATTTATCGGGGTTATGGCGGTAAGTTTCACACTAATCCTGGCGGCAAGTACGTTTATCCCGGCTGGTCGAGCGCGCCGCGCTGAGCCAAGTTATCCACGCCTGCCAAAGCTCGGCTACACTGATCTCACCTCGTCCTTCTGAAGGGGCGTTCTCATGAGGCGTCGTGAGGCGGGTCGAGGTGCGGTGTCCCCGCGGGCTTCGTTCGCAACGAAGCACTCGGGGCGGCGCCGGGCTCCCCCCGGGTCCACTACGAGGCCCCGCCAGGAGCTGGCTGACGACTTACCGGCCTATCCCAAACGTTTCCCGGCCCGTCGACATGGTCCGCGCCGGATAGCGGGGCAAGGTGCAGCGAAACCGGGGCCGATGACCGCCAAGTCTCCGCAATGGCGCGCCGCGAGGCGCCCGCCGTATCCGGCAAACGGATGCGGACACCATAGGTTTGCGTCTTTCGGCGCGCCATCCCCTTACTCGCGGGCCGGCAACCCGGGCGAGAAATTTCGGCGTGTCTCTCTTCCATCCCTCCCCTTGACGGGGTGCCCGAGCGGAGGGCGGGTGGGTTAAGTCATTACCCCCACCCCAGCGTCGCAAAGCGACGCCGGACCTCCCCGCAAGGGGAAGGTATAACGTGTCAGGTTGCGGCTCGCCGTTTTTAGGCCGGGTACAGCCGAGAGGAATGAGGCGATGGACTATCAGGAATTTCTCAATCTCGCGCTGAACTTTGCCACCGCCATTCTGCTCGGGGCGCTGGTCGGCATCGAGCGCGAGAAGCGCAAAGAGGAAGAGCACGAGGTGCGCGGCATCGCCGGCTTGCGCACCTTTACCCTGATCGCCTTGTTCGGCGCGGCGGCGGGTTGGCTGTCGCATGAGACCTCATCGCCCTGGGTGTTGGCGGGCGGACTCCTCATCGTCGGCGCCTTCGTAGTGGCGGGCTATGTCGTCGCCGCGCGCGCCGATCCGGAGTCGACCGGGCTGACCACCGAGATCGCCGCCGTGGTGGTGTTCCTGCTCGGCGCCATGGTGATGTTCGGCTTTTCGGCTCTCGCCGTCGGCCTGGGCGTGGTGACCGCCGCGGTGCTCGCCTATAAGCGGCCGCTGCACAGTTTCGTCGACAAGCTCGGCTGGGACGACGTCTATGCCGGGTTGACGCTGCTGATCGCGAGTTTCATCGCGCTGCCGCTCCTGCCCGACCAGCCGATCGACCCGTGGGGCGCGCTCAATCCCTACAAATTGTGGCTGCTGGTAATCCTGATCTCGAGCCTTTCGCTGGTCGGTTATGTGCTGACGCGGCTGCTCGGGCCGGCGCGCGGCACGGCGCTCACCGGATTGGCGGGCGGTCTCGTCTCGTCGACCGCGGTCACCTTGTCGTTCGCGCAAGAGGGACGCGACCGGCCGAAAAGATCGGCGGCGCTGGTTTGCGGCATCCTGCTCGCCTGGGCGGTGATGTTCGTGCGGGTCATCGTGCTGGTGGCGGTGGTGAACCGCACACTGCTGCCCTACGTGGTCGCACCGTTCGCGGTCATGGCGTTGGCGGCCTGTGCATTCGCGGGCGTCCTCTATTATCGCGGCGGCGGGGTGGACAGCGGGGCCGGCAAGAAGGGCGTGACCGTGCAAAATCCGTTCAGCCTGTGGGCGGCGGCGAAGTTCGGTGCGCTGTTTGCCGTGGTCCTGCTCGCGGTCAAGATCGTACAGGAGCATTTTCCGCCGAGTGGCCTCTATGCCGTGGCGGGCATCGCCGGCTTGACCGATGTCGACGCCATCACCCTGTCGATGTCGGAATTTGCCATAGAGCGGAGAAGCCCGCGTCGCGGTGATCGCCATCGTGATCGCGGCGGTGTCCAATACCATCGTGAAATGCGGCTTGACGTTTGCGATCGCCGGTCGGGAGTTCGGCAGACCGCTGCTCATCGCCACGATTGTGACGCTTGCCGCCGGCCTCGGCACCGCCTTGTGCTGTGAGTCGGAGCCTTGGTCTGTTCACATTGACCCCCTATCTTGATGTGATGAAACCTACGTCCATCTCAGTCGCTGTTTTGGTGTGTGCTGCTTGCTGGCGCAGTCGCGTCCGCGGCCGAGGTCGAGTATTTCCCCATCCCCGCCGGCGATCATCCGCATGACGTGGCGCCCGCGCCGGACGGCACAGTGTGGTACACGGGCCAGCACGCGGGCGTACTGGGGCGGCTCGATCCCAAAACCGGCCAGGTCGAGCGCGTGCCGCTCGGGCCGGGATCGTCACCGCATGGCGTCATCGTCGGGCCTGACGGCGCGGCCTGGGTCACCGATAGCGGACTGAATGCCATTGTGCGGGTCGATCCCGCGACCAAAGAGGTCAAGACCTGGCCGCTGCCTAAGGACCGCGCCGGCGCCAATCTCAACACGCCGGCGTTCGACGGCAAGGGGCGCATCTGGTTCACCGGGCAGGCCGGCATCTATGGCCGCCTCGAGCCTGCGACCGGCAAGATGGACGTTTGGGACGCGCCGAAGGGCAGTGGACCTTACGGCATCGACGCCACGCCTGACGGGCAAATCTATTACGTGTCGCTGGCGGGCTCCTTTCTCGGCAAGCCCGATCTCGACAGCGGCGAGACGACAGTGATCGAGCCCAAGACGGCGGGCGGCGGCCCGCGGCGGGTGTGGTCCGACTCGAAGGGCCGGCTGTGGGTCAGCGAATGGAACGCCGGCAATCTCAGCGTCTACGATCCGGCGGCGAAGACCTGGCAGGTGTTCAAGCCGCCGGGCGAAGAGCCGCATGCTTATGCGGTGTTCGTCGACGACAAGGATAAAGTGTGGGTCAGCGATTTCGCCGCCAACGCCATTCTTAAGTTCGACCCCGAGACGGAGAAATTCGAGAGCTTCCCGAGCGATCGGCCCAATGCCGCCGTGCGACAGATGCTCGGCCGTCCCGGCGAATTATGGGGCGCGGAGTCCGGCACCGACCGGCTGGTGGTGATCCGCGACTGACAGGCGGCTTCCTAGAATTTGTCGTAAGTCACGCAGCAGCAGTTCTTCAGGCCGTCCTGGCGCAGGGTGCAGGAGAGCTTCTCTTCGACGCCCCGGCAGGATTGCGGGAGGGCGTCCGCGGCCAGTCCGTTGCTGCAGGCCGACGCGGTGTAATGGACGCAATTGCCGCCCAATAATTCCGAATTCGGCGGACAGCGGCAGTTGGGTGGCGTGCCGACCATGCCATTTTGGCAGGCCGTCCCAGCGTCGGCCGGGACCCCCACGGCGCCTTGGCCGGACTCGCCCGGAACGGTCTGACCCTGCCAGGTGCCCTCCGGCATGACTTCGGGTGAAGCCTCAGGCGCCTGCGGCGGGGCGCCGGGCGTGGCATTCTTGCCGAATTGTGCTCCGGGTGCCGGGTCGGACTTGCAAGTGAAACCTTGACCGAAATTGCCGCACACGATCTTGGCTTGAAGCACGGGGCTGCCGCCGTCGATGGCAAAGGGCAGCAGCGAAAGCACCGCCGCAATCCCACAGGCACACAGCAGGCGCATGACAACTCCCTCCGGCCAAGAAACTGGCATAATGACATAGGAACCGGATCAGAACAGCCAAGCGAGGCCTTGGCGCCCAAGGCAAGCTAATCGCGGCACTTGCCAGACGGCGATCCTCTTGACACGATAGCGTCATTAAGGCTTGCGCGGGTGGGTGCGTCAGGAGCCTTCCCGAGCGGCTGATAACCGCTAAGGGAGGAGATCATGGGCCAAGCGCAGGGCCAGCCAGCCCGCAGCGCCCGCTGCATCGCACTGGTTGGCCCCTATCTCAGCGGAAAAACCACGCTTCTTGAGGCCATTTTGGCGCGCACCGGCGCCATCACCCGGCAGGGCTCGACCGCCGGTCAAAATACCGTAGGCGACGCCTCGGAAGAGGCCCGCCATCACGGCATGAGCGTCGAGCTCAACGCCGCCACGGTCGAGTTCCTCGGCGACTCTTTTACCTTCCTCGACTGCCCCGGCTCCATCGAATTCCAGGCCGATGCCGCGCATGCGCTGACCTCCTGCGACGCCGCCGTGGTGGTGTGCGAGCCCGACGAAAAGAAGATCCCGGCGCTGCAATTGATCCTCAAGCAGCTCGAAGATCGCGGCATCCCGCACTTCTTGTTCATCAACAAGATCGACAAGGCCGAGGCGCGGGTGCGCGACATCGTGCCGATGCTCCAGCCGGCTTCGACCAGGCCGCTGGTGCTGCGCCAAATCCCGATCTGGGAGAACGACATCGTCACCGGGTTCATCGATCTCGCGCTCGAGCGCGCTTTCGTCTATCGCGAGCACGCGGCGAGCGAGGTGATGGCCATTCCCGAGACGCTGGCCGAGCGCGAGAAGGAAGCGCGGTTCTCCATGCTGGAGAAGCTCGCCGACTACGACGACGAGCTGATGGAGCAACTGCTCGAAGACGTGCCGCCGCCGCGCGACAAGGTGTTCGACGATCTGTCCAAGGAATTCAGCGACGGGCTGATCTGCCCGGTGCTGATGGGGTCGGCCGAGAACGGCAACGGCATCTTGCGGCTGCTCAAGGCGCTGAGGCACGAAGCCCCTTTTGTCGAATCGACAATTAAGCGGCTTGGCGTCGACAAGGCGCCGTCGTCGGCGTTCGTGGCCAAGACCTTCCATACCGCGCATGGCGGCAAGCTGTCGCTCGCCCGCGTGCTGACCGGCACCTTTGCCGACGGCACCACGGTTTATGGCGGGGCCGACGACGAGCGCATCTCGGGCGTGTTCACCGTCATGGGCCAGGAGCCGGTCAAGCGCGGCGAGGCGAAGGCCGGCGACACCGTCGCGTTCGGCCGCCTCGACACTACCAAGACCGGCGACACGCTGACCGAGGACAAGGGCAAAAAAATCGCGATCAAGACAGCGGAGGTCGCCAGCCCGGTGTTCGGCATGGCGATCGCCGCCAAGGAGAAGAAGGACGAGGTCAAGCTGACCGCGGCCATCGCCAAGATCATCGAGGAGGACCCCTCGATCTCGCTCAGTCATAGCCAGGACCTGGGCGAGATGGTGCTATGGGGCCAGGGCGAGATGCATCTGCGCGTCGCGCTCGAGAAACTTGTGCGCAAATACGGCATCGATGCCTCGACCCGCCCGCGCCAGATTCCCTACAAGGAAACCATCCGCAAATCGACCGAAGTGCGCGGCCGCCACAAGAAGCAGTCCGGCGGTCACGGCCAGTTCGGCGACGTAGTCGTCACCATCGCGCCGCAACCGCGCGGCGCCGGCTTCCAATTCTCCGACAAGATCACCGGCGGCGTGGTGCCGAAGAACTACATTCCGTCGGTCGAGATCGGGGTGCGCGACTATCTCACCACCGGTCCGCTCGGCTTTCCGGTCGTCGATGTCGGGGTCTGCCTGATCGACGGCTCATACCACTCGGTCGATTCCTCCGACATGGCGTTCCGCCAGGCCGGGCGCATCGCCATGACCGAGGGCATGCCGCAATGCTCCCCGGTGCTGCTCGAGCCGGTGATGGCGGTCGAAATCGCGGTGCCGTCGGAGGCCACCGCCAAGGTCAACTCCATCGTGTCGTCGCGGCGCGGGCAGATTCTCGGCTTCGACGCGCGGCCCGGCTGGAACGGCTGGGACGTGGTCGAGGCGCATCTCCCGGAGTCCGAGATCCAGAACCTGATCGTGGAGCTCAGATCGGCGACGGCCGGGGTCGGCACGTTCAACGCCAAGTTCGATCACCTCGCCGAGTTGACCGGTAAGGCGGCCGACCATGTGCTGGCGAGCCGCGGCGCCAAGGCAGCCTAGCGCGAGGCGTTTTTAGAGCCTGGTCAGCAGACCCTGCAACTGGCCGTCGGGACCGAAGCCGATCAGCATCGGTTCTGTCCCGGCCAGCGCAACATAGAGCGTCAGCGCCATCAGAGTGAGGTTCTTCAGCGCCGAGGTGAAATTGCCGAGCACGGCGGACTCGCCGAGCGCGGTGACGGATTCCCGCGCGGCGCCTGCCGGTCCGGCAAGCATGGCGTCCTTCAGGGCGGTGGCCTGACGTGCTTTGCGGAAATGAATCATCGCCGCCGGAATGAGGAACAGCGTCAGCGTGAGCGCCCCGAGCCGGGGGAAGATACCGAGCAGCACGGACAAGCCTCCGAGCAGCATCAGCAGGACGCCGGCCATCGTGAACAATTCGGTTCGCCACGGAAACACCAGTGCCGTGTCCGCGATGGCGCCCTGCCGCGCGGCCGAATCCTTGCTGCACACATAGGCGCTGATCACGAACAGCAAGCCGACCGTCACGCGGATGATCAGCGCCCCGATTTGTTCCAAAGTCATGGCAGAAGCCCCCGCTCTCTCAGTCGCCGAATCGACTTTGACCATTATGCCCGGCTTCGCCTGCTGTCAGAGCAAGGAGAAGCCAAGCTTCATCACGTCGGTCAGCACGAGCGCCGTAGCGATCAACACGGCGACAAGAAACAGCGCCAGAACGATGGCGATCGGCTTCCAGGGATTGCCGGACTTTTGGGTCACGACGGTCGCGGTCGGCGTGAGAGTTGGCGGAACCAGCGGAACCCCAGCCATAACAGCACGACGATGACCACCAGCGTGAGCAGCGGCGCCATCAGCGCCATCAGCGAGACCAGGAGCGAGCCGCCGACCTCGGCGGTGGCGATGACGGGATTGCCGAGCGTACCGGTCAACACGGTGGATTTTGCCCTGAGCACCGCCGAGGTGGTCTGGGTCAAGCCGGCGATGCCGCCGCCGGCGATGATGGCCGCGGCCCATTTTACCATCGGCGGCAGATCGGTGATGACTGCCGCCGCGATGATGGTGCCGGCGACGAAGGCGGCGGGTGTGGCCAAGGTGTCGAGCAGATTGTCGAGTCCGGGAATGTAGTAGGCGAGGATCTCGGCCAGCGCCGCGACCGAGAGCAGCACCAGCGCCGCCGGCGTCGCCAGCCAGGCGAAATTTTCGCTCAGAGGAAGATGCCCGCTATAGGCCGCCACACTGACCACCAGCATGGGCAGAAATAGCCGCAGCCCGGTGGCCGCGGCGAGCCCGACGCCAAGGGCGATCGACAGACCGAGATCGAGTTCCGACATGACCGAAGCCTAGCACGCCCGAATTGCCTGAAAGCCGTGGCGTGACGCCTTGCGAGGTGCTCCCGAATCATGAGAGAACATAACAGGAACTTTGGAGTGCAAAGGGCGTTAGGCCAAGCCATGGCGAGGATTGCAGCAGAGCGGAGCATCGGCGTGGTTCGCGCCCGGAAGCGTCTCGCGCCGGTCCGCGTGCGCTTCTATGCCCTCGATGCCTCGGTGTGCGTGATGATCGAGGCCGACAGCGAGGACGACGCCCGCTATCTCTGCCAAGAGACGCGGCTGGAGTATATCTGCCTATGCGACGGGTAGGGTGGGCAGCGGCTTAGCCGTTGCCCACGTGCACCGCGACGGTGGGCACGCTCCGCTTTGCCCACCCTACGACTTGCCTTTTTCGCGGACACTCTCTTTGAGCGCGGCCTTCAGTCCGACCGGCTGGCGGTATTTCTTCAACAGATCCTTGAAGGCTTCATCGGCGAGCTCTTGAAAGCTCTTTGACCGCGCCGTCGCCACCGCGTCGACCGCAGCCCAAGTCTCGTCGTCGAATTGCACGCGCTTGCCGGGCATAGTCGATGTCCTCCTGGGCCTATCAGTTGGCATCCGACCGCGGATTGGTCTGACGCCAGTCGGACGGGCGCTCGAACGTGCCGCGCCAGATGCCGCGCTTGGCGTCTCTCGCTTCCGCCTCGGCGCTCGCATAGGGATTGCCGGCTGCGCCGCCGAGATCGATCGCATAGCCGTCGCGCACCATCGCCTCGCCGAGATCGGGCACGGCTTCGGCGCTGCACACCGCGACGGTGCGGCCGAAGCGGTCGGTGGTGCGCGCCTCACACGTCACATTGCCGCCCTTGATCAGGGTGGTGAGCCTGGCTTTCGCCGCGCGGCCGCACAGCCATGACTTGCCGTTGGCTTCGCTACAGCTCTGATGCAGCTCCGGCGCGTCGATACCGAAGATGCGGTACTCGGCGCCGTTGGCCGCGCGCAGCGTATCGCCGTCGATCGACACGATGTTCGCGCCCGGACCGAACGGCTCGGGCTTCGGGACGCAATAGCGCTCGATCAGGATCACGGCGACCACGACCAGCACGAGAGCGATCAGCTTGCCGAGGGCCTGGGCGAGCTGGCGCGACGATGTTCGCTCGTCTTTGGTCTCTTGGTCGGTGTTTCGCGTCACGCTTAGCAGGTAGCGCAGATTCGCCGCTTGGACGAGGCCCTAGCGCGGCGGCCCATGCCGCTACTGCCCGCCGTCAATGCGCCGGCCGATGATGGCGATCGCTTGCTGATAGACGCCGGCCGCGTTCCAGCCCTTTATGGCCTCGAAGTTCGGCTCGCCGGGTTGATAGCCGGCGCCTCTGACCCAGCCATGACCTTTGAGGAAATTGGCAGTCGAGGCCAGCGCATCGGCTTTCGAGTTGAGATTGACGACCCCGTTGCCGTCGCCGTCCACGCCATAGAGCAAAATGCTCTTGGGCAGGAATTGCGTCTGGCCGACTTCGCCGTGCATGGCGCCGCGGGTTCCGCCCGTGAGAACGCCGCGATCGACGAGTTGCAGTGCGGCATAAAGCTGGTCGGTGAAATATTCCGGCCGGCGGCAGTCGTAAGCCAGCGTGGCGACCGCCGAGAGGGTGGGCTGATTGCCCATGAAACTGCCGAATGCCGTCTCCATGCCCCAGATGGCAATTAGCGGGCCAGCCGGCACGCCATAGCGCTTCTCAAGCGAGGCGAACAGGGCGGCGTTGGCGGACTTCCTGCCTCTGCCTTGGGCGGCAATGGCGGGGCCGCCGCGCTTGGCCATGAATTGATCGAGGCTCAGTTTGAAGCTCTTCTGGCCACGGTCGGCCCTGATGGTCCCGACCGAGTAGGTGGTCCCCATCAGCGCCGAAATGGCCTTGGGCCCGACACCGTTGCTCTGGGCCTCTCCGGCGAAAACCCTTTTCCAGGCCTCGAATCCGGCGCTGGAGTTGCCGCAAGGGGCCGCCTCGGCGGGACCGCCCAACAGCCCGAGGAGCGCGGCGACCAATGCAGCGCAGCCCAAATGCCTGTCTACCATGGAGATTTCCGCGTTCCCTCTAACGGCCGTTGAGTCCGGCCCACTGGCTTGAAAGTGTTAACCTTAACCATTTTCACAAAAAAGTCCCGACTCTTGTCCCGCCCCGGCGTAATGTCGACGGACGGTGATGGTGTTCCCTCTCCATCACCGTCCCCGCAGGGAACTGTTTGGAAGAAGCCCCGCTCCCCCCGTTCGGGGCTTCTTCTTTTTCGCGCTCGGATCATGGCCTTTCCTGGGCTTGACCCGTCGCCTTGCACGGCAGTGCAACATTGTCCAGTCCTGCCGGACTGTCATTAGCTTCCACCGGCCTTGCCGCAGCGCGTCTTGCCGGTTAGACGATTGTGCCGCTTAATTGGGCGAAGTCCGTAGCTCGCTAGAGGGTGTTCCCATGACGAAGATATATCCGCCGCTTGAAATTCCCGCCACGCTTGCCGCCGGCCCAGGGCCGGGGAACACCGATCCCCGCGTGCTCGAACGCTTCGCCAAGACCGGCGTCGCCGACCACATGCAAAAAGACGTGCTGCGCGGCATGATCGAGGCCAAGCTGATGCTGCGGGAGCTGTGGGGCACCAGGAATGTCTACACCTACGGCGTGGCAGGCACGGGTTTCTCGGGCCTCGATTGCGTGCTGCAGCTGATCCTGCCCGGCGACAAGGTGGTGGCGTTCCCGAACGGCACGTTCTCCGGCATCGATACGCTGACCATCCGCATGAAGGCGGCGACCAAGGAGGAGCTTGCCGCCGACTCGCTCAATCCGAAGGCTGAGAGCGTGACGGTGGTCGAGACGCCGCACGGCCAGTCGGTCGCCGGCGAGACCGTCGACAAGGCACTCGGCAAGCACAAGCCGATGTGGGCGTTCATGGCGCATTGGGAAACCGGATCGGGCCGCATCAACGACCTGAAAGGGTTCAGCGACGCGTGCGTGAAGCACGGCGTGATGGGCATTTGCGACGCGGTGTCTTCACTCGGCGTGGCCGACTTCAACATCGACGACTATCCGGGCGTGGTCGCCTGGGCCTCGTGTCCGCAGAAGGGCGTGCTGTCATTGCCGCTCACCTATGCGCCGGTCAGCTTCACCGACAAGGCGATTGAGATGGTGAAGAAGCGCGGCTGCCGCAGCTATGTGCACCACCCCATTCTCGACGCGCGCCATTGGGGCATCATCGACGGCAAGGACGTCGACACGCCGGGCTATCACCAGACCCATTCCTGTTATGCGGTGGCCGCGTTCCACGAGGCGCTGCGCATCATTCTCGGCTACGGCCGGCGCCGCAAAGCGTCCGACTACGCCTATCACGAGAAGGCGCTGCGTCAGGCGGTCGAGGCCATGGGCTGCGACGTCACCTCCAACATGACCAGCCTGATCGTGCTCAACCTGCCGGGCAATCTCAAGGGCAAGGAGAAGGAGCTGGTGCAGGGCGCACGCTCGCGCGGCTTCGGCATCTGGCCGACGCTGTCGGAGCCGGTGCAGGTGCGCATCGGCATTCTCAATCAGCTCAGCCCCGAGCAGATCGGCGAGATCACGAGCCGCTTCGCCGACGCCATGCTCGACATGGGCGCGAAGTTCGACAAGCAGGCCGTGATGAACGGGCTCAAATCGTACTACGCCAAAGCGGCTTAGGGTCAGCCCTTAGCCTTGGACTGCATGTTGCGCAAAGCGTCGGCCATCAGCCAGGCGAGTTGTTGGGCCTGAATGCCGAAGGTCTGCATTTGCGTCTGCGCGTAACGGCTTTGCAGCGTCAGGACTTCCTGCACGTCCTTGGCGCGAGCAAGATCGCTGGCCAAGGCGAAGGAGCGCTCGGCGTTTTCCTTGGCGAAGGCGATGGCCCGTTCCTGCGCTGCCCTGAAGCCGCTCATCTCGGCTCCGCCCGGCGCGCTTGCCCAGGCGCCCATGGCTTGGGTCAGGAAATCCATGAACTGGCCGTAGGCCGCCCGCGCCTGCTCGACATTCTTCTCGGCCATGTCGCGCAGCTCCGGCGGGATCTCGAACGAAGGGTTGTCTGCCATGGCGTCCTCTCAAGGCTTGCTGGTTGCATCGCGAGCCAAGCCCGCTCCACTATCGGCGCTAACCTACTGCATTTTTGGGCGGCGAGGAGGGTGTTTGGCCGAAATGCTTGATTTGGCCCTAAACCGGCTCCTTTGCCGTGGCTAGACCAACGAAGCGTGCTAGAAACTCGGTTCGGATAAAGAGGGATCCTCACGCATGACATGTAAACGCGCAGCCGCAACCATCTTCCTCGTGTTGGCCCTGCCGTCGGCGGCCTTGGCGCAGGCGGGCACCATCACCAAAGGCATGCAGAACAATTGCGTCAACGACTACAAGAAATTCTGCGGCGATTATGGCTTGCAAACCGCGGCTCTCAATTTGTGCATGAAGAAGGCGGGCCCATCCCTGTCGCCGGCTTGCGTGCAGGCGCTGGTTCAGGCCGGAAAGGTCACCCAAGCGGACGTGGATAAAATCAAGGCGCAGATGAAAGGGCGGTAGCGAGCAACCTCCCGAGCGGCTGTCTCAAGCCGGTTAGAACCCCCCTGCCGTTGCCCACCCCGATTGACAACAAGGAACTTCGACCATGAAGAGATTTCTCGGCTTGAGCATGTTCGCGGCCCTGGCACTGACGAGCACCGCCGCCTTCGCCGCTGACGATTGCGCCAAGATCATTGCCACCGGCCATCCGCAATATCCGGTGATCGCTTACCAACAGGGCGACCATCTGGTCGGCGCCGCGCCCATGCTGGTCGAGACCATCGCCAAGAAGCTCAACATTCCGCTCGAATCGAATTTCATGGGCAACTGGGCCGATGCCCAGGGCGCCGCCCGCGACGGCAAAGCCGACATGATCTACGGCATCTACTACAACGACGAGCGGGCCAAGTATCTGGATTATGTCCAGCCCGCCTTCATCTACGACGACGTGGCGATCTTCGTCGCCAAGGGCAAGGCGTTCCCGTTCAAGGACAAAGAGGATCTGATCGGCAAGAAGGGCGTCACCAATCAGGGCGAGAGCTACGGCACGGAGTTCGATGCCTTCATCAAGGACAAGCTCGACGTCGCCCGCGCCGCCGGCATCGACGCCGCGTTCAAGGACCTGCTCGACGGCAAGGCCGATTATCTGATCGCGGGCTACTATCCGGGCACTGCCGAAGCCGCCAAGGCCGGGGTGAAAGACCAGATCGAGGTGCTGGATCAGGCGCTGCTCACCGCCGAGATGTTCGTCGCCTTCTCCAAGAAGTCGCCCTGCACCGCGCTGGCTGCCAAGTTTGGCCAGGCCATTACCGAGATGACGACCGACGGCAGCTTAGACGCGATCCTAGCCAAAGCCACCGCCGAGTGGGACGCCGCGCAAGCCAAGCACTGAGACGCTTCCGCTCATCGGCGATCGCACCGCAGCGCTGTGCGCGCCGCGCCGAATAGCTCCGCGGAACATTCGGCGGCGGCGCAAGTTGGTTGGTCACACCCCAAATCTGGTCCCGCGCCTTGCTGGCCCGCGACAACGACAAGAGAAGGACAGTGAGATGACGACTGCCAACCAAGCCTACCGACAAGCCGCCAATTCCCCCGCAGGCCGCCATGCGGCCGATGCCGCCAAGTCCGCCGCCGACGCCGCCAAGTCGATCGGCGATGAGGTAAGCGACTTCGCCGGCGACGTCTCGCGCATGGCCGGGAAGCAATTCGGCCATGCCCAGGACATGGCGGCCGACGCGTACGATGAAGCCCATGCCGCCGTCAGGCGCAATCCGCTGGTGGCGCTCGCCATCGCGCTTGGCGTGGGCTTCCTGTTTGGCGTGGTCTCAAGCCGCCGCTAAGCCCAAATCCCTGTATAGTCGCTGCTACCGACCCGGCCGCGTGCGCGCGGCCGGGCGCTTTGCGGGGGGGGGATTCCATGTTTACAGCCTGGATGAAATTTGCCGCGGATACGGCGCGCCTGTGTCAAGAGACGCAGGAAGTGATGGGTCTGCGGATGATGAAGCTCGCTCTCGGCGGTCCCGACAGCCAGCGCGAAGCGCAGCGCATGGTTGCCGAGAAAGGCTTCGCCTTCGCCGAAGCGGCCGGCAGTCTAGCCCTGGGCGGCTCGATGGACCGGGTGGTCCGCCGCTACCGCAGCCATGTCAGGGCTAACAAGCGGAGATTGTCCCGCGGTTAGTTTCGCCGACGCTAGTGGAGCGGTGCCCAAGCGGCGTCGACCACCATGGCGGCGACGATCGCTCTCATCAAGGCGGTGCGCAGGGACGCGCCGCTGGTGGCGACCGCCATTTCCAGTTCCATCGGGCTAACATCCAACGTGATGGTGAGCGAGTTGAGAGGCGGGATCACGTCCAACTCCCATCGGTCGGTATGCTCGAACATAGTTATGGTCTCCCCAAAATAGTCTGGTCTCCCCAAAGCTGGGCGATGGAGTGTGGCCCTCGCGCGCTAACCCCCCATTGATGGGAAGGGTGGGATTTGACCCTGTTTGCGTGTTGCAGATGGGCCTGCGCTACACGGGCGAGGTGTCCTTGTTGTACCCGCGAAGTCGCCGCTTTTCTGCCCGCGCAGGCACCCTTCATCGCCTCCGAATGGCCTAGCCGAGGCCATCGGCCGGCCGATCTTTCGTCAGGTTTTTCCGTCACTTAACCCGAGCGCGCCACGGCGCCGCGGGCCGGCTTGAACCTTCGCCGGCCCCTTCCTTCCAAAAACAAAATCGGAGCATGCATCATGTTTGGAGTGCGTATCATTGCCTTGGCTGGCGCGCTGTTCGGCGCGGCGGTCACGCTGCCGCTCGACCTTGCCGAGGCGCGGACCAGCCATCAGAAGTCTTATTCGCGGTCCTGGCAGAAATCGTCCGCCTGGCACAACCGGGGGAGTTACGCGCAGCATCGCGCCCGGACATCCTACGCGCACAAGTCGACCAGGAAATCCTACGCGCATAAGTCGTCGCGGAAGACTTCCGCCCAGCTTCAGGTAAAGGCCTCAGCGTCGGCAAGGGTCGGCCCGCGCCCGGCGCGCTGGTGCGGGTGGTGGATGCGTTCGCAGAAGGGCGGCGGCCCGGAGCTCAACCTGGCGCGGAACTGGGCCAATTGGGGCCGCCCCTCGGGCCCGCAAGTGGGCGCGGTGGTGGTGTGGTCGCATCATGTCGGCATGATCACCGGACGCAGCGCGAGCGGCCAGTGGATCGTGAAGTCGGGCAATGACGGCGGACAGGTGAGAGAGCGGCCGCGCTCGGTGGCGGGCGCGGTGTTCCGCGTCGGCGCCAGCGCCTAAGCGCCTGAGCGCCTAGCGAACGAGAAAGGGCCGGCTCGGAGGCTGGCCCTTTCTTTTGCGATCGTGGAATGCGACGCCGCCGGTCGACCTAGTGCGTTCTCTCGCTCTGGTCGATGCCGCGCTTGACTTGCGTCTTGATCGGCTCGGCCACGTCGGCGGAGACGCGCGTCGATAACTCGCGCATCTCATCGGCTTGCGCTCTGAGCGTGCCGAGTTGCTTCTGCCAGTAGCTCGAATGCAGCGCCATCATCTCGGCCACGGTCTTGGCGCCGAACAGGCTCTTGGCGAATTCGAAGCCGGAATTGATATTCCGCTGGGTGATGTCGACCATTTTGCGGTTGAGCGCGACGGCGCCCTGGCCGGCGGCGTCGAAGGTCTTTTCCCAGCTCTCCAGAATTTTGTCGAACGCGTCTTTCGAGTGCTCATAGAACTCGCGGCTCTGGGCAATGTTCTTTTCGGCAAATACCCGGACCGCCTCGGGCATCTGACCGTTCTTGGTGAACTCCTCGAATTCCTCGGCAGTCTGACGATATGCGGCGCGCGCTTTGTCGGCGGCCGCTTTAGCAGGGGTGGACTCGGTCATGGTTCGGCCTCTTGTGCTGAGCAGGGGGGAGATCAGCTTCGGCTGACGCTGTAACCTTAATCTGTTGCGGGCCAAAAGTCACCGAATCTCGCCGCAAATTGCGCTTGCAAGCGGGTGGTCGCGCCGATTCCGGTACAGCGCCGAGACTTATCCCGGCGCGCTCACCCTGCATCGCGCCCCTGGTTGTTGGGGCCCATGAACCCTACGTTTCGATGCCGAGTTTCCGTTGATCCATCGCTTAAGAGGCAGACCAAAAATGCGACTCCTTCTCCAAGCTTGCGGGCAAGTGTTGATGCTGTGTTCGACCCTTCTTTTGTTTGCTGCGGCGACCCCGGCCAAGGCCGACGACCTCGAATGCGTCAGCACCACCTTCAGAATACTGTCGCCGAGCGACAAGGTCTGCGTCAGCCAGTTCGACGATCCCAAAGTGCCGGGCGTCACGTGCTACATCTCGCAGGCGCGGACTGGCGGATGGGGCCAGCCCTTGGGCCTCAACGAAGATCCGTCGAACTTCTCGGTGACCTGCCGCCAGATGGGTCCGATCGCGGTCGATCTTGCGAGCCTACCCGACAGCGAAGAGGCCTTCACCGAGAAGACCTCGATCTTCTTCAAGAAGACGCGGATCTACCGGATCCCCGACCTAAAGCGGAATACGCTGGTCTATCTCGCCATCAGCGCCAAGCTGATCGACGGCTCGCCGGCCAATTCGGTGAGCGCCGTGCCGGTGATGGCTTGGCCGAAATGACGAGGGCGGGTTACTCGGCGGCTTCGGCGAGGGTATCGAGGCCGGCGAGATGCTTCTCGGCCTCGAGCGCCGCCATGCAGCCGAGCCCGGCGGCGGTCACTGCCTGGCGGTAGACGTCGTCGGCCACGTCGCCGGCGGCATAGACGCCGGGGATGTTGGTCGCGGTCGAGTGGGGCTTGGTGAGGATGTAGCCCGAGGACTTCATGTCGACCTGGCCCTTGAACAGCTCGCTCTGCGGCTCGTGCCCGATGGCGACGAAGATGCCGTCGATCGGCACATGCACGATTTCGCCGGTTAGCGTGCTCTTGAGCTTGGCGCCGGTCACGGACAGCGGCTGGTCGTGGCCCACGACCTCGTCGAGCTCGTAGTTCCACATGATGTCGACCTTCTTGTTGGCGAACAGCCGCTCTTGCAGAATCTTCTCGGAACGGAGCACGCCGCGCCGATGCACCAGGATGACGTGGCTGGCGATATTGGCGAGATAGATCGCCTCCTCGACCGCGGTGTTGCCGCCGCCGACCACGATTACCTTCTTGCCGCGATAGAAGAAGCCGTCACAGGTGGCGCAGGCCGAGACGCCGTAGCCTAGAAAGCGATGCTCGGAGGGTAGCCCGAGATAACGCGCCTTGGCGCCGGTGGCGATGATCACCGCGTCGGCGGTGTATTCGATGTGACTGTCGCCCTTGAGCCAGAACGGCTGCCGCTTGAGGTCGACCGCGACGATGTGGTCGTGGATGAGTTCGGTGCCGACATGCTCGGCCTGGAGGCGCATCTGCTCCATCAGCCACGGGCCCTGAATCACGTCGGCGAAGCCTGGATAGTTCTCCACGTCGGTGGTGGTGGTCATCTGGCCGCCGGTCTGGTTGCCGGCGATGAGCAGCGGCTTCAGCATGGCGCGCGCGGCATAAATGCCGGCGGTATAGCCGGCGGGGCCTGAGCCGATGATGATCACCTTGGCGTGGCGGGTGGCCATGGGGATTCGCCTCTCACCTCAAAACGGAGGACAAGAGGTAAGCGCAAGGCTTCTCAACCGCAAGCCACGGCCTTGTGAGCAGCGATTTAGCCTTTGGTTTCAAGGCCGAGCGCGCGGCGGATGGCGGAGGCCACCATCTCGGTGTCGTTGATGGGCGCGTAGCTCCACGACTCAAGCCGGCCCTCGAAGGGCCGCGTCGCGCCACGCTCCTGCATCAGCCGGTGGAAGCGGGCGAGCCTGGTCGAGCGGCCGGGCAGCTTTTGCACATAGACCGGCTTGCCGGTGCCCGCCGCCTCGGTGACCATGTTGACCGAGTCTTCGGTGACGACGATGGCATCGCCCAATGCCAGAAAGGCGAAATAGGGATTGTCGCCGGCGCCGTCCCACAGCAGGTGCGGCACGTCCTTGATGGCGTGCGCGAGCGCCGCAACGGAATCGGCGCGCGTGCGGCGCGACGGCGTGACCAGCAGCGCACCGTCGCTCTCCTTGGCAACACGCGCAAGCTTGGCGCCAAGCGCGGCGGCATGATCGGGCGGGAAGCTGAAGGCCTGGCTCTCGCCCCCGAGCAGCACGGTGATGCGCGGGTGCGGGAGCTGCTTGACGCGCGGGGCGAAGCGCTTGCCCGCCTCGGCCAAGCGATCGCCGGTCACGCTATGCACGGCGCCGAAGGTGGTGATGACGTTCGGTGCCTCGAATCCGTCGTGGACCGGAGCCGCGATGAGGTCGAACAGGCGCGCCGGCACTTGTGGGTTCTGGATGTGGAGCGCGAAGGTTTTCGGGGCGGCGAGCCGCTTGATGGCGAGCGCGATCGGCACGCTGCGCCGGCCGATCGATATGATCAGCCGAGGCCAGGGCGCTTCGAGCTGCTCGTTGGCGGCGACCGAGCCGAGCAGCCGGGCCGGCGGCAGCAAAAGTTGCAAGAGGGCGGGGAGGAACCGCATCGGGCCGGTCACGCGCACGCGCCTCAGGCTGAACGGCAGGCCGACCGCCTCGGCCACGGCAATGCCTTGCGCCTCCATGCCCGCCGAGCCGTCGGTGATGATCCAGGTTTTCTGCCCCCGCGCCTTTTTGCTGGTGGCGATGAGGGCAGCGGCGTCGTCTGGCGCAGAATTTCCGGAACGTTTAACGCTCAATTTCTTTTCGATTCTTTTGGCTGGAGGACGTAAAATTGCGCGAACGCCGCGAGCGGGCGACTCCCGAACCCGGCCTTCTAGCCCGCGACCGCCCCAATCGTCCAGGGAGAGGCAGCATGCGATCAGCCCGGCTCGACGCGACCGACTGGCGAATCCTGCGCGAATTGCAGGCCGACGGGCGCATCACCAATGTCGACCTTGCCCGCAAGGTGGGGATCTCGGCGCCGCCCTGCTTGCGACGCGTGCGCGCGCTGGAGGAGGCTGGCATCATCAAGGGCTTCACCGCGCTGCTCAACGACAAGGCGCTCGGCTTCGACGTGACCGCCTTCGCCATGATCAGGCTCCACAGCCAGGCGGAGGCCGATCTCATCGCGTTCGAGGAGCGGGCGCGCTCTTCGCCGATCGTGCGCGATTGCTACATGCTGTCGGGCGAGATCGATTTTCTGTTGAAATGCGTGGCGCCCGATCTCAGCGCATTCCAGGATTTCATCATTCATGAGCTGACCGCGGCGCCCAATGTGGCAAGCGTGAAGACCTCGCTCGTGATCCGCGCTTCGAAACATGCGGCCGGCATTCCCACCGAGCTTGCCGCGGAAGGCAATGCACCGGCGCGACAGGTTGAGCGTGCGCGGTCCTGACCGGCGCGCGTTAGTGTCAAGCATGAGTGAACCCAATTCTGCCAATCCCGTCCTCGTCGAGGTGGTGAGAGGGGCCATCGTCGAGAGCCGCCATGCCGGCGCGATCGCCGTTGCCGACGCTCAGGGCCGTCTCGTGCTCGCGCTCGGCGATGTCGAGCGACCGGTGTTCCCGCGCTCAGCGGTGAAAGCGCTGCAAGCCGTGCCGCTGGTCGAGAGCGGGGCGGCTGACGCGTTTGGGCTCAACGATGAGGAGCTGGCGGTCGCATGCGCCTCCCATAGCGGTGATGATTTGCATATCGCGGCGGTGCGAAGCCTGCTCAATAAGGCCGGGCTCGATGAGAATTATCTCGCCTGCGGCGTTCATTCGCCGGTGAGCGACAAGGCCACGCGGTCGTTGATCAAGACGGGGCGCAGCCCGCAAGCGATCCACAATAATTGCTCGGGCAAGCATGCCGGTATGCTCGCTGCTGCGGTCAATCTCGGTTTCGATCCGCGCGGCTACGAGCGGCCGGACCATCCTTTGCAAGTCATGATCGCCGGAATCATTTCAGAGACTTGCGGAGTCCGGCTGGAGCGCGATGGCATGGGTGTCGACGGCTGCTCGCTGCCGACCTGGTCGCTGCCGCTCGCTGGGTTGGCGCGAGGCTTTGCGCGGTTCGGCACCGGGGAGGGCTTGGCTTCGACGCGCGCGGCAGCGGCGAAGCGGCTGATGCAGGCCTGCTTTGCCGCGCCGGTGCTGGTGGCCGGAGAGGGGCGGTTCGACACCATCGCCATGCGCGCGCTCGCGCCGGAGCTGTTCGTCAAAGGCGGCGCCGAAGCCGTGCATTGCGCGGCGCTGCCGGGGCTCGGGCTCGGCATCGCCCTCAAAATCGACGACGGCGCTAAGCGCGGGGCCGAGCGCGCGCTTGCCGAACTGCTCGCGGTGCTGCTGCCCAAGGCGCGGTCGGCGCTGGCCGATCAGCTCGACGGCGAGATGCTCAATTGGCGCGGTCTCAGCGTCGGACGGGTGATGGCCAGCTCGGAGCTGCAGCAGGCCGTCGCGGCACTCGCTGCCACTCCGCGCCGCCGGGCCAAGGCTTAGCGGGCGACGTTGGCAAAGACCGCGAGATTGCCGTAGGCCTCGGCGCTTGCCTGAGTCAGGTCGGGGCCGGTCGGCGTATGACCGCTCATGGCGCGGATGCCGCCGTCCTTGGCGCCGGTGATCAGATTGTTGGTGATCAGAGTGGTGCCCGCCGAGGGATCGACCGATACGCCGATGCCGATAAAGGCGTTGCGGATCAGATTGTCGGTGACGCTCACGTCGCGCAGATAGCGGCCCCAGCCGATGACGATGCCATAGGCGATCGAGCCCTCGATCACATTGCCGGTCACCACGCTGTCGGCTTCCACTGAGATGCCGACGCCATTGGGCACGGCATCCTTGCGGAGGAACAAATTGCGGATGAGATTGCCTTGCACCACCGCCAGCCGGCCGCCCTCGTTGAAATTGGTGACCGCGACGCCGGTCGCCGCCTTGTCGATCAGATTGTTGGCGATCACCGCGCCCTCGAAGGCAAATTCGGCCCACAGCGCGGTCTCGCCGAGCCTCGCGCAGGAATTGCCGATCATCTGGCAATTGGAGCCCGAATTGGAGCGGATGGCCGAGAAGGCGCAATCGGCGATGCGGTTGCCGCTGACCATCACCGAGCCGGCGCGAAACACGTTGATGCCGTTGCCGTTCTGGCCGCTGCCGCCGCTCTTGGCGGCGATGCCCTCGATGCGGTTGGCCGACACGATGGTGGCGTCTTCGCCCGGCGCGGACCGCCACACCAAAATGCCGTTGTCGCCGCAGTCGCGCACCTGGTTATGCGCGATCTCAAGTCCGGCGGCGTCCTCGCTGAACAGACCGGCCTTGCCGATATCGCCGATCTCGCAATCCTTGATCCAGCCCGACACTTTGCTTAAGCGCACGCCGTTCTCGGCGCTGTTGACGAAGCGGCATCCGGCGAGATCGAGATGTTTCGCCTCGGTGGCGGCGAGCAGCGCGCCGCCGTCGCCAAGCGGTTTGGCGTCGCCGTCGAGCACAAGGCCGGCCAGCCGCACATTCTCGACCCCCTCAAGGCTGAGCAGCGCGCCGCCGTCGCGATAGCGCAGGATCGATCGTCCCGGCGCGCCTTCGATCTGGGTGCCGGATTTGAGCGCGAGGCGGCTGGTGGAATAGACCCCGGCGGGAAGGAACAGCGGCGTGCCGGTCTCCGCCGCCTGGTCGGCGGCAAGTTGCAGCGTTGCCGTCTGGTCGATCTCGCCGCCCGCCGGCACGACGCCGTAAGTGCTGAACCCTCCGAGTTCCGAGTCCTCGCGGGCAGAGCTGCCGCGCGGGCCGGCCGTGGCGGCGGCGAGGCCAAGCCCCAACCCGCCCAGCAACACTTGCCGGCGACCGACACCCATCACTCACGCATCCTTCGCGCTCAAAATCGCTTCGCTTCGGGCAAAGGCCGGCCCGATCGCCGGTGCCGACTTCTGCCGCGCATCCGCGGAGGCGAGCACAAAGCGCAAGGTCTCGTGGCCGCCGCGCAGCAGGGTCTCGGGACCGAACAGGTCTAGAGGCGGGACGTGCACGAACAGGACGAGACGCTGGTCAGGTTGCCTAAGCGCCCACTCGAGCGAGTGGTAGTAGAGAAAATTGCAGAGATACGATCCTGCCGAGCGCGAGGACGCGGCAGCGACGCCGCAAGCTCTAAGATGCGCGGCGACGGCGGCGCCCGGCAGCTTGGTGTCGAACCGTTCGGCGCCTTCGGCCTGGATCAGCAGCCCCGACGGCATGAGGCCGTGTGCATCGGCGCGCCGTGCGGCGCGGTTATGGGCGAAACGCTCGATGCGAAACGTCTTGGCGCGCTGGCTCACCCCAAAATGAATCATCACATGCGGTTGCAGCTCATCGTAGAGGCGCGGCATGGACTGGGCGGCCTGCCAGGCGGTGGGCAGCACGCGGACGTGGAATTCGGCATCGACCTCAAGCGGCGGACGCTGCGCGAGCGTTTCGGCAAGCCAAGCCGAGGGATTGTCGGCGACACCCGGAAACGGGCCAAAGCCCGTGAGAAGGACGCGCGGCCTTGCCATGCCCCCGACTTACCTTAAGGCTCAGGCGGGAGGGAAGCGAATTTCCGCCTACTAATCGGCGTCCTTAATGCCGGCGAGCCGGCCAAGCTCGTGCGCCGCGGCGGCAGGCGTCATTTCGCCGGCACGGACCTTGTCCTCCAGCTCCTGGAAGTGGCGGGCCGCGCGGCGGCCCCCCTTGAACGCGGCCAGCAGGCGCTGCTCGAAAATCTCCCGCATCCACGAGGCGGCCTGGTCGCTGCGGCGCTCATGAAGCGCGCCTGAGGTATTGAGCGCCGCATGGCGCTCGTCGATCTTGGTCCACAGCGTGTCCAATTCTCTATTGTCGCGGGCGGAGAGCGTCAGCACTTGCGGGTCCCAGCCGGCATGCCCCGCGGCGAGAATGTGGAGCGCGGTGCGATATTCCATCGCCGCGCGATTGGCGCGCTCGACCTGGTCGCCGTCAGCCTTGTTCACGGCGATGATGTCGGCAAGCTCCAGCAGGCCGCGCTTGATGCCTTGCAGCTCGTCGCCGGCGCCGGGGATCGCCACCACCACGAACACGTCGACCATGTTGGCGACCGCGATCTCGGATTGGCCGACGCCGACCGTCTCGACCAAGACCACGTCGTAACCGGCGGCCTCGGCCAGCGCGATGGTTTCGCGCGTCGCCTTGGTGACCCCGCCAAGGCTGTCGCCGGCCGGAGAGGGGCGAATGAAGGCATTTGGTTCGGCGGCGAGCCGGCCCATGCGGGTCTTGTCGCCGAGGATCGACCCGCCGGTCCGGGACGAGGTGGGGTCGACGGCGAGGACGGCGACCCTATGGCCCTTGGCCACGAGGTTCAGTCCGAGCTGATCGATCAGCGTGGACTTGCCGGCCCCTGGGACGCCGCTGACGCCGACCCTGATGGCGCTGCCGGTATAAGGCAGCAGTACGTCGAGCAGCTTTTGCGCGCTCGCCTGATCCTCGGGCTTGGCGCTTTCAACTAACGTGATGGCGCGGGCGAGCGCCACCCGGTCGCCGGCACGGATGGCCTTGGCAGTCTGCCTGATGTGCTTGATGGCCGTGTCCTTGCCGCCCATGGCAAGCGGGTAGGGGCAAACTGCCAGAAGCGCAAGACGGATTTGAACGGCCTAGCGGCGCAGCACGCCGATCACCCGGCTGGCAAAACTCAGCCTCTCGGCCATGACTCTGACCGTATACGTAAGAAGGGCTTGGGCGAGCGCGCTGTTCTCCCGCGTGAGGCGCTCATAGTCGTCCGCACTCAGCGCGTAGAGGACGCTTGGCAGCTCGGCTTGAACGGTGGCGCTGCGCGTCTGTCGGGTGATCAGCCCCATTTCACCGATCGTGGTTTGTGGCCCAAGGCTGCGGACCCGCACCATGCGGCCATCGTCGGTCTTGACGATGATGCCGATGCGCCCTTCGAGGATGAAATGCATGGAACGAGCCGGCTCGCCTTGCGTGGCAATAATCGCGCCCTGACCGACCTCGAGCCGCCGGCAGAGATGCGCTACTCGGCGGCCGCTTGTGACTTGGCCTCGGCGCCGAGCTTCTTGAGGAGGTCGATGGCCGCGTCGGCGATCGGCGTGCCGGGGCCGAAGATGGCCTTGGCGCCGGCCTCGTGCAGCGCCGGATAATCTTGCGGCGGGATCACGCCGCCGACCACGATCATAATATCGCCGCGGCCTTGCTCCTCGAGCGCCTCGCGCAGGGCAGGGACCAGCGTCAGGTGTCCGGCGGCAAGCGACGACACGCCGACGATATGGACGTCGTTCTCCACCGCCTGGCGGGCGGCCTCCTCCGGCGTCTGGAACAAGGGGCCGATATCGACGTCGAAGCCGAGATCGGCGAATGCCGACGCGATCACCTTCTGGCCGCGGTCGTGGCCGTCCTGGCCCATCTTGGCGACCAGGATGCGGGGGCGCCGGCCATGCTCGGCCTCGAAAGCGTCGATCAGCTCCTTGATGCGGTTCACGCTTCCGTCCATGCGGCCCATCTCCGCCCGGTAGACGCCGGTGATGGCCGAAACCTCGGCCCGGTGGCGGCCATACACCTTCTCCAGAGCATAAGAGATTTCGCCGACTGTTGCCTTAACGCGCGCGGCCTGGACCGCGCCTTCCAACAGGTTGCCGGTCCCTGTCTCGGCGTAACGAGTGAGCGCGTCAAGCGCCTCCTGCACCTCCGCCTCGTTCCGCTCGGCCTTGAGGCGGGCGAGCTTGTCGAGCTGCTGGCGGCGGACCGCCCGGTTGTCGACCTTGAGGATGGCGATGTCGGCTTCGCTGTCGGGCCGGTATTTGTTGACGCCGACGATGGTTTGCTTGCGCGAGTCGATGCGGCCTTGGGTGGCGGTGGCGGCCTGCTCGATCATGCGCTTGGGAATGCCCGCGGCGATGGCTTTGGTCATGCCGCCGAATTTCTCGACCTCTTCGATATGGGCAAGCGCTCGCGCCGCCAGATCGTAGGTCAGGCGCTCGACATAGAAGCTGCCGCCCCACGGATCGATGGTGCGGGTGGTGCCGGATTCCTGCTGCAGCATGAGCTGGGTGTTGCGGGCGATGCGCGCCGAGAAATCGGTCGGCAGCGCGAGCGCCTCGTCGAGCGCATTGGTGTGCAGCGACTGGGTATGGCCTTGAGTCGCCGCCATGGCCTCGACGCAAGTCCGCACCACGTTGTTGAACACGTCCTGCGCCGCCAAGCTCCAGCCGCTGGTCTGGCAATGGGTCCTGAGCGCGAGCGAGCGCGGGTCCTTCGGCTTGAACTCCGCCATCACGAGCTTCGCCCACAGCAGCCGCGCCGCGCGCATCTTGGCGATCTCCATGAAGAAATTCATGCCGATCGCCCAGAAGAACGACAGCCGCGGCGCGAACGCATCGATGTCGAGTCCGGCGGCGACGCCGGCGCGCACATATTCGATGCCATCGGCCAGCGTATAAGCGAGCTCGAGGTCGGCGGTCGCACCCGCCTCCTGCATGTGATAGCCGGAGATCGAGATCGAGTTGAATTTCGGCATGTGCCGCGAGGTATAGGCGAAGATGTCCGACACGATGCGCATCGAGGGCGCGGGCGGATAGATGTAGGTGTTGCGCACCATGAACTCTTTGAGGATGTCGTTCTGGATGGTTCCCGAGAGTTCCTCCGGCGGCACGCCCTGCTCCTCGCCGGCGACGATGAACAGCGCCAGCACCGGCAGCACCGCGCCGTTCATGGTCATCGACACCGACACCTTGTCGAGCGGGATGTGGTCGAACAAAGTGCGCATGTCGTAGATGGAATCGATGGCGACGCCGGCCATGCCGACATCGCCGGTCACGCGCGGATGATCGGAATCGTAGCCGCGATGAGTGGCGAGGTCGAAGGCGATGGACACGCCTTGCTGGCCGGCGGCGAGGTTCCGCCGGTAGAAGGCATTGGAATCCTCGGCGGTGGAGAAGCCGGAATATTGGCGCACCGTCCACGGCCGCTGCAGATACATGGTGGGGTAGGGGCCGCGCAGATAAGGCGGCACGCCCGGCAGCCCATCGAGAAAGTCGAGCTTGGCGATGTCCTCAGCCCCATAGGCGGGCTTGACCGCGATGCCTTCCGGCGTCTGCCACACGGGCGGCGTCTCCGCCGGTGCGGCGTTCGCGCCGGCGCTCTGCTCGAAACTCACCTCGGCGAATGAGGGGATGCG
Organism: uncultured Alphaproteobacteria bacterium; assembly: GCA_963730335.1. Lineage (GTDB taxonomy): Bacteria > Pseudomonadota > Alphaproteobacteria > Rhizobiales > Methyloligellaceae > Methyloceanibacter. Next base: position 716,278 of record CAVSRK010000009.1, read on the forward strand.
CGTCATCGGTGGTCAGATCTCGTCATAGGCTGAAGCCAGGATTTCAAGCGTATCACAGCCCTGATGAAGGAAGGTGCTAACACCGGCCTTGTCCAGCGCGGCCCGGTGGGCGCCGGGCTTGCCCGCGAGGTAAACGCGCGTTGCACCCGCTTCGGCCAGCGCCCTCGCCACATCCTCGGCCTCGCGCTCATAGACCTTGTCGGAGGAGCACAGGCAAGCGAGACGCGCGCCGGATTCCTTGAATCGTTTCGCGAGGTTGTCGCCCTTGCCTGCCACCGCTTCGATGCCGCCGGATTCGAACAGGCTCTTGGCGAAACTCGCCCGCGCATTGAAATCGGCGGGCCGGCCGAGACAGGCGAGGAACACTTTGGGCCTGGTGCCGGCTTTTGCGAGATGAGCGTCGCTCCGGTCGCGCAAGCGCTCGAACGGCTCCGACAGCCTGATCGGGTTCAGCGCCTTCTTGCGGGTGGAAAGAGCCGCGAGCCGCGGTTGCGCCAACACGGCGACTTCGTCCTCGGCGAGATCGGGAAAATCGCTGGTGCCGATCAGACTATCCTTACGGCGGGCGACATCGGCTTCGCGCTCGGCCCGCACCTTGCCGACCGCGTTCTGGATCGATCCGGCCTCAAGCGCCTGGTCGAGCCCCCCCTCGCGCTCGATCTCCTGGAACAGGCCCCAGGCGACATCGCACAGCGAATCGGTGAGCGCTTCGATGGCGCCGGAGCCCGCGGCGGGATCGGCGACGCGATGAATATTGGCCTCTTCGATCAGAATCGTCTGCGTGTTGCGGGCGATGCGGCGTGCGAACGCGTCGGGCAGCCCGAGCGCCACGCTGAACGGCAGCACGGTGATGGCATCGGCGCCGCCGACCGCAGCGCCAAGCGTGGCAATGGTGCCGCGCACGATGTTGCCGTGCGGATCGCGCTTGGTCATCATGCGCCAGGCAGTCTCGGCGGCGACGAAGCTTGGCCGAAGCCCGAGCCCGCAGGCCTGCTCGATGCGCGCCCACAATTTCCGCAAGGCGCGGAACTTGGCGATGGTCAGGAACTGATCCTGATCGGCGGCCAAGCGGAAATAGATGAAGCGTCGCGCGTCCTCCAGCGCAATACCGCCTTGCTCCAGCGCGCGGAGATACGCGATCGCCGAGGCAAGCGCGAAGGCGAGCTCCTGCGCTTCCGAACCGCCGGCGGCATGAATGACGCGCCCGTCGGCAACGGCAAACGGACCGGCGAAACCTTGGCCGGCAAGATCGGAGACCAGAGTCGTGAAATTCGCGGCGATGTCCGGCCATGATTTTGGGCTTTCGCCGGTGAGAGCGATAGCGCCCAACGGATTGAAGCCGAAACGAACACTGACGGAACGGGGTGCGAGACCCCGCGCCTTGACCAGCGTGGCGAGCAGTCCCGCGGCATCCTTCGACGGACGGCCGAGGTCGAGATCGACAGCGATGCCGGCGTCGAGCAGAATATTGTCGAGCGTTGCGCTGATCGCGGCGCCGCTAGCCGGCAGCGCGTAACCGTAGTCGCCGATTGCGCCTTGAAACACGAGGGCAACGCCGGTGGCGCCGTTGTTCAAATCGTCAAGGATCTGCGCGTTGGCGGCCTTGGGGTCGGTCAGGTCGATCCGCTGCATGACGGCCCAGGGCTGGCCTGCGGCGCGACCGGCGATGCGGCTTGCCTCTGTGGCGCGGCCGTAAAGCGGCTCGATGGCGATGCAGTCATAGGTCTTGGACCGGAGCGAGGCAAAGGGCGCGCCCTTCAGCGCCTCTTCGATGAGGGCTTTCCATGCCGCCTCGTCGGCAGGGGCAAAGTCCCTGGCCAGGGAGAGTTCCACCATTGTCGTCAAGCCTATAGATGCGCTACCGCGCGCTTTGCGCTACTTGAGCGCTAAGCCGCTCCAAGTTTTCTCCTAACACGAAGCTTCGCCCGCGCGGAAGCCATGCGGCGCAACGACCCGGGCCAGGAGAGGGCGTCTTTGCGGCCGGACACGGGAGAAGCTAAAGTGCGGGCCGGATCGAGGAGGAGCGGCAATGGCGAAGCGCAAGACAGCGCCGAAGGGGGACGTAGGCGTCCAAAGCGGGACGCCGAGAACGGCTCCCGCCGACAGCGTCTATATCGGCAAGAGCGTCAAGCCTGAGTTCATTTGGCTCAGGCTCGCCAACCGCCACGGCCTGATCACCGGCGCCACCGGCACCGGCAAGACCGTGACGCTGCAAGGTCTGGCGGAAGGTTTCTCCGATCAGGGCGTGCCGGTGTTCTGCGCCGACGTGAAGGGCGATCTCTCGGGCATCGCCGAGAAGGGCGAGGCCAAGGGCTGGATCGAGGCGCGCGCCAAGGAGATCGGCTACCCCGTCGAGTACCAAGCCTACCCGGTGATCTTCTGGGACCTGTTCGGCGAGCAGGGGCACCCGATCAGGGCGACGATCTCGCAGCTTGGAGCGTTGCTGTTGTCGCGACTCATGGATTTGAGCGAGGCCCAGGAAGGCGTGCTCAATATCGCTTTCAAGATCGCCTCCGACGAGAAGCTGCCGCTGATCGACCTCAAGGACCTACAGGCGCTGCTTGAGGATCTGGCTGCGCGCGCCGACACCCTCACCACCAAATACGGCAACGTCACCAAGGCCTCGGTCGGTTCGATCCAGCGCTCGCTGCTGGTGCTGGAGCAGCAGGGGGGCGCGCATTTCTTCGGCGAACCGCCGCTCAAGATCACCGACTTGATGCGCACCGCGCGCGACGGGCGAGGCTATATCAGCGTGCTGGCCGCCGACAAGTTGATGGAGTCGCCGCGCCTCTATGCGACCTTCCTCCTGTTCCTGCTGTCGGAGCTGTTCGAGCAGTTGCCCGAAGTCGGCGATCCCGACAAGCCGAAGCTCGTGTTCTTCTTCGACGAGGCGCACCTCCTGTTCAGGGACGCGCCCAAGGCGCTGCTCGAGAAGGTCGAGCAGGTGGTGCGGCTGATCCGCTCGAAGGGCGTCGGCGTCTATTTCGTGACGCAGAACCCGCTCGACGTTCCCGACACGGTGTCGCGCCAGCTCGGCAATCGCGTGCAGCATGCGTTGCGCGCCTTCACGCCGCTGGAGCAGAAGGCCGTAAAGGCAGCGGCCACCACCTTTCGCAAGAACCCGAAGATCGATACCGAGCAGGCCATCATGCAGCTCGGCATCGGCGAGGCGTTGGTCTCCACGCTCGACGAGAAGGGCCAGCCCAGCATGGTCGAGCTGACACTGGTGCATCCGCCACACTCCCGCGTCGGGCCGATCACCGAGGCCGAGCGCAAAGCCATTATCAACGCGAGCCCGGTGAAGGGCGTCTATGACGAGACCGAGGATCGCGCGTCGGCCTACGAGACCTTGCAGAAGCGTAGCGCCGCGCGGGAAGACGAAGCAGCTACCCGGTCCGACGAGAAGGCGGCGAAGAAAAGCGGGGGCGGTTCGCGCAGCGACAGTTTCTGGACGACGTTCGGCAAAACTCTGGTCAGAACCGGCGTGCCGTTGGCGACGAAAGTGCTGACGGATGTGCTCAAAGGCCGTACCAGAAGGGGTGGCTGAGCTGGGGTGACACTGCTAAGGATCCAGGATCCCGCCCCGATCGCTCCCAGGTTTGAATCTCCATGCTCACGATTGACGGCATCACCCTCCGCTTGGGCGGCCATTTGGTCCTTGACCATGCTTCGGCGGCGCTACCGCCGAAAGCCCGCGTCGGCCTGGTCGGCCGCAACGGCGCCGGGAAATCGACGCTGCTGAAAGTGATCGCCGGGGTCTATGAGGCCGACGAGGGCAGCATCGACACCCCGTCCGGCACGCGTATCGGCTATGTGGCGCAGGAGGCGCCGGGCGGCGCGGCGACGCCGTTCGAGACCGTGCTCGCCGCCGCGACCGAACGCGCGGCGTTGCTCGAAGAAGCCGAGCACGCCCACGATCCTCATCGCATCGGCGAGATTCACGAGCGGATGACGATGATCGACGCCCATGGCGCGCCGGCGCGCGCCTCGCGCATTCTGGCCGGGCTCGGCTTCCCCGAGGAACAGCAGCATCAGCCGCTCGAACTCGTTCTCCGGCGGCTGGCGCATGCGGGTGGCGCTCGCCGCGTTATTGTTCTCCGAGCCCGAGCTGCTGCTGCTCGACGAGCCGTCGAACCATCTCGATCTCGAAGCGGCGGTGTGGCTCGAGTCGTTTCTCAGGAGCTATCGCGGCAGTCTCATCGTGGTCAGCCACGAACGCGACCTGCTCAACAATGTGGTCGATTACATTCTGCATCTGGAGCGGGGCGGGCTCACGCTCTATCACGGCAATTACCACGCGTTCGTCCGGCAGCGGTCGGCGCGCGTGGCCCAGGCCGACGCGGCGCGCAAGCAGCAAGAGGCGAAGGCCAAGAAGCTGCAAGCCTATGTCGATCGCTGGCGCTACAAGGCGCACACCGCCCGCCAGGCGCAAAGCCGGCTCAAGGCGCTGGCGGCGATGCAGCCGATCGCCGAGGCAGTGCATGACGCGTCCGTGGTGTTCGACTTTCCGAGCCCGAAAGAGCTCAAGCCGCCGCTGATCGTGCTGGACGGCGTCGCGGTCGGTTACGCGCCCGGTGCCCCGGTGCTGTCGCGGCTCGATTTGCGGATCGATCCCGATGACCGCGTGGCGCTGCTGGGCCGCAACGGCAACGGCAAGACCACCTTGGCGCGCTTGCTCGCCGGGCAGCTCAAACCGATGGCCGGCTCGATCGTCGCCTCCGGGAAATTGCAGGTCGGCTATTTCGCCCAGCATCAGATCGAGGAACTGAGTCCCGATGACACGCCGCTCCAGCATATGCAGCGGCTGTTGCCTGATGCCTCTCCCGGCGCGGTGCGCGCGCAGCTCGGCCGCTTCGGCTTCTCCGGCGACAAGGCCAATGTCGCGGTGCGGGCGCTGTCGGGCGGCGAGCGGGCGCGGCTGTCGCTCGCGCTCATCACGCGCGAGGCGCCGCATATTCTGATCCTCGACGAGCCGACCAACCATCTCGACGTCGAGGCGCGCGACGCGCTGGTCGAGGCACTCGCCGAGTTCGGCGGCGCGGTGGTGGTGGTCAGCCACGACCGGCACCTGCTCGGGCTGATCGCCGATCGGCTGCTGCTGATCGATGACGGGACGGCTACGTCATTCGACGGCAGCCTGGACGATTATCGCGACCTGGTGCTGGGGTCGGGCCAGACCGTCGGGGCGGACGGCCAGAAATCGGCCAAGCCGGACCGAAAGCTCGACCGGCGCCAGTCGGCCGCGGCACGCGAGCGGCACCAGGCGTTGCGCAAGCAAGCCTCGCAAGCGGAAGCCGAGGTCAACCGGCTGTGGCAGCGTCGCGCCGAGATCGACCAGTTGCTCGCCGCGCCCGGCAATGGCGGTCCGTCGGCCAGCGAGCTGATGAAAACGCGCGCCGAGGTGGAGCGGAACCTGGCCAGTGCCGAGCATCGTTGGCTTGAAGCGAGCGAGGCGGCCGAGCGGGCGAAAGTGGGCTGAACGGATCCCTACAAACTCATCCGTACTTCTGCGCAACCGCGGCTGATGCTATTCTGGAGAACCTGGAGTGGAAATTTTGCAGCATGGCGAAGCTCGTCTTCGGATTGTCGCAGTCCCTGGACGGATATGTCGACCATCTGGAATTGCCGCCACCTGGTCCCGCGCTATTTCGACACTTCACCGAGTGGGTGCGCGACCTGACCGGCAGTGTGTACGGTTGCCGCACGTACGAGATCTTGCGCTATTGGGACGAAGACCGTCCTGAGTGGGGCGCGGAGGAACTCGACTTTGCGGCGGCGTGGCGGCGCCAACCGAAGTGGGTCGTGTCGCGCTCGTTGAAGTCAGTCGGCCCCAACGCCACACTTGTCGACGATGACATCGAGGCGGTGATGCGCAGGCTGAAGGCTGAGCTCGTTGGGGAGATCGAAGTCGCCGGGCCAGAGCTGGCGCGGAGCCTCACCGACCTTGGTCTTATTGATGAGTATCGACTCTACTTCCGTCCCTTCGTGCTTGGTCGCGGCACGCCATTCTTCGCCGGTCCCCGGCCGCCGCTCCGCCTTGTGGCCAACGACTTAATCGGCGAGGACGCGATCAGGTTGACCTACGTTCCTGCTTAATCACGCAACTCGCCCGACGGACTGCGCCGACGCGTCAGGTCCGCTTTGGGTCCTGATCCTAATCGAATTCCCGGCTATTTCGGCGCGAGCGCGAACATTTCCTCGACGTGACCCCAATTGATGAGGTGGTCGAACCACGCCTCGAGATATTTGGGCCGCTCGTTGCGATAGTCGATGTAGTAGGAGTGCTCCCACACATCGCAGCCGAGCAGCGGCCAGCCGCCGTGAACCAGCGGGTTCTCGCCGTTCGGCGTCTTGGTGATCTCGAGCTTGCCGTTCTCGAGGGCGAGCCAGCACCAGCCCGAGCCGAATTGGGTCTTGCCGGCCTCGATGAAATCGTTGCGGAATTTGTCGAAGCCGCCGAGATCGCGGTCGATCAGCGCCAGCACCGAGCCCGGCACCTTCTTGCCGCCGCCGTCCTTCTTCATCCACGGCCAGAACTGGATGTGATTGAAGTCTTGCGCGGCGTTGTTGAACACGCCGGCGTTCTTGCCGACGCTCGCCTTGACGATCTCCTCGAGCCCCATGCCCTCGAAGCCGGAACCCGGCAGCAGTTTGTTCAAATTGTCGACATAGGCCTTGTGGTGCTTGTCGTGATGGTAGTGCAGCGTCTCGGCCGACATGTAAGGCTGAAGCGCTTCGTAGTCATACGGCAGGGCAGGGAGTTCGAAGGCCACGGGCGGTGCTCCGGCAAGTTTGCGCAATGAGGTAAAAATCCGCCCGGAAGCTAAAGGTTCCGGGCGAGCGAAGCAAGCCAAGCCTCTGAAACCAGATTCGTATTGAGCGGCGGGGCGGTGGGCGCGGAGCCCCTGAACTCCGCGCCCGGCGCCGAGGAAGGTTCGCTTTCATCAGTGCAGGGATCTGACGTTGGCGATTTTGCCGGAGCCCACCTGAACCCGGCATGAACCGAACCTGCAGGCTTGCTTCAGGATTCGGGGCCGCTCGGCGCAACGCCCTACTTGATAAGAGCCTGCAGCTCCTTGAATTCTCGCGTGCCGGCGCGCTCAAGCCACTCGAACAGCACCATCTCGCTGTCGACCACGTCGACCCCCGCGTTCATCAGGCGGTTCATGGCAAGCTTGCGGTTCACCTTGGAGCGCGAGCCGATGGCGTCGGCCACGACGAACGCCTCAAAGCCTTGCGCCTCAAGGTCGATGGCGGTCTGCAGCACGCAAACATGGGCTTCGATGCCGCCGATCACCACTTGCGGCCGGCCTTGGCGGCGAAGCTCGTGCAGCCGCTCACGCAACGGCTCGCTCCTGAGGCAAGAGAACTCGAGCTTGTCGACGATGAAGCCGGCATTGCCACAGGCCTCGCGGATCGGATCGACGGTCGGCCCCAGACCTTGCGGGTATTGCTCCGAAACGGTGATTGGCACCTCGAGCAGTCGTGCCGCGCGGACCAACCGGATGCAGCGCTCAACCACGCGATCCTTGCCGGAGATTGCCCCCAGGAGCTTGTCCTGGACATCGACGATCAGGAGCTGGGACTTGTCGCGGGCGATCAGCATAGCGGCGGTAATTTGACCGGATTCGCTGGCGGTTCATAGCCTGGTCAGGCCACGGCGCGCTGCGCGATTTTCAGCGCGAAGGCGTAGGCCAGCGCCACTTCTTTCAGGCGCTCGAAGCGGCCGCTGGCGCCGGCATGGCCGGCCTCCATATTGGTCTTAAGCAGAATGAGCGGTTCGCCGGTGGCGAGGTGGCGGAGCTTGGCCACCCATTTGGCCGGCTCCCAATAGGTCACGCGCGGGTCGGTGAGGCCAGCCAGCGCCAGAATGTTGGGGTAGGCCTTGGCTTGCACATTGTCGTAGGGCGAGTAGGCGGCGATGGTGCGGTAGTCCGCTTCGCTCTCGAGCGGGTTGCCCCATTCCGGCCATTCGGGCGGCGTGAGCGGCAGGCTCGCATCGAGCATGGTGGTCAGCACGTCGACAAACGGCACCTCGGCGATGATGCCTCCGAACAGATCCGGCGCGAGATTGGCGACGGCGCCCATCAGCATGCCGCCGGCGCTGCCGCCCTGGGCAACGATGTTGCCGCGTGAGGTGAACCCTTGCGCGGCGAGGAACTCGCCGGCGGCGACGAAGTCGGTGAAGCTGTTCACCTTCTTCTCCCGCTTGCCGTCCTTGTACCAGCGGTAGCCTTTGTCCTTGCCGCCGCGCACATGAGCGATGGCATAGACGAAGCCGCGATCGACCAGGCTGAGCGCATTGGTGTTGAAGCCGGCCGGGATCGCGAGCCCGTAGGCGCCGTAGCCGTAAAGCAGGAGAGGGGCCTTGCCGTCGAGCGGGGTGTCCTTGCGGTAGAGCAGCGACACGGGCACGGTCTCGCTGTCCTTAGCCGGCGCCATGACGCGACGGGTGACATAAGCGTGAGGATCGTGGCCGCTCGGAACTTCCTGCGTCTTGCGCAGCACGCGCGCCCGCGTGTTCATATCGTAGTCGAACACTTGTGCCGGGGTGGTCATCGACGAGTAGGTGAAGCGCAAAGTCGGCGTGTCGTATTCGTAGCCCGGCGAGATGCCAAGCGCGTAAGCCTCCTCGTCGAAGGCGATGGCATGCTCTTCGCCGTCGGCGAAGCGACGCACCACGATGCGCGGCAGTCCGTTCTCGCGTTCGAGGCGCACCAGGAAGTTCTTGAAGGCCACCACGTCGAGAATGAGCCGGCCGCGCTTGTGCGGTTCGATCTCCGTCCAGTTCTCGCGGCCGGGACTGTCGACCGGGGCTTCAACTATGCGGTAGTCCTCGGCGCCGCCGGAGTTGGTCAGGATGATGAGCTTTCCATCGTGGTGATCGACCGAATAGTCGTGCTCAGGCTCGCGCGGCGCGATCAGGCGGGGCGGGGCCGAGGGATCGGCGGCGTCGATCAGGCTGATCTCGGCAGTCTCGTGGTCATGGACGCTAAGCAAGAGCAAGCGCCGGTCCTGGGTCACGTCGAGCCCCAGGAAATAGCTCGGATCGTCCTGCTCCTGGACGATTGCGTCAGCGTCTTCCGCGCCCACTATGTGCCGCAGCACGCGGCGGGGGCGGTGCTCGTTGTCGAGCCAGACGTAAAGCAGGGTGCGGCTGTCCGCGGCCCACTCCAGCGAGCCGTTGGCGTCGACGACCCGCGAATCGACGAGTCTGCCGGTGGCGGCCTCGATTACGTTCACCGTGTAGAGTTCCGAGCCCTTGGTATCGACGGCATACGCGATCAAGCGATGGTCCGGGCTGTGGGTGACGCCGGTCAGGCGGAAATAGGCATGCGGCTTGGCGAGCGCGTTGCCGTCGAGCAGCACATGTTCCTCGCCGCCATCGCGCGGCTTCCGGCAAAAGAGCGGATGCTGACCGCCGACGACGAAGCGAGCGTAATAAGCGAAGGGCCCATCGGGCGCGGGAACGCCGACATCGTCCTCCTTGATACGACCCTTCATCTCCGCGAAGAGCTTCGCCTGAAGCGCCTCGGTGTCGGCCATGATCGTGTTGGTGTAGGCATTCTCGGCTTCGAGATAGCCTCTGATGTCTGGAGCGAGCAGCGCGGGGTCCCGCATCACCGCCTGCCAGTTCGAGGCGCGGAGCCAGGCGTAATCGTCCGTCCGCGCAATGCCGTGATGCAGCGAGGCCGCGGGCCGGCGGGCGGCGCGAGGAGCCCGCGCGCGGTTGAGCGTCTCAGTCATGGTCTAGGAGCTTAGGTACTGGTCTTGCCGGCTTGCTCGTCGGGTTCGAGCTGCAAGGCTACACCATTGATGCAATAGCGCGCACCGGTCGGCTTGGGTCCGTCAGGGAACACATGGCCAAGATGAGCCTCGCATTTGGCGCAACGAACTTCAGTGCGGCGCATGAAGAATTTGCGGTCTTCATGCTCGCTCACCGCCTGGTCTCCTGCGGGCGCGTAGAAACTCGGCCAGCCGGTGCCTGAGTCGAACTTGGTCTCAGAGCTAAAGAGCGGGGCCCCACAGCACACACATTTGTACATCCCGGCTGATTTTTCCTGGTGATAGGGATGGCTGAAGGCCCGCTCGGTGCCGTGCTTGCGCGTGACATTGAACTGCTCGGGCGTAAGCCTTTGGCGCCACTCAGCCTCCGAGACTGCGATCTTGCCCTCTTCCTTTTTGGCGGTCTTGTCAGCTTTGTTCATCGTTGGAACACTTTCGGGTTCGTGTGCATTTATTCGATCGCAATATAAGCATTGGGGAGGATCGTCCGAAGAGCCGCGGCCCGCTGGTCACGCAGGCTTGATTTCCAGAATGGCCTCCTCCTGCGCCCGCGGGATGAGTCCTAGACACGTCAAAAATCAACTATGGGTCAATCTTAAGTAGCTAGGCGAGCCGGTTTCGGTAAACGAAAGTCTCTGCTTCATTTATCAATTTTCGCGGGGGCACAGTCTTCAACAGAACAGGTTTATTGCGATTTCACCGGAAATTGCTTATAGGGGGCAAATGAGCTTAGCTCGTCCACATCCAGCACATTCTGTAGTTGCGAAACATTGGAGCTTTACGTCACAAAATCGGCGTAATCTGGTGACTTCAAGAGCATGTGGGCCCGGGAGATGCGCAAGCACCCGCGAAATGGGGTGCGGTGCTTGCTGGACCGGGGATAGCCAGGATTAAGGAGCCATTTTTTATGGAAGCGAATCTGGAAAAAAACGAACTCGTTGAACTCACCGCTGAGATCGTCTCGGCTTATGTCAGCAACAACACGGTGGTTGCGACCGACCTTCCTGGCGTCATCCACAATGTGTTTGACGCGCTGAGCAAGGCCTCGAGCAGCTCGGGCCAGCCGGCCAGAGAGGAGCTGAAGCCTGCGATCCCGATCAAGAAGTCCGTCACGCCCGAATACATTATCTGCCTCGAGGACGGGAAGAAGTTCAAATCGCTGAAGCGCCATCTGCGCACCCACTACGATCTGTCGCCCGAGGACTACCGCGAGAAATGGGGCCTGCCGCACGATTATCCGATGGTCGCGCCCAATTACGCAGCCGCCCGTTCCGACCTCGCCAAGCGCATGGGTCTGGGGCAGCGGCGCCGCTAAAAGCTTCCGAATCGGGCGCCGATCACCGGCAGCGGCGCGGCGAGTTTGTTGCTGCCGCACCGACCGTTCAGCCTCCCAAGATCGGGTAGCCGCCATAAGTGTTACCACAAGCCTTTGTGATTCCTAATGAATCTGCCTTTCTCCGCTTGCAAGTCACGAAAGTTATCCACATAGTCGGAAAAGACGAGCGATTCGCGGGTCGTTCAAGGCCCGCGGCAGGGGGATCAAAATGCCGTCCGGACGCGCTTTTCGAGCCCAGCTCGTCACGCAAGGACAGCGCGAGTTATTCGATTATTGGCACCGGTCGGCCGGCGATCGGCGGATGCCGGCAAGGTCCGATCTCGATCCCCTCAAAGTTCCGAAATTGCTTCCGTCCATCGGCCTGATCGATGTCAGGGACGGCTTGGACCAGGCGTCCTTCAGGCTGGCCGGCACCAGACTCCACGACATCTACGGGCAGGAAATCACCGGCAAGCGCGCCGGCGAGGTGTTTTCTGGGGAGGCCGCCGACTACTGGCGCCGCATTCACGGCCGCGTGGTGGCGGAGGGTCTCGCGCTCCACGGGGTGGTGCGGGGTCCCGCCAAGGACCGCGATCATGTCGTATTGTTCTGGCTCAGATTGCCGCTGTCGGAGGATGGCGGCCGCGTCGACCGGATCCTCTGTTATGACGTGGCCGGTCCCACCGAGAGCCAGCGCGCGGCGACCGAGCGCCCGTTGCTGTGCTATCCCCGCGCCCAACCGCAAGTGCGGCCGCTGCCGCGGCGGGTGCAGTTCGGCTAGCGCTCGAGCCGGCTGAGGCCGGCAAGCTCTCCCTTATAGGCACTCAACAGGCCGAGATGCCGGTTCAGGTCATAGCTCCAATGGCCGGATAGAGCGCGCCTCCGTTCGGCTCTGAGCGCGCTGCGCAGCTTCGCCAAGATGTGTCGGCATGCTGCCGGGCTCTCATCGTCGAGTTCGTGCGGCCACAGCGCGATCAGTTTCGGCAGGTCGCGCGCTCTGGCATAGGCGGCCGCGCCGGCTTCGGCGATCGGTCCGAACACGCGTCTGGCCGTGGAGCTGCCGCGCGCCTTTGTTGCCTTCCTCTCACTCTGACGCCGTCTGTCCAGCACGGGCTCGCCTCCTGTCTTTTCCCGCCTGCTTGGCCGGATTAGCCGTGCTTCGGCGAGGCGAAGCGCCGAGGCTATCCCCGGCCAGCGCCATCTCTCCTAGAGTGTGTTAGGTATTTATTCCTATATACCAAAAAGGAGAGCCTGACGATGCGTTTGCGCAGTTCGAGCGGCCGAGAGCAGTGGCCTGGCGAAGGGGCTCAGGGCCCTGATGGGCGTCGGCAAGTCCCAGCTAAGGCAGGTCATCGACCCGGCCGTCGGGGCGGTGTTCGAGGTGGACATCGGCGATTTGCAGTCGGCGACGCGCGGCTCGCCGCGCGCCGCGTTCGCCCGGCAAGTGGCCATGTATCTGGCGCACGTCGTCTGTGGCTTGAGCCTCACCGAGGTCGGCGCCCTGTTCGCCCGCGACCGGACCACGGTCTCGCATGCCTGCAGCGTGGTCGAGGACCGGCGCGACGATCCCGAGCTCGACGGCCGGCTCGAGCATTTGGAGCGCGCGGTCGCCGCTCTGATCGATGCGCTGTTCGCGCGGCGGAGCTAGACCATGAGGCGAAGGACGCCGGTCAGGCGCACGCCCCAAGCGGACGATGCGTTCAGAGAGCAACACCAGCTCCGCACCATCAGCGAACGGGAGGTCGACGGCGCGAGACGGCCGGTGGTGGTGAATGACGCGGAGAGTCCGCTCGGCTGGCTCAAGAGTTCGCAAGGATCGGAGCGGCAGGCCTCTGATCACCGAGGACCAATACCAGGCCGGCTAGCGCCTGCGCGCCGACTACTGGTTTGCGCATCTCAGCCCGCGGGTGACCTCGAACTGGTCGGCCGCGGCGCCATCGCAACGCGCGCGCCGGGCGGCGCCATCAAACCCGGCGCTGCTGCGCGACGAGGTGATCGCCGCGAAGGAAAGAGTGATGCGGGCGCTGATGGCGGTGGGTCCGGAAGTCTCGGGCGTGCTGGTCGATATTTGCTGTGAGCTGAAAGGTCTCGAAGAGGCTGAGCAGGAGAATGGCTGGCCGCAGCGCGCGGGCAAGGTCGTGTTGCAGATCGCGTTGACCCGCCTTGCCAGGCATTACGGCCTGATCGGCGATGGTGCGCAGAGGCCGGCGAGACGAAGCCTTCGTCATTGGGGCAGCGAGGACTATCGGCCCACGATCGATGCGTGGCGCAAAGAACCAGGCTTTCCGATGACTCCTGATGGCTCGTCATGCCCGGACTTGATCCGGGCATCCATGCCGTTACCGCTCAGCAAGCGGAAGCGTCAATGGAATGGATTGCCGGGTCAAGCCTGGCAATGACGAGTTCTATTCGGTGCGTCTAATACAGCGTGCGCTTCCCGAGCGCGGTCTCGGCGTCGTGTCTGATCCGCTTGACCATAGCCATCAAGCCGTTCGATCGCTGCGGGGTCAGATGCTCCTTGAGATGCAACAGGCTGAGCTTCTGTCCGGCATCGACCGCCATGATGTCCTCCGCGGTCTTGCCCGAGTAGAGGGCAAACAGGATCGCAATCAGGCCACGGACGATATGGGCATCACTGTCGCCGATAAAAGTCAGGCGAGGGCTGTCCCCGCTCTGATCGGTATCAGTGGCGAGCCAGACCTGGCTGACGCAGCCTTGCACCTTGTTGGCGGGGATGCGCTCCGTCTCGGGCAATGGCTCGAGCTTGCGGCCAAGCTCGATCACATAGCGGTAGCGGTCCTCCCAGTCGTCCAGAAGCTCGAAATCGGCGAGGATCTCCTCGAAGCTGGCAATCCCGCGCGTGTCGCTGAGCGTGTCCATGACCTCAATATAGGTGGGAACGGAGGCGGCTGCGACCGGCTTCCAAGCGAAATGGGCGCGCAAATCGGGAGGGAAAGGGCAGAAACCTTCCCAATTGCGCGCCCTTGGCAGGCGGGCTGCCAAACTCTTGACGATCGACCGAAGAGGGTCGGGACGGTGAACGCTAGATGCCGGCCGGGTCTGGCCCAGACCAGGCCTCTTCGCGATCCTCCGGGGCGAGCGTGTCTTGTGAGGCTTGCGAGGCCTGCGAGGCGCTCACATCGAAGCTGGTGGGCTCGAATAGGGACCGCGCTTCGGAGCTCGGAGCTTCCTCCTCGCCCGAACTCGGTGCGGCCATTGATGAGATCCATCAGCATGCGGGCGCCGAACTGCGCCTTCTGCACGAACACACTGAACGCATCCTTGCCCCTGGCGCAGGTCTCCGGGTTGCGGTCGCAGAACGTTGCGACGTCGTTCACCGCGGCCTGCGCGGTGCCGTAGACTTCGCTGCGCTGCTGCGCGTCGGTCGGCAGCAGCAGAACGATGATCATCAGCCAGAAGGCTGTCCTAATCAGGAACAGCATTGCTTTGCCCTCTCTGTTAAAAATCCTGCGGCTTATGCCGCTATCATTCCCCTCGAGGCTGGCAATATAGCGCAGATGAAATAAGGGAGTTTCACTGCAATCAATAAAGTTTGAATCGAAAATTCCACTCAATTCTGTAGCTCAGACGATTAGCACTTCAGTAATACTTGATTATTTTTCGCTATAGAATTGTCTCAAATTTTAGAGGAAAGCGCCGGTCGCGGGGAGTTTGCGGTGCCGCTTCAGCCGATCGGCTTCCGAACCGCGCTTTATGCTTCCTTAAGCGGCGACGACAATAATCCGAAACCAAGACAATCGGGGACGTAGCGGTGCTTGGCCCGCTCCGAGATGCGCGTGTTCAGCAGTGAAAGTGTGCGGGGGCTCTCAGCCTATTTCAACTCGCTCGTGCACAATTCCGCCCGCGGCGACGCGCTCACAGCCGCCCGTCACCAATCCTTTATCGCTTCGCATCTGCTCGGCGGCCTCATCGCCCTTTGCGTCTTTCCCGTTTATCTCGTGGTCAGCGGCAAGCCGTCGTTGCTTACCGCGACCGCCTTCCTCTGGCTGCTGTCGCCGATCGCCATCGCCATCTTTCTGTCCCGGACCGGCAAATTCGCCGCGGCGCACCTCGCCTCGGCAGCGAATTTCGCCGGACTGGTGACATATTGCGCGTGGCTCACCGGCGGTCTCAGCTCGTGGCTCATCCCGTGGATGGTGGCCGTGCCCTTGGAGGCCGCGCTCGCTACCGACCGGCGCATTGTCGCCTGGGCGGCTGGTGCCGCCGGACTCGGCCTGGTCGTTCTTGCCGCGGCCCAGTGGTTGGGACATGTGCAGCCGCCGCAAGCCATGGGGCTATCACCCGTGTTGCTCGCCTTTGTCGGCACCATGAGCGCCATGGCCTACGCCGCAGCCTTGGCGATGATGGTCCAGCTCGTTCACGGCCGATCGGAGAATGCAGTGCGCGCCGGCGAAGAGCGCTACCGCCTGCTGGCCGAGAATGCGACCGACATGATCACGCGCCATGACGATAAGGGCCGCGTCATATTCGTTTCGCTCGCGGCGCAGCAGCTGTTTGGCGAACCGGCGCAGAAAATCATCGGAGACGGTCTGTTCGAGCGCGTTCATGTCGCCGACCGGCCCGCTTACATGACGGCGCTGTCGCGCTCGCTTGCCAACAATGAGCCGATTGCGGTTGAGTTTAGAGTTCTCCGGGCGGGTCCAACCGAAACAGCGCGCTATGTTTGGGCCGAGATGCGGTGCCGGCCGTTGCAGGCCATGGAGGGCGAGCGGCTCGACCGTGCCGGCATTGTAGCCGTCACGCGCGATATCTCCGACCGCAAGGCGCAGGAGGCCGAGCTCGTGCGCACGCGCGACGAGGCCGAAAGCGCGAGCCGCGCCAAGACCCAGTTCCTCGCCAATATAAGTCATGAGCTGCGCACGCCGCTCAACGCCGTGATCGGGTTCTCGGAGATCCTCAACCGCGAGCTGTTTGGCACGCTGGGCGAAGCTCGCTACCGCGATTACGCCCGGCTCATCCATGAAAGCGGCGAGCATCTGCTCAATGTCGTCAATGACATCCTCGACATGTCGAAGATCGAAGCCGGCAAGTTCAAAATCGTCAAGGAGCCGTTCGACGTCGCGCCCCTGGTCAAGTCATGCTGCGATATCATGCGGCATACGGCCGAACAGCGGTCGTTGTCGTTGATCGTGGATGTGGCCCCAGGCATCCCCGAGCTTCCGGCTGACAAGCGCGCCTGCAAGCAGATGCTGCTCAACGTGATCTCGAACGCCATCAAGTTCACTGATCCGGGCGGTTGGGTAAGGGTCTCGGCACGAAGTCCGGCGGCCATGTGGAATTCATCGTCTCCGACAACGGTATCGGCATTGCCGAGCAGGATCTGCCAAAGCTTGGCAACCCCTTCGTGCAGGCCAACAACTCGTATGACCGAAGCTATGACGGCGCAGGTCTCGGCCTATCGGTGGTCAAGGGATTGGCGCGGCTCCATGGCGGGCGCCTCGAGCTTGCAAGCGCGCTGGGCGAGGGCACGATCGCCACGATCGTCCTGCCGCTCGATGGGACGGCCGAATCGGTCGAGGAGCTGGTGCAGGAGACGCCTGCGGTGTCGGCGGCATGACCGATTTCTGTGAGAACGCTCGGGCTTCGGGGCCTCATCTCGTGTTTAGCATCTCTTTAGTTTCGGACGCCAAGATGCCCAAGCAGACGGACGCGACGCGTCCCGGCACCGGGCATTCTTGGATTCACCGTGAGCGATGGGCGTAGTGGCAGCGCGGCTCGTATTTCTGGCGTTTCTCGGCCTGACGGGAAGCATCATATACAATGCGCTCTATTTGCAGGATCTGCATGGCACCACCGTCGCGGCAACTCCGCGGCCGGAGGCGCCCGTGAGCTCGTCCGTCGAGATGGCGACGCTTCCGCCGGTAAGCACCGATCTGCCTCCGTTAGAGTTGGGGGAGGGGGGCCCGCAACTCGTGGTCAGAGCCGTGCAACGCGAACTCGCCGCGCGCGGATTCGATGGGGGACCGGCCGACGGCACCGCTAACGACAAGACAAAGGCTGCGATCACGGCCTATCAAAAGGCTCAGGGCCTGCCGATCACCGGCGTCGCCACCGATGAGCTGTTGCGACACATTCTGCTTGGCACGCCCGCGCAGCCCGCTGGCGCGACCGGGTCGGTCGCCGCAAAGGCCGCTCATGCGGATAGCAACGACGCCTCTAACGTCAAGGTTGTGCAGCAGGTGCTCGCCGATCTCGGCTATGCGCCGGGTCCGGTCGACGGGGCGTTAGGGGGAGCCACGGCGCGGGCCATCAGCGCCTTCCAACATGACCGCAAGATGCCGGAGACAGGACGGATTTCACCCGAGCTGTTGCGCGAGCTCAAACGGGTGACCGGACGCGACCTGACGAAGATGGCTGCGGAGCGCTAAGCTCCGGCCGATGCGCATCAAGAGCGAGATCTGGGTCAGGGCGTATCTGCGCCGCTGCCAAGCCGAAGGCGTCTCCGTCGTAATCGTGCGGCGAGGTGATGAGGCTGCCGGCGCCATTTTCATTTGCATCGATCGGCTCGACGGCACGGTACTTCTCTATGGCCCGGCGCCGGCCGGCCTGATCGAGAGCGAAACCGATCGGCGGTGGGTGAGCTGTTTTGGGGCTCGCCCCGCCAGCGCCCATGAGGCGGATAACTATTTGGCCCGCCAGCGCGAATTCGATCCCGACCTGTGGATCATAGAGATCCAGGATCGGGCGGGACGGCATTTTCTTGGGGATGCTGAGGTGGAGGATTGACGCGGGCCCGGTCGATTAGGAGTTCGTTAACCTTACCGGCGGCTTAATGCTGACCATGTGGCGACCGCGATCTAGGCGAAACGCGAGCCACCGGTGGAGACGGAAATGGGGAACATCCTTGAATTTCGCCGCAGCGAAGAGGCGGCAATCCGGACGGCAAGGCCCATCCAAGGCTCGCTCGGCGAGATCATTATCTTTCCAGGCGTGAGGATCGATCGCCGCGCCACGAATGAGGTGCCGGAGGCTGGCACGCCGTCGGGTGGCCGCATTCAGCGCAGCCGAAAGAAATAGGGCGCAGTCAGCCCGATTTTCTGTAGGGGCCGCACGAGGTGGCCCTAAGCGCCCGCTCGGCACGGTCCGCCCGGCTTGGCCCTGCCAAGGGCGCGCGTATGAGGGCGATGCCTTCGGTGACCGGTGAGTTGACGACGATGACATCATCGGATGATTCGGGGGCGTCTACGCCTGCCTCCTCAACGGTCTGATCGGCGGCGGCGATGATGAGGTCGATGTCCGCGCGTTTCATATCGGCGCCGGCTACCGAATAGAAGTTTTCGCCATCCGGCGTGTAGAGCGCAATCAGCCAGAGCTCGTCGGCAATCCTTGCATTGAGCCGCACCGGTCCATTGGCGAGATCGAAGCGGCAGAAGGCGTAGCGCACGTCCGGCGCCATCATCGGCATCACCTGCCGCCCGGGAGTCGCCGGCGGGAGTTCGATCATCGTATTGGCGGGGCCCAGCGCGGCCAGCCGGGCGTGCGCGTTCCTGGGCGCAAGCATGGGCAGCGTGAGCACGGCGACGATGTGGATGAGGCCCGCAAGCACGAGCCCCAGCACGATATAGAGTCCGGGTAGCCTTACTCGCATTCCTTACGCTCGATCTTTGGCAGCCGGTCGTTGGGAATCAGGCCGATGCCAGAGCCATCGGTCTCGCGCGGATTGTAGATGCGCAGCAGGAGTACGAGGTTCTGGTCGGAGGCGCCGCTCGGCAGCCAATTCTCAGGCCGCGCGTTGCGCGACAGATTTACACGAAACGTGCCGTCGGCGTGACGAAGCATCTCCTCGCTGTTGAAGCTGTAGCGCGCGGAGGAATTGTCGATCAACCCGCCATACTCATCATAGACGGCGAGCGACCACCAGCGCGCATTGAGCGGGAAGCCCTCGATCAAATATTCGCAGTCGGATGTAAGGCTGCGCCCTGCGCTGTCGCTGCGGGCCACGAAATACCGGGCAACGGTCGAGGTGAGGGGCAGTCTACCGCTCCGCGCAACGTGCGCCAGAGTGTAAGGATCGGCACTAGGGTTGCCTTCGCTGACCCAGCCGTCCCAGGGTCCCACCTTGGTGGTCGTCAGAGGCGAGCCGCGCTCGATCATGTACCAAGCCGAGCCGATGCCGAGCATCAGAGCCACCACAAACGTCCCCACGAAATAGCCGAGGGACCGCATGGAATGAGTGGCCTCTTCTTCACGCCAGGCTGTTGACTGGGTGGGAGCCAGCACAAGCGGAGAGTTTGGCAGGGCGCTGGTCAAACGGTTGGTGTCCATCGATACGCGCTGCGGGGGAGGCGTCTAGTGCGGATTCGCCGCACCGTCGTCCCGTCCGGCCGACAGAGCGGTTTGTGGCTCTGCGGGAGCATTGTCGGGCTGCGGCCCATCGCTGGGATTCGAAGCCGAAGCCAGGCTGGGTTTCGATGCCGCCGGCGCCTCGGCGCGGTCGGGACGACCGTCGCTTGGCGCAAGCGGGCGAGCGTCCTTGAGCATCGAACTCAGCTTCTCGAGAACCTGCCGGGTGGCCGAGGACATGTCCTTGACGCTTTCCGGCGCCGGCGCCGTAACTTCGGGATTGGCCGCGGCATTCTGCGCCATGGCGGCCGCGACGCGTGCCTGCTCGGCCGCCTGGACCGGATGCACGGGCAATCCCGCGATCTGCGGAATGTTGTCGGTATCGTGCGCTGCCACCATGTAGGCCTTCCAGGTCTGCGCCGGGAAGCTGCCGCCGGTCACCCGCGCCATCGGCGTGAAATCGTCATTGCCGAGCCACACGCCGGTGACGTATTGCCCGGTGAATCCTATGAACCAGGCGTCGCGATAAGCCGAACTCGTTCCCGTCTTGCCGGCGGAGTAAGTGTAATCGAGCTGCGCCGCCTTGCCGGTGCCTTCCAAGACCACGGCCTGAAGCATGGTGTTCAAATCGCCGATCACCTTGGGGTCGAAGATCTGTTTGCGCGGCGGTTCATCACGTTCGTGGTTGTACACGACGTCGCCGCCCGAGAGCGTCCTGATCTCCTCGATGGCGTAAGGACGCACCTCAAGTCCGCCGGCCGCAAAGACGGCGTAGCCGCCGGTATGTTCCAGCGGCGTCATGCCGTTGTCGCCAAGGGCGAGCGAGCAGGTCTTCTTGAGGTGCTTGATACCCATCTTGGCCAGATTGGCGAGGACCTTCTCGCGCCCAACCTGGAGAGAAAGCTTCACGGCAATGGTGTTGATCGATTTCGCCAGCGCCACTCTTAGCGTCATGCGGCCGCGGTAGCCGCCAGAATAGTTCTTCGGCGCCCAACGGCCGCAACTGACGGGTCCGTCGCTGACTGACGAGTTAGGGGTGAAGCCGTTCTCGAGCGCGGTCAGGTAGACATAGCCCTTGAACGATGAGCCAGGCTGCCGGTAGGCGTGGCTAGCGCGGTTAAACTGGCTTTCGCCGTAGTCCTTGCCGCCGACCATGGCGCGCACCGCCCCGTCGGTCTCCATGGAGACCAAGGCGCCGTTGTCGAAGTTTCGCGATCGGCCAAACTGCTTGATGGTCTGGCCGAGGGCTTCCTCGGCAGATTTCTGCAAGCCGACATCGACGGTGGTGCGGGCGACAACGATGTGATCCTCCTTGCCGCGCATCAGCCGTTGGACCTCCTCGAAAGCCCAGTCGAGGAAATAGTCGGGCGTGTTGCCGTCGCCGCGCTCGACGATCTTGGCGGGATTCATGCGCGCGCCATAGACTTGCCCCTCGCTCATGAAGCCGGCTTCGACCATGTTGCTGAGGACCTCGTTGGCCCGGGCGCGCGAGGCGGCGAGATTGACGTGCGGCGCATAGCGGGTCGGCGCCTTGAACATGCCGGCCAGCATGGAGGCTTCGGGCAGATTCACGTCCCGGATTGACTTGTTGAAATAATATTGGGCCGCCGCCTCGACCCCGTACGAGCCGCCGCCGAGATAGGCGCGGTCAAAATAGAGCTTCAGGATCTCGGGCTTCGAATAATGGTTCTCCAGATAGATGGCGATGATCGCCTCTTTGATCTTTCTGCTGAGCGACCGCTCCGGAGACAGGAACATGTTCTTGGCGAGCTGCTGGGTGAGCGAGCTACCGCCTTGCACGACTTGTTCATTGCGGGCGTTCGCGGCGAGCGCCCTGAAGGTGCCCATGACGTCCACGCCGAAATGTTCGAAGAACCGTCGGTCTTCGGTCGCCAGGGTCGCTTTGATCATAACGTCCGGGATTTCTTCGAGCGGCACCGAGTCGTCGCGCAGCAGACCGCGCTTGCCGATTTCATTGCCAAACCGGTCGAGGAAGGTGACGCTGTACTCGTCGGATAGGTTCATCTTGCCTTGCGCAGTCTCGAAGGCAGGAAGGGCGAAGGTGGCGAGGACCAGGAGACCGGCAACGCTGAGCGTCAGCCCCTCGCAAGCGAGTTCATTGAGCGCGCGGACGAAGCCCTTGACCTCAAAGCGGCCGAAGAACGAGGAATAACCGGCCCACCAATCGCGGAAGCCGATCCAGCCGTTGTAAAGGCCGGAATCGATCCACGAATCGATCTTTAGCCAGTCGATCAGCTTGCCTCGGCGGCCTTGGAGGATGTCCCGCACTTTTGCCCCGACCTCTCGCGTGCGAATCCGCCCCGGTAGATTGGCAGGCCCCAATCTACCGCCTGGACGGGTTATTCGGCGGGCAAATTACACAATGATTGAGGCGTTTTGTAGAGAGTTTCCAATGGGCGCAGCCTGGCCTTGCCGGACCGCGAAGGTCATCCTCGCGCAGCTTGCTTAACAAGCGCTATCCACGCCTTCTCCCCGCAGCGTGGCTCATTGTTTGACCTCATAACCGCGCCGCTTCATGCAGGCGACGTAGTCCTCGTCGGCCGATCCCTGGCGCAGGCGCGCGAAGATATTGACCACCGATTTGATGCCCTTTGTCCTTGTCTCGTCCTTACAGGCGGTCTCCGCCGCTTGCAGCGTGTTGCCGGCCTCTTCGGCCTTGGCCGGGCGCTGATCCACCAGCGTGAAGTTCTTGGGCGTCGGCTCGGCAAGGCTGCATGCGGACACGAGCGTGCCAAGCAGGCACATGGCGAGCACCGCCGATCTGACCCTCGACATCGCCCGAGCCCCGTTCCCTTCCGGCTGACACTATGGCAGTTCGTGCGCAAGGCGAGCAAGTCGGGTTACGGCCCCGGCCGGCGTCGCGATCCCACCATTCATTTGCGGTGAAGTTTGGCCGAAAAATGGAGTGCGGCCGGCTACCAGAGATGGGGAACGAGGCGGTAGCGGACGCGGGCGGCATAGTCGGCATAGCCGGCAAGCTCGGCGGTGAGAGTGCGCTCCTCGAGCACGGCGCGCATGGCGATGAGCAGCACGAGGCCGGCGCCGGCGGCAAGACCCCACCACGACCCGAGCAGCATCGGCACGCCGGCGATGAACAGCAGAGCGCCGGCATACATCGGGTGGCGCACATAGCCGTAAGGCCCGGTCGAGACCACTAGATGCCCGCGCTCCTTCTGGATCTTGATGACCGGCGCCGCGTAGCTGTTCGCCCTGAACGTAAGCCACACGACATAAGAGCCGAGGCAGATCAACCCGAAGCCCGCAACCTGAAGGGCGAGGGGGACTTCGGACCAATGAAAGCGCTTGGCGTCGAGCGCCATCAAAACGAGCCAGCCGGTCCACAGCACGAGCATGACCGCCATCAGGATTTTGTCCCAGCGCTTTTGGTCGCGCTGGATGAGCGAGCCCAGGCGCTCGCGGAGCAGCGCCGGATCGTGGCGGGCGAGCCAAAACCCGCCGCCGAAGCTCATGGTGGCGGTGAGCGCGAGATAGATCCAGGCCTCAGGCCAGTTGAGCGTGCCGGCCGCGCCAAACAGAATGACGCCGAGAAACACCAGCGAGCCCGCCGTGCGGCGGACGAACTTCCGTATCAGCGCGCGATGGGAATCGGGAGAGGTCATGGGCACTGCGCCGCTTTCGGTTTCACGATGACGCGAGATCGCGCCCCGCGCAAGTTCTCCCGGCTCAGACCTGGATGATCCGCAGGCCTTATCAGTAGGCTCGCTCGGAGCAGGCACCTTCTCGAAAAAGGGGTGGAGAGACGAAGCGTCGCAGCGGTTTTCAGGGAACCGCCGGCTTGCGAAGGAACAGGAGTTCGCCGCGCAACGTTTCTTCAGTTGCCCACTATGGGCGCAATAACCAAAAAACCAGGAGGTGCAGCATGTTTAGGACCTATGTCACGCCGATACTCGCCGGCGCGTTTGCCCTTGGCCTCGCCACAGCGGCCATGGCCGCGACTGGCCAGTTCGACAATATGTGCAGCTGGGGCCTTGCCAATCAGAAGGACGTGAAAACGGATTGCTCCGTTAATACGACGATCAAGGGCCAGACCTATTGCTTCAGCAGCGCTGAGGCGAAAGCGAACTTCATGAAGGATCCCGACGCCAATCTTGCCAAGGCAGAGTCCTTCTATAAGAGCGAGCACAAAGGCTAAGCCTCTGAGGCTTTAGAGTTTGGGGCGCAGCGTTTGCGTAAAGCGCCCCAAGGGATGGCATCGTCAAGGGCCCGCCAATGTGCGGGCCCTTGGTGCGTTCGGCGCCTCCGCCATGCTAACCTCCGCGCCGATTTCGGGTCATCGTCTGGAAAGGTTGGGTGGAGGTCCAATGCCGAAGATCGTCGCGATCTGTGGAGTCATTCTGAGCGGTGCTATGGCGGCGCTCGCTTTCGCGCCGGCTGTGGCGGCCGAGCCTCCCGCCGAAGTCGAGGCCAAGCCTTCGGCTCCGTCAGGGCCGCCCAAGGGCTATGAGTGTCACGATGCCGAGCTGAGCGGCAGCGGGCCGGGGTTCAAGAGCTCGCAAGAAGAGTCGGCTGAGGCGGCGATCAAGGATTGGCTCGAGAAGGCGAAGGCGATCTATCCCGACGCGGATTGGAAAACGACACTGGACCCGCGCATGGAATGCGTGAAGCAGGGGCTCTACAGCAAATGCTTCGCCATCGGCACGCCCTGCCATCCCAAGCCGAAGTAACGCTCGGTTGTTTTGATCGAGGCGAACATGACGTGGGATTGAGTGTGCGTGAGCTCCGCGTCACAGGGAACGCCGTCAAGTGGACGGCCATACTCACCGGAGGGTCACCCACGCACTGAGCAACAGTGCGCTCTTTCTTCCGATGCGTCGAGGGGTAGTTTGGTGGTTGAGGAGCGACGGATGCGAACGCAGCTGCTCAGCTTTGTTTGGCACGGCCGCGCTTGCCAAATTCCGATTTTGCGTGAGAGCGAGTCGCGTCCGCCCGGCCCGACCAGGTCACCGGTACCGACCGTGGCAATTTCGGCGGTTGCGGCGCGGACCCGAGGAGAGTTCGTAGCCGCCCGAGCATCGACAGCTTGTCGCGCTGTTGCATCGCGAATGTCATTCCTGACATCACCACAACGTTGTTAATATCGTTGCCGATTGCTGCCACGCCTTTTAGCGATACCGCCGAATGGAGAAACGCGATGCGGACGGTTGCGATGACAATGGCGCTGGTGCTGGCTGCCGCCGGTCAGGTCGCGGCTGAAGACGCCAAGCAGGCAGCGCCGCCGAAATGTGTGACGGCGGAGATCAACCCGGTCACCGGCCACGTGTTGTGCATCGACCCGCTCGGCGCGCCGGTCGAAGCGCCGCCCGACGCCAAGCTTCCGTGCAGCCGGAAGACGCGCGCGGCCAGTGGAGCTACGGCCCAAACTGCACGCCCACGCCGGAGGGGTGAGCTGCGCGCGGGCGGTTCGCGCTAGACCAAAAAATAGAGCGTGAGCGCGATCAGAACGAGCAGGACGGCGGAGATCAGCGGCTGATCTTCAGGCCGGCCGAAATAGGACTCGCCCCAGCGCCCGAATATGCCGGTGTCCATGGCACTTCTCCTTGATGCTGTTAGGTGGAGAAGGCGGCGCAGTGGAAAAGGTTCCCCGCTTGCGACATTGCGACAGTCAAAGGCGATAGGGAAAGTCCGGTGGAGCTACCAAACTGCTCGCCGCCCATGGATGTCGAGTAATCAGCCAGGCATTCTGAGGCACCGTGCGTTGGCCCGCGACGCCTTGGCTTTGGCCGGCTTTTCGCGCCCGTTCAGCGGGCGTTAAGACTAAGCTTCGAAAAGTAGTCGCCGCCGCTTTCAAGACTTCCAAGACTTCGTGCGGCGAGGTTTGATCGCGGATTGGTGATTTGGCCGCCATTTGAACAGCGCCATGCGGCACCCCATATGTTTGGTTAACAACCGTTCGGAGACCACCTATGGCGGAAGTTGAGAGTTGGGCCCTTCAGCGCGGCGTCTATCAGGCGCTCGCAGGCTCCCTTGATCTGACGACGCTGCTCGGCGGCGTGCGCGTCTACGACGATGCGCCGCAATCTGCCCCCTATCCGTTCATTACGCTCGGGCAGAGCGTGGTCCGCGATTGGAGCACGGGCACCGAGGACGGCGCCGAGCACGATCTCACGCTGCATGTCTGGTCGCGCTCCGGCGGCAAAAAGCAGGTTCAGGAAATCCTCGAGGCGATCAAAGTGGTGCTGCACGACCGGCCGCTCGCGCTGCCGGACCATCACCTCGTCAATCTCCGTTACGAGCTGTCAGAGGCGCGGCTCGATCCCGACGGCGACACATTTCACGGTATCGTGCGCTATCGCGCCGTGACCGAGCCGGCCCAAGCCGCCGCCGCTTAAAGTCTTTCACGTCCAACCGAGGGAACGCCCTCGCGCCAAGGGGTCGCACGCGCGCCCCTTGTTGCGCTATAGGACGCTTGTCGGATCTGGGGGAGGGGACGCGTCGATGGTGCTGTGGACCAAGTTCAAGGATTTCGCCGATCGGGTCGCCGCAGAACAGCAGCCGGCGCGAAATCTGCGCGAGGATGAATTGCGGCTCGCCGCGGCGGCGCTGCTGGTGCGCGCCTCGGTGATCGACGGGCAGGTCGACGCGGCCGAGCGGCGCAAGCTCAAGACCCTGTTGCAGGAGCGCTTCGATCTCGACGGCGACGAGATCCGGCCGCTGCTGGATGAGGCCACCGTTCGCGAGAACGACTCGGTCGATCTCTACCGCTTCACCAGCGTGCTGTGTCGCGAACTTGACCAGGACGGCCGCAAGCGCATCGTCGAGATGCTGTGGGAAGTGGTGATGGCCGACGGCGTGGTGCACGAATTCGAGTCGAACCTGGTATGGCGCACCGCCGAGCTGCTCGGCGTCTCCACGCGCGACCGGGTGACGTTGCGCCAGGCGGTCGCGGCAAGGGTTGGCCTCGGTTCGACTGACTGAGTTGAGTCCGGCAACAGCCGGCTAAGGCATGGGCGGCTTTCGAGCCGCCTTTTTTGTTGCGCGCAATTCACAACCAACGACGGCAATAGATTAGGTACGCCGGCCGCTACTTCTCCGCCGGCACGGGAAATTCGCGGATGTCGGCGGCGGCGTCGGGATATTTCGCCGCTAGCTCGTCGGCATTGCCGAGCTCGACATCTCGGTCCCGCACCACCACGCCGGGCCATTCGGTGCTCGCGCCCAAGAACCAGCGGCGCTTGCCAGTGATGCGCGCGGTGTGGAACGTATTGCCGGGGATGAACAGCTGCACCAGGTGGCCGCCCACGATGTTCGAGCCGACTATCACCAATTCGCTCAAGCCGTTCTCGCGCAGCAGCAGCACCTCGATCGGGTCGCCGAGATAATAATGATAGAGCTGATCGTTATCGATGCGGTGGAGCTTCACCGGCGCTTCAGGCGTCACCATGAAATAGAGAGCCGTGCCTAACGGGCGCCCGTCGGCGAACGGCGCAGGCAGGCCGTCCGGGGCGATGGTCAGGTCGCTCTTATAGGTTTCGCGCACGAAGCCGCAGGTGGCGTTCGGCTCGAGCTTGAGCAGGGCCCTGATCTCCTCGGCCGTCACGGTCTCGGGCATCGGCTTCTCCGGATTGACCAACGGAAGCTGCGCGTCCTGCGCCGGGTCGGATGATCCGCCCTTGGCTAGCGATGGCGCAAGCGACATCGCGCCGGCAAGCGTCGCCCGCGTGAGAAAGCTGCGGCGGCCAATGGCAGGCCGCTCTGGTGGGCGATTGGACATTCCTGCCCTCCACTCGGAATCGGGCAGGAGTGTCGCCTCAGCGCGAGGCACGGGTCAACCCGAGAGCTATGACAACTGCATGACATGGTTACACGTGAGAGGATCGTTGCTGCGGCGCGAAGCTGGCTCCGCACGCCCTATCACCACCAGGCGAGTTGTTTGAGGAACGAGCCTAGCGTTCATGCGTCGTTCATGCGACGTGCCATAGGGTCCGGCCGACAAATAGCGGGACCGAACCATGTGGCGGGTACTTAAGCCAATGATCGTGGCGACCTTTGCCGCGGCCACACTCGCGGCCGTGGGCCAGACCGCCGAGCCTGGTTGCGTTGAGTGGAGCCAGGCCGGCCCGATCATCGCGCAGAATTCGCTCGTTTCCGCCAATGTCATTTACCAGATGGTGCAGAAGCGCACGGGCGGTAAAGTGGTCAGTCAGGCGCTCTGCAACGTGGGTGGGCGCTTCGTCTACAAACTTGTCGTGCTCGGACCGACCGGCGAGGTAATC
Source organism: uncultured Alphaproteobacteria bacterium (assembly GCA_963730335.1). Taxonomy (GTDB): domain Bacteria; phylum Pseudomonadota; class Alphaproteobacteria; order Rhizobiales; family Methyloligellaceae; genus Methyloceanibacter. Next base: position 743,938 of record CAVSRK010000009.1, read on the forward strand.
AATGTCACGGTTGACGCTCGGACCGGCCAATTTTAGGGGAACGATGGCGTTGCCGGACCGGGAGGACTAACGACTTTGCGGCTTCTCGTCGTCGAGGACGATCCGGACCTCAATCGTCAGCTCGTCGCCGCCTTGAGCGATGCGGGCTATGCCGTCGATACCGCGTTCGACGGTGAGGAGGGGCATTATCTCGGCGCTAACGAGCCCTACGACGCCGTGGTGCTCGATCTCGGTCTGCCCAAGAAAGATGGCTTGAGCGTGCTCGAGCAGTGGCGGCGGGACGACCGCAAAATGCCCGTGCTGATCCTCACCGCGCGCGAGCGATGGAGCGACAAGGTGGCTGGCATGGATGCTGGCGCCGACGACTACGTGGCCAAACCGTTCCATATGGAGGAAGTGCTGGCGCGGATTCGGGCGCTGCTCAGGCGCTCGGCGGGGCACGCCCGCAACGAGATAGAATGCGGCCCGCTCCGCCTCGACACCAAAACGAAACGCGTAACCGTCGATGGCCAGGCGGTGAAGCTGACCTCCCACGAATATCGCGTGCTCGCTTATCTGATGTTGCACCGTGGCCGAGTGGTGTCCCGCACCGAACTGGTCGAGCACCTTTACGAGCAAGATTTCGACCGCGATTCAAATACCGTCGAGGTGTTCATCGGGCGCTTGCGCAAGAAGCTCCCCATCGATCTCATCAAGACTGTCCGCGGGCTCGGCTACTGCCTCTCGGACGCAAGCGATGAGGCTTAATTCCCTCGCCTTTCGGCTGTTCGCCGCGGCCGCGGCGTGGACCCTCATCGTTCTTCCCGCCACCGCCTTCCTCCTCGTCTCCCTCTATCGCCAAGCCGTCGAGCGCAATTTCGACGCCCGACTCAACGTTTATCTGACGAGCCTGGTCGCTTCGACCACGCAAGGCGGCGCGGTCACGCCGAGCGAGACAACCAATCTCGGCGAGCCAGTGTTCGGCATTCCATTCTCCGGCTGGTACTGGCAGATCAAGCCGCTCAACGGGGCGACACGCCCCGAGTTTGTCTCCGACTCCTTGCTCGATCAGCAGCTCAAGCTGCCGAGCCAGAGCGGCGTCTCCCCCGACACCAGCTTGACACGGCGAGCTTATGGGCCCGGCCCTGAGCAGCAGCGCTTGCGCATCGTCGAGCGCGAGATCAGGCCGGCGGGCCCGCAATCCACGCCCTATTCCTACGCGGTGGCCGGAGACGCCACCGAGATCGACCGCGATGTTGCCGAATTCACCACCATGGTCATTGCCGCACTCGGCGTGCTCGGGCTGGGGCTCGTTGCCGCGACGTACTTCCAAGTGCGCTTCGGTCTTTTGCCGTTACGCGCCATTCGCCAGAATCTTGCCGCGATCCGTTCCGGCGAAGCCGAGCAGCTCAAAGGCGAACTGCCCTACGAGATCAGGCCGCTGCAACAGGAATTGAATGCGCTGATCGAGTCCAATCGGGAGATCGTCGACCGGGCGCGCACCCATGTCGGCAATCTCGCCCATGCGCTCAAGACCCCGCTCAGCGTCATCAGCAACGAAGCGCGGGCGCATGACGGGCCGCTCGCGGCCAAGGTGATCGAGCAGGCAGGGATCATGCGCACCCAGATCACGCATCATCTCGACCGGGCGCGGGTGGCGGCGCGGTCGAGCGTGATCGGCGATACCACCGAGGTTGATGCGGTGCTTCACGCGCTGAAGCGGACCGTCGAGCGCATCTACGAAGAGCGCGGCCTGGATATCGAGGTGAGGTGCGACAAGGATCTGAAGTTCCAGGGCGAGAGGCAGGATTTGGAGGAGATGGTCGGGAACTTGCTCGACAATGCCTGCAAATGGGCACGCTCCCAGGTCAGCGTGGAAGCCCAGCGGAAGGAAGGCGCGGCGCGGTTCATCGTGGTCGTCGATGACGACGGACCGGGCCTGACTGAGGCTCAACGGGCGAGAGTGGTAAAGCGTGGCCAGCGCCTCGACGAAACCAAACCGGGATCAGGGCTCGGGCTGTCGATCGTGGCCGATCTCGCTCATCTGTATAAGGGGCGCTTCGAGCTTGAGCCTTCCGCCGAGGGCGGCTTGCGTGCCCGACTCGAGCTTCCCGGGGCCTGATTTCGCCATTTTTTCCGGCCGCAACCTATTTTGGCCAGAATTGTTATTTGTTAAGGACCAAGTGCCACGATTAGACTTACTCAGTCTCTTGCCGGGGCCGACCGCGCCGCTTCAGGCCGAAGGGGGAACGCGATGAGACGAGCGCCCATCATTGCTGTTTTCATGCTGCCAGCATTGCTCGCCGCTTGCGGACCGGGCAACAAGCAGGGCACCGGCACCATTGTTGGCGCCGTGGCCGGCGGCGCCGCGGGGGCTGCTATCGGCGGCCCGAGAAACCGCGGTGCCGGGTTGGCGATCGGCGCCGTGGTCGGCGGCATCCTCGGCAACCAGATCGGCAGAAGCCTCGACGAAGAGGACCGCCAGATGGCCGCGGCGGCCGAATATCAGGCGCTCGAATATGGGCAGCCGGGCGCGGCGACCCCTTGGGACAACCCCCAGACCCAGCATCGCGGCCAGATCGTGCCGGGCAAGCCTTATCAGCAAGGCAGCCAATTCTGTCGGCCTTACACCCACACCGTCTATATTAGCGGTCAGCCCCAGACCGCGCGGGGCACCGCCTGCCGCCAGGCTGACGGCACCTGGCAGACCGTCGGCTGACCCTCCCGAATATCGTCTGCAGCGGCGTTCTTCGCGCCGCCCGCGAGATTGCGCGGAATTAACCTCCGCGACCCCGCCCGCCCTTGCCCCTCCCCACGCCTTTCCCTATGCCTAGCCCCTCTTATCCAGTGGAGGCTAGCGCTCCCCCGTGCTCATTTGGGTTATCCTTGCCGGCCTCACGGCGATCGTGCTCCTGGTCCTGTTGCGGCCGCTTGCAGCCTCGGGGACCAATGATCGCAAGCCGGAGGCGTTCGACGCCGCCGTTTACCGCGATCAGCTCAGCGAGATTGACAGCGATCGTGCGCGCGGTCTGATCGGGGCGGAGGAGGCCGAGGGCGCGCGCGTGGAAATCGCCCGCCGGCTGCTCGCCGCCGACAGCAAGGCTCGCGGTTCCGATCGCGTCACGGCCGGCACCGCCAGGGCCAGAGCGGCGATGATCGCGGTCGGCGCGGCGCTGCCGTTGCTCGCGCTCGGCCTCTACCTCACTTTCGGCTCCCCCCGCCTGCCGGACCAACCGCTCGCCGCGCGGCTCGAAGATCCCGCCAGCGATCGGAATCTCGAAGCGCTGGTCGCCCGCGTCGAGGCGCGCCTCCGACAACACCCCGAAGAAGGCGAGGGCTGGCAGGTGATCGCTCCCGTCTATCTGAGCTGGCGGCGCTACGGGGATGCGGCCGAAGCCTATGGCCAAGCGATCAGGTTGCTCGGCCCTTCGGCCAAGCGGCTCGCCGGGCAAGGTCAGGCACTGGTGCTCGCCAATAACGGGGTGGTGACGGAGGAAGCGCGCCAGGCACTGCAACATGCGCACGACCTCGACCAGACACTCATCGAGCCGCGCATCCTGCTTGCCATCGCCAAGGAACAGGACGGCCAGTTTGCGGCGGCCATCGCCGATTGGCGGGCGCTCCTCAGCACCGCCGATGCCGCGGCGCCGTGGCGCGCGATGGTGGAGCAGCGGATCGCGCTCGCCGAAGCCCATCTTGCCGGCAAGCCTGCGCCGGAAACCGAGACCCCGGCTTCACCGCAGGCTGAAGCGCCAACCCAAGGCGGCCCGAGCGCTTCAGATATCGCTGCGGCGCAAGCCATGAGCCCGGCCGAGCGTCAAGCCATGGTCGAGGGCATGGTGCAAGGTCTCGCCTCCCGGCTCGACCAGGACGGCAGCGATCTGCCCGGCTGGCTTAAGCTGGTGCGGGCCTATAGCGTGCTCGACCGGAAGGACGAGGCGCAAAGGGCATTGCAGCGCGCCAAGAGGCAGTTCAGCGGCAACGCGCCAGCCATCGAGCAGCTCGACCGGCTGGCGGCCGAGCTTGGATTGAAGTCATGACCCGCAAGCAGCGAAGAGGCGTTCTGATCGGCACCTGCGTTGCGGTGCTCGGCGTCGCCGTGGGGCTGGTGCTGTTCGCCATGCGCGACTCGATCGTGTTCTTCTATAGCCCGAGCGAGGTCGCCGAGATGGCGATCGCTTCCGGCCAACGCTTCAGGCTCGGCGGCCTGGTCGAGACCGGGAGCGTAGTGCGCGGGGAGGGGACCAGCGTCCGCTTCGTCATCACCGATCAGGCCAAGACGCTGCCGGTGACCTATATCGGCGTGCTGCCCGATCTGTTCCGGGAAGGGCAGGGGGTGGTCGCCGAAGGTATGCTCGAGCCGGACGGCGTGTTCCATGCCGACAACGTGCTCGCCAAGCATGACGAGAATTACATGCCGCCGGAGGTGGCCAAGAAGCTGAAGGCGCAAGGCGTGTGGCGCGGAGACGCCAACGCCGGCAAGGTGAACTGAGGCTCGAGGATCGGAATAGGAGATGATTGCTGAGACCGGCCACTACGCACTGATCCTCGCGCTTGGCGTCGCCATCGTGCAGACCTTGCTGCCGCTCATCGGCGCGCGCTACCGCGATGCGCAACTTGCCGCCGTGGCTGCGCCCGCCGCGCAGATGCAATTCGCGTTGGTCGCCATCGCCTTCATCGCGCTGACGGTGGCCTATGTCACGTCGGATTTCTCGGTGGCGAATGTCTGGCAGAACTCGCACTCGGCGAAACCGCTGCTCTACAAAATCTCGGGCGTGTGGGGGAACCACGAAGGCTCGATGATCTTGTGGGTGCTGATCCTCACGCTGTTCGGCGCGGCGGTCGCGACCTTCGGCTCAAATCTGCCGCGGCAACTCAAGGCTAATGTGCTGGCGGTGCAAGGCTCGATCGGGGCGGCCTTTCTGTTGTTCATCGTCACCACGTCGAATCCCTTCACCCGGCTAAGCCCGGCGCCATTCGACGGGCAGGGGTTGAACCCGGTGCTGCAGGACCCGGCACTCGCCTTCCATCCCCCCTTTCTTTATGCCGGCTATGTCGGCTTCTCGATGGCCTTCTCCTTTGCCGTCGCCGCACTGATCGAGGGCCGCATCGATGCCGCCTGGGCCCGCTGGGTCAGGCCCTGGACGCTGGCCGCCTGGATGTGCCTCACGCTCGGCATCGCAATGGGCTCATGGTGGGCCTATTACGAGCTCGGCTGGGGCGGCTTCTGGTTTTGGGACCCGGTCGAGAACGCCTCGTTCATGCCGTGGCTGGCCGGCACGGCGCTGCTCCACTCGGCGCTCGTCATGGAGAAACGCGACGCGCTCAAAGTGTGGACCATCCTGCTCGCCATCATCACCTTCTCCTTGAGCCTGATGGGCACCTTCCTAGTCCGCTCCGGGGTGCTTACCTCGGTGCATGCCTTCGCCGTCGATCCGGCGCGCGGCATTTTCATCCTCGCCATCATGGGCGTGTTCATCGGCGGGGCGCTCGCGCTGTTCGCCTGGCGCGCGCCGCTGCTCGGGCAGGGCGGACTGTTCGCCCCGATCAGCCGCGAGGGCGCGCTGGTCCTGAACAATCTCTTGCTCACCACCGCCTGCGCCGCGGTGTTCGTCGGTACGCTCTATCCGCTCGCGCTCGAAGCGGTGACCGGCGACAAAATTTCGGTCGGGCCGCCCTTCTTCAATCTCACCTTCGTGCCGCTCATCGTTCCGCTGCTCATCGCCGTGCCGTTCGGTCCGCTGCTCGCCTGGAAGCGCGGCGACTTGGCGGCGGCGGGGCAGCGCCTGATGGCCGCCGCTTGTTTGGCGCTCGCGGTCACGGTGCTGCTGCTGGCGTTCAGCCAGCGGGGGCCGTGGCTCGCGCCGTTCGGCATCGGCCTTGGCGTTTGGCTGGTCATGGGCGCGCTGACCGAGATCGCTTACCGGGTGAAGTTCGGCCAGGCCTCCCTCGCGGAAGTTGGGCGAAGGCTCGGCAGTTTGCCGCGCGCGGCCTATGGGTCGGCGCTTGCTCATGCAGGGCTGGGGCTGGCGGTAATCGGCGTCGTCGCCACCACGGCCTGGCGTTCGGAACAGATCCTGGCGCTCAAGCCCGGCGAGACGGCCGACATCGCCGGCTACACGCTCGCCTTCAAGGGGGTCGCGCCGCGCCAGGGGCCGAATTATCGCGAGCGGGTGGGGATGTTCGAAGTAACGCGCAACGGCAAGGCGGTAACCGAGCTTATGCCGTCGAAGCGCGAATTCACGGTCGAGCGCAGCGGCACGACCGAGGCCGGGATTCATGCGAGCTGGCGCGGCGATCTTTACGCCGTGCTCGGCGATGAGCTGAACAACGGCGCCTACAGCATCCGCCTCTATTTCAACCCGCTGGTACGCCTCATCTGGCTTGGCGCGCTGGTCATGTTCTTCGGCGGCGCCGTATCGCTCTCCGACCGGCGCTTGCGGGTTGGAGCGCCCAAGCGCGCGCAAGCCAAGGCGGCCGCGGTCTCCGCGGCCGAGTAGTCATGCCGCGCCGATCTCTCCCTGCGCTTCTCCTGTCCCTCGCGCTCTCCTTCCTTGCGCTGGTGCCCGCCCATGCCGTGCAGCCCGACGAGGTGCTGCCGGATGCCGCGCTGGAGGCCCGCGCCAGGGCCATCTCGGAAGGCTTGCGCTGTCTCGTCTGCCAGAACCAGTCGATCGACGATTCCGATGCGCCCTTGGCCAGGGATTTGAGGCTGCTGGTGCGCGAGAGGCTGAAAGCCGGCGACAGCGATCAAGAGATCGTGAACTTCGTCGTCGCGCGCTATGGCGAGTTCGTGCTCCTCAAGCCGCGGCTTCTGCCGCATACGGTGCTGCTGTGGTTTGCCACGCCGGTGGTGTTCGCCGCGGCTCTGTTGCTCATCTTCATCGCCTATCGGCGGCGCAAGGCCGCCCGCCAAAGCCCGGCGCCGCTCAGCGCGAACGAGAAACGGCGGCTCAAGCGCCTGCTGGACGAAGGCTGAGGCTTGCGCTAATTGACAGGCCAACGCCTTGCCGAGGGCCGATTTTCGCCAGGAACCTTACTGAAAATTAATGCCGCCGAAACGGCGGCGTAATCGGCGAACGCTTATATGTGGGTCCCAGAGCCTCGCTCCGTCGTTGATGCCAGGCTATCGTACGGGATTTCTATTCAGGAGAGGTAACACATGGAACTTGACCGGAGCTCTGCTGCGACTGAGAGCCCAAGCTCGCGGAAACTGACCCGCAAGCCCGCGCTCCTCGCGGCTGCCGCCCTGATCGCCACAGGCGCATTGGGCCTGACGCTCGGCAATAGCGTACCCTTTGCGGCCGCCGAGACCGCCACGCAACCGACCATCGAAACGCCTTACGGCCGTGCGCCGATAAGTTTTGCCGATCTCGCGGCGAAAGTAAGCCCGGCCGTGGTCAGCATCAACGTCAAGGGCGACGTCAAGGTCGCCGACAACGAGCAGGAAATTCCGGGCATGCCCGATCTGCCCGAGGACAACCCGCTCTACGACTTCTTCAAGCAATTCCGCAAAGGCATGCCGCAGGCGCCGAGCAAGCCGACCCCGAGCCTGGCGCAGGGTTCCGGCTTTTTCATCACGCCCGACGGCTTGGTCGTGACCAACAACCATGTGGTCGAGGACGCCGAGGACATCACGGTCACGCTGGAAAACGGCGAGAAATACCCGGCCAAGCTCATCGGCACCGATCCGCGCACCGATGTGGCGCTGATCAAGGTCAATGCCAAGGACAAGACATTTCCGTTCGTCGAGTTCTCGTCCAAGGATCCGCGCGTCGGCGACTGGGTGTTGGCGGTCGGCAATCCGTTCGGCCTTGGCGGTACGGTGACGGCCGGCATCATCTCGGCTCATAACCGCGACATCGGCTCCGGTCCTTACGATTATTTGCAGATCGACGCGGCAGTGAACCGCGGCAATTCGGGCGGCCCGAGCTTCGATCTCGACGGCAACGTGGTCGGAATGAACACCGCCATCTTCTCGCCCTCCGGCGGCAATGTCGGCATCGCCTTCGCCGTCCCGGCCGCCCTTGTCAAAGAGGTGGTCACCGAGCTGCAGAGCCATGGCACCGTCGATCGCGGCTGGCTCGGCGTGGTCATTCAGAATGTGAGCGACGACATTGCCGACTCGATCGGCCTGGCTGAGGCCAAAGGCGCCATGATCACTAAGGTGACCGAGGATGGGCCCGCGGCTGAGCAGGACCTCAAGCCCGGCGACGTCATTGTCGAGGTCAACGGCGAGAAGATCGATGACTCGCGCGACCTGGCCCGCAAGATCGCCGAACTCCACCCCGACACGGATGTCAAGCTGGCCATCGTCCGCTACGGCGACAAACGTCAGGTCACCATGAAGCTCGGCACCTTCCCAAGTAACAAGAAGCTTGCGGCGCTCGAAGAGGACAAGCCCGCTGATACCGGCGAACAGATGAAGGATCTCGGCCTATCGCTGGCTCCGGCCACCAAGTTCCCAGGCGCCGGTGAACAGGGCGTGGTGATCACCGAGGTCGACCCTGCAAGCGATGCCGCCGATAAGGGCCTCAAGGCCGGCGACGTCATCCTTGAAGTGTCCGGCGTGACGGTGTCCAACCCGTCCGATGTCGCCGCCGGCGTCAAGAAGGCGCTGGACGGGGCCAAAACAACGGACAAGGACACGGTCAAAGTCCTCATGCAGGTCAAAACCGGCGACCAGACGCGCTTCGTGGCGCTTTCCCTGAAGAAGGCGGCTTAACGCCTTCTACGCCGGAGGGCGGCGCGGTTTCCCCCCACCGCGCCGCCCACCCCTCAACCTAGGACCAACCCCCAATAACCTAGGATTAACAACAATGTCCCTCACTGAAGCTAAGTCGTCCGGGAGATCTTCAACCATGCGCGTGCTGGTCATCGAGGACGACCAAGAAACTGCAACTTTCCTCAAGCGGGCGCTGAAGGAATCGGGTCATGTCGCCGAGTATGCTGGCGACGGCCAGACCGGGCTCGAACTTGCCAGAGCGAACGCCTATGACGTGCTGATCGTCGATCGCATGCTGCCGAAATGCGACGGACTGGCGGTGATCGGTGCGCTCCGCTCGGAGGAAATCAGGACCCCGGCGCTGATCCTCTCCGCGCTTGGGGAGGTCGACGACCGGGTCAAGGGTTTGCGCGCCGGCGGCGACGACTATCTCACCAAACCCTACGCGTTCAGCGAACTGCTCGCCCGCATCGAGGCGCTGGCTCGGCGGACCTCTCCCGAAGAGGGGAGCACGCGCTTCGTAGTGGGCGATCTGGTGCTCGACCGGCTGTCACACAAGGTGACGCGCGCGGGCGAAGCGATTATGTTGCAGCCGCGCGAGTTTCGCCTGCTCGAATACTTGATGAAACACGCGGGCCAGGTGGTCACGCGCACCATGTTGCTCGAGAATGTGTGGGACTATCATTTCGATCCGCAGACGAATGTCATCGACGTCCACATTTCTCGGCTTCGGTCCAAGATCGACAAGAGCTTCGCAAACCCCCTCTTGCACACGGTCCGCGGCGCCGGCTACACCATCCGTGACAGCGCTTACTAAGCTCTTCCGGACCACCACCTTCCGCCTATCGCTGACCTATCTTGCGCTGTTCAGCGCGGCCGCCATCGTGGCCATCTTTTATATCTATTGGAACACCACGGTTCTGCTGTCGCGGCAGCTCAATCAAACCATCGATGCCGAGCTCAAAGGGCTGGCCGAGCAATACCGGGCGGGCGGGCTCGACCAGCTCGTGCGCACGGTGGCCGAACGGACGCAGACGCCCGGCAACAGCCTCTATCTGGTGGCCGATGGGGAGGGCCGCCGGCTGGCGGGCAATCTCAGCGCCGTATCACCCGATTTGTGGAATAGCCTCGGCCCGGTCGAGTTCGTCTATCGCCGCCCGGCGACGGGCGGGGTCGAGCGGAGGCTTGCCTTTGCCAATGTGTTCCGGCTGCCGAGCGGTTACCGGCTGATCGTCGGCCGCGACATCGAGGACCGGCGCGAGCTGGCGCGCATGGTCCGTTCGGCCATGCTGTGGGGGCTCGGCGTCATGGCCCTGTTCGGTATCGGCGGCGGCTATTGGGTCAGCCGCAAATTGCTCGCCCGTATCGACGCCTTGTCCGACACCACCCGGACCATCATGGAGGGAAATCTGACCGGGCGCCTGCCGGTGAACGGGTCGGGCGATGAGCTCGACCGTCTGTCGGAGAGCCTCAATCTCATGCTGGCGCGCATCGAGCAGCTTATGGCCGGGTTGCGCGAAGTCTCGGACAATATCGCTCACGACCTCAAGACACCGCTCAACCGCCTGCGCAACCGCGTCGAGGGCGCGTTGCGCGAGCCATACGGCGAACCGGTCTATCGCGAGGCGCTGGAGCGGACCATCGAGGAGGCTGACGGGCTGATCAAGACGTTCAACGCGCTGCTGTCGATCGCGCGGATCGAGGCCGGCGCCGGCGGCGAGAACCGCGAAACGCTCGATGTGTCGACCCTGTTGCGCGACGTGGCCGAGCTTTACGAGCCGGTCGCCGAAGAGCGCGGCTTGATGCTTAAGGCCGAGGCCGATGCGCCGGTCATGGTCCGCGCCGACCGCCAATTGCTCGGGCAGGCCATCGCCAATCTGATCGACAATGCGATCAAATACGGCACGGCGGAGGCGGCCGGGAACGGCGCCGGCGCGAAGCCGGAGGTCGAGGTGAGGGCCGTAGCCAAAGGTCCGGTCGCCGAGATTGTCGTTACCGACCGGGGACCCGGTGTGCCTCCTGCCGAGCGTGAGCGGGTGCTCGGCCGCTTCGTCCGGCTGGAAGCGAGCCGATCGGAGCCGGGCAGTGGCCTGGGATTGAGTCTTGTCGCGGCCGTGGCTCGGCTGCATGGTGGCAGCCTGAGACTGGAAGACAACGAGCCCGGGCTCAGAGTCATCCTCGCTTTGCCGATCGAAGGCGAGGCGCTTGTCAACGGGGCGCCGCCTCCGGGGCCCGCGGGAGCAGAGATCAGGCCGGCGTGACGGCGTTCTTCGAGCGCATCACCGAGTGTCCGCGCCTCTATGACGGGGCGCGGGGCAAAGACGCGCTCGCCAGCCTGGCCAAGGCGCTTCAGGGCGCTCCCGAGCTTGCCTCTGCCGCCAAGCTGTTCGGCGAATCGAACAAGGTCCGCGAGTTGCTCGAGGCCACATTTTCAGCCTCGCCCTATCTCACGGCTCTGGCGCTGCGCCATCCCGCCGATCTCGCCGGCTGCCTATTGGGCGATCCCGACTTCTATCTTGGCGAGGCGCGGGCTGGGCTGGCCGCCGCCGTGGCCCAAGCGTCCGCCATGTCTGAGGTCATGACGCTGTTGCGGCGCTTCAAGCATCGCATGGCGCTGCTGACCGGGCTTGCCGAACTTGGCGGCGTTTGGCCGACCGAGGCGGCGCTTGAGGCCATGAGCGTCACCGCCGATTCGGCGCTGGAGCAAGCGACGGTTTTTCTGTTCCGCAAGGCACGCGAGAGCGGCCAGCTTGTGCCGCAATCCGATCTCACATTGCCGGCGCCCGGCTATTTCGTTATCGCCATGGGCAAGCTCGGCGCCTTCGAGCTGAACTATTCGAGCGACGTCGACATTGTCGTGTTTTACGACGCCGAGCGCGCGGGATTAAAGCCTGAGGTCGAGCCGTCGACCTTCTTCGTGCGGCTGACCCGCGACCTGGTGCGCCTCCTGCAAGAGCACACCGCCGACGGGTACGTGTTCCGCACCGATCTCAGGCTCAGGCCCGATCCGGGCGCGACCCAGATCGCGCTCTCGGTCGAGGCGGGCCTCACCTATTACGAGAGCTTCGGCCAGAACTGGGAGCGCGCCGCGCTCATCAAGGCGCGCGTGGTGGCCGGCGATGTCGAGGCCGGCGAGGAGTTCTTGCGGCAGCTCTCACCTTTCGTCTGGCGCAAATATCTCGACTTCGCGGCGGTGGCCGACATCCATGCCATGAAGCGCCGGGTTCACGCCTTCAAGGGTCACGGCGCCGTCGCGGTGGAGGGGCACAACATCAAGCTTGGGCGGGGCGGCATCCGCGACATTGAGTTCTTCGCCCAGACGCAGCAGCTGATCGCCGGCGGCCGTCATCCCGAGCTCAGAACGCGAGGCACCATCGAAACGCTTGAGCGCCTCGCCGCGGGGGGATGGATCGCGCCGGGCGCCGCCGAGGACCTCACCGAGGCCTATCTCTTCCTGCGCCGCATCGAGAACCGGCTGCAAATGGTCGGCGACCAGCAGACCCACATCATTCCCGCCGAGCCGGAGGAGCTGGAGCGTGTTGCCAAGCTCTCGGGCTTTATCGATACCAACGCGTTCGGCGACGCGCTGCTCGATCGGTTCAAGCGGGTCGAGGCCCAGTACGAAGCTCTGTTCGAGAAAATCCCCGAGCCGACGCGGTCCGCCCCGAACATCGTCGTTGCCGACGAGAACGACCCGGCTGCCCTTGCCGGTCTGGAGCGGCTCGGGTTCGGCAACCCCGTAGCCGCGGTCGCCGCCATCCGCGCCTGGCAGTCGGGCCGCTATGCAGCGACGCGAAGCGAGCGCACGCGGGAGCGGTTGACCGAGTTCCTGCCGTCTTTGCTCGATGCGTTCGGCCGGTCCGCTGAACCCGATCTCGCGCTCGCCACGTTCGACAAGGTGATGGCCGAGATGCCCGCCGGGCTCCAGCTATTCTCCCTGCTCGCCGCCAATCCGAGCCTGTTGCGGCTGATCGCCGACATCATGGGGACGGCGCCGCGGCTTGCCCGTATCCTGGGCCGGCGGCCGCGCCTGCTCGATGCCGTGCTCGATCCGGGTTTCTTCGGCGCGGTGCCGGCCCCGGCCAAGTTGAAAGAGTTGGTCGGCGCCGCGCTGGCCGAGGCATCCGATTATCAGGAGGCGCTCGATCGCGCCCGCATCGTCGGCCGCGAGCAAGCTTTCCTCATTGGCGTACGGGTGATCTCGGGCACGCTGTCGGCCCGGCAGGCAGGAGCGGCCTATGCCGACCTTGCCGAGACGCTGATCGAGGCGCTGGCCGCGCGGGTGGAGAAAGAGCTCATTCGCACGCACGGGCGCCTGCCGGGAGGTAAGGCGGCGGTGCTCGCCATGGGGAAACTCGGCGGCCGGGAGATGACGGCGGGCTCGGACCTCGATCTGATCATCGTCTACGACTATGAGGGCGACGGCGCGCAGTCCGACGGGGCGAAGAGCCTGCCCGGTTCACACTATTATACGCGCTTCACTCAGCGGCTGATCGCGGCGCTGTCGGCGGATACGGCGGAAGGCTCGCTCTATCAGGTGGATATGCGGCTCAGGCCCTCGGGCAATCAGGGGCCGGTTGCGACCAAGCTGTCGAGCTTTATCAGCTATCAGCTGGGCTCGGCGTGGACGTGGGAGCATCTCGCCCTGACCCGGGCCCGCGTCATCACCGGCCCCGCCTCGCTGCGGCGAGAGATCGGCACCACGATCAAGGAGGTGCTGTCCCGCAAGCGCGACCGGGCTAAGGTCGCGGAAGACGTCAAAGCCATGCGCGCCAAGATCGCCGACGACAAGGGCAGCGCGGAAGTCTGGGACTTGAAGAACGTGCGAGGCGGCTTGATCGATCTCGAATTCATCGCGCAGTTCCTTCAACTCGTGAGTGCCGAGCACCCGGAGGTCCTCGATCAGAACACCGAGCTTGCCCTGACCAAGCTATCGGCGGCCGGCGTATTGTCACCAGGCGATGCCGAAATTCTGGTACCGGCGGCGCGGCTCTATCACACGCTGACCCAATTGCTCAGGCTCTGTCTCGACAAGCCGTTCGTGGCTGACCAGGCGCCGCGCGCGCTGAAGGATTTGCTTGCCCGTGCGTCGGACATGCCGGACTTCGCCTCGCTCGAAGCCACGCTGAAAGAGACGCTGGCCGCCGTGCATGAGGCGTTCGAGCGCATCGCGGCCTAGCCATACAGAAAGTCAGGCGCTGGCGGCGAGCTTTGGCTGTTCGTCGGCGAGCACCGGACGGACGGGCAGGGTGCAGGTGACGGTCGTGCCCTGACCTTCGCGGCTGGTGATGCGCAAGGCCCCGCCATGCAACTCGATCAGGGCGCGGGAGATGGCAAGGCCAAGCCCGCTGCCCTGATGGCTCTTGGAGAATTGGTTTTCGACCTGCTCGAAGGGGCGGCCGAGTTTGGCAATGTCGGCCTCCGGAATGCCGATCCCGGTATCTTTGATGGCGATCTTCACATGGCCGCGCGAGCGCGACAGATGCACATCGACGCTGCCGCCGTCGCGGGTGAACTTGACGGCGTTGGACAGCAGGTTGAGGAACACTTGCTTGAGCGCGCGGCGGTCGGCCTCCAGCACCAGATGCTGGGGCCCGTGCCGGGCGAGTGTGATATTGCGCTCGGCGGCGGCCTGGCTCACCACCTTCATGCTGTCCTCGACGATATCGGCGAGGTCGATATTGCCGGCGTCGAGCGACATGCGGCCGGCCTCGATCTTCGACATGTCGAGGATGTCGTTGATCACTTCCAGCAGATAGGCCCCCGACGCGTAGATGTCGCGGGCGTATTCCTGATATTTGGGATGGCCGAGCGGGCCGAACAGCGCCTGCTGCATCACTTCGGAGAAGCCGATCACGGCGTTCAAGGGCGTGCGCAGCTCGTGGCTGATATTGGCGAGGAACTCCGACTTGGCGCGGTTGGCCGCCTCGGCGCGGTTCTTCTCCAAAGCATATTTCTCGGCGAGGTCGACCAGCTGCTGCTTTTGTTGCTCAAGCTCGCGGCGAGACAGCCTAAGCTCGGCGACGCTTGCCCTGAGCTGCTGCTCGCTGTCGGCAAGGCGCTGCTGGCTTTCCTTGAGCACGGTGATGTCGGTGCCGACGCTGACATAACCCCCGTCGCGGGTGCGGCGCTCGTTGATGTGAAGCCACCTGCCGTCCTCGATCTGGGCCTCGTAGGTGCGGGTATCGTCGTCGTCGGTGCCGGCGACCGCCACGCGTTTGGAGACGATCGGCTCTGAGGCCGCGGCGATAACGTCGTCATAGGGGCTGCCTGGCCGAACCGTGTCGTCCGGGAGGCCGTGGAACTGCTGGTACTTGCTGTTGCACATGACCAGCCGGTTATCCCGGTCCCACAGCACGAAAGCCTCGGAGATGGTCTCGACCGCATCGCGGAGTCGCGCATTCTCGTCGGCGGAACCGGGCGTGACCTCGTGGTCGGCGATCACGGCGATGCCGGTGAGCCACGGCTCCCGGTCGTGCACCCCACGCGTGATGTGCCCGCGCAGTCTCAAGCCTACCCAATGTCCGCCGGCATGACGCAAGCGGAAGCAACCGTCGAACAAGGAGGCGCCGTCGCGGAGATGCCGGTCGATCGCGCCGCGCAGATCGTCCTCGGGATGCAAAGCCTGAGAGATGGCCCGGAATGCCATGGCTTTGTCGCAGGGCTCCAAGCCGAGCAGCCGGTACATCGGCGACGACCAATGCACATGGCCGCGGGCGAGGTTCCAACGCCAGACGCCGCAGCCCGGCAACGCTTCGGTCAGCTCCTTGGTCAGGGCCCCTGCGTCGTCGCGCGCGGCGGTCGGCGCGAGGTACCACAGGCCGGCCAACAGAAGCGCAAGCACCAGCCCGGTCAAGACGAGGAGCGTGATTTCGAGCCGCGCGGTCTGCCGCCAATCGGCGAGCGCGGCACCGACCGGCTGGATGAAAGCGAGTTGCGTGTCGGTCTGCGGCACATCGCGCACGGTGACGATGGCATCGGCGCCGTCGAGCAGCGTCAGCCGCAGCACGCCGGCATCGGCCCCGAACGTGGTGAGCGGCTGCTGCGGTCCCAAAATGGTGAGGAGATTGCCCGAGTACGAGCCTTCGAGCGGCGCGCGGGCTTGGATCTGGCCCTCGGCGTCGGCGAGGAGGACGGTACGGCTGTCGGCGGTCGCGCCTTTGGGCAAGCTCGCCGCCAGTGCGCCCTGCCAATTGGTGCTCGAGCCGAGGGTCTTGTCCTTCAGGCTGAGCGCGGTGTTATCGGCAATCAGCGAGAGCTGCCGGCTCGCCGCATCGAGGGCGGCGCTCTTGCCGTGGATCAGTTGTAGGGTGAAGCCGACAACGGCGACGACAGCAAAGGCCGCCAGCAAGATCGGCACGAGGCGGCGAAGGCGCTCGTCGTTGGGAAGGTAACGTCCGACGAGGGCGCGGAGGTCATGCCAGTGCGGTTCCGCGAAAGCGAATCCCCCACGCGCCGAGCGCGCCCCTGCCATTCGATCCCCCTCAGACGTTCTCCTGCATCGAGCCGGAGAAGTTGCCGCATCTCCGAATCGCCCGCATCACCATTGGAATCGATGAGAGCGTCGGCTGTCCAGAGGAAAGCTGTGGAAATTCGGTTAATAACCCGTTGACAGAGCAAGACTCTAAGCCGCCCCAAGGGTTTTTGTGACGATCTCGTAACTGTCGGTGGACAGAGATTTGGCCGCGAGATCCTCCAGGACGGCCTTGGCCCGGGCCTGGCGCCCTGGCTCGAGGGTGCGCCAGCTTTCGAAAGCGCCGAGCAGGCGGGCGGCGACGTGGGGGTTGAAACGGTCGATCTCGAGGGCCTGTTCGGCGAGCAGCCGGTAGCCCGCGCCGTCGGCACGATTGAAGCCGGTGGGATTGGCGTGGGCAAAGCTGCCGAGCAGCGCGCGGATGCGGTTCGGGTTCTTTAGCGAGAATTTGGGGTGCGACAGGAGGGCCCGGACGGTCTCGACTGAATCGGGTCTGGCGGCCCGCGCCTGCACCGCGAACCATTTATCGAGGACAAGAGGCTCGTCCTGCCAGCGCGTATAGAAATGATCGAGCGCCTGGTCACGCGCCGGTCCCTCCACCTGGGAGAGGATGGAAAGCGCCGCGATGGCGTCGGTCATGTTGGCGGCCTCGCGGTAGTGCCGTTCGGCCCGCGCGATTTCCGAGGCCTCGCCGGTGGCCACCAGGAGATCGAGCGCGGCGCTGCGCAAGGCGCGCAAGCCCGCGCTCACGGGGTCGGGCGAATAAGGTCCGGTGGGAGCGCTCTGCTCATAGAGCCCGGCCAAGGTCGCCCGGCTCTCCCTTCCGATCGTGGCGCGCAAGGTCTCGCGGGCCTGGTGCACGGCGTCGGTGTTGACCTCGCGTGCCAGCTCGCGGGCCACGTCCGACTCGGTCGGAAGTTTGAGGAATTCGGCGCGATAGGCCGGCAGCAATGCCTCGTCCCGTGCTGTGGCGCTGAGCGCGTTGGCGAGCCGCGCGGCCGCTGTTCCCCGCACCCGCTCGCGTTCGGCTCCACCACGCGCTGCGGCGGTGAGGAGGTTGAGGGCGTAGGTCTGCGCCGCCTGCCAGCGGTTGAACGGATCGCTGTCATGCATCATCAGGAACTCGATCTGGTCCGGATCGAGACTGGTGGTGAGGCGGACCGGCGCCGAGAAGCCGCGCAGCAAGGACGGGGTCGGCGGCGAGGGGATGTCGCGAAACTCGAACACCTGCTCCCGCGCGGTTACTTCGAGCAGGCCATCTGACAGAGCGGTTCCACCGTCGAGCTTCAAGGGAAGCTCATCGCCATTGGCGCCGATCAGCCCGACCTTGAGCGGGATCAGCATCGGCTCTTTCTTGGTCTGGCCGGGCGTCGGCGGGATGACTTGGCTCACCGCGAGCCGCGCGGTCTTGGCATGGGCGTCGTAGTCGAGCGAGCAGGCAAGCTCGGGCGTGCCGCTTTGCGTGTACCAGAGCATGAATTGCGAGAGATCGCGGCCGGAGGAGTCGGCCATCGCCGCGACGAAATCCTCGACGGTCACGGCCTCGCCGTCATGGCGCTCGAAATAGAGATCCATGCCTGCGCGGAAGCCCTCGCGGCCGAGCAGGGTCTGCAACATGCGGCAGAGCTCGGCGCCCTTTTCGTAGACCGTCGCCGTGTAGAAATTGTTGATCTCGATATAGGAGGCCGGCCGCACAGGATGGGCGAGCGGTCCGGCGTCCTCGGGAAATTGATGCGTCTTGAGCATGCGCACGGCGGCGATGCGCTCGACCGGGCCGGAGCGGGTGTCGCCCGTGAACTCCTGGTCGCGGAACACGGTCAGGCCTTCTTTCAGGCAGAGCTGAAACCAGTCCCGGCAGGTGACCCGGTCCCCGGTCCAGTTGTGAAAATATTCATGCGCGATCACGCCCTCGATCGAGGCGTAGTCGGCGTCGCTTGCCGTGTCGGGCCGCGCCAGCACCAGCTTGTCGTTGAAGATGTTGAGGCCTTTGTTCTCCATCGCCCCCATGTTGAAGTCGCTGACTGCGACGATGTTGAACACATCGAGATCGTATTCGAGCCCGAACCGTTCCTCGTCCCAGCGCATGGCGCGTTTCAGCGACTCCATGGCCCAGCCGCAGCGGTCCTCCTTGCCGGGTTCGACATAGATGCCAAGCGCAACCTTGCGGCCGGACTTGGTGACGAAGTTGTCGGGCACGCAGGCGAGGTCGCCGCCGACCAGCGCAAAGAGATAAGACGGCTTGGGGAAGGGGTCGTGCCAGATGGCATAGTGTCGGCCGGTGCCGGGAATGTCGCCGTGCGCCACTTGATTGCCGTTCGACAGCAGCACCGGCGTGGTCGCCCGGTCGGCTTCGATGCGCACGGTATAGACGGCGAGCACGTCAGGCCGGTCGAGAAAAAACGTGATGCGGCGGAAGCCTTCCGGCTCGCACTGGGTGCAATAGGTGCCGCGCGAGCGATAGAGGCCGGAGAGTGCCGTGTTTCCGTCGGGATCGCACAGCGTCACGATCTCAAGAGTGAACGGCTGGGCGGGAACCGAGGGAATCGTGAGGGAACCCTCGTTGAGCTCGTAGTCCTCGTGCGCGAGGCGCTTGCCGTTCAGAGCGAGGCTCTGAAGCGTGAGACTTTGGCCGTCGAGCACGAGTGGGCGGCCGCCGGTCGCTACTTTGGGGTTCGGCCGCAGTCTGAGCTTGGCGGCGACCCGCGTCGCCTTCGGATCGAGCGTGAAATCGAGTTCGACCTCGTCGATGAGAAAATCGGGGGGCGCGTAGTCCTTCAGGAGTTTGGGCTGGCGGGCGGGCTGGTGCATGGACTCTGGACTATCCCTTCGCTGTCGCTCTTAGAGGGCGGCGCGCGGGATGCCAAGTCCTTGCGGCAATTTTGTCGCGGGGAGCGCTGTTGCTAGCCGGAGACTTCGCTGATGATGCGGCGCGCGATCTGGGCGAGCTTGGTCAAGTCGTCGCTCAGATTCTCGGGCTCTTGCTCGGCATGTTCGACGAATTCCTCGAGCAGCTTCATGAAAATCGGCGCCCGCACGATGACTTCGGCCTGGTGCTCGATGCGGTGGGGTCAGATCGTACTCGGCTCCGGGAACCCGCCAGCCGCCCCAATCGCGCTCGGTGGGCACGACCATCGGATGCGTGCCGGGGTGAGGGTGGTGACCGCACTGCTCGGCGCTCTTCCAGCGATTGCAGGCGGCGCTGCCGCGCAGCACCCGCCAGGTGCCGCCGAGGCCATTTGCGGCGTTGGTCCGGAGCGCGGTGGATTCCTCTTCGAGCTCATCCTGCGCGAACTCGCGGCCCATGCCGCAGTCATAAGCGATCTTGATCGGCTCCTCGCAGCCCTTCACCCATTGCGGCACCACGGCCTCGACATGAGCCCAGGTGCCGACCGGCTTCACGAACACACGCTGCGACTTGTGAAACTTGGCCTTGGCCATGGCTGACGCCCCTGCTTGGGAGCCTTAGCTCCAGGGCAACGGTTAAACGAAAAAAGTTAAAATTAGGCTGGCCGCTCTGGCGCAACGAACCGTTCCTGGCTTAAGACCCGCTTCACCATGATTTCCGCGCCGGACGCCAAAGCCCCGCCGAAGCTGTTCCTGCCGTCGCGCCGGGCCCTGGCCGCACTCGCCATTCTCGGCTCCGCCGCGCTCGTCGCCGCGCTCTATCTCCGTTACGCCATCATTCAAAATTCGGCGATCGGCGTTGCGTGCGAGGCGGGGGAGGAGAGTTTCACCTGTCAGGTCAGGCTCGCGGTGATCCTGATGTTCGTGCAAGGCGCATTCGGCTGGGTGGCGCTGATCGCTTCGGGCGTGCAGCTGTGGCGCCCGCATGTCGTGGCCTTCGCCACAGGCCTAGTGTTCGCGCTGCTTGGCCTCGTGCTTTACAACACCCGCGCCTCGGCCCTTGCGGTGGCGCTGCTGGTGCTCAGCCTGGCGCGGCCTTGGCGCGTATGGCGGTGAGGGCGAGCAGCAAGAGCAGCGTCGCGAATAACAGCGCCTGCCAATTGGCGATGCCCTCATTGAGCGTAATGAACACGGCCGACCCCGTCAGTACGGATGCTGCCATGCGCTCGGCGTTTCCTGTCCGAGGGGGCGCCCGGTTGTTGGCGAAAGCGAGAATGGCAAGGGCCGTCACCGGGCCTAACAGTGCGGCAAAGGGGAAATCCTTATAGCGCGGATCGAACACGAGCCCGAGCGCCACATGGATGGCGGCGACCATGGTGGCGGCGAGGAGCGCGGCCAGCACCACTTCCACACGATTTGAGCTTCGCCAATAAGACGGGTCGAGCGCGCGCGCCAAGCCGGCCAACCGGTCGCCGCGGGCGACCGCATAAGAGGCGGCCATCGGCACCACCAGCGCGAGTACGAGCATGGCCACTCCGCGCAGCCGGTCGCCGGTCATCTCGCCCTCCATCGGCAGATTGACCGCGGCCAAGCCGAACAGCAGACCTGAGCCGAGCGCGATACCGCCGGCGGCGAGATCCCGGCGCCAGCTTCGCTCGCGCGATGGCACCCCTCGAGAACCTGCCCAAAAAGCGATAACGGCTAAGAAGGCCGCGCCGACGCCGAGACCCGCCTTGAGCCGCCAATCCGGATGGTTCGACACCGGCTCGCCAAATTGGAATTTCGGCGCACGCCGCGCATCGTTGTAGAGACCCCAATAGCCGCCCACAGTGCCTTCGAGCAGGCGCTTCCACGGCTGATCGAAGGCCTCGATCAGGTTCACCTTCCAATTCTCGGCCTTCGCGAGCGAAACCACGCCGCTCAAGAAGCGCGCCTGGTTGGCCGGCGACGGCAGAGCGCCGTCGCGCATCCGGCCCCGGCTCGGCCAACCGACCTCGCCGATCAAGATCTCCTTGCCGGGGAAGTCAGCCTCGAACTTTTTTCGGACCTCCCGCACATGGGCGACGGCGTCCCGCTCGGCCACCGGATCGTTCTCCCAATAAGGGAGGATGTGGATAGTCACGAAGTCGGTCGCGGCGGCAAGCTCGGGGGCCTTGAGCCAGAACTCCCAGACATCGGCGTAGGTGACCGGAAGCCCCGAGCGCTCCCGCACCTCCTCGAGATGCGCCTTGATCTCGTCGGCCGGCAGCTCGCCCCTCAGCAGCGTTTCGTTGCCGACGATCAGGGCCTTGATCGTAGCGGGGTGCTTCCGCGCGAGTTCAAGCGCCGCCTCAACCTCCCGGCGATTGTCGGCGCGATCTCGTCCGAGCCAGATCCCTTGCAACACGTCGAGACCGAAGGCCGGGGCGAGCTCGGCGATGCGCCCCTGGGCGCCCTTGGCGGAATAGGTCCGGACGCAAGAGGTCAGCGCCGACAGGCGCCGCAAATCCGCCGCGATCTGCCGGTCGGGGATGCGGAGATTCCAGGTGAACGGCGCCTGCTCGCCATGGAACGGCGCATAGGAGATGCACGTTAGCTTCTCGCCAGGGCCTAGCGGCGAGGGTGGCATAGAAACCGCTTTGCCCAAACCATACCAGGCGAGCGCGATGGTGCCGGCGGCAAGCACGAAAAGGCCAAGGGAGCGGAGCATGGTGAGACTTGGACCGAGAAGGATGCGACGAATAGCAGCTTCGTTGGTGCCAATGAACCAATTCCTCTGGTTTGTGCGCCTGCGAAGTGATAGACAGAGAGCGTGCCGTTGGACCGCCAAAATTTCGTGGTCTAACGTGTAAAATGACCCATTCTTGCGTTGGGCACTGCCTCCATGCTGCGCCGCACTTTTTCACCGGCCACCGCTCTGATCGCGGGCGGCGTTTTCTTGCTGTCGTCGTTTGCCGCTTTCGCCCAGGACTCCGCCGGCGAGCAGAAGCCGCCCGAACAGGCGCAAGGCGATCAGAAGCAAGAGGGTAAAGCCGAGAGCGACCAACAGGCGGCCGAGCGGGCCGCGCAGCAGGCAATCGACAAGGCCATCAAAGAATACAAGGAGGCTGCGGCCAAGCTTTCGAGCTCGGCGGGTGCGCCCGAATGCGTGTGGACCGGCCGTCGCATCGCCAGTCTGCTGTGGCGCGACGACATCGATACCGCGCGCCGCTATATTGACCTCTATGATCGCTTCAACTGCTCCTCGGAGCATTTGAAGCTGGTGTTTCGCTGCGTGATTGAACAAGGGCCCATCGATCCAAAGGCGGCGGACCGGCTCGCGTCCCGTGTCCACGACTGCTGGATTGCTCCAGAGGAAGCAACAACGGCGTCAAGCCAAGCAACGGTAGGCGCGACAACAAAACCCGGAACAATTCCCAACTAAAAAAGTTTAGGGAGGGACTGCAGCTTCTCTGCGGCTTGGCGGCCGAGGGGGACAGGGCAGGCCATTAGCGAGACTTCAAGAAAAATGCGCAACGTCCTCGTCGCCGTTGTGGTCGCTCTTGCGACCGCAACTCATGCCTTGGTGTGGCTGGCTCTGCATGAGCAGGTGTCGCCGCCTAACGCCAGCGGTGTGCTCTCCTCCATTTCTTTCTCCCCCATCAATCCGAAACATGACGGCGAAACCGACAAGACCAGCGAGGCGCAGATCAGGTCGGACTTGGCGGCGATCGCTCCCTTCACTCGCTCGGTCAGGACCTACAGCGTCGGCAACGGCCTCGACCGCGTGCCGCAGCTCGCTTCCGAGGTCGGCCTGCGCGTCACGCTCGGCGTGTGGATCAACGAATGGGAGGACCAGAACGAGCGTGAGATCGACAGCGCCATAGCCCTCGCCAAGCAATACCGGAACGTCGACAGCGTCATCGTCGGCAACGAGGCCGTGTTCCGGGCGCAGGAGCTAAACCGCGACAATCCCGAGTACGCAGCGAAGGAAACGGTACGAAACCTCATTGCCAAGATTCAGCGCGTGAAGCGCGAGGTCCGCGTGCCGGTGACGACCGCCGAGGTGCCGAATGTCTGGCTCGAGCATCCCGAGCTTGCGTCGGCCGTCGATTATCTCGCCGTGCACATCCTCCCTTATTGGGAAGGCATTCCCGGCTCGAGCGCGGTCGATCATGCGCTCAATGGTTATGAGCGGCTGCGCCAGGCCTATCCGGGCAAACGGATCGTGATCGCCGAGTTCGGCTGGCCGAGCGCGGGGCTCAATCGCAAGGCCGCCGAGCCGAGCCCGATCACTCAGGCACAGATCGTGCGCGACTTCGTCGCCCGGGCCGATGCAATGGGCATCGATTACTCGATCGTCGAAGCCTTCGATCAGCCGTGGAAGACCAACGAAGGCAGCGTCGGACCCTATTGGGGCATCTTCGATGCCGACCGAAACCCGAAATTCACCTTCGCCGGCACGGTAGAAACGCCGAACTTCCTGCTGAAGATGATGGCGGCGCTCGCCATCGGGCTGCTGCTCTCGATCCCGATCTTCGGCATTCCGCGGGCAACTGCGGCGCAAGCCGGCGTGCTCGCGCTCACCGCCGGCGCCATCGGCGCCTGGTCGGCCAACGTCATCGACTACTGGGTGACGCATTATTTCGTGCTCGGCTCGCAGATCGCGTTGTTCGTCGGCGCAGGCCTGCTGGTGCCGTTGGTGGTGATCATGAAACGGCGCATCGAAGAGCTTGCCGCCATCCTGTTCGGCGCCAAGGGCCGACGGCTGCTCACGCAAGGCGGCGGCATGCCTGAGCACGTGCCGCTGGTATCGATCCATATCCCCGCCTGCCGGGAGCCGCCCGAGATGCTGCGTCAGACGCTCGATGCCGTGGCCGCGCTCAACTGGCCCAACTTCGAATGCGTGGTGGTCATCAACAACACGCCCGATCCCGCCATGTGGGCCCCAATCGAGGACCACTGCCGGCTGCTCGGCCCACGCTTCAAATTCCTGCGCGCCGACAAGATGCAAGGGTTCAAAGCGGGGGCGCTCAGGCTGGCGCTCGAGCATACGGCGACCGAGGCCGAGATCATCGGCGTGCTGGACGCCGACTACGTGGTGCATCCCGACTGGCTGAAGGATTTGGTGCCGGCTTTCGCCGATCCGGCCGTCGGCCTGGTGCAGGCGCCCCAGGATCACCGAGATGCGTCACGGACCATCACGCAGGTGACGATGAACCGCGAATATGCGGGCTTCTTCGACATCGGCATGGTGGAGCGGAACGAGGTCAACGCCATCGTGGTGCACGGCACGATGTGCCTGATCCGGCGCGAGGCGCTGGTCGCGGCCGGCAGCTGGTCGAGCGACACCATCGTCGAGGACACCGATCTCGGGCTGTCGCTGCTGGAACGGGGCTGGCGGGCGCATTACACGCAATACCGCTATGGCTGGGGTCTGCTGCCGTGCGACTTTGCCGCCTATAAGCGGCAGCGCCACCGCTGGGCCTATGGCGGGGTGCAGCTCATCAAGAAGCACTGGCGGGCCTTCCTGCCTGGCCGCAGCCGGCTCACGCCGCAGCAGCGCAGCCAATATTTGTTCGGCTGGCTGACCTGGCTCGGTGCTGAGAGTCTCGGTGTGCTTATCGCCATTCTCAATCTCATCTGGATGCCGCTCGTGGCCTTTCTCGGCATTGCCGTGCCCGAGGCCGTGCTCACGCTGCCGGTGCTCGCCACCTTCGCCGTGATGCTGTTGCATTTCATGGTGCTGTACCGCACACGGGTGCGGGCGCCGATCTTTGCCTCGCTCGGCGCGGCGATCTCGGCCATGGCGTTGCAGCTGACCGTCGGCCGGGCGGTGGCCGACGGCCTAATCCGCGACCGATTGCCGTTCGTACGCACCGCCAAGGGCGGAGCCTCGCGCTGGTCGCAAGCGTTCCCGGCGCTGTGGGAAGGCGTGCTCGGCGGCCTGCTGGTGCTCGGCGCGCTCACGCTGTACCTCACCAACGAGCAACAAGTGCACGAGATCTCGATCTTCGGCGCGGTGCTTCTGGTGCAGAGCTTGCCGTTCCTGGCGGCGGTGGGGCTGGCGCTGATCGAGCGCTCGCCGCTCAACGCGTTTGCGACCTGGCGCAGGCTGGCGACCATCTCGGCCTTTATCCCGCGGCTGCCGCGCGGGCCGGCGCCGACCGCCGGACCGCCGGCAGGGGACGGCATCGGCATCGTGCCGTAGGCGGCCATCAGCCCAAATCGATGTTGCGCAAGCGTAGCGCGTTGCCGACCACCGACACTGATGAGAAGCTCATGGCCGCGGCGGCGATGATCGGCGACAGCAGGATGCCGAAGGCGGGGTAGAGCACGCCGGCGGCGATCGGCACGCCCAGCGCGTTATAGACGAAGGCGAAGAACAGATTCTGTTTTATATTGCGCATTGTGGCGCGGGCGAGATTGACGGCGCGCACCACGCCGCGGAGATCGCCTTTGAGCAGGGTCAGCCCGGCGCTTTCCATGGCCACGTCGGCGCCGGTGCCCATGGCGATGCCGACATCGGCGCGGGCCAGCGCCGGCGCGTCGTTGATGCCGTCGCCGGCCATCGCCACCACCTCGCCCTTGTGCTGCAAACTTTCGATGATCTTGAGCTTGTCCTCCGGCCGAAGACCTGCGCGAACCTCGTCGATGCCGAGTCGCGCGGCGACGGCCGTGGCGGTGGTCTCGTTGTCGCCGGTGGCCATGACAATCTTCAACCCAAGCGCGTGCAGCTTGGCGATGGCCTCGGCGGCGGTGCCCTTGACCGGATCGGCGACGGCGACCAGGCCGGCGAGCTTGCCTTCAACGCCGAGAAACATCACCGTCTCGCCGTCTTTGCGCCTGGCCTCGGCTGAGGGGGCGAGCGGGGCGACGTCGATCCCGGCGCCTTCCATCAGCCGTTGATTGCCGAGCAGCACGGCGCGGCCGCCGACGCGTCCCGTGACCCCCTGGCCGGTGAGGGATTCGAAGCCTTCGGCCTTCTCCGACTTCAATCCGCGCTGTTCTGTGCCGCGCAGGATCGCCGCCGCGAGCGGGTGCTCGCTGCCGGCCTCGAGCGAGGCGGCGACGCGCAGCACCTCGTCAGGCTCGAAGCCCGGCGCGGTCTCGACCCCGGTCAGCGCGGGCTTGCCTTCGGTCAGCGTCCCGGTCTTGTCGACGACCAGGGTATTGACCGCGGCGAGACGTTCGAGGGCCGCGGCGTTGCGTACCAACACGCCTGACTGAGCGCCGCGCCCGGTCGCCACCATGATGGAGATGGGCGTGGCCAGTCCGAGCGCGCAGGGACAGGCGATGATCAGCACGGTGACCGCCGCGACCAGCGCATGCGCCAGTTGGGGTGCGGGCCCTAGAAAGTACCAGGCGATAAAGGCGAGTACCGCGACAAGAATGACCGCCGGCACGAAATAGCCGGCGACGGTGTCGGCCAGCGCCTGAATCGGCGCGCGCGAGCGCTGGGCCGAGGCGACCATCGCCACCACCTGGGACAACGTCGTTTCCTCGCCGGTGCGATCGACCCGCATATCGAAGCTGCCCGTGCCGTTCAGCGTGCCGCCGGTGACGCGGTCGCCCGCAGTCTTCTCGACCGGGATGGGCTCGCCGGTCAGCATCGACTCATCGACCGCGCTCCTGCCGTCGACGACCGTGCCGTCGATGGGGATTTTGTCGCCGGGCCTGACCCGCAGCACGTCCCCGACCTTGACCGTGGCCAGCGGCACAGTCTCGGTCTTGCCGTCTCTCAGCACGCGCAACGCCGTCTTGGGCGCAAGATCGAGGAGGGCGCGGATGGCGCCGCCGGTCTTCTCGCGCGCACGCAGCTCGAGCACCTGGCCGAGCAGCACCAGCGCGACGATGACGGCGGCAGCCTCGAAATAGGTCGGGATCAGGCCGTGGGCGTCGGTCATCGACGGCGGGAACAGTCCCGGCGCCACCACGGCCAGCAGGCTGTAGAGAAACGCCGCACCCGTGCCGAGCGCGATCAAGGTGAACATGTTGAGCCAGCCGGAGCGGATCGACTGGACCCCGCGCACGAAGAACGGCCAGCCGGACCACAGCACGGCCGGTACGGCGAGCCCAAGCTTAAGCCATTGCTGGGCCTCGGGCGAAATGAACGGCAAGAGATCGACGCCGAACACATGGGCGCCCATGTCGATGGCGAGGAGCGCGAGCGCTAGCGGCGCCGCAACCCATAGCCGGCGCGTGAAATCGATCAGCTCGGGATTGTCGGTATCCTCGGGCAGCGCGCCCATCGGCTCGAGCGCCATGCCGCAGATCGGGCAGTGGCCAGGACCTTCCTGCACGATCTGAGGATGCATCGGGCAGGTGTAAAGCGTGCCGACCGGCAGCGGCTCAGGCTCGCCCTTGCTGTCGAGGTAACGCTCGGGGTCCTTGGCGAATTTGATGCGGCAGCCTTCCGAGCAGAAATAATAGGTGTGGCCGCCGAATTGCTGCGTGGGCTTGCCCGCGTGCGGATCGACCATCATTCCGCAGACGGGATCGGTGGCGATGTGGGCTTCGGCGCGGGTTTCATTCATGGGGGTAAAACTCTTGCGATCCACCTCTTCATATAAGGATTCATACTGCCTGACACATCGCCCCTAGCATAAGGTGAAGGGCAAAGATTCGATTGGAGGGAGGCCAATCATGCGCGCGCTGCTGATAGAGATCGGTCTGGTGCTTGCGGTCGCCGTCGGCGTCGGCGTCGGCTATGTGCTGTGGGGGACGCCAACCAATTGGTATGCCGCCGTTCCCGATGTCGCCAAACTCGGCCCGGGCCCGGAGAACGATCTTATCCGTTACGGCAAGGATCTGATCGTCGACACGCCCCGCTATATCGGCAAGAACGCAACCGATCCGGCCATGCGCTATGCGGGCAACGACCTTGCCTGCCAGAACTGCCATTTGAACGCGGGGCTTCAGCCGTTCGCCGCGCCGTTCGTGTCCACGTTCGGCACCTTCCCGATGATGATCGACGATCAGGTGCTGACGCTGACGCGCCGGATCAACGGCTGCATGCGCCGCAGCATGAATGGCGTGGACTTGCCCAGCGAAGGCCGCGAGATGGAAGCGCTGATCGCCTATTTCAAGTTTGTGGGGAAGGGCACGCCAGAGGGCGTGCGCATCCCCGGCATGGGCCTCAGGCCGATCGCCAACCCGGCCTCGCCGCCCGACGCGCGTCGTGGCGAAGACGTTTACGCCAAGCATTGCGCGACATGTCACAAGGAGGACGGCCAGGGCGAGGTGAAGCAAAGTTCGGCCGCGGGCTACAACATTCCGCCGCTCTGGGGCGACGCGAGCTTCAATGCCGGCGCGGGCATGAACAAGACCGCCTACGCCGCCTCGTATATCCGCGACAACATGCCGTTCGGCATCACCTATTTGACGCCGGTGCTCACCGTGCAGCAGGCCTGGGACGTGGCGGCCTTCATGATCTCCAAACCGCATCCGCCGGCGACGCCGGAGACAGAATCCGAGCTGCAATAAGAGCGCAGGGCTGCTCAAGCCGCGCGGGCGCGCGCCGCGAACCGGACGATGGCCTGGATCAATTCCTGCGGCCGGTCGAGCGCGAGGAAATGGCCACCGCGGTCGAGCGTGGCCATTTGAACGCCGGGGATCAAGGTGCGGTCGTGCTCGCGCTCTGAGGGTAGCGCCCAATCTTGGGCACCCCAAATCAGCAGAACAGGAATTTCGATGCGCCCGTAGTCCTTGGTTGCACTCTGCCAGCTTGTCGAATTGCGGAGCAGGCTGAGGAAGGCCCGATAGTGGCCTCGGCGATTCCCCACACGATACATCTCCTGCATGAGCGCCGGCGAAATGCTGTTCGGGTCGGCGACGCCGCCGTTGAGCACCGATCTCATAATGAGGAAATTCCTGAGCCGCATCACCGTCTCGCCGATGAAGGGGACCAGCGCGACATAGTTGATCAACCAACCAAGCGGCGAGCTGCGCGCCATGCCGCGGCCTTTGGCGTAGTCGTAGGGATTGACGGCGATGACCCGCGTCACACGCGGATTGCGCCGTGCGGCGACGATCAGGGGGATCGATCCGCCGATCGAAACTCCGGCGAGGGTGACGTCGCGAAGATCGAGCTTGGCGAGGAAGCCTTCGACCGCGTCGGTAAAGAACGCCGCGTCGTAGCGGGTCTTGGGAATATCCGAATAGCCGTGGCCCGGATAATCCAAGGCATAGACTGTGAAGTGCTTGGCCAGCTCCGGCACGAGTTTCTCGAACAGGTCCAGTTGGGTACGCAAGGTGTGCAGGAGGACCAGGGTCGGGCCTTTGCCGGTCTTGATGTAGCGCAGCCTGTTGCCGTCGACTTCGACGCTGTCGATCGGAATATTCGGCGCCCAACGCAGTTTGTCAGGCGCCTTGGGCGCGGGTCTGAGCGCCTCGACCACGAAGGACACGAGCCATACGCCAAGACCGACGCCGGCAAAGATGATCAAAGCCCACAGAACTGTATCCATAAATGCGTCCTCCTAGGCATGAACCATAACATCGCCGCTGCGATGCAGCTTCGCCAACGAGGCCAAGTGCAGCATGATCGACAGCGGCACCAGAAAGACGGGGATCAATACCATCGGCAGGACTGTCATCAGGTCGCTGCTGGGCTCGACGTGGATGGGCTGGAGCGCCGAGGTCGCGGTCATGAAGCCGGTGGTAACCGCGACCACGAGATCCAAGATGCCGAATACGTTCCAGGCCCTGACCAGGCCTGCCGCGTCGCGCGGGGCGCGCGCATAGGCGAAGCCCACCACGGGCGCGAGAAGACCCACGGCCATGTCGCCCACGCCGGCCGGCCACGCAAACGGGCCAGGCAGCTTGCCGCTGGCAAAGAGAATGAGGAAGATCACGCCAAGCGCGCGGTACAGCTGCACGGCGACGAGCCATTCTTGCGGCACCGCGTCGATCAGGCGGGCCACCGCGTCCGATCGCCAAATCAGAAACATCCCGATCAGGATCGGCGGCACGATACCGAATTGGATCGTGGGGAGGGCGTCACCTTCCACATGGTAGACGCCCATCGCGGCGAGCACGATTGCCAGCGCGAGCCAGCCGAGCAGGACAACAGCAGAGACACGAACCGCCCGGGCGCGCTGTGCCATTGGCCAAGCCGCATCGGCGAGTGCGCGATTGAGTCCGTAGAGGATGGTAAGGACGGTCGCCGCGGTTCCGGCGAAGACGAAATAGGGCAGGTAAGCGGGAATGGACATGACACGCCTCCGTGAACGAGCAGCGCATCGACTAGCTATAAGTTGACAAGTCACTTGTCAATAGCTAGTCACTTGAACTCCTCAAGGGGCTTGGCTATCTAGCGGATTATGGCAAACGGATATGGCGGAGATTGTCCCGTGGCGCGGGCGCTTGACGTGATCGGCGAGAAATGGTCGCTGCTGATCCTGCGCGATCTGTTTCGCAAAGGCCCGCTGCGCTTCCAGCAATTGGAGGAGGGGCTCGGCGGAGTAGCGCCCAACACGTTGTCGGCGCGGCTCAAGACGCTCGAATCGCAAGGCGTAATCGCCACGCGGCTCTATGAGAACCATCCGCCGCGCTACGAGTATTACCTGACCGACAAAGGCAAGGCGCTCGGCCCGGTGCTGAAGGCGCTCTATAATTGGGGCGAGCGCCATGGTTGAGCGCGGCCAGTCAATCGGCTCACAAATCGATTCCGTCGAAAGGCGTAAGCCGTTGAAATCTGACTCCCATCGTTTCTGCGTGGCACCGATGATGGAGTGGACCGACCGCCACTGCCGCTACTTCCTGCGGCTGATTTCGCGGCGGGCCTTTCTCTATACCGAGATGGTCACGGCGGACGCAGTACTGTACGGCAATCGCGAGCGGGTGCTCGGCTTCTCACCTGAGGAGCATCCGGTCGGGCTTCAGCTCGGCGGCAGCGATGCCGGTAAACTCGCCGAGGCTGCGCGCATCGGCGCGGCCTATGGTTACGACGAGATCAATCTCAATATCGGCTGTCCGTCCGACCGCGTGCAGTCGGGGCGGTTCGGCGCTTGCCTCATGGCTGAGCCTGACCTCGTCGCGGAATGCGTGGCAGCGATGGGCGATGCGTCGCCGCTCCCCGTCACGGTGAAATGCCGCATCGGCATCGACGATCAGGATGCGGAGGAGAGTCTCGACCGGTTCATCGGCCAGGTGGCTGAAGCCGGGTGCCGGACGTTCATCGTCCATGCGCGCAAAGCCTGGCTCAAGGGCCTGAGCCCCAAGGAGAACCGCGACGTGCCGCCGCTCGACTACGAGCGCGTGCTTCGCTTGAAGCGGCGCCGGCCCGATCTCGAGATCGTGCTCAATGGCGGCATCGAGTTCTTCGCCAATGCCGAGTCGTATCTGCCGGAGGTCGATGGCGTCATGCTCGGACGCGCGGCCTATGCCGATCCTTATTTGCTGGCCGAAGTCGACGGCGCACTGTTCGGATCGAATGCGACGCCGCCATCGCGGCTCGACGTGCTCGACCGCTTCGTGCCCTATGTCGAGGCGCAGCTTGCCAAGGGCGCACGGCTCAATCAGATGACCCGCCACATCCTTGGACTGTTCCACGGCCAACCCCGGGCGCGCGCGTTCCGCCGACATCTGGCCGAGAACGCCCATCTCGATGGCGCAGGATTAGAGGTGCTTCAGGCGGCGCGGCGTATCGTGGCCGGCGGGGAGCAGATGGCGATTGCCGCAGAATAAGCGGCACCTGATCCGCTTAGCCCATCTCGTCATGCCGGGCACCGCAGGTCAACTCGACCCCAATGCCCGGCCATGACGAATCCAATTCACTCATTCATTCGATGCGACGTGCTCAGCTCGGCTCGCGCAGGGGTTTCCTCCGTTCGGCGAGCGCGATCAGGCCCTGGACATCGAGGAAGCGCGCAGTTTGCCGGCAATAGTCGCGATAGGGCGCGCCATAGAGCTGCTTGAGCCAGTCCTCCTCGACCAGCGCCATCATGACATACGCACCCACCATTACTGTGGACAGGATAATGGTGAGGATCGAGTTGGCGCCGATGGACAGGCCGACCAGTCCGATGATCGATGCCGTGTATTGCGGGTTGCGGCTGAAGCGATAGAGGCCGCCGGTCACCAGGCCGTCGGCGCCGCAATAGGTATTGCCGAGGCCGAGATTGAAATAGCCGCACACGGTGATGAACAGGCCAATCAATCCAAGCGGCAAACCTGGGATGAAGCGGGTCCAATCGAACAGGGGCGTGGAGTTCCAGTCGAGCACCGCCACGGCGAAGGTGGCGATCATGCCGCCGCGGAACAAACTCCAAAAGGTCGGGCTCTGCCAGCTGCCGGGCTCGGGCGTCGGCCAGATGCGGAAGGGCGGAGCGAACAGCGTGCGCAGCAGCAGAAGATCGAGGGTCACACCGGCGGCAAGACCTGCGGCGAAGACCAAACTGGTGAAATCGAAATCGATCATGGCGCGCGGGCAAAAAAGCAGATTCGTTTTGCAGATTTGCGACAGAGCGCTGACGGTTCTGTGGCGCTGCGCGCGCCGTCCTAGATCTTCTGATTGTAGGCGCCGACCTCGGGCTGCTTGGCGAGCTCGGCGTCGATCTCGGCGAAGATCGCGCGCATATTGGCCTCCGACGTCGGGCTCTCGACCACCACGACGAGTTCGGGCTTGTTGGAGGACGCCCGCACCAGTCCCCAGGTGCCGTCGTCGAGCACGATCCTGATGCCGTTGACGGTGATCAACTCGCGGATTTTCTGCCCGGCGAGCTCACCGCCATTGGCCGCGACCTTCTCGAAATGCTTCACCATGCGATCGACCACGCCGTACTTGAGCTCGTCGTCGCAATGCGGCGACATGGTCGGCGACTGCCAGGTGCGTGGCAGCTCGTTTTTCAACTCGGCGAGCGTTTTGCCGGGGTTGCGATCGAGCATATCGAGCACCGCGAGCCCCGCCACCAGGCCGTCGTCATAGCCGCGGCCGAGCGGCGGGTTGAAGAAGAAATGTCCGGACTTCTCGAAGCCGACCAGCGCGCCGGTTTCGTGGCTGTAGCGCTTGATGTAGGAGTGGCCGGTCTTCCAAAACTTGGTGGTGGCGCCGTGCTGCTTGAGCACCGGATCGGTGAGGAACAGGCCGGTCGATTTCACGTCGGCGACGAACAATGCGCCGGGATTGCGGGCGGCGATGTCGCGGGCGAGCATCACGCCGACCTTGTCGGCGTAAATCGCCTCGCCCTCGTTGTCGATTACGCCGCAGCGGTCGCCGTCGCCGTCGAACGCAAGTCCGAGATCGGCGCCGTGCTCCAGCACCGCATCGCGAGTGGCATTCAGCATGTCCAGGTCTTCTGGGTTCGGATTGTGGGCGGGGAAGGTGTAGTCGAGATCGCAATTGAGCGGGATCACCGTGGCGCCAAGCTGGGCGAGGACGCGCGGCGCGAAGGCTCCGGCCGTGCCGTTACCGCAGGAGACCACCACCTTTACGGGACGCAGCAATTTTGGCCGCGCCAGCAGATCGGCCATATAGCGCTCGGGCATGTCCGGCACGAAGATGTAGCGCCCGCCTGCGTTCTCGGCGGAGAAGCCGGCGCCGAGCACGATGTCCTTGAGCGCGGTCATGTCGTCGGGCGCGAAGGTCAGCGGCCGTTGCATGCCCATCTTGATGCCGGTCCAGCCATTGTCGTTGTGGCTGGCAGTGACCATGGCGACGCCTTCGACCTCGAGCGCGAACTGCGCGAAATAGGCCATCGGCGACAGCGCCAGGCCGATGTCGTGCACCTCGGCGCCGCCGGCCAGTAGCCCGGTGGTCAATGCCGCTTTCACCGCGGCCGAATACGATCGGTAGTCGTGGCCGACCACCACGCGCACCGGCACACCGCGGGCGCGCATCAACGTGGCCAAGCCGAGGCCGACCGCCTGAAGTCCGAGCAGATTGATCTCCTCGGGATAGCGCCAACGCGCGTCATATTCGCGAAAGCCGGTCGGCTTGACGAACGGCAGGCGCTCGAATTCGGCGGTATTGGGAACGAGGTCTTGGCGCGGTTTCGGCAGCATGGTGCCCCTTGGATAGGCGATTTTGGCTAACTCACCAACAGCCCCTGAGCCGGTAAGTTCCGTGACGGTTATTGCACCAGGATCAGCTCGCTGCCTTGCATCTGGAAGCTTTTGAGCCGGCCCAGAAAGCTCATGCCGAGCAGGTTGGTGCCGAGCGCGCCTCGCTCGGCGACCATAGCGGGGACATCGCGCACGGTAATATCGTCGACCCGGATGCGGTCGAGCGTGACGGGCGCCACGCGGGCCGTGCCGTTGGCGGTCTCGGCCAACCCGGTGAAGTCGAGGCTGTGCGGCGACAGGCCGAGCCGCGCGGCATCCTCATAGGTGAGCACCACGAGCGTCGCGCCGGTATCGGCCATGAAGGTTGCCGGGCGATCGTTGATGGCGGCTTCGAACACGAAATGGCCGCGCGGGTCGGCCTTGAGGCGGACCTCGCGGGCGAAGCCGGGAGACTTGGCCCCGCTCTCATGCCGTGCGGCGATCGGCCGAGCGGTCTCCGCGCCGGGACCGAACGCGCCTTTGAGATCGTCGAAGAAATAGAACACGCCGAAGCCCAACAGCGCCACCGCGCTCCATACCAGCGCTTCATGCAGTACGTGTTTGGCGGCCGAACTCATGACGCTCACGCTCCGGACCGGCAATGGGAGGACCGCGCAACTCACCCGCGCAGCCTCAGGAAATCGCCGGAAAATTCATAGGAACGCAGGCGGCTTAAGAAACTCATACCGAGCAGGCTCTGGGTCAGAGCGCCCGGCTGCGCCACCAGCGCATCGACGTTCTTGCGGTCGAGCGGGCCGATGGCGACGCTGTCGAGGCGAACGCGCGCCGCCATGGCGCGGCCATTGGCGGTGAGCACCGGCACCCGATAGGTGAGGGTGTCGGGGTCGATGCCGGCTTTCCTGGCGTCGGCGGGCCTGAGCACGATGGTCGAGGCGCCGGTATCCACGATCATCGAGACCGCCCCGCCATTGACCTTGACGTTGGCGGTGAAATGGCCGTCGAGACGCTTGCTGATGCGAACCTCGGTCGCGCCGCCCGAGCTCTCCTCGACGGTCATGGCGCTGCCGGGCACCAGCTCGCCGACCACGCGCGCCGCGATCGGCAGCAGCTCGTCCTTATAAGCGTAGACGGTGACCAGGCCGAGACCGAGCGCGAGCCAGGTCACCGCATCGCGCAGCATTGTGCCGGCGCGCCCGCGATAGCTGCCCAACATGCCGCCGCCGACGAACACGGCGAGCGCCACGAGCAGCGCCACATAGCCGAACACATTGCTGTCGAGCCCGGCGATCGTGCCGGAATCGTTGGCGACGAGCAGCATGGCGGCGAGCGCCAAAATGAAGAGAGCGAGCCAGGTGGTCACTCAGATCAGCCTTTCGCCTGTTCCAGCCGGTTCTTGCGGGCCGGCAGGGCGGCCATGATCGCGCGCCGTTCGGCGTCGCTCATGGTCGCCCAGGCGGCGATCTCGGCGAGCGTGCGTCCGCAGCCGACGCAGGTTCTGCTCGCATCGTCGAGCAGGCAGATATTGATGCACGGAGTTTCCAACGCGCTTAGCCCGGCTCATGATCCCAAATCTATGTAGGCGCTGCTGTGCCGCCGGGCAATCGCGGCGCATGGGAGGAGCTGCGCCCCGTCCGGGCTATCGCCCAGCTCCGAAGCCGCCGAATAT
Organism: uncultured Alphaproteobacteria bacterium; assembly: GCA_963730335.1. Taxonomy (GTDB): domain Bacteria; phylum Pseudomonadota; class Alphaproteobacteria; order Rhizobiales; family Methyloligellaceae; genus Methyloceanibacter. The sequence continues at coordinate 779,590 of CAVSRK010000009.1, forward strand.
CCCGCCGAACGGGAAGAGCGGCTTCGGCTTCGGCTGCGGCGGCTTGCTCGGCGCAAAGACGCCGGCGGGATCGGGGCCTCTGACGATGACCGTGGTGTCCGCCATGCCCCTTGCGCCGACGAGTTGATAGAGCGTGGTGGCGTTGCTCAGCGTCAGGCGCACGCAACCGTGCGACACCGGCGTGCCGAGGCCGGGATGGTTGGAGCCATGCACGGCGTGCCCGCGCGAGGTGAAGAAGATCGAATGCGGCATGCCGGCATTGTCCCATTCCTGCGAGTAATGCATCACCTCCATGCGGAACGGCTTGTAAGTGCCGGGCGGCGTGGAAAAGCCGGTGGCCCCGGTCGACACGCGCCAGCGATATTGCACCTTGCCGTCGACCGACACCGTCATGATCTGGCTCGGCTTGTCGATCTGGATGAGAATATTGGCGAAAGCCGGCGAGCCCGTGCCGCACACCAGGCCGAGCGCGAGCGCCGGGACAGCCAGAATCTTGAGACGTTTCATCCTCTCGACATCCCTCTAACCGCCCGAACCCCGCGCCCTCGATAGTCTAATCCCGATTTAGGCCGACACGGGGCATCTCGGCAAAGATCATACCGCCAGCCGGCACGGTCTGCACCCGTCCCCGCGAACCGCAGTTTAGCGGGATCTCGTGGCGGACCCGCCATGTCGCCCGCGCCCGCATGGGTTGCAATTCGGGGCGCGAAATGGGCGCTGGGCACCGCCGATCTTATAGTACAAATTCCGTCATCTGGCGGTGAAGTCAAAAGCTTACGGGGATCGGACATGGCGAAAAAGCAGCGCGAAGGCGGAGTTTCCTATCGCACCCCCGACATCGACTATTTCGAGGACCGTGAGCTCCGGCGCCACGCCGGCGTGTTCTATCTGTGGGCGCTCGGCGTCGCCGCGGTCATCTCGGGGGATTTCTCGGGCTGGAATTTGGGCTTCGCCGTCGGCGGCTGGGGCGGAATGTTCCTCGGCACCGTCATCATCACCATCATGTATCTCGGGCTCACCTATTCGATCGCCGAGATGAGCCCGGCGCTGCCGCATACCGGCGGCGCCTATTCGTTCGCGCGCACGGCGTTCGGACCGTGGGGCGGCTTCATCACCGGGGTGGCCGAGAATATCGAGTATGTGCTGACGCCGGCGGTGATCGTCTATTTCATCGGGGCTTATCTCACGGCGATCTTCGATACGCCGGCCGCGTTTCAGCCGCTGTTCTGGATCGCGGGCTACATCATCTTCGTTGCGGCCAACGCCCGCGGCGTCGAGCTTTCGTTCATGGTGACCGCCATGGTGACGCTGCTGGCGATCGCGGTGCTTGTCACCTTCTTCATCAGCGCGATCCCGTTCTTCGATTTCGGCAAATACGCGCTCAATATCGGCGCCGATCCTGTGACGGGCGCGGCCGTCGAGCTGCCGGAGGGCAACGGACCGTTCCTGCCGTTCGGCATTTACGGCGTGCTGGCGGCGATGCCGTTCGCGGTGTGGCTGTTCCTGGCCATCGAGCAGCTGCCGCTGGCGGCGGAAGAGTCGGTCGATCCCAAACGCGACATGCCGAAGGGCATCATGCTCGGCATGTTCACCCTGATCGCGCTCGGCTTTCTGGTGCTGATCTTCAATCCGGCGATCCCCATCGAGCGCACGGTCACCGATGCGGCCGGCGTGGCCACCACCGTCCACGGCGCGTTCGCGCTCGGCACCTCGGGTGAGCCGATCCTCGACGGCTTCCGTGCGATCTACGGATTGAATGCGGCGGGCGCGCTGGCGCTGGCCGCGGTGGTCGGGCTGGTGGCGAGCTTCCACGCCATCATCTTCGCCGCCGGCCGGCAGATCTATTCGCTGTCCCGCGCGGGCTATTTCCCGCATTTCCTGTCGGTCACCCACGGCACCCACAAGACGCCGAATATCGCGCTGGTGGCCGGCGCGGCGCTCGGTCTGGCAGTGATGCTGGTGGTGTGGTTCGCCATGGGCGGCGAACGAGCCGGGTCGTTCATCGGCGGGGTGCTGCTCAACATGGCGGTGTTCGGCGCGATGTTCTCCTATCTGCTGCAAGGCCTCACCTTCATCCAGCTGCGCCGCCGCTTCCCCAAGATCGAGCGTCCGTTCCGCAGCCCGTTCGGCGTGGTTGGGGCCGGACTTACGGTGATCATCGCGCTGGTGACCATCGGCTTCCAGCTCGCCGATCCGGTCTACCGCACCGGCGTGATCGGCGTGGCGATCTGGTATGCGTTGGCGATTCTCTACTTCGCGCTTCATGGGCGAAAAGGCCTCGTGTTGTCGCCGGAGGAAGAGTTCGCGATGAGGCACCGCGAAGGCAGAGCCTAGCCGGCTTGGTCCAAGTCCAGGCATGCGTTCTCCTTGCCGCGGCGCGATCTGCGTCCGGCCTATGAGGGGATGGCGCGCCGCTAAGCGCAAAATCCTATGGCTCGTGCCTTGCGGCACGCGGGCGCCTCGCGGCGCGCCATGGCGGAGACTTGCGGTCATCGGCCCCGCTTTCGCTGCACCTTGCCCCTCCATCCGGCGCGGACCAAGTCGACGGGCCGGATAGAGTTTGGAATAGGCCGGCGAGTTGTCAGCCAGCTCCTGGCAGGGCCTCGTAGTGGACCCGGGGGGAGCCCGACGCCGCCCCGAGTGCTTCACTCGCGTCGAGTGAAACTCGCAGGGACACCGCACCTCGTCCGCACCTCACGACGCCTCATGATGCGCCCCTTAAGAGGACGAGGTGAGCCGAGTGTAAGCGAGTTTTTGGGGGCGGGGATAAAGTGGGGGCACGGTCACCACGGACTCGTCATCCCGGCGAAAGCCGGGATCCAGGGGCAACCAGCACGGGAGTTAGCGGCACTGGATACCGGCTTTCGCCGGTATGACGGATGGGGAAAGGCAGGCCTGAGATAATCCTAGCGCTTGCCGCGGGCGTGCCAGGCGGTGCGGGCCCGCTCGGGCTGGAGCTCGCGCGGCTCGGGCACCCGCGGCAGGGCCTCCATCACCCGCTTGCGCGGGAAGGTGATGATCACCTCGGTGCCGTAGCGGAGTTTGCTCTTCAGCTCGAAGGCGCCGTCATGCAGCTCGGTCAGGCCCTTGGTGATGGGCAGGCCAAGCCCGGTGCCGCCTTCCGCGGTCTGGTGAGCGAGCGAGCCCTGGCCGAAGCTCTTCAGCACGCGCGGTATCTCGCTCTCGGGAATGCCGGGGCCGGTGTCTTTCACGCTCAGGAACTGGCCGCCGGTGCCGGTGCGCCCGATCTTCAGCGTCACCGTGCCGCCGGTCGGGGTGAACTTGATGGCATTGGACAGTAGGTTGAGGCAGATCTGGCGGATGGCGCGCTCGTCGGCCCAGAGCTGCGGCAGGTTCGGCTCGAAGCTCTCGACGATCTTCAGCCCCTTGTTCTCGGCTCTTAGCCGCATCAACCGGTGACAGTCCTCGACCACCCCGGCCAGCTCGAGCGGCGCCTCGTGCAGCTCGTAGCGGCCGGCCTCGATGCGGCTGATGTCGAGAATCTCGTTGATGAGATTGAGCAGATGCTGGCCGCTCTCATGGATGTCGTTGGCATATTCCTTGTAGGTCGGATTGTTGTGCGGGCCGAGGATCTCCGCGCGCATGATCTCGGAGAAACCGAGAATGGCGTTGAGCGGCGTGCGCAGCTCGTGGCTCATGGTGGCAAGAAAGCGCGACTTGGCTAGGTTCGCCTCTTCGGCCCTGAGCCGCGCCTCTTCCGACACCGATTTCGACTGCTCGAGCTCGGCGATCAGCGCGTCCTTCTCGGCGCGGAACTCCAGCATGGCGAGCACGGTCGCGTTGAGACCGTTGGTCAGCCAGATGAAATAGATGTGGACGCCGACCGCCATCGCCGCCATCGCCCAGTAGAATGGGTTGTCGAGCAGCGCGAAGCGGATGACGATGGCGACGGTCATCGGCAGCGTGCCGGCATAGACGATCGGCAGCACGGTCGAGGCGAACAACATGCGCATCGAGATGACGACGAGCAGGGAGGCGAAGATGAAGGTGTGCGCCGCCTCGCCTTGGGTGTCCGGGCTGATGAAGGCGACGCCGGCCCAGGACACGCCATAGAGGAACTCGGCGGCGGTGATCTTGGCGCGCCACATCGGCGTCTGGGTATCGTCGCGCGGCGCGTTGATGAATTGGCGGCACAGCGCGATCAAGATGCCCTTGGCCACGAACACGGTGCCGAGCCAGATCAGGAGATCGCGCGGCGGCGCCCAGAACATGGCGCCCATGGCGACGATGACGGCAAGGAGCGGGGTGGTGACGGCGGCGGACAGCTCGTTCCGCACGAACATTAGCAGGAGCTCGTATTCGAACTCCGGCTTACCGCCCGACTTATAAGTGAGCTTTTCGCGGGCCTCTTGCACGCTGCGGAACGCGCGGCGCTTGCTACTCGAAGCTGCCGGAGTGGTTCGCTCGGCCCCCGCTGACGCGCTCCCTGACATGGTTGACTAGACCCGCACCGACTTGACTGACAAAAAAGCAAGACCCCCCAACGGCATAGACCGCCGGAGCGCCTTCGCCGGACCCCCTGAAGGTTCGCCTTAGAACTATCTGCGGAAATCCCTAATGGTGCGTTTACTCTCGCTCCGTGCTGAGACGGGGCTAAGATCACGCCGCCATGCGACTGACCATTATCGGCTGCGGTGATGCGTTCGGGGCCGGCGGGCGCCTGCAGACCTCATTCCATGTGCGCTCCCGCGCCTCGACCTTCCTGATCGATTGCGGCGTGACCACGCTGATCGGCATGCGCCGGCTCGGACTTCAGCCGAACGACATCGACACGATCTTCGTCAGCCATCTGCATGGCGATCATTTCGGCGGCCTGCCCTGGTTCCTGGTCGACGCGCTTTATGTGAGCAACCGGACCCGGCCCCTGATCGTGACCGGGCCGAAAGGGATCGAGGCGCGGTTTCTGACCGCGGCCGAGGCGCTCTATCCCAACATCACCACCACCAAGCGGGATTTCGCGCTGAGCTTCGTCGAATATCAGGAGCGCGCGCCGCTTGAAGTCGGCGGCGTGACGGTGGTGCCGTTCGAGGTTAAGCACCCGTCGGGCGCGCCGCCTTATGCACTTAGACTCACGATCGACGGCAAGGTGGTCGCCTTTACCGGGGACACCGGCTGGGTCGAGGTCTTAAGCGAGGTGGCGCGGGACGCCGATCTGTTCATCTCGGAGTGCTTCCAATACGACTTAGTGCTGCCGATCCATCTCGATTACATGACCATCGACGCCAATTACCGGCGGCTCGGTGCAAAACGCGTGCTCCTCACCCATATGGGGGAGGCCATGCTGGCCAATATCGGAAAGGTCGATCCCGCGCGCTATCTCGTGGCCGATGACGGGATGACGCTGGACCTATGACCGCGGCGCGCCCGCCCGAGCTCGAGCGCGTGCTCGCCGCCATCAGGGCCTGCCGCCATTGCGTCGAGGCGCCGCACGGCAAGCCTCTGCCGCATGAGCCGCGCCCGGTGCTGCAGGCAAGTCGCACGGCGCGGCTCGCGGTGTGCAGCCAGGCGCCGGGCACCAAGGTGCATCTGTCCGGCACGCCGTTCACCGACCGCTCGGGCGACCGCTTGCGCGAGTGGATGGGGGTCACCAGCGACGAATTCTACGACGAGAGCCGCGTCGCCATCGTGGGGATGGGGTTCTGCTTTCCCGGTCAAGATGCGAAAGGCGCCGACCTGCCGCCGCGCAAGGAATGTGCCCCGCGGTGGCATGGCGAGTTGTTCGCGGCGCTGCCGCAGCTCGAGCTGCTGCTCGCGGTCGGCTCGTACGCGCAAGATTTCCATCTCGGCGAGGCGGCGGGGACGTCGCTGCAGGAGACCATGCTCGGCTGGCGCAAGCACCTCAGGCGCAATCGGCGCCCGCGCGTGCTGCCGCTGCCGCACCCGTCCTGGCGCAACAATAAATGGCTCACCGACAATGCGTGGTTCGAGGCTGAGCTTCTGCCGGTGCTGCGGCGCGAGGTGAGGGCGCTGCTCTGAGCAAAGTTTGGGCTTGTGCTGCGGGGAATAATAATCTAGTAAAGCGGTAGAGATTAAACGCTGACGGAAACGAATTCCTCATTTTGCTCGAAACACGCAAAAATATCGTCGGGTTGACCATGTTGGATCGTATGGACAGGAAGATCCTTGACATCCTGCAGCGGGATTGCACCCTGCCGGTGGCCGAGATCGGCAAGCAGATCGGGCTCTCCACCACGCCCTGCTGGCGCCGTATCCAGAAGCTCGAAGAGCTGGGCGTGATCCAGCGCCGGGTGGCGCTGCTCGACTCCAAGAAAGTCAATGTCGGGGTGACGGTGTTCGTGTCGATCACCACCAGCCACCACACCCAGGAGTGGCTCGACCGCTTTCACGAGGCGCTCAAGGACTTCCCCGAAGTGGTCGAGTTCTACCGCATGAGCGGGCAGGTCGATTACCTGTTGCGGGTGGTGGTGCCCGACATCGAGCGCTACGACACGTTCTACAAGAGACTGATCAGCCGCATCGAACTCAGCGACGTCAGCTCGGCCTTCGCCATGGAGCAGATCAAGTTCACCACGGCACTGCCGCTCGATTACGCCATGGACGACAAGAAGGCGTGAGCCTCGACGCCGCTTAGGGCGTCCGAATTTCCGGCGGCGCCAGCCCGGCTTGCGCGCAAGCCGCCGTCAACGTGTTGAGCATCAGGCAGGCGATGGTCATCGGACCGACGCCGCCCGGCACCGGGGTGACGGCGCCGGCGACCTGTGCCACGCCGGCATAATCCACATCGCCGACGATCTTCGATTTGCCGTCCTCGGCCGGCACGCGGTTGATGCCGACATCGATCACGGTGGCGCCCGGCTTGATCCAGTCGCCCGTCACCATCTCCGGCCGCCCGACCGCCGCGAACACGATATCGCCGCGCCGGCACACCTCAGGCAGATCGCGCGTCTTGGAATGAGCGATGGTGACGGTGGCGTTCTCGATCAGCAGCAACTGCGCCAGCGGCTTGCCGACGATATTGGAGCGCCCGATCACGATCGCTTCGAGCCCGGCGAGCGATCTGTGCACGTGCTTGGCCAGCATGATGCAGGCCAGCGGCGTGCAGGGCACGATGCCAGGGAGCCCGGTCGACAGCAGCCCGGCCGTGAGCGGATGAAACCCGTCGACGTCCTTGGCCGGCGCGATCGCCTCGATCACCTTGCGCGAGTCGATCTGCGGCGGCAGCGGCAATTGCACCAGGATGCCGTGCACGGTCGGGTCCTGGTTCAGACGCTCGACCAGCTCCAGCAGCTCGGCTTCGGGCGCCGTCGCCGGCAATTTGTAAAAGGACGAGCGCATGTTGACGGCGGCGGTCTTGGCGGTCTTGCTGCGCACATAGATTTCGCTCGCCGGATTGTCGCCGACCAGCACCACGGCCAGCCCCGGCTCGACGCCGTGCTCGGCGGTGAGGCGTTTGGCGGCGTCGGCAATGGATTGGCTCAAGCGCGCGGCAATGGCTTTGCCGTCGATGATGGTTGCGGTCATGCTGCTCCCTATCGGTGTTGCTAGACTTCACTCTTTGCGGTCGAGCCGCGCGATCAGGCTGGAGGTGTCCCACCTGCCGCCGCCCATCGCCTGGATCTCGGCGTAGAACTGATCGACCAGCGCCGTCACGGGCAGCTCGGCGCCGTTCCGCCGCGCTTCCTCGAACAGAATCGCAAAGTCCTTGCGCACCCAATCGACGGCGAAGCCGAACTCGAATTGGCCTTCGATCATGGTCTGCCAGCGATTGTCCATCTGCCAGGACTGGGCCGCACCCTTGGAGATGGTGTCGATCACCCGTCCGATATCGAGCCCGGCGCGGCGGGCAAAGTTGAGCGCCTCGGCCAGCCCTTCGATCAGGCCGCCGATGCAGATCTGGTTGACCATCTTGGTGAGCTGACCCGAGCCTGACGGGCCGATCAGGTTGACGGTGCGCGCATAGGCCTCGATCACCGGTTTGGCCTTGGCAAAATCCTTGTCCTCGCCACCGGCCATCACCGTGAGCGTGCCGTTCTCGGCACCGGACTGGCCGCCCGACACCGGGGCATCGAGCGCGCCGGCGCCGCGACGCTTGGCGGTGTCGTGAAGCTCGCGGGCGATCGTGGCCGAGACGGTGGTGTGGTCGACGAAGATCGCGCCTGGTCCGAGCGTAGCGAACGCGCCGTCCGGTTCGAGCGTCACGGCGCGCAGATCGTCGTCATTGCCGACACAGGTGAACACGAAATCGGCGCCGTCGGCCGCTTCGGCCGGGGTGCCTGCGGCCTTCCCGCCGAACCGCGCGAGGAAAGCATCCACTTTGGCGCGGCTGCGGTTGAACACCACGATGTCATGGTGCCCGCTGGTCTTGAGGTGGCCGGCCATGGGAAAGCCCATCACGCCGAGCCCGATAAAGGCGACTTTGCTCATTGGCATCGCTCAATTGTCATTGCCCGGCTCGACCGGGCAATCCAGTAACCACCGACCTGGGTTACATGCAAATGCAGGGGCTACTGGATGCACGCTTTCGCGGGCATGACAATAAAGGGGTGGGAAGCGAAACCCTAAGCGATGGGCGCTTCGGGGAAAGCGAGCTGCTCGCGGGCGCGCCACTCCTCGGTGACGTAATTGATGATCAGCGACGTGCGCACGCCCTTGATCGGACGCTTCTCGAAGCCGTGGAAGGTATCATCCGCGGGCACGAAGATCATCGCCGCATTGGGCGCGAAGGGTGAGCGGCCGACGCGCTTCTTGTTGGCGTCGTAGATGTCGGTGCCGAGATCGCGGTGGTTCGGGTCCTTCGACAGATAGAGCAGCATGGTGAACACCTTGACGCCAAGGTCGCTGTGCGGCTCGAGCCAAAAGCCGTCGATGTCCTGGGCGAACTCCATGCGGAGATAGGTGCCGGCGAGATTGGTGCCGAACACCTGCTCGATGTGACTGGTGACGCGCTTGTCCTGGAACGCTTGCGCCACCGCCTCGCAGACCGGGAACTGCTTGCGGTTGTCGACGTCGAAATATTTGCGCGTGTTGTTGTGCAGCTCGCGTTTGCCCGACACGCCTTCGAGCGACGGCGCCTCGAACGGCAGCGCCAAGATGTCGTCGAGTGTGTCCGCGGGCAGACACGCTGTAAGCGACCAGTTGCGATAAGGCTGATCGGCGCGCTTGGCGCTATCGATGCTCTTGATGAAGTTGCGAACGACATCGTCCGCCCCACTCTTGCCCTGAGGCTCGGCCGAATGCTTGACCGCGACGCTGTCCCTCATGCCGGTCAACTCCCTCTAAAACGGTGCAAAACAATGCTGGCCATCCAGCGCCCAGGCGGCCTCATCTCTAGCTCCAATAGCACCCATGGCCTCAATCGCGCAAATGCCAAGGGCGGCGCGCGTCGCGGCATCGCGCCGCGCAAATCGGCCCCAAACCGGCGGAATCAGTGGACATCCATCCAACGGATGCGGCGCGTCTGTAAATCTTCCGGCGAAGCCTCGTCCTCTTCGGCGGTCATCGTCTCGGAGCGCAGGCATTTGGCAATCAGCTCAAGCAGCGAGGCGTGCAGCTCGCGCTCGGCGGCCAATTGCGGCGGGTTCGCGGCGAGGAATTCGAGGATTTCCCCGTAGTCAGGCATGGTCACCCCCGTTCCCTCCAGCGGGACAAAAGTGACGAGCCCGTGTGTCAAAACTTAGGCCCCAGGGAGGGGCGGCTAAGCGCCGAGATGGTAGCGGCCGAGCAGGCGCATCGGCGTGCGGCCGCCCGCATCGCCGAACAGCGACAGGCCGTCGACCGTCACGCCCGAGGCGCAGATCTCCTCCAGCACCGGCCACAGTGCCTGCGACACCCGCTCCAGATGAGCGGCGTCGAGCGGGCCGGTCAGCGTGATCGAGAAGCGGTACTCGCTCAACACGTAGGGATCGCCGAAACTCTCCAGCAACAACCGCTGATAGTCGCTCAGTTCGGGACCGGCAAATTCCTCGCGCTCGGTGTCGCTCGGTGGCGCGGCGAAATCCTCGAACGAAGCGACGCATTGCGCGGCGAGCCAGTCGAGCGCCGGCTTGGCCTCGACCGGGCGCAGCACCAGGGAGCGGCCTGAGCGCGACAAGGTCAGAGGTCCGGTCTCGACCGGCTTGCGCCGTCCGGCGAAGTTGATGAGCCTGGTCTTGATCGCATCCAACCCGATGCCGTCGCGCGGCGCGAAAGGCGCGCGGAACAGCGCGTGCAACCCGGTGTAGCGGCCGGGCGCGACCGCGAGCTTGGCGAAGCTCGTGCCGGACAGGCCCGCGTCGGAAAAAGCCTGCAAGGTGACGCCGTCATTGGCGCGGCCGAACCACGAGCGGCCGAACGCCGCGAGCGCGGTGCCGGGTTGCGGCGTGTAGTAGATCGCATAGCGGGTATGATTCGACCGGGACGGAACGGCGCCCTTGCGGTGCTGATCGATCTGGACACAGTTGAACATCGAATCCTCCCTGGCGCTCGCATCGATTGGCGGCGCTCGTGCGAAAAAGGTAGCAGCGTCCTGTGGCGCGGGCGCGACGGGTTCGCGGCGACAGGAAGGCCGAGGAATGAACACTTAATGAATCGAATTTTCCGCAACTGCGAAATGACCGGCGCGCGCCTTTGACAGCGCGACGTTTCACAGGCATGCGTCGTTGCGCCGCGACAAGGCGTGAGGGGGGATCATGATCGAGCTCTACACCTGGATGACGCCCAACGGGCAGAAGGTGTCGATCATGCTCGAGGAGGTCGGGCTGCCGTACCGCGTCCACCCCATCGACATCACCAAAGGCGAGCAGCTCGCGCCCGAATTCCTCAAGATCGCGCCCAATAACAGGATCCCGGCCATCGTCGACACCGACACCGGTCTCCATCTGATGGAGTCGGGCGCGATCCTGATGTATCTCGCCGACAAGGCCGGCAGGCTGTGGCCGCAGGACTTTCCGGCCAGATGGCGCGTGGTCGAGTGGCTGATGTGGCAGATGGGCGGCCCGGGGCCCTTTCTCGGCCAGGTCCATCATTTCGTGAAGTTCAATCCGGGCAAGAGCGCCTATGCCGAGGAGCGCTATGCCAAGGAGGCGAAGCGGCTATGGGGCGTGCTCGACCGGCGGCTGTCGGAGGTGGAGTATGTCGCCGGCGACTATTCCATCGCCGATATCGCCATCTGGCCGTGGATCTCGCGCTTCGAATGGCAGACGGTGGACTTCGCCGACTATCCGCACGTCAAGCGCTGGTACTTGGCGATCGCGGCGCGGCCGGCGGTGCTGCGCGGCTGGGACGTGCTGCATGAGGGCCGCGCCATTCCCATGCCGTGAGCGATGATCGGGGAGACGACGTTTGGGCAAAGTGCTGCCGGCGCTGCCGGCTTTCGTCGCCGCGATTGCCATCGTGTTCTATCTGCTGACCATGCCGGTCACAGTGCCGGAATCGGCGCTGCCGGCGCATGAGCCCGATCTCGCCAACGGCAAATATATGTTCACCGCCGGCGGCTGTGCGGAATGTCACGCCGCGCCGGTGAAGGCGTGCGACGATCTCACCACCACGGACGAGACGGCGCTGTCAGGCGGCCGCTGCCTCAATACTCCGTTCGGCACCTTCCATGTGCCCAACATCTCGCCGGACAAGGACACCGGCATCGGCAACTGGACCACGCTCGACTTCGTCAACGCCATGAAGCGGGGGATCGCGCCAGACGGCTCCTATCTCTATCCGGCCTTCCCCTACGCATCCTATCAGCGCATGACCTATGAGGACCTGATCGACCTCAAGGCCTATCTCGACACTTTGCCGGCGGTGAAGAGCGCGGTGCCGCCGCACGCGCTCAAGTTCCCATTCAATCTGCGCCGCGGCCTCGGGCTGTGGCACAAACTTTATGTCGACGGCGAGAGCTTCGCGCCCGATGCCAACGCCAGCGCCGAGCTCAATCGCGGCGCCTATCTGGTCAGGGGCGCCGGTCACTGCACCGAATGTCACTCCGCGCGCAACATGCTGGGCGGCGTCGACCAAGACACCGAGTTCGCCGGCGCAGCAGACCCCGCGGGCGACGGCACGGTGCCCAACATCACCCCGAGCGAGGACGGCATCGGCGATTGGAGCCAGGAGGACATCGCCTATCTGCTCGAAACCGGGAACACGCCCGACTTTGACGTGATCGGCGAGAGCATGGCGCCGGTGCAGGAAAACATGGCGAAGCTCACGCCGGAGGACCGCAACGCCATTGCCGCCTATATCAAGTCGCTGCCGCCCCGGCCCGATGCCGTGCCCATGGCAAAAAAAGAGCCGGAGTCCGAGGCCAATTAGGCTCACGAGCCCAGTCTTTGCTCCCGCCGCCAAGTGAAGCTAGTATGGGCGGAGCTTTGCGTAACGCGCTCGCGGCGGAGCGTTGAGGGATCCCATGGCGGGGAGATCGGGAACCGTTAAGGGCCTGGTTTTAGGGCTCGTCATCGTTGTTTTGGGCTTGGCCGCCCTGTCCTTTGCATCGCATGCCGAGACGCGGCGCGAGCGCCGCGCCACGACCGCACAAGGCGCGCCGCCGGTCGTCCTCCCCAAGGTGAAGTCGCAGCCTGAGACCCGACCCGCGCGCATGCGCGACAGTGCGCCGGTCTCGTGCAGCAACGATGAGCGCTGGTCGGCCAAGCGCGGCGCCTGCATCTGCGCCAAGGGCATGAAGCGGGAAGGGGACGCTTGCGTTGCCGCCGAGCCAGTCACTGCGGTCCGCGACCCCGATGCCGTGCCGCCGCCGCCGCCATCGGCGGCGCCGACGCCCGAACAGGTCGAAGCCATCGCGCGGTCGCAAAAGTGCCTGGCCGAGCTCGGCTATTATAAGGGCGACGTCGACGGCAAGCGGGGCAAGGAGACCTGGACCGCCTATTGGCACTTCAAGCACGATCACGATCTCGAGGGTTACAGCAATCTGCTCGACCAGCCGGTGCAAGAGAAGCTCGCGGCGCTGTGCAAACAGAAGGCGGAAGAGGTGGCCAGGGCGGCTATCTTGGCCGACCCGCTTTATCAGCCGGAGGGCGAAGAGCCATCTGACCCGGTAGCGTCCGATGCCGATGCCGACGCCAATGCCGATGCCGATGACGTGGCACTTGCTTCGCCCGACTCCGGCAGCGAGCAGAGTGCGGCGCCCGAACCGACAGCGCGGCTCGATCTCGATTGCCTGCCGGACACTCTCATCTCGGTGCTCCGCCGCGCGCATGGGGTCGGCGTGGCGGTCAAAGCGTGCGAGCGCGCTTGCCTGCCGACGCCGAAAGATCTGCCCCAGGCCCAGCTCGACGAGATGCAGGTCGATAACGGCGTGGTGTGGTGCCGCGCCTGCGTGCCGATCGACGGCAATCTCGCGCTCGACGACGTGCGGCGCATCGAGCGGGCGGGGAATGTCGAGATTTGCGCCACCCCGGCCCGGCAGGTGGCGCGCTATGGGGAAGGCATCACCGACGGCCTGAGATCTTATCTGCGGGTGCGCGAACTCTATCGCGCGCTGCCGCCTGCGGCCGAAGATCCCGAGGCGGTGGCGGTCATCATCGGCAATCGCAGCTACGATAAGCTGCCGCGCAGCGTGACCTCATATAACGACGCCGACGCCGTCTATTCGTTCCTCACCGAGCATTTGGGCTACCGGCCCGACAACATCATCGACCTCAGGGATGCCAAGAAGGCCGATCTCGAACGGGTGTTCGGGGCGGAGCCGGGTTTCGAAGGGGAACTCGCCCGTCTCGTCCAGTCCCAGCCCAACGCCAAGGTGCTGATCTATTACTCCGGGCACGGCGCCACCGACGGAGCGCAGAGCGAGACCTATCTCGTGCCGGTGGAAACCGAGCCGTACCGGGAGGAGGCCAGCGGCTACAAACTGTCGACCCTCTATGCCAATCTCGCCGGGCTCGACGTCAAGTCGGTGCTGGTTCTGCTCGAAGCCGACTTCGGCGAGGACCACGGCGTCCATGTGCTGCCGCCGAACCTGCCCGAGATGAAGCTGAGCGCGCTGCCGCGGGCGCCGGTCCCGGCGCTTACCGTGCTCGCCGCCGCCGATCGTGGGCAGCGCACGCTGGTCGACCTGACTTACGATATCGGCCTGTTCACGCGCTATGCGATCGAGGGGCTTGCCGGCGGCGCCGATCTTCCTCCGGTCGGCAATGACGACGGCGAGGTCGACAGCGCCGAGATCTATGTGTTTACCGCGGCGTTCGTCGATCTCGCGGCGCGCAAGACGTTCGGCTTGCTCCAGCAACCGGTCTATTCTGGCGCCGCCACTAGCGTGGTCACCAGCGCACGGGGCGCGCCGCCGCGGTCCGAGTAGGGCACGGCACGGCGCGGTGCCAGCCGCCGGCTCCCCGAATCGCCGGTCTTAGAATATTGGGGAGCCCGCGAAAACCGCTTTACAAGGGGTCAAGGATTTCATACGGGACGAGCGGGCTCGGAGGCGATTTCGCTCGAGGGCAGCACTGACATCGGCAATCTCGTGTGGGAGTAGACATGGGATGGACGTTTTCACTTCTGCCGCGGAACTTCTGCGTCATCGCCGCCCGGAGCGGCCAGTCGTAGCCTTGAGGCCGCATGCCGCGCGTCGCGCGGCGAACTGGTTCCTCGCCAATTTCCCCGGTCGCGTGCTCTATGCCGCGAAAGCCAACGACACGCCCAAAATCATCGAGGCGCTGGTCGAGGCCGGTATCCGGTCCTTCGATGTGGCCTCGCTGGTCGAGATCGAGCGCGTGGCGCCGATCCGCGATGCCGAGCTGTACTTTATGAATCCGGTGAAGTCGCGCGGCGCGATCGTGCGCGCCTATCGCGAGTTCGGGGTCAGGAGCTTCGCCTTCGACAGCGACGAGGAGCTCGACAAGATCGTGGCCGAGACCGGCGGCGCGAACGACCTCGCGCTCTTCCTCCGCGTCGCTTGTCCCAACACCCATAGCCTCATTCCGCTCGAAGGCAAATTTGGCGTGTCGAGCGAGGAGGCGCCGGCGCTGCTGCTGCGGGCGCGGCAGATCGCGCACCGGCTCGGCATCACCTTCCACGTTGGGTCGCAGGCGGTGGTGCCGGCCGCGTTCGGCGAGGCGCTTCAACAGATCGGCCAATTGATCGTGGCGTCGGGCGTCATGGTGGATGCCGTCGATATCGGCGGCGGCTTTCCGAGCCGCTATCCCCATTCCGATCCGCCCGACTTGGCGAGCTTCATGGACGAGATCGTGCGCGCCGCCGACGAACTGGCGGTCAAGCATTCCTGCGAGATGTTGTGCGAGCCGGGCCGCGCGCTGGTGGCCGAGGCCGAGTCGGTGATCGTGCGCGTCGATGCGCGCCGCGGCAATGCGCTCTACGTCAATGACGGCGCGTTCGGCACGTTGTTCGATGCGGCCTATGCCGGCTTCCGGTTCCCGGCGCGGCTGATCGCCACCTCGCGCCGCCGGACGAAGCCGGTCGCCGACTTTGCCCTCTATGGGCCGACCTGCGACAGCTCCGATTATATGCCGGGCCCGTTCGTGCTGCCGGATTGCGTGCGCGAGGGCGACTATATCGAGATCGGCCAGATCGGCGCCTATGGCCGGGTGTTGGGGAATCGTTTCAATGGGTTCGGCGAATACGATGAGGTGATCCTCACCGACGAGCCGATGCTGTCGATGTACGAGACTGCCGAGGACGAGGCTCCGGCCACGCTCAGGACCGCGCGGGCTTAGGGCCCGGCGCGCCGGCCCGATCGCTGCGTCAAATCCGAGCCGCCCGCGACCTCGCTCGCTAACGACACTGTGTGCTGACGGTCGCCGGCGCGGCGGGTTAAACTGCCGCGGCTTGAGCCCAATACCGACGCACGAGGGAGCACCGCATGAACACAGATCGTCTTGAGGCCGACTGGGCGCCACGCATCCTCGGTATCCTCCGCATCGTCGCCGCGCTGCTGTTCTTCGAACACGGCACGTCGAAGCTGCTCGGATTTCCGCCCTCGGATCACTCGGGGCCGGAAGTCCTGTCCTTGTCCTGGATCGCCGGGGCGTTGGAATTGGTCGGGGGGGCGTTGCTCATCGTCGGCCTGTTCACGCGGCCGGTGGCCTTCATCCTCGCAGGCGAGATGGCCTTCGCTTACTGGATGGCGCACGCGCCGAAAAGCGCGTTCCCGCTTCTGAACGGCGGGGACTCGGCCATTCTCTACTGCTTCGTGTTCCTCTATCTCGCCTTTGCCGGCGGCGGGCCGTGGAGCCTCGATGCACTCCGGCGGCGCCAGTCATGATCGCTTGACGGCTTTCAGGCGCAATAACGAAAGAGGGCCGGCTCTCACGAGTCGGCCCTCTTGATATTCGGGTGAGCGCGTCGGCATCGAGCCGCGCGCAAGGTCACATCTTGCGGGCGCGGTCGGCCTTCTGCACCGCCTCTTCGTGATACCAGGCGCCGCCGGAAGCGACCCTGGCGATGCGCGGCACCGCAACATTGTCTACGACCATAACCTGATCGCGTCGCACGCCCAGCGCGGCGCGACCGCCCGCAGGGAATTGATAGATCGTGGCGGACTGCCAATCAGAAATCGTCGTCATTGTTCTTCTCCATTTTTTCTTTGCGTCGATAGGAAAGTGCGTAGACCGCACATAGGGTTCCCATAGCGGAGTCGGAATAGCGTTTGCACAACAAATTCGCGTAATGGCTATTATTTCAGCGTTCCTTCTTCTGCTCTTCTGAGCGGCATCCTGCGTCGTCCAACTCATGCCGGCGTGCCGACGGTCGGGCGCCTTCTCCTCCTTCCAGCCAAGTTCCGCTAATCGTTACGAAAAAACGAGTCGAGGCGGCGCCGCGAGCGCGCCCGCCATAAGCGCGTTCCGATTGGGAGCTCCTGGCACAGTTGATGCTTGAAGACCCGAGCCGTTTTTGACTGGCCAGCGTCGCTGGCGACGTAGGGACGTCCTCACATCTCGCCTCAACAGCTCAGAAGGACTCGCAATGACAAAGTACAAACTCGAGTACATTTGGCTCGACGGGTACGCGCCGACGCCGAATCTGCGTGGCAAGACACAGATCAAGGCGTTTGACAGCTTTCCTTCGCTTGACGAGCTTCCGCTGTGGGGTTTTGACGGAAGCTCGACCAAGCAGGCGGAAGGCCGCAGTTCCGATTGCGTCCTCAAACCGATCCGCGTGTTCCCGGACGCCGCGCGGACGAACGGTGTGCTGGTGCTGTGCGAAGTCATGATGCCGGACGGCGTCACGCCGCACCCGTCGAACAAGCGGGCGACGATTCTCGACGACGAGGGCGCCTGGTTCGGATTCGAGCAGGAATATTTCCTCTACAAGGACGGCCGCCCGCTCGGGTTTCCGGCTGACGGCTATCCGGCGCCGCAGGGGCCGTATTACACCGGCGTCGGCTACTCGAATGTCGGCTCCGTCGCCCGGCAGATCGTCGAGGAGCATCTCGATCAGTGCCTCGCCGCCGGCATCAACCACGAAGGCATCAACGCCGAGGTGGCGAAGGGTCAGTGGGAGTTTCAGATCTTCGGCAAGGGCTCCAAGAAGGCCGCCGACGAAATGTGGATGGCCCGCTATCTGTTGCAGCGTCTCACCGAGAAATACGGCGTCGATGTCGAGTATCACTGCAAGCCGCTTGGCGACACCGACTGGAACGGGTCCGGCATGCACGCCAACTTCTCCACCACCTATCTGCGTGAGGTCGGCGGCAAGGCGTATTTCGAGGCGCTGATGGCGGCCTTCGAGCAGAGCTGCGCGGATCACATCGCGGTCTACGGGCCGGACAACCATATGCGGCTGACTGGAAAGCACGAAACCCAGGCGATCGACCAGTTCAGTTATGGCGTCGCCGACCGGGGCGCGTCAGTCCGCGTGCCGCACAGCTTTTTCAGAAACGACTACCGGGGTTATCTCGAAGATCGCCGTCCGAACTCGCAGGGCGATCCCTATCAGATTGCCTCGCAGATTTTGAAGACGATCTCGACTGTCTCGACCGAGAAGCTCAGCGCCGCCGCAGCGTAAGCGGGCGCGGCGTTTTTGGCGTCGATCGCGCGAAGGGGGCGTGAGGGTCAATACGGGGGCCTCACGCCCTCGACATATCTGGCGCATTGAACGGCGGCGGCAAGCCGATCGCGCGCATCGCCGCCGAGGCGATGGCGGCGTCACTTATCGGGATGGTGGGCGGTACTGGACTCGAACCAGTGACCCCTGCGATGTGAACACAGTGCTCTACCAGCTGAGCGCCCTAAAGTTCCTCACAAAAGTCCGTCAAATCAGCTGTTATTGCAGCTTACACGTTTTGTCCAATTTAGGCAAAACCGCCCCTGGTTATCTGCCGCTGTGACACAGCTGTGACGGCAGGCATGAGTTAATAGAGCCTCTTCATGCGCCTGAGGTGCCCCCGCCGCCGAATCTGAACCCACTTCAAAAAGGCGGGTAAACCTTTGTTGTTGTTGCGCGCCAACCAGCGCTAATGCGGCAAGAGCAGAGGCCCTCTCCCCCATCGGGTTGAACCGTCAGCTCGGTGGGCGTGTCCTCTCAAAATTGTGGCGGTTATGGCTCGGAGCGGGGGTCCTTCGACCTTGGCAGTAAAATCGGCTCTCATACAAAAGGGGGAGAGCGATTCCCATGAATGGGGGGCGCCAATTCCGATGGAATTTGCCTCTATTCGACTAGCTAGAAATTCGAGGAGAGTTGTCATGTTCACGATCAGTCACGACCAATGCTCAAAAATCGCCGTTGTCGGCGCCTTCGCCGTTTTCACGTCTCTTAGTATCCCCGCCGTCGCTGACGAACTTATTAATTATTTTGGACCGGTCGGCTCTCACGAGCCGATTATCGCTTCGGTTGGCAATAAGCGCGTTATCGCGTTTTATCTGCCGGGTAGCACCAACTGCGCTCTCCATGCGGTGATCGGGGACAACAACATAAACGCTGCTGTTGATACTCCGGCAGTTCGCATTCGCGTCAGCCTCGAGCCTGGTCAGATTGTCCATATCGATACCACCGACAATAAGTCTCTCAACCTCCAGTGCGGGAGTGATGCTGAAAACCTTTCAGTCGTCGATAGCGAGGAGGCGGTGGCCTTCGGCATGACTGTGCAGCCTGACGGCCAATCCATTAAAGCGAGCGCATCGGGCTTTTGAGCGGAGCGTAAACGCTTCTCGAGCCCTGGACGCTACAAACGTCTGAGGACCGACTCCATTAAAACTACCTACCTGGATTTTGATGGGCCTCAATAAACTCAAAAACTCACCTCCTCTCTCGCTCAAAGGCCTTGGACGTTGCACGCGTTTGAGGCCAGCTTTTTGGACCTGGTGAGTTGTTGGGCGAGGCGCGATGCATCGTAAGAATAGTTACCGGGATTCTGATTTTGCTGCTGCGTTAGCGACCTCCACTTCACGCGGTGAGGTCGTAAGTACGGGAGCCATCACCCCTTTGCAGCGGGTGGCAAGCACGCCTAAAGGTCAACTGAAAAGTCCCTACCCGGACTTCACCAGCGTCGCAGAGGAAGGTTATCGCAGGTACATGGCTGCAGGCTGCAATGGCTGTCATGGCGGGGGCGGTGGAGGTGGCATGGCTGCGCCCATGACCAATCCCGTCTGGATCTACGGTGATGACGACGACACGCTGTTCCGGCTGATTGCCCTTGGCACAGGAAAGCTCAGTCTAGATGGTGCATTTGGGAATTTGGGTTACCGACGAAAGGGCTCGGAAAATGAAGTTGGGCCCATGCCTCACTTCGGAGACATTATCAAAACCGACGACGACCTCTGGAAGATCATAGCCTGGATGAAGTCTATTGCGCCCTCAACGTCGAAGCCGATATGCACGCATTTGGGCTTTGACATTTGCGACCTAGCACCAAATGGACAACAAGCCTCGCAGCTGCAATGAACAATCAGCCCGATGTTGTCCTGATGGATATCAATCTCGAAGGACGACGCGAAGGCATCGAAGCGCTATCGAGGACTTCACTAAGGCCATGCTCAACGCGACCTTCGAGCCGCCTACGCGGACCGCGAGCCGTCGAGCGCATGATCCACTGAGCGCAGTCGGCGGTACTGCGGAGCTATTAAAGCCGGTGCTATACGCAATAGGCAGCTCTCTGGAGCGTACGGCACGCCTTGAACTGAAGCCGTGAGGCGGCGGCTGATTCGAACCTCACGGTTTTGGAGAATGCACTGAGCGTCGAGCGGTGCTCTCGCTACCAAGTCAGCTTGCTTCAAACGCGGGATGGCGAGAGCACACGGGGCTCGCTCGGGCACAGCGACGAAGGCCGCCTGCCAAGTGCGGCATCATTGATC
Source organism: uncultured Alphaproteobacteria bacterium (assembly GCA_963730335.1). GTDB lineage: Bacteria > Pseudomonadota > Alphaproteobacteria > Rhizobiales > Methyloligellaceae > Methyloceanibacter. The sequence goes on from CAVSRK010000009.1 coordinate 799,800, forward strand.
GCAGACGCACATTCCGCCATTCCAGCGACGCCCCTCTGTTCACCGCGTGCGAGTGGGAGGATGGTGGCGATTAGACCTGCATTGCTTACGCCGGGGAGCGCAATGGTGCCGCTGATTGACAAATCGGCCTCGTCGCGGATTGCCTCGTTGATGGCCCTGGCGAGCGTAAGGCTCGCCTGGCGCTCGATAGGAGCAAGACGGCCATTTGCAATGCGGATTACATCGCCACTGCTGACTTGGCGCTTAGCCGCACGGTTCATGAAAACGATTCGCCCGTCGCGGTCAGCGAGATAGACACCAGAGGTAAGCGCATTCAGTGTTGCCTCCAAGGCCTCGGAGCGGATGGTCGTAAGATTGAGAGCATCCGCAATCGCTACCGCCTGGCGTTGTTGCTTTTGGCCGTGTTGGCGCTCGAGGAGCCGGCCGAGCTGCTGTCCAATGCCTTGCACGACATAAAGGAGATGCTGGTCAGGCGGTTGCCGCGTATCCGAGAAGAATTCCAGGACGGCCTGAAGCTTTCCCTCAGTGTAGACCGGGAAGGCGAAGGCAGCGTGAAGCCCATGTTTCAGAAGGACTCGCTTCCTGGGTTTCAGTAGGATTGGCGGGCGCGGCTCTGGGGTGCTGTCTGATTGCAGCGATTCCGACTTTATTTTACCAGGAAGCCCCTCGCCGATCTCCAATGCAACTCCTGAAATCTCATGAGCGAGAGGTCTTAAGTCTTCGCGCTCGAAGTGCCAGACTGGGCTGGGAAGCAGGCGGCGGGGGTTATGGACGTCGTCTGGTAGGTAAGCATGTGCCGCGGGCCAGCCTGTCACCCGGGAGATCAACTCCAGACAGCCGCGAAGAACATCTTCAAAGGAGCCGCCAAAGGCGACTTGAGTAGTGGCTTGCCACAATACCTCAGTTTCCAAAGCGCGCTGTCTTTGCTGATTCTCAATCCGGCGTCTCACCGCTACATCGGTGCTCAGAGCGAGCGAGAGCACGGCAGTGCTGATCATGAAGGCCAACAACAGAATGAATGAGTCATTCAAGTTTGGCTTGGCGAAGGGGCCCCCGTTCATCAGCGTACCCCAAACCGCGAATGCCGAAATTATAAGGGCCACGGTAGCGGTGTCTCGCGGACCTTCGCGTAGTGAGGCCCAAAGCAATGGCAGAAGGGCTAGAAAAGCCAGAGCGTCGCGAGCCGGTGTCTGCTGCAACAGAGGACTGAAGGCCATCACTCCGACCGCTATTGCGGCAACATAAGTCAATACGGTTGCCGTAATTTGAGGTGGAGTAAGTGATGCCAGTTCGTTTTTGGCCCAGAGCACCACAACTGGTGCAACAAGAAGAGCCCCCGCCAAATCGCCGAGCCACCACGTTAGCCAGATTGAAATTAAACTGCTGAATTCTGCATAGCCTGCGAGCGTCAGACTACTCACTCCTATCGTGGCACTGACCACCGTGGCGGCAAGGCTAATTAGCGCGAATTTGGTTACGCCAGTAGGCGTTTCGAAAACCTGCTTACCCTCGGCCCAATGCCTGATGAGGTAGCCTGCGATCATCGCCTCAAGCGTATTGCCGCACGCAATGGCTAATGAAGTGAAAATCGAGCCTGCGGTAAGCTGATTGATAAGAAAGGCCCCGATAAAGATGGCAGGCGCAATCCGGTTGCCCCATAGCAAGATGGCTGCGATGGCTAAACCCGTCGGCGGCCAGATGGGTGTGGCGCTTGGATTAATTGAGGCAAGCCGCAGTCCGAGATCGGCAAGCGCAAAATACGCAAACCCAATAAGGATTAGCGCTACGACGTCAGGTCCGAGTCGTGGACGCCCGTTACCTCTTAGGCTTGTTGGGAGCGCTAGTGCTTCTACCCTCATGCCGGCTTGCTCCGAATAGAAGCTGCATCGACTGTCCCAGAAAGTCGGACCAGGTGAAGAGGGCTCAGCGTTTACCGGCTTCCCTGCCTATGCCCACAAAGGGGGAAGCCACTTCGCCGTAACTAACCTAACACTGGCCGTACTGCTCGTCATTAGGCTTGCTGATCAATAGCACGGCGCTCAAGTTTCGAATGTGGCATTTCCCACGTCCGATGGATAATCGCCGGTGTCTCAGCGCCGTTGACCGGGGCTTGTCGTCAGGTCGATGGGGGCGATGTGCTTGTAGCACTATCGAGGCGTTGGGGATGAGCTAGGGAGCCGCAATGTGAACACAGTGCTCTACCAGCTGAGCTAACCGCGTATAGCCTTGTGCTCCTCACAAACTGTCGTCAAATCAGCCGTTTTTGTAGCCTACACCTTCCTCCAATTTAGGCAAAATCGCCCCTGGCTCAGTTGGGGCTGTGACACAGCTGTGACAAGGAAATGAGCCTCTCCTCAGCGGATCGATGCCCGCCAGGCTTCCCACAGAAGCGGTTTCAAAAAACCGCTAAAGCCTCGTTGTTGTCCTAAGGGCGATTTTTATCCGTCCCACCGAAGAAATCGACCGAAACATTCTTTGAGGTCGGCGTTGATTCCGATGGATGGGTCATTAGCGCCCGTGCGTCTGTTGCGAGGAGTTTGTCATGCAAGAAACCAAACGGATGGCCGACGAAGCCGAGAGAATGGGTGAGGAGGCTCAGGAGCAAGCCGGGCGAATGGGGCAAGACTTCCAGAAAGCTGCGCCAAGCCGGCACGGGTCTGCAAGATCAATGTTAGGCTTGGCCGGTTTCAACTGGTCTCCGAGGGTACACGACGCCATCGGGAACGTACGCCGCCAGATCGATGAACAAGATCTGGTACAGCAGACAGTGGGATAATGCGCCCATGCCACATGCTGTATTCTTCACTAGAGATGGCCATGCCATCCATGGCACCTACGAGGTAAAACACCTCGGCAAGCCTGCCTCGCATGGCTGCGTGCGCCTCTCACCGGAGAATGCGGCAACACTCTTCACGCTGGTCGAGAAGACCGGCTTGAAAAACACGCAAGTAGTCTTGGCCGGCACTACGCCAGGCGGCGAAGGAAAAGTGGTTAGTCAGAAACTTCGCAGCAAACAAGTTACCCGCTCTAAGAGCCGCGAGTATACGGAGCGATTTGGTCGGCGCTGGTGGTTTCGCCGATACTATGCCACGCCCCGGGGATTGCCCCCTCAGCCATTCTATATGGGTCGGTCAAGGCAGTGGGGGCGGCGCTAGCAACGGCTGCACCTTGGACTGAGAGCCGGACAACACTCGCTGCAGAAACGAACTGGCCGTTATCCACTGATGTACCACAAACATATGCGCCGCGCCTGGTCGCTTCTGGGAGCTTATCGGGAGAGAATGTCACCCCTGGCTAGGCAACAGTGTCGTTTCGCATCAGACCTTGTGTTCTAGCCGTGGATCTGCTGGGTGGGTGAATGGCCTCTTCCTGCACGACTGCGATACTAATCTCCGCGTGATCGGCATCGTCAGCCTTATACCCAAGATCAAAAATGCCAGCCGCAAGTCGTAGCCATTTCACACGATCATGGAGAGGCCATATGCCACCGCGCTTGGGCAACAATTCTACCAGCCCTTGAATGAGATGATCGATACCGCGCTCGTGTTCTACACCGTGGCTTGCTTGCCCAAGCTTCTCTGTGAAAGACTCTCTGGATGGTAGCTTTTGCATGTTCATGAAGTCAGTCGTTTTATCCAGAGGGCTGTAGCTTTGGGGCGCTTGTTTGCCACCGATCATGTCCGAAATACCCATGGTTCACTCCTAGCCCAATGGGAATCCCGCCTACTCGTCGGGAGGCCGTGCCTTCCGTCAATGTGGGTGAGAGAATCCCGCCTATGGCTCCTCACAAAATGTCGTCAAATCAGCTGCTTTCGTAGCTTACGACATTTCGTTGAACTAACCAAAACGTCGTTCTGAACGGGGCTGCGATGACTGTGACAGGCGCGAGTGAATTGAGTCCCATCGCCAAATTAGTCCGCAATCACATTTAGTCGGCGGTGTTTCGACGTTTGCGAAACGTTGCGACAAGTCCTAGAAATGTGCTGTTCTTGTTCGGCAGGGAAGATGCTACGGTCTCCGTTCTTTATAGAGGCGACCGGGTGGATGCCTTCGTGCAAGCCATTAAGAGTAGGAAAACAGCCATGCCAAGAGACCAGCAATTCGAAATTCCCGAAGAGTTACGCCAGCTCGCCGAAGAGAATGTCGAACGCGCACGTAAGCTTTATCTTCAATTCATGGAGGGGGTCTCACAGGCCATGGGGGTCTGGTCGACGTCGCCCTCAAACACAGCGTCTCCCGCCTTCAATGAAGTGCGCGAGCGGGCGATTAAAATCACGCGAGAGAACGCCGATGCAGCGTTCAACTTGGCAAAAGATGTTGCCAACGCAAAGGACCTTCAAGAATTAGTGACGCTACAGACGCGTTACGTCCAATCCCAAATGAAATGGTACGCGCAACAGACTCAAGAATTCGGGCGGCTAATGGCTCACGCATTCACAAGTGCGCCACAGCCTCAACCTAGCGGACAAGCAGTGCCACGACCTCCCTCGCGCAATCAGCCCAAACCAGGAGATGAAGCAAGCCCTGGCACGGTTGGTACGAGTGACAACAATTGAAAAGAGAGCAAGTGACTACGAAATTAGGGTGCACGGAGTATTGAGCCATTCGCAAGCTGCGGACAAGAGATTGCCGTTTTGCTTCGCTACAATAGTGATTGAGACGGGGTGCTCTTCACAGCATGGAGTACCTTCAATGTGTGACTATAGCTTAGAGCTCGTCGCATCCCGCCCTGCCAAGATGGGCGACAAACTGATAACAACCGGCTTCCCCCGAACCAGCACGCGCGGTTTTGCTTCCGTCGATGACTCGAACGTAGCGGTGTGTTTGCTTCCGGGCACCGAACTTGGCTTCGAGGACGAAGTGCGATGCGAAACTGGGTTCGTCTTCCACCGCAGCCTCGGACACAGGGTGGCCAGGTTCCGACAGATCAACAAGGGTCAGTCAAATCTTCATCGTGACGCCCTTGAGTTCCCCGACGGCAAAGTCGTTCTGCTAACTCATTTATGCACAGGTCAGAGAGCGACGGTATTGCAACTGCCGGCAAGTGCGCCTGTCAAAGTCGAAGTTAGGCAACGGCACGCTGCGTTCGTCGTGTAGCGGCTGCGGAACGCGACGATTCATGCGGAGCAAGGGCCTGCGCCCGTAGGGGCTTAGCGTGACCGGATCGGGCCTATGCCTGTCAGGAGCCATTCCACGGACACTCGGCAGGCGAGGCAGAACGGCACAATCAGGTTATGCGGCATGAGCGACGCACCTCGGCCTTCATACTTGGTGTAGGTATCTCGCGTGATCCCAAGTAGCAGTGCCATTTCGTCTAACGGGTAGCGAGCCCCAACCCGTGCTTGCCTTACCCGCGCGGCAAACGCCGCTCGATATTCCCTTGGCGTTACGCGGCGTTTCCGTGGGGTGGTTATTGCAGCTCCGCTCCGGGTTCTGGCCATTCCAAGCACGCCGACATCAGGGATACTCGATGTCAAGAGACAAAAAGGGTTAAGGAGCACTGGCCTGCCAAAAGCAGGCAACGTTGCCAATGGCTGGTTCCGCTTTTGCGGTAACGCCCTCCGCCTCTGCCCAGAAAAATTTCAAACCTAGCGTAGCCATGGGCGAGACGCACATTTCGAGGAGAGGAACAATGCGGATTGATCGGATCAGGGCCCCGGTTGCTCAGGTCCGGGAGGCGTTGGCAGCGTGTTCTCGGGCCTCGGTGTGGTGGCCTGCGGTCGACTCGATTCATCAGGGAGGACCGACAGCCGCGCCATGTTTAGTCCCACCAGGAAGCAAGCCGTACCGGCTATCGCGGCGCCTACAGCAAGCCAACGCAAGGGTCTTCGCCATGTCGTCAATAATTCGGGCCGCTCCAATCTAAAAGTGCGGCTGAGATACGCGAAGAAGGCGCTGGCCAGCCCAAGAGCCGCGCCAGCCCCGAACACCAGCATCGCATCAGCAAACGGCTTGGCCGCGTGTGTTATGCCTTGAGCAAGCGTGACGAGAAGAACGATAGCCGCAACACCATTCAACAACACCACAAGTGCTACCCCGCGGCTCGCGTATCTATTGCGTTGCCTCTCTACAAAAAGAGGGTCGACGCGAATGATGTCTACTTCTTCTCGAATGTCGATTTCTGCTCGACGTTTGGGCGGCATTGTCATGGCAAGGCTCTCTGTAACACGATCCAAAATAACGCCCCACAGTGAAAGTTGTTTCCTATTTTGTCCTACGACCGGCTACCGAGATCGGGTTGAATATAACCCAAGCGGCTGCTCGCGTGGCGAAACCCAGCTACGAATCCGCTTATGGCACACGCTCCTCGGAACAGACGCGATGGGCGTCCTCGAGGTCCCCTGGGGTTATGCCCCATGCATCATCGCTAATGTTGTTCTGGGCCTCGCGCGCGATGAAACCGCACACCACTTCGAGGGAACCCTTGGTTTCCAGGTAGCCGTTAAAGTACCAGAGCAACACGGCCACCAGTCCCAAGCAGACGAGAAACCCTTTGCGGAGCAAGCTCCACCATTCTGACTCGGCTCTCTGCAGCCGCCGGTAATCGGTTTGATGCCGCGCCTCTAAGCGTGTGACCACCCTCTGCAAGCGCGTCACCTCCTCCGAAAGGGGGAGATTCCGATTGTGCGCCAGCCAGGTCTGGAAGTTCTCCTCTTCCATCATGGCTTCTCCTGATGGGTATAACCCTCCGATCCTCAGATGATTCGACCACCCACCGGCAAGTTACAAATTTCCCGTGGTTTAAAGAGGACGGCTCCCGCTCCTTAAGCAGGCTTTTCCACAGCCGTGCGTGTCTAGCCTCCGCCGCTGCTGACTCTTGCGCGGCCGTGTTCCTCCCCCCAAGAGCAACATCCACCACAGCAACATCAGGTGGCCAAGTACCAAGGCGGAACGCCCCCTAGCTGGCCGAAGCTACGAGTCCAACATACGCGGGAACGAGAGTGCCCTGGCTTTGGTTTTCTTCTCGGAGAACGTCTATGCGAAGGACCTACGCAACAGCCACGCTATGGGCGACACTCGCCCTCGTCGCGCCCTCCGCTTCATTTGCTGGTGCGCCGAGCACACCCGAGCAGACGATTCCTCCGGGCAAACAACGACCCGCCCGGGGCTGATGATGGCGAGCAACAATTGCTTCCTCCCGCCGAGCACAAGGAGGTAATCCCGCCGCCTCCAATTGGCGATGAGGGTATTCACACCGACGCGCCAAACCCAGAAGCCGGGCATGAGGAGGAAGTCATCCCTCCGCCCGCGCCTAGTGAAGAGCCGAGCGTGAAGCCTAACTAAGTGGGAATTTAAGGAGGCTAAAGGCGGTATTCTATATCTTCTCAACGTCCGCTCATTGGCGGTGAGGCTATAAATGGCAAAACCACTCAAGATTCAGATCGTCGAAAGGGCTCGCGCCCTTATCGCAGATGAACAGCATTGGTGTCGTGGCCAACTTGCGGAGGATGCGACTCGCGATAGTGTTTTCCCAACCTCTGCCAGCGCGATCAGGCGATGCGGCCTGGGCGCAGTGATTGCGGCAGCTTATCAGCTCACCAATGACTACGATGCTGCGAACGAACTTGCCCACAATGCACTGCGACCACACTACGGCATATCCATCCTGGTGCATGTCAATGACCTAAGGGGCCATGGGGCTGTGCTTGCCCTGTTCGACGAAGTTATCGCAGCTCAGCGTTAGCGCTCCTAGAGCTTGCCGCCTAGGCCGTGTATTCATAAAGGTATCCGCTGAGCCATTGCAGGGAGTGTCCGCCTTACCCCCAAAAAGCGGACGTGCGCAAATCTTTTCCGTCGACTCTATCAGCCTCTGAATCGCGTCCCTTTCGTTCCTATCAGCGGCTTATCGTTGCGCGAGTTCTCCCTGTTCGCGCACCCTTTGCTGATGCAAAGATAAAGATATTGCCAGACTTTTGGGCACATGAGGCTTGATCCGCAAGGTTCCGAACTTCCTCATAACCTTTCAGTAAGAACTTGGGTCAAAGCTGGCCCGTTGAACCGCCATGCCACGTCTCCTCATCAAATTGAACCCGTGCGTGGTTGAGCATTTCGGGTGCCGGCCTGGGCTCTGCAAAGTCCAGGCTAACCTACTCGACCAGATCGCCGCTTTCCGCGCAGTGCTCCCAAAGCAGAAGTCCTTAGAGGACGTGACGGCGTGGTGGGATCGGTGCATCAAGATTGACGCATCGATTGAGACGGATCGCCGCGCAAGCTCCTATGAAAAATCACGCGTTCAAAATTTGAGAACTGCGGTCACCGACGCGATAATTAGAGTGCGCGACTATGGCTATGAGCCAGACACATCCCGCATCAGTGTTGCGCTCACGGCGCTTCAACACTCGTTCGTACGTAGGACAATCGGACCCTGATCGTCCCGATTATAAGTCGATTCAATGTGAACACAGTGCTCTAAGGCTCGTCGCCTTCGGCTCCTCAAAGAAAGATTTTATTTCTCGGCTGATTGGAGCTTACGAGCATCCGTTGGCGCCATCAAGTTTTGCAGTTTCGACCTGCCCTTGTGACGCAGCTGTGACACGCTCATCGGCGGTGTGGTTCCCCCGGGGCGCCTATGGGACCCGAAGGATGGGACCAGCGGGTACAGGTCTCTCCCACGCAGCGCTGTTGTCCTGTCGTGCGCGAGAGACTGGTGTCGGGGGTCTAGACCCGCGCCTGAACACTTGATCTTTCCATAATCGCTCCCAATCTCTCGACCGCCTAATCGCCGATTGCGATGCGACCTTAACAAAGGAGGTCAACAAGGAGGGTCCCATGGCTATCTTGAAGATTAAGTGCCCACATACGAACAGACCCATCTCCACGGGCATTGAGACTGACCCTGAGAGTTTCGCCACCCTGCCGGATACCCTTTCGCACGTGAAATGCCCTGAGTGCGGACTCGAACATGCGTGGTGGACGCGGGAAGCGTGGCTAGAGGACCCCGGGCGAGGTGGTACGCCTGACAAGGAGGCAGCGTAAGGTCGCTGAGCTTAGACAGGGTGAAGTTGCAGCCAGGAACCCCAACGGGCCGACCGGGTTGAGACCAATCGGGGCATCCCAAAGGAAGCCTGCTATGCACAGATATGCTTTGGCGGCCGCCCTTGTGCTCGTGCCTGCGACGGCAGCGCGTGCCGCCGAGTTCTACGTGGCGCTCGACACGGCGACGAATAAGTGTCGTGTAGTGACGGAGAGGCCTGACGATAGTCCGACAGTGTTAAAGGACGACGGCCCGCCACGTTTGAAGATGGTGGGCAGCGGCGCTTACAAGACTGAGGCTGAGGCGCAGAAGGCCATGCAGGCCATCACCGAATGCCAGGGCTAACGAGAGGGATATAGGGGGGAAGCGCACCGCCGACTAGACCGACTTTGGCGGGGCCACCCCGCTATCGGCTTCCAGCCTTCCCTTCACAGCGATGTACGCCACTGGTGGCTTTAAGACGCTGCGACCGTGACGAACTCTTTCCGCAGTATGACTTCACCCGGGATTTCGATGTTCGACAGCCTGATACACGCGGATTGGAGTACCAGCGCGGCAAAAAAATGGATGGCAGTAGCAACCCGTTCAGTTCGGGGTTGGGAGGTGGAAGCTCCACGACTAGTACCCTCTGCTCCGGAATTTTTGGACGGTTGGCTTCTTGATGGCCGATCAGTCTTGGCCGGATTCGATTTCCCCATCGGTCTCCCCTTGAAATACGCGAAGACTACCGGCTTTGGAAATTTCGTAGAGGCGCTGGCTCATTTTGGAGAGGGGGAGTGGGATAGATTCTATGTCGTTGCAGAGAAGCCAGCGGACATATCAACACGAAGACCATTTTATCCTGCGAATTCGCGAGGCCAGCCTAGGCAAGCTCATCTCCTGCGGGCTCTTGGTTTCGAGACGATTGATGACCTCCGTCGCTTGTGTGAACGGAAGACCGCAACTCGGCGTGCGGCATGCTCAATGTTTTGGACAGTAGGGGCCAATCAAGTGGGAAAGGCTGTCATCGACGGTTGGCAGAATGTCATTCGCCCTGCACTTAATCGGGGAGCGGGGCTGTGGCCCTTTCAAGGAGGGCTCACTGAATTGTCAAAGTCGGGCAACTGTATCCTTTGCGAGACTTATCCGCAGGAGGCGTACTCACATGTCGATATACAATTCACTTTTCGCAGGGGAGAGGGCAAGAGCAGTCAGCAAACCCGCCGAACGGTGGGGAAGTCAATCCTAACATGGGCTGAGCGGCAGTCCGTAAACCTGAGGGACAATGCTCGCGATGCGATCAAAGACGGCTTCGGTGCGTCAGGGTTGGGCGAAGATCAATTTGACGCTTTGGTCGGGTTGATCAGTATGATTGGGGTCGTAGAGGGTAGGCGACCTGCAGGCGGCGCGGCGAGTGAAAAGTACAAAGCCTGGGAGGGTTGGATTCTCGGCCAGAGCGATAGCGCGTAGCGTGCCATCACTTTCATGCGCTCGGAGCTCCGCCACCCAAAGGCTTAAGGAGCGACCCTTCAATTCCTTATTAGCCTCTAACAAGAAGTTGAAGCGCAGCCGTACTGCTCCGGTGTACTTCCCCCAAGCACTTATGGGACCCACATATAGGACCAAGGTTTCAGAAGCCGTCTAAAAATCCCCACTCTATGGTCTTGAGGGGCCTACCCGAACAGGGCACTGCGCTCCGTTTGGCAAAAGCCTCATGGGCACATAACGAGTGCCCTCGGTGTGACCTTGGTTGACTGCGCTGCCCTCACGGACTTTCGGAGCGCGGCGCTTGTTCATGCTCACTTTTTAGCCGCTCAATCTCCGACTGGAGCTCAATGCGCTGGCCATCGGCCTTTTGCAGCTCTGATTTGAGACTGGCCGCCTTTTGCTCAAGCTCCGCGACTTGCGCTTTTGCCTGTTCGGCTGCTTGCTTGGCGCTCTCAAGTTCGCTTTGCGCTGCTTCCAGACGGGACTGCGTCTCGGCAAGCCGGGATTGGACTGATTTAGTCTCCGATGCGGCCTCGTCCAATTTGATCTGAATTTCAGCGCGCTGAGCGTTGGCCTTCTCAGCCGCTTGCTTGACGCTCTCCAATGCGCTTTGCGCTGCTTCCAATAGAGGCTGCGTCTTCACAAGCCGGGATTGGGCTGATCTGACCTCTGATGTGGCTTCATCCAATTTGATCTGTAGCTCCTTGCGCTCAGCGTTCGCCTTCTCCGCCGCTTGCGTAGCGCTCTCAAGCTCGCTTTGGGCAGCTGCCAGGCGCTGTTGTGTCTGAACCATGCGGTAACCGGCGAAAATGCCTACAAACACGAGCACCGCGCCTACGATCCATGCCCATGCTGGGATCGCGCTAGTTCTCTCGGGCATTTTTTTGGTCCTTCTTCCTATTTCACTAGCCTAGCGGGTGGCTAGGGCAATGTAACCTCTCACGCCCTATTCCCCGCGCCGAGCCGCGCACCTCAATAGCCGCCTACGCACTTCAATTCCTTATTAGCCTTCAATAAGGAGTTGAAGCGACTTCCCGTAACGCAAGCCAGTGTGTTTCCTCCACTGATGGGCCCGCAGCGAGCGTCTGAGACGGGAACCCCTCGTCAGCCTGCCAGTTGAAAATGACTGAGGCAGGTATGGCAAACCACGATCAGTACAGCCTAAACCGCGTTTGGCACATCATCGAAGAGGTCGGCACTTGCATGATGACGACTCGTTTCGAGGGTGGCCTACGCGCCAGGCCCTTGGAGGCGCGGCCAGACAGAGACCAAAATCTCATCTGGTTTCTTACTGACAGGCGGGGTTTGAAGGATGATGAGGTCCAAGCTCATCCCGAAGTTTGTCTCACCTTCGTGTACCCAAAAGAGAAGGCTTATCTCTCCCTTACGGGCCGAGCGCTCGTAAGTAGCGACGTTTGCCAGGCCAAAGAGCTTTGGAACGAGGAGCAACAGGCTTGGTGGCCAGGAGGTCCAGAGGATGAGAATGTGCTCGTAATGCGAGTGGAGCTGGATCGGGCGGAGATGTGGGATGGCCCGGCAAGCTCTGCGGTCGCGGCGTTCGAGTTCGCAAAAGCGCGACTAACCGGCACGAAGCCAAATCTCGGCGAGAACCGCAAGGTTACTGTGCAGATCGAGTGAGGAGATGGGCGACGATCATGGATGCTTACCCCACAGCGTACCACCGCACCCTTACTTCCTTGGTCGTTACGGGCTTTGGGGATACGTCCAGTCAGCGGCGATGAGGTTCTTAATGGCAAAACCACTCCAGTTACAGATCGTCGAAAGGGCTCGCGCCCTTATCGCTGATGAACAGCATTGGTGTCGTGGCGTTCTTGCCCAGGATGGGGGTGGCGCTAGTGTTTTGGCAACCTCTGCCAGCGCGGTGAAGCGTTGCGGTCTAGGCGCAGTGATGGCGGCGGCCTATCAGCTTACCCACGACTTTGATGTTGCAAACGAGCTTGCCCACAAAGCCCTGCGTCCACGATACGGCGTCGCCACGCTTGTCCACGTCAACGACATGAGGGGCCACGGGGCTGTGCTTGCGCTATTCGACGAAGTTATCGCCATGGATGCTCGACAATGAAGGCCTACAACCGCGTGCTGATTTCGTTTCTTAGCGTTGTGGCCTGGACTGGCGCTGCTGATGCTCAACATACCTATAGCAAAGCCGTGCAGAAGGCTTGCGCCAAGGATTACAAGGCGCATTGCGGCCAGTATGGAGTTGAGACTGAGCCTCTCCGCCTTTGCATGGACCGAGCAGGGCAGAGGCTAACCAAGACATGCGTAAATGCCCTTGTCGCTGCTGGCGAGATAAGCAAGCAGGAAGTTGAGCGGCGAAAACGCACCGGGCGATGACCGCTAATGAGCGTAGTGTAGCTTAGGCTCGTAACTCGCTCTTTTTAGCTACCCTATGCAATTCCTCGTAACTTTTAGTCCAACCGAGTTTGCGAGCCGCCTCATTGGCTGCCTCCCAAGCGAGTTGCCGGAACTCGGATAACGTGAGCGGTGCTTCTGGGTCGTCCGGCCCGAACTCCTCTGTGGCAAGCCAGGGAGCATCTCGTTTCCGATATTTTGCTCTGAAGCAAGTGCCGCGTAAGACGACGAGAATGTGAGTGCCTTGCACTTCCACCGTGAGGTTCGAGTGGGTCATTTCTAACCTCCCCGTACTTCGGCATACGCCCACTCTTCATTGCCGGGTGAAACATTTAGGTTAGCTGATGAAACTGCTCAACCGTTATGTCAAATGGCACTATTCCACCGCTTCTTTGCGTAGGATGTTGGGTTGGATTTACGGCCAAGCCGGCGAGTGTTTGCAAGATCAATGTTAGGCTTGGAACTCTTTCAGGAGAACCAACATGCAGAAGTATCTACTTGCTGTGGTACTGGTCGTCAGTTTCGTTTCCGCGGTTCTCGCTGCTGAAACATTCTATATCGTTTTTGACGCCACGCTACACGGCTGCACTATCGCTACCGCTGAACCTCTCGATAAGACTCACTACAAAGTCTTGGGCACTTACAAGTCGGAGGCTGAAGCTGAAAAGGCCATCGCCTCGAAGAAGGAATGCTAGTCCGTCCGTCCGGCTGAGCGAACCGGAAGCAGGGTGACGCGTTAACAACCTTGTCACGCCTTGGTGGCATTCTAGAGCCCTGCCTTCACCGAAGCCGCTGCTCAGGGGATGAGGACATGAGACGTGTGGCGTTAAGTCTCCTGCTGATTGCCAATCTTTTCCCAAACCAGGTATTGGCCGAAGATGTTTCCAGCCAGCCTTTAACGCGAGCGGATTGCGTTAGGGCCGGAATGACCTGGAATGACACTGCCAATGTCTGTACAGCAGCTCAGGGTTTGGAGGCATTTGTCGAGACCCTTTTTGCTGAGCGAGGCATGTCGGAGGCGGGGGCCATTGGCCAGCCCCTTACGCGACATGATTGCTATAGCAACGGGATGACCTGGAATGACGCTGCCAATGTCTGTGGAGTAGCAGCTCAAGCTGCCGAGGCAGAATCCCAGAATGCGCAGCCCCAGGATGCGCAGGCCCAGGACGCGAAATTAATGCCCATGCCGGAGGTGGCGGAGGCGGTAGGCCAACCTCTTACGCGACATGATTGCGATAGCAGCGGGATGACCTGGAATGACGCTGCCAATGTCTGTGGAGTAGCAGCTCAAGCTGCCGAGGCAGAGTCCCAGAATGCGCAGCCCCAGGATGCGCAGGCCCAGGACGCGAAATTAATGCCCATGCCGGAGGTGGCGGAGGCGGTAGGCCAACCTCTTACGCGACATGATTGCTATAGCAACGGGATGACCTGGAATGACGCTGCCAATGTCTGTGGAGTAGCAGCTCAAGCTGCCGAGGCAGAATCCCAGAATGCGCAGCCCCAGGATGCGCAGGCCCAGGACGCGAAATTAATGCCCATGCCGGAGGTGGCGGAGGCGGTAGGCCAACCTCTTACGAGACGTGATTGCGATAGCGGCGGGATGATATGGAATGACTCTGCCAATGTCTGCGGAGCAACATCTCGCGCAGCGGAAGAAATGCCCGAGGGGCAAGAACCGGTAAATTCAACTCCGTCGGAAGCGACGAACCCAGTTGAGCCCACTGTGCTCATCAGCATTGACAAAGCCAGTCAGACGATGACCGTTTTATTGGATGGTGTTCAACAATACGAGTGGCCGGTTTCAACAGGTCTCCGGGGGTACACGACGCCATCGGGAACTTACACCGCGAGATCGATGAATAAGATCTGGTACAGCAGACAGTGGGACAATGCGCCCATGCCGCATGCTGTGTTCTTCACGAGAGACGGCCATGCCATTCATGGCACCCAGGAGGTGAAACGCCTCGGCAAGCCTGCCTCGCATGGCTGCGTGCGCCTCTCACCGGAAAATGCGGCAACACTCTTCACGCTGGTCGAGAAAACCGGCTTGAAGAACACGCAAGTGGTATTAGCCGGCAGTACCCCAGGCGGCGAAGGAAAAGTGGCGTATGCGAAACCGCGTAAGAAACAAGCTACCCGGTCCAAGAGCCGCGCGTATGCGGAACGCTTTGGTCGGCGATGGTGGTTTCGCAGATACTATGCCACGCCTGAGCCATTCTACATGGGCCGGCGGGGATGGCGCTAGCAACCGCTGCACCTCCGACTGAGAGCGATCACCACTCGCGGCGGAAGCGAACTGGCCGTTAGCACTGGACATGCCCAGGAACGGATGAGCGCGCGCTTGCTCGCTCTGCGGGTGACTTAGCGGAGAGAATGTCACCGCTGACTAGGCATTGCTGTCATGCCGCATCAGGCCCTTTAGTCTAGCCGTGGAGCTGCTCGGTGGATGAGTGGCGTCGGCGCAAAGCGCAGGCCTCCCGAACGACTGCGATACTGATCTCCCCATGCTCGGCATCGTCGGCCTTATAGCCAAGATCAAAAATGCCAGCCGCAAGGCGTAGCCATTTCACACGCTCATGAAGAGGCCTCATGCCCCCGCGCTTCGGCAACAGTTCTACCAGCCCTTGAATGAGATGATCGACTCCGCGCTCGTGTTCTGCACCGTGACTCGCTTGCCCAAGCTTGTCTGTGAGAGAATCTTTGAGCGGTTCGTCAGGAATTTTTATAAGGCCGAGCAACCATCATTTAGTGTGCGCTCAGCGCATTAATTGGGACCGGTCGCCTGGCGAAGACGAGAACCCAGAGCTCCTTCCAATCATGGAAACTGACATAAGCCTCAGAAATGAGGAAAGGACGATAATTGTCGATACGAAATTTTACGCAAAGACTCTCGGTGGACAGTTCGAGCCTCAGAGGCTTCACGCGCACAACCTCTACCAGCTTTTCGCCTACATAAAGAACGTTGAGCAGCGGGGCGGTCCCGACCGTTTGGCGGAAGGGATATTGCTGTATCCAACGGTAAGTACCGAAATCAATCACAGTACGGTCATTCAAGGGCACCGAATGAGTGCTCGAACGATTGATCTGACAATGCCATGGGACAGGATTAGGGTTCGACCAAATTCGCTTCTAATGTGAACACAGTGCTCTAAGACTCGTCGCCTTCGGCTCCTCGCAAAAAGACTTTTATTACTCGGCTGATTTGGAGCTTACGAGCGTTCGTTGGTCTCATCAAGTTTTGCAGTTTCGACCTGCCCTTGTGACGCAGCTGTGACACGTTCGCGGCGGTGTACTTCCCCCAAGCACTTATGGGACCCGGAGGGGCGGAGCCTAAGGGACCCATGTCAATCTCGCGCATCTCGGCACGAAGCTGTTACCGATTTCGGCTCGAACCGCGGGCTTTGGATGACAGTGTGCGTGCTGCCTGATGGGTTCGGAATTCGCCCAGCAGCTTGCTCCAATAGGCCGCCTGCAATTCCATGACCTCAGCGAAGTTTCGCGCGCCAGCGAGGCCCATGGCAAGGTCGAAGCCGGTATTCATGTTGCGCTCAGTAAGGTCGGTGAACCTACGATTAAGCGCCGCGGCACCCTGACCAGCCGCGCCGAATGATTTCTGCCAGCTCTCTAGTACGGCTTGGAGAGTATTCTTCGATCCCTCATACAGCTCGCGCGTTTGAGCCACGTTTCTTTCGGCAAGGACCCGGAACGTGTTCGGGACTTGCGTGGCGGGAAATTGTTCGAGCAGCGCGGTGTTCCATGTATCTCGACCGCCTCGTCGGAGCCCTTCCGAGCGCTCGCGCGGTACGCACCACGCACCTTTTCAGCGACAACCTTGGGGGCAGTCTTGTTTTTCCGGGTCCGTTTGGAAGCCGGCTTAGCAGTGCGCGCCTTCCTGGAGGAAACTTTGGGAGACTTGGTCATGGTACTTACTCATGGTTACGCGCGGGGATTCCAGCGCTAGGGGTCCGTGCAGAAATTCGTCGTGGCTATACCCCCGAATGCAAAGGAACAACCCGTGGTAAGCCCACGGGTTTCCTTACTGCCTAGCTTTAAGCAACCTTCCTGGCGGTCTTGGCAACGGCTTGCTCGACCGGGTTATAGGCACCACGGGCCAAGTCGACATACATCTGACCTAACTTCGATGTCTGGGCAACGTATGCATCGAACGCCCTTTTGGCGTACTGAGACTGGATCTCGAATGCTTGCTCGAGTGACTTCGCGCCAATGAGCTGCTCGAATGTACGGGTGCCGTCCTCAAACGATTTCTTGGAATAAGAGGCGATCTCCGCGGCAATAGCCTGGAACCCCTTGTTAGCTTCACCGAAGGAGCTGACAGCGGCATCAAAGCCGTCCTTGCCCGCTCTCTGAACTTCCTCATTAAACCTTTGAACGTCAGACATTGTGAGTACCTCTCTGTCCGCCTAGTGCGGGCCCGGTTGTGTGTAAGAAGTCATATGGCGTTTTATGGTGCACTGCACAATAGCCCGCTCATATTTATTGACATCGCACAAACCGCGGCTGGTTTGGTCGGTGCAACCTGAGAGGCCGAAATCGCTAAAGGCTCATGATTTCGACAAACGTCGCTGGTTCGTTCGGACGTGGGTTCGATATCTTCGCATGACCCTCTGCGCCGACCCGCCGCGGGCCAAAGTCATCGTGGCCTCTGCCAGGGCGGTGGTCTTTTCGGTGACCATGCGCAATGCCTCAGACTGGGCTTTAGGTCCGCCTGCAAACAGCTTCATCATCCTCAAATGCATCGTCTCGATACCAAGCATTGCCGCGTCGCCGGCGATCTTCATCCAGTTCGTGAACAACATGTGCCCTCCACTGATATCTGTCGATGGGAAGGACAATCTCAGCCAACGCTGTTCGTTCCACGCCGCGACAGAGATGCGCCAAACAAGCGCACCCGTACCTAGTAACAGTGCTTTGGAGCAATTTAAATGCGCGCTGGCGCTTGCCTTGATGTCAGTTCCTCGCGCTGGCAGACTGTCGCGCCACCTAGCCCGAGGAGCGAGCGACACTTCAATTCCTTATTGGTCTCTAATAAGAAGTTGAAGTGGCTGGAGTGGCGGCCGCCGCCGAATTCGCCCGCAGCACACCATACCGGAACTTAGAAGTTGAAGTGTCGCGGTCGCACTGGTGCGGGTAGTCTGGGCCGAACAGCTAAAGACACACTAACAGCAGTCACCCCTTGCGAAATCGGTTTGGTCGGCGGTGTACTTCCCCCATAGCCTCTATGGGACCGCGTATGGGACCGGCAGCCTTCCTGTCCATCTCAGATATGTCGCAACTGTGAGGGCGAGACTACATTTTTAGGACGGCGTCTCGGCCTCAATAAACGTCACTTCTTCCGCCGTCAGCCCATACAGATCATAAACAAGACGATCTATTTGCCGTTCGAGAGCGGCGCATTTATTTCGATAATAGGTAGTGTCCTTGTCCGTGATCGCTTGAGCCAGCTTTTTCTTAGCGTCCAATATCGCATCCACCCTCATCACCATATTCTCATGCTGCGATCGCTGGGTCGCGTCTGACAAGTTCACCACTCGGATGGGAAGTTTGTCGAGGTCCAGCTTCTTGACCTGGGCGATGGACTTTTTATTGGTGAGACTTTTTGCTCTGTAATACGCATTGAGCAGACGGGAATTGAGTACGCCCAAAATGAACTTGAATGACATCTGGCTTCGGTTTGCATACAGGAAGTAGAGCGACTGCTCAGGGAATACGCCAGAGTCATCGAACGTGGCGACTATGTGATCGCCGGTTTTTCTGAGGAGTATTTTCTCTTTTGGGTGACGCTCGAATAATGAGAGTCACATCAGAGACTTAGAGTGGTGGGCGGTACTGGACTCGAACCAGTGACCCCTGCGATGTGAACACAGTGCTCTACCAGCTGAGCTAACCGCCCGTATCAGTCTTGCGGCGCATGGCGGTCCGGCCGCGCATGCTCTGGTGGCTGGGATTTAGCGATTGGCTTCCCGGTAAGTCAACCGGCGCGGGCTTAGGCGGCTCTAACAGCGCCTCAAATAGGACGAACGGCGCGATGTTAGTCCGCGCCGTCCCTGCCTTCAGCCAAACCTATTGGCCGGCGGCGACCATCTTGTTGATGGTGGCGAGAGTGGCGCTCGCTTCGGGGAATTTCCCCTCGGTGCACAGCGCGTCGGCCTCGTCGAGCAGCTCGTTGACCTTCTCGGCGTCGGCTTCGCTCAGCGCGTTCGACTCGATCTTGTCATGCACGATTTCCTCGGCGGCGGTGAGCTGCTGGGTGCATTGATTGTCCCCCTCGGTTTCGTCCTGCGCATAGGCTCCCCCATTGATGAGGCAGGCAATCGCTGCGCCGAGCACGGCACGTCTAAGCATCTGTCTCTCCCTGACCTTGTTTTGACCGTTTCCCCCAGGAGGGCATACAAAAATAAGCCTCGACTCTGTGGCATTTCGTTGAGAGTGGCCGGGCGGAATTATGCCCCGATCTGCGGCGGGATTGAGGCGTTTAGAGGCGTGCGCGGCCTGCGGGTAGACCGTTCAACAGGGCGTGGGCCCGCGCCGGCAGCTCGTCGAAATGATCGATCACCGCCTCCGCTGCCGTTGAGGGGGGAGGTGGCATAACCGAAGCGGACCAGGATGGCAGGCACCCCCGCCGCCTTCGCGGTGGCGAGATCGGTCTCGCTGTCGCCGACCATGACGGCGCGGGACGGATCGCCCCCGGCGAGCGCGATTACGCCGGTCAGGTGACCCGGGTCAGGCTTCGACACGGGAAACGTGTCGCGGCCGGCGAGGCCGGCAAAATAGCGTGTGAGATCAAGCTCTTCCAGCAGCTTGCGCGACAGGTGCTCGCGCTTATTGGTGCACACGGCGAGCGTCGCGCCCTGGCTGGCAAGGACCTCGAGCGCGGCCACCGCGCCGGGGAAGGGCCGGCTGTCATTGGCGATGTTGGCCTCGTAATGGACGAGGAACTCGGCCAGCATCCGGTCGACGTCGTCGCGGGCGCCGGTCCGCCGCAGCGCCTGCTCGATCATGATCCGCGCGCCGTGGCCGACGCAGGCGCGGATGGTCTCGGCCTCGACCGGCGCGTGACCGCGCCTCACCAGCACGTGGTTGAGCGCATTGGTCAGGTCCGGCGCGGTGTCGACCAGCGTGCCGTCGAGATCGAACACGATGGTGGCGTCCTTGAACATGGCTCACTGTCTCACACGGCAGCTTGCAGCCTGGCAAGCGGCGGCGTAGAGAGCGCAATATGTGATGATGGGCGGCCGCAAAGGCTGATCCCTAGGGGAGCGGGCGTGGCCAAGATCGACGAGCTCAAGGACAGCGCCGCCCGCGCCGCGCTCGATCTCGTCACCGACGGGATGAGGCTTGGACTCGGCACCGGATCGACCGCGTCGCGCTTCGTCGCGGCGCTCGGCGAACGGGTGGCGGCGGGTTTGAACGTGATCTGCGTGCCGACCTCGGAGGCGACGCGCGCCCAAGCCGAGCGCCTCAACATCCCGCTCACCACCCTCGACCAGACGCCGCAGCTCGATCTGACGGTCGACGGCGCCGACGAGATCGACGGCCAGCTCCGCATGATCAAGGGCGGTGGCGGTGCGCTGCTGCGCGAGAAGATCGTGGCCACCGCGTCCGACCGGATGGTGGTGGTCGCCGACGACAGCAAGCTGGTCGCCTCGCTCGGCCTGTTCCCGCTGCCGGTCGAGGTGGTGCGGTTCGGCCTGATGGCGACCATGCGGCTGATCGAGGCGATCTCGGCCGAGACCGGCTGTCACGGCGCCATCACGCTCAGGCCCGGGCCGGGCGATGCGCCGTTCGTCACCGACCAGGGCAATCTCATTCTCGATTGCGCCTTCGGCAGCATCCCCGAGCCCGAAGTGCTCGCCTTTTCCCTGAAACGCGTGCCGGGCGTGGTCGAGCACGGCCTGTTTCTCGGGCTCGCCGATTTGGCTATCGTGGCCGGCAGAGACGGCGTGAAAGCGATGCGCCGTTCAGGAGCCTGACGCCCGGTGGCTGAGTACGACTACGATCTGTTCGTCATCGGCGCGGGCTCCGGCGGGGTCCGCGCGGCGCGGTTGGCGTCCGAGCTTGGCGCCCGCGTCAGCATCGCCGAGGAATATCGCATCGGCGGCACCTGCGTGATCCGCGGCTGCGTGCCCAAGAAGCTCCTGGTCTATGGCAGCGGCTATGGCGCCGACTTCGCCGACGCCAAGGCGTTCGGCTGGAGCTGCGAAGATCTGCGGTTCGACTGGCCGACGCTGATCCATAATGTCAGGCGCGAGGTCGACCGGCTGAACGGGGTCTATGCCCGCATCCTGGACACCGCCGGGGTCGACAAGTTTCTCACCCGCGCCGCGCTCGAGAGCCCCCACGAGATCAAGCTCGCCGACCGCGACCAGGCGTTGTCGGCCAAGACCGTCCTGGTGGCCACCGGAGGCCATCCGATGATGCCCGAGGTCCCCGGCAAGGAACATCTGATCAGTTCCAACCAATGTTTCGAGCTGGAGCAGCTGCCGGCCAGCATCGCCATCATCGGCGCCGGTTATATCGGCATGGAATTCGCCTCAATCTTCAATGGGCTCGGCGTGGCGGTGACCGTGCTCTATCGCGGCGACCAGATTTTGCGCGACTTCGACATGGAGCTGCGCGACGGGCTGGCCGAGGCCATGCGCAATCGCGGCGTCGATCTCAGGATGAACGCCGACATCGTTTCGATCGAGAAGGAAGGACGCGGCTACCGCGTTCACCTCACGCGCGGCGATTCGGTAGCGGCCGATCTCGTCATGGCGGCCACCGGACGCGTGCCCAACACCACGGGCCTGGGCTTGCAACAAGCCGGGGTCGAACTCGGCTGGGACGGCTGCGTGGTGGTCGACGAGTTCTCGAAAAGCTCGGTGGACAACATCTATGCGGTGGGCGACGTGACCCACCGGGTCAATCTGACGCCGGTTGCCGTGCATGAAGCCACGGCCTTCGCCGAGACGCTGTTCAACGACAAGCCGACGCCGGTGGATCACACCTTCATTCCGACCGCGGTGTTTTCGCAGCCCGAGATCGGCACGGTCGGGCTCACGGAAGAAAAGGCGCGCGAGATGTATCGCAGCGTCGATATCTACAAGGCCCGGTTCCGGCCGCTCAAGGCCACGGTCAGCGGCCGCGACGAGAAGATGCTGATGAAGCTCGTGGTCGACATGGACAGCGACAGAGTGCTCGGGTGCCATATTCTCGGGCCGGACGCGGCCGAGATCGTGCAGATGGCGGCGATCGCGCTCAGGCTCGGCGTCACAAAGGCGCAGTTCGACGCCACCATGGCGCTGCATCCCAGCGCGGCCGAGGAACTGGTGACCATGCGGCACAAATGGGAAGCGCCGGCGCCGGTGGCGGGGTCAGATGCGGCGGCTTGAGGACAAAATCGCGCTGGTGACCGGGGCAGGGGCCGGCATCGGCCGGGCCATCGCCGAGACCTTCGCGCGCGAGGGCGCGGTGGTGGCCGTGGCGGATGTGGACGGCGCGGCGGCGAAAGAGGTGGCCGACGCAATCGTCACGGCCAACGGCGCGGCGACCGCGCATCAGGTCGATGTCACCGACACGAAGCAGGTCAAGGCGCTGATGGCAGCGATCGGCGCGGCGCATGGCAGGCTAGACGTGCT
Organism: uncultured Alphaproteobacteria bacterium; assembly: GCA_963730335.1. Lineage (GTDB taxonomy): Bacteria > Pseudomonadota > Alphaproteobacteria > Rhizobiales > Methyloligellaceae > Methyloceanibacter. The sequence continues at coordinate 822,252 of CAVSRK010000009.1, forward strand.
GGTCAACAATGCCGGAATCGGCGAGCGCTCCGACTTCCGCCATATCTCGGACGAAGCGTGGGACAAGGTATGGAGGACCAATCTCGACGGCACGGTGCGTTGCGCGCGCGAGGCGTTCGATCTGCTCAGGGCGTCGGGTCACGCGTCGGTGATCAATCTGTCCTCGATCATGGCGAGCAAGCATACCCGCCAGATGGCGGTCTATTCGGCGACCAAGGGCGCGGTGTCGGCGCTGTCGCGCAGCCTCGCGGTCGAATACGCGCCTTACGGCATCCGGGTGAACACGCTACTGCCGGGCTATGTCGAGACGGCGCTGATCGGCCGCTATATCTCCAACCCGATGATCGCCAAGGCGCTGCTCACCCAGACGCCGCTCCGGCGGTTCGGCACGCCGCAAGACATTGCCAATGCGGCGCTGTTCCTCGCTTCCGACGAGGCCGCCTATATCACCGGGGCGGCGCTCAATGTCGACGGCGGCATGGCCACCACGCTTTAGGCTTTGGCTGAAGCGGCACGTGAAGCGAGCGCAGGCGGCATCAGAGTTTCTTCCATGATGCCGTCGACCACCGCCACCAGCGCCGCCTGTTCGCTGCCGCCGAGTTTCTTGACGGCGTCGTAGCGGGCGAGTTGCCGGTCGGCGCTGGTGCCGCGCGCGACGATGGTGCGGGCATGCGCCATTTCGGCGGTGCAGCCGAAATAGGCGGCGTCCTCGGCGACGAGATCGAACAGCTCCTCGAGCAAGGTGGCGAAGGGGATGACCTCGCCCTTGCCGAAATCGACTAGGCCCTGCTCGATGCCGTAGCGCTGTGCGCGCCAGCGATTCTCGCGCACCAGGAAGGGCGGATAATGGCGCCAGCGCTGGTTCTGCCGGCGCAAGCGGTAGAGCATGCGCAGGATGCAGCGATAAAGGGCGGCAATGGCGATGCCGTCGTCGACCAGCGGGCAGACATCGGTGATGCGCATCTCGAGTGTGGGGAAGCGGGCGGAAGGGCGCAAGTCCCACCACAGCTTGGTGGCGTCCTCGATCAGCCCGGCTTTGACCAGCAGCTCGACGGTGCGCTGATACTCGCTCCAGCTCGAGAACTGGTGCGGGACGCCGGTGCGGGGCAGCTCGTCGAATACCGACAACCGGTAGGACTTGAGGCCGGTCTGTGCGCCCTGCCAGAACGGCGAGGAGGTCGACAGCGCCAAGAGGTGCGGCAGGAAATAAGAGGCCTGGTTGAGCAGATCGATCCTAAGCTCGTCGTCCTCGATGCCGACATGGACATGCATGCCGCAGATCACCAGCCGGCGCGCCACGTGCTGGAGGTCCTTGGCCAGTACATTGTAGCGCTCCTTGTCGGTATGCTGCTGGGTCCACCATTCGGCGAACGGGTGGGTGGACGCCGCAATGGGCGCGAGCCCGAACTCATCGGCGATGCGGCCGACCGTGCCGCGCAGGTGGACGAGCTGATCGCGCGCGTCGGCCATGGACTTGCACACGCTGGTGCCGACCTCGATCTGCGAGCGCAGGAACTCCGGGCTGACCTGCCCGCGCAGCGTTTCCTCGCATTTGGCAAGCAGCGCGGGCGGCGGCTCTTGGGCGAGATCGCGGCTATCCTTGTCGACGAGGAGATATTCCTCCTCGATGCCGAGGGTGAAGCTTGGTTCCTTGATGGCCATGACGCGCAATGTGGCACAAAGGGCAAGGCAGGCGGTAGGGGGCCTAGACGAGGCCCGCGACGATCACGCCGACCAGATAGGCCATGGCCGCCGCGGTGATGCCGATCAGGAAGGTCTCGGTTCCCGCTCGCCACCAGGGGGCCGGTGACCAATAACTCCGCAGCGAACCGATGGAGAAAAAGGTGACGCCGGTCATCGCGGTGGAGGCCCAGATCGAGGCGGGCACCCCGATCACGAACGGCAGGAGCGGAATCGAGCCGCAGAGCAGAAAGGCGAGGAAGGTCAACAATGCCGCCTTGCCGGGGGAGCGGCTGATCGGAGGCAGGCCGTGCTCCTCGGTCATCATGGTATCTATCCAGCGTTCGCGCTGGCCGGTGATCACATCGACGGCGCTGTCGAGGGCCTCGCCCTCAAAGCCCTTGGCCTGAAATATCTGGCGGATCTCCTCGCGCTCGCCCTCGGGCGCAATGTCCACATGGCGCTCCTCCATGCGGCGCACCTGCTCATATTCCTCGATCTCCGCCTTGGTGCCGGAATAATTGGCGGCGGCCATGGAGAACCCGTCGGCGAACAGATTGGCGGCACCGAGGATGAGTAGGGCGTTGGTCGACAGCTCGGCGCCGACGACTCCGGCCACCACCGCGAAGGTGGTGACCGTGCCGTCGATCCCGCCATAGACCCAATCGCGCAAATAGCTGATGCGCGGACCATCCTGGAGGCGCTTGGCGATCTCGCGCGGGTTGTGTCCGTGCTCGAGGTGTCTGGGGTCCATGGCGGCTCCTTGGCCGTGCGTTAAGGGATATGTGGCATGGTCGAAGGAGGCAGGCAATGAAGCCGGGCGCCTAGCCAGGGTGCCACCAATCGCCTATATAGCGTTCACTTTTCAAGGAGAGCCTGATGGCACCGCGTTGGAGCCCAGACAGTTGGCGTTCAAAGCCGATCGAGCAAGTTCCGGTCTATCCCGACCCGGGCCAGCTCGACCAGGTCGAGCAGCAGCTTGCCACTTTCCCGCCGCTCGTGTTCGCGGGCGAGGCGCGGGAGCTCAAGGCGAAGCTCGCGCGCGTGGCTGCGGGCGAGGCCTTTTTGCTGCAGGGCGGCGATTGCGCCGAGAGCTTCGCCGAGCATCGCGCCGACGCCATCCGCGACTTCTTCCGCGTGTTCCTGCAAATGGCGGTGGTCCTCACCTATGCCGGCGGCTCGCCGGTGGTGAAGGTCGGACGCATCGCCGGCCAGTTCGCCAAGCCGCGCTCATCCGCGACCGAGATCCAAGACGGCAAGGAGCTGCCGAGCTATCGCGGCGACATCATCAACGGCATCGAGTTCACCGAGGCCGCGCGCGTGCCGGACCCGCAGCGCCTGCTGATGGCCTATCGGCAGTCCGCGGCGACGCTCAACCTGCTGCGCGCCTTCGCGCAGGGCGGCTACGCCAATCTCGAGCATGTGCACCGGTGGAATCTCGGCTTCGTCAAGGACAGCCCGGCCGGCCACCGTTACGAGGAGGTCGGCGAGCATATCGCCGAGACCTTGCGCTTCATGCGCGCGATTGGGCTTAACGCCGACAATGCGCCGCAGCTCCGCACCACGAGTTTCTACACCAGCCACGAGGCGCTGCTGCTCGGCTACGAGCAGGCGATGACGCGGGTCGATTCCACCTCCGGCGACTGGTACGCGACCTCGGGACATATGTTGTGGGTGGGCGACCGCACTCGCCAGCTCGACCATGCCCATATCGAATATCTGCGCGGCATCAAAAATCCGATCGGCGCCAAGATCGGGCCGAGCCTCGCACCGGAAGGACTGCTCACGCTGATCGACGTGCTCAACCCGCATAACGAGCCGGGGCGGCTCACGCTGATTTGCCGTTTCGGCGCCGACAAGGTCGGCAAGCATCTGCCGGGGCTGATCCGCGCGGTGAAACGCGAAGGCAAGAGCGTGGTGTGGGCCTGCGATCCGATGCACGGTAACACCATCAAGGCGGGCAGCGGCTACAAGACGCGGCCGTTCGATCTCATTCTCTCCGAGGTCGAAACCTTCTTCGACATCCACCGGGCCGAAGGCACGCATGCAGGCGGCATCCATATCGAAATGACCGGCCAGAACGTCACCGAATGCGTGGGCGGGGCCAAGGCGGTGACCGACGCCGATCTCCACGACCGCTACCACACTCATTGCGATCCGCGGCTCAACGCCGATCAATCGCTCGAGCTGGCCTTCATCATGTCCGAGCGGCTGAAGCGCGAGCGCGAAGGGCGACCGGAGCCCGAGATCTCGATTGCGGCCGGCGAGTAAGGTCACGGCTTCGGCCGTCATGCCGGCGAAGGCGGGCATCCACGAATTTCCTGCAAAGCGAAAGACGTAGATGGCCGGGACAAGTCCGGCCATGACAAATCCAATTTAGAAGCTTTCGGGCTAAGTTCCGGCATGGCACAGGCGATCAAGGACAAGTTTACGCTCGCGCTCGCCCAGCTCAACGCCGTGGTGGGCGATATCGAGGGCAATGTGAAACGAGCCCGCGAGGCGCGGGCGCGCGCGGCCGAGGCGGGCGCCGACCTGATCGCCTTCACCGAGCTTTACCTGACCGGCTACCCGATCGAGGATTTGGTGCTCAAGCCGGCTTTGCAGCTTGCGGCGCGCGAGGCGTGCGAGGCGCTGGCCCGGGACACCAAGGACGGCGGACCCGCCATGCTGATGGGCCTGCCCTGGGGCGAGGCGCCGTTCGTCTATAATGCGGTGGCGCTGCTCGACGGCGGACGGATCGAGGCGGTGCGCTACAAGTACAATCTGCCGAATTACGGCGTGTTCGACGAGAAGCGGGTGTTCGCCGCCGGCCCGCTGCCGCAGCCGATCTCCTGCCGTGGCGTGAAGATCGGCGTGCCGGTCTGTGAGGACATCTGGAGCGAGGAGGCCTGCGAGGCTCTGGCCAAGGAGGGGGCCGAGCTGTTGATCGTGCCAAACGGCTCGCCCTATTGGATGGACAAGCACGACGTGCGCTACGGCGTCGCCGAGACGCGCGTGGCCGAGACGCGGCTGCCGCTCGCTTATGTCAATCAGGTCGGTGGCCAGGACGAGCTGGTATTCGACGGCGGCTCGTTCGTGCTCAACGCGGATGGCGCGGTGGCGGTGCAGTTACCGGCCTGGGAGGAAGCGCTCGGCATCACCGAATGGCGGCGCGAGGACGGCCGCTGGCGCTGTCTGCCGGGGACCATTGCGGAAATCGAGCAGGGCGATGCGGCGAACTATCTCGCCTGCGTCACCGGCTTGCGCGACTACGTCGGGAAGAACGGCTTTCCCGGCGTGGTGCTCGGGCTCTCGGGCGGCATCGACTCGGCGCTGTGCGCCGCCATGGCGGTCGACGCGCTCGGTGCCGCCCGCGTGCACGGCGTCATGCTGCCTTACACTTATACCAGCAATGAGAGCTTGTCCGACGCGGCGGCGACCGCCGAGGCGCTGCACATCCGCTACGACATCATGCCGATCCACGCGGCGGTGGAAGGCTTGACCGAGAGCCTGGCGAAAGTGTTCGCCGGCACCAGCCCCGACGCCACCGAGGAGAATTTGCAGTCCCGTGCGCGCGGCACCATGCTGATGGCGCTGTCCAACAAATTCGGGCCGATCGTGCTGACCACCGGCAACAAATCGGAAGTGTCGGTCGGTTACGCCACGCTCTATGGCGACATGAATGGCGGCTTCAATCCGATCAAGGATTTGTACAAGGGCCAAGTCTATGTATTGGCGCGCTACCGCAACACCGCGCGGCCGAAGGGGTGCCTCGGCCCTGACGGCGTCATCATTCCGCAGAACGTGATCGACAAGGCGCCAACCGCTGAGCTCAAGCCCGGGCAGCGCGATCAGGACACGCTGCCGCCTTACGATGTGCTCGACGACATTCTAAATTGCCTGGTCGAGCTGGAACTGCCGCTGCCGGAGATCGTGGCGCGCGGGCACGCGCCCGAGCTGGTGAAGAAGGTCGAGCGCATGCTTTATCTCGCCGAGTATAAGCGCCGGCAGGCGGCGCCGGGGGTGAAGATCACCGCTAAGAATTTCGGCCGCGACCGCCGCTATCCCATCACCAACAAGTTCCGCGAGAAGCTCTGACATGAGCGTCACGGTGAGATTCGCGCCGAGCCCCACGGGGCGGCTCCACGCCGGCAATATCCGCACGGCGTTGTTCAATGCTCTGTTCGCACGCAAGGCGGACGGCCGGTTGATCCTTCGCCTCGACGACACCGACCGGGACCGCTCGACGGCGGAATTCGCTCGCGGCATCGAGGAGGATCTTTCCTGGCTCGGCGTCGAGTGGGCCAAGAAGGTGCATCAGTCGGATCGCTTCGACCGTTATGCCGAAGCCGTCGCCAAGCTGAAAGCGAGCGGCCGGCTCTATCCCGCCTACGAGACGCAAGAGGAACTCGAGCTCAAGCGCAAGCGCCAGCTCGCCCGTGGGCGCCCCCCGGTCTATGACCGCGCCGCCTTGAAGTTGACCGCCGAGGAGAAGGCCAAGCTCGAAGCGGAAGGGCGCAAGCAGCATTGGCGGTTTCGGCTGGAGCAGCGCGATGTGGTGTGGGACGACCTTGTGCGCGGGCGGCAGCATGTCGACGCCGCGTCTTTGTCAGACCCGGTGCTGGTCAGGGAAGACGGCAGCTATCTCTACACGCTGCCCTCGGTGGTCGACGATATCGATCTCGGCATCAGCCATGTCATTCGCGGCGAGGACCACGTCGCCAATACCGCGCCGCAGATCCAACTGTTCGAGGCGCTTGGCGCGCCGCCACCCGCCTTCGGCCATCACAGTCTCCTGGTCGGCGCCGACGGCCAGGCGCTGTCGAAGCGCGACCGCTCTCTCGCCATCGAGGGTTTGCGCGCGGAAGGGATCGAGCCGCTGGCGGTCGCGAGCTATGTCGCGATGCTCGGGACCTCGGATGCGGTCGCGCCGCATGCGAGCCTCGACGATCTGGTGCCCGGATTCGATTTCAGCAAATTGTCGCGGGCGCCGTCGCGGTTCGATCCGCACGAGCTTCGCCTGCTCAACGCCAGACTGCTGCACATGCTCCCGTTCGGCGCCGTGGCGGACCGGCTGCGCGCCATGGGCGTGGCGGGCGATGAGACGTTCTGGCAAGCGGTCAAGGGCAATCTCGCCGTGCTCGCCGATGCGAAGCTCTGGTGGGAGGTGGTGAGCGGCGCGCTTCAGCCGGTGATCGAGGATGCGAAGCTCTGCCGCGAGGCGGCGGCGCTGTTGCCGCCAGAGCCGTGGGACGAGACCACCTGGTCGACCTGGTCTTCGGCCGTCAAGCAGGCGACTGGCGCCAAGGGCAAGGCGCTGTTCCAGCCATTACGTCTGGCGCTCACCGGCCGCGAGCACGGGCCCGAGCTCAAGCATCTTTTGCCATTGATCGGGCGCGCGCGAGCGGCAGCCCGGCTCGAAGGCAAGCGCGCCTAAGTCTCAGAATTGAGGGCCGAAACCGGAAGCCGGTGGCGGCGGTGGCGCCGCGGTCTTGCGTTTGGCGACGGTCGATTGGCCCGCGGGGTCGCCGGTCGCCGCAGCCGTGGGCGGCGGCGCAGCGGCGGCCGCCGGGGGAGGAGCCGGCGGCGGCGCGGGGGGGTTGACCGCGGCGGCAGGTGGCGGAGCGGGAGGCGGCGGCGGTGGCGCCGCGGCTTCTTCGACTGGCGGCGGCGGAGCCGGCTGTTGCTCCTCCGGGATAGCGGCCGGCGCCGCTTCAGGCGCCGGCGGAGGCGCCGGCTCGTTGCTGCCGGTGACGTCGAGGTCAAGCGCTTGGTCGCCGGCAGGTACGGCAGCTTGCGGGGCCGGGGCCGCTTCGGGCGCGGGCGTGGCCGCCGCGGTGGGCTTGCCTTTGCCGGGTTTTGCCTTCGGGTCGACCTCGGCCTTCTTGTTCGACGCCTCGATCTCGGTCGGATTGTATTCGGCCTGCTTGCAGGAGCAGCCCGTGACGTATTCCTTGCGGAAGCGGAGCGCCACCGGCAGGTCCATATAGGCCGAGCCGTTCAGCGACACCGCCTGCTCGATATCCTGACCCGGGTTGCGATAGACGTAGAGCTCGGCCGGCGCCGCGCAGTTCGACTGGCATTGCTGCGCATCCTGCCCGAGCAGGCTGCCATAGGTGGAAAAGTGGATGGGATAGAAGAAGCCGTCGCACAGCCGCACGCACACCGAGCGGTACCGGCCGTTCGGGTCGATGCTGCGATAGATCGGCGTCTGCGGCAGCTGCTCTTCCTCCTGGCCGCCGCCGAAGAAATCGAATAGACCGCCACCCCGGCGCGGCTGCCGGACCTGGCCGCCGCAACCGCTGCGGGCGAGCGCATCCTGAAGCTCGGCCTGGCGGCGCTTATTGCCGCCGCCGCCGGTGAGCGCCTGGCGCTGTTGCTGGAGCTGGGTGAGCTGCCGCCGCGCGTCCTCGACCCGGTCGTTCATCTTGAGGCATTTCGGACTGCGCACCAGGCCGCGGCCGAAGATGAAGAAGCTTTCGAAGCAGCCGGCATCCTCCATCGCCGCCCTGGTGCCCTGGAACACGCGGTCGGCTTGGGCGATCTGCTGGTCGATGCGGGGCAATTCCTCGCGGTTGGCCCCGCCGCCTTGGGCTGCGGCAAGCTCTTGCTGGAGCTGCATGCAGCGGATCTGCTGCTCGCTCACGCCTTGCGCCAGGCTATCGCCGCCCATGAGTGCGACGGCGCAGAGCGCGAGCATGGCAAGGCACGAACCGCCGGCCGGCCGCGCCGCCTTCACCACGCGCCAAAAACCGCGATAAACGCTCACGATTGGTTCCGATCCCCGAGGAGCCGCTCGACACATTATGCCCGCCTAGATTCGGGGGTCAATGAGGCATGATTAAGATGGGTTGCTTGACGCTCCCAGCAATTCCCGCCATAAGCGTCTCAAGATGATGCAAAAGCAACCCATCCTTATGATTTTCTGCGGCATCATTCCGGGCTAGCAAATAACGCTCGCCCGGGTCGTTCTCCCTTTACCTGAAATCAGAGTTACGCGAACCGAAGGCGGGCCTCACCCGAAGGGGCTTGGTCAGTCGTGCTTAGGCTTTACAACACGCTCACCCGCAAGAAGGAGGCGTTCCGTCCGCTCGATCCCGCCAATGTGCGGATGTATGTCTGCGGACCGACGGTCTACGACTTCGCCCATATCGGCAATGCCCGCCCCGTCATCGTGTTCGACGTGCTGTACCGCCTGTTGCGTCATATCTATGGGCCCGAGCACATCACCTATGTCCGCAACATCACCGACGTCGACGACAAGATCAACGCACGGGCGGCACAAGATTATCCCGATCTGAAGCTGAACGAGGCGATCCGCAAGGTCACCGAGAAGACGGAAGCCCAATTCCACGCCGACATGGCCGCGCTCGGCGCGCTCGATCCGAATGTCGAGCCGCGGGCGACCGAGCATATCGATCAGATGAAGACGATGATCGAGACGCTGGTCGAGAGCGGCTGCGCCTATGTGGCCGAGGACCATGTACTGTTCCATGTCGCGGCGATGCCCGACTACGGCAAGCTGTCGGGCCGCTCGCTCGACGAGATGATCGCCGGCGCAAGAGTCGAAGTCGCGCCCTATAAGAAAGACCCGATGGATTTCGTGCTGTGGAAGCCATCCAAGCCGGGCGAGCCGTCATGGACCTCGCCGGCCGGGATCGAGACCGCGGGACGCCCCGGCTGGCATATCGAATGCTCGGCCATGGCCGCGGCCCATCTGGGCGACACCTTCGACATCCATGGCGGCGGCATCGACCTCGTGTTCCCGCATCATGAGAACGAGATCGCCCAATCGCGCTGCGCCAACCGCACGAAGATCATGGCGCAGGTGTGGATGCATAACGGCTTCCTCCAGGTCGAGGGAGAGAAGATGGCGAAGAGCGCCGGCAATTTCGTCACCGTGCATGAGTTGCTGACGAACTGGCACGGTTATGCCTGGCCGGGCGAGGCGCTCAGGTTCAACATGCTGCGCACGCACTACCGTCAGCCGCTTGACTGGACCTTGGTGTCGCTCGATGAGGCGCATAAGACATTGTGGGAATGGTACGGCGAGCTTGAGGGTAAAGCGGAAGAGTCAGGCGTTCCCGGCCCGGTGCTTGAGGCGCTGATGGACGATTTGAATACACCCAAGGTCATCACCGAGCTGCACAGACTGCACAGCGCCGGTCATTGGGGCGGCTTGCGTGCCGCACTCGGCTTTCTCGGCTTCTCCGGTCAGCGTGCCAACATCGAGCGCTTTGCATTGGGCGAGGGACGAGCGCACCTTACCTTTCGTGCCGAAGCAGTCGGTGAAGCTGGAGTCGATGCGTTGATCGACGCGCGCAATGCGGCGCGGGCGGCGAAGGATTTCAAGGAGGCCGATCGCATCCGCAAAGAGCTTGAAGCCATGGGCATCACGCTGAAAGACGCCAAGGATCCGAACACCGGGGAACTCACCACCACCTGGGAGGTCGCCCGATGAAGCCGTTGCTCGGCGACTTACCTTTCAGGAACTCGCGCCGCGTTTATCTCGCGATCAAGCTCGCGGTGCTGGCGCTCGCCGTGGCGCTGGCGCTCCATTTCCTGTTGGGTGTGGTGTAAGGCAGACCATGGCCCGCGAACGCATTTCGCTCTATGACACCACGCTGCGCGACGGCGCGCAGACCCACGGCGTCGACTTCTCGGTCGAGGACAAATGGTTGATCGCCGAGCAGCTTGATGCGCTCGGGCTCGACTATATCGAGGCGGGCTATCCCGGCGCCAACCCGACCGATACGCGGCTGTTCGCCGAGGCGCGTCCGCTCGACCACGCCAAGCTCACAGCGTTCGGCATGACCAAGCGGGCAGGCCGCTCGATCGTCAACGATCCGGGCTTTCAGGCGCTGCTCGCGGCCAAAGTCACATCGATCTGCCTGGTGGCCAAGTCGTGGGACTTCCATGTCGATGTGGCGCTCGGCATCAGCCTTCCGGAGAATCTCGCCGGCATCAAAGAGTTGGTCGAGGCGGTGGTGGCGAGCGGTCGCGAGGCGCTGCTCGACTGCGAGCATTTCTTCGACGGCTACAAGGCCAATCCGGACTACGCGCTCGACTGTGCCAAGACCGCCTACGCGGCGGGTGCGCGCTGGGTGGTGCTGTGCGACACCAATGGCGGCACGCTGCCCGAGGAGATCGAGACCATCGTCGGCGCGGTGGTGAAGCATATTCCCGGCGACCGGCTCGGGATTCACGTTCATAATGATACCGATAACGGCGTGGCCAATTCGCTCGCCGCGGTGCGCGCCGGCGCGCGCCAGATCCAGGGCACGCTGAATGGACTGGGCGAGCGGTGCGGCAACGCCAACCTGACCTCGATCATCCCCACACTGATGCTGAAGTCCGATTACGCCGAGCGGTTCGAGACCTCCGTCACGCCGGACAAGCTCCGCACCCTGACCCACGCCTCGCGCATCCTCGACGAGGTGTTGAACCGGGCGCCCAACCGGCACGCGCCTTATGTCGGCGAGTCGGCCTTCGCCCATAAAGGCGGCATCCATGTCTCGGCCGTGCAGAAGGACCCTCGCACCTACGAGCATGTGCCGCCCGAGGCGGTCGGCAACCGGCGCAGGCTGCTGGTCTCCGACCAAGGCGGCCGCTCCAATATCCTGGCCGAGCTCGAGCGCATCGGCATTGTCACGCCCAAGGACGACCCGCGCATCGCGCGCCTGCTCGAGGTGGTGAAGGAGCGCGAGGCGGTGGGCTATGCCTACGAGGCGGCCGAAGCCTCGTTCGAGTTGCTGGCGCGGCGCATGCTCGGCAACGTGCCGCAATTCTTCGAGGTGGAGTCGTTCCGCGTGTTGGTCGAGCGGCGGCATAACGCGCTCGGCGACCTGGTCACCGTGTCGGAGGCGACCGTCAAGGTGCGCATCGACGGCGAGAGCGTGATGTCGGTCGGCGAGGGCAACGGCCCGGTCAACGCGCTCGACAAGGCGCTGCGGAAGGATCTCGGGCCCTATCAGAGCTTCATCGCGGACCTCGATCTGGTCGACTACAAGGTGCGCATCCTCACGGGGGGCACCGACGCCGTCACCCGCGTCCTGATCGAGAGCCGCGACGGGGCGGGGAACCGCTGGTTCACCGTGGGCGTGTCGCCGAACATCGTCGACGCTTCGTTCGAGGCGCTGATCGATTCCATCAATTACAAGCTGATCCGCGACGGGGCGCCGTTGCCTTAATCGCCAGAAGTTCGCAATAATAATCGCAGGCACCCGTCCGCTTTAGGTTGCCGACTTCAATTTCCGATATAAGAATTGCGCCCACGAAGCTGTCGGGGAGGCGCGGTGGGGTAATGCGCGGGCTTATCGTCCTATTTCTCTTGCTTTTCTGGCCATCGCCGGCGCTTCCCGGAATGTCCGGGGCAGAGCCCGTGCGACTGGCGCAGCATGCCCCCGTGGAGGACAGTGGGGCCGCCGGACACGCACTCGATTCAGGGCCGATCGACGCCGAGGAGAGCAGCGAAACCGGCGAAGGAACCGGGAAATGCGATAGGGCTGAGGGCCTCGTCGCGTATTATTCCTGTGAGGCGCGTGCGTTCGTCAGCGGGTCGCTCCAAGCCATCATGCTGCCTTTGCTCGCGTTGTTGGCGCTGCTTACGCTCTCGACGGTTTTGCTCTGGGTCTATACCAGGCGCGCCGCCAATGCCGCGCGGATTGCCGCCGAATACGTTCCGGCGGTGGAGCGCGCCTATGTGTTCGGCGGACCGACCGACCTGTTTCTGCTGCACGATCAGGCGAGCGTCAGGCTCGCCATGCAGAATTACGGCAAGACGCCGGCGGTGATCCGCGAGTGGTCGGTCGAGTTCGTGGCGCAGGAGCCGCGCGGGGGCAAGCCCGCTTACGACAAGTCGAAACGGACAGCGACCAACGAGATCCTCGAACCGTTCAAGCTGTTCTCCCCGCCGACCGTGTTCCGCTCGGAAATTGCCGCGCCCTTCTTCATCGTCGGCTATATCGGCTATGAAGATGTGTTCCGGCAGTCGCACACCACGCGGTTCTGTGTCGGCGTGGCGCGCGACGGCAAGGCAGCTTATGCCGGTCATGCCGAATGGAATGTGTTCGACTGAGCCTCTCGACCAGCGGCTTTAGAACTTCGCCGAGACCTCGGCCTCGACTTGCGCTTCGCCGGGCGCGGGGTAGAGGCCGAGCGCCTGGTCGATGGTCGGAATGATATCTTCGACGCGATCGACCACGAGCATGTTGAGCTCGAGGCCCGGGCGAATGAAGCCCTCGGCGCCCATGCGGTCGAACAGCACCAGCAGCGGGTTCCAGAAGCCCTCGATATTCAACAGCACGATCGGCTTGGTGTGACGGCCGAGCTGCGACCACGTGAGCTGCTCGACGAACTCTTCGAGCGTGCCGAGGCCGCCCGGCAGCGCCACGAACGCATCGGACTTGGTGAACATCAGCTGCTTCCGCTGATGCATGTCGTCGACTACGATCAGCTCCTGGGCCTCGATCAGCATCTGCTCCCGCTCGCTCAAGAAGCCGGGAATGATGCCGGTGACATGGCCGCCATGATGGATCACCGAACGGGCGATCTCCCCCATCAGGCCGAGGCTGCCGCCGCCATAGACGAGCCCGATGCGCGACTGCGCCAGGATGCGGCCGAAGGCGTGCGCGGTTTCGAGATAGGCCGGGTCCTTGCCCGGTCCGGAGCCGCAATAGACACAGACGCTTTGCAGGCTGGAAATGGTTTGACTGTCATTCATGGGCTTCATCTGCCATCGGGCTTGCTAGGCGTCAACAAAGGCGGGCCAGTGTTTGCGGTGGCGCGGAATCGCGCAATTCGATAGGTTTCCGGCGAATTCGGCTAGGGCTTTGACGTTTTTTCGCCTTGGCTACCCGGTAAAGTAGCAATGAGCGTCGACGAAGGAATCACAGAATGATCAGCAGCAAATATCTCGGGATCATGGCAGTTGTTGCGGCGATCGGCACGGCCGGACTCTGGCCGATATCTGCGCGCGCCGCAGAAGACGCGCCGGAAGCGGGCGCCAGCGAGGCCGCGCCGACGGTGCCAAAGTCGCCGCTCAGGCTCAGCACCGTCGACTACATCGACACCGATAACGGGTCCGGCAAGCTGACGATTGCCGGCATCGCACTGCCCGGGAAGGAGCTTTACTTGTTCTTCGACGATCAGCCCCTCGCCAAGGCCTTACCCGATGACGGCGGCAAGTGGAGCATCGAAAGCGAGATGAAGCTCGGCGAGGGCCGGCACACCATCCGCGCCGACCAATATGACACAGCCAGCGACATGCTGGCGGCGCGCGCGACGGTGTCGATCGAGCGTGCCAAACCAGGGTCAGGGGAGGCGCCGGCGGAGCCGCCGAAGGCGACGACGCCTTAGCGGCGAGGGCGCGAATGGCGCCGCGAAGGGAGAGGGATGATCGGCACCAAGGCGATCGCCATCCTTATAGCCGTTGGGGTCGGCTTGTTGGCCGGCCTCGGGGGAATTTACCTCTACCAGCAGGGGCACGGGATTCCATTCGGCGCCGGACCGGAGACCGGGGATGGTTCGCCTGCCGCGCCGCCCTCGGCGCCGCAAGCGGCTGCTCCCGCCGAGACGAAACCTGAGCTGCAGGCCGAGGCAACCGCCGCCGTCAGGCCCTCCGCCGCACCGACCGCGGTGCCGAGCTTCGATGTGGTGATGATCGAGCCGAACGGCGAGGGCGTGATTGCCGGCCGCGCCGCGCCGGGCTGGCAGGTCAGCGTGCAAAGCAGCGGCACCAAGGTGGCTGCGGCCACGGCTGACGCCCAAGGCGAGTGGAGCGCGGTGTTGGACAAGCCGCTGCCCACCGGCGACCACGCGCTCACCTTGAAGATCACCTCGCCCGATGGAACGCGCGCGCTGTCCTCGCAAGAGCTGGTTCGCGTCGAAGTGGGCGATGGCGCGAAACCGGCTGCGCCGCCTGCCGAGGCCGCAGCACCCGCGCCGCAGGCGCCGACGCAAGCCGCCGCGCCGGCGGCCCCCGGGCCATCAGGCCAGGCGGCTGCCGCGCCGCAGCAAGAGGCTGCGCTGGCTGTGGCCGAGCCTCAGGGCGAAGCCCGCGCTGTTCCAAGATCTGCCGAGCAGAGTGCCGCGCCGCCGGCGTCGAAACCGAAGCTGGTTTTCAAGACGGCCGACTATCGAGATACCGGTGCGGCGATCGGCAGCGTGTCGATCACCGGCACGAGCGACCCGGGCGCGACCATCTCGGTCTATTGCGATAATGAGAAGCTGGCCACGGTGCGGGCCGGCGCCGATGGCACGTGGAGCGTGGTGGCGGAGAAGAAGCTCGGCACCGGTCAGCACAATTTCCGCGCCGAGCGCATCGACGCGGCGACCGGCGCGCCGTCGGCTCAGGCGACAATTACCATCGAGCGCCTGATACCGAAGCCGCCGCAGGTGGCGGCCAAGGAGGCAGCGCCGAAACCCGGGGCCGCCGGATCGGCCGTTCCTTCGATGGCGGCGGCGGAGGACAAGGAGGTCTACACGATCCGCCGGGGCGATACGTTGTGGGCCATCGCCAAGCGCTATCTCGGCAGCGGCTTGCGCTATCCCACCATCTTTCAGCGCAACCGCGAGACCATCAACAATCCCAACCTGATCCACCCCGAGCAACAGGTGAAGGTGCCCCCGGCGCAGGAGTGACGCGCTTGGCGGGGGAGCGCTTGGGGCCTATATAGGCCAGGAGCAGGGGCAGCGCCCGGACGCTGCCCTTTTTGCCGCGCCGACATGGCGCCGATAGAAGCGATCATTCATGCAAGACCGGTTGCCGCAATCGAGAAGCGACGCCGTGCTTCAGGCGCGGACGGGGCATCTCGGCGTCTTGCGCGAGCTGCTCCCTTATGTCTGGCCGGCCAACCGGCCCGATTTGCGCTGGCGGGTGGTGTTTGCGCTGGCGGCGCTGGTGGTGGCCAAGGTCATCACGCTCGCCGTGCCGATCGCCTACAAGACGGTGGTTGACCTGCTCACCGGCGAGGTGAGCCCCGGCGAGCTCGCCGGTCTCTCCGCGCTCGGGCTGGCGGCCATTCCAGCCGTGCTGATTATCGCCTATGGCGTCGGCCGGGTGCTGATGGTTCTGTTCGCGCAATTCCGCGATGTGTGGTTCACCGCGGTGGCCCAGAACGCGGTGCGCCAACTCGCCAAGAAGACCTTCCGCCATCTGCACGCGCTCTCCCTGCGCTTCCACCTGGAGCGCCGCACCGGCGGCTTGAGCCGCGTCATAGAGCGCGGCGTCAACGGCGTCGATACCATCGTGCGCATGGCGGTGTTGAATTCCATTCCGACCGCGGTCGAGCTGGTGATGATCTCGGGCCTGATCGCCTATTATTTCGGCTGGATCTACGTGCTGGTCGTGTTCGTCACCGTCCTTCTCTATGTCTGGTTCACGTTCTGGGCGAGCGAACGGCGCATCGCCATCCGTCGCGACATGAACGATTCCGACACTGAGGCCCACTCAAAGGCGGTCGACAGCCTGCTCAATTACGAGACGGTCAAATATTTCGGCAACGAAGAGCTCGAGGCGCGGCGCTTCGATTCATCCATGGCGCGCTACGAGAAGGCGGCGATCCGCACCTATGCCTCGCTCGGCGTGCTCAATACCGGTCAGGCGGTGATCTTCACCCTCGGCATGGTGGCCTGCATGCTGCTCGCCGCGCGCGACGTGACAAGCGGCGTGCTCACCGTCGGCGATTTCGTGATGATCAACGCGATCCTGATGCAGCTCTATCTGCCGCTCAACTTCATGGGCATGGTCTATCGCGAGATCAAGCAAGGCCTGATCGACATCGAGACCATGTTCGCGCTGCTGCACGAGCCGGCGGAGATCGTCGACCGGCCGGGCGCCAAGCCGCTACGGGTCAAGAAGGGCGAGGTCAAATTCGAGAACGTCTCGTTTGCCTACGACCCCGAGCGGCCGATCCTGAAAAACGTGAGCTTCGAAGTTCCGGCGGGCAAGATGGTGGCCATTGTCGGGCCGTCCGGCGCCGGCAAATCCACCATCTCGCGCATCTTGTTCCGGTTCTACGAACTCAGCGGTGGCCGCGTCTTGATCGACGGCCAGAATATCAGCGACGTGACGCAGGCCTCGCTGCGCGCGGCGATCGGCATGGTGCCGCAGGATACGGTGCTGTTTAACGACACCATCGAGTACAACATCCGTTACGGCAAACCCGATGCCACCCAGGCCGAGGTGCGCGAGGCGGCGCGGCTCGCCCAGATCGAC
Source organism: uncultured Alphaproteobacteria bacterium (assembly GCA_963730335.1). Lineage (GTDB taxonomy): Bacteria > Pseudomonadota > Alphaproteobacteria > Rhizobiales > Methyloligellaceae > Methyloceanibacter. Next base: position 839,128 of record CAVSRK010000009.1, read on the forward strand.
GACTTTATTATGACGCTGCCGCTCGGCTATCACTCGCTGGTCGGCGAACGGGGCTTGAAATTGTCCGGCGGCGAGAAACAACGGGTGGCGATCGCCCGCACCATCTTGAAGGCCCCGCCGATCCTGATGCTCGACGAGGCAACCTCGGCGCTCGACAGCCATACCGAGCGCGAGATCCAGGACGCACTCGAACGGGTGGCGCGCGAGCGCACCAGCCTGGTGATCGCCCACCGTCTGTCCACCGTGGTGCATGCCGACAACATCATCGTGCTCGACCATGGCCAGATCGTCGAGCAGGGCACCCACCCCGAGCTGCTGGCCAAAGGCGGGCTTTATGCCAGCCTGTGGGCCCGCCAGCGCGAGGCCGACGAGGCGCGCGAGCGTCTGGCGCAGGCGCTCGATGAGGAGGCGCTCAAGGAATCGCGCGCGGCCGAGCGTCTCGAAGACGAGGCGCTGGCCTCGACATAATGTAGACTCGCCCGCGCATGACCGACCGTCACGGCCTTCTCGACACCATTCTCGGCGCGTTTGTGCCGATCCACCCCGACGGCTACAAATTCGTCGCCGGCGCGGCGCTTGCCACGCTGATCCTGTTCGCGGTGGCGCCGCCGCTCGGCTGGCTCGCCGCCATCGCCACGGCGTGGTGCGCTTATTTCTTCCGCGACCCTGAGCGGGTGATCCCGGCGCGCGCTGGCCTGGTGGTGAGCGGGGCCGACGGCAAGACCGCCGCCATCACCCGCGCCGTGCCGCCGCGCGAACTGCAACTCGGCACCGAGCCGCTCACGCGCATCTCGGTGTTCCTGTCGATTTTCGACGTGCATATCGTGCGCGCGCCGGTCGGCGGCCGTATCGTCACAAGCGCCTATGTGCCCGGCGCGTTCCTTAACGCCGAGCTCGACAAAGCGAGCGAGGAGAACGAGCGCCAGGCCCTGGTCATCGAGACGGAGAAAGGCCGGAAAACCGGGCTCGTGCTGATCGCCGGGCTGATCGCGCGGCGGATCGTGACTTTCGTAGGCGAGGGCGCTAGCGTGGCCCAAGGCGAGCGTGTCGGGCTGATCCGGTTCGGCAGCCGGGTCGATGTCTATCTGCCGGAAGGCGCCCGCATTCTCGCCGAAATCGGCCAGACGGCGATCGGCGGCGAGACCGTGCTGGCGGAGGTCGAGCGCAGTGAGGAGGCGACTAAGTTGAGTTCGGTGTTAGGCGCCGAGGCGGCGGAGGACTAGATCATGTTTCCTCCCTTCGATCCCGACCGCGACGAACGTAAGAAACGTCCCAATGTGTTCGCCCGCGGCCAAGTGCCGGTCAGGGTGCTGATCCCCAATATCTTCACCCTGGTCGGGCTGTGCGCCGGGTTGACGGCGATCCGCATGGGCATCGAGCATCGCTGGGACCTGGCGGTGGCAGCGCTGGTGTTCGCGGCGGTGCTCGACGGCATCGACGGGCGCGTCGCCCGGCTGCTCAAGGCCTCCTCCCGGTTCGGCGCCGAGCTCGATAGTCTCGCCGATTTCGTCAATTTCGGCGTGGCGCCGGCCATCATCATGTTCAACTGGGCGCTCGAAGATCTGCACAGCCTGGGCTGGATCGCGGTGCTGGTGTTCGCGGTGTGCTCGGCGCTGCGTCTGGCGCGTTTCAATGTGTCGCTCGACGCGACCGACACGCCCGCCTGGAAGAGCAATTATTTCGTCGGCGTGCCGGCGCCGGCTGGCGCCATCATTCTGCTGTTACCGATCTACGTGCAGGATCTCGGCCTGCATGTGCCGAGCCTTACGCCGCTGGTGCTGATTTATACCCTCGGCATCGCACTGTTGATGGTGAGCAGGGTGCCGACCTTCTCGGGCAAGCTGATCGGGCAGAAGATCGCGCGCGAATACGTTTTGCCGGTGTTCGTAGCCGCGGCGCTGTTCATGGCGCTGCTGGTGACGTTCCCGGCACTGACGCTGGCGGTGGGCTCGATCCTTTATCTGGCGATGATCCCGGTCTCGGCCTATCGCTATCTCGCCGAGGAGCGCAAGGTCGCCAAGAGCGCCAAGGCGCAGAGCGGTAAAGGCCAGGGCCACGAGGAACCTCCCGCGTCCGACGAGCCGTCCGGGGGTGCCGATAAGCAGGTCGTTCGCCTGAGGACCAAGCCGTGAAGCAGAGATTATCCACTTATCTCCGCCAACTCGAGGCCGAGAGCATCCACATCATGCGCGAGGTCGCGGCCGAGTTCCGCAATCCGGTGATGCTCTATTCGATCGGCAAAGATTCCTCGGTCATGCTGCATCTGGCGCTGAAAGCCTTCTATCCGGGCAAGCCGCCATTTCCGCTGCTCCACGTCGACACCACCTGGAAGTTCCGCGAGATGATCGAGTTTCGCGATGCCGAGATGCGGCGGCTCGGCCTCGATCTCATCGTCCATACCAACGAGCAGGGGGTGAAGGACGGCATCTCGCCCATCACCCACGGCAGCGCGCTCTACACCGACATCATGAAGACCGAGGCGCTCAAGCAGGCGCTCGCGTCACACGGCTTCGATGCGGCGTTCGGCGGTGCGCGGCGCGACGAGGAGAAGTCGCGGGCCAAGGAGCGGGTGTTCTCGTTCCGCAACGTGGCCCAGAACTGGGACCCGAAGCGGCAGCGCCCCGAGCTGTGGCACATCGCCAACACCAAGATCGGGCCGGGCGAGAGCATGCGGGTGTTCCCGCTGTCGAATTGGACCGAGCTCGATGTGTGGACCTACATCTATCTTGAGGACATTCCGGTGGTGCCGCTCTATTTCGCGGCCGACCGGCCGGTGGTCGAGCGCGGCGGCACGCTGATCATGGTCGACGACGGCCGGCTGCCTCTCGACAAGAATGAGAAGCCGGAAATGGCGCGGGTGCGGTTCCGCACGCTCGGCTGCTATCCGCTCACCGGCGCCATCCGCTCCGAGGCGGCGACCGTGCCCGAGATCATCGAAGAGCTGATCGCCACGCGCTATTCCGAGCGCCAAGGCCGCGTCATCGACCACGACCAGTCGGGGTCGATGGAGAAGAAGAAACAGGAGGGCTATTTCTGATGGCCCGCCTGAGCGTGGTCGGTAGCGGCGAGCGAAGCGACGCCGGCGCGCGGGTGGATGCCCGGATCGCGGCGGAGGAGAAGCGCAGCCTGCTGCGCTTTCTCACCTGCGGCAGCGTCGATGACGGCAAGAGCACGCTGATCGGCCGCCTGCTGTACGACTCCCAACTGGTCTACGAGGATCAGATGCAGAGCGCGGCGCAGCGTACCGGCGCGGGCAAGGCGGCGCCGCTCGATCTCGCGCTGCTGATCGACGGGTTGCAGGCCGAGCGCGAGCAGAAGATCACCATCGACGTCGCCTATCGCTATTTCTCGACGCCGCGGCGGAAATTTATCGTCGCCGACACGCCGGGCCACATCCAGTACACGCGCAACATGGCGACCGGCGCGTCCAATTGCGATTTCGCCGTGCTGCTGGTCGATGCGCGCGGCGGGATTCTCACCCAGACGCGCCGCCATGCCTGCATCCTGTCGCTGCTCGGCATCGGCAAGGTGGCGCTTGCCGTCAACAAGATGGACTTGGTCGATTTCGATCAGGCGCGGTTCGAGGCGATCGCCGAGGATTTTGCCGCCTTTGCCGCCGAGCTCGGCTTCGAGCAGGTCACCGCCATTCCGGTGTCGGCGCTCAAGGGCGACAACGTGGTAGACCCCAGCGCGCATATGCACTGGTATCGCGGCCCGACTCTGCTCGGGCATTTGGAGACGGTCGATGCCGGTCGTGACCGGGGCGAGCGGCCGTTTCGCTTCCCGGTGCAATGGGTGAACCGGCCGCATCTCGATTTCCGCGGTTATGCCGGGACGGTGGCAAGCGGCAAAGTCGCGCGCGGCGAGGAGGTGGTGATCCAGCCCTCCGGCCGGCGGGGACATATCACGCGCATCATCACCGCCGACGGCGATCTCGAGACCGCGCAACAAGGCGATGCGGTTACGCTGACCTTCGCCGAGGAGGTCGATGTCAGCCGCGGAGATATTATTGCCGGCTCAGCCGGAGCGCCCTCGATCGCCGATCAGATGTCGGCGCGTCTGATTTGGTTCGACGAGGAGCCGATGCTGCCCGGCCGCGCCTATACGTTGAAATGCGGCTGCCAGGCCGCGACGGCGACCATCTCGAACCTCAAATACAAGCTCAATGTCGACAATCTCGACCATGTCGCCGGCAAGACGCTTGAGCTGAACGAGGTCGGGCTATGCAATCTGACCACGGCCAAGGCGCTGGTGTTCGATCCCTATGCCGAGAACACCGACACCGGGTCGTTCATTCTGATCGACCGTTTCACCAACGCCACCGTCGCCGCCGGCATGATCGAGTTCGGTCTGCGCCGCGCCACCAATGTCCAGTGGCAGGAGCTGTCGATCAACAAATCGGCGCGGGCCGGCCTCAAGGAGCAGAAGCCGTGCGTGCTGTGGTTCACCGGCCTGTCGGGCGCGGGCAAGTCGACCATCGCCAACACGCTGGAGAAGCGGTTGCACGCCATGGGCCGCCACACTTATCTGCTCGACGGCGACAATGTGCGCCACGGTCTCAACAAGGACCTCGGCTTCACCGACGTCGACCGGGTGGAGAACATCCGCCGGGTGGCCGAGGCCGCGCGGCTGTTCGTCGATGCCGGCCTGATCGTCATGGTGTCGTTTATCTCGCCATTCCGCTCGGAGCGGCGCATGGCCCGCGATCTGTTCGACGAGGGCGAGTTCATCGAGGTGTTCGTGGATACGCCGCTCGAAATATGCGAGGCGCGCGATCCCAAGGGACTTTACGTCAAGGCCCGCGCCGGGCTGATCCGCAATTTCACCGGCATCGATTCGCTCTATGAGCCGCCGGAGAAGGCCGAGCTCAAGCTCGACACCAGCAAGTCCACGCCCGAGTCTCTCGCCGAGACGGTGCTGGGCGAGCTCCGGCGTCGCGACCTGATCTGAAGGATGCGGCGCGGCCGCCCAAGGAGGCACTTCCACACCAATCTCTAACCATCGCGCAGCATGCGGCGATTTGCAGGCTGACGTTTTATTGGCACAGATAGGTGGCTGGACTATACTGCTCTACGCAAATCTTGGGGAATTCGGCCATGTCTTCGTACTTGTCCCGCTTCAAGGCAAGAATATGGGCGTTGTTTTCTTCGGTTGCCGTCCTCTTTTCATCCCTGACGCACAAGAGGCGGTCGAATAGGCATTCAGCGCCGCCCTTGCCGTGATGCGCCTTGCTGCCGATGTTGGATCGCCGTTGACGCAGGCATCTGCTTGCGAAGGCGCATGGCGCTGCCATGCCGTCCTCGGCGGATTCTCGGCGCGGGCCGCCCCCAGTCGATTATCGCGAAGTGTCCCAGATCGCACGAAACGAAGGGACCAGTAGGAGGCTGTCATGACGACCAAGAAGGACTTCACGCCCGAGGAATGGACGCAGGTCTTGGAGAGCATCATGCTGACCGGGATCGCCGTTTCGGCGGCGGATCCAAGCGGGTTATGGGGCACGCTCAAGGAAGCTTTTGCCAGCAGCTCGGCGATGAGCGCATCCAAGCGCGATCCCGCCTCCAACGAGTTGGTCAAGGCGGCCGTCATCGATTTTGAGACGCCACAGGGCAGGACTGCCGTCCAACAGGCGCTGCGCACGCGTTGCGCCAATTGCGAGCCCTCCGAACTCGTTCAGCGCTCGCTGGCGTGCCTGAGGGACGTGTCCAAGATTCTTGACACCAAGGCGCCCGGCGATGCCAAGGCATTCAAGGCTTGGCTACAGGACATCAGCCAGAAAGTCGCAGATGCCTCGGTCGAGGGGACCTTTCTCGGCTTTGGCGGCGTGCGCGTCAGCGATTCGGAGAAAGCCACCCTTGCCGACATCGCCAAGAGCCTGGGTACGACCGCCTAAGCTTCGTCGGCCGACGCGGCGGCCGTTGCATGGCGAGGCGGATTGATGCGCGATTGGCTGCTCAGCCTTCCCATTCCGGAGTAGGCGGCTCGCCGTAACTGTTCTGAGGCAGAACGGGCCGCAGCCGCCTACTCCCCCCGATTGGTTTCCCTCGGATGAGCGGCTGCGACCCTCCTGGCACTAGTCGGACGGACCTGTTCCCGAAAGACTAGCGAGGATTTTCAAGCGTTCCGCGGCCTTGGCGTTGCCGTCGTGCGAGGCAAGCTGATACCAGCCGCGCGCCTGCGCCGGATCGCCGTCGAGCCCCCTCGCGCCAAGCTTGGCGAGCATCTCGCGATCGAAGGTGCGGGCGAGCTCGTAAGCCGCCTCGCCATCGCCGCGCTCGGCGAGATGAAGCAGCAGGAGACGCGCCGCGGCGATATCGCCGATATCGAGCAGCTCTTGCGCGCGGTCATGCAGCACCGCGGCATTGGCCGGTGGCGCGGCTGCCGGCTCGGCGGCGTGCGCGCTCGGGACGGCGTCAAGCAGACCCGCGGCCCAATTCTTACCGGCGCCGGCGGCATAGGCCTGCGCCGGCGGCTCGACCCGCAATAAGAAGTTCCGGCGCGCCTGCGGCCCGTCGCCGGACGCAAGCACATAGACCTCGATCGGGTAATCGCCCGCTGCGGTCTTGCCGAGGGCGAGCGTGAGGACAGGGACATGCTCACCCTTGACCATCCACGCGCCGCTGCCGCTGTCGCGACCGGAGGACAATTTGGCCTCGGCGGGAAGCCCGCGGATCAAGAGGTAGCGCGCGTTGCTCGGCGGCAGAAGCGCGCCGAAGGCGATGTCGCGCCCGCTCGCGGTCAGGATGGTTTGCGGCGCCGCTGGGGCCGGTGCCGCAGCATCGGGCGCGGCGACGATGGCCGGGACCAGGAGCGGCGCAGTCTTGGCGGCGCGATTGGTGGCGATCTCGATCGGCGCCGGCGGATTGCCAACCGCCGGTCTTTGCCAAACGACCGAGGTGGAGTGGGCCGATGGCCGCTGGTCGGCCGGCCGAGGCGTCGTCCAGCTTGCGACCAGCACGAGGCCTCCCAACGTCAGCGCCACCGCCGTGGCGATCGAGCCGGCGACCAGCAGGCTCGCTTGGCGTTGGCGCCGATGGAACTCGTATAACAGCGACTGCACATGGACTTGGGGGGCGATCACCCACCTTTCGGGATCGAGCGGATCGCCGGCCGTCAAGCTAGCCTCGTCGTCGAAGGCGGAGTCCTCGGCGCCGTCGTCCCACGCGTCGATGGGAAGGTCCTCAAAGAGGAGTCCGGCTTCAGCCGGAGGGTCCTCCGCGAAATGGGCCTGGTCGGCCATGAGACCGTCGAAAGCCGGGTCCTCTGCCGCCAGAGCATCGAGCCGCGCCGTCAGCGGCACGGGATAGGTGATGCTCACCGGCCCACGCATCACGCTGGCGATGGCATGTGACAGTGAGTTCGACGCTGTGCCGGTCCGGAGAAGACTCGGCGTAAGCAGAACTCAGCATCGCTGCATGCAGCAGCGCATTCGCTCGATGGACCGGGTGCCAATCAGGCATCTCGGCCAAGGGCGTAGGTTGACCGCTCATGGTCTTGCTCCCTTCGCTCGCCCGCGCGAGTGCCCCGCGCGCGGACCACGCCCCCCGTGTCCCCGTCGATGACGCGCTCGTGCCCTCAAGCGCGCCGCTGTGATGAACTGTCCAAGCCCTCCTTCCGTTCCAACCTTCCCTCGCGGGACCGATCAGGGTCCCGTGCCGCGCTGCCATTCGATGAAGCGCTTGAATAGTGCCTCTTTCTGCTCTTCGCTCATGGTGAGGCTGTCCGGCAGTCCTGGAGCCTGGCCGGCATCGACGCGGGCCGCCATCGGCCGTGCCGCCTCGACCTGCTGGCCTTCGAGCCAAGTTTCGGCCGCGGCGTTCCGTTTGAAGCCGGGCAGGCTTGCAGCCAAATTGACGTCGCGCCATTTGGGATGGCGCCCCTGCGCCTGGAGTTCGGCGAAGCGCGGAAACACGGCGCCGACGAAGCGGGCGACCCGCTCGGACGCGCCGGGATCGGCCTTGGATCTGGCCGCCAGCAGCACCATGCCGGTGGCGACGGTCGCCACCTCGCTGCCCGCCGTTATGAGATTGGGATAGTCACCGGCGTCGAACCGCGTGGGCAGGTAGGTCGTTTCCAGCGATAGGCCGAAAGAGATCGGCAACAGATGGATGCCGGCATTGGCCGGGATGGCGGCGATGAGCGGCGACGGCTTGCCGCCGACCATCACCAGTGCGGACACCGAGCCCTGCTTGAGCCGCTCGATGGCGGAATTGGCATCGAGGTTCAAAACCTCGACCTTGATCCCGAGCGCCTCGAACAGCGCGGCCGCGGTCGCGGCGGAGGCCGATCCGGCGGGTCCGAAATTCACCGGCCGGCCGGCGAGCTCGGCCACGCTGCCGATATCGGTCCGGGCGAGGAGGTGAACCTCTTGCGGCGAGAGCCTGGCGACCAGCTCGAGTTTTTCGCTGAGAGTTTTGTCCTTGGCCGTTTCGCCGGCCAGAGCGTCGGTCGAGACGAAGGCCAAGTCGACCCGGGGATCGTCAAGGAGCGCCGCGAGATTGCCGGCGCCGGTATCGCCCAGCATGGGGCGCACGCGAAGCTGCTCGCTGTGCGGGAACAGGCTAGCCATGTCGGCCGCCAGCATGGTTTCGGAAGCGGCGGCAGCGCCCGCGATCAGGCCGAGCCAAGCGCGGACGGCCTGGCTCTGAGCCGGTTCGCTGCCGGCTGCATGCGCGCCTTCGGCCGCGCACAGGCCGATCAGCACGACACGAAGAAAGGTTTGAACACGACGCAACGCACACCCCGTATCCGCGCTTTACGCCCGCGAACGAAAAAAGTTCCGGTCGCGGCGCGGCATTGACCCGGAGAATCGAACACCAGGATGGGCGCTGCATCGGCGAGACCCCTCCATCTCGACATCCGGGAGCGAGAAGCTCCAAACAAGCGTCCGTGTACGGTGCGTAGGCCCCGGACCCCCGGGGCAGGCGTTTTTGTTGTGTTGCGCGTGGACGTTAACCTTCGACTGGGGCGCCATATCGGCCTCAATGCGGCGAAGCCGGGGCCAAGCTCGATTCCGGCGGCGATGGCCAGTGTGACGGGGCTCACAAAGGCTCAGCCCCACCCCTCCCATGTCAGGCTCAGCCAAAGGCAATTCCGCCATGGCACATGTTTCAAAGGAGAGACGCAATGAAACGCAACAGCCTGATTACGGGCACCGCCTTTGCCGCGATGGCATCGGCCGCGCTCGTTCTGGCCTCGGCCAACGCCGAGGAGGTCACGACCGGCCATGAGGCCGCGATCAAAGCCTGCTCGACCGTCAATCCCTCGCAGCCGGTGAGTATCGTGAACGCAGTCGATGACGGCAGCGGGATCGGCTTCAGCCTGGTTTGGCTGAACGACAAGGACGGCAATTTGTGGATGTGCGACGCCGATGCCGACGGCAACGTCTATGTCTATTCGCTGCTGACCGGCGACCTGTTGGAAGGGGCCGGCGGCGAGTTGGTCGGCCTCCAGCTGACCGCTGGCGGCGGGTTCGAGGGCGAGCCGCAGCAGATCGCCGAGAAGGTATGCGTCGCGCATGTGGGCGAAGGCGGCAAGGTGCTGGCGATCGCGCCCGACGGGCTCGAAATCGATCCCGGCTTCGTCATCTTCGTGCAGAACGCCGAAGGTACGACCTATCTCTGCAACGCTACCGGCGACGCCATGATCTGGGCGTTCGATCCGGTCGGCGACCCGCTCACGCTCGAGCAGCAGACGAGCTAGGGCACACCGCAAGGATGGCCGGGGGCGACCCCGGCCATTTTTTGCGATTAGAGGGACAAGGCGCGAGATTGGCTCTCGCGCCTTTTCTGTTTCGGCGCGACCTCGACGGCAAGCTCGTCGATCATCCGGCGATAGCGGCGGTAGGCGAGGGCGTTCAGGCCGAGGCTGGCGGCCAGCGCGCTCGGCAGGATGTAGCGGGCATAGACGGAGCGGAGGCGCGCGTCGCGCGTTTCGCCCGGCAGCCGCGCCAGGATCAGCGGCGCCAACTCATAATAGGCGGCGATGTCGCCCGCGCCGCCCGGCCGCAAGATCAGCACCTGGTCGCGATAGCGCCTGAGCGTGCGCAGCTCGAAGCAGTCGTCGTCGAGACCGAGCGCCTCGCAACAGGCGGTGGTGATGAAGCAGCCTTCGGGCGGCTCGCATTTTTTGTCGGCCGCCAGCGAGGCCAGCGCGTCCTTGCGCTCGGACGCCCACGCCAGCCCCTTGCGCAAGGTCTCGCAATCGAGCTTGAAGCGGCACTCCTGCTTGTCGCCGAGCTTGACCGCCATCTCGATCGACTTCGCCTCGCGGAACAGGGGCGCGCAGGCCAAAGGCAGCACTATTGAGACCTTGTCGTCGAAAATGCCGACGCAATTGCCGCAGAGCGGCTCGTCGACGGCAACGGCGCCGTCCTCGTTCCGGACGATCAGACGATTGCCCGGCTCGATCAGGAACTTCTTGGGCAATGGCGTCTGGTCGGGATCGCCATAGGCCACGATCTTGCCCTCGAAGCTCGCGGCGACCTGGATTTCGATGCGCAGATCGCACGACTCGGCATCGACGAAGCTCACCTCGTTGATGCGGGCGCCAGCCTGCGCGTCGGTGGCTTGCGCCTTCCACGGACCGAACGACTTCGACTCGAAGCAGTCCTTCTTCTTGGCGGCCAAGGCGCGCGGCAGATCGGGAAAGCGCACAGCAGCGGCGGCAGCAAGCAGAAGACCGAGCGCGCGGCGGCGCGTATTCGACACCATCACTCACCTATCCGTTAATGACGCCAACCTGCCTAGCCCATAACCGTCGCCCGGCGCAAACCGGGTCCGGCAGGCACGGTCGATTAACCCTAGAGCGCGGAATTGCCGCGCCGTCCGCCAGGCTTAAACGCATCTGCAACTCCCTTGGGACGACGCTGGCTGCAACGATCGGCTCAGCATCGAGCCGTTGAGGGGGCATGAGATATGAGGTACTTGTCAGATCGCTATCGGCCCGAGCTGCATTATATGCGCGGGCCTGGGCCCAAATGGCTCGAGAAGCACGCCGGACAGTCGGGTGCGATTGTGGTGCCGAGCGAAGGCCACCATGAGGCCGCCACGCCGATCCGCCGCATCGAACTGACCTTGCGCCGGTGGCTGCCGGCCAAGTGGCGGATCGTTCATCGGACCGTCCAAGACATGCAGTGGGACCCGGCCGATCGGCTCGGACCCTGGTCGGTGTAACGCGCCTAGGGTCACTGTTTCGAGGTTTGGCGCCGCCGAAGTTCGTCGGCGATGTTGGCCGCCGCCGCGTCGATTCTCGCGATGGTATGGCGGTCGGATGAGGATTGCTTGAGGCGCGCGCAGGCGTTTTGTGCCGCCATCAGCTCTTTGTCGCCGACGTCGCCGCCGGCGAGCAGCGTGGTCGAGGGGTCGAGGCAACTGGCCAGTCCTTCGTTCGCGGCCTTGGCGGTGCCGGCCGCGGCCGCGGCGCCGTGCACCGCCGCACAGCACAAAACGAGGGCGAGCACGATACGCGGCATGATGTCCTCCCGAGTCTTTTTGCGGATGGTCATTATGCCGTATGGCAGGGTCGAGCGCCAATCCGCCATGGCCGCAGGGTAGAAGGCATGGCTGTTCGGACGTGTCCCCGCTCTTGCGGGGACACGAGCTTCGCTAACTCGCTTCGCTGATCAGTGAAGTTTCGTGGCTGGGGGACTTGGATTCGAACCAAGACTGGCGGAGTCAGAGTCCGCTGTCCTACCGTTAGACGATCCCCCACCAGCACGAAGGTGGATCCCGCGGTTCGCCCTTGCAAGACGCGGGCGCCCGGAATTCTGCCGTTCTAGCCGCAGCCAAGCGGGCTTGGCAAGGCATCGCGAACGGCCTCTCTCACGACCTAAGCTAGCGACTTCTTTACCCTATGGGGCGAAGATGTCGCACAGCGCGCTTAGAGAAGTGTTCGCTGGCTCTTAACTGGAACCGGCCATGGAAACGATTTCGCCATCGGTTGACCGCATCGGTGCTGCGCTGAGGGCGCTGCGGCGCGCCCATGAGTCGGACGAACCGGGCAACGACCCGGTGGCGCTCGGCGCCAAATGTCTGCACACGGTGGTCGCCCAACTGGCCGAGGAGGGCGTGCCGCAGGAAGACTTGCAGCCTCTGAGCGATCTCGAGGCGCGTGTTCGCCAGTTCATGGCGCAAACGAAGGGGCAGGGCGCCGCCAATCGCCGCAAGCAGCTTCCGCCGAGTGACCTGCTGCTTGCCAGAGGCGCGGCGGTGATCGACCTCCTGATCAAGGCCGGCGCCGACGAAAGCGAAGCGGCCCAGACGGTGATGCGCCGGCTGATGGCCGCGGGCGTTCCGCCGCCGAAGCAGGGCGGCGACGCTAGGGGTTGGAGACGCCTGCTCGAACGGCGGACCTCCCTTCTCCAGGGGCTCGGGTCCAGCGAGGCGCAACGGGAATATCAGGATTTCGCCCGCGAGATCGACGCCATCCCCGCCGATGAGCGGGTGAGGAAGGTGCTCGACGAGCAATTGTGGGACCGCAGGCGCAAGCCGCGCTAGCGCCAAAGCATCAGACCGGCCTATCGCGGTTTAGGCTTCGCCGCCGGCCTAGGCGCAGGCGCAGCGGGCTTTGGCGCGCTCCGGGCATCGATCTTGGCGCCGATCTGGGTGATCTTGTCGTCGAGGCCGGTGATCGCCTGGGTGAGGGCTGACTTCAGGTCCGACATCTGCTGGCCGATCTGGCTCTCGATGCGCGCGAGGTCCGCGCTGGGCGCGCCGCGTTCCTGCTTGAGCCCGGCAAGCTCGGTCCTGATGCCGCCATAGGACAACGCGACCAGAATGAAAATGGCGGTCAGGAGCGCGAGCACGGTCCACTGATAGGCGGTCCACGCCATCGCCTCTTGCAAGGCGCCGTGGGCCATATCCTTCGCGCCGGCGGCCAAGTCCGCGAGCTTCGCCTTAAAGCTATGCTGCTCATCTCTGAAGGCTTCGTCGCTCATGGTGCCCCTCCGCATCAGTCGATCGAACTCTCTATTATAGCACTCGACGCGTGGCCCGCGCAGGCGATCGCGGATGATGCTGGTGCGCCCGGCACGGCTCGAACGTGCAACCCCCAGATTCGAAGTCTGGTGCTCTATCCGTTGAGCTACGGGCGCTTTGCTTGCTTGCAGCATTATCGGCTCGGCAAACTCGCGCGACTATCCACCGCTTGGCGGCGGCGCTCAAGGCCATAGCACGGGCCAATTCCCAACAAGCTGCTTTACCTCGAACGATAGCTTGGTAGATTAGCCACATAAGACCAACGCACCGGACGGCGGCCGCGCGACGACCGCGAGGCGGTTCCGGGGGTGAGAGGTTAAGCATCGTGAATGGGCCGAGCGGCACTGCCCGCCCGGCTGCCATAGCTTCGCGTGATCCCAATTCCATGCGAAGCGAGTCCGGCGACTGCGGGGGAGGTGGCGGCCCGACGCAAGTTGCAGCCCGTGCGCATTCGATCGCGCCGGCCGATGGCCGTGTGGCAGCCGACGGCAAGACTGATGCAGGCGCGCCGGCGCGGGCGCCCGTGCCTCTGATATATGGCGCGCTCGATCTCGGCACCAATAACTGCCGGCTGCTGATCGCCAAGCCCTCGCGCCGGGGTTTTCTCGTCATCGACGCGTTCTCCCGCATCATCCGTCTCGGCGAAGGCGCGCTGAGCTCGGGCCGGCTGTCCGACGCGGCCATGAGCCGGACCATCGAGGCGCTCAAAGTGTGCGCCGAAAAGATGGGCCGCCGCGCGGTGACCCGTTCGCGGCTGATCGCCACCGAGGCCTGCCGCATCGCCGCCAACAGCAACGAATTCATCGAGCGGGCGAGGGCCGAGACCGGCCTGTCGATCGAGATCGTCAGCCAGGAGACCGAGGCCAAGCTCGCGGTCTCGGGCTGCGCTTCGTTGATCGACCGCAACTGCGACTACACGTTGGTGTTCGACATTGGCGGCGGCAGCTCCGAGCTGATCTGGCTCGATCTGGCGCAGCTCGGGCGGCCCTGGCGGCGCACGCTGCACGACCGCATCGACGTGCAAAGCTGCATCGCCGCCTGGACTTCGCTGCCGATCGGCGTGGTCAGTCTCGCCGAGCGCCACGGCGGCCGGGACGTGACGCCGGAAAATTACGAGGCCATGGTGTCGGACGTCATGAAGGGCATCGAAGCGTTCGAGCAGCAGCACCGCTTCGGCGACCGGATCGCCAACCAGCGCGCCCATTTCCTCGGCACCTCGGGCACGGTCACCACCATCTCCGGCATTCATCTCAAGCTGCCGATGTACGATCGCTCGCGGGTCGACGGCGCTTGGCTCTCGGCCCGCGACGTGCGCACCGTGTCCAACGAGCTGATCGCCATGACCTACGCCGAGCGCGTGGCGCAACCGTGCATCGGGCATGAACGGGCCGATCTGGTGCTGGCGGGTTGCGCCATCCTCGAAGCGCTGCTCAGGATCTGGCCGTGCCAGCGTTTGCGCGTGGCCGACCGGGGCTTGCGCGAAGGTATTCTAGCCACGCTGATGGCCGAGGACGGCCACGACCGGCGCGCCCACCGGCAGGCCGGGCGGCCCGGTGGGCAGCACAGAAACCGTCGCTAATTCCCACCGCTAGAGTTGCGAGGCGGGAGAAGCTTCCTGCTCGACCGCGATCGGGCGGGCCCGCGCCGATAGACTCGCGCCGGCCTCCTTGGGCAGCGAGGCGAAGATCAGCGCCGAGCTGGCGGCAATCGCCGCCACCAGGAGGAAGGCCAGCGGGAAGTCGCCCGCCACGACGCTTGCGTCGGGCCGGCCCATGCGCTCGATCTCCAGCACCAGCGCGCCGAACGCGACGCCCGCCGACAACGACAATTGCTGCACCACGCTGGCGAAGCTGGTGGCCCGGCTCATGGCCTTATTGTCGATATCGGCATAGGCGATCGCGTTGATGCTGGTGAATTCGAGCGACTTGAAGAACCCGCCGACCAGCAGCACGGCGAGCACCACGGCATGGGGCGTGCCGGCAGTGAACAGCGCGACGGCGGCGAGGAACAGGCTGCTCACGATCGCATTGGTCACCAGCACGCGCTTGAAGCCGAAATAACGAATGATCGGCGCGGCGGTGGTCTTCATGGCGATGGCGCCGACCGCGCTGGCGAAGGTCAGCAGCCCCGACTGAAGCGCGGAGAGCCCGAAGCCGAGCTGGAAGAACAGCGGCAAGAGAAATGGCATGGCGCCGACACCGATGCGGTAGACGAAGCCGCCGACCACGCTGGCAAAGAAGGTATCGACCTTGAGCAGGCTGAGATCGAGCAGCGGCGCTTTCGCCACGCGCGCATGGCGCACATAGAGCCAGCAGCCGATGACGCCCGCCAACAACAGTCCGATCACCACCGGCGTCGGGAACAGCCCTTGGCCGATGGTGGTGATGCCGAAGGCAAGCCCAGCCAGCCCGATGCCGGACAGGACGAAGCCCTTCAGGTCGAGCGGCGGCAGGCCCTGCTCGCGGATGTTGGCGATAAAGCGGGTGGCGAGAATGACGCCGATCAGCCCGACCGGAATGTTGATCCAGAAGATCCAGCGCCAGGAGATGTAGGTGGTGATGAAGCCGCCGAGCGGCGGCCCGATCACCGGCCCCATCAGCGCCGGCATGGTGAGCCAGGCGAGCGCCGAGATCAGCTCGGCTTTCGGCACGGTGCGCAGGATGACCAAACGGCCGACCGGCACCATCATGGCGCCGCCCATGCCCTGGACGATGCGGAACAGGATAAAGTCCGGGAGCCCTTGAGCGAAGCCGCAGGCCGCCGAGCCCAGCGTGAACACGACGATGGCGGCGCGGAACACGGTGCGGGCGCCGAACCGGTCGGCCATCCAACCGCTTAAGGGGATGAACACGGCCAGCGACAGCAAATATGAGGTCAGCGCCAGCTTGAGCGCGATCGGGTCTTCGTGCAGATCGGCGGCGATAGCCGGCAGCGACGTCGCGATCACCGTCGAATCCATCGTCTCCATGAACAGGGCGACAGCGACGATGAGGGTGACGAAATAGCGGGGCATGTGGCAGGTGTTAGAGGGCGTACAAGGCGCACATGGGGCGAGGGGGCCCCAAGCGTCAAGGCCAGCCCTCGGATCGGGTGATTAACGGATGGTAAGGTCGACCAAGGGCGACGGCGGGAAGGGCTCAGGCGGAGCGCGGAAGCTTGCGGTCAGGGTCCGCACCGCCAAGGGGCGGAAGATCGGATCGACCCGCTGGCTCCAGCGCCAGCTCAACGATCCTTATGTGGAGGAAGCGAAGCGTCGGGGCTATCGCAGCCGCGCCGCCTTCAAGCTCGCCGAGGTCGACGACAAGCATCGTCTGCTTAGGCCCGGCATGATCGTGGTTGATCTCGGCGCGGCGCCGGGCGGCTGGAGCCAGATCGCCGCGCAGCGGGTGCAATTGATGGCCGGCAAGGGGCGGGTGATCGCCGTCGATCTCGCCGAGATGGACCCGATTTCCGGCGTGGTCCAGCTTACTCTCGATATGACCGATCCCGAAGCGGCCGACCGCATCCGCGAGGCGCTGGATGGACAGAAAGCCGATCTCGTGCTGTCGGACATGCATGCCTCGGCCACGGGCCACAAATCGACCGACCATCTGCGCAGCATGGGCCTGGTCGAGGCGGCGCTCGATCTCGCCGAGGATATTCTGGTGCCTGGCGGCACCTTCCTCGCCAAGGTGCTTCAGGGGGGAGCCAGCCGGGAGCTGGTGGCGCGCCTCAACCGCTCCTTCGCCAAGGTCCGCCACGTCAAGCCCAAGGCCTCCCGCGCCGACTCGGCCGAGATGTATGTGCTCGCCACCGGCTTCCGCAGGCAGAGCCAGACATGAGGGGTTCACGCAACTGTGCTCCGAGCTTGGCTCGCACGCGTGCGGTGAGTCTTGCTAGACTTGAGATCGAACTCGGTTCCGGTCGCCAGGGAGCAGCGTCATGAATCTCGAAGTGGTGAAGGACTATTACGGCAAGGTCCTCAAGGGCTCGAAGGACCTGAAGACCTCGGCCTGTTGCGACGGCGGCTCGGTGCCCGCCCATCTCGAAGGGCCGCTCGCCAATGTCCACGAGGAGGTGCGCGGCAAATATTATGGCTGCGGCATCGTGGTGCCGGCCGCGCTGCATGGTGCCCGGGTGCTTGATCTCGGCTCGGGATCGGGCCGCGACGTCTATCTCATCTCCCAATTGGTGGGCCTCGAAGGCGAGGTGGTCGGCGTCGACATGACCGACGAGCAGCTCGCCACCGCCAACGCGTATATCGACTGGCACATGCGGCAATTCGGCTACGCGCGCAGCAACGTCACATTCCTCAAAGGCTATATCGAGAAGCTCGGCGAGCTTGGGCTCGCCCCGGCGAGCTTCGACGTGGTCGTGTCGAACTGCGTGATCAATCTGTCGGTCGACAAGTTGGCGGTGCTGCGCGGCGCCTACGACCTGCTCAAGCCAGGCGGCGAGCTTTATTTCGCCGATGTCTATTGCGACCGGCGCCTCAGCGACGAGATCAGGGCCGATCCTTTGCTCTACGGCGAGTGCCTCGGCGGCGCGCTCTATTGGAACGACTTTATCCCAATGGCCAAGCAAGCAGGCTTCCTCGATCCGCGGCTGGTGACCAGCAAGCCGATCGCGGTCGAGAACGAGGCGATGCGGGCGAAGCTCGGCCAAGCCAAGTTCTTCTCGGCCACCTATCGGCTGTTCAAGCTCGAAGGGCTCGAATCGGCCTGCGAGGATTACGGTCAAGCGGTGGTCTATAAGGGCACGGCGCCAGAGCAGCCCGACGCGTTCGCGCTCGACGGCCATCATCTGATCGAGCGCGGCAAGGTGTTTCCGGTGTGCGGCAACACGTGGCGCATGCTGGCCGACACGCGCTTCGCGCCGCATTTCGATTTCATCGGCGATGCTGGCACGCATTACGGCATCTTCCCGGGCTGCGGCACGTCGCTGCCATTCGCCACCACGGCGGCGCCGGCGACGAAGTCGAGCGGGGGCTGTTGCTGAGGCTGCAGTGAGCGGGGCAGGGGGGCAATGCAATACGATCTGACGCGCCGTCTGGCGGCCGAGGCGCTCGGCACTTTCTTTCTGGTGATGGCGGTGGTCGGCTCGGGCATCATGGCCGACCAGCTCGCCGGCGGAAACGAGGCGCTTGCGCTGCTGTGCAATACCATCGCGACCGGCGCCGTGCTGGTCGTCATCATCACCATCTTCGTGTCGGTGTCCGGCGCGCATTTCAATCCGGCCGTGACGCTGGTGATGCTGCTCCGCGACCAAATCGAGAGCGGCACGGCGCTCTTTTATGTCGTGGTGCAAATCGCCGGCGGATGCCTCGGCGCCATCGCCGCGCATCTGATGTTCGGGCTGGACCCGGTGCAACTCGGCTCGACCGCGCGCACCGGGGTGGGCCAGTGGATCGGCGAATTCATCGCCACGTTCGGCCTGATCGCCACCATTCTCGGCTGCGTGCGGTTCAGGCCCGATGCCTTGGCCCCGGCGGTCGGCCTCTACATCACGTCGGCCTATTGGTTCACCTCGTCGACCTCGTTCGCCAATCCGGCCGTGACCATCGCTCGGGCGCTGAGCGACACCTTCGCAGGCATTGCCCCGGCGGACGCGCCGGGCTTCGTCGTGGCCGAACTGATCGGGGCGGTGGCGGCGGCCTATCTGTTCGGCTGGCTGTTCGCCTCCGCCGCCGATACACCCAAGGTCAAGACACACAAAGTTAAGTGACCAGACTCGGCCGCCTTCCCAAACCCCCTACAAACTGCTAAAGGAGCACGCCAACCGGTGGCCGCTTTTTGCACCGCGCAAAAAGCCCGACGCCGCCCGCGAAAGGTTGGCCGATGCCCGAAGGGCAGACCCCTGATAACAAGAAGCAATTTCCCGACAGCACCATTGCGCTGACCTTCGACGATGTGTTGATCAGGCCGGCCGCCTCCAACGTGCTGCCGAACGAGGCCGATGTCTCTTCCCGCGTCACCCGCTCGATCTCGCTCAACGTTCCGGTCATTTCCTCGGCCATGGATACGGTCACCGAGGCCAAGCTCGCCATCGCCATGGCGCAAGCCGGCGGCATGGGCGTGATTCACCGTAATCTCGAGCCCGATCTCCAGGCGGCTCAGGTCGCCCAAGTGAAGAAGTTCGAGTCGGGCATGGTGGTGAACCCGGTGACCATCCACCCCGAGGGGACCCTCGCCGACGCGCTCAAGCTGATGGCCGACTATCAGATCTCGGGCATTCCGGTGGTCGAGCACGCGTCAAACGGTGCCCGCGAAGGCAGACTGGTCGGCATCGTCACCAATCGCGACGTCCGCTTCGCCACCAACCCGAACCAGCGTGTGGCCGAGTTGATGACCAAGGAGCGGCTCATCACCGTCAAGGAGGGCGTCGACATGGAGGGGGCGAAGCGGCTCCTCCACCAGCATCGCATCGAGAAGCTGATCGTGGTCGACGACGACTATCGCTGCATCGGGCTGATCACGGTCAAGGACATCGAGAAGGCGAAGCTGCATCCCAATGCCTGCAAGGACGAGCAGGGGCGCTTGCGCGTGGCGGCGGCGACATCCGTCGGCGATTCAGGGCTGGCCCGCGCCGAGCTTCTGATCGATGCCGGCGCCGACCTGATCGTGGTCGACACCGCGCACGGTCATTCGAAGCTCGTGCTCGACGCGGTCCGGCGCATCAAGCTGCAGTCAAACGCGGTGCAGGTCGCCGCCGGCAATGTCGCCACCGCCGACGGCACCAAGGCGCTGATCGATGCTGGCGCCGATGCGGTCAAGGTCGGCATCGGGCCCGGCTCAATCTGCACCACCCGCATCGTGGCCGGCGTCGGCGTGCCGCAATTCACCGCGCTGCTCGAGGCGGTCGAGGTGGCCAAGAAGAGCGATATCCCGGTGATCTCGGACGGCGGCATCAGATATTCCGGCGATCTCGCCAAGGCGCTCGCCGTCGGGGCCGATTGCGTGATGCTCGGCTCGTTGCTGGCCGGCACCGACGAAAGTCCGGGCGAGGTGTTTTTGTACCAAGGCCGGTCCTACAAGGCCTATCGCGGTATGGGCTCGATCGGCGCCATGGCGCGCGGCTCGGCCGACCGTTACTTCCAGCAGGAGATCAAGGACGCGCTCAAGCTGGTGCCGGAAGGCATCGAAGGCCAGGTGCCGTACAAGGGCCCGGTGGCCAGCGTGCTGCACCAGCTGATCGGCGGCTTGCGCGCCTCGATGGGCTATACCGGGGCGCGGACGCTGGCCGAGTTCCACGAGCGCGCCGAATTCATCCGCATCTCGACGGCGAGCTTCCGGGAGAGCCACGTCCATGACGTGACCATCACCCGCGAGTCGCCCAACTACCCGCGCGAGGGGTAGGGCAGCTACTCGACGCCGAGCTTCTTGATGTCGTCGAAAATGCCGGGCTCGAGTTGCTTGGCGAGCGCGAGGTCCGCGGCCCCGTCGGTCGGCTGGCCCTTGCGGCTCTTCACCACGCCACGGCCGACCAGCGCCGACGGATCGTTCTGGTGCAGTTCGAGCGCCTTGTCGAAATCGGCCTCGGCCTTGTCGAGATCGCTCTTGAGCACGAACACCCAGCCGCGATCGATATAGCCCTTCGGGCCCTCAGGCTCGATCTTGACCACGCGATCGTAATCGGCGACCGACAGGTCGTACTCTTTCCGCATGCGATAAAGATCGCCGCGTTGCGAATAGCCGCCGGCCGCCTCAGGGTCGAGCTTGACCTTCTCGTTGAATTCGCTCAGCGCGCGGTCGAGGTCGCCCTTGTCGCGATAGGCGATGCCACGCAACAGATAAAAGTCGCCGTGCTTGCCATCGAGCTTGATGGCCTCGTCGAGATCGGCGATGGCCTTGTCGAAGTCCTTCTTGGCCGTCAGGGCCGCCGCCCGCATGAAATAGGAGTTGGGTTTGGTGGCGTCGAGTTTGACCGCTTCGTCCAGTTCGGCGACGGCGGCGTCGAGATCGCGGACGGCGGAGAACGCCATGGCCCGCACGCTGTGAGCTCTCACCAGTTGATCCTTGTCGGTCGATCCCGAGGCGATGAAGGCGGCGCAGCCGTCCAGCACCTCTTTGACGGTGCCTTCGCCGGTGAAGCAGGGATTGGTCTCTTCTGCCTGGGCCGGGTTCACGGCAAGGCAGAGCACGCCGGCCAGGGCGGCACAGGAAACGATATTTAGGGCGCGAAAGCGCATGAAGACCTCCTTGGGAACTCGTGGACTTGTCCTTTGGGCGTAGGTTTAGAGAAGGGCTTGGGGCCTCGTCAATTGAACTTCCGTCCATGATTAGCGGGCCGTTGGCGCCGTCGAGGCTAGGCCTCTACATGGCGCGTCTGGCGGAGTATAACGGCGCCGGGCCGGCCGACCGCTCGCCCTAAGCCAAGGCAAGCGAGAGGGGCGCCATGTCGATCCAGGCTATTCTGATGCCGCTATTCGTGCAGGTCGCGTTGACCTTCGTGCTCCTGTTCTGGATGGGGGGCTTGCGCTACCGCGCCGTCCGCACCGGCCAGGTCGAGCCGGAAAAGGTCAGGCTGCGCGAGCCGAACTGGCCGCCGCGCGTGCTCCAGATCGCCAACGCCTACCACAACCAGCTCGAGCTGCCGGTGCTGTTTTACATCGTGATGCTGCTGGCGATGAGCACCAAGACGCTCGACGTGGTCATCTATGTGCTCGCCTGGATGTTCGTGCTGGCCCGGATCGCCCACGCCTATATCCATGTCACCTCCAACCGGCTCGACCGCCGCACCGGGGTGTTCGGCGTCGGCGCCATCGCGCTGCTCCTTATGTGGGTGATCGTCATCGCCCGCATCCTGTTGTTCAACCCGGTCTGATGACCCCAGCAGCGCGGGCGAGCGCGGCGATCGAGATCCTCGCCGATATCGAGGCGCGCAAGCGCCCGACGGCCGAGGCCTTGAAGGACTGGGGCGTCTCGCACCGCTTCGCTGGCTCGGGCGACCGGGCGGCGATCGGCAATCTGGTGTTCGATTGCCTGCGGACCCGCGCCTCGGCCGCTTACGCCATGGGCGAGGCGACTTCGCGTGCGCTCGTGTTGCGCAGTTTGGTCACGAGCTGGGGCATGAGCCCGGAGGAGGTCGCGGCGCTGGCCGGCGCCGGCCCCCACGCGCCGGAGCAATTGTCCGATGCTGAGCTTGCCGGGCTCAGGCGCGAGTTTCCCGCCGACGCGCCAGCCCCGGTGCGGGGCGACTATCCGGATTGGCTCGCGCCCGAATTCGAGCGCGCCTTTGGCTCCCGTGCGGCCGAGGAGGGGGCGGCGCTGGCCCGCCGCGCGCCCGTCGATCTCAGGGCCAACACCCTGAAAGCCGACCGCGACAAGGTGCTGAAGGCGCTCCGCCGCCTCGATGCCCAGCCCACGCCGCTTGCACCCTTCGGTGCCCGCATCGCGCAGGCGCCCGGTCCCGGCAAGAGCCCTCATGTCGAGGCCGAGCCCGGTCACGGCAAGGGCTGGTACGAGGTGCAGGACGAAGGCTCGCAGCTCGTCACGCTGCTGTCGGGTGCGAAGCCCCGTCAGCAGGTCATCGATCTCTGCGCCGGGGCGGGCGGCAAGACCTTGGGGCTCGCGGCCCTGATGGAGAATACCGGCCAGCTCTACGCCTATGACACCGACCGGATGCGGCTCCGGCCGATCTTCGAGCGGCTCAAGCGGGCCGGGGTGAGGAACGTCCAGGTACTGCCGGCCGGCGACCGCGAGGCCCTGGCCAAGCTCGACGGCAGGATGGACCTGGTGCTGATCGATGCGCCCTGCACCGGCTCAGGCGTGTGGCGGCGGCGCCCCGACGCCAAATGGCGGCTCTCGCCTCAGATGCTGGAGGCGCGGCTTCAGGAGCAGCGGACGGTCCTCGATGAAGGGGCGGCGTTGGTGAAGCCGGGGGGCCGGCTCGCTTACATCACCTGCTCGGTCCTGCCGTCTGAGAACCGCGACCAGGTCGATGCCTTCCTGGCGCGCCAACCCGAGTTCAGGCTGATCCCTTGGCCGGAGCTCTGGCAGCAGGCTCTGCCTGGGGTGCCACCCGTCCCTTCGGCCGACGGGTCAGCCGAGACGCTGCTGATGACGCCTCTTCGCCACGGCACCGACGGCTTCTT
Organism: uncultured Alphaproteobacteria bacterium; assembly: GCA_963730335.1. Classification (GTDB taxonomy): domain Bacteria; phylum Pseudomonadota; class Alphaproteobacteria; order Rhizobiales; family Methyloligellaceae; genus Methyloceanibacter. Next base: position 862,174 of record CAVSRK010000009.1, read on the forward strand.
CGTCGCGGTCCTGCAGCGCTCGGCCTGATCGGCTGCCAGCTCTCGGCGGAGCGCCCCACAAAAAAAGTTGTGGCGCGACGCTGTTGTGACTTGAAATTAATAACGATGTCGCTGAAATGACTCGCGCTTTTGTCGGACCAGAGTTGGCGGTTGTCGCTAAGGCCGGACGGTGAAAGCATGGAGGGGACGCACATCCCATGAAGTTGCTTAAGGTCGAGGCCGAAGAGCCACCCAGTCGCCCGTCGGCGGCATCTCAACTTCTCACCAAACCTCATTCTCCCATCAACGCAGTTCCGCCGGCAGCTCCGCCGCTCGGCGTGGTGGTGCGCATGGAGCGCTTCCCGGTCGGCCCGCTCGCGCGCGCCTTCCGCAAGCGCTATTACCCCGAGGTGGAGGCCGCCCAGTGGAACGACTGGCGCTGGCAGGCTCGCGCGCGCATCCGCACGCTCGCCGAGCTCGAGCGCATCTTCGTGCTGTCCGACGACGAGCGCGATGCGGTGATCCGCCATCAAGGTTCGCTGCCGCTCGGCATCACGCCTTATTACGCGAGCCTCATGGCGCGCGAGGATGCGATGGAGCCGCTCCGCCGTACGCACATTCCGGTCGGCAGCGAGTATCTAAAGACGCCGGGCGAGGCCGACGACCCGCTCGGCGAAGACGCCCACAGCGTGGTGCCCGGCCTGGTGCATCGCTATCCCGACCGCGTGTTGTTCCTCGCCACCGGCTTCTGCTCCACCTATTGCCGCTATTGCACGCGCTCGCGCATGGTGGGCGAGGCGGGTGGCGACTACACATTCAGCCGGCCGCAATGGGAGGAGGCGCTTAATTACATCGCCGCGCACCCGGAGATCCGCGACGTGCTGATCTCAGGCGGCGACCCGCTGACGCTGTCCGACGAGCGGCTCGATTATCTGCTCGGGCGCTTGCGCGCCATCAAGCATGTCGAGTTCGTCCGCCTCGGCACCAAGGTGCCGGTGGTGCTGCCGATGCGGGTCACCCGCGCGCTGATCCGCGTGCTCAAGAAGCATCATCCGTTGTGGATGAGCCTGCACTTCACCCATCCGACCGAGCTCACCACCGAGGTGACCGAGGCCTGCACGCGGCTCGCCGATGCCGGCATCCCGCTCGGCAGCCAGACGGTGCTGCTCAAAGGCATCAACGACGAGGTCGAGACGCTCAAGACAATGTATCACGGGCTGCTGCTGCGCCGGGTGAGGCCGTATTATCTCTATCAATGCGATCCCATCTCGGGCTCGTCTCACTTCCGCACGAGCGTCGACAAGGGGCTCGAGATCATCGAGGGCCTGCGCGGTCATACCACCGGCTATGCCGTGCCGACCTATGTGATCGACGCGCCGGGCGGCGGCGGCAAGATTCCGCTGATCCCCGACTATGTCGTCGGTCGCGAGGGCGACGATCTGATCCTCAGGAATTTCGAGGGCAAGACCTACCGCTATGCCGACCCCGAAGGAACGGTCGGCGCCGACCGGGCCATCGGCACCGGGCAAACCTGATGCGCGTCGCTCTCGTCTATGATCTGCGTGACGACTACCGGGCGCTCGGCCTCTCCGAGGAGGAGGTGGCCGAGTTCGACAGCGTCGAAACCATCGACCAGCTCGCCGGCGCGCTTACGGCGCTGGACTGCGAGGTCGAGCGCGTCGGCCGCGGTCAGGCTCTCGCTGCGCGTCTGGTCGCCGGCGAACGCTACGACCTAGTGTTCTCCATCGCCGAAGGGGTCAAGGGCCGCTCGCGCGAGGCGCAAGTGCCGGCGCTGTGCGAGCTGTTCGATCAGCCTTATCTGTTCTCCGACCCGCTGACGATGAGCGCCTGTCTCGACAAGGCGGTGGCCAAGCGCCTGGTGCGCGGCGCCGGCGTGAAGACGCCGAGCTTCGCGGTGGCTGAGTGCGGCGCCGATGAGGTCGCGGACTGGGCCGAGTTCCCGGCCTTCGTCAAACCGCTCGCCGAAGGCACCGGCAAAGGCTGCGAGGCGGCGTCCCTGGTTCACACCAAAGCCGAGTTGCACGAGGCGGTGGCGCGGGTGATCGGACGCTATGGGCAGCCCGCGCTGATCGAGCGCTACCTCCCCGGCCGGGAGTTCACCGTCGGCATCGTCGGCAACGGCGACGATGCCCGCGTGCTCGGCGTGTGCGAGATCCTGCTCAAGCCCAATGCCGAGGCCAATGTCTACTCGCTGCACAACAAGGAGCTGTGCGAGGAGCTGGTCACTTACGCGCCGGCCGACGACGGCGAGGCGCGGCTGGCGGGAACGCTTGCGCTGGCAACCTATCGGGCGCTCGAATGCCGCGACGCGGCGCGGATCGATTTTCGCTCCGACGCAAATGGCGAGCCTTATTTCCTGGAAGCCAATCCTCTTGCCGGGCTCAATCCCTGGCACTCCGACCTGCCGATCCTTGCCGCGCAGAACGGCATCGATTTCGTGACGCTGATCGGCATGGTGCTCGATGCCGGCCTGGCCCGCTACGGGCGAAGCCGGGGCGACGCCGCGCCGCGGCGGAAACGCGCCTGATGGCGGCTACGGCAGGTTTCATTCCGGTCCTGCATGCGGCGACCGACAGCCGCCCCGACGAAATCGATTCGATCGTTGCGGCCAAGACGGTGTCGGCGGCGCTCCGTCGTCTCGGCTATGCCAGCGAGGTCATCGGGCTTGCTCCCAATCTCAGGGGGCTAGACCTCTTGCCCTCGCGCCGGCCGCTGCTCGTGTTCAACCTGGTCGACGCCGTGGGCGGCAATGGCCGGCTCGCGCCGATGGTGCCGGAGCGGCTCGATGCGCTGGGGCTGCCCTATACCGGGGCCCACACCGGCGCCTGGCTCGACACGCTGTCGAAGATCGATACCAAGCGCAAGCTCGCCGATGCCGACCTGCCGACGCCGGCCTGGTCGGTGGATGGGTCGGACCTCGACCCCGAAGCCCGCGTCATCGTCAAGCCGGTGTGGGAGCATGGCTCGTTCGGCATCGACCCCCAATCGGTGATGCGTGGCGCCGACGCCGCGGGCGCAATCCTAAAACGCATGCTCCGCTTCAACACCGAGTATTTCGCTGAAAACTATATCGACGGCCGGGAATTCGCCGCCGCCATGATGGACGGGGCGGATGGCGTCGAGGTGCTGCCGCTTCGGGAGACGGTGTTCCACGGGTTCGGCGACGGCGATCCGCTGATCACGTGCTACGACGCCAAATGGACGCCGGGCAGCCAGCAATTTGTCGGCACGCCGCGCCGTTTTGGCATCGAGCAGGATGAGCCGGAACTCGCGGCGGAACTAATCCGCCTCGCTTTGGCGTGCTGGGAGCTGTTCGGCCTGAGCGGCTATGCCCGCGTCGACTACCGCGTGGACCCCGCCGGCGCGCCGTTCATTCTCGAAGTGAACATGAATCCCTGCATCAGCGATGACGCGGGATTTGCCGCCTCGGCCGAGGCGGCCGGGATCGGCTATGACGAGATGATCGGCCGCATCGTCGAGGGGTCGCTTGGGCGCTTGCAAGCCACCGCCTGACATGCTTCGCATCTAGCCATGCTTCGCATCCGCAAAGTGGCCGACGCCACGACGGCGGTGAACCGTGCCGCGATCGAGGCGGCGCAGAAGATCATGCGCGAGCAATTCTCGCTGATGCCGGACGCGGACATCGCCAAGCTGCCCGACCAGCTCGCCAATCCGCTCAAGCACAAATTCGTGTCGCGCCTGTTCGTGGCCGAGAATGCCCGCGACCAGACCCTCGGCGTGGCGCTTCTGTTGCATGCCCCGGATATCGGCTTCTCCTATCTGGAGATCATCTCGACCGCGCCCGGCCGCATGGGGCGAGGGATCGGCGCGAGCCTCTATGAGCGGGTGAGGGAAGAGGCGCGCGCGCTCGGCACCCAGCTCTATTTCGAATGCCTGCCCGACGATCCGGAGCTCAGCCCCAACCCCGAGATCAGGGCCGACAATGCCGCGCGGCTGAAATTCTACGAGCGCTATGGCGCGCGGCCGATCATCAACACGGCCTATGAGACGCCGGTGAGGGCGGGCACGTTCGATCCGCCCTATCTCGTGCTCGATCCGCTCGGCGCCAGCGATCTGCCGAGCAGGGACACGGCGCGCAAGGTCGTGCGCGCCATCCTCGAGCGCAAATATGACTGTCCGCCCGACTACGTGCGGATGGTGCTCGAGTCGATCACCGACGATCCGATCCGCCTGCGCGAGCCGCGCTACGTCAAGTCGCGGCGCTCGTTGAAGGGCGAGGTGCGCGCCGCGTCGGAGCCGCGCATCGCGCTGGTGCTCAACGACGAGCACACGCTGCACCATGTCCAGGACCGCGGTTATGTCGAGGCGCCGGTGCGCATCCGATCGATCATGACCGAGCTCGATCCGTCGGGCCTGGTCGAAAAAATCCCGACCAAGCGCTACTCCGAGCGGCACATCCGGGCGGTGCATGACGGCAGGCTGGTCGACTACATCCGCAAAGCCTGTCTCATGGCCGGGCCGAAGAAATCGATTTACCCTTACGTGTTCCCGCTGCGTAATCCGGCGCGGGCACCAAAGGACGAGACGGTGCTGGCCGGCTATTACTGCATCGACACCTTCACGCCGCTCAATCAGAACGCTTATCTCGCGGCGCGCTCGGCGGTCGACTGCGCGCTCACCGCGGCGGAGCGGGTGCTGGAGGGCGCGCCGCTTGCTTACGCCTTGGTGCGGCCGCCGGGGCATCATGCCGAGACCAGCAGCTTCGGCGGGTTCTGTTATTTCAACAATGCGGCGATCGCGGCGAACCTACTGTCCCGCTACGGCAAGATCGCCATCCTCGACATCGACTATCATCACGGCAACGGCCAGCAGGAGATCTTTTACAAGCGCGCCGACGTGCTGACCGTGTCGATCCACGGCCATCCGAGCTTCGCCTATCCCTATTTCACCGGCTTCCGCGACGAGACCGGCATCGGGCCGGGAGCGGGCTACAATCTCAATATCCCGCTGCCCGAGCACATCACGCCGGAGCAGCACAAGACTGCCGTGGCGGAGGGCTTGCGGCGCATCAGGCGGTTCGGGCCCGCATTCCTCGTCGTCTCGCTCGGCTTTGACACCGCGCGCGGCGACCCGACCGGCACCTGGTCGAACCGCGGCAAGGACTTCGAACAGCTCGGGCGGATGATCGGCGAGCAGGGCTATGCCACGCTGGTGGTGCAGGAAGGTGGTTATCGCGTGCGCACGCTTGGCACCAATGCGCGGAATTTCTTCGTCGGGTTGGTGGCGGGCCATTCAGCGGCCAGGCAAGTGGCGCCGGTGCTCAATCGCGGCGCGGGCATGGCCAAGCCCGGCCACCGCAACGGGCTCGAATGGCGGAGCGCGGTGATGGCCGAGGATGTCGGGCGGGTGCGGTCGCTGGTGGCGAGCACCGGCTTCTTCAATGCCGCCGAGGCGGAGGTGGCGGCCGATCTGGTCTCCGAGCGGCTGACCAAGGGCATCCGCTCGGGCTATCATTTCGTGCTGGCCGAGCGGGGCTCCACGCTGGTGGCCTATGCCTGCTACGGCCCGATCTTCGGTACGCAAGGCTCGTTCGATCTCTATTGGATCGCAGTCGCGCCCGAAGAGCAGGGCAGGGGGCTCGGCGCCCAGACCTATACCCGCGCCGAGGCGGCGATGTGCAAAGCCGGCGCCAAACATATCTATGCCGACACCTCGTCATCGGACCGCTATGCCGGCACGCGCGGCTTCTATCAGCGCATGGGTTTTGTGGAAGAAGCGCGGCTCGCCGATTTCTACGCGCCCGGCGACGGCAAGATCGTCTACGTGAAGGCGCTTGGTGGGGACCCTCAACCACGCCGTCATCCCGGCGAAAGCCGGGATCCAGAATCCAAGGCGCCGGGCTAAGTGTCCTGGATTCCGGCTTTCGCCGGAATGACGTGATCAATGAGGCACGGCTTCGATGAAGGCGAGGCCATCATAGGTGCGAGAGATGTTTCTCGCCGATAGGCCTCCAGCCGCCAGAAGGGCTTCCATCTCGGCCTTGGTCCGCGCACGCCCGCCTGTCACGACCATCATATGCAGGTCCAGCAGAATCGCGGCCGGGTCGTCCAAGGCGTTTTCGGGCATCAGCCGTTCATAGACGATGAGCTTGGCGTTCGGCTTCATGGCTTTGCGGCAGTTTTCCAGGATGGTGTGCGCCTCCGTGTCGCCGTAACGCTGCAGCACACCCTTCAAGAAATAGATGTCCGCTTCGATCGCGATTTCCTTGAGAATGTCGCCGGCGACGAACGTGACCTGGTGCTGGAGGCCAAGGGCTTGAAACATCGGTTCGGCGCTCTCGACCGTAGGCCCTGAGTTCGAACACGATAGCCTTAAGTTCCGGAAAGGCATGGAGGAAGGGTACGAGAAACCCACCATAGCCGCTGCCGATGCTGGCGATGGTGTCAGCCTCGAATTCATAAAACGACTGCATGAGATCGTCGGCGTTGACCATCTCCTCCTTGGCCAGATAGCGGTAAAAGGAATCACCTTCCTTCTTGTCGGCTGCTCGCCAGTCTGAGACCGTCGATCCGAAGACAAATGGAAACGACGGCTCTCCCGTCTCGAGGCAATGCATAAGAGAGAGCCAGGGCAACCAATATTGGCCGACAACGACCTGGGCTTTCTGTCGCAGGCTCGAGGCATTGCCAATGGCGAGCAATTTTCCAGCCGGGGTCAGCACGAAGCGCCCGTCCTCCAGTTCTTCGCAAAGCTGCATGGTCACGAGCCCACGCAGGAAGCGCCGCAAGGGCATAGGGCGTAACTCAAGCTCCGTGGCCAGCATCTCCGGAGTCCGGCCGCCCAGGTTCAAAAGGTCGGGGATGCGCGCCGTGACCGCGGTAAAGACCATCGCCGCCTCGTGATAGGCGTCGAGGGAGCGACGAATGCGCGCCTCGAAATCGTCCTGGTCGCCCCCGGCCATCCGCTCGCCCCGATGATCGTCCATCCTTTGCATAAGCCAAATTGAGGTCATTGCCGACTCGAACACGCTGCTATAACCACCGGCCATGATGAATGACGCGCCACAATTTGCGGGCGACCCCCAAGGCGACGATGCGCAAGCGGACCCGCCCGAGCACGACCGGGTGCTGATCGTCGATTTCGGGGCGCAATACACCCAGCTGATCGCTAGACGGGTGCGCGAGGCGGGCGTCTACTCCGAGATCGTGCCGTTCGACCGGGCGGAAGAGGCGTTAGGGCCGGTGCCGCCCAAGGCCGTCATCCTGTCGGGGGGGCCGGCATCCGTGCACGAGACGGGCACGCCGCAGGCGCCGGCGGCATTGTTCAATGCCGGCGTGCCGGTGCTCGGCATCTGCTACGGCGAGCAGGCCATGGTGGCGGCGCTCGGCGGCGTGGTCGAAGGCGGGCATGGCCGCGAATTCGGCCGCGCCGAGCTTCAGATCATCGACGACACGCCGCTGTTCGACGGCGTGTTTCAGGTCGGCGAACGGGCGCCGGTGTGGATGAGCCACGGCGACCGCGTGACGCGGCTGCCGCCCGGCTTCCGCGCCGTGGGCATCTCGACCGGCGCGCCATTCGCGGCCATCGCCGACGATTCGCGGCGGCTGTACGGCGTGCAGTTCCATCCCGAAGTGGTGCACACGCCGAAAGGCGCGGCGCTGCTCGCCAATTTCGTGCACACCATTGCCGGTTGTGCCGGCGACTGGACCATGGCGCAGTTCCGCGCTAGCGAGGTCGCCCGCATCCGCGCGCGCGTGGGCGAGGGGCGCGTGATCTGCGGACTGTCGGGCGGGGTCGATTCGGCCGTCGCGGCGCTGCTGATCCACGAGGCGATCGGCGACCAGCTCACCTGCATCTTCGTCGATCACGGTCTGCTGCGCCAAGGCGAGGCAAAGGAGGTCGAGGAGCTGTTCCGCGGCCATTACAATATTCCGCTGGTCGCGGTCGATGCGTCGGCGCGCTTCCTTGATGCGCTGCAAGGCGTCACCGACCCCGAAGTGAAGCGCAAGATGATCGGCAAGCTGTTCGTCGATGTGTTCGAGGCCGAGGCCGACAAGGTCGGCGACGTCGAGTATCTGGCCCAAGGCACGCTCTATCCCGACGTGATCGAGAGCGTGTCGGCGACCGGCGGGCCCTCGGCCACCATCAAGTCGCATCATAATGTCGGCGGACTGCCCGAGCGGATGCGGCTCAAATTGCTCGAGCCGCTGCGCGAATTGTTCAAGGACGAGGTCCGCGCGCTCGGGCGCGAGCTGGGCATGCCGCCGGCCTTTGTCGACCGCCATCCGTTCCCCGGCCCCGGGCTAGCCATCCGTATTCCGGGCGAAGTGACCGAGGAGAAGCTCGCCATCTTGCGCCAGGCCGACGCCATCTATCTCGACGAAATCAGAAAATGCGGGCTGTACGACAAGATCTGGCAAGCCTTCGCCGTGCTGCTGCCGGTGCGCACCGTGGGGGTGATGGGCGATGCCCGCACCTACGACTTTGTGTGCGCGCTGCGCGCCGTGACCTCGACCGACGGCATGACCGCCGATTATTACGACTTCTCGCACGATTTTCTCGGCGCGGTGGCGCGGCGCATCATCAACGAGGTCCGCGGCATCAACCGCGTGGTGTACGACATCACCTCCAAGCCGCCCGGCACCATCGAGTGGGAGTAGTCAAGCGCGATCCCTTCTGGTAAAGCCCGATCAGATGCCTGCGATGCAGCGCTTAGCTGCCAAGCCTGACAACCAAGCGGAGATGCATTGATGAGCTTCAACAAGACGCAACCTTATGCCATGCGGCGCCCGGGCAAGCGCGTGTTGATCGGCGAGACACGGGAAGAGGAGGCCGCCCGGCTGGAACGGGAGATCGCCGCCCATCCGGTGACGAAGTGCGAGCCCGGCGAGCGTCAGCCGTCCTCGTCTCGGCCGGGGTGGAGCAACAAGCCGTTCATTCCGCAGGCAGACCAGAACGTCGCCGAGCGGATCGCCAAGAAGATGATGCGCAAACCCTGATTTGGCGGGCCGCCTTCGACCAAGCGGCCTTCGATCCTCGCGTTCCAAATTTCCCCTACGCGGCAGACTCGGAAACGGCGTCGACGTCCCGTTCCTCCGCTCGAACTCAGTGCTGTCCTCGCCTCGATATAGCCTCGCAGCAATCGGTAAAGGGTCTTCGAGCGATTTTTCACGCTTCAACGCACGACCTGACTGGCCACCTGGCGTTCGATCTTGTCTGGCGATGCACCAAAGGAAAACCGGCTCAGACGGGAATGATGCCCGGGCTGCCAGCGGTTGTTGTTGACGGACCGGCCACCGGTAAGGTTTGCTGCCACGGGCAATAAAGGGGGACTCACATGAACTTCGATTGGAAGCAATTCTATCTTTCCGCCCAGGGGCGCGTGAACCGCAAGCAATTCTGGCTGCGCTTGGTGCTTCCTTGCTTTGTCATCAGCATCATCTTGCTGTTCGTCGACATGGCCCTTGGGACCTACGACGTGGAGAACGGCGTCGGACTCTTGAGCGGCATTTTCTCGCTATTGGTCATCATCCCGGCCATTCTCGTTTATATCAAGCGCTGGCACGACCGGGACAAGTCTGGATGGTGGATGCTGATCCTGCTGATCCCAATCGTCGGCGCCATCTGGTTCCTGGTCGAGCTCGGTTTCCTGCCCGGCACCCCGGGGCCGAACCGGTTCGGACCGCCGCCGTCGGATTGAGGCGGCACAACAGTCAAAGGCTGAGCCGCGGCCATGACGCTGCTCATCGTCGGCATTGTCGTTTTTCTCGGCCTGCATCTGCTGCCGACACTTTCCGGCTTGCGTGAGACGCTCGTCGGTCGTCTTGGCGAGAACGGCTACAAGGCGCTGTTCTCGCTGCTGTCGACCGCGGGCTTCGTCCTGCTGGTCTATGGCTTCGCGCGCGCCCCGGTGATCCAGGTGTGGTCGCCGCCCGGCTGGACGCGGTGGGTGGCGATTGTGCTGATGCTGCCCGCCTTCATCTTTCTCGTTGCGGCCTATGTGCCGGGCCAGATCAAGGCGCGGCTCAAGCATCCCTTCCTCGTCGCCATCAAGACCTGGGCGCTGGCGCACCTCATCGCCAATGGCGATCTCGCCTCGATCATTCTGTTCGGCTCGTTCCTGGCTTATGCCGTTTATGACCGCATCACGCTCAAGCGGCGCCAGGCCACGGGACTGGTCACCGTTGCCGCCAGCGGGCCGCCGCGCAACGATCTCATCGCCGTGGTGCTCGGCGCCGTGCTTTACGGGGTGTTCCTGGTCTGGCTGCACCCGTTCTTGATCGGCACCTCGCCTTGGCCGAGCTAGGGAAATGGCCGCCTCTGCGGCAGTTTTTTGCACTGCAAAACTTCCTATATTCTGCCATAAGTCCGAAGGGCCTTGAGGCCCGATCGCAGCCGGTTAAGGAGCCGAACCGAGGTGTCGCAGGATTTTGCCGTGAAGCGGGTGACCGCGCCGGATATTCGCAGCCGCAAGGGGGGCGCGCCGATCGTCGCGCTCACCGCTTACCATGCCCATACCGCCCGCATCATCGACCCTCATGTCGACATGCTGCTGGTCGGCGACTCCCTCGGCATGGTGATGCACGGCTACGAGACCACCGTGCCGGTGCCGCTCGAATTGATGATCATGCATGCGCAGGCGGTGGTGCGCGGTTCGACCCGCGCGCTGGTGGTGGTCGACATGCCGTTCGGCTCTTATGAAGAAAGCCCGGCGGTGGCCTTTCGCAACGCGGCGCGAGTGCTCAAGGAGACCGGCTGCGGCGCGATCAAGCTCGAAGGTGGCGTGCATATGGCCGCGACCATCCGCTATCTCTCAGAGCGCGGCATCCCGGTGATGAGCCATATCGGCATGACGCCCCAGGCCATCAACACGATCGGCAGCTTCTCGCCGCGCGGCCGGGTCCGCTCGGAATGGGCGGCATTCGAGGCCGACGCCAAGGCGGTCGCCGAGGCCGGCGCGTTTGCCGTGGTGATCGAGGCGCTCGCCGAGTTGCTGGCCGCGCGCATCACCAAGCAAATCGACATTCCGACCATCGGTATCGGCGCGTCGTCGGAATGCGACGGGCAGATCCTGGTGCTCGAGGACATGCTCGGTCTCTCGCCGCGCGTGCCGAAATTCGTCAAGGAATATGCCCAGCTCGGCGCGGGCATCGAGGCGGCCGTCAAGGCCTTTGCCACCGAGGTCCGGACCCGCGCCTTCCCGTCTGCCGACAACACCTATCCGATGTTCGAGGACGATGCCGAGGCCACGAAAAAGACCAAAATGACAGGCAGTTAGGCCACATTCGGTCGCTCGTTAACCGCCTTCGCGGACGGGACCGAGGGCTCTTTACCTTGCGCCCCACAGGCGCCTTCACTATACGGCGGACAGAGAGGAACAGCATAAGGCTCCGCAAGGACCGGCAGCTTTTCTCGTCATAACCGCAAAGTCAAAAGAGTTTGGTGCCGATGACCGACCGCGATTCCTTTCTGCGTGAAGTGGACGAGGCCGTCCGCCAAGACCGATACCACCAGCTGTGGGACAAATACGGTGTCTATGCCCTGGGCCTCGCCGTGCTCGTGGTGGCGGGCGTCGCCGGCTACAAAGGCTGGAACTACTGGCAAGAGAAGCAGGCTCAGGAGGCCGGCGCCAAGTTCACCCACGCCTTGAGCATGGAAGACGGCGCCGACGCGGCCAAGGCCCGCGAGATGCTGACCGCCTTGGCGGACAGCGGACCGGAAGGTTACCGCGTGCTGGCCCGCTTTCAGCTCGCCGCGGCCGCGGCCAAGGCCGGCGAAACCGACAAGGCCGTCGCCGATTACGATGCGCTCGCGACCGATTCTCGCGTCGATCCGATTTTGCAAGGCCATGCCACGCTGCAAGCCGCGGCGCTCAGATTGGACAAGGCCGACTACGCGGAAATGGAACGGCGGCTCAAAGGTCTGGTCGATTCCGGCAGCGCCTGGCGATTTTCAGCGCGCGAGCTGCTCGGGCTGTCGGCTTACCGATTGAACAACATGCGCGAGGCCGAAAGGCAATTCAGCGAGCTGGTCGGCGACCAGGGAACCCCGTCTAATTTGCGGGAGCGCGCCGACATGATGCTTGCGCTGATCGTGGGAGCGCCGCAGGCCTTGAGCACGACGGCAAAATAGCTTGCCTGAATCCGAGGGTGGCTCGACGTTGCGCCGGGGTCGAACACGGAGAATTGGTTTTTGCCTCCTTGGCGCCGGGGTTGCCGCAGCCCTGGCCGTCAGCGTTGCCGGCTGCGGCGGCAGCACGATGGACACCCTGTCCAAGAAGCTCGCCAACCCGTTCTCCAAGAAGGAAGTGCCGCTGCCGGGCGAGCGCATCGCGGTGATTACCGATGCGACCTTGGTCGATGTCGATCCGGCCGAGGCGGCCAGGCCGATTCAGCTTCCGCCGCCTCAGGCCAATGCATCCTGGTCGGAGCCGGGTGGCGCGCCTGCCAACAATCTCGGTCACCTGGTGCTGAACGACCAGCTGCGTAAAGTATGGTCTGCCGATGCCGGAACGGGATCGTCATCCAGCGGGCGCTTGAGCGCGGTGCCGTTGGTCGCCGACGGCAAGGTGTTCACGCTCGACGCCGCGGGTACCGTGTCGGCCTTCTCCTCGGCCAGCGGCGGGAAACTGTGGAGCACGAGCGTGACTCCCGCAAACGAGAAGAGCAAGGAGGGCTTCGGGGGAGGGCTCGCTCTCGACGGCGGCCATCTCTATGCCGCGACCGGCTTTGGCACGGTGGTGAGCATCGATGCCGGCAACGGCGCGATCCTGTGGTCCAAGCGAGTCGGCGAGCCCATTCGCAGCGCGCCGACCGCCGCGGGCGGCAAAATCTATTTCGTGTCGGCGGCCAACATGCTCTATGCGCTCAGCACTGCAGATGGCCAGCAGTTGTGGACCGCACGAGGCTTGCCGCAAGCGGCGACCCTGCTCAGCAATGTGAGCCCGGCGGTGAACGGCAATGTCCTCGTCGCGACTTTTCCATCCGGAGATGTCGGGGCATTTGACGTCAACAGCGGCAAGGCGACCTGGCAGGATTCCCTGGCGCGTTCGAGCGAAACCTCGGCGTCGGGAATTCTTGGCGATCCGGCCCGGCCGGTGATCGATCGCGGTGTGGTGTTCGTGGCCAGCCACGGCGGCAAGATGATTGCCGTCTCCGAATCCTCGGGTGAGCGGCTGTGGACGAAGAATCTCGGCAGCACGCAGATGCCGTGGGTGGCCGGCGATACCGTTTACGTCGTGGACCTCGGCGGCAAGCTTGCCGCACTCTCCCGCACCGACGGCAAGGTGCGATGGGTGTCGGAACTCCCTGCGAGCACGCGATGGAGCGGCCCGGTGCTGGCCGGCGGCAAGCTATGGCTGGTCTCGGGCAATGGGATGGTGGCGGGCGTCGATGCACGGACGGGCCAGCTGACCAGCCAGATCGACCTCGACACCCCGGTATTCGTCACGCCCGTTGTGGCCGGCGGCCGGATGTATATCCTGGCCGACAACGCTTCGCTGATCGCTCTCAACTAACCTCTGTGAGGGGTCGCCGACCCCGTCACGTTCCGCTCTTAAGGGACCAATGTCCTTCACCGTCGCCATTGTCGGACGGCCGAATGTCGGCAAGTCCACCCTGTTCAACCGGCTGGCAGGCAAGCGGCTGGCGCTGGTCGACGACCAGCCGGGCTTGACGCGCGACCGGCGCGAGGCCGAAGCCACGCTTGGATCCTGCACGGTTACCGTGGTCGATACCGCGGGGCTCGAGCTCGGCGACAAGGGTCTTACGCCGCGCATGCGGCAGCAGACCGAAGCCGCCATCGATCAAGCCGACCTCGTGGTGTTCCTGATCGATGCGCGCGACGGCGTGGTGGCCGCCGACGAGATGTTCGCAGAGCTGGTGCGCGGGTCCGGCAAGCCTCTCATTCTCGCGGCCAATAAATGCGAAGGACGGGCTGCCGAGCCCGGTCTTTATGAAGCCTATTCGCTCGGTCTCGGCGAGCCGCTGCCGATCTCGGCCGAGCACGATATCGGCATCGGCGAATTGAGCGAAGCCATTCAGCAGGTTTGCCAGGCTGCCGGCGGCAGCATGGCGCAGGACCAAGACGACGATGTCGAGGAGACTGCACCGCACCCCCTGCGCATCGCCATCGTCGGCCGGCCGAATGTCGGCAAGTCGACGCTGATCAATGCGCTGCTGGGCGAAGACCGCATGATCACCGGCCCCGAAGCCGGCATCACGCGCGACGCGATCGCCTCGGCTCTCGAATGGGACGGCCGTTCCCTGCTGCTGTTCGATACCGCCGGGCTCAGGCGCAAGATGAAGGTCGAGGGACGCGCCGAGGAGCTTTCGGTCGGCGACGCACTGAAAGCGATCCGCTTCGCTGAAACCGTCGTGCTGCTGCTCGACGCCGAGCAACCGTTCGAGAAACAGGACCTCCAAATCGCCGACCTGATCGCCCAGGAAGGACGCGCTCTCGTCATCGCCGTCAACAAATGGGACCTGGTACGCGACCGCGCGAAGCGTCTTGCCACGTTGCGCGAGACCTGCCAGCGGCTGTTGCCCCAAATCAAAGGCGTGGCCTTGGTGCCCCTCGCGGCGCTGACCGGCAAAGGACTCGACACGCTCATGGAGGCGATCCTTGTCGCCGATGCGCTGTGGAACCGAAGGGTGCCGACGCATGCGCTCAATCGATGGCTGCAAGCGGCCGTCGAGGCGCATCCGCCTCCGGCCCACTCCGGCCGGCGCATCAAGCTCAGATACATGACCCAGGCCAATGCCCGGCCGCCGACTTTCGTAGTGTTCTGCTCGCAGCCGAAGGGGTTGCCGGAGTCCTATTCGCGCTATCTGGTGAACGCGTTGCGCGAGAGCTTCGACCTGCCGGGGGTGCCGATCAGGCTCAATTTGCGCAAAGGCGACAACCCGTTTGCCTCGGGACGCGGACGATGAGCGAGCCAAGCGTCGCGGAAGTCTATTTCTACCATCTGGAGCAACGGACACTCGACGATGTGCTGCCGGCCCTGCTCGAACTGTCGCTCAAGCGCGGCTGGCGCGCGGCCGTTCAGGCGGCGAGCGAAGAGCGCGTCGCGGCGCTCGACACGTTGCTGTGGGCCTATCGCGACGAGAGCTTCCTGCCTCACGGCACTGCCCGCGATGGCCGCGCGTCTTCCCATCCCATCTATCTCACTGCCGGCGACGACAATCCCAACGGCGCGCAGATTCGCTTTCTGGTCGATGGCGCCACACTCGCCGACGCCTCGCCTTACGCCCGCGTGGCCTATGTGTTCGACGGCCGCGATCACGACGCGGTCGCGCGGGCCCGGCAAGCCTGGCAGGCAGCCAAAGGGCAGGGCCTGGCTGTCAGCTATTGGCAGGAGGGGGGCGACGGGCGCTGGGAGCAAAAGGCTTGAGATTAAGCAGTTTTGGCCCCGCAATTCGCCTTGTGACTGTCATGTGCGACCGCTATAAGCCCCAGCTTCCAACGCATTAGAGGGACTTTTGGCCATGGCCAGCGAACGCACGCTTTCGATCATCAAGCCCGACGCCACGGAGCGTAACATCACCGGGCTGATCATCGCGCGGCTGGAGGCGGCCGGCCTCCGCGTGATCGCCCAGAAGCGTGTGTGGTGGAAGAAGAAGGACGCCAAGAAGTTCTACGCGATCCACAAGGACCAGCCCTTCTACAAGGACCTCATTACCTTCATGACCTCGGGCCCGATCGTGTTGCAGGTGCTAGAGGGCGAGGACGCCATCGCCAAGAACCGAGAGGCGATGGGCGCGACCAATCCCGTCGATGCGGCGCCAGGCTCGATCCGCAAGGACTTCGGCGTCAACATGCAGCGGAATTCGGTGCACGGCTCCGACAGCACCGAGACGGCCAAGCGCGAGATCGCGCAGTGTTTCAAGAAGGCCGAGATCGTCCGGTAGGGCTGGGTTCGTCCGGTTACGGATTGACGGGGCGGCGTTTTCCGGCGCATTTGCTGGCGGTCTGGTGCCACGGCGAAGCGGCTGGAGCTCCGCTACATCTATGACGTGTTCCGCAGCACGCCCAAGGAGCTAGTGTTCGCTCAGACAGTGTTTGGATTCGAGCTCGCCTCGGCCGATCCGCGGGTGGTGGCCATCAATCTGGTCGGGGAAGAGGACGAGTACACCGCCATGACCGACTATGCCGAGCACATGCGCATGGTCGGATTCCTGCGCGAGCTCTACCCCAAGGTTCGCGTCAGCCTGCATGCCGGCGAGCTCGCGCCGGGGCTCGTGCCGCCGGAAGGCCTCTGCTGCCATATCCGGCTGGCGGTGGAGCAGGCCAGGACCGACCGTATCGGCCATGGCGTGGATGTCATGCATGAAGACCGGCCGTACGAGCTTTTGAAGAACATGGCGGACAAGGGCGTGCTGGTTGAAATCAATCTCACCAGCAATGCCGACATTCTCGGCATCAGCGGCAAACATCATCCCTTCGCCACCTATCGCAGTTACGGCGTGCCGGTGGCGCTGTCGACCGACGATCCGGGCATCGAGCGCATCGACCTCACCCATGAATATGTCCGCGCGGTGGAGACCTATGGCCTTAGCTACAACGACCTCAAGGAGCTGGTGCGCAACAGTATGGAATACAGCTTCCTGCCGGGGCCGAGCCTGTGGGACGACAAGGGCGGCTATGCGCGCTTCGTGGCCGCTTGTTTGAACGAGGTTCCGGGTGAGGCCGGGCCGCCACCGCCTTGTGCGTCGTTCCTCGCCGGAAGCGAAAAGGCGGCGCAGCAATGGGAGCTTGAGCGCCGCTTTCAGGCTTTCGAGGCCGGCCTCTGAGCGAGACCGATTTTGGGGCTCCTTGCCAAGAGTCCGGGTTCGCCAAAGGCGACGGTTTGTGATCGCCAAAAAGTCTTCCCTGCCCCTCGCGCAAGGCTAACTCAGAGCGCGAATGCGAAACGGCAGTCCGCCTTTGGGGCAGAGCGTCACGGTGGCGTAAATCTTGGCGGGCACCGGGCCCGCATATTCCGGCGTGAAGCGACGCAATAGTTGCACCAGAGCGAGCGTGTTCTCGATCTGCGACAGCGCGCCGCCGATGCAGGCGCGCTTGCCGGCGGCAAACGGCAGGTAGCTGTATTTCACCCGCTTCTTGGCGCGCTCGGGCGCGAAGCGCTCGGGATCGAACTTCTCCGGCTCGTCCCAATATTTCGGGCTGTGGTGGGCGATATAGGTGAGGATCACCACCTTGTCGCCGGCCTTGATCTTATGGCCCTCGATCTCGTCATCCCCGGCGGCGATCCTGATCAGCGCCCAGATCGGCGGGAACAGCCGCATGGTCTCCTGGATCACCATGCGGGTATAGGAGAGCTGCTGCACCTCCTGCCATTGCGGATCGCGCTCGCCGCACACGGCGCGGGCCTCGGCCCTGATGCGCTCGAGCGCTTCGGGGTGCTGCGACAACAGATAGAGCGACCAGGCGAGGGTCAGCGCCGTGGTTTCGGTGCCGGCCCACAAATATTGCTTCATCTCGTCGACCACCTGCTGGCGATCGAATTCGGGGAAGTTAGGATCGGCTTCGGCCTCCTCCAGCATCCTGAGCAGCGTCTTCTCGCGATGCTCGAGCACGCCGGCGCCAATCACGGTATCGGGGATCGAGCCCCAGATCTCCATGGCCTTGGCGGCGTCGTCCTGGGTGATTTCCTCAAGCTGGCCGCGCACATTCTTGAGGCGCAGCGACTTGTGGTTCATCACGTCGGTATAGGTCTTGACCTGGCCGAACACGAAATGCGGGTTGAACGGCATCTCGCGGTCGAACAGGGCCTTGCACACCATCTCGGCGGCCAGCGTCCAGGTCTCCTCCACCATCTCGATGGTCTCGCCGGTCGAAGCGAACTTCGCCCAGCGCGCCATCTTCGAGTCGATGGCCGACATCAGATAGGGGAAGTAGTCCTCGAACATATGAGGATGGAAGGCGGGCTGCTGGGGCGCGCGGATCTTCTGCCACAGGGCGCCGTCGACGGTGATCATGCTCTTGCCGAAGATGGGGCGCAGCCCATCGAAATATTTGACGTAGTTGTCGGCGTTCGACACCAGCACGCGCTCGGCATGGGCCGGCTCGGACAACAGCATGATGCGCTGGTTCTTCAGGTTGATGGGGATGACGCCCCCATATTTGTCGCTGAGGGCCATGAGAACCTGCATAGGGTTCTCCTGGTTCAGGAGCGGCGTCAGCTTGAACCAGATGCTCTGCTCTTCGCCGAGCCCATGCGATGGAGAATAGGCGACCGTCATATCCGCCATTTACGCCTTGCCCCTAGTTCCCCTGTTCTGGTCCGGGGCCGCCAGCCTAACCCCCGCGACCGGCCCGCCACCCCTGAGGGAATGCGGCCGTTCGCTTGGTCGGCAGACGTGAATTGCCTCGAATTAGGCCAGTCTCTAGCACCCGGCCGTCGGCATTGTCTATCATTGGCACGCCGCACATTTTGCGGTGCGACATGGCGTCCCGTCCAGGGGCTGATCTTACGGCCGTTAACAATCTCAATCAAAGCGGTTCGTCGAGGGGGGGCGAAAAATAAGGGGGCTGATCGTTGATCTGTGTCATTCCGACCACAAACTCGCCTTCCACCCGGACCGCGCCGGAAGCGACCAGGCCGAGGGCATGAGGATAAAGCCGGTGTTCGGCGATCAACACCCGCGCGGCAAGACTGTCCGCGGTGTCGCCCGGCAGCACCGGCACGGCGGCCTGGGCGACGATCGGGCCTGAATCCATCTCTGGCCGCACGAAATGCACCGTGGTGCCGGTGATCTTGACGCCCTCGGCCAGCACGCGGGCATGGGCGTGCAAACCTTTGAAGGCGGGCAGGAGAGAGGGGTGAATATTGAGGTGCCGGTCGCGCCAGCTTGCGACGAAGCCCTCCGAATGGAGGCGCATGAACCCGGCATTGCAGAGAAGCTCTACGCCGGCCTCGTTCAACGCCGCATCGAGCGCATCGTCGAAGGCTTCGCGCGAGGCGAAGTCCCTGTGGTCGATCACCAGCGCGGGAATGAGGCTCGCCTCGGCGCGCAATAGACCTTGGGCGCCCGGCACGTTGGACACGACGAGGACGATCTTGGCCGGATAGTCGGGCGCTTTGCTAGCCTCGATCAGGGCCTGGAGGTTTGAGCCTCGGCCGGAGATAAGGATGCCGACACGCTTCTTCGTCACGTCGCGCTCCGAGCAAGCTTGCCGGTATAGCGGACCGGCTCGCCGGGACCGCGTTCGCCAATTGCGCCGATCACTTTCGCCTCGTCGCCGAGATGCTCGAGCACAGGCTCGAGGTCGCGCGGGCCGGCGATGAGGATCATGCCGATGCCGCAATTGAAGGTCCGCAACATGTCCTGCTGGTCGAGCCGCGCTTCCTGCTTGAGCCAAGCGAACACGGGCGGGAGGGCGAATGCGCCAAGGTCGATCTCGGCGGCGAGGCCGGGGGGCAGCACGCGCGGGATGTTGTCGGTGAGGCCGCCGCCGGTGATATGGGCGAGCGCCTTGACGGCATCGGTTCCGCGAATTGTTTCAAGGATCTGCCGGACATAGATGCGAGTGGGAGTGAGCAGGACTTGGCCGAGAGAGAGGCTCGGCGCGAATGGTGCGGGGTCGCTCAAGCTCAGGCCCGATTTTTCCACGACGCGTCGCACCAGAGAAAAGCCATTAGCGTGAATTCCGGTGGAGGGCAGCGCGAGGATGATGTCGCCGTCAGCGATGTCGGTGCGCGGCAGCAACGATCCGCGCTCGACCGCGCCGACGGCAAAACCGGCGAGATCGTAATCGCCGTGCGCGTAAAGGCCCGGCATCTCGGCGGTCTCGCCGCCGATCAGGGCGCACCCCGCGTCCTGGCAACCTCTGGCGATGCCGGCAATGACTGTCTCGGCGACGCCGAGGTCAAGCTTGCCGGTGGCGAAATAGTCGAGAAAGAACAGAGGCTCGGCGCCTTGCACGACGATATCGTTGACGTTCATGGCGACGAGATCGATGCCGATGCCGTCATGAATGCCGGTGTCGATGGCGAGCTTGAGCTTGGTGCCGACGCCGTCGGTGGCGGCGACCAGCACGGGGTCCTGAAAGCCGCACGCTTTGAGATCGAACAGCC
This sequence comes from uncultured Alphaproteobacteria bacterium, assembly GCA_963730335.1. Classification (GTDB taxonomy): domain Bacteria; phylum Pseudomonadota; class Alphaproteobacteria; order Rhizobiales; family Methyloligellaceae; genus Methyloceanibacter. The sequence continues at coordinate 882,212 of CAVSRK010000009.1, forward strand.
CGCCGAAACCACCGAGGCGGCCGAGCACGCCCGCGCGTTTGGTCTTGGCCGCGAGCGGACCGATGGCCTCAACCAGGGCGTTACCAGCGTCGATATCGACGCCGGCATCGCGATAGGTCAGTTTGGACTTGTCCGTGGGCGCTGCGGGCACCGAGCCACTCGGGGTGCAGGTTCAGGCGATTTGGCATAACAATCGTGCCGGGAGAGGCCCGTCAAGGCGGAAAGGCCGCGCGTCCGCCACATTCCCAAGGTTTACCGAAGGTGAAGGTCAGCGGCGGGTCAGCCGTTACGTTAGAGTTGGACATGGGGCGGTGGTATCCGAAGCGTTGGGCGCGGGAGGCGGGGTTCCTGCCCTCGCTGTTAGTCCTGATCCTGTGCGCCGGCAGCCCGGTCCAGGGCGCCGACGGTCTCTATGACGTGGCCAAGCTGTCCGTCGATATCACCGCCCAGGACGCCGTCGCCGCGCGGACGCAAGGGATGGCCGAGGCCGGGAGGCGGGCGGTCAAGACTGTCATCCAGAGGCTGACGCCGCTGAGCGCCCAAGCGCAGTTCCCTGAGCTCACCGATGAAGACGTCCAGGGCATGGTCAACGGAGTGTCGATCCGCAAGGAACAGAACTCGACGACCCGCTACATCGCCACGCTCGATGTCAGCGTGAACGAACAGGCGATCAAGCAGCTCCTGCAAGAGCAGGGCGTTCCTTACAGCGAAGAGCGCGCGCCGTCGATCTCGCTGCTGCCGTTGGTGATCGCGGGCGACAGCGTGACGAGCGAAGGTGGAGAAAGTTGGCGGCAGGCCTGGGAGGATCTCGACCTGTCCCATAGCATGACGCCCGCCACTATCCTGCGCCCACGCCAGGAGCTCGATATTGCGACCGTCAGAGCCGTGCTCGCCGGCGACGCCCAAGCGCTTGCCGCGATGCAAGGGGACTACGGCTACGGGCCGCTGGTCATCGCCGTCGGCGAGGCAACGAAAGGCGAGTTCGTGACGCGGCTGGCCGGTGCCGACAGCGTGGGGGCCATTAATTTCGGGCGGAGCGACCAGATTGTCGGCGATGCCAAGTCTGCCGCGCGCGAGGCTGCCGCCACCGCTTTTGCCATCATCGAGAACCGGTGGAAGGTGAGCCAATCCAGTGAGGTGCCCGCGACCGAGGTGAACTATGCGCCGGGAACCGAACCGGCGCCGGGAGCGGCCGGGGAGGGTGCCCCGCCGGCCGAAGTCCCGCGCAATGTGGTGGCCCAGGTCGAGTTTTCGGGCCTCAAGGATTGGCAAGACATCCGTGGCAGGCTGATGAACGTAGCCGGAATCCAGGCGCTGGAGGTCAATTCGCTGTCGGCGCGGGCAGCCTCGATCACCTTCGATTATGCCGGCTCGCTCGGCCGGTTACAGAAGGAGCTCGACCACAACGGCTTCGTGTTCGGTGAGAGCGAGGGGACCTTTGTGCTCCGCTCGCGCTAGGGTTGGCACCCCGGGCGCGGGTCACGCACGCTGCTCGAATCTGCTAAACTGCGGGCTTGGGGGCCTGCCGCCGCAAGACGCGAGCGGCCTCCGGGAGGAGCGCTGGTGAATATTCCCAATACCCTTACGCTCGGGCGCATCGTGCTCGTTCCGCTCATCGTGTGGCTGATCATCACCCACCAGATGCAGGCGGCCTTCCTGCTGTTCTTGCTGGCGGGACTGTCCGACGCCGCCGACGGCTTCCTCGCCAAGCGCTTTGGCTGGAACAGCGAGCTCGGCGCCTATCTCGATCCGATCGCCGACAAGGCGCTGCTGGTCAGCATCTATGTCACTTTGGGCTTTGCCGGCCATCTGCCGGTCTGGCTGGTGATCGCCGTGGTGAGCCGCGACATCCTCATCGTCGGCGCCGTGGTGCTGTCATGGATGCTGTCGCGGCCGCTCAGCATGCAGCCGCTGCTGATCAGCAAGGCGAACACGTTCTCGCAGATCGTGCTGGCCGGCTTCGTGCTCGCCGAGCTCGGGCTTGGGCTCGGTCTGCATGAGGTCATCAACCTTTTGATCTGGGTGACCGGTACGCTCACGATCGTTTCGGCCGCAGTCTATTTCTGGCAGTGGCTTGGGCATATGGCGAGCTACGAGCCCGCGCCTGCGCCGCTTCCTCCCCGCCAGAGGAAGGCGGCCAGCCACGACCAGCCGCAAAGCTCGCGAGCTAGGGCTTCGTGACACTCGCGCAACTCACACTCGATTTGCCTCATCGCGCCGCGCTTGGCGCGGAAGATTTTCTGGTCAGCGGGTGCAATCTCGCGGCCGTCAGGCTGATCGACTCCTGGCCGCAATGGCAGGACCACGTCCAGCTCCTGATCGGGCCTCCGGCCAGCGGCAAGACCCATCTCGCCAGAGTTTGGCAGGCGCTGTCGGGGGCTGAAGCCCTCGACCCCGAACATCTCGGCATCCACTCGCTTGACACCATGAGCGCCGGCACGCCGCTGGTGGTGGAGGACGTGGACCGCCGTGCTTACGACGAGAAGGCGCTGTTCCACCTGTTGAACCTCGCGCGGGAGAACCGCCTGTTCGTCCTGCTCACCGCGCAGAATGCGCCGAACCGGTGGGGGATCAAGCTGCCCGATCTGCTGTCGCGGCTGAATGCGGTCCCGGCCGTCGAGATCGGAGCGCCCGACGAGGCGCTGCTTCAGACCGTCATGCTTAAGCATTTCGCCGACCGGCAGCTGGATATCGATCCTAAAGTGCTTACATATCTTGCGCTCCATGTGGATCGCTCGCTGGCGGCCGCGGCCGCCGCCGTGGCCGCGGTGGACCGCGTGGCGCTCGCCACGGGGCGCAAGATCAACCGCCAATTGGTCATCGAGGCGCTGGCGGCAAACGCCGCGACCGATTAGAGACGGGGGCCCCTTGGCGGCAGCCGTAACGCAAGTGATACAATTCTTGGGGTAGACTTTTATGTGAGGCGCACCCCGCCACCCGGGGGCGGCAGAAAAACACTGAATTCACAAGAGGTTACCGATGAGTTTGCCGGAAACGGTGGCGCGGCCTGAACCGAGCCCGGGCATCGCCGCCTTCGGGCCCAGCCGTTTTTTCAACCGCGAGCTGTCGTGGCTCCAGTTCAACCGCCGAGTGCTCGAAGAAGCCGAGAACGAGCGTCATCCGCTGCTCGAGCGCCTGCGCTTCCTGTCGATCTCCGCCTCCAACCTCGACGAATTCTACATGGTGCGCGTGGCCGGCCTGCGGGGCCAGGTGGTCGCCGGCATCGAGACGCCGAGCGTCGATGGGCTCACGCCCGCCGAACAGCTCGACCGGATCAATCGCTCGGTCGCCGAGCTTACCGCGGACCAACAGGAAAATTGGGTCACGCTCGAAGCGCTGCTGGCCGAGGCCGGCGTCCATGTGTTGAGCGCCGACCAGCTTGCGGAGGCTGAACGCGTCTGGCTCGAGGACCACTTCCTCAATCATATCTTCCCGGTGCTGACGCCGATCGCGGTCGATCCCGCCCATCCGTTTCCGTTCATCCCCAATTTCGGCTTCACCCTCGGGCTCGAGCTGGTGCGTGAAGGCTCCCTTCTCACCATGCACGCCCTCATGCCGATCCCGCCGCAGCTCGCCCGCTTCATTCGCCTGCCGAGCAAGAGTGAGGCCAAGGAACCGATCCGCTTCATCAGGCTCGAAACGGTGGTCGGCATCTTCGTCTCCCGCCTGTTTCCCGGCTATCGGGTCAGGAGCCAGGGCGCGTTCCGGGTGCTGCGCGACAGTGACATCGAGGTCCAGGAGGAGGCCGAGGATCTGGTGCGGCTGTTCGAATCGGCGCTCAAGCGGCGGCGGCGCGGCTCGGTCATCAGGCTCGAGATGGAGTCCACGATGCCGTCACGGCTCCAGCGCTTCGTCATGCAGGAGCTCAAGGTCTCCGAGGCGGAGAGTTTCGTGCAGAAGGGCCTGATCGGTCTCACCGATATCAATCAGCTGATCGTCGCCGACCGGCCCGACCTGAAATTTCAGCCCTATGTGAGCCGGTTTCCGGAGCGCATTCGCGAGCACCAGGGCGATTGCTTCGCCGCCATCCGCAAGAAGGACATCATCGTCCACCACCCCTATGAATCGTTCGACGTCGTGCTGCAATTCCTGAAGCAGGCGACGGCGGACCCTGACGTGGTGGCGATCAAGTGGACGCTCTACCGCACGTCGAAAACCTCGCCGATCATCGAGGCGCTGAAGGAAGCCGCCGAAGCCGGCAAGTCGGTGACCGCGGTGGTCGAGCTCAAGGCCCGCTTCGACGAGGAGGCCAACATCAAATGGGCGCGCGATCTGGAAAGCGCCGGCGTCCAAGTGGTGTACGGCTTCCTCGAGCTCAAGACCCACGCCAAGCTCAGCCTGATCGTCAGGCGCGAGCGCGGCGAGCTCATCACCTATTGCCATGTCGGCACCGGCAACTACCACTCGGTCACCGCCAAGATCTATACCGACCTGTCGTTCTTCACCGCCGATCGGTCCATCGGCAACGACCTGTCGCGCATCTTCAACTATGTCACGGGCTATGCCGAGCCGGCCGAGCTTGAGGCCATGGCGGTGTCGCCGCATGGCATCAGGGCGCGCATTCTCGACCACATCCGCGAGGAGATGTACCACGCCAAAGCCGGGCGGCCCGCCGCCATCTGGATGAAGATGAATTCGCTGGTCGACGCCGAGATCATCGACGCGCTCTACGAGGCGAGCCAGGCCGGGGTGGAGATCGACCTGGTGGTGCGCGGCATCTGCTGCTTGCGGCCGGGCGTCCCCGATCTGTCGGAGAATATCCACGTCAAGAGCATCGTCGGCCGGTTCCTCGAGCATTCGCGCATCTACTGCTTCGGGGCCGGTCATGGCCTTCCGAATCGCAAGGCAGTGGTCTATATCAGCTCTGCCGACATGATGCCGCGCAACCTCGACCGCCGCGTGGAGGCCATGACGCCGATCAAGAACCCGACCGTCCATGAGCAGATCCTCGACCAGATCATGGTCGCGAATCTCAAGGACAACCTGCAAAGCTGGCGGGTGCGGCCCGATGGAAGCTCGGAGCGGATTTATCCAGGAAAGGACCAGGAAGCTTTCAGTGCTCAGGACTATTTCATGACCAATCCGAGCCTGTCCGGCCGCGGCACCTCTCTCGCCGAGAGCATGCCGCCGCGCTTCTCGCGCCTGGTCGAGACGGGCTAAGCGCTAAAAGCCAATCGCCATGGTCTTGAACAACGATCGAACCCCCGTTGCGGTGGTCGATATCGGCTCCAATTCGGTGCGCCTCATCGTCTATGAAGATTCCGGCCGCGCGCCGGCGCCGGTGTTCAACGAGAAGGTGTTGTGCGGGCTCGGGCGCTCGATCGCCACGACCGGCAAGCTCGCGCCCGACGCCGTCAAGCGAGCGCTCAGGGCGCTCCGACGCTTCCGCGCCCTGATCGACCAGCTCGGCGTCAATCATGTCGAGGTCATCGCCACGGCGGCGGCGCGCGAGGCCTCCAACGGGGCTGAATTCATCGCCCAGGCCGAACGCGTCCTCGACCGCGAGATCACCGTGCTGTCCGGCACGCAGGAGGCCGAGCTGGCCGCGCTTGGCGTGGTGTCGGGCATCCACGCCGCTGACGGCTTTGCCGGCGATTTCGGCGGCGGCAGTTTGGAGCTGATCGACGTCAGAGGCGGCCGGCTATCCGACGCCGCTACCCTGCCGCTCGGCGGCTTGCGGCTGATCGACGCCGCGGGCGGCAGCCTGAAGAAGGCCCGCGAGATCGTCGATGCCGAGTTGAGCAAAGTCGACTGGCTGGAGAAGGGCAGGGGCCGCGACTTCTATGCCATTGGCGGTACTTGGCGCGCGCTGGCGCGATTGCATATGACGCAGACCAACTATCCGCTGAGCGTGATGCATAATTACCGGATCAATGCCGACGACGCGCTGAGATTTGCCGCACTGCTCGATCACCAATCGCAGAGCTCGCTCGCCGGCATTCGCGATCTCTCGAGCTCGCGGCGCGAGACCGTACCCTACGGCGCGCTGGTGCTGGAGCGGCTGATCAAGCAGATGAAGCCGCGCTCGGTGGTGGTCTCGGTGTTCGGTATTCGCGAGGGGCTGCTCTACAGCCTGCTCAGCGAAGAGGAGAAGCGCAAGGACCCGCTGATTGCCGCCTGCGACGACATTGCGCGCAGGTGGTCACGCTCGGTCGACAGCGCCTACGAGCTGTGCTTCTGGACCGACGCTCTATTCAGGGCGCCAGGACCGACCGAGACGCCGGAGCAGCGGCGGCTGCGCCACGCGGCCTGCCTCCTGTCCGATATCGGCTGGCGCGCCCATCCCGACTACCGCGGCATCCAGAGCCTCAATCTGGTGGCCCACGGCACATTTGTCGGGGTCGACCATCCGGGCCGCGCCTTTCTCGCGCTCACCGTCTATTACCGCAACGAGGGCCTGGTGAAGGACGAGCTAAGCCAGAGGCTGATCGAGCTGGTCGACAAGGACATGCTGAAACGGGCGCGCATCCTGGGCTCCGCCTTCCGCGCCGCGCATATGGTGTCGGCCGCCATGCCCGGCGTGCTCACCAACACGCCGCTCACCTATGAGGGCAACCGGCTGATCTGGACCCTTCCCGAGCCCTATTCCAATCTCGAAGGCGAGCGGGTGGAGCGCCGGTTCAAGGACCTTGCCAATCTGCTCGACCGCGAGGGCGAGATCAGGGTCGGCTCCGCCTTCCAGCTCGCGGCGGGCTAGATGGCAGAAGATCTCTATTCCGTACTCGGCGTGGCCAAGACCGCGAAGCCGGAGGACATCACCAAGGCCTATCGCAAGCTCGCCAAGAAGCTGCATCCGGACCTCAATCCGGGCGACAAGGCGGCCGAGGAGAAGTTCAAGAAGATCGCCGCCGCCTACGGCATCATCGGCGATGAGGAGAAGCGCGGGCGCTACGATCGCGGCGAGATCGACGCTAGCGGTCAGGAGACGCCGCAGCAGCGCTATTACCGCGAATATGCCGGTGGCGAGGAGGGCGCGCGCTATCGCTCGACCGCGGGCTTCGAGGATATCGGCGCGTTCAGCGACCTATTCGGCGATTTGTTCGGCGAGCGGGGTGGCATGCGCGGTGGCGCCGGCGGCGGACGGCGGTTCTCGGTGCGCGGGCACGACGCGCAATATCGCCTCGACGTCGATTTCCTCGATGCGGTGAACGGCACCAAGACGCGCATCACCCTGCCGGACGGCGGTACGCTCGATGTCACCATCCCGCCCGGGGTCACCGACGGCCAAGTGCTCAGGCTGAAAGGCAAGGGCAGTCCCGGCCTCGGCGAAGGGGGCGCAGGCGACGCCCTGATCGAGATCGGCGTCAGGCCGCATCCGGTGTTCAAGCGCGACGGCGACGACATCATCGTCGACGTGCCGATCACCTTCGATGAGGCGGTGCTCGGCGGCAAGATCGAGGTGCCGACCATCTCCGGGCGCGTGTTCGCCACCGTGCCGCCCGGCTCGAATACCGGACAGACGCTCAGGCTCAAAGGTCGGGGCATCAAGCGCGGGGCCAAAGTCGGCGATCAGCTGGTCAAGCTCAGTGTGGTCATGCCGGAGCGGATCGACGAGGATCTCAAGAGCTTCGCGGAGAGGTGGCGGGAGAGCCACCGTTATGATCCGCGGGGCAAGCTCAAGGAGCAGGCCTGATGCTCTCCGAGCGCGACCTCCTCGCCAGAGTGCACCGCCTCACCGTCACGCGGCTCCGGGTGTGGGTCTCGCAAGGCTGGATCAAACCGGCCGACAGGGAAGCGCAAAGCTTCTCTGAGGCCGACCTCGCGCGGGCAGCGCTGATCTGCAATCTCGAAGACGAGCTTGGTTTCGCCGAAGAGGACGTGCCGGTCCTGCTCAACCTGATCGACCAGATCCACGGGCTCAGAGCCGAGCTCAAGGGCCTGGTCGATGCCCTCGACGATCTGCCGCCCGATATTCGCGCCACGGTGCGGATGCGCATTACCACACGCCGGGAGGACTGAGCCATGCGATCGCCCGGCACCATCGTGTTCTTCGTCTTGCTGGTCATTCTGCTGACGATGGCCAGCGTGCAATATGGCCTTGGCCGGCTGCCGGGCGACATCGTGGTCGACACGGGCAGCTTCTATTTCTATCTGCCGATCACCACGGCCATCATCGTGAGCGCGCTGCTAAGCCTCGTCTTTTGGCTTGTCCGCCGCCGCTGAGCCGTCGGGCGCGATCACCGCGACCTCACCCTGTTTGATGGCCAGCGCCAGCTCGCCGCGCTTCAGCGCGAGCGCATCCTCGCCGAACAGCTTCCGGCGCCAGCCGCGCAGCACCGGCACGTCCGGCTCGCCGGAGCGGGCGATCTCCTCCAGCTCGTCGGATGTGGCGATAAGCTTGGTCGCTACGCCGTGCCGCCCCGCGGTCGCCTTGAGCAGCACGCGGAGCAGATCGACCACGGCTTGGGCTTCGGGCGGCATCGGCTCGCCGCGCTCGATCGGCGGGATGGTGTCAGGGTCGCGCTCGAGCCCTTTGCCCACCGCATCGAGCACGGCGCGGCCGCGCATGGAGCGGGCGAAACCGTTATGGAGCGTCCGCAGCGAGCCGAGATCCTCGACCGTGCGCGGCGCTTGGGTGGCAATGTCGTACAGCGCCTCGTCCTTGAGGATGCGGGCGCGGGGCACGTCTTGCGTTTGCGCCTCGCGCTCGCGCCAGGCGGCTAGCTCCATCAGCACGGCGAGCGCCTTGGGCGTCTTGATGCGCATCTTGAGCCGCCGCCAGGCTTTTTCGGGGTGGACCTCGTAGGTGGCCGGGTCGGTCAACACCGCCATCTCCTCGTTGAGCCAGCTCGCCCGCTCGGACTTGTCGAGCTGATCCCTGAGCTTGGGATAGAGATCGCGGAGATAGGTGACGTCGCCCAGGGCATAGATGAGCTGGCGATCGGACAGCGGGCGCCGGCTCCAATCGGTGAAGCGCGAGGTCTTGTCCAGATTGCGGTTCAACAGCCGCTTGACCAGCATCGAGTAGCTGACCGCCTCGCCGAAGCCGCACACCATGGCGGCGACCTGGCTGTCGAAGATCGGATGCGGGATCACGCCCGCCAGATGGTGAACGATTTCAATGTCTTGCCTGGCAGAATGAAACACCTTGAGCACGCGCTCGTTGACCATCAGCTCGAAGAACGGCGCGAGATCGAGGCCGGGCGCGAGCGAGTCGATCAGGGCTTCGGTGCCGTTCGCGGCGATTTGGATCAGGCAGAGCCGCGGCCAGAAGGTCTGCTCGCGCATGAATTCGGTATCGACGGCGACGAAGGGGGCGCTGCCAAGCCGCGCGCAAGCTTCGGCCAGCTCGTCGGTACGCGTGATGAGGTTCATGGGGGGCGGGTATAGCCTAAGCGCGCGCGCGAGGCCAAGGGGCGCGGCGCAGCACACCGCTTTTTTCTGTCGGCCTGGGGCGTCGACGGCGGGCGTCTGCCCGCCAGAAGTCTCTTGCTATTTTAGACTTTCGCCTGATGCACCGCGTTTTGCGGCTCTGCGCCCTGCTCGGCCTGCGGCAAGCCGTGAGACGGCGCAGGGAGGTGCAGCACAGTGGACATCAGCGAGAACAGCGTCACCACGCCGGCGATGGCCCACGCGGCAACAGGCAGACGCGTTTTGACGGGGGGCGTCCCTTCAATCCTGAGCATGGTTTCAATTCCCTCATTCGACGTTCGCTAGGCAAACGCGGGCCCTGCGCGCTTCGTTCCACCGCCGCCTGCCTTGCCTTGACAAGGAAGGGCCTCTCATGCGGTGTTCCGCGCACTTCCGCTCCTTCCGGCCGCCAATTCAAACCGAGCCATGCACCTTTATCGCAGCCATACTTGCGGCGAGCTTCGCAAAGAAGACGTTGGCAAGTCCGTCCGCCTGTCGGGCTGGGTGCATCGCGTGCGCGATCACGGCGGGTTGTTGTTCGTCGACCTCCGCGACCATTACGGCCTGACCCAGGCGGTGGCCGACCCGCATTCGCCGGCCTTCAAGGAGGCCGAGCGGCTCAAGCCCGAATGGGTGGTGCGCATCGACGGCGAGGTAGTGGCGCGCACGCCTGAGACGGTCAATCCCAATTTGCCGACCGGCGGGGTCGAGGTCAGGATCAAAACCATCGAGGTGCTGTCGGAAGCCAAGGAGCTGCCGCTGCCGGTGTTCGGCGAACCGGACTATCCGGAAGACACGCGGCTCAGATACCGGTTTCTCGATCTCAGGCGCGACAGCTTGCATGCCAACATCATGAAGCGGCAGGACATCATCTGGTCATTGCGCCAACGCATGCGCGAGGCAGGGTTCTTCGAGTTCCAGACGCCGATCCTCACCGCATCGAGCCCCGAAGGCGCGCGCGATTACCTCGTGCCGTCCCGGGTCCACCCTGGCAAGTTCTACGCGCTGCCGCAGGCGCCGCAGCAATTCAAGCAGCTGATCATGATTGCGGGCTTCGACCGTTACTTTCAGATCGCGCCCTGTTTCCGCGACGAGGACGCCCGCGCCGACCGTTCGCCCGGCGAGTTCTACCAGCTCGATCTGGAGATGAGCTTCGTCACCCAGGACGATGTGTTCGACACGGTCGAGCCGATCTTGCGTGGGGTATTCGAGGAGTTCGGCGGCGGCAAGCCTGTGACGCAGAAATTCCCGCGCATCCCGTACGCCGAGGCGATGCGCAAATACGGGACCGACAAGCCGGATCTGCGCAACCCGATCGAGATGCAAGACGTCACCGACCATTTCAAAGGATCGGGCTTCAAGCTGTTCGCCGGCATGATCGACATGGACGTCAATACCCGCATCTGGGCGATCCCGGCGAAGGGCGGCGGGAGCCGCGCCTTGTGCGACCGCATGAATGCCTGGGCGCAAGCCGAAGGCCAGCCCGGGCTCGGCTATATCTTCTTCCGCGACGGCGAGGGGGCGGGACCCATCGCCAAGAATATCGGTGCCGAGCGGACCGCGGCGATCAGAACCCAGCTCGGTCTGGCGGATGGCGATGCCTCCTTCTTCGTGGCGGGACTGCCGAAGGAGTTCTCCGCCTTTGCGGGCCAGGCGCGGGTAAAGATCGGCAGCGAGCTCAAGCTGTCCGCGACCGACCGCTTCGAGTTCTGCTGGATCGTCGATTTTCCGATGTATGAGTGGAACGAGGACGAGAAGCGCATCGACTTCTCGCATAACCCGTTCTCCATGCCGCAAGGCGGGCTGGAGGCGCTCGAGACGAAAGAGCCGGAGGATATCCTCGCCTATCAGTACGACGTCGTGTGCAACGGCGTCGAGCTGTCCTCCGGCGCGATCAGAAATCATAAGCCCGAGATCATGGAGAAGGCGTTTGCCATCGCCGGCTACCCCAAGGAGGAGCTGGAGCAGCGCTTCGGCGGCATGTTGCGCGCGCTGCACTATGGCGCGCCACCCCATGGCGGCATCGCGCCGGGCATCGACCGCATGGTCATGCTGCTGTGCGGCGAGGAGAATTTGCGGCAGGTGGTGATGTTTCCGATGAACCAGCAGGCCGAGGACCTGCTGATGGGCGCGCCGTCCGAAGTGTCACCCAAGCAATTGAAAGAGCTACATATTCGCGTCGTGCCGCCGGCGAAGGGTTAATGATTTGATAGGAGCCCCGAGCGGGCGCCAGACTCACTCCAACTGTTGCCTAAATGCCGAGTCATTCCTTACTCTTGTCGGCTGTCGCTGACACGAACTCATAAGCGATCATGGCGATGGGAGGGGCGGGTATGTACCAGTGTGACTTCATGCGCGTTATCGCGCTCGGCGCCTTTGCCGTTCTCTGTCTTGGCATGACAAAAGGTGAAGCGGCGTCGCTCGACACCGCCAAGTTCATCGCCGCGTGCACGGCCGATCCCAGCGTCACCGACGATGCCGGCTTCGACGACGGCAAGGTCACGCCGAAGGCCTATTGCGAATGCGTCGCGGGCGAGCTTGCCAAAAACAATCTCTCCCAGAAAGACGTCGACATGCTGACCAAGATGCACAACGAGGAGATCAGCGACGAAGACGTCGAAGCCTATCCGACGCTCGAAGACTTATTGAACGCGAATGAAGGCTTCGAGGACAGCTGTCGCAAGAGCCTTGGCCTGCCCCAGGACACCGGCACCGACATGGAAGAGGAGCCGACGGGCGAGGGGGAGGAGGGCATGCCGCAGGAAGAGGAAGCCCCGGCAGAGGACGACGGCTCGCCGCCGGAATGAGCTAGCCTCGCAACGCGCCGGCACGCCGGCGGGCCAATATCGACTCCGTCACATTGACTGCATCTCGAGCAGTCTAAACGGCGTGCGCACCACTCGTGCGCGCTGCGATTTGGCGTGCAAACCGCCAATGATTTGCACGACTGCCCTACATCAGCATGGGATTCGCGGCTAACATATGCGGAGCCGCCGGGGGTGGTACGCCAAAAAAGCAAGAACCGGCACGTCCGGCGGGGAACCGCCGGCGCGGGAGGCCTCTTTCCTGGAGTGACGGGTCGAAAGGACAGGGACCATGAATTTTGGCGAACATGTCTTCCTCTATTGCGAGCGCGGCACCAACCAGGCGCTGCTGGCCGAGCCGATCAATGCGGTGAGCAATGCCGCGTTTTTTTTGGCTGCATTGGTGGGATTGCAGCTGGTCATGTGGCGGCCGCCCGAGGAGCGGAGCCCCGACCTGTTCCTCCTGCCGGTGCTGGTGTTGTTCATCGGGCTTGGCAGCCTTGCCTTTCATCTCTACGCCGATCAGGGGACGGCGCTCGCCGATGTCTTGCCGATCAGCGTGTTCATGCTGGTCTATCTCGGCTTTGCCCTTAATCGCTTCCTCGGCGTGCCCCCCGGCTTCACGGTGCTGCTGGTGATCGGCTTCGCGGCGATCATGGGCATGACCGGGCAGATACGATGCTGGGACGGGGGCATCGGTATTCCCGGACCTGGGATACAGAGTGCAAAGCTCTGTCTCAACGGCAGCATCTTCTATTTGCCGGCCCTGATCGCGCTCATCATTGTCGGCTTGGTTGCCGAGGAGCGGAGCCATCGGGCAGCGCCGTATTTGTTATGGGCGGCCGCCATCTTCGCGGTCTCCATCACCCTCAGGTCGCTCGATGTCACCCTGTGCGACCAGGTGGTGATTGAAGGCCGCAAAGTCGGCACCCATTTTGCCTGGCATATCCTGAACGCGCTGACGCTGTTCCTGCTGCTCAGAGCGAGCCTCGAGGGTGGTCCTCGCTTGCCCGCGCATAAGACAGAACCCGCGCCGGAGCGCGCCCGCGCGGCGGAAGCCGAACTTCCCGCGCCATCGCATGTGGCCAGGGATGGGTCTGGCGACTTGAGGCCCGCGACAGCTATTGAAAGGACCTTAGCCGAAGGGCTGGCACCGCCGCCAAAGCCGCCAAAACCGGCAAAGCCCTTAGCCGAAAGGGTTGCATCGGCGGGTGAAGAGGCGGCAAAGGAAGACGCGACTGGCGAGGATGTTAGCGAGCCTAAGGTGCTGTCGCCGGCTTAGGGAACCCTCCACGTTCCCGGGCTAAAGTCGGCGCAGGCGGACGTGGTGGAACTGGTAGACACACAGGACTTAAAATCCTGAGGCCTAACAGCCGTCCGGGTTCGAGTCCCGGCGTCCGCACCAGCCCTGATCCAAACCAGCGTGCCATGGTAAATTGCTGCCATGCGGAGGTTCCGGCTCAATCTATGGCAGCGCGTCGGCGTCATGCTCTGCCTCGTGTGGATCGTCATCGGCGGCAGTTGGGGCTGGCGCCACGCTTACGACAAGGCTGACGCGGAGTTTCGCGTTTGCATCGCCGCGGTAAAGTCCGTGACCGACGTGCAAGCCTGCCGCGACACGCGGTTTCGGGCGATCGCGGTGCCGAGAGGCGTCAGCGCCGCAATCGTCGCGCTCGCGCCCATCACTGTGGTCGGGTTGTTTATCTATGGGTTGGTCTGGCTGGTGCGCCGCACAGAGCGGGCGTTCGGTCCCGAGCCCAGGCTAGTGGGTGTAGCTCAGCCGCCTCCCACGGCCCCGACTGAGGAGCCAACGCCTGCGCCTGCCAACCCCGGACCGGTGCCAACGGCTCTCGCGTCAGGGCCTGTCGCAATCGGCCTGCAAACGAGGCCGGCCCCCCCGGTCACCCCCGATATCAGAAAAGGCGCGAACAAGCGCACCGTGGAAAAATACATGGCTGCGTTCAGACGATCCGATCACCACCAGGTCCTGTCGTGCCTGACCGACGACGTCGAATGGGTGATCCCGGGAGCGTTCCATCTCAAAGGGAAAGACGCCTTCGATAAGGAGATCGAGAACCCAGCCTTTGTTGGCAGCCCGGCCATAACGGTAACGCGCGTAACGGAAGAGGGCGATGTGGTGGTGGCTGAAGGGAGTGTCCGCGCGGCGAGAAGGGACGGCGGCTACTTGAATGCCGTGTTCTGCGACGTGTTCGAGATGCGGGACGCTAAGATCCGGCGCTTGATTTCCTACCTGATGGAAGTCAAGGAGGCGTGAGGGTCAGTTACCTCCGTCCGCACCAAATTGCAGCTGTCAGCGCCGAATGCGCACGCCCTGCGGCGGAGTGTTCGCCTTGTCGAATAGGATGAGCAGCCGGATTTCCTGATCGGTCGCTTCCAGCACGGTCATACCCTCGGCGCGTGTCGGCTGATCGGATTGCGGTGGCACCAGTTCCTGCAAATTAGCCCCTGTCGGGTCGACCACGAAGATGCGGTAGGGGATTTCGTCTCCGGAGGCTGCGCCCGCCAGGATCAACAGCCTGCCATCGGGCAGGGGAGCGAGGTCTCGAATGCCGACATCGGAGCCGAGCGCCAGGGGAATGGTCTCAGCCAAAGCCGTCGCCGGCGCAGGCTCGCGGCCTGGCTTGAACAATTCGTCGACATTGGCGCGGAGAATGAAAGCTCTGCCGTCGATCGACGGGGCCCGCAGGCCGACGAAGAGGTTTTCGCCTTCGACGGCGATGCCTTCGATCGTGAGTCCCTTAGCCTCTGCGTCGAGTCCCTTGCCGAAGAAGGCGCCGGCTGCTTCGGCGCGCGGCAGCAGGTCGGACAACCGGTAGGTCGTTTCGACCGCTTGGTGGACCTCGCTGTCCGTCAAGACATTGCCAGCTTGATCGATAGGCCGTCCGTCCGGGTCGACGCGAATGCGCGCGAGGATGAAAGTGGATAATCGGAACTTGCCCTTCTTGCGGGAGCAGCCATGCGAGCCTACGACATAAAAATAGGGTGCGGCATAGGCCACGCCCTCGCCGTCGAGTTCTTCAAAGTCGTCGGTGATCCTCGGACAGGGGACGGATTTAGGCCGAGTGCCGACAGTTTCCGGGTCGGGGGATTCGCCGATCAAGCGAACGTCCTCACCCGCGGCGATTTTTCCGTCCTCGACTGTGGCGAATTGAGCGGTCTGAGTCTCGTCATTCACCGCCAGGCAGCGATAGGCCGTTCCTTGCTGGATGGGGATGCAGGCGATGCCGCTTAGATCCGCCGGGCCCAGTCCGTCGAACGGGTTCTCGACCTCGTAGTCCGTCACGTTGATCTCGCCCTTGGCCGGCTGTGCGCAAGCGGCGACGAGCCAGGCGCCCGTAAGGAGGAATGCCGTCTTCCAACCGATCATCATGGGCGTTACTCAGTCGCACAGGCCGCGGCCTATGGCGGCGGGGGCAGCCGGTTGGCGGTATCGCGGATCGGTTGGGTCCAGGCCACCTCGCCCGTGGTCAAATCGAGCGCCTTGATCTGGAGCGGCTCCTCCACCGCGCCCTGCGCGGTTTGGCGAAGCTCGGGCCCGCTCACCGTGACGAGCAACGTGCCGGTCACGAAGAACGGCGCGTAGCGGACACGCGACTTGACCTGCCCGAGGCGCTCGCCGCTCGACGCCCGGCCTGAGCTCGAAGCTGTTCACCGGCGCTTGGCTCCGCGCGGCGGAAAGCGGCAGAAGGAGGGTGAGCGCAAAGACGACGGCCAGAACATGCACGTGGTCTTGTCGCATGGAATTAAGGCCCTTGCTTGAAATCGCCGCCGTTTCGATCGTCACTTGGCTCGATATTTTTGGAACGACTTATGCCGGATGACGTCGGCGCTTCCCGTTCTGGTGGCAGCCACGCTCATTGCCGTCCGGCGCAAGGCCATTGGCGGGCTCGAGTTCGCTGTCTACTGGTTTGGCGTCGCCTTGATCCTGTATTGGGGAATTCTACCACTCGCGGCCGTGTCGGGCTGGGGGCCCGCGGCGGCTTGGTCCTATTTCAACGATGTCTTTGGTTATCGGACGGCCGGCATCATGCTCGCCGGGTTGGTTATTGTTTCAGCTTTGGTCCTTCTCCTCGCAAGAGCGGTTTTGCGGTGGTCGACACTGAGCTGGCCCGAGCTTGCCGTTTACCTGATCGGCATCGCCTACATGCTTTATGTCGCCGTGCCGCTTACCCAAGCGCCCGCCTCAACCTGACCTATCGGCGAATCGGAAAACCCAATCGACAAGCAGGCTCCCGCTTACTAGGCTGATCTAAATCAGCTTCCGTCAAACGGCGGCGATGAGCCCATGGGAGGGGTCCGATCCATGAACGAGCAGCCTCAACGCACGACGTTCTTTGGCGCCTGTCCGCATGACTGCCCGGACACTTGCGCCATGGTCTATGGGGTCGAGAACGGCAGGCTGATCGAGGTCCGCGGCAACAAGGACCACCCCATGACCCGCGGTGGGTTGTGCGTGAAGCTCAAGGATTTTCACGATCATCACGCCAATCCCGACCGGCTGACCTATCCGCTGCGTCGGACCGGGCCGAAGGGGTCCAAGCAATTCGGGCGCATCACCTGGGGCGAAGCCATCGCCGAGATCGGCCGGCGTTGGCGCGAGATCATCGCGACTTACGGTAGCCAGGCGATCATGCCTTATTCCTATCTCGGCAATATGGGCCTGGTGCAGGGGATCAATTCGGGCGACCCGTTCTTCAATCGCCTCGGCACGACGGTGAACGAGAAAACCTTCTGCGCGTCGGGCTCCTCGACCGCGTGGCTGTTGACGGTAGGCCCGACCGGCGGGGTCGATCCCGAGAGCTTCGTCCATGCGAAGTTCATCGTGATCTGGGCGTGCAACTCGATCTCGACCAATCTGCATCATTGGCCGTTCGTGCTCGAGGCGCAGAAGCGCGGCGCCAAGGTGGTGGTGATCGACAGCTACCGGTCGCGCACCGCCAAGGCCGGCGATTGGCATATCTGTCCGCGGCCCGGCACCGACGGCGCGCTGGCGATGGGCGTCATCAATTCGATCATCGCGCAGGGGCTAGTCGACCGCGACTATGTCGAGCAGCACACGTACGGGTTCGAGGAACTGAAGGCGCGCGCGGCCGAGTTCACTCCCGACTATGTGGAGAAGATCACCGGCGTCAAAGCGTCCGACATTGCGAAATTCGCTAAGGAGTTCGCCACGACGCAGCCTTCGGTCATCCGGCTCGGCGTCGCGCTCGAGCGTCACGCCGGCGGGGGCCAGGCGATCCGCGCGGTGTGCGCGCTGCCGGCCCTGGTCGGCTCATGGCGGCATGTCGGCGGCGGGCTCTTGCAAATGCCGCTATGGGATTTCCCGGTCGATTGGATGAAGGTCTCGCGCGGCGACTGGATCAAGCCCGGCACGCGGGCCATCAACAATCTGAAACTCGGCGCTGCTTTGACCGGCGAAATGAAGCTCGATCCGCCGCTGAAGAGCCTGTTCGTGTTCTGCACCAACCCGGTCAGCCAGGCGCCGGAGACCAACAAGATCGTCAAGGGTCTGAAGCGCGAGGACCTGTTCACCGTCGTCGCCGAGCACTTCCTCACCGACACGGCGAAATACGCCGATATCGTGCTGCCCTCTGCCATGGCTGGCGAGGCCGAGGACATGATGTGGTCCTGGGGGCACTTCTACTTCACCTATAACCAGAAAGCGGTCGACCCGCCGGGCGAATGCAAGCCCACGTCGGAGATGTGGCGCTTGCTTGCCAAGGAGATGGGCTTCGACGATCCCGTGTTCAAAATGTCCGACAGCGAACTCGCCGCCCATTACATCAACTGGGACGATCCCAAGATGCGCGGCGTCGACATGGCGTATTTCAAGACGCACGGCTACTACAAGATCGATGTCGGCTCGGCCGACACGCGCGTGCCGCAC
Source organism: uncultured Alphaproteobacteria bacterium (assembly GCA_963730335.1). GTDB lineage: Bacteria > Pseudomonadota > Alphaproteobacteria > Rhizobiales > Methyloligellaceae > Methyloceanibacter. The sequence continues at coordinate 900,275 of CAVSRK010000009.1, forward strand.
AAGGACGGCAAGTTCCCGACGGCGTCCGGGAAGGTCGAGTTCCTGCTGCACGACGCCAAGAATTTCGTCGCCGGACCGTTCCGCGCCATGTATGAGGGCGACCAGGACGGTTCGCCGGTCGATCCACTACCGGGCTATCTGCCCAACCGTGAAGCGCCCGAGACCAACCCCGATCGCGCCAAGCTCTATCCGCTCAACGTCATCTCGCCGAAGAGCCACGGCTTTTTGAATTCCTGCTACGCCAACGAGACGCACAAGATCAAAGGCCAAGGCGAGCAGTTCGTGCTGATCTCGCCCGCCGATGCCGCCCAGCGGGGTATCCGCGAGGGCGACCCGGTGCGCGTGTTCAACGATCGCGGCGATTTCGAGGGCGTGGCCAAGGTCACCGACGACGTCAATTCCGGCATTGTCGTGGCGACGCTCGGCTATTGGCGCAGCCTCAACCGCTCCGATGGCTCGGTGAATTCGATCTCCTCCGACGCGCATTGCGGGCTCGGCCGCGCGCCGACCTTCTCCGACAATCTGGTGCAGGTGGTGCGGGTCAACTAGGCCGGCGCGGCGTTCGCCCGGCCCTTGGCGGTCATTTCCTGAAGGACGCTGAAGCCCTCGAACTCAGGATGGCCGAGATAAAGCGGCTTGTTGGCGCCGGTTCCGCCATGGGCCTTGCGAAACGCTTCCGACCGGGTCCAGTCGAGGAAGGCGGCCTCCGAGCGCCATAGGGAATGCGAGGCGTAGAGCACGTGGTCGTCGCGCTCGGGGCCTTTCAACAGATGGAAGGCGATGAAACCCGGCACCTCGTCGAGATGGCTGTCGCGGTTGAGCCAGACCTGCTCGAAATCGGCTTCGGCGCCTTTGCGCACTTTGAAGCGATTCATGGCAATAAACATGCTTCAGCAACTCCTGTTGTTTGCCGGCACAATAGCGGGGAAAACGCGGATTTACAGGGCTGTTGACGGATTTACCGTCATTAGCCAGCGACAATTGACCGCCGTCAATCAACCCGGCGGCAACCCGCTCCTATATAACCACGTTGATAGCAGACCCCTGCCAAGGAGACCCCCATGAACAAGGACGTTAAGGAGCGCCGCAAGGCGCCGCTCCAGACGCCGACCGATCTCGGCGACAATGCCCGCCGCGACATCTCCGGCGCGCTCAATGCGCTGCTGGCCGATGTGTTCGCGCTCTATCTCAAGACCAAGAATTTCCACTGGCATGTCAGCGGACCGCATTTCCGCGACTATCACCTCATGTTCGACGAGCAGGCCGACCAAATCTTCGCCATCACCGACGACATCGCCGAGCGGGTGCGCAAGATCGGGGGCACCACGCTGCATTCGATCGGCAATATCGCTCGGCTGCAGCGTATCCCCGACAACGACGCCGACTTCGTCGACCCGCTCGATATGCTGGCCGAGCTTAGATCCGACAATCAGGCGCTGATAACGTCATTACGCGAGGCACATGATTTGTGCGACGAGGAGAACGATGTGGCGACCACGAGCTTGATCGAACTGTGGATCGACCAGGCCGAGCGGCGCGTCTGGTTCCTCTATGAGGCGGCCCGGCGCGGCGATCCGAGCGGGCACTAAACGTCGCCGCTCGGAACATGTGTGCGGGGTTGGGCTTTTTTGTTTGATGTGTATATTGCGCCTGAAGGGGCGCTATAGGCCGTTACCAACTCGGAGGAAATCCATGAGCAATCGCCTGTTGTCCGTCCTGGCCGTTAGCGTCACGCTGGCTCTCGCCTCGTGCGGCGCGCCGAGCACGCCGGATTTCGTGAGAAAGGCCGCCATGAGCGACCTTTATGAGGTCGAGGCCGGCAAGATCGCGGGCGAGAAGGGCCAGTCCGAGGCGGTGAAGCAATTCGGCCAGCACATGGTCGAGGCGCATAGCAAGACGAGCGAGGAACTGAAGGCCATCGTGGCGGCCGAGAAGCTCGACGTGAAACTGCCGGACAAGCTCGACAAGAAGCATCAGAAGATGATCGATGCGCTAAACGAGGCCAAACCCGAGGAGTTCGATAGCACCTATGCCGCGCAGCAAGTCAGAGCGCACGGCAAAGCGGCCGACCTGTTCGACGAGTATGCCGAGGACGGCGCCAACGACGCGCTGAAGCAATTCGCCGCCAACACGCTGCCGACCATCAAGCAGCATCTGAGAGACGCCAAGCAGCTCAGGAAATAGAGCTTTCGTTCCGAAGAATTTCGCGGCGATGCCGTCATCCCGGCTGTCGGGGCGGCGGCATCTTCGTCATGGGCTGCGCCTGGATTGGCAATTTGCCATCCGGCCAGCGACTGTATAGGAAGCGGGGTCCGCAAACAGTCCGTCCCCATGTTTCATGGCCCTCATTCGGCGCGCCCGCACGACCTTTCAACGTTTTGCTGAGTCTGAGGCTTCGGGCGGGCTCGTGCTCATGGCGAGCGCCGCGCTCGGCATGGTGGTGGCCAATTCGGCGTTGGCCGGTAGCTACACCGAACTACTGCATACCAAAGTCGCCGGCCTCAGCGTCCTGCATTGGATCAATGACGGGCTGATGGCGCTGTTCTTTCTGCTGGTCGGGCTCGAGATCAAGCGCGAGATACTTGCGGGCGAGCTCGACAGTTGGGCGCGGCGGGCGCTTCCCTGCATCGCCGCGCTGGGCGGCATGCTCGCGCCGGCGCTGATCTTCTTCGCCATCAACTGGCAGAGCCCGGAAACGTGGCGGGGCTGGGCGATCCCGACCGCCACCGACATTGCCTTCGCGCTGGGTGTGCTGTCGCTGTTCGGGTCGAGAATTCCGAACTCGCTCAAAGTGTTTCTGACCTCGCTTGCGATCATGGATGATCTCGGCGCGATTCTCATCATTGCGATCTTCTATGCCACCGATCTCTCATTCATGGCCCTTGGCGCCGCCGCGGTCATCACGGTCCTGTTGTTCGCGCTCAATTGGTTCGGTGTCATGCGGCTTGCGCCTTATCTCTTGCTCGGCGTTGGCCTGTGGGCTGCCATGCTGTTCTCCGGCATTCACGCCACGCTCGCCGGCGTGGTGCTGGCCATGACCATTCCGCTCGGGTCGATGGGCAAGGAGGATGGCGAGAGTTCGCCGCTCTGTCACCTCGAGGACAGACTCGGGCTGTGGGTCGCGTTTCTCGTGCTGCCGGTGTTCGGTTTCGCCAATGCCGGGGTGGCGCTGGCCGGAGCGAGCGTGGAGTCGTTGCTTGCGCCGCTGTCGCTCGGCATCGCCGCGGGGCTATTCTTCGGCAAGCAGATCGGCATTATGGGTTCGATCCTGATCGCTAGACGGACCGGCATCGCCCATCTGCCCGCCGGCGCCTCGTGGCGGCAAATGTACGGGGTCGCGCTGCTGTGCGGCATCGGCTTCACCATGAGTCTTTTCATCGGCTTGCTGGCATTTGCTGATGCCGAACACGAATCCATGGTGAAGCTCGCGGTGCTGGCGGGCTCGCTGCTGTCGGCGTTGGCCGGAGCCGCAATTCTCATCCAGGGCAAACGTCCCGCCTGATCCTCACGCCCGCTCGCGGTTCCTGATACAGCCAGTCGAAGCGGGCCAAGGCTCGCTCCTCGCGCCGCCGCTCGAGCAGGAGATTGCGGGCAACGCGCAGCGGGCCGCGCAGATGGTAGAGCCAGCCATAGCGCCGCGCGAGACTCTGGACGCGGGCGGCGCGCGGCTGCCGCAGCGCCTCATAATCTCGGAAGGCAGTGGCTGGATCGCCGGGCAGTTCCGCGAGACAGGCCGCGAGCGTGACGGCGTCCTCGATGGCGAGCGCGGCCCCTTGCGCCAAGAACGGCAGCACCGGGTGCGCCGCGTCGCCGAGCAGCGCGATCGGGCCATCGCTCCAGTGGCCGAGCGACGTCAGCCGATAGAGCGACCAGCTGCGCCAGCCGTCCGCCCGTTCCAATAACGATTTCGGATCCTTAGCCCAGCGGGTGAAACCGGCGCGCAACGCTTCGGCGCCGTCCGGCTGGTCCCAGCCTTGGCGCTCCGCGCCGCCCTCGATGACGGCGACGACATTGAGGTCATCGCCGCCGCGGACGGGGTAGTGCACGAGATGGGTGCCGGGCCCGAGCCACAATCCGACCACCGGGTCATTGAACGGGGCGGGGAGATTGCCGCGCGGCAGGCGCGTGCGCCAAGCGGTGCCGCCTGCGAAGCGCAAGCGTGCGGCGGGGCTGACCACGGCGCGCACCGTGGACCACAGGCCGTCGGCGCCGATCAGGCTCGCGCCTTTGGCCTCGCCGCTGTCGCCGGCTCGGGCGATGACCGCGCCGGCTTTCAGCTCGACCGCCGCCAGTTCGAAGCCTGGTGTCAGCGCGATCGGAGCGAGGCCTTGCGCCGCCGCGCGCAGCCCGGCATTGAGGTCGGCGCGATGCAGGGTGAGGTAGGGGGCGCCATAGCGCGCTTCGGCGGCCTCGCCCAGCGGCAGCGAGGTCAGCCTGCGGCCCGACAGGCCGTCATAGATGGAAATCGCCTCGGGCCTGAAGCTGTGCGGCTCGATGGCCTCGAGCACGCCAAGCCGCTGGAGCGCCCGCGTGGCATTGGGGCCGAGCTGGATGCCTGCCCCGCTTTGCTCGGTGAAATCGGATCGTTCGAGGATCTCGGTGTCGATGCCGCGCCGGGCGAGCGCAATGGCTGCCGCAAGTCCGCCGATGCCGCCGCCGGCAATGAGCACGCGATCGCCACGCCTGGCCATGGGGCAAGCCCTAGGCCGCCGGCGCGCCTGGCGGGGCGGTCGCCGCGTAGATGCAGGACGGCGGGTCGGTCTCCGTCGCTTTGAGCGCGTGGTCGTGCAGAAACAGGGTCGAGCAGTAAGGACAAACGATGTGCGCCTCGTGGCCCATATCGAGATAGACGTGGGGGTGATCGTGCGGCGGCGTTGCCCCCATGCATTGGAACTCCTTGACGCCGATCCTGATCCGGTCGACGCCTTGATCGTTCACGAAATGGGGCACGAGCGTTTGAGCCATAACCGCCGTTCTGCGTTCTCGCCTGTGGAAATGCAAGCGAGCATAGTGACCCTGGGGCTAAAGCGGTAGATCGAGAATGCAGAGCTTCGAGTCGGACGGCGTGAGCATCGCCTATAGCGACGAGGGGGAAGGGGAACCCATCCTCCTGATCCACGGCTTCGCCTCGAATGTTGCGGCCAATTGGCGCGACGCTCATTGGCTGCGGACGCTGATCGGGGCCCGACGGCGCGTGATCGCTCTCGACAATCGCGGGCATGGGCACAGCCAGAAGCTCTACGATCCGGATCTGTACGGCGCACCGGCGATGGCCGAGGACGCGCGCCGCCTGCTCGATCATCTCGGCATCTCCCGCGCCGATGTGATGGGCTATTCCATGGGCGCGCGCATCACTGTGTTTCTCGCGCTCGCGCATCCCGAGCGGGTGCGCAGCCTGATCCTGGGCGGCGCCGGCATCAATCTGGTGCGCGGCATGGTGGGGACCGGGCCGATCGCCCGCGCGCTCGAGGCGCCAAGCATCGACGACGTGGCCAACGACACCGCGCGCAGCTTCAGGGCCTTCGCCGAGCAAACCGGCAGCGACCTCAAGGCGCTGGCCGCCTGCATGCGCGGCCCACGGGAGAAGATCACATCTGAGCAGCTTGCCCGCATCGCCGTGCCGGCGCTCATTGCCACCGGCAGCAAGGACGTGATCGCGGGCCCCGGAGGGGAGCTTGCAAGTCTCATTCCCGGCGCCCAACTCCTTGAAATCGAAGGCCGCGACCATATGAGAGCGGTCGGCGATGCCCGCTTCAAACACGGTGTGCTCGACTTTTTAACCAGCCGGGCTTAGTTCAGTGGTCTAAATGACTGGTCAGCCCCCAGACGTCTGGTGACGGGGGCGGGTTGAGGTTCCGATGCAAATGACCTTCGCGGCACAGCCGCAGATCAAAAGCTACGATCCGATCTGGAGCCAGGTGCGGCGCGAGGCTGAGGAAATCAGCGCGGCCGAACCGGCGCTGGGCGGTTTCATCTATGCGACGGTGTTGGACCATGCGCGGCTCGAGGATGCCGTGTGCCATCGGCTCGCCCGCCGGCTACAGCATTCCGCGCTCGACTCAGGGCTGCTGCACAAGACGTTTCACGAGGCGCTGGCGGCAGACCCTGCGCTCGGCGAAGCGTTTCGCGCCGACCTGATGGCCACGGTCAAGCGCGACCCGGCTTCCGCCCGTCTGATCGAGCCCTTGCTCTACTACAAGGGCTTCCATGCGCTCGAGACCTATCGCATCGCGCACGCGTTGTGGCAGGCCGGCCGCAAGGACTTCGCGCTCTATCTCCAGAGCCTGACGTCGCGCTTCCTTCAGGTCGATATTCATCCTGCCGCCGTGATCGGCAGAGGCATCATGTTCGACCATGCCACCGGCATCGTCATCGGCGAGACCGCGGTGATCGGCGACAATTGCTCGATGCTGCATGGCGTGACGCTCGGCGGCACCGGCAACGAGAAGGGCGACCGCCACCCCAAGATCGGGCGCGGCGTGATGATCGGCGCGGGCGCCAAGATTCTCGGCAATATCAAGGTCGGCGATTGCGCCAGAGTCGCGGCCGGCAGCGTGGTGCTCAACGATGTGCCGCCCCGGCGGACCGTGGCCGGCGTGCCGGCGCGCGAGATCGGCTTTGCCGGCTGCGAGGAGCCCGCGCTCACCATGGATCAGATGTTCGCGGACGACGAAACCGGCCGCGACTGAACATCCAGCAGCAATGTGGGCCCGCGGGCTCGATGGAGGGGCGGTGACCCGGGACGAGATCCTTAAGCTTGAGCGCTACCTCAAGACCATGTTCCGCTTGCCCGACCTCCAGGTGCGGCAGCGTCCGCGCAAGGAAGATTCCGCCGAAGTCTATATCGGCGAAGAGTTCATCGGCGTGATCTTCCGCGACGACGACGAGGGCGAGATCGCTTATCAGTTCCAGATGGCGATCCTCGATTACGACCTCAAAGTCTAACGCATCGTGCCGCGGCGGCACGATGGTTAACCAATCCTTAAGAATTTCGGCGAGGTCAGGGCCCCGCTCGGTACAGTGCTTCTGGGCAAGGAGCACGGTGGCGAGGGGGCCGATGCAATCCCTGGCAGTCTATCTCTATGTGACCGCGGTCGGCTTCGTGACGGCCGGGGTGCTGGCGAGCTTCGTCCAGCTCGTCTCGGGCGAGCCGATGCGGTTCAACGTCGAGCCGAAATCCCCGCTCGTCTCGATCGGCGGCGTGCTGCTTAGGGTGCTGGCCGGGCCGGCCATTCTCATGCGCAACGCGTGGCGGGGCTTGCGGCTGCAATCGCGTCCGAAAGTCTGGTTCGGGGTGTCCGCGGCGATCGCCGCGGTCTGGAGCCTGCTGTCGGGCGCGTTCCTGCTCGACCTGATCCTGAAGCTGTAACCGCCTCATCGGCCGGAAAAAGAGAGCCGGCCTCTTGGCGAGGCCGGCTCCAGTAAAGGCCCGGTGGGGTCGGGGATGGGTGGGGGATGATCACCGGGCCCTAAACGTGTTCAGACGGGGGTCGAAAACTCCTGCTAATTGCGGTTGGATGCCGACGTCGCGGTTTGCGGCGCGGTGTCCGGCGGCAAGAGAGAAATCCACACCAGCGGATTCTTCTCGGACTGGCGCTTGACGAAGGTGTAGGGCGTATCGGCCCAACGCATGACGTCGCGGCGCTTGTTATCCAGAATAAAGTCGCCTTTGTCGGTGCGGACGGTCAGCACCGCGTGGCCTTCGTTGTTCTCGTCGCGGACGACGGTGATCAGGAGCGTGCTCTCCGGAAAGCCGCGTTCGATCAACTCGCGGCGCTTGAGCAGCACATAATCCTCGCAATCGCCCTTGTTGGCGCTGGGATAGGCCCAGACTTCGGCCTTGCCGTAGAGCTCGAGGTCGGTGATCGGAGCAACCGCCGTGTTGACGGCGCTGTTGACCTCCTCGATCTCGCGGTACTTCGCGGCGCTGAACTGGATCCGGTCGGCGAAACGGCGTCCCGGAAGGCACTCGCTCTGGTGATCCCGGCAAAACGACACATAACCGATCGGCGGCAAGGTATCGCCGAAGGACGTCATGAAGGCGACCTTCTGCACCTGCGGCGCCGGCACCAAGCTGATCGAGTGATCATTGGTGGCATCCGCCGGCATGGACGAAATAAACATCAAGAAGGCAGAGCCTACGACAAACTGTTTCATTGCACCCCCCGTATTGTTGGGTGCACTATCGCAGTAAGATTTTGAGATCCCGATAAAAGAAGAGGTCGGTTTGGAGTAGTATTGGTAGGGGTTTTTTAGTGAGAACTACTCAAACCTGAATGTTCCGCTGTTAGCTAAAATTTTAGACAATTGAGAACAAAGCAGGTTTTTTCGCGGTTTGCGGCCGCGTAGAGCGGCCGCCTGACGGGCTGTTCATGACGATGCATGACTCCGCCGGACCGGCTATTTCATAATTCGGTAGGGCTAGCCGAAGGTTCGGGCCAGGCTGTCGGGGTCCTGCAGCTCGACAAATTGCAGGGCGACGCCCTGGTCGTGGTGGCGCACCACGCGGCCCCGCATGCGGCCGAGAATGACCACGGTGCCCATCGGGGGCTTGACCGCGCAGGCCACCGAGGCGCCGCTCAACGAGACGTCGATCACCCGGCAATTATGGACATCGCCGTTGGGTAGGATCAGCTTGGAGGAGTTGATCCGGGGCACGACACGCTCGTGTTTGCGCTCCTCGCCGAGGCCCAGGCTTTTCTGGTTGATCAGCCAGGTCAGCAGGTTGGCGATGCGCTCGCGCTTATGGAGGCTGGCCAGGATGCATGGCGAAGCCGCCGTCGAAGCTCCGTACCACCACGCCTTCGAGCCGGCCGAGATTGTCGAGATAGGCGACGATGCGCTCGCCGTCCTGGCAGGTCACCGGCGCCAGCAAGGCCATCCCGCCCGCCGACATATTGATGACCTGGCAAGGATATTCTTGCTTGTCCTCGCGCATGAAGCGGCCGAACACGGTCACCGGCACGCGGCGGTGCCGGCGGCGCTCGGGCACGATCTTGACGAGCGGCCTGTGTGCTCTGCGCTCGAGCAGGCGCTCCCGCCGTTCCCGCTGGGATTCCGCGGACGGTCCATCCTCAAGAGTGGGGACGCTCATCGTATGGCTGGAGCTCACGTTGGGGACCGCCAAATGTACTTGGCCGGCACAGGCTAGACGGTTCTCGGTTAAGGAACGTCTAAGCTTTTGCCCCAAAACGATAATCGTCAGTAGGCGTCCTTGATTGCGGCGGGAAGGGCGCTAGTCGCCCTCGCCGAGACCCCGCTCAAGCACGCGGAAGCGCCGGCTGGCGAGACTGATGACCTCCGCGCCGCCTTGCGTCATGAACGCCGGGGTGCCGTCGGGCCAATGCAGATTGAGCTCGACGATCTCCTGGCGGATCAGCGGCTCGGCGCCAAGCCAGAAGGGCGGCTCGATCGCGGTGATGGCGCCGAGAATGCGATTGATCGTGTCGCCGGTGTGGATCAGCGGCAGCAGCACGAATTCGAAGCCGGTGTGCCGGTCGGCGCGCGTATAGGCGGTGAACCGGCCATAGCCGACCGCGCCATCGGCAAGCACGGTGCGGAGCAGGGAAGCGACCGCGTCGCGGTCGGCCTCTTGCCACAGGCTCAGCAGGTCGGCGCCCCGCAACTCGCGCCCAAACTGCTCACAGATCCTCGTACCGGCAAGACGAAAGCGGCATCCGAGCAGGCCTGCGCCCTCGGCAATGAAGGTCTCAGGCAGCAGCGCCGCGATCTTGGCTGGCTCGACCTCGAATCGGCGGGGCGCAAAGCGGCCATTGCGCACGCGATCCCAATACGCGTAAAGCTGCAGGCTCGTTGGCTGCTGCATTCATCCCACCCGACGCGAAAACGCTACACCGGACCAAATCGCGCGCCCAACCTTCCGCCGCGCCAAGGTAAACATCCCTCTTTGGCACAAAGGTTGAGCTTGCAATGCTCGTGGACCAATTAAGCAGGGAGTGTGCCAGGGCCGGGAAAACGCCACGAGCCGGTGGGCTTGTCGGCGGTTATGGTTTCCGCTGGCGGATATCGGCGCCTGTTAGGGTTTATCGGCCATGGCCACGTCTGAACCGATCCTCAATGTCCCGCGCAGCGTGACCGGCGTGGCCGTGCTGCTGGTCGCGGTGCAATTCATCAGAGGGCTGTTGCCGGACGAGTTGGATCTCACCCTGTTGCTCGCGCTTGCTTTCATTCCGGCGCGTTATAGCGGCGCGGCGCTCGAGCTGCCGGGCGGATACCTCACCGCCGTCACCTCGTTCGTGACCTACATGGTGGTGCATGCCGGATGGGTACACCTGGTGGTGAATCTGTTGTGGATGCTCGCCTTCGGCAGCGCGGTGGCGCGGCGCATGGGCGATCTCAGGTTTCTCGGGTTCTCGGTGTTGTGCGGCATCGCCGGCGCGTTCACCCATCTCTTGTTCCACTTTGGCGACATGGCGCCGGTGGTCGGAGCCTCGGCGGCAATCTCGGGTCAGATGGCGGGCGCGCTCAGATTCATCTTCAGGGCGCAGCGCTCGCCCGGCCAGCGCACGCCCGATTTTTTAGGCGCGCCGCTGATGAGCCTCGGAGAGACCTTGAGCGACAAGCGCATCCTCGCGTTCCTGGTGTTCTGGCTGGCGCTCAACGCCTATTTCGGCCTCAGTGCCGTGAGGATCGTCGGCGAGCAGGGATCGATAGCGTGGGAGGCCCATATCGGCGGGTTTCTATGCGGCTTGTTGATCTTCGGCGCCTTCGACCAGGGCAAGTCCGCCGAGGCTGAGCCCCGCCTCGCTTAGGGGGCGGAATTTCCCTGCAACTTGCCTCCTCTCTTGCGCCTCTTTGCGGTCCGGGACAGAATGTCGCAGTCGACGGGGTGAGAAAGCTCCGGGGCTGGAGGAGACGCGTATGAATGTCGCAGCAATCCTGAAACAGAAGGGCCGAGGTGTATTCACCACCGCGCCCGACACGCCGCTGCTTGAGATTACCAAGCTGCTCGGCACGCACGGCATCGGCTGCATCGTCATTACCGCCCCCGACGGCAAGGTCATCGGTATCGTGTCGGAACGCGATATCGTGCGCGAGATTTCGCGAGCCGGGTCGAAGGTGCTCAAGGAGGCGGTCGAAGCCTGCATGACCAAAACCGTGGTGACCTGCCGCGAGTCCGATACCATCGACCGGATCATGGCCGAGATGACGGCGCATCGGTTCCGCCACATGCCGGTGGTGGAGCGTGGCCGGTTGATCGGGCTGGTGTCGATCGGCGACGTGGTGAGGATGCGGATCGCGGAGGCGGAGATGGAAGCCGCGGCAATGCGCGAATACATCGCCACCGGCTGATCGGATCAGGCGGCGAGCGCCCGCACGGCGATCTTGATCTCGTCGATCTGCCGCTCGGCGGCGCGCGCGCCGAGTTCGATGGCCTCGGCGGCGCGATGGAAATCGAACAGGCCGAAATCGCCCAGCCTCGGCCCGATGGTGATATCGGGTGGATCGCCGGCGAGCCGTGAGCGCGCGATGCGGTCCTGGGTGATGTGGATCGCGTCCATCATCACCGCCGACATGCCGGGCGCGCCATTGCTGCGGCCAAAAATCTGCCGATGCAACAGATGCACCGCGGCGCGGCCATTGCTGCCGAGCAGCTCCGGCCCGTCAGTGGCCATGGCGGTTTCGGCCAGGGCCTGTTGATCGTGGATCACGGCGCCTTTGCTGAACACGTCGTTGCTGAGATTGACGGCGATGACGATGCGGGCGCCGAGCGCGCGGCACACCGACACCGGGATGGGGTTGACCAGAGCGCCGTCGATCAGCCAGCGGCCGTTGATCTGCACCGGGCGGAAGATGCCAGGCAGCGCAAACGAGGCCTGGAGCGCATTCACCAGGCTGCCCTTGTTCAGCCACACCTCGTGTCCGGTGCCGAGCTCGGTGGCGACCGCCACGAACTTGCGCTCCATCCGCTCGATGGTGACATCGCGCAAATGCTCCTCGAGGCGGGTATTGAGGCGCTGGCCGGTGATAAGACCCGTTCCGCCAAAATTGATGTCGAGAAAGCCAAAAATGCGACGGCGGGTGAGAGCACAGGCGAAGTCTTCCAGAGCCTTGAGCCGGCCGGTGATGTGGCAGGCGCCGGCCACCGCGCCGATCGAGGTGCCGGCGATGATGTCGGGCTCGAGTCCGGCGGCGGCCAGGGTTTTGAGCACGCCGATATGGGCCCAGCCGCGGGCCGCCCCGCCGCCGAGCGCGATACCAATCGTCGGTCTTGTTGCACTTACCATGGACAAGGCCCAGGCCGCAGGAGGTCCGGCCGTTTCGGGCCGCAGACGACCATCCTTCGAACGTCAACCGGCGTGGCCGAATGCGACAATCTAGCCGCGGAGCATCTTACTCCGAACTCTTTAAGGTTCTCTTTGCGGCACCAGCATGACGGTAAACGGTCTCTGGGTCGAACTGCCGCTCGGCGTCGACGAAGCGCAGCGACAGTCCGCCGCTGGGCGCGGCCCCCACCGGGACGGCCCGATAAAAGCAGGACTTCCGCCCGGTGTGGCAGGCGGCCCCGGTGCCGGCCGTTTCGACCTTCAACCAGATCGCATCCTGGTCGCAGTCGGTGCGCAGCTCGACCACGCGCTGAACGTTGCCGCTATCCTCGCCCTTGCGCCACAGGCGCCCTCGCGACCGCGACCAGTAATGCGCCTCGCCGGTGGCGATGGTGCGGGCCAGCGCCTCTTCGTTCATATAGGCGAGCATCAGCACCTCGCCGGTCGCGGCCGAGGTGGCGACCACGGGCAGGAGGCCGTCGGCGTCGAACCGCGGCGCGAACACGGTCCCTTCCTCGATTTCGCTCTTGCTCTCAGGGGCAGGGGAGACGGTCGGCTTGCTCACCGCGATTTGTCCTTCGCGGCCGATCGCATCAGCCGCGGCCGCGCTCGGTCGCGAGCATCATGAAGCGCGCCTGCTGCGCCGGATCCTCTTTGAAGATGCCGGTAAACTGGGTGGTGATGGTGGCGACGTTCGGCTTCTTCACGCCGCGAATCGACATGCATTGATGCACCGCCTCGATCATCACCGCCACGCCTTTCGGCTTGAGCGCCTTGTCGATGGTCTCGGCGATCTGGGCGGTCATGGTCTCTTGCGTCTGCAAACGGCGCGCGAACACGTCGACCACGCGGGCCAGCTTGGAGATGCCCACCACGCGGTCGGTCGGGAAATAGGCGACGTGCGCCTTGCCGACGAACGGGATCATGTGGTGCTCGCAATGGGAGTGGACCTCGATGTCGCGCAGCATGACGATGTCGTCATAGCCCGCCACCTCGTCGAAGGTGCGCGAGAGGACCTCGAGCGGGTCCTCGCGGTAGCCGGCGAAGAACTCGTCATAGGCGCTCGTGACGCGGCGCGGCGTCTCGCGCAAGCCCTCGCGGTCGGGATCGTCGCCAGCATAGGCGATCAGCGTGCGGACGGCCTCCTCGGCCTCCTCGCGCGACGGCTTGATGATGCCTGGCCCGCGGCTGATTTCGACCGGCGGCTTGGTCCGCAGCTTCTTAACCGTAGCGTCCATGAGATCTCGAAACTTTCCTTGTCTAGCCTAACGCGTCAACCGCCCGGGCCGTTCAGCCGCCGTCAATTGGGGTAGTATAACCTGCTCGTCAATAACCGGTGGCCGCGTCGCCCTCTCATTCTTGCGCCCGGCTGCATATATAATGCGTGAATTCCGCCTGCAAGGCGAGCTTCAGGCCTAAAGGGTCCCATGACACTGCCCGAAGACATCTATAGCCAGCGCATCCTCGAGCTTGCCGCCGCCATCCCGCGGACGGCGCGGCTCGCCATGCCCGAAGCCACGGCCACGGCCCATTCCAAGCTGTGCGGCAGCACGGTCACGGTCGATGTCGCCATGGAGGGCGATGTGGTGACCGACTATGGCCAGAAAGTGAAGGCTTGCCTGCTCGGCCAATCCGCCGCCTCGGTGATGGGCCGCGAGGTGGTCGGCTCGACCGCGGCGGAGTTGCGGGCGGTCGGCGCGGCGATGCGCAAGATGCTGAAAGAGAACGGACCGCCGCCGCACGGCAAATGGGCCGACCTCGCCGCGCTCGAGACGGTGCGCGACTACAAGGCGCGGCACGCCTCGACCCTGCTGGTGTTCGACGCGGTCGAGGATGCCGTTGCCCAAATCGAGGCGAAGCGCGCCGAGGCCGTGCGCTCGGACGCGCATGTCTAAGAGCGTCTCAAAAGCCGAGACGGGGCGTGGGCCGCTCGGCGCGCGGATCGCCAAGGCCGTGCTGCTTGCGCCGCTTGCGCTTTACCGGCTCACGATCTCGCCGCTGCTCGGGGTCAATTGCCGGCATCTGCCCTCCTGCTCGGACTATGCGCGCGAGGCAATCGAGACGAACGGCGCCTGGCGGGGAAGCTGGCTCGCCCTCGCGCGGCTTTCCCGCTGTCATCCGTTCGGCAGCCACGGCTTCGATCCGGTGCCCGATCTGAGCGCCGAACGACATCCCTTGGCCCCGTGGCGCTACGGGAGATGGGTCGGCCCTCGTGACAGCGGAATGAAATCCGGCTAAAACGCACGCACTCAATCGATCTCTTACCTGCGCCGGTACGCAGGAGTGAGAGGAGCCAACCATGTCGCAAATCTCCCTGACATTTCCCGATGGCGCCAAGCGCGCGGTGCCCGTAGGCACCACGGGGCTCGACATCGCCAAGTCGATTTCGCCGTCGCTCGCCAAGCGCAGCGTGGCGATGAGCCTCGACGGCAAGCTCGCCGACCTCGCCGCGCCCATCAAGACCAACGCCGCAATCAAATTCCTGACGCGCGACGATCCCGAAGCGCTCGAACTGATCCGCCACGACGCGGCGCATGTGATGGCGCAAGCGGTGCAGGAGCTCTATCCCGGCACGCAAGTCACCATCGGTCCGGTGATCGACAACGGCTTCTATTACGATTTCGCGCGCGACGAGCCTTTCACGCCGGACGATCTGCCCAAGATCGAAGCCAAGATGGCCGAGATCATCGCCCGCGACGCGCCGTTCTCCTGCGAGGTGATGGACCGCAGGCAGGCGAAGAAGCTGTTCGCCGACAAGGGCGAGATCTTCAAGCTCGAGCTGATCGACGCCATTCCGGACGGCGACGAAATTAAGATCTACTCGCAGCGTGAGTGGCTCGATCTCTGCCGCGGTCCGCACATGACCTCGACCGGCAAAGTGGGCAAAGGCTTCAAGCTGCTCAAGATCGCCGGCGCCTATTGGCGCGGGGATTCGACCAAGCCGATGCTCCAGCGCATCTACGGCACGGCCTGGCCGAGCGAGGACGACCTCAAGGCCTATCTCACTCAGCTCGAAGAAGCCGAGAAGCGCGACCACCGCCGCCTGGGCCGCGAGATGGATTTGTTCCATTTCCAGGAAGAGGCTCCGGGCGCGGTGTTCTGGCATGCCAAAGGCTGGGCGCTGTTCCAGGCGCTGATCGGCTATATGCGCCGCCGCCAGAACGCGTGGGGCTATGTCGAGGTCAATTCGCCCGACATGATGGAGCGCAAGCTGTGGGAGCAGTCGGGTCATTGGGAGAAGTTCGGCGATCTCATGTACGTCACCGAGACGCCTGACGAGCGCATTTATGCTTGCAAGCCGATGAACTGCCCGGGCCATGTGCAGATCTTCAAGCATGGCTTGAAGAGCTATCGCGAGCTTCCGCTGCGCATCGCCGAGTTCGGCAAGGTGCATCGCTACGAGCCGTCGGGCGCGCTGCATGGGCTGTTGCGCGTACGCCACTTCACGCAAGACGACGCGCATATTTTTTGCACCGAGGACCAGATCACCGAGGAATGCGTGCGGCTGAACGAGCAGATGCTGTCGATCTATCGCGATTTCGGCTTTACCGACGTGCGCATCAAATTCGCCGACCGGCCCGACAAGCGGGTCGGCGCCGACGCGGTGTGGGACAAGGCGGAAGCCGCGTTGAAGCGCGCGGTCGAGGCGGCCGGCCTCACTTATGAGTTCAACCCGGGGGAGGGCGCGTTCTACGGGCCGAAGCTCGAATATGTGTTGCGCGACGCCATCGGCCGCGACTGGCAATGCGGCACGATCCAGGTCGACCTCAATCTGCCGGGCCGACTCGGCGCGTTCTATATCGGGCCGGACGGTGAGAAGACCGTGCCGGTGATGATCCACCGCGCCATGTTCGGCTCGCTCGAGCGCTTCACCGGCATTCTGATCGAGCATCATGCCGGGCATTTGCCGCTGTGGCTCGCGCCGGTGCAGGCGATGGTCGCCACCATCGTGTCTGATGCCGACGCCTATGCCGGCGAGGTGCTGACGGCGCTGAAGGCGGCGGGGCTGCGGGCCGAGGCCGATCTGCGTAACGAGAAGATCAACTACAAAGTGCGCGAGCATTCGCTGGCCAAGGTCCCGGTGATGCTGGTGGTCGGCAAGCGCGAGGCCGAGGAGAGGACCGTGTCGGTGCGGCGGCTCGGCAGCCAGGAGCAGCAGGTGATGACGCTCGACGCGGCGGTCGCGATGCTGGCCGGCGAGGCCGTGCCGCCCGATCAACGCGAAGCCGCCAAGACCAAGGCCGCGTAGCGCTGGCATGGCGCATCCGATCCTGACCATCGGCCATTCACGGCATTCGCTCGAGCGCTTCTTGTCGCTGCTAGAGACGGCGCAAGTGAGCGTCGTGGCCGATGTGCGCTCGGCGCCGGTGTCGCGCTTCTCGCCGCATTTCAACAAGAACGTCTTGAGCGCGTCGCTTGCCGGACAAGGCATCGACTATGTCTTTCTCGGCCAGGCGCTCGGCGGACGTCCCGAGCGGCCGGAGATGTATACGCAAGGGAGAGTGGATTACGAGAAGATGGCGGCGTCGCCCGAATTTCGCGCCGGGCTGGCGCAGCTGATCGAGACGGCGGAGCAGCACAGACTGGTGGCGATGTGCTCGGAGGCTGACCCGCTCGACTGCCATCGCTGCCTCTTGGTCGGCCGCGCTCTGGCCGAGTCCGGAGTCGAGGTCGGGCATATTCTCGGCTCGGGCGAGATCGTCAGCCACGCGCAAGAAGAGGACCGGTTGCTCCAACTCCAACATCTCGCCGATGACGATTTGCTGATGCGCTCGCGGGCGGAGCGCTTGGCCGAAGCCTATCGCTCCCGTAATCGCAGGGCCGGTTATGCGCGCAAGCCGGCAGCGGCTAGCGCGAGGGGCGGAGCAGAACGCCCGGATTGATCAGCGGCGCATTCGGGTCGGCCGGCGCCGTCGGCGAGAAGCCGTCGAACGCCGCCCCGGCGTTGGGCGCAGGCGCCATGCCGTCGCCCGCGACCATGCCGGCCGGCGGCTCCACCGGCTCGGGCGGGTCGGTCAGCGCCTTGAGGTCCTCCGGCGAGGTCGGACCGTCGTCGACCACCACCTCGACCTGCTTGGCTTCGCCCAACTCGATCGAGAATTTGCGCGTATAGCTCAAGCCGGCATGGTCGGCGACCACGGCATAGCTGCCGGGCGCCAGAATGTGGGTCGGCAACGCGCCGGCATTCTCCTTCACCACGTCGCCGGCGGAGGTGAGGATGGTCCATTTGGTATCTGCCAACGCCTCGCCGCCGAGCGACTGTACGAGCTTGAAGGTGGTCTTGGAGCCGGTCTGCTTGATGGTCGCCTCGGTGACCTTGCCGGGCTCGACCGTCACGTCGACGCGGATCTTGGCATTGGCGTCGCCGTAAAGGCTTTCGATGCGGTAGGCCCCGGCATTGAGCCGGGTGATGATGCTGGGCTTGGCATTGTGGAGGATCATCTGGCGGTTGCCGAATTGGTCTTCCTCGTCCGACAGGATGTCGAATCTGACCGCGCTTTCGGGGACCGAGCCGCCATCGGGCAGGGCGGCGGCAAGCTTCAGCCCGCCGGTGTTGAGGACGAACGTTTCCTCAAGCGAGCGGCCGCTCTCCACTTTGATCTTTCTGGTGAGATTGGAGAGGCCATAGGCGGCGTTGACGAGATATTCGCCCGGCAATAGCGCAGCGGTCGGCATGGCCTCGCGATGGGTGCTGAGGAGCTTGTAGCCGCTGCTCAGCGGTGCGGTATTCGAGGCATAGACGCGCCAGGTCAGCCCGGCCTGCAATCGCGGCCCTTGCTCGCTGACCATTGCCTTGAAGGTGACGGGCACGGGGCGCTGGACTTGCTGCGGCGGCGGCGGTGCGGCCTTGGCGGCGACGGTGGGAGCGGGCGGCGGTTCGGGCGGGGCGATCGGCACCGATTGCACCACCTGCACCGGCGGGGTGTCCTCAGCCGGGGGCGCCGCCTCGGCGGCAGGCAGTGGAGACGCCGGCAGTGGTGCGCTGGCGGATTTATGCACCGCCGTTTCGCGGCCCGCTTCCGCCTCCTGAGGTGGGGGAGAGGCGTTAGGCGGCGTGTCGAGCTCGATCGGCTTGGTGGCAACCGTCCCCGGTGGCAGGTTATCGGCGCCGGCCTGATCGGCTTGAGGCGCAGCGACCACAGGAAAGTTGCCGAGGTCGATCGGCCTGGCAGTCGACACGCCGGGGGGGAGCGCTGCCGAAGCCGGGATCGGGGTTCCGGGTTCGGCCGCCACGTCCTGAGCCGGAGCCGACCCCGGCGCCACGACCTCATTGAGGACATTGGCAAGGCCCTGCTTGAGCTCGCCTGCATTGGTGGCGACGGCGATGGAACCGCCGGTTGTCTCGGCGAGACAGCTCAGAGGCTTGAGATCCTCGATCTTGTCGGAGAAGCCGACCACGTGGATGCGGAGCCCGTGCGACTTCTCCTTCATCGCCGCGGCTGCGGCGCAGATATCAGCGTCGCAGCTATCGCCGCCGTCGGCGATCAGCAAGATATCAAACCTGCCTTGGGGCGGCGCGGACTTGGCGGCATCGCTGAGAGCCGCCGCGACCGGGGCTTGGCCTTTCGGCTTGATGTTGTCGAGAAGCTTGCTCTGCGATGCGAAGGTAAACTCGCCGGGCTTCGCCAAGATCTCGCTGTCGGCGCAATTGGCGGCCTTACGATGACCGAAGGCAACGAGCCCGAACGACAGGCGACCGGCGTAAGCTCCGAGCGCCTGGCCAAGCTCGGTCCGCACCGAGGCGATCTTGCTCGTGCCGCCGATCTTGGTGTTCATGCTGCTCGACGCATCGAGCACGACGATGGCGGCCGGGAGCCCGGCCTCGGCGGTGGCAGACGGTGCATCCTCGGCTGCGGCGGCCCCCGCTCCAATGAGAGCGGCGGCGGGCAAAAGCAAAAGCCTAAGCCCCGCGCAGCGTATCCCCCGCATAGTGATCGCTCCGATCCATCGGCCGCAAGCTGTTATACCCCGTTCGGGTGCGCACAACGGAGCGAAAATCCGTTGCGAATGAGGCCGATTTGGGGTGCCAACGGCGGCGGTTTGACCCGCCGCACACTCCTCCCTCCGGCATTGTTCGGGGCCCGGTTTCACGATAGGAACGCGGCCTTCTCCTGCCGCTTCGAGGCGATGACCAATCCAACCCTAGACCTCCTGCTTGCCCGCCGCTCGGTGTCGGCCAACAGTCTCTCCGAGCCTGGCCCAAGCGCGGCGGAGCTCGAGCTGATGCTCCGGGCGGCCTCGCGGGTGCCCGACCACAAGAAGCTGGTGCCGTGGCGCTTTCTGCTGTTTCAGGGCGAGGCGCGGGCCGCGTTCGGCAAGGTTCTCGCCGAGGTCTGCCGTGCCGAGGAGCAGGACCCCGGCGCGTTCCGGCTGGAGAACGAGGCCAAGCGCTTCTTGCGCGCGCCGCTGGTGATCGCCGTGATCTCGCGCGTGGTCGAGAACCCGGCCGCGCCGGACTGGGAGCAAATCCTTTCGGCCGGCGCCGCCTGCCAGAATCTGATCGTCGCCGCCACCGCGCTCGGCTACGGCGCGCAATGGATCACCGAGTGGTACGGCTATAGTCCCGGCATCCGCCAAGCGCTTGGGCTTGCCGACAACGAGCGCGTGGCCGGTTTCGTCTATATTGGCACGCCCAAGGAGAAGCCCGAGGAGCGGGAGCGGCCGAAGCTCGCCGACATCGTCGCGGCCTGGCGTCCTTGGCGATAGGGCCGGAGAGAGCGCCATGTTCTACGACGCCATCGCCAATACTCACGGACTTGCCCTCGATCCGTTCAAGGCACTGGTCGCGCCGCGGCCGATCGGCTGGATCTCGACGCTCGGCAAGAACGGCGTCGTCAACCTAGCGCCCTATAGTTTCTTCAATGCCGTCTCCGAGGATCCGCATTTCGTGATGTTCGCCTCCGGCGGCCGCAAGGACAGTCAGCGCAACGCCGAGGAGACCGGCGAGTTCGTCTGCTCGCTCGCCACCTACGATTTGCGCGAAGCGATGAGTCGCACCTCGGCCGCGGTCGGACCCGACATCGACGAAATGCGGCTCGCCGGGTTGACGCCCGCGCCGTCGCGCCTGGTGCAGCCGCCGCGCGTGAAGGAATCGCCGGTCGCCTTCGAATGCCGCTATTGGCGGACCATCGAGTTGCCCGGGCGGAACGGCGGCCTGAGCGACAACGCTATCGTGCTCGGCCAAGTCGTCGGCGTGCATATCGCCGACGAAGCGATCGTCGACGGCAAGGTCGATGTGACCAGGCTTAAGCCGATCGCGAGGCTCGGCTACGGCGACTATGCGGTGATCGACGAAGTATTCACACTGCCTCGACCGTAAACCCATAAACGAGCTGGGGTGGTGCGTCAGTCGCCATGGACCTGTGAGCGGCCTTCAAATCCCTCGGCCACTTCGGGGGAGTGCCAGCACAGATGTCAGCGTTGTCGTTCCTCGGCAGACCAATTGACCCTTGGGATCCCCTGTCTTTTTTCCTAGAGCGGAAACTCTCGTCCAGGCTCGGAATTTATAGTTGGGCCAAGGCGGGGTAGTGGCAGGGCCAAGGTCTTCCTGTATGCTTTCGTTCCACTTCGTTATCAGCCTTTTTTTATGCGTTTGACAACCAAGCAGGGACACCAAACGAACTTCAATACCGGAGCGCGCATGCCGCCAGTCGTAGAGGTACCCCTTTGAAAGGAAACTGACCGATGGAAACACCTCCGGGTCTGTCGACGTCTGGACAGCAAAGTGATGGAAGCTATCTGCAAAACCTCCTCAGAGCGCTGCAGTTGATCCACGGTGGTGATTTTTCGGTGCGCATGCCCGGAGATTCCCTCGGCATCGAGGGCAAAATTGCGGATACGCTGAATGAAATCGTCGCCGCCAACCAGCAAATGGCCCAACAGCTGGAGCTCGTCGGTCAGGTCGTTGGACGCGACGGAAAAACAAAAAAACGAGTCGTCATGTCGCTTCCCCAGGGCGCATGGCGAGAAATGCAAGAATCGATCAACGCGCTGATCGATGACTTGCTTTGGCCTACCACCCAAGTAACAGGTGCAATCGCTGCCGTCGCGAAGGGTGACCTCTTGAAAAGAGTTCCCCTCGAAGTCGATGGGCGTCCCCTGAAGGGAGAGTTTCTCGGCTCGGCTACGCTTGTGAACACGATGATCAGGCAGCTCGAAATTTTCACTTCCGAGGTGACACGCGTGGCCCGCGAAGTCGGCACCGAAGGCATGCTTGGAGGCCAAGCCGAGGTTCCTGGCGTCACCGGCGTGTGGAAGGATTTGACTGAAAGCGTCAACTCCATGGCCAACAACCTTACCAATCAGGTGCGCAATATTTCCGACGTGACGATCGCCGTGGCGAGCGGCGACCTTTCGAAGAAGATCACCGTGGATGTGCGCGGCGAAATCCTCCAGCTCAAGGAAACTATCAACACCATGGTGGATCAGCTTCGGTCGTTTGCCTCGGAAGTGACGCGCGTGGCGCGCGAGGTGGGCACCGACGGCAAGCTCGGCGGACAAGCTATCGTTCCCGGCGTCGCGGGCACATGGAAGGATTTGACCAACTCGGTCAACGCCATGTGCGGAAATTTGACAGCGCAAGTGCGCAACATTGCCCAGGTGACGACCGCGGTGGCGCGGGGTGATCTCTCGCACAAGATCACGGTGGACGTGCGCGGCGAGATTCTCGAACTGAAGAACACCATCAATACCATGGTCGACCAGCTCAACTCCTTCGCCTCCGAGGTTACGCGTGTCGCGCGCGAGGTCGGCACCGAGGGCAAGCTCGGCGGTCAGGCCGGGGTCCCGGGCGTCGCCGGCACTTGGAAGGACCTGACCGATAACGTGAATTTCATGGCTTCAAACTTGACGGCGCAAGTGCGCAACATCGCCGAGGTGGCGACGGCCATCGCCGGCGGCGACTTGTCGAAGAAGATTACCGTGGACGTGCGCGGTGAAATCCTCCTGCTCAAGGAGACCTTAAATACGATGGTCGAGCAGTTGCGCTCTTTCGCCGCCGAGGTGACGCGCGTGGCGCGCGAGGTGGGCACCGAAGGCCGCCTGGGCGGCCAAGCCCATGTGCCCGGCGTGGCCGGCACCTGGAAGGACCTCACCGACGGCGTGAATTCGATGGCGGGCAATCTTACGGCGCAAGTGCGAAATATCGCCGAAGTGACCACGGCCGTGGCGCGCGGCGATCTCTCGACCAAGATCACCGTTGACGTGAAAGGAGAAATTCTCGAGCTGAAGGATACCATCAATACCATGGTGGATCAGTTGAATGCGTTCGCTTCCGAGGTAACGCGCGTGGCGCGCGAGGTGGGCACCGAAGGCAAGCTCGGCGGTCAAGCTCAGGTCCAAGGCGTCGCCGGCACTTGGAAAGACCTGACCGACAATGTGAATTTCATGGCGTCGAACTTGACGGCGCAGGTGCGCAACATCGCCGAGGTGTCGACCGCCATCGCCGGCGGCGACCTGTCGAAAAAGATCACCGTGAATGTGAGCGGCGAGATCCTTCAGCTGAAGGAAACCATCAACACGACGGTCGATCAGCTCAATGCGTTCGCTGGCGAAGTGACGCGCGTGGCGCGCGAGGTGGGTACCGAAGGCAAGCTCGGCGGTCAGGCGGTGGTGCCGGGCGTCGCAGGCACCTGGAAGGATCTGACCGACAACGTGAATCTGTTGGCAGCTAACCTAACCACGCAGGTGCGCAATATTGCCGAGGTGACAACCGCGGTGGCGCGCGGCGATCTCTCGCGCAAGATCACGGTCGATGCAAAAGGCGAGATCCTCGAGTTGAAGGATACCATCAACACGATGGTGGATCAGCTCAATGCCTTCGCTTCCGAGGTGACACGCGTGGCGCGCGAGGTGGGCACCGAAGGCAAGCTCGGCGGCCAGGCCCAAGTGCCAGGCGTTGCCGGCACGTGGAAGGATTTGACCGATACGGTGAATGTCATGGCCGCCAACCTTACCGAGCAGGTGCGCGGCATCGTCAAGGTCGTGACTGCAGTCGCCGACGGCGATCTCAAACAGAATCTCACCGTGAAGTCCAAGGGCGAGGTGGCGGCGCTCGCCGAGACGATCAACAACATGATTGCCACGCTCGCTCTCTTCGCCGACCAGGTAACGTCGGTAGCGCGGGAAGTGGGTGTGGAAGGACGCCTGGGCGGCCAGGCAAATGTGCCCGGCGCTGCCGGCACCTGGAAGGATCTGACCGGCAACGTGAATCTACTTGCCGCCAACCTAACCAATCAGGTCCGGGCAATTGCCGAGGTCGCAACCGCCGTCACCAAGGGCGATCTCACGCGATCAATTCAAGTGCAAGCAAAGGGCGAGGTTGCTGAGCTCAAGGACAACATCAACACGATGATTGATAACCTTCGACTCACTACCGATCAGAACACCGAACAGGATTGGCTCAAGACCAATCTCGCTAACGTCACCAGTATGCTGCAGGGACAGCGAGACCTTGCCAAGGTCGGGCGGTTGCTGCTCCGAGAGCTTACGCCACTCGTTGGTGCACAGGTCGGCGTAATTTATCAGGCCGACCAGGGCGACAAGGGCGACGGTGAAGGCGTGCTTCGCCTCTTGGCCTCCTACGCAGATAATGGAGCAAACGGCCATTTCCAGCGTCTACGCATCGGGGAAGGTCTTGCCGGCCAGTGTGCCGCCGACAAGCGAACAATCCTGGTTAAGGATTTGCCGCCCGATACGACCATGATCGGATCGGCGCTTGTGAAGATGGCGCTGCGAAACATCATTGTGCTGCCTGTGCTGTTCGAAAACCAAACAAAAGCGGTCATCGAACTTGGATCAGTCCGATCCTTCACCAACCTGCAGATCATGTTTTTAGAGCAACTCACCAACAGCATCGGTATCGTGCTCAACAGTATCGCGGCAACGATGCAAACCGAGGAACTCAATCGCGAACTCGAAAATCGTGTCGCTGAGAGGACATCGGAACTGGAGTTCCTGGCGCGCGAAGTCGACCATCGCGCCAAGAATATCCTTTCTGTCGTGCAATCAATCTGTCGCTTGAGTAAGGCAGAAGATCCTGAAGCTTACATGTCCGCTGTTGAGGGTAGAATCAGATCGCTTTCCATCGCTCATACGCTGCTTTCCGAGTCCAGGTGGGAAGGAGCTGATTTGCGCAAACTTGTTGGCCAAGTCCTTGCGCCCTATCGACCCGGCGCTACCAGTACGGAAGGGCCCGACATTCTCCTTGAACCCCGAACTGCGCAGACGATCGGCCTAACGCTGCATGAGCTAGCTACCAACGCAGCCAAGTACGGCGCCCTCACCGCGTCGTCAGGAACGGTGACACTCCGTTGGAATATTAAAAATGCCGCTCTGAATATGAGCTGGGAAGAAGCTGGAGGGCCGAGCATACGACGCCCAATCACAAGCGGTTATGGTATGCGGGTTATCGGAGGTAGCGCTGACCAGCTCGGCGGAGGAGCATCTTTCGAATGGCGCTCTTCAGGATTGCGATGCTCTCTCGTCATACCGCTTGGGGCCAACACTAAGTCCCCATACAGAAGTTTCCACGAGGAACGAGGTGGCCACTCAGCAAGGTCAACTGCGCTGGCGATAGGCGGGAACAGGGTCCTGGTCGTGGAGGACGAGCCCCTCGTCGCCATGAACTTGAGCACGAGTCTCGCCGAGTTGGGATTCCACGTCGTTGGTCCATTCTCGACGTTGGCCAAGGCGGCCGCGGCAGCAGCCGAGATGGAAGTCGACGCTGCGTTGCTTGACGTGAATCTCAGCGGCAAAGTGGTCTACCCGGTCGCGGACATTCTTGCTTCCAAGAACGTTCCCTTCGCCTTCATCACCGGATACGGAACGGCGGCGTTGCCCGACAAATACGCGAATGCACCGGTTTTGCAAAAACCGGTAGACAACGAGACGTTGCAACTTCTTTTAGCGCAAAATCATCCGAGCTTGGCTAAATTGGCCTGAGCGCGACTTTATGGCGACCAGGTTCCCGTTCTCCCTGCCGTGGGAGGGATGAACGAAACGCTGAAACGCGCCTCAATAACCGAATTGCTCGGACAGGATGCGCTCGGCAAGCGTGTGGCCGGGATCGAACATCATGAAGATGTCGATGCCGCTTTCCTCCATCACTTCGACCTTGACCACGTCGCGGAACTCGGTGTGGTCGGCCACGGCGCTGACGGGGCGCTTGTCGGGCTCGAGCACCTCGATGGTGACCTTGGCGTCGTTGGGGAGCAGGGCGCCGCGCCAGCGCCGGGGACGGAACGGGCTGATCGGCGTCATGGCCAAGAGCGGCGCGTTGATCGGCAGGATCGGCCCGTGCGCCGAGAGATTGTAGGCGGTCGAGCCGGCCGGGGTCGACACCAGCACGCCGTCGCAGATCAGTTCGTCCATGCGCACCGTGCCGTCGACCGAGATCTTGAGCTTGGCGGCCTGGTAGATCTGCCGGAACAGCGACACTTCGTTGATGGCGAGCGCCTCGGGGGTGGCGCCGTGCTTGTCGTGCGCGGTCATGCGCAGCGGATGGATGATGGTGATCTCGGCCTTGGCCAACCGCTCTTTGAGGCCGTTCTCGCGATAGTCGTTCAACAGGAAGCCGACCGAGCCGCGGTTCATGCCGTAGATCGGCACGCGGCTGTTGAGATGGCGGTGCATGGTCTGCAACATCAGACCGTCGCCGCCCAGCGCGACAATGGCGTCGGCGCCTTTGACGTCGGCGTTGCCGTAGCGCTTGGTCAGCTTAGCGAGCGCCGCTTGCGCCTCCTTGGTCTCGCTGGCAACGAAGGCAACTTTGTCGAAGCTGGGTTTGATCATGTCGAGACGCTTGGAGCTTGCCTAAGAAGCGGGCACTATAAATGCGGCGGTGCCCGGCAAATGCAAGCCTCTAGAATTGCGGCGAATGGTGAATTCATGGCAAACGACGAGCGGCCGGTGCTGATCTATACGACCTTTCCGAGCCTCGACGACGCAAAACGGGTGGGGGACGCGCTGGTGGCGGCAAGGCTGGCCGCCTGCGTTAACATGTTTCCGGGCATGATCTCGATCTTCGAGTGGCAGGGCGCGCGCGAAGAGGCGAGCGAGGTCGCCATGATCATCAAGACGCGCAGGTCGCTGACCGAGGCCGTGCTCGCCGAGACCAAGCGCCTCCACCCCTACGAGCTGCCGGCGCTGCTGGTGCTGCCGACCGAAGGGGGCAGCGCCGAATATTGCGGCTGGATCGCGAGCCAGACGGCGCGACCGGACCTCAAATGAGCGGCGAGGCCTTCGTGCTCGCCATCGATCAAGGCACGACCAGCACGCGCGCCATCCTGTTCGACCGCGACGGACGCGCTCGCGCCACGGCGCAAGTGCCCCTGACCCAGATCTATCCCGCGCCGGGGCAGGTCGAGCACGACCCAGAGGAAATCTGGCGGGCCGTGCTCCAGGTCGGCAATGCCGTGCTCGGCGAAGTAGGTCCGCGATCGGTGGTGGCCATCGGCATCACCAACCAGCGCGAGACGACTGTGGTGTGGGAGCGGGCGACCGGCAAGCCACTCGCCAACGCCATCGTGTGGCAAGATCGCCGCACCGCCGATCTGTGCGCCGAGCTTGCGCATGAGGGTTGGGGTGCGCATGTCGCCGAGGCGACCGGGCTGGTGATCGATCCTTATTTCTCGGCGACCAAGCTCGCATGGTTGCTGAGAAACGTTCCCGATCTGGACGTCCGCGCCGAAGCGGGCGAGGTGTGCTTCGGCACCATCGACAGTTTCCTGCTGTTCAGGCTGACCGGAGGCAGACTGCACGCCACCGACGCGAGCAATGCCGCCCGCACCAAGCTCTACGACATCAGGTCCGGGCAATGGGACGACAGACTACTCGACCGGCTCGGCGTGCCGCGCGCCATGCTGCCGGAGGTGCGCGACAGCCAAGGCGATTTCGGCGAGACGGAACGTGAGCATTTTGGCGCATCGATCCCGATCAGGGGTGTCGCCGGCGATCAACAGGCGGCGGCTTACGGGCAGGCGTGTTTTAGGCCCGGCATGCTCAAGGCGACCTACGGCACCGGCTGCTTCGTGCTCGCCAATACCGGCGCGGAGAAAGTGGCGTCGGCCACGCGCATGCTGTCGACGGTATTCCATCAGCTCGACGGCAGGCGCACTTACGCGCTCGAAGGCGCGATTTTCATGGCCGGCGCCACGGTGCAGTGGCTCAGAGACAGTCTCGGCCTCATCGCTACAGCGGCGGAGAGCGAGGTCTTGGCGCGGCAGGCCGATCCCAAGGCGCGGGTCTATCTGGTTCCGGCCTTTCAGGGACTGGGCGCGCCGTTTTGGGATGCAAACGCCAAGGCCGCCATTCTCGGGATGACCCGCGCCGCGTCGAAGGCGGATCTCGTGGCGGCGGGACTCGAGGCCGTCGCCTTCCAGACCCGCGATCTCCTCACCGCCATGCGGCAGGACATGGCGGTGAGCTCCATCCCGGCCGCGTCAGCCTTGCGGGTCGATGGCGGCATGACGGCGAATGCCTGGCTGATGCAGCGGCTCGCCGACATTTTGGGCCAGAGGATCGAAGTGGCGCTGAACCCCGAGACGACGGCGCTCGGCGCCGCCTATCACGCCGGGCAACAGGCGGGTTTCTTCGGCGATATGGCTGAGCTCGAACGGGCCTGGGCGCCGGCCGGGGCGTTTGAGCCCGGCATGAGCGAGACCGAGCGGGAGGCGCGCTATGGCGGCTGGCTCGAGGCGGTGGCGCGGGTGCGGTCTGATGGCGCCTAAGCTTCGGTGGAGTTAACCACGCCGAGCGGTTGTTGGCGGGCGACGCCTTTGCCGCCGTTAACCGGATGAGATTGATGTTTTGGCACGGTTCGGGCCGGCCCTTGCGGCATGGCGCTTGCAGCGGGCACCAATTGTCTTGAGCCGGAGGAATGGGGTGACTCTGATCGACCGGCAATCGCCAATCCTGCCGGCGCGTCCCGCGTCAGTAGCGCAAGGAGCGGCGCGTGAGCAGCCCGGCGCCACCTTGCGGCGATGGATTCTCGGTCTGCTGTGGAGCCTTAAGCCGCCGCGGCTCTACGGCGTGCCGGCGACGCTTGCCATGCTCGCCAAGCACTATGCCGGATTGGGCCTTCCATCCGGCGCGCTACCCGATCCCGACCGGGCCTTGACCTATCCCGACGGGCTCGCAGGGATCTGTACCGATCTGAGCGTGCCGGCGCTGGTGGCGGCCTATGCCAAGGGGCTCTTTCCGTTCGCCCATGTCGGGCCCCAGAAATGGTGGGCGCCGCGTGAGCGCATGGTCTTGCTCCCTGAACACATCCACATCTCGAAGACCGTGCGCCGGCTGCTGCGCCTCAAGCAGTTCGAGGTGACGTTCGACACCGCATTCGGCGCGGTGATCCGGGCTTGCGCCGAGCCGCGCCCCGGACGCCCGGGACTGACTTGGATCAGGCCGGACATCATCGCGGCCTATGAGGCCCTGCATGACGCCGGCTACGCGCATTCCGTCGAAGTGTGGGACCGTGCGGGGAACCTGGTCGGAGGACTTTATGGCGTGGCGGTCGGCAAGGCGTTCGTCACCGAGTCCATGTTCGCGCTTCAGGCCGACGCCTCCAAAATCGGCCTCATCACGCTCAGCGCGCATTTGCAGAAATGGGGCTTCGTGCTGAACGACGCCAAGCGCGATAGCGGCCATTTGCGTAGCCTGGGCTTCGCCCTGATGCCGCGGTCGGAGTTCAATACGCTGATGGCGCGAGCCTGCAGCGAGCCCGGGCGGCCCGGCAGCTGGGCGGTGGATAAGTCGATCGATGTTTTCCAATGGAATCCGCCAGGCACCACGGCTAGCGTGGGCAGAGACCGGCTTTTATAGTACCGTCACAAGACCTTCATACAGTGCCCATCAGGATCGGCCGAATGGGGCAAGGAGGCACGCGCATGACGATGGCTACCATCGACTTCCAAACTCTCGCCAACGCGGGATTTCCTCCCGCACGTTACGCGCCGGGAGAGATCATTTTTGCCGCGGGCGACAAGGGCGACAACATGTATGTGATCCGCTCGGGCGAGGTCGAGGTCGAGCGCGACGGCAAGATCGTCGAGACCCTTTCGGCCGGGGGCATATTCGGCGAGATGGCCCTCATTGACGGGTCGCCGCGAGCGGCCACCGCGCGCGCCAAGACGGCGTGCGAGGTTGCTCCCATCTCCGAGCGAAGCTTCCTGTTCCTGGTGCATGAGACGCCGTTTTTCGCCATCTCGGTGATGCGCGCGCTGGCCGAACG
Source organism: uncultured Alphaproteobacteria bacterium (assembly GCA_963730335.1). GTDB lineage: Bacteria > Pseudomonadota > Alphaproteobacteria > Rhizobiales > Methyloligellaceae > Methyloceanibacter. The sequence continues at coordinate 929,789 of CAVSRK010000009.1, forward strand.
CCTGAGGCGCTCGCCGGCCTAGATCGGCGCTGCCGACCCGGCGGCTTGCCATTAGGGCTGGCGCCAGCCATGATCGGGCAAACGTAACCCCGAGCTCTCCGCATAACACCCTTGTCGCTGCTCGCGAATCTCGCGCTCCGCCGCCCGCGCAATGTCGATGCGTCAACGCTCGGGCGGGACGCTATGGCAGGCGCCATTTCGGCGGTTGTGCAGATCGCCTATTGCATCTCGTTCGCCGCCCTGATCTTCACCGGCGACTTGGCCGGCGGTTTTCCGCTCGGACTCGCCGGGCTGATCATGGGCACGGTGGTCACCTGCGTGGTGATCGCGCTCACCTCCACCTTCTCGCCGGTGATCGGCGGCCCGGACTCGCCGGCCGTGGCGGTGATGAGCGTGCTGGCGGCCTCGATCGCGACCGCGCTTTCCGCCAAGGGTGCGAGCACGCCGACCATCATCGTCAACGTGCTGGTCGCGCTTTCGGTCAGCACGCTGCTTACCGGCGTCTTGCTCTACGGCGTCGGCGCGCTCAGGCTGGGACAATGGCTGCGGTTCATTCCCTATCCGGTGATCGGCGGCTTTCTAGCCGCTTCGGGAATCCTGCTCATCACCGGCGGCGCGGAGGTGGTGACTCAGACCAATCTGTCGCTGTCGCCGTCGAGTTGGGCAGATTTGTATTCGAGCGTCTATGGGCCGCAAATTCTCATCGGCCTGCTGTTCGCCGTCTCCATTCCGCTGCTCGGCCGCTGGATACCCGATTATTTGGCATTGCCGGTCGCGTTCTTTGTCTTTCTGGTCCTGCTCGACGGGAGCTTGTTCGGCTTGGCCGACGAAACGGTGCGCAGCGCCTGGTTTCTGCCGAGTCTCGGCGAGCTCGCGTTGTGGTGGCCGGCCGGCGCGGTCATGGGGCAGCACGTCGATTGGGGCGTGATCGCCGATAGCAGCGCCGAGATCGGCTCGTTTTGCGGCGTGATGGCCATCGCGCTGCTGCTCGATGTGTCGAGCCTGGAGGTGGCGCGGCAGAAGACCGCCGACCTCGATCAGGAATTCCGCTCCAACGGGCTCGCCAATCTGTTGGCCTCGGTGCTCGGAGGCTTTGGCGGCTCGTTGTCGATGAATGCGTGCCTCTTGCTCGACGAGTCGGGCGCCACGACCAAATGGGCGGGCGCCATTGTCGGTTTGGGCTGCGCCATCATCCTGTTCTCCGGCGCCGACGTCGGCAGCGTCGTGCCCAAGGCCATTCTCGGCGGAATGCTGGCCTACCTCGGTGCGGTGATCATCTTCGAGCTATGGCAAGCGCCGGCGCAAAGCTCGTGGATGGAATGGGCGCTGACCGGGGTGATGACGCTGGTCATCATCAATTTCGGTTATTTCATGGGCGTGGTGGTCGGCGTCATCGGCGCCTGCCTGATGTTCGCGCTGAGCTACAGCCGGATCGGCGTGATCAGGCGGCACCTCACGCGTCAGGAGTTCTCCAGCAATGTCGAGCGTTCGCCCGAGCAGACCCGCCTGCTGCGCGAGGAGGGCAAGCGCGTCCACGTGTTCTGGCTCTCGGGCTTCATATTCTTCGGCTCCTCCAACGGCCTGTTCGAGCGCATCAAGCGGGTCATCGAGGTGCAACGCGACAAGCCGGTCGGCTATGTGGTGCTCGACTTCACCTCGGTCCCCGGGCTCGACACGTCGGCGGTGCTGAGCCTGGTCAAGCTGCGCAATTATTGTGAGGAGCACGACGTCACGCTCGGCTTCTCCGGCTTGAGCGACAGCATGCGCGTGAGCTTCGAGCGCGCGGGCTTTTTCGGCAGCACGCGGTCGCACCAAGTGTTCGGCAGCCGCAACGAGGCGATCGAGTGGTGCGAGGACATGCTGCTGATGCATCACGAAGTCGGCGCCGCCTCGACGCACAGTTTCGAGAGTTGGCTGGCATCGGAATTCGGCGGCAAGATCGATTTCGCGCGCATCGTCTCCTTCATGGAGCGCCAGGAACTCTCAAACGGGGAGTTCCTGTTCAATCAAGGTGAGCCGTCAGAACTCGGTGATGCTCCAGGCCTCGGGCTGCGTCGCCATCATGATCATCGACGAGCATGGGCGGCCGATCCGCTTACGGCGCATGATCGGTCACACGGTGGTGGGGGAGATGGGCTTTTATCGCGACGTACCGCGCACGGCGAGCGTGGTGGCCGAGGGCCCGACCGTCATTTACCGGCTGACGCGGCAGGCTTTCGACAAGATGCAGGCCGAGGACCCGTCCGCGGCGGCGGCGCTGCACAAGCTGATCATCAGGCTGCTGTCGGACCGGCTCGAATTCGCCAATCGGGAAATTTCGGCCCTGCTCTAGGCCGTTGCGGCGGTGACGATCAGCGCGGCGACGATGGCTAGATAGGTCAGGCCGTGGATCAGCTGATCGGTGCCGAGCGCATGCCAGAAGCCGGCGTTCTGCGCCGTCCAGCCATTGCGACGCGTGATCTGCTCCTTGGCCCAATCGATGTGATAGTGGAGCAGGAACTCGCCAAGGGCGATGGCGCCGGCGATCAACAGCGAGCCCGGCACCAGCACCAGATAAACCAGCGGCGTCAGCGCGACATGGATGCCCGCATGGATGAAGCCGCCCGGATGGCCGTAAGTCCCCTTGTTCAAATATTGATAGGCGGTCTGCAAATAGAAATCGGCAACCGCGTGCTTGAACATCAGCACGGCGACGGCGGCGAGGGCGAGGAGGGCAATCTGAGGCATCGGCGCTATTTCGACAAGGCCTCGGCCGTGCCGTCCCATTGCGGTGGGGGAGGGTTCATCCGGAAATAGTCAATGCGCTCGCGATAGAGCGCGTAAAGCCGATCGAGGTGCGAGGTGTTCAGTCTCTCGCACTCGCGGCTGAGCGCTTCGGCGGCGTCCCAGTCCTTGGCGCGGTAGCAGGCGAGAAATTGTCCGTGCCGCTCGGCCAGGGTGATGAAGTTCGGCGATTGCTTGAATGCAGTGTCGCCAAGCAGGGCGAAGGCCCGGGTCGCCTCGGTCTTGCCCTTCACCTTCAACAGATCGAGTTCGAGGAAGGCGAAATCCGGCGCCCGCGCCGTGGTCGATTCGCCGACCACCGTGCCGACGTCATAGGTCTTCGACTGTCCTTCGAGCCGCGACGCCACATTGACGTTGTCGCCGATCACCGAATAGTCGAAGCGCGTCTCCGAGCCGAGATTGCCGACGCAGCAAATGCCGGTGTTGAGCCCGATGCCGAGCTGCACCGGCTTGAACGGCCTGCCCTTGGCCTCGGCCTCCTCGCGCCAGAGCTCGTTCAGGGTCTCCACCTCGCGCATCATGCGCAGCGCCGCGCTACAGGCATGGCTCGGATGCAAGCTGTCGTCGAGCGGTGCGTTCCAGAACGCCATCACCGCGTCGCCCATGAATTTGTCGATGGTGCCTTGTTCCTCCAGGATGATGTTGCTCAACGGGGTGAACAAGGAATTCAGAAAGCGGGTGAGCTCTTCGGCGTCGAGACCTTCGGAGATGCCGGTGAAGCCGCGCACGTCGCTGAACAGCAGGGTCATGTCGCGGGTCTCGCCGCCGAGCTTCAAGCGCGAGGGATCGTTGGCGAGCCGCTCGACCAGGGCCGGGGCCATGTAGTGCGAGAATGCGTGGCGCACCCGGTTGCGCTCCCGCTCGGTGCGCAGGAACACCACCAGCGTGCCGACGAGATAGATCGCGGTCAGCGCCACGGCGGGGTAGATCGGATCGACCAGCCAGCCGAATGCGTCGAAGGCGTACCAGGAAATGCCGATCACCGCGGCGACCGCGGCGCCGCCGAGCACGGCGCTGCCGAGCGCGCCCATACGATAGATGAGAAAGGCGATGAGCAGTCCGATCACCAGGATGTAGAGGAGTTCGGCGGCAGTGGCGAAATCCGGCCGTTGCAGGAAGGAGCCCCGCATGATCTGCTCGATGGCCTGGGCATGAAGAGAGACGCCGGGGACGGAGGCGTCGAGCGGCGTCGCTCTCAGATCGAGCAGGCCCGCGGCGCTGGTGCCGATCAGGAGGATGCGGCCCTCGAGCTCCTCTCGGCCGATCTCGCCGTTGAGCACCTTCCAGGCCGGAAGATAGCGTTCCTTGGCTTCAGGGGTGAACCTGATCCACATCTGGCCGTCGGCCTCGGTCGGGATCTCCAAATCGCCGACGCGGATCTTGACGATGCCGGTCTTCTCGCCGAACGCCTTCTCGCCGCTCGCGCCGGAGGATTTGACCATGTAGGTCGAAGCGCCTTGAGCGAGCCGAAGCATGTCGGCCGCGAAGGACGGATAGAGCGTGTCGCCGACTCTGATCACCATGGGCATGCGGCGGATGATCTGGTCGTGGTCGGGGATCCAGTTGAGCGAGCCCGCGCCTTGCGCCTGGTCTTGCAGCTCTTTGAGGCTCGCCGCGGCGCCGGGGTAATAGGGCGCGAACAGCTTGGGATCGTCGCCGCCATGGGCGAAGCCGGCTTTGGTTTCAGGGAACGATGTTCCTTGCGGCGCGGCGATGAAGCCGAGCACCACTGGCGCGGTGCCGATCGCCTCGGCAAAGACCTGGTCGTTCGACGGCAGCTTCTCGATCTCCTGCCGCAAGCCGGCCAGAGCCTCCGCGTTCGGCCAGAAGCGCAGCGTATTGGCCGGCGACATGCGATCGGGCTCGGGAAACACCATGTCGAAGCCGATTGCGGCGGCGCCATTTTGGCCGAGCTTGGTCACGAGGTCGGCAAGCACCGTGCGCGGCCAGGGCCATTGCCCCACCCGCTTCAGGGATTCCTCGTCGATATCGACGACGCGCACCGGCAGCGCGGGATCGAACGCCCGCGGGCTGACGCGTTGATAGGCGTCGAAGACGAGCGACCTCAGTCTCGCGACAGGGCTCGGGTCCCAGATTCGCAAGGCAAGCGAGGCGACGATGACCGTCCCCAAGATGAGGACATAAAGGAGACGCGGACCCATCCGTTGGTTGACTTTGCCAGCTGGAAAATGCGCCGGGCCGGCGCGAGACGACCGAACCTAGCTAATGGCGCCCGGTTGCTCCAGTGCCAACTTCCAGCCCTTCGTCACCCCTAAATGAACGGGCGGCGCGGGGCACATTTCAGGAACATTCGGAGGGGGTCGAGTGCCGGTCGGCTTGCGCCACGTCCAGACGTGTGCGCAAGCCGAGCAGCATGCTTCAATTAAGCGCGGGTGGGTTTAGTCAAACCATTCGGGCCGCAAATTGCGCCACACCGCCTCGGTCTCGAAGTCGAGTTCGATGTTCGGCTGAGATTGCGACTTGCGCTTGGCATAGGTGGTTGACCGGTCGCCATAGGAATAAGCGTAGGGAGCATCGTATTGGTCGATCCAGTGATGGCGGAGCTTGCCGGCGGCAGCTGGACCGATCGCGCCAAACAAGACGGCAAAGCCGAGAGTTGCGGCGGCGAAATGCTTGAGCATAAACGGTCTCCATTACGTTTCATGGCCATCGGGCCAAAACCGCGGGGGGAACGCGGTGCGGCGCACATGTAGGTGGCGAGCCGGATCAGTTCAATGAGGCGGGCCGCCAGGGTTAGTACGACGCGGAGCAGACCTTGTCGGTATCGCTCTTCACATCCATGTGACTTTTGCGTCCTTTGGCGGGCGTCTACACGACCCCCGGGGCGCCAGCCTGCTGGCCTGATCGCCGCAGAGTTAATCCCCGCCGGTCAACGCTGTGGCATATTATTGCGTTGATGGTCCAGTCACACAAAAGGCTTTGGGCGTACCGTCCATGTGGATAGTCTTTTCCAGGAAAACGACTCATCAGGGAGCGCAATTCATGCGCCTTCTGGTCGTGATAGCCGTGGCTGTTGCAGGTCTCGGGCTGTTTTGCGGCAGCTCGCAAGCGGCCAGAATGTGGCTGCCGAAAACCGACAATCCTTATTGCGACGTCTCCACCTACACGCTGCGCGACATCCCCGAGCAGGCAATGTCCATGCTCGATTCAAACGGCAAGCCGCTGATCGTGGTGAACGGCCGGACCCTGGTCGATGAGCCGGCCTATGGCCGGTTCCTGCTGGCGCATGAATGCTGCCATCACACGCTCGGTCATGTCGGACGCTACAAGGAGAAACTGGGCCATGTCGGGCCGCAGCCGTTCTTCTATATCGCCCCGGAGCTGAAGCAGATGGAGCTCGAAGCCGATTGCTGCGCCGTCAGGATGCTGAGATTCAAGCATGAGACCGACAGCATCGAGTTGGCCGAAGCGGCGATGATCGATTTCGGCGAGACGCCGACCGGCGCCTATTATCCGACCGGAAACGAGCGGGCGGACAACATCGCCAAATGCGCGGCGCAAGACTGACATCCGGGCAGCTCTGCGCTTCCTCCACGACGCGGTAAGGCATTCTGTCAGCTAAGTTTAATGTTGCGGCATCCTGGCGGCGCGTCCCGTCGATCGCCATATTTTCGCTGCGGCCGAAAAGGTGAGGCGCAGGCCTGTGATAGGCTGCGGGTTCGTTAGTGATGGAGATGCGGCGGTGAGCAGCCGAGCGAGAGTGGTGGAGGGGCTGCGAGGGAGGCCGCTCGGGGCGCTCATGACCATCGTCGCCTGCCTCGGCCTGGTGGCATTTGTCGCCGCGTCGAGCGCGCAGGGCGCCGAGCCGACGAGCGCCGCGTTTTTGCGCGTGTGCGCCGACCCGGACAACATGCCGTTCTCAGACGCGAAGGGGGAGGGCTTCGAGAACAAGCTCGCCGAGCTGATCGCCGGGAAGCTCGATGCAAGGCTGGAATATTCCTGGTTTCCCGAGGCGACCGGCTATGTGCCCAACACCATGGGGCGAGACGCCTGCGATCTGGTCATGGGCTACGCTCAAGGCACCGGGCTGATCGAGGATACCAACCCCTATTACTACACGTCCTACGTGCTGATTTACCGCGCTGACGACGGCAGTCTCGCAGGCGTCGATAGCCTGTCAGACCCGCGCCTCAAGGACAAAGCCATCGGCTATTTCGCCAGGACACCGCCGGCGAGCATCCTCGCTTTGCATGGGCTGGTCGGCGGCGCGAAGCCGTTCGAGGTCCATGCCGACGACAGCGCCTCACAGGCCGCGATCGAGATGATCGGCCAGATCGCCTCGGGCAAGCTCGATGCCGGGCTGCTGTGGGGCCCGGTCGGCGGCTATTACGCCGAGCGCGCCGACGTGCCGCTCAAGCTCGTGCCGCTGGTGAAGGAAAAAGCGGGACCGACCACGATCTACGGCATAACCATGGGCGTGCGCCCGAACGAGCCGCAATGGAAGCACACCATCAACAAGCTGATCGCCGACAACCAGGGCGAGATCAACGTGATCTTGGAAGGCTACAGCGTACCCTTGCTGGACGAGAAGGGTAATTTGATCACGGCCGCCGCCGAGCGCTGACGGCCGGTCCGCCTTACATCTTGCAGAGACTTTCCGGCTCATCGATGCCGAGCGTGTCCACCTCGATCTCGGGGTGGCTCGCATGCGGGAAGCCGCGCTGCGGCGAGACGGATACGGGCACCTTGTCGGTGGCGATGATGATCGGCTGGCGGAACTGGCCGTCCCAGGGGCGGAACTGCTGCTTGATGCCCTTGAACGGAGCGAGCTGAAGCTCGGGCCCGTGGATGAAGGCGTCGACCGTGGCGAAATCCCCGTCCGGGTTGCGTGTCACCACTTCGCCGATGGCGCGGGTCGCGACATAAGCCTGATAGTCGATCGGCAACATCAGGCGGTGGAAGTCTTTCTCGAAATTGTTGTGGGCCTGGGTCGCGCCCCATTTCTCGTGGCCCGGGCTCCAGGTGGTGGCGGTGAGACCGGTGGTGCCGGCCACCGGGCGCGCATCTGCCCCGCCGCGATAGGGCATGAAGGGACCGAACACCTGATCCTCGTCGGCGACGACGATGATCTGATAGTCGGGATCGGCGGGAATGGTGCCGTTTAGACTCGCCTGCTTACCGGGACTGCTCGCCGCGGCGCCGGACGGGATGGTGCCGACATCGTCGCGGCGGCCGCCGGAGGTGTCCTTGTACTCGCGCACGTCGACGATGGTGGCGCCGAAGCGGCCGGCGGCGCGCTTGATGGCCTCGGCGTAAGCGAGGTCGCCCGGGGTCGAACCATGCACCAGCAGCCAGTCGGTCCATTTCATGGTGACGAGGTATTGGGCCAGCGCGTCGGCGAGCATGTAGCGGTCCGGCACGATGTGCATGACATTGGCGCGGCAGTTCTCCTGTCTAAGCGCCACATCGGTGGCGCGGACATTGAACAGAAGAATGTCCTTGCCCTTGGCCCAGTCGGCCATCTTGAGCAGCGTGTCGGCCGAGGCGTCGACGACGATGTAGTGATGGTCGCTGTCGAGGAATTTCTGCAACGCCTCGATCGCCTTGTCGGCCGAGGCCACGGTGCTGACGTCGAGGCTGTAGTCGTGGCCGGTGAAGCGGCCGCCGGCATTGTTCTCCTCGATGGCCATCTTGGCCCCGGCGACCCCGGCGTCCTTGGGCTCGACATCAAGCCGCGAGGCGGACCGTGGATGCTCGACCATCTCGCGGAGATAACCGATCTTGAGCGCAGTCAAAGCCGGCGTTTGCGGCACTTGAATCATGACGCCGCCGTCTCTCTCTTGCTTCGGCTCGGTATCGCTCTGCGCTGCAGGCGAGGCGGCGTCCTCGGCCCTCACGGCGGAGGGCGGGACCAGCATCAGCCCTGTCACCAGCGACACCGCCGCCAAGAGTCCGAGGACGGAGGCGTGTTGCCCGAAAAAGCGGCAGGGGCATTTTGACGAGATTTGCATGGTGACGGGACCGAATGACGCGAGAGAATTGCGCCGCTATCAGTTGGTTTGAACCCGGGCCTGGCGCTTGCCGGCAGGGATCGCAAGAGGTCGCCGGGCGATGTCGCGCATGGTAGCGATAAAGAAATAGGCATTGCAAGGTGGAAACCCCGGCCGGGAAGTTTTGGTAACTCGGCGACCGGTCCAGTGCCCCGAGGGCGCCGTCGCCCAAGGCGTGTGAAACCGCGCGGCAAGGTTACCGGCGCGGCGGACGCCGGCTTACGGGTTGTGGAAATCTTTACCGTCAACCCCGCCCAGCGCGGCGGAAGGCTATAACGTGGGCCATGGAATTTTCGACCGGGTCGGCCTTACGCTTCGGCTGGGAGACGTTCAAGAAGCGGGCCTGGTTCTTTGTCGGCTCGACCGTTGTCATCCTGCTCGCCTCCGGGTTGATCAACGGCTTCACCAGCGGCATCGATGCCGCGCTCACCGGCTCAGCCCAGGAGCCTTCGCTCATCGGCACGGTGATTAACCTCGCGCTCGGCACGCTCCTTAGCATGGGTGCGACGGCATTTTATCTCGCCGCGCACGACAATCCCGACACCGCCGATCTCGCCTTGCTTTGGCACCCGCGGCCGTTTTGGAAATATCTCGGAGCGTCGATCCTGCTTGCGCTCGCCGTCGCCATCGGATTCGTCTTGCTCATCGTGCCGGGGATTATCCTTGGACTCATGTTCATGTTTACGACCTTCGTCGTGATCGAGCACGAACTCGGTCCCATCGATGCGATGAGCGAGAGTCATCGCCTCACACGCGGGCATAAATGGCAGCTCTTAGGCTTCGTGCTTCTACTCCTGCTGATCAACGTGCTCGGCGTGCTTGCTCTTGTCGTGGGGCTGCTGGTCTCGATCCCCGTTTCCACGCTCGCCTTCGTGCATGCCTATCGCGTGTTGGGTGGCAAGCCAGGCCCGCGCCCAGCCGATGCGGCTCTCGCTGCATAGCGCGGGGACCTGATCCCGAAGTCTTGAGCTGTGAGGGGGTGCGGGCTATTCCGCGGGCACGAGCGGGCGCTCGGCCTTAGCGGCTTCGGCAGCATTGCGCGGGTTGCGGTAGACGAAGGGTGTCGGCGGCTTGGCCGCCTCCTCGCGCGCCAGCCTTACCATCTCGCCGTGATAGGGCGAGAGCGCGCAAGCCGGGTCGGTATTGCGGGCATCGCCGGTGATCGCCATGGCCTGGCAGCGGCAGCCACCGAAGTCGATTTCCCTGAAAGCGCAGGAGCGGCACGGCTCCTTCATCCAGTCGGTGCCGCGGAAGGCGTTGAACGCATCGGAGTTGAGCCAGATGTCGAGCAACGGGCGCTCCTGCACGTTGTCGAAGGTGAGCGTCTTGATGGTCTCGGCCGCGTGACACGGGAGCACCTTGCCGGCCGGGGTGATGTTCATAAAGCCCTTGCCCCAGCCGCCCATGCACGGCTTCGGGCGCTTGGCGTAATAGTCCGGCACCACCATGTCGATGGTGAGCACGCCCTTGAGGCGCTCGCGTTCGCGCTCGACCAGTTCGATCGACTCGATGGTCTGGTCGTAGGTCGGAATTAGCGCCGCGCGGTTGAGATAGGCCCAGCCGTAATATTGCACATGGGCGATCTCGAGCCGCTGGGCGCCGAGCTTGATGGCCAGCTCGATATAGCGGCCGACATTATGGATGTTCTGGCGGTGGATCGGGGCGTTGACGGTCAGCGGCAGGCCAAGCTCGGTCACCCAGCGGGCGACGTCGAGCTTCTTGGCGGTGGCGCCGGGATAGGCGCCGATGCGCTCGGCGTTCTCGGCATCGACGTCCTGGAACGAGATCTGGACGTGATCCAGCCCGCGCTTGGCGAGATCCTCGAGGCGCGGGCGGTTGAGCGTGACGGCGGCGGTGATCAGGTTCGAGTAGAGACCGGCATCGGACGCCGCCGAGACAATGTCCTCGAGGTCTTTCCGCGCGGTCGGCTCGCCACCCGACAGATGCACCTGGAGGATGCCCATCTCGCCGGCTTGCTTCATCACCGAGCACCACATCTCGGTGGACAGCTCCTTGTTGACGCGTTCGAGCTCGATCGGATTGGAGCAATACGAGCACTGCAATGGACAGCGGTGGGTCAGCTCGGCGAGCAGGCCGACCGGCGCACGGGCGCACAGCTCCGCTTGCGCGTCGCCGCTCGCGCCCTCGGTCGGCTCGTCGTCGACCACCAGCGTTTCGCAATGTCCGTTGGTTCTAAGCTCGTCGGTCATCCCTTGATATATCCCTTGTCTGCTAGGCCTTGGAGCAGATCGAGCACGTCGGCGCGGATCACGTCCGCCGGTGCCGAATATTCCTTGGCGAGAGCCTCGACGATATCCTCCACGGTTCGTTTGCCGTCGCAGAGCTGGAGCACCGAGACGGCGGTTTGATCGGGCGTCAGCACCCGCTCGGGCGCCAGCAAAATCCAACGGCCTCGCCCCGCATCGTGGCGGAGCTTCAGATAGGCCGGCAAATGAGGCCGCGTCTCCCGTTCGACCATCAGGCGTGCAGGGGACGTGGTCTCGGTCATGCTTTGGCCGGCACGAAAGCGCCGGGCGGGATCAGCCCGGGCTCGACATAGGCGTAATGCAGTGCATCGAGCTGCGCCCAAAGCACGTTGGTTTTGAATCGCAGCGCATCGAGTGCCGCGCTCTGCGCTTCCGGCGTGCGCGCGTTGCGTTTGACATAGTCGAGCGCGAACGCGGCGTCGTCCGGCGCCTGGGTCAGGCGGCGCTTGAAATATTGCATCACCTCGTCGCTGATGAAGTCGTAATTCTCGAGCATGCCCGAGATGCGCTCCTTGTGAATCTTGGGCGCGAACAATTCGGTGAGCGAGGAGGCGACCGCCTCGACCAAGGTCTTCTCGCGCACGAAATTGACATAGGCCTCGACGGCGAAAACCGTCTCGGGCAGGGCGCCTTTCCGCGAAATGACATAGTCGCGATCGAGCCCGAGGCCGTCGGTCAGCACGAGCCAGCGCTCGATGCCGCCTTCCTCCTCGCCGAAGCCGTCATGGTCCATGATGCGGTGAATCCAGTCGCGCCTGAGCTGCCGGTCATGACAGCGGCTCATCAGGGCGGCGTCCTTGCGCGGCACCGCCGACTGATAGCAGTAGCGGTTGAGCGCCCAGGCCTGCACCTGGCCCTTGGTGAGCTTGCCGCCGTGCAGCAGGTGATGAAAGGGATGCTTGTCGTGATAGCGCTCTGCGCCGATGGCGCGAAGCTCCTGCTCCAGTTCCTCGGGGCTCATGATCTTGGTCATGGCGTGTTGCCTTTTCCTACCCAGTTGAAGAGGGGGCCTGGGTAGTCCTCCCTAGAATTCGCGGCCTTGATGCACGTCAACGGCCCTGCAACCCGCTAGCCTCGAGACGTATTACCACGGACTAAATATAGGAAGCCCGCCGCAGAATCGCATGATCCGCACATGAACGCTAGCTGGATACCAGATTAAGAAAACCTGAACGGAACATCTGGCAAGGGCGCGTGCGCATCGTCCAAGGGCGCGTGCGCATCGTCATTGGCCCCCCAAAAAGCGAAACGGCGACCAGGCTGACGCCGGATCGCCGTTCGCAGTCTTTCCGAGATGAGAGAGCGGATTAAGCGCGATCCAGCTCTGCCGGCAGGTAACTCGTTACCTCCATGCCGGACTCCGTCTCCTCAATCGTCGGCTTTTGCCACTCACGCATGCTAGCTCTCCTTCCGCGAGTTAAGCCTAGACTCGGCCGGTGCAGCCAATGGTTTTGCGAACCCGGGATGTCGGCTGCCCAGCTCTGCGGTTTGAATATGGTTGGCGAGCATGATAATTTCCAATCGTATTTCCTTATAGGAAGCATAAGCGGCCCTTATCGCCATGGTGTCTCTCCGGCAACTGCGCTACCTCGAATCGCTGGCGGAAACCCGGCATTTCGGCCACGCCGCGCAAGCCTGCGCCGTCAGCCAGCCGGCCCTCAGCATGCAGATCAAAGAGCTTGAGGACGAACTCAGCGTGAGCTTGGTCGAGCGGCGCAAGGCGGGCATCGAACTCACCGCGCAGGGCGAGGAGATCGCGAGGCGTGCGCGCAGCATTCTCGCCTCGGTGCGCGATCTCTTGGACTACGCCAAGCATCAGGAGGGCGTGCTGTCGGGGGTGCTGAAGCTCGGCGCCATTCCCTCGATTGCGCCCTATCTTTTGCCGGCGGCGCTGCCCGAGCTGCAGCGGCGCTTTCCCGCGCTCAGCCTCCAGCTCCACGAGACGGTAACCTCAAACTTGGTGCGCGAGCTCGTGACCGGGGCCCTTGATGTCATCCTCGTGGCACTGCCGATCGACGACCCCGAGGTCGACACCTTCCCGTTGTTCGACGACCGGTTCATTCTCGCCGTCAAGGCGACCAAGCGAAATCAACGCCTCCGCCACGCAAGCGCCGAGATGCTTACGCATGATCGCCTGTTGTTGCTCGAGGAGGGCCATTGCTTGCGCGACCAGGCGCTGTCTTATTGCCACATGGTGACGCGGGAGGCGCGCGAGAGCTTCGGCGCGTCGAGCCTCGCCACCATCGTGCAAATGGTGGCCAACGGCTATGGCATCACCCTGTTGCCGGAGATGGCGATCGCCAGCGAGATTCATTCCGGCGGCGATATCCGGCTGTTGCGCTTCCGGGCGCCGGAGCCAAAACGCGAGATCGGGCTCGCCTGGCGCAAGACCTCGCCGCGCAAGCGGGACTTTATTCAATTCGCGGAGTTGTTACGCCAGGTGGCGCCGCGAGTGGGAAAACACGCGCTCAAGTAGCGCGAACTAAAATGCGCTCAAGTAGCGCGAACATACACGCGCTCAAGTAGCGCGCAGCGCGATAGCGCAAACTAAGAGAGGAGGCCGGCGACGCTCACCATCCAGATTCTCGCGGTCGCCGTGTTGGCGCTCTATGCCAAGGCAGGCGCGGTGGCGCGGACGCGGCCGGTCTCCGACTTCTATGTCGCCGGGCGGCTGGTGCCGGGCCCGTTGAACGGCATGGCCATCGCCATTTGTCTCCTGCCGGTGCTCGGCTTTGCTGGACTGGCCGGTCCGCTCAGCCAGGGATGGGACGGAGCCTCGCTGCTGGTGCTCGGCGGGGTCGGGGGTTTGCTGCTCATTTCGCTGTTCATTGCGCCTTACCTCCGCAAATTCGGCGGCTACACCGTGCCCGATTTTCTGGGCGAGCGGTTCGGCGGCACCGGCGTCCGGCCGCTCGCCGTGCTGGCGGTGATTCTGTGCTCGTTCCCGGCGCTGGCCTTGGCGCTCATGGGATTGAGCGTCATCGTCATGCGCCTGTTCGCCGTCGAGGCTTGGATCGGCATGGCGATCGCCGTGGCGATGCTGTTCTTGTGCAGCTTCGCCGCCGGCATGCGCTCGGCAAGCCTCACGCAGATTCTCCAATACGCCGTGTTTCTTGCCGCCGCCTTGTTCACGCTCGCGATCGTGGCCGGGCAGCAAGGCGCGCTGTTGCCCGCGCTCGACCAGGCTCTGCTCGACCGGGCCTTGTCGGCACTGAAACTTGAGACTTTCGCCGCGCCGGATGCCGCCAACCGCTTTGCCTTGCTGTTTTGTCTGGCGGCGGGGATCGCGTCGCTGCCGCCGCTCTTGATGCGGAGCCTGGTTACGCCGTCGATCGAGGAGGCGCGGAGCTCGTTTCTCTGGGCGCTTCCCTTCAGCGCGGCGCTTTGGCTGGTCGCGGCACCTTATGTCACGCAGTTTGGCCCGGCGCCGGACGCGTCAGCCGAAATGAAGGTGCTGTTCTCGTTCGGCCTCACCGCCATTGGGGCGATTGCGGTGTTGCTCGCCATCGGCACCGCGCTCGCGCTGGCGGTCGCTAATAGCCTCTCTTACGACCTCTATTATAGGAGCGTGCATCGCACCGCCTCGACCGAGCTGCGTATCCGGGCGGCACAGGCCGCGCTCGTGGTCGTAGCCGGGCTCGCCGGCTGGGCCGCGCTCGCCGCGCCGGAAACCGTGCTGGCCATGACCGGAGCTTCATTCTCGCTGGCCGCGAGCACGCTGCTGCCCGCGCTCTTGCTCGGCATCTGGTGGAAGCGCGCCACCGGCGAGGGGGCGCTGGCTGGCATGCTGGCGGGGCTCGCCGTGTGCCTCTATTACATGCTGGCGCCGCGCTACATCCCGTTCGCCTTCTACGAGACCTCGAGCTTCCTCTCGAACGCCCCGGCTGACGAAGCCTCCCGCTACGCGGCTATGCGGCAGGCCTATTATCTCGCCGACGAGGGTGCGCGGGCAGCGGCGCTCGCCAGCTGGGAGGAGGCCGCTCGCGCGGTCGCCAACTGGGGAGGCATCGCTCGCGACTTTGCCGCGCTATTCGCCGTACCCGTCGGTGCCGTGGTGATGATCGGCGCGAGCCTGTTCACGCCGGCCCCGTCGCGAGACGTGCAGAGCTTCGTCGAGGATCTGCGCAAGCCGTCGGCGGCGTGAGCCACATAGATCTATTGGTCGGCCGGATTTGCCGCCGATTGCGAGGAGGTCGAGTCCCCATCCTCGAGCAGGCGGAACGAGTCGCGGAACCGTTCGGCATCGTCGCCGCTGGCGTGGCCTTTGTCGCCGGCCGAGACCAGCATGTAGATGCGGTCGCCGGCGGGGACGACATCGATCAGGTGACTGAGCTTGCCCTTGCTATCGTCGGCGATCGCCTCGAAGCCGGAACGGCCGGCGATGGTCGCCGGTCCCCTTTTGCGCAAACGGGACTCGCTGCCCTTGGCGTAAGCGTTGACCAGCTTGACGTAAGAGTCGTTGTCGGGGCTCGGTCCCTTGCCGGCCGGATATTCGAACACCACCACGCTATAGACGGTGTCCTCGCCGACGCTCACCTGGAAGTCGAATTGCAGCAGAGGGTTCTGGCCTTCGACCGGCGAACTGGTGGTCCTAGGCGTGCCGGGGAAGGAAACCGCGAAACCTCGCTCGGGCGACTTGAACTCTGTCCATTGCGGCTGTTCGGGGGCCGCTTCGTCCTTGGGTTTATCTTCGGCGAACGCAGGCGCCACCAGCGCGGCGAGCAAAACCACGCTCAACGTTGCGGTGCGGATCGACATCGCGGCTCCCCTCGTCGCGTTCGGTTCGAATCGGCATCTTAGCCGATCCCGCCCGAGGGTTCACCAGAGAGCTATTCGGCGCGTGCTCAGCCTTGCGGCGAGGATTTCAGGGCCTTTTCGTACATGGCCTCGACATCGATCTTGAGCGCGCGGCGGGTGTCGGGACGGAGATAGAGCATATGGCCGCCGGCATAGTCCTCGATGATGATCGGGCTTGCGCCCTCAAGCGGGGCGAGCTGGTTCACCAAATAAGCGGGCGCGAGATAGGGCGTGATCAGGTCGGTATAGCCGGTGGCGATGAACACTTCGAGCGCGCGATTGGCGGCGCGGGCGTTCTGGATATCTTCGAGCGCGCCGGCGTAGCCCTGCCGGGTCGGGGTCGTGCCGAAATCCCATTTGCCGCGCACCTCGCGATTGAGGAGCCGATAGGCGGCATCGGTGTTAAAGCCGAGTTCGCCTTGGGCATATTGCACGAAGGCGCTGGTCCACAGCGGCACCGTGGCATCGAGCACCGGGTCGGGCCCGCGCGGCCAGGCGCTTGCCGGGTTAGGGTCGGGTCCGCCGACGCTGCCGTCATAGCGGCTCAGCACTTGGCCCTTGGCGCGGTCGAATTCCTTGATGAAGACGCTGGGCGGAATGCGCGCGAAATTCCGGCGCACGAGATCGAGCGGAAGCCCGGTGAGCCGCGCCACCCTGTCGCTCGCCGCCTCGGCGCCTTGTTCCGCGCCCGAGGCGAGCGCCACGAGGTAATCGCCCAGCGCGTAATGCTCGGCGTCTTGCAGCGCGCTCGCCAAGGCCTCGCGTCCGGTGACGCCCTGGCTCTCGAGATTGACCGCGGCATAAGAGGGCAGCGCCAGCGCCCAGGGCAGCGGGTCATAGTCCTCGGCATTCAGCAGCGCGAATTCGAGCGCAGGCGAGATCAGCACCAGGCCGCTCGGTGAAATGCCGCGGCTTTTCTGCAATGCGCGCGTGATGGTCGCGGCGCGGAAGCCGCCATAGCTCTCGCCCGCCAGAAAGACCGGCGACGCCAGGCGTGACGCATCGGTGAGATAAAGCCGGATGAAATCGGCCAGCGCGTCGGTGTCCTGCTCGACGCCGAAGAAGTCTTCTTCCTTTTTGCCGTCGCTCACTCGGCTGTAGCCGGTGCCGACCGGATCGACGAACACGAGATCGGTGAAGTCGAGCCAGCTCGAACTCGTTGACCACCATGCGGGATGGCGGCCCGGCCAACTCGCCCTTGGCGTTCGCCTCAATGGCTTTAGGTCCGATCGCGCCGAGATGCAGGTAGGCCGAAGCCGCGCCCGGACCGCCGTTGAACACGAACGTGATCGGCCGCTTGGTGTCTTGCGGCTCGCGCGTATAGGCGACGTAGAAAATGCTGGCGAGTGTCTTGCCCTTACCGTCGCGGAGCGGAAGCAGGGCGGCCTTGGCGGTGTAGGGAACATCGACCCCGGCAAGGCGCGTGTTGTGTTGGGTAATCGAGGGGGGAGGGAGCTGTTCGGCCGTCTCCGCAGCCTCAGGCTTCGCCTTGTCGCTCTGCTCGCCGGCAGTCGCCGGTCCAGCGGCGTCGGTGGGCGGCGCCGAGGCATCCTCGGCAAACAAGGTCGCGGGCAGAACGAGCAGCGCGACCAGCGCGCCGATCTTCAGCGCGCGGCAGAGTAGGGTCGAAGGCTCCGTCACGTGATGCTCCCCTAGCGTCTATTCGGAGAATCGGAATAAGGGTCGGTCCCCGGAAAGGTAGGAGCGCGGCGCACCGGAAACCAGAGGAGAGCGCCGGCATGTTGGCGCCGCGGCCGCCCGCGTTGTCCGGTCGCCGGGCGGGCGTGACAAAGACGCCACGTTCCTCGCGCTTCGGCAGAAAAAGCTATAAAAGCGGTAGGCCGCAATGGGTTTAGCCGCTAATGTGAAGGCTCGCGCAGAGCTGCCAGCCATGCTGATTTGGCTGATGTCCGGCGTTCCCCGTCTCCGCGTTCACGCCGGGAGTGGCACTGCAGAGCGCCCCTTGTTGGCGGCAAGGACGTCCGGCAGCAGCTTTGTGCGGTCTCGAGGCTTCCACAGCGGGGGAACCCGAAGCCTCGTCCGGCGACAGTTGAAGTCCCCCGGAGGCGCTCGTTTAGATGAGTCTTGTGTCCCATGAGGCTCGCCGTGGACCCGGTTGTTAGGGGAGCCGCTCCGCATGGTCAGCCCGATGCGTGAGAAACGGACCTGGCCTCCGCAGGACAAGGATTCCGACGGGGAGACTGTCGCTGCGTTCGAGGCCGCGGTCGCCGTCGTCAAGGAGACGGTGGTCCGGTCGGGCGAGGTCCTGGTCTCGGCCAAGGAAGATCTCCACGACCATCAGCGCTGGCTCAAGGCGCAAACCGCGAAGGTCCAGGCTGATCGGACCAGGCATGACCGCTTCTTGCATCGTCAGCGCGAGCGTCAAGAGACGCTTCTCCGGCGCGAGCAAAAGCGGGAGCGGCGGCGGGCGAAGCGCCAGGCGGCGGCGCGCTCGATCAAGGATGCGGTATCGGCCGCGATCTATGCGGTGCGTTCGGCGGTGTCGTCTGCGATCTACGCGGTGCGTTCGGCGGTGTCGTCTGCGATCTATGCGGTGCGTTCGGCGGTCTGGCTGGTGGTGGCCAAGACGATCGCCGGCCTGAACTCCATCGATGCGGCGGCGGCATACGGCCTGCGCTGGTTGTGGGGGTGGGCTCGTTATGGCGCGCTTTATGTGGCCGTCCACATTCAACGTGGCGCGAGTTTTGCCGGCGGAGCGGCCCGCTCACTAACTCTCCGGCTCTGGTCGCTGCTGTCGGCGGGCGTTGCGGCGATCGGCGCCAAGGCGCACGCTGCCGCGCCCTCGGTCGGCAATTTCCTTTCGCTCTGCTTCGGCGGTGTCGCCGCCAGAACTCGGGATGTGTCGGGCGCAATCGGCAGAGGGCTTGGCGCGGGCCTATCCGGCCTCTCGGCCAAAGCCGATGTGCTGATGCGGCAGGCGGGCGAAGCGCTCGGCCCGGCCATGGCCTCGATCGCTGCCAGGACGCATGCGCTCGCCCCGGCCATGGCCTCGATCGCTGCCAGGACTCATGCGCTCGCGCCCTCGCTCACCGAACGGATCGGCCAGGCGCGGCAGGCCGCCGGACACTATGCCAGGGGCGGCGCGCTGCGGGTTCAATCGCTGCTCGCGCGGTCCAAGGAGGCCCCCGCGGCCGAGGGCGCATACGCAGCCCCCGTGGTCGCGGGCGCATACGCAGCCCCTGCGGCCGAGAGCGAAAACGCGGTATCCTTGCCGCCGGCGGTAGGGAGATTTGATCTGAGTCAGATGCTCATCATCGCGGGAGCCCTGTTGCTGATCTGTGGCGGCCTGATGCTCGGCGGCGGCCTCATGCTGCGGGCCAAGACGCCGGCGCCGCTCGTCGCCGCCTCGGCGTCGGAGCCGATCGCCTGGCTGTTCGAGCATCCGAGCTTGCCGCTCGATGAGCGTTCGGTGTTCGTGTTCGACCCGACCCCTGACGGCCTGCGCATCAAGGGCTTCGCCATCGGCGGGGTGAACCTGTCGGAGGAGACGCTCGGCGCGCTCGGCGGTGTCATCAAGCCGGATGGGCGCGACCAGGATCTCGATCTTGCGCTCAGCGTCGAGAAGCTGGAGGGCGATGCGGACGGCGCGCAGTCCGAGTCCGTGGCCGTGCTGGCCGAGGGGGCGATCCCGCCGCAGGCGCCGTTCAGGCTGGTCTATCTGTTCCCGGCGGAAGGCGCCAATGGCGGGCTGACGTCGCAACAGGTGATTTCGACCTATGGCGGCGTGTTGCTCAAGGTCCGTTATGAGATGGAGGGCAAGCAGCGATCGTTCATCCAGTACTTGCCGACCTCGTTGCTCGAGGAGCAGCTGGCCGAGATCCTCGCTTCGGTCAAAGGATCCTAGTCTTCGCGGCCGTCCTCCACAGTCCCTCAGAAGCAATTGAGCGATCGGGAGGGGCAGCCCCTGATGCTGAGACACGCCTTGAACTGGGAGCAGCATCTTAAGCTGCAGCCGGCGATCTCGGCGGAGGGGTCGAGCGCAGTGGCGGTGCACACGCTGCTGCAGGAGCGGAAGTCATCATTGCAGACGCGGATGCTCTGACTGCCGGCGCCGCAGGCCGATTGGCTGGGCCTGAGCGACTGAACGGGGGGAATTGGGTTCGTGGTTTGAGCCTGCGCGCTCCCTGCCGCCAGCAACAGCAAGACGCCGAGGACCAAGAGCACGCATTTCGTCATATCGCTTCCGCCCCCCAGCCGACCCTTGCGCCGCGGCCTCAAAGCGTCTCTCTAGATGGCTGAGCCCGTCAAGCCCAACTTGCGCGCCGGGTTCCGCTAATCACCAAACGGCCAAAATGCCGCGCAAAATTGGCGCGAGCCTCAACTGAAAGTCCGACGCCTTGCGATTTCCCCTCATCGCTTCGATCTTGCTCATGGCGGCCATGGCGGGCCAGGGCTGCGCCACCAAGGACCCGGAGACCTTGGCGGCTGAGCAAGCCAAGTTCGAGAGCGACGACGATGCGGTGTGCCGTGACAAGGGCGCGCCGGCGACACCAGCCTACGAGTTGTGCCGCAAGGGTTTGGCCGAAGCGCGGGCCCAACAGGGCGCGGTCCAGGAGCAAAAGCGGCGGGACTTCGACCGCGTGCTCGGGGCCGGCACCGACGGCCAGAACAGCTATTAGAGCAATTAAACGGCAAATCCTCACATCAGCCTTAAGCCGCGTCTCATGCGCAACCGGTAACAAAGGCCTGTCCGCTCGAACATTGTGCCGGGCGGTTACAGGAGAACCCATAAATGACATATGTGGTGAGACGCTTCGCCGCCGACGAGTTGGGCGCAACGGCCATCGAGTATGGTCTGATCGCTGCGGGTATCGCAGTCGCCATCATTGTCGCCGTGAATGCGGTCGGCACGGATCTCTCGAGCCTGTTTGGCCGGGTCTCCGCCAAGCTCAACGCGGGCGGCACCAATTAGCGGTAAAATTCTCAAGGCAAATGGGGAGTTGGCCATGCGGCCGGCGCCGCTCAGCCTCGATCGTGCTGGCCTCTCTTGTGGATGGGCGGTTTGGTGGTGCCGGGTAGAGGATTCGAACCCCTGACCTACTGATTACAAATCAGCCGCTCTACCACCTGAGCTAACCCGGCATCTCTTTCGGTGCTCAACGAGTTAAGCGCCAAGCGTGGGGAAGGCAAGCGCCGGTCGGATCGCTTGAAGCCTTCTTCCGATCAGGATGAGGACAGCGGCGCGGGTTATTTGCGGCGGCTGAGCAGGACGCCGGCGATGAAGGCGATGGCGAGCAGGCCCACCGGGCCGACTTGCTGCATCGCCTTGCCGACGCCCTGGTCGAGCATGCCGACCCCTTCTCCCGCCGACGCCATCATGCTCGGCGCGGGCGCTTTCCGCTTCCGCGCGAAGAGCGGAAGCGTGGCCAGAATGAGAAAGCCGAGCAGGGCGAGCGCCGCGGCGACGATGCCGGCCGCCTCGACCGGCGTGAAGCCGTAGGACAAGATCAGCACCTGATAGGCTGCGACCAAGCCGAAGGCGGCGGCGGCGATCAGCACGGCCACCCCCACGGCGATCACGATCGCTTGCCTGAGCGAGCGCTCGATCGATTCCTTGATGCGCAGGCCGACCTGCAGCGATGAGAGCAGCGCAAGCGCTGAGCGGAGCATGGAGCCTTCGCCTAGCGACGCGTGAACACACCGAACAGGAAGCCAAGGCCCGCGGCAATGGCGACGGCCTGGAGCGGATTGCGCCTGATGGCCTCTTCGGCCTCATACGCCGTCTCCATGGCCTTGTCCTGGGCGCGGTTGACTTGGCCCTTGGCGATCCGGGTGACGGTGCCGGTCAGGTTTTGCAGGTCGGCGCGGATGGCATCGATCTGATTGGCGAGCTCGTCGGCATCGCGCGTGCTGGCACCGGCGCGTTTGGCGCCCGAGCGAATATCGCTATCGGTGGATGACATGGGGTGGTTTCCTTCCGGGGAAGATCGTTGGGGGGTGACGATTACAGGGGCAACTCGGTTCGGACGAGCTTCGTTCCACTTGGCTAGGCGCGTAACGCTCTGCGCTTACCTTGACCGGCGCGCCGCTGTCACAGTCAAGAAGTATCGCGGACACCGTCTTACACCATAAAAGTTGCCGGAGGCTTGCCTCGGGGAGGCTTGGCTCGGGGGACACTCGCGTGTGGAGGCTTGCCTCGCGGGGGGCGGCCTTCTAGACTTTGGCTCTGCCGAGGGTTTGCTCAGGGGGGACGAGCATGGGCTATTGCAGGCTTGGCCTCGCCGCTGTCGCCGCCTTAGGCCTCCTCATCGCCGCCAAGCAAGATCCCGCCAGCGCCACCGGCGTGTTGACGCTCGCCGTGCCGCAAGCCGATGCTTCCGTGCGGCCCGGGCCCGCGCTTCCGGTGGCGTTCTACCATCATGGCCGGCGCACCCAGTCTTATTATTGTTATCCAAAGAACTATTGGTGGTTCTACCGGCCTTACACCACAGCCTATGACAACCATCCGCGCTGCATGCCCTATTTCCATTATTTGGAGCCCGGCGCCAAATCCGGCCGCGTCATCAAGTAGACGCCCGGGCTGCCCAAGACGGGGCGGCTAACAAGCAAGCGTTAACCCTACCGATACCTTGAAGGCTCTAAGGTTCGGCTGCCTGCCCCGACGACTCAAGGAGGGGGAGGTCGTCCTCTAGTGGAGTCGTGAGATGAAAATCGTATCCAGTCTCGTCGCCGCCCTCGTGCTCGTTGCCGTCGCGAACCTCATGCCGGTCGATGCCGCCAAGGGGGCAGACTGCTATGGCTCGCCCTGCGGCGCCGTCCTCGTGCCGGCCCCTAATCCCATTCCGTTGCGCCGCCTCAAAGTCGTGCCCGCGCCGGTGGCGGTCGCCGGCACGTGCGGTCCAGGTTGCGTCAATGCCGCCAACGCCTATGCCGCTCCTCCGCCCTGCGGTCAGGGCGGCTGCGGCGGCACGGCGTTCCTCTATTTCCCGACGCGCCTCTACGCCTTCTGGAAGCAGCCCGGCTACACCGCCTGCTATCCGGGGATGGGCAATTGCTATTGGCGCAGGGACTGCTGGTACGATTCGTTCGGACGCCGCTTCTGCAATTAGGCCCACTGCGAACGGCGGGTGCCATGTCGCGCAGCTAGCGGGCGTTGCGGCTCGCCCAATGCAGCGCGACTGCCGCGGCGTTCGACACGTTGAGACTCGCCAGCGCGTTTTGCGTGGAGATGCGGCAGATCAGGTCGCAATGCTCCCGGGTGAGCTGGCGCAAGCCTTTGCCCTCGGCGCCGAGCACCAGCGCGAGCGGGCGAGTGAGCGAAGCGGTCTCGAGCGCTGCGGCGCCTTCCTCGGCCAGGCCCACTCTGAGAAAGCCGCGCTCGCCGAGCTCCGCTAGGCTTTGCGCCAGATTTTTGACCAGGATGACCGGCACGAGATCGAGCGCGCCGCTCGCGGCCTTGGCCAAAACACCGTGCAAGGGAGGGCTGTGCCGCTCGGTCATGACCAGGCCGGAGGCGTCGAAGGCGGCGGCGGAGCGCAACGCAGCGCCGACATTTTGCGGGTCGGTGACCTGATCGAGCACCAGCACTATGCCCCCGGGGTCGACCTCGTCGAGGGCGACCGCGGGCAGCGGTTCGGCTTCGAGGGCGACGCCCTGGTGCACTGCATCGGGGCCTAACAGCCGGTCGAGTTCTTTCGGCGTTGCAGCTTCCGGCGTCAGGCCGCGCTTGGCAATCAGTGGGCCGAGGCGATGGGCGGCATTCTCGGTGGCAAGGACCCTCGTCACCGTCCGCTTCGGATTGGCCAGCGCCGCTTCGGCCGCGTGCAGCCCAAACAACATAACCTTGTCGGCGGCCTCGCGGCGGTGGGCATGTCTCGGCTTGCCACGCCAGCTAGGATTGCCGGATTTTTGGGGCCTTGGTCGTTGCCGCCGCATGATAAGGACGTCTTTCGGGGGAAGAAGATTGAGACAAGCGGAAGGTCGAGTTGAATCTCGCCTAAGCCACTGATTTACAGTTGACAGAGGCTAAAGCGCTACCCATAAACCAGTCATGGCGGACCCTGCCGGCCGACGGCGGGGCGTTTTTGCTTGGTTAAAAATCACCAGTCAATCCATCTTCGCTCAAGGAGGGGTGCCCGAGTGGCTAAAGGGGACGGGCTGTAAACCCGTTGGCTATGCCTACGTAGGTTCGAATCCTACCCCCTCCACCAACCACTCTTTGAAGCAAGATGGATGCGGGTGTAGCTCAATGGTAGAGCAGCAGCCTTCCAAGCTGAGGACGAGGGTTCGATTCCCTTCACCCGCTCCAGCAGGTTAGGCCGCCTAAGCGCTCGATATGGCAATGAAAATGGCGGTTTTGATCGAGAGTTTGGAGCAGGCGATAGGAGTGTAGCTCAACTGGCTAGAGCACCGGTCTCCAAAACCGGGGGTTGGGGGTTCGAGTCCCTCCACTCCTGCCACGACTGAGGCGAGAGCCGAAAGCATTGAGACAAGGCGGGTTTCCGCCGCAAGGACAGAAAATGGCGAGGACGAATCCTTTCGAATTTTTGCAGCAGGTCCGCACCGAGGTCGCCAAGGTCACCTGGCCCACGCGCCGGGAGACCGTGATCACCACGGTCATGGTCTTGCTGATGTCGATCGCCGCCGCGCTGTTCTTTCTCGCCGCCGATTGGGTGTTGAGCACGCTCGTGACGTTCGTCTTGGGTTTGGGCCGGTAGGAGTCAATGGCAAAGCGCTGGTACATCGTCCACGCCTATTCGAACTTCGAGCGGAAGGTCGCCGAATCCATCAAGGAGCGCGCCGCCGGAGCCGGACTCGGCGACATGTTCGAAGAGGTGCTGGTGCCGATGGAGGAGGTCGTGGAGATGCGCCGCGGCCGCAAGGTCAGCTCCGAGCGGAAATTCTTTCCGGGCTATGTGCTCGTGAAGATGGATCTCAACGACGAGACTTATCATTTGATCAAGGCCACGCCGAAAGTCACCGGCTTTCTCGGCACCGAGAACAAGCCCATTCCGATCACCGACGACGAGGCCGGGCGTATCCTGCAGCAGGTGCAAGAGGGCGTCGAGCGGCCGAAGCCATCGGTCACCTTCGAGATTGGCGAACAGGTGCGCGTGGCCGATGGTCCGTTCGCCTCGTTCAACGGCCTCGTCGAAGAAGTCGACGAGGAGCGGGCGCGGCTCAAGGTTGCGGTGTCGATTTTCGGCCGGGCGACTCCGGTCGAGCTCGAATATGCACAAGTCGAAAAGCTTTAAGCGGGAAGGCGCGGGAAGAGTTTAGGGATGAAGAAGATCGACGGTTACATCAAGCTCCAGGTACCGGCAGGGCAGGCCAATCCCTCGCCGCCGATCGGGCCCGCGCTCGGCCAGCGCGGCGTCAACATCCCGGAGTTCTGCAAGCAGTTCAACGCGGCGACTCAGAAGCTCGAGCCCGGCTCGCCCATTCCGACGGTGATCACGGTCTTTGCCGACCGCTCCTTCATCTTCGAGATGCGGACGCCGCCTGCGTCCTATCTGCTGAAGAAGGCGGCCAAGATCGGCAAGGGATCGAAAGAGCCCGGCCGGGTCAGCCCAGGCACCGTGACCCAGGCGCAGTTGCGCGAGATCGCCGAGATCAAGATGAAGGATTTGAATGCCAATACCATCGAGCAGGCGATGAAGATTATCGCCGGCTCGGCCCGCTCGATGGGCCTACAGGTGCAGGAGTAGACGATGAGCAAGCCCGGCAAGAGATTTCGCACCGCCGCCGAGACGATCGAACGCGAAAAGCTCTATTCGATCGAGGACGCGGTGAAGCTGGTCAAGAACGGCGCCAAGGCGAAGTTCGACGAGACCATCGAGATCGCGATGAATCTCGGCGTCGATCCGCGCCACTCCGACCAGATGGTGCGCGGTGTCTGCGCGCTGCCGCACGGCTCGGGGCGCAAGCTCAGAGTCGCCGTGTTCGCCAAGGGCGCCAAGGCCGAAGAGGCCAAGAAGGCGGGTGCCGACGTGGTCGGCGCAGAGGACCTGGTCGAGCAGGTGCAGAAAGGCGTGATCGATTTCGATCGCTGCATCGCCACACCCGACATGATGCCGCTGGTCGGACGGTTGGGAAAGGTGCTTGGGCCCCGCGGCCTGATGCCCAACCCGAAGGTCGGCACGGTCACGGCCGACATCGCGCCCGCCGTGCGCGCGGCGAAAGGCGGCGCGGTCGAGTTCCGCGTCGAGAAGGCCGGCTTGATTCACGCCGGCGTCGGCAAAGCGAGTTTTACCGAGCAGGCGCTGGTCGAGAATATCCGGGCCTTCGCCGAGGCGGTGATGAAGGCCAAGCCCTCGGGCGCCAAAGGCACGTTCCTGAAGCGCGTCGCGGTCACCTCGACCATGGGGCCCGGCGTCAAGATTGAGCCCGCGAGCCTCACCGGAGGCGCGGCGGGTTAGAGCAGAGTTTCGGGGCTGGCGTTCCAGTCCCGGAGGATCGCTTCCGGTCGAAGCGGTCCGAACCTGTCCGAGATTGCAGGTGCGGGTGACCGCTTAAGCCCTTCGGGCCTGCATGAGACGGGAGACGAACGGTTCTACGGTGGCGGACAACGCCCGCAACCTGGAGATCGGTTTGAACCTCGTAAGTGGCTCTTGCGCAATTTCGCGCGCGGGCGGGACAGGCAACAGAGCGCCGCTTGGACAAGCGGGGCGGCTTCTTGCCTTGCCCCTCGCGTCTGGCGGCACGGTGTAGCCTAAGGACCTCGAACATCCGTTCCCGGTCCTTGAAACAGACGGAGTGAGCATTGGAAAGAGCAGAGAAGCGCGATGTCGTGACGGCGCTTCACGATGTCTTCGCCAAGACCGGCGTGGTCGTCGTCGCTCACTATGCGGGCCTGACGGTTGCCGACATGACCAAACTGCGCAGCGAGATGAGAAGCGCTGGCGGCCAGGTCAAGGTGGCGAAGAACAGGCTCGTCAAGCTCGCGCTCGAAGGCACCGACGCTAAGGGCATCGCGGATTTGCTGAAGGGGCCGACCTGCCTCGCATATTCCGCGGACCCGGTCGCGGCGCCGAAGGTCGCCGTCAAATTCGCCAAGGCGAACGAGAAATTCGTGATCCTCGGCGGAGCGATGGGACCCACGGTCCTCGATGCCAAGGGCGTGAATTCGCTGGCCAGTCTGCCGTCGCTCGACGAGCTGCGCGGCAAGCTGATCGGTCTCCTTCAGGCGCCGGCGAGCAAGATCGCCCGCACCCTGAACGAGCCCGGCGCTCAGCTTGCCCGCGTGTTCGGCGCTTACGGCAACAAGGCAGCGGCGTGAGCCAGGAAACCCTAATACGAGAGTCAAACCTACGAGGATAAGTCGATGGCAGATTTGCAGAAAATAGTTGACCAGCTGTCCAGCCTGACGGTGCTTGAGGCCGCCGACCTGGCGAAACTGCTGGAGGAAAAGTGGGGCGTATCGGCCGCAGCGCCGGTCGCCATGATGGCCGCTGCCGGTGGCGCAGCCGCCGCTCCGGTTGAGGAGCAGACGGAATTTACCGTGGTTCTCACTGGCGCTGGGGCCCAGAAGATCAATGTTATCAAGGAGGTCAGGGTCATCACCAGCCTCGGCCTCAAAGAAGCCAAGGATCTCGTTGAAGGCGCGCCCAAGCCGGTCAAGGAAGGCGTGACCAAGGACGAGGCTGAAAAGATCAAGAAGCAGCTCGAAGCCGCCGGCGCGACCGTCGAGCTGAAATAGTTAAGTGGGTTGAAAGACGCCCGGGCGCCCCCCATATAGGGGAGTTCGCCCGGGCCAAAACCCACCAAATATTATGACCTGACGCTTCGCCAGAAGCTCCGCTCCCTAAGCGGGAGTTCCGGCGAGCCGTCGCGACGACCCTAAGAGGTAAAAATGGCGCAGCAGACTTCGAATGGGCATAAGCGTTTGCGGAAGATGTTCGGCAAGATTCGTGAAGTTGCCGAGATGCCGAATCTCATCGAGGTTCAGAAGCAGTCCTACGATCAATTCCTGATGGTGGAGGAGCCCGAGGGCGGGCGCCTGGACGAGGGCTTGCAGTCTGTCTTCCGCTCCGTGTTCCCCATCAAGGATTTCGGCGAGCGCGCCCAGCTCGAATTCGTGCGCTACGCCTTCGAGCCGCCGAAATACGACGTCGAGGAGTGCCAACAGCGGGGCATGACCTATGCCGCGCCGCTCAAGGTCACGCTCAGGCTGATCGTGTTCGACGTCAACGAGGAGACCGGCGCCCGCTCGGTCAAGGACATCAAGGAGCAGGACGTCTACATGGGCGACATGCCGCTCATGACGATGAACGGCACCTTCGTCATCAACGGCACCGAGCGCGTGATCGTCTCGCAAATGCACCGCTCGCCCGGGGTGTTCTTCGACCACGACCGCGGCAAGACCCATTCCTCGGGCAAACTGCTGTTCGCCGCGCGCATTATTCCTTATCGCGGCTCGTGGCTCGATTTCGAATTCGACGCCAAGGACATCGTCTATGTGCGTATCGACCGGCGCCGCAAGCTCCCGGTGACGACGCTGCTTTATGCGCTGGGTCTCGAGGACGAAGAGATCCTGTCGACCTTCTACGACCGCGTCGTGCTCAAGTCGACCAAGGAGGGCTGGCGCATGCCGTTCCGGCCCGACCGTCTGCGCGGCATCAAGCCGACCAGCGATCTGGTCGACGCCAAGACCGGCAAGGTCGCCATCGAGGCCGGCCGCAAGGTCACCGCGCGTCTCGCCAAGAAGCTCGCCGACGAAGGCCTGAAGGAGCTGCTGGTCAGCGACGAAGACCTGTACGGGCGCTACCTGGCGCAGGACATCCTCAATATGGAGACGGGCGAGATCTACGGCGAGGCGGGCGAGGAGCTCGACGCCAAGCTGTTGGCCACGCTCAAGGATCTCGGTCTCAAGGAGATCCCGATCCTCGACATCGATCACGTCAATGTCGGCGCGTTCATCCGCAACACGCTCAACATCGACAAGAACTCCAATCCCGAGGAGGCGCTGCTCGACATCTACCGCGTGATGCGGCCGGGCGAGCCGCCGACGCCGGAAGCCGCCGCCACCTTGTTCAAGGGCATCTTCTTCGATGGCGAGCGCTACGATCTTTCGGCGGTCGGCCGGGTCAAGATGAATATGCGTCTCGACCTCGACGCGCCCGACACGGTGCGTACCCTGCGCAAAGAGGACATCCTCGCCGTGATCAAGACGCTGGTCGGCTTGCGCGACGGCAAGGGCGAGATCGACGACATCGATCATCTCGGCAATCGCCGGGTGCGCTCGGTCGGCGAGCTGATGGAGAATCAGTATCGCGTCGGCCTGTTGCGCATGGAGCGCGCCATCAAGGAGCGCATGAGCTCGGTCGACATCGACACGGTGATGCCGCAGGACCTGATCAACGCCAAGCCCGCGGCCGCCGCGGTGCGCGAGTTCTTCGGCTCCTCGCAGCTGTCGCAGTTCATGGACCAGACCAACCCGCTGTCGGAGATCACCCATAAGCGGCGCCTGTCGGCGCTTGGGCCGGGCGGTTTGACGCGCGAGCGCGCCGGCTTCGAGGTGCGTGACGTGCATCCGACCCATTACGGCCGCATCTGCCCGATCGAGACGCCGGAAGGTCCGAATATCGGCCTAATCAATTCGCTCGCGACCTTTGCGCGGGTGAACAAATACGGCTTCATCGAGAGCCCGTATCGCCGGGTGGTCAAGGGCAAGGTGACCGACGAAGTCGTCTACCTCTCGGCCATGGAAGAGGCGCGCTACATCATCGCCCAGGCCAACGCCAAGCTTAATCCGAACGGCACCTTTGCCGAGGATCTGATCGTGTGCCGTCATGCCGGCGACGTCGAGCTCGAGCCGCCGGAGAAGGTCGACCTGATCGACGTGTCGCCGAAGCAGCTCGTCTCGGTCGCAGCCGCGCTCATTCCGTTCCTCGAGAACGACGACGCCAACCGCGCCTTGATGGGCTCGAACATGCAGCGTCAGGCCGTGCCGCTGATTACCGCCGAGGCGCCGCTGGTCGGCACCGGCATGGAGGAGGTGGTGGCGCGCGATTCGGGTGCCGCCATCGGCGCGCGCCGCACCGGCGTGGTCGACCAGGTGGACGCGACCCGTATCGTCATCCGCGCCACCGAGGAGACCGATCCGTCGAAGTCGGGCGTCGACATCTACAATCTGCGCAAGTTCCAGCGCTCGAACCAGAACACCTGCATCAACCAGCGGCCGCTGGTGCGCGTGGGCGATCAGGTGCAGGCGGGCGAGATCATCGCCGACGGTCCGTCGACCGATCTCGGCGAGCTCGCGCTCGGCCGCAACGTGCTGGTCGCGTTCATGCCGTGGATGGGCTACAACTTCGAGGATTCCATCCTCATCTCCGAGCGCGTCGTGCGCGACGACGTATTCACCTCGATCCATATCGAGGAGTTCGAGGTGATGGCCCGCGATACCAAGCTCGGGCCTGAGGAGATCACCCGCGATATTCCCAACGTCTCGGAAGAGGCGCTCAAGAATCTCGACGAGGCCGGCATCGTCTATATCGGCGCCGAGGTCAATCCGGGCGACATTCTGGTGGGCAAGATCACGCCCAAGGGCGAGAGCCCGATGACGCCTGAGGAGAAACTGCTCCGCGCCATCTTCGGCGAGAAGGCCTCCGATGTGCGCGACACTTCGCTCAAGCTGCCGCCCGGCGTGTCGGGCACGGTGGTCGAGGTGCGCGTGTTCAACCGCCACGGCGTCGAGAAGGACGAGCGCGCCATGGCGATCGAGCGCGAGGAAATCGAGCGGCTGGCCAAGGACCGCGACGACGAACTCGCGATCCTCGACCGCAACGTCTATGGCCGTCTCAAGGACGTGCTGATGCACAAGGTGGTGGCCAAGGGCCCCAAGGGCATCAAGAAGGACGCCAAGATCACCGAGGCGCTGCTCGATGACGTCGCGCGCAGCCATTGGTGGGAGGTCGCGCTCAAGAACGAGAAGGCCATGGCCGAGGTCGAGGCCATCCGCCGCCAATATGAAGACGCCAAGAAGAGGCTCGAGCAGCGCTTCGTCGACAAGGTCGACAAGCTTCAGCGCGGCGACGAGCTGCCGCCCGGCGTGATGAAGATGGTCAAGGTGTTCGTCGCGGTGAAGCGCAAGATCCAGCCCGGCGACAAAATGGCCGGCCGTCACGGCAATAAGGGCGTGATCAGCATGATCGTGCCGATCGAGGACATGCCTTATCTCGAGGACGGCGGAACCATCGACATCGTGCTCAATCCGCTTGGCGTGCCGAGCCGCATGAATGTGGGCCAGATCCTGGAGACCCATCTCGGCTGGGCGTGCCGGGGCTTGGGGCGCAAGATCGGCGACGCGCTGGAGGCCTATCATCAGAGCCACAAGTCAAAGCCGCTCAAGGAGATGCTCAAGACTATCTACGGCGACGACAAGGCGGTGGCGGCGCTCAAAGAGGATCAGGTCATCGAGGTGAGCGAAAGCTTGAAGACCGGCGTGCCGGTCGCCACTCCGGTGTTCGATGGCGCGCATGAGGGCGACGTCACCGAGCTGCTCAAGGCGGCCGGGCTCGACTCATCGGGCCAGGTCACGCTGTTCGACGGCCGTACCGGCGAAGAGTTCGAGCGCAAGGTCACGGTGGGCTACATCTATATGTTGAAGCTCCACCATCTGGTCGACGACAAGATCCATGCGCGCTCGATCGGGCCTTACAGCCTGGTCACCCAGCAGCCACTGGGCGGCAAGGCGCAGTTCGGCGGCCAGCGCTTCGGCGAGATGGAGGTGTGGGCGCTCGAAGCTTACGGCGCGGCCTATACGCTCCAGGAGATGCTCACGGTGAAGTCCGACGACGTGGCGGGCCGCACCAAGGTCTACGAGGC
Source organism: uncultured Alphaproteobacteria bacterium (assembly GCA_963730335.1). GTDB lineage: Bacteria > Pseudomonadota > Alphaproteobacteria > Rhizobiales > Methyloligellaceae > Methyloceanibacter. The sequence goes on from CAVSRK010000009.1 coordinate 961,434, forward strand.
CATCGTCCGCGGCGACGATACGTTCGAGGCGGGCATCCCCGAGTCGTTCAACGTGCTCGTCAAGGAAATGCGGGCGCTCGGCCTCAATGTGGAACTGGTGCAGCCCAAACCTGAGGAACAGCAGGCCCGGGCGAGCCTGCCGCGCCCGGCGGCCGAATAAGCCTCGGCCTCTTGGCCGAACCGACTAGCGAATACGACCAACCGAAGGGCGGCCAGGCCGCCCGTTGGGAGACAACCGAATGAACCAAGAAATCGTCAATCTCTTCAGTCCCCAGGTCCAGCAGCAGAATTTCGATCAGATCCGGATCGGCATCGCCAGCCCGGAAAAGATCCTGTCCTGGTCGTATGGGGAGATCAAGAAGCCCGAGACGATCAACTACCGTACCTTCAAGCCGGAGCGCGACGGGCTGTTCTGCGCGCGCATCTTCGGTCCGGTGAAGGACTATGAGTGCTTGTGCGGCAAGTACAAGCGCATGAAGTACAAGGGCGTCATCTGCGAGAAGTGCGGCGTCGAGGTGACGCTCGCCAAGGTCCGGCGCGAGCGTATGGGCCATATCGAGCTCGCCGCGCCGGTCGCCCATATCTGGTTCTTGAAGTCGCTGCCGTCGCGCATCGGGCTTCTGCTCGACATGACGCTCAAGGACCTCGAGCGCGTGCTCTATTTCGAGAATTACATCGTGCTCGAGCCGGGGCTGACCACGCTCAAGCCGCTCCAGCTTCTGTCCGAAGAGGACTATCTCAAGGCGCAGGAAGATTTCGGCGAGGACTCGTTCACCGCCGCGATCGGCGCGGAGGCCATCCGCGAGCTGCTCAAGGGCCTCGATCTGGAGAAGATCGCCGCCGATCTCCGAGTCGAGATCGCCGAGTCGACCTCCGAGCTTAAGCCCAAGAAGCTCGCCAAGCGGCTGAAAGTGGTCGAGGCCTTCATCCAGTCGGGCAACAAGCCCGAGTGGATGATCCTGACCGTGGTGCCGGTCATTCCGCCGGAGCTCCGGCCGCTGGTGCCGCTCGATGGCGGCCGCTTTGCGACCTCCGACCTGAACGACCTCTATCGCCGCGTCATCAACCGCAACAATCGGTTGAAGCGCCTGATGGAGCTGCGCGCGCCCGACATCATCATCCGCAACGAGAAGCGCATGCTGCAAGAGGCGGTCGATGCGCTGTTCGACAACGGGCGGCGTGGCCGCGTTATCACCGGCGCCAACAAGCGGCCCTTGAAGTCGCTGGCCGACATGCTGAAGGGCAAGCAGGGGCGGTTCCGCCAAAACCTGCTCGGCAAGCGCGTCGACTATTCGGGCCGCTCGGTGATCGTGGTCGGTCCCGAGCTCAAGCTGCATCAATGCGGCCTGCCCAAGAAGATGGCGCTCGAGCTGTTCAAGCCGTTCATCTATGCGCGGCTCGACGCCAAGGGCCATGCCGCCACCGTGAAGCAAGCCAAGAAGCTGGTCGAGAAGGAGAAGCCGGAAGTTTGGGACATCCTCGATGAGGTGATCCGCGAGCATCCGATCCTGCTCAACCGTGCGCCCACGCTGCACCGCCTCGGCATCCAGGCATTCGAGCCGGTGCTGATCGAGGGCAAGGCGATCCAGCTCCATCCGCTGGTGTGCGCCGCGTTCAACGCCGATTTCGACGGCGACCAGATGGCGGTGCACGTGCCGCTGTCGCTCGAGGCGCAGCTCGAGGCCCGCGTGCTGATGATGTCGACCAACAACATCCTGCACCCGGCCAACGGCTCGCCGATCATCGTGCCGAGCCAGGACATCGTGCTCGGCCTCTATTATTTGTCGCTCGAAATGGACAAGGAGCCCGGCGAGGGCATGATGTTCGGCAACGTGGCCGAGATCCATCACGCGCTCGAGGCCAAGGTCGTGACCTTGCACACCAAGATCAAAGGCCGATTCATCACGGTCGATGCCAAGGGCAAGCCGGTGTCGCAGATCTACGACACCACGCCCGGCCGCATGCTGCTCGGCGAGCTTTTGCCCCGTAGCCCCTTGGTTCCCTTTGAGCTCGTGAACCGGCTGCTGACCAAGAAGGACATCTCCAACACGATCGACGTGGTCTATCGCCACTGCGGTCAGAAGGAGACGGTCATCTTCTGCGACCGGATCATGGGACTTGGGTTCGTCTATGCCTGCCGCGCCGGCATCTCGTTCGGCAAGGACGACATGGTGATCCCGGAGACCAAGGACGCGATCGTGCAGAAGACGTCCGACCTCGTGCGCGAGTACGAGCAGCAATATAATGACGGCCTGATCACCCGCGGCGAAAAGTACAACAAGGTGGTCGATACCTGGACGGAGTGCACCGAGCTGGTCGCCAAGGAGATGATGAAGCGCATCTCGGCGGTCGAGCGCGATCCCAAGACCGGCCGCGAGAAGCCGATCAACTCCATCTATATGATGTCGCATTCAGGTGCGCGCGGTTCGCCGGCCCAGATGAAGCAGTTGGCCGGCATGCGCGGCTTGATGACCAAGCCGTCGGGCGAGATCATCGAGACGCCGATCATCTCCAACTTCAAGGAGGGGCTGTCGGTGCTCGAGTACTTCAACTCGACCCACGGCGCCCGCAAGGGCCTGGCCGACACCGCGCTGAAGACGGCGAACTCGGGCTATCTCACGCGGCGTCTGGTCGACGTGGCGCAAGACTGCATCGTGACCGAAGACGATTGCGGCACCACCGAAGGCATCATGGCGCGCGCCATTCTCGAGGCGGGCGAGGTGACGGTGTCGCTCGGTCAGCGCGTGCTCGGCCGCACCACGGCCGAGAACGTCAAGAATCCGTCGACCGGCAAGGTGGTCATCAAGGGCGGCGAGCTGATCGAGGAGGAGCAGGTCGAGGCGCTGGAGAATGCGCATGTCCAAGAATTGCGCATCCGCTCGGCGCTCACCTGCGAGACCCGCAACGGCATCTGCGCCAAATGCTACGGGCGCGATCTCGCCCGCGGCACGCCGGTCAATCTCGGCGAGGCGGTCGGCGTCATCGCCGCACAGTCGATCGGCGAGCCCGGCACGCAGCTCACCATGCGCACCTTCCATCTGGGCGGTGTGGCGTCGGCCAAGGTGGTCGATCAGTCGTCGCTGGAGTCCAATTTCGACGGCACGGTGAAGATCAAGCAGCGCAACGTGGTCAAGGATTCGCAAGGCCGGCTGATGGTCATGGGCCGCAACACGGCGGTGGTCGTGCTCGACGAGGACGGCACCGAGCGTGCCGTGCACCGTCTGCCTTACGGCACGCATCTGCGCGTCGATGACGGCGTCAAGGTCAAGCGCGGCGATCGGCTCGCCGAGTGGGACCCCTATACCCGCCCGGTGCTCACCGAAGTCGAGGGCACGCGTGGACTTCGAGGATCTGGTCGAGGGCGTGTCGGTCAGCGAGCGGCGCGACGAGTTCGACCGGCATCACCAACAGCGTGATCATCGACTGGCGCGCCAGTCCCCGCGCGGCGCCGATCTCAGGCCCGCCATGGTGATCAAGGACAAGAAGGGCAAGATCGGTCAAGCTCGTCGCGCGGCGGCGAGGCCCGCTATCTGCTGCCCGTCGATGCGATCCTGTCGGTCGAGCCCGGCCATCAGGTGATGGCCGGCGACGTGCTCGCCCGTATTCCGATGGAGAGCGCCAAGACCCGCGACATCACCGGCGGTCTGCCGCGGGTTGCCGAGCTGTTCGAGGCGCGGCGCCCCAAGGATCACGCCATCATCGCCGAAATCTCGGGCACGGTGCAGCTTGGCCGCGATTACAAGAACAAGCGGCGCATCACCATCACCCCGGACGACGGCCAGGAGCCGGTCGAGTACCTCATTCCCAAGGGCCGGCATCTTGCCGTGCAGGAGGGCGACCGCATCGAGAAGGGCGAGTTCCTGCTCGACGGCCATCCTGCGCCGCACGACATCCTTGCCATCAAGGGCGTCGAGGAGCTGGCCAACTATCTCGTCAACGAGATCCAGGAGGTCTACCGGCTGCAGGGCGTCACCATCAACGACAAGCATATCGAGGTGATCGTCAGGCAGATGCTGCAGAAGATCGAGATCGAGGACCCGGGCAGCACGGATCTTCTCAAGGGCGAGCAAATCGACCGGCTCGACCTCGACGACGCCAATGCGGCGGTCGAGGCGGCCGGCGGCAAACCCGCCACCGGGCAGCCGGTGCTGCTCGGCATCACCAAGGCCTCGCTCCAGACCCGCTCGTTCATCTCGGCGGCCTCGTTCCAGGAGACCACCCGCGTGCTCACCGATGCCGCCGTAAACGGCAAGGTGGATGCGCTCGAGGGCCTCAAGGAGAACGTGATCGTCGGCCGGCTGATCCCTGCCGGCACCGGCGGTACGTTGACCCGGTTGAATAAGATCGCCACCCATCGTGACGAGTTGATCCTCGAGGAGCGGAAGCGCGCCGCGGCGGAGCGCCTGGTCCCGGGTGACGAAGAGGAGGCTGAGGAGGAGGCGTCGGCTTAACCGGAAATCGGATGCCGGAAGCCGGACATTGAGGGGGAGGGCCCGCACCCTTCCGCCCTCCGGTTTCTGGCACTGATTTTTGGCGGAACCCTTGACGATGCGAGAATCAGCCTGATACAACGCGCGCACTTTCGCGGCAGGCGGTAGCCCAGTTTTGGTTGCCTTCGGGCGGGGGTTAGACGCTGCCGGACTAACCGGGATCACATCGGGGTCATGATCTTGGGGGTTTAGCCCTCCAAGGTCCTCTGTGTTGAGGCGCTGAAGCATGCGAGCCCGGTGGGGTTCGCGCTTCGGCTCTGAAGCAATGTGGGCCTTTGCCCGCAAGGAGATCGGACGAAAAAGGCAGACGATGCCGACGATACAACAGCTGATCCGCAAGCCGCGCCAGAAGCCGGTGAAGCGGAACAAGGTTCCGGCCATGCAGTCCTGCCCGCAGAAGCGGGGGGTCTGTACGCGCGTCTACACCACGACGCCGAAGAAGCCCAACTCGGCGCTCCGCAAGGTGGCGCGCGTTCGCCTCACCAATCAGCTCGAAGTGACGAGCTACATCCCCGGCGAGGGCCATAATCTTCAGGAGCACTCGGTGGTGCTGATCAGGGGCGGGCGCGTCAAGGATCTTCCAGGCGTGCGCTACCACATCATTCGTGGCGTGCTCGACACCCAAGGCGTCAGCGACCGCCGGCAGCGGCGCTCCAAATATGGAGCCAAACGACCCAAGTGATTGGGTCGTTTTGCGTATAGGAAAACGGACCAGACGATATGTCGAGGCGGCGCAGAGCAGATAAGCGCGAAGTGATCCCCGATCCCAAGTTCGGGGACATCGTGCTCACCAAATTCATGAACTCCATCATGAAGGAAGGCAAGAAGTCGGCCGCCGAGCGGATCGTCTATGGCGCGCTCGACCAGATGGAGAAGAAGTCGAAGCAGAATCCGGTCGAGCTGTTCCATGAGGCGCTGCGCAACGTCATGCCGGCGCTCGAAGTGAGGTCGCGGCGCGTCGGCGGGGCCACCTACCAGGTCCCGGTCGAGGTGAGGCTCGACCGGCGCCAGGCGCTCGCCATCCGCTGGATCATCACCGCGGCGCGCGGGCGTAACGAGAACACCATGGTCGAGCGCCTCTCGGGAGAGCTGCTCGACGCCGCCAACAACCGCGGGACGGCGGTGAAGAAGCGCGAGGATACCCACCGCATGGCGGAGGCGAACCGCGCCTTCTCCCATTACCGCTGGTAACGAGTTCAAGGACCCTACGATGCCGCGAGCTACCCCCTTAGAGGACTACCGCAATATCGGGATCATGGCGCATATCGACGCCGGCAAGACCACGACCACCGAGCGCGTCCTCTATTACACCGGCAAGAGCCATAAGATGGGCGAGGTGCATGACGGCGCTGCCACCATGGACTGGATGGAGCAGGAGCAGGAGCGCGGCATCACCATTACCTCGGCGGCGACGACGGCCTATTGGAACGACAAGCGCATCAACATCATCGACACGCCGGGCCACGTGGATTTCACCATCGAGGTCGAGCGTAGCTTGCGCGTGCTCGACGGGGCGGTTGCGCTGCTCGACGCCAACCAGGGCGTCGAGCCGCAGACCGAGACGGTGTGGCGCCAGGCCGACAAATACGGCGTGCCGCGCATGATCTTCGTCAACAAGATGGACAAGATCGGCGCCGACTTCTTCCTGTCGGTGCAGATGGTGAAGGACCGTCTCGGCGCCAAGCCGATCGTGTTGCAACTCCCGCTCGGCGCGGAGTTCGAGCTTCAAGGGTATCATCGACCTCGTCCGCATGAAGGCCGTGGTTTGGGACGACGAGGCCTTGGGGGCGAGTTTCCATGACGAGGAAATTCCGGCCGATCTGCTCGATCAGGCCAAGGAATATCACGAGCGGTTGGTTGAGCTGGCCTCCGAGGTCGACGAGTCCGCGACCGAGGCCTATCTCGAAGGCAAGGCGCCGACCGAGGCCGAGCTCAAGGCGCTCATCCGCAAGGGAACCATCAACAGCCTCTTCGTTCCCATCCTGTGCGGCTCGGCCTTCAAGAACAAGGGCGTGCAGCCGATGCTCGATGCGGTGGTGGATTATCTGCCGTCGCCGCTCGACGTTCCCCCGGTCAGGGGCATCGACGTCAAGACCGGCGAGGAGACGACGCGCGAGCCGAAAGACGACGCGCCGCTTTCGATGCTCGCCTTCAAGATCATGAACGACCCGTTCGTGGGCTCGCTCACCTTCTGCCGCATCTATTCCGGCAAGGTCGAGTCCGGCACCACGCTGGTCAACACGGTGAAGGACAAGAAAGAGCGCATCGGCCGCATGCTCTTGATGCACGCCAATCACCGCGAGGACATCAAGGAAGCCTATACCGGCGACATCGTGGCGCTGGCCGGCCTCAAGGACGTGACCACCGGCGACACACTGTGCGATCCGGCCAAGCCCGTGATTCTCGAGCGCATGGAGTTCCCCGATCCCGTCATCGAGGTCGCGGTCGAGCCCAAGACCAAGGGCGACCAGGAGAAGCTCGGCGTCGCGCTCCATCGTCTCGCCCAGGAAGATCCCTCGTTCCGCGTCTCGGTCGACCATGAGTCCGGCCAGACCATCATCAAGGGTATGGGCGAGCTGCATCTCGACATCATCGTCGACCGCATGCGGCGCGAGTTCAAAGTGGAGGCCAATGTCGGCGCGCCCCAGGTGGCGTTCCGCGAGACGGTCTCCAAGCGTGCCGATGTCGACTACACCCACAAGAAGCAGACCGGCGGCTCGGGCCAGTTCGCGCGCGTCAAGATGACGATCGAGCCCAACGAGGCCGGCAAGGGCTTCGAGTTCGAGAACAAGGTGGTCGGCGGCAACGTGCCGAAGGAATACATCCCGGGCGTCGCCAAGGGCGTCCAGAGCGTCGTGGAGTCAGGCGTGCTCGCCGGCTTCCCCATGCTCGACATCAAGGTGACGCTCACCGACGGCGCCTATCACGACGTCGATTCGAGCGTGATGGCGTTCGAGATCGCCGGCCGCGCCGCCTTCCGCGAAGGCGCGCTCAAGGCGGGACCGAAGCTGCTCGAGCCGATCATGAAGGTCGAGGTGGTGACGCCGGAGGACTATGTCGGCGGCATCATCGGCGACCTCACGAGCCGCAGGGGTCAGGTGCGTGGCCAGGAGTCGCGCGGCAACGCCTCGGTGATCAGCGCCATGGTGCCGCTCGCCAACATGTTCGGCTACGTGAACAATCTCCGCTCGATGAGCCAGGGCCGCGCGCAGTTCACCATGCAGTTCGATCACTACGCGCAGGCGCCGCAAGGCGTTGCCGAGGAGGTCAAGGCGAAATTCGCCTAAAGGGTCCGGCGGCCGGAAGGCCTGCCGTGACGAGTTTGTTTTTGTGTTGAAGGATGGAGAGCCAACATGGCTAAGGAAAAATTCCAGCGGACGAAGCCGCATTGCAACATCGGGACCATCGGTCATGTCGATCACGGCAAGACGACGTTGACGGCCGCGATCACCAAAGTGTTGGCCGAGAAGGGCGGTGCGAAGTTCACCGCCTATGACGAGATCGACAAGGCGCCGGAAGAGAAGGCGCGCGGCATCACCATCTCGACCGCGCACGTGGAATACGAGACCGACAAGCGGCACTACGCCCATGTCGACTGTCCGGGCCATGCCGACTACGTGAAGAACATGATCACGGGCGCCGCCCAGATGGACGGCGCCATCCTCGTGGTGTCGGCGGCCGATGGGCCGATGCCGCAGACCCGCGAGCATATCTTGCTGGCTCGCCAGGTCGGCGTGCCGGCGCTGGTCGTCTATCTCAACAAGGTCGACATGGTCGACGATCCGGAGCTGCTCGACCTGGTCGAGCTCGAGGTACGCGAGCTCCTTTCCAAATACGAGTTCCCCGGCGACGAAATCCCGATCGTCAAGGGCTCGGCGCTGGCCGCGCTCGAGGGCAAGGACGATGCGGTCGGCAAGAACTCGATCACCGAGCTGATGAAGGCGGTCGACGAGTACATCCCGCAGCCCGACCGTCCGAAGGACAAGCCGTTCCTCATGCCGATCGAGGACGTGTTCTCGATCTCCGGCCGTGGCACCGTGGTCACCGGCCGCATCGAGCGCGGCATCATCAAGGTCGGCGAGGAGGTCGAGATCGTCGGCATCAAGCCGACCAGCAAGACCGTGGTCACCGGCGTCGAGATGTTCCGCAAGCTGCTCGATCAGGGCGAGGCGGGCGACAATGTCGGCTGCCTGCTCCGCGGCGTGGACCGCGAAGGCGTCGAGCGCGGCCAGGTGTTGTGCAAGCCGGGTTCGGTCAAGCCCCACACCAAGTTCAAGGCCGAGGCCTATATCCTCACCAAGGAGGAGGGCGGACGTCACACCCCGTTCTTCGGCAACTACCGTCCGCAGTTCTACTTCCGCACCACCGACGTGACCGGCGTCGTGCAGCTGCCGGAAGGAACCGAGATGGTGATGCCGGGCGACAACATTGCCATGGAGGTGACGCTGATCGTGCCGATCGCCATGGAGGAGAAACTCCGTTTCGCCATTCGCGAAGGCGGCCGCACCGTCGGCGCCGGCGTCGTGGCGTCGATCATCGAGTAAGGAAACCAGGAGCGCGCCCCTCAGGCGCGCTCCTCAATTTGAGGCCATCGAGATGCAAAGTCAGAACATAAGAATCAGGCTCAAAGCCTTCGACCATCGCATCCTCGATGCGTCGACCAAGGAGATCGTCAACACGGCGAAACGCACGGGCGCGGAGGTGCGCGGGCCGATTCCGCTGCCGACCCGCATCGAGAAGTTCACCGTGAACCGCTCGCCGCATATCGACAAGAAGAGCCGCGAGCAGTTCGAGATGCGCACCCATAAGCGGCTGCTCGACATCGTCGATCCGACGCCGCAGACGGTCGATGCGCTGATGAAGCTCGACCTGGCGGCCGGCGTCGACGTCGAGATCAAGCTCTAGAGCGCGCGGGACGAGGCAAGGATTAAAAGACCAATGCGATCAGGTGTCATCGCGCAAAAGGTCGGCATGACCAGGATCTTCACCGATGCCGGGGAGCACATCCCGGTGACGGTGCTGCGGCTCGAGCATTGCCAGGTCGTGGGCCACCGCACCTCGGAGAAGAATGGCTACACCGCGCTCCAGCTCGGCGCCGGACGGCCCAAGGTGAAGCGCCTCACCCGCGCCGCGCGGGGGCATTTCGCCGTGGCCAATGTCGAGCCCAAGCGGAAGCTCGCCGAGTTCCGCGTGAGCCCTGACAATCTGATCGAGGTGGGCGCGGAGATCACCGCCGACCATTTCGTCGAAGGGCAGTATGTCGACGTCTCCGGCACGTCCATCGGCAAGGGTTTTGCCGGCGCCATGAAGCGCCACGGCTTCCACGGCTTGCGCGCGAGCCACGGCGTCTCGGTCAGCCATCGCAGCCACGGTTCGACCGGCCAGCGCCAGGACCCCGGCAAGGTGTTCAAGGGCAAGAAGATGGCCGGCCATATGGGCGACGTGAACGTCACCACCCAGAATTTGCGCGTGGTGAAGACCGATCCCGAGCGCGGGCTGATCATGATCCGCGGCGCGGTGCCTGGCGCCAAGGGCGGCTGGGTGCTGCTGCGCGACGCGGTCAAACGCACGTTGCCTGAGACCGCGCCGAAGCCCGGCGCCTTCCGCAAGGTGGCGGGCGATCAGCCGAAGCAAGCAAAGAACGCCAAGCCCGAGCAGGCGGCAAGCACCGAGTCTGAGCCGGCAGAGGGTGGGAGCCAAGAGTGATGAAGGCTGACATAACCACTCTCGACGCCAAGAAGGCGGGCACGGTCGAGCTTTCCGACCACGTGTTCGGGCTCGAGCCCCGTCCCGACATCTTGCAGCGCATGGTGCGCTACCAGCTCGCCAAGCGGCGGGGCGGCACGGCTCACGTCAAGGATCGCTCGGAGATCAACGCGACGACCGCCAAGCTCTATCGCCAGAAGGGCACGGGCCGCGCGCGCCACGGCAGCAAGAAGGCGCCGATCTTCAGGGGCGGCGGCAAGGCGTTCGGGCCGAAGCCGCGCAGCTTCGCCATCGACCTGCCGAAGAAGGTGAGGGCGCTTGCGCTCAAGCATGCGCTGTCGGCCAAGGCCAAGTCCGAGACGCTGATCGTGATCGACAAATGCGAGCTGAAAGAGGCCAAGACCAAGGAGCTCAAGTCGCGCTTCGCCAAGCTCGGCTTCGGCTCGGTGCTGATTATCGACGGCGCTACGGTGCAAGAGGCCTTCGCGCGGGCCGCGCGCAATCTGCCTCACGTGGACGTCCTCCCCGTGCAGGGCATCAACGTCTACGACATCCTGCGGCACGAGAAGCTCGTCCTGACCAAGGCGGCGATCGAGGCGTTGGAGGCGCGGTTCAAATGAGCGCAACCGCCGCATATGACGTGATCTTGGCCCCGGTCATCACCGAGAAGGCGAGCGCGGCCTCCGAGGCCAATCAGGTCGTGTTCAAGGTGCGCCGCGACGCGACCAAGCCCGAGATCAAGGCGGCCATCGAGAAGCTGTTCGGGGTCACGGTGCTGTCCGTCAACACGCTCACCCGCAAGGGCAAGACCAAGCACTTCAAGGGCATCAAGGGCCGGCAGCAGGACGTGAAGAAAGCGATCGTCAAGCTCGCCGAAGGCGACAAGATCGACGTGACGACGAGGATCTGACGAGGCCATGGCACTCAAGACCTTCAACCCCACCACACCGAGCCAGCGGCAGCTCGTGCTCGTCGACCGCAGCCATCTGTGGAAGGGCAAGCCGGTCAAGGCGCTCACCGAGGGACTGTCCAAGTCCGGCGGCCGCAACAATCTCGGCCGCGTGTCGATGTGGCATCGGGGCGGCGGGCACAAGCGCACCTATCGCAAGGTGGACTTCAAGCGCGGCAAGCTCGGCGTGCCGGCGACGGTCGAGCGGCTCGAATACGATCCCAACCGCACCGCCTTCATCGCGCTCATCAAATATGAGGACGGCGAGCTCGCTTACATCCTCGCGCCGCAGCGGCTCGCGCCCGGCGACACCGTCATTTCCGATACGAAGGCCGACGTGAAGCCCGGCAACGCCATGCCGCTGGCCAACATGCCGATCGGCACCATCGTCCACAATGTCGAGATGAAGCAGGGCAAAGGCGGCCAGATCGCCCGCGCGGCAGGGACCTATGTGCAGCTGGTCGGCCGCGATGCGGGCTACGCGATTCTGAGACTGAATTCCGGCGAGACGCGCATGGTGCCGGCCGAGTGCATGGCGACCGTTGGGGCCGTCTCCAATCCCGACAATTCCAATATCAATTTCGGCAAGGCCGGACGCATGCGCTGGAAGGGGCGGAAGCCCGTCGTGCGCGGCGTGGCGATGAACCCGATCGATCATCCGCATGGCGGCGGCGAGGGCCGCACCTCGGGCGGCCGGCACCCGGTGACGCCGTGGGGCAAGTCGACCAAGGGCAAGAAAACGCGCTCCAACAAGGCAAGCGACAAGTTCATCCTGCGCAGCCGTCACCAGAAGAAGAAGGGATAGTTCACGTGGGACGCTCGATCTGGAAAGGCCCGTTCGTCGACGGCTACATGCTCAAGAAGGCCGAGAAGGCGCGCGGCAGCGCGTCAAACGCCGTGATCAAGATCTGGTCGCGCCGCTCGACCATCCTGCCGCAATTCGTCGGGCTCACCTTCGGGGTGCATAACGGCCAGAAGCACATCCCGGTGCTCGTCACCGAGGACATGATCGGCCACAAGTTCGGAGAGTTTGCGCCGACGCGGACCTTCTACGGCCACGCCGCGGACCGCAAGGCGAAGAGAGTGAAGGCACCGTAATGGGCAAGCCGCAGCGTGAACGGACGCTGAAAGAGAACGAGGCGAGGGCCGTCACGCGGCTCGTGCGCGTGAGCCCGCAAAAGCTCAACCTGCTTGCCCAGCTGATCCGGGGCAAGAAGGTCGATCGCGCGCTCGCCGATCTCACCTTCTCGCGCAAGCGTGTCGCCAAGGACGTGAAGAAGACGCTCGAATCGGCCATCGCCAATGCCGAGAACAATCATGCCCTCGACGTCGACGCGCTGGTCGTGGCCGAGGCCTATGTCGGCAAGAACCTGGTATTGAAGCGGGTCCGTGCCCGCGCCCGTGGCCGCGCCGGCCGCATCGAGAAGCCGTTCGCGCAGATCACCGTCATCCTGCGCCAAGTCGAGGAGCCCGCTTAATGGGACAGAAGGTCAATCCGATCGGGCTTAGGCTCGGCGTCAACCGCACTTGGGATTCGCGCTGGTTCGCCTCACGCGGCGAATATGCGCGCCTGCTCCACGAAGACTTGAAGATGCGCGAGCACATTCTTACCTCGCGCAAGCAGGCCGGCATCTCCAAGGTGGTCATCGAGCGCCCGCACAAGAAATGCCGCGTGACGGTGCATACCGCGCGGCCCGGCATTCTCATCGGCAAGAAGGGCGCCGATATCGAGAAGCTGAGGCGCGAGCTCGCGAGCATGACGGACTTCGAGGTGCATCTCAACATCCTCGAAGTGCGCAAGCCCGAAGTCGACGCCACGCTGGTGGCCGAGGGCATCGCGCAGCAGCTCGAGCGCCGGGTGGCCTTCCGCCGCGCCATGAAGCGCGCCGTGCAGTCGGCGATGCGCATGGGCGCGCTCGGCATCCGCATCAATTGCGGCGGCCGGCTCGGCGGGGCCGAGATCGCCCGCATGGAATGGTATCGCGAGGGGCGGGTGCCGTTGCACACGCTGCGCGCCAATATCGATTACGGCACGGCACTTGGCCGCACCGCCTATGGGATCATCGGCGTGAAGGTGTGGATCTTCAAGGGCGAGATCATGGAGCACGATCCCATGGCCCAGGAGACCAGGGCGCTCGAGGCGCAGGAAGGCGGGCGCTCCACCGGGCGCCGCGAACCCGCTCCGGCGCAAGGTTAAGAGTGAGAGACAAGGCTTAAGTCATGCTGCAACCGAAGCGTACGAAGTACCGCAAGGCTCATAAGGGGCGCATCAAGGGCGCCGCCTCGAGCGCGGTCACGCTCAATTTTGGCACCTTCGGGCTGAAGGCCCAGGAACCTGCCCGCATCACGGCGCGGCAGATCGAGGCCGCGCGCCGCGCCATGACGCGGCAGATGAAGCGCTCCGGGAGAGTATGGATCAGGCTCTTCCCCGACGTGCCGGTGTCGAAGAAGCCGACCGAGGTGCGCATGGGCAAGGGCAAGGGCACGCCGGAATTGTGGGTGGCGCGGGTGAAGCCCGGGCGCATCATGTTCGAGATCGACGGCGTAACCGAGTCGGTGGCGCGCGAATCGCTGAGGCTTGCCGCGGCCAAGCTCCCCATCAAGACGCGCGTGGTCGCACGTATCGAGGGCAAGTCATGAAGGCCCATCAAGTCCGCAGCCTGACTCCAGATCAACTCGATGACGAGCTGGTCAAGCTGAAGAAGGAGCAGTTCAATCTGCGCTTCCAGGCGGCGTCAGGCCAACTCGAGAACACGGCCCGGGTGAGACAGATCAGACGCGACGTCGCGCGCATCAAGACGATTGCGCGGCAGCAGCCGCAGCCCGAGGGCGCGGTGAAGATCAAGGCTCCAGCAGAGCCGAAGGCGAAGCCCGTGGCCAAGACGAAGGCCAAGCCGGCTGCCAAGCCGAAGACGACGAAGACAACGCCGAAGGCGGCCAAGGCCAGAGCCAAGGCGAAGGCAAAGGGTTAGGACGAAACGATGCCGAAACGAGTTCTGCAAGGGGTCGTGGTGAGCGACAAGAACGAGAAGACCGTGGTGGTCCGCGTCGAGCGGCGCTTCACCCATCCTTTGCTGCAGAAGACCGTGCGGCGCAGCAAGAACTATCAGGCCCATGACGAGAAGAACGAGTTCAAGGTTGGCGAGATGGTGTGGATCGAGGAATGCCCCCCGATCTCCAAGCAGAAACGGTGGACGGTGCTGCCGCGCGAGCGGGCGGCGAGTTGACGGCGGGTTGAGAGTTAAAGGCGCGATGCCATGATCCAAATGCAGACCAATCTCGACGTCGCCGATAATTCCGGCGCTCGCCGCGTCCAGTGCATCAAGGTGCTCGGCGGTTCGAAGCGGAAATATGCCTCGATCGGCGACACCATCGTGGTGTCGGTCAAGGAGGCGATCCCGCGCGGCCGCGTGAAGAAGGGCCAGGTGATGAAGGCCGTGGTGGTGCGCACCGCCAAGGGCGTGCGCCGGCCCGACGGCTCGATCATCCGTTTCGATCGCAATGCGGCGGTCTTGGTCAATCCGCAAGGCGAGCCGATCGGCACCCGCATTTTCGGCCCGGTGACCCGCGAGCTCAGAGCCAAGAAGCACATGAAGATCGTGTCGCTCGCGCCGGAGGTCCTCTAGATGCCGAAGCTCAAGATCAAGAAGGGCGACCACGTCGTGGTCATCACCGGCAAGGATAAGGGCAAGAAGGGCGAGGTGCTCAAGGTGATGCCTGAGGAGAACCGCGCCATCGTCAAGGGCGTGGCCATGGTGCGGCGGCATCAGCGGCAGACCGCCGCGCAGGATGGCGGCATCATCTCCAAGGAGGCCGCGATCCACATTTCCAATCTCGCGCTCGAGGACCCCAAGGACGGGGCTCCGACGCGCGTCGGGTACAAATTTCTGAAGGACGGGCGCAAGGTCCGCTTTGCCAGGCGCTCGGGAGAAGTCATCGATGGCTGAGAGGACCTATATCCCCCGTCTCAAGCAGCACTATAACGACGTGCTCAGGGACGCGCTGGTCAAGGAGTTCGGCTACGCCAACACGATGCAGGTGCCACGGCTCGACAAGGTGGTGCTGAACATGGGCGTCGGCGAAGGCATCAACGATTCCAAGAAAGTCACCGCCGCCGCCGCCGATCTTGGTCTGATCGCGGGGCAAAAGCCCGTGATCACGAAGGCGCGGAAGTCGATCGCCACCTTCAAGCTGCGCGAGGGCATGCCCATCGGCGCCAAGGTCACCTTGCGCAAGAACCGCATGTACGAGTTCATCGACCGGCTGGTGAACATCGCCTTGCCGCGGGTCCGCGACTTCCGCGGGCTCAACCCGAAAAGTTTCGATGGCCGGGGCAATTACTCGCTCGGGCTGAAGGAGCACATCGTCTTCCCCGAGATCGATTACGACAAGGTCGAGGATGTGCTCGGCATGGACATCATCGTGTGCACGACGGCGCCGACCGACGACGAGGCGCGCGCGTTGCTCGCGGGTTTGAATTTTCCGTTTCGCAGCTAGAGCGAGCCGCATCTGGCGCGACAGGAGGACGTGAATGGCAAAGACGAGCATGATCGAGCGCAACAACAAGCGGAAGCGCCTCGCCAAGAAATACCAGACGCGGCGGACGCGGCTCAAAGCCATCGCCGCCGACCGGTCGCTGCCGGCCGAGGAGCGGTTTGCCGCCAGGCTCAAGCTGGCCGAGCTGCCGCGCAACTCCTCGCCGACGCGCGTCCGCAACCGTTGCGATCTCACGGGGCGCCCCCGCGGCTATTACCGCAAGCTCCGCATGTCGCGCATCGCGCTGCGCGATCTCGGAAGCCAGGGGCTGATCCCCGGCATGGTCAAGTCGAGCTGGTAAGGACGATCGATGAGCATTAACGATCCCCTAGGCGATATGCTGGCCCGCATCCGTAACGCGCAGATGCGGTACAAGGCCAAAGTGACGACGCCTGCCTCGAAGCTCAGAGAGCACGTGCTCGATGTGCTGGCCGAGGAGGGCTATATCCGCGGCTACGCGCGGGTCGACTACGCCGGCGGCAAATCCGAGTTCGAGATCGAGCTGAAATATTTCGACGGCGAGCCGGTGATCAAGGACATCAAGCGGGTGTCGACGCCGGGCCGGCGCGTGTATTCCTCGGTCAAGGATCTGCCGACGGTCGCCAACGGCCTCGGCGTTGCCATACTCTCGACGCCGAAAGGCGTCATGTCGGATTCCCGCGCGCGGACCGAGAATGTCGGCGGCGAGATTCTGTGCAGCATATTCTAACGGAGCCAGTTCGGACGAAGGTTGACCCATGTCGCGTATCGGCAAAAAACCCGTGGCAATTCCGGGCGGCGTGACCGCCGCGGTGAACGGCCAGGAGGTCAAGGTGAAGGGCCCCAAGGGCGAGCTCCAGCACGTGCTCGTCGACGACGTCATTGCGAAGCTCGACAACGGCGAGATCGAGATCTCGATGCGCGAGGACACGCAAAGGGCGCGTGCCATGTGGGGCATGTCGCGGACGATGGTCGCCAACCTCATCGCCGGCGTGACGGAAGGCTTCACCAAGAAGCTCGAGATGACCGGCGTGGGCTACCGGGCGTCGGTGCAGGGTCACAACGTGCAGCTGCAGCTTGGCTACAGCCACGACATCATCTTTCCCATCCCGCAAGGCATCCAGGTCGTATGCCCGAAGCCGACCGAGATCGTGGTGACCGGCATCGACAAGCAGAAGGTGGGTCAGGTCGCAGCCGAGATCAGGCGGTTCAGGCCGCCGGAGCCCTATAAGGGCAAGGGCATCAGATATGCGGGCGAGTTCATCCTCCGCAAAGAAGGCAAGAAGAAGTAGCAGGACGATCACGATGGGCGCGTTGAAAGAGAGCTTTATGCGGCGGTCTAACCGGGTGCGCCACACGCTGCGGCGTGCGGCGAACGGGCGTGCGCGCCTGTCGGTGTTCCGCTCCTCCAAGCATATCTACGCCCAGGTGATCGACGACCAGGCGGGCAAGACCGTGGCGGCCGCTTCGACCCTCGACAAGGACCTTAAGGGCGCTCTGCCCAAGGGCAGCGACCTGGCGGCGGCCCAGGCCGTGGGCAAGCTCGTCGCCGAGAGGGCGCTGAAAGCGGGCGTCAAAGACGTCGTGTTCGACCGCGGCGGCTACCTCTTTCATGGGCGCGTCAAGGCGCTCGCAGAGGCTGCCCGCGAGGCCGGGCTGAACTTCTAGGACTTCTGGAAAGGAATCGACGTGGCAAGAGGCCAACAAGGACGAGGCCAGCAAGGACGCGATGATCGCGAGCGCGACAGCGAGTTCGTCGACAAGCTCGTGCACATCAATCGCGTGGCCAAGGTGGTCAAGGGCGGCAGACGCTTCGGCTTCGCCGCGCTCGTGGTGGTCGGCGATCAGAAGGGCCGGGTCGGCTTCGGCCATGGCAAGGCGCGCGAGGTGCCGGAAGCCATCCGCAAGGCGACCGAGGCGGCCAAGCGCAACCTGGTCAAGGTTCCGTTGCGCGAGGGCCGCACCTTGCATCACGACGTGACCGGCCATCACGGTGCCGGCCGGGTCGTGCTCCGGGCGGCGCCTCCCGGCACCGGCATCATCGCCGGCGGCCCGATGCGCGCCGTGTTCGAGACCCTCGGCATTCAGGACGTGGTCGCCAAGTCGCTGGGAAGTTCGAATCCTTACAACATGGTGCGCGCCACTTTTGACGCATTGCGTCACGAGGATAGCCCGCGCGGCGTGGCGGCACGCCGCGGCAAGAAGGTGAGCGAAATCGTGTCGCGCCGGAGAGACGGGGCGGGCGATAGCGCCGGACAGGCCGAAGTCTAAGGCGCGAGAGCAAGGTTCAAGAGATGGCCGACACAGGCAAGAAGAAGACGATCGTGGTGGAGCAGATCGGGAGCCCGATCAGGCGCCCCGCCATCCAGCGCGCGACCTTGATCGGGCTCGGCCTCAACAAGATGCACAAGCGGCGGACGCTCATCGACAGCCCGCAAGTGCGCGGCATGGTGGCCAAGATCAGCCATCTCGTGCGTATCGTCGATGAAGAGTCCAAGGCCTAAGGAAGAAACGTCATGCGACTGAATGAGTTGAGCGATCGGCCAGGCGCCACGAAGGCCAAGAAGCGGCTTGGCCGCGGCCCCGGTTCGGGCCTCGGCAAGACCTCCGGGCGCGGCGTCAAGGGTCAGAAGGCTCGCTCCGGCGTGGCCATCAAAGGCTTCGAAGGCGGGCAGATGCCGCTCCACCGGCGGCTGCCCAAGCGCGGCTTCAGCAACATCTTCGCCAAGAAATACAACGAGCTCAATCTCGGCCGCATTCAAGAGGCCGTCGATTCCGGCCGCCTCGATGGCAAGAAGCCGATCACCATCGACGCGCTGAAGGAAGCGGGTTTGATCCGGCGCGCCAAGGACGGCGTGCGTCTGCTTGGCCAGGGCGAGATCAAGGGGAAGCTCGCCTTCGAGGTCACCGGCGCCTCTGCCGGCGCGATCAAGGCCGTGGAGGCCAAAGGCGGCACGGTCACATTGAAATCCATCACCGGCCGGGAAGCCCCCGCCGCCGACAAGATCAAAGCCGATAAGACGGCCGCGAAACGTGCCGCCAAAGCGGCGCCTAAGGGCGGCAAGAAGAAGGCAAAGGCCGAGGCGCAAGAGGCCGAGGGCGGGTCGCCTGAGGCCCAAGGCGAGGCGCCGAAAGCCGCCGCCAAGGCAAAGCCCGAGGCGGGAGCCGAGGCGCCCAAGAAGGCGAAGGCAGAGTCGAAGGACAAGCCGGCCAAGAAGGACAAGTCCGAGTAACGTCGCGGCGGCTCAGTGCCGCCTGACGATCCTCGCTGAGAGAAGAGAGCGCTTCATGGTCTCCGCCGCAGAACAGCTCGTCTCCAACCTCAACTTCGCAGCCTTCGCCAAGGCCGATGAGCTGAAGAAGCGCATCTGGTTCACGCTCGGCGCGCTCCTGATCTATCGGCTCGGCACCTACATCCCGATCCCCGGCATCAATCCCGAAGCGCTCGCCGACGTGTTCCGGCAGCAGCAGTCGGGCATCCTCGGCATGTTCAACATGCTCTCGGGGGGCGCCATCGGGCGCATGGCGATCTTTGCTCTCAACATCATGCCGTATATCTCGGCGTCGATCATCATTCAGCTGCTCACCACCGTCTCGCCGCATCTCGAGCAACTCAAGAAGGAAGGCGAGCAGGGCAGGCGGCAGATCAACCAATACACCCGCTACGGCACGGTGTTCCTTGCCGCGCTGCAGGGCTATGGCATCGCCGTCGGGCTCGAAGGCGCCGGCAATGTGGTGGTCGATCCGGGCTGGTTCTTCCGCATCACCACCGTCATCACGCTCGTCGGCGGCACCGTGTTCCTGATGTGGCTCGGCGAGCAGATCACGGCGCGCGGCGTCGGCAACGGCATCTCGCTCATCATCTTCGCCGGCATCGTCGCCGAGTTGCCCTCTGCGTTGGTGGGCACGCTGGAGCTCGGCCGGCAGGGCGCCTTGTCGACGGCGCTCATCGTCGCGCTGCTGGTCATGGCGGTGGTCGTGATCGGCATCATAGTCTTCATGGAGAGGGCGCAGCGGCGGCTCTTGGTGCAGTATCCAAAACGTCAGGTCGGCAACCGCATGTTCCAGGGCGACGCTTCGCACCTGCCGCTCAAGCTGAACAGCGCCGGCGTGATCCCGCCCATTTTCGCGTCCTCGCTTCTGCTCTTGCCGATCACTGTGGCGAATTTCTCCGCGGGGCAGGGACCGGAATGGCTCAACACCATCACCGCCATGCTCGGGCGGGGCCAGCCGCTTCACGTCATCATCTATATCGCGCTGATCGTCTTCTTCGCCTTCTTCTACACGGCGGTCGTCTTCAATCCAAAGGACACGGCGGAAAACCTGAAGAAGTATGGCGGCTTTCTCCCCGGCATCAGGCCCGGCGAGCGCACCGCCGAATATATCGACTATGTGCTCACCCGGATCACCGTGGTGGGGGCGATCTATCTCGCCGCGGTCTGCGTACTGCCTGAAATTCTCATCTCCTATGCAGGCGTGCCGTTCTATTTCGGCGGCACCTCGCTGCTCATCGTGGTGAGCGTGACCATGGATACGGTCGCGCAGATCCAGAGCCATCTGCTCGCCCATCAATATGAGGGCCTGATCAAGAAGGCGCGGCTCAGAGGAGCGAGGCGGAGATGAACCTGGTCCTGCTCGGCCCTCCCGGCGCGGGCAAGGGAACTCAGGCCAAGCTGTTGGAAGACTCCCGTTCGCTGGTCAAGCTCTCTACGGGCGACATGCTTAGAGCGGCCGTCGCCGCCGGCACCGAGCTTGGGCGCAAGGCGGGAGACATCATGGAGCGCGGCCAACTCGTCCCCGACGACCTCGTGATCGGGCTCATCGCCGAGCGCATGGACAAGGACGAGGGCGGGAGCGGCGAGGGCTATATCCTCGACGGTTTCCCCCGCACCATCGCGCAGGCCGAAGCGCTCGACCGGCTGCTCAAGGAGCGGGGCAAGAAACTCGATCGGGTGATCGTGATGGAGGTCGATGATGACGCGCTCGTCGAGCGTATTGCCGGCCGCTTCGCTTGCGCCTTTTGTGGCGAGGGCTACCACGACATCTACAAGCTGCCGAAGGTTAAGGGCGTCTGCGACCGCTGCGGCAGTTCTGGGTTCGTGCGCCGCCGGGATGACAACGAGGAAGTGGTGCGCGCTCGGCTCCAGGCCTACCATGCCCAGACCGAGCCCCTGATCGACTATTACACGCGGCAAGGGAAGGTGAGAGCGGTCGACGGCATGGCCGACATTGCGACGGTTTCGAAGGAGATCGCCCTGGCTCTCGACGGGGAAGGGGCTAGGGGGGCAAAAAACAGGGCAAAGACGCCCGGTTGACCTTGTCAAGCGGAATCGCTACATAAGCCCGGCACCATTGAAAGATGGACTGACCGGTCCCGGGGGTACTGCCTGTCCGCGGTCGGTCTTATTGTGTTCCGATTGGGTAATCCGGCTTTAATTTCAGCACGTTAGCCGTGCGCGAGGAGACGACTACGTGGCCCGAATTGCAGGCGTGAACATCCCGACCAATAAACGGGTCGAGGTGGCCCTCACTTACATTCATGGCATCGGCGATACCTTCGCCAGGCATATCTGCGCCAAGGTCGCTATCCCGCCGGAGCGGCGGGTCAGCCAGTTGACCGAATCGGAGATCATGCAAATCCGCGAGGTTATCGACCACGACTATGTCGTCGAAGGCGATCTCCGGCGCGACGTTGCCATGAATATCAAGCGGTTGATGGACCTCGGCTGCTATCGCGGCCTACGCCATCGCCGCGGATTGCCGGTGCGCGGTCAGAGGACCCATACCAATGCGCGCACGCGGAAAGGCCCGGCCAAACCGATCGCCGGCAAGAAGAAGTAGGTAACTGGAAGCGCGGCCGAGCTTCGGCTCGCAGCCGGCGTCAATTCGTAAATGCGGGATTAGAGCATGGCCAAGGACAAGGCGCGGGTTCGTCGCCGCGAGAAGAAGAACATCACCTCGGGCGTCGCCCACGTGCATGCAAGCTTCAACAACACGATGATCACCATCACCGATGCGCAAGGCAACGCCATTTCCTGGTCGTCGTCCGGCGCCATGGGCTTCAAGGGGTCGCGCAAATCCACCCCCTACGCCGCGCAGGTGGCTGCCGAGGATGCCGGTAAGAAGGCGATGGAGCATGGCATGAAGAATCTCGAGATCGAGGTGAGGGGACCGGGATCGGGGCGCGAGTCCGCGCTCAGGGCGCTCCAGGCCGCCGGCTTCAACATCATCTCGATCCGCGACGTGACGCCGATCCCCCATAACGGCTGCCGGCCGCGCAAGCGCCGTCGCGTCTAGAAGAAAGGCAAGGTTCACCCGCACATGTTGCACGAGGATTCTCGGAAGCTGGGGCCCGCCGCCCCGCTCATGGACCAAGAAAGGGCTAACCAGGTGCTGCAGAAGAACTGGCAAGATCTCATCAAGCCCACCAAGCTCAATGTCGTTCCTGGCCGCGATCCGTCGCGCTTCGCCACGGTCGTAGCCGAGCCGCTTGAGCGCGGCTTTGGGCTCACGCTCGGCAATGCGCTTCGCCGCGTGCTGTTGTCGTCGCTGCAAGGTGCGGCGATCACCTCCGTGCATATCGACGGCGTGCTGCACGAATTCTCCTCCATCCCAGGCGTGCGGGAGGACGTCACTGACATCGTCCTCAACATCAAGGAAATCGCGCTCCGGCAGCACGCCGAAGGCATCAAGCGCATGGTGCTGAAGAAGGAAGGTCCGGGCGTGGCCCGCGCCGGCGATATCGAGGGTGGAGCCGATATCGAAATCCTGAACCCCGACCACGTCATCTGTACCCTCGACCAGGGCGGCTCGATCCGCATGGAGTTCACCACCTCTACGGGCAAGGGCTATGTGCCGGCCGAGCGCAACCGTCCCGACGACGCGCCGATCGGCTTCATCCCCGTCGATTCGCTCTACAGCCCGGTTCGCAAGGTGTCCTATCGCGTGGAGAACACCCGCGAGGGCCAGATCCTCGACTACGACAAGCTCACCATGGAGATCGAGACCGACGGCTCGGTCAGGCCCGACGACACGGTGGCGCTTGCCGCGCGCATCGTGCAGGACCAGCTCTCGGTGTTCGTCAATTTCGAGGAGCCGAAGAAGGAGACTGCGTTCGAGCGGCAACCTGAGCTCGTGTTCAATGCCGCGCTGCTCAAGAAGGTCGACGAGCTCGAGCTGTCGGTCCGCTCGGCCAACTGTCTCAAGAACGACAACATCGTCTATATCGGCGACCTCATCCAGAAGACCGAGGCCGAGATGCTCAGGACCCCGAATTTCGGCCGCAAGTCGCTGAACGAGATCAAGGAAGTGCTCGCCTCGATGGGGCTCCATCTCGGCATGGAAGTGCCGGACTGGCCGCCCGAGAATATCGAGGAGCTGGCCAAGCGCTTCGAAGATCACTACTAGCCTGGGGCTCAGAGGTCAGCGCCTCTGATCACTGAAAGCCGCCCGGAGGGGACACATGCGCCATCGCAATGCATTCCGTAAGCTCAATCGCACCGCCACGCATCGGAGTGCGTTGTTTGCCAGTCTGGCGACGGCGCTGATCAAGCACGAGCAGATCGTGACCACCTTGCCCAAGGCGAAGGAGCTGCGGCGCGTCGCCGACCGGCTGATCACGCTGGCCAAGAAGGGCGATCTGCATGCGCGCCGGCTTGCCTTTTCCCGCATCAGGGACGAGGCCATGGTAGCCAAGCTGTTCGACACGCTCGGCCCCCGCTATGCCGCCCGCCCTGGCGGCTATACGCGGGTGATGAAGGCTGGCTTCCGCTACGGCAACTCGGCGCCCATGGCGGTGATCGAGCTGGTCGATCGCGATACGGACGCTAAGGGCCTCGATTCCGGACCGCCTCAGAATGAGGGCGCCGAGCGCGACAAGGCCGCCGCTTAGGAACGCGTCATTCCGGCGAAAGCCGGAATCCAGTTTTTGTCGAAGATTAGGCTCTGGATGCCGGCTTACGCCGGTATGACGGAGCAAGCGGAAAGGGCGCGCCACTCGAAGCGGCGCGCCTTTGATGTCTTAATCGTCGTCGCCTCCGCCTCCACCGCCGCCCGCGCCTCCGGCTCCAGCTTCCTCGGGATGCTTGGCATCCCAAGCGGCGATCGCGTTTTTCTTGATGCCCTTCACGCCGTCACCGAGAATGCCGGTAATGATCTTCTTGGCATCCTCCTCGCTGGTGCCGTCCGCTGGGTCGAACTCGGACTGCCAGTAGATCACACTGCGGTCCGGCTCATCATCCTCTTCAACCCACAGCTTCGAGGAGTAGTCTTTGACGGGCAGGGGGCTCTCGACGATCTCGTAGCTGTAGGAGAGATCCTCGGTGCCGGTCAGCTTCTCCTTGATCTTGGCGCCGTCTTTCAGCGTCAGAGTGCGGAAGACGACATCGCCGTCCTTGGTCTCCGCGCACTCGGCGACCGCAGGATGCCACTCCTTGATCGTGCAGAAGGTTTCTCCGGCAACCGCCCAAACTTCGGCGGGAAGGCCGGGCGCCTCGATCCGCTTCTTGACGGTAATCGCGTAGGCCGAGCCGCTGCCGATCAGGAGGGCAAAACCCGTGGCCAAGGCCAGTTTCATCATACGCATGCGTTTCTCTCCACAAGTGGTTTGTTGGCTTTCGCTGGACGCGCGCGGGCGCATCTTATTGGAAAGACAAGGGTGAGCAAGCCCCCGAGGGGGTTGAATCGGTCGCATACAGGGCCAGTTTCATACTTGAGTGGGCATGGGATATAGGAGAACCGAGAGAACCCCACAAAATCCGAGCGAGCAATGCGAGTCTTGGCAAAATCACCGGGTAACTATGGCATGGCGGCCATGCTTGCCGCCGTGGCTCTGCTTGCTTCCGGCGCGTCGGTTGAGGCTCAGCGCGCGGTGCCCGAGAGCGCGGCCGCGATGAAGCAATCCTTCGCCCCGGTGGTGAAGCGGGCCGCGCCCGCGGTGGTCAACGTCTATGTGCGCCACAGGGTCGAGCAGATGGTTTCGCCCTTCTTCGACGACCCGTTCTTCGGACGGCTGTTCGGCGAGCGGTTCAATATTCCGCGCGAGCGCATCCAGAACTCGCTCGGCTCGGGCGTCCTGGTCGGCAGCGAGGGGGTCGTGGTCACCAACAACCATGTCATCCAAGGCAGCGGCGAGGCCGAGATCACCGTGGCGCTCGCCGACGGGCGGGAGTTTCCGGCCAAGCTCGTCCTCAAGGACGAGCAGACCGACCTTGCCGTGCTCCGCCTCGATGCCGAGGGCGTGCAATTCCCCTCGATCGAGTTCAGCGATTCCGACAGCCTGGAGGTCGGCGATCTCGTGCTGGCCATCGGCGATCCGTTCGGGGTGGGGCAAACGGTGACGAGCGGCATCGTCTCGGCGCTGGCCCGCACCCAAGTGGGCATCTCCGACTATCAGTTCTTCATCCAGACCGATGCGGCGATCAATCCCGGCAATTCAGGCGGCGCTCTGGTCGATATGGACGGACGACTGGCCGGCATCAATACCGCCATCTTCTCCAAGAGCGGCGGCTCGCACGGCATCGGATTTGCGATTCCTTCCAACATGGTACGGCTCGTGGTTCAGTCGGCGTTGAAGGGCGGCAAGGTGCAACGGCCCTGGCTCGGCGCCTCGCTGCAACCGGTCACGCCGGACATCGCCGAGTCGCTCGGCCTCGACACCCCATCGGGCGCGCTGGTCGCTAAGGTTCACGCCAAAGGTCCGGCGGCCAAAGCGGGCTTGCAGGCAGGCGATATCGTGGTGAGCGTGGACGACAAGCCGGTGCAGGACCCGCAAGGCTTCCAGTACCGCTTCGTCACGAAGGGTATCGGCGGCGCGGCGGCGCTCGGCGTCTTGCGCAAGGGGCAGAGGGTCAAGACCACGATCACGCTGGTCGCGCCGGTAGAGGACCCGCCGCGCGACGTGCGCGACCTCCTCGGCCGCCATCCTCTGACCGGCTGCAAGGTCGCCAACCTTTCGCCTGCGGTCGCCCAGGAGGTCGGTGTGGATGACGACACGCGAGAGGGCGTCGTCGTGCTCGAGGTCATGGGCAAGACGCCGGCGGCTCGGCTCGGCGTCAAGCGGGGCGACATCGTCGTGGCCGTCAACAACGAGAAGGTGAAATCGGTGGCTCAGCTTGTGACCGTCCTCGACCTTGCCGGCGGCGGCTGGCGGCTGTCGGTCGAGCGCGGGGGGAAAGTGTTCAATCTCGCCATTCAGGGCTAAGCCATGAAGAAAGCTGCCGCCACGCTGTTCGAGGCTGCCGGGCTCGCGATGAGCGCGCCGCGTCCGTTGGCCGACCGCTTGCGGCCGGGCTCCCTGGCCGAGGTGATCGGTCAGGATCATCTCCTGGGCGAGCAGGGCATCCTTAATCGCATGGTCAAGGCCGGGCGGCTTTCTTCGGTGATCTTCTGGGGACCGCCGGGCACGGGCAAGACCACCGTGGCACGGCTTCTCGCCGAGGTCACCGATCTCCATTTCGAGCAGCTCTCGGCGATCCATTCCGGCGTCTCCGACTTGCGCAAAGTGTTCGACGCGGCCAAAGCGCGCCGCGAGGAGGGACGCGGCACGCTTCTGTTCGTCGACGAGATCCACCGCTTCAACCGCTCGCAGCAGGATGCCTTCCTGCCGCATATGGAGGACGGCACGATCATTTTGGTGGGCGCCACCACGGAGAATCCCTCGTTTGAGCTCAACTCGGCGCTATTGTCGCGGGCGAGCGTGCTCACCTTCAGGCGCCTCGACGAAACGGCGCTCGAGGCCCTGCTTCAGCGCGCCGAGGCCCATGAAGGGCGCAAGCTGCCGCTGACCTCGGATGCGCGGGACGCGCTCCTCACCATGGCTGACGGCGACGGGCGCGGGGCGATCACTCTCGCCGAGGATGTGTTTCTTGCCGCCTCATCCGGGGCCAAGACGCCGCTCGACCGCGAGGCGCTCATTCAGCTCGTGCAGCGTCGCGCCCCGCTCTACGACAAGAGCCAGGACGGTCATTACAATCTCATCAGCGCGCTGCATAAATCGGTGCGTGGCTCGGATCCGGACGCTTCGCTCTATTGGCTGGCCCGCATGCTCGCCGGGGGCGAGGATCCGCTTTATATCGCCCGGCGCCTGGTGCGCATGGCGGTCGAGGATATCGGCCTTGCCGATCCCAGTGCGCTGGTGCAGGCCATCGCGGCGAAGGACACATACGATTTCCTCGGCTCGCCCGAAGGCGAACTGGCGCTGGCGCAGGCCACGATCTATCTCGCATGCGCGCCGAAATCGAATGCCGGCTATGTGGCGTTCGGCGTGGCCTCGCGCGTAGCGGAGGAGGGGGGCTCGCTGCTTCCGCCCAAGCACATCCTCAATGCCCCGACCAAGCTGATGAAGCAGGAGGGCTACGGTAAAGATTATGCCTACGACCATAACGAGGACGAGGCCTTCTCGGGCCAGAACTACTTCCCCGACGGCATGGAGCGGCAGAGCTTCTATGCGCCCACCTCTTTCGGCTATGAGGCCGAAATCAAAACGCGGCTCGACCGCTGGGCCGAGTTGCGCAAGCAAAAGTCCGGCAAATCCAAAGCCCCGCGATGACGATGGCTGGCTCCAGAGTGCTCCGCCCAGGCAGCCAGGCGCAAATTGCCGCGCACCTTCCCCACTTGACGCACGGGCGACGGCTCACCTAGTTTGCCCTCACGGGGATGGAGTCCCCCAAAAATGCCCCAGGGGCTGATAACTCCTGCCGCTATTCGTAGCGGTGGGAGATTTTTGTAACCCGCCGCGAGGCGGGTTGTGTTTTTCACTCCCGCCAAGACCAATTCCCTGCGCATCGCGTCCGCGCTGCGCCAGAGGTTTGCGTATGGCCCGCCGGCGCGCCGGCGATGGCTGGAGGAGGACACATGGAAGATATCTGGCTGACGTCTGCGCTGTGGATCGGACTGGCGCTGATCTCGGCCCTGATCTCCATCCGCGTCGGGATTGCGGTTGCGCTGATCGAGATCGTGGTCGGCAGCCTCGGCGGCAATCTGCTTGGGCTCACGCCGACCGACTGGATCACCTATTTGGCCAGCCTCGGTGCAGTCTTGCTCACGTTCCTGGCCGGAACCGAGCTCGATCCCGTGGTGGTGCGCAAGAATTTGGGATCCACCCTCTCGATCGGCGTGGCCGGGTTTTTCGGCCCCTATCTCGGCGTGCTCGCCTACGCCCATTATGGACTTGGCTGGGATTGGCCGCAGGCGCAGATCGCCGGCATCGCCCTGTCGACGACATCGGTCGCCGTGGTCTATGCCGTCATGGTGGAGACTGGTTTCAACCAAACCGAAATCGGCAAAATCATCTTGGCCGGCTGCTTCGTGAACGATGTCGGCACCGTGCTCGCCCTGGGCGTCGTCTTTGCCAATTATAATGTCTGGCTCGCACTGTTCGGCGCGGCGACCGCACTCGCCATGTGGGTCATGCCCAAGGTCATGCCGTGGTTCACCAAGAGTTTCGGGGGCCGCGTGAGCGAGCCCGAGGCCAAGCTCATGCTGCTCGTCCTGTTTGCGCTGGCCGCCCTCGCTGCCATGGCGAAGAGCGAGGCCGTGCTTCCGGCCTATCTGCTCGGCATGACGCTCGCTACTTTCTTTATCAAAGAGCGGGCCTTGGCCCAGCGCCTCCGCGCCATCACCTTCACGATCCTCACGCCGTTCTATTTTCTGAAGGCCGGCTCGCTCGTGAAGTTCGAAACGATTGCCGCGGCGATTGGGCTTATTACCGTCTTCCTCCTCGTGAAGATGGTCACCAAGTTCGTCGGTATTCTTCCGCTCACCCGAATCTTCAAATTTGACCGGCGCGAGGGAATGTACACGACGTTGATGATGTGCACCGGGCTGACGTTCGGCACGATCTCAGCTCTATTCGGCCTTACCAACGGCATCATCGATCAAGAGCAGTACACGATCCTGGTGACGGCGGTCATTGCCAGCGCCGTCGTGCCGACCATAATCGCCCAGCGCTGGTTCCAGCCCACATTCAAGCCGGTCGTCAAGGAGGCCGTCCATGTTCAAGAAAATCCTGATCGCTAACGATGGGTCGGAGGGGGGCTTCAAGGCACTGACGGCGGCGTTGCGGCTGGCCCATTCGCACAAGGCGCAGCTGCACATGGTCTGCGTTGAGGAAATCCAATGGATGCCGGCAGGCTCGCGCGAGGAGGTGATCGGCCAAAAAGAGATCGCCGATCGCAAATTCGCCGAGGTGGTGGCAAAGGCAGAGATCGAGGCGAAGCACCACCACGTCAAGCTCGTCTCCCATGTCGTGGTCGGACATGCCGTGCCGACAATCGTCGATTTCGTCGAGCGCGATGGATTTGATCTCCTCGTCACCGGCTTCTTTGGGCACTCGGCCCTTTACAATCGGGTGATCGGGAGCACGACCGACCGCCTCGTGGAGCTCGCGCCTTGCGCCGTGTTGGTGGTGAAATAACTGGCGCTCTTGGCCGACTTGCGCCAGTTGGTAGGCATGGCAGGGGTTGAAACGAAGAAAGTCGGTGCGAGCGAAGACGGCATGCGGCTCGACCGCTGGTTCAAGACCCATTACGCCGCGCTTCCCCACAGCCGGCTCGAGAAGCTGTTGCGCACCGGGCAGGTGAGGGTCGACGGCGCCAGAGCCAAGGCGAGCACGCGGCTCGCCGAGGGCCAGACCATCCGCGTGCCGCCGCTGCCCGACGTGGCCGCCGCCGCCGGCGCCAAGACACAGGCTGTCGAAGGCCGACCGCGACTTTCTCGCCTCGATCACGCTTTACGAGGACGACGATCTGCTCGTGCTCAACAAGCCGTCGGGAATCGCGGTGCAGGGCGGCACCAAGACCCCGCACCATATCGACCGCCTGCTCGAAGGCTTGGGCGACGGGCCGGAGACGCGGCCGCGGCTGGTGCACCGGCTCGACCGCGACACCTCAGGCGTGCTGGTGGTCGCCAAGCGGCGGTCGGTCGCGGCGAAGCTCGGCCGCGCCTTCCAGACCCGCTCGGTGCGGAAGATCTATTGGGCGCTGGTGCACGGCGTGCCGAAGCCGCCGCAAGGCAAGATCGAGGCGGCGCTGGTCAAGGCGGCGGGGCCGGAAGGCGACCGCGTGCGCAAGGCGCGCCCCGGCGAGCAGGACGTCGCGCAATCGGCGGTGACCCATTACGCGGTGGTGGACCGGGCCGGGCAGACGGTCTCCTTCGTTTCGCTCAAGCCCGTCACCGGGCGGCAGCATCAGCTTCGCGCCCATATGGCCATCATCGGCCATCCGATCCTGGGCGACGAGAAATATCCGAGCGGCGCCGAGCTGCCGGAGGGCGTCGAGAACAGGCTGCATCTGCATGCGCGACGCATCAGCTTTCCGCATCCATCGGGGGAGGGGGTGGTCGACGTCACCGCGCCGCTGCCGGACCATATGCGGCAGAGCTTTGCCTTATTCGGCTTTCGAGGACGGCGCGGACGCCGATCTCTCGCGCTGACGCGGTATGATACGGCAGAGCGCGCGCAGCATATCAGGAGGAGAGACTTCGATGCATCGCAAGACCAGGCTGGTTTGCGCGCTTTGCGCACTATGTCTCTCACGTCACTGGGCGCCCGATCGCCTTCATCCTCGCGGTGGCGGCGATCCTCATCTGGGGCGCTCCGGGTCCGCTGTTCGGTTACAGCGACACCTGGCAGCTCGTCATCAACACGGCGACCACGATCATCACCTTCCTCATGGTGTTCGTGATCCAGAACACGCAGAACCGCGACACCGCCGCCATGCAGATCAAGCTCGACGAGCTGATCCGCGTGACGCGCAAGGCGCGCAATATGCTGCTCGATCTCGAGGAGCTTGACGATCAGGAGCTTGAGAAGCTGCGGCAAGACTATGAGAGGCTCGGCGCAGGAGAAGTCGCCCGCCATCGCCGGAGCGCATGCGGGCCGTGCCGAAAACGTCGGCGCGCTGATGCCGACATAGACGCAGTCTCCGGCAAGACGGACGCGGCCCGGACGGCGGGCAAGGCGGACGAAGCCGAGTCTTGCCCAAGCGCTTCTACAAAGACGTCACCGATCAAGGATGAGGACGGAGGCGCGCGCCTCTCTCTGCTCGACGGCAAGCCCGTGCGCACGCCGGGCAAGGCGCCGCTCGTGCTGCCGACGCTCGCGCTGGCCGAGGCGGTCGCCGACGAGTGGCGCGCGCAAGGCGAGCGCATCGATCCAGCGACCATGCCGCTCACCAAGCTCGCCAACAGCGCCATCGACGGCGTGCTCGGGCCGCGAGCAGGCGGTGATCGACGACATTCTCGCCTTCGCCGGCTCGGACCTCCTCTGCTACCGCGCGCACGGACCGCGCGGTCTGGTCGAGGCGCAAGCGAAGCATTGGGACCCCGTGCTCGCCTGGGCCAAGGACGCGCTGGCGCGCCGCTCATGCTTTCGGCCAGGGCGTCGTTCATGTCGCCCAGCCGCGAGCCTCGCTCGACCGGCTCAAGGAGACGCTCGCAGGCCGCGACGCGTTCAGCCTGGCGGCGCTGCATGTCATGACCGCGCTGACCGGCTCGGCCCTGCTCGCGCTCGCCGTGGCGCTCGGGCCAGATGACGCCGGAGGAGGCGTGGGACGCCGCCCATGTCGATGAGGACTGGCAGATCGGCCAATGGGGCGAGGACGAAGAAGCGGCCGAGCGCCGCGCGAACCGCCGGCGCGATTTCGCCGCCGCCGCCGCTGCTTACCTTGCTCATCCCTCCCCCGAAAGGGGGAGGGCGGTGCGCATCGCGCGCCGGGTGGGGTCCTGATCGTCACCTTGGGGATGACCCCCATCCCGACCCTCCCCTTGCCGGGGGAGGGAGGAGGGCAGCGGCCATTTGCGGGACTCAACGCCCATGCTATGCACCGTGACCGGACTGTCACCTGGGGAGCTTCGATGAAGGAAGTCCTGGAAGAGCTTGAAATCCGCCGCGAACGGGCGCGGGCCGGCGGCGGCAGCCGCCCGCATCGAGGCCCAGCACAAGCGCGGCAAGCTCACCGCGCGCGAGCGCCTCGACCTCCTGCTCGACGAAGGCTCGTTCGAGGAGTTCGACATGTATGTCGAGCACCGCTGCATCGATTTCGGCATGGAGAAGACCAAGGTGCCCGGCGACGGCGTGGTGACCGGCTGGGGCACCATCAACGGCCGCGTCACCTACGTGTTCGCCAAGGACTTCACCGTGTTCGGCGGCTCGCTGTCGGAAGCGCACGCCAACAAGATGATCAAGATCCAGGACATGGCGCTGCAGAACCGCGCGCCGATCATCGGCTTGTTCGACGCCGGCGGCGCGCGCATCCAGGAAGGCGTGGCGGCGCTCGGCGGCTATGGCGAGGTGTTCCTGCGCAACGTGCTCGCCTCCGGCGTCATCCCGCAGATCAGCGTGATCATGGGGCCGTGCGCCGGCGGCGACGTCTATTCGCCGGCCATGACCGACTTCATCTTCATGGTCAAAGACACCTCCTACATGTTCGTCACCGGCCCCGACGTGGTGAAGACCGTGACCAAGGAGGAGGTGACCGCGGAACAACTAGGCGGGGCGGTCGTGCATACGACGAAGTCGTCGATCGCCGACGGCGCCTACGACAACGACGTCGAGACCTTGCTCCAGATGCGCCGGCTGATGGACTTTTTGCCGTCGAGCAATCTGTCGGGCGTGCCCGGAGCTGCCGACCCGCGACCCGTGGGACCGCGAGGAGCCGTCGCTCGACACGCTGATCCCCAACCATCCCAACAAGCCCTACGACATCAAGGAGCTGATCCACAAAGTGGTGGACGAGGGCGACTTCTTCGAGATCCAGGAGAGCTTCGCCCGCAACATCGTCATCGGCTTCGCCCGGATCGAAGGCCGCACCATCGGCATCGTCGCCAACCAGCCGATGTTCCTGGCCGGCGTGCTCGATAGCGACGCCTCGCGCAAAGGCGCGCGCTTCGTGCGGTTCTGCGACTGCTTCAACATTCCGATCGTCACCTTCGTCGACGTGCCCGGCTTCCTGCCCGGCACCGACCAGGAATATGGCGGGCTGATCAAGCACGGCGCCAAGCTGCTGTTCGCCTTCACCGAGGCGACGGTGCCGAAGGTCACCGTCATCACCCGCAAGGCCTATGGCGGCGCCTACGACGTTATGAGCTCAAAGCATATCCGCGGCGACGTGAACTATGCCTGGCCCACCGCCGAGATCGCGGTGATGGGGGCCAAGGGCGCGGTCGAGATCCTCTATCGCGCCGAGCTCGGCGATCCCGCCAAGATCAAGAAGCGCATCGACGAGTACCAGGCGCGCTTCGCCAATCCGTTCGTGGCGGCGGAGCGGGGCTATATCGACGAGGTGATCCTGCCGCGCGGCACGCGCAAGCGCATCGCCCGCGCGCTGCAGATGCTGCGCAACAAGCGGGTCGAGAACCCGTGGAAGAAGCACGACAACATCCCGCTGTAAGGAAAGCACCTCGGCGCGGAGCCCGAGGGTGTAAGTCCGCTTGACCCATACCCGACCTCGCATTGGGGCATTTGTTTCCGTTTTGTCGTTGGGGCGTTTGGAATAAGGTTGGTGCCACCCGTTGGTCAAAGGAGCGATTATGGAACTTGCTCCAGCTGTCCGTCTTTATGGGAAACGCGGGTCGCCTCAGGCTTACGCCATCCGCGACTTTCTCCAGCGGAGCGACGTTCCCTTCGAATGGATCGAGCTTGGAAGCCATGAGCAGGCCCGCGACGAGCTTGGTCTCGACAGCGTCGACGACTCGCGTTTGCCGATCTGCATTTTCCCGGACGGAACCCGCATGGAGCGGCCCACCGTGCGCCAGGTCACCGAGAAGCTTGGCTGGTTCCGTCATCCGTCGCGCTCCGAGTACGACGTCGCCATCTACGGGGCCGGGCCGGCCGGGCTGAGCGCCTCGGTCTATGCCGCCTCCGAGGGGTTGAAGACGGTGCTGGTCGAGCGATTCGCCGTCGGCGGCCAGGCCGGCACCAGCCCGAAGATCGAGAACTATCTCGGCTTTCCGGAAGGCATCAGCGGCGCCGAGCTCGCCGAACGCGCGCGCGAGCAGGCCGCGAAGTTTGGAACCGAGATTCTGATTCACCGCGCCGGCGTGCGCGGCGAGTTCACCACCTGCCGTGGCGTGGTCGACCTCGACGACGGCACCAGGATTGTTTCCCGCGTCTCGGTCTGCGCCACGGGGGTCGAGTATCGCCGTCTTGGCCTGCCCGACGAGGACCGGCTGTTCGGCGCGGGCGTCTATTACGGCGCGGGCGCCAGCGAGGCCCAGCTCTGCGGCAACGAGCATGTCGTCATGGTGGGCGCGGGCAACTCTTCAGCCCAAGCCTCGCTGCATCTTTCCCGCTACGCCCGCAAGGTCACCATCGTCATGCGCGGCGAGCGCCTCAACGACCACGTCTCCGAATATCTCGTCGATCGCGTCACCCATGCCCCGAATATCGAGATCGTGCCGAAATCCAAGATCGTCGCCCTGGATGGCGACGACATGTTGCGCGCCGTCACCATCCGCAATTTCGAGACCGGGGAGGAGCGAACCATCGAGACGAGCTTTCTGTTTCTTTGTCTCGGCGGGGTTCCGAATACTCAATGGGCCAAAGAGGTCGGCATTATTCGCGACGAGCAAGGCTATCTCGTTACCGGACCAGACCTCAGGAAGTTCAGCCCCGTTATCGAGTCCTGGAAGCTCAACCGTGAGCCCTATTATCTGGAGACCTCTATGCCCGGCGTGTTCGCCGCCGGCGACGTTCGGCACGGCTCGATCAAGCGCGTCGCGTCAGCCGTCGGCGAGGGTGCGATGGCGATCGCCTTCGTGCATCGCTATCTCGCTGCCGGCTAGGCCACGACAACGCGAAGGAGCACCGGGAGATGCAAGCCAAGGAGGAATTCGCCGAAGTGCGAAGGCGGTTCGGCCTGCTCAGCTTCTACGACAAGTTCGAGCACATCGTCATTATCATCCTCACCGCATTGATCGCCATCTTCATCGTCTTCGCGGTCTGGAACCTCGCGCTCAAGATCTTTCAAAGCATCGCCGCGAGCACCTTCGATCCCACCGACTACACCGTGTTTCAGGCCGTGTTCGGCATGATCTTCACCGTCATCATCGCGCTCGAGTTCAAGCGGTCGCTGCTGGTGGTGGCCGAGCGCCAGCATAGCGTCGTCCAGGTTCGCACCGTGGTGCTGATCGCACTGCTCGCCATCGTTCGCAAGCTGCTGATCCTCGATGTGGCGCATGCAACTAATGAGTTGTTCGCGCTTGCCGCGGCGATCATTGCGCTCGGTGCTGTCTATTGGCTGGTGAGAGATCAGGACCGGAGTATCGCCGGCGAAGGTTTTGCGCGGCAACGCAATCAAGCTTCCCGCGTTGGACGAGGAAAGAAAGCTTCCTCTTCGGAGAAATAGCCATGCAAGAGCGTAAAGTGAGTCAAGCGCCGAACCTCTTTAGCTCCGCCGAGATGGGCCCGCTCAAGGTTAAGAACCGCGTTGTCATGGCCCCCTTGACCCGCAGTCGGGCCGGACCTGGCAACGTGCCGACCCAACTGAACGCTCTCTATTATGCTCAGCGCGCGAGCGCCGGCCTCATCATTGCGGAGGCGACGCAAATCGCACCGGAAGGTCAAGGCTACATTTCGACGCCGGGAATTCACAACGCCGACCAGCTCGAAGGCTGGAAATGCGTGACCAAGGCTGTCCATATCGCCGGTGGGCCCATTGTGCTGCAACTCTGGCATGTTGGACGCATCTCGCATCCATCCTTCCAACCTGGTGGCGCCTTACCCGTCGCGCCGTCTGCCATCAAACCCAATGGGCAAGCTTTCACGGCAAAGGGCTTTGAGCCGATCCCAACGCCACGCGCTCTTGAAACCGCAGAAATTCCTGGCATCGTCGAGCAATATGCGCGAGCCGCGCGAAACGCTCTTGCCGCAGGATTTGACGCCGTGGAGGTGCATGCGGCCAACGGCTATCTGATCGATCAATTCCTGCGCGATCAGACCAACAAGCGCACCGACCGCTACGGCGGCAGTATGGAAAATCGCAGTCGGTTCTTGCTAGAGGTGGTCGATGCCGTTAGTGCCGTGGCCGGCGCCGAGCGCACCGGCGTGCGTATTTCGCCGCAGAATACGCAAAACGATATCGCCGATAGCGACCCGCAAACCTTATTCAACTATGTGGCGGAACTCTTGTCCGGTCGAGGTCTCGCCTATCTGCACGTCATCGAAGGCGATACATCCGGCATTCCCGTTCCTTCTTTCGATTACATGAATCTCAAGCGACTGTTCGGCGGGGTGGTCATCGCCAATAACGGCTTCGACAAGGAGCGCGCCAATGAGGCGCTCGCAGAAGGTCGTGCCGATCTCATAGCCTTCGGCAAACCCTTCATAGCCAATCCCGACTTAGTTATACGGCTCTTCCTCGATGCGCCGCTCCTACCACTCAACCGTGAGACGCTCTATGGCGGTGGGGAACAGGGCTATACTGACTATCCCATCTTGCGCGCGGTTGCGCCCCATGCCTGCTATCGCGACGCCGAACGGGCTTGGGGATAATTGTCATGCAACTTCGGCCGCAATGAAGGATCGCCAGGAGGTAATCATGGCCCACGACCCGGTAGCTGACGATGCGGATGCGGCTGTTCTGGATTGGGAAACAGGACTTCCACCCATAAAGCACGAGGACCTGCCGAGAATCATCGAACAAAAGATCGCAGCCGAGCTCATCAGGTTGCGATTCGAAATGACAGCGCTCCGGCAGGTGCTAGAGCGTCGCTCAGCCGCGGGTTAAGCAGATGCGGTCGCTTCGGGTTCCGACAGTCTTTGCGCAGGTCTGCTATTGGCGCTTAGTCGAACTTATCCCCGCCTCTCGCGGCTGCATTACACTGCACCCATCTCTCGTCCGTGAGGACGCGAGCTGTGGACCGTCTGTGTCTCGGAGTGAGGGACTGCCACGCTGATCCGTTGTTATCCCCGGCGGCAAAACTTCGGTTAAAGTCTTCATCACCTCGTCCACTTGAAGGGCGCATCATGAGGCGTTCGTGAGGCGGGACGAGGTGCGGCGCCCACGGGTTCATGCACGCGGCATCAGCACTCGGGCGGCATCGGAGCTCCTCCCGGGACCACTACGAGTCCCCGCCAGGAGCTGGCTGAAGGCTCGGTCGACGCGTTGAGCGCGACAGACCGGACTAAAGCGAGGCCAGTGCCGTAAAGACGTCGCAAATAACATGCGCTTACTTGGCGCAGTGTGGCGCGTTTTTTGATGCGCTATCGCTTCGCTGCTTGAGCGCGTCTGGCGCGCCGAGAGGCGCCCGCCGTCTCTGGCGACAGAGACGGACACCACAGGTTTGCGCTTTTCGGCGCGCCATCCCCTCATCCTGAGGAGGGCCAAAGGCCCGTCTCGAAGGATCACGGGAGCGGCTCCTCGGTCAGCCGAGGGCAAGCTTTGACATGACTTCGCGCGTGCGCGCGGCGAAGCGCCTGGGCTTGCTTACTCGGCGCGCTAG
Organism: uncultured Alphaproteobacteria bacterium; assembly: GCA_963730335.1. Classification (GTDB taxonomy): domain Bacteria; phylum Pseudomonadota; class Alphaproteobacteria; order Rhizobiales; family Methyloligellaceae; genus Methyloceanibacter. The sequence goes on from CAVSRK010000009.1 coordinate 998,532, forward strand.
GGCGCGGGCGGCTCGGCCGGCTTGAGGAAGCGATTGTAAATCCAGCCGGTGGTCGAGCTCTTCGGATCGGTCACCTGCACCCAGTCCTTGTCACGCGCCGTCACGCGGACCTTGATGCCGCCTTCGGCGACCTTCACGGTTTCCGACGATTGCTGTGCCTTGGCGTGCATGTCGACGGCGGTCTTGGTCTCCAGCCACTCGGCGGGCGCCTGCGGCTCGTCGGCCGGGCTGCCCAAGGCATAGGCGCCGTCATAGAGACGCGTGTCGCGGGGCGGCTCGATGGTCACGACCTTCACGACCCTCACCGCCGGCGCGGTTCCAGCCGACGCGGCCGGCTTGCGCTGTGGCAGCGGCACAGCGACGTCCGATTGCGCCGTTCGCTCGGTCTGTTCGAAGGGATTGCTGTCGGCCGCGTCGCATTCGCGCGGCGAGGGGGCCATGCTCGGCTGCACCGTGGGCTGCGCGAGCACTGGGCCATTCCCGCTATCGGTGTCGGGGGTCACATCCAATGCAGCGTTTTGCGCCGGCACCGATAACGGCAATGCGCCGGTCTCCTCTGAGGCGAAGCTCCATCCTCCGGCGCTGCCGGGGCCACCGTCTCCCGCGTCGACACCGGCGAACGATGGCGTGTCGTCGCCGTCTTCAACTGCAAACCTGGAGCCATCTTTGGGATAGTCGAGGCCGGCCGAGCGCGGCGGTTCGGCGGCGGGGGGAGCCGTCACCCGCAGCGTTACGCTGTGCGGCCGCATCATGTCCTGCCACAGTTGAACGAAGAGGACTGCCGAGGGCACCAGCGCAATGACGACCAGAGCCGAGATCAGCACATTTATGTTCAGGCCGGACTTGCCTCGAGCCATAGGCTTGGCCGGAGCCATGTTCCGGTCTGGCTGGGTGCTTGTTCCTCTCAACTGACCGGCAAAGACCCTGGGCCGCGAGGGGGCGGGATGTGCGGGTGCGATTCTCTCTGGCCAGCGGCTCGACGAACCGCGACGCCAATGCAACAACGTCCGGCTTCGGAGACTTTGGCGGCCGAATGGTCTGGATTCTAAGCGGTTGCACTCGATTGCACCTGGGGACGACTGCCTGGCCTTACACAGCTGGGCCAGCGGACTGTGTCATTCCGGTCACTGTCAAGGCTTATGATGACATTTCTTGGGCAAAGCCTGCACTGGGCCCGGCTTATCCCCCGCTCCGAACTTTGGCCGTCCGCTGTGGGGGGCGCCAGCGTAGACCCGCAGGCCATTAAACATTTGGCCGGCTTGCCCAAATTGATCCAAAGCTGCTGCATTCTGGTCATAAAACCAGCGGGTTTTTTGGCAAATCCGCACGCTTCCCCAACAACCTCAGGAGAGCTGCGTGCGGGTTCTATGCGTTCTGTTTGCGTTGACGCTTCTGTTTGGTCCGGCACCGGTCTATGCCGCGCTCGGCGATGCGCCGCGGTGCCTTCTGCCAACGGCAGTTCAAAGGATACCGGATCTCGCCGGCGTCAATCGCTCCATCCCTCTGCTCAAACCGGGCGCGGCCGACTACGACCCGGAGGAGCGCGACTATCTGATCAGGACCATGGTGTTCGAAGCATCCGGCGAGCCCGAGGAAGGCAAGGCCGCGGTCGCGCATGTCATCCTCAATCGCAAGAAGCTCGGCAAGTGGGGCGACAACATCAAGGAGGTGGTCACCCGTCCTTGGCAATTCGAACCCTGGATGACGCGGCGAACCGAAATCGAGAATCTGTCAAAGGATGATCCTCGCTATCGGAAGGCTGCTCGGATTGCTGACGATGTTCTCAGCGGACAAGAGCCCGATCCCACCGCCGGGGCCACGCATTTCCTCAATCCGACCATCGTCCGCAACAGGCGCGGCGGTTCTCTTCCGCCTTGGGCGAAGGGCGACGGGCAGGCGATTGGCCGGCATACGTTCTATTCACCCGATGGAAGCCGGGCGGTGCCGCTGGAAGCCGTGCTCCTGGCCGACGCGGCGGCGAGCGCCACGTCGACAGCCCCGGGATCGGGAGACATCAGCCCGAGAGCACCGCTCGACGGCACATGTCGCCGAGATGCCGTCACGGCGTCCCCCGCCCTGCCTGCGGACAGCACCGTGCAAATCGTCGCGAGGTAAGGGACTGCCGCCAATATCCTGGTGCCTCACTCAATCGAGCCGAGGCCGACAGCACGAAAAATGCGCCCACGTTTCCAATTTCGGAACTCACTTGTCGTACGCTCGTTTCAAATGTATGGCAGTCGCATGAAGCGCTGGCAGTCGCAGCACGACCGCCTGCAACCAATCCGAACGGACACACGGGTATGAGATCCTTGGCTCTCCTTTTTCTGATCCTTGTCGGCCTCAGCGCTCAACCCGCGTTTGCCGAAGATATGCACGTGCAACCCCTGACGCGGGCGCTGTGCGACCAAGCCGGAATGGTTTGGGATGACAATGCAAATGTCTGTGCTGGGGATGACGCTCCCGGCCAGCCCTTGACGCGCTTGGATTGCGACCAGGCGGGCATGACATGGAATGACAATGCCAATGTGTGCGGGACGGACTCGCTGGCTGCGGCGGGGATAGCCCCGGGCGGGTCAACTCTTCTCATCAACATCGACAAAGCCACCCAAAGGATGACCGTCTCTTTGGATGGGGTCGAGCAATATAACTGGCCGGTCTCGACCGGTCAGCCAGGCTACTCGACGCCGTCCGGGGCCTACACGGCCAGTTCCATGAACGTAATATGGTACAGCAGGCAATGGGACAATGCGCCCATGCCGCATGCGGTGTTCTTTACCCGAGAGGGTCACGCCATTCACGGCACCAACGAGGTAAACCGGCTGGGCAATCCCGCCTCGCATGGCTGCGTGCGTCTTTCGCCGCAAAATGCCGAAATGCTTTTCGATCTGGTCGAGGAGACCGGCCTGGAGAACACCCAGATCGTACTTGCCGGCCTTACCCCAGGCGGAGAGGGCAGGTGGGCGAGTTCGGCGCAATCCAAGCCTCGTTATCGAGGCGAGTTTTACGAGCCCCGGAAGCGGGGTCGCCTGTTCCGGCGTTGGTTCAGTCGTAGATAAGACTCCCGCTGTTATTGGGCGGGGGAGCGCTCGGCGCGTGCGCTTTTGAACCGAAGCGTGCATCGGTCGCATTATTGCGAGAAGCACGCTAAACTGGCGACATCGGGGGAATTGCAACGCGCTTCGACAGGGGGATTGACCCGTTGCGGTCCAGATTGCTCCATCCACATGTCGGCACGATCGTCAGCCTCGTTATCGCCGGCATCGTCGCCTGGTCGGGCTTGTCCCGATCGTTTGCCGCGGAGCAATTGGTGGACATTCCGCCTTGGCTCAAGGCCCATGTCGGCGACGGCGACGGTAAAATCTCAGAAGTGGTGTTGCAGCGGGCGCGGGCGCTCTACCTGGAGAAGGTGAGCGAAGGCGCGGCGAGGAATCCCTGCTACATCGCCATGGACGCGACGCGCCCCGCCGGCTTTGGCCGCCGGTTCTACATCATCTGCGAGGCCGAGCGGTCGTTCCGCGCGGTTCCGTCGGGCCACGGCAACGGCCGCAAAGTCGCAGGCCTGAATTTCGCCAACGGTGTGCGCTGCGCCAAGAATTTCAGCAATTCGATGGATTCGAAGCTGACGACCGGCGGCGCCTACGTGACGGCCGAAACGAGAACCTCGTTCAAAGGCTATTATCGCGCCTCGGCGGGAAGAAACGCCACGCTGACACGCTCCTTCCTGCAGTTCGAGGGCGAAGGCGACACGGCCAACGCCAGAGAGCGCGCCATCGGCGGGCATCCGGCCGTCCTGCTGAGGGTCCAATGTCGGCGCAAGGTCCCGGACAGCGCCTATGCCGACGAGGAAGGCTACGTTCCATTTGGAACGTTCGTGAATTATAGCGGCGGCCGCAGCAACGGCTGCACCACTTGGACGCCAGCGGATGCCGAGACGATTTTCGAAACGGTGGGGGACCGGCCGACCACGCTCTACATCTATCCCGAGTCCGACGACATCGACGCGATCGCGCAAGCTGTGAAGGCCGGCCGATCACCGGCGCGCGCGGGACTCTATTGGAATGCCTCCTGTTTGAGGGAAATCGGCGTGCCAAAATTCTGGCCGAGAGAAACGCTGGAGCCGATCCTCCTCAAATTGAGAAAGGATCCACCGTCAACGCCGCCGCAGCCTCTGCCGATTTGCAAGGGGCGGTGACAACCGGTCGTCAAACGATCAGCGATTGGCGAAGCGCGCGACCATCGCCGGGGTGAGATACAAGATCGAGTTCTTGCGCTGTCCGGCCTGGACGTAGCGGAACGTCAGGATCGCGCCGCCGGTTGGTTCCGCGGCACTTTCGTCCGGGGCCGCGGAGAAAAGGCTGAATCTTGCATCGGCGGGAATGACGCTGCCGTCGCCGGCCGCGTCGCCCTCGATGCTGAGCGCAAGCGGCATTTCGCGCATCGTTGCATCCGGTTTGAGAACCGCCTGCACCTGCTCCAGGGCCTCGTTGGAGACATTGGTGCCGCCGATCGAAAATCCCCAGGGGCTGGTCACCGGGCGTTGGACGTCGCGATCGTCAAGAGCCCAGGCCACCGGAGTTTGCGGCGCCGCCTTCGGGTCCGGTTTGGTATCGAACCAGCCTGGGGCCGTCGCCGCGGCCTGCACCGGTTCCCGTTCGGCCGGCAGCGGGGCCGGCGCGATCTCTATGCCGCAGCCAGGCTGTCCGGCGGTGCAGGGCGAGGGGGTCTCAAGTCGCGCGAGGGACGCTGCAAGCTGTTCGGCGGTTTGCCGGTCGAGCAGGAGCGGAAGCTCGTTTGCGATCCACGAAAGTCTCATGCGGACTTGGCTGGGATCGTGGGCCGTCACGAGAAAGAGGCAGCCGAACAGCAGCGCCATCGACATCGCCATCGAGCCGAGCGCAAGCCAAGTGCCGCGCCGGCTGTAGGACGCGATGAAAAGCGCGAAAAGAGCGACCCCGGCAGCGAATAAACTCAACGTGTCCCCCACGTCAGTCGTGATTGCTGTGACCTATCGTTGGCACAAAACCGTGGCACGAGCGCGGCAATTAGCGCGCAAAGGCATGAAAATTTGCCTACTTCCAACGAATTTGAGCGTCCGCATACCACAACACGCGGTCGCCAGGGCGCAAGCCGCGAGTGTCCCGCTTGGCAAAGGGAGGGACGGAGGGGCGAAAATCGTGTCCGCTCACGACATGTAGGCGGACACGATCGCGACCTAGCCGCCTTGTTTTGGCGCCTCCGCGGCGGCCGTCCCGTCACCAGATTCGACGATGATCTTGCCGACGACGCCGCGCTCCATCATGCCTCTGGAACCATACTCGTATGTTCCCGGGCGAATGGCGACGAAGAACAGTTCGGCTTCGCCGCCGTTCTCGAATTCGATCTCGTCGAGCGTCGGGGACTTGATCTCCACGTCACCCGCCTCGATCTTGCGGATCCAGATGCTGCGGAAGAAGGCCGGCGCCACGAAGGCGTACTCGGCGCCGGGCGTCGCCTCGATCTTCCAGCGATACCCCTGGCCGACTTTCAGCCGGTACTCTTTCGGCTCCAGGTAGGAGTTGTCGGTCTCGCTGCCGAAGCGCAGAGGCTTCATGCGCTCGAGACCGTGGACTGCGGGATCCAAGATCTGGCCCTGCTTCGAGCCTTCGGCCATAGAATTCGTGCTGGTGATCGCGCCGAACAACGAAGCGACGGCGACAAGGATGATGAGTCTTGGCATTGCAATGTTTACCTCTCCCTAGACGGGCTGCATGAGCGGCGATGTTAGGCGTTCTCTGCTCGGCGCCAAACGCTAGGATTGGCAAAGGTTTTGCCAGATTGACCAGATCTATTGCCGGAGGGCATGAGAGACCAATGCGGCGCAAGGCTCCGTTAGGGGGCAGCCGGGTATGGATATTGCGATGAGGTGGGGGATTATCACGGCCATCTGTTTGAGCCTGCTGGCCGCGGGCTGCACGTCGGTGTCGCTGGTGTCGCCCGAATATGCCGCGCGGCCGGTGCAGCCGCTTAGTCCGCAATCGGCTCTGGCCGAAATCAACGCTTACCGCGCCAAGAACGGGCTTGGGCCGGTGGTGCTCGACGCGCGGCTGTCCCGCGCCGCGGCGATGCAATCGGAGGATCAGGCGGGCCGGCGCAGCATCGGCCATTACGGCTCGGATGGATCGAAGCCGATGGATCGTGCCGCGCGCGCGGGCTTCCGGGCGAAGATCGCCTCGGAGAATGTCGCATCGGGCCAGAAATCGTTCAGCGACGCCATGTATTACTGGGAGAGAAGCTCGGGCCACCGGGAGAATTTGCTGCGTTCGAATGTGAGCGCCGTCGGCGTGGCGATGGCCCAGGCCGAGAGCGGCCGCGCCTATTGGACCGTCGTGCTCGGAGCCGAGTAGCCGTCGGTCGGGTTACTCCGGCCGCAGTCACCCCACGGTGCTGAGACGAGGTGACGCTGGATAAATTCGTCACGGCGCTTGTAGCGCGGCGCGTCTGCTGTACTGTGCCGCAGCGCTTCGACGCGCCTCCACTCCATGAGGGTAGACGACATGCCTCGATTTTCCGGGTACCTACTTCTCGCGCCCTTGGCGATCCTGCTGCCGCTCGGCACGCAGGCTGCGCCGGGCCTCTCGGTCTCGCTCAAGAATTACTACACCGACTACGAGATCGTGATGGAGTGCTCGGGCACGTCGCATCTCTCGGCGGAGGACGCCGAGGCGGCCAAGAGCGCCATCGCCAAGATCGAGGCCCATTATCTCAGCCGCGACCCATCGATCGACAAGGCGGGCTTGTTGAAGCAGGCGGTGTCCAACAAGAATGCCGCCTTCAAGATGGTGAAGGGTCAAAACCAGATCGAAGCCGGTCGATTCTGCAAGGCGTCGTTGAACGATCTGGTCGGCAAGCTGCGCGAGCTCGACCCGGCCTCGGTGGCGGAGAAGAACGGCTCCTGATCGGCCAGGTGACGGCCAGCCGCCAGCGGTTTAACGCCTGAGATGCCGCGCCGCCACGCTTCGGTTGACAGCTTGCTGGTGACCCGTTCGCCCCCCTGAAAAGGACGGCGATTCTCCACATACTTCAGGGCCATGCCGGACTCGGCGCCCCCGTCCATCCGATCAGGCCGTTCGTCTTCGGCGCCGTGAGGCGGGACGAGGCGCGGCGTCCCGCGCTACCATGACCTCGCTCTGGCCGAGAGGAGGGACAATGGAATACGACGTGTTCGTTAGCTATTCCCACCCCGACAAAGCAGCCGCCGACGCCGCTTGTGCAACGCTCGAGCAGGCTGGCATTCGTTGCTGGATCGCGCCGCGCGATATCGTTCCGGGAACGGATTGGAGCGAGTCGATCATCAACGCCATCGCCGGCGCCAAACTCATGGTCCTGATCTTCTCGCAACATGCGAATGTCTCGCCGCAGATCAAGCGTGAAGTCGAGCGGGCCGTCAACAAAGGGCTGCCAATCATTCCGGTGCGGATCGAGGATGCGGTCCCGAGCGTCATCCATGCGGATATTGACCACCACATAGCTCCCCTCCCCGCCGCCGCAGGTGCGCGCGGCCCGGCGAACCGCTCCAAGCCTTCTCCTGCGGCGGCGGGGAGGGGAGCTATGTGGTGGTCAATATCCGCATGGATGACGCCAATTCCGGCTTGATGGTCCGGGAAGGCCCCGGCCTGCAATCGCTCGGCAGGCCGATCCCCGCCAACGCGACCGGTGTCGGCATCACCGGCGCCTGCAACACCGACACGCCTGAGGCTTGGTGCGAGGTGCAATGCAAGAGCAGGAGCCTGAACGGCTGGTCGCGGGCGCGCTATTGCGGCCCCGGTCCGACACACTTTACATGATGTCGGCCATCGTAACCGGCGATGACGGCGGCCTGGTGATGCGGACCGGACCGAGTGAGACGTGTCACGCGGTCGGGGCCGTTCCGCCGCAGTCGCGCGACGTGACCCAGCACGGGTGCCAGCGCAGCCCGCTCGACGTTACCACGTGGTGCAGGATCACCTTTGGCGGGAGTTCGGGGTGGGTACCGGATCGATTCTTGGAGCGGCAGAACTGATGAATGGCCGCTATTGGCATCATCCGGCGCCCCGGATGCCGGAAGTTGGGGGTGGCATAAGGGCCGGGCCTCAGGCTAATTTCCTGGAGATCGCGAGGGATACGGGGATGCGCGGGCGGCTGTTAGCAGCGGTCTTGTGGTGTGCGGCCCAAGCCTTGGCTTGGGTGGCCGCGCCTGTCCATGCCCAGGCGCCCGGCGAGCCGCCGCAAACGCTTCTTCCGGAGCCCACGCTCAAGCCCTCACTGCCGACGCCGCAGCTTCAGCCCGAGCCAGAGGCAGTGCTTGCCGCGCCCGAGGCATTGCCCGCCGCTCCCGAGGCTACGTCTCCGGTCGACCAGCCGCCACTGACCGCCGCGCCAACCGAGCCGGCCGATCCGGTGGTGGCGATCATCCGCGCCAAGCTTGCCGACCCGGCGATCGGCAAGGGTGAAAACGCCGACGATCTCGCCGCGCTGTCCGCCTTCTACGGGGCGAGAACCGAGGGACCGTTATGGATCACCGAGATGGGCTTCTCGGCCAAGGGGCAACAGGCGCTGTTCGAAATCGGACAAGCCGGCGATTGGGGGCTCGACGCCACGGCGTTCGATCTGCCGGCTGCGGGCGAGTTGCCGGCAAGCGTCGAGGCGCAAGCGCTGGCCGAGATCAAGCTCGACCTCGCCATTCTGAAATATGCCCGCTACGCAAGCGGCGGGCGCTTCACCCCAGCGACAATCAGCACGCTGTTCGATCAGAGGCCGCCGTTGCGCGATCCGAGTACCGTTCTCGCCGAGATCACGGCGGTGGATGCGCCCGACGCCTATCTCGAGGCGCTTCATCCCCAGCACGAGCAGTTCGCCCAGCTGCGCCAAAAGCTGCTCGAGGCGCGCGGCGCGAGCGGGGAGGACAAGCCCGCCGACAAGCACATCAAGCGGCTCATCATCAATATGGAGCGCTGGCGGTGGATGCCGGAAGATCTGGGCTCGATCTATGTGTGGAACAACTCGCCCGAGTTCCGGCTCTATGTCGTGAAGGACGGCAAGGCGATCTTCGGCGACAATACTCTGGTCGGCACGATCGGCTACGCCACGCCGGTGTTCACCTCGCCCATGACCACCATCGTGTTCAATCCGGATTGGGTGGCGCCCGAGACGGTGGTGAAGGAGAACATCTGGCCGCCGTTGCAGCGCAGGGCCTATTCGATCCTCAAGACCCACAAGCTCTCCGTCAGTTATAACGGCAAGCCGGTGGACCCGACCAAGGTCGATTGGAACCGGGTCAACCCTTTGAGCTTCACCTTCTCGCAGAAGGCCGGACCCCATAACAATCTTGGCAAGGTGAAATTCCTCTACCCCAACCGGCACACCGTCTACATGCACGACACGCTGCCGGTGCGGAAGAAATATTTCAAGCAATCGGTGCGCATGATCGGGCATGAATGCGTGCGTATGGAGAAGCCGGTCGGGTTCGCCGAAGTCCTTTTGGCCGAGGCCAATGGGTGGGCCCCGGCGCGGGTGAAGGAGCTGTGGGACAAGGGCGACAACAGTTCAGTCGCGCTCGACAAGAAAATTCCGGTGCACATGGTCTATTTCACTGCGGTGGTGGACGACAGCGGCAAGGTCGAGACCTTCGCCGACGTCTACGGGCTCGACCGCAAGCTTGCCGCTGCCCTGTTCGGCGATGCCACCGACTTTCCGCAGCCGCCGCCCGAGCCGCCCAAGCAGCAAAACCAAGAGGCCGACGCTACGCCGGTCAATCGGGGCGCGGGCCGCAGCGACATCATGCAGTCGATGCAGAGCTTTTTCGGCGATTAAATCAGGAGGACTAAATGCGTTCGAGTCTCATGCTGGTGCTGGCCGGAATGGTCGCCGGCCTGATTGGAATGGTGTCGGGATCGAGCGCAGCGCGCGCCAACTGCTACGAAATCATCGGCTGCTCCGACAGCCAATATTTCGAGAGCGCGGACTTGAATCAGCTCAGCTGTCAGGCTCTGTGGGAAGTGCGCAACTGGATCTACAAGGAGAGAGGCTATTGCTTCAAGACGCCGAACGCGATCAAGGCGTTCGGCAATGCCGGCTGCCTCCATGACGATATCGCCCAAGTGCCGCTCAACCAGTTCGAGCGAGCCAACGTGAAAGCGATCAAGAAGGCCGAGGCGAAGAAGGGCTGCTAGGCGCATGCCCCCATAGCGCTCGGCGCCGAGCCGCGCGTCACTCCTCCGCGGCAAGGAAGCCCAGCACCAGCGCATTGAAGCGCTCGGGGGCTTCGAGATGCGGCAGGTGGCCCGTTCCCTCGAACACTTCGACGCGGGCGTTCGGCATCTTGGCGGCGAGCGCTTGAGCCAGCTCGACATTCTGGCCCATTTTTCCTCGCAGCTCTTCCGGCGCGAAATCGCGGCCGGGCGCGAGGTGATCGTTCTCGCCCATCACGAACAGCACATTGTGGGGAAGGAGCGGGATCTCATAGACCACCGGCTCGCGCCAGATCATCTGGGCTGAATTGACGAAGGCGCGCAGCCAGCGCGGATATTCGGCGCTGTTCTTGACGTTGGTGCGGGCCGCGACATAAGGCGCTAGCGCTTGCTCGGATAAAGTGAGCGAATAGCCCTTGACGAGTTGGGCGAGATAGCTCTCGGGCGTGACCTTGTCTTCGAGCTCCGCCAGCCGTTCGGCAGGGATGGGCGGCACATAGCGGCGATAGTCCTCGAGCCCGACCGGCGCAACGAGCACGATCCGATCGACCAGCTCGGGGTACATGCGGGCGAAGCGTACCGACAGCATGCCGCCGGTCGAATGGCCGATGAGGGAAACTTTGTCGGCCTTCAACTCGTCGAGCAGGGCGCGGGTGTTGCGCGCGAGTTGATCGAAATGAAGGTCGAAAGCGGGCTTGGAGGATTTGTTGAAGCCGATCTGGTCGGGAACGATGACGCGATACCCTGCGCCGGCGAGCGCTTCGATCGCGCCGTGCCAATAGCTCGACGGGAAGTTCCGGCCATGCAGCAGAACAACGGTGCGGCCGGTGGCGTCGCCCTTGGGCGCAACGTCCATATAGGCCATGCGGAGCTGTTCGCCCTGTTGGGTGAGGGGAAACAGGTGGACGGGATAGGGATAGGGAAATCCTTCCAGCGCGATGCCGAATGGCTCGGTGGCGGGGACCGGCGGGGAGGTGCCGTATTCGGCTCGGGTGGCGCCGGCCGCTAGCAGCATGACAACACTAAGACAGAAAGCACCCAGGGGATTTGGCAAGGCCGCCTCTTTCGCTGTTTTCAGCCGGGTTCAGGGGTCAAAATTCGGCCCCGAATCTTAACCATAGGCTCGCGGCCCAAAGGTGGCATCCGGACCGGTTTGCAAACATCGGAGAGGCTGGTATCTCCTTGCTGCTTGCGCCGGTTGGGGGCGCAATTTGGCCTTCTCCAATCGCTAGGGTTCGGAGCGTCGCCCTGGCACGAGGGCTGCAATCAACAAGCACCATGGTTAAGCGCTTTCTCATCGCCGCTATCATCGTCGGCCTGTTCCTGGGCGGGGTCGGCTATTTCAATCTCGTGTTCAAGCCGAAGATGATCGGCGAGTTCATGGCCAAGATGGTGCCGCCGCCCACCACGGTGACGGCCGAAGCCGCCAAAAGCGAAAGGTGGACCGACCGGGTGCGGGCGATCGGCACGCTGGTCGCCATCGAAGGCGTCGACGTCGCGCCGCAAGTGGGCGGCACCGTCACCGACTATTACTTCGACAGCGGCCACGACGTCCAAAAAGGCGACAGACTGGTCAAGCTCGACACGTCGGTGGAGGAGGCCGATCTCGCCGACAACAAAGCCACGCTCATCCAAGCGAATCTTGATTTCGAGCGGCAGGTCAACCTCGTCAAAAAGGGCGCGGTGTCGCAAGCCGTGCTCGACCAGACGATCGCCAAGCGTGATTCCGCCGTCGCCGCGGTGCAGAAGATGCAAGCGACCATCGCGCTCAAGAATATCACCGCGCCGTTCACCGGGCGGGTCGGCTTGCGCCGTGTCGAGAGGGGACAATATGTGTCCCCCGGACAGGCTATGGTCTGGCTGCAATCGCTCGATCCGATCTGGGTCGACTTTCCGGTGCCGGAAGCTGCCGTCGGCAAGTTCTCGATCGGCAGTCACATCGAGCTGGCTGCCGACGCTTATCCGGGCGAAATGTTCAAGGGCGATGTCGAGGCGTTCGACGCGAAGCTCAACCAAGACGCGCGGATGCTGATGATCCGGGCCCGGGTGCCCAATCCCGATCTTAAGTTGCTGCCGGGCATGTTCGCCAATGTTGCGGTGCTTGCCGGCGGCGCGAAGGACTACGTCACCGTGCCGCGCACCGCCGTGACCTACGGTCTCTATGGCGACAGCGTGTGGGTGGTGAAGGAGGGCGCGGCCGAGCCTGAAGCGGCCCCGCCGCCGATGGCCAAGGCCGAACCTGTTGCCTCGGCGGTGGCGGCCGATGCCACGCCGACCGGCGCCGTTCCCGCTGAGCCCAAGCTCACCGCGGAGCGCCGCTTCGTGCGGGTGGGACCGAGCGAGGGCGACCGGGTCGCCATTCTCGAAGGCGTCAAGCCGGGCGAGCAGGTGGTCACCAGCGGCCAGCTCAAATTGCAGCCTGGCGCCATCATCAAGGTCGACAATGCTGGCGCGCTGAAGACCCCGGCGGAGCTGCCGAGGCAGTAAGTCCATGCACTTTACCGATATCTTCATTAAGCGGCCGGTGCTGGCCACGGTGGTCAGTCTGTTGATCCTGCTGGTCGGGGCGCAGGCCGGCTTCAAGCTGCCGATCCGCCAATACCCGGAGCTGTCGAACACCACCATCACCGTCATGACCAGCTATCCGGGAGCCAATGCCGATCTGATCCAAGGCTTCATCACCGTGCCGATCCAGCAGGCGGTAGCGAGCGCCGAGGGCATCGACACGCTCACCGCCTCGTCGACGCAGAATGTCAGCACGGTCACGCTCAATCTGAAGCTCGATGCCGATCCCGACCGGGCCATGACTGACGTGTTGTCGAAGGTCGCCCAGGTGAAAAGCATCCTGCCGCGCGAGGCGATGGATTCCGTCGTCACCAAGCAGACGGGCGAGGGCTACGCGCTGATGTATCTCTCCTTCAACTCGAAGGTGATGAGCGCCTCGCAGATCAGCGACTATATCAACCGCGTGGTGCAGCCGAGACTGCAGACCATCAATGGAGTCGCCAATGCGCAGATGCTCGGCGGCCAGGTGTTCGCCATGCGCATCTGGCTCGATCCAGACCGCATGGCGTCGCTCGGGGTCACGGCGCTCGACGTGCGGGCGGCGCTTGCCGCCAACAACTTCACTTCGGCCCCCGGTCAGGTGAAGGGCGACTTCGTGCAGACCAATATCGATGCCAAGACCTCGCTCGACGACCCGGCGGCGTTCGGGCGGCTGGTGGTCTTGGGGCGCGGCGATTCGCTGGTTCGCTTGAGCGATGTGGCCGAGATCGAACTCGGCCCGCAAAGCGCGGACTCTTCGTCGGTATTCGACGGGCTGAAGGCCGTGTTCATCGGCGTCTACGCCACGCCGACCGCCAATCCGCTCACTGTGATCACCGATGTGCGCAAGGAATTTCCGGGGATTCAAAAGGAGCTGCCGCCCGGGCTGGAGGCGGCGATCGCCTATGACGCCACCAACTTCATCCGCGCCTCGCTGTGGGAGGTGATGAAGACCTTGGGCGAGGCGGCGCTCATCGTCATCGTGGTGATCTTTCTGTTCCTCGGCAATCTCCGCTCGACGATTATTCCCATCGTCACCATTCCGCTGTCGCTGGTCGGCGTGCTCGCCATGCTCATGGCGCTCGGCTATTCGATCAATCTGATGACGCTGCTGGCGCTGGTGCTCGCCATCGGGCTGGTGGTCGACGACGCCATCGTGGTGGTGGAGAACATCTACCGGCATATCGAAGACGGCAAACGGCCGTTCGATGCCGCCCTACTCGGGGCGCGCGAGATTCTCTATCCGGTCATCGCCATGACCGTTACGTTGGCCGCGGTGTTTGCGCCGATCGCTTTTGTCTCCGGGCTTACCGGCGTCCTGTTCCGGGAGTTCGCCCTGACGCTCGCCGGGGCGGTGATCGTGTCGGGCATTATCGCCGTAACCCTGTCGCCGATGATGTGCTCGAAGCTGCTCAAGGCTAAGCGCGAAGGCGGCGGCGGCGGCCTAACCGGCTGGCTCGATCGCCGGTTCGAGGGCCTCAAGCGACGCTATCAGCGGCGCCTGCACGGCACCCTCAACTACCGTCCAGTGACAATTCTGGTGCTGGCCGGCGTCGTGGCCGCGACAGGCCTTATGTATATGAGCACGCAGCGCGAACTCGCGCCCGAGGAGGACCAGGGCATCCTGTTCACCCTGGTCAAGACGCCCCAATACGCCAATCTCGATTACCTCGAGGACGCCACCCAGCAGCTCTATGACGCCTATAGCAGCGTGCCGGAAAAAGAGCACGTGTTCACCATCAACGGCATGGGCAACGTGCACCAGGGCTTCTCCGGCATCTTGCTGAAGCCCTGGGGCGAGCGGGAGCGCAACCAGAAACAGGTGCTGCAAGACTTGTCGCCGCGTATCTCAAGCCTGGCGACGGCGCAGGCGATCTCGTTCTCGCCGCCGGCGTTGCCGGGGTCGACCGGGGGCCCGCCGGTCCAATTCGTCATTACCACGACGCATGACTTCCGGCAGCTCGCCGACGTGGTCGCCGATGTCGAGAAGTCGGCGAAAGAAAGCGGCATGTTCATTTTCTCCGACTCAGACCTCCGCTTCGAGACGCCGCAGATCGAGTTCCACGTCGATCACGACAAGGCCAATCGCCTCGGCATCACCATGGCCGATATCGGCAACTCGCTCGCCACGCTGCTCGGCGGCAACTACATCAACCTGTTCGATCTTTATGGGCGGAGCTATCAGGTCATCCCGCAGGTGCCGCGCGAATTTCGCCTAAACGAGGAGTGGCTCACGCGCTATCAGATCCGCACCAAGGAGGGCACGCTGGTGCCGTTGGCCAACGTGGCGACGGTGACCAGGGTGGTGGAGCCGAATTCGCTCACCAATTTCCAGCAGCTCAACTCGGCAACGCTGTCGGCTGTGCCGTTTCCTGGACGCACGGTGGGCGAGGCCATCGATTTCCTGAAAAAGAAGGCGGCGGAGAGTTTTCCCGAGGGCTTCACCTACGACTTCCAGGGCGAGAGCCGTCAATTCGTGCAGGAAGGCAACACGCTCGTCTATACTTTCGCGTTCGCGCTGGTGGTGATCTTTCTCGTGCTCGCCGCGCAGTATGAGAGCTTCCGCGACCCGCTCATCATCTTGATCGCGCTGCCGACGTCGATCTTCGGCGCGCTCATCCCGCTCAATGCCGGACTCGCCACAATCAACATCTACACCCAGATCGGGTTGGTCTGCCTGATCGGACTGATCTCCAAGCACGGCATCCTGATGGTGGACTTTGCCAACAAGCTGCAAGAGGAGCAGGGCTTTGACCGCCGCGCGGCGATCGAAGAGGCTGCCGCGATCCGATTGAGGCCCATTCTGATGACCACGGCGGCCACGGTCATGGCCATGGTGCCATTGCTCATCGTGGGCGGCGCGGGCGCCGCCAGCCGCTTCGCCATCGGCGTGGTGATCGCGGCCGGCATGACCATCGGCACGCTGTTCACGCTGTTCGTGACGCCGGCGGTCTATACGTTCATTGCCAGGGACCATCAGAAGAGGAGGGTGCTCGAGACCCTTGCGGAAGCCGAGGCCGCCGCCGAGGCGGGGGTGTTGTTCCCGGCCTCGGCCGAGCCAGCCCCCCTGGAAAGCCAGCATTCGCTGGAAGCTGATGGCTCAGCTTCTGCCGCTTCATCGGGCCAGGGCCATGAGCGCCGGGCCGCCAAGCGCCGCGGCCGGCGGCGGCGCTATCCCCCGGCGGCGGAGTAAGTTCCGCCCTTAAGGCGCTTCATCTGGTTTACTGATCCCGAGCAAGCCTCTAGAAAGTTTTGATGGAGTAGGGGGCCGGGACCCAATGTTCAAAAAGATTCTCATCGCCAATCGGGGCGAGATCGCCTGCCGCGTCATGACGACGGCCAAGCGGCTGGGCATCACGACGGTGGCGGTCTATTCCGAGGCCGACCGCGACGCGCTGCACGTGGATATGGCCGATGAGGCCGTGCCGATCGGTCCGGCCCAAGCCGCCCAATCCTATCTCGATATCGGCAAGATCATCGCCGCCGCCAAGGCGACGGGCGCGCAAGCGGTCCATCCAGGCTACGGGTTCCTGTCGGAAAACGCGGCTTTCGCCCGGGCGCTCGGCGAGGCCGGCATCGTGTTTGTCGGGCCCAACGTCAAAGCCATCGAGGCGATGGGCGACAAGATCGAGTCGAAGAAGCTTGCCGCCAAGGCCAAAGTATCGACGGTTCCCGGCCACCTCGGCGTGATCAAAGACGCCAAGGAGGCGGTTAAGATCGCCGACGAGATCGGGTATCCGGTGATGATCAAAGCGAGCGCCGGTGGCGGCGGCAAGGGCATGCGCATCGCCTACAGCTCGAAAGAGGTCGGCGAGGGTTTCGCGTCCTCGAAGAGCGAGGCCAAGTCGAGCTTCGGCGACGATCGCGTGTTCATCGAGAAATATATCGAGGAGCCGCGCCATATCGAAATTCAAGTGCTCGGCGACAAGCACGGCAATGTGATCCATCTCAATGAGCGCGAATGCTCGATCCAGCGGCGCAATCAGAAAGTGGTCGAGGAGGCGCCGAGCCCGTTCCTCGATGCCAAGACGCGCGAGGCGATGGGCGCGCAAGCCGTCGCGCTCGCCAAGGCGGTCGGCTACAACTCGGCCGGCACGGTCGAGTTCATCGTCGACAAGGACCGCAAGTTCTATTTCCTCGAGATGAATACGCGGCTCCAGGTGGAGCACCCGGTTACCGAACTGGTCACCGGGCTCGATCTGGTCGAGGAGATGCTGAAGGTCGCGGCCGGCGAGAAGCTCGGCCTCAAGCAGAAGGACGTCAAGCTCAAGGGCTCGGCGGTCGAAGTCCGCATCTATGCCGAGGACCCCGAGCGGAATTTCCTGCCGTCGACCGGGCGGCTGGTGCGCTACCGTCCGCCCAAGCTCGGCACCGAGGGCGGCGTCACCACCAGGCTCGATTCCGGCGTCGAGGAGGGCGGCGAGATCTCGGTTTATTACGATCCAATGATCGCCAAGCTGGTCACCCATGCGCCGAAGCGGCTCAAGGCCATCGAGGAGATGGGCAGCGCGCTCGACGCGTTCGCCATCGACGGCTTCCGCCACAACATCCCGTTCCTTGCGGTGTTGATGCGGAACGAGCGATGGAAGGAGGGACGGCTCTCGACCAAGTTCATCGCCGAGGAATTTCCCGACGGCTTCAGCCCGCCGCGCCCCGAGGGCGAGATCCGCGACGTGCTGGTTGCGGTGGCGGCCTTGATCGATCACCTAAGCAATCAGCGGCGGCGCGCCATCACCCAGCAGATGCACGGCGATAAGGTGCGCTTCGCGGAGACGCGCATCGTCGAACTGGGCGAGGAGCGGGTAAGGGTCACCGTGGCGGGCGGGTTCGACGGTCCCATGACGGTGACGTTCGGCGGCAAGGGAACGGGCGAGAAGGAGCGCCGGATCGAGCTCAGCTCGCCGTGGTGGTTCGGCGACCCCGTTTGGGAAGGCACGGTCGACGGCAAACCGGTCGCGGTGCAGGTGCGGCCGATCCTCAATGGCGCGAAGCTCACCTATCAGGGAGTCGAGGCGCAGACGCGGGTCTTCACCGAACGCGAGACCGCGCTCATGGCGACCATGCCGGAGAAGGTGAAGCCCGACATGTCGAAATTCCTGCTCTGCCCGATGCCGGGTCTGGTGGTGTCGCTGGCGGTCGCCGAGGGCCAGGAGGTCGCGGCCGGCGATGCGCTGTGCGTGGTCGAGGCGATGAAGATGGAGAACGTGCTCAAGGCCGAGCGCGATGCGATAGTGTCGAAGATCTTGGCCAAGCCCGGCGACAGTCTCAATGTCGATGCCGTGATCCTTGAGTTCGCCTGAGAATTCCTTGTCATTGCCCGCGGGCATGACAATTGTGTCGATCATGACCCGAAAAGCTGAAACCCGGACCGTCACGGTCAAGATCGAAGGCCGCGTGCAGGGCGTCTATTACCGCGCCTGGACCGATCAGACCGCTCGCTCGCTCGGGCTCGACGGGTGGGTGCGCAATGCCAGCGACGGTAGTGTCGAGGCGGTGTTCTCGGGACCCGCGGAGACCGTCGCGGATATGCTGGAGCGCTGCAAGGACGGCCCGCCCGATGCCAAGGTGACCGCGGTGACCATCACGGACGAAGGCGGCGCGCCGCCGTCGGGCTTCAGGGTCATTGGGACGAATTGGCGCTGATTACTGCTCGGCCAAAGACCCGCTGAAACACGGCGCGTAACGCTCGATCGACCGTCGCCCTGTCGGTCTCGGCGCCGAGCGCTGCGAGGCTGGTTACCTTCATATCGGCCAGGCCGCACGGTACGATGCCGGAAAAATGCTCGAGTGCCGGATCGACGTTCAGGCTCACGCCATGCAGGCTGACCCAGCGGCGCACCCGCACGCCGATCGAGGCGATCTTCGCGCCGTCGACGAAAATGCCGATCTGGCCGGGATGACGCTCGCCCTCGACGCCGAACCGCGCCAGCGTGGCGATCAGCCAGTCTTCGAGCGAGGTGACGAACGCCCTCACGTCGCGGCCGCGCGCCGACAGGTCGAGCATGACATAGGCCACGCGCTGGCCTGGGCCGTGATAGGTGAAACGGCCGCCGCGTCCGGTCTTGAACACCGGGAACCGGCCGGGCGCGAGCAACTCGCTCGGATCGGCGCTGGTGCCTGCGGTGTAGATCGCGGGATGCTCCAGCAGCCATACGCATTCGGAAGCTTGCTGGAGGGCGATGGCAGCGGCCCGCGCCTCCATCACGGCAACGGCCTCCTCATAGGGCACGAGGCGTCCGCTGGTCTCCCATTCCACGTTCTGAGGGGCGGGGGAGGACGCTTTGAGCTGTGCCGAGGGCATGGCCATCAGGCTTGGTTGTGACGGCCAAAAATCGGCATGGCAAGCCCATCCTTGCACCCCCAAGTGAGGTTTGCTAAGGCAGCCGGACCTTGCTTGCAGCAGGGTGAGCCTATAGCCATATCGGGGACTTGAACGCCTCGAAATTCCTCGTTTTGACGCCTGGCCTCTGTCGATTTTTGGGGCCAAGAATTAGCGGTCGTGGCGGAATTGGTAGACGCGCAGCGTTGAGGGCGCTGTGGGCTTAGCCCGTGGAGGTTCGATTCCTCTCGACCGCACCAGACTTCAGAACATTATCGTTGATTTCATTACCGTTTTGCTCCACTTGCCCTTCACCCCGCCAACTGATGGAATACCACTCCCTTCAAATAAGAGTGGCCTCGATCAATTCGGCAATCGGAAGTGCGCGATTGTCCGCTCATGACCCAAAGCAGACGTCGATGCTGTTTCACGCGGATAGCGGAGCGTAAGTAAAATTCAGAATGTCGCTTTGAGAGAACCCACGACGAGATTATTACAAGACCCCCGAGGGCGGGCAGGTGAAGCCCCTGAAATCGAACGAATCCCAATAGCGAATCTCGAACTCGAACGCCGGATTATTGTTGAAACCGAAGGTCATGGCGACACTCCAATAGGCGTAGTCGTAGCCGCCCTGGCTCAGAGTTCCCCATTGATGACCTAAATTACCCGCAAGCTTGGGCATCACGTGCCCGACTTTGCCAAACGTCCAGCTATAGCTGATTTCAAGGACATCGTTGTTGCCCGTCTCGCCGAAATAATTTGGCGACCAGTAATTGTAGAGTTTGACTTCGAGCTTGTCGTCGAACAGGCTGCGTGAAACTCCGGTCCAGAGCTCGAAATAGTTGAAATTGCCCCCTGGATCGAAGGCGCCTGGATAGGCAACGTAATATCGAAATTCCATTTGCCGAATTTCGGCGTGGC
This sequence comes from uncultured Alphaproteobacteria bacterium, assembly GCA_963730335.1. Taxonomy (GTDB): domain Bacteria; phylum Pseudomonadota; class Alphaproteobacteria; order Rhizobiales; family Methyloligellaceae; genus Methyloceanibacter. The sequence goes on from CAVSRK010000009.1 coordinate 1,018,521, forward strand.
ACCAAGGTAGTAGTCGACTTCGAGGGTCGCGAGACTCCTGCCGTTCGGTGTGGCGCCAAAGTCAACGTTGGACACCCAAATCCCCGCGTAGAAAAGCTCCTTATAGGTGAGATCGAATTCGGACTGCACAGCCGGTTTCTCCGCCGAGTTTGTGATTCCGCGGTCAACGTACTGGGTGAGCAGCGCGGCGGTACCGCTCAACGCGATCTCGCTTTCGGCGTAGGCCGGGAGTGCGGCCGCCACAGAAAGCACGGCACCCAAAACCTGCCACCTCATCGTCACGGCCGACCCGATTTCCCCATTGAAGTTGCCCCGGACGTGTGCGTCCCCCCAACGTTCGTTACGTCATTCCGGCAGGCCAACAGCCCGCACCGCGTTCATGTACTTGTCGACGAGCGCCTGTGACTTGTACGGAAATGACCGTGCAACCGACTCAGAGATCGAGTAGTTCGGCTTACGTGACAGGAGCGTTTTGACGATCCTGCCCGCGTCATCCGTTCGGTAATGCTCAGTTGCCCGGCGTCCGACATGCGGGATGCCCTCCAAGGCAGATGTCCCAGCATCTCAGGCTTGCATTTCTACCGACCGGCCAAATACCCCCCAGCCGATGTCTGCTTGTGGAGCGAAGCGGAGGTGCCCGAGGTCAGGAGCCAAGTCGGCTTTTGACCCGAAGCAGACATTCCCGCGCCTCCTGCACCCCTCTCGGTGCTGGTTGACCCCGAGACGGACTCTTGTGTAACGCAGACGCAAGCCCCGCCCCCCTCAAGAGTTCCTCAGCAGTTACCGGAACCCAACTCAATGGCAAAGTCGCCCAAACTGTCGGAAGAAGTGAAGGGATTCCTCGACGAAGCCAACACCGCCAGCGATCCGGCTCGGACCGCCTGGCTCGCCTTTCTCGCGCTGCTCACCTACGTGGTCGTGACGCTAGCCTCGGTCAGCCACAAGGACCTCCTGCTCAACAGTCCGGTCAGACTGCCCATCATCAATGCGGACATTCCCCTCGTCGGCTTCTTTCAATACGCGCCGGCGATGCTGCTGCTGATCTACCTGTCGCTGCTGGTTCAGCATGTCATCCTGGCGCGGAAATATCGCAGGTTCACCGACGCGCTGGCCGGCTACGAGCGGAACGCACGAACAAAGCATGTCGCCCGCGAGCGGGTTCATTCCTACGTGTTCTCACAGATCCTGGCCGGCCCCGAAGCCAATCGAATCACCAGACTGATGACGCAACTGATCGTCTATGTGACCTTCGCGGTGCTGCCGATCGTCACGCTGCTTTATTTCCAGGTCAAGTTCCTCCCGTTCCATGAGGTGTGGATCACCTATTGGCATCGCTTCGCGGTCCTCCTCGGCTTCGCGATGTTGATCCTGCTCACGCCGATCATGCAGCATGCGCCGCCGAAGCGGAAATGGGACATCAGGCTAGGACCGCAGGCAGAAGCCTGGGAGGCTTCGGGCCGGCAAATTGCGCTCGTGCTTTCGCTGCTGCCGATCGTCGTCGGCTTCAGCTGGCTGATCGCCACAGTTCCAGACGAATGGATCGATCGGCGACTCGGCTTTATTTCACCCGTAACCGCCGGGATTGGTGCAGAGGGCGAGGCAAAGCTGTTGAACCCCATCGTGCGGCGTCTCTATAACCGCATCCCCGACAACGGCGATAAGGGATGGTGGCGGCGATGGCTGTTGTCGTATCGCGTGCTCATCGTGGAAGACACCGATCTCGGCGCCGACGACGACGCCAAGATCGTGCTTCGCGAGCGCAATTTCCGCTACGCCCTGCTTAGCCGCTCGGACTTTCACCATGCCGATCTGACCTGGGCGGATCTCCGCGGCGCGCAATTGTGGAAGAGTTTGGCAAAAGGCAGGCTCAATGACACGCAGCTCCAGGGCGCATCCCTGAAAGAGGCGGAGTTTCAGGGTGTGCGAATGAGCTCGGCGGCGATGCAAGGCGCGGATTTGCGGGGCGCCCTGCTTCAGGGCGCAGATCTGAGTTACACCAAACTTCAGGGCGCGGATCTTAGAGGGGCGCAGCTTCAGGGCGCGGATCTCAGGGGCGCCCTGCTTCAGGGCGCGGACCTGCAAGGAGCCCAACTTCAGGATGCCGATTTGCAAGGGGCCGAGCTTGGAGGCGCGGTCTTGACCTCGGCAGAGATCTGGCTCGCCCGTTTCCCTCCCGGCCTCGTCGATCAGTCGCCGACTCCGCTTGGGTTGGCCGACGTGAATTTGTCGGCGCTCTCCCCGGAGGCGAAGGCGCAGTTAGGGCAGGTCCTCAGTACCGAAATTACCGACCCCGTGGTGCGACCGGTCGTGATGGCGCGCCTCGATCCCATCCTGCGGCAGGAGCCACCAAACTGGGAGGATGAAAAGAACTGGGAGGATTACGCCGGCAAGGCAAAGACGCCGTCGCCTGAGGACCTCGCCCGGTTTCATGCCGGTTTGGCTTGCGACGACGGCGAGGGCTATATCGCTACCAGCCTAGCGGGACGCGCCAAGGAGTTTGAGGCTGAGCATTTTGAAAAGGACTATGCCAAGCCTTTGGCACGCGCCCTACTCGACGAGACTTGCGAGGGCGGGAAGGCGCTCACCGGCGAGACCCGGGCAGCGCTCAAAAACCTAATTTCAACACCGGAGTGATTGCGAGAGAAGCGTCGGGCTGGCACACGTCGGCGATTGACCCGTAGGTAGCGCAAGGACGAGCCAGAATGTCCCGTCGCTAAAGCACGGCAGGCTGGGAGATTGGTGGCTTCGCTGCTTGTTAGTGGCGCTTTAGCTTTCTCACCGTTTGCTTGCGCCTTTCAGAGGCCCCGAACCTAAGCGCAACGATGAGTGCCCTGGTCTCCGCCAGGGATTGCCGGCTTCGCTCTATGGCAATCTGCGTCTCAAGCCTTGAAGATCGAACTTGTTCGACTGCCGCCCAGGCCTTGAAAAGAACTTCCGAAGTGAGGGCCGTCATTCAACGGACATGCGAACGGGCACTCTTTGTTTCAAGTCTGGCTACCTGTTATCCACAATTCATTTTTTGGCAGAGTTGGAGGCCAAGCTTGCCGACTGCACGTAAGGACCGATGCCGTCGAAGAGCGTAGGCTCCCATGGAATTTGACCGGCACTGGCAGGCCGCTCAACGGCAGGAACGCGCCATGCGGAGATCCATAAAGATCTGGAAGGGTTGGCAATCGCAATTCAGCTCTGCGTCCCATAGTTCGGGCGTTGGGGATGACAGCGCTTCGTTATGTGGCAGCGACACCAGATAGCTTCGGGGTGTGTCGGTCGCGGAGGCGAATGGAGGAAGGGGGCCTTATTCACGTAGGCAGCAATCGAGTCGCGTTTCCCCGCCTTCCGCTCTTGACCCCGAGCGGACATTGGCTTTTGGGGCCCGACCAAAGGCTTATCTTGACCAAAACCCGGCTTTTCAGTCATTCATCAGAGCATTAATGGGTTAGAGGCGCGCGATGCTGCAATGGTTTCAGCGATTGATGCCGCGCCAGGACGCGTTTTTTCCCGCCTTCGAGCGACACGCGGCCGTGATGGTCAAAGCCGCGGTGGCCTTGCGCGAAGTGGTCGCCGGCGGCGACCAGCTGAAACTCCGCTTCCAAGAGATCCTAGATCTTGAGCACGAAGCCGACGGCATTGCCCGGGAAGTGCTTCTGGGCTTGCGCACGACGTTCATCACGCCGTTCGACCGGGCGGACATTCAGAGCCTGATTACGTCGATGGACAATTCCGTCGATCAATGCAAGGCGACGGCGAAGGCAATCATGCTGTTCGAGATGACGAATTTCGAGCCGGACATGCGGAAAATGGCGGACGCAGTCGTCGACTGTTCGGAGCTCGCGCAGCGCGCCGTCGTGTTGCTATCCAACGTTGCAAAGAACGCCGCGGCGCTCAACGAGATCTGCTTGCAGATCACGCGCATCGAAGGGGATGCTGACGACACGCACGACCGAGGCCTTGAACTGCTCTACCAAAAAGCCAAAGACGGGGATGCGCTTGAGTTCATCCGAGGCAGTGAGATCTATAAGCATTTGGAGGATACCGTGGATAGTCTTGATGACGTCGCTGATGAGATTCAAGGCATCGTGATCGAGCACGTCTGAACGGACCCCGGGGCCCTTTCGCGATGGCAAATTCGTTCGTGCTGCTTGCCGCCCTCATCGCGGTCGCTCTCATCTTCGATTTTCTCAACGGGCTGCATGACGCCGCAAATTCGATCGCGACGGTGGTCTCAACTCGCGTGCTTTCGCCCAATGTCGCGGTGGTATGGGCTGCGTTCTTCAATTTCGTCGCCTTCTTGTTCTTTGGCTTGCATGTGGCGCAGACCGTCGGCACCGGGATCATCTCGCCAGACATCGTCGACGGGCAGGTCATCTTCGGGGCGTTGATGGGCGCCATCGTGTGGAACCTGCTGACTTGGTGGGGGGCACTCCCCTCGTCGAGCTCGCATGCCTTAATCGGAGGCCTCATCGGCGCGGGCGCGGCGAAGGCCGGCTTCAGCGCGGTCGTGTGGTGGGGAACGCTCAAGACGATCGCGGCCATAGCGTGGTCGCCGCTGCTGGGCTTCACGCTGGCGCTCCTCTTGTGGCTGGTCGTGGCTTGGCTCGTGATGCGAAGCACGCCCTTTGCCGTGGACCAGAAGTTTCGCGTGCTCCAGCTCTGCTCCGCTGCGCTTTATTCCATCGGGCATGGCGCCAACGATGCACAGAAGACCATGGGCATCATTGCCAGCCTCCTGTTCGCTAAAGGATTGCTTGGGTCCACGTTCTACGTTCCGTTCTGGGTGGTGCTGTCCTGCCAGGCGGCGATGGCGCTGGGCACGCTCGTCGGCGGTTGGCGCATCGTCAAGACCATGGGATCGAGGATCACGCGGCTGAAGCCGGTTCAGGGGTTCTGCGCCGAGACTGCGGGGGCGATGACCCTCTATTTAGCAACATCGTTCGGGGTTCCGGTGTCGACCACTCATACGATCACCGGCGCCATCATGGGAGTCGGGGCAGCACGCAGGGCCTCAGCGGTACGTTGGGGTATTGCCGGAAGCATCATCATCGCTTGGGTGATCACGCTGCCGGCTGCGGCGGTGATTGGCGCTTTGTTCTATGAGTGCGTGACCCTTTTTGCGGAGTGAGCCATGAAGCACTGCGACAATCATGCCGACCGTACGTAGTGACGGAGCTGTTTTCAAGGCGCATCACGAGCTAATAGAAGAGATAGCGAGCGAGGTGTATGAGCTGAAGGACCTTTTGACGCCTACGGTCGCATCGTTGTCACCTCCGAAGGCTCGAGGGCTCGCGCGGGGAATGCGCCGTGCCTAGGGATACGTTCATGAAGGCGACCGATCCCAATCTTCTGCTGGAAATGCAGGGCGATCACATTGTCATTACGCTGCCGGGCACGAAGTTGCGAGTGGTGTACCTAAAGCGGGACCACGCGTCTTGGTCTTGGTTCATCCCATCAGACTATGACCGTGACGACAGCAAAGATCCTATCTCAAGGGCCGACTTCCTAGCCGGCGCCTGGAGGCTCGCCTACGACAAAGCACGAGAGCTTGGTTGGATTGGAATCTGCTTCATCGCCAGGAAGAGTGAACTGAAAGAAGACGAGCAAGAGCTATTCGAGCAAATGGTTAGGTTGGTGCAGGGCCAGGACATTAGCCAGACCTCCAATGCAACAATGAACCTCCTTGCGAACCTTATTGTCACGGTTTCCCCCTCACTCGAACAGGCTGTACTTGGGGTCCAACATGCCGCCCAAAACCTAGAGGCAATCGTCCGGGCGATGTGGCAGGACCAAGGGGAGCCGCTTTGAGGAGATAGTCAAAGTCTCAACGATGCCTCTTCCCACCCTTTCCTGGAGTGTCGCGGCGATTGCCTTGACCGCGGCTGCCGTGCCGGCTTTTGGCGAGCGCGTTACCACAGGCCAGGAGGAGCATTCTCCCTGCACCGAAGACGCCATGATCGTGTTTGATGCCTCGGGATCGATGTCCGGCAACGGCTGGGGATATGGCAGCGAAACTGCCGGCACAGTGAGCCGTATCGACAAGGTGCGCTCCACCCTGGGTAGAATCCTGCCGAAGGTCACGCGGTCCCGGCGCGTTGGACTGCTCACTTATGGTCCGGGTGTTTGGGACCAATGCAACGTACATCTCGATCTTCCGCCGACCGAGCATGCTGCCTCGCGCATTATGACGGCGGTGAATGCTCTAACTCCTGCAGGAAAAACACCGCTGACCGAGGCGGTGTCGCAGGCGGCAGACGTACTCGACTTTCGCGTGCAGCCTGGCTTGATCGTGGTTTTGACTGACGGAGAAGAGACCTGCGGAGGTTCGCCTTGTGATCTAGGCGAGCAGTTGAGCGCCGAGGCGGCGAAACTCACCATCCACGTCATCAGCCTGCGCGTGAAAGGCTACACTTGGATGGGGGAGCAAAGTGCCCTCGAAGCGAAATGCCTCGCCGAACGGAATGGCGGCCTGTATCTCCCCGTTGAGACGCAGGACGAATTGATGGACGCTCTTGAGAGGACACTTGGCTGCCCGATGGTGACCAGGAATTTTCGGGGCGAGCGACGCTAATCTTGGCCTCGAAGTTGCCTTCCGGCCGAATGTCCGCTATTGGCACAAAGCAGACTCGGCCCGTGTAGACCGTGAGGTCGGCTTCTGACCCCAAAAGCAGACGTGCATCGCCGATTGATCTGGGTCAAGGCGCCGGCTCGAAGAGCAGGTTATGAGCTTTCTCCCCAGCTTGGGCGGCCCTGGCTGAACGAAGGTCGCTCCGATCGGGGTCCCTTCATTCACGGGGAACTGTCGGGGTCCCTTCATTCACGGGGAACTGTCATTCCGACCTTCGCGTTTTCATCCTCTACGAAAGGCTGACTTCTATGCGCTCCCTCACGTTGAGCCTTTCAGGCCTAGCCTGCAATTCTTGTCGCGAATGGTCCAGCCAATTCGCAGCCGAGTGCCTTGGCGCTTGGCCAAACGAGTGCCGGTGATGTTGAGGAAGTCGGCTATCGGTACAGGAGGTACCGTTACGGTTATCGCCCGTATTACCGGCCATATGGCTACTACCGACCCTATTACCGGTATGGCTACGGCTACCCCTACTATCGGCCCTATTACTATGGTTGGCGTCCTGGCCTCAGCCTTTGGTTTGGCTTCTAGGCTGACGGAAAAGTCGACCTCATCTAACCGTGCAAGCTCGTCTGAATTTTTGAGGTAAGTCGATGCGGACCGTCTTGTTCCATACCGCGATAATTGCGGGTGTTATCTGGATGGGCACAGCGCCCTCCAACGCAGCCCCCCCGTCAATGTCAGGAATCGGCAACACAAACATTGAGGCCGCTACGGTCAAGGACATTGGCTACCGGCGGCGTTATTACCGGCGATATGGGTATCCGGTGCCCTATGCGTACTACCCTCCGCCATATGGCTACTATCTACCACCGGCGGCGTATGCCTATCCTCCCGCAATTGGCCGTTATCCGCCTCCGGACATCGGTTACACCGACGCTCCTCCTCCGGAAGGCGACTATGCCGACGCTCCGCCCCCCGCCGGCGATTACTGATCGAGCTGAATGAGTCGCGGCTATCTCTGCTTCTGGCACAATGCGGACGTAACGACGCGGCGCCGTGATCTCCGTTTCTGACCCAAAGCGGAAATCCTGTCGTCAATTCAATCCAAATAGGATAGGCTGTGGTGCGAGATATTTTGGTCGCCACGCTGAAAAACAGCAGGAATTGACTCGGGTCGGCGACCCACGCAAGAGCGTTACTCGCAAGATTTGGAAAAATGGGGGGATTGAGTTTTGGGCGGATCGCTCCGCTCTGCCATGTTCTTTGGGTCGAGGAGGACCCGTGAGATGACCAGTCAAATAGCCCCAGCCCAGTTACGATCAGCGCCACTTCCTTCTGTTTCTTGGAGCAATCCCGCGTTGGATGCGTGGTCGTATTGGCTCGACGCTTGGCAACGTGGCGTTCTTTTCCTCGACGTCATGCAGCAACGGAGCAAGCAATACGAGGAGCAGGCCGCAAAGTCCGCACCGCACGTTCTCAAATTTAGCGCCGAACTCGTCATGGACGGGCGCAAGCTCCCGCGTCCCGTGAATTATCTCTTGGCCCGCGTCACTCCGCCTAAAGGCGTCGAGGTCAATGAGAAGAAGCGGCCGTTCGTCATCGTCGATCCGCGTGCCGGTCACGGGCCCGGCATCGGCGGGTTCAAGGCCCAGAGCGAGATCGGCGTGGCGTTCCAGGCCGGCCACCCCTGCTATTTCATCGGCTTTCTGCCGGAGCCCGTAGCGGGACAGACAATTGAGGACATCAGCACCGCTGAGGCTGCCTTTCTCGAGCGAGTAATCTCGCTCCACCCCGAAGCCGACGGCAAGCCCGCGGTCATCGGCAATTGTCAGGCAGGTTGGGCAGTGATGATGGTCGCCGCCAAGCGGCCCGAGCTTTTCGGTCCGATCATCGTTGCTGGTTCGCCTCTGTCTTATTGGGCCGGCGTGCACGGCGAAAACCCTATGCGCTATACCGGCGGCCTGCTCGGAGGCACTTGGCTCGCCGCGCTGATGGGCGATCTCGGCGCCGGCAAATTCGACGGGGCCTGGCTCGTCAGTAATTTCGAGAACCTCAATCCTGCAAACACGTATTGGACCAAGCAATACAATCTCTATGCAAAGATCGACACCGAAGCTCCCCGTTACCTTGAATTCGAGAAATGGTGGGGCGGGCATACCCTCCTCAACGCCGAGGAGATGCAGTTCATCGCCGACGAGCTGTTCATCGGCAACAAGCTCGCGACTGCCGGTATCGTCACGTCTGACGGAGAGAGCGTGGATTTGCGTAGCATCCGCTCGCCGATCATCGTGTTCTGTTCCAAGGCCGACAACATTACTCCGCCCTCGCAGGCGCTCGACTGGATCCTCGACCTTTACGGCAGCGTCGAGGACATCCGTGCCCATGGACAGACCATCATTTACGCCGTGCATGAATCGATCGGCCATCTCGGCATCTTCGTCTCCGGCTCGGTAGCTAAGAAGGAGCACGATGAGTTCGCCAGCAACATCGATCTCATCGACGTTCTGCCCCCAGGCCTTTACGAGGCAGTAATCACGCCGAAGGATGCAGCCAGTCCAAGCGATGACGACTTGGTTGGCGGCAATTATCTCGTTCGCTTCGAGGCGAGAACCCTCGACGACATTCGCGCCCTCGGCGTCAACAGTGTTGATGACGAGCGCAAGTTCGCGGCCGTCGCGCGCCTCTCCGAGATCAATCTAGGTCTCTATCGCGCCTTCATGCAGCCCTGGGTGAAGGCGTGGGCCAATGCAGGTCTCGCCGAATGGATGCGGAAGATGCACCCGCTGCGTCTTCCCTACGAGATGTTTACGCCCGCCAACCCCTTCCTCAAGCCCGTCTCCTCGACGGCGGAACACGTGCGCGAGAATCGCCAGCCTGTCCCCCCGGACAACGCCCTGTGGCAGGCACAGGAGAAGATGGGGAAGGCAATCGAGTCCTCCTTGAAGGCCTACGGCGACATGCGGGACCGCTTCCTTGAGACGATGTTCCACGCCGTTTACGGCTCGCCGTTCCTGCAAGCGCTCGCTGGCCTGAAGGCGTCCGACGCACTACCGCGTCACCGGCCAGGCATCGACGCGGTCTATCGCGCCTTCGTCGCCCAGCGAATCGAGGAGCTGACCAGGAACATTGCGCAAGGCGGCCCGCGCGAGGCGGCGATCCGCGCTCTCCTCTATATTCGCATGCCTGACGGTGTCGCTGACGAACGCGGCTTCCGCCTGCTTGAGCATATGCGCGACGATGCCGGTAGCGGACTTTCGCTCGCGGAATTCAAGACAATGGTGCGCGATCAGTTCTTCACGCTTCTTCTCGACGAGCGCCACGCGGTGGAGGCTATCCCTGCGATGCTGGATACCGATCCTGAGCTTGCCCAGCGCATGGCAACCACGCTCCGCAAGCTCACTGACGTCCTTGGCGTGGAAAGCAAGCTCGGCAAGAGCCGTTTCGCCGAGATGACCTCGATATTCGAATCGAGAAAGGCCGCAAGAGATCCCAAGAATGGTGCGCCGAAAGAGAGTCGCATGGAACCTCCCGGCCCTGCGCGGGTGCCAGCGGCGAAGCCGCAAAGGCCCCATTCGCGCAATTTAAGCTGAGATCAGCGCGGCTCGACCAGTCGCATCACGGCTACTCGCCGCAAGGAGGACTGAGCCATGAACGAGAACGCAACAGCGTCGGCATTGCGCCGGCACGAAAAGTACGACCGCCTGATCGCCGCGGCGAAAGGGAAGCAAGCCGTTGCTACCGCCGTCGCGCATCCCTGCGATGAGACCTCGTTGAGAGGCGCTGTCGAGGCAGGCGAGGCCGGACTGATCAAACCGATCCTCGTCGGTCCCAAGAACAAGATCACCGCGATCGCCAAGGAATTTTCGCTGGACCTCGGCGGCATTGAGATCGTCGACGTGCCACACAGCCAGGCAGCCGCCGCGAAAGCGGTCGAGCTCGTGCGCACAGGAAAGGCCGATCTCCTGATGAAGGGAAGCCTGCATACCGACGAGCTGCTCTCCGAGGTGATGAAACGAGAGACCGGACTACGGACGGGGCGACGTGTCAGCCACGTCTTCGTCATGGACGTGCCTGGTCATGCGCAGACTCTGTTCATCACCGATGCCGCGGTGAATATCGCACCAGACCTCGTGTCGAAGCGCGACATCGTCCAGAACGCCATCGATCTTTATGCCGGGCTTGGGCTTGGCATGCCGAAGGTAGCCATCCTCTCCGCCGTCGAGACGGTGACGCCGACCATTCCTTCGACCATCGAGGCCGCGGCGCTGTGCAAGATGGCCGATCGCGGCCAGATCACCGGCGGCGAGCTCGATGGCCCTCTTGCCTTCGACAACGCCATCAGCCCCGAGGCTGCGCGCATCAAGGGCATCAAATCGCCGGTTGCAGGCCAAGCGCAGATCCTTGTCGTGCCGGACCTGGAAGCCGGCAACATGCTGGCCAAGAACCTGACCTTCCTGTCTCATGCCGACGCCGCGGGCATCGTGCTCGGCGCACGCGTGCCTATCATCCTCACCTCGCGTGCGGACCATGTGCGCACGCGTCTGGCCTCCTGCGCCGTGGCGGCGCTGTACCGGCACAGTCAGATGGCCAAGCAGCCAATCCGGACGTGAGGCCCATGTCCGAGACCATCCTCGTCGTCAACGCCGGCAGCTCGAGCATCAAATTCCAGCTGTTCTCAGTCGGCGCCGGCGATAGGTTGCAGCGTCTCCTGAAAGGCCAAATCGAGGGTATCGGCGTCCATCCGCACCTCGTCGCCAACGGCGCGAAGGGTAACGTTCTCATCGACAAGACCTGGCCTGCTGCGGAGGCGGGCGACGTGCCGGCAGCCCTCGGCAAGGTGGTGGAGTTCCTGCGCGCAGAGATCGGAAGCTTGCCCGTTGCGGTCGGTCATCGCGTGGTTCATGGCGGCCCCGACTACAGCGCGCCGATTCTCATCGATGATGCTGTTGTCGATCGTCTGCAAGCCTTTGCGTCCCTTGCGCCTCTCCATCAGCCGAACAATCTTGGCCCCATCCGCACTTTGCTGCAAAGACAACCGCGGCTTCCGCAAGTCGCCTGCTTCGACACGGCATTTCACCGCGGCCATCCCGAAATTGCCGACCGTTATGCGCTGCCAGAGCGCTTCTATCAGGAAGGCGTGCGACGCTACGGTTTTCACGGGCTGTCTTACGAATACATCGCGAGCCGGTTGCCGGAGCTGGCGCCGGAGATTGCGCAAGGCCGCGTAGTCGTCGCCCACCTTGGTAGCGGCGCCTCGATGTGCGCGATCCACGCCGGCAAGAGCGTCGAGAGCACCATGGGCTTCACGGCACTTGACGGCCTGCCAATGGGAACGCGCCCGGGCCAGCTTGACGTGGGCATCGTGCTCTACCTCCTGACCGAGAAGGGCATGAGCGCGCATGAGATCGAGCATCTGTTCTATTACGACTGCGGTCTCAAGGGTCTCTCCGGAATTAGCAACGACGTGCGAGACCTGCTCACGAGCTCTGAGCCTCGCGCCAAGCTCGCGCTCGACTATTTCGTCTACCGCATCGCCCTCTTCACCGGGATGCTGGCGGCCGCCTTGGGCGGCATCGACGGCTTCGTCTTCACCGCCGGCGTCGGCGAGAATGCACCCGCCATTCGCGATGCCGTGGCGCGGCGCCTCTCCTGGCTCGGGCTTGAGCTTGACCCCGCGGCGAACGCCAGGGGCAACGGCCGCATCTCGAACCAACGATCGCGGGTCGCCTGCTATGCCATCCCGACCGACGAGGAACTGATGATCGCCCGCCACACGCTACGCGTCCTGCGCACGCAGCCGGCATTCCAGCTCAAGGAGAAGAGCGCATGACCGATATCTCCGCCTTGCCGCTGCTCAAGGGCAAGAAGGCGCTCGTCACCGGCATCGCCAACGATCAATCGATCGCCTGGGGATGCGCCAAAGCATTCCGCGCGCTTGGGGCGAACCTCGCCATCACCTACCTGAACGACAAGGCGAAGCCCTATGTCGAGCCTCTCGCCAAGGAGGTCGACGCATCGATCTTCATGCCTCTCAACGTTCAAGTCGATGGTCAGATGGAGGCGGTGTTCGACACTATTGGGAAAGAGTGGGGCAAGCTCGACATCTGCGTCCACTCCATTGCGTTTGCGCCAAAAGCAGACTTGCAGGGCCGCGTAATCGACTGCTCGAAGGAAGGCTTTCTCCTCGCCATGGACGTGTCCTGCTGGTCATTCATCCGCATGGCGAAGCTCGCCGAACCCTTGATGAAGGACGGCGGCACGCTCTCCACCATGACCTATTACGGCTCCCAGATGGTGGTGGAGCATTACAACATGATGGGCCCGGTAAAGGCCGCTCTGGAAGCCTCCGTACGCTATCTTGCTGCCGAGCTTGGACCCAAGGGCATCAGGGTGCACGCGATCTCGCCCGGTCCACTCAAGACGCGGGCTGCATCCGGCATCACCGATTTCGATGAGTTGATCGCCAAGGCTCAGGAGAAAGCTCCGTCCCGGCGGCTCGTATCGATCGAGGATGTCGGCATCGCTGTGGCCTTTCTCTCCATGAATGGAGCGAAGCTGATCACCGGTGAGACTCTCTATGTCGACGGCGGCTATCACATCATCGATTGAACGGAAATGGATCCTCGAACCTACACCGCCAGCGAGACTTTGAACGACGGCACTCTGGTCACCGTTCGGGCTGTACGTCGCAAGGACGCAGATGCTTTCCTTAAGGCCTTCAACAACCTTGACCGGGAATCGGTGTACCGGCGCTTCTTCAGTCCAAAGAAGGAATTGACGGATGACGAGCTTGCGCAACTCACCGACGTGGATTTCAGTCGGGTGGTAGCGTTGCTGGTGACGAAACAGACTGGCGAGGGCGAAGTTGTGATGGGCGGCGGCCGCTACGCAACAGACAATCCTGTTTCAGGGCAAGCCGAGATCGCGTTTGTGACTGACGGGAACTATCGGGGTCTCGGAATCGCGTCTCACATCCTGCGGCATCTCGTGCAGATCGCTCAAGATTCTGGCGTGAGACGCTTCGAGGCTGATGTGCTCGCGGAAAACCAGTCGATGCTAGCCGTTTTTCAGAGAAGCGGCCTGCCCATGAAGCTTGGGCGCGACGGAGGTGTTCTGCACGTGACGCTTGGGCTGCAACCAGCCTCTTAGTGGGGCGTCACGATGGAGGGTATCGCCGTCCTTCGAGCATGTCTGCTAATGGCACCAACGCAACGCGATCTCTGCCGCGAGGCTGGCCGGGATCAAGGCGCCATTCGGCCTGCTGGCCCGCTTGCGGCGCGGCATTGACTTTGAAGCGATTGACGACCAGCCGGTTGACATTGTTTTCTTACTGTTGCTTCCCGAGATGGCCAACGGCGAGCAGCTCAATGCGCTCGCATGCGCTGCGCGTGTGCTGAGAAATCCCGTGGCGCTGAGTCAGGTCCGCGGAGCCGCCAATCCCGACGCACTCTTCCGATCCATCACTGAGCCGGACAGCACTGTCTAGCGTGGCGGTAGGGAATGTCCGCTATTGGCACCAAGCAGACGAGGTTCCGCTTTCCGCTACTACGGGGACGTGGTGAGGGAACCGCTGAAAATTCCTTTTGCGCCGCAAAGGGACCTTTACGCCCCCACCTGATATTAAGTCATTGATCTCGCGCCGGTGTGGCACAACTCTCGACCGCACCAGCCCCTCTCGGGGCTGTTACCAGCGCCTTTTTTGCGCTGGAGATTCCCACTCAACAAGGCTTAAGTGGCGCATCGGCCGCGCCTGCTCTCGCAGGCCGGGGAGCTCCTAGTCCGCTCCCGCGGACCAAGCGGCCTTTCCCGATTGACGCTTCAACCCGGCGATTGGACAGGCCATGCAGGACGCCGCAGGCGAGGTCGAACTGCGCGACGAAGAGGGCGGCATCCGCTCCGAATTCCTGCATGCCGTGGTCGCCGCGCTGGACGAAAACGACGCGGCCAAGGTGCGCGAGCTCACGCTCCCTTTGCATGAGGCCGACCTCGCCGACCTGATCGAGCTGCTCCGTCCCGAGCAGCGCGGGGCGCTCATCACTACGCTGGGCAAGGACTTCGATGCCGCCGCGCTGCCCGAGCTCGACGAAGCGGTGCGCGACCAGGTGCTTGAGGACATGCCTGCCGAGCAGGTGGCCGAGGCCCTGCAGCAGCTCGATTCCGACGACGCGGTCTATCTGCTCGAGGACCTCGACAAGGAAGAGCAGTCGGACATCCTGGCCAAGCTTCCCCATTTCGAGCGTGTCGCGCTGGAGCGCAGCCTCGAATATCCGGAAGACTCCGCCGGCCGCATCATGCAGACCGATCTCATCGCCGTGCCGCCGTTCTGGTCGGTGGGGCAGACGATCGACTATATGCGCGAGGCGGAAGACCTGCCCGACCGCTTCTATGAGATCTTCGTGGTCGACCCGGCCTATCATCTGCTCGGTTCGGTCGCGCTCAACCACTTGCTCCGCTCCAAGCGGCCGATCACGATTGAGTCCATCACGGACCGCGACATCCATCCCCTTCCGGTCGAGGCCGATCAGGAGGCGGTGGCGCGCCAATTCGAGCGCTACAATCTCACCTCGGCGCCGGTCATCGACGACGGCGGCAGGCTGGTGGGCGTGATCACCGCCGACGACGTGGTCGAGGTGGTGCAGGAGGAAGCGTCGGAAGACATTTTGCGGATGGGCGGTGTGGCCGGCGAGTCGGTGTCCGATTCCGTGTGGCAGACCACCAGGCATCGCTTCACCTGGCTGCTCGCCAATCTCTTCACCGCCATTCTCGCGTCCCTCGTGATCAGCCTGTTCGAGGCGACCATCGAGCAGATGGTGGCGCTTGCGGTGCTGATGCCGATCGTGGCCTCGATGGGCGGCAATGCCGGGACGCAGACCATGACGGTCGCGGTCAGGGCGCTCGCCATGCAAGATCTCGGTCCGGCCAACGCGCTTAGAGTCATCCTGCGCGAATCCGCGGTTGGCGTGCTCAATGGTCTGTTGTTTGCCGCCATCATGGCGGCGATTGCGTTCTTCTGGTTCGGCAGCGGCCAGCTCGGCCTGGTGATCGGGTTGGCCATGATCGTTAACCTGTTTGCCGCCGCCTTGGCTGGCATTTTGATCCCCCTGGCGATGGAGGAACTCGGTCTGGACCCCGCCATCGCTTCGGGCGTGTTCGTCACCACCGTCACCGACGTAATCGGTTTCTTCGCCTTTCTCGGACTGGCCGCTTTGTGGTTAGTTTAGGGGCAGGGGGCTTCGCATGTTCTTCTACATCGCCAAAGGGCTGTGGTTTCTGTTGCAGCCATCCACGCTGATCGCCTTGCTGATCGGCTACGGCGCCATTCTGATCTGGACCGGATGGGCGCGATGGGGCCGCCGGTTCGTCACCTTCGGCGCCGTCTTGCTGCTGGTGGCAGGGCTCTCGCCGCTCGGCAACGCGCTGATCCTGCCGCTCGAAAACCGCTTCCCGCGGGCCGATCTCGACAGCCCGCCGGCGCCGACCGGCTTCATCGTGCTCGGCGGCGCCGATGACCGGCTGGTCGGCACGGCGCGTCAGGTCCCCGCGCTCAACGAGGCGGCCGAGCGTCTGGTCGAGGCGGCGATTCTGGCCCGGCGGTTTCCGGAGGCCAAGATTGCCTTCTCCGGCGGCACATCAGGCGTTCTCTATCAGTCCGGCACCGAGGCCGAGGGCGCGGAGTCGCTGCTCACCGCGCTCGGCGTGCCGGCGGATCGTCTCATTCTCGAGGACGAGTCGCGGGACACATACGAGAACGCCCGGTTCCTCAAGGAGAAGCTTACAGGCGACGGCGAGCTCGGCCCTGGCAAGCGCTGGCTGCTGATCAGTTCGGCCTATCACATGCCGCGCGCGGTCGGGGCCTTCCGCAAGGCCGGTTTCGAGATCGAGGCGTGGCCGGTGGATTATCGCACCAGGGGCGAGGCTGACCTCGCGCGGCCGTTCGACAAGGTGTCCGAAGGCTTGCGCCGGGTGGACGTGGCGTCGCGCGAATGGGCCGGGCTGCTCGCATACTGGCTGACGGGACGGAGCGATGCGGTGTTCCCGGCGCCGCGCCCACCCGCCGCCGTCGCCGGCTGCGATCTGGCGCCCCCGGATGCTACGCCGTCCGGCAGCCCGCCAGCATCCCCGTGTCGATCCAGCCCTTAAGATAAGTGGCCGCGCGCAGCTCGGCGTCGTGTTCGCCGGCGAAGGTCGCCACCAATTCGCACAACACGCCGAAGCGGACGCCGTTGCCTGCCTCGTCCCACATCATCGCTTCCTCCGCCGCGAGCGGCCTGAAGCGCGCCATGAAATCCTGGCGCCACACCACGATCGCTTGCGGCTCGGTCAGGTGCTCCGGTTTCGGCGGCGCTACCTCGTCCTTCAGCGCCGACCAGATGTCCGCGGCGTTGGTCTTGAAGGTGAGGCGGATCGCGGTCGGATGCGGCTCAAGGACGAGGTTCGGCCAGTCATCGGGTTGGATTGCTGCCAGCGCCTCGATGCCGAGGGGCGCGGCGTCAGGTCCGTCGAAGGCATCGGCCAGCGCCTTCTCGAGTTGGGCCAGCTCAGCGGCCTCGGGATGCTTGGCAAACGTCTCGCTGTCCCGGACGAAGGCGGGCAGGTGACGCCCGAACCAGCGCGCGCTTCGCTGGTCAGACGGATTGGCGGCGATATAGGCCTTGACCAGCTTGGCGAAGGCTTGATCTCCGAGATAAGCGTGCAACTGCTCGTAATCGTCGTCGAGGATCTCGGCGAGCCTGGCGACATAGGCGTGGCGATAGACGCCGAACAGCACCTTGCGCTGTTCCTTGTCGCTGTCGTTGACCTCATCGAGGATGGCGTCGTCGCCGGCAAGGATGCCGCGCTGAAAACTGTCCTGAAGCTCTTTTAAGCTCTTCATTCCGCCGCAACGAGGCGCTTGTCGGCCAGCGCTTCGGCGCCGAGCACTTCGCGGGCGATCGAGCGCGCATGATCGAGCTCGTCGACCAGCTCGGCCAGCGGCGGGATGTTGTCGTCGCGCTCGATCATGGTCGATACCGGCCCGAAATGGGCGACCGTCTCGCGATAGAAGTCCCACACCTCCGGACAGACCGGATGGTCGTGGGTATCGATGATGTGGCTCTCTTCATGGCTGTGGCCGGCGACATGGAACTGGACGACGCGATCGCGCGGCACGCCGTGCAGGAACTCGTCGGTGGAGAAGCCGTGGTTGAAAGCGCTGACATAGACATTGTTGACGTCAAACAGGAGCCAGCAATCGGCGCGCTTGGCGACCTCGCTGACGAACTCCCATTCGGTCATCTCGGACTGGCCGAAGGTAACGTAGCTCGACACGTTTTCAAGCGTGAGGCGGCGCCCGAGAAAGTCCTGCACCTGGCCGACGCGATCGACCACGTGATTCAGCGCCTCCTCGGTGTAGGGGATGGGCAAGAGGTCGTGCAGGTTCACGCCGTGCACGCCGGTCCAGCACAAATGATCAGAGATCCATTTGGGGTTCACGCGCTTGGCAAGCGTCTTCAGCGCGCCGAGATAGTCGAGATCGAGCGGCGCGGTCGAGGCAATGGACAGCGACACGCCGTGCATCACCACGGGATAGCGCTCGACGATCTGGTCGAGCATGTGCAAGGGCTGGCCGCCTTCGATCAGGTAATTCTCGGAGATGATCTCGAACCAGTCGATGGCCGGGTTGCCGTCGAGGATCTCCTGATAATGCTGGGGCCTGAGGCCCAGGCCAAAGCCGAGAAACGGAGGCTTGGTGCTGATCATGGCTCTAGCTCCCGATGCTTGGTGGATAGCCGGCCGCGAACGCCGCGGCCGGCCACCATTATAGGCCTAAAGCTTAGCTGTTTTCGTACTGGCCACCTGAATTGGCGCAGTCTTCCTGGAGCATCTCGATCCAGCCCTGGCCCTTGCAAGCGTTCTTGCCCTTGCAGTCGTTCTTGGTGCTCTTGCAAGCACCCTTGCCGGCGCAGCCGTTGACGCCGAAGCAGCGTCCCTTGAATTCCGCGGCCGCGGCGCTGCCGATAAGGGCACCTGAAACGAGCAGAGCTGCTGCGGTCATGGCAATTCTAGCACCGGACTTCTGGTTGAGCTTCATTTTCCTCTCCTGTGCATGAGTTCTAGGCATTCGTGGCGGAGAGCCGCCAAGCGAGCTATAGCCCTGAACTCCGGGGGGCTTGCGTCACTCCTGTTCAAAGCTCTGTGACCCTTGGCCTCTACCTTGTCACGCGTGCGTAAGGCGTTCGTGATCGGGAAAGCCACTGATTTATGCTCGGGTTCGGTTAAGGCGCTAAGTTAAGGTAGCGGGCGAGGTGAGCGATGGGGCTCAACGACATTGTGGTCTATGTGGACAGCTCCGAGGCGACCAAGGCCCGGGTGGGCTTTGCCGTGGCGCTGGCCAAGGAGCATGGCGCCCATCTCATCGGCATCGCCTTCGCCCCAACCGCACTGCTGCCGCTCTACGGCGCCGACGTCGGCTTTGCCGACATGTCCGAGGTGATGGCGAGCGTAAGGACCCAAGGTGCGAACGCCCTGCGCGCCTTCGAGGCGCGCGCCAATGCGGACGGCGTGAGTGTAGAGGCTGAGCTCATGCAGGGCATGAGCGAGGAGTTCCCGCACGACTTCGCGCACGCCGCGCGACATGTCGATTTGGCGATTTTAGGCCAGCCTCGCGACGGCGATCCGCTGATCGGTCAGTATGCTCTGGTCGAGCGCTGCCTGTTCGCGTCGGGCCGGCCGGTCATCATCGTGCCGGCGCTAACGGACAAACCGTCATTAGAGGGCACGATCGTCGCGGCCTGGGACGGCAGCGCGGAAGCCGCGCGTGCGATCAACGACGCGCTGACATTCCTCAAGCCCGCTTCCCGCGTGGTGCTGGTGGTGGGCGTCATGAGCGGACAGGACGACGAACAAGCGCCCCAAACCGACGACATGATGGCGCATCTGAAGCGGCATGGGGTTACGGCGGAGGCGCTGCGGGTCAAGGCCGGCGAGGGGGATATCGGCAGGCTGTTGCTGTCGACGGCCAAGAGTTTGGACGCCGACCTGATGGTGATGGGCGCGTTCCATCATTCCCGCTGGCGCGAGTTCATTCTCGGCGGCGTGACGCTTACCGTGCTCGAAGAGGCCACTATCCCGTTATTCATGGCGCATTGAACCGGCAACATGACGGTACATCTCATCAAGCTTTGCGTCGGCGTCGACACGGTGAAGGATCTCGCCGAGTGGCAGGACGAGCGGCTGAAGCGCTTGAAGCGAGAAAAAAAGAGACCGGAACTCTGCCATCGCACCTTGCAGACGCCGCGCCGGCGGGCCGAATTGCTCGACGGCGGTGCGCTCTATTGGGTGATCAAGGGTTTCATACTGGTGCGGCAGCGCGTGCTCGATCTGCGGGCGGACCTCAAGGATGACGGCACCGCCTGTTGCGGCATCGTACTTGACGCCGAGCTGGTGGCCACGCGGCCGCATCCGCGGCGCGCCTTCCAGGGCTGGCGCTATCTCGATGCAGCCGACGCGCCGCCGGACGCCAGGGGCTTCGCCGAGGCGCCTGACGAGATGCCGCGCGCCATGCGCGAAGATTTGCGCGAACTGCGTCTTATCGATTGGTAGCGGGCGGCGGCACCGGTACGTTGTCGATCAGCCGGGTCTTGCCGAGATAGGCGGCGGCGAGCACGCGCGCCCGCTTCACCGGCCCCACTAGCGGCGTCAGCGTATCGGGATCGCGCACCGCGACGTAATCGACCCGGAACCCGGCGGCATCGAGCTTGAACCGCGCGGCCACCACCGCATCGTCGCAACCGCGGCCCTTGGCCAGATCGGCGGCAACGTCGGCAATCGTCTGGTGCAGCAAGGGCGCAATCTTGCGTTGTTCGGGCGAGAGATAGACGTTGCGCGAGGATAGTGCGAGTCCGTCCTTCTCGCGCACGATCGGCGCGCCGACAATTTCCACTGAAATATTGAGGTCGCGCACGAGCTGCTTGACGACCAGAAGCTGCTGATAGTCCTTCTCGCCGAACACGGCAAAGTCGGGTGCGCATTGCATCAGAAGCTTGGCGACGACCGTGGCCACGCCGTCGAAATGATTGGGCCGCGCCGCGCCGCACAGGCCCTCCGTCAGATCGCCGATCTTGATAAGGGTCTTGAATCCCTCCGGATACATCTCGGCGGTTTTCGGCGCGAATACGAGATCGGCGCCCGCTTTGCCGAGCTTGGCGAGATCGCCCTGTTCGTCGCGCGGGTAGTCACCGTAGTCCTCGCGCGGACCGAACTGGGTCGGGTTCACGAAGATGGAGACGACGACGCGGTCGGCCTTGCTCTTGGCGAGAGCGAGCAGGGAGAGATGGCCGTCATGCAGCGCGCCCATGGTGGGTACGAGCGCGACGCTCTCGCCGGCCTTGCGCCAAGCGGCGACGTGGCTCCGTAAGTCATTGACCGTCCGCACTGTGGTGAGGGTGCTCGCCATATCTCGCCTCTTAAAGGGGCCGGGACCATAGCAGCCACAAGGCCCTAAGGGGTAGACTTGCGCCATGGGCGAGCCCAAACGCCATATCCGGCAAAGCGCGCCACTGCCGAGCCGCGCGGGCCTAGGCCAGGCCCCGCTCGCCGAAGAAGGCCCGCTGGTCCAGGCCTTGATCGAGAAGGCGCGGTTCAGCGAGGAGCAGCGCGGCGCTATCGCGACTGTCGCCGCCGACCTGGTCAAGGCGGCGCGGGCCGGCCGGAGGGAGAGTGGCGGGGTCGATTCTTTCCTGCACGAATATGGATTGTCGAGCGAGGAGGGGGTGCTCCTGCTGTGCCTCGCCGAGGCGCTGCTGCGCATTCCCGATGCCCCCACCGCCGACCGCCTGATCGCGGGCACGATCGGCTCAGGCGACTGGTCGCGCCATCTCGGCCAGTCCGAGTTGCTTTTGGTCAATGCCTCGACCTGGGGCTTGATGCTCACCGGTCATCTGCTGGACTGGAGCGGGAACCGGCAGTCCGATCCTGCAAGCATGGTCCAGCGGCTGGTGGCTCGCAGCGGCGAGCCGGTGATCCGCCAGGCACTCCGCCAGGCGATGCGAATTCTCGGCAACCAATTCGTGCTGGGAGAGACGATCGAGGCCGCGCTTGCCAATGCCGAGGATGAAGCCGAGCAGGGTTATCGCTTCTCATTCGACATGCTAGGGGAAGCGGCACGCAGCGCAGACGACGCTCAGCGTTACGCTCTGCGTTACGAACAGGCGGCGGAGGCCATCGCCGCCTGGGCCGGGCACCCTGCGGCGCGAAGCGACGAGGAGTTGATCGCCCGGCCCGGGCTATCGGTCAAACTGTCGGCGCTGCATCCGCGCTATCATCCGTCGCAACAGGATCGTCTCCAATCCGAGCTACTGCCACGGCTGTCGGACCTGGCCCTTGCCATGCGCGAGGCGTGGCTGCCGCTCACGGTGGACGCCGAGGAGGCCGACAGGCTCGACCTGTCGCTCGCGCTGATGGAGACGCTATTTGCCGACCCGGCCTTGTCGAGCTGGAATGGGCTTGGGCTCGCGGTGCAAGCCTACAGCAAACGCGCACTCAAGCTGATCGAGTGGCTCGCCGGCGTGGCCGAAGCCACGGGGCGGACGATTTCGGTGCGGCTAGTCAAGGGCGCCTATTGGGACAGTGAGATCAAATGGGCGCAGGAAGCGGGGCTTGCCGGCTATCCGGTGTTCACCCGCAAGGCCAATACCGATGTGGCCTATCTTGCCGCGGCGCGCGCTCTGCTGGCGCGGCCCGATTGCTTCTATCCGCAATTCGCCACGCACAATGCCCATACCATCGCCGCCATCGTCACGCTCGCGGGCGACCGCGCTTACGAGTTCCAGCGGCTCTACGGCATGGGCGAGGCCCTGCATCGCGAGGTGGTTCGTCCCGAGAGCCTCGGCAAGCCGTGCCGCATCTATGCGCCGGTTGGCGGCCACCGCGATCTGCTGGCCTATCTCGTGCGGCGGCTGTTGGAGAACGGCGCCAACACCTCGTTCGTCAACCGGCTCGCCGACGACGAGGCGCCGATCGCGACGATCGTCGCCGATCCGGTGGATAAGGCCGCGGCGTTGCCCGACACCAATCCTCTGATCCCCATCCCACCCGACCTGTTCCTGCCCGAGCGCAAGAACAGTCTCGGGTTACCGTTATGGGATCGCGCGACGCGCGAGCCGTTGCTTCGCGCGATGGCGGCCACGCTGGCGGAACCGGCGACGGCCAACCCCCTCGTCGCGGGCGAAGAGGTCGAACAGGGGGGCGAGGTGACTTGGATCACCTCGCCGCATGACCGAAGGGTGGTGGTCGGCGTGTGCCGGAGCGCCAGCCCTGAAGCTATCGATAGAGCGCTTGCCGCCGCCAAATCGGCGGCCGATGCGTTCGACCGGGTGGGAGGCGAAGCACGGGCCGCCATGCTCGACCGCGCCGCGGATTTGTTCGAGGCCGACCGGCCCGCGCTGATGGCGCTAATGGTGCGGGAAGCGGGCAAGACGCTCGCCAATGCCCAGGGCGATTTGCGTGAGGCGGTGGATCATCTCCGCTATGCCGCCGCTCAAGCGCGCTTGAAATTCGCTGCCCCGCGCCTGCTCAGAGGACCGACAGGGGAAGAGAACTCGCTGAGCCGGCATGGCCGCGGCGTGTTCGCGGCGATCTCGCCGTGGAACTTTCCGCTCGCCATTTTCACCGGCCAGGTCGCCGGCGCGTTGGCGGCCGGCAACGCGGTGGTGGCCAAGCCCGCCGAGCAGACGCCACTGGTCGCCGCGCGGGCGGTCAGGCTGCTGCATCAGGCCGGCGTGCCGCCCGATGTGCTGCATCTCCTGCCGGGCAAGGGCGAGACGGTAGGCGCGGCATTGGTAAAAGACCCTCGGGTCGACGGCGTGGTGTTCACCGGCGGCACCGACACCGGCATTGCCATCAACCGCGCGCTCGCCGCCCGCGACGGCCCGATCGTCAAGCTGATCGCCGAGACCGGTGGCCTCAACGCCATGATCGTCGATTCCTCGGCGCTGCCGGAGCAGGTGGTCGACGATGCGCTCGCTTCCGCTTTCGACAGCGCCGGCCAACGCTGCTCGGCGCTGCGCGTGCTGTTCCTGCAAGAGGATGTGGCCGGCGAGATTTTGCGCATGCTGATCGGGGCCGCGCGCGAGCTCAAGATCGGCGATCCGCTCGATTACGCCACCGATGTCGGGCCGGTGATCGACGAAGACTCCTTGGCTGCGCTCCAAGCCCACAAGGCACGCATGCGCAAGGAGGCGCGGGAGCTGCTCGACCTGCCGTTGAGCGCAGACCATGCGCATGGGACCTATGTGGCGCCCGCCATCTACGGCATCCCCTCGATCGGCATGTTGAAGCGGGAGGTGTTCGGCCCGATTCTGCATGTGGTGCGGTTCTCGGGCGACCGGTTGGGCGAGGTGTGCGATGCCATCAACGCCACCGGCTACGGCCTCACGCTCGGGCTGCACAGCCGCATCAAGGCCACGGCGGACTTTGTGGCCGAGCGGGTCAAGGTCGGGAATATGTATGTCAACCGGAACCAGATCGGCGCCGTGGTCGGGGTCCAGCCATTCGGGGGCGAGGGCCTGTCGGGCACCGGGCCCAAGGCCGGCGGTCCCAATTCTATCGAGGCCTTCGCGGTCGAACGGGTGCGCTCGACCGACCTCACCGCCTCCGGCGGCAATGCCAGCCTGCTCGCCGCCGGCAGCGACGACGCATGAGGGCCCGCTCCGGCATTGTTCGCCAGGACTTAAGGGTCCATCTATAGCGGGTAACTTTGCCCACGGAGTTTGCCAGGAATGGCCGAGCACAAGGCTCCAGCGAAGACCGGCAAAAGCGAGGTCGCCAAAGGGCGGTCCTCCCGGGCCGAGGTCGACGCCTTCCTCAACGAGATGCGGGGTCTCAGGCCCGCGGGCTCAGGCCGCGGGCGGCTGATCTTTGCCATGGATGCGACCATGAGCCGGCAGCCCTCGTGGGACCTTGCGCTCGAGCTTCAGGCCGACATGTTCAAAACCGTCAAGACGGTCGGCGGTCTCGACGTGCAGCTCGTCTATTTCCGCGGCTTCAACGAATGCCAGGCGTCGAAATGGGTCAGCGATCCCGACGCGCTGGCCCGGCTGATGCGCAAGGTCTCGTGCCAGGGCGGCTTCACGCAGATCAGCAAGGTGCTCAGCCATGCAAGGCGCGAGAGCGAGGCCGCAAAGGTCAATGCGCTGGTCTATGTCGGCGATTGCATGGAGGAGGATGTCGATCAGCTGTCGCAGCTTGCGGGCGAGCTTGGCCTGATCGGCCTACCGGTATTTTTGTTTCAGGAGGGCCGCGAACCCAAGGCCGAGCGCGCCTTCCGGGAAATCGCGCGCCTATCGCGCGGGGCGTATTGCCCGTTCGACGCCGGTTCCGCCAAGCAGCTTCGCGAGCTTCTGACCGCGGTCGCGGTCTATGCCACCGGCGGCCGCAAGGCGCTTCAAGATTTCAGCGACGAGACGAACAGCGGCGCGGCCTTGCGCCTGCTCGAGCAGCTCGGCTGACGGCCTGATCCATGGCGTATTTTCTCGTCGGATGTGCGGTCCTTGTGTTTCTCATTGTCGCCGGGCGGTTCCTTGCTTCGGTCGACCCGCGCCGGCTCGCGGCCGTGCTGCGCAAGGCGGGCGGCGTGGCGATGCTCGCCGTGGCGGGGTTTCTGATCCTGCGCGGGGCGCTGCCGATCGCCATTCCCCTTGCAGTGTTCGGCATGGCGCTGATCCGGCGTGGCGGGCTCGGCCTCGGCGGCCCGTTCGGCTCGGCCGGCAAGACGCCGGGACAGAAATCGCACATCAAGACCGAGCGGCTGGAGATGGAGCTCGACCATGACAGCGGGCACATGGAGGGAACCTGTCTCTCCGGACGATTCGGCGGCCGTCATCTCTCGACGCTCAGGGACGGGGAGGTCATGGAGCTGCTCGCCGAGCTACGCCATGACGGCGCGCCGGAAGCAGCGGTGATGGAAGCCTACCTCGATTGGCGCCTGCCGGGCTGGCGCGATCAGGACTTCCGAGTCGACTGAGCGGGCGCGCTCGGGGCGGCGCGGGGCGCGCAGCAACCGCATGACCGCCGAGGAGGCTTACGCCGTGCTCGGCATCGGCCGCGGCGCCAGCGAGGAGGACATCAGGCAGGCGCATCGCCGGCTGATGATGAAGATGCACCCGGACCAGGGGGGCTCGACCTATCTGGCGGCGCGCATCAATGAAGCGAAGGAAGTGTTGCTCGGCAAATGAGACGCTAGTCCGCGCTCATCACCACGCAGTCGAGCGAGCGTTTCTTCAGCGCCGCGCAGGTGCGCTGGGCGTCGTCCTTCGAGAAGCCGGCAAACCGCGCCCGGTACCACTCCTTGTCGTCCTTCATGAACGAGGCGGTGAAGGGCAGGTGGCCGTCAAGCAGATCGATGGCGCGCTGCTGCACCATGCCCAGCCGGTTCTCGGCGTCGGATTGGGACATGAAGGCGCCGACCTGGACGTGGAAGTCGCCAGCATAACGAACCGACTTGGCTTTGCCCTTGGAGGGCGACAGGTTCACCTTTAGCGGTAGGTCGGGCTCGGCGATATCGCCCTCGGCACTTGCGGACTTGGACGATGGGGCCGGTGTGGGAGGCGCCAGCGTCAAGGCGGGCTTTCTCAGGGCGGGCAGCCGCGGCGGAGGCGCGCCATCGAGCGACGCCATGAGTTGCGCTGGTGTCGGCTTGGTCTCTGAGGCCGCAGCAAAATTCTTGTCGAGCAGGTCGCGCATCGCCGCGTCGCGCTGGCTGCCGGTCTTGCCGCCGAGCACAACCGCCACGAGGTGCTTGTTGCCGCGATGCACGGAGGCCGTGAGATTGAAGCCGCTGGCCCTGGTGTAGCCGGTCTTGATGCCGTCGGTGCCCTTGTAGCCCGACAGCAGCTTGTTGTGGTTGCGGTACTTGCGGCCCTTGAAGGTGAAATAGCGCGTCTCGAATACGCTGTAATAGTCGGGGTAATCGTGGATGAGGTGCGCCCCGAGAATGGCCATATCCCGCGCCGTGGTGATCTGCTCGTCGTTGGGCAGGCCGGAGGCATTGCGGAAAACGGTGTTCTTCATGCCGATGCGCCGGCCGGTGTCGGTCATCAGCCGAGCGAAATTCTCCTCGGTGCCGGCAAGGTTCTCGGCGATGACGACGGACGCGTCGTTGGCCGATTGGGTGACCAGGGCCTTGATGGCATCGCTCACTTTGAGGGTGTCGCCGGGCTTCAGGCCGAGCTTGGTCGGCGCCTGGCTGGCGGCGGCGGGCGTGACGGTAAGGTCGGACTCCATCTTGAGGTTGCCGGCCCGCAAATAGCCGAACAAGACATAAAGGGTCATCATTTTGGTGAGCGAGGCGGGGTGGCGCGGCGTGTCGGCGGCTTGGGCATGAAGGATCGTGCCGGAATTCATGTCGACGACGATGGCGGCCGCAATCGAGGGCGTGCTTGACTTCTTCTTCGCCGCTAGCGCGGCGCTGACGGGAGCAGAAGCTGCCGCAAGAATGAGCACAAGCGCCAGCAGGCAGCGCATGGCGCCCTGCATGCTCGCCCAAACCTGACGCTTAAGACTGTCCACCGACCCCCAAAAAGGCTAACGCCTTCCCCCGCTGGCGCACCGTTCCCCCGGCGCGATTCACTGAACTGCCTGCGAATTCGCCACCAACGCCCTAAACTCGCCGCCTTACGTGGCGAGAACAAGGCGAATGTGATCGTGCGGATAAGGCTAAAAGTGCTCTATTGCCAAAGTGTTAAGTCAGGGCCGGAAGATTTATTGTGCAGTGCAAAAAATTTGGGTTGACCTTTTTTGTGCAACGCATATATATCCCTCGCGTTCGCAGCAATCGCGCAACCCCTATGTCGGAGAAGAGGGCTCACATGCTCAAAGGTTTCGAAGAGTTTCAGAAAGTAGGCAAAGATGGCTTTGATGCGGCCGTCCGTTCGTTCGGAGAGATGAACAAGGGTTTCCAGGCAATCGCTGCCGAGGTCACCGACTATTCCAAGAAGGCGTTCGAGGATTCGACCCGCGCTTTCGAGCAGCTGATCGGCGCCAAGTCGATCGAGCAGGCCGTCGAGATCCAGTCGCAATACGCCAAGAAGGCCTACGACACCTACGTCGCCGAGATGTCCAAGCTCGGTGAGATGTATGTCGGCCTGGCCAAGGATGCCTACAAGCCGGTCGAGGCTGTCATTGCCAAGAAGGTCGCCTAGCGGGCGTCTCCCAACCTCCATCTTTTTCCCAATGAAAAGACCCGGCTGGCCGGGTCTTTTTTTTTGCCGTTTTCCTGTCGGCAACTCACACTATGTTATGGAAGGGCAGGCGCCGCGATTTGCGACGGCTTGCACGATGAAGCTACAATGGAGGCGGGCGGTCGGAAGCAGCGACCGCCTCCTTGGCAGATGAACAACGAGACGCCACATAGGGACTGACGATGGCGCGGAACGGCGATCCTCGCCGGGGCGACGACACCGGCACCCATATCATCACCAAGACACGGCCGAAGACCAAGCGGCCGAGCCTGTACAAGGTGCTGCTGCTCAACGACGACTACACGCCAATGGACTTCGTCGTCTACGTGCTCGAGCGGTTCTTCAACAAACCGCCCGAGGAGGCGACCCGCATCATGCTCCACGTCCACCAGAAGGGCGTCGGCATCTGTGGGGTCTACACTTATGAGGTCGCTGAGACTAAAGTAGCTCAGGTGACCAGCTTCGCGCGGCAGCACGAGCACCCGTTGCAGTGCACGATGGAGAAGGAGTGAGGATCTAAGTGGCTTCGTTTTCGACCAGTCTCGAACAGGCTCTCCGGCGCGCTCTGCAATATGCCAATGAGCGCAGCCACGAATACGCGACGCTGGAGCATCTGCTCCTGTCGTTGATCGACGACCGCGATGCGGCGGCGGTGATGCGCGCGTGCGACGTCGACCTCGACCTGCTGCGCGACAAGCTCACCGGCTATATCGACAACGAGCTGTCAGGGCTGGTGCTCGACACCCATGGCGACGCCCAGCCGACGGCCGGCTTCCAGCGCGTGATCCATCGCGCCGTGGCCCATGTGCAGTCGTCCGGCCGCGAGGAGGTCACCGGCGCGAACGTGCTGGTCGCCATCTTCGCCGAGCGCGAGAGCCATGCCGCTTTCTTCCTGCAAGAGCAGCACATGACGCGGTTCGACGCCGTCAACTATATCAGCCACGGCATCGCCAAGCGGTCCGGTATGTCGGAGCCGCGCGCGGTGCGCGGCGTCGACGAGGACGCGGCGACGGTCGAGGGCGGCGAGGAGAAGAAGCGCGGCGCCGATGCGCTCGAGGTCTATTGCATCAACCTGAACCAGAAGGCGCGGGCGGGGCGCATCGATCCGTTGATCGGGCGCGGGCCCGAGATCCAGCGCACCATCCAGGTGCTGTGCCGGCGCCAGAAGAACAACCCGCTGTTCGTCGGCGACCCCGGCGTCGGCAAGACTGCCATCGCCGAAGGCTTGGCGCGCCGCATCGTCATGGGCGACGTGCCGGAGGTGTTGGCCGATTCCACCATCTTCCAGCTCGACATGGGCGCGCTTTTGGCCGGCACCCGCTATCGCGGCGACTTCGAGGAGCGGCTCAAGGGGGTGATGCGCGAGATCGAGGCCTATCCCGGCGCCATCATGTTCATCGACGAGATCCATACGGTGATCGGCGCGGGCGCCACCTCGGGCGGCGCCATGGATGCTTCCAACCTGCTGAAACCCGCGCTTCAGTCGGGCACGCTGCGCTGCATCGGCTCGACCACCTATAAGGAGTACCGCCAGCATTTCGAGAAGGATCGAGCGCTGGTGCGGCGCTTCCAGAAGATCGACGTCAACGAGCCGTCGGTGCCGGACGCGATCGAGATTCTGAAAGGGCTCAAGCCCTATTTCGAGGACTTCCACCGCGTGCGCTATACCAGCCAAGCGATCAAGTCGGCGGTCGAGCTGTCGGCCAAGTACATCCATGACCGCAAGCTGCCCGACAAGGCGATCGACGTGATCGACGAGACCGGCGCCTCGCAGATGCTGGTGCCCGAGCGGCAGCGGCGCAAGACCATCGGCGTCAAGGAAGTCGAGTCGACCATCGCCACTATGGCGCGCATTCCGCCGAAGACGGTGTCGAAGACGGACACCGAGGTGCTGCGCGCCATCGACCAGGATCTGAAGCGGGTGGTGTTCGGCCAGGACAAGGCGATCGAGGCGCTGGCCGCGGCGATCAAGCTGTCGCGCGCAGGGCTCCGCGAGCCCGGCAAGCCGATCGGCTGCTACATGTTCTCAGGCCCGACCGGCGTCGGCAAGACCGAGGTCGCCCGCCAGCTCGCGCTGTTGCTCGGGGTGGAGCTGCTCCGCTTCGACATGAGCGAATATATGGAGCGCCACACCGTGTCGCGGCTGATCGGCGCGCCGCCCGGCTATGTCGGCTTCGACCAAGGCGGGCTCTTGACCGACGGCATCGACCAGCACCCGCATTCGGTGCTGCTGCTCGACGAGATCGAGAAGGCGCATCCGGACCTGTTCAACATCCTGTTGCAGGTGATGGATCACGGCAAGCTCACCGACCATAACGGCAAGCGGGTCGACTTCCAGAACGTCATTTTGATCATGACCACCAATGCCGGGGCGAGCGATCTCGCCAAGGCGGCGATCGGCTTCAACCGCGCCAAGCGCGAGGGCGACGACGAGGAGGCGATCAACCGGCTGTTCTCGCCCGAGTTCCGCAACCGGCTGGACGCGGTCATCACCTTCGCCAATCTGCCGCCCGAGGTCATCGCCAAGGTGGTCGAGAAGTTCATCTTCCAGCTCGAAGCGCAGCTCGGCGACCGCAACATCACCATCGAGCTCACGCCCGAGGCTAATGCCTGGCTTGCCGAGCGCGGCTATGACGACAAGTTCGGCGCGCGGCCGCTGGCCCGGGTGATCCAGGAGCATATCAAGAAGCCGCTGGCCGAGGAGATCCTGTTCGGTTCGCTGAAGGACGGCGGCATCGTGCGCGTGGTGGTCGAGGAGAAGGAAGGCGAGAAAATGCTCGGCTTCGAATATCTCAAAGCCGACACGCCGATCAAACCGCGCGATCCCGAGGATCACGATCCCGACGATGACGGACCCAAGAGCGGCGGACCTCAAGGCAAGGCGAAAGCGGGCACCCCTAAGCCCCGCGTCAAGCGGGGGCAGCGCAAGCCGCGCGCCCGCCAGCGCAGCGTCGGCGCAAGCCTGGTGCCCAAGGTGCCGCTCGGCTCGAAGTAGTGACCGCGCGACGAGTGGGAAACCGGGACCCTCTTGAGGACTCCAACATCGCTATGCCTGCCTTGGGGAGAGCATGCCGCGCTCTGTTTGATCTCCATCAAAGCTGCACTTTGCCCTCATCGGCTATCACGATTGCTGTACGCATCCTTAGTGAGGAACTCAGCATGAAGTCGGCCGTCTGGTTGGTAGGAGGGCTGGCCTTGTCGCCAGCAGAGCCTGCTAATGCACAATACGCTTGCTGGGCGAATGATTCGTGCGGCGTTAGTGATTGTGAGTTCGGTTGTGGCGCGATCTACGCTGAACCGGATGGCCCTTGCGATGCCGCATGCACCAACGCCGACGGGGAGATTCCCAACCTTGGAGCGCCAACCAAGGGTGGGAAGGCGAGCTTTTGTTTCAAAGGTAAGGTCGCGTCGAGTGTGAAGAGCATTCGCGGAGTTGCAAACTGCGCCAAGTGAAGGTCCGGCTTTTAGCAAGGCTGACCTGGATGGCCCAAGGAGCCACGCGCCATCCTTCGTTGGCTAGCTAGGCCGACAACGTCTTCCGGATCTTGTCGGCGGTGGCGGCAAGCTTGGCCTGGTCTTCCATCTTACCGGCATGAGGCTTCAGCGCCTCGCCCTCCTGGCGCGGGATGATGTGGACGTGGAGGTGGAACACAGTCTGGCCGGCGGCCGCGCCGTTGAATTGCTGGATCAGCACGCCTTGGGCGCCCATCGCCTGCTGGATCTTCGGTGCGAGCTTCTGCACCACCGCTATCAGCTTAGCGAGGCCCTCGGGCGAAATGTCGAACAGGTCGCGCGCTTTCTCCTTGGTGATGACCAGCGCGTGGCCGTCGCTGCGCGGCATGATGTCGAGAAAAGCGAGGGTGTCCTCGTCCTCGTAGATTTTGTGGCAGGGAATCTCGCCCCGCAGCATTTTGGCGAAGATGTTGCTCTGATCGTAGGCCATCGCGCGCCTCTCGCTATTTTCCTGAATCATTTCGATTCGTTAGGGCCGTTACGTCAACCAAAGAATGATGGTTCTGGTGCCCTTGATCGGTATCAAGGCCCTCGCACGTGTTATTTTATAGTCGGGAGGGAGCTGCTGCTCAGGCCTACGCACCCAAGGAGAGTCAGATGACAATGCTGAAAGTGATCGAGGTTCTATGCGAATCCGACAAGAGCTGGGAGGATGCTGCGCAGATCGCGGTGTCGCGGGCGAATGATACCGTGCGCAATGTCCGCTCCATCTGGATCGAAAATTTCGAGGCCACGGTGGAGAAGGGCAAGATCAAGAAATATCGCATCAACGGCAAGATCTCATTCGTGCTCGAGGGTTAGCGCGGCGCCATTGCGATAGGGCGATTCCTCGGTGAGGAGGGCGATGTCGCGGGCGACCGCGCGCCGCTCGCGCTTGAGGTAATCGGCCACGGCGCGGCGCAAGCCGAGATCGGCGATGTAGTGGGCGCTGTAGGTCTCGCTCGGCAGATAACCGCGGGCGAGCTTGTGCGCCCCTTGCGCGCCGGCCTCGACCCGGTCGAGCTTGTGGGCAATGGCGAACTCGATGGCCTGGTAGTAGCAGACCTCGAAATGGAGGAAGGGGTGATCTTCCAGCCCGCCCCAATAGCGGCCGTATAGCGCGTCCGAACCGATCACATTGAGCGCACCGGCGACGTAGCGCCCGGATCGCTTGGCGAGAACCAGCAGGATCCGGTCGGCCATGGTCTGCCCAAGCAGGCTGAAGCATGCCCGCGTCAGATAGGGCGAGCCCCATTTACGCGAGCCGGTGTCCATGTAGAAGGCGAAGAAGGCGTCCCAATGCGCTTCGGTAAGGTCGCGCCCCGTGACCCATTCGATCTCGACCCCGCTGTCAAGCGCCGCGCGGCGTTCCTTCCGGATCGCCTTCCGCTTACGCGAGGTCAGCGCCGCGAGGAACTCATCGAAACTGCGATAACCGTCGTTCCGCCAGTGGAACTGTTGGTCGGTCCGCTGGAGGAATCCCAACTCGCCGGCAAGCTGCCATTCATCGCGCGTGAGGAAGGTGATGTGCAGCGAGGAGACGCCGAGCCGGTCGGCGACCTGAGCCGCGGCCTGCAACAGGATCGCTTCGCGCTCGGCTTGCTCCACGCCGGGCCTGACCAGCAGGCGCTTGCCCGTCACCGGGGTGAAGGGGATGGAGGCCTGAAGTTTGGGATAATAGCGGCCGCCGGTGCGCATATAAGCGTCGGCCCAGCCATGATCGAACACGTACTCGCCTTGGCTGTGAGATTTCAGATAGCAGGGCATGCAGCCGATCAGCGTGCCGCCTGAGTCCTCCAACAGAAGATGTTGCGGCAGCCAGCCGGTCTCCGCGGTGGCCGAGCCGCTGTCCTCCAGCGCCTTAAGAAAGGCGTGCGATATGAAGGGGTTATCTGGAAGCGCGCAAGCGTCCCAGTCGGCGGCCTCAACCTCGTCGATGCGCGAGACCACGCGCAGCAGGACGGGCTCGTGCGGGCTTTCGCCGCTCCGATGGCTTGATCGCTGTTCGATGTCGCCCATGACTAGGGCCTCAATCCTTCAAAGATCATGGCGTCGGCATAGCGCAAGGCGCGTTCGCGCTGTTCGGGCGTTCGTACCGTCCAGGTCAGGAGCGGCAATCCGAACACGAACCGGGCGATGAGCGGCGC
Organism: uncultured Alphaproteobacteria bacterium; assembly: GCA_963730335.1. Classification (GTDB taxonomy): domain Bacteria; phylum Pseudomonadota; class Alphaproteobacteria; order Rhizobiales; family Methyloligellaceae; genus Methyloceanibacter. The sequence continues at coordinate 1,051,934 of CAVSRK010000009.1, forward strand.
GAGCGCTGGCAGCGCAGCGATATCGTAGGCGATGAAGTTGGGCCAGGCGATGGCGGAACTGAGCAGGGTGCGCATGGCGATGCGTTGCCCGAGGGTGAGGTGCGACCAATGGCTCTGATCGTCGAACCGATCGGCGACCAGTCCGCGCGGGAGGAGGGGCGCCACCTCGCGAAAGGCCTTGAGCGAATAGGGGTCGAACGACATCACCGCGACAGGCCCTTGGTAGGAAGTGAGCATCTGGGCGATGTTCGTCTCGAACTTGCCGTCGCGCGACCAGGTGCTCTTCACTTCGAGCACGAGCGGCACGAAGCCGTTGACCAGCTCGAGCAGGGTCGGCAGCGAGAGGATAGTGTCCTTACTGTTGCGCAACGGAATGCGCGCCAGCGCCGCGGCGTCGCGCGCTGCAACTGCGCCAGTTTCGGATGTGAGCCGGTCGAGCGTCGCGTCGTGGAACACGACCGGCATGTGGTTGGCGGCGCATTGCAGGTCGACCTCGATGCCATAACCCGCGCCCATGGCGGCGCTGACCGCGGATGCGCTGTTCTCGACGATGCCTTTGGCCGCGTCGTGCAAGCCGCGATGGGCGATCGGCCGCTTCAACCAATAGAGTTCGGCCATGTGAGGCGCTCTGGCAGGAGGGCCTAATCTACCGCGAAGATCGCATCAATCTCCACGGCGGCGTTGAGCGGCAGGCTCGCGCAACCGACCGCAATGCGGGTGTGCAGCCCTTTGTTGCCGAGGATTTCGACCATCAACTCGGAGGCGGCATTGAGCACTTTGGGGTGGTCGGCAAAGCCGGGAGCGGCGCTGACGAAGCCGTTCAGACGCAGCAATTGCACGATGCGGTCGAGATCGCGCAACGCCGCCTTGGCCTGGGCCAGGATATTGATGGCGCAGAGCCGCGCCGCCTCTTGCCCCCGGCCAAGATCGAGATCGGCGCCGAGCGTGCCGGTCACCGCGAGTTTGCCGTCTTTGATTGGCAACTGACCGGAAATGAACAGTTGGCCGTCAAGGTGGAGATAAGGGACGTAAGAGCCGATCGCCGCCTTGGCCTCAGGGAGCACGAGGTCGAGCGCTTGCAACCGTGCTTCGATCTCTCCCGCCATGTCGCCTCCAAGCGCCGCTTAGCGCCTTGCCGTAGGGTCATAAACCATCGAGCAAATCGGCCCCGCCTGCAAGCGCCGCCGGTCTTTCGGGCCTCTTGTCCGGCGTGGCGGTTGGTGCGAAAAACGCCTACCGTCCGCCATTTGCGGCAAGGACTAAGGAAAAGCGAGAGGGCATGTTCCGATTTTGCCAGCGGTCGATCATCGTGGTGTTCGCGGCCGTGCCGTTCGGCTTGACGTTTGCCGGCCAGGCTACAGGCGCTCGCGGCGAAAGAGCCGAACAAGCTCGTGGCGCATCGCGCCATCTATGAAATGACCCTCGACGATGCCCGCACGGCGTCCGGCATCACCGGCATCGATGGGCGCATGGTGTTCGAGTTCACCGGCTCCGAATGCGACGGCTATTCGCTCAATATGCGCATGGTCACGCAGATGACCGACTCCCAAGGCCAGACCAACCTGACCGATCTCAGATCCTCGACCTGGGAGCAGGGCGACGGCCAGAAGTTCCGCTTTCAGTCGACGCAATACCTGAACGACAAGCTCGGCGATGTCACCATGGGGCGCGCCGTGCGCGAGACCCCCAACGAAGCGGTCAAGGTGAAGCTCAGCCAGCCGGCGCACGCGGAGCTCAATCTCACGGGATCGGTGCTGTTCCCGACCCAGCACAGCCTCGCGCTGATTGATGCGTCGCGGGCCGGGCAAGCGATATTTCAGGCGCGAATTTATGACGGCTCCGAGAAGGGCCGGAAGGTCTACGACACCACTGCCTTCATCGGTACCATGGTCGCGCCGGGAGGCGATGCCGAGCTAGAGGACGCGGCCAAGGACAAGGGACTGGGCGAGCTTGCCTCGTGGCCGGTGTCGATCGGCTATTTCGAGCCCAAGGGCGGCGATCTGACGCCAAGCTATCAGATCGACTTTCGTCTTTATGAAAACGGCGTCAGCCGCGAGTTGTTGATCGACTATGGCGACTTTTCGATCCACGGCACGCTCACCGCGCTCGAATATCTGAAGGCGCCAGGCTGCCCCGACGCGAAGAAACGTCCTTAGCGCCACCTGAACCCTTAAATGACGTTTTCCGGGTCGCGCTACGAGCCCACTTTGGGCTTTGGTCAGACCAAAATTTCCGAGTTTCCCAGCGACTTTGCCGGTCATCTAAACAAATTGGTTACAGGTTTACGGTGAAATCTGCCCGCTGCGGAGGATGGGAGCGAACCACTATGTTTTGGAGGGTCAGACCGGCTCCGAGCACCATGGCGCATGTCCATGAGTTCGCCCATCATGGGCCGACAGAATCGCCAGGGCCGAGGCCGATGACCAAGACCGTGCTGATCGTCGAGGACAACGAGCTCAACATGAAGCTGTTCCACGACCTGCTCGATGCCCATGGCTACAAGACGCTGCAGACGCGGAACGGCATGGAGGCGCTGGCGCTCGCCCGCGAGCATCGTCCCGACCTCATCCTGATGGACATCCAGCTTCCCGAGGTCTCGGGGCTCGAAGTGACCAAATGGCTGAAGGAGGACGATCAACTCCGGCAGATCCCGGTGGTCGCGGTCACCGCCTTCGCCATGAAGGGCGACGAGGAGCGCATCCGCGAAGGTGGCTGCGAGGCCTATATCTCCAAGCCGATCTCGGTGACGATGTTCCTCGACACGGTCAGACAGTTCATCGGCGAGGCACGGTAGGCAGCCATGACCGCACGCGTTCTTGTCGTCGACGACGTCGACGCCAACGTGAAACTCCTCGAGGCTCGGCTGACGGCCGAGTATTTCGAGGTGCGCACGGCGCGGAGCGGGCCTGAGGCGCTGCATATCTGCGCGCGGGAGCGGGCCGACGTGGTCCTGCTCGACATCATGATGCCCGGCATGGACGGTTTCGAGGTGTGCCGGCGGCTGAAAGCCGAGCCGCGCACCCAGCATATTCCGGTGATCATGGTCACGGCGCTCGACCAGCCCTCCGACCGGGTGAAGGGTCTGGAAGCTGGCGCCGACGATTTCCTCACCAAGCCGGTCGACGATATCGCGCTGATTACGCGGGTGAAGAACGTCGCGCGGCTGAAAATGCTCACCGACGAGATGCTGATGCGCGCCTCGACCGAGGAGCAAATGGGCGTTGCCGCGACCTTGGGGATCAGGCTCGATCAGCTCGGGCGCGGTGGACGCATCCTGCTGGTCGAGGACCGCGACCGGTCCGCCGAGCGCATCATCGGGGCGCTGAAGGAGGAGCATGAGATCGAGCGCGAATCCGATCCGTCCCGCGCTCTGTTGCAGCTTCCCGACGGCAATTTCGACCTGATGATCGTCAGCCTCAGCCTCGAGAATGCCGACGGCCTGAGATTGTGCTCACAGGTGCGCTCGCTCGACCGCACGCGGCATCTGCCGGTCATGATCATCATCGAACCGGGCGACGACGCCAAGCTGCTCAGGGGCCTCGATATGGGCGTCAACGACTATATCATCCGCCCGGTCGATCCCAACGAGCTGCTGGCGCGGGTGCGCACCCAGATCAAGCGCAAGCGCTACACCGACTATCTGCGCATGCGGCTCGAAGAAACGGTCGAGATGGCCATTCTCGACCCGCTTACGGCGCTCCACAACCGCCGCTACATGACGAGCCACCTGAAGACGTTGTTCGAGGAGTCCGCGCAGCGCGGCAAGCCGCTGTCAGTGCTGTTGCTCGACATCGACTATTTCAAGGCGGTCAACGACAGTTACGGCCACGACGCCGGCGATTCAGTGCTGCGGGAGTTCGCCGCGCGCGTGCGCCGCAACATTCGCGGCATCGATCTCGCCTGCCGCCTTGGCGGCGAGGAATTCGTCGTGGTCATGCCGGATACCGACCTCGCCAAGGCTTATCTGGTGGGCGAGCGGTTGCGCCAGTGCATCGCCGCGGCGCCGTTCTACGCCGGCGAGCGGATCGGCACTCTCGAAGTGACGGCGAGCGTCGGCGTCGCCGCGCTCGAATTTGCCGACGATACCCCTGAGCTCATTCTGAAGCGTGCCGACCAGGCGCTCTACTGCGCCAAGCGCGACGGCCGCAACCGGGTTGTGGCCGACGCGGCCTAGCTCGCGTCACGCGCGGCGCCAGCGAATCACTTAGACCAAATCCGTAGGCTGAGGGTCTTTGCCAAGGTGGGCCCGAGACTTGAGGTGTCACCTGAGCGCTTAACCTTAAGGCTTTACGATGGCTAGCATTTTATCGTATTAAGCGGATTAATAGGCTTGATTGCGGCCCGTGAGGGCTGTTTTATGATTTGACTGTCGGCGACGAATTCGACGGGGAGGCAAAGGGGTAGGGGGCTGATCGCGGGGAATCCCAAGCGCGTCTCCACTCCAGGTCTCCTTGTCATCAGAGATAACCCTGCGGAAAGCTCAGGTCCGCCGCATCTCCTGGGTCCGTAGGGTTCGGCTGGCCGGAGCGCGGTTAAGTGGCCTCCTCGTTAGCGCCGCGCTTCGGCCGGCCACCTAATTTCGGTGGTCCGCCACCTATGCCAGCCCAATTTGCCGTGACCGCCCCGCGCGAGTGCATGGACGGTGACGTGAGGGCCAAACCCAGATCCGCTATTTGATCTTGGCTTCCTTGAATTCGACGTGCTTGCGCGCGACCGGATCGTATTTCTTGAACACCAGCTTCTCGGTCTGATTGCGCGGATTCTTCTTGGTCACGTAGTAAAAGCCCGTGCCGGCTGTGCTCACGAGTTTGATCTTCTGGGTGACGGGCTTGGCCATCTCTAACCTCGACAACGCTGAATGCAAATTTGAGCGGACCCTACTCGCTCAGGGCCGGAAGTCAAGGCGGTGCACGCCGGCGCGCTAGGTCGGGTCGGCATCGAAGCCCGGCACGATATCCTCTTTTGAATCGGGGTCGAACCCGTGCATCAGCAGCGCCCATTGCAGGGCGACGAGCGCGCCTTTGACCGAGGGCAGAACGGCCAGCGAGAGGATGACGGTCAGCGGCAGCCACAAGGCCGCGTGCAGCCAGAGCGGCGGGCGGTATGCCATCTCCACGGCGAGCACCAGGCTGACCACGATGTGGCCGACAATCACGATGGTGAAATAGGGCGGGGCGTCGTCGGCGCGATGATGATGCAGCGCCTCGCCGCACTGGGCGCAATGATCGGCCACTTTCAGATAGCGCCGGAACAGCGAGCCGATGCCGCAGGCGGGGCATTTCAGCATCGCCCCCCGCAGCAGCGAGCCGAAGACCGGCCGCGAGCCCTGAGACCTGCCGTCAATCTGAAGAGCGCCAGTGTTGTTCTGCATCACTCGATCCTAGCGACGTTGGCGGGAGCCGCCGCGCTTCGGCCCGCGCTGCTTGCCCTTGTAGCCTCGCGGCCCCCGCTTGTCACTTGGCCTGCCAGCGCCCTTTGGTCGCGCGCCGATCGCGCGGCCTTCGCTCAGCATCTCGAACCGGAGCGCGCCGGCGGTGGCGATCGCTTCGACCAGCCGCACCTCGACCAGATCGCCGAGCCGGTAGGCGAGTCCGGTATCCTCGCCGACCAGCGCCTGGCGGACCTCGTCGTGGAAGAAATATTCGTGCCCGATCGACGAGGCCGGAACGAACCCGTCGGCGCCGGTGTCGGTCAGCCTGACGAACAGGCCGGTGCGAACCAGGCCTGACACGCGGGCCTGGAACTTGGCGCCGATACGGTCGGCCAGATAAGCGGCGATCAGGCGGTCGGCGGTCTCCCGCTCGGCCGCCATGGCCCGGCGTTCGGTATCGGAGATATGTTGCGCGGTTTCTTCGAGCTCGCCCATCTCGCTATCGGTCAAGCCGTCGGGGCCCGTGCCGAGCGCCCGCACCAGGGCGCGATGGACGATGAGATCGGCATAGCGGCGGATCGGCGAGGTGAAGTGGGCGTAATGGCGCAGGTTCAAGCCGAAATGGCCGAAATTGCCGGGGCTGTATACCGCTTGGGCCTGGCTCCTGAGAATCACTTCGCCGACCAGCTCGGCGGTCGGCGTGGCGCGGGTCTCGGCCAGGACGCGATTGAACTGGGCGGGCTTGAGGGTGCCCGCTTTCGGCAGCTTGATGCCGATGGCGTTCAGGAACTCCGCAAGCGAGGCGAGCTTCTCCTTCGACGGACTGTCGTGGACGCGATAGATCAACGGCGAGCGCTTTCCCTCGAGCGTCTCGGCTGCGGCAACATTGGCGGCGATCATGAACTCTTCGATCAGGCGATGGGCGTCGAGCCGGGGCGGGCTCACCACGCCGCGCACCCGACCTTGATCGTCGAGCAGGATCTTGCGCTCCGGCAAATCGAGATCGAGCGGGCCTCGTTCGGTGCGGGCCAGCACGAGGCTGGCATAGGCGCCCCATAGCGGCCTGAGCACGGTGTCGAGCAGGGGGCCAGTGGTCTCATCGACCCGGCCGTCGATCGCGGCTTGGGCTTGCTCATAGGTGAGGCTGGCGGCCGACCGCATCAGCGCGCGGAAGAAGCGCTGGCCGAGCTTGCTGCCGTCTTTGTCGAAGATCATGCGCACCGCCAGACAGGGCCGGCGCTCATCCTCGATCAGCGAGCAGAGATTGTTGGAGATGCGCTCAGGCAGCATCGGCACCACGCGGTCGGGGAAATAGACCGAGTTGCCGCGCTTTTTCGCTTCCTTGTCGAGCGCGCTGCCGGGACGGACATAACAGGCGACGTCGGCGATGGCGACGATCACCACCCAGCCGCCGCGATTGGCGGGGTTGGGATCGGGTTCGGCCCACACCGCGTCGTCATGGTCGCGGGCGTCGAATGGATCGATGGTGACGAGAGGCAGGTGGGTGAGGTCTTCGCGGCGCTTGGCATCGGGCTCCTTGGCGGCTTGAGCCTCGGCCAGCACGTCGTCAGGGAAGCTGTCGGGGATGCCGTGGGCATGGACCGCGATCAGGCTGGTCATCTGCTGGGCTTGGGGATTGCCGAGCCGCTCGATCACGCGGGCGGTCTGCACGCCCATGCGCGAGGAGCGCGTCAGCTCGAAGCGGACCAGCTCGCCGTTCATGGCATCGTTGGTGCTGCCGCGCGGCACCGGCCATTCTTTCAGCTGCTTGCGGTCGATCGGATCGAGCACGCCGGCGCCGCCCGGGAGCGCGCGGAAGATGCCGAGCATGGGCCGTCCGGCGCGCGCCAGGCGCTTGATGGTGCGGGCCTGATAGGGATAGTCGGCATCGGCGCCGAGCGCCGTGATCCGCGCCAGCACGCGGTCGCCGATGCCTGCGACCGGGCCGGTGTCGCGCTTGCTCTCGGTCATGAGGATGCGGGGCGGAGGCCCGTGCTCCTCATCCCATGAGGCGGGTCTGGCGATGAACTCGCCGTCGGCATCGCGACCGGTGATCTCCAGCACCGTCACCGGCGGCAACATTTCGGGCCTGGTGAGCTTGCGGCGCGAGCCGGCGATCAGCCCGTCATCGGCCATGTCGCGCAGCAGCGCCTTGAGCGCGATGCGGTCGCCGCCCTTGACGCCGAACGCACGCGCGATCTCGCGCTTGCCGGCCTCACCGGTCGCGGTGGCGAGAAAGTCGAGAATGTCCTGCCTGGAGGGAAGTTTGCCCGCGGTCTTCGTGCGCTTGGCGGGAGCCCCGTTAGATTTCGCCACGTGCCCCGCTCAGCCTGCCGTCTCCTCGACGGCCTCTTTGTTGCTCTTTGCGCTCTTGCGTGCCGGTTTCTTGGCCGGCTTCTTCTTGGCCGGACCCTTGGCGTCGCGCGCGGCGATCAGCGCGACCGCCTCGTCCATGGTGACCTGCTCCGGCTCGCGGTCCTTGGGCACGGTGGCGTTGATCTTGCCGTGCTTCACGTAAGGTCCGTAGCGGCCGGTCAAGACCTGCACCTTGCCGCCCTGCGTGGGGTGCTCGCCGAGCTCCTTGATGACGCTGGCGCCGCGCGGGACACGCGACGACGCCGCCTTCTCGGCGAGGAGGCTGACGGCACGATTCAAGCCGACCTCGAACACCTCTTCAGGTGTGCCGAGGCTGGCATATTTGCCGTCGTGGCGAATATAGGGTCCGAAGCGGCCAAAGCCCGCCACGATCGGCTCGCCCGACTCGGGATGCAGCCCGACCTCGCGGGGAAGCGCCAAAAGCTTGAGCGCGTGAGCGAAGTCGACGCTGTCGGGCTCGGTGCCTTTCGGGATCGAGGCGCGTTTCGGCTTCTCTTTGCCATTCGCCTCGCCGAGCTGGACGTAAGGACCGAAGCGGCCAGTGCGAAGGGTGACATCAAGCCCGGTCTCGGGATCGGCGCCCAGGACCTTGGCTTCGGCGAGCGCGGTTGCCTTGTCGCCGGTGTCGGCGAGTTGGCGGGTGAAGCGGCAGTCGGGATAGTTAGAGCAGCCAATGAACGCGCCGAACTTGCCGACCTTGAGGCTGAGACGTCCGGCATTGCAGGACGGGCAGGCCCTGGGGTCGCCGCCGGTGCCTTGATCGGGAAAGATGTGCGGCCCAAGCAGATCGTTCAGCGCGTCGAGCACTTGGGTGATGCGCAAATCGCCGATGTCGTTCACCGCGCCGATGAACTCGAGCCAGAAATCGCGCAGCACATCCTTCCATTCCAGCTTGCCGGCGGAGATGAGGTCGAGCTTCTCCTCAAGATCGGCGGTGAAATCGTATTCGACATAGCGGCTGAAGAAGCTCTCGAGAAAGGCGGTGACCAGGCGGCCCTTGTCCTCAGGATAAAGCCGCTTCTTGTCGATCCGCACATAATCGCGCTCGCGCAGCACGTTGAGGGTTGAGGCATAGGTCGAGGGCCGGCCGATGCCGAGCTCTTCCATCTTCTTGATCAGGGTGGCTTCGCTATAGCGGGGCGGCGGCTCGGTGAAGTGCTGCTTCGCTTCGATGGTGCGAGGATCGAGCTTGTCGCCCTTGGCAAGCGCGGGCAGCGCACCGTCCTCGCCGACCGCGTCATCGATCCCTTCCTCGTAGATCTTGAGGAAGCCGTCGAAGCGGATGACCGAGCCGGTGGCGCGCACGCCATAGTGCTTGCCGTCCTTGCCGGCGACATCGATCTCGGCGGTGGTGCGCTCAATCTCGGCGCTCGAGGCTTGGCTGGCCAGCGTCCGCTGCCAGATGAGCTTGTAGAGCTTGGCGCCGTCGGGATCGAGATAGCGGGCGACCTTGTCCGGCTCCTTGGTGAAGTCGGTCGGCCTGATAGCTTCGTGCGCTTCCTGCGCGTTCTTGGCTTTGGCCTCATATTCGCGCGGGGAGGACGGCACATAGCGGTCGCCGTACAGCCGCGTCACCAGCTTGCGCACGGCGGCAACCGCCTCGGGCACGATCTGCACGCCGTCGGTTCGCATATAGGTGATGAGACCTTCGGCCTCGCCGCCCATGTCGACGCCCTCATAAAGGCGCTGCGCCAGTTGCATGGTGTGGCGCGGCGAGAAGCCGAGCTTGCGCGACGCTTCCTGCTGAAGGGTCGAAGTGGTGAAGGGCGCGGCGGGGTTGCGGCGTTGCGCCTTGCTCTCGACCGTCGCGACCTGGAAGCGGCCGCCTTCCAGCGCCGCCTTCAGCCGTTCGGCCGTGGCCTGATCCGGGATGTCGAACTTTTCGAGCCTCTTGCCGTCGGCGGCCACGAGGCGGGCCTGGAAGGCTTCGTTCTTGGCGGTGGCGAGCTCGGCCAGGATCGACCAATATTCCTGAGCCTTGAACCGCTCGATCTCGAGCTCGCGGTCGCAGACGAGCCTGAGCGCCACCGATTGCACCCGGCCGGCGGAACGGGCGCCCGGCAATTTTCGCCACAGCACCGGCGACAGCGTGAAGCCTACGAGATAGTCGAGCGCGCGGCGGGCGAGATAGGCGTTGACCAGGGGTCCGTCGATGGCGCGCGGATGGCGCATGGCCTCGAGCACGGCCTCTTTGGTCACGGCGTTGAATACCACGCGCTCCACCGGAATGCCCGCCAGGACCTTCTTGCGGTCGAGCACCTGGAGCACATGCCAGGAGATGGCCTCGCCCTCGCGGTCGGGGTCGGTTGCCAGGATCAGCTTGCTGGCCCCTTTTAACGCCTTGGCGATCTCGTCCAGCCGCTTGGCCGCCTTGGGCTCGACGTCCCAATGCATCTCGAAATCCTGGTCAGGCAGGACCGAGCCGTTCTTTGAGGGCAGATCGCGCACGTGCCCATAGGAGGCGATGACCAGGTATCCGGGCCCCAGATACTTGTTGACGGTCTTTGCCTTGGCGGGCGATTCGACGATGACGATGTTCATTGAGTCTTCCTAGCCGCGCAAATTGCGTCCGGCTGAGGGCGGTGGGCCCGGGTTGGACCCTGAGTATGTGCCCGAAAAATGGTGTCTTAGGCCCTAACTGTCAAATCTGGCCCTACCCCAGTTGACAACTTATAAGGGTGTAGACTAACTACAACAACCTTAAGCTGTTAGTCGTAATTGTGTCTTGGGAGGCGCTTCCGCCGCCGGAATCAAGGGTTTCGGAGGCGAGGCTGGGGACCAATCGGCGCGAAAACAAGGCAGTATGGCATGGCAGGGACTCGCGCCCGGCCTCCAGCAGGCGGTGCAAGCTCAGCGGGTAACGCGCCCGAACTTACACGCCAGGAGGCCGCAGAATATATCGCCTCATTGCTGGAGGGGCTGAGATCGGTCGCCAGCAGCGGCCAGATGCCGTTCCTCGCCTATTTGATCAATGTCGCGTGGGAAGAAGCCAACAACGAACGGACCAATCGCGACTAAGTGCTGCCGTGTCACACCTGCAAAGACACCAGTTGCTGCCCGTGGCGCTGTAACCGACCGGCCAGGTCGAGCTCGAGCAGCACGATATGGACCTTCCTGGTCTCGACCCCGGTGGTGCGGATCAACTCGTCGATGTCGACCGGGCTCGGCCCAAGAGCCGCCACGATCAGCTCGCGTTCGTTCTGGTGGATGTCGGGCAGCGGCTCGGGCGTCCGGTGCTCGTCGGCGGCGGCAAGCTCGCCCGGCGGCCGAACCGGCGGACGCCCCAAGATCGGCGCGAGCGTCTCGATGATGTCGCGGGCGGAGGTGACGAGGCAGGCGCCTTGCTTCAGCAGATTGTTGGTGCCGGCGGACCGTGGATCGAGCGGGCTGCCAGGTACGGCAAAAACCTCTCGCCCCTGTTCGCCGGCAAGGCGGGCGGTGATCAGCGAGCCCGAGCGCTCGGCCGCCTCGACCACCACCACGCCGAGCGAGATTCCGGAGATCAACCGGTTGCGGCGGGGAAAGTCCTGTCCGCGCGGCGAGAAGCCGGGCGACCGCTCGCTGATGAGCATTCCCCGCTCGCCGATGGCGCGGTGCAGCTCCTCGTTCTCGGGCGGATAAACATTGTCGATGCCGCCGGCGAGCACGGCGATGGTGCCATGGTCGAGCGCGGCGGAGTGCGCCGCCGTGTCGATGCCGCGGGCAAGTCCCGAGGCGATGACAAATCCTTCAAGCGAGAGGCCGGTGGCGATCTGGCGGGTGAATTTCTGTCCTGCGGCGGAGCCGTTGCGGGCGCCGACGATGGCGACGATCGGAATGTCGGCGAGCTCCAGCCGGCCTTTGACGAAGAGGAGGGGAGGCGGCGAATCGACTTGCGCGAGCGCCGGCGGATAGCCCGGCTCGCCGATCGCGACCAGGCTTGCCCCCAAGCTATCGGCGCGCTCAAGCTCGGCTTCGGCTTCGGCCTCGGTGCAGAGGCGGATGTCGGAGCGTCCACCGCGCCGCGACAGAAGCGGCAGCGCGGCGATGGCGGCCTCGGCGCCGCCGAACTCGTTGACCAGGGCACGGAAGGTGGCGGGTCCCACGTTCTCGCTGCGGATCAGCCTCAGCCAGGCGACACGCTGAGGATGATTCAGACGCGCCGAGGGCTTGGTCGGCGCTGAGGCCTTAGAGCTTCGTTTCGCCAATGCGCGCCTCCTCGCCTCGCACCAGACGCTCGATGTTCGAAGCGTGGCGGATATAGAGAAGGATGGTGAGCAGCAGGAACAGCACGGCGAGCCGCGATTGGCCGGTGACGGCGAGCGTACCGACGCTGGCTATGCTGGCGGCGAGCGCAGCGAGCGATGAATAGCGTGTGATGGCCGCGATCAAGAGCCAGACCGCGCAGAAGACGAGCGCGGCGGGCCAATAAAGTCCGAGCAGCACGCCGATATAGGTGGCAACCCCTTTGCCGCCGCGAAAGCCGAGCCACACCGGGTAGAGATGACCGAGGAAGGCTCCAAGCCCGGCCGCCATGGCCGCGTACGGGCCGAAATGCGATCCCACCCAAACGGCGGCGGTGCCTTTCAGCAGGTCGAGCAGCAGCGTGAGCGCGGCAAGAGGCTTGTTGCCGGTGCGCAAGACATTGGTGGCGCCGATATTGCCGGAGCCGATCTGGCGCAAATCGCCCAGCCCGGCAAATCTGGCGAGGAGCAGTCCGAACGGGATGGAGCCGAGCAGATAGCCGATCACAAAGCTCAAGAGGCAGAGGGTGAGCAACAACGGTAGGAGGTTTTCCCAAGCCTCAGAAGGCGGCATCGATCACCCTCTACGAACACGGCACGCTAGTCAGCGTAGTTGTAGACCACGCGTCCGGCAACGACGGTGAGAAGGGCGCGGCCTTGCAGCTTAGCCCCGTCGAACGGCGTGTTCTTGGATTTGGACCGCAGATGCTCGGGCTCGACCACCCACGGCGTCTCGAGGTCGATCAGCACGAGGTCGGCCGGCGCCCCTTTGGCCAAGCGTCCGCTGCCGATGCCGAGCAGCCTCGCCGGGTTGGCCGTCAAAGCCTTGAGCAGCTGGCCGAGTTCGATGTCGCCGCTGTGATAAAGCTGGAGCGCTGCGCCGAGCAGGGTCTCGAGGCCGGCGGCGCCGTCGGCCGCCTCCGCAAAGGGGCGGCGCTTGCCTTCCGCGCCTCTCGGATCGTGGGCCGACACGATCACGTCGATATCGCCGCTCGCCACGCCCTCGACCATGGCGCGCCGATCCTCCTCCGAGCGCAGGGGAGGCTTCATCTTGAAGAAGGTGCGGTAGGAGCCGATGTCGTTCTCATTGAGGGTGAGGTGATTGATCGACACGCCGCAGGTGACCGGCAGGCCCATGAGCTTGGCCGTGCGGATGATGTCGAGCGAGGCGCGGCACGAGATTTGGCTGGCGTGATAGCGGCCGCCGGTGAGCTCGACCAGGCGGATATCGCGCTCCAGCATGATGGTCTCGGCGGCGGTCGGGATGCCGCGCAGGCCAAGCCTGGTCGCCACCTCGCCCTCGTTCATCACGCCGTCCTCTGCCAGCGTGGGATCTTCGAGGTGATGCACGATCAGCGCGCCGAAGTCCTTGGCATAGGACAGCACGTTGCGCATGACCTTGGCGTTGGCGAGGCTCGACTTGCCGTGGGCAAAGGCAATGGCTCCGGCCTCGCTCAACAGCCCGATCTCGCTCATCTCCTCGCCCATGAGGCCCTTGGTCATGGCCGCCATGGGGTGCACGTGGACGAGCGCGGTATCGCGGGCTCGCCTCAGAATAAAATCGACCAGCGCAACGTCGTCGATCACCGGGTCGGTGTTGGGCATGCACACGATGGTGGTGACGCCGCCCGCGGCGGCGGCGCGGCTCGCGGTGGCCAGCGTCTCGCGATGCTCGTGGCCCGGTTCGCCGGTAAACACCATCATGTCGATGAGGCCGGGCGCAAGCACGCAGCCGTCGCAATTGAAGATCTGCGCGTCGCCGACCGTATCGGCCGCGACCTGCGGGCCGACATCGGCAATGAGGTCGCCTCTGACCAGCACGCCGCCGCGCTGATCGAGGCGCGAGGCTGGATCGATCAGCCGTGCATTGACGAAGGCGATGGTGGCTGAGAGCGAGCGGCGGTCCGGGGTCGACTGCATGGCCATCACCGGTTCGGCAGGTGGCGGGCCAGGGCCTGGAGCACGGCTATGCGCACCGCCACCCCCATTTCGACCTGCTCGCGAATGACGCTGCGGGCATCGTCGGCGACATTGGAGTCGATCTCCACGCCGCGGTTCATCGGGCCCGGATGCATGATGAGCGCATTCGGCTTGGCGCGCGCGAGCTTCTCGTAGTCGAGGCCGAAGAAGTGGAAATATTCGCGCTGGCTGGGCACCAGGCTCGAAGTCATGCGTTCGCGCTGCAGCCGCAACATCATGACGATGTCGGCATCCGCCAGACCCTCGCGCATGGAGGTGTAGACCTCGACCCCCAGCCGCTCGATACCGGAGGCGAGCAAGGTGGACGGGGCCACCACGCGCACCCGGGCGCCGAGCGCATTGAGGAGAAGGATGTTGGAGCGGGCCACCCGCGAATGCAGGATGTCGCCGCAGATGGCGACGACCAGGCCCTCGATGCGGCCTTTGTGGCGGCGGATGGTGAGGGCGTCCAGCAGCGCCTGAGTGGGGTGCTCGTGGCTGCCGTCGCCGGCATTGATCACCGAGCAGTCGACCTTTTGCGACAACAGCTCGACCGCGCCGGCCGCGTGATGGCGCACCACCAGCAGGTCGGGCCGCATGGCGTTCAGCGTCACCGCGGTATCGATCAGGGTCTCGCCCTTCTGCACCGAGGAACTGCCGACCTGCATGTTCATGACATCGGCGCCAAGCCGCTTGCCGGCAAGCTCGAACGAGCTTTGGGTTCTGGTCGAGGCTTCGAAGAACAGGTTGATCAGGGTGCGGCCGCGCAAATCGTCACGTTTCTTGTCGATTTGCCGGCCGCGCTTGGCGGCTTCTTCGGACAGGTCGAGCAGCGCCGTGATCTCGGCGCGCGAAAGCCCTTCGATTCCAAGCAGATGGCGGTGAGGAAAGGAAGAGGTGTGGGCTTCGGCCGCTAACGTCATTAAAGGAGACTGTATAAGCTTGGCGGAAGGACGCGGCAAGCGTGGCGGCTCATCTAAGGTAAGCTAGCCCTAACGCGGCTCGGCAATCTGATGCCCTGGACGCGAAAGGCGGCACAATACCGCGCGGGCATCCGTTCTCTGACGGGGTTCGGGGTCCCTGGCGGGCTTGCCAGCACCCGGAATTTCAATAACTTACGATTTACGGCTCGCAGCGAATCAACGAGACTCGCGCGACCGGTGCGGCAGCCCGGCATGGATCGGTCAGGCGGAGGCGGGCCATGATGAGCTTACCATTTCTTCTTTTTGCATGCGGACTCGGCGCGGCTTGGCTGAGGCAGCGCGGCGCGGCGATGGGCTTTTGGGTCGCTGGCCTCGTGGTGTTGCTGGTGCTATTCCGCGTCCATATGACCGACGTTCTGAATATCGCGCTTTGATCCGGGAGACGATTCGTGCCGAGCGACCTGTCGAGGCTGCTTAATGCCTTGGGGCTGATCGCCGTCGATACGGTGTTGGCGCTTGCGTTTATCGATCAGCTCTGGTTTCGCGACTTGCCGTGCCCGCTATGCATTTTGCAGCGGGCCGGTTTCGCCGCGGCGGGCTTCGGCCTTGCGCTCAATCTCCTGTTCGGGCCGCGGCCGAGCCACTATGGCGTGACGATCGTGGGCGCCGCCCTGGGCGCGGCGATGTCCATGCGCCAGATCCTGCTTCATATCGTTCCGGGCAGCGGGTCATACGGCAACGCGATTTTCGGACTGCATCTCTATACCTGGGCGTTCATCGCCTTTGCCTTGATGATCGTCGGCTGCGCCATTCTGCTGTTTGACAATCGGCAATTCTCAAGGCCCGAGCCTTGGTCGCAACGCCTGAGCGTGCTGCCGCTCACGGCGCTCGTCACCTTCTTCGTGCTCTCGGTCGGCAATGTTCTGTCGACGCTGCTGATCTGCGGGGCGGGTTTCTGCCCCGAGAACCCGACCGAGTATTTGATCTTCCACGACCAGCTCGGGCTAACGCAATTCGCTCAAGCGTTTTAGCCGGTCGAGCGCGCCTTGCAGGATGTAAGCCGCCGCCATGCGGTCGATCACCTCGGCGCGGCGCTTGCGCGAAGCGTCGGCCTCGATCAGGTGGCGCTCCACCGCCTGGGTCGACAGCCGCTCGTCCCAAAAAATGAGGGGTACCTCCACCAGGGCGCCAAGATTGCGCGCGAAGGCCCGCGTCGATTGGGCGCGCGGTCCTTCCGAGCCGTCCAAGTTAATGGGAAGGCCGATCACCAGCGCGCCGACGTCGTGCTCGGCGATCGCCGCCGCAATGGCCTTGGCGTCTTGGGTGAACTTGGTCCGGCGCACCGTATGATAGGGCGTGGCGATCGAACGCGTCACGTCGGACAGCGCCAAGCCGATGGTCTTGGTGCCGACGTCGAGGCCGAGCAGCCGTGCCTCGCGGGCAAGCAGAGGCGGCAGGTCTTCGATAGCGACGAGAGGTGCTACAGTCACGGGCGGCGTATCAAAGGGTTAAACGCATGAAGATTACCTGGTTCGGCCATTCCTGCTTCCGGATCGATACCGGTGAAAGCAGCATCCTGATCGATCCTTTTCTTACCGGCAACGGCACCTTCGAGGATGCCGGCATCCAAGTGCACCAGGCGGCCAAGGGCGTGACCCATGTGGCGCTCACCCATGGGCATGAGGACCATACCGGCGACACGGTGCGCATCTGCAAGGAGACCGGTGCCCAGCTGATCGCTGTGCACGAGCTCGCCACCTATATGGCGGCGCAAGGGGTGGAGAAGATCGACCCCGGCAATACCGGCGGCACGCTCCATCACGGCGATTTCGACCTCACTTTCGTTCCGGCCTGGCATTCGGCGTCGAGAATCGTCGATGGCCGCCCGGTCTATCTCGGCGCCTGTTGCGGCCTGATCATTGCGCCCAGCGGGGACAAGACCGTCTACCACATGGGCGACACCGCGATCTTCTCCGACATGGGGCTGATTAACGAAATCTACGCGCCGGAGATCGGCTTCGTGCCGATCGGCGACCGCTACACCATGGGCGCCAAGACGGCGGCCCTGGCCTGCCAGCGCTTCTTCGACTTCGAGCTGATCGTGCCGTGCCATTACGGCACTTTCCCCGTGCTCGACCAGACCGCCGACCAATTCGTGGCCGAGATGGGCGGCAATACGGTGCGGGTGCCCGACGTGGGCGTGCCGTTCGAGGCTTGAGGCGGGCGCGCCCAAGCCAAGTTGCCGCGTGCCCGGCGCGGTGCTAGACGAGCGCTCAAGGAAATCAACCAGTCCCGGCCCCATGTCCGTCGATCGCGCCACCGTCCGCCGCATCGCCCGCCTTGCCCGCCTTGCCATTACCGACGAGGAGGCTGCCCGGCTGGAGCACGAGCTGTCCGGCATCCTCGACTGGGTGGCCCAGCTCGATGAGATCGACGTGAGCGCGGTCGAGCCGATGACCCGGGTGGCCGCCATGACCATGAAGATGCGCAAGGACGACGTTACCGACGGGTTCTGCGCCGCCGACATCCTCAAGAATGCGCCCCAGGTCGATGACGGCTATTTCGTCGTGCCCAAGATCGTCGAATAGGAGAGTGTCATGCATCGCGCCGCCCTTCTTGCGTTTGGGGTGCTGCTGGTATCGGCCGGCTTGGCCGCGGCGCAAGGGTTGCCGGAGGGAATTTTCGCCTCGACCAAAGAGGGCTGCGCCAAGCTCAAGCAGACCAGCGCGGCTGAGCTCGGCGACAACATCGACTTCACCATCCTGAATAAGACCGGTTTCAACGCGGGCCTGCAGCATTGCGACTTCGTCACCGTGACCGCGCGCAACGCGACCAGCTGGCTCGCCACCGCGTTTTGCGAGGAGCCGGGCTACACTTATCCCGATCTGTTCGCAATTCTCGAGGAGAAGAACGGCGATCTCCGCGTGACGCGCATGACGGTGCAGCAGCCGTCCTACGACCAGACCGAAGAGGAGCCGGCGCTGTCCCTCGACGACCTCGATCCGTCGGAGATTGGCCGGGACGAGGGCGCCGGCGGCGGCGATGGCCAAGCGCCCGAGGAGGCGTTGTCCGAGCCTGAAACCGCCCAGGAGAGCCTCAACACCTATTTCCGCTGCAAAGACGTGAAGCCCAAGTGACCAAGCTCACCGACCTAACCATTGCCGAAGCGCGCGACGGCTTGCGCGACAAGTCATTCTCGGCGCGCGAGCTCACCCAAGCGCATGTCGAGACGATCGAGGCGGCCAACGACGCGCTCAATGCCTTCGTGCTGCCGACGCCCGAGCGCGCGCTCGACATGGCCAAGGCGAGCGACGCGCGCCGCAAGAAGGGGGAAGCCGGCGCGCTCGAAGGCATCCCGCTCGGCATCAAGGATCTGTTCTGCACCAAGGACGTGCGCACCACCGCCTGCTCGCACATTCTCGACGGCTTCACGCCCACTTACGAGTTGACGGTGACCGCCAATTTGTGGGCGGAAGGCGCGGTGATGCTCGGCAAGCTCAACAATGACGAGTTCGCCATGGGCTCGTCCAACGAGACGAGCTTTTACGGGCCGGTGGTCAATCCCTGGCAGCGCCAGGGGTCGAATGCCAAGCTGGTGCCGGGCGGCTCGTCGGGCGGCTCGTCGGCGGCGGTGGCGGCGCGGCTGTGCATGGGAGCGACCGCGACCGACACCGGCGGCTCGATCCGCCAGCCCGCGGCGGTGACCGGCACGGTCGGCATCAAGCCGACCTATGGCCGCTGCTCGCGCTGGGGCATCGTGGCGTTCGCCTCCTCGCTCGATCAGGCGGGACCGATCGCCCGCAGCGTGCAGGACGCGGCGATCCTGTTGAAGGTCATGGCGAGCCACGACCCGAAGGACACTACCAGCGTCGATTTGAGGGTGCCGGATTACGAGGCCGCGCTCGGCAAGGGCGTGAAGGGGCTCACCATCGGCATCCCCAAGGAATATCGCGTGCCGGGCATGGCGCCGGAGATCGAGGCGTTGTGGCAGCAGGGAGTGATGTGGCTCAAAGCAGCGGGCGCCAAGATCAAAGAGGTGAGCCTGCCGCACACCAAATATGCGTTGCCCTCATATTATATTGTCGCGCCGGCCGAAGCGTCGTCCAATCTCGCCCGATATGACGGCGTGCGTTACGGCTTGCGCGAGAAGGGCCAAGACGTGATCTCGATGTATGAGAACACGCGCGCCGCCGGCTTCGGGCAGGAGGTCAAGCGCCGCATTCTGATCGGGACCTATGTGCTGTCGGCCGGCTATTACGACGCCTATTATCTCAAGGCGCAGAAGGTGCGGACCTTGATCAAGCGCGACTTCGACCAGGCGTTCGAGCAGGTCGATGCGATCCTGACGCCGACCACGCCGGGGCCCGCCTTTGCGCTCGGCGAGAAATCGGGAGACCCGGTCGAGATGTATTTGAATGACATCTTCACCGTCACGGTGAACATGGCGGGCTTACCCGGCATGAGCGTGCCCGCGGGGCTATCGTCGGAAGGCACGCCGCTCGGGCTTCAGCTGATCGGCAAGCCTTTCGATGAGGAGACGCTGTTCCGGGTCGGCCGCGTCATCGAAGATTCGGCGGGGCCGCTCGCCAAGCCGCATGACTGGTGGAGCAAAGCCGCATGAATAACCGGGTCTTAGTATCTTCGGGCAGTCCGTACGAGCCGATCATCGGGTTCTCGCGCGCGGTGCGCATCGGCAATATCGTGGCCGTCGGCGGTACCACTGCGGGCTCGGGCGGCAAGCCGGTCGCGATCGGCGATCCCGCGGCGCAGACCCGCGCCATTCTGGAGATCATCGAGAGGGCTTTGGCCGATGCCGGCGCGAGCCTCAAGGACGTGATCCGCACCAGGACCTATCTGGTGGACATCGCCCATTGGGAGGCAGTCGGTCGCGTGCATGGCGAGTTCTTCGCCGACATCCGTCCCGCCTCGAGCATGCTACAGGTGACGGGCTTCATCAGTCCGGAGTGGCTGGTCGAGATCGAGGCCGATGCCGTCCTGTCCGGCGCATAGATTAGAGGACAACGCCATGGCGCCGCGCGAAGCCAAGGATTGCAAATCGATGGAAGAGGTGAGGGCGGAGATCGACCGCATCGATGCCGCCTTGGTCGATCTCATCGGCGAGCGCTTCGTCTTTGTCGACCGCGCCTGGCAGCTCAAGCAGTCGCCGGCCGAGGCCCGGGTGCCGTGGCGCATCCAGCAGGTGATCGACCGGGTGCGGGCGCGCGCGGCGGAGAAGGGCCTGCCGCCCGAGCTGGCGGAAGCGTTATGGCGGCAGATGATCGGCTGGTTCATCCAATATGAGGAGGAGAAGCTCCGCCAGCAGCTGGAAGACAAGGATGGACGCTAAGGCCGAAAAGAATCTCATTGAGGGTACGACCGGCCCGTGGGAGGTGGTGATCGGCATGGAGGTCCATGCCCAGGTTACCTCCAACGCCAAGCTGTTCTCCGGCGCCTCTACCGAGTTCGGCGGCGAGCCCAACTCCCATGTGAGCTTGGTCGATGCCGCCATGCCCGGCATGCTGCCGGTGATCAACGAAGGCTGCATCGCCCAAGCCATCCGCACGGGGCTCGGGCTGAGGGCCAAGATCAATCTCACTTCGATCTTCGACCGGAAGAACTATTTCTATCCCGATCTGCCCCAGGGCTATCAGATCAGCCAGTACAAAAGCCCGGTGGTTGGCGAGGGCGAGGTCATCGTCGATCTGCTCGGCGGCGAGCGCGTCACGGTCGGCATCGAGCGGCTGCATTTGGAGCAGGATGCCGGCAAGAGCCTGCACGACCAGCATCCGCAGTATTCGTATGTCGATCTCAACCGCTCAGGCGTGGCGCTGATGGAGATCGTGTCGAAGCCCGATCTGCGGTCGTCGGAGCAGGCGCGCGCCTATGTGAGCAAGCTCAGGACCATCCTGCGCTATCTCGGCACCTGCGACGGCAATATGGAGGAGGGGTCGTTGCGCGCCGACGTCAATGTGTCGGTGCGCCGCCCGGGCGAGGCGCTCGGCACAAGATGCGAGATCAAGAACGTCAACTCTATCCGCTTCATCGGCCAGGCCATCGAGCACGAGGCGCGCCGCCAGATCGAGATTTTGGAGGACGGCGGCAGCATCCATCAGGAGACGCGGCTGTTCGACGCCAAGACCGGCGAGACCCGCTCGATGCGCTCCAAGGAGGAGGCGCACGACTACCGCTATTTCCCCGACCCCGACCTGCTGCCGCTCGAGCTGACGCAAGACTATGTGGATCGCCTCGCCAAGGATCTGCCCGAGCTGCCCGATGCCAAGCGCGCGCGCTTCATCGCTGATTACGGGCTCAGCCCTTACGACGCTGACGTGCTGATCGCCGAGAAGGAGTCAGCGGATTATTTCGAGAGCGCGGCGAAGGGCCGGGATGCCAAGCAGGCGGCGAACTGGGTGGTCAACGAGCTGTTCGGGCGTCTCAACAAGGAAGGCCGGAGCATCGCCGACAGTCCCTGCACGGCGGACCAACTTGGCGCGATCCTCGACCTGATCAAGGCCGGCACCATCTCCGGCAAGATCGCCAAGGATGTGTTCGACATCGTGTGGTCGGAAGGTGGTGAGCCGGCCGCGATCGTCGAGGCGCGCGGGCTCACTCAAGTGACCGATATGGGCGCGATCAAGCAGGCGGTCGATCGGGTGATCGCCGCCAACCCGGACAAGGTGGAGCAGGCTAAGGCCAAGCCGGCGCTGATCGGCTGGTTCGTCGGCCAGGTGATGAAGGCGACGGGCGGCAAGGCCAGTCCGCAAGCGGTGAACGATCTGCTCAAGACAAAGCTCGGAATCGAATGAGCTACGCCATCCGGGTGCATGAATATGGCGGTCCCGAAGTCCTGAAATGGGAGAAGGTCGACGTCGGCGATCCCGGTCCGGGCGAGATCAAGATCAGGCAGGCGGCGGTCGGGCTCAACTTTATCGACGTCTATCAGCGGAGCGGACTCTACCCGCAACCGTCGTTTCCCTTCATCCCGGGCATGGAGGGCGCCGGCGAGGTCACCGCGCTCGGCGAGGGCGTGCGCGACCTCAAGGTCGGGCGCCATGTCGCTTATGCCGGGCCGATCGGTGCTTATGCCGAAGAGCGTCTGATCGCCGCCGACCGGGTGGTCAAGATCCCCGCCGGGGTCGACGACAAGATCGCCGCGGCGATCATGCTCAAAGGCATGACCGCGCAATATCTGCTGCGCCGCACATATAAAGTGGGCCGGGACACGACGCTCTTGTTCCACGCGGCGGCGGGCGGTGTCGGGCTCATTGCCTGCCAATGGGCGGCGTCGCTCGGGGCCACGGTGATCGGCACGGTCGGATCCTCCGGCAAGGCACTGATCGCCCGCGCGCATGGCTGCACCCATGTCATCAACATCCGCGAGGAGGACTTGGTCGCCAAGGTCAAGGAGTACACCAAGGGCAACGGCGTCGACGTGGTCTATGACTCGATCGGCAAGGACACGTTTCCGGCCTCGCTCGATTGCCTCAAGCCGCTTGGGCTGTGGGTCAGCTTCGGCCAATCGTCAGGCCCGGTGCCGCCGTTCAAGATCACGCTGCTCTCGCAGAAGGGGTCGCTGTTCGCCACCCGCCCGTCGATCATCGACTACACCAGGTCCCGCAAGGATCTGGTGGCCACGGCCAACGATCTGTTCGAGGTGATCGCCAAGGGCAAGGTCAAGGTCGCCGTCAACCAGACCTATGCGCTCGCCGACGTGGCCGACGCGCAACGCGACCTCGAAGCTCGACTCACCACGGGATCGACGGTGCTGCTGGCGTGAACTCCGCCACCGACGCCGGGGATCGTCGAATTTTTCTTCGTGGTTATCGACAAGTCACTTTGATTGGTCAAAGAACCATTGCCAAGCACCAAAGCTTAACGCAACTCGCGCCGATTAGCGCGCAATGTAAACTAATATTACCGCGCGTTATAGATTCAGTGATTTTGCATTAATCACGCCGATTCAGAAGTTGTTGAAGGTGCTCTCCCATGATTATCGCGTCCAAGGGCAAGAAAGACGCCTAGGGGACTTTTGGTAATCACCCGAATATTCGACGGGCGGTCAGACAAGTGGGACAAGGGGGCAATTGAGATGGCACGGATGGACGTGGCGACGGAAGCGGCCGAGCAGGGGGCGCAGATGAGCGCTCCGGATGCTTTGTTCGAGCTCGGCATGCTTTACGCGACCGGACGGGACGTGGCTGCCGATCTGGTGGTCGCCCATAAATGGTTCAATCTGGCGGCGGCGCGGGGCAACAGCTCTGCCTTGGCCCACCGGGTCGAGCTTGCGCGCGAGATGTCGGCCGACCAGGTCGCCGAGGCACAGAAGCTGGCCCGCGAGTGGCTGCAAACCCACTAGCGCGCTAGGCGCAGTGTCTCACCGTTATTGAGGCGATCCGCTGTCACCGCTGCAATTGCGGAACAAGCTCACCATGCAGCGATAGCTCTTGCGGGCGAGACCGCCGACGGCGCTGCCGGCTCTCTGGACGCGACTGGGATGCGATGCGTCGGCACTCTCGGCGGGCGGAGTCTCGGCGGCGAGCGGCGCATCCGATTGATTGAGAGACAGGGGTTCGTCCGGCAGCGGCTGGTCGCCAGGGTCCGAGGCCCCGCCAAGCGCGCCACGCGCATTGCGCAACCCCTTGCGCGAGGCGCTGACCGAGCGGCGGGTCAGCTCGACCAGGGTCTTGGGTTGATCACCCTTGGGCTTGTCGTCGAAGGTCTGCTGGTCGCGTTTGATCTTGTCGGTGAAGTGCTTAATGCGCGGATCCGAGGCGAGATCCTCCGGCATCGGGCCGTCATAGCTATAGACCTTCTCCACCCCATGGCAGCCGGCCGAATCGCCTTCCGCCGCGCAGGAGGTGTGATGACCCTCCTTGGCGGTGCGGATGACGCAATAGAGCTTGAGCGCGTCACTGGGCCTCGAGCCCCCGGCGTCGACCCGGCAGACATAAGTTTGGTCGGGGCTTTTGCAGGTAACGCAGTAGCTTGCTTGCTCGGCGCTGGCCGGCCTAACGGCGCAGACGGACGAGCCTGCGGCGATCGCCACAAGCGAAAGCGCTCTCAGGCAAGCCTGCCAAGCCATGGCGCGAGCGTGTCCCTCTCCCGTCACAATTGCTTACAAATGTAGCACAGCCGGGTCGGCACAATCGGACCAAAAGAGGGAATTATTTTGGCCGGACGCCGGACGCTACGGCAGGCCGGCGACGCCGACTCCTCGATATTCGCGTCAGCATCCCCATTTTATCGAGCAATGGGAGGGTTTGCCGGCTCAGGTCGGCCACTCGCGTCCGCCGCACGGACGGCAGCGAGTTGACCGTCCAGCAGCGGATCAGTAAGCCTTCTTTGAGTGGAGACGTGGCCGAGAGGCTGAAGGCGGCGGTTTGCTAAACCGTTATACGGTCAAAAACCGTATCGAGGGTTCGAATCCCTCCGTCTCCGCCACCAGTTTGAGCGCCAAACAGCCGGCGCGCCGGCGGCCGCGTTCGTACGTCGTCACAATGCGGCCTTAACGGGAGGGATGATGACGAGCATGCCGACTGCCAGCCGAGTCGATCCCCGCCTTGATCCCGTGTTCGTCGAACGGGAGCGAAACCGGTTTGCCGCCCGGGCGCTTGCGTTTCTAATCCTGCTCAACGGTGCCGCGGCGCTCGTCCTGCTGTCGATCCTGGCCAGGGCGCCGGAATCGTCGGTCGAACCCAAATTCGCGACGGCGATGCTGTTCTTCAGCGGCGGCGCGGTCGCGGCCCTGTTCAGCTCGTTTCTCGCTTACATCAACCGAACGGTGACGATGGAGGCGCCGGAACGGGCAAGCTTGCGGCGCGGGCTGCAAATTATCGCCATCGTGGTGGTGATCGGCAGTGCCGCCGCGTTCATGACCGGGATGAACATGGTGGCGGCGGCGGCCTCGGAAAAATCGAGCTCGCATCCCAAGGGACAGAGGGAACAGCGCGCTCCGGCGGCGTGGCCGAGCGAGAAGGTCCAGCTCCCTAAAAATGTCGGCGGGCTCCGGCCGGAGCACGGCCGTTGATCTCCATTGGCAAAGAGGGCCGGTTTAGGGCGGTCCGGTGATCTGGCGCGTGAAATCACCCCAGACCTTCTGCAGACCGGCCGTGAGCTCGTCCACCCGTTCCCCGACCACGGTCCAGTTCACCATGCGGGTGCCCTGGAGGGGGTCTGTCCTGGAATCGCCAATATAGGCGGCGCCGACCGTGATCAGCGCACCGACAATCATGCCTAAGAGAAATCGCATCCCCGCCGCCCTCTCAGAATTTTTTTAATCATATGCCTCAAAGCGCCGAAGAGGAAGTTGCTAGCGCAGGGCTTGCGCCCAGAGGTAAAAGCTAAATTCCTGATCCTCAAGGGGCAGGGTGCCTCGAGGACGATCGCCGCAAGGCCCACACCGCGCCAGACCATGACCGGGCTCAAGGACATCGACTATGTCCTCGGCAAACTCGCTTGGATGCGTGCAGAGCGCATCTGGCCGAATGGTCTCCGCTATCTGTGGACCGACGCCTTTGGCCTCGTACTGCTGGTCTCCCTTTATCAGGAGCTGAAGGAGCAGCGCTTCCTCGACGAGGCCGTAAGCCTGGTGGCCGAGGTTGATCGGGTGCTCGGACGCAAGCGGGGCATCCGTATCGGGGAGGAGCCCGACCGCGACGGCCAGTATTTCCACTATCTCGCCATGTGGCTCTATGCGCTGTCCGTACTTGGGCGATATGAGCCGGCCTGTCGGCAAAAAGGCATTGCCTTGGCCCACGATATCCACGGTCCCTTCGTCGTTCCCGGGCGCGGCGTCATCTGGAAGATGAAGGAGGATCTGAGCGGGCCTTACCCGGGTTATAGCTTCGGGGCGCTGGACGCCTTTGATGGCTATGTGTCGTACCGGCTGCTCGACCAACAAGCGCTTGCCGGCGAGATCGCCGAAATGCACGTGATCATCGACCGCACTGCCGGGGACCTCGTCATCACGCAGGACCTTGGGCTCGGCATGATGCTGTGGATGACGCATTTCTTTCCCGAAGAGTGGTGGGCTGAGCGCCAGAAGCGGCGCTCGCTCGCCATGCTCGACCGCATGTGGATGGAGGAGGGTTATTTCGCGCGCGAGCCCTATGCGCCGGAAATGCGCTTCGCCTTCACCAATTATGGCGTCTCGGTGGGCTTGCAGGCGGTAGGTGCCATGCAGGATCGCGTGCTGCGACTCAACAGCTATTTCGAGACCTATCGGTCGGGCGACGAATATGACCGGGCTGCCATCACCCATGTGATGGCATGCAACTCGCATTTTCCCGGTCTTCTGCTGAGGCAGTAGGACAACATCACCCGTCGCTGCCCATGGCCACGCCGTCGCGTACGGCCAGGCGCCGGGCGATGGCGATGCCGGACTGGAGCGCGCCCTCCATATAGCCGGCGAATTTGTAGCAAGCATGTTCGCCGGCGAAGTGAAGCCGGCCGGCGATGCCCTGATGGAGGATCGGCCCCATGGTCGTGACCTCGCCGGGAGCGGCGAAAGAATAGCTCGCCTTCGTCCAGGGGACGGCGGGCCAATCCATAAAGCGGCTGGCGACGAAGGCGTCGGCATAGTTCGGATAACGTTTCGCCAGCTCGTCCCGATAGGCGGCGTCGCGCTCGGCGGCGGGGATTGCCCGCATGGCGTCGGCGCCGGGGCCGCCGGAATAAGCGAGCATGCCGGCCGGTCCGTCGCCCTCCTGGCCGGCGGTCAACTCCCAGGTGGCCTGCACGTTGCCGTTGCTCAGCGATTCCGCCGAGAGGTTATCGGCCAGCCAGAACCGATTCTTCAATGAAATCAGATATTTGACGTTACGGCCCATTTGCGGCCGCAACAGCTCCGGCAGCTTCGGATCGAACACGATGGTGTCCCACACTGACGGCGGGATGGTCAGGATCACATCGTCGGCGGTGAACATTGTGCCGTCGGCGCACACGACTTCGACCCGATCTGCGCTGTTCGTCACGGTGCTTGCCGGCATATTCAACAGAATGCGCTCGGCCCCGATCTCAGCGGCGAGCTTGTGCGCGAGCTGCTGATTGCCGCCCTTGCAGTGAAAAACCTGGGTCTCGGTCCAGTACTTCTCCATGCTGCCGCCTTTCACGGCCGCAAGCAAAGCGAGATAGCTTTGCCGCTCCGACGGCACGCCGGTTTCGCACACGAAGTCGGCGATGATCGCCTTTTTGGCGATCTCTGGCGCATCGACCGACATGACCTTCTCGGTGATGGTCATCAGGTCGAGCGTCTTGGCGTTCGGACTGTCCCATGGCTTGTCCTCGAGCACCGGTCCGGCATCGTCGCCGATCGCCCCAAGGATGTCGTCAAGTCCATCCCAGAGAGGTTCCGTTTCGCTGTCCGTCAACAGCTTGCCGTCGATGACGACCGGCCAATCGGCACTGGTATCGGGGACCGCGAGCAGTTCGAGCCCGAACTTCTTGGCGTAAGCGGCCCACAGCGGATGATTGCTGCCGATCAGCTCGCCGCCGCCTTCGACCCAGCGGCCGGGAACGAAATTGTCGAAGCTGACAACGCGGCCACTAACCCGGTCGCGGGCTTCGAGCACAGTCACGTCATAGCCTGCCGCCAGCAACTCGTGGGCGGCGGTGAGCCCGGAAAAGCCCGCACCGATGATGACGATCTTCTTGCCGGAGCCGTCCGCCCGTTGCGCCAGCACGCGCGGGCCGCTGAGAAGGAGGGCGGTGCCGGCCGCGACCGAGCCTTTCAAAAACTCCCGCCGCGTTATCGGACTGATCGGCGTCCCGTAGCGCGCGTACAGCCGAGCGTAGAGCGAACGCCTCATGAGAGCACTTCCCTTGCTGAGCGCCGCATTGTCGCGTAACCGGCCTCGTCTTTGAAGCGGCTTTGTGGTCCCGTCAGCTGCTGGCGGCGTGCGGCGAGGGCCGATCCGGCCTTTGAGCGGCCGGAGCCAAAGGCTCAAGCGCCGCCTCGACCGCGTCGTCGACCGTGGACAGCCAGACGAACCGGACGGCAGTGCGGGCAGTCTCGGGCACGTCCTCGAAGTCCTTCTTGTTGCGCTCAGGCAACAGCACGGTGGTGATCCCGGCGCGCACCGCGGCCAGCACCTTGTTCTTGACGCCGCCGATCGGCAGCACCAGCCCGCGCAGCGAGATCTCGCCGGTCATCGCCGTGTCGCTTCGCACCGTGCGTCCGGTGAGCAGCGAGGCGAGCGCGATGAACATGGCGACGCCCGCGCTCGGGCCGTCCTTGGGGATGGCGCCGGCCGGCACGTGCACGTGGATGTCGGATTTCTCGAACAGGCCCGGGTCGACGCCGAGCGACGACGCTCGCGCCTTGGCCAGGCTCAATGCCGCTTGCGCGCTTTCCTTCATCACGTCGCCGAGCTGCCCGGTGAGGATCAGCCTGCCGCTGCCCGGCACGCGCGCGGCCTCGACGAACAGAATGTCGCCGCCGGTCGGCGTCCAAGCCAGGCCGGTAGCTACGCCGGGCACGGAGGTGCGCATCGCCACCTCGCTCTCGAAGTGGCGCGGCCCCAGGATGGCATGCAGCTGCTCGGCGCCGATCCGCATGCGGTCGGTGTTGCCTTCGGCAACCCGCATGGCGACGTGATGGAGGATCGAGCCCAACTCGCGCTCGAGGTTGCGCACGCCGGCCTCCCGCGTGTAGTCGCGGATGATGGCGCGGATGGCGTCCTCGGTGATCTCAACCTGCTCGGGCGTAAGCCCGGTGGCTTCGAGCCGGCGCGTGATGAGATAGCGCTTGGCGATCTCGACCTTCTCGTCCTCGGTGTAGCCGGGAAGCTCGATCACCTCCATGCGGTCGCGCAACGGGCCCGGAATCTGGTCGAGCACGTTTGCGGTGCCGATGAACATCACGCGCGACAGATCGAACGGCACCGCGAGATAATTGTCGCGGAACGTTGCGTTCTGCTCGGGATCGAGCACCTCGAGCAGCGCCGCCGACGGGTCGCCGTGGAAGCTTGTGCCCAGCTTGTCCATCTCGTCGAGCATCATCACGGGATTGCGCGTGCCGGCTTTGCGGATCGACTGGATCACGTTGCCGGGCAGCGCCCCGATATAGGTCCGCCGGTGGCCCCTGATCTCAGCCTCGTCATGCACACCGCCGAGCGAAAGGCGCACGAATTTGCGGCCCATGGCCCGGGCGATCGATTGGCCGAGCGAGGTCTTGCCCACGCCGGGCGGCCCGACGAAGCACAGGATCGGGCTCTTGCCATCCGGCTTCAGCTTGCGCACCGCGAGATATTCGAGGATGCGCTGCTTGATCTTGGGCAGGCCGTAATGGTCCTCGTCGAGGATGCGGCGGGCTTCGGCGATGTCGATCTGCTCGTCGGACAGCTTCGACCAGGGCAGCTCGATCAACCAATCGAGATAGGAGCGGACCATGCCGTGCTCGGCGGATGCCTCGGGCATGCGCTCGAGCCGCTTCAGCTCCTTCAGCGACTGGTTCTCGGCTTCCTCGGGCATCCCGGCTTTAGCGATCGCCTCGCGCAATTCGGCAATCTCGGCCTGGCCGTCCTCGCCCTCGCCAAGCTCCTTTTGGATCTGGCGAAGCTGCTCGCGCAGGATGTGCTCACGCTGGCGTCCGGACAGCGATTCTTGCGTCTGCTCGCCGATCTGCTTGGACAGCCGCAACACCTCGATCTGCTGGGCGAGGTAGCGCAACAGCTTGTCGAGACGTTCGCCGACGTCGAACGTCTCCAGCAGGTCCTGCTTCTCGGCCGGCGTGAGGTCAGAGACATTGGCGACGAAGTCGGCCAGCGCGGACGGCGACTGAATCTGCTCGATGGCCGAGACGATCTCGGTCGGCAGGTTGGGCAGCAGCGAAATCGCCTCGCGAGCGCGCTCTTTCAATTGGTGCACGCGCGCGGCGATCTCGGTGGAAAACACCTCGGCCTCGCCGACCTCGTCGATGCGCGCCACCAGGAACGGGTAGCCCGGCAGAAATTCAAGCAGACGGAAGCGCCGTATGCCGCGCGCGATCAGATGATGATTGCCGTCGGGCGCGGTGACATAGCGCAAGATTTCGGCCACGGCGCCGACCTTGTGGAGATGCTCGGGGCCGGGCGTGTCGATGGAGGCGTCGCTCTGCAACAGGACGCCAACCGGCTTGTCGGCCTGGCGCGGCAGCTTGCGCGCCGGCGATCGATTGCGTGCGGCCGAGCGCGAGCGGCACCACGATGCCGGGAAACAGCACGGCATTGCGGGTCGGCAGGATGATCAGCGCGCCGGCCGGGATCTCGGGGTGAGGGGAGGGCCCGCCCGCCGGGCGCGACGAAGCGGCCGCCTGCTCATTGCGAGCGGGCTGCGGGGCTTCGGCCGATTGCGGCGTGGTGTGTTCGGTATCGGTCATGTTTACTGCACCAAACTCCTGGCTCACAGCTTGGCAAAGGTGAGCACGAGACAACCGTTGGACAGATCCCGTTCGGCGAGGCGCAAGCGGGACGACAGGGTGATGCGCCGCTCGAAGCGTCCGTAAGGGATCTCCAATCTCACTATATTGGCATTCCGACCCTTGCACGGCAGGGGGCGGGTGCCGGCGATGATCAGCGTCGGGCCTTCAATCTCGACGCGCACCGCGTCGGGGGCGACGCCGGGCAGGGCGGCGATGATCCACAGCTCGGCCTCGGTCTCGAACACGTCGACCGGCGGCTCCCAGCGTGCGCCTCCGCGCGAAGGCTCGAAGAACTGGCGATGGAGCTGCTCGGCCTGCTTGAGGAGGGCGCAGGCTTCGGCCCACATCTGGGTTTTCGGGTCACGCATCACGCCAACCTGAACGCTCCGATCGTGGCGACCCGCAACACGGGTCTCCATCGACAAACGATTGAACTGATCTTACCGCCCGGCCGGGGAGGAGGGAAACGTTAGAGCAAGACGAAGATGTGGGACGGGTTCGCTTATTTGGGTGCCCTGCCGGCTGCCTGCAAGGCCAGTAATAGCCGATTGCCGGCAACTAGTGGTTTGGTCCGACCGACAAGTTATAGGTCGGATAGTTCGGCGGCGTCGCCGTGGGCACACGCGTCAGGCCATTCAACAGAATGCCGGTCGTGGCGCCGTCATACTGCGACGCAACGAAGGGCTGATCCGGATAACGGCCGGTCGGCTGGATGCCGTAATAATAGGGCCAGCCGTTCTTCTTGCCGGTTTTGGATGCTGTCTTCTTCCAGCTCTTGCCGGCCACCGCGCCTTGCGTGGCGTTGACGTCGGCCATGGTTTGGGAGCGGATCACCGCCGGACCGGCGCCGTTGACCGAGATGACGTCGCCGGCAATCCTGGTGATCTGGAGCTGGCCATGGCGCAGGATTGACAGGGAAATGCCGTAGTCGAAAGTAATGAGCGCTTTGTTCGACCCGGAAATCTTCGCCGTGAAGATGCCGCCGCGCACGGTGAGCGCGCCGGCCGGCGTATTGACTTTCACACCCGGCTCGCTTTTCGACAGCTTGCCGCCGACAAATCTGAGAGCGCCTTTGGAGAAGCTTGCCACCAGCGCGCCTTTGCCGCTGGCCGGATTGTAGACGAATTTGTCGATGACCAGGCTCGAGCCGGGGCCGACGGTGAAGGTCGAGCCGTCGAGCAGCAGCACCTGCACCTGGCCCGAGCCCGAGGTGTCGATGCGCTCGTTATAGACGACAGACTTGCCGATCCGCAGCGTCGAGGCATCGCCGCCGGGCGGCTGGCTGGTGGCCTCGGGCTTGACCGCGGCGGCCACGCCGACCTTTTGGTCGGCCAGCGCGGCGCCGAAGGTGAACAAGGAGGTGAATAGGACCGCGGCAGAACGATGCACCGGCCCAAAACATCAAGGATTTGCGCATCGGTCCCCGTCCCGAAAGTGACAGGGGTTATATGGGCGTGGTCGGAGCGAGCGACAAGGCTGGGGTTTTGGACCGTTCCAGGCGGATTAGGGCGTCCTTGAGCGCCGGCGAAGATGCCGGTGGCCTTATAGCCATCGCTGCCCACGTTCCAATTGCCGACAACGCCAGCCGCTGGATTGCTGGGTCCGTTATTCACGAACGCGCCAGCGGCATTGCCTGTCAAAGCGAGCCCAATGGACGGCTCGGCAACTTGACCTGAGAGCGAGTCCGCTAAACTTGTTGCCATCAGGAACGCCGGGCACACTCATCGGGCCTGTGAAGCTCAACCCGTGGCCACCGAAGTTACCCCGGCTATCGAAATTGCTGATGGTGAGATCGCCGCTCCGCTCGGCAAAGCTCCAGTTCATGGTCAGATCGCCGGCAGCAACGTAATTCTTCCAGCTCGAGCTCGCTGAGCGCTGGCGACATTGCCGATGACATGGCCGTTGATAGGTGGCCGTCGGCGCCTAGCGCCTGAAGAGCATCGAGGTCAGTGGTTGAAGCTCAGATCGCCGGCGACCCACCAGCCGAGATGAACGTTGTCGACATAGTTGACTCGGATTGCCGTTGGTTCCGAACTCGACGCGCGCGCCCCAAGCGCCCCATTGCAGGAACTCGCAATTCGTCGCAGAACGGCGCGAGTGCACCATTGTCGTCCGGCTCTCGAACGTCTCGGGGAAGAACGCTGGTGACATTGAGCTGCTCGCCGCTGACCAGATAGGCGCATGGACGCGGCATTGGCATAAGTGCGTGCCCCGACCATGATCGACTGACGTGTCGGACCCTGGACCGCTCTCGATCGCCGCGTAGTGAAGCGTTGTCGATGTAGGCGGAACTCCCCGAGGATGCTTCGCGATCGTCACCGAAACCGATACTGATAGGCGTCGGTCGCACCATCGCCATGACCTAGAAGGTCGCTGTGCACAGTCAAATTGGCCGAGAGCGTATTTGTCGTCTGGTTGAAATTGATGACGAAATCGTCAGGGGATCATGCTGGCGACGACGTTGATGAAAGTCGCTTGACGGGATCTCTGACTGGACCATGCCCGCCG
The DNA here is from genome assembly GCA_963730335.1 of uncultured Alphaproteobacteria bacterium. Lineage (GTDB taxonomy): Bacteria > Pseudomonadota > Alphaproteobacteria > Rhizobiales > Methyloligellaceae > Methyloceanibacter. The sequence goes on from CAVSRK010000009.1 coordinate 1,084,691, forward strand.
CATAGCCTTTGAACTCGCCGTCGTAGGTCTGCTGCGGCTCAGACGGCAACGTCCCGCTGCCCGACGCCGATATGGTAGGTCGAGCCGGATTGATTTTCGACGGAGGAGGAATTCGGATCGAGCGGGATGTCGCGGCCGATATTGTGGGTGCCGGTCGAGTCGAAACCGATCACGATATTGGGATCGTCGCTTACCGAGGAAGTGCGAACCGTCGGGTCCGGCCAGCGAAGCGATGTCGCCGGTGAAGGCAAACGACTCGCGCGTGGTGTAGCCGTAGCACTCGTAACAATCGCCATAGTCACCATTGTCGTAATAGAAATCGACATGCGCACCGCCGCGTCGGGCACCGACGAGACCGCCGTTCTTCAGCCCCGCCAAGGGCAACATTCACCCAGGACTGCTGATCGAATTCTATATAGTCTTCGGTGATCCGGGTTCTCAGGCGTCGTGTTGATGTAGAGCCCGGTCTGCAGCCAGACGGCGCTGGCTCGGGTCGCTTGCCGAGGCGCTGTCCTTCTCGAGATAGAGCAGCGGGGAGATCGCATGGTTGTGGTCCGTCGGGATTGACCGCAGGCGATGAACCGCCACCGGCGAAGGGACCGATGGCATCCACGTTGTTGACGTCAGGGGTCAGCAAAAATGCGTAGGTCCTGCCGCTCGGCGTCCCGAAGTCATGACCCTTACCTCCAAAGGCAAGGAAAGGCTCGGGATGATAGTCGTCGTCGAAGCCGTTATCGATTGCATTGGTAGCGAGCCAAGTGGCTCGTTGGAGCGTTCACCAAGTGATAGGCGAAGAAGTCCTGCTTCAAAACGGCGAGGCCAACGTAAGTCGTGGTTTCCTCATCTTGCGTGAGCGTGGCGTCTAGGACGGCGCAGATACCGAGCGCACATTGGTCTGCTCGGAAAGTCGCGGGCAGGTTGACGGTCACCGGGGGCGGCGTTGATGATTTCCGATGTCGCCGCTGCAGGCCTGATCCGTGCAGTGGGAATCGGTCAACCCACTGACGGTACCGACGAGCCGGCCGTTCTCGATGTTGAAAGTCCACTCGAAATCGTCAACCGTGGCGTTCGGGTCGCCGCCGAGGATTCCGGCCTCCGAGCCGTTGTCTGTCGTGAATTGATCGATGGTGCCGGGAAAGGCGGTGTACACGCCCGCGCCCACGAGCACACGCGTTGTGACCTGCGTCGGTTCGGGTGGCGGGTTGCACTCCTCTCCCGTGCAGGTGTCCACGGGCGGCTCTTCTGCCGCGATGGTGTCGTTGGGCGGCTCTTCTGCCGCGATGGTGTCGTTGACTTTTTGTGCAGCCGCGTCGGCGATCAACTCTTGTAGGCTTAGGGTTTCGACGAGCTTTGTCGGTTTTGGGTCCGGTTTTCCTCCGTCACCATTGCCCGTGCCGCCGCTGCCATTGGTGAGCGCGGCTAGAATTATTTTGAGGTCATTCCCATCGAACGGCCGGGTAGCCGTTTGGCCATTATTGCTGAACCAACCGTAGCCGGGCATATACAGCGTTTTTCCTCCCATCTTCACATATTCGCCGAACACGAACAGGATTGAGTAGTTCGTGGCACTCTTGAAGTCCGCGTAAGCAATGCCTCCGCGAATGGCGAGCGCGCCGGCCGGCGTATCCACGGTGACGCCGCCGTCGTTTTTCGACAACTTGCCGCCGACGAAGCGCATCACGCCCTTGGAGAAGGAGGCGGCGATCTGGCCGGTGCCCTTCTTCGGGTCGTAGACGAATTTGTCGATGACGAGATCGGAGCCGGGGCCGACGGTGAAGGTCGAGCCGTCGACCAGCAGCACCTGCACCAGGCCGCTGCCGGTGGTGTTGATGCGCTCGTTGTAGAAGATCGACTTGCCGATACTAAGCTGGCTCTGCGGCGATCCGGCCAGGCTCGAGAAGGCGTCGGGATTGACCGCCGCCGCCACGCCGACCTTGTCGGCCTCGGCCGGGACGATCGCCGCGGCGCAAGCAAGCGAGAGACCGAGCACCGCCACGGCGCTTGCGCCAGTCAGCCGGCCTCTACGTCCCTGTGACAGTGCCCCCATCATCCCTCAGAACCTCTTCTGCACCCCGAGAAGAGCCGTCAAATCGTCGTACTTCCTTATATCATAGTTCGAGTCCTGGTCGCGATACTCGACCTGGGGAACCAGCGCCCACGTCTCCGCCACCGGCAGCACCAGAGCGCCCCGCGCGTCCACCACACCGTGTCCTCCTCGCTTTGAGGGGATCGATGGTCGGGTCGGGATCGTCATAGTCGCGCCTGATCACGCCGCCGCCGACCTGGAAGGTCCAGGGATAGCGGGCCTGCCACAGCGGATTGTCGAAGGTGTAGGCAAAGCCGCCGGCAAACGAAATTTCCCAGTCGGCCCAGTATCCGACCTCGGCGTCCTCGCGCTGCGCGTAGGTCTGGGTGGTCACCACGAAGGCCGGCGTAAAGTAGTACGAATAGGTGAAGCCGGCCCGCGTCTGCGCGCCGGTGCGCTGCGAATTGAGCGGCAGATCCGACGAATTCTCGAAGTCGCGGTAGCGCGTCTCGACCCGCGCGTCGAGCACGCTTTGCGCGGCGGCGAAGCTCAACAGGCGGACGCCGGCGCCGGGCGCGGTGAAATACGGATCGTAGCCGAGATAAGCGAGATCGCCGATGGCGTAGACATAGGCGCGGGTCTTATCCCAGCCCCAGCGCTTCATGTTGAAGCTCGGCCCGACCGTGGCCTCGAAGAACAACAGATCGATATCTTGCAGCTCCGACTCGAAATAGGCGGTCGAGTAGGCCAGCGCATCGAACTCGATGCGGTCGCCCTGGTTCTTAAGGTCCCACCCGTAATGCATCGTGCCGATATTGAGCGCGCTCCAGCCCTGCGCTGGCCGACCGATTGCTGATCGAGCGTGAAGTCGATGCCGTTCAGCGTCACGCTTTGCGTGCCGGGTCCGGCATTGGCGTTGCTCTCCCAGCGGATCGCCGAAAACCATGTGGCGGAGAAGGCGGGCGGATCGGCGGCGAGGGCGAGCTGCTGGAGATAGAGCCGGATCTGCGCGGCGACCGATGGCGGCACGCTCGGATTGGCAAGGGCCTGCTCGAAATAAGCGCGCGCCACGTCATAGGCGCCGAGTTTGTAATAGAGGATGCCGAGCTCGAGCTGGAGCCGCGGCGTGTTCGGCGCATAGATCAGCATGCGCTCCAGCGTCGAGATCGCGCCCTCGTAATCGCCGACCTGCGACGACAGCGTCGCGTAGCTAAAGGCGAGGTCGAGATCGCCCGGGCTCGCCAACATCTGCTTGAGCAGGGCGTCGCGTCGCGCTTCGACGTCGGGAGGACCGAGACGCTGGACGGCGATCGTGGTCTCGCCCTCGGCAATAGCCGGCGCAGCCTCGACCATGGCGAGACCGGCCACCGCGAGCGCGGTCGCCCATTTCGTCCACCCCGTCATCACAGGACCGCTCGGCCTTTCCGAGAGGCTTTGCAGGTTGATTCCCGCAATTTCCGCCCCGTCCGCAGAAACGTTAGCCAGTTAACCTTTGGCCAGCAAGGGCCGAAGCTCGTTTCTTGAGGTTTCTCAATGGTCCTGTGGCCTAATAGGCACGCGATTCTCATGCTATGGTTAACGGATGGGAGAGGCCGATTCCCTGCAAGCCGGCGTGTTGGATTTCATGGGCCGGCCGGGAAGCTACGAGCCCCCGCCTGCAATCGTAGAGCGTATCGAGACCCACGCCTCGGTGGTCTTCTTGGCCGGCCCGTTTGCCTACAAGGTGAAGCGGGCGGTCAAATACCCGTTTCTGGATTTCTCGACGTTGGAGCGGCGGCGGGAGGCCTGCATCAACGAGCTCCGCGTCAACCGGCGCACCGCGGCTCAGCTTTATCTTGAGATCTTGCCGGTAACAATCCGGAAGTCTGGCGACTTCCGCTTTGGCGGCGGCGGGAAGACGGCCGAATGGGTGCTGAAAATGCGCCGCTTCGACCAGGCGAAGCTGTTTGATCGCATGGCAAGCGAAGGACGGCTTGCCCTGGCAACGATCCCCCGCTTGGCGGAAATCATCGCCGCCTTCCACGACTCGGCCGACCGGATGCTCGGACCCGACCAGGCCGTGCGGCCGCTCGCCGACGTGCTGCGCGACAATGCGCACGCCTTTGCCGCCCACGCCGGCATCGTTGCGCCGGACGCGGCAAAGGAGCTTGCGCGTCTCAGCCGCGAGCGACTCGCGGCCTTGTCGCCGTTGCTGGCAGCGCGGGCGCGCGGCGGATATGTGCGTCATTGCCACGGCGATCTTCATTTGCGCAACATTGTCGAGATCGACGGCGCGCCGGTGCTGTTCGACGCCATCGAGTTCGACGACCGGCTCGCCACCATCGATGTCCTCTACGACCTTGCATTCTTGCTGATGGATCTCGGCAAGCGCGGGCTCGCGCGCCACGCCAGCGCCGTGCTCAACGCCTATCTCGATGCCGAGGCCAGCACCGGCAATCTCATTGGGCTGGGCGCGCTGCCGCTGTTCCTGTCGATGCGGGCGGCGATCAGGGCCAAGGTCGAGATGTTGCGGGCGGGCATGGCGCCGCGGACGCAAGCGGACGCCGCGCGTGAAGAAGCCCGGGCGTATTTTGCCCTGGCGCAGAACTTTATGGCGCCGGCCGCGCCGCGCCTCATTGCCGTTGGGGGATTGTCGGGGTCAGGCAAGTCAGCCGTCGCGCGCGCCATCGCGCCCTTTGTCGGCGCCTTTCCGGGCGCGGTGCATGTGCGAAGCGACGTCGAGCGCAAGCGCCTCTTCGGGGTTGCCCAAGCGGACCGGCTGCCGGCCAGCGCCTATGCGCCGGACATGTCCGACCGCGTCTATGCCATATGCCGCAAGCGTGCGTTGATGGCACTCGCAGGCGGTCAGGCGGTGATTGTCGATGCCGTCCACGCCAGACAAGAAGAGCGCGACGCGCTGGTCGGGCTCGCCGCCGAACAGGGCGTTCCGTTCACCGGGCTATGGCTCGAAGCGCCGCCGAATGTCGTGCGGGATAGGGTCGCGGCTCGCACCGGCGATGTGTCGGATGCGACGCCCGAGGTGGTCGATTCTCAGCTTGGCTACGCCATCGGACCGCACAGCTTCGCCGTGATCGATGCGAGCAAGCCGCTCGACCAGGTCGCCGCTGCGTGCCTCGAGCGGATCGGCCTGAAGCCCCGCAGGACCCCATAGATTCAGGCTTTGCTAACGCTCTTCGGCCGACAGTCGGGCAGGGGCCGGCTGCGTCGATCCTGCCGCCTGGGCAAGGTCGTTCCGGATCCCGCGTAAGAAGCCCTTCGGGGGGTCGGGACGTTGCGTTTTGTGGGTCGGCTCGGGCTCCCGCCTGTTGCGGGTGAGCGCATTCGTGGCGTGAGTTCGCTCGGCGTCGCCTGCTTCGCCTTGCCAATTTTCATCATCGCCAATCTCGGTCTCGGCCTGTCCGGTTGCGGCGGCCGGAACAACGGCGCGACGCTCGGCGAGCGCGTGATCCCGCTCGGGCAGAAGGTGCCGAAAGGCGGCGGTTACTACCAGGTCGGCAAGCCCTATCAGATCGCCGGCGTCTGGTATCAGCCGCGGGAAGAGCCGGGCTATGACCGGGTCGGCAGCGCGTCGTGGTATGGCGAATTGTTCCACGGACGGCGCACCGCCAATGGCGAAATCTACGACATGGATCGGATATCGGCGGCGCATCCGACCTTGCCGCTGCCGGTCTATGCGCGGGTGACCAATCTCAATAACGGTCGCACCATCGTGGTCCGCATCAATGACCGGGGACCTTACGCGAACGACCGCATCATCGATCTGTCGCGGCGCTCGGCCGAGCTGCTCGGCTTCCGCAATCACGGTACCGCGACCGTGCGCGTCAAATATCTCGGCCGCGCGCCTTTGAACGGCGATGACAGCTATGAGCGAAAATATCTGGCGAGCCAGAGTTGGCTGCAATTTGCCGCCAAAGGGAAGACGTCGAATCTCGCTCTCAACAGTATCATAGAGCAAGCGACGCTGCCGGCCGAGAACCCGGAGAATTTGGCGCAGCCATGGAAAGCGGTGGCGTCTCGTGCTGCGGCTGCTCCGGCCGATCCGGCTGTTGCAGGGTGGAAAGCGACCACCAAGACGGTGCAGCCTGCGCCGCCTCAGATCACCGGCTCCATCCCGCGCAACGCCAAGACGGAAACGCCGGCCGCCGGGCTCGTTATCCAAGCCGGCTCGTTCAAGAGCAAGGACAACGCCGATCGCGCGCGCAATGTGCTGGCCGCCATCGCGCCGGTCGACGTCACCCCGGTCGAAGTCGGCGCGGAGACCTATTTCCGGGTCCGGGTCGGGCCCTTTGTCGCCGCGTCAGAGGCAAAAGCGGCCTTGGTCAAGGTCACCGGGGCAGGCTACCGAGGCGCCAAGCTGGTGAGGACCAACTAGCGCCGCATTCGGCTACCGGGTTGATTTTTGCGCGATAGCGCTTGATATTTGCCGTGTAAGGCCGTCGGCAGCGGCCGCCACAATCCACCCCGATCCAGGTCCGGTTCAGCCCGTGTACGCCTCGCGCCTTGGCAGATGGATCAAGATCGCAGCGGCAGGCGCCATTGTCGCGCTGGGCGCCGGCGCGGTTTCGGCGCGCACTCATGCAGCGGCCCCGCCAAGCACCTTCGAGACCAAGGCGAAGCACGCCATTCTCATGGATGCCGACGCCAATCTCGTGCTGTTCGAGAAGGATGCCGATACGCTCGCCCCGCCGGCCAGCATGAGCAAGCTGATGACGCTTGCCATCGTGTTCCGCGAGCTGAAGGCGGGCCGGCTCAAGCTCGAGGACGAGTTCAAAGTCAGCGAGCATGCGTGGCGGACCGGCGGCGCGCCGTCGGGCGGATCGGCCATGTTCGCGCCGCTCAACACCACGGTGCCGATCAGCGATCTCATTCAGGGCATCACCGTCCAGTCCGGCAACGATGCCGCCATCATTCTCGCCGAAGGCATCGCCGGGAGCGAAGACGCCTTCGCCAAGCAGATGACCGAATACGGCCGCACCATCGGGCTTGAGAAATCGACCTTCGTCAACGCCACCGGCCTGCCGGCCGAGGGTCATCTGATGACTGCGCGCGACCTCGCCACGCTCGCCCATCACCTCATCTATACTTATCCCGAGTACTATCACTTCTTCGGCCAGAAGGAGTTCAAGTACCGCGACAAGTTCACCTTCCATAATCGCAACCCGCTAGTGTCGGCCGACATCGGCGTCGACGGACTGAAGACCGGCTTCATCAAAGAGTCGGGCTACGGGTTGGTGGCCAGCGGCACGCGCGATGGCCAGCGCCTCATTCTCGTGGTCGGCGGCATGGAGTCCGCCAAGGACCGCGAGGCAGAGGCGCGCAAGCTGCTCGACTGGGGCTTCAAGAGCTTCAAGCCGTTCAGGCTGTTCGACGAAGGCCAGACGGTGAGCGATGCGCTGGTGTGGGGCGGGACCCGGCACTACGTCCCGCTGGTCGGCGACGGCAACATCAACATCATTTTGCCGGCTTCGGCGACCGGCAAGGTCTCGGCGTCGATCGTCTATAGTGGGCCGATCAAGGCTCCGATCCGCAAGGGCGACCAAGTGGCCATATTGAGGGTTACGTCCGACGAGTCGCAGGCCACCAACGACATCCCGCTTTATGCCGGCGACGACATCGGCCAGAGCAACTTCGCCATGCGCGGATTGGATTCGTTGCTCGTGCTCGCCTTCGGCTGGCTCTTGTAGCCGGCACACACGATGCAGCGCGAGCACGGCGAGACCGGCAAATTCATCACATTCGAGGGCGGCGAGGGTTCCGGCAAGTCGAGCCAGGCCGGCATTCTCGCCAATCGGCTGGCCCGCGCCGGCCGCAAGGTGTTCGCGACCCGCGAGCCGGGCGGCTCACCGGCCGCCGAGGAGATCCGCGAGGCGCTGCTGTCCGGGCGGGTGTGGCAGTTCGGACCCTTTGCCGAAGCCTTGATGTTCGCGGTGGCGCGCGCCGACCATGTGGAGAACGCCATCGGCCAGGCGCTGCTCGAAGGGAGATGGGTGGTGTGCGACCGGTTCCTCGATTCCACGCGCGCCTATCAAGGGGCGACGGCCGGGGTCCCGCGCGGGTTGATCAACGCGCTCGAGCGTCTCACTGTCGGCGGGCTGTTGCCAGACATCACCTTCATTCTCGATATTCCGCCGGAGGAGGGTCTGGCGCGGGCGGCGGAGCGGCGCAGCGGAACTGCGCCTGACCGATTCGAGGGCCAGGAGGTCATGCTGCATGAGCGCGTGCGCCGGGCGTTTCTCGATATCGCCGAGGAGGAGCCGGAGCGCTGCGTGGTGATCGATGCCAGCCAGCCCGAAGCCATGGTGGCTGAGGACGTGTGGGAGGTCGTGCTGCAACGTCTGAGCCCATGACCATGGCGGCGGAGCGTTCGGCCGCGGCGCTTAACGAGCCGGACCGGCTCGACGGATTTTCGGCGCCGCGCGAGGTCGATCGATTGTTCGGCCATCAGGCGGCCATCAGCGAGTTCAGCGATGCGCTGGCAAGCGGCCGCATGCATCATGCCTGGCTGCTGGTTGGGCCCGAGGGCATCGGCAAGGCGACGCTCGCCTATCGCTTCGCGCGCGCGGCGCTGGCCGAGGGTGGCGATCAGGCCGCCGCGCCGCGCGACGCCAACGATCGCGACCATCCGATCTTCCGCAAAGTCGCGGCGATGTCGCATCCGAATCTTCTGCTCATCCGGCGCTCCTGGGTCGAGAAATCGAAGCGCTATTCGCAATGGATCGGCGTCGAGGAGGTACGGCGCTTGCGCGCTTTTCTCGGCCATTCGGCGGGCGAAGCGGGCTGGCGCGTGGTGATGGTCGACCGCGCCGACGAACTCAACCAGAATGCGGCCAATGCGCTGTTGAAGGCTCTCGAGGAACCGCCGCCCAAGACCTTGTTCCTGCTGATCTCGAGCGCCGAAGGTCGGCTCCCCGTCACCATCCGCTCCCGCTCCCGGACGCTGCGCGTCACGGCGCTGGGAGATGAGGATTTGGCAGGTGCGGTGAGGGCGGCGCTTGCCCGTGACGGCCACGAGGCCGACGCCAAGACGCTTGCTACCGCCGTCGCCTTGAGTCAGGGAAGCGTGCGCCGTGCGCTCGAATTGGTGTCGAGTGCGGGCATCGAGCTCTATGGCGAGATCCTCGCCGCGCTCTCCGCCCTGCCGGAGATCGACGGCGCGCGGCTGCACCGCCTGGTCGACCGGCTGGCCGGGGGTGCCAGCAGCGATCGTCTCGACCTCTACCTCTCTTTGCTGCTTGGGCTGATCGAGCGGCTGGTCCGCTTCGCGGCGACCGGCGAGGGGGCGACCCAGGAGGAGCAAAAGCTCGCCAAGGGGCTCGTATCGCGCGCCAATCTCGCCCAGTGGGCGGATGCCTGGGAGGCGATGTCTGAGGCCAAGGCGGAGGCCCAAGCGCTCAATCTCGATCGCGGTCTGCTGTTGCTCGAGACCTGGTTCCGGCTGCAGCAGGTGGCGCGGGAACATCCTATTTAGGGCGTGAGCCAAGCACGCTTGCTCGCGGCCCGCCTCAAGGCTATTCCTGCCGCCATGGCAGATCACCGGCCGTATTACATCACCACTGCCATCTCCTATCCGAACGACGCGCCCCATATCGGCCACGCCTATGAGGCCGTGGCCACCGACGCGCTCGCGCGCTTCCGGCGCTTGCAGGGCCGCGACGTGTTTTTTCTCACTGGGACTGACGAGCACGGCATCAAGATGCTGCAAACGGCGAAAGCGCAAGGCATCACCCCGGCCGAGCTTGCCGACCGCAACACGCCCAAGTTCCGCGACATGGTCGGCGTGCTGAACTGCTCCAATGACGATTTCATCCGCACGCGCGAGGCCCGTCATGCCCTGGCCTGCCAGGAGCTGTGGCGGCGCATGCAAGCGGCCGGCGACATCTATCTCGACAAATATGCCGGCTGGTACTCGGTGCGCGACGAGGCCTATTACGACGAGAGCGAACTGAAGGAGGGGGCTGACGGCAAGAAGCTGTCGCCGCAAGGTACGCCGGTCGAGTGGGTCGAGGAGGAGAGCTATTTCTTCAAGCTCTCGGCGTATCAGGACAAGCTCCTCGCTCATTACGACGCGCACCCCGAGTTCATCGGGCCGGACACGCGGGCGAACGAGGTGAAGAGCTTCGTGCGCGGCGGGCTCCAGGACTTGTCGATCTCGCGCACCACGTTCGATTGGGGTGTCCCGGTGCCGGGCGACTCCAAACACATCATGTATGTGTGGGTCGACGCGCTCACCAATTATCTCACCGGCGTCGGCTTTCCCGACGAGAGCTCGGAGAGCTTCAAGCGCTACTGGCCGGCCGACGTGCATATCATCGGCAAGGACATCATCCGCTTTCACGCGGTCTATTGGCCGGCCTTTCTGATGTCGGCCGGCGTGGCGCTGCCGAAGCAGGTGTTCGGCCACGGCTTTCTCTACAACCGCGGAGAGAAGATGTCGAAGTCGGTCGGCAATGTGGTCGATCCGTTCGTGCTGGCGAAGGATTACGGCGTCAACCAGATTCGCTATTTCCTGTTGCGCGAGGTGCCGTTCGGACAGGACGGCAATTACAGCCGCGAAGGCATCGTGCAGCGCATCAATGCCGACCTCGCCAACGATCTCGGCAATCTCGCTCAGCGCTCGCTGTCGATGATCGCCAAGAATTGCGGAGGCGTTGTGCCGAAGCCGGGCAAATTCACGCCAGCCGACGAGGTCATTCTCGCCGCGGCCGACTCGCTGCTGCCTCGCGTCGAGGAGGCGATCGACGGGTTCGCCATCCACCGCGCGCTGGAGATCGTCTGGGCGCTGATCGCCGATGCCAATCGCTATTTCGCCGGCGAGGAGCCGTGGGCGCACAAGAAGAGCAATCCCGAACGGATGGGGACGATCCTCTACGTGACGGCCGAAGTCACGCGCCAGATCGGTATTCTGGTGCAGCCGGTGATGCCGGAGAGCGCATGCAGACTGCTCGACCAGCTTGGCGTGCCGGGAGACGCCCGGACATTCGCCGTACTTGGGCCGAAGGGGAGGCTCAAGCCCGGGACCGAATTGCCGCCGCCGCACGCTGTATTCCCGCGCCATGTCGAGGCTGAGCCAACGCCGGCAGCGTAACTTACCCGCGGCAGAGCTGCTTGATGCGCGCCTCGTCGACACCTGCGACCACGACCCCGCCGACGATCGTCATCGGAACCGCGGTGCTGCCAAACCGTCTGATCATGTCGGCTTGAACTCGCGCGGTTGTCGCGTCGAGGATGCGGTATCTGATGTGGTTGCGCGCCAGAATCGCCCTGACCTGTTTGCAGTAGGGGCACCAATTGGCGTTGTACATGACCACGCTCTTAGTGCAGCCGGCCTCGGCTGGAGTCGGAGGGAGCCAGACCAGTGCCGCCGCCAAGGCCATCGAGGATAAAATTTTCGTCATGCTGTCGCCCGTAAGCACGTGTTGTCTCCGCATCCCAAATGCTGCACAAGTGGCGTTAGGCCCGCCGTAGTAATAGCCTAGCACCTTGAACAAATTAGGTCTTTCGTCATCTGCGATGCTGATCGACAGTCACTGCCATCTCGATTTTCCTGAGCTCGGCGCCGATCTTGACGGCGTGCTCGACCGCGCCCGGGCGGCAGGGGTCGGCCTCATGGTGACGATCTCGACGCGGGTCCGCCAATTCAACGAGTTGCGCGGCCTGGTCGAGGCCCATGACAATGTGTTCTGCTCGGTCGGCACCCATCCGCACAATGCCGCCGAGGAGCCCGACATCATGGTGGAAGAGCTGGTCGAGCTCGCAAGCCATCCCAAGGTGGTGGCGATCGGCGAGGCGGGGCTCGACTACCACTACGACCACAGCCCGCGCGACGTGCAGAAGAAGAGCTTCCGCACCCACATCGCGGCGGCGCGGGAGACCGGCTTGCCGCTCATCATCCATGCGCGCGACGCCGATGCCGACATTGCGCGCATGCTGGAGGAGGAGACGAGAAAGGGTGCGTTCCCCTTCGTGCTGCACTGTTTCACCGGCGGAGCCGACCTGGCGCATCGGGGGCTGGCGCTCGGCGGCTCGATCTCGTTCTCGGGCGTCGTCACCTTCAAGAACGCCGAGGCGCTGCGCGACATCGCGCTGGCGGTGCCGTCGGACCGGCTGCTGGTCGAGACCGATGCGCCGTATCTGGCGCCCGAGCCGCTGCGCGGCAAGATCAACGAGCCCGCTTTGGTGGTGCATACCGCGGCGCGGCTTGCTGCCTTGCGCGGCGTGCGCGAGTCCGAGATGGCGCGCCTGACCACCGAGAATTTCTTCCGGCTGTTCAAGAAGGTGCCGCGCTCCGCTCTGAGGGCTCCGCTCAGCGCGGCATGACGTTGAAGCTCACCATTCTCGGCTGCGGCACATCGGGCGGCGTACCGCGCATCGGCAATCATTGGGGCGCGTGCGATCCCGCCAATCCGAAAAATCGGCGGCGGCGCTGCTCGCTGCTGGTCGAGCGGGCGGGGCCGGACGGCACCACCACCGCACTGGTCGACACATCGCCCGACCTTCGCGAGCAATTGCTCGATGCCGGAATCGGCTGGCTCGATGGGGTGCTCTATACCCACGACCACGCCGATCACGCGCACGGCATCGACGATCTGCGCATGGTGTCGTTCAACGGGCGCCGCCGCGTCGATGTCTATTACGACCAAGCCACCGGCAGACTGCTCCGCTCGCGCTTCGCCTATTGTTTCGACACGCCGCCCGGCAGCGAGTATCCGGCGATCCTCAAAGGTCACGAGATCCGCGCCGGCGAGACGGTCGAAATCTCAGGCCCCGGCGGCGTGATCGAGGCGCTGCCGTTCCGTCAAATCCATGGCTCGGGCGAGACGCTTGGCTTCCGCTTCGGCGGCATCGCCTATTCGCCCGATGTCAGCGATTTGCCGGCGGACTCACCGAAAGCGCTGGAAGGCCTCGATGTGTGGATCCTCGATGCGTTGCGCTACACGCCGCATCCGAGCCATCTGTCGGTGGAACAGGCGCTCGCTTTCATCGCGCGGGTGAAGCCGAAGCGCGCGGTGCTCACCCATATGTATGTCGATCTCGATTACGAGACGCTTAGGCGCGAACTGCCGGACGGCGTCGAGCCGGCCTATGACGGCATGGTGCTAGAAACCGAAGGGTGAGGCGAGGCCCTAGGCCTCCACGGTCCGGCCCGTTTCATTCCAGTCGGGCAGGGCGAGGGCAATGAAGCTCTCGGCCACTTCCTCAGGCGTCCGCAAAGTGCTCTGGTCCTCGCCGGGATAGGCCTCGGCCCGCATGCCCGTTGCGGTCGCGCCCGGGTCGATCAGGTTCACCTTGATCGCGCTGTCGCTCGTCTCATTGGCGTAGGTCTTGGCCAAACATTCGAGCGCGGCTTTCGACACGGAGTAGGGAGCCCAATAGGCCCGGCCTTGTTGCGCTACGCCAGACGAGGTGACGAAGATCACCCGCCCGGCATCCGAGCGGCGGAGCAGCGGATCGAGCGTGCGGATCAGCCGCCAATTGGCCGTGACGTTGACGGTCATGACCTGAGCCCAATGCTCGGACGGGATGTGCGGCAGCGGCGACAATCTCCCGAGAATGGCGGCGTTGCCGACCAGCACGTCGAGCCGGCCGAAACGCTCGTACAGCGCCGGGCCGAGTGCATCGATCTTCGGCCCGTGCGCCAGGTTCAACGGGATGAGCGTGGCCGCGCCGCCTCGCGCCTTGATGGCGTCATCGACAGGTTCGAGCGATTTGCGGGTCCGCGCCACCAGCAGCACATGCGCGCCCTCGCGCGCGAAGGCTTCGGCCACGGCGCGGCCGATGCCGCGCGAGGCGCCGGTAATGAGCGCGATGCGATCCTTGAGACGTCCCGCTCTCAACCGACCTCGGCGAGGAAGGAGAGCTGCTTCTGCTGCGGCGGACCCTCGCGGTCTCTCAGCCTGGTCGGGTATTCGCCGGTGAAGCAATGGTCGGTGAATTGCGGATGGTCGTCGTCGCGGCCGTCAAAGCCCATGGCCTTGTAGATGCCGTCGACCGACAGGAAGGCAAGCGAGTCGGCGCCGATGAACACCCGCATCTCTTCGAGGGTGCGGTGGGCGGCGAGCAGCTTGTCCCGATCCGGCGTGTCGATGCCGTAGAAATCGGGGTGGGTGATCGGCGGACTGGAAATCCGCATATGCACCTCGCGGGCGCCGGCCTCGCGCATCATCTGTACGATCTTCACCGAGGTCGTGCCGCGCACCACGCTGTCGTCGATCAGCACGATGCGCTTGCCCTTGACTTGAAACTCGTTGGCGCTGTGCTTCAGCTTCACGCCGAGCTGCCTGATGCGCTGCTCGGGCTCGATGAAGGTGCGGCCGACATAATGGTTGCGGATAATGCCGTATTCGAACGGGACGCCGGATTCCTGGGAATAGCCGATGGCCGCCGGCACGCCGGAATCGGGAATGGGGACCACCACGTCGGCGTCGGCTGGCGCCTCGCGCGCCAATTGACGCCCCATCTCTTTGCGCACCTCATAGACCGAGCGGCCGCCGACGATGGAATCGGGCCTGGCGAAATAGATATATTCGAAGATGCAAAGTCGGGCCGGGTATTTGGGCACGAAGCGGTGGCTCTCCAGCCCCTCGCGGGTGATCACCACCACCTCACCGTTCTCCACTTCGCGCACGAACTCCGCGCCGATGATGTCAAGCGCGCAGGTCTCCGAGGCGAGCACCCAAGACTCGCCGAGCTTGCCGAGCACCAGCGGCCTGATGCCGTAGGGGTCGCGCGCGCCGATCAGCTTCTTGTGGGTGAGGCCGACCAGCGCATAGGCGCCTTCGACCTGGAGCAGGGCTTCGATATATTTCTCGACGAAGTGCTGCTTCTCGCTGCGCGCCACCAGATGGAGGATCACCTCGGTGTCGGTGGTCGACTGGCAGATAGCGCCTTTCTTGATCAGCGACTCGCGCAAGGTGAGCGCGTTGGTGAGGTTGCCGTTATGGGCGAGCGCGAAGCCGCCCGAGTCGAGATCGACGAATAGCGGCTGGACGTTGCGCAGGACCGGATCGCCGCAGGTGGAGTAGCGGACATGGCCGATGGCCACGTCGCCCTTCAGGCGCTCGATCACCGGCCGCGAGGTGAAATGGTCGCCGACCAGACCGACCCTGCGCTCGGTGTGGAAGTGGTGGCCGTCGAAGCTGACGATGCCGGCCGCTTCTTGCCCGCGATGCTGGAGGGCATGCAGGCCAAGCGCGGTCAGCGCCGCCGCGTCGGGATGGTTGAAGATGCCGAAGACGCCGCACTCCTCGTGCAGGCGGTCTTCTTCGAGCCAGCTAAAACCGGGCGTCTTGGTCGGAACCTGCTCTGTCACGGGCCTTGGCCTCCTCCACGTAGATAGGCGCCCTGATGGACGCTTCAATGGCACGCGACGCTACGAATTTCTAGACTGTTAAGCTCAAGACTTCTGGTCCGGCTGAGCCCCTTCGGCGGGGGCCTCCGGCTGGCCCTCGGGCTGGGCGCCCTCTGGCTGTTCTTCTTTCGGCTGCGGCAGGAACTGCTCCGGGTTCATGGGCAGCAGCGATTCTATGGCCACCTGGGTCTGCTGGAGAAGGTTGTAGGACCGCGCGTTGCGGACCCACTCCGGCTGGTCGCGGGCCAGCGCGCTGAACAGAATGAACACGATGGCAACCAACAGAAACCCGCGCGCCAGTCCAAAAACGAAACCTAAGGTGCGATCGAGAGCGCCGACCCGGCTGTCGAGCACGCTGTCGGAGATGCGAAAGGTGATCAGGCTCACCACGATCAGGGTGATGATGAAGACGCCGGCGGCGAAGGCGATCTGGGCGACGCTGGGGTTGGTGATATAGGGGTCCAGCATGCTGGCATATTTGGGCGTCAGATAGAGGGCGGCGACGGCGGCCACGGCCCAGGAGAAGATCGACAAAACCTCGCGCGTGAATCCGCGCACCATGGCGAGAAAGCCCGAGATGAGCATGATGACAATAAGTATGACATCGAGCCAGGAGATGGGCATGGCGCGAGGCTCCTTCGGCGGGCGGCGCACACTATCACGATTCCCGGCGATGAAGCACAATTGGCCCCGCCGTGGCAATCATCGAAGCGTTGCTTGGCGCATTGTCGCAGGGGATAGGAGTTTATTCGACCGACGGTGTGGCAAATAAGGCGACAAGGTCCTCGAGTTGGGCGATGGGGAGGAGGCGCATTTCCTTGACCTTGCGATCCCCTTCGCTTGCCGCGGCCGGCACCATGGCGCGGGCAAAGCCGAGCTTGGCCGCTTCCTTAAGCCGCTGATCCATATGGCCTACGGCCCGCACCGCGCCGGTCAAGCTGACCTCGCCGAAATAGACGGCGTCGTCCGGCGCAGGATTGGCGCTCATCGAGGAGACCAGCGCGGCGGCGGCGGCGAGATCGGCTGCCGGCTCATTGAGGCGCAAGCCGCCCGCGACGTTGAGATAGACATCGTGCGCGCCGAGCCTCACGCCGCAGCGGGCTTCGAGCACGGCGATCAACATGGCCAGCCGGTTGGGATCCCATCCCACCACGGCGCGGCGCGGCGTGCCGAGCAAAGAGGGCGCGACCAGCGCCTGGATCTCCACCAGGATCGGACGGGTGCCTTCCATGCCGGCGAACACGGCGGTCCCGGGCGCGCCCCGGTCGCGGTCGCTCAAGAATAGTGCCGAGGGATTGTCCACCTCCTTCAGCCCGTCCTGGCGCATTTCGAACACGCCGATCTCGTCGGTCGGCCCGAACCGATTCTTCATCGCGCGCAAGATGCGGAATTGGTGGCCGCTCAAGCCTTCGAACGAGACCACGGTATCGACCATGTGCTCGATCACCTTAGGCCCGGCGATCTGGCCGTCCTTGGTGACGTGGCCGACCAGCACCAGGGTCGAGCCGCTCGACTTGGCGTGGCTGATCAGCGCCGCGGCGCAGCCCCTGAGCTGGGAGATGGTGCCGGGTGCGGCTTCCACGCTCTCCGACCACAGCGTCTGCACCGAGTTGATGACGATAAGGGCGGGCGGCGCCGCGCTGCCAAGCGTGGCGATGATATTGGCGAGGTTGGTCTCGGTGCCGAGCGCGACCGGCGCCTCGGCCAGTCCAAGCCGCGCCGCCCGCATGCGCACCTGGGCGGGGGCTTCCTCGCCGGAGAGATAGACGACGCGGACGCCGCTCTCGGCCAGCTTGGCCGCCGCTTGGAGCAGAAGCGTCGATTTGCCGATCCCCGGCTCGCCGCCGACCAGCACGGCCGAGCCCGGCACGAGCCCGCCGCCGAGCACGCGGTCGAGCTCGACCAGGCCGGTCGGCAGACGCGGCGCCTCGAGGCTGCCGGCGGCCAGGGTCTCGAAATTGGCGAGCCTGCCTTTGCCGCCTCTGATGGCAACCAGGGCAGGGGAGCCCGACGGGGCGGTCTCCTCGATGATCGAGTTCCACTCGCCGCATGAGGCGCATTTGCCGGACCAGCGGGAGGTCACCGCGCCGCAGGCTTGGCAGACAAAAGCTCGCGACGCTTTGGCCATGGTGCGCCTAGCCGCCGATATAGCGCCGCAAGGCGCGCTGACCGAGATTGGTGAGGACCTCGTAGTCGATGGTGCCGGCGCGGGCGGCAACGGCGTGGGCCGGAACGTTCGGTCCGATCAGCTCGACCCACGCGCCGCGGCTGGAGAGTTCCTCCGGCACGGCGCTCACATCGATGGTGATCAGATCCATCGACACGCGGCCCAAAATCGGCGCGGCATGAGAGCCGAAATAGGCGGCCATGGCGTCCTCGCCGTCCTTGGCCGACAGCGAGCGGAAGAAACCGTCGGCATAGCCCACCGAGACGACGCCGATGCGCGAGGGCCGGGTCATGGTGCTGGTCGCTCCGTAGCCGACCGTCTCGCCGGGCGCGACATGGCGCACCTGAAGCACCCGGCCCTTGAGATGCACCACGGAGAGAAACGGGTTGTTGCCGTGGCGGCGGGGATGGCCGCCGTACAGCGCGATGCCGGGCCGCACCACGTCGTACACAAAGTCGGGCCCAAGCAGGATGCCGGCGGAGTTGGCGAGGCTCGCTAGCGCACTCGGCAGCCGCGCGCGCAGCCGGTCGAACATTTTTCGTTGCGCTTCGCTTTTCGGATGGTCCGGCTCGTCGGCGCAGGCGAGGTGACTCATCACCAGGGACACCGTCATGGTCTGCCAGAGGTCGCGTGCCTCGGTCACCTGATCGACTTCCTCGGCGGACAGGCCCAGCCGGTTCATGCCGCTGTCGATATGTACGGCGCAAGGGAGCTGCTCACCCCGGCCGGCGCAGAACGACGCCCATTCTTTGATCTCCTCGGCGCTGTTCAGCACGGGACGCAGACCGGCGGCGCGGTAAAGTTCGGCGGTGCCCGGCATCAGGCCGGAGAACACATAGATGATGGCGCCGGGCAGAAGCGCGCGCAGCGCCGTGGCCTCGCCGAGGGTCGCCACGAAAAAGGTCCGGCAGCCGGCCCGCGCCAGCGCGGGTGCTGCTTCCGCCATGCCGAGCCCGTACGCGTCAGCCTTGACCACCGCGGCGCATTCGGCGGAGGCGGCCAGATCGCGCAAGCGCCGGTAATTGGCGGCGAGCGCATCGAGATCGATGGTGAGGACTGCGGTCTCGCTTGGTCCTTCGCTGCGCTCGCTCGAGGCCTGCTCGGGCGGGCGCTCGGGGCTCACACCCGGCGCTCCGGCAGGCGTTCTGCCGCCGCGAGATTGCTGAACCTCGTGAACTCCGGGGTGAATTGGAGCGTCACCGTGCCGGTGGGACCGTGGCGCTGCTTGCCGATGATCACGTCGGCCTTGCCGATCACCGCCTCCATGTCTGCTTGCCACTTCGAATGCTCTTCCGTGTTCTCGCGGGGTTGGCTGCGTTCCAGATAATATTCCTGGCGGAACACGAACAACACCACATCGGCGTCCTGCTCGATCGAGCCGGATTCGCGCAAATCCGCAAGTTGGGGCCGTTTATCCTCGCGATTCTCGACCTGGCGAGAGAGCTGGGAGAGGGCGAGAATGGGGACATGCAGCTCTTTGGCCAGGGCCTTGAGCCCGGTGGTGATCTCCGAGACTTCTTGCACGCGGCCTTCCGCGGCCCGCTTGGAGGAGCCCGACAGCAGCTGGAGATAGTCGACGACGATGAAGCCGAGCCCCCTTTGGCGTTTCAGCCGCCGCGCCCGGGCGGCCAGTTGGGCGACGGTGATGCCGCCCGTCTGGTCAATATATAGAGGCAGATGCTGTAGCTCCTGCGACACTTCCACGATGCGGTCGAACTCCTCGGCATCGATCCGCCCGCGGCGGATGCGCTCGGACGGAATATAGGCCTGCTCGGAGATGATGCGGGTGGCGAGTTGCTCGGCCGACATTTCGAGGGAGAAGAAGCCCACCACCGCGCCGTCGAGCGCGTTATCGGAGTCGCGGTCCGGCCGATAGGCCTTGGCCACATGGTAGGCGATGTTGGTGGCGAGCGCGGTTTTGCCCATGGCAGGGCGCCCGGCGATGATGATGAGATCCGACGGCTGCAATCCGCCCATGCGGTGATCGAGGTCGGTGAAGCCTGTGGCGAGGCCCGATAAGCCGCCGTCGCGCCGATAAGCGTTGGCCGCCATGTCGATGGCGTCGGTCAGCGCCGAGGTGAAGGGCTCGAAGCCCGAGCCGTATTTGCCGGTCTCGGCCAGCTCGAAAAGCTGCTGCTCGGCCTCTTCGATCTGCACCGAGGGCGGCGCGTCAATCGGCGAATCGAAGGCGGTATTGACCATCGTCTCGCCGATCTCAATGAGCTGGCGGCGCAGCGCGAGGTCGTAGACGGTGCGGCCATAATCCTCGGCATTGATGATGGTGGTGGCATTGGCCGCCAAGCGCCCGAGATATTGCGGAACGGGAAGCTCACCCGCCGGGGGGTCGGCTTGGAAGTAGGTCTTGAGCGTGATCGGGGTGGCGCGCTTGCCGCTCAGGATGAGCTTGGACGCCGCCTCGTAGATACGGGCATGGAGCTGGTCGTAGAAATGACCGGGCTTGAGGAAAGTCGAGACCCGGTCGATGGCCTCATTATTGACCAGGATGGCGCCGAGCAGGGCCTGCTCCGCCTCAACATTATGAGGCGCCTCGCGAAAAGTCGGAACAGGCTCGGGCGCAATCGGCCGAATCAGTGCGTTGCTCATGGACCGACACTACGCCAAACGACGGGGTCGGCTAGATGTCAGGTCTGTGAACATCGGGGAGATCGTGCTCTCGCCCACAGCTAGCGCGGGTCCCCGCTGTGGCGGCGCTTACGCGCCGGACTCTTCCTCCGCCTCCGCACTCGCTTCGCCTTCGCCTTCGCCGGCGATCTCGGCCGGCGCCCCTTCCTCGAACAGCGCCGCGGCGGCGAGGCGCGCGGCCTCGGCGTCCTCCTCGGCCTCGGTCACCGCCCTGGTCACGTCCTCGCCACGAGCTTGGCGTGCCGCCTCGTCGGCGGACCGGGCGACATTGATGGCAATATGAGGCTGGACCTCGGCATGGAGCTGGATGCGGACCTCATGCAGGCCGAGCGCCTTGATCGGCCGGTCGAGCATCACCTGGCGCCGTTCGATGGAGAATCCCCCTTCGCTGACCGCCGTGGCGATGTCGCGCGTGGAAACCGAGCCGTAGAGCTGACCGGTCTCGCCCGCCTGACGGATGATGATGAAGCTCTTGCCGTCGAGCTTGGTCGAAACGCCCTGCGCATCCGATTTCAGCTCGAGATCCCGTGCCTCTAGTTGCGCCCGGTCGCGCTCGAAGCGCTTGCGATTGGCCTCGGTGGCGCGGAGCGCCTTGCCTTGCGGCAGCAGAAAATTGCGGGCGAAGCCGTCCTTGACGGTGACCACGTCGCCCATTTGTCCGAGGCGCCCAATGCGCTCGAGCAGAATGACTTGCATGTTCGACACTCCTATTCCTTGTCAGATCGTTCCGTTGTTGTTGGGGGGCGGGGCGCCGCGATTGGCGCGCTGGCGCAAGCCGAGCAGCGGTTCGGCCAGACCGAGAATGGCGACGATGACGGCCACCCAGCCCAGCAGCAAAATGCCGAGATAGACGGTCGCGAGCAGCAGGCCGCGGGCAGGCACGCCTTGGCTGTAAACGTGGATCACCGCCAGTCCTTGCAGCACGTAAGCGAAGAGCAGCGCCCCGGCGAGCCCGGTGGCGAGCAGGCCGGGCAGTCCCGGCAGGAAGGAGGCGGCAAGCGCGCCGGCGAACACCAGCAGGAACGCGTTGGGCAACTCAAGGGCGTCCAGACCCGGCCACGGCCGGAGCGCGTGACCCGAAGCATTGACGATCAGGCCCGCCATCCACAGATTGAACAGGGTGATGGTCAGCCACACCACGGCGAAGGCGGCCGGCAGCGCCCGGGCGAGCACGATGGAGAGATTGGCGATGGTATCCTCGGTGAACAGCTTGCCGTCCGGATCGAGCTCCTTCAGCGCGCTGTGGCTGAGAATCTCGCGGATCGACTCCCGATAGGTTTCCTGGTCGTAGCCGAGGAACAGCACGAGAAGGCCGGCGAGGAGGCCCGCCAGTAGCGCGGCCCAGCCGACGATGCGGCCAGGTGGATACCATTCGAGCGCAGCGACCTGCCGGCCTTGCGGGGTTATGGCCGGACGCGACAGCAGCGCAAGATGAGTGAGAAGCGCCGAGGGCGCGGCGATGGAAACGGCGAACACCGCCGCCGTGGCAACGCCCAGAGCCGCTGCGATCACCACCGTGCCGGTGAATGCCGACAACAACGCCGCCCTGCCGCCCCAGCCGAGGCCGGCCAGGCAGACCGGCAACGGCGCGAGATAGAACAGCACGCCGGCCAGCGCCGTGGCGGTGGCGGCCGAGGCGAACAAGGCCGCCGCAATGAGGCCTGAACCGGCGCCGATGAGGAGAGGTATTGGCATCGCTTGCGCTGTCCCGCCTCCTTGAAGCGGTTAGGGGAGGGAGTGTCCCCGCCCCAACTTTCTCTAAAGCCCAAAGGTCAAGCTCGCGGGCCTGAGCCTCCTACTGGATCAGATAAGGCAGAAGGCCGAGGAAGCGTGCGCGCTTGATCGCACGGGCGAGCTCGCGCTGCTTCTTGGCCGACACGGCGGTAATCCGGCTCGGCACCATTTTGCCGCGCTCCGACACGTAACGCTGCAGCAGCTTCACGTCCTTGTAGTCGATCTTCGGCGCCTTATCGCCGGAGAAGGGGCAGGTCTTGCGCCGGCGATAGAACGGGCGGCGCGCCTGCATCTGGGTCATGCTCATTCTGAATCCTCCTCGACGACGATGGCCGCGGCCTCTTCGGGCTCGGGCTCGCTCGGTGCGCGCGCCTCGCGCGGGGCGAAATCGCGATCCCGGTCGCGCCGTGGGCCGCGGCCCCGGTCACCGCGGTCGCGGTCGCCGCGGTCACCACGATCTCCGCGATCGCCTCGTCCGTCGCGCTCGTCGCGGTCGCCCCGGCGCATCATCGCCGAGGGTGCGGCATCATGCTCGTCGACCCTGACGGTGAGGAAACGGATCACGTCGGTCGACAGCCGCTCCTGGCGCTCGAGCTCGGCCATCGCCTCATGCGGCGCGTCGATATTCATCAGAGCGTAGTGGGCCTTGCGGTTCTTCTTGATGCGGTAGGTGAGGGATCTCAGGCCCCAATATTCGGTCTTGCCGACCGAGCCACCGCGCTCCTGTAGGATCGAGCGAAAGCCTTCGATCAGAGCTTCGACCTGTTGGGCGGAGATATCTTGCCGCGCCAGGAAGACATGCTCGTAAAGAGACATGGATTGCCTTTCCTTCTTCGTCGCTCCGGCGCAAAGCCTCGCATGGGCGCTTTAGAAGGACAGGCCCAAGAGACGACCGTGAGAGCGGAGACACGGGAGGGCGGCTTAAGCCTGCCGCTCGATGAGCGGTCCTCCGTTCAGCCTCCGGCCGGAGCGGTTGATAGTGGCGGACTTATAAGGCTTCGCGCGGGGTTTGCAAGACCCGGCAAGGCTGTCCGCGCGGCCTATCTCTCTATTGCGGGGCCGACGGCGAGGTGCACTCGGTTTCCTTGTTCTCTTTCACGGAGAAGGCCTTGCAATTCTCCACGCCGTGGACTTCGACTACGCCGATCTGGTCGATCGGCGCGTCGCTATATTCCACGGTGAAGCTGACCGGGGTGACCACTTGAATGGTCATGTCCTGCGGCGGCCGTCCCTTGGCGTCGAAGGCGAAGATTAGGTCCTTGGGGTCGCCCATGCGCGCCGTCAACTGAAGCTCGGTATAGTTGGGGGTCGGGGCCTGGCCGTTAACCGTGATGGTGACGATGGGCGGGTCCGACTTGTTAATGGCGACGCTGACGTTGTCGACGGAGACAAGCTGAACGAGCGCCGGATCGGGGGGCAGTTTCGACTTCCAGGGCCAGGGCTCGGGATCCGCGGCAAGCAACGACGGGCTTGCGGCCAGGACCGCCAGCGTGGCGGTCAGAGCGCCGAGCAGGATGGGACGATTCATGCGAATTCTCCCTCTTTGGGGTCTTGATTGCGGGGGTGTTATCCGGAACGCCGTTCTAGCATGCGGGGTTGCTCGCGCGCGTTATCTTTTCGGTTCGCGGCTGGCCGCGCGCGCACCTTGACAGAAAAGATTGAAACAGTGTCTTTGGCCGCTCCCACTTCTCCTCACTCATCCAGCGCCCATGAGCATCGCCTTCATCTTTCCCGGCCAGGGAAGTCAAGCCGTCGGCATGGGAGCCGAGCTGGCCAAGGC
Organism: uncultured Alphaproteobacteria bacterium; assembly: GCA_963730335.1. Classification (GTDB taxonomy): domain Bacteria; phylum Pseudomonadota; class Alphaproteobacteria; order Rhizobiales; family Methyloligellaceae; genus Methyloceanibacter. The sequence continues at coordinate 1,108,389 of CAVSRK010000009.1, forward strand.
TTACCCGTCCGCGCGTGCCGTGTTCGAGGTGGTCGACGCCGCGCTGTCGCAGCCTCTGTCGCGGCTGATGTGGGAAGGACCCGAGGCGGAGCTGACCCTCACCGAGAACGCGCAGCCGGCCCTCATGGCGGTGTCGTTGGCGGCGATGCGGGTGCTTGGCGACAAGGGGCTCACGCTTGCCGACCGCGTGGCCTATGTCGCCGGCCATTCGCTCGGCGAATATTCGGCGCTGGCGGCTGCCGGCGCGCTCAGCCTCGCCGATACCGCGCTCCTCCTCAAGACACGCGGTCGCGCCATGCAGCAAGCGGTGCCGGTGGGCCAAGGGGCGATGGCGGCGTTGCTCGGCGCCGATCTCGGCCAAGCCCAGGAGCTCGCACGCGCCGCGGCCGAAGGCGAGGTGTGCGAAGCCGCCAACGATAACGCGCCGGGCCAGGTGGTGATCTCCGGCGCCAAGACGGCGATCGACCGCGCCATCGGCTTGGCGCCGAAATTCGGGGCACGCCGGGCGGTGCTTCTGCCGGTCAGCGCTCCCTTCCATTGCGCGCTGATGCAGCCTGCCGCCGACGTCATGCGGGAGGCGCTCGCCAAGGTCGAGATCAAGGCGCCCGCGGTTCCGCTGGTGGCCAATGTCCTTGCCTCGCCGATCTCCGATCCGGAGCAGATTAGGGCCAAGCTCGTCGCGCAGGTCACCGGCATGGTCAGATGGCGGGAGACCATGCTTTATCTCAAGACGAACGGCGTCGGCTCGGTCTATGAGGTGGGTGCGGGGCGCGTGCTTGCCGGGATCGCCCGGCGCTTCGATGGCATCGAGGCGAAAAGCGTCGGCACGCCGGAGGAGCTCGAAACCGCCGCCGCCGCGCTTGCCGGCTAAGGCGCTCGAGGAAAAGGAGAGGCTCGATGTTCGACCTGACAGGCAAAGGCGCGCTGGTCACCGGCGCCACCGGCGGAATTGGTGGAGCAATCGCCAAGGCGTTGCACGCGCAGGGCGCCAATGTCGCCCTCTCGGGCACCAAGGCCGAGCGGCTCGAGGCTCTCGCCTCGGAGCTCGGCAGCCGCGTGTTCGTGCTGCCGTGCGATTTGCGCGACCGGCCAGCGGTGGCGCAGCTTCCCGAAACGGCGGAGAAGACGCTCGGCCAAGTCGATATCCTGGTCAACAATGCCGGCATCACCCACGACAATCTGTTCATGCGGATGAAGGACGAGGAGTGGGACGACGTGATCGCCGTCAATCTCACCTCGGTGTTCGTGCTGACCCGCGGCATCCTGCGCGGCATGATGCGCCGCCGCTACGGGCGCATCGTCAATATCGCCTCGATCTCGGGCGTGCTCGGCAATCCGGGGCAGGGCAATTATGCCGCCTCGAAGGCAGGGCTGGTCGGCATGACCAAGTCGCTAGGCCGTGAGGTGGCGAGCCGCGGCGTCACCGCCAACTGCGTCTCGCCCGGCTTCATCAAGACGCCCATGACCGATGCCTTGACGCCGAAGCAAGTCGAGGCTATTGCCGCCGCCATTCCCACCCAGACCTTCGGCAAACCTGACCACGTGGCAGCGGCCGTGGTGTTCCTGGCCAGCAACGAGGCGGCCTATATCACCGGCGAGACGGTGCATGTGAACGGCGGCATGGTGATGGTCTAACCGCTTGATTGACAAAGGTTTGGAGCGACGGCCTGAGGAGATTTGGCAAGCGGTTTTTCCGGGTGAGGGTTTCTGGCAAAGTCGCGTAAACTATGGTACCCAAGCGGCCGCTTGGTGGGGGCTTGACAAACGACAATCCCACCGCGATCAACCCTCAGAAAATTAACCGCTCGGGGGTGCGTCAGGCCATGAGCCGCCGGCTCGGGGGGACGTGCAGGGCTTAAGACTGACAGGCAAGGGACGGTGAGGCGGATATGAGCGATATCTCGGAGCGCGTAAAAAAGATCGTGGTGGAGCATCTCGGGGTCGAGGCCGACAAGGTCACCGAGAACGCCAGCTTCATCGACGACCTTGGGGCCGACAGTCTCGACACCGTTGAGCTGGTCATGGCCTTCGAGGAGGAGTTTGGCTGCGAGATCCCCGACGATGCGGCGGAGACCATCCTCACGGTCGGCGACGCCATAAAGTTCCTGGAGAAGAATACGGCCGCTTGACGCCACTTCGCGCGGGGGCTCCGGCCGCCGCCCTGACAAACGAAAGCCCTCGAACGGCTCGACAATAGGTTCCCGCGAGGACCACGCGAAAGCGCGATGCGACGTGTCGTCATCACAGGCTTGGGTCTCGTCTCGCCGCTCGGCTGCGGCCACGAGCTCGCGTGGGAACGGCTGACCGCAGGCCGGAACGCCGCGCGCCGCATCGAAAGCTTCGACGTCTCCGATCTGTCCTGCCAGGTCGCCTGCCAGGTGCCGCGCGGCGACGGCTCCGACGGCAGCTTCAATGCCAACGAATGGATGGAGCCGAAGGAGCAGCGCAAGGTCGACGACTTTATTATCTATGCCATGGGCGCCGCCACCCAGGCGCTGAAGGATGCCGGGTGGCAGCCGACCGCCTATGAGGATCAGATCCGCACCGGGGTTCTGATCGGCTCCGGTATTGGCGGCCTTCAGGGCATCGAGAAGACCTCGCTGCTGTTTGCCGAGAAGGGCCCGCGCCGCGTGAGCCCGTTCTTCATCCCCGGCCGCCTGATCAATCTCGCCGCGGGCTATGTGTCGATCGAGCATGGCCTCAAAGGTCCGAACCACGCCGTGGTCACCGCCTGCTCGACCGGCGCGCACGCCATCGGCGATGCCTCGCGGCTGGTGGCGCTCGGCGATGCCGACGTGATGCTGGCCGGCGGCACTGAATCGCCGGTCTGCCGGTTGGCGATCGCGGGCTTCGCCGCCTGCCGCGCGCTGTCGACCAATTTCAACGATCAGCCGGAGCGCGCGTCGCGGCCCTATGACCGCGACCGCGACGGCTTCGTGATGGGTGAGGGCGCGGGTGTGGTGGTGCTCGAAGAGCTCGAGCACGCCAAGGCGCGGGGCGCCCGGATCTATGCCGAGATCATCGGTTATGGTCTGTCGGGCGACGCCTTCCACATCACCGCGCCGGCCGAGGACGGCGACGGGGCCTATCGCTGCATGGTGGCGGCGGTGAAGCGCGCGGGCATCGATCCCGCCGACATCGATTATATCAACGCGCATGGCACCTCGACGCCGATGGGCGACGAGATCGAGTTGGCGGCCGTCGAGCGGCTGTTCGGCAACGCTGCGGGGAAAGTGTCGATGTCCTCAACCAAGTCGGCGATTGGCCATTTGCTCGGCGCGGCCGGCGCGGTCGAGGCCATCTTCTCGGCCCTGGCCATCCGCGACAATCTCGCGCCGCCGACGCTCAATCTCGACAATCCGTCGGTGGCGACGGCTATCGACCTCGTGCCCCATCAGGCAAGGCACCGCACCATCGATACGGTGCTGTCCAATTCATTCGGCTTTGGCGGCACCAATGCCTCGCTGATCTTACGCCGCTACGACGCGTGACGCGCCCTTTGCGAACCTCCCTTTCGCCATATTTCGACTTCAAGTGCATGGAATCGTTGCGCGTGGGGCGTGTTGGCCATGTCTTTGACCAGGGACTATCGAGCCACGGCTAACGATAACGACGATCGCATCCAGGCGGCCGGCGGGCGTCAGCTTGCGATGATGCCGCGCAGTCCGGCCGAGGCGCTCGAGCCGACGCGGCCGCCGGAGCCGCCCGAGCGCGATGAGCCCGAGCCCGATCCTCATCCCTTCTTGCGGATGCTGGACGTGGTTTTCGCCTTCTTCTTCTTGTTGGCCTGCCTCGCTGTCGGCGTGTTCTATTGGGTCAAGGTGCAGTTCGACCAGCCGGGCCCGCTCGCCACCTCGACCGTGGTGGTCATCCCCAGGGGCGAGGGGGTCAGCGCGATTGCCGAGCGGCTGGAGCGCGACGGCGTGATCGCCGACCGGCGCATCTTCATGACCAGCATCCTCTACTTTATGTATTTGAAGGGGGCGGGCAGCCTGAAGGCCGGCGAATACGAGTTCCGCAAATATGCCACCATGCGGTCGGTGCTCGATATCCTGGTCGAGGGCAAGTCGATCGAGCACAAGGTTACGCTGGCCGAAGGGCTGACCAGCTTCCAGATCGTGGAGAAGCTGAGGGCCCACCCCGAGTTGAAGGGCGAGATCACCGAGATCCCTCCCGAGGGAAGCCTGCTGCCCGATACTTATCGGTTCGGCAGCAACGACACTCGCCAGGACATCATCGAGCGCATGCGGACCGCGCAGGCGAAGTTCCTCGCCAAAGTGTGGGAGACCCGCGATCAGGACATCGTGGTGAGCACGCCGGAAGAGGCGCTGATCCTCGCCTCGATCGTGGAGAAGGAAACCGGACGGGCCGACGAGCGTCCGCTGATCGCGAGCGTGTTCGAGAACCGGCTGCGCAAGAACATGCGGCTGCAATCCGATCCGACCATCATCTACGGGTTGGTGGCCGGCAAGGGGGCGCTTGACCATCCCATTCAGCAGGAAGAAGTCGATCGCGAGACTGCCTATAATACCTATAAGATCAATGGCTTACCGCCGACGCCGATCGCCAATCCCGGCCGCGCGGCGATCGAGGCGGTGTTGCGGCCGGCCAAGACCAAAGACCTCTATTTCGTGGCCGACGGCAGCGGCGGCCATGTCTTTGCCCCGAGCCTGGACGAGCACAATAGAAATGTCGCCAAATGGCGCAGGGTTGAGCGCGAAATGCGCGCCAAGGAAGCTGAAGAGGCTGCCGCAAAGGCGGCACAAGAGGCCGCAGCCGGCGATGTCGCGACAGTGGCCGAGGGTGTTCCGGCCGTCCCGCCGGGGCCCGGGGCGCCGGTGCCGAAAACCATGCCGAGTGCCATGGAAGCGGATCCCGCGTTCGCCTCCGGCGCGTTGGCCGACCCGATGGCCCTGGTCAATCCGGCCGATCCCTTCGCCATTCCGGCCGAGGCGGCGAGTGCGGACACGGTCCCCCCGCCGCTGCGCAATCCGAGGCGCTAGAGCCGCTTAGACTGCGGCTCTTCACCAAGGCTAGAGCCTTCTCGTGCCGCTGCCATGCGACTCGGCTTATAAGCGGCATGGCTTGGAGTTGACGTCTCAACGCGGCAGGGCTGGCGACGCGGATGACCCTTAAGAGCATGACCGGTTTTGCCCGCGCCGACGGCGTGCACGGGGATACGAGCTGGCATTGGGAGGCGCGGAGTGTCAACGGCCGCAATCTCGATCTGCGATTGCGCCTGCCGTCGGGCTTCGAGGCGCTCGAGATCAAGGCGCGGACGCTCGCCCAAGAAAAGCTCGCGCGCGGCAACTGCACCATCAATCTATGGGTGAAGCGCGAAGGCGGGCAGCTTGAGATCAGGCTGAACGAGGCGGCGCTGCGCCAAGCCCAGGCGGTGGCGGAACGGGCGCAAGATGTGACCGGACTTAAGCGCGCCCGGCTCGATACGCTGCTCGGCATGCGCGGCGTGGTCGAAGCGGTGGAAGGCGAGGAGAGCGAGGAGGCGCAAGCCGTGCTTCACCAGGCCCTGCTGGCGAGCCTCGCCGCCGCGCTCGAGGCGCTGGTGCGTGCCCGTACGGAAGAAGGCGAGCGGCTTCAAACGGTGATCGAGAAGCAGCTTGCCGTAATCGGAACCCTGGTCGAGCGGACGACGAGCGCCGCCGCACGGCAGCCTGCGGCAATTGCCGCCCGCCTCAGCGAGCAGATCGCGCGCCTGGCCGAGCCGGGCTCGTCGCTCGACCCCGAGCGGCTCCACCAAGAAGCGTTGCTGCTGGCCGCCAAGGCCGATATCCAAGAGGAGCTCGACCGCTTGCGCGCCCATGTGGCGGCGGCGAATGAGCTGGTCGACAGCGACCAGCCGGTCGGGCGCAAATTCGACTTCCTGTCGCAGGAGTTCAATCGCGAGGCCAACACGATTTGCTCGAAGGCCGCCGACATCGAAATCAGCCGGACCGGGCTAGAGCTCAAGACCGTCATCGATCAGCTGCGCGAGCAGGTTCAGAACATCGAGTGAGGGGAGATGGAGGGCATCGCCAGAAGGGGACTCATGCTGGTGTTGTCGTCGCCGTCCGGCGCGGGCAAGACCACGCTGGCGCGCCGCTTGCAAGACGACGAGCGTGGCGCCATCGCCATGTCGATCTCCCACACCACGCGCCCGCGGCGCCAAGGCGAGAAGGACGGGCGCGACTACCACTTCGTCGATCATGACACCTTCACCCGGATGCGCGATCACGGGGAATTCCTGGAATGGGCGGTGGTGTTCGATAATTTCTACGGCACCACGCGGCAGCCGGTGGAGCAGGCGCTGGCGCAAGGACGCGACGTGCTGTTCGACGTCGATTGGCAGGGGGCGGCGGCCCTGCGCGCCACGGCCCCGAATGACGTGGTCACTGTCTTTATATTGCCGCCGACCGCGGCCGCCCTCGAGCAGCGTCTCAACGAGCGCGCCCAAGACTCGCCTGACATCGTGCGGCGCCGGATGCTCGGGGCGAGCAACGAGATCCAGCACTGGCAGGACTACGACTATGTCGTCATCAACTACGATATCGAGCAGTCGGTGGCGGCGGTACGCGCCATCCTCGCCGCCGAGCGCCAGCGCCGCTCGCGGCTGACGGGCCTCAAGGACTTCGTCCAAAATCTGCTGGCCGAGCTTTAGCGCTCGCGGGCGTCGTCCGGCGCGAGCGCATTGGCGATACGGCAGAACTCGCCGACGGCTAGCTCCTCGGCGCGCGATTTGGGGTCGATGCCGAGCGATGCCAACAGCGCCTCGCTGTCGGGCGCGATCTGGCGGAGCGCCGAGCGGAGCATCTTGCGCCGTTGGCCGAACGCGGCGGCGGTAACCCGTTCCAACGCCAAGACATCGCACGGCGTGGGGGCTGGCCGCGGCACCAACTCCACCAAGGCAGAGTCGACCTTGGGCCGCGGCGTGAAGGCTGCGGCCGGGATGGTGAACAGGATGCGGGGCATGGTGCGCCACTGCGACAGCACGGCCAGCCGTCCATAGTCCTTGCCGCCGGGCGCGGCCACGATGCGTTCCGCCACTTCGCGCTGGAACATCAGTACCAGCCGGTCGAACCAGGGCGGCCACGGCGCGGTCTTCAGCCACGAGACGAGCAGGGGGGTTGACACGCTATAGGGTAGATTGGCGACGATGCGGGCCGGCGAGGACAGCGCGAGCGCGCCGTAGTCGACCTCCCTGGCATCGGCGGCAACGATGTCGAGCCGTCCCGGGTAGAGCGCCGCGATATCGGCCAGCGCCGGCAGGCAGCGCTGGTCCTTCTCGATGGCGACCACGCGGGCGGCGCCTTCGAGCAGCAGGGCCCGGGTGAGGCCGCCGGGGCCGGGGCCTATCTCGACGACGGTGACCTGTTCGAGCGGCCCCGCCGCGCGGGCGATGCGCCTAGTCAGGTTGAAATCGAGTAGGAAGTTCTGGCCGAGGCTTTTCTTGGCGGAGAGCCCGAGGTCGCGGATCACCTCGCGGAGCGGCGGCAGGCCGTCGGGCGTGGTCACGCGCGCGCCTCGGTCTTCTCGTGCATGGCAGCGGCCAGGCGCAGCGCTTCGATCAGGCTACGCGGGCTTGCCTGGCCGGTGCCGGCGATGCCGAACGCCGTGCCATGATCAGGCGAGGTGCGGATAAAGGGCAGGCCGAGCGTTACGTTGACACCCTCCTCGAAGGCGAGCGTCTTGAACGGCACGAGCGCCTGGTCGTGATACATGCAGATGGCGGCGTCGTAGGTCGCCCGGGCGCCGCCGTGGAATAAGGTGTCGGCCGGATGCGGTCCGGTGACGTTCAGCCCCTTGGCCCGCGCCGCTGCGATCGCCGGTGCGATGATGTCGATCTCTTCGCGGCCGAGACCGCCGTCTTCACCGGCATGCGGATTGAGGCCGGAGACGGCCAGGCGAGGGCGCTCCAGGCCGAAATAGCGGCCAAGATCGCGGGCCGTGATCTCGATGGTGGCGAGGATCAAGTCCTCGGTCAGAAGGGGCGGCACGTCTTTCAGCGGCACATGGATGGTGACCGGCACCACTTTGAGCGTGGGGCTCGCCAGCATCATCACCGCATGCAACGGCCGTCCCTCCGCCGAAGCGAGCGCGGCGAGATACTCGGTATGTCCGGGGAAGGGGAAACCGGCCGCATAAAGCACGGCCTTGGCGATTGGGTTGGTGACGACGGCGGATGCCGCGCCGTGTCGGGCGAGAGCAACGGCGCGCTCGATCGATTGGGTGACCGCGTGTGCAGCCCTTTGGTCCGGCCGCCCGGCGACGACGGGCCCCGGGTTTGCGACCGGCAGCACCGGCAGCGCCCGTGGGAACAGGCCGAGGGCAGCGCCAGGCTCGGAGATTTCGCCAATGGGAACTCTAAGGCCTAGCGCGCGGGCGCGCTCGGCCAGAACCGCGGCGTCGCCGACCAGGACGAAAGGCGGAATCGCCTCCTGCGCCCGCGCCGTCCAAGCGAGGAGCGTGATGTCGGGCCCGATCCCGGCCGGATCGCCAAGGGTGAGCGCCAAGGGACGTTGGGCAACAGCCATGGCCCTTCGGCTAGCACGAAATACCGCCTCAGCGATATTCGATGAACGCTTCGGCCCGGATGTCGCGCAACAGCCGCTCAGCCCGCAGCGCCAATTCCTGGGACAGCAATTTGCGCTGAGCCGTTTGCCGGGCCGCGTCGTCGCCCTTGAACGAACGCTTGCCGCACACGGCATAAAGCTCGACGGCCGCCTGAGAAATCATGGGCGGCGTCATCTGCCCCACTTTCGCATTCGTCACCAGGAGCCGAGCGAGTTGCGCCAGAGAGGCCGGCTTCTGATCCGCAAGCGTCTTCACGCTGGCGCCGCTCACGCCCTTGGCGAGCTCGGCGCAGGATTCAAATCGAGCACGCAGCAGCTCGGCCGCGGCCAGCCGCGCGGCAATGGTGCCCTGGTCGGCGCCCGCGGGGATTTCGAACTTCACCTGCCGGAGCTGCAAGGCGTTTTCGGTCTCGCCGCCCTGTGCCGCGCCGTCCTCGGACACCGCCTTATCGATGTCGGAGTCCGCGATCTGCACCTCGCGGCGGAACTTGCGTCCCACCGCATCTTGCCAGACGATCTGCGCCCTGACGCGGTCCTTAAGGGTCTTGATGTTCACGCCGGCTTTGGCGAGTGCGGTGGCCAGACCATCGACGGTGAGATTGTTTTTCTCCGCCATGCCTTCGAGGATCTTCGTGACGTCGGCCTCGTCGGCGGTGGCGCCGGCCTTCCGGGCCGCCTGAGTTTGCAGCCGTTCGTCGATCAGCATGTCGGTGGCCTCTTTCTTCAAGGCCGGGGAGGGCTGCTGCTGCGTGGTAATGGCCAGGAAGCGCTCGCGCTGGTCGATATCGTAGTCGGAGATCGGGTCGTCATTGACGAGGATTTTGATCGAAACCTCTTGCGCCAGTCCCGGCAAAATGCCGCCGAGCAAAGCGGCCAGGAGCAAGAGTGCCGCGACCTGTCCGGCACGGCCACGCAACGCACCGCCAGCAACGGTTCTCACCGCAGCTACGTTCTTTACCCATTGTCCGCAATCAGGCATGGACCTCGCCTAGTTGGTGTCGGACCCGCTCGCGCTGAACACACTATTGGCGTCGCCCAGCTGATTGGTCGTCGTTGAATAGCTACCGAGATATTTCAACGTGAGGTTCACCAGAAAGCGCTCGTCCGGCTCGATGTCTTGATCACGGATGAAGGACCGCTGATAGGTCACGCCGAGCAGGAAACAGTCATCCTGCCACTGCAATCCCACGCCGTCGGTGATGGTCTGAGAAGTCGCCAAGTCGTAGCGGAAGTTGCCCAGCAGCGCCCAGGCCTCGGTGATCGACAACGCGCCGGCGGTGACGATTTCCTCCCGGGCCTCACCCTCGGCAAGGCCCGGTTCGCCGGTGACGTCGGCATAGTTCACCTTCACGCGCGCGGGCCCGTAGTTCACCGACGTCGAGAGATCGGTGCGCTGGACATCGAAGGTATCCTGATCGAAGCGTGACTGCGCCGAGAAGCTGATAAACGAGGCGGCTTGAATGTAAAGGCCGCCCACATAGTCGGATGCATCGGTGGCCAGGCCGCTCGTCCGGTAGAACTCCGTGTCGTACTCGTTCTGGCCGGCGATCTGATAGCTCTCGCCGAACACGGCGCGGCCATAGGCGCCGGAGGCGAACTGAGCGGTGTAGCGCACGCCGACATTCGCGCGTGTGCCGGTCTCGATGCGGTCGTAGCCGGAGAACTTATCGATATCGAACAATAGCGTGTCGTCGAACACGAGACTTAGAGCGTCCTCGTTCGGGATCTCCTGCTGATCGCCGAAGGAGCCGGGTCTGGCGATGATCTGACCGATCGGCTCAACCACGTGGGTGACGGGGCCGGTGCTGGCAATGAACGGATAGCGATATTCGATGCCGGCGAGGGGAACGCCGCGCAGAATGGCGCCGTCATCGCCGATCTCGTCCTGGGCGAAGTCCTCCGAACCGTCCAGCCCGCGGTCGACACCCGCGACCCCATAGACATCGCCGCGCAACTGCGCAAAGGGCGTGAAAACCTGTCCAATGCCGTCGATCATCTGGCGCCGCCAGTTGGCTTCCACGATCAAGCGATTGGAATCCACCCCGTCCTGGTTTTGAAACACCATGGCGTTGGAGTTGAAGCTTAGCTCGCCGCCGATGATGGGTTTATTGACGATGTAGTCGTAGTCGATGATCGGGAAAACAGTGGCGTCGGAGAACGGCTCGTCGGAGAACAGCAGACTCTGGGTGTTATAGAATCGCGTCGAGAAATAGTTCCGGTCGTGCAGAGCCCTCGAGATAGAGCTGCGAGATGCGGTCGGTCTTGAGTCGGCTGTCGAGATTGTAGAAACGTCGGAAGGTTTCGTCGGTCTCGGCGAGAATGTCCCATCCCCAGCTGTAGTAGGGATTGAGAGCGAACTTGCCTCTCGTGTGGATGCTGCCGCGGAAGTCGCCGTCGGTGGGACTATCGAAGGTGCCTTCGTCCCACACACCGGCGAGATTGACGCTGTAGCCGCCACTCGACAGGCGGTGTCGCCAATCGCCCACCAGCAGGGTGCCCGCCTTCTCTGTGTACATCGGCGCGAAGGTGAAATCATAGTGGTCCGAAAGCGCGAAGTAGTAGGGGACCTGGACCGTGGTTCCGAGCTGATCGGAGTGGCTGTAGCTCGGCATGAGGAAGCCGGACTTCCGCTTCACCGTCGGGTCGGCCATCTGGAACCAGGGAACGTAGATGACCGGCACGCCCAGGAAATCGAAGAACGCGTTCTTGTAGGTGATGGTGGCCTGATCGCGCTTATGGGTGATCTTGCCGGCGCGAATCCGCCAGGTGGGCGGTTTGCTCGGATTTTCCTCGCAGACTTTGCAAGGCGTGAACCAGCCCTTCTCGAACACGGTGACATTGCCGGCTTGGCGCGAGGCGGAGGAGGCGACAATCCGCGTCTCGTCCTTGGTCACGAGCTTCAGCGCGTCGATGAAGCCGTCGCGGAAATCGTCGGTGAGGGTGATTTGACCGGCGGTGATGACCGCCCCATCGGGGTCTTTGATGCGGACATTGCCCTCGGCCGCCAAGGTGTTCGAGCCGCGGTCGTAGACCACCTGATCGGCTAGCAGCGTGTAGTTGCCGTAGTAGAGCTCGACGTTGCCTTTGGCGGTGATCTTCGAGTTGTCGTTGTCGTAGATCATCTCATCGGCTTGCAGCAGCATGGGCTCCGACGAGTCGACTTTTGGCGGCTTGATGATCTGCTCGAGCGAGGTCTGGGCCTGGCCGAAGGCCGGTTGCCAGGGGGTGAGGCCGACGCAACACGCCGCCAAAATGCACGCCAATAGCGGCGCGCACAGGCGCCCGAACGCCCAGCCTTTAGACGCGGCAAGGCCGGGCTGAGCCCGGCGCATCCCGATCGATCTGGTGAGCGCGCCGGTCATCATCCGTCCTCTTTGTACAAGAGCACGGTGAGCGCGAGCGACGCCGCGATGATCACCGGCACCCACGCCGCGGCGACCGCGGAGGTCAGTCCGGCCATGGCGAAGTTGCGCGACATTTCGGAAAACACGAAGAAGATAAAACCGGCGGCAAGCCCGAACACCGCGTTGATCTGAACATTGCCGAAGCGGAATCCTCTCAGCGAACAGGTGGCGGCGATTAGCACCATGGTCACGAGCAGGAGCGGCCGCGACAACAGCAATTGGTACTGCACGCGATACTGGGTGGCGGGGAGGCCTGCTTTCTCGGCGATCTGGATGAAATTCGGCAAATCCCAGAACGAGATCGAGAACACCGTGCCCAGGCTGTCGCGGACCTGGGTCGGGGTGAGATAGGTGCTGAGCAGATAACGTTTGTAGAACTCGGGCTCCTGGCCCACGGTGGTCACCCAGGCGTCGGCGAGTTCCCACCTGCCGTCCTTGAGCACGGCGTCCTTGGCCTCGATCCGTTCGGTCAAGGCGTGATCGCGGTCGTACTGAAACACCGTGACGTCTTTGAGTTCGAGACCTTGGTTGAGCACCTCGGCCGCATGAAGGACCGACGGGCCGTCACTGCCGTCCTCGCGCAGCCACGCGCCGGCGCCCTTGGTCTTGAGCAGCGACTCGCCACGCCCGAACGCGGTGGCATAGAGCTGTTCGGCCTCGCCGCGCGCGACGGCCGCGATCGGGTTGTAGACCAGCACGAAACCGACCCCGAGCAGGAAAGCGACGATCATCGCCGGCAGCGTGAATTGCCACACCGAAATGCCGGCGGCACGCAGCACGACGAGTTCGGAGGAGCGGTTCAGCATCAGGAAGATGCCGATAGTGCCGATCAGCACGGCGAAGGGGAGCACGAGTTCGGAGAAGGATGGCAGGCGCAACAGCGTCATCCAGGCCAGGACGAGGCCCGGAACGTCGCCGGAATAGTTGCCGGCGCGGCGCAGCATCTCGATGAAATCGACGAAGAAGATCAGCACGCAACAGAGCAGGAACATCGCCAGCATGGCGATGAAAAAGCGCGCCGACAAATAGCGCGCAAGTGTCCCCACTGCACTGATGCCTGGCATCTGCGCTCTCACGTCGCGTGCATCCCTCTACCGGCCCAAAATTTTATCTTTTTTGGCTGGAACTTAAGCTCAAAGCTCAGTCTGGACCGCAGCTGTGGAGCCATTTTAACGTGCGCCGCCCAGGCCGCAACGATAATCGCGCCCAGCGGAATCCCGTACACAAGCACCACAGCCCACGGATTTAGGGCCACCAGATTGCCGGCGGTGATGCCTGCAACCCGCAACGCCACGGCAATGCCGAAGGCCAAGAGAATCTGCGCCCAACGGCTCTCCCGGGTGGTGCGGGCATGGGCCAAGAGGGCGATGGCGACGAAGGCGAAGACCAGGGGGTAGAGTGGGGTGGCGAGGCGATCATGTAATTCCGAGCGGATCTGCCCGTAATTGCGCATTGTCACCGGGTTGGTCATGTCCGGATTGAGCAGATCGCTGAAATAACTCTCGCGCGGCCTAAGATCTTTGCCAGCTTTATCTTTGGGGCTGAACTCGGACAGATCCAACATATTCTGGTCGAAGACGACGATCTGAACGGGTTTGTCGGGTTCTCCGGCGTTATAGCGGTGGACATAGCCGTCCAACATTACGAGATAGGAGCCTTGGTCGTTGGTGATGATGCGGCCTCGCTCGGCGAGGTAGCTCATCACCTGTTTCTCGTCGCGTTCGTCGTGGACCAGTAGGCCAAGCAGGTCGCCGTTCGGGCTGCGGTCGCGGATATGGAAGGTGAGACCCTTCTCGGGGCTGGAAAACCGGCCTGGTTGAAGGACTTGGGAGATCAGGTCGGCGCGGACCTGGGTGATGAAGCTGCGCAGCGCCCGCATGCTGGCCGGGGTCATGAACAGGTTGGCGAGCAGGATGGCGATGGCGACCACCGAAGCCAGCGCGAGCAGGGGGGCACCGATTCGCCAGACGGTCGCACCGGAGGCCGTCATGACAATCAGCTCGCTGTCGCCGTTCATCCGGTCGAGGGTGTAGAGCGCGGCCATCAGCATGGCGTTGGGGGCGATCAGCGCCATCAGGCTCGGCAGGCTGAGCATGGTCATCTGAAAGAACAGCACGATGCCCTGACCCTGGGAGGTGATCAGGTTCAATTCTTTCAATGCGGTAGCCAGCCAGACGACGAGCGTCAGCGTTAGCAGAATGACCAGAAATGCATTCGTCACCTGCCGTAGCAGGTAGCGGCCGAACAGTGTCATGGCCGTTGTGCAGATCCCCCGAATGGGCACCGTAGCAAGGCTGCTTCCGGCCCCGCCAACCCCCTGGTGCCAAAGACGATTCCCATCAGCCTAAGATGGCGGAATTTCGGCCTTTTTGGAATGGCTTGCTTTCGTCTCAGACAGGATTTAGCTAGGGCCGCTGTTATTTCCTGCCGCTGTTGCAAGACTGCATCAGTAAGCATTTTCGGCTGACGCCGAATGCTGTCCCGATTCTGTGCCTTTAGCCCGATGGGCGAGGGCCGCGAGGAGCTTAGAGTGACCGATCAGACCGCCTTGTCCTTTGCCAGCAAAAGCGCGCCGGCCGACGGTGTCGCGGTGGTGTTCGCCGAAGAGGGACGGAAGCTTACGCCGACCGCGCTCGATCTCGACAAGAAGGCGAAGGGTTTGCTGTCGAAAGCTGCCGACATCACCGGGTTCAAGGGCAAGAAGGAGCAGACCGTCGATCTCATCGCCCCGCAAGGGTTGAAGTTTGCGCGCGTCGCGGTCGTCGGCACCGACAAGCCGGGCAGCTACAGCGCCGAGGACTGGCTCAATCTCGGCGGCGTGGTGCGCGGGCTGTTGAGCGGCAAGGAAGCGCCGGCCGCGCATATCTTCCTCGAGACCTCAGGCGGGGAGATCGCGCCCGCCGACATCGCGAGCTTCGCGCTCGGCGCAATGCTGCGCGGATACAAGTTCAAAAAGTACAAGACCAAGTCGCGCAAGAAAAACGGCGCCACCAACGAAGCAGACGAGCGGACGCTCAAGAAGATCGTCATTCATTGCGCCGAGCCTAAAGCCGCGAGCCAGGCCTTCGCCTCGGCGCGCGCCATCGGCGAGGGCGTGACGCTGGCCCGCGATCTCGTCAACGAGCCCGCCAACGTGCTCGGGCCCGCCGAGTTCGCCGCGCGCGCCAAAGAGCTCACCAAGCTCGGCGTGCAGGTCGAGGTGCTCGGACCCAAAGCCCTGGAGAAGCTCGGCATGGGGGCGTTGCTTGCCGTGGGGCAGGGCAGCGAAAAGCCCAGTCACGTCGCGGTCCTGCAATGGAAGGGCGCCGGCCCGAAGGGCGGCGAGCCCATCGCCATCGTCGGCAAGGGCGTCACGTTCGATGCTGGCGGGATATCGCTGAAGCCTGCCGCCGGCATGGAGGACATGAAAGGCGACATGGCGGGAGCGGCGTGCGTCGTCGGCCTGATGCATGAGCTCGCGGCGCGCAAGGCGAAGGTGAACGCGGTCGGGATTATCGGTCTCGTCGAGAACATGCCGAGCGGGGGCGCGATGCGGCCGGGCGATGTCGTTACCGCGATGTCGGGGCAGACCATCGAGGTGCTTAACACCGACGCCGAGGGCCGCATGGTGCTTGCCGACTGCCTGTGGTACGCGCAGGAGCGCTTCAAGCCGAAGGCGGTGGTTAATCTCGCGACGCTGACCGGCGCCGTGATGGTGGCGCTCGGCAAGGAGCATGCCGGTCTGTTCAGCAACAACAACGAGCTTGCCAGCCGGCTGATCGCGGCCGGCGATGTCACGGGGGAGAAACTGTGGCGGCTGCCGCTCGGTCCGAAATACGACAAGATGATCGACTCGAAGGTCGCCGACATGAAGAACACCGGAGGGAAGTGGGGCGGCTCGATCTCCGCCGCGCAGTTCCTCCAGCGCTTCATCAAGGAGACCACGCCGTGGGCGCATCTCGACATCGCCGGCACCGCCATGTCGTCGGTCGACAGCGACATCAACCGCAGCTGGGGATCAGGGTTCGGCGTCAGGCTGCTCGACCGGCTGATCGCCGATCATTACGAGCGCCGTTGAGCGGCGGGCGCATCAACACCAGGCCAAACAGAAATTTTCCATAATATACCTTATGCGAATCGGGGATATGGGGCAGAAATGACCGGGTGCCGCTATCCTTCTGATACTCTGCGACAAATGGGACGCCGCGCGAACCGGGCGCGGCATGGCTCGTCTGCCCCGCGCCATGGCTGACGCGCCGCAGAAACGCTACACGCTCGACGACCTGCTCGCCGTCATGGCGCGGCTGCGCGACAAGGACACCGGCTGCCCGTGGGACGCCGAGCAGAGCTTCAGCACCATCGCGCCCTACACCATTGAAGAGGCTTACGAGGTTGCCGACGCGATCGCGCGCGACGATCTCGACGCGCTCAAGGACGAGCTCGGCGATCTCCTACTCCAGGTGATTTATCACGCCCAGATGGCCTCGGAGGATGCGCGCTTCGACTTCGGCGATGTAGCCGACGCGATCACCCGGAAGATGATCCGGCGACATCCGCATGTATTCGGCGATGCCGATCGGAACGCGTTCCTGACGGACGGCATCTGGCAGCGCATCAAGGCCGAGGAGAAGGCAGAACGCGGTGAGGCGCAGGGCGGCTCACGGCTTGACGATGTGCCGCTCGCGCTCCCTGCTCTCACGCGCGCGGTCAAACTGCAGAAGCGCGCCGCCCAGGTCGGGTTCGACTGGCCGAGGCTCGCGCCGGTGCTTGCCAAGGCGGAAGAGGAAATCGCCGAGCTGAAGGCGGCGATCGCCGACAATCAACGCGGACAGAGTCACACAGCGGGCGTGGCCGAGGAGTTCGGCGACCTGCTATTCGTCATGGCCAATATCGCGCGTCACCTCAAGGTCGATCCCGAGGCGGCGTTGCGCAGCGCCAACGACAAATTCGTCCGGCGGTTCAAAAGTATCGAGACGGCGCTCGCCAAGGATGGCCGCAAGCCCGAGGATGCGAGCCTCGAGGAGCTGGATCAGCTATGGGACGAGGCCAAGGCGGCGGAGACCTAGGCCTGAATTTATTCCGCGGCGAGTGTTAATCGCGCCGGGCCGGCGAGGCGGGCGAGCCGCTCGCGTTTCTCCGGCGCCACGCGGATGCGCAACGCGGTGATGCCGTCGCCCAATTCCTTCCGCCCGACCACTTCGCAATTCTCGTAGATCCAGTTCGACAGCGAACCTTCCTCAGGCTTGATGGCAATCTCGATGGTCTCGCGCCGGAGATTGAGCCGCCGTTCGATCTCGCTGCGCAACGCGTCGAGTCCCTCGCCGGTCGCCGCCGAGACCAGGATGGCGCCGGCGCGGCGCGCCTCGTTACGGGCGCGGCGCGAGGCGGCTTCATCGAGCAGATCGGCCTTGTTCCAAACTTCGAGCAGGCGTCCGGGCTCACCTTCCGCGTCGACGCCGAGCTCGCCCAGCACGGCGTTGACGTCGGTGCGCTGGCTGTCGCTGGTTTTATCGGCGATGTCGCGCACATGCAGGATCAGCTCCGCCTCCAGCACCTCCTCGAGCGTGGCGCGGAAGGCGGCGATCAGCGTGGTCGGTAAATCCGAGATGAAGCCCACCGTATCGGACAGCACCGCTTTCGAGCCGCCAGGCAGAGACACTGCCCTGATGGTCGGATCGAGCGTGGCGAACAGCGTATCCTCGGCGAACACCTTGGCGCCCGTCATCGCGTTGAACAGGGTCGATTTGCCGGCATTGGTGTAGCCGACCAGCGCCACCGACGGATAGGGCACGCGCTGGCGCGATTTCCGGTGCAAGGCGCGCGTCTGGCGGACATGCTCCAGCTCCTTGCGGATGTTGTAGATGCGCTCGCCGATGATGCGGCGGTCGGCCTCGATCTGGGTCTCGCCCGGGCCGCCGAGAAACCCGAAGCCGCCGCGCTGCCGCTCGAGATGGGTCCAGGACCGAACCAGCCGGCTCTTCTGGTAGACGAGATGGGCGAGTTCGACCTGCAGGCGCCCTTCCCGCGTCCGCGCCCGGTCGCCGAAGATTTCGAGGATGAGACCGGTGCGGTCCAGCACCTTGGCTTGCCACGCTCGTTCGAGATTGCGCTGCTGTACCGGCGTCAGCGGATGATCGACGATCACCAGCGAGGCGTCCTCGGCGCGCACCAGGCCGCCAAGCTCTTCGACCTTGCCCGAGCCGAACAGCGTCGCCGGCCGCGGGCTCGGCACCATGACCAGACCGCTTGCAACCACGTCGAGATCGATCGCGGCGGCGAGGCCTGCCGCCTCCTCTAAACGTGCCTGCGGGCTGCGATCGGAAACAGCGCGGCCGCGTAGTGCCTCGCCCTTGCCGCGTTTCTTATCGAGCACGGGCAACAGCACGACCGCCCTGACACGCCCCTGGCGGCGCGCGAGATCGACCTCGCGCTCAGTCCGCCCCTTTTTGCGCTTCAGCTCTTTCGGGTCGGTCGGACGCAATTACTCAGCGGCACCTTCCGCGTCGGCAATGTCTGCGAGCTGGATGGGTTGACCCGGCATGATGGTCGAAATCGCATGCTTGTACACGAGCTGCGAATGCCCATCCCGGCGCAGCAGGACGCAGAAATTGTCGAACCAGGTCACGACCCCCTGCAACTTGACGCCATTGACGAGAAAGATGGTCAGCGGCGTCTTTTGCTTGCGAACGTGATTGAGAAACGTGTCTTGAAGGCTTTGCGCGCGTTCTGTCGCCATGGGCTTCCCCGTCCCTTTGGTCACGCTTACGCTGTTGATGGTGCCGGTCTTTTGCCCTGCCCGGCCCTGAGATGCGCATTAGACGCGATTAAAAGGCCGTCCCGCAAGGGGCCTGATGCGAAAGAGTTTGCGCCCCTCCCCTGGAAAGCCTGAACCCGGTCAACGCAAGGCCGGCACCCGCTCGTTCGAATTGACCCCCAGCGCGCGCAGTTTGCGGTGTAACGCCGACCGCTCCATGCCGACAAACTCGGCCGTACGCGAGATGTTGCCGCCGAAACGGTTAACCTGGGCCAGCAGATATTCGCGCTCGAAAATCTCGCGCGCGTCGCGTAATGGCAGCGACATCAGATGCTCGCCGCCTGCCCCATTGGGTGACAAGGGGACGGGCGAGATGATCTCGTCGGGCAGCATGTCGGCGGTGATGATCGAGTCGGGATCGCCGCCGACGAGAATCATCAGCCGCTCGATATTGTTGCGGAGCTGGCGCACATTGCCCGGCCAATCGTGGGATTGCAGCACTGCCATGGCGTCCTCGCCGATGCGGCGCGGCGGCAGGCCCGAAGCCACCGAGATGGTCTGCACGAAATAGCGCACCAGCTCGGGCACGTCCTCGCGCCGCTCGGACAGGCCCGGCACTCTGATCGGCACCACGTTGAGGCGATGAAACAAATCCTCGCGCAGGCGGCCCGACGACATCTCCTTCTGAAGGTCGTGGCTGGTGGATGACACCACGCGCACGTCGACATGCACCTTGGGGCCGCCGCCGAGCCGCTGGAAACGCTGCTCGACCAGCACGCGCAGGATCTTGGCTTGGGTCTCGAGCGGCATGTCGGCGACTTCGTCCATGTAGATCGTGCCGTTGTGCGCCTCCTCCAACGCGCCGACCTTGCGCGGACCCGAGCCGGCCCCCTCCTCGGTGCCGAACAGCTCAAGCTCCACGCGGTCGGGCACCATGGCGGCGGCATTCAGCACCACGAACGGTCCTTCGGCGCGGACCGACTTGGCGTGCATTACCCGGGCGGCAAGCTCCTTGCCGCAGCCCGACGGGCCGGTGATCAGCACCCGGCTGTTGGTCGGGGCGACCTTGTCGATGGCCTGGCGCAGCTGATTGATGGCGGCCGAGCGGCCGATCATCTCGAACGAATAGCTGCTCCGCTCGCGCAATTCGCGATTCTCGCGCTTGAGACGCGAGGCTTCGATCGCGCGGGCGGTGATGAGCACGAGCCGGTCGGCCTTGAACGGCTTCTCGATATAGTCGTAGGCGCCGCGCTTGATGGCGGCGACCGCGGTCTCGATGTTGCCGTGGCCGCTGATGATGATGACGGACAGGTCCGGGTGCGCCTTGCGGATGCGATCGAGCAGCTCAAGCCCGTCGAGCTTGGAGCCTTGCAGCCAGATGTCGAGGATTACCAGCGACGGTCGCCGCTCCTCGATGGCTTGCAGCGTCTCGTCACTGTCCTTGGCGAGCCGGGTCGAATGACCTTCATCTTCGAGAATGCCTGCAATCAGTTCCCTGATGTCGGCCTCGTCGTCGACGACCAGAATATCAGACGCCATGGATCACTCCCTCCTCCTCCTCGGCGCGCTCGGCTGAGACTTCGGCCTCCTCGGGCCCGGCCTCGACCGCGCCGGCCTCCTCCTTGTCTCCGACCGGCAGGTCGATGCGCACCGACGCTCCTTCGATCTTGCCGTTACGTTTCGGCGCATCGGCGAGCGTGAGCGTGCCGCCATGCTGCTCGGTGATGCGGTACACGATGGCGAGACCGAGCCCGGTGCCCTTGGCGCGGGTGGTCATGTAGGGCTCGACCAGACGCTCGCGGTTCTCACTGGGCAGGCCGCAGCCATTGTCGATGACCGTGATCTGCACGCGGTCGCCTTTGGTGCGGACCTTGGCCACGACACAGCCTTTGCCGGCACGGGCCGGGTCGGCCTCGACCGCAGTATCGATCGCTTCGCTCGCGTTCTTGACCAGATTGGTGACGGCCTGAGCCAGCAGGCGCCGGTCCGACAGCGCCATCACCGGCTTGTCGGGAAGATCGAGCTCGAAGGCGATCTCGGGCCGGCTCACCTGGAACAGGAACACCGCTTCGCGCACGATGTCGCGCACGTCGTGGCGCTCCATCACCGGCTTCGGCATGCGGGCGAAGGCGGAGAACTCGTCGACCATGCGGCCGATATCCGACACCTGGCGGATGATGGTGTCGGTGCATTGATCGAACACCTCGCGGTCCTTGGTGATGGAGTCGCCGTATTTGCGGCGGATGCGCTCGGCGGAAAGCTGGATCGGGGTCAGCGGGTTCTTGATCTCATGGGCGATGCGGCGGGCTACGTCGGCCCAAGCGGTCGAGCGCTGGGCGCTGACGAGTTCGGTCATGTCGTCGAAGGTCACCACGAAACCTTGCGCCTCGTGGTTCTGGCCTTCGGTGGTGACCCGCACGGCGAAATTGCGCTCAGAGCCCTTGCGCCGCTGCGTGACCTGATCGGTGACGAGACGCTTGCCCTGCTTCCGGGCCCGCTTCAGCACCGCGCCGAACTCGGGCACTACTTTGGCGAGCGGCTGGCCGATGAGATCGGCCTCCTTCATGTGGAGCAAGGTCTCGGCCGAACGATTGACCAGGGTGATGATGCCGTCGGCGTCGACACCGACCACGCCGGCGGTCACGCCCGACAACACCGCCTCCATGAAGCGGCGGCGGTCGTCCAGTTTCATGTTCGCGCCGACCAGCTCGTCGCGCTGACTCTTGAGTTCGGAGGTCATGGTGTTGAAGGTCGAGCCGAGCACGGCCAGGTCGCCGTCGGTTGGGCGAACGTCGACATTGACGGCGAGATTGCCTTGCGAGATCTGCTGCGCGGCGCCCATCAACTGGCGGATCGGCGCCACCAGGCGATTGGCGAACCACATGCCGATCCAGATGGCGGCGAGTAGCAGCGTAAGTGCGATGGCCACATACATCAGCCCGAACGCCACTTGGACGCCGGCGCGCCGCTGTTCGAGCAACTGATATTCGGCGACGCTGGCGCGGGTGGCGCGGAGCTGTTGCAGCACGCGCGCGTTCACCGGTCGGATGACATAGAGGTAGGTATCGTTGAAGTTCTGCAAGCCCTTGATGGCGCCGACCAGGCTGGTCTGGCCGGGGGCGATCACAATCACTTGCCCTTTCTTGGCGAGTTCCATGGCCTCTTTCGGCGGCGCCTTGAAAGGAAACTCGGCAAGCGACGCAGCGGTGGCGAGAATCTTGCCGTCGCCGTCGATGAGATAGGCCATGGGCAGCGCCCTGATGGCGGCCTGCGCGGTGAGGAAGTTGCCGAAGCCTTGCGGCTGCGATTTCACCAGCTCGACCGCCTCGTCGATGTCCCTCGCCATGGCGACGGTGTCGGCGCGGATCACCTGGCCGTGCTCCTGGAGATAGGCGGTGGCCACGTCGATCGAGCTTTGGATGATCGACTTGGTGCGGTCGGAGAACCAATGATCGAGGCCGCGATTGAGCGAGATCGAGGCGAAGACGGCGAGCACGATCGCCGGTACCACCGCGATCACGCTGAACAGGCTGACGATGCGGACATGAAGTTGCGCGCCGGCGGCTTGCCGGTGGCGGGCGAGCCACAGACCAGTCACCTGCCAGGCGATGATGACGATCATCGCCAGCACGAGCATCAGGTTGATGAGCAGCACGCCCACCACGACGCGATGGGTCGGCACCACGGGGGTGAGCCCGGTGAGGATTAGATAGGTGGCAAGGCCCGAGCACAGCGACAGAACCAAGGTGATCAGGCCGAGGGTGAAGGTCAGCCGGCGGCGCGGCCGGGCTCCACCGGTGAGTCCCCCGGCCGGTTCAGCGCGGCCAGATCTTGCCGTGTCAAATGAGGGATGGCTCATGGCTTCGCGCGGTCCAGCCGGCGCCAAGCGCCTGGCTGCCGATTGCAAGGATTGCAACACGCCACGCAACCGCATTCCCCTGCTCTCCCTTGGGACCTTGCCGTCCTTCAATTTGGGGAGCGTCCGCCTCGAAGATGATGCAATAAAATCACAATGTGGCGCTTTGGCGACAATCGGCTGGTTAACGCCGTTCGGGCCGTCGCGGTCGATTGCCCGGCCCGCTGTGCAAATAATATGCAAAATCAGCTTGTTATTGGCGGTGGGCGACCCGATCAGGTCCCAGGCGTCCGGATCACTTTGATGCCGAGGTCGCGGATCTTCTTGCGCAGCGTGTTGCGATTTAGCCCCAATAGATCGGCGGCACGAATCTGGTTGCCCCTGGTGGCCGCCAGCGCGGCGGTGATCAGCGGGGATTCAACCTTGCGCAGCACGCGGTTATAGAGGCCGGAGGGCGGCAGATCCTGGCCGAAGCTCACGAAATAGTCGGAGAGAAAGCGCTCGATCGACTCGGAAAGATCGCCTGACGGCTCGGCCGCGTCGGGATAGGGCGCCCGGGCGGCGCTCGCCAACTCGTTCTCCACCATCTCCACGGTGGCGATGTCCTGGGCGTAGATCGCCGACAGCCGCCGCACCAGATTCTCGAGCTCGCGGATGTTTCCGGGCCAGTGATAGCGCTTGAGGCGCTCGATGGCCGCCGGCTCGAAGCTTTTCGACGGCAGCCCCTCCTTCTCGGCAATGCCGAGGAAATGGCGGACAAGATCGGGAATGTCCTCGAGCCGCTCGCGCAACGGCGGCAATCGCAGCGGCACGACATTCAGCCGGTAGAACAGATCTTCGCGGAACAGCCCCTGGTCGATCTGCTGCTGAAGGTCGCGATTGGTGGCGGCGATGATCCTGACATTGGTCCTGATCGGGGTGCGGCCGCCGACCGTGGTGTACTCGCCTTCCTGCAACACGCGCAACAATCGCGTCTGGGCTTCCATCGGCATGTCGCCGATCTCGTCGAGGAACAGCGTGCCGCCTTCGGCCTGCTCGAAGCGGCCGACGTGACGGGTCTGGGCGCCGGTGAAGGCCCCCTTCTCGTGGCCGAACAGCTCAGAACTCGATCAGCTCGCGCGGGATGGCCGCCATGTTGATGGCGACGAACGGTCCGTTGCGGCGCTTGCCGTATTCGTGCAGCGCGCGGGCGACCAGCTCCTTGCCGGTGCCGGATTCGCCGGTGATCATCACCGTGAGATCGGTCTGGGTGAGACGCGCCAGCACGCGGTAGATGTCCTGCATGGCCGGGCAGCGGCCGATCAGCGGCAAGCCTTCGCTCGTCTCGGCGGACAGCCGCTGGGTCTTGCGGCGCGGCTCGGCGAGCGCCCGGCCGACCACGGCGACCAGCTCGTTCAGATCGAACGGCTTGGGCAGATATTCGTAGGCGCCCCGCTCGGTCGCGGTGATCGCCGTCATGAACGTGTTCTGCGCGCTCATCACAATGATCGGCAGATCGGGTCGCAGCTTCTTCACGCGCGGGATGAGATCGAAGGCGTTCTCGTCGGGCATCAGCACGTCGGTGATGACGAGATCCCCGTCGCCTTGGCTGATCCACCGCCACAGCGTGGCGGCGTTGCCGGTGGCGCGCGGCGCGTAACCGGCGCGAGCGAGCGCCTGATTGAGCACGGTGCGGATCGCGGCGTCGTCGTCGGCGATCAGAATATTGCCTTTGGCCATAGCGCCTTAACCCTGCCCGCCGTGCGGCGTCTCGTTCTCGGCCATCGGCATCAACGCCCGGAACACGGTGAAGCGCGGGCGCGAGTCGCATTCGATGATGCCGCCATGGTCGCCGATGATCTTGGCCACCAAAGCGAGCCCGAGCCCGGCGCCCGACGGCTTGGTGGTGACGAACGGATCGAACAGATGGGGCATGAGGTCGGTCGGCACGCCGGCGCCGTTGTCCTCGACCGCGATCTCGAGCGGCAGGCTGACGCGCGCCTGGCTGCCCGGCACCGACAGGCGCACGCCGGGGCGGAACGAGGTGGTGAGCGTGATCTGGCCGTCGGCGCGCCCCTCGCCGATCGCCTCGGCGGCGTTCTTGACGAGGTTGAGGAACACCTGGATCAACTTGTCGCGGCTGCCCGGCACCGACGGCAGCGACGGATCGTAATTCTCGACGATCTTGATCTGGCGGGCAAAGCCGGTGCGCGCGATCTGCTTCACATGATCGAGTACGTCGTGGATGTTGACCGCCTCGCGCTGCAACGGCCGCTCGTCGCCGAAGATCTCCATGCGGTCGACCAGTTTGCAGATGCGGTCGGACTCGGCGCAGATCAGTTGGGTCAAGGTACGGTCGCTATCGGTGCGCTCGCTCTCGAGCAGTTGCGCCGCGCCCCTGATGCCCGACAGCGGGTTCTTGATCTCGTGGGCGAGCACGGCGGCGAGGCCGGATACCGAGCGGGCGGCGCCGCGATGGGTAAGCTGGCGCTCGATCATCTGCGCCATGCTGCGCTGCTGCAGCATGATCATCACGCGGCCGGGCATCTCCGCGACGGGCCCGCCGTAAAGATCGACCAGTTTCGGCGAGTCGAAGCGGAACGAGCCGAGATCCACGCCGTACTCGTTGACCGTGGTGCCGTTGCGCTGCACCTGCTCGACGAGAGCGATGAGCGGACTGCCGAAGGCGACCACGTCGGTGAGCGCGCGGCGGCACAAGACACTCGCGCTCATGCCGAAGAAATCTTCCGTCGCAATATTGGCGTATACGATGGTGAGCCCCTCGCCGATGACGAGGAGCGGGTGAGGCAGCGCGCCCAGCAGCGCCTCAGCCTCAATCGGCTGGGACTGGGAAACGCGCCGCGTGTTGGGCTTTTTGGTCGAGCCGCTCAAGCGGTGTATCCTTTGCTCGGCCGCAACGGGTGGTCCGTCCGAGGATGCACAATTTTTATGCAAGAAGACCCCATGAACTTTAATTGGGCACAATACGAGGGATTTCCGGCGCGGGCAACACTCGTTTTGCCGCAGTGCAGCATTTTTCTGCGCTCGAGGTTTAAGCCGTTGGTGTCTCTGAGGGTTATGCCGCTGCGGAGGACCAGTTTGTGAGCGTGGCGGCGCTCATTGTGGCGGCAGGTCGCGGGGCCAGGGCAGCGAGCGAGCGCGGTGGCCCCAAACAATATCGCCCGGTCGGTGGCATCCCCATCATCACGCGCGCCATCGCCGCGTTCGCCGAGCATCCGGGCGTCGACGACATTGTCGTGGTCATCCATCCCAACGACGAACCGCTGTACCGCGCTGCGAGCCAACCCTTTGCGCAACGCTTGCGGCCGGCGGTGCGAGGCGGCGCGCGACGCCAGGACTCGGTTCACGCGGGTCTCGAGGCACTCGCCGGTGCGGCGCCCTCCTCCGTGTTGATCCACGACGCGGCACGGCCGTTCGTCAAACCGGACCTGATCAGTCGCGTCATCGCCGGCCTCGATGCCCATCAAGCGGCGCTCCCCTGTGTCCCGGTGACCGACACTCTGAAGTGGATCGCCAATGGCCGCGTGATCGGTACTGCCGAGCGCGATCAGTTGTGGCGGGCGCAGACGCCGCAGGGTTTCAAGTTCGACGCCATCCTTGGCGCCCACCGCGCCGCGGCCAAAGAACCGGCGCGCGCGTTCACCGACGATGCCGGCATCGCCGAATGGTTCGGCCTCGACGTGGCGTTGGTCGAAGGCGCCGAAGACAATCGCAAGCTGACCACGGCGGAGGACCTCAAGATTGCCGACGAGCTGTTGCAGCCCAGAGGAGGACATGCCGGCACGATCCGCGTGGCCTCCGGTTACGACGTGCACGCCTTCGGCGCCGGCGATGCGGTGATCCTGTGCGGCGTCAGCATCCCTCACCCGAAGAAGCTGATCGGCCACAGCGATGCCGATGTAGGCTTGCATGCCTTGACCGACGCGCTGCTCGGCGCGATCGCCGACGGCGATATCGGCGTGCATTTCCCGCCATCGGACGCGCGCTGGCGCGGTGCCGCTTCCGAGGTGTTTCTCAAACATGCCGGCGCCAGAATCAAAGAGCGCGGCGGCACCATCGTGCATGTCGATATCACGCTGCTGTGCGAGGCGCCCCGCATCGGCCCCTACCGCGACGAGATGCGCGCCCGCATCGCGGAGATCCTCGGCCTCAATGTCTCCCAGGTGAGCATCAAGGCGACCACCAATGAAGGGCTTGGCTTCGTCGGCCGGGGCGAAGGGATCGCCGCGTTCGCCACCGCTACGGTGAGCCTGCCGTGAGCGATGCCATCACCATTGACGAGGGCCTCATCGCGCAAGCCGCCGAAGTTCTTCGGGCCTGTCGCGCCCGCGGCGAATTGTTGGCCACCGCCGAATCCTGCACCGGCGGCCTGCTTGCCGCGACGCTGACGGCGGTCCCCGGCGCCTCCGATGTGTTCGAGCGCGGTTTTGTGACTTACTCGAATAGCGCCAAGAGCGAGATGCTGGGCGTGCCGTTCTGGCTGATCGAGCGCCACGGTGCGGTGAGTGAGGACGTGGCGCGCGCCATGGCTGGCGGCGCCCTCACCCATTCGCGCGCCACCATGGCCGTGGCCGTCACGGGCATTGCTGGCCCCGATGGCGGCACGGCCGACAAACCGGTGGGGCTGGTCTACCTGGCGGCCGGGCGCGCAACCGAAAGCATGCACCACGAGAGTTGCAGCTTCGGCAATGTCGGGCGCGCGGGCATCAGGCGGTTGAGCGTCGAGCGCGCGCTCAGTCTGTTGCTGTCATTGCTGTGAGGCGAGCGCCGGTTCGTCCCGGCCATAGACCAAATCGGCCCTCGCCTCGAAGGCGCTGGTGTAGCGCTCCACCGCCTTGGCGAACAATCCACCCACCAGCCGCTCGAATAGGCGCGAGCGGAACGCATAGGCGATATAGAGCGCGACCTCGCAGGCGCCAGGCCCGTCGGGCTGAAAGTGCCAGCGGTTCTCCAGGAAGGTGAACGGCCCGTCGAGATATTCGACCAGGATGGTGCGGGCGGGCGGATCGAGATGGACCTTGGTGGTGAAGCTCTCGTTGATCATGCCGTAGCCGACGGTCATGGTGGCGACCAGCATCTCCTTGCCATCGGGCATCTGCTCGCGGCGCTTGACCACGAGCTCTTCGCACAACGGCAGGAATTTCGGATAGTCCTCGACCCTCGCCACCAGCGCGAACATTTCCTCGGCCGAATGGGCAACGGGATGCGTGGTCTCATAGACGTGCATGAGAGGGCGCCGATACGGGATGCTAGGCGCCGAGCGAGACTTGGCGCGCAGCCTTGAGCTGCGCGAAGTCCTCCGCGGCATGATAGGAGGAGCGGGTCAATGGGCTTGCAGCCACCAGCAGGAAACCTTTCTCCTCGGCGATGCGCCGATAAGACTGAAACTCGTCGGGCGTGACAAAGCGGTCAATGGCCGCATGTTTGCGCGTCGGCTGGAGATATTGGCCGATGGTGAGAAAGTCGACCGCGGCGGCGCGCAGATCGTCCATCACGGCGAGAACCTCCTCGCGCGTCTCGCCAAGCCCCACCATGATGCCCGACTTGGTGAACGCCATGGGGCTGAGCTCCTTGGCGCGCGCCAGCAGCCGAAGCGAGTGGCGATAATCAGCCCCCGGACGAATGCGCCGGTAGAGCGACGGCACGGTCTCGACATTGTGATTGAACACGTCGGGAGCGGCATCGAGGACAATCTCCAGCGCGCCCTCCTTACGCAAAAAGTCCGGCGTCAGCACCTCGATGCTGGTTGCGGGCCGCACCGTTCTGACAGCGCGAACCGTCGCGGCGAAATGGGCGGCGCCGCCGTCAGCGAGATCGTCGCGGTCGACCGAGGTTACCACCACATGCGCGAGATTTAGCGCGGCGACGGCGCTCGCGACCCGCATCGGCTCGCCCGGATCGAGCGCGCCGGGTTTGCCGGTGGCGACGTTGCAGAAGGCGCAAGCCCTAGTGCAGATCTCGCCCATCACCATGAAGGTGGCGTGGCGTTTGCCCCAGCACTCGCCGATATTGGGACAAGCCGCCTCCTCGCACACCGTGGTGAGGCGATGGGCGCGCAAAATATCGCGCGTGGTATCGAAGGCGTGCGCGCTCGGCGCCCTCACTCTGATCCAGGCGGGCTTCGGCAGGACCGGCGTATCGGGCAGCCGCGCCTTCTCCGGATGGCGCGGCCGCGCAGTCGGCACGTCAGTCCTGTCAAGCACCATCACGATCGAACAACTCCTGAGACCTACGATTATGTGGCCGGGCCTCTGACGCTCCGCCAGATCCACAGCAGCAGTACTGCGCCGATCGAAGCCACGATCAGATTGCCCACCCAGCCGTGGAACTGAATGTTGAGCACGTTGGCCAGCGTGCCGCCGACGAACGATCCGGCGATGCCGACCAAGAGATTGGTGAGCAGGCCATGGTCGCTTGCCGTCACCCTCTCGGCGATCCAGCCGGCGAGAATGCCGATAATCAGCATGCCGATGAAACCGACGCCCGGCATCGCCAGCAGATGTTGAGTTTCGCCCTCCATGGTCACCTCCCTGATTGCTATCGACCGGCTTAACGCCGGAAGCCTGTCCGCCGATCCACTGCCGGCCGTCTCACGCTGTCAGCGAATCCGCTGCCACACCAGAATGCACACAATGGCGCCGATGGTGGCGATGATGATCTCGCCGATTAAACCAGTGGCGCCAAGCTGGAGCAATCCGGCGAGCAGGCCGCCGACCACGGCGCCGATAATGCCGACCAGCAGGTTGATCAGCAGGTCCTGCTGGCGTCCTAGGATGTAAGAGGCCAGGGCGCCGGCGATCAGGCCGACCACCAGAAAAATGATTAGGCTCATGATTTTGCTCCCCTTTTGCTCGGGTCGGAGACCCCGGCCGGGGGGTCTAGATATGCAGCGCCCGGCCGTAGGCGTCGAGCACCAATTCGCCCATCATCTCCGACAATGTCGGGTGGGGGAAGATGGCGGCGATCAATTCGGCCTCGGTGGTTTCCAGCGTCTTGGCGATGACGAAGCCCTGAATGAGCTCGGTCGCCTCGGCGCCGAGCAGATGGGCGCCGAGCAGCGCGCCGCTTTGTGCGTCGAAAATGGTCTTCACCAGGCCTTCGGTCTCGCCGAGCGCGATCGCCTTGCCGTTGGCGGAATACGGAAAGCGGCCGACCTTGAGTTGGTAGCCCGCCGCACGCGCATCCTGCTCGGTAAGCCCGACGCTCGCCACTTGCGGGGAACTATAGGTGCAGCCGGGAATGTTGGCCTTGTCCAAAGGATGGACGCCCGCGATGCCGGCGATCTTCTCGACGCAGAGGATGCCCTCGTGGCTCGCTTTATGCGCGAGCCAAGGCGGCCCGACGACGTCGCCGATGGCGTAAAGGCCGGGCGCGCCGGTGCGGCAATATTCATCGACCCCGATATGGCCGTTGTCGATGCGCACGCCCTGCCCCTCGAGACCGATATTTTCGACATTGCCGATGATGCCGATGGCGAGGATGACGCGCTCGGCCGTGATGTCCTTGGCGGTGCCGTCGGCCAGGCGCAGCGTCGCGGTCACGCTATTCTCGCCTTTCGTGAGCCGCTCGACGCGCGTCTCGGTATGGATGACGATGCCCTGCCGGGCGAAGGCCTTGCGCGCCAGCTCGGAGATCTCTTCATCCTCGGCGGGCAGGATGCGGGGCAGCATCTCAACCACGGTCACTTCCGCGCCGAGGCTGCGATAGAAGCTCGCGAACTCGATGCCGATGGCGCCGGAGCCGACGATCAGCAGCGAGTTGGGGAAGCTCGCCGGGATCATCGCCTCCTTGTAGGTCCAGATCAGCCGGCCGTCGGGCTCGAGCCCCGGAGCCAAGCGCGCCCGCGCGCCGGTGGCAATTATGATGTGCTCCGCTTCGATGTCGGGCAGCGTCTCGCCGCCCTTCCCCGTCACGGCAATGCGCCCTCCCCCTTGCAGTCGCGCGGTGCCATCGATCACATTGATGGTGTTTTTGCGCATGAGATAGGCGACGCCGTTCGACAGCCGCTCGGCCACTTTGCGGCTGCGCTCCACCACGCGGGCGAGATCGAAGCGGAGATTGTCGCACGCCAAGCCGAACTCGGACGCGCGCCGCATCGCACTGTAAAGTTCCGAGGTGCGCAGCAGCGCCTTGGTCGGGATGCAGCCCCAATTGAGGCAGATGCCGCCCAGATGCTCGCGCTCGACGATTGCGACCTTCATGCCGAGTTGAGCGGCGCGGATGGCGGCGACATAGCCGCCGGGCCCGGCGCCGACGATCGCCACGTCGAAGCGCGTCATGGCCGAGGCTCCTGCGTGCGCGGCACCACCAGGCGCAAAATGAGGTATTGCACCAGCACGGTCAAAGCCGGCGGCGCGAAACTGACGAGAAAAGTCCTGAGCTGCCGCTGCGGCTCAAGCCCGACATAGGTCGCGTGCTCGATTTGCGTGATCAGAAAGAACGCGACCGGCGGGACCAGCAGGACGGCGGCGGCGCCGAGCAGCGCGGTGCGGTTGCGGGCGATGGCGAGCACCAGACCGAAGATCAGCGGCCCGAGGATGGCCCAGATCACCACGGCGTAGCCGCCGATGGCCTGATCGATATTGCAGGCCAGGCTTTCGCCGCGGCAGGGGAGGAGCGCGATCAGCTCGGTGAAGGCATAACCGGTGAGGAAGGACAGCGCCCCCGCCGCGAACAGCGCCAGCACGACTCTGCCGTCAGGTCTTGGCACGGTGCGCCTCTCAAATGCCGTCCGCGAGCGACCTTACCATCAGCACCCAGTCGCCCTGATGGGGACATCCTGGAAACAGGATCGCGGGCTCCCTGGCAAGGCCGGCATAGCCGGCGCTTGTGTAGAGCCGCGCCGCGGGCTCGTTCCAGCTGCCGACGATTACGCTCAACGACCGCGCGCGCTGTTCCCGCGCCTTCTCCTCGGCGATGGCGAGCAGGCGGACGCCGATGCCTCTGCGACGGAACTCGGAAAAGGTGGCGAGCACGTTGACGTACCAGGAACCCGGCGCGCGAGCCTCCAGGCGCACCAGCGGGCGCACGAACGCGTGCAGATCGTCGAGGCCGCCAAGATCGTAGGGATCGTCGAGGCGATAGCCGACCAGGCTCGCGGCGACCTCGCCGCCAATCTCGGCGACGGTAGCGTGCCGCCAGGAGAAGCCGCCCTCGTCGCGGCGCGCACGCTCGCGGCCAAACTCGAGCGCCGACTGGCCCGGCGATTTCAATTCGTTCCAGAAGGAGGCCGGCATGCCTTCGCCGGCGATATCGACCAGCACGGCCAGCGCGGATGCGTCGGCGAGTGTCGCAGGTCTGAAGGTCGCCTTTTGCTCCATGTGAGCGCGACACTACACCAGCATGGTGACAGGGTCTTCCAGATAGGCCTTGAAGGCGGCGAGCAGCTCGGCGCCGAGCGCGCCGTCGATCACGCGGTGATCGACCGACAGCGTCACGCTCATCATGGTGGCGATCTTGAGCGCGTCGTCCTTCACCACCGGCCGCTTCTCGGCCCGGCCCACCGCCATGATCGAGGCTTGCGGTGGGTTGATCACCGCATCGAAGCGGTCGATGCGGTACATGCCGAGATTGGAGATGGTGGTGCTGCCCCCTTGATATTCATGCGGCGCCAGGCGCTTGGAGCGGGCGCGGGCGGCGAGGTCGCGCATCTCGTTGGAGATCTCCGACAGGCTTTTGATCTCGGCGTCGCGGATCACCGGCGTATGCAGGCCGCCGCCGTCGAGCGCCACCGCCACGGCGATGTCCGAGGCGCGATGGCGCAAGAGACCCTGCTCGGTCCAGGTCGCATTGGCGGCGGGCACGGTTTGCAGCGCCATGGCCATCGCCTTGATGATGAAATCGTTGAGCGAGAGCTTGAAGGCGCGCGGGCCGTCTTGCGGGGCCATGGCGTTCAGCCGCGCGCGGGCGGCGAGCAGCGCGTCGAGCTGGCAGTCGATGGCCAGATAGAAATGCGGAATGGTCTGCTTCGACAGGGTCAGCCGCTCGGCGATGAAGCGGCGCATGGTGTCGTGCGGCACGATTTCATAAGACCCGGGATCGTAGAGCGCGAGCACTTGGCTGTCGGACAGGCCGCGCGCCGCTTGCGCCGTCTGTTGCCTGACCAGCTCGCGGCGGCGAGTCTCGGGCGCGCGTTCGACCGCGTCAGGCTCGGCGTCCACCGTCTCGACCGGCTCGGGGCGCAGGGTCTCGCGCGCGGCAAGCTCGATATCGGCTTTGACGATGCGGCCATGCGGGCCCGAACCGTTGAGCGATGCAAGGTCGAGCCCGAACTCACGGGCGAGTCGGCGGGCGAGCGGCGAGGCGAAGATGCGGCTCGCGTGACCGTTCCTGTCGTTGCGCCTGATCTGCGCGGCGATCTTGCTCAGCACCTGCTCGGTGGCATGGACTCCCTCTCCCCTCTGAGGAGCGGGCGAGTCCAATGGGGAGTGCGCCGCCGGAACCCCCTCTCCCCATCGGGGAGAGGGCTGGGGTGAGGGGGAAGGTAAGTTTGTCGGTGTCGGAGCCCCCTCACCCTTTCCGCCCTGCGATCCGGCTTCGCCAGATCGGGGCGGAAAGCCCCGTCCCCGATGGGGAGAGGGGGAGACCGTTGCGGCGCTCACGCTCGCAATGTCGTCTTCCGTCACAAGAACAGCGATAGGGTGGTTGACCGGCACGTGCTCGGTGCCTTCAGCATGCAGCAATTTGCCGATCACCCCGTCCTCCGCCGCCTCGACTTCCATGGTCGCCTTGTCGGTCTCGACCTCCGCCACCACGTCGCCGCTTCTCACCGCGTCGCCTTCCTTGACGTGCCATTTGACGAGCTTGCCCTCCTCCATGGTGGGCGAAAGCTGCGGCATGAGGATTTGCACTTGCATGGTCAAACCTTGCCGCGCGAGGCGGCGAAGGCCTCTTCCCAATTCTGGCCGTCGAATAGGGAGATGGAAGTGACGCGGACCTGGCCGTCGTCGAGGCAGCGCACATTGACGCTATAGCCGTCGGGCTTAGAGCGCGGCACGTAAAAGCTCTTTATGCCGCATACTGAGCAAAAATGGTGCTTGGCCGTGCCGGTGTTGAATGTGTAGGTGGCGATCTTGTCCTCGCCCTCGATGATGCGGAAGCGCTCGTGCTCGACGATGAGATGCAGATAGCCGCTCTTGGCGCAGATCGAGCAATTGCACGCCTTGGCCTCGATCTCGTCGGGCGCCAGCACCTCGAAGCGCACCGCACCGCAATGGCACCCGCCGGTCTTCCAGTTCATCGGGGCTTCCGCCATGCACGTCACTCCCGGTAGCAGACCGACTTTGCCGCTTCGACCACGCCCTCCACCGACGGCAGCGCCAGCCTCTCAAGATTCGCCGCATAAGGCATCGGCACGTCGGCGCCGGTGATCGCGATGGGCGGCGCGTCGAGATGATCGAACGCCTCGGCCACCACCCGGGCGCAAATCTCCGAGCCGATCGAGCAGACCGGCCAGCCCTCTTCCACCGTGACGATACGGTTGGTCTTGCGCACCGAGGCGAGCACGGTGTCGATGTCGAGCGGGCGGAGCGTGCGGAGGTCGATCACTTCGGCCTCGATGCCCTGTTCGGCAAGCTGCTTGGCCGCGTCGAGCGCGTAAGCCATGCCGCGTGAGAACGAGACGATGGTGACATGGCGGCCGGTGCGCGCCACGCGCGCCTTGCCGATCGGCAGCACGAAGTCGGCGAGCTTCGGCACCTCGAAGCTCTGGCCGTACAGGATCTCGTTCTCCAGGAACACCACCGGCCCGGGATCGCGGATCGCCGCCTTCAGCAGACCCTTGGCGTCGGCGGACGTGTAGGGCGCGATCACCTTGAGCCCCGGCACATGGGCATACCAGGCGGCGTAATTCTGGCTGTGCTGGGCGGCGACTCTGGCGGCGGCGCCGTTCGGCCCGCGGAACACGATCGGGCAATGCATCTTGCCGCCCGACATATAGAGCGTCTTGGCGGCTGAGTTGATGATGTGGTCGATCGCCTGCATGGCGAAGTTCCAGGTCATGAACTCGACGATCGGCTTCAGCCCGGCGAAGGCCGCGCCGACGCCGACGCCGGCGAAGCCGTATTCGGTGATCGGCGTGTCGACCACGCGCATCGGGCCGAACTCGTCGAGCAGCCCTTGGGTCACTTTATAGGCGCCCTGATATTGGCCGACCTCCTCGCCCATCACGAACACGGCCGGGTCGGCCCGCATCTCCTCGGCCATGGCGTCGCGCAGCGCCTCGCGCACGGTGAGTTTGACCATCTCCGTGCCGGGCGGAATTTCGGCTTCGCGTCGCGGCTCCTCGGGCGCGTGCTGCGGGCCGGCCGGCGCCGCCTCGACCAGCGGCGGCGCTTCCCCAAGATCAGGCGAGGGCTCTACTGCACGAGCTGTGCCGCCCTCACCCTTTCCGCCATGCGATCCGGCTTCGCCAGATCGCGGCGGAAAGCCCTCTCCCCGGAGGGGAGAGGGGGAGCTTGTCGCTGCGGCTTGAGGTTGCTCCTCGCCGTCGGTGAATAGCAGCGCGATGGGCTGGTTCACCGCTACATGCTCGCTGCCCTCCGGCACCAGGATCTTGCCGAGACGCCCGTCCTCGGCCGCCTCGACCTCCATGGTCGCTTTGTCGGTCTCGATCTCGGCGATGACGTCGCCCGCGTGGACCTCATCGCCCTCACGCACCAGCCATTTGACGAGCTTGCCCTCCTCCATGGTGGGCGACAGCGCCGGCATCAACACGTCGATCGGCATGGATGCTCCTAGTAGGCGCGGCCGATCCAGAGAACCGCAATAAGCGCGAGCAGGCACGCTGCCATCGTCAGCACCGAAAAGAAATGCCGCTTCACATGCACCATCGCCGCGTCGGGCATATAGGGCAAGGCCGCGTAACCCATCAGCCAGCTCTTCCGGCCGAGCGCGGCGAAAGGCGGATGGCTCGCCGATACCCGCCAGGCGCGGGCCATCGAGACCATGCCGAAGACGCAGGCCGCGATTGCGACTGCGATCAAGGCCAGAACCAGCGGATGAGACCAAACCGTTTCTGTCGTGCCGGCGTCCATCGTCGTCCTCAGGCCGTCACGTCGGTGTAAAGCTCGGATGGGTCGGGCTCGGGGTCGCTTTGCGCGAACTCGGCTGCCTCGTTGACGCGGGCGCGGACCTCGCGGTCGATCTCCTTGAAGTCGTCTTCGCTGGCGCGTCCCTCTTTCAGCATGCGGCTGCGCAACAGCTCGATCGGGTCGCGGTGCTCGCGGATGTCCTGGACTTCCTCGCGGGTACGGTATTTGGCGGGGTCGGACATGGAATGGCCGCGATAGCGATAGGTGAGCATTTCGAGGATCTTCGGCCCCTCGCCGCGCCGCGCGCCCGCCACCGCGCGATCGCCGGCCGACTTCACCGCGGCGACGTCCATGCCGTCGACCTGCTCGCCGGGAATGCCGAACACCGAGCCGCGATGATAGAGCTCCTCGGCCAGCGCGCTGCCGCGTTCGACCGCCGTGCCCATGGCGTAATGGTTGTTCTCGATCACGTAGATGACCGGCAGCTTGCCCAGCGAGGCCATGTTGAAGCTCTCATAGACCTGGCCCTGATTGGCGGCGCCCTCGCCGAAATAGGTGAGGCAGACGCGGTCATTGCCGCGATATTTATTAGCGAAGGCGAGCCCGGTGCCGAGCGGCGCCGGGGCACCGACAATGCCGTGGCCGCCATAGAAGTTCTTGTCCGGCGAGAACATGTGCATCGAGCCGCCTTTGCCTTTGGCATAGCCGTGGCGGCGGCCGGTCAGCTCGGCCATCACCCGCTTCGGCTCCATGCCGGCGGCGAGCATGTGGCCGTGATCGCGATAGGCGGTGATTACTTGGTCGCCGTCGGAGACGGTCATCTGCATGCCGGCGACCACCGCCTCCTGGCCGATATAGAGATGGCAGAAGCCGCCGATATAGCCCATGCCGTAAAGCTGCCCGGCCTTCTCCTCGAACCGTCTGATGAGCAGCATCAGGCGATAGGCCGACAGTTCCTGCTCTCGGGTAAGGCTCGGGCGCCCGGGCAAGCGCGCCCCTCCCGCTTGGTCGTCGCCGAGCCAGAGATTGGCGGCGGCGGGCGAGAGGGTGGGCGGGGTCACGGCAAGCGGCTCCTCGATCCAGCGCTGCGGATTCATCCGAAGGCTAGCACGAGCCGGAAGCGGCCTGGAAGCTTGGGTAATCGCTCCTCAGGATGAGGAGTTTATTTTCGCCTTGGCGATGAGGAGGGTGTTTCCGGCACCGGCTGGCGGCGCTTCATCATGATGAGATCGTCGGGGTGGGCCAGGTCGAGGATGGCGCGGGCGCGCTCGTCAAGCATGTCGGGGTCGAGGCTTTCGGGCCGCAACAGCGCCACGTCGCGCTCGAGCCGGTCCCTCACCTCTTTCAGCCCGGCGAGTTCGCCTTCGAGCACCGCCTTCCGCCCTGCGAGCTGGGCCTGCGCCTCCA
This sequence comes from uncultured Alphaproteobacteria bacterium, assembly GCA_963730335.1. Classification (GTDB taxonomy): domain Bacteria; phylum Pseudomonadota; class Alphaproteobacteria; order Rhizobiales; family Methyloligellaceae; genus Methyloceanibacter. The sequence goes on from CAVSRK010000009.1 coordinate 1,145,387, forward strand.
GGCCATGATCACCGGTCTGGAGGTGGTAGCCGAAATAGCCGGCCGCGCCGCAAGCCAGCAGCGGAAAGATGAAAGCCGTGAAACGCATGGGTCCCCCGAAGGGTAGAATCGCCCCAGCCGGGTTAAGCCGCCGTTACCGCGCCTGCATCAAGACCGAGCGGCCGGCATAACGGGCCTTAGGCCCGAGCTCCTCCTCGATGCGCATGAGCTGGTTATATTTCGCTACCCGGTCAGAGCGGGCGAGCGAGCCGGTCTTGATCTGCCCGCAATTGGTGGCGACCGCCAGGTCGGCGATGGTCGCATCCTCGGTCTCGCCGGACCGGTGCGACATCACCGCGGCGTAGTTCGCCGCTTGCGCCATGCGCACGGCATCGAGCGTTTCGGTCAAGGTGCCGATCTGGTTGACCTTGATGAGAATGGCGTTGGCGATGCCCTGGTCGATGCCCCGCTTGAGCCGCGCAACATTGGTCACGAACAGATCGTCGCCGACCAACTGGCAGCGGGTCCCCAGCGCCTCGGTCAGCGCGGCCCAGCCGTCCCAGTCGTCCTCGCTCATGCCGTCCTCGATCGAGAAGATCGGGTAGCTGGCGAGCAGCTCGGCGTAATAGGCGATCATCTGATCGGAGGTGAGGCTGCGCTTCTCGCCTTTGAGGAAGTAGCGGCCCTCGCTGTACAGCTCGGTGGCGGCCACGTCGAGCGCGAGATAGACGTCGTCGCCGGGGCGGTAGCCCGCGGTCCTGATCGCCGCAACAACGAAGTCGAGCGCCTCGCGCGTCGACGGCAGGTTGGGGGCGAAGCCGCCCTCGTCGCCGACGGACGTGTTATGGCCCGCGCCCTTGAGCGCATGTTTGAGCGCGTGGAAGATCTCGGCGCCGATGCGCACCGCCTCGGCAATGCTTGTCGCGCCGACCGGCGCGATCATGAATTCCTGGAAGTCGATCGGGTTGTCGGCGTGTACGCCGCCATTGACGATGTTCATCATCGGCACCGGCAGCAGCGTCGCCTCTTCGCCGCCGATATAGCGGTAGAGCGGTTCGCCGCGGGCGTCGGCCTCCGCCTTGGCCGCGGCCAGCGACACGCCGAGAATGGCATTGGCGCCGAGCCGCTTCTTGTTGTCGGTGCCGTCGAGATCACGCAAGGCTTGATCGAGCCCGCTCTGATCGGCCGCGTCGAAGCCTTTAAGCGCTTGACGGATCTCGCTGTTGACCGCCTCGACCGCGCGCTTCACGCCCTTGCCGCCATAGCGGGCACCGCCGTCCCTCAGTTCATGCGCCTCATGCGCGCCGGTCGAGGCGCCGGACGGCACCGCGGCGCGGCCATGATGGCCGCCGTCGAGCACCACATCGACCTCGACGGTCGGGTTGCCGCGGCTGTCGAGAATTTCCCGGCCGATGATCGTGGCGATGGCGGTCATGGTGAGCCTTGCGAGGTCGGTTGCGCTTGCGGGAGATCGTGCCGCGTGACACGCTTCGCCCGCGGTTTTAGCTGGTTGGGGAGTGAGCGCAAGGAGGTTTCCGTGGCTGAGATGGCCAAATATGCCGGCGGTTGTCATTGCGGCGGGGTGCGCTACGAGGTCGAGACCACGCTCGAGCCTGTCATGTCGTGCAACTGCTCGATCTGCCAGAAACGCGGCGCGCTGTTGACCTTCGTGCCGGAAGCGCAGTTCACCCTGCTGTCGGGCGAGGACGATCTGACCGACTATCAGTTCAACAAGAAGATTGTGCACCACCTGTTCTGCAGCCATTGCGGCGTCGGCTCCTTCGCCCGGGGAACGGGACCCGACGGATCGGCGATGATCGCGATCAATGTGCGCTGCCTTGACGACGTCGATCCCGCCGCGCTCAGCCCGATGGAATTCGACGGCAAGAGCCTATGACGGTGGACGCGTCAGGCGCGTTGGTGCTGTTCTCCGGCGGCCAGGACTCGAGCGTATGTCTGGCTTGGGCGCTCGACCGTTACCAGCGCGTCGAGACGGTCGGGTTCGATTATGGCCAGCGTCATGGGGTCGAGCTGCAATGCCGCAAGCGCGTACGCGAGGAGATGGCGCGCCGCTTCCCTGACTGGACAGCGCGGCTCGGGCCCGATCATATGATCGACATCGCCAGCTTCGGCGCGATCGGCGACACCGCGCTGACCTCCGGCGCCGAGATCGAGATGCTCGCCTCCGGCCTGCCCTCGACCTTTGTGCCCGGTCGCAATCTCGTGTTCTTCGTCTATGGCGCGGCGCTCGGCTACCGGCGCGGGCTCACCCGGCTGGTCGGCGGCATGTGCGAGACCGACTTCTCCGGCTATCCCGATTGCCGCGATGCGACCTTGCGGGCGCTGGAGCAGGCGATCGGGCTCGGCACCGAGATCCCCTTCGCGATCGAGACGCCGCTGATGTGGCTGACCAAGGCCGACATTTGGGCGCTGGCGGTCGAGCTCGGCGGCAACGCCTTGGCCGATCTCATTATCGAGGAGACTCACAGCTGCTATCGCGGCGAGCGCGGCACCCGCCACGAATGGGGCTATGGCTGCGGCGCCTGCCCCGCTTGCGAGCTCCGCGCCAAGGGCTTTGCCGCCTGGCACGCCTCTTCGCCCGGCGCGGCTCGGCGCCAGCGTGGTTAAGAACCGTGTGAGATGCGACTGAACGGCCAGATGGCTACAAACTGCCGCAGCGTCATCATTACGCCTGCCCCCTATAAGGTTAGGTCGTCGGTCCAGGGAGGGCTCTGATGAAACTAACCACGAAAAATAACGTGCCTAAGATTATCACCGGCCTGGCGGCACTCGTCGTGCTGAGCTTGTTGGGTCTTGTCGGCTGCCGTGGATGGCTCACGCGGTCGATGAGGGCTCGGACCCTGCCATGCAGGCTGCCGAGGGAGAAACCGCATCAGGGGATGTCTGTTGCAAGGCGGACGACACGACACCGCCGGGTGAGCTGGTCAAGCTCGTAGCCCCGGGCGGACTGCATAGTCCCTATCCGGACTACGCCAAGCTGGCGAAGGACGACCCGGATCTCGTCAAGCAGTTCCGCCTGCCGGGCTGCAACGAATGTCACGGCGGCACGGGCGGCGGCGGCTTCTGCCCGGCTTTGTCTCAGGGCGTGTGGTTCTGGGGCAATACCGACGACGTGCTGTTTAGGCTCGTGACGCTGGGCTCCGCCGAACTCGAAAAGCAGGGTTTCGTGCGCTACCAATGGGGCAGCGTGCACGGGCCGATGCCGCCGATGGCTGTCTCCATCAAGACCTCAGACCAGCTTTGGAAGATCATCGCCTTCATTCGTTCCATCAATCCCCCTGGAACGAATCCTCCAGAAAAGGTGATTCCGGGAAAGATGGCCGGAGAGCACAAACCGTAGCAGCGGCAATCCCCGCCCTCCAAACCTCGTTTATCATGCGCTCACCTCGTCCTTCTGAAGAGCGTTTCGCGAGGCGTTGCGAGGCGGGACGAGGTGCGGTGTCCCTGCGGGCTTCGTCGCAACGAAGCGCTCGGGGCGGCGTCGGGCTCCCCCCGGGTCCACTACGAGGCCCTGCCAGGAGCGTGGCTGACGACCGTGAGGCCCATACCAAACGCAGCCAGCCAGCCTCCCGTCGGTGTCATCGCGGGGAGGTAAGCAACAACAGAACAGGCTGGGCAGCGGGGAACTCACGGCGAAAGCGGGGCCGGCGCTGGATAACATCGCAAGCGTTCATGTTGCGCTATCGCTGCGCTACTTGAGCGCGTGTGGCGCGCCGGAAGGCGCCCGCGCGGTTCCATCCGAACCGCGATGCCATAGGATTATGCGTCTTTCGGCGCGCCATCCCTCTTCAAGCCGGACGCGAACGCGCCGCGGCAAGGACGATCCATGTCTTGCGTCATGTCTTGTCTTGCGTCTTGCGATCTAAAGGGCCAATTTCCGATCATGTATGCGGTCAAGGAAATCTACTACACGCTGCAAGGCGAAGGGGTGCAGACCGGGCGCGCCGCCGTGTTCTGCCGCTTCGCCGGCTGCAATCTGTGGTCGGGCCGTGAAGAGGACCGCGCCGCCGCCAGCTGCAATTTCTGCGACACCGATTTCGTCGGCACCGACGGGCCAGGTGGCGGCAAGTTCGCCACGCCGGAAAACCTCGCCGGGGCATGCCGCGAAATGTGGCGCGGCAATTCCGGCACGCCGCCCTTCGTGGTGCTGACCGGCGGCGAGCCGATGCTGCAAGTCGACGAGCAGCTGATCCGTGCGCTGCACCGAACGGGCTTCGAGGTCGCTATCGAGACCAACGGCACGCTGCCCGTGCCGCGCGCGATCGACTGGATCTGCGTCAGCCCCAAAGCCGGCGCCAGGCTCGTGCAGCGTTCCGGCGACGAGCTGAAGCTCGTCTATCCGCAAGACGCGCTCGATCCGGCGCAGGTCGAACAGCTCGACTTCGCGCATTTCCTGCTTCAGCCGATGGACCAAGAGGCCACGACGCCGGCCAATCTCCGCGCCGCCATCGACTATTGCCGGGCGCACCCCAAATGGCGCTTGAGCCTGCAAACCCACAAGCTGCTTGGCTTGCCGTAAGCCCTGGCAGAGCCACGCGAAATCGCCTAAACAGCCGCCATGCGCATCTACAAGGAATTCTTCTTCGAGGCCGCCCATTTCCTGCCGTCGGCGCCGGCCGGTCATCCTAATGCGCGGGTGCACGGACATTCCTTCCGGGTGCGCATCACCATCGGCGGCGAGCCGGACGAGACCAGCGGTGTGGTGATGCATCTGGACGACGTCGAGGCGGCGGTCGCCGATGCGCGCGAGGCGCTCGATCATCGCATGCTCAACGAGATCGAGGGACTTTCCGTGCCAACGCTCGAGCGGATTTCGATCTGGCTGTGGGACCGCTTGCACAATCGGCTGCCGGGCCTGGCCGAGATCGAAGTGGCGCGCGATTCCTGTCACGAGGGTTGCGTCTATCGCGGGCCTCGGCCGCTTCTGGCGGCGGAGTAACGACCATGGCGCGCAAGATCAAGGGGCTGCGGCAGCTCGGAACCGACTCCCCGGTTCCCAAATCGCCGGCGGAGGCCGAACTCGAGCGGGTCGCCAATCCGCACGTCGACACGGCCTATGTCGCGCGCTTCACCTGCCCGGAATTCACCTGTCTCTGCCCGGTTACCGGCCAGCCCGACTTCGCGCATTTCGTGGTCGACTACGCGCCGCGCGCCTGGCTGGTGGAATCCAAATCGCTGAAACTCTATCTCGCCAGCTTCCGCAATATTGGCGCCTTCCACGAGGACGCGACCATCGCCGTCGGCAAGCGCATGGTCGAGCTGGTCGATCCCGCTTGGCTCAGGATCGGCGGCTATTGGTATCCGCGCGGCGGTATCCCGATCGATGTGTTCTGGCAGCACGGATCGCCGCCGGACGGCGTGTGGATTCCGGAGCAAGGGGTTACGCCCTATCGCGGCCGCGGCTGAGCCAATCCCCGCGTGTAGACATCATGCGATGATGGCTAGTGGCTGGCGCGCTTCACCAGGCGGTCGATCTCGATCAGCTCCTTGAGCAGAGGCTCGAGCGAGGCGAGCGGCAGCATGTTAGGACCGTCCGAGGGCGCGCGATCGGGGTCCTGATGGATCTCGATGAACAGGCCGGCGACACCCACCGCCACCGCGGCGCGGGCCAGCACCGGCACGAAGCGCCGCTCGCCGCCGCTCCGCTCCCCCTGCCCGCCCGGCTGCTGCACCGAATGGGTGGCGTCGAAGATCACCGGCGCGCCGGTCTCGGCCAGAATGGGCAGCGCCCGCATGTCGGAGACGAGCGTGTTGTAGCCGAACGACACGCCGCGCTCGGTAACGAGCACGTTGGCATTGCCGGCGCCGAGCAGCTTCGCCACCACATTCTTCATGTCCCAGGGCGCGAGGAACTGGCCCTTCTTGACGTTGACCGGCTTGCCGGTGCGGGCCGCGGCCACCAACAGATCGGTCTGACGGCAGAGGAAGGCCGGGATTTGCAGCAGGTCGACCGCCTTGGCCACTGTGGTGCATTGGTCGGCCTCATGCACGTCGGTGACGACCGGGAGCCCGGTGCTCTCCCTGATCTCGGCGAAGATCGGCAGCGCGTCGGCGAGCCCAAGCCCGCGCGCGCTTTGAGCGGCGGTGCGGTTCGCCTTGTCGAACGAACTCTTATAGACCAGGCCGATATTGAGCCGGTGGGCGATTTCCTTGAGCGCTTGCGCGGTCTCCAGGGCATGCGCCCGGCTTTCCAGCACGCATGGCCCGGCCATCAGCGCCAACGGCGCGTCTTGGGCGAAGCACGCGGCGCCGACCTCGACACGGGCCTTGGGACGCAAAGATTGATGCTGGTTCACAATCGCCTTATAGCGCGCAAATGCGGCCTTTGGCGAACGCCTTGGCGGGCGTTCTTCCTTGCCACATTTCGTTCTCTTGCCGCCGCGCCAAGGTTGGCCATGATGGCCACCTTACTCTGGGGAGGGACATCATGAAAAAGGCCATTGCAGAATTTATCGGTACATTCGCGCTGGTACTCGTCGGCTGCGGCGCGGCGGTCATTGGCGGCATGGGATCGGGCGCGACCTCAATCGACATTCTCGGCATTGCCGCCGCGTTCGGCCTCACCATCGTCGCCATGGCCTACGGCATCGGCCAGGTGTCGGGCTGCCACGTCAATCCGGCGGTAAGTTTCGGCGTGCTGGTCGCCGGCCGGATGACCACGTCCGATTTCATCACCTATGTAATCGCGCAGGTGCTTGGCGCCATCGCCGGCGCGGCCGTGCTCTATCTCATTTTGTCGGGCAAGGCGTCAGGCTGGAGCGGCTCGCTCGGCCAGAACGGTTGGGGGCCGGGCTATCTTGGCGAGTACAACACCGCATCGGCATTCCTCTACGAAGTGATCGGCACGTTCCTGTTTCTCGTTTGCATCCTAGGCGTGACGCAAAAGGGCGCGCCGGTGGGGCTTGCTGGCTTGGCGATCGGCTTGACACTCGTCGCGATTCACTTGTTCGGCATCAACATCACCGGCACGTCGGTCAACCCTGCCCGATCGTTGGGCCCGGCACTGGTCGGCGCGGCCACGAATCCAACCGCGCTCGCCCAGATGTGGCTGTTTATCGTGGCCCCGCTGATCGGGGCCGGCATCGCCGGCTATCTATTCAAGTCCGGCATCCTCGCCGGCGACGATGTGATTCCGGCGCGCGGCGGTGGAAAATCCGACGTGGCGCCCGCGGCCTCGGCGCCGCGCAAGCGCGGCTGACGAAGCACCAAGGGCAGAGCCGCTTACACTAGGCGGCTCTGCTCCACGGCCGCGCCGATGAACGAGGCGAACAGCGGGTGCGGGCTGAACGGCCGCGATTTCAGCTCGGGGTGGAACTGGACGCCGACGAACCACGGGTGATCGGGGATCTCGACGATCTCCGGCAGCAGCCCGTCAGGCGAAAGTCCCGAGAACCGCAAGCCCGCCGCTTCGAGCTTGTTGCGGTAGCGCATGTTGACCTCGTAGCGGTGGCGGTGGCGTTCGGAGATGCGGGTCGTGCCGTAGATCTCGGCGACCTTGCTGCCTTTGGCGAGCACCGCGTCGTAAGCGCCGAGCCGCATCGAACCGCCGAGATTGCCGTTCACTTCACGCTGCTGCAATTCGTTGCCCTTCATCCATTCGGTCATCAGCCCGATCACCGGCTCGTCGGTCGGGCCGAACTCCGTCGAGCTCGCCCCTTCGATGCCCGCAATGTCACGCGCGGCCTCGATCACCGCCATCTGCATGCCGAAGCAGATGCCGAAATAAGGCAGGCCGCGGGTACGGGCGAATTTCGCGGCCTGAATCTTTCCCTCGGAGCCCCGCTCGCCGAAGCCGCCCGGCACGAGAATGCCGTTTACGTCCTCGAGATAAGCAGCAGCGTCCTGGCTCTCGAAGATCTGGGATTCAATCCATTCGAGATTGACCTTCACCTTGTTGGCGATGCCGCCATGAACCAGCGCCTCGCTGAGCGACTTATAGGCATCCTTGAGCCCGGTATATTTGCCGACCACGGCGACGGTCACTTCGCCATCGGGATTGGCGACGGTGTTGGCGATTTGCCGCCAGCCTTCGAGGTCGGGCTCGGGCGCATGGGTGATGCCGACCGCGGCCAGCACTTCGCGGTCGAGACCTTCCGCGTGGTAAGCGACCGGCACGTCATAGATGCTTTGCACGTCGAGCGCCTGGATCACGGCTTCGGGGCGGACATTGCAGAACAGCGCGATCTTGCGCCGCTCGTCCCTGGGCAGAGACCGGTCGGTGCGGCACAGCAGGACATCGGGCTGGATGCCGATCGATCGCAGCTCCTTGACGGAGTGTTGGGTGGGCTTGGTCTTGAGCTCGCCGGCGCTGGGGATATAGGGCACCAGCGTCAGATGGATGAAAGCGGTCGAGCCGCGCGGCAGCTCGTTGCCGAGCTGGCGGATCGCTTCGAAGAACGGCAAGCCCTCGATGTCGCCCACTGTGCCGCCGATCTCGCAGAGGACGAAATCGACGCCTTCATTGCCGGAGGTGATGAACGACTTGATGGCGTCGGTCACGTGCGGGATCACCTGCACCGTCGCGCCGAGATAGTCGCCGCGTCGCTCCTTGCCGATAATCTCCTGATAGATGCGCCCGGTGGTGATGTTGTCGGCTTGGCTGGCGGGGCGTCCGGTGAAGCGCTCGTAATGGCCGAGGTCGAGGTCGGTCTCGGCGCCGTCGTCGGTGACGAACACCTCGCCGTGCTGATAGGGGCTCATGGTTCCCGGGTCGACATTGAGATAGGGGTCGAGCTTGCGTAGACGCACGCTGAACCCGCGGGCCTGCAACAGCGCTCCGAGCGCCGCCGAGGCGAGTCCCTTGCCAAGTGAGGAAACCACGCCGCCGGTAATGAAGACGTACCGCGCCATGGGCCTCGACCCTACACTGAAATGGCACTAAGTCGTAAGCCCCAAACCGCGCCGTGGTTGACGAGGGGTGCTTTATCCCCGGGAGTCCGGGCTCATGCTATTGGGATTGCGGGGCTTGCGGCGCGGCCGGAGCCTCAGGGGCCTGCGGGCTGGCTGGAACCGGTGCGCCCGGGATCTGCAGCGGCGTCAACCCGCCTTCGCCGCCTTGGCCGGCCGGCAGGATGGTCGGCGCCGGACGTTGATGGCTTGCCAGGATCGACAGCGCCAGGCTGGTGGCGAAGAAGCCGGCGGCGAGAACCGCCGTGGTCTTGGTGAGTGCGTTGCCGGCGCTGCGGCCGGTCATGAATCCGCCGCCGCCACCGCCGCCGATGCCGAGCGCGCCGCCTTCGGAGCGCTGCAACAACACGATGCCCACGAGCGCCACGGCCACCATTACATGGATCAGGAGAAGAACAGTCGTCATCGGGTCGCTTTCGTTTTGGGAGGCGCTGTCTTATCCGAATCCGCTACCGTTTGGCTAGCGCTGACATTGGCGGTCGCCGGAGCCGCGGAATTGGGGTTGCGGTCGGGCAGCGGCGTGTCGGGGCCACCCTCTGCAACCGCGCTCGGCGGCGGGGTGGGCTTGCGGTCCGGCAGCGGGGGAATGTCCGGGTCGGAAGTTGCGGCGGTTTCGCTCGGTTTACTCACGCCGCCGCCGCGGCAGCGGAACTCGAGCATCGCCTCGATGTCCAGAAACTCCCTGACTTTCTCGATCTTCTGGGTGTCGAGATGGTCCTTGACCCAGTCGGGGCCGTGGTCGAGGGCAGCCTGCATCTCGCGGGTCAGCAGCGCCCTGCGCTCGCCCTGCAACTTTAGGCATGACTCCTTGTCGAGCGGCTCGGCGACGGCGCTAAACGGCGCCGCCGTGCTCGCAGCGACAAGTGCCACGGCAATGAAGCGCAGCAACGGCATCAACACCCCGCTGGAAACGTCCCCCTGCCCCAAACCAGCTTCAGCAGCATGGCGAAAATCGCCCGATTTGCCAACCCCGCTCACCGGTCGGGCGCGACTCAGGCCCGCTCCCGGCCGGCGTAAGCCGATAGAATTGCATAGAAATCGCTGGCTGTCAGGCTCGCTCCGCCGACCAGCGCGCCGTCCACATCGGGCACGAATAGGAGCTCGCTCGCGTTGGCCGGTTTGACCGAGCCGCCATACAGGATGCGCAATGTGCCGATTTCCGTCTTCCCCAGCAAACGGCCAAGCTCGCTACGAATGAAGCCGTGCAGTTCGGCGATATCGGCGGGTGTCGGCGTGACGCCCGAGCCGATCGCCCAGACCGGCTCGTATGCGATCACGGTATTGCTCGCCTTCGCCTCCTCCGGCACCGAGCCTTCGATCTGCTGCCTCACGATGTCCAAGGTCTTGCCCTGGTTCCGCTGCTCCTCGGTCTCGCCGACGCAGATGATGGCGATAAGCCCGGCGCGAAAAGCCGCTCTCGCCTTGGCGTTCACCATCACGTCGGTCTCGCCGTGGTCCTTGCGCCGTTCGGAATGGCCGACGATTACGGCGGAAGCGCCGGCATCGGCCAGCATCTCGGCCGAGATGTCGCCGGTATGGGCGCCGGACGGCAGCGAATGGCAATCCTGGGCGCCGAGCAGGATGTCGCTCCCGGTCAGCGCCCAGCGCGCTTGGGCCAGCAGCGTCGCCGGCGGGCAGACCATGATTTCGGCCTCGGGCACGGGACTCTGCTCGAGACGCTGCTTGAGCGCCTTAAGCTCCGCTAAAGAGGCGGCAAGCCCGTTCATCTTCCAATTGCCCGCGACGAGCGGCCGCTTTCCTGCCACGTCACCTCTCCATCACGCTCCGGACCGGGAGCGCTTTTCGTCCGTTTGCCAAGGTCTTGGTCAAATACCCTGCCTTGCCGGGCTTGCGCTTGCTACCTATGATGCCGCCGCCGCGCCAGGCGCGTCCAGCATCGGACGCCGGCGCGGCTTTGGCAAATAGCGAATGGAAGGTCCTCAGGCGTGGCACTAGACACTTTGCGCAAAGGAGCAGGCGGCGTCATCGGCGTCATCTTCGTCCTCCTGCTGATTGCGAGCTTTATCATTTGGTTTCCCGCCGGGTGGTTCCAAGGCTATGGCACCCAGGACGTCATCACCGTCGGCGACATCAAAATCGGTCCGCAGGAATATATGCGCGCCCAGCAAGACGTGCTCAGAGCAATGAGCACGCAAGCCGGGCGAAGCCTCAGTATTCAAGAGGCGCGCGCGCTCGGGCTCGACAGCCGGGTGCTGGAGCGTCTGGTCGGTGGCGCGGCCGTCGATACGCATGCGCGGGCGCTCGGTCTCGGCATCACCGACACGGCGCTGCTCGAGGACATCATGAAGGATGCCAACTTCAAGGATGCCGCCGGCAATTTCAGCCCGGCCGCCTTCCAGCAGGCGCTGCAATCGATCGGCATGACCGAACAGGGCTATTTGGCCTCACTCCGCGAGCGCAATTTGCGACGGCAGATTCTCAGCACTGTCGGCCAGATAGTGAGCAGCCCCTCGCTGCTGATCGACGCGCTCAACATCTTCAACGGCGAGACCCGCACGCTCCGCTATGTGCTGGTGCCGGCAAGCGTGGCCGGAACCATTCCGGATCCGACCGAGGAGGAGCTCAAGGGCTATTACGACAATCACCAAAGCAAGTTCACGCAGCCGGAATATCGCAAGATCGGCGTTTTGGCCGTCACGCCGGAGACGGTCAAAGTCCAGGTCGCGATCACCGAAGCCGACGTCAGGGCGGCTTACGAGACGAACAAAGATCAGCTCGGCAATCCCGAGCGCAGAAAAATCCAGCAAATCCCCTTCCCCGATCTCGAGTCCGCCAAGGCGGCCTATGACAAGATTCAGTCCGGCACCGATTTCGTGGCGCTGGCCAAGGAGCGAGGCTTGAACGAGTCGGATATAGATCTCGGCACGCTGGCTCGCATCGAGCTTGCCGATCCCACCATCGCCGAGGCTGCCTTCAATCTCGAGGCGAACAAAGTGAGCGAGCCGGTCACCGGCAAGCTTGGCGGCGTGGTGCTGCTGCGCGTGACGGAAATCCAGCCCGGCAAGACTCCGACCTTTGAAGAGGCGAAGGCCGAGCTCGAGAACAAGCTCCTCAAGGAGCGCGCGTCGGGCGCGATCTTCGATCTGCATGACAAGATCGAGGACGAGCTCGCATCGGGAACGACGCTGTCCGAGGTCGCCGGCAAGCTCAAGCTGGATTATCAGCTTATCGACCAGGTCGACCGCGACGGGCGCAAGCCAGACGGCTCGACGGTTACGCTGCCGGCGCAGAAAGACGTGCTCAACGCCGTCTTCGCCACCGATACCGGCGTCGAGAACGATCCGATCGACGCCAAGGACGACGGCGTCGTCTGGTATGAAGTGCTGGGTGTCGTGCCCCAACAGCTCAAGCCGTTCGATCAGGTCAAAGACGAGGTCGCCAAAGACTGGCGGAGCGACGAGGTGCGGACCCGGGTCGCTAAATACGCCCAGGACCTGGTCACCGCTTTGAGTGGCGGCAAGACGCTGGAGGACGTCGCCAAAGACCTCAATGTCGAAGTGCTAACCAGCGATCCTTTGAAGCGCGACGGCATCACCGTGTACATCCTTCCCGCCACCGTGGCGCAGGCCTTCACCTTGCCCGAGAAGGGTTACGGCGCGGCCGCCTCCGGCGTCGAGGAAGGCCGCGTCGTGTTCCAGGTCGACAAGGTCACGGCGCCGCCGCCGCTGGAGGCCGCCGAGGCCGATCGGCTCAAGCGTGAGCTCGGGCTGCTCATCGGCGAAGATGCCATCGCCGAATATTTCAGCGCGCTGCAGACCCGCTACGGCGTCGTCGTCAACCAGCAAGCTCTCGCCAAGCTGATCGGCAGCGGCGAGGAGCCATGAGTTCCGCCAAGGCCTCCGTCACGCCGCTCACGCCGCACAGCGGAGGCCACCCGATCGAGCCGGACTTTCCGAGCTTCGCGCGGCGCTACGACGAGGGCACGCCGCAAGTGACCTGGACTCGTCTCGTTGCCGATCTCGAGACCCCGGTCTCGGCCATGCTGAAAGTCGCGCATGACCGGCCGAACAGCTTCCTGTTGGAGTCGGTCGAAGGCGGCGCCACGCGGGGCCGCTATTCCATCATCGGCTGTGAGCCCGATCTCATCTGGCGCGCCGATGGGGCAAAGGCCGAGATCAACCGGGCGCCACAGTCCGATCCGGATGGCTTCGCGCCCTCGCCGCTGCCGGCACTTGCCTCGCTGCGCGCGCTGCTGGCCGAGTCGGCGATCGCCTTACCGCCTGAGCTGCCGCCAATGGCGGCGGGCATCTTCGGCTATATGGGCTACGACACGGTGCGGCTGATCGAGCATCTCCCCGGCGAGAAGCCCGACCAGCTGGGGTTGCCCGACAGCATTCTGGTGCGTCCGATGCTGATCGTCATCTTCGACAGCGTCAAAGACGAGATGACGGTGGTGACGCCGGTCAGGCCCGCGCCTGGGGTCAGTGCCAAGGCCGCTTATGCACGGGCGGCCGACCGGCTGAACCTCGCTTTGGAGCGGCTTGACCAGCCTCTGCCCCACGCCGGCGAGCCTGATTTGAGCGCGGCGCATCCGGAGCCCAAGGCGACCACCGATGCCAAGGCCTATATGGCGAAGGTCAAACGCGCCCAGGACTACATCGCCGCGGGTGACATTTTCCAGGTAGTGTTGAGCCAGCGCTTCGAGGCGCCCTTCACGCTGCCCTCGTTTGCCCTGTACCGCGCGCTGCGGCGGGTCAATCCGTCGCCCTTCCTCTATTATTTGAATTTCGGCGGCTTCGCCGTGGTGGGGTCGAGCCCCGAGATTCTGGTCAGGGTCCGCGACGGCCAAGTCACCATCAGGCCGATCGCCGGCACGCGGCCGCGCGGGGCGAGCCCGGAAGAAGACAAGGCACTGGCCATCGAGCTGCTCGCCGACGCCAAGGAGCGGGCCGAACACCTCATGCTGCTCGATCTCGGCCGCAACGATGTCGGCCGGGTCGCCGAATTGGGCAGCGTGCGCGTCACCGACTCTTTCTTCCTCGAATATTACAGCCAGGTGATCCATATCGTGTCGAATGTCGAAGGCACACTCGCGCCCGACTTCGATGCCGTCGATGCATTGATGGCGGGCTTCCCGGCCGGCACGGTGTCGGGCGCGCCAAAGGTCCGTGCCATGGAGATCATCGATGAGCTCGAAGACGAGGCGCGCGGACCTTATGCCGGCTGCGTCGGATATTTCTCAGCCGGCGGCGAGATGGACAGCTGCATCGTGCTCCGAACCTCGGTGGTGAAGGATGGCACGATGTATGTGCGGGCCGGCGCTGGCATCGTCGCCGACTCGGTGCCGGAACGCGAGCAGGCCGAGTGCGTGAGCAAGGCGCGCGCGCTGTTCAAGGCCGCCGACGAAGCCGTGCGCTTTGCCGCGCGCGCCAAGCGCGGTCAATGATGCTGACCCTCTCGCTACTCCGCCACGCGAAGTCGAGCTGGAGCAACCCCGCGCTGCCCGACCGCGAGCGGCCGCTGGCCACGCGAGGTGTCACCGACGCGCCGCTGATGGGAAAGGCCATGGCCGAACGCGGCATCGATCCCGAGCTGGTGCTGTGCTCGTCGGCGCGGCGGACGCGCGACACGCTCGATCTGGTCTTGCCCGAGCTTCGGGTCGAGCCCAAAATCGTCTATGTCGATGCGCTCTATCATGCCAGCCCCGAGGAGATGCTGGAGATGCTGCATGGCATTCAACCCGGGGCGAACCGCGTCATGCTGGTCGGCCACAACCCCGAGATCCAGGCCTTCGCGCTCGATCTGGTGGGCTCGGGCCCAAAGCATTTCCGGGATCGTCTCAGGACGAAATATCCGACCGCCGGCCTGGCGGTGATCAATTTCGTCAGCGGGTTGTGGAAGAGCGTTAGCGTCAATAGCGGGACGCTGAACCTGTTCCTGTCGCCGAGGGATTTGCGCGTCTAGAACCGCCCCGGGCCGCTCGCCTCACGCCTTGACGGGGCGCGGGCCACAAGCGTAACACCACCCCATGCTGACGCTGATCGATAACTACGACAGTTTCACCTACAACCTCGTCCATTTCCTCGGCGAATTGGGCGCGTCGACCCGCGTCTACCGCAACGACAAGGTGACCGTGGACCAGGTCCTGGCCGAGGCTCCCGAGGCCATCGTGCTGTCGCCGGGGCCGTGCGATCCCGACCGGGCCGGCATCTGCCTCGAGCTGATCGCCCGCGCCGGGCCGGTGGTGCCGATCCTCGGCGTCTGCCTTGGCCATCAGGCCATCGGCCAGGTCTATGGCGGCCGGGTGGTGCGCGCCCCCACCCTGATGCATGGCAAGCTGTCGAAAGTGCATCATACCGGCAAGGGCGTGTTTGCCGGCATCGCGCAGGACTTTTCGGCCACGCGC
This sequence comes from uncultured Alphaproteobacteria bacterium, assembly GCA_963730335.1. Lineage (GTDB taxonomy): Bacteria > Pseudomonadota > Alphaproteobacteria > Rhizobiales > Methyloligellaceae > Methyloceanibacter. The sequence continues at coordinate 1,160,661 of CAVSRK010000009.1, forward strand.
TATCATTCGCTGGTGGTCGAACGCGACAGCTTGCCCGATGCGCTGGAGATCACCGCCGAGACCGCCGACGGCGTGATCATGGGCCTACAACACAAACGCTATCCGGTGCACGGCGTGCAATTCCATCCCGAAAGCATCGCCTCCGAGCACGGCCATCAACTGCTCTCGAACTTCCTCGACCTTGCCCGCGTCGGGCGTGCGCGCGGCGCGGCCCACAGAGAAGCGGCCGGTGCCCTCTAGCCCGGCGCCCGCAAGCTCTGCTGCGCTTGCGGATCTCGGCCCAGTCCTCCGCAAGGTGGCGCAAGGCGAGACCCTCAGCGAGACCGAAGCGGCCGACACGTTCGCGCTGATCATGTCGGGCGTCGCAAGTGATGTGCAAGTCGGTGCGCTGCTGATGGGCCTGCGCGCACGCGGCGAAACCATCGAGGAAATCACCGGCGCGGCCCGCGCCATGCGCGAGCGTGCCGTCAAGGTGCGCGCGCCGGAAGGCGCCATCGACACCTGCGGCACCGGCGGCGACGCCAAGGGCACGCACAACATCTCGACCTGTGTTGCCTTCGTGGTCGCCGGCGCGGGCGTGCCGGTGGCCAAGCACGGCAACCGGTCGATCTCCTCGCGCTCGGGCTCGGCCGATGTGCTCAAGGCGCTCGGCGTCAATATCGAGTGCGAGCCTGAGACTATCGCCAAATGCATCGAGGGAAGCGGACTCGGCTTCATGTTCGCGCCGTCTCATCACGCTGCCATGCGCCATGTGGCCAAGGTGCGCGCCGAGCTCGGCACCCGCACCATCTTCAATCTGCTGGGCCCGCTCGCCAATCCGGCCGGCGCGAAATATCAAATCGTCGGCGTGTTCAGTGAAGCGCTGGTCGAACCCATCGCCCATGTGCTGGGAAGATTGGGGGCGGAACGAGCCTGGGTGGTTCATGGCGCCGACGGTCTGGACGAGCTTACCACCACCACCATCAGTCATGTGGCGGCGCTCGACCGCGGCACGATCTCGACCTTCAACATCTCGCCGAAGAATGCCGGGCTGCCGCAAGCGAAGCCTGAGGATCTGATCGGTGGCGATGCGACCGAGAATGCGGCGCATATCCGCGCGGTGCTGGGAGGAAACCAAGGTCCGTTCCGCGATATCGTGCTGCTGAATGCGGCGGCAGCGCTGTTGGTCGCGGGCAAGGCAAAGACGCTGCGCGACGGCGTGGCGCTCGCCGCGCAGTCGATCGACAGCGGCAAAGCCAAAGGTGTGCTCGAAGCGCTCGTTAAGCTCAGCCATGATAAAGTCTGAGCCAATGGCCCAGGTGCTCGACACCATCCTCGCCTATAAGCGCAAAGAGGTCGAAGCCGCCAAGGCGTCGGCCGATAGCGGCGCCCTGCGCGCCCGCGCCGAGGCTCAGCCAGCGGTGCGGCCGTTCGCCGATGCTGTGCGGTCGCGCATCGCCAAAGGCCAATTCGCCCTCATCGCCGAGATCAAGAAAGCGAGCCCGTCCAAGGGCCTGATCCGCGCCGAGTTCGACCCGCCGGCGCTGGCGCGCGCTTATGAAATAGGCGGCGCCGCCTGCTTGTCGGTGTTGACCGACGCGCCCTCCTTTCAAGGACGCCCCGATTATTTGACCGCCGCCCGCGAGGCGACCGCCCTCCCCGTATTGCGCAAGGACTTCATGATCGACCCGTACCAGGTGGTGGAGGCGCGCGCGCTCGGCGCCGATTGCATCCTCATCATCATGGCCGCGGTCGACGACGCCACGGCGCGAGACCTGGCCAAGGAGGCGGCCGATCTCGGCATGGACGTGCTCGCCGAAGTGCATGACGAGGCCGAGCTTGCCCGGGCACTCAAGCTCGACACCAAGCTCGTTGGCATCAACAACCGCGACCTCAAGAGTTTCGCCACCACGCTTGCCACCACCGAGCGTCTGGCGCCGATGGTGCCGCCAGATCGCCTGGTCATCGCCGAGAGCGGCATCTTCGCTCATGCCGATCTGGAGCGGCTGGCAGGCTCTGGCGTACGAGCGTTCCTGGTGGGCGAGAGCCTGATGCGGCAGAGCGACGTCGCCGCGGCGACCCGCGCGCTGCTGACAGGGTCGCCGGCGCAAGCGGAGGCGGCGCAATGACGGCACGGCTCAGCCATCTCAACGACAAGGGCGAGGCCCGCATGGTCGATGTCTCGGCCAAGGAAGTGACCTCGCGCAGTGCGCGGGCCGAAGGCTTCGTCGCCATGGCGCCGGCCACGCTCGATCTGATTCTCGCGGGACAGGCCCCCAAGGGCGACGTGCTGGCCACTGCCCGCATCGCCGGCATCATGGCCGCCAAGCGGACGCATGAGCTGATCCCGCTTTGCCATGCCCTGCCCCTGTCGGAGGTGACGGTGGAGTTCGAGCCGACGCGCGATCCGCCGGGCCTGAAGGTCGAGGCGACCGCGAAGGTCGACGCCAAGACCGGCGTCGAGATGGAAGCATTGGTCGCCGTCTCGGTTGCTTGCCTCACCATCTACGACATGTGCAAAGCGGTCGATCGGGCGATGTCGTTCTCCGGCATTCGGCTCATGGAAAAGACCGGCGGCCGCTCCGGCACGTTTCGCCGCTGAGGAGCTATGGCTCTGCTGTCCGTTGCCGAAGCTCTTGAGCGTGTGACGAGGGGTTTGACGCCGCTCGAGACTGAGCGTGTGGCGCTCGAGCGCGGCCGCGGCCGCGTGCTGGCAGAGGACCTCGCCGCGAGGCTCACCCAGCCGCCGTTCGATGCTTCGGCCATGGATGGCTATGCCGTCCGCGCGGCAGACGTGGCGGCCCTGCCCGCGACGCTGAGGTTGGTCGGGCAAGCCGCCGCTGGCGCGGGTTACCGAGGCCGCGTGGGACGCGGCGAGGCGGTGCGCATCTTCACCGGCGCGCCGGTCCCCTACGGCGCCGACACCATCGTCATTCAGGAGAACGCCGATGAGGTCCGAGGTCAGGTCACGGTCAAGGAGCTAAGCCTCGTCCCGCATATCCGTCCGCGCGGTCAGGACTTTTCCGAGGGCGAGATCCTGCTCGTGGCCGGGACCAAGCTCGGCCCGCGCGAGCTGATGCTCGCCGCCGCCATGAACCATGCCGAATTGCCGGTCAGGCGGAGGCCTAAAATCGCGATCCTCGCCACCGGCGACGAAGTGGTGCCCGCCGGCTCCGAGCTTGCGCCGGATGAGATCGTATCGTCGATCCCGCTTGGCATTGCTGCACTGGTCGAGGCCCATGGCGGCGAAGCGATGCCGCTGGGCATCGCCAAAGACAAGCTCGAGAGCATCGTGACGCTGGCCCGCGCCGGCAAAGCCGCCGATATCCTCCTCACTATCGGCGGCGCCTCGGTGGGCGAGCGCGACCTGGTGGCGACCGCGCTGAAATCGGAGGGGCTTACGCTCGATTTCTGGAAGATCGCCATGCGGCCGGGGAAGCCCATGCTGTTTGGCCGGATGGGCGAGCAGCGCGTGCTCGGCGTGCCGGGGAACCCGGTCTCGGCGCTGATCTGTGCCCATGTCTTCCTGCTGCCGATGATGGACCGGATGCTCGGCCTTGCCGAGGCCGGGCGCCCCGAGCCCGAGGCCGTCCTCGGCGAGGCGATCGAGGCCACTGGGGCGCGTGAGCATTACATGCGGGCCCGCTCGGAGTGGCGAGAGGACGGCACGCGGGTCGTGCGCCCGCTGCCCTCGCAGGACTCCTCGCTGGTGGCGGCGCTCGTCCGCGCCGATTGCTTGATCGTCAGGACGCCGCATGCGCCGGCCCTGACCGAGGGAGCCCGCGTCAGGATCGTGCCCTTCGCTCGCGGTTAAGGCGCCGGAAACCCGAATCGCGCGAGGTCGGTTCTTGCGGCGCGCCTACCGCATCTCGTGGTATTCCCCCTTGCAGAACACAAACAGAACAGATAAAATGTTCATGATTTGTACAAGCGGGCTCTCGAATTGTTAAGGCGTCGAACAAAAGCACAACCGCTCTAAGGGGACCAGATGCTCACATCGAAGCAGAAAGAGCTTCTCATGTTCATCCATGAGCGGTTGAAGGAGACGGGCGTGCCCCCATCCTTTGATGAGATGAAGGAAGCGCTCGACCTCAAGTCTAAGTCCGGCATCCACCGGCTCATCACCGCGCTCGAAGAGCGCGGCTTCGTGCGCCGGCTGCCCCATCGGGCCCGGGCCATGGAGATCGTGCGGCTGCCCGACTCGGTGCCGCAACCTTTGGCGCAGCGCTCCCGCGGCTTCTCCCCGAGCGTGATCGAAGGCAGTTTGGGGCGCGTTCCCCAGGTGGCAGAGGGCGAGAGCCTGCCCCAGACCGTGAGCGTCCCGGTGATGGGCCGCATCGCCGCCGGCGTGCCGGTCGAAGCGATCCAGACCAGGCTCTCGACCATTGAAGTGCCGCCTGAACTGCTTTCCAAGGGCGAGCATTACGCGCTCGAGGTCAAAGGCGATTCGATGATCGAGGCCGGCATCCTCGAGGGCGACACCATCATCGTCAGGAAATGCGAGGACGCCAGTAACGGCGACATCGTCGTGGCGCTGGTCGACGAGGAGGAAGCGACGCTCAAGCGCTTGCGCCGGCGCGGCGACTCCATCGCGCTCGAAGCCGCCAATCCGTCCTACGAGACGCGCATCTTCGGCCCCGACCGCGTGCGCGTGCAGGGGCGGCTGGTCGGCCTGATCCGCCGCTACTAGGCTTTACCGCTCAGGATCATCCACGCGTCGGCCGGAAGCCTCCGCCGCATCATCGTCATCGCGGGCGTTAGCCGGTCCAGGGGATAACGGACCCGCCATTTCGACGATGACGCGGTCAGGGGCCCAGGGCCTGTGTCCGCGCGCCGCTGCGACCGTTTCGGTCCTGATCGACAGACCCTCGATATAGAGCGCGTGGGCGCCGTAAGCTTTCAACCTGCGCCGGTCGACAATCACGCGCGCGGCCCGGCATTTCTTGCCGAGGGTGAACGGCGCAATGACGATGTCGGCCAGGCGGCAATCTTCTTCCAACGCGCCGGGATGCCGGATGAGCGCCACGGTCTTGTCTTTGACCACGCCAATGCAGCCGAGCAGATCGCAGCGGAAGGCGCTTGCGTCGGCGGCCGTGGCGGCATCGCGCTCATCGCCGTCGGCCAGCAGCCAATTGTCGACGCTGTAGCCCGCCGCCGTCGCCGGTGGGAAGACCAGGTTGCCGGTGCTCGACCGCAAGGCCGCCGTGCCGCTCGATCAGCACGTCGGGGCGCTCGACTTGTGGCGCGAGAGCGAGACCGCACGCGATCGTCGCTCCTCCACCCTGGTTCGTCCCGGTCCGGCATCGACGACGCTCAGAACCGGCAGTGACGGCCTCCTGCCCTGCCCTTACCCCGCATCGGCCCCTATGCTACATCACGCCCGCGTCCGCCCCTAGTCCCGCAAAGAGAACCCGCCCTCGCGCCCATGAGCGATCAGGTCATCACGCGTTTTGCCCCCTCGCCGACCGGTTATCTGCATATCGGCGGCGCACGGACGGCGCTGTTCAATTGGCTTTATGCCAAGCACACCGGCGGCAAGATGCTGCTCCGTATTGAGGACACCGACCAGGCCCGCTCCACCGAGGGTGCGATCCTGGCCATCCTCGACGGCTTGCGCTGGCTCGAACTCGACTGGGACGGCGAGCCGGTCTATCAGCTCACCCGCGCCGAGCGCCATCGCCAGATCGCCGAGCAGCTGCTGGCGCAAGGCAATGCCTATCGTTGCTATGCGAGCCCGGCCGAGCTTCAGGCCATGCGCGAGAAGGCTCGCGACGAGGGTCGCGCGCCCGGCTATGACGGCACCTGGCGCCATCGCGATCCGTTAGAGGCGCCTTCTGGCATCGCGCCCGCGATCCGCTTCAAGGCGCCGCGTGACGGCGAGACGGTGATCGAGGACCGGGTCCAGGGCCGCGTGGTGTTCGCCAACAAGGATCTCGACGATCTCGTCATCCTGCGCAGTGACGGCACGCCCACCTATAATCTTTCTGTGGTGGTCGACGACCATGACATGGGCATCACTCATGTTATCCGCGGCGACGATCATCTCACCAATGCGGCGCGCCAGACGCAAATCTTCAAGGCGCTCGGCTGGGACACGCCGATCTACGCGCATGTGCCGCTGATCCACGGACCAGACGGCGCCAAGCTGTCGAAACGGCACGGTGCGCTCGGCGTCGATGCCTATCGCGCCATGGGCTATCTGCCCGATGCGCTCCGCAACTATCTAGTCAGGCTCGGTTGGAGCCACGGCGATGCCGAGATCATGTCGACGGACGAGATGGTTCGATGGTTCGATCTCGACGCGATCGGCCGCTCGGCGGCGCGGTTCGACTTCGCCAAACTCGAAAATTTGAACGGACACTATCTTCGCGCCGCGCCGGACGACGAGATCGTGCAGCGCCTCAAGGCGCTGGTCCCCGAGCTTCCCGGCGGCGCCGCACTGCTCGAACAGATCGGCGCGGATGGCTGGGCCAAATTGGAGCGCGCCATGCCGGGACTGAAGGAGCGAGCGAAGACGCTGGTCGAGTTGCTCGACAACGCCGCCTTTCTGTTCGCCCAGAGGCCGATTGCGCTCGATAAGACGGCGAGCAAGGTGCTGGACGCGCCCGGGCGGGAGATGCTGGCCGCCCTCCTGCCGCGGCTCGAACGGACCGAGCCGTGGACCGAGGACACTCTCGAGGCTGCCGTGCGCGGCTTCGCCGATGAGACGGGCCAGAAACTCGGCAAGGTGGCTCAGCCGCTGCGAGCTGCTTTAACCGGCCGGTCGACATCCCCGGGTATCTTCGATGTGCTTGAGGTGCTTGGCCGGGAGGAATCGCTTGCTCGTATCCGCGATCAGGTGCATGCAACCAATTCTGCTTAACATTTAAGCAAGTCCAGTTGTTGCACTGCGGCACAATCGGCGCGATTATGTGGCACTGCAATAAACGCGTTCGTTAGGAATGCTATTGCTATTGTACTGCGTTCTGACGGCGAACCGCCTCCCTCAGGATGGTCAGAGGAGCCTTTAGATGAGCGTCGCAGAAACTCTCCGCGCGTCGGCCGCTGCCGAGGCATCGATCTCGATCGACGGCGCGCGCTTCGATCTGCCGGTCCGCAAGGGCACGCTGGGTCCCGATGTCATCGACATCAATTCGCTCTACCAGGACACCGGCTGCTTCACCTACGACCCGGGCTTCACCTCGACGGCGAGCTGCGAGTCGAAGATCACCTTTATCGACGGCGACAAAGGCATCCTGCTCTATCGCGGGTATCCGATCGATCAGCTCGCCGAGCACGGCACCTTCCTCGAGACCTGCTATCTGCTGTTCTACGGCGAGCTTCCCACCGACGAGCAGTACGCCGAGTTCACGCATCGCATCACCATGCACACCATGGTGCACGAGCAGATGACGCGGTTCTACACCGGGTTCCGGCGGGACGCGCATCCGATGGCGGTCATGGTCGGCGTGGTCGGCGCGCTCTCCGCCTTCTATCACGACTCGATCGACATCAAGGATCCGGCGCAGCGCGAGATGGCGAGTATTCGCATGATCGCCAAGATGCCGACCATCGCCGCCATGGCCTACAAATATTCGATCGGCCAGCCGTTCGTGTATCCCAGGAACGAGCTCGAATACTCGGCCAATTTCCTGCATATGTGCTTCGCCGTGCCGTGCGAGGAATACAAGGTCAATCCCGTCCTCGCGCGCGCTATGCGGCGCATCTTCATCCTCCATGCCGACCATGAGCAGAACGCTTCGACCTCGACGGTGCGGCTCGCTGGCTCGTCCGGCGCCAATCCATTCGCCTGCATCTCGGCCGGCATCGCCTGCCTGTGGGGCCCGGCCCATGGCGGCGCCAACGAGGCGGCGCTCGAAATGCTCCAGGAGATCGGCTCGGTCGACCGCATCCCCGAATACCTCAAGCGTGCAAAAGACAAGAGCGATCCGTTCCGGCTGATGGGCTTTGGTCACCGCGTCTATAAGAACTACGACCCCCGGGCCAAGATCATGCAGAAGACCTGCCATGAGGTGCTCGACGCGGTCGGCCATGGCGACGATCCGATCTTAAAAGTGGCGATGGAGCTCGAACGCATCGCGCTGTCGGATGACTATTTCGTCCAGAAGAAGCTCTATCCCAATATCGACTTCTACTCCGGCATCACGCTGAAGGCGCTCGGCTTCCCGACCGACATGTTCACGGTGCTGTTCGCCATCGCGCGCACGGTCGGCTGGATCGCTCAGTGGAAGGAGATGATCGAGGATCCCTCGCAGCGCATCGGGCGGCCGCGCCAGCTCTATACCGGCGCGACCGAGCGCGCCTACGTGCCGATGAGCGCGCGCTAGACGCCGCGCTCTTCCGCCGTTAACCCCAATAGAAACAGCCCGTGCTGATTGGCGGCAGCGATGGTCGCCGCGCGTTCGGCCATCAACACCTGCTTCGCCACGGCAATGCCGGAGAGACCGGCCGCAGCCGCCTTGGTCACGGTCTCGGGCCCGATGGTCGGCATATCGACGCGTTCCTCTTGCCCGGGCTTAGGCGCTTTGACCAGCACCCCGGCACGTCCGCCCCGGCCCGCCCGGCCTGCTTCGCGCAGCTCGGCACAGCGGGCGAGCATCGCATCGGTGCCTTCGGCGGCCTCCACGGCAAGGACGTGACCTTTCACCACCACCGCGGCCTGGCCCACGTCGAAGCGGCCGAGTGCCCGCACCACATCGAGCGCCATATCGATATCGGCCCGGTCCTCGGCGGAGGGCGCCTTGGCGCCGAGCTTGCCAACACCCGCCATGATCTCCGGCACCACGTCGCCCGCCCCATGCACCCGATAACCCTTGTCCTCGAAGAAACGCACGATCCGCGATAACACGTGGTCGTCGCCGCCTTTGCCGAGGCTGAGCAGGAACGGCAAGGTCTTCAGCGCGCCGAGATCAAACCGCACATTGGCGAGATCCGGGCGGTTCACGCCGCCAATGATCACCAGGTCCCCGCAACCATTCTGGTCGAGCGCGGCGAACATCTTGCCGATCTCGCCCCACTTGATCCAGGTATGCGGAAAGCGCTCGATCTCGTCGCGGGCCTCACCGCGAATGGCGACGATATGCAAGGAAAGCCCACGCGCCGCCGCTGAGGCCGCCAGCACGCAAGGCAGCGGCCCTCGCCCGGCGATGATGCCGAGCGGGCCGTCGATCTTCACCCCCTCGGGCACGGGCGGGGCGGGGCTATCATCGGCTCGGCGTTGCGGCATTGTTCGGTATGCAGAACGAGCGGTCGGACTGAGTCTTGATGAAGTCGATGATCTGCTTGGCAAGCGGATTGGTCGAGAACATGTGCTCCACGTCGTCGAGCCGCTCCATCAGGGTTCCTTCGCTGGAAAATAGCATGCGGTAAGCCTGGCGCAGCTCATGGATTTGCTCGCGCGGGAAGCCCTTGCGCTTCAGCCCGACAATATTGAGGCCGTAGAGATTGGCCCGGTTGCCGATGGCCATGCCGAACGGGATGACATCGGCGGCGATGCCCGACATGCCGCCGACGAACGCATAGGCGCCGATCCGCACAAATTGATGCACGGCGGAGAGACCGCCGATGATGGCGCCCTCGCCGATGGTGACGTGGCCCCCCAAGGTCGCGCCGTTCACCAGGGTCACGTTGTTGCCGAGCTCGCAATCATGGGCGACATGGGCGGCAATCATCAACAGACAGTTGGCGCCGACCTTGGTCGCCATGTGACCGCCCTCGGTGCCGGGATTGATGGTGACGTGCTCGCGGATGATGGTGTTCGGGCCGATCGAGAGCGTGCTCGGCTCGCCGTGATATTTCACGTCCTGGGGGGTCTGGCCGATCGAGGCGAAGGGATAGACTTGGCAATTCGCGCCCAGCCCGGTGCGGCCGGTGATCACGGCGTGGGAGTGGGCCACGACGCCGTCGCCGAGCTCCACATCGGGTCCGATCACGCAGAAGGGACCGATCTTCACGCCCGTCCCAAGTTTTGCGCTTGGATCGACCACAGCGGTCGCATGGATGTTGGCCATGCTCGCCCTGGCTAAGTCTCGACGATCACGGCGCTCACCTCGGCCTCGGCGACGAGGGTGCCGTCGACCAGGGCCTGGGCGCGGAAGCGCCACACGCGCCCGCGGTTGCGCATCTTTTGAACGTGGTAATGGACGGTGTCACCCGGGACTACCGGGCGGCGGAACCGGGCCTTGTCGATGGCCATGAAATAGACCAGCGGAGGTTCTTTGAAGTCCTCGAGATGGCGCATGCAAAGAGCGCCGGCGGTTTGCGCCATGCCTTCGATCAACAGCACTCCGGGCATGACGGGATTGCCGGGGAAATGGCCCTGGAAATAAGGCTCGTTGGCGGTGACGTTCTTGATGCCCATGGCGGAACGATCGCCGTCCATGTCGACGATGCGGTCGACCATGAGAAAGGGATAGCGATGCGGCAGAAGTTTCAGGATGTCGGTGATCTCCGCCTTCCCGAGCTTCGACTTCACTCCGCTCTCATTCATGAAAACCGGCTCCTTGGATCGAGGGGCACCGGGCCGGGCTATTCGCCGGTCCCGCTGCCACCTTCGCCCTGATCAAGCTTCAAATCCTTGCGTTCGGCAAGCCTTTGCAACAGCGTGAGCTCCCGGAACCAGAGCCGCACGGGCTTGGCTGGGGTTCCGCCCCACCGGACGCCCGGAGGCACATCGCCGCGGACATTGCTGCTCGCCGCAATCTGCGCGCCAGCGCCGATCTTGACATGGCCCACGACGCCGACCTGGCCACCGAGGACCACGAAATCGCCGAGTTCCGCGCTGCCCGAAATACCGGTTTGGGCCACGATGATGCAATGTCTTCCAATCACCACGTTGTGCCCGATTTGCACGAGATTATCAATTTTGGTGCCTTCCCCTATCACCGTGTCGCGCAAGGCTCCCCGGTCGATCGTGGTGTTGGCGCCGATTTCCACGCCGTCCTGGATGATGACGCGGCCGATTTGGGGCACTTTCAGGTGGCCGGTCTTGCTCATGGCAAAACCGAACCCGTCCTGACCGATGGCAACCCCGGCGTGGATGGTAACATGGTTACCGACCAGGGCGTGGGTGACCGAGGCATTCGGCCCAATATAGCCGTCGCGGCCGATATGCACCCGGTAGCCGATCACGCTGCCGGCGGCGATGGTGGTGCCGCGCCCGATACGGGCTTCGGGCCCGACCACCGCTCCTGGTTCCACGACTGAACCCGGCTCGAGCGATGCGCTTGGGTGGACCAGGGGCGAACGGTCCGTGCCGCCGGTAAGCGCGGCCTTAGGCTTCAGGGCATCGGGATAAAACAGCAGCAACGCTCGGGCGAAGGCGCGATAAGGCTCCGGAGTCACGAGGCACGCGGTGCCGGCGGGGGCTTGGGCGGCAAATTTCGGAGCGACCAGGCAGGCACTCGCGGCGGTGGCGGCGAATAGCGGGAGATATTTTGGATTGTCGAGAAAGGAGAGGTCGCCTTGGCTCGCGCTGTCGAGGGGCCTGACATCCCTGATGAGGTGACCGAGATCGGCGCCGCCGGCCGCCTCGGCACTGGTGGCTTGGACGACAGCTCCCAAGGAGAAGGGCCCGGCCCGCTCGAAGAAACCTGGATGTTCCATCAAATTCTCAGCGGCGAGCGCCGCGACATGGGTCATGACGCGAAGCCATAACGGGAAATCGCTTCAATTAGAAGTTCGTCGAAGCGCCGAAGCGGAAGAGTTCGGTCTTGTCGAAATCGGCCTTAAGCAGGGCCTGCGCGATATCGGCCCGGAGAGGGCCGAGCGGCGATTGCCAAATGATGCTGAATCCAGTCGAAAGGCGCACCTCGGCGCTGTCGAAGATGAAGCTGCCCTCCCCCTTGGGAGGGGCTGGGTAGATCGCGTCCACCGCAATTTGGCTTGGATCCCACAACGAACCGGCATCGACAAAAATAGCGCCCTGCATGCCAAGGCTGTCGGGAACGTATGGGAAGGGAAATCTTACCTCCGCCGTAGTCGCCCAGAACAGCTGACCGCCGAGGGAGTCGCGCGAACAGTTGTCTATGCGGTCGTGGGTGACTGGATCTTCGCAGGCGTCGCGCGGCCCATAGCCGGCCCGCTCGAAGCCGCGGATGGTCTCGCCGCCCTTGAAAAACAGGTCGGTCATGCGGACATCCTGGCCGCCCCAGCCTACGATCGACCCGCCCTGCGCCCTGCCGACCAAGGTAATTTTGTTGGTGATTGGATAGTAGCCGCGAGCATCGACGACCGACCTAAGGTATTGGACGTCGCCGCCAACGCCGGCAAAGTCCTGCGAGAACGAGGTGAACATGCCGCTGGTGGGCGACTGCGGCAGATTTCGCGTGTCATAGGCTATGGTGTAGCCGACGCTCGAGGTTGTGTAAGTACCCGCGGATTCCTTGACGGCCAACGATGCGTTGTTCGACACATCGAAAATGTCTTCCTGCTCGAATCGATAGCGCAAGCCCATCTGCGTGTTGTCGGCGATCGGAAAACCCAGGCGGAGATTGCCGCCAGTGGTGTTTTGTTTGAACGAGGCCACATCGGTCAAATCCACCTCTTTGTGGAAGAGGTCGAAGCCCGCGGCGAGGTTGCGATCGAGAAAATAGGGTTCGGTGAAGCTGAAATCCACCTGGGCACGATCGAGACTACCGGAAAAGCCAAGCCTGACATACTGGCCTTTGCCCATCAGGTTGCGTTCGGTGATGCTGACGTCGCCGATGACGCCTTCGCTCGTGGAGTAGCCGGCACCGAAGGACAGCTCGCCGGTCGGCTGCTCTAGCACTTTGACCACGATGACGACCCGGTCGGCCGCGCTTCCGGGCTCGGTCTCGACTTCGACGGTCTTGAAAAAGCCGAGCGCGCGCAATCTTTTCCGTGCCGCCTCGACCAAAAGACGGTTAAAGGCATCGCCTTCGGCCAGGCGAAACTGTCGCCTGATCACGCCGTCCTCGGTGCGGAAATTGCCGACGATGTTAATGCGCTCGATGTAGACCCTCGGGCCCTCATCGATAACGAAGACAATGTTCATGGTGGCGGTCGTCGGGTCGCGGTCGAGGCGGGGTTTGACTTGGCCGAAAGCATAGCCTTGCTCGGAAACCCCGATGGTCAGCGCTTCAATCGTCTTCTCCACCTTCTCGGAATTGAACACGCGGCCGCTTCTGGTCAGGGTGTATCCCCGCAGTGCCTCGACATTGAGCGAGGGCAAGGAGCTTTCGATATCGATGACGCCGAAGCGGTACCGCTCCCCCTCCTCGATGGTGAAGGTGATGAAGAAGCCGCGGCCGTCGCGATCGAGGTCGGCGGTCGCCGAGACGACGCGGACATCGGCGTAGCCGTTCTTCATATAGAATTGCCTCACCAATTCGCGGTCGAGATTGAGCCGATCCGGATCGTAAATGTTGGTGCCTTTGAGAAAGCTGAGGATGGTGGTTTGGGTGGTCGAGATCACGTAGCGAAGCTGCGAATCGCTGAAGGCGGCATTGCCGATGAAGTTGATGGCGCGGACTTTGGTCGCCTGACCTTCGTTGATCTCGAACACCACATCGATGCGGTTGGCATCGAGATTGATGATCTTGGGATCGACCTGGGCCGCATAAAGGCCTTGCCGGCGGTAGAGGTTGAGGATGCGCTGGACGTCGGCCTGCACGCGGGCACGCGTATAGACCGCGCGCGCCTTGAGCTGCACTTCCGAGGCGAGCGTGTCGTCCTCAATCTCTCTGTTTCCCTCGAAGGCAACCCGGCTCACGATCGGGTTCTCGACGATGATGATGACGATGGTTGAGCCTTCACGCCTGATGCGCACGTCCTGGAACAGGCCGGTGGCAAACAGCGCTTTCAGCGATGCGTCGATTTGCGCGGGGTCGTAAGCATCGCCGGTGGAGAAGGTGAGATACGAGCGGACCGTTTCCGGCTCCACGCGCTTGCTGCCCTCAACTCGAATGACTTGGATGACGCCTTGGGCATGCGCGGAAAAATCGCCAAAGCTCGCGCTAAGACCCAGCGAGAGCGGGACGGTACTCAACACAAGGAGGGCCGCGAGCAGCCCTCTGACCAACGTCCACCGCACCATTGCTGGTGTCTTCCCCTCGAGCCGATCCCCGCCGCCGCTACGGCTTAGGAACTGAAACTGGCCTTGTTTTGTGGCCGATTTTTGATTCCGGCCTCAGTGTGCCGACGGGGGCCCAAGGGCCCCCGCCAAGACCACGGCTCACGGCGCCTAGTCTCACAAAAACTTCAAATGAATCAAGTCATTCCAGGTTGCAAAGATCATCAGCATGAGCACAAAAGCGAGCCCAATTCGGAACCCGATTTCTTGCGTGCTTTCGCTCAACGGCCGGCCTCTGATCGCCTCAATGCCGTAAAACAGCAGATGACCGCCATCGAGCATCGGTATTGGGAACAAGTTTAGTAGCCCAATACTGACCGAAATAATGGCGGCTAGATTGAGCAGGGCAACAAAACCTGCGCTGGCGACCTGTCCGGAGACCTGGGCGATGCGAATCGGACCGCCCAACTGATCCGCGGCCTCCCGACCCGTCACCACGTCGTAGAGATAGCCAAGGGACCGGGAGATGACGAAGTAGGATTCTTTGAGCGCCATGCCGAACGCGGTCAACGGATCGTGGCGCTTCAGCGTCCAATCTTCGGGAGAAGCGCTCCGCTGAATTCCGAGAAGCCCGAGTCGAATGACGTTGCCGAAATGGTCGGTGATCTCCTTGCGCTCGGGAGTCGCGGTAAGCTCTACGGTCTGCCCATTGCGATCGACCACGAAATGAAGCGGCTGGTCGGGGCTCGTGCCGACGATACGCTGCATTTCACCGAAGCTCTCGATGGTTTTCCCGTCGATGCTGACCACCCGGTCGCCCGGCAGGAAACCGGCGCGCTCGGCGGCGCTGCCCGGATTGACGATATCGACTTTGGCTGCGGTGATGCGCTCGCCGAACAGGGCGAAAATTGCCGTAAAGATCACGATCGCCAGGATGAAATTGGCGATCGGGCCGGCGGCGACCACGGCCGCGCGGGCTGCTAACGGCTTTGACTGGAAGCTCCGTGCCCGCTCGTCGGGCGACAATTGTTCGAGCGACTTGTGGCCTGCGCTCGCGGCGTTGTCGTCGTCGATGAATTTCACGTAGCCACCAAGCGGAATCCAGGACAACCGCCACCTGGTGCCGTGCCGGTCGTTGAATCCAGCGATCTCCGGGCCGAAACCGATCGAAAAGGTCTTAACCGCGACTCCGCACCAACGGGCCACCAGGAAGTGGCCGAGCTCGTGGACGAAGACCACGACGGTGAGCACGAACAGGAAGGGAAGGAGATAACCGAGTACGGTATCGCCGAAGCCGGCAAGCTGAATTATCGTATCCATAAGTGGGGGTTATCCTTGAAATTTGACCCTTCTTAGCCCGCCCTACAAGCTTATGCAAACCGCGCCAGGAGCGAGCGGGCCGCTGCCCTCGCTTCGGCATCGATGGCGAGCACGTCCTCGACGCTGCGGCGCGGTAGCCCGAGCAGACCGGCGCTTGCCTGAAGCGTCGCATCGACCAGATCGGCGATGGCCAGGAAGCCGATCCTTCGGGCGAGAAAGGCCTCGACCGCAATCTCATTGGCGGCATTGAGCACGGTGCCGGCGCTGCCGCCCGCGGCCAGGACCTCGCGCGCCAGGCGGAGCGCGGGAAACCGCTCCATGTCCGGCGCTTCGAAGGTGAGCGTGCCGAGCTCGGCGAGGTCGAGGCGCTTGGTCGGCGCGACCATGCGCTCCGGCCAGGCGAGACTATAGGCGATGGGGGTGCGCATGTCGGGGCAGCTCATCTGCGCCAGCACCGAGCCGTCGCTCAAATGAACGAGGCAATGCACGATCGACTGCGGATGAATCAAAACATCGAGCTTGGCGGCCGGAAGCGAAAACAGGTGATGCGCTTCGAGCAGCTCCAGCCCCTTGTTCATCAGCGTGGCCGAGTCGATCGTGACCTTCTGCCCCATCGACCAATTGGGGTGGTTGAGCGCCTGCTCGGGGCGCGCGGCGCGCATCTGATCGAGGCTCCAGCAACGGAACGGCCCGCCCGAGGCGGTCAGGCAAATCCGCTCGATGCGTTCGGGGCGGCAACCGGCCATCACTTGCATGGCCGCCGAGTGCTCGGAGTCGACCGGAAGCAGCGTGGTCTTGGCGCGCGCCACCTCGGCCATGAAAATGTCGCCGGCCGAGACCAAGCACTCCTTGTTGGCAAGCGCCGTCAGGCTGCCCTGGCGCACGGCTTCGAGCGTCGGCTTAAGACCCGCCGCGCCGACAATCGCCGCCATCACCCAATCGGCAGGCCGGGCCGCGGCCTCAAGCAGCGCCTCCTCCCCGGCGCCGACCTCGATATCGGTGCCGGCGAGTGCGGCGCGTAAGTCCGCGTAGGCGCGAGGATCGGCGATCACCGCGAACTCGGCCCGGTGCAGAATGGCGAGTTCGGCAAGACGAGCGGCATTGCAACCGCCGGTCAACGCGACGACCCGATAGGCCGATGGGTCGCGGCCGATCAGATCGAGCGTGCTCTCGCCGATCGAGCCGGTGGCACCAAGGACCGAAATGCGTCGTGGGCGCGCGGCACGCGTCTCGAGCTCGACGGTGAGCGATGTGAGGGACGAAAACACGGCTGGCATACTCTACCAAATAAGAAGTCCGCGGCCCGGATTGGCCGGATCGCGGAGCGCGATCAGGGCAGCCAGGACGGCGGCAAACAGAAGGCCATCGATGCGGTCGAGCAAGCCGCCATGACCTGGGATCAACTGGCTCATGTCCTTGGCTCCGAACTGGCGTTTCACCCAGCTCTCAACCAAGTCCCCCATCTGGCAGGCGAGCGCAAGGGCCACGCTCACGAGCGCAAGCCAGATGGCCGAACTGCTCTTGAGGGCGGCGGCGAAGGCCAGCCCGACCAGTGCAGGCGTGAGGGCGCCGACGATGAATCCGCTCCAGGTCTTCTGTGGCGAGATGCTCGGGGCGAGCTTGGCCCCGCCGATCAGACGGCCGCCGATGTATGAGGCGGTATCGGTGGTCCAAGCCACAGCAAACAGGTAGAGCACCGCCACGGCGCCGAACGCGGGATCGCTGTGGAGCCACACCAGCGCCAGCGCCGGCAGCGCGGCATAAGCGAGGCCCGCCAGCGACCAGCCGCGCCCGCTTGAAGTCAGGGCCGCCGAGCCCGACCGCAACCGCGGCCGCTGCAAGCAGGGCCAAGGCGAGCTCTGGCCGGCCGAGAGTTGCCAGAATGGCGACCGAGGCGACGCTTACCGCCTCGATCAGGGCAACACCGTCGAAGCCATTGCCGCGGGTCAACCGTCCCCACTCCCAGGCGACGAGCCCGCTGCCCACCGCCACCAGGAGGAGAAAGGTCCAGGGACTGAACATCGTGGCGCCGACCGCCAAGGCGGCAAGCACGGCGGCTGACGCCACGCGCAGCACGATTTCCGGCTTTCGATGAGGGAGGGCTTCCGTCCCCGTCACGCGGTGGATCTCGCCGAGGTGCCACCGAAGCGCCGGCTGCGCCGTTGATATTCGGCGATCGCTGCCTCCAACTGCTCCCGCGAGAAATCGGGCCAGTAGACGTCGACGAACAGGAATTCGGCGTAGGCGAGTTGCCAGAGGAGAAAATTCGACAGTCGCAATTCTCCGCTGGTGCGGATCAGCAGGTCGGGATCGGGGAGATTGGCGGTATCGAGATAGAACCCGAAGCGCTCTTCCGTCACGTCGGCCGGGACGAGCGAGCCATTGGCCACGTCTTCGGCGATGCGGCGCGCAGCGCGGGCGATCTCGTCGCGGGCTCCGTAATTGAAGGCGATGGTGAGATTGAGCGCGACGTTG
Organism: uncultured Alphaproteobacteria bacterium; assembly: GCA_963730335.1. Classification (GTDB taxonomy): domain Bacteria; phylum Pseudomonadota; class Alphaproteobacteria; order Rhizobiales; family Methyloligellaceae; genus Methyloceanibacter. The sequence goes on from CAVSRK010000009.1 coordinate 1,178,467, forward strand.
TCCTTGGTGAGCTCGACAGCGTCGTCGATCATCCGTAACAGGTCGGCGTCCAGACCGGTGCGCGCGCCGATCACGCGGATCTTCACGCCGTGCTTGTGCAGGTCGGCCAGATCGCGGCGGATGAAGCGACGCAACAGACCGAACAGGTCGTTGATCTCCTGCTTGGGACGGGTCCAGTTTTCAGACGAGAAACTAAATAGCGTGAGGTGAGTGATGCCGAGCTCGATCGCAGCTTCGACGGTGCGTCTCACGCTTTCGACGCCTTGGCGATGGCCTTCGGCGCGAGGCAGCCCACGCTCGGCGGCCCAGCGCCCGTTGCCGTCCATGATGATCGCGATATGGCGAACGGTCGGCCGGTCGCTCCCCTGCCAGTCAAGCTTATCCACCGCAAGCGTCACGTTCGGCTCCGGGTTGGAGGCATGGGCGTGTTGTCGGCCGCTGCCCGATTAAACCTGCATAATCTCGGCTTCCTTGCTGGCAAGGGCCTCGTCGATTTCCTTGATGATCTTGTCGGTCAGTTCCTGCACCTTGATGGACAATGTGTGGTGCTCGTCCTTGCCCATCTCGTGGTCCTTCTCGGCCCGCTTGAGATGTTCCATGCCGTCACGGCGCACATTGCGCACGGCGATGCGCGCCTGCTCGGCGTATTTGTGGGCGACCTTGGCGATCTCGTGACGCCGCTCCTCATTGAGCTCGGGAATGGGTAGCCGCAACAGCTGGCCGTCGACCACAGGGTTTAATCCCAGGTCGGACTCTCTGATGGCGCGTTCCACCGCCCCGACTTGGCTCCGGTCCCAGACCTGCACGGTGATCAGCCGCAACTCGGGGACGTTGACGGTGGCGAGTTGATTGAGCGGCATGGGGTTGCCATAGGCCATCACGGTGATGGGGTCGAGCAGGCTGGCATTGGCGCGGCCGGTGCGCAGTCCGCCGAATTCCTGCTTCAGCACGCCGAGGGCCCCACGCATCCGCCGCTCGATCTCCTTTAGCTCGAAGCTAGCCATGTCGCCTTCCCGCTCCGCCGGTCACGCCAAACAGGCTCCGGCAGGGCTTCCGTTTCCTCGAGGCTCATTTGCCGCCATCTATCGTGGTCGATGAGCCCTTCCCCTGCAACACTTCCGCCAAGCCGCCTTGGCTCTTGATGGAAAAGACAATTATCGGAATCCGATTGTCCCGAGCAAGGGCGATCGCGGCCCCATCCATGATCCGCAAATCTTGCTTAAGGACCTCGTCATAGCTGAGCCGGTCGTAGCGGCGGGCGTTTGGCGTGGTTTCCGGGTCGGCGCTGTAGACGCCGTCGACTTGAGTCGCCTTGAGTAGCGCATCGCAGCCCATTTCCGCCGCCCTGAGCGCCGCCGCCGTATCGGTGGTGAAAAACGGGTTGCCGGTGCCGCCGGCAAAAATGACCACGCGGCCCTTGGCGAGATGGTCGAGTGCCTTATCGCGGATATAGGATTCGCACACGGTCGGCATCGGGATGGCCGAGAGCACGCGCACGGCGGCGCCTTGGCGTTCAAGCGCGGTCTGGAGCGCAAGCGCATTCATCACCGTGGCCAGCATGCCCATATAATCGGCGCGCGCCCGGTCCATGCCGCTTTCCGCCGCCATCAGGCCGCGATAGATGTTGCCGGCGCCGACCACCAGGCAAATCTCGGCGCCTGACGCCACCGCCGTGGCAATGTCGCGGGTGATGGGGGCGAGCACGCTAAGGTCGATGCCGTAGCCTTTGTCGCCGGCGAGCGCCTCACCCGACAGCTTCACCAGCGCCCGCCGATAGCGAAGGTTCTTGGCCGCTGCCTTCCCTGCCATCAGCCTTCCTCCCGGTTGCGATGGAGCCGCCGGCTTCGGCCGCTCCATGCCAAGGCGAATTAACGCTCGCCCATCTTACGTCGTCTCGTTGCCTTCGCGATCGACACCTTCGCCAAGCGCGAAGCGGTAGAAGCCGGTAATCTTGATCGGCGCGCCGGCCGCCTTCTCGGCGGCGGCCAAGGCCTTTGCCACGGTCGTATCGGGATCATGCACGAAGGCTTGCGCCAACAGCACGACTTCCTCGTAGAATTTGCGTAGGCGGCCTTCGACCATCTTCTCGATGACGGGGGCGGGCTTGCCAGAACTCTTTGGCCTGCTCGGTCAACACCGCCCGCTCCCGCTCGATCAAGGACTTGTCGAGACTGTCGACATCGACGGCCTGCGGATTGGCGGCGGCAATATGCATGGCGACCTGCTTGCCGAAATTCTTGAGCTGCTCGGCATCGCCAGTCGACTCGAGTGCGACGATTACGCCGATCTTGCCGAGACCAGGCGCCATCAGGTTGTGCATGTAGCTCGCGACGGCGCCGTTCTTCGCGGTGAGATAGGCGGTGCGCCGGAGCGTCATGTTCTCGCCGATGGTGCCGATCATCTCCTTGATGGTATCGGCCACGCTCGCGCTGCCGCCCGGAAATTTGGCCTTGGCCAGTTTGTCGAGATCGCCCTTGGCCGCAAGCGCCGCTTTGGCAATCCCGGACGCCATGGTCTGGAAGGTGTCGTTCCGCGCGACGAAGTCCGTCTCGGAGTTGACCTCAACCAGCGCGGCCTCTTTGGCGTCAGCGCCGAGGCCGATCAGACCTTCGGCGGCGACCCGGCCGGCTTTCTTGGCGGCCTTAGAGAGCCCCTTGGCCCGCAGCCAATCGATCGCGGCCTCCATGTCGCCGTCGGTCTCGTTGAGAGCCGCCTTGCAATCCATCATGCCCGCGCCGGTCTTGTCGCGCAGGTCCTTCACCATGGTGGCAGTGATCGCCATGCCTTGCCTCTATCTTCCCTCGCACCGGGACCGCGAAGTTGCGGCAGCCCTACTCGCTGCTAGCCTCGCCGGACTGGGCGGCTTTGGGTTTCCGAGCCGGCTTCCTGGCATCGGGTCTTCCCCTGCCCGGGCCTCTTCCGTCGCTCCGCGCGGGCTTCTTCTTCGGGCGGCGATCGGCCTGCGGCGCCGGCCGGCCGGAACCGTCCTCATCGCCGTCGAGTCCCGGCTCGCCAATCGGCTCGTCAGCGGCGCCGAGATCGATGCCGGCCCCGCCCTGGGCGCGCTCGATGCCGTCGATCGCGGCGCGCGCGATCAAATCGCAATAAAGGGTGATGGCCCGGCCGGCGTCGTCGTTGCCGGGAATCGGATGGCTGATGCCGTCGGGATTGGAGTTTGAGTCCACCACCGCCACCACCGGCATATGCAGCTTGCGGGCCTCGGCGATGGCAATCGCTTCCTTATTGGTATCGATGACGAACATGAGATCCGGCACCGCGCCCATGTCCTTGATGCCGCCAAGCGAGCGCTCGAGCTTGTCCTTTTCGCGGGTGAGCTGAAGCAGTTCTTTCTTGGTCAGGCCGTGATGCTCGCCTTGCAGTAGCTCCTCCAGCGACTTGAGCCGCTTGATCGAGTTGGAGATGGTGCGCCAATTGGTCAGGGTGCCGCCAAGCCAGCGGTGATTGACGAAATACTGCGCGCAGGATTTGGCGGCATCGGCGACGGCCTCCGACGCCTGGCGCTTGGTGCCGACGAACAGCACGCGGCCGCCCTTGGCGACCACGTCGGATACCGTAATCAGCGCCTGATGGAGGAACGGTACGGTTTGGGTGAGATCGATGATGTGGATATTGTTGCGGGAGCCGTAGATGAACGGCGCCATCTTCGGATTCCAGCGGTGGGTCTGGTGACCGAAATGCACGCCGGCCTCGAGCAGCTGGCGCATAGTGATATCGGGCAGTGCCATTGGACTGCAAACTCCTTTTTCCGGTTCGGCCGCCGCGGGACAGGAAGACCTAGCCTGAGCCAAGTCACCGGAGCGAGCGCAAAGGCTATTGCCTTTGTGACGCTGAGCGTCCCGCGTGTGAGATGGTGCGGGTTATAGGGAGGGTGCCCGGGCTTGGCAAGGGCTGCTACCCGCTAAATGGCCCAGAAAGGCCCTAAAGGGCACTGATCGCTGCCACCCCCTCGACCAGCTTGAGCGCGCTTCGTTGTTTGGGGGTCGCGTCGATGCCCTGCGGCAGCACGAATTCCACCTCGCTGGAGACGTCATCGAGGCGCAGCACCAGGCGAAACTGGCCCTGGCCGCCGCCCGATCCGACCTGCTCGGCCAGCGGGGCCAGCGCGCGGCTGTCCTCGACATAGATCTTCATGCCGGCATGGCGCGCTTCCGCCGCGCGGTCCAGCGAGACGAGGCGTTGCACCCTCACCTTGACGTTCTCGCCGTCCGCTTCGGCCTCGACATCGAGCAGGACCGGGGTTCCCGGCTCGAGCAGCGGCCTTGAGGCCGCCAGCAGCTCCGAGAACACCACCGCTTCGAATTGGCCCGTCGCATCGGAAAAGGCGACGAAGGCGTAGGCATTGCCGCTCTTGCCCTGGCGCTCGCGGGCGTGAAGCACGGTGCCGGCGAGCGTGCCTACCACGCGCCGCGTCCGCGCCTTGGCGGCGAATTCCACCCAAGGCTCGGCGCTGAGCGCTTCGAGCACGTCCTGGTAGTCGTCGAGCGGATGGCCGGTGAGGAAGAAGCCGACCGCCTCGAACTCGCGCGACAGCCGGTCGGTCGGGACCCAGGGCTTGGCGGCGCGCAGCTCGATCGGGGGCGGCACCTGTTGGGCGCCGGCAAATAGATCGTCCTGGCCCTCGGCGCTCGTCTCCAGCGACCGGTTGCCGGCCGCGATCAGGCGGTCGACATTGGCGAAGGCCGTGGCGCGATCAAGGCCGAGCTCATCGAGGGCGCCGGCGGCGGCAAGTGTCTCGAGCGCGCGTTTGTTGACCAGGCGCGGGTTGATGCGCCGCGCGAAGTCCGAGACGTCGCGGAACGCTCCTGCCGCCTCCCGCTCTTCGGCGATGTGCTCTACCGCCTGGCGGCCGACATTTTTCAGCGCTGCTAGCGAATACCGGATGGCGCCCTCGCCCGGGATGAAGCCGACCTCCGAGCGGTTGATCGACGGCGGTTCGATACGCAAGCCGAGGCGGCGCGCCTCTTGGGCGAAGCCGCTCAGCTTGTCGGCATTGCCCATGTCGAGCGTCATCGACGCGGCGATGAACTCGGTCGGATAGTTGGCCTTGAGATAGGCGGTCTGATAGGCGATCAGGGCGTAGGCTGCGGCGTGCGATTTGTTGAAGCCGTAGCCCGCGAACTTGGCCACCAGCTCGAAAATGTATTCGGCACGGCCGCGGTCGACACCGTTGGCGACGGCGCCACCGACGAAGCGGGACTTCTGCGCCGTCATTTCCTTCTTGATCTTCTTGCCCATGGCGCGGCGCAGCAGGTCGGCCTCGCCGAGCGAGAAGCCCGAGAGGACCTGAGCGATCTGCATCACCTGCTCCTGGTAGATGATGACGCCGTAAGTCTCTTGCAGGATCGGCTCGATAGTCGGGTGGAGGCTCTCGATCCCCTCGCGCCCGTGCTTACGGTTCACATAGGAATTGATGTTGTCCATCGGGCCCGGGCGGTAGAGCGCGACGATGGCGATGATGTCTTCGAAACGGTCTGGCTTGAGCTTCCGGAGCGCATCCCGCATGCCCTGACCTTCGAGCTGGAACACGCCGAACGTGTCGCCCTTCTGAAGCAAGTCGTAGGTCGCCGGATCGTCCAAGGGAAGAGAAGCCGGATCGATGTCGATGCCGCACCGTGCGATCAGCTTCCGCGCCGTCTCGATCACGGTCAGCGTCTTGAGGCCGAGGAAGTCGAACTTCACCAGACCGGCGGCCTCGGCCCATTTCATGCTGAATTGGGTCGCCGGCAGCTGCGCGCGCGCATCGCGGTAGAGCGGTACCAGGTCGATCAGCGGCCGATCGGCGATGACCACGCCGGCAGCATGGGTCGACGCATGGCGGTAAAGCCCCTCCAGGCGTTGGCCGATATCGAGCAGCTTGGCCACGATCGGCTCGGCGTCGCGGGCCTCCTGAAGTCTCGGTTCGCCGGCGATGGCCTGGGGCAGCGTGATGGGGTTGGCCGGGTTCATCGGCACCAGCTTGCACAGCCGGTCGACCTGGCCGTAGGGCATTTGCAGCACGCGGCCCACGTCGCGCAACACCGCGCGGGCCTGCAGCTTGCCGAAGGTGATGATATGAGCGACACGATGCGCGCCGTAGCGCTCGCGCACATAGGCGATCACCTCGTCGCGGCGGTCCTGGCAGAAGTCGATGTCGAAATCGGGCATCGACACGCGCTCAGGATTCAAAAAGCGCTCGAACAGGAGCCCGAAGCGGATCGGATCGAGGTCGGTGATGGTCAGCGCGTAAGCGACCAGCGACCCCGCGCCCGAGCCTCGGCCCGGCCCGACGGGAATGCCTTCAGCCTTGGCCCATTTGATGAAGTCGGCGACGATCAGGAAATAGCCCTGATAGTTCATGCCGGTGATGACATCGAGTTCGAAGGCGAGCCGCGCGGTGTAACCGGCCTCGTCGTGGCCGGGCGCCACGCCATGCTGGGCGATCCTCTCCTTGAGCCCGGCCTCCGATTGGCGCCTGAGTTCCGCCGCCTCGGTCTCGGCGAGCGCGCTCGACGCCTCGCCGCCGGTGAGGTAGGGCGGCAGGATGGGCTGGCGTTGCAACGGCCTGAAGGCGGCGCGGCGGGCGATCTCGACGGTGTTGTCCATGGCCTCGGGCAGGTCGGCGAACAGCTCGCGCATCTGCTGCGCCGTCTTGAAATAATGCTCGGGGCTCAACCGCCGGCGCTCATCGACCGCGACATAGCTCCCTTGCGCGATGCAGATCAGCGCGTCATGCGCCTCGAAGTCCTCTACGGTGGCGAAATAGGTCTCGTTGGTGGCGACGATGGGGAGGTCCAGCTGGTAGGCGAGATTGAGCAGCAGCGGCTCGACCGCCCTCTCCTGCGGCAGGCCATGGCGCTGAAGCTCGACATAGAGCCGGTCGCCGAAAATTGTGTGAAGCGCTTCAATGCGCGCGCGGGCGAGTTCGACATTGCCGTCGGCCAGCGCGGTATCGATCGGTCCCTCAAAACCGCCGGTCAGCGCTACCAGACCTTCGGCCCGGGCGGCGAGATCGGCGATCGAGGTGACCACCTCGCCGCTTTCGCTGGCCGCGAAATAGGCGTCGGTCGAAAGCCGCATGAGATTGGCGTAGCCGGCCGGGTCCTTGGCAAGAAGCGCGATGCGCCCGTCGGCACGCGCCCGGTTGAGTTCACCGGGCGACATCGCCGTGTCCCGCTCGGCGGCGAAGGTGAGCGATAGGGTGAGACCGATGATCGGCTGAATGCCGGCCTCGGCCAGTGTCTCCGAGAATTCGAGCGCGCCGAACAGGTTATTGGAGTCGGTCAGCGCTAGCGCGGGCGCGCCGTCGGCGCGAGCGAGCGCGGCAAGCTTGGCGATGGTCAGCGCGCCTTCGAGCAGCGAATAGGCCGAATGCACCCGAAGATGCACGAAGGGTTGCGCCTCACTCGCCATGCATTGATCCCCCTGTTGCCATGCGCGGGGTCACCTTTTCGGATTCGGCCGGCGGGTAGAAGGGAGAGTCGGAAATCATCCCCGCTATCCGTGCTCCCTAATTTATGTTCTTCTTTTGTTCTAAACAATGGAAAAAGCGAGGCGTGCTAGATGCTAGCGACGGTTGCCACCACAATATTCTCCTCGACCAGGAGACCGTCCACGAGCCGAAGCGTGCGGTCCATACGGGCGGCAAGGTCGAGGTTATGGGTTGCCACGACGGCGGCGACGCCCGACTGGCGCACCAGCTTCAACAGCTGCTCGAACACCCGCTCGGCGGTGGGCGGATCGAGATTGCCAGTCGGCTCATCGGCAAGAAGCAGCTTGGGACCGTTGGCGACGGCGCGGGCGATCGCCACGCGCTGCTGCTCGCCACCGGAAAGTTGCGCCGGGCGATGGTCCCAGCGCTCCTCGAGGCCGAGCGATCCGAGCAGCTCCTTGGCGCGGGCGTCGGCCTCCGCGTGGCTCAAGCCGAGAATGAGTTGCGGTAGCACGACGTTCTCGAGCGCCGAAAATTCCGGCAAGAGATGGTGAAACTGATAGACGAACCCCACCTCCATGCGGCGCATGCGGGTCTGCTCATTGTCGGACAGCCGGCCGCAATCGACGCCGTTGATGAGCACTTGGCCCGCATCAGGGCGCTCGAGCAACCCGGCAATGTGCAGCAGGGTCGATTTGCCGGCGCCCGACGGCCCGAGCAGAGCGACAGTCTCACCGGGAAGGAAGGAAGCCGACGCGCCCTTCAACACGTCGATGCGGCGATTGCCTTGGGTATAGGCGCGCTCGAGCCGCTCTAGGCGAAGCACCGGTGACGTCTTGCTGTCCACCTTCCCCCCTACTCGTAACGCAACGCTTCGACCGGATCGAGACGAGAGGCCCGCCAGGAAGGATAGAGCGTGGCGAGGATCGACAAGACGAGGGCCATGATGACCACCGAGACCGTCTCGCCGGTATCCATCTCGGCCGGCAGCTGCGACAGATAATAGAGCTCAGGCGCGAACAGCTCGGTGCCGGTGAGCCAGCCGATGAACTCGCGCAAGTGCTCGATATTGGCGCAGACCAGCACGCCGAGCAGCAGGCCGGCAAGCGTGCCAACGATGCCGATACTTGCGCCGGTGATGAAGAAGATGCGCATCACCGCGGCCCGCGTGGCGCCCATAGTGCGCAGGATGGCGATGTCGTGACCCTTGTCCTTCACCAGCATGATCAGGCCTGAGATGATGTTCAGTGCGGCAACCAGCACGATCAAAGTGAGGATAAGAAACATCACGTTGCGCTCGACCTGAAGCGCGGTGAAGAAGGTGGCGTTGCGCTGGCGCCAGTCGCTCACATAGATGCTCGAGCCGCCGGCGGTGACGATCTTGGGCGCGAGCTGACCCACGTCGTCGGGTGAGTCGAGCACGACTTCCAGCACGGTCACGGTGTCGGGCTGGTTGAAATAAAGCTGGGCCTCATTGAGCGGCATGAAGATGATGCTTGCGTCGTATTCTGACATGCCGATTTCGAAGACGGCCGCCACGGGATAGCGTTTGACCCGTGGCGCGGTGCCGAGCGCGGTCGAGGCGCCGCGCGGCGTGAGCAGGGAGACTTGGTCGCCGACTTTCACGTTGAGGTCGTTGGCGAGCCGGCTGCCGATGGCAACGCCTGGTACCTGGTCGAAACCGTCAAGCGTGCCGAACCGGATGTTTTTAGAGACCGCTTTGAGCTGTTTGAGGTCGGCCTCGCGCAAGCCGCGCACCAGCGCGCCGCTCGATGTGGAGGGCGTCGACACCATGACCTGCCCCTCGACCAAGGGCAGCGCGAGCTTGACGCCCTGAACGGCTCGGATGCGTGACGCTACGTCGTCATAGTCGTTGAAGTTGGTGAGGCTGTGGACCACGACATGGCCGTTCAGCCCAAGCATCTTGTTGAACAGCTCCTGGCGAAAGCCGTTCATCACCGCCATGACGATGATGAGCGTCGCCACACCAAGGGTGATGCCGATGAACGAGAAGCCGGCAATGACCGAGATGAAGCCCTCTTTGCGGCGGGCGCGCAAATAGCGGCGCGCCACCATCCATTCGAAGGGCGAGAACGCCCGCGTGCCCTGCTCTGCGCTCATGCTGCTTCCCTTCTGGCCTCGGTCGCCGATGTGACGAGGCGATTCAAGGCGGATTCGAAGGTAAGACTATGGCGGGCTCCGCTGGCCCGCTCTTTTAGCTCAACCTCGCCCGAGGCAAGTCCCTTGGGGCCGACGATGATTTGCCAGGGTAGCCCGATCAGGTCCATGGCGGCGAACTTGGCCCCTGCCCGGTCGTCGCGGTCGTCGTACAGCACGCTCAGGCCTGCCGCCTGAAGTTTGCCGTAGAGGTCCTCGCTGGCGGCATCGGTCGCGGCATCGCCCACCTTGAGGTTGATCAGGCCCACGTCGAACGGGGCTACCGATGGCGGCCAGATGATGCCGGCATCGTCGTGCGAGGCTTCGATGATGGCCCCGACCAGCCGCGATACGCCGATCCCGTAGGAACCCATCTGCACCGTCACCAGCTCGCCACCGGGCCCTTGCACTTTGCACCCCATGGCGTCGGAATATTTGGTGCCGAAGAAGAAGATGTGGCCGACCTCGATGCCGCGCGCCGTCACGCGGTCGTTGGCCGGCACCTCGCGCTCGAAGCGGGGAGCGTCGTGCTTGCTCCGAGGTCGCGGCATATTTGCCGGTGAAGGTCTCGACCACGGGAGCCAGGTCGCTGTCATAGTCGACATCGGCGCCCGGCGGATCCAGTTGGACGAGGTCCTGGTGGCAATAGACCTCGCTCTCGCCGGTGTCGGCGAGGATGATGAATTCGTGGCTCAGATTGCCGCCGATCGGACCGGTCTCGGCCACCATCGGCACCGATTTCAGTCCCATGCGGGCAAAGGTCCGCAAATAGGACACGAACATCTTGTTATAGGATTTGCGCGCGTCGTCGACGGTGAGATCGAAGGAATAGGAATCCTTCATCAGGAACTCGCGGCCGCGCATTACGCCGAATCTTGGCCTGATCTCGTCGCGGAACTTCCATTGGATGTGATAGAGGATGCGCGGCAAGTCCTTGTAGGATTTCACCCCGTCGCGGAAGATCGCGGTGATCAGCTCCTCGTTGGTGGGCCCGTACAACATTTCGCGCTCGTGGCGGTCTGAGATGCGCAGCATCTCCTTGCCGTAGACTTCGTAACGGCCGCTTTCCTTCCAGATCTCGGCGGGCTGGATGGTGGGCATCAGCAGTTCGAGCGCGCCGGCGCGGTCCTGCTCCTCGCGCACGATCTCTTCGATCTTGCGCAATACCCGGAAGCCAAGCGGCAGCCAGGAATAGATGCCGGCGCTCGATTGCCGGACCAGCCCGGCTCTGAGCATCAGCCGATGCGAGACGATCTCCGCTTCCTTGGGATCGTCGCGGAGCAGCGGCAGGAAATAGCGGCTGAGGCGCATGGGCACCGTTTCGGGCGTTAGGGCGGGTGCGGGGGCGCGCCGCCCGTTGGAATGAGCCATGCTGCGGGAGAGGCCTACCCTCCCCGCCGGCCCCGTGGCGGCTAATAGCTTACTTTCGCAAGGCTAAGCAATGCTGGGAAATCATCCATGACATCTCGCGGCCGGCGCACAAATTCGCGGCGCTCGGCCACAATCATGGTGACAATTTGGCGCGGCTCATATAGTGTGCCCGGCACAACGTGGGAGCGATCGGGACCGGTAGCGATCTCGGCAGTCACGCGTTGAGATTGGACCTGGTCCAAGTCTTGGGAGGAAGTAACTCCGGGCGCGCCAACATGGCGCCGCCGCTCTTAAGCCGGCAAATCTCGAATGTCGAAACCGACGGGCGAGCCTCGCGGGCGGGGAGATCAAGGAGTTCGAGTTACTGAAGCAAGGTCGATTTCGGCCTTGCTTTTTTTTGTGCGTTTTTTACCGAGATTTGCGCGGATTTGCGGCGATTTGCCGAAAGATTGCGCGCGCTACTGCACGCGGTCGTAGCGCGGGAAAAACGGGATGTCGTCGAGCGTGATGACGTGATGCACGATCACGGCATAGAGCCCGGCGAACACGATGCTGGCGACCACCGTGGTCGCGACCATCTTCGGCAGCAGGTTCGGCAGATGCGGCGCGCTCTCGGCGTGGCCCGGCGCGCACTTCTCGCCCGCCTCCTCCGAGGTGCGGACGCCGATCGGCAGCATGGCGAACAGCACGATCCACCAGATGATAAAATAGAGCGCGATGGCGAAGGCGAGCGTCACGGCTTACGCCTCCTCGAGCTCGACCAGCGTGCCGCAGAAATCCTTCGGGTGGAGGAACAACACCTTCTTGCCGTGCGCGCCGATCTTGGGCTCGCCCGCCCCCAGCACGCGGGCGCCTTGCTTGACCAGCCGGTCGCGCGCCGCCTCGATGTCGGGCACCTCGTAACAGAGGTGATGGATGCCGCCATTGGGATTGCGCTCGAGAAAGCCGGCGATGGGCGAGTTCTCGCCGAGCACGCCGAGCAGCTCGATCTTGGTGTTGGGCAGATCGATGAACACCGTGGTCACGCCGTGCTCGGGCTGATCGACCTCGTCGGAGACCCGAGCGCCGAGCGTGTCGCGATAAAGCGCGGTGGCGGCCTTAAGGTCCGGCACGGCAATGGCGACATGGTTCAAACGGCCGATCATGCTCGGTCTCTCCATCGTCATGCCCGGACTTGATCCGGGCATCCATTCCGTTAGGTCTCAGCAAGTCGACAGGTCAGTGGAATGGATTGCCGGGTCAAGCCCGGCAATGACGCGTTCTATCACACAATCGATCTTGAGCGAGAGCACCTCACGAAACCCGGCAGCAGTCATGGCCGGGCCCGCGACGCGCCTCAGGCGCGCTTTGGCTTCTTCCGCGCGCGGGCGGGGCGAGCGGCAGCTTTCGACGTATTCAGCGCCATTGCGGCGCGAATGAGCGTCTTGAACGCCTTTGCATCGATCGTGTCGCCCTCATGGAGATCGATGGCACCCCGGGTGTTGCCGTCGAGGCTGGCGTTGAACACGCCCGACGGGTCGTCCAGCGCGGCGCCATACGCGAAGGTCAGCTTCACTTTGTCCTGGTACATCTCGCCCGTGCAGACGATGCCGGCATGCTCCCACACCGGAACGCCGCGCATCGCGTTCGACGGCTTTCGCCATTTCACCTCTTCGACCATGTCGGGGTCGGCCTCTTTGATGAGCGCGCGGACCCGGGCGAGCGTCTCGCCCCGCCAATCGTTAGGCGCCGCGATCCGCGCATCGACCAGCCGAGCGGGAGAGTCTCCGCCGGTTCTTTCCTTTGCGCCGCTCTTCTTCATGGCGGTTGTCGCAGTCTGCATGGTTGCCGTGGCTATCGCGCTTGGCCGCCGAGGATCTACCAGTGCAGTTGCGACACCGATAGAGGGCGGCATCCGATCCGGACTAGGATCACTTGCCGATCTTTTTGAGGTCCACTTCTTCTTCCTTAGTGACCTCGCCTGCATCTTCTAGCGCCTTGATGCACTGCTCGGAGAGCTCCCTTCCGTGTTGCCGCATGCAATCTCTGAGCTAGTTACTTCCGAGCCCATCCTGTCCGCAGTACTGCCGATAGTCGACCTCGCAGTTCTGTCGTTCCTCATCTGTGACAGGTCCCGCAAAGGCCGCAGTCGAAAGCGCTCCCACCAAAATTGCAGCCGTAAGAACTGACTTTATCATCGGTTGTACCCCTTGGATGAGCATGACTTCTGTCAACCAACCCCCTAACTTTGGATTGTGGCTAGTCTGGCTCCCAAATGGGGCGCGGGACTTTATCTTTGCGCCCAGGACTTGCGCGAGGACATGTTGATTGTAACTTAGCTCTGACAGAAACTGGCTCCCATCAGTAGGTTCGGTAGGGGAGGCAGTTATGCATATCAGTTCGAGTTGTTTAGGTAGAGCAGAAGCCAATCGGACGAGCGTTTGTTATGTGGGCGCAATTGCCGCCATAGCCACCGCCTTCAGCGCGGGCCTGCTAGGAATGGCTTCTCCCGCGGCCGCCCAGGAGACGAAGCCCAACATCCTGTTCATCATGGGTGACGACATCGGCTGGATGCAGCCGAGCATCTATCACCAAGGTCTCGCGGTCGGAGAAACGCCAAACATCGACCGCATCGCGCAGGAAGGCGCAAAGTTCATGACTTATTACGCCGAGCAGAGCTGCACTGCTGGGCGCACCGCCTTCATCACCGGCATGCAACCGGTGCGCGTCGGCATGGTTCTACCGGAGATCCCTGGAAGCCCGTCCTACCTCCGCAAAGGTACACCCACGCTCGCCAGGTTCCTACTCGATCTTGGCTACACCACAGGCGAGTTCGGCAAGAACCATCTTGGCGACACCACCGAGTCACTGCCAACCGCGAACGGGTTCCAAGAATTTTGGGGCTATCTTTATCACCTCGATGCGATGCAGGGGGTGAGCTTCCCCGACATCAACAGCTCCCCGACGGACCAGACCGTCGCACCACCTTGTAAGAACACGCCGGTCCCAGGTTTGGCCGAGGTTCCGGGCGCCGTCGATCCTAAGACTACGTTTTGTTTGACGCCCCCGCGTCCGATGGTGTTCTGCACGTCGTCCAACGGCATGGAGGCGAACCAGACCTGCAAGGATGAGGGTCCGCTGACGTTGAAGCGATCAGAGACAGTGGACGAGGAGATTTCGGCCAAGGTCATCGACTTCCTCGATCGCAACGATCCCAAGAAGACCGGCAAGCCGTTCTTCGTCTGGTACAACCCAGCGCGCATGCACATCACGACCGTGCTGTCGGAAAAATACATGGCGATGGTTGGCCAGCCCGGCGGCAAGGACTGGGGTGTCAACGAAGCCGGCATGAAGCAGATGGATGACAATATCGGCTACGTGCTGAAGAAGCTGGAGGAGATGGGCCAGCTCGACAACACCATCGTTGTCTTCACCACCGATAACGGGGCCGAGACGATCACCTTTCCGGACGGTGGCACAACACCCTTCAAGGGTGGGAAGCTGAGCACCTGGGAAGGCGGCATGCGTGCGCCAGCGGTTATCCGCTGGCCCGGGCACATCAAGCCAGGGACGGTCTTGAACGATATCTTCGCGTCGCTCGACTGGTTGCCCACGTTCGTTGAAATCGCTGGCGGCCCTAAAGGCAACGAATTGAAGAAGCAGATCGAGAAGGGTGCCTACCCCGGCATCGTCAAGACCACGCTCGATGGTATCAACCAGATCGACTATCTCACTGGCAAATCCGACAAGTCGGCGCGCGATACCTTCTTGTACTACTCAGGCAAGCAGCCGTCCGCGGTGCGATATAAGAACTGGAAGATGTACTTCGCCATGGTCTCCGACGACCCGGCGGGCTTCATCCATGGCGTGGTTCCCTATCACTGGACCCAAGTCGTCAACATCAGGCGTGATCCGTTCGAGACCTCGATCGGCGAGCAGCAGAAAACGCTCTTTGGCCTCGGCGGAGCTCTCGCCGGACCGGTCACCGCGTATGTTTACGATTGGAACATGCTGCCTATCGGTCAGGCGCTATGGCTGAGGGAACTTCAGACATACATCGACTTCCCGCCATTGCAGGACCCGGCGAGCTACAATCTGGAACAGGTCATGCAGCAGGTCCGAGAAATGAAACACGGAACTGACTAGAGACTGGTTTGACCCTGCGGGCGTCCTCACATCACGAGGACGCCCGTCTCCCCGGCCTGAACCCCTGTTCGAGAGGCCCAGAATGGCATTAATCCAGGCGCTTCTGGAGAAGCCCGCGGGCTCGACAACTGCGTCGAACTACACGGCGATGAACGGCTTCATCTACCTACTGGTGGGCTTCCTATTAATTGTTTGGCCAGGCGTTACCCAGACGCTTTTTAGGGACCCCACTTTTGTTGGGCATGAGGAAGGGCTCATACGCGTGATTGGTCTGACAGTCGTGGTGATCGGCTGGCTCTACGTGTTCGGAGGACGTTCCGGGGCTCGACAAATCGTCGCTGCTTCCGTTATCGACCGATTGGTATTCGTGCCCTTGGTGCTCATACCTTTAGCGATAGCCGGCGTGTTCCCCCATCTGCTCGTAACATTCGCAGTCCTGGACGCATCCCTCGCCATCGGGGCATGGGCGTTGCTTGGGCGCAAATGAATGTCCGCTTTGGGTCAAAAGCTGACACTCTCGTCTGACCGGCAAATCGGAAAGACCACCAGACTCGATTGGTTCTTAGGCCGCAAAAAGCCACGCACGCCGTCAGCACTTCCCGCTCACATGCGTTCGCCGGGCAAAAGGCTCGCTTGCTTCACCCAGGCGGCGAGCTGATCTTCGTCGAGCTTGTCGTCCTCGCGGATGTCGAGATAGCGCACGTGCTTCTGCTTGGACGCGCCGGGCGGGAGAGGCTTCAGCGACGCGCCGCGGAAGAACGCGACTTTGACGTAGTGCGTGAAGCAATGAAAACTGAGAAACCAGAACTCCGTCCTCGACGCCATAGAAGGGCGAATTCCATTTGACCGCCTTGCGCACGCCGGGGACGGTGCGGGCGATGAGCGCGTCGAGGCGGCGCCCGATGTCGCGTTTCCAGCCCGGCATGGCGGCGATATAGGCCTGCACCGGGGCATCGCCGTAGGCCTTCGCAATTTGCGGGTTGCCGCCTGAGAGGAGTTTCGGCTTCGCGGGGCCCCGCTTGGCGGCGGGCTTGTTTGCGGCCTTAGCCGGCTTCTTGGGCATCTTGCCAACCATTGCGTTCACTCGAACCGATAGAGCGATCGTCCTGCCCGGACTTGATCCGGGCATCCATTCCGTTAGTTCTCAGCGAATGGATAGGTCAGTGGAATGGATTGCCGGGTCAAGCCCGGCAATGACGGAGTGATATCACAATCGCTGAGCGCTAGAGCACCGTCACCAGCACCGAGCAGATCGGCTTCTTGCCCCAGGCCTGATTGACCGCGGCGCGCACGGCGCGGCGGACCGCCTCGCTCACCAGCGCCTGATCTTTGCGCTTGGGCTTGGGCAGGCTGTCGATGGTGCCGATCGCCGCGTCGCGGGCGATGTCTTCGAACGGCGTGCCTTGATTGTCGGCGGCGGGCAGCCCGGTCAAGGCGATTTCGGGCTCGGCCAGCAGCACGCCTTTGTCCGACAGCACCAGCGACACCGCGACCGTGCCGGCGAAGCTCAGCTTGCGGCGGTCGCGCACCTGGCCGGCATCGGCCCGCGTGAGGATGGCGCCGTCGCGATACAGCCGTCCGACCGGCACCTCGTCGATGATCTTGGCCGGCCCGGGCATCAGCCGCACCATCGCCCCGTTCCGCGCGCGCACGACCTGGTTGACGCCGAGCCGTTCGGCGAGCTTGGCATGGGCCTCCAGATGCCGGCCCTCGCCGTGCATCGGGATGGCGATGGCGGGCTTCACCCAGCCATAGAGCTGCTCGAGCTCGCCGCGGCGGGGATGGCCCGAGACATGGACCGGCGCGTCCTGGTCGGTGATGATTTCGACCTCCAAATCGGCCAGCCCGTTTTGCACGCGCGCCACGGCCTTCTCGTTGCCGGGGATGGTGCGCGAGGAGAAGATCACGCGGTCCCTCGCCTGGAGCTTGACATTGGGATGCTCGCCTTGGGCGATGCGCGCCATGGCGGCGCGGGTTTCGCCTTGGCTGCCGGTGCACAGCGCCACCACTTTGTGCCGCGGCAGTTTGGCCAGAGCGGTTTCCTCATGGAAGGGCAGATCGGGGTCGAGATAGCCGGTGGCTTGCGCTGCCTCGATGACGCGGAACATGGCGCGGCCGACCACCACCAGCTCGCGGCCGGCGTCGCTTGCAGCCTTGGCCACCGAGCCGATGCGCGCGACATTGGAGGCGAAGGTGGTGACCGCCACCAGCTGCGGCGCCTCGCGGATGAGGCGGGCGAGCGTCACCGCCACGTCGGCCTCCGATGGCGAGACGCCGTCGCGCACGGCATTGGTGGAATCGCAGATCAGCGCCGTGAGCCCGTCCTCGCCCAGCGCCTTGAGCCGGACGGCGTCGGTCGGCGCGCTGGTCAGCGGCGTGTCGTCGAGCTTCCAATCGCCGGTGTGGAGCGCCGTGCCGAGCGGCGTGCGGATCACCACCGCAGACGGCTCGGGGATCGAATGCGACATGTTGATCAGCTCGACGTCGAATGGGCCGATGGTGCGGCGGCCGCCGAGCGGCATGATATGCAACGGGAAACCGTCGATCCGGCCCATCTCGGCGAGTTTCGATTTCAGCATCTCGGCGGTGAACGGCGTGGCATAGACCGGCACGTTGCCGAGCAGCGGCCAGAGGTCGATCACCGCGCCGAAATGATCCTCATGGGCGTGGGTGAGCAACAGCCCGGCGATGTTGTGGCGCTCCGCCTCGATGAAGCTGATATCGGGCAGGATGACGTCGATGCCCGGCTCGGTCTCGCTGCCGAAGGTCACGCCCATGTCGACGATCAGCCAGTCGCGCGCGCCGCCGCGCCCATAGCCGTAGAGATACAGGTTCATGCCGATCTCGCCCACGCCGCCAAGCGGCAGGAAGACGAAATCGGCTCCCTTTCCATTCGATTTTCGCGACATGTCGGGGTTAAGGCCTCACCGGCTCAGGAAGAACACATCGCCGGCGGAGATCCGATGTTCGCCGCCGTCCGGCGTCAACAGCCGCAATGCGCCGTCGGCATCCAACCCGGCATAGACGCCTTCGGTCTCCTCGCCGTTGAGCTTGACCTGCAGCGGCCGTCCGGTGGGGCCGGCGCGGTCGAGCCAAGCGCGGCGGATGCTCGGGAAGCGCGCCCCCTCGGCCCAGCGCGCGAGCCATTCGTGGGTGGTGGCGGCCAGCACTTCGAGCGCGTCGTCCGGCGTCACGGTCATGCCATAGGCGGCGAGGCTGACCGCGGGCTGAGGCAGATCCTCGGGATGGTTGGCGAGATTGATGCCGGTGCCGATGATCACCACCGAGCGGTTGTCGACCGGGCTGCCGACATTTTCCAGCAACATGCCGGCAAGCTTCTCGCCCGACAGCAACACGTCGTTCGGCCATTTGAGCAACAACTCGGAGCGCCCTTCATAGGCGATCAGCTTGGCGATGGTGTCGTAGGCGATGATGCCGGCGACCAGCGCCAGTTGCCCGGCGGTGCGGATCGGACAATTGACCCCGATCAACAGGGTGGCAAACAAATTGCCGTGCTGGGAAATCCATTCGCGCCCGCCGCGGCCGCGGCCCTGCGATTGCCGGGCGGACCAGATCCACAGCGGACCCGGCTCGCCGGCCTTGGCGCGCCGTTTCGCCTCGGCATTGGTCGAGTCGACCGTTTCCATCCGAACCAGGCGGTAGCCGGTCGGCAATTTAGGTGCTGGCGATGCAAGATATGCCATTTAGAACAATGATTTAGCTGCTACTCCGGCAAACGCCACGAGCGGCGCCGGATAAACGAAATAGAGCAGGATGAATGCTCCGCTCACGCCAAGCACGGCGGCAAGCGGCGCCTGCATCGGCTCGAAGCGTTCGGCGGGGGCATCGAAATACATCAGCTTGACGATGCGCAGATAGTAGTAGGCGCCCACGACGCTCAGAAGCACGCCGATGACGGCGAGCGCGTATAGGCCGGCATGAATGGCGGCAAGGAACACGTAGAACTTGGCGAAGAAACCTGCAAGGGGCGGGATGCCGGCCAGCGAAAAAAGCAGCATCGCCAACAGGAAAGCCATCACGGGTTGGGTGCGAGAGAGTCCCGCCAGCGCATCGATGTCCTCGATCATGCGCCCTCCCCGCCGCATGGCCAGGATGCAGGCGAAGGTGCCGAGCGTCATGGCGAGGTAGATGGCGAGGTAGACGATTACGCCCGCCACACCTTCGGCGGTGCCGGCGGCGAGCCCGACCAGCGCATAGCCCATGTGGCCGATCGAGCTATAGGCCATCAGCCGCTTGATGTTGATCTGGCCGATGGCCGCGAACGAGCCGAGCGCCATCGAGGCAATGGCGAGAAACACCACGATCTGCTGCCATTGGATGGTCACTGCCGGGAAGGCGGTAATCAGCACCCGCACGGTGAGCGCCATGGCGGCGAGCTTGGGCGCGGCGGCGAAGAACGCCGTGACCGGGGTCGGCGCGCCCTCATAGACGTCTGGCGTCCACATGTGGAACGGCACGGCCGAGATCTTGAAGGCGAACCCGGCCATCAGGAACACGAGACCGAAGATCAGCCCGAGATTGGGCCCCGATGGCTGCACCGCGGCGGCGATGGTGGCGAAGTCGGTCGAGCCGGTGAAGCCATAGACCAGCGAAGCGCCGTAAAGCAGCATGCCGGAGGACAGCGCGCCGAGGACGAAATATTTCAGCCCCGCCTCGGCCGACCGCGCCGAATCGCGTTTGAAGGCGGCGACCACATAGAGCGCAAGACTTTGCAATTCGAGGCCGACATAGAGCGCGATCAGATCGTTGGCCGAGATCATCATCATCATGCCGGTGGCGGCGAACAGGACCAGCACCGGGAACTCGAATTTCAGGCCGCCTGACTCGCGCCAATAGTCGCCCGACATCAGGAGCGCGGCCGCGGCCCCGGTCAGGGTGAGTAGCTTCAGCATGCGCGCGAACGGGTCGACGATGAAACTGTCGCCGAACAGCCTCACCGTGCCGGTGCTGCTCGCAACGAATAGTCCCGCCACGATTAGAAGCACGATCGCCAGCCACAGGATCAGCGCGCCTCGCTCGCGCTTGCTCAACACGCCGAGCATCAGCAGCGCCATGGCACCACAGGCCAGGATCAGCTCGGGCAGCAACGCGGTGAGGTTGAGCGCGTGAGGCACGGCGAGGTTCCCCTATGGCACGAACGCAAGCCGCGCCTGCTCGGCGGCGGCAAGGCTGGCGTTGAAGCCCTTGATCAGCGCCTCGACCGACACGGCAGAGGCGTCGAGCATGGGCGCGGGGTAAAAGCCGAAAAAGATGGTAAGCAGCACGAGCGGCGTCATCACCGCGGCCTCGCGCCAGCTGAGGTCGGTGATGAAACGGAGGCTCGCCTTCTCCAGCTTGCCGAAGATGACCCGGCGATAGAGAAAGAGCGCGTAGGCCGCCGACAGGATCACGCCAGTAGTGGCGAGGAAGGCGACCCAGGTGTTGACGCGGAAGGCGCCGGTCAGGCTCAGGAACTCGCCGACGAAGCCGGAGGTGCCGGGCAGCCCGACATTGGCCAGGGTGAACACCATGAAGCAGAAGGCGTAGAGCGGCATGCGGTCGGCGAGCCCGCCAAAGGCCGAAATCTCTCGCGTATGCATGCGGTCGTAGATCACCCCGACGCACAGGAACAGCGCGGCCGAGACGATGCCGTGCGACAACATCTGGAAGATGCCGCCCTGAAGCCCCTGCATGGTGAGGGTGAAGATGCCGATGGTGACGAAGCCCATATGGGCGACGGACGAATAGGCGATCAGCTTCTTCATGTCCTCCTGCGCCAGCGCCACCAGCGAAGTGTAGATGATGGCAACCACCGACAGTGCGAAGATCAGCGGCGCGAACTCGGCGGAGGCGAGCGGGAACATCGGGATGGAGAAGCGCAGGAAACCGTAGCCGCCCATCTTCAGGAGAATACCGGCCAGGATCACCGAGCCCGCGGTCGGCGCCTCGACATGGGCGTCTGGCAGCCAGGTGTGCACGGGCCACATCGGCAGCTTCACGGCGAACGAAGCGAGGAACGCGAACCACAGCCAGGTCTGCATCTCGGGCGGGAAGCCGTAGGTCAGCAGCACCGGGATGTCAGTGGTGCCGGCCTCCCAATAGATCGCCATGATGGCGAGCAGCATCAGCAGCGAACCCGCGAGCGTATAGAGGAAGAACTTGAAGCTCGCATAAACGCGGCGCTGGCCGCCCCACACGCCGATGATCAGGAACATCGGGATCAGGCCGCCCTCAAAGAACAGGTAGAACATCACTAGGTCGAGCGAGGTGAACACGCCGATCATCAACGTCTCGAGCACGAGGAAGGCGATCATGTATTCCTTCACCCGCTCGGTAATGGCGAGCCAGCTCGCCAGGATGCAGAGCGGCATGAGGAAGGTGGTCAGCAGCACGAACGGCAAGGAGATGCCGTCGACGCCCATGTGGAAGCTGATCGGCCCGAGCCAGGGCCTGAGCTCGACGAACTGGAATTGCGCGGTGAGCGGATCGAAGTCGCGCCACAGGATCAGCGACAAGGCGAAGGTTATCAGCGTGGTCCACAGCGCGATGAAGCGCGCGTTGCGGAAAGCGCTGTCGTCGGCGCCGCGCAACAGCACGATCAGAAGCGCGCCGAGCAGCGGCAGGAAGGTGATGGTGGAGAGGATCGGCCAGCCATAGCTCACGGCTTGAGCCCTCCCCCGGCGAAGATGAACCAGGTGATGATCAACACCACGCCGATCAGCATGACGAAGGCGTAAGTGTAGATGTAGCCGGACTGGAGCTTGACCACGCGATTGGTGATGTCAATGACCCGCGCGGCGACGCCGTCGGGGCCGATGCCATCGATGATGGTGCCGTCGCCGGTCTTCCACAGGAAGCGGCCGAGCCGCTTGGCGGACCGCACGAAGAGCCAATCGTACAGCGCATCGAAATACCAGGCATTGAGCAGGAATTGATGCAGCCCCCGGAACCGCTTGGCGAGGCCGAACGGGATCAGCGGGTTGGTAAGGTAGAAGTACCAAGCGACGGCGAGACCGAGCAGCATGGCCGCGGTCGGCGCCAGCATCACCCAGACGGGAACCTCGTGGTGCGCCTCGCTATGCGTCACGAGTGACCCGCGCCAGAACTCGGCCTGGCCGCTGCCGATGAACAAATGGAAGAACAGCCCGCCCGCGAGCAGCGAGCCGATGGCGAGCACGATCAGCGGCACGCCCATGGTCCAGGGCGGCTCATGGGCGTGCGCCAGCACCTCTTTCGGCTCGCGGGGACGGCCCTCGAAGGCGAGGAATATCAGCCGCCAGGAATAGAACGAGGTCAGCATCGCGGCGATCAGCGTGAGCACGAAGGCATAATTGCCGACCCAGCTCTGCGCGGCGTAAGTCGCCTCGATGATGGCGTCCTTCGACACGAAGCCCGAGGTGAAGGGGAAGCCGGTCAGCGACAGCGTGCCGATCAGCATCATCGCCCAGGTGAAGGGCAGCACCATGCGCAGGCCGCCCATGCGGCGGAGGTCTTGCTCGTGATGCAGCGCGTGGATCACCGCGCCGGCGCCCAGGAACAGCAGCGCCTTGAACGAGGCATGGGTGAACAGGTGGAACATGCCGGCGCCGTAGGCGCCCACGCCCTCGGCGGCGAACATGTAGCCGAGCTGCGAGCAGGTCGAATAGGCGATCACCCGCTTGATATCGGTCTGCACCAGGCCGACGGTGGCGGCGAAGAAGGCGGTGGTGGCGCCGATCACGGCGACGAAGCCGAGCGCGATCGGTGCCAGCTCGAACAGCGGCGACATCCGCGCCACCATGAACACGCCGGCGGTGACCATGGTGGCGGCATGGATCAGGGCCGAGACCGGCGTCGGGCCCTCCATGGCGTCGGGCAGCCAGGTGTGCAGCAGGAACTGCGCCGACTTGCCCATCGCGCCCATGAACAACAGCAGACAGATCAGCGTCAGCGCGTCGACCCGCCAGGCGAGAAACTGCATGGTCTCGCCGGCATGGTCGGGCGCCGAGGCGAACACCGTGTCGTATTGCACCGAGCCGAACAGGGTGAAGATGGCGAAGATGCCGAGGGCGAAGCCGAAATCGCCGACGCGGTTGACGACGAACGCCTTGATGGCGGCGGCGTTGGCGGTGGGCTTGTGATACCAGAAGCCGATCAGCAGATAAGAGGCGAGCCCTACGCCCTCCCAGCCGAAGAACAACTGGACGAAATCGTCGGCGGTGACCAGCGCCAGCATGGCGAAGGTGAACAGCGAGAGATAGGCGAAGAAGCGCGGCCGGCCGTCGTCCTCCTCCATGTAGCCGATGGAATAAAGGTGGACGAGGCCCGACACCGTGGTGACCACCACCAGCATCACCGCGGTCAGCGTGTCGATGCGGAGCGACCACACCGCTTTCAGATCGCCCGAGGTGATGAACTCCAACAGGCGGATGCGCTCCTCCTGGTCGAGGATGGCAACCTGATAGAAGGCGAGCCAGGATAGAAGCGCGGTGATCAGCACCAGCGTGGTGGTGACGACCTCCGCCGCGCGCGCGCCGGCCAGGCGGCCGAGCGTGGCCGCGAACAGCGCGCCGACCAGTGGGAGAAACAGGATCGCCTGATACATCGGTGCTTGTGGCTCAGCCCTTGAGAAGATCGATTTCGGCGACGTCGATGGTGCCGCGGTTGCGGAACGTGACGACCACGAGGGCAAGCCCGATGGCCGCTTCCGCCGCCGCCACTGTGAGCACGATCATGGCGAAGATTTGCCCGACCAGGTCGCCGTGGAAGGCGGAAAACGCGACCAAGTTGATATTCACCGCCAGCAGCATCAGCTCGATCGACATCAAGATGACGATCACGTTCTTGCGATTAAGGAAGATGCCGAAAATGCCGAGCGTGAACAGGATCGCGGCGACGGTAAGATAGTGGCTGAGGCCGATGGTCATCCGAGGCCCCTCCCCAATTCTACCTCGACCAGTTCGACACCGTCCTCGCGGGTGCGCGCCACTTGGGCGGCAACGGATTGGCGCCGCACATCGCGCTTGTGATGCAGGGTAAGCACGATGGCGCCGATCATGGCGACCAGCAGGATCAGGCCCGCCGCCTCGAACAGATAGACGTAGCGGGTGTAAAGAATGAGCCCGATGGCCTCGGTGTTGCTGATGTCGGCGGCGGGCGGCGTCGGCGCCTGCGCGACGATGTCGGGCGCGGTGACCCAAACGCCCACAATCAGGATCAGCTCGACCAGGAGCAACAGACCGACCGCGGCGCCGATCGGCAGATATTTGAAGAAGCCCGCCCGGAGCACGGCGAAGTCGACATCGAGCATCATCACCACGAACAGGAACAGCACCAGCACGGCGCCGACATAGACCACGACCAGAATCATGGCCAGGAACTCGGCGCCGAGCAGCACGAACAGGCCGGCGGCATTGAAGAAGGCGAGGATGAGGAACAACACCGCATGCACGGGGTTCTTCACCGCGATCACCATGAAGCCCGCGCCCACGCACAGGACGGCGAACAGATAGAAGAACAGCGCGCTCAGCATTACTTGGCCCCGCGCTCAGTCCCCCCTCTCCCCTTTGGGGAGAGGGCCGGGGTGAGGGGGAAGTGCGGCTTGGGCGAAGGTCCAGTCCCCCTCACCCGCGCCTTCGGCGCGACCTCTCCCCAGCGGGGAGAGGTGAAGACCGACGCAGCGCCCATAGGTGGAAATCCCCTCACCGGTACGGCGCGTCGAGCGCCAGGTTCTTGGCGATCTCGCGCTCCCAGCGGTTGCCGTTCGCCAGCAGCCGCTCCTTGTCGTAATACAGCTCTTCGCGGGTCTCGGTGGCGAACTCGAAATTCGGGCCTTCCACAATGGCGTCGACCGGACACGCCTCTTGGCAGAAGCCGCAATAGATGCATTTTACCATGTCGATGTCGTAGCGCGTGGCGCGGCGGGTGCCGTCGTTACGCCGGGGCCCGGCCTCGATGGTGATGGCCTGGGCCGGGCAGATCGCCTCGCACAGTTTGCAGGCGATGCACCGCTCCTCGCCGCTGGGATAACGCCTAAGCGCATGCTCGCCGCGGAAACGTGGCGACAGCGGCCCCTTCTCGAACGGGTAGTTGAGGGTTGCCTTGGGGCCCACGAAATATTTCAGCGCGAGCCAAAACGCCGACAGAAATTCCAGCAGCAACAATGACTTGGCGGCTTCGGCCAGACGCTTCACGCGCGCGCTCCTCTCATGATGCCTGCTGCCAGAGTTGCAAAATCGCGGCCACGATCACCACCATGGCGAGCGACAAGGGAAGAAAGACCTTCCAGCCGAGCCGCATCAGTTGATCGTAGCGGTAGCGCGGCACCATCGCCTTGACCATGGCGATCAGGAAAAACAAGAAGCAAACCTTCAAGACGAACCATAGCACGCCTGGAATCCAGGTGAAGGGCGGCACCGGGAAGAGCGGCAGCCAGCCGCCCAGGAACAGCACCGTGCCGAGGCCGCACATCAGCACGATGGCGACATATTCGCCCAGCATGAACAGCATATAGGGGGTCGAGGAATATTCGACCATGAAGCCCGCCACCAGCTCGGACTCGGCCTCGAGCAGATCGAACGGCGGCCGGTTGGTCTCGGCCAGCGCCGAGATGAAGAACACCACGAACATCGGCAGCAGCGGCAGCCAGTACCAGCCGAACAGTCCGAACGCGCCGTCTTGGGCCTCGACGATGGCCGAGAGATTGAGCGAGCCGGCGATCAGCAGCACGGTGATGATGACGAAGCCGATCGAGACTTCGTAGGAGACCATCTGCGCCGCCGAGCGCAGCGCGGCGAGAAAGGCGTATTTCGAGTTCGACGCCCAGCCGGCCATGATCACGCCGTAGACCTGCAGGCTGGAGATGGCGAAGATGTAGAGGATGCCGACATTGATATCGGCCACCACCCAGCCCTTGGCGACCGGCATGACGGCCCAGGCCGAGAGCGCCAGCCCGGCGGTGACCAGCGGCGCCAATAGGAAAATTCCCTTGTTGGCGCCGGCCGGGATGATCGGCTCCTTGAACACGAATTTGAGCAGATCGGCGAACGACTGAAGCAGCCCCCAGGGCCCGACCACGTTCGGCCCGCGCCGCATCTGCACCGCCGCCCACACTTTGCGGTCGGCATAGAGCAGGAAGGCGACGATGATGAGCAGCGTGATGAGGAGCGCCGCACTCTGGGCCACGATCAGGGCCACCGGCAGGCCGTAGCTCGTCCAGAACTCAGCCATCGGTGCCGGTCGCCTGGTCGATGCCGCTTGCGTGGAAGGCGCTCACATTGGCCATGATGGCGGAAGCGCGCGCGATGGGATTGGTGAGGTAGAAATCCTCGATGGCGCGTCCGAAACGCTCCTTGCCGGGCTTGGCCGGCCGCGCGGCGAGGCGCTCGATCTCGGCGCTGTCGGCGGGCACGACCATGTCGAGCAGCGCGAGATGCGGATGCGCGGCGAACATCGCGGCGCGCAATTGCTGCGCGGTATTGAAGGGAAGCGTCTTGCCGAGAACGGCGGACAGAGCCCTGACGATCTTCCAATCCTCGCGCGCCTCGCCCGGCGGAAACACGGCGCGCAACGCCATCTGCGTCCGTCCTTCGGTGTTGACGTAGGTGCCGTCCTTCTCGGTATAGGCGCCCCCCGGCAGAATCACATCGGCTCGGTGGGCGCCGCGATCGCCGTGGCTGCCCTGATAGATCACGAAGGCGGCGCCGAGCCTGTCCATGTCGATCTCGTCGGCGCCGAGCAGATAGACTACGTCCAGCTTGCCGGCAGAGGCCGCGTCCAGCATGGCCTCGACATCGAGGCCGCCCTTACCCGGGACGAAACCGAGATCGAGGCCGGCGACCCGCGCGGCGGCGGCCTGCAGCACGTTGAAGCCGTTCCAGGAGATGTCGGGCTTAAGCGCACCCATGGCGATAGCTGCCTTGGCCGCCAGCGCCAATACTGCGGCGCCGTCGGGCCTGGCCAAAGCGCCCTGCCCCAGAATCAGCATCGGCCGCTCGGCGCCTTCCATGGCTTGCAAGAATTGATGCGAGCCGTCGGCGATCTTGGCGAGCGTCTCGGGGCCGGCGCCGAGATAGTCATAGGCATAAGTGAGATCGTCCTCGGCGCCGATCAGGCCGATGGGAATTTTTGTCTGGGCCTGACGGGTCCGCTTGAGGATGCGGGCGTTGAGCACCGGCGCTTCCAGGCGCGGATCGGTGCCGACCAGCAGAATTGCATCGGCCTGGTCGATCCCTTCGATGGTGGAGTTGAACAGATAGGTGGCGCGGCCCCGCGCCGGATCGAGTTTCGCGCCGTCCTGGCGGCAATCGATATTGGGCGAGCCGAGCGCGTCGGCGAGCAGCTTCAGTGCGAACATCTCCTCGGCGGCGGCGAGGTCGCCGGCGATTGCCCCAAAGCGCGCGCCGTCGAGGCCCTGCATTTTTTCGGCGATGACGCCGAACGCCTCGTCCCAGCTTGCGGGCTCGAGCTTGCCGTTCTTCCGCACGTAAGGCCGGTCGAGCCGCTGGGTGCGCAAGCCGTCCCACACATGCCGCGTCTTGTCGGAGATCCACTCCTCGTTGATGGCGTCGTTGACCCGCGGCAGGATGCGCATGACCTCACGGCCGCGCGCGTCCACCCTGATGGCGCTGCCGAGCGCGTCCATGACGTCGATCGACAGCGTCTTGGTCAGCTCCCAAGGTCGCGCCATGAAGGCATAAGGTTTGGAGGTGAGCGCGCCCACGGGACAGAGATCGACCACGTTGCCCGACAGGTTCGACCTCATGCCATGCTCGAGATAGGTGGTGATCTCCATGTCCTCGCCGCGGCCGATGGCGCCGAGCTCCTCGACGCCGGCGACTTCGGTCATGAAGCGGATGCAGCGCGTGCAGTGGATGCAGCGGTTCATATAAGTGCCGATCAGAGGCCCGAGATATTTATCCTCGACCGCGCGCTTGTTATCCTGGAACCGCCCGGCGTCGAAGCCGTAGGCCATGGTCTGATCCTGGAGATCGCATTCGCCGCCCTGGTCGCAGATCGGGCAGTCGAGCGGGTGATTGATCAGTAGGAATTCCAACACGCCCTCGCGCGCCTTCCGCACCTTCTCCGAATTGGTGATGATCGTGGGCGGGGTGCCGTCGCGCGAGGGCAGCAAGTCGGTCACGCTCATGGCGCAGGAAGCGACCGGCTTCGGCATTCCCGCCACCTCGACCAGGCACATGCGGCAATTACCGGCGATCGACAGACGCTCGTGATAGCAAAAGCGCGGGATCTCGATGCCGGCAAGCTCGCAAGCCTGGATCAAGGTGATCCCCGCCGGCACCTCGTGCTCTTTGCCGTCGATGATGAGCTTACGCATGCTTGCCCACCTTTCTTTTCGACGCGTCGAGCTTAGCGAGGCTTGGCGGCGGCGGCGGCGGTGTGTGGCGAGGGTCGTCGAGTACTTCATGCAGGAAGGCACGGAACTTCGCACCGTATTGCTCGAGGTAGCCGGAGCTCTGATAGTAGGAAGACAGCAAATAGTCGCGGTGCGGCTTGAGCTGGATGCGAACCGCCGCGTCCCATTCCTTGGTCGGCGAGACCTCCATGATTTCCTCGCTGGCATTGAGGATCGTATCCACATAGAGCTCGTATTTCTGGAACAGCTCGATGCTGCCGTCGATGGTGCGCTCCTCGTAGTCGAATTGAACGAGCTTCAATGTCGGATCGGACAGCTTCGGGTTGTCGAAGGCGAGCCGGAGCGTCTCGCGCCACAATTCATTGGCATTGGCGCGGCGCTCGGCCCGCTTGTTCTCGGCGATTTGCAGATGGGCGTAGATCAGGGCGATTATAGCCGCCGCCGCCATGACTAAGGTGCCGATCGTGACCGCGTTGTCCCAGAGCCAGACCATGAGCCTCCCCTACTCCGCCGCCACCGGCACCGATGGAGCGATCGGCTTTGCCGCCTGCTCGTCGATGCGTTCCTCGATGACGTGACGGAAATGGCGGATCAACCCTTGCACCGGCCAGGCGGCGGCGTCGCCCAGCGCACAGATGGTGTGGCCCTCGACTTGATAGCTGACGTCGAGCAGCATATCGATTTCGCCCTTCTCGGCCTGGCCCTTGGCCATACGCTCGAGCACGCGCCACATCCAGCCGGTGCCTTCGCGGCACGGCGTGCACTGGCCGCAGGATTCATGCTTGTAAAAATAGGACAGGCGCGCAATGGCGCGGATGATGTCGGTCGATTTGTCCATGACGATCACCGCCGCGGTGCCGAGCCCGGTCTTGAGCGCCTTGAGGCTGTCGAAATCCATCGGCAGGTCCAAGCATTCGCCGGCTGGGATGCAGGGCACCGACGAGCCGCCGGGAATGACGGCGAGCAGATTGTCCCAGCCGCCGATGACGCCGCCGCCATAATGGTCAATCAGCTCGCGCAACGGGATGCCCATCTCCTCCTCGACATTGCACGGCGTGTTGACGTGGCCGGACAGGCAAAACAGCTTGGTGCCGGAATTGTTGGGCCGGCCGAGCGAGGCAAACCACGCGGCGCCTCTCCGCAGAATGTCGGGGACTACGGCGATGGTCTCGACATTGTTGACGGTGGTCGGCGCGCCGTAGAGCCCGACATTGGCGGGAAACGGCGGCTTGAGGCGCGGCATGCCCTTCTTGCCTTCGAGGCTTTCCAGCAGCGCCGTCTCCTCTCCGCAGATATAGGCACCGGCGCCGTGACTGAGATAAAGCTCGAAGTCCCAGCCATTGATGTTGTTGTGGCCGATCAGCTTGGCCTCATAGGCCTCGTCGATCGCCGCTTGCAGGATCTCGCGCTCGCGAATGAACTCGCCGCGGATATAGATGTAGCAAACATGCGCGCGCATGGCGAAGGAGGCGAGGAACGCTCCCTCGATCAGCAGCTGCGGATCGTGGCGCATGATGTCGCGGTCCTTGCAGGTGCCGGGCTCGGACTCATCGGCGTTGACCACGAGATAATTGGGCCGGCCGTCGGACTGCTTGGGCATGAACGACCATTTGAGCCCGGTGGGGAAACCCGCGCCGCCGCGGCCGCGCAGACCTGAGGCTTTGACCTCATCGATGACGGCCTCGTGGCCTTTCTCGACCATCGCCTTGGTGCCGTCCCAGGCGCCGCGCGCGCGCGCCGCCTTCAACCGCCAAGAATGCAGGCCGTAGAGGTTCTTGAAGATGCGGTCCTTGTCTTGCAGCATCAGCGCGGCCTCGGAGTGCGGCTCTTGCCCGATCTCGCCGGTGGCGGCGTGACCGTCTCGTCGGGCTCCTCATTCTTGTAGAGCTCGGCATCGGTGAGCGTGATCGGACCGCCGAGCGGCGCCGAGGCCTGGCGCCCATTCTGTGGGCCGGGCGTGACGGGCCGGCCGGCCTTTAAATTCGCAAGAATTGTTGCCAGGCTGTCCGGCGTGAGGTCTTCGTAATAGTCCTTGTTGATCTGGGCCAAGGGGGCGTTGACGCAGGCGCCGAGGCATTCGACCTCGGTCCAGGAGAAAGCCCCGTCAGCCGTCACCTGGCCCGGTTGGCCGATCAGCTTGCGGCACGTGTCCTTGATCTCGTTGGCGCCTCTTAGCCAGCACGGCGTCGTACCGCACACCTGGACGTAAAAGCGGCCGACCGGCGCCAGATTGAACATGGTGTAGAACGTGGCGATCTCGTAGATGCGGATATAGGCCATGGACAACATGTTGGCGACATAACGGAGCGCGGGCTCCGGCAGCCAGCCGCCCATCTGTTCCTGGGCGCGCCACAGGATCGCCAGCACGGCCGAGGCCTGCTTCCCCTCCGGATATTTCTTGATCTGGGCCTTGGCCCATTCAAGGTTCTCCGGGGTGAAGGCGAAGCCCTCAGGCTGGTCGGCGGCGAGGCGGCGGACACTCATAGGTCGGCTTCTTCTTGTTTCGCGTCAGGTCTTGGCCCAGCCGACGCGAGGCTCCTAGCGGTGAACGGTGCAAGCGGGAATCGTGGTCAGCGTCTTACCCACATAGGCCTTCAGCGTATAAAAGCAAATCGCGGTCGCAGTTGTCTTCTGCAAGGTCACGACGATGGCGTCGGACGACACCTTGCCGGAGTGGCGGGTGACCGCCTCGGCCGGAATGAAGTCGGTGGCGCGGATCTCGAAGCCGTCGCGTATGAGGTCGCCGAGCGACACCGGCTCGCCGTCCGCTGCCCCCGTCTCAGGCGTCGCGGGCGGCGCGGCCGGCGCTGCGTCCTCGGGCTTGGTGCCCTGGTCTTCGGTGGTGGGCTTGGCCTCTGGCGCCGCGGGCTTGGTTTCCGGTGGCGTTGGCGCTCCCTGAGCCGCGGCGCGCGCCTCCGGATATGCTAAGAACAGCACGGCCGCACAGCCGAGAGTGAGGACGGTCCTTGTCATGATGGCATTCCTCACCGGTCGATCTCCCCGAACACGATGTCGATCGAGCCGAGCACGGCCGACACGTCGGCAAGCATATGGCCCTTGCAGAGAAAATCCATGGCGGCGAGATGGGCGAAGCTCGGCGCCCTGATCTTGCAGCGATAGGGCCGGTTGGTGCCGTCGGAGACGAGATAGACGCCGAACTCGCCCTTGGGCGCCTCGACCGCGGCGTACACCTCGCCCTTGGGCACATGATAGCCCTCGGTATAGAGCTTAAAGTGATGGATCAGCGCCTCCATCGAGCCCTTCATCTCGGCGCGTTTGGGCGGCACCATCTTGTGATTGTCGACCGTAACCGGGCCAAGCTCGGTGGTCAGACGCTCGCAACATTGCTTCATGATGCGCACCGCCTGGCGCATCTCCTCCATGCGGACCAGATAACGGTCGTAGCAATCGCCGTGCTTGCCGATGGGGATGTCGAATTCGAGCTCGCTGTAACATTCGTAAGGCTGGGATTTGCGCAAATCCCAGGCGGCGCCCGAGCCGCGCACCATCACGCCGGAGAAGCCGTGCGCCCAGGCATCTTCGAGGCTGACCACGCCGATATCTGCATTGCGCTGCTTGAAGATGCGGTTGTCGGTTAGGAGGTTCTCGATGTCGTCGCAGACTTTGAGGAACGGGTCGCAGAAGGCGTAGATGTCGGCGACCAGCTCGGGCGGAAGGTCCTGATGCACCCCGCCCGGCCGGATATAGGCGGCGTGCATGCGGCTGCCGCTCGCGCGCTCATAAAACACCATCAGCTTCTCGCGCTCCTCGAAGCCCCATAGCGGCGGCGTGAGCGCGCCGACATCCATGGCCTGGGTGGTGACGTTGAGGAGATGAGAGAGCAGACGGCCGATCTCGGAATAAAGCACGCGGATCAACTGCGCGCGCTTCGGCACAGCGACGCCGACCAGCTTCTCGACCGCGAGCGAATACGCGTGCTCCTGGTTCATCGGCGCGACATAGTCGAGCCGATCAAAATACGGCAGCGCCTGGAGATAGGTCTTGTACTCGATCAGCTTCTCGGTGCCGCGATGAAGCAGCCCGATATGCGGATCGACGCGCTCGACCACCTCGCCGTCGAGCTCGAGCACGAGTTTGAGCACGCCGTGGGCCGCTGGATGCTGCGGTCCGAAATTGATGGTGAACTTGCGCTCGTCGCCGTCGCGCTTGCCGCTGTCGATCTCTGGCGTTGTGGCATCAGATGACATGGGGCACTCCGGACGCCACTTGTTCTCCCCTCCCCCCTTGCGGGGGAGGGATAGGGAGGGGGGTGTGTAGCGGATTCAGAATTTGATGCTCACCCCCCTCCGCTCGCGCGAAGTGCGCGAGCGTGCTCCCCCACAAGGGGGGAGCGGGGCGCAAAAGGCGATGCTCGGGACTTACCTTCATGCGTCGACCTTGCTGCCCGCCTTGGTGCGCTTGGCATCGACCCCGCGATTGAACCGATCCCAGGCGACGATGAAGCGCTCATGGGTGCCCGAACCGATCTCGTCGACGCCGTCATGGGCGACGATCTTGAAGCGCGCCCGCGGTCCCCGCACTTCGACACATTCGGCCTCGACGGTGACGGTGAAGCCGGGCGGTGTCGCCGATTTGTGAGCGACGTCAATATGGGTGCCGAGACTCCCCTCGCCGGACTCGAGATGCGGCGCAAGCAGCTGCACGCAGGTCCATTCCATCAGCCCGACCATGAAGCCGGTGGCGAACACCTCCGGCATGGCCTGGAGTTCGGGGGATTCGCGATAGAGATGCGGCACGGTCTTGGTCTCGGGCACCGTGTAGGCGAAGGAGTGCTTCAGCCCGGCCTTGAGCGACGGTTTCATGGCTCGCCGTCCCTGTGGTCGGGATCGCCGGCCTTCTCGTCGCCGGGGATGGCGGTGTCCATGCCTTCCCACGGACTGAGGAAATCGAAGCTGCGATAGTCCTGCATCAGCTTCACCGGCTCGTAGACCACGCGCTTCAGCTCGTCGTCGTAGCGAAGCTCGACGAAGCCGGTGAGCGGGAAGTCCTTGCGCAAGGGATGGCCCTGGAAGCCATAGTCGGTGAGGAGCCGCCTGAGATCGGGATGGCCCGAGAATAGAATGCCGTAGAGGTCGTAAGCCTCGCGCTCAAACCAGTCGGCCGCCGGGAACAGGCCGATGATGCTCGGCACCGGATGAGCGGCGTCGGTCGTGGTGCGTACGCGGATACGGTGGTTCAGCCATGGGCTCAGCAGGTGGTAAACGACGTCGAACCGTTCCTCGCGCTCGGGATAATCGACGCCGCAAATGTCGATCAGGCAGCCGAAGCGGCACAGCGGGTCGTCGCGCAACAGCCGGATGATTTCGGGGACCTGGTCGCGCTCGATCGCGATGGTGAGCTCGCCGAGCGCCACTTCAGAATGCAACAACTTGGTGCCAAGACGATCGCCGAGATAGGCGGCGAGCTTGTTAACGGCTTCGTCCATCAAGGCTCCAGGAGAACGCAAAGAATCGGATCAGCGCTGGATGGTGCCGGTCCGTCTGATCTTCTTCTGCAACAGCAGGACGCCATAGACCAGCGCCTCGGCGGTCGGCGGGCATCCCGGCACGTAAATATCGACGGGCACGATGCGGTCGCAGCCGCGCACCACCGAATAGGAATAGTGATAATAGCCGCCGCCATTGGCGCATGAGCCCATGGAGATGACGTAGCGCGGCTCGGGCATCTGGTCGTAGACCTTGCGCAAGGCGGGAGCCATTTTATTGCATAGCGTGCCGGCCACGATCATCACGTCGGATTGACGCGGGCTGGCGCGCGGGGCGAAGCCGAACCGCTCGAGATCGTAACGGGGCATCGAGGCCTGCATCATCTCCACCGCGCAGCAGGCAAGACCGAAGGTCATCCACATCAGCGAGCCGGTGCGCGCCCAATTGATGAGATCGTCGGTGGTGGTGAGCAGGAAGCCCTTATCGGCGAGTTCGTCGGAGAACAGGCCGAAGCTGGTGGCGCCGGGGCTGATGAGGCCGCCGGACTTGCCGTCCTGGTCGAAATTGGGCTCGGGGATCAATCCCATTCGAGCGCGCCTTTCCGCCACTCATAAATGAAGCCGACCGTCAAAATGGCGAGGAAGACCATCATTGCCCAGAAGCCGAACGCGCCAATGCCCTTGAACGCCACGGCCCAGGGAAACAGAAACGCGACTTCGAGATCGAAGATAATGAACAAAAGCGACACCAGGTAGAAGCGGACGTCGAACTTCATGCGGGCGTCGTCGAAGGCATCGAAGCCGCATTCATAGGCCGAGACCTTGGCGGGGTCCGGCTTGCTGACGGCGATGATGAAGGGCGCGATGAGGATGCCCGCGCTGATGACGAAGGCAATGCCGATGAAGATGACGAGCGGCAGGTAGTCTTGAAGCAGCTGGCCCATGGTCCTCTTTCCGAGTGTCTGGGGGCCAAAAAGTGGCGGGAGCGACGGGGCTCGAACCCGCGACCTTCGGCGTGACAGGCCGACGCTCTAACCAACTGAGCTACGCCCCCGCGGGCGGCGAGGCGTGCGGCCTCATGCAAGGTGAGTTAAGCGAGCACTGGTGCCAAGTCAAGCTGAGGGCCGGGTTTGCGGGGTTTCGGCCTAACGGGCTCCGCGCGGCTGCGCCCCGCGTGGCCCTAAGGGCGAAGCGTGGTGGGCGGTGACAGGCTCGAACTGCCGACATCCACGGTGTAAACGTGGCGCTCTACCAACTGAGCTAACCGCCCTCGCTGCCCGAAGCGATAGAACAAGCGCCCGCGTCCCGCCACCCTCAAAACAAAAGGCGAAGCCCCACCTCAGCAAGGCTCCGCCTTCAGAATTCAACAGTGAAGGGCCTAGCTGTTGCAGGCCTCTTTCAAGGCCTTGCCCGCGCGGAATTTCGGCACGCGGGAGGCTGGAATTTGCACTTCGGCGCCGGTCCGCGGATTGCGGCCGACAGAAGCCTTGCGTTGCGCGACCTGGAAATTGCCAAAGCCGACGATCCGCACGGTATCGCCGCCACGCAGGGCCTTCTCGATGTTCTTGAACGTCGCGTCCACGGCCTTTTCGGCCGCATCCTTCGACAGATCAGATTCCTTCGCCACATGGGCGACCAGTTCAGCTTTGTTCACGGGTCATCATCCTTTCGCTCGGGCCCCAATCGAGAGGGGTGTTCGCCCTCGAGGCCTTGGGTACGCTCCGATTCACAAACAAGTGATTATGACTGGCGCAAAAAACCCGGAAAATCAACAAAAATGGTCCGACTCTGGGGACAGGGCCGGACCATGAAATTGGGCAAATCCGCGGCAAAGCGCGGTTCGCCGGCCCTCAATGGGCGGTTACGCCGGCCTGGGTATCGTCCTTGGGCGGAACGACCTGAGCGTCCCCCCCGGCCTCCTCCTCCCAAGCAATGGGCTGAGGCGGCCTGGTAAAGGCGATTTTCAGGACTTCCTCCATGCGCGAGACCGGAAGGATATTAAGCGCATTCTTCAGCTCGTCCGGTATCTCCGTGAGATCCTTGGCATTTTCCTCAGGGATGATCACCGTCTTGATGCCGGCCCGGAGCGCCGCAAGGAGCTTTTCCTTGAGGCCGCCGATCGGCAGCACCCGGCCCCGCAGCGTGATTTCGCCGGTCATGGCGACTTCGCGCTTCACCGGAATCCCGGTCATCAGCGAGACGATGGCCGTGACCATGGCCACGCCGGCCGACGGGCCGTCCTTGGGGGTCGCCCCCTCCGGCACGTGGACGTGGATGTCCCGCTTCTCGAACAAAGGCGGCTCGATGCCGAAAGCGACGGCTCGCGAGCGCACATAGGCGTTGGCGGCCTGGATCGATTCCTTCATGACGTCGCGCAGATTGCCGGTCACGGTCATCTTGCCCTTGCCAGGCATCATCACGCCTTCGACCGTCAACAGCTCGCCGCCGACCTCGGTCCAAGCCAGCCCGGTGACCACGCCGACCTGATCCTCAAGTTCGGCCTCGCCGTAGCGGTATTTCTGCACGCCGAGATAGTCTTCGAGGTTCTTGAGCGTGATCTTGATCGATTTCTTCTTGGTGGTGAGCAGCTCCTTCACGGACTTGCGGGCCATCTTGGCGATCTCGCGCTCGAGATTGCGGACGCCGGCTTCGCGCGTGTAGCGGCGGATGATCTCCTTCAGAGCATCGTCCTCCAGGCTCCACTCCTCGGCCTCAAGGCCGTGCGCCTTGGTCATGGCCGGGATCAAGTGGCGCCGGGCGATCTCGGTCTTCTCGTCCTCGGTGTAGCCCGCAATCCGGATGATCTCCATGCGGTCCATCAAGGCCGGAGGGATGTTGAGCGTGTTCGCCGTGGTGACGAACATCACGTTGGAGAGGTCGTAATCCACCTCCAGATAGTGGTCGTTGAAGGTGTGGTTCTGCTCGGGGTCGAGCACCTCGAGCAGGGCCGAAGCCGGGTCGCCGCGAAAATCGGCGCCCATCTTGTCGACCTCGTCGAGCAGGAACAGCGGATTGATCTTCTTGGCCTTCCGCATCGACTGGATCACCTTGCCGGGCATCGAGCCGATATAGGTGCGGCGGTGGCCTCTGATCTCGGCCTCGTCGCGCACGCCGCCGAGGCTCATGCGCACGAACTCGCGGCCGGTGGCGCGCGCCATCGACTTGCCGAGCGAGGTCTTGCCGACGCCGGGCGGGCCGACCAGGCAGAGGATCGGGCCTTTGAGCTGGTTGGTGCGGTTCTGCACCGCGAGATATTCGACGATGCGGTCCTTGACCTTCTCAAGCCCGTAATGATCTTCGTCGAGGATCTTCTGCGCCTCGTCGAGGTCGCGCTTGATCTTGCCCTTGACGCCCCACGGGATGGTGAGCAGCCAGTCGAGATAGTTGCGGACCACGGTCGCCTCGGCCGACATCGGGCTCATCTGGCGGAGCTTCTTGAGCTCGCCGACTGCCTTCTCGCGGGCTTCCTTCGACAGCTTGGTCTTCTCGATTTTCTGCTCGATCTCGGCCAGGTCGTCGCGGCCTTCCTCGCTGTCGCCGAGCTCCTTCTGGATCGCCTTCATCTGCTCGTTCAGATAGTACTCGCGCTGAGTCTTCTCCATCTGACGCTTGACGCGGCTCCTGATCTTGCGCTCGACCTGGAGCACCGAGATCTCGCTCTCCATCAGGGTGAACACGCGCTCCAGCCGCTCGGACACCGAGGTGACCTCGAGGATCTGCTGCTTCTCGGCGATCTTGATGGCGAGATGCGAGGCAATGGTGTCGGCGAGCTTGGAATAGTCCTCGATCTGGCTCGCGGTGCCGAGCACTTCGGGCGAGATCTTCTTGTTGAGCTTCACGTAGCTCTCGAACTGGGACACGACCGAACGCGCCAGCGCCTCGATCTCGTCCTCCGAGCCGACCGTCTCCTCGACGCGCTCGACCTCGGCCTCGAAATAGTTCTCGTTCTCGGTGTAGCGCTTGATGGCGGCGCGGCGCGTGCCCTCGACCAGCACCTTGACCGTGCCGTCTGGGAGCTTGAGCAGCTGGAGCACCGAGGCGAGGGTGCCCATGGCATAGATGCCGTCGGTCGACGGCTCGTCGTCGCTCGCGTTCTTCTGCGCGACCAACAGAATCTGCTTGTCCGACCGCATCACCTCTTCGAGGGCGGCAATCGACTTCTCGCGGCCGACGAAGAGCGGCACGATCATATAGGGGAACACGACAATGTCGCGGAGCGGCAGGACCGGATAAAGCTCCGGAGCGCCTTCCTTGATCGTGGACGGTCTTGGGTCGGTCATGGCAGGTCCGTCGCTTTCTTGTTGGGGCGGGACTTTTAAGCGGTCCGCCGCGTGTCGTTACCCCTCCCCCAAGGGCCGGCTCGTCGGCCTTGAGTATTGTGGTCGGCGAGGGCAATGGCCCTGTGGCATGTTAACCCGCCGGGTAGCGTAGTTGGCGACCGGCCGGGACACCGTCAAGTGGCGGCTCTGCAAGCAGAGCCGCGATTTCCCACTATTTTGAGTGGGATTTGTCCATCCCCGCAAGCAGGAATGATGCCAGTCCCCGTCAGGCGCTCGTTCCGAGCTCCTCATGGCGGTCGGAGTAGATGCGCAACGGCCTGGCCTTGCCCTCAACCACCTCGGAACTGATCACAACCTCTTCCACCCCGCGCAACGAGGGCAGCTCGAACATGGTATCGAGCAGAATGGCCTCCATGATCGACCTCAAGCCGCGGGCGCCCGTTTTGCGGTCAATTGCCTTCTTGGAGATGGTGCGCAGCGACTCCTCCGCGAAGCTGAGCTGCACGTCTTCCATCTCGAACAGCCGCTGATACTGCCTGACCAAGGCATTTTTGGGTTCGGTCAGGATGCGCATCAACGCTTCCTCGTCGAGGTCGTCGAGGGTGGCAATGACGGGCACACGGCCGATGAACTCGGGGATGAGGCCGAATTTCAACAGATCCTCGGGTTCGACACCCTTCAGAATGTCGCCGGTACGCCGATCGTCGGTGGCTTCCACCTTGGCGCCGAAGCCGATCGAAGTCGACCGCCCGCGGGCGGCGATGATCTTCTCGAGCCCGGCGAAGGCGCCGCCGCACACGAACAGAATATTGGTTGTGTCGACCTGGAGGAACTCCTGCTGCGGGTGCTTGCGGCCACCTTGCGGCGGCACGGACGCTACCGTGCCTTCCATGATCTTGAGCAGCGCTTGCTGCACGCCCTCACCCGACACGTCGCGGGTGATCGACGGATTGTCGGATTTGCGGCTGATCTTGTCGACTTCATCGATATAGACGATGCCGCGCTGCGCCCGCTCGACATTATAGTCGGCCGCTTGCAGCAGCTTGAGGATGATGTTCTCCACGTCCTCGCCGACATAGCCGGCCTCGGTCAGCGTGGTGGCATCGGCCATGGTGAAGGGCACGTCGAGGATGCGGGCGAGCGTCTGCGCGAGCAGTGTCTTGCCGCATCCGGTCGGTCCGATCAGCAGGATGTTCGACTTGGCTAGCTCGACATCCGAGTTCTTGCTCGAATGATTCAGCCGCTTGTAATGATTGTGGACCGCCACCGACAGCACGCGCTTGGCGTAATCCTGGCCGATGACGTAATCGTCGAGGACGGCGCAAATCTCCATCGGAGTGGGCACGCCGTCGCGCGACTTCACCAGCGAGCTCTTGTTCTCCTCGCGGATGATGTCCATGCAAAGCTCGACGCATTCATCGCAGATGAATACGGTCGGGCCGGCGATGAGTTTGCGCACCTCGTGCTGGCTCTTGCCGCAGAAAGAGCAGTAGAGGGTGTTCTTCGAGTCGGTTCCGCTCACCTTGCTCATTCGCTCATCCAATTCTCAATCGTCTTGCGGCCCGGGCCAATTTTTTCGGCCTTAGCGCCATTGGTTCGTCTTGCCGCCTCGCAAGTGTGAGTCCCCTCCTCCGGCGAAAGCTGCCCGAAGGGCAATCTCAGCATGCTAGGGCGGCACTGATCAAGGATTGATTAATCCCGGTTTTCCCCTCGCGGGACACAACCCTCCGCGATTCGATGCTGATGCAGGCGGTGTGCCCTTGGCTCACGCTACTGCACTCGGGCCGTAAATTCGTCGATTAGCACCAACGCGTCGCTCGAACGTTTGAGCAACAGCCGGTCGCGCCCACTACGACACCGGCGTGAGCTTTTCCACCTTTTCTTCCAGGGGGTGCCGCTTGGTGATGACCTCGTCGACGATGCCGAACGCGCGCGCGTCCTCGGCGGACAGGAAGTAATCGCGATCGAGCGTCCGTTCGATGGTCGCGTAGTCCTGGCCGGTGTGGCGCACATAGATCTCGTTCAATCGCCGCTTCATCTTGATGATGTCCTCGGCGTGGCGCTCGATGTCGCTCGCCTGGCCCTGGAAGCCGCCCGAGGGCTGATGCAGCAGAATGCGGGCGTTCGGCAGGGCATAGCGCATGCCCTTCTCGCCGGCGCAGAGCAGCAGCGACCCCATCGAGGCCGCCTGCCCTATGCACAGCGTGGCGACCGCCGGCCTGACGAATTGCATGGTGTCGTAGATCGCCATGCCGGAGGTGACGACGCCGCCCGGCGAATTGATATACATGGAGATCTCTTTTTTCGGGTTCTCCGCCTCGAGGAATAGGAGCTGCGCCGTGATGAGCGAGGCGACGTGGTCTTCGATCGGCCCGGTGACGAAGATGATGCGCTCCTTGAGCAGGCGCGAATAAATGTCGTAAGCGCGCTCACCCCGGTTGGTCTGCTCGACCACCATGGGCACCAGCGTGTTCAAATAGATGTCGGCCGAATCTTTCATTGCTGTCCTAGGAGGCGGAAGGGCCCGGGCAGGCTCGGGCGAATCTCAAGAAGTTTAATTACATATGGGGTCGCGGCCCCAAACGGAAGAGGCATGACAGGGCCTCTACCGATTTGCCTAACGATCAGCCCTTCTTCTTGGCGCGCTTTTTGTGGCTGTGACCGTGCTCATGATCATGGTCGTGGTCGCGGTGATGATCGTGGTCGTGGTCATGATCGTGGTCATGATCGTGGCCATGGTGGTGATGGTCGTGGTCCTCGTCAGGATCGGCGTAAAGCTGCTCGGGGGTCACTTTGGTTTCCGTCACCTTGGCGAGCTCGAGGATGTAGTCCACCGTCTTGTCCTCGAAAATCGGCGCCCGAAGTTCGGCC
Source organism: uncultured Alphaproteobacteria bacterium (assembly GCA_963730335.1). GTDB lineage: Bacteria > Pseudomonadota > Alphaproteobacteria > Rhizobiales > Methyloligellaceae > Methyloceanibacter. The sequence goes on from CAVSRK010000009.1 coordinate 1,219,500, forward strand.
AGCAGTTGCGGATTGTTGCGGTAATAGTCGTAGACCTTCCGCTCCTGGCCCGGAAACTGTTTCACCCGATCGAGCAGCGAGCGGCTCACCTCCTCGTCGGTGACCTGGATCTGATTGCGCGTACCGACCTCGGACAGGATGAGGCCGAGCCTGACGCGCCGCGCAGCGATGTCCCGATATTCCTGGCGCGCCTTCTCTTCGGTGGTGTCTTCGTCGGCGAAGCTGCGCTTGGAACGTTCGAGATCGGCGGTGACCTGGCCCCAGATCGCCTGAAACTCGTTGTCGACCAGGGTGGGCGGAAGGTCGAAGCTGTGGCCCCGGTTGAGCGCGTCAAGCAAAGCGCGCTTCACTTTCAGCCGCGAGGCAGAGGCACGATCCTGCTCAAGCCGCTGCTTGACCGTGTGGCGAAGGCTCTCGACCAACTCGATGCCGAGGCCCTTGGCGAACGCCTCATCGAGCGGCGGGGTCTCGGGCGCGCCAACCTCCTTGACCTTCACGGCGAAGCGCGCCGTCTTGCCGGCCAGGCTTGCTTCCGGGTAGGCTTCGGGAAAAGTCGCCTCGACCTCGCGGTCCTCGCCGGCGCGGGCGCCGGTGAGCCCCTCCTCGAAGCCCGGGATGAAATTGCCGCTGCCGAGCACGATCGGCGCGTCCTCGGTGGCGCCGCCCTCGAAGGCCACGCCGTCGATCGTGCCGGTGAAGTCAATGACCAACCGGTCGCCGGTCTCGGCGGCGCCGTCTTTCGGCTGGTAGCGCAAATTGGCGGCGCGGATGCGGTCGATCGACTGGTCGATGTCGGCCTCGGTCACCTCGGCGACGGGCTTGTCGAGGGCGAGCGTGCCGAAATCCATCAGCTCGAATTTGGGCAGCACCTCGAAGGAGAGCGTGTAGGCGAGGTCGCTCGTGCCGGCGAAGATCTTGTCGATCTCGGCCTCGTCTTCGGGCAGCGCGACCGTGGGCTGGAAAGCAGGGCGCTCCTCGCGCTGCGACAAGGCCTCGCGGCTCGTCTCGGCCACCGCTTGCTGCACCACTTCGGCCATCACCGAGCGGCCGTAGACTTTGCGCAAATGCTCCTTCGGCACATGACCAGGCCTGAAGCCCTTGATCTTTGCCCTGCCCTTGAGCTCGTCAAGACGCGCGGAGAGGCGGCGCTCTAGCTCGTCAGCGCCAACCACCACCTTTAATTGGCGGCGCAACCCGTCCGTATTCGTTTCCGTCACATTCATTCGGCGTCAATCCATCGGTTGAGCGCCGGACACGGCGCCTAGCTCTCACTCAGACCCAGCCAACGACGTTGGATGGTGCGGGCGGAGGGAGTTGAACCCCCACGGCCGAAGCCACCAGAACCTAAATCTGGCGTGTCTACCAGTTTCACCACGCCCGCTCTGAGGATCGCCCGTCTCTCACGCTTCGACCCGCGGTCTATAACATTGAGATTCCTCGGCTGCTAGCCCAAGGGGCGGGCCCGAAAGGATTTTACCGCCCCTGTCTCCTTCCTTGAAATTTCCTCGTCTTGCGGGCATTCCTCCCCGTCATTAGGTTGCGTTTCGAGCCAAGAAGACCTGAAGGCCCCCCGTGCCCTACCGCAACGGCATTATCGAGGCGATCGGCAACACCCCGCTGATCAAGCTCAAGCGCGCCTCGGAAGAGACCGGCTGCACCATTCTCGGCAAGGCGGAGTTCATGAATCCCGGCCAGTCGGTCAAGGACCGCGCCGCGCTGTTCATCATCCGCGATGCGCTGAACGCAGGGCGGCTCCAGCCGGGCGGCACGGTGGTCGAAGGCACCGCCGGCAATACCGGCATCGGGCTCGCGCTGGTCGGCAACGCGCTGGGCCTGAAGACGGTGATCGTTATCCCCGAGACCCAGTCTGACGAGAAGAAGGACATGTTGCGGCTGACCGGCGCCAAGCTGATCGAGGTCCCGGCCGTCCCCTACAAGGACCCCAACAATTACGTGAAATATTCCGGGAGGCTCGCGGAGGAGCTCGCCGCGTCCGAGCCGAACGGCGCGATCTGGGCCAATCAGTTCGATAACATCGCCAATCGTCAGGGCCATATCGAGACGACGGCGCAGGAGATTTGGAACGATCTCGGCGGCAAGGTCGACGGCTTCGTCTGCGCGGTCGGCACCGGCGGCACGCTCGCCGGCGTGTCGATGGGCCTCAAGGAGCACAACAAGGACGTGGTGATCGCGCTCGCCGATCCCATGGGCGCCGCGCTCTACAATTTTTACAAGCACGGCGTACTCAAGTCCGAGGGCAGCTCCATCACCGAGGGCATCGGCCAGGGCCGCATCACCGCCAATCTCGAAGGGGCGGCCATCGATCAGGCCTATCAAATCCCCGATGCCGAGGCGCTGCCCATCATTTTCGACCTTCTGAGCGAGGAAGGCCTGTGCCTTGGCGGCTCGAGCGGCATCAATATCGCGGGCGCCATTCGCCTTGCCCGCGAGCTCGGCCCAGGTCATACGATCGTCACGGTGCTTTGTGATTACGGCACCCGCTACCAAAGCCGGCTGTTCAACCCCAAATTCCTCCATGACAAGGGATTGCCGGTCCCCTCATGGCTCGACCAGAAACAGGCGGCCGCGCCACGCGTGTTCGTCTAGGCTCACAGTGGAGAACTCGATTTGTTGCAGACGAAGACATGGCTGACCGAGACCGACGAGCTCGAAAGCGAGCTCGATGCGCCCGACCTCGTCATCGTCGACGCCTCGTGGCACATGCCGGGCGACGGCAAGGACGCGCACGCCGAATATCTCGCCGAACATATTCCCGGGGCGATCTTCTTCGACATCGACGAGATTGCCGACACCAAGAGCAAGCTGCCGCATATGTTGCCTCCGCCGGAGAAGTTCTCCTCGCGCATGCGCAGCATGGGCATCGGCGACGGCTCGCGGATCGTGATCTACGATTCGAGCGGGCTATTCAGCGCCGCACGGGTGTGGTGGACCTTCCGCGTCATGGGCGTCGACGACGTGAGCGTGCTCAATGGCGGTCTGCCGAAATGGAAAAAGGAAGGCCGGCCGGTCGAAAGCGGCGCTCCGGTTGGCCGCACCACGCGCCACTTCACGGCACGGCGCAATGCCGACCTGGTGCGCGAGGTGTCAGACATCAAGAAGCTGGTCAAAGACAAGTCGGCCGAGATCCTCGATGCACGTGCGCCGGAGCGGTTTGCCGGCACCGCACCCGAGCCGCGGCCGGGCTTGCGCTCGGGGCATATCCCCGGCGCGCATAATCTGCCTTACGGCAAGTTGCTGAATAAGGACGGCACGCTCAAATCCGCGCCCGAGCTCGAACGACTGTTTGCCGATGCCGGCGTCGATCTGTCGAAGCCGGTGGTGACAAGCTGCGGCTCGGGCATCACCGCGAGCGTGCTGGCGCTGGCGCTCGCCCAGCTCGGCCATCGCAGGACCTCGGTCTATGATGGGTCATGGTCGGAATGGGGCGCAGATCAAAGCCTTCCGATCGAGACCGGTTAGGACTGAAACGAATGAACCTCCTTCGCCTGGCCGATTCCAGATGAGCAAACGGACCAGGAAACAGAACGACCTCACCCGGCTCGTGCATGCCGGGCGCGAGCCCGCGCGCCAGCACGGCTTCGTCAATACGCCGATCTATCGCGGCTCGACGGTGATCTTTCCCACCATGGCGGCGCTCGAGGCCAACGATCAGGCCTTCACCTATGGCCGGCTTGGCACGCCCACGGTCAGGGCGCTCGAAGCGGCGATCGCCGAGCTCGAAGGCGGGCACCGCACGCTCATGACGCCGTCCGGACTGTCGGCCATCGCCACCTCGCTGCTCGCCTTCCTGGGCGCCGGCGACGAGCTGCTGATCGTCGACAGCGTCTATCGGCCGGCGCGCCGCTTCTGCGACAATGTGCTGGCGCGGCTCGGCGTCACCGTCACCTATTACGACCCGCTGATCGGCGCCGCGCTCGAAAAGCTCATCACCAACAAGACGAAGGTCGTATTCACAGAATCGCCGGGGTCCCAGACCTTCGAGGTGCAGGACATTCCGGTCATCGCCGAGGCTGCGCATGAAGCGGGCGCAGTGGTCGTTCTCGACAACACCTGGGCGACGCCGCTCTACTTCAAGCCGTTCGCCCACGGCGCCGATGTCTCGATCCAGGCAGCGACGAAATATATCGGCGGCCATGCCGACATCATGCTCGGCGCCATCACCACGAGCGAAAAAACCGCAGCGGCGATTGCCAAGACGCATGAGGACCTTGGTCTTTGTGTGGGGCCCGAGGACGTTTATCTCGGCTTGCGGGGCCTACGCAGTCTCGGCGTGCGGCTCGAGCGGCATCAGAGGTCCGGGCTCGAACTGGCGCGCTGGCTGGCGGGGCGGCCGGAGGTGGCACGGGTGATCCACCCCGCCCTTCCCGCCGATCCCGGGCATGCGCTTTGGACCCGCGACTTCACCGGCGCCTCCGGACTGTTCTCGATCGTGCTGAAGCCGGTGCCGCGAACCAAGCTCGCCGCCATGGTCGACGGGCTCAGCCTATTCGGCATGGGCTATTCCTGGGGCGGGTTCGAGAGCCTGATCCTGCCGTTCGATCCGAGCGCCTATCGCACCGCCACCAAATGGCAGGCCGAAGGCCCGGCGCTCCGGCTGCATGCCGGACTCGAAGACGTCGAGGATCTGAAGGCCGACCTCGAAGCCGGCTTTGCCCGGCTCACCGCGGGGGCCTAAGCCACTACTCGAGCGCGTAGGCGACCAGCGAATTGTTCAGCATGATCGGGATCAGCACGATTTTCTTGTCCGGCAGATAGATCAGGTCGGCGCTGCCCTTGCTGAGCTTGATCAGGCGGTCGGCCTTGCCTTTGGCATCGACGCGATAGAGCACGCCCGCCGCCCAGTCGGTCACGAGATAGACTCCGGGTTGAAGCAGTTGGAGACCGTCGAGATTGCCGATCGGCTCGCCGCTGCCGAGCTTGCTCACCGACTGGTCCTCGAGATCGACCACCAGCAGCCCGCCCAGCTCCTGCTTCTGCCCCTCGCCCGGTAATTTGCCGAACGAGGCGACGATGAGCTTGTCGCCTTGCGGCAGGAGACCGTTCGGTCCGTTCAGGGCGTCGTTCGCCAGCCACGGCTCGAGCGTGCCGTCCTTGAGGCGCCAGATCGTGTTCATCGGCGTGTCGGAGATGTAGACCGTGCCGTCCTCGCCGACCGCGACGTCGTTGAGGAACACCGCGCCTTTTGCCTCATGGCGCTTGGCGATCTCGCCCGAGGCGACGTTGATCTCGATCAGCTCGTCGACATCGGCCACGAACAGGGTGCGGTCGTGGAGCGCCATGCCGGTCGGCGCATTGAGACCCTTGACCCATTCCCGCTCGATGATGGTGCCGTCGGGCCTGAGCCTGGCGATGAAGCCGTTGCCGTCCTTCTGCATGATGGCGCCGGCAATGTTGGTGACATAGATCGAGCCGGTGGCCGGATCTTGCACCACCGACTCAGGTTGCGCCAAGCCCTTCACTTCCCACAGCAGCCTGGGCGCCGCGGCGGCGGCGCTGCAGAGGATGAAAGTGACAGCGAGCCCAAAAAAAACGCGCATGAGTGTCCTCGCCAGCGTGGTGACGTTCAGCTCAAAGCAGCTAGGAAGCGAGTGGCGGTCCCGGAAGGATTCGAACCTTCAACCCTCTGCTTAGAAGGCAGATGCTCTATCCCTTGAGCTACGGGACCGACGGTAAGATCGCTCCAGACTATAACCCGAAACGGCGGCGGTCAGTGCGTCCAGCGGTCGGGCCGCCCGAACTTGAAGTTCTCGGCGTAGGATTTCGGTCTCAATGCCGTGTTTTGCGGCTGTTCGAGACGAAAGGCAATGCCGTGACGGGTGGCGAAGGCCACCGCCTCTTCCTTGGTGGCGAAACTCAAGCGCACTTGGGACTTGGTGTCGGCGGAGCTGGTCCAGCCCATAAGCGGCTCGATCGCCAGCGGTTGGTCGGACTCATATTCCAGCACCCAGTCGCGCGCCGCCATGCCCTGCTGCATGGCGTTCCTGGCAGGCTGGTAGATGCGTGCCGTCATCACGGTCCTCGTCATGGCCTGAAGCGAGCGATGGTCGGGGCAGGAGGATTCGAACCTCCGACCCCCTGCTCCCAAAGCAGGTGCGCTACCAGACTGCGCTATGCCCCGATCACATCGCTGGCTCATGAGCAGAAGCCCGGACAGGCCGGGCTGCTGCACTCGCAAGATACATAATTGGCGAGCGGCCCGGAGGCTAGTCTTTAGCCTTGAGAAAAGCCCTAACGGAACGGGTTATCGCCCGGTGGGAAGGCCCGGATAGACGACCTTGTCGCCACGCTTCAGTCCGATCTTGTCGGCCTGGCCGGCATTCAGCTCGAGCACGGCCGAGATGTTTCCCTCCGAGGGAATCACTTTCGTGGAGAAGGGTTCGGTGTTGGTCTCGATGCGCAGCACTCTGCCGTCGGGCGAGATGAACACCATGTCGAGTGGGATCAGCGTGTTCTTCATCCACATGGCGGCCGGTTGGGGCTGCTCGTAAATGAACAGCATCCCGGCATTCTCCGGCAGCGAGCGCCGAAACATCAGACCGAGCGCCTGCTCCGCTCTGGTGGTGGCCACTTCAATGTTGAAATTGTGGTCGCCGGTCGCGGTTTTGAGCACGAGCGTGCCGGTACCGGTGGCAAAGGCGCTCGCTTGCGCCAACAGCGCAAGCGCGAGCAGCCCAAGCGCCGCCGCTCGGGCGAGCCGGTCGACCCCACGAAAGCCTAGTGGGAGGACGGTCCTTGCGAGCCGTCTGGTTTGAGCTCCGCCGCCATCAGCCCTTTCGGCCCCCGGCCGTAGCGCACCAGCAGCGTTTGACCGGGCCGCAGCTCGGTGAAGCCGCAGCGCCGGAGCGTCTCCATATGCACGAAGATGTCGAGCGTCTGGTCGCCCCGGGTAACGAAGCCAAAGCCGCGCAAGCGGTTGAACCATTTGACCGTGGCCCGCTCCCAATCGCTCTCCGGAATGACGATGACGTGGGTCCGTTGCGGCAATTGCGACGGATGGATCGCCGTCGAATCGTCCATGGCACGGATGCGGAACGCCTGGAGGCCCTTCGGCCGGCGCAGCACCTCGCAAACCACGCGCGCCCCTTCGTAGGCCGTCTGAAAGCCGTCGCGGCGCAAGCACGTCACGTGCAGGAGAACGTCTGGAAGATCTTCGTCCGGTACTATAAATCCATAACCCTTTGACGCATCGAACCACTTGATCGATCCTGACACTTCGAAGACATCAACTGTGACTTCCTCGTCGCGTTGGGTATGGCCCTCTGCCAGTGGCGGTTCTTTCGCCCCCATGCCGCATTCCCCCGCTTCACTTTTGACGCAGCCGAACCGACGCCCCACACACGAATCGGCTGGAATACACTCGTTGCGAACATAGCATTGCCGCTTAACCAGGCCACTGGAATTTTCCGCGCGCTTCCGCCTTCTCCACAATGCGGCGGCGCGTTCGCGACGCCTCCGCAAGACTCGCGCGCAAGCATCTGATCGGCAAGCGAATCTGGCGTGAGGCACGTGCGCAGCGGCGTTTTGCGCCGGAGCGTCAGTGAATCGCTGCTGCGATCGCGCAAATGGCTCTGCCGTCGAGAGAAATTTCACTTCGGCGCCGAAGAATTGCAGCGTGCGGCGCGCTGTGGACCCCGTGCAACAATGACGGGCAAACTGCATGGGCAAGCGGCAAAAACGGCGCTTGACGTGACGCGCTTGCCACAGGTGAGCCCACCGCGCTAAGGGGAGCGCAACGAGAGAGTGCCAGCGCGAGGAGACGACGACGATGAAATATCTGCACACCATGGTGCGCGTTTCCGATCTCGATCAATCGCTCGACTTCTATTGCAACAAGCTCGGGCTGAAAGAGGTGCGCCGCATGGAGAGCCCGCAGGGCCGGTTCACGCTGGTCTATTTGGCGGCGCCGGGCGACGAGGATGCCCAGGTCGAGCTGACTTATAATTGGGACCCCGAGGCGTATGGCGAGGCTCGCAATTTCGGCCACCTCGCCTACGAAGTCGACGATATCTATGCGATCTGCGACCGGTTGGTGAAGGGCGGCGTCACCATCAACCGCCCGCCGCGGGACGGCTACATGGCCTTTATCCGCTCGCCCGACAATATTTCGATCGAGTTCCTGCAAAAGGGCAAACCGTTGCCGAAGCAGGAGCCGTGGGCGTCGATGCCGAATACGGGGAAGTGGTGAGCGCTGGTACCCCCTAGGAGAATTGAACTCCTGTTTTCAGGTTGAAAACCTGACGTCCTAACCATTAGACGAAGGGGGCTGACCGTCGCGCCTCGTCATATAGAAAGCTTTGCCGCGACAGGCAAGAACGCGGGCTAGCCCCGATGGTCGCGCGGGTCGGCGGCATCCTCGACCAGCAGCTCGACGCTCTCCCGGCCCTGCCAACTGGTGCGCCGCAGATGCCCGGTCACGTGCAGCGGCAGCCCCTCGCCTTTGAGCAACAGCTTGGCGAGCGGCGTGTCGCCGACCCGGAAGGCGCAGGCCTCGATGCGCGCCCCGTCCGGCGCTTTCAGCGTGCAGCGCACATGCGCTTCCTTGAGATGGCGAATGCGGGACAGGCGATGCGCTGGGAACACGAAGCGCGGCTCGGGATGACCGGGCCCGTAAGGTCCGGCGCGGTCGAGCAGATCCATAAGCTCCCTGCTTGCGCCTGCGGCCGAGAGCGCGCCGTCGATGGCAAGCGTGCGCACGGTGCTCGCCAAGGCCACTTGGGTCGTAAGCCGATCAATCAGGAATGCGACAAGCGCATCCTGCTTGCGGCGCTCGAGCTTGAACCCCGCCGCCATGGCGTGGCCGCCGCCTTTGACGAGCAGCCCCTCATGCACCGCGCCCCGCACGGCGGCGCCGAGGTCGACGGAGGCGATGGAACGGGCCGAGCCGGTGGCAAAGCCCTCAGGCTCGAGCGCTGAAACGAAGGTCGGCAGGCGGAAGCGCTCGGCGACGCGGCCGGCAATCAGCCCGAGCAGGCCCCTGTGCCAGCCTTCGGCGGCGAGGAACAGCAGCGGCTGCGCGGCATCGGCGTCGAGCGCGGCCTCGGCAAAAGCAAACGCCTCTTCGAGCATGCGCTCTTCGATCGCCTTGCGCTCGGCATTGAGGGCTTCGAGCTTGGCGGCGATGCCGCGCGCTTCGATCTCGTCTTCGGTCGCAAGCAGCCTGGCGCCGAGGCTCGACGCGCCGACCCTGCCGCCGGCGTTGATGCGCGGCCCTAGAATAAAGCCGAGCGTGTAGCTGGTCGGCGCCTCGTCGATGCGGGCGGAGTTGGCGAGCGCGCGCAAGCCTTGATTGTGTCTCGCCCGCAACACTCTGAGCCCCTTGGCAACGAAGGCGCGGTTCGCATCCTTGAGCGGCACCACGTCGCACACCGTGGCAAGCGCCACGAGATCGAGCAGGCCGAGCAGATCGGGCTCGGGGGAGTTCTGATAGAACCCCTCGCGGCGCAGGGCCCGCGTAGCCGCGACCAGGAACAGGAACACGACGCCCGCGGCGGCGAGATGGCCTTGGCCCGAGAGATCGTCCTGCCGATTGGGATTGAGCACCGCATAGGCCGGCGGCAGGGCGTCGTCGGCTTGGTGGTGATCGATGACGATGATTTCGGCGCCCGCTCCATTGGCGGCCTCGATGGCGGCCTCCGAGGTGGTGCCGCAATCGACCGTGAGGATCAGGCGCGCACCGTCTTCCGCAAGGCCGATCAGCGCCTCAGGGGACGGGCCGTAGCCTTCGGTGAGCCGGTCGGGGATATAGGTCGCCACGCTTTGCCCATGGGCGCGCAGGAAGCGCTCGATCAGCGCCACCGAGGCCGCACCGTCGACATCGTAATCGCCGAACACGGCCACCTTCTCGCCGGCCTTGATGGCGGCGGCAAAGCGCGTGGCCGCCTTCTCCATGTCCCGGAGGCAAGACGGGTCGGGCAGTAGCGTCTTGAGCGAGGGGTCGAGATAGCGGGCGGCGGTATGGGCCTCGGCGCCGCGCGCGGCCAGCACGCGGCCGAGCAACTCCGGCAGGCCGTTCGCCTGGGCTATGGACGTAGCCACCAGCGTGCGGCCCGGATCGAGACGCTCGACCCAGCGAAACCCGCGCGCGGATTGCTCCACGCCGAGCAGCGCGCCGGCAAATTCAGGACTTGGGTATTTCAGGGCCGCGGTCACGCCACACCATCCACTCGCCGTTCACTTTCAGGCGAGTGTAAGGTGATTCGCGGGGGCGCCCTCCCCACCGGATAGCAGGTCAGTCGAACTTGCTGATGTCGGGATGCTCGGTCTTGATCCAGCGTACCGTGCGGGTCGAGGCGCGCATCACCAAAGTGTGGGTAAAGATCGCTTCGCGGGTGAAGCGCACGCCTTCCAGCAGCGAGCCGTCGGTGATGCCGGTAGCGGCGAACGACAGGTCGCCCATCACCATATCGCGCATGTGGTATTTGCGGCCGAGGTCGATGATGCCGGCGGCGCGGGCGCGGTCGCGATGCTGCTCGTTCGGCGCCACCAGCCGTCCCTGCATCTGGCCGCCGATGCAGGCGAGCGCGGCGGCGGCGAGCACCCCTTCGGGCGCGCCCCCGACGCCCATATAAATGTCGATGCCGGTCTCCAGCGGCTCGGTCACGTGAATCACGCCGGCGATATCGCCGTCGCCGATCAGCCGGAGCGAGGCGCCGGTCACGCGCACCTCCTCGATCAGCTTGGCGTGACGCGGGCGGTCGAGGATGCAGACGGTGATCTCGCTCAGTGGCGCGCCCTTGGCGAGCGCAAGCGCCTTGAGGTTGTCGGCCGGAGACGCATCGAGATCGACCAGGCCCTCGGGAAAGCCGGGGCCGATGGCGATCTTATCCATATAGATGGTGGGCACTTTCAACAGGCTGCCGCGCGCCGCCAGCGCCAACACGGACAACGCGTTGGGCAGCGCCTTGGCGCACAGCGTCGAGCCTTCGACCGGATCGACGGCGAGATCGACCTTGAGCGCGGAGTCGCCCCCGGCGCCGACAGTCTCGCCGATATAGAGCAGCGGTGTCTCGTTCTCCTCGCCCTCGCCGACCACCACCACGCCTTCGATCGGCAGGCGGGCAAGCTCCCGATACATGGCGGCAGCGGCGGCCTCGTCGGCGGCAGCCTCGTTGCCGCGGCCCCGCCACAGCGCGGCGGCCACGGCCGAGGCCTCGGTCACGCGAACGATATCGAGCGCCAGAGCGCGATCGAGCTCGCTCTTCGCTTGAGCCTTCAACACGGACGTTCCTCCTACCCTCAAGCGATCTTAGCCGCCGCTTGTAGGGTTACACAGTCACTATCACAGTTTTTCGATGCGGATCATCTGCGGCTTTTGATCGACATGACCGTCGCGCTCGATGGCGGCCAAGGCCTTGCGGATAGCGGCCTCGGTGGTTTGATGGGTGATCATCACCACAAAGGCCGGTGCGCCTTCGTCCCGCCGGTTGAAGCCGGGAAGCTCGCTGCCCGGACGGCGCTGCACGATGCTCTCGATGGAGATACCTTGGTCGGCCATGCGTGCGGCGATGGCGGCAAATGAGCCGGTCCGGTCGTAGACCGAAAGCCTGATGTAGTAGCCGCCTTCATGCGCCTGCATCTGTGCCTTCTTGTAAGGCTTGAGCGCCTTCGTCGTGGCGCCGAACGGCGGCAGGATATTGCCGCGGGCGATGTCGATGAGGTCGCTGACCACGGCCGAGGCGGTGGCTGCGCCGCCGGCGCCGCGCCCGATCAACACCACGTCGCCCACGAAATCGCCGTTGACGGCGACGCAGTTCAAGACGCCGTCGACCTCGGCAATGGCCGTATGTTTCGGCACCATGGTCGGATGCACGCGCTGCTCGATGCCGCTCTCGGTGCGCAGCGCCACGCCGAGCAGCTTGATGCGGTAGCCGAGATCGCCGGCCGCCTCGATATCGGCGGGGGTGATGGACTCGATGCCCTCGATATAGACGGAGTCGAAGCTCACGCGGGTGCCGAAGGCGAGGCTGGTGAGCAGCGCAAGCTTGTGCGCGGTGTCGAAGCCGCCGATGTCGAAGGTGGGATCCGCCTCGGCGTAGCCCTGCGCTTGCGCCTCCTTCAGCACGTCGGCAAAGCTCCGGCCTTCCCGCTCCATTCTTGTGAGGATGTAATTGCAGGTGCCGTTGAGGATGCCGTAGACGCGGGTGATGTCGTTGCCTTGCAGGCTCTCGCGGATCGCCTTCACGACCGGGATGCCCCCGGCCACCGCCGCCTCGAAGTTGAGCGCCACGCCGTTCTTTTCGGCGAGCGCGGCGAGGCTGGCACCGTGATGGGCTAGCAGCGCCTTGTTGGCGGTGACGACGTGCTTGCCGGCGCGGAGCGCGGCTTCCACCGAGTCTTTCGCCACGCCGCCCTCGCCGCCCATCAATTCGACGAACACATCGATGCCGGGGTCGGTCGCCAGGGCTACGGGGTCTGGCACGCGCCGGAAAGCCGAGATGTCGACGTCCTTGTTGCGGCGATCCTCGAGCGTCGACACGGCCACGACCTCGATCGGGCGGCCCGCGCGGGCCGCAAGAGACGCGCCGTGGGCGGCCAAGAGCTGTAGCAGCCCGCCGCCGACGGTGCCGACTCCGGCCAGTCCAAGCTTAAGTCCATCACTCATTGGGGATCAGAACGACCGATTCGCCTTGGAGGCAATGGGTATCACGTTGTGCATGGTCTTGGCCGAATTGGTCAGGAACCGCCGAATGTTGCGCGCGGCCTGGCGGATGCGCTGCTCGTTCTCGACCAGCGCGATGCGCACGTAGCCTTCGCCGTACTCGCCGAAGCCGACGCCAGGAGAAACCGCGACATCCGCCTTCTCCAGCAGAAGCTTGGAGAATTCGAGGCTACCGAGATGGGCGAACATCTCGGGGATCGGCGCCCAGGCGAACATGGTGGCGGCCGGCGACGGAATCGGCCAGCCGGCCTTGGTCACGGCATCGACCAGGCAATCGCGGCGGCGCTTGTAGATAGCTCTGATCTCGTCGATGCAATCTTGCGGACCGTTGAGCGCGGCGGCGGCGGCCACCTGGATCGGGGTGAAAGCGCCGTAGTCGAGATAGGATTTCACGCGGGTGAGCGCATGGATCAACCGCTCATTGCCGACGGCGAAGCCGACGCGCCAGCCGGGCATGGCGTAGGTCTTGGATAGCGTGGTGAACTCGACCGCGATGTCCATGGCGCCGGGAACCTGGAGGATCGAGGGCGGCGGCTCACCTTCGAAGTAGATTTCGGCATAAGCGAGATCGGACAGCACGAGCAGATCGTGCTTCCGGGCGAAGGCGACGACCTCCTTGTAGAAGTCGAGATCGGCGACTACCGCGGTGGGATTAGCCGGATAATTGAGCACCAGTGCCGAAGGTTTGGGCACCGAGTGGCGCACCGCCTTGTCGAGCGACGCCATGAACTGCGAGTCGGTCCGGGCCGGCAAATGCCGGATGACCCCGCCCGACATGATGAAGCCGAACTCGTGGATGGGATAAGTCGGGTTCGGTACCAGGATGACGTCGCCGGGCGCGGTGATGGCTTGCGCCACGTTGGCGAAGCCTTCCTTCGAGCCCAGCGTCGCCACTACCTGGGTGTCGGGGCTGAGCTTCACGCCGAAGCGGCGGCCATAATAGGCGGCTTGCGCCTTGCGCAGGCCGTGAATGCCTTTCGAGGCGGAATAGCGGTTGGTGCGCGGATCGCGCAGCGTCTCCATCAGCTTGGCGGTGATATGCGCGGGCGTCGGCATGTCCGGATTGCCCATGCCGAAATCGATGATGTCATCGCCGCGCGCGCGCGCCTCAGCCTTGAGCTTGTTCACCTGCTCGAAGACGTAAGGCGGCAGCCGCTTGATTCTATGGAATTCGCTGTTCACGGACGCGAGGGGTCCCCACCCCGATAGGCCCCGAAGGGAGCCCACTTGAACCATAGAAAGGGTCGGTCGGGCAAGACGCTCCGCGTGAGCGCCCGGCCGATATTCTCCCACTATTCCGCCGGTTTAGCCTCGGTCGAGGCGGTTTTACCGGCTGCTTCGGGATCGTTCTTTTTCGCCGCGGCACTCATATCGTCGATCGCGGCCTTCTGCTCGGCCTTGGTGAGGGTCTTGTTGTAGTCGCGCTGGAGCGTGGCCGAGGAGGCGGTCTCCTTCGACGTCAGCGTGTCGGCGCAAGCGCCGAGGGTGAGCGGCAGCAGGACGGCGAGAAGGCGCAACGATCGTCTCGGCGGCAGGTGCGGCATGAAACGTGCACGATCTTCTTGTTGGTTTCGCGTGACGATTGGCAATCATCCCCTACTTGCTATATTGCATAGCACAATGAGCCCTTGCGAGAAAGCCGCCAGCGGACTCAAGGTCTTATGACATGGTGGCGTCAGCAAGGTTACTTTGGGGGCAAACAAGGACAAATTGATGCAGGAGACTAATAAAAATCCCGTCGAGAGCGGGGCGGAGCAAGTCCAAGCCAATCAGTTCGAAACCCTAGCTCGGAATATGGTGCGCCTGTTCGATCAGGGGGCCAAGGCTTTCTCCACGTTGTCCGAACGCAGCAGTTCGAACGGCGCCGGTCCTTACAGCATGGTCTCCGAAGCCGGCGAGGCGGCCAAGTCGCTGGGGGAAATCGCGCGCCATTGGGTGGCGGAGCCGAGCAAGCTCGCCGCGGCGCAGGGCGATCTGTTCAGAAGCTATGCCGATCTGTGGGGTCGCTCGTTCCGCAGGTGTCTCGGCGAGCAGGTTGAACCCGTGGTCGTGCCCGAGCCGGGCGACAACCGCTTCAAGGATCCCGACTGGTCCAACGGGCAGTTCTTCGATTTCTGGAAGCAGGCCTATCTCATCACCTCGCGCTGGGCCGAGGACCTCACCCGCAACACCGAGGGCATCGACGAGAAGACGCGCAAGAAGGCCCTGTTCTACCTGAACCAAATGCTGGCGGCCGTGTCGCCTTCGAACTTCCCCCTGACCAACCCGGAAGTGGTCCGCACCACGCTCGCCACCAACGCCGAGAATCTGGTGCAGGGCATGACCCAATTCGTTCAGGACCTCGGGCAGTCGAAGGATCTGCTGCACATAAGCCAGACGGATCTCTCCGCCTTCGAGATCGGACGGAACCTTGCGGTGACTCCAGGCAAGGTCGTGTTCCAGAACGACCTGATCCAGCTCATCCAATACGCACCGGTGACCGAGGAGGTCTATGAGCGCCCCCTGCTGGTCGTGCCGCCCTGGATCAACAAGTTCTACATTCTCGATCTCGTGCCGGAGAAGTCGTTCGTCAAATGGGCGGTGGAGCAGGGCTTCACCGTGTTCCTGGTGTCGTGGGTCAACCCCGATGCGCGCCTCGCGCAGAAGACCTTCGAAGACTACATGCATGAAGGCGTCCTGGCCGCGGTCGACGCCGTCATTCGCCAGACCGGCAGCCCCAAGATCAACGCGCTCGGCTATTGCGTCGGCGGCACGCTGCTCGCATCCACGCTCGCTTACATGGCGGCGAAGGGCGACAACCGCATCGCGTCGGCGAGCTTCCTCGCCGCCCAGGTCGATTTCAGCGAGGCCGGCGATCTGCTCGTATTCATCGACGATACGCAGCTCAAGGCGCTCGAGGAGATGATGGCCGAACAGGGCTATCTCGATGGCTCGCGCATGGCGGCGGTGTTCAACATGCTCCGCCCGCGCGATTTGATCTGGCCTTACGTCATCAACAATTATCTGCTCGGCAAGAAGCCGTTTCCGTTCGACCTGCTGTTCTGGAACGCCAACTCGACCAGGCTGCCGGCCGCCAACCACGCCTTCTATCTGCGCGAGTTTTATCATCTAAATCGGCTGGCCAAGGGCGAGATGCAGCTCGGCGGGGTGAGGCTCGACCTGTCGCGCGTGACCATCCCGATCTACGAGCTGTTCACCAAGGAAGATCACATCGCACCGGCGGCGTCGGTGTTCCGCGGCAGCAAGCTATTCGGCGGACCGGTGCGCCTGGCGATGGCGGGATCGGGGCATATCGCCGGCGTGGTCAATCCGCCGGCCAAGAAGAAATATCAGCACTGGACCGGAGGGACGCCAAGCTCGCTCGCCGAGTGGATGGCGACGGCGACCGAGACGGCGGGGTCATGGTGGCCAGACTGGGCCACTTGGCTCGCCGGCTATTCGGGGCCGAAAGTGCCGGCGCCAGATCCCTCAGGCGGTCCGCTATGGGCGATCGAAGACGCGCCGGGGTCTTACGTCAAGAGCCACGGCTAGCTCACGGAAAGAGCGGGAGCTGCGCGAGGCCGGTGGTCTCGTCGAAGCCGTACATCAGGTTGAAGTTCTGCAACGCCTGCCCGGCCGAGCCCTTCACCAGATTGTCGATGGCCGAGACGACGATGGCGCGGCCGGCGATGCGGTCGGCGAACACGCCGATATGGCAATAGTTCGAGCCGCGCACATGCTGGGTCGCCGGGATGACCCCGTCCTCGAGGATGCGCACAAACGGACTTCCGGCATAGGCCGCCGTCAGCGCCTGGCGCAGATCTGACGCCGACGCCTTGCCCGCGAGCCGGACATAACAGGTGCAGAGCTCGCCGCGCGACATCGGCACGAGATGCGGCGTGAAGTTGACGGTGACGGCCTCTTTCGCCGCGAGCCCCAATTCCTGTTCGATCTCCGGCACGTGGCGGTGATTGCCGATGCCGTAAGGCGAGAGCCCCTCGCCCGCTTCCGAAAATAGAATGTTCTGCTTCAGCGTGCGGCCGGCGCCGGAGACCCCCGACTTGGCATCGATGATGATGTCGGACGCGGCGATCAGCTTGGTCTTGGCGAGCGGCAGAAGGGCGAGCAGCACGGCGGTCGGATAGCAGCCGGGACACGCCACCAGCCTCGCGCCTTTGATCTGATCGCGGTAATGCTCGGTCAGTCCGTAGACGGCCTCCTTGATGAGCTCCGGGGCGCTTTGCTGGTTGGCATACCACTCGGCGTAGAGCTTCGGATCGCGCAGGCGAAAGTCGGCCGACATGTCGATGATCTTGATGCGCCTCGGCAGCTTGGCGATCTCGCTATGGGCAGTGCCGTGCGGCAGGCCGCCAAAGGCGACGTCAATCTGATCCCAATCCACCTGGTCCGAGCTGACCAGAGCCGGCAAATCAAGGCTCGCCAGATGCGGGAAGACCTGAGCGAGGCTCTGGCCGGCATGGCCCTTGGCGATCAGTGCGGTGAGC
The DNA here is from genome assembly GCA_963730335.1 of uncultured Alphaproteobacteria bacterium. Taxonomy (GTDB): domain Bacteria; phylum Pseudomonadota; class Alphaproteobacteria; order Rhizobiales; family Methyloligellaceae; genus Methyloceanibacter. Next base: position 1,236,663 of record CAVSRK010000009.1, read on the forward strand.
TTGAGCGCGGGATGGCGCGCGGCAAGCCTGATTAGGTCGGCGCCGGTATAACCGGACGCGCCGAGCACGGCGGCTCTGATTGGTTTCTTGCTGTCGGTCATTGGTCGACTCCAGCAATCCCGCGCAGGTGAGGCGGGATTAAAGGAAATCCAGGGCTTGGGGAAGGCCGGGCGTGAGCCGGGCCGCTACGGCTAGCGCTTCGAGAACTGGAAGCTCTTTCGGGCTTTGGCCTTGCCGTATTTCTTGCGCTCGACCGTGCGGGCGTCGCGGGTGAGGAACCCACCCTTCTTCAACACGCCGCGGAGCTCCGGCTCGAAGCGGGTCAGCGCCTTGGAGATACCGTGTCGGACGGCGCCGGCCTGGCCCGAAAGCCCACCGCCGCTCACCGTGCACACCACGTCGAACTGACCCTCGCGCTTGGCGGCGACGAGCGGTTGATTCAAGATCATCTGGAGCACGGGCCTGGCGAAATAGACGGTCTGGTCTGCGGCCATTGACGGTGATCTTGCCGCCACCCCGCTTCACCCACACCCGGGCGACCGCGTCCTTGCGCTTGCCGGTGGCGTAGGCGCGCCCCTGGGCGTCGATTTTCTTCTCGTAGACGCGGGCCTGCGGTGCGCCGGTTTCGCCTTTCAGCGGAGCAAGGTCCTCAAGCGTCATGGTCTCGCTCATGGCGTCAGGCGCTCCTTGCGTTCTTGGGATTGAGGGCCGCGACATCCAGCTTCTCGGGGTTCTGGGCCTCATGCGGATGTTCGGGACCGGCATAGACCCGCAAGTTTTTCATCTGCTGGCGTCCGAGCGGCCCGCGCGGAACCATGCGCTCCACGGCCTTGTGCAGCACCCGCTCGGGGTGCTTGCCATCGAGGATCTTCTCCGCGGTGCGATCCTTGATACCGCCGGGATAACCGGTGTGCCAATGATAGACCTTGTCGGCGCGCTTGTTGCCGGTCAGCACGACCTTGCCCGCGTTGATCACGATGATGTTGTCGCCGCAATCCATATGCGGCGTGAAGCTCGCTTTGTGCTTGCCCCTGAGCCGCATCGCGATCAGCGACGCCAATCTGCCGACCACGAGGCCGTCAGCGTCGATCAGGATCCAGGACTTCTCGATGTCCTTCGGCGTGGCTGAAAAAGTTTTCATAGGTGACGTCCGGGGCGAAAGATCGGCGCTTCTAACTTCTGTCCAGATGAGCGTCAAGCCATAACAAAATCTACAACAAATTCCGCCTGTTAACGATGTGGTATAATAACACCACAGCGCCTCGGGGCAAATGGGATTGGGTGCTGCCTCTCGTACAAATCGAAAAAGCGTCTATCTCTGCTATAACGCCCAGTTTCAAGCGTCGGAGAGAGCATGGCAAAGACCGCCGCACAACACGCGAACGACGCCACTTTGTTGCTGTGCGAGGACCGCGGTCCGGTGGCGCTGCTCACGCTGAACCGGCCGGACGCGCGCAATTCCCTGTCCGAGGAGCTGATCGCGGCGATCGCCGGCGCCGTGCGCGACATCGGCCACTCGGATGCCGTGCGCGCCATCGTCATCACCGGCGCGGGGTCTGCGTTCTCCTCCGGCCACGATCTCAAGGAGCTGACGGCGCATCGCAACGATCCCGACCGCGGCCGCGCCTTCTTCGCCAAGACCATGGCCGCCTGCTCGGACATGATGTTGACCATCGTGCGCTCGCCGAAGCCGGTGATCGCCGCGGTGAACGGCATCGCCACCGCGGCCGGCTGTCAGCTGGTGGCGAGTTGCGATCTGGCCGTGGCCAATGTCGATGCGCGCTTTGCTACGCCCGGGGTGAATATCGGACTGTTTTGCTCGACGCCGATGGTGGCGCTTAGCCGCAACGTGTCGCGCAAGGCGGCGATGGAGATGTTGCTGCTCGGCGAGATGGTGGGCGCGGACGAGGCGAAGTCGCTCGGTCTGGTCAATCGCGTGGTCGATCCCGATCGCGTGGTCAACGAGGCGGTCGAGCTCGGCCGCCAGATCGCGATGAAGCCGAAGCGCACGCTCAAGATCGGCAAGGAGACGTTCTACCGCCAGCTCGACATGACACTCGACCAGGCTTACGCCTACGCCTCCGCGGTCATGGTGGAGAACATGCTCGACTCCGAAGCCGAAGAAGGCATCGGCGCGTTCCTCGATAAGCGCAAACCGCGCTGGCCCAGCTAGCTCACCACTCCCCTGCCCGCTGCGTTCAATAGCTGACCGACAGAGCGATATTGGCTAGGTCGACGTCTTGCCCGGTCGCGACCAGCTGTCCGTTGCGGTAGCTGAAGGTGAGCCCGAGATGGCCCTTCGGATCGAGCGCGAAGGTCAGAGAGGTATTGTAGCTCATAGTCCCGGCCGGACAGGAAATCGTAGAGCCAGCCATAGCTGATCTCGTAATGGATTCGCTGGATCCACCAGCTGGACGCCGGGGGCTCTTGCAACTCACCCGGGTTCTCTGTGATAAGGCGCCGCACGATGAACCATGACGCCTATAGCGACGCCTATATCCGGGACATCTTCACGCGCTCCCACACTATTGCCATGGTTGGGGCGAGCCCTAATACCTCGCGGCCGAGCTATTTCGCCATGAAGTACCTCAAGCAGAAGGGCTTCCGCGTGATCCCGGTCAATCCGGGCCAGGCCGGCAAGGAGATCCTGGGCGAGGCCGCTATTGCCTCGCTTGCCGAGATCGACGAGCCGGTCGACATCGTCGACATCTTCCGCATCTCTGACGCGGCGCTCGCCATCACTCGCGACGCCATCGCCATCGGCGCAAAGGTCGTGTGGATGCAGCTCGGCGTGCGGAACGATGAAGCGGCGGAGCTGGCCGAGGCGGCGGGCTTGCAAGTGGTGATGAATTGCTGCCCCAAGATCGAATATGGCAGGCTGTCCGGCGAGCTCGCCTGGGCGGGCGTGAACTCCCGTACGTTGTCGAGCCGGCGCCAGGTGTTGGGCGCAAAAGGCGTGCAGCACCGCATGCTTGCCAGGAAGGCGTAGTCCGGTAATTTGCCCGTGATTGGCCGACCGTTAGCCCAAGGGGGAGCATCATGACAGCGGAGCGAAAGCCCGGCTTCAACACGCTTGCCATCCATGCCGGCGCGCAGCCCGATCCGGCCACCGGCGCGCGGGCCACGCCGATCTATCAGACTACGTCCTTTGTGTTCGACGACGTCGAGCACGCCGCCGCGTTGTTCAATCTCGAGACCTTCGGCAACATCTATACTCGGATCGGCAACCCGACCCAGGCCGTGCTTGAGGAGCGGGTGGCGGCGCTCGAAGGCGGCACCGCGGGGCTCGCCGTCGCCTCGGGACACGCCGCGCAGGCGATCGTGTTTCATACCTTGCTCGAGCCGGGCGATGAGTTCGTCGCCGCGCGCCAGCTTTACGGTGGCTCGATCAACCAGTTCACCCACTCCTTCAAGAAATGCGACTGGCACGTACGGTGGGCCGACACCACCGATCCCCAATCGTTCCGCGCCGCGCTGACGCCGAAGACCAAGGCGATCTTCGTCGAGTCGATCGCCAATCCCGGCGGCATCATCACCGATCTTGCCGGCGTCGCCGCGGTCGCCAAGGAGGCGGGCGTGCCGTTCATCGTCGACAATACGCTGGCCACGCCCTATCTCACCCGCCCGATCGAGCACGGTGCCGACATCATCGTGCACTCGCTCACCAAGTTTCTCGGTGGCCACGGCAACTCGATCGGCGGGGCGATTGTCGATTGTGGCACGTTCGACTGGCTCAAGAGCGGGCGCTACCCGACCTTGTCGGCGCCGTCGGCGTCTTATCACGGCATCACGCTGGCCGAGACGTTCGGCAATTTCGCCTTCGCCATCGCCTGCCGGGTGCTTGGGCTTCGCGATTTCGGTCCGGCGATCTCGCCGTTCAACGCCTTTTTGATCCTCACCGGGATCGAGACCCTGCCGTTGCGCATGCAGCGCCATTGCGACAATGCGCTTGAAGTCGCGACCTGGCTGTCCGGTCACGGCAAAATTGCCTGGGTCAATTACGCCGGGCTGCCGGGCAATCAATTCCGTGCGCTCGCCAAGCGCTACAGCCCCAACGGCGCGGGCGCGGTGTTCACCTTCGGGCTCAAAGGCGGCTACGACGCCGGCGTGGCGCTGGTCAGCAACGTCAAGCTGTTCAGTCATCTCGCCAATATCGGCGACACGCGCAGCCTGATCATTCATCCGTCCTCAACCACGCACCGCCAACTCACCGACGAGCAGCAGGTCAGAGCCGGCGCCGGGCCGGAGGTGGTGCGGCTATCGATCGGACTAGAAAATGCCGAGGACATCATCGCCGATCTCGATCAGGCGCTCGACGCCGTCTGAGCCGGCGCAGCCGAGAGCGGCAGGCGCCGCGCCAGCCAGACATGGTAGAGCGCGGCGGCGAACACTGCGATGGCGCCCGCCTGGTGCGCCAGCCCGAGCGTGATCGGCACGGCCAGCAACAACGTCCATACGCCGAGCGTGGCTTGCAACACGGCGAACAGCGCCAGCACCAACGCGCTGCCGATCAGAGCCTGCGGCGCGCCCTTAACCGCGAGCCAGATAAGTTGGCCGAGCGCGGCCACCACCACCGCATAGCCCAGCATGCGGTGGTCGAACTGCACGGTGAGCGGATTCTCGAACAGGTTGAGATAGAAGGGCTGTGCTTCGCCGAGGCCCGACGGCACGAAGGCGCCGTCGATCAGCGGCCAGGTGTTGAAGCCCAGGCCGGCGTCGAGCCCGGCCACCAGCGCGCCGGCCAGCATCTGCACGAAGATCAGCGCCAGCACGACGCCCGCGACCCACGCCGCGCCCCGCGCGTGCGCGCCACTCGGCCGCTCGCCAAGGCCGAACAGGAGCCAGAGCGTGTAGCCGAGAATGACGAGCGCGATGCCGAAATGCGCGGCGAGCCGGTACTGGCTGACATCGGTGCGCTCGACCAGACCGCTTTTCACCATGTACCAGCCGACCGCGCCCTGAAACCCGCCGAGCAGGAACAGGAAGATGAGCCGCGGCAGCAGCGCACGCGGAATATAGCCGGCGAGCCAGAACACCACGAACGGCACGAAGAACGCGGCGCCGATCAGCCGGCCGAGAAAACGATGCGTCCATTCCCACCAATAGATGGTCTTGAACTCGTCGAGACTCATGCCGCGCTTGAGCTCGGTATATTCGGGGATTTTCTGATAGGCGGCGAAGGCCTCCTGCCAGTCGGCCTCGCTCAACGGCGGGATGGCGCCCAAGATCGGCTGCCACTCGGTGATGGACAGGCCCGAATCGGTGAGCCTGGTGGCCCCGCCGATCAAAATCATCGCCACGATCAGCAGGGCCAGCACGCCGAGCCACAGTCTCAGCGCGCGGACGTGGCGCGCGGGCATGGCGGCGTCGTTATTGGCTCCGGCAATGGCCGCGGTAGAGGACATGTCAGGTCTGATAGCGGGCCGGAGCCGCGAACTCAACTCCGTCCCCCTGCCCCATTGCCGCATTCTCAGGCGCGCATCGTTGTTCCCGCGACTCGATGCGACGGGTCATGAGGATATCGGCGACCAACTATTTCGATATGTTGTTCTTGTATATCTTGCCATCCTTCATGATGACGACGAAGGTCTTGTCCGGATCGGCAACAAGATTGATGTCGGCGAGCGGATCGCCGCCTACGAGGAGAATGTCGGCGAGAGCGCCCGTTTCGATGACGCCGAGTTTGCCGGGATAAGGGTTGCGAAGGCCGGAAAGCGCGAGCAATTCGGCGTTCGTGGATGTCGCCATGGTCAGCGCTTCGGCAGGCGTGTACCAGCGCGTGAGTGCGGCGAGCCGGCTGCCTTGTTGCCGAGCTTCGCTTTCAGAAAAGATGATGTCGGTCCCGAACGCCGTCTTGAGATGATATTTTTTCGCGAGTCCGTAGACGTTGTCGGTGCCGGCGACCACCTGCTTCATCTTCGCCTGCTCGGCCGGGCCCAGTTGTTGGGCGCCGCCTTCTTCGCCCTGTTCAAGGAAAGGCTGCGTGCTCAGCCAGATGCCCTTCTCAGCCATCAGCCGCGCCGTTTCCTCATCCATGAGGTGACCGTGCTCGATGCATTTCACACCCGCGGCAATTGATCGCTGGATAGAAACCGGTGTGTAGGCGTGCGTACAGACATAGGTCCCCCAATTCTCGGCCGCTTCCACGGCTGCGCGCAGCTCTTCCTCGGTAAAGGTCACGACATCGAGGGGGCTGAACGGCGAGGCGACGCCGCCGCCGGCGGTGAGCTTGATCTGCGATGCGCCGTGCATGAGTTGCTCGCGCACGCGGAGCCGGACCTCGTCCGGACTGTCGGCGATCATGCTGGCGCCAATCTGCTCGACCCGCGACAGCATGCCGCCAATGGTGCGCGGCAAATCTGTTAGCTGGCGGAAGTCGCCGTGGCCGCTGGTGATGGTAATGACGGCGCCGGAGGGATAAATGCGGGGTCCCGGCAATAAATCCTCGTCAATGGCGCGTTTCAAGCCGAAGGAAGGCCCGCCCATGTCGCGGATGGTGGTAAAGCCCCGCATCAAGGTGGCGGTCGCCTCGGCTCCGGCCAGGAGATTGAGGTAACCGACGTCGCTGGCCACGGCCGCCGCGGGATTCGGGCGCACCAGCATGGCATGCCAGTGCACATCGATCAGACCAGGCATCAGCGTGCGGCCGCCGCCGTCGATCGTCGTGACGTTGGCCCTGCTGTCGATCGGGATGGGGTCGGTTGAGATCGTCTCGATGTGGTTGCCGCGCACCAGCACGTTGGATGGCGGCGAAAGCTCACTATGCTTGCCGTCGAAGATGCGCACATTTTGGAACAGGACAACCGGTTGCGACGCTTGCTGCGCGGCGTCGGCCTCGATGCTGTTGGGAAGGGAAAAAGCCAACAGCGCCGACAGCGTCACAACCCGAACGCACCACCACATGGCTCTCTCCAAGAGTTTTCTCGAAACAAGGCTCGCAGGATAGCGCAACGCGGCGACGCGTCAGCGCAATTTCTTGCGTGAAAGTCTGCGCTGAGGCTTTGGCGCTATGGCGAAGCGATTAGGCTAATATGTCCCGATCATGGCCGCCTGGACCCGCAAACTGATCGGCACAGTGGTGCTTCTGCTGGCTCTCGCCATCTATGCGACGGGCGCGGCGGTGATCGGCTCCGGCCGCATCACGCTCGCTCCGGCCTGGGTGCAATTGGCCTTCTATCTGACCGCCGGCCTCGCCTGGGTCATCCCGGCGGCGCTGCTGATCCGCTGGATGCAGCGTCCCGACTGAGCCCTACGCGGCGTCGACGTGCTGAAACCGGTTCCACAGCGCAAACGGCGCGCCCGACAGATAGAGCGCGGTATAGGTCAGCGACTGATACTCGCCGCTCAGCGACACCCGCGGCAGCGCGGTCAGGTGGCGCCGGTGCTCGTCGAACAGCATGCCTTTGCGGGTGGTCACCGCGGTCTTGAAGCCGGCCTGCTTCGCCAGCGCGAAGTCGCGCGGCCCGGCGCTGCCGGGATCGCCATAAGGAAAACTGAAATGGGCCGGACGCTGCCCGAGCTCCTGCTCAAGCCGGTCGGCGCTACCGACCATCTCATCATAGGCGCGCTCGTCGGAGAGCTTGGCGACGGCGAAATGACCCTTGGTATGGGCGCCGATGGTGACCAGCGGATCGGCGGCCAGTGTCCTGACCTCGTCCCAGCCCATCACCAATCTGTGGCAGTCGCCGGCCATGTCCACGCCGTAGCGCTCGGCCAACTCGCGCACCACGCGGCGCTGGGTGGCCTCGTCGACCGTACGCAGCCACCCATAGATCTCCTGGTAAGCACGGGTTTTCTCTTTCGCAGTCGAACACGTCAACCGCCACAGCCCGCCGTCGCGGCATAGCTCGATCTCAGAAGCGCGCGCAACGACATCTTCGAGTGCGAGCCACCACAGTTCGCCGGTCCCATCGGAGTAGTCCGTTGGCACGTAGAGCGTGAGCGATAGCCGTCGTCGAAGGTGAAGCAGGCGAAGCGCCGATCATCGTTCTCCCTTAGTCTCTGCGTTGCGTCGTCAAGAGAGAGCACATCGAGTCCTGCCTCCTGCACCTGATCAAGCACTGCATCGAGAAATTTCGGTGTGATTTCGAGAATGCGGTTCGGTGCGAAAGCGCGTGGCTGCTCGGGCTCTGGGCGGACATGATGAAGAGTGAAGATCAGGCCCACTCCTTGCGTATAGGGGGCAAGGATGCGGTGAGCGCTTGCGTGATATAGCCCAGACATCGCAGCTTTCATTATGGCGGTTTTCATCTTAACCAAGGCCGCTCTCCTTTCCTCGCTCTGGCATGGTTCGAGCCAGGCATCTAACGGCACTTTCCTTGCAAAAGGATTGCCAGTCGGGCTGGGCGTCGAGAGTTGTCTCCGGCATAGACCCCTTGAAGGATGGTATGCGCTATGAGTTCCACTGCCCTTTTTCATACTAACGCCGAGAGCGCGCGACAGAGGAGCGGTCCGCTCCAGGTTGATACGAGCTTGGGCACGGTCTCGCTTTGGATCACCGGAGATCTCCAAAGTCTCGAAGCGGTTTGGGGTGAGTTGCAGGCGTCCGCGCCGTGCACCGGAGCGCAAACCTTCGACTGGGCCCAAGCCTGGGTGCGGCACGTGCTCCAACCTGAAGGTCGCGAGCCAGTGATCGTTGTGGGTTCGGCGGCCGACGGCCGCACCCTCTTGCTGTGGCCGTTCGAGATGGTCAAAGGTGCCGGGATGCGGACGCTCCATTGGCTCGGGCAGGAGCACGCCAACTACACCATGGGGTTGTTCGCACCCGATGCGGCGGCCACGTTCACCGCCGCCGACATCTCCCACTTGCTCCGCGAGTTGGCGCGAGCCACGGGGGCAGTTGCGGCTATCCTCAGGGGACAGCCGTTCATCTGGGACGGCATCCCGAAACCCTTCGCCAAGCTGCCGCGTCAGCCTGCGCCGAGCAGTGGCTATGCCGTCAGACTTGGCGACTTAACCGCGCTTTACGAGCACCGTTTCAGCAAACGCTCCCTACACACGCTCGACCGCAAGGAGAGAAAGCTCGTTGGAATGGGCAGCCTGATCTATGGTTAGGCCGAGACGCGCGACGAAAAGCTTCAGATGGTCCAGACATTCTTTGCACAGAAAGCCCGGCAATTCTCCGACATGGGTATAACGAACCCCTTCAATGTCCACCACCGCGCCTTCTATCGCGAGATCGCTTTGCTCGAAGGCGACGATCCCAGTCGCCTTTGGCTCGGCTATATCAGGCTCGACGACAAGATCCTGGCTACATTCAGCGGCGCGCGCGGTCACGACCGCCTGGTCATCGTGCTGTGCTCGCTCGCGGAAGGCGATCAATGGGCCGGTATGGTCAAGCCCCTGTTCGACAGCTTCATCGCCTTCAAGCCGCGTGGGCTTGCCTTGACGCTGCCGCTCACAGCCCGGTCGCGCCTTAAGCGCGCGATCAAAACGAGCCGGTATGTTTGGCCGGTGGCGCAGAACCTTCGCGCTCGCTTGTTCGGCAGACCAGGCAGGCCTAACGCTGATTAGACCGCGGCGACCCGCTCAAAGAACCTCGACCGCGGCTTCTTACCGTTCTGCTCATAGACCAGCACCGGACAGCCCAGCGCCGAGAACTCGGCCAGATCGGTCTTGGTGCCGCTGTCGCCGGCGCCGGCCGGCAACACGGCAACCACGATCGGCAGTTCGAACTTGAGCGCCGGTGTGAATTGACGCACCGCCTCGCGGTCGGCATGCAGGACGACGCTATCATAGGCTTTGACGAGCGCCTCGAACAGGTGGCCGAAGCGCTCGTTTTCATCGTCCTTGGCCGAAAGTTTCGGGTTGCCCGCCGAGATCACCTGGAGCGAACTGTCCTCATCGATTCTGACCACGTCCTCGAAACCGGCGCGGCCAGCGACAAGGTCGATGAGGCCGGGCGCGCGCGGCAATCCTAGCGCACCCGATATCGACGCGGGTCCGCGGGTGAGATCGACCAGCACCACCTGCTCGCGCCTGGCAACCAGCGCGCGGGCGATGGCAATTGCTTCGGCGGTGGCGTCGAGCTTAGTGGTGGCCCCTGCCACCAACAATGCGCGGGGCGCCCCGCCTTTGCCGGCCGCCAGGACGTGATTGATCACGGCATCGAGCGATTTCAGCACCGGCCCGACTTTGTCGCTGTCGGGCTTTGACGGGGCCTTGTCGCCCTTGGGTGAATCGTTGGCGGCTTCCGCCGCAGACGCGGCCAGCCTCTGGTTGAGATAGTGGCGAAGATCGTTGGTCCTGAGCACGGGCATGTTCCCCGTTGTTGGCGATGCCGCGACGTCATGGTCGTCAATGCTGTCGCCTGGGGCCGGACGAGCCGGGCGGAGGCGGCCGAGCCAACCGCCTCGCGGCTGCGGCGCAGCGGGCTGCGTTTCCCCGGGTGCGATGCCGCGGCGTAAGCGCTCGAGGAAGCCTGCGGCGGATGGAGTGGCGGTGGGCTTTGCGTCGGCGGGCTCAGGCTCGGCCGGGGTTACTTGGGGTTTGGCACGCGCTGGCGTCTGGTTGGTCGCGGCGGGCGGTGAGGCCACGACGGTCGGCGACTTAGGCGGTGCACTGGCGGCTGCGGGCGCCGGAGCGAACGCCCGCGCCGCATTCGGCAGTGGGCTCTCGACTTGCACAGCCGGTGAAATATCGATCGCCGCAGGCTCAGCCTCGCGCTCGACATTCGGCAAGGCGGCGACGGCAGGCTCGGGCGGGCGCGGTGCTGTGGTGGGTTGCGTGATCTTCGCGGCAGAAGCTGGGGGCGCGGCCGAGACGGCCGAAGCGGCCGCCGGTGCAGGCACGGGTTCGGTGGGCGGCGTCCGGCGCCGGTCCCTCACTCGAGTGTCAGTGACACGTGCCGGCTCGCGAATTTCGGCCGGCGCGCCGATCAACTCACGCGCCAGGATAAATGTGAGAGCGAGCAGCGCCGTGGCCACGACGACCAGCAGGCTCAACATGCCTCGCTTCGGGAACGACGGCAGGATCGATGCATGCGCGCGGCTGACGATGGTGGCCTGCGCCGGCACGGAGCCCATGTCGTGGCGGGCGCTGGCATCGCGATAGCGGGCGAGATAGGACTCAAGCAGATCGCGCTGAGCCTTGGCCTCGCGCTCGAGAGCCCTAAGCTTGATCTCGGCCTCGCTTTGGCCAGAGGCCTGCGTCTTAACTTCGTTGAGACTGCCGCGAATCGAGCTCTCCCGCGCGCTGGCAACTTCGGCCTCGTTTTCCAGGCTGTTGGCAATCTTGAGCGCCTCGTCGCGAATCTGACGCCGCACATCGGCAAGCTCCGAGGTGAGTTGCTTGATGCGGGGATGGGACGGCAGCAATGTGGCCGACAGCTCAGCCAATTGACGCTGCACCTGGACGCGCTGATCGATCAGTCGCGTGATCAGCTCGGACTTCAATACTTCCGGCGTGGCGTCGATGTCGCCCTTGTCGGCAATCATCTTTTTGATGAGGCGGGCCCGGGCCTCGGCCTCCGATTTTTGCGCCTTGGCGAGAATCACTTGATTGTTGAGGTCGGACAACTGCTGCGCGCTCAGCGTGGTGTTGTTGGTGCCGGAGAACAGGCCCTGGCTCAAGTGGAACTGCTCGGCGACAGCTTCAGCCTCGACCACTCTCTGGCGCAGCACGTCGATCTGGGCGCTGAGCCAGGCAGTGGCATCCTTGGTCTGCGCGAGCTTCGCCTCGCGCTGCCAGTTGATGTAGACATCGGCGAGCTTGTCAGCGACGGTGGCAGCGAGGCCGGAATCGCCAGAGGTGTAATCGAGCGCGATCACGCTCGACTTAGCGAGGGGAGATACCGAAAGATACTCAGCGAAGGTGTTGACAGCGTTCTCCTCCTCCGACTTGGTTGATTTCTGGGTGAGCCCCAGGCTCTTGAGCAAGCGCCCCACCGGGCCGGTGCCGGCATCCTTGGCAAACTCCGGATTGTTGATGAGATCGAGATCGTTGATCACCTGGACAGCCAGATCGCGCGAGGTCAGCACCTGCACCTGACTCTGAACGGCCTGCTCATCCAGCGTCCGCTGTTGCACCTCGCGGACTTGACTATCGGCGGGTTGTATGAATGCCGACTCCTCGTTTTGAATGAGGATGCGCGCCTCGGAGGTATAGAGCGGCCGCATCATCGACAGGAGGATGAAGGTGATCGTCCCTGCCCCGATGGCCAGCCCGAGAATCGTGCCCTTGGCGCGCCACAGCGCCCGGCCAAGGGTTGGCAGATCGATATCCGGACTTTCCGGACGGGATTGGCGAGGTTGGGTCAACCGACTGAACTCCTAGGAGGTGGGTGACATTAGAGCGCCCTCTCGTAACCAAATGCTTAAGGCGCGGTCCGCTTCGGCACGTCTGCTCAGCAAACGTTAACCGTCGCAGGCCCTAAAACGGGAGTATGTTTGGCACGCGAAGAGTTCGGGCTGCCCCTGTTGCGCTGTTGGCGCGTGCCGTTCCGCTGCACTCGCCGGCTGCAACCGCAGCGCCATACCTGGGTTAACGACCCCGGATTATGCGCTGTCCACCCCGCCCTTGCCGCCGCCGCCACCCTTGGCCATCGTGCCCGGGCCTCCCGGCGCCCCGGGCGCCCCCGCCAACCCCTACGGCGTCTCGGCTCGACAGCGGCGACCGCCTGCGCGGCATCGCGTTCGGCCAGGACAATCTGTCACGCGTCTACAGCGTGAATACCGGCGGCAATGTCGAGATACTCTGATCGGTTCGGTCAGAGCGCGCGGTCTGTCGACCGTCCAGCTCGGCCTCGACATCGAAGCCGAACTCCGGCGCAAGTCCATCAAAGATCCTAAGGTCAGCGTCGAAGTCGACGCCTATCGGCCTTTCTTCATTAGGCGGGGGCAGTATCCCTATGTCAATGCCATGACGGTGGAGGGCGCGGTGGCCACGGCCGAGGTTTACACCGAGAGAGCCAAGAAGCGCAGTGCGGCTTACCCGCCAATTCGGCGGCCTTATGAGCACGGTGATGTTGCCGACCGACTATCCGGTGCAGCCTGGCGACACTATTTACGTGCTCGAACGCTTCTTCTAAAAGCTTAGGCTCCTTTCGTCTGACATTCCTAGACTGGGGTCCAGTGAGTTCCACACTCCGCATTCTGCATTGTTTGCGCGCGCCAGTCGGGGGTCTGTTTCGTCACGTGCACGATGTGGCGCTAGGCCAAGCCCAGCTCGGGGCCGAGGTTGGAATAGTCTGCGATCTCCGTACGGAAGGCGATCCAGTTGCGCTCGGGCGCTTAGCCGACAATTGCGTGTTGGGCCTTACTCGCATCCCAATGTCCCGCCATGTCGGTTTTGGCGATTGGCGCGCCACCGCAAAAATTGCGCAGCTCGCCGCCAAGCTCGGCGTCGACGTTTTGCACGGGCACGGCCCCAAGGGCGGAGCCTATGCGCGGCTCGCGGCCCGCAAGCTCAAGCGCAAGGGCTCGAGGGTGAAGGCTGTCTACACCCCGCATGGTGGAAGCCTGCACTATTCTCAAAGCCGGCCCATGGGCAGGTTCTATGTCATGGCCGAGCGCAAACTTCTGCCCATTACCGATGGCTTCCTGTTCGAGAGCTGTTTCGCGGCCAACCGCTATGTCAGCCTCGTCGCCGAGCCACAATGCCCGGCGCGAATCGTGCCGAACGGTCTTTACCGTCATGAGTTCTACGAGCCGATGCTGGCCGATGATGCAGTCGATTTCGTGTTCGTCGGCGAGCTTAGATATTTGAAGGGCGTGGACATCCTGCTCGAGGCGCTGGCCGCCCATCAGGCGGTGTTTCCCGGCAAGGCGCTGATCGTAGGAGGTGGCCCTGAGAAGGCGACCCTGAAACGACTCGCTCGGCGACTCGGTTTGAACGACAGGGTGTCCTTCGCCGGACCACAATCGGCGCGCAGCGCCTTCGCCCGTGCCAGATGCGTAGTGATACCGTCGCGCGCCGAATCTTTTCCCTATATCGTGCTCGAGGCAGCCGCGGCGCGCATGCCGCTGATCGCCACGCATGCGGGCGGCATCCCCGAAATCGTCGACGGCATCGGCATGCCGCTCATCCCACCCGGGGGTGTCGAAGCGCTTGCTGGCCAGTTGCGGGCGTTCCTGTCCAATCCAAATCCGTTCCTCGATCGCGCTGCTGTGCTGCAGAAATATGTCGGCGAGCGGTTCACGGTTGAGAATATGACCAATTCAATCGTGGACTTCTACATTTCGGAGCTTGGCGCCGGGGTATCCTAGTCTGGGTTGCGCTTAAGCGGCCGTCTCGGCGTCTCGGCAAGGGCCGTCTTAACCATAGCTCTTCGCAGCCACGCCTTCACCCATTTAAAAGCCGACAGGCCGTAAACCATCGCGGCAGGCGCGAATTCCCCTGCGCCGCTTGGCATTTAACCTGTACGAGACAGGCCCATAATCGGACACGGTTAAAGAATGAGCGACAAAGCTATGGCGCACGAGCTGATGGCGCGTTCGCGCGCTCGAGCAAACCGCACGCTGACGAGCGAAATCCGACGCGGCCTTCCGTGAGCGCCGGCGCACACCGCGCCCGCGTCTGGCCGAGATCAGGTGGCGTTCGGCTTCGCCATCTATCTCGGCTATGTCGATCGTGAAGGCCAAAACACTCACGTGGTCTACCTCGTTGCGGTTCAACTCGCTCATGCTACAGGCGCTCGATCTTTACAGCGTGCCGGCACTCAACGCTTTCGTCAGGAGCTTTGCCCGTATCGCCTTGGCCTAGACCGTCGTCATGGCCGGGTTGATGGCGGGGGCCTTCCTCGGCAAGGTTGGTGCGGATTTCTCGCGCGTGTGGGTCGCCACCTGATACGTGTCGGGCCTGCTCGTGCTGTTCGGCGATCGTGTCGCAGCTGGCCAAGCGCTTGATCAGGCAGGGCCGCCTCAAACCGCCGCGCGGTGATCGTCGGCGGCGGCCAGGCGGCGGAAGGTCTGATCAAGGTGCTCGAGGCTTCGCCAATCAATGAACCGACTTCGTTAATAATAATGAACAAACCTAGTTGTCACAGCGAAACCATTTCTACTAAGTTGCGCTACTGACTTACCCATTCGCAGCTGATCATGTCGCTGTGGGAGGTAGGGGTGAAGTACATGATAGAGGGTCTGATGAACGCAATGACGCCTAAGGCCATAGCGGCTGATGAGTCTGAAGCAGCGTTGGAAAGAGTCGCCTTGGCTGGCGCAGAAGCCATCCAACGTATCATTGCTGATCGGGACGAGCTTCGTAACCGCACGAACGCTCAGCAACGCGAACTGGTGGCCTTGAGTGCCATTACTGAGGATCTTCGCCGCCGTATTGCGCTTATCCGCCACCACTATGTCGAGCTTGGTACGAAGATCCTGGGGCAACTCGAGCAATTTGATGATGCGTTTCGCGACGCGATACGCAACACCCAGGATAATGATGCCGGAGCTTCAACGGAACATGCTAATCTTATAGCGCTTGCTCGACGCCTCCGACCGAATACTGGCGCGCCGAGGGCGGGCGAACACCGCGATTAGACAAACGTGGAAAACGACTTGGAGAATATGTCAATTGTGTTGGTGGCGTGCATCGTAAGATTATCGTCAGGCCCGCAGCTCTGCTGATTCCATTTGCGTTTGCTCCACCTCTTGCATGGCGTGACCAACCCGTTGCAGTTGGGTAACGCAAGACGAAGCAAATTGCATGTAACTTTCACCGATCACGGCGATTTGCCGCCGCAAATCCTCATTTGCGGCGCGGAGGCGTACGAGCTCAAGCTCTTGAGATTCTAAGCGGACCCGCAGTTGATTTCGTTCCGCCGTAAGGCAATGAATCGCGGCAGCCCCATCCAGAAGAGCGCTTTCGAGCTCCATGTAGGACGGCCGGTCGCCAGATTGGGCGTAGACATCGCTTAGCGGATTGCTCATGAGATGAATAGTCTCAGCTGCCGCTTAACGCTCGGTTAGCGGTTCCCAAGTCGCACAATCTCTAAAGCGAGAACAAGGTTGCATGCGCTTCAGCGTAGCAGGGAGCCACCGGCGCGGCACGAGACTTCTTTCCCAAAATGAATGCTCCAGTAACGAGCATCAACATCAAAAGGAGGATGAGGAAAATCCAAGTCGTCGTGCCAATCAATCCGGTCGGGTGGTTTGCGCCCAGCCGCGATTTCGTCGTCAACTTTGCTGGGTGACGGTGTCGGAGCCGCTCGGCCATCACCTGAGACGCAACATAATTCGGCTGACTATCGAGTCCTGCCTGGGCCAGGGCTTCCTTAAGCGAAGCGATTCCGTCACTACGCATTGGCCTTAGCCATCAGATTGGTTGTATCAAACTGTCGCGACTTTCACAGGACCATGGTTAATAATCCGTTAGCCACGCCAGTGGGTTGTTTTAAGCTGCGGCCTGAGTGGTAGGCAACTCGGCGATTACGAAATGATGCTATCGGTCCCACTCCCGACCGACAGAGAGTCCATACCTCCGCAGCAACGGCTCCATCTGTTGCAGATAGACAAACCGTTGCTTCCAGGACAGCGAACGAATGCCTTGGCGCACGACCTGATGTGCGATGCCAAAGGCAGGACTATTGGGCTCGAATTGGTTTTTTTGCAGGAGCGTCTGAATGCTCTTTTGCAGTTGGGTATCAAACTCGTTGTGGTCCATCGGAAACTCCATGCGCCCCGACCGCTTGGACCTTATCAACCCAGTCCTAATTTTTGTCGAATCAATGAGGTAAATCAGTCATTTGCCATGCCAGCTTTGCCTGGCACAAACCCGGCAGCGCCATTCGCTCACAAAGCCCGGGATTCAGGAAAATGGGTAAGCTGCATGCGGACGACCCAGCCCATTTAAACTCGCCGATACCATGCGGCAGCAGCTGCCAGGAAACGTCCGCAGGCGGCCATCTGTTTGGCCGCACGCAAAAGAACGGCCCCGGACGCGGGGTCCGGGGCCGTGACGGCGATGGTAAGAGGGTTACGCGAAACTAAACCCTATGTTTACCCCATTGTAGTTAACGATTAATTACGCCAACCGTCCAAAATCAGCTCCAGGCCTAAGGGCGTCGCTTTCGTTGTTTGCTCGCCGCTTTTCCGGTGGCGGCTCTTGCGTTTTTATGCAAGTTCCGCGGCTTGTTGCCTTTCGCGCCACGCTTAGCGACGCGCGGAGTGGACGACAAGGCGATTGCCACTTCTGAATTCAGCAAGCCATTGGCTTGGTGCGACGATAGTGAAGTGGCTTTGTGGGTGCGCGACGCGGCCGGCACAGAAATGCCTGGGAGATCGGTTTTGTTGGCCGCTGTTTTCGCGCATGCGAGGTCGCCAAATTGCTCGGACTTGTTAGCTGCTCCGATTTGGGCTGCCAGGGTGCTGATCTCCCGATACTGCCGGAAGAAAGTTTCTATACGCTCCTCGAGGTGTTCGGCATATAACCTCAAAGCGTCATTCGCATCCTTGCTAGCAATGAGCCTCAAGGCGAAGGCAAAATTTGCCGCCGCATTATCTCGAAACGATTTTATGACCTTGTCGCCAAGCGGCTGCAAGCCACGGGTGAGAGGCAAAGCCGCTTGAGGCGTAAGCCAAACCGCCATGAGTGTGTCAAACGTTCGGCGTGACTGTTCGATATTGAGCTCAAGTACCTGACGAAATGGATCGGCAAAATCAGCACTCATAATTTACTCCACGGGTCACTGCACTTAAGTATTCCAGAATCGCCCGGTCGCTGGGTGAAGGCCAGGTTGCCGCAACCTATCATCCTCTCGATTTTCAGGTAAACCTATAAAACCGCGAAAACTATAGCCAATCGGTTCTCTTTTTTCAAACCAATGGCAGGTCATGGTCGTACTGGGAGGACCTGCCAATTGCCACGTTACTTTTTTATTTTGTGTCAGGTGACAGGGTGATCACGAACTCACAACGCGTCGAGTTGACAGGCCGGAAGCCGCCCATTGCGGCGTTAAGATGGCATATCAGATGTCCTATCATCTACCCGACGATCACTATTTGGACGATCACCCCTGACTCGCGGTCACCCTCGGGCGCGCTCGCCGCCAGGGCTCGCGTTACCGCCTGACGCACGGCGTAGAACTGGTAATACCCGCCGATAATCTTGACGACATCGCTTCCGGTGCCGCCGAAGACGATGAAGTCCTTCACAATGTGGAGAAACCGGCGGCGGTCGAACACTCCCTCGAGAACCGTCTCCAGTTCCGGCGTGCCCCTTGGCACCAAATCGTCACCCGTCACGGTACGCCAACTGGTTGAACGCGCCGTCGAGCGTCGCGTTCTCGTCGCCAGGGTTCTTGAGTTCGATCACGCCGAGCGGCAAGCCGTTGACGAGGATCACTACGTCCGCGCGACGGTTCACCTTGTTCTCGATCACGGTGAACTGATTTACGGCGAGCCAGTCGTTAGCATCTGGATCGTCAAAGTCGATCAGCCGCACTTGTTCGCCGCTGATGGAGTCGTCCGACCGCCTCACTTCGACCGGCACGCCTTGCACCATGAAGCGATGAAGACGGCGGCTTTCCTCCACCAGCGAGGGCATTTCGCTAAGTGTCAGCTTGGCGAGAATCTCGGCTCGCACCTCGGCAGTAAGGCTTTGGGTTCAGCTTGGCAATGGCGGCGCGCAAGCGCTGGGTCAGATCCGGACCGATGTCGAGGCCATTTGCGATGGCGTAGCGGAGGTCTGCCAGCCACACGAGAGCAGCTTCCTCCACATGGCTTTCTAGCTCTCATGAGGAGCCGCGCGCAGCGATCCGCAGCGGTCGCCGATTTTGATAAGTTGGCTGACGTGATCGTCTTCGGTTTGCTGCACAGAAACTTAAAACCCAGAACCGGCAGAACAAGACGTATCTGCTCGATAAAAAAATTCCATGTCGGACTGGTCGGCCTCATGTGGGGTAGTTGGCGGCGGTCCCGTAGTATTGGAAAGTGTCGCGCGCCCAACATCCAGAGCAATTGCGATTAGCTGCGTTTCCAGATATCGCGCGTGCGCCTTTGTGATGTTCTGATCTTGCTCGTGACAACGCAGGTGCGCTCCCAGAAGCCTTTGGTGTCATCTTTATTAGGCTAGTCGCTTTCGCCATTGTCGCTTTCTCCGACGTAAACAGTGCCGTATCAGGGTCCTCAGGATCGCGACCGAAAAGAAAAATAGATGCCCGTGCGGTCAAGTTCGGTACGCGCCAGAAATTTTGACAGTCCATTTCGAGGGCCGGAGAGGACGTGATCAGTCCAGTTCATTATCTCCTCTGCGACCAAACCCAATGGGCTCCCGTCCCTCAAGCATCTGCTTGAAGCTGAGGTCGCGGAATAATACAGCAAGCTGCGTCCTACGAGAGTTTTGGGCGCAAATATCAAAAACTCCGTCGAGGCGACCGGTTGCTTTTGATCGTATTCCCTAGGTCAAGAGCTGGTTCTTGCCCGCTATCGAAGGCGGGGAGACTGTAGTGCTCAAAAAGCCTTGTTGGTTCATTCGATGGAGACACAGAGCCCTTGCATTGATGTCCGATATTTTCGAGCAAAAGGAGGTCCCACCCGTCCGACTTCCCATGATCGTCGAGCCAATCCGGGAACAGCGCCCAAAGCTCCGGTGCGAGATAGGCCTCGCCATCCTCTATCTTTGCCCGCGTAGGGCCGAAATCGACGAACCGGCGTTCGCTTTATGGGCGGTGGATTGCTGGACGCAGGGCGAACATCCCTCGGGACAATTTCGGGACTATTGGGGTCAGTTCGGTGCGTTTGATGTCGTTCGTTCCGATTTTCAATTCGGAGCGACTGTGACGCCAAACGGCGAACCTTTGATTCCTTGGAAGAAATGGTCGGAGCGGGGAGATTTGAACTCCCGACCCCCGGTCCCCCAGACCGGTGCGCTAACCGAGCTGCGCTACGCTCCGAAGCCTTGTCGCGGGCTTCTCTGGATATACACGGTCAGGCCGTTGAGACAAGCCACGAGCACGGGCGCCTAGTCTCGGGCCAAAGCGAGCATCCGGTAGCAGGCCTCGATCTCATCGAGCACGGCGCCCAGCTTTTGCGGATCGGGCTTGGCGCGACCCTCGCCGCGCTCGCGCGTCAAGGCGGCCCCGCTTTGCGCGGCCTCGGCGGCAATGTCGGGAATCTCGCGGGGCGCCGCCATGGCGTCGTCTTGCTCGTCGTCGGCCATCCGCCGGTAATCCATCACGAAACGCGGTCCGTGCTCGCGCAGGATCTTCTGTACCCCCCGGATGGTGTAACCATCGTTATAAAGCAGGCAGCGGATGCCGCGGAGAAGCTGCACGTCCTCAGGGCGGTAATAGCGCCGGCCGCCGCCGCGCTTCATGGGCTTGAGATGGGCGAATTTAGCTTCCCAAAAGCGCAGCACATGCTTTGGGACTTCGAGTTCGTCCGCGACCTCGCTGATCGTGCGGAACGCCTCAGGCGCCTTGTCCAATCGTCCTCCTCCTTGGCATCAAAACGCCGCCGGCAGTGCTATTCGGCCGCCTTTCTTCGAGACAGCGCGTCGTTGATGCGCTGCTTCATGATGTTGCTGGCTCGGAACACCAGCACGCGCCGCGGCGTAATGGGAACTTCCTGACCCGTCTTTGGGTTGCGTCCGATGCGCTGTCCCTTGTCGCGAATCCCGAAGGATCCGAACGAGGACAACTTTACGGTGTCGCCGCGCTCGAGACTCGCCACGATCTCGCGGAGCACGAGCTCGACGAGCTCCGCGGATTCGTTCCGCGGCAGACCGACCTTCTGAAACACCGCTTCCGCCAAGTCGGCGCGCGTGAGTGTCTTCCCGCCCATATGCGTACGCTCCCCCAGTCGCGGGACTATTCAAGATGCTAATCGAGCGAGTGAGAGGCGGTCAATCTGTCCCGCGATCAAATTCCTGATTTTGCGCCATTTTCCATCAAGGTGTGGCTTTCGCGCGGCACCCTGCTTTTGGCCCTACCAGCGCAGCAAAACGGCGCCCCAGGTGAAGCCGCCACCCATGGCCTCGAGCAACACGAGGTCGCCGGCCTTGATCCGGCCGTCGACGCGGCCTTGGCTCAGCGCCAACGGGATGGACGCAGCCGAGGTATTGGCGTGTTTATCGACGGTAACAATAATCCGTGCCGGATCGAGCCCAAGCTTCCTTGCAGCACCGTCCAAGATGCGTTTGTTAGCTTGATGCGGCACGAACCAGTCTATATCGGAGGCTTTGTAGTCGGCTTGGGTTAGAGTTGCGTCGATCACCTCGCTGATCTTGGTCACAGCGTGGCGAAATACCTCCGGCCCATCCATGCGGACGTGGCCGACCGTACCGGTGGATGACGGACCGCCGTCGACATAGAGCTTGTCGCGGTAGCGGCCGTCGGATCTGAGGCTGGTGGCGAGGATGCCGCGGTCGGTCAGTGCGCCGTTCACATTTTGCGCCTCGACCACCACCGCTCCGGCGCCGTCGCCGAACAAGACGCAGGTCGAACGATCCTGCCAATCGAGGATGCGCGAGAAGGCCTCCGACCCGATCACCAGGGCGCGCTTGAATTGACCGCTCTTCAAATAGCTGTCGGCGGTCGCCATAGCGAACACGAAGCCCGAGCAGACGGCCTGCATATCGAACGCCGCGCCGTGGGTCATGCCAAGCTCGGCTTGGATGGTTACGGCGGTGGCGGGGAAGGTCTGGTCGGGGGTCGAGGTGGCCAGGATGATGAGGTCGATGTCTTCGGGCGCGAGCCCCGCATCATCGAGTGCCATGCGCGCGGCGGCGGTGCCCATGGTCGAAGTGAGTTCGCCGTCGGCGGCGATGTGCCGCTGCTTGATGCCGGTCCGCTCAGTGATCCAGCTATCGGACGTGTCGACGATCTTGGCGAGGTCGGCATTGGTCAGGACCCGCGCAGGCAGGTACCCCCCGCACCCTTTGATGACTGTCCTGACCATACTCAACGGAATTCACTCCTAAGCCCTATGCCGCGCCTTTGAGCTCCAACTTGGCGTGGAACCCGGCGACGTCGCTTGCTAGTTGCTTCACCACGCCGTTCGACGCCATGTCGTAGGCAAGGTCGAGGGCGCTCGCGAATCCGGTCGCGTCGGTGCCGCCATGGCTTTTGACGACGATGCCGTTCAGCCCCAGAAATATGCCGCCGTTCAACTGGCGCGGATCCATCTTCTCTTTGAGCGCGCGGAACGCGCCTTGCGCCAGGACTGCGCCGATGCGAGCCAGGAGGGACCGCCCCATGGCGGCGCGCAAATACTCGCCGATCTGCTTAGCCGTTCCCTCCGCCGTCTTCAAGGCGATGTTGCCGGTAAAGCCGTCAGTGACTACGACGTCGACCACGCCGCGCCCGACGTCGTCGCCTTCGACGAAGCCGTGATAACGGATGGGGATCGGGGCCTCTTTCAGAACCGCCGCCGCCTCTCTGATGCCATCGAGTCCCTTGACCTCCTCGACGCCGATATTGAGCAGTCCGATCGAGGGCTTCTCCACGCCGAACAGCGCGCGCGCCATGGCGGCGCCCATCAGCGCAAACTCGACCAACTGGCGCGAGTCGGCGCCGACATTGGCGCCGACATCGAGCACGATGCACTCGCTGTCGACGGTCGGCCAGATGGCGGCAATGGCCGGACGGTCGATGCCTTCGAGCGTCTTCAGGCAAAACTTGGCCATGACCATCAGCGCGCCGGTATTGCCGGCGGAAACGGCGGCGTCGGCCCGTCCATCCTTCACCGCCTCAAGCGCAAGCCACATGCTCGAGTGATAGCGGCCCTTGCGCAGCGCTTGGCTCGGCTTGGCGTCCATGGCGACCGCCACGTCGGTGTGAATAAGCTCGGACTTGGCGGCGAGCGCCGGATACGCCGCGAGCTCGGGCTCGATGCGCGCGGCGTCGCCCACCAGGAGGAAGCGCGCCTCCGGATGGCGGATCAGCACGATCGCCGCGGCGGGAATGACCACGCTAGGCCCGTGGTCCCCGCCCATGGCGTCGAGCGCGATGGTGACTGGAGCACCCATTCTCAATGCCGATCAGGAAATGTTCAAGCCGCGGAGCAGCCGCGGCAACCCCCGGAAATGAAGCCCGGAATAGACTTAAAAGGCGGCCAGTGACAACCTGATTTTGCCCTGCCCTAGCCCCGCTCACGCCGCTTAAGGGCGGCAAGGGCCGCAAATGGGCCGCTCTTGCCCTCCACAGCCGCCTCGGGGTTGCCTTGCGACCACTCGAAGCTTGTGCCCGGCCGCTTCGGATAGGGATCGAGCGCGGTGGCCAGGGTCTCGTAGATGACCGGTCCGAGATCGATCCGCCCGTCCACCACAGCCTCAGGCCAGTCGAGAAGGCTGTAGTTACCCGACTCCTCGGCGTTTCGCTCCATCTCCTCAACCAGAGCAGCCGGCCAAAACTCGATTTCCACGGGCACCTCAAGCTGGGCATCGACCGGCTCGAGCGTGACGACACAGGTTTGCGTGACATCGGCTTGCAGTTGACCGGCGAGGCGCAAACGCCCGCTGCCGGCGCGTTCGAGTCGATAGGACAGAGCGAGCCGCTTGAGCGCCACCAGGTCGAGCCTATCGGCGATCGCCGCGAGCTCGGCGTCAGTGGCCGCGATTTCCCCGCTGGTACCGTCCCTGATCTCATCGAGTTTGAGCGGTCGCGACAGGACCCGCGGGTCAATGTCGTTCGTCATCGAAATCGCCTCCCAGCTCCACACCAGGGATCGGCCCTGGAAATCGCACGTCGCCTGCGCCAAGCGCCGCGACGCTCTGCGCGTCGACCTGGCGCACCAACTTCATTAGATAGTGCGCGAGCCGCCGGCTTGCAGCCTCGGAGGGTCGTTGGTCTTGCGGCAAGGCTTCGCTGAGCGTGACAGCGATAGCTTCTTCGCCCGCCGCTAGGGCGTCCTCATAGGCCTGCAACAAGGCGGCCGTCGACACGGCCAGCCCTCGCATTTTTTTCGGAATGCTGAGATCGCCGACGCCGATCTCGCGAAGCACGATCTCCATGTCGGCGGAGAAGCTGTCGGTGAGGCTTTGGGCCAAGCCGTGGGCGGCCGGCCCTTCCCGTTTCAACCGATGCAGTACGGCGAACAGGTGAGCGGACAGCATGAGGAAACGGCCCTCGAGCGTATCTGGAACCTCAAGGCTCTGGTAGAACACGGGAAGCCGCGCCTGCGCCACAATCACGCCATAGAGTTTGGCGGCATCGGGGTCGCGGCGGCGCCACGGCGCCAGGGGATCGAGAGGGTTCAAAGCACGGCCGGTTTGGTCTAGCCTTTTGCCGGACCGGCCCTAATGTGCCAGTCGCGCAAAGGGCGGGGTTCGGCACCGGGCCGCTTCCGCCACGGGGTTATCGAGGGACATCCGGATTTGCCCAGGTTCAAGCTGGTCTCCGTCGCGGCCTCGCGGCCTAAGCTGGTGGCGCTCATGCTCGGCGCCGCGCTGGTCTCGGGCTGCGGCGCCCAGATCGACCGGCACGGGCATGTATTCATCGATATCGACCTTCAGCAGGTTCAGCCCGGCATGTCAAAGGAGGACGTCACGAAGGTGCTGGGCTCGCCCGACACCACCAGCACGATCGGCGGCGACGCCTATTACTACATCTCCACCACTCAGAAGACCGTCGCCTTTCTCAAGCCCAAGGAGATCGACCGCCAGGTCGTCGCCGTCTATTTCGACGGGGGCGCCAGCGTCCAGCAGGTTGCCCATTACGGTCTGAAGGACGGCATCGTCGTCAATTATTACAAGGGCGAGACGCCGGCGCGCGGCAAGGATCTCGGCTTGCTCGAACAGATCTTCGGCAATCTCTCCAATCGTAGCATGTTCAAAAAGGAGGTGGACCCGAGCAAGGGTCCCGGCGGCATGTAAGCCGACTGCGAGCCGCTATTGGTGGGCCAGCACCGCCAGCAACAACAGCGCCACGATATTGGTGATCTTGATCATCGGGTTCACCGCGGGGCCGGCCGTGTCCTTGTAAGGATCGCCGACCGTATCTCCGGTCACCGCCGCCTTATGCGCCTCCGAGCCTTTGCCGCCGTAATGGCCGTCCTCGATATATTTCTTGGCGTTGTCCCACGCCCCTCCTCCCGCCGTCATGGAGATGGCGACGAACAGGCCGGTGACGATCACGCCGAGTAGCATGGCGCCGAGGGCTGAGAACGCCGCGCTTTTGCCGGCGATCGACTCGATGATGAAATAGAAGGCGATCGGTGACAGCACCGGCAAGAGCGAGGGGACGATCATCTCCTTGATCGCGGCGCGGGTGAGCAGATCGACCGCGCGTCCATAATCCGGACGGTCGGTGCCCTTCATGATGCCGGGCTTCTCCTTAAACTGGCGCCGTACCTCCTCGACGATGGCCGAGGCCGCGCGGCCAACCGCCGTCATGGCGATGCCACCGAACAGATAGGGCAACAAACCGCCGAGCAGCAGACCGACCACCACATAAGGATTGGACAACGAGAAGGTGGGATCGACGCCGTTGAAATAGGGAAACTGGTCGGCGTTGGCGGCGAAATATTTGAGATCCTCAGTATAGGCCGCGAACAGCACCAGCGCGCCGAGCCCGGCCGAGCCGATGGCATAGCCCTTGGTCACCGCCTTAGTGGTGTTGCCGACGGCGTCGAGCGCGTCGGTCGCCTTGCGCACTTCCTTGGGCAGTCCGGCCATCTCGGCAATGCCGCCGGCATTGTCGGTGACCGGGCCGAAGGCGTCGAGCGCCACGATCATGCCGGCGAGTGCGAGCATGGTGGTGACGGCGATGGCGATGCCGAACAGGCCGGCGAGGCCATAGGCGATGACGATCCCCGCCATGATGACCAGCGCGGGCAGCGCGGTCGATTCCATCGATACGGCGAGGCCTTGGATCACGTTGGTGCCGTGGCCGGTGACCGAGGCCTTGGCAATCGACTGCACCGGACGGAAGTTGGTGCCGGTGTAGTACTCGGTGATGACCACGATCAGCGCCGTCACGATCAGTCCGACCACCCCGCAGTAATAGAGCGAGCTGCCGGTGAAGCTCACCTCGCCCACCTTCATGGCGGTGTCCATGCCGACCAGCCAGGCAGTCACCGGCCACAGCAAGATGAGGGAGAGCACGCCGGTGGCGAGCACGCCCTTGTACAGCGCGCCCATGATCGACTGGCTCTTGCCGAGCCGCACGAAATAAGTGCCGATGATCGAGGTGATGACGCAAGTGGCGCCGATCGCCAGCGGATAGATCATCATCTGCATGGCGCGATCCTCGCCGCCGGCGAAATAGATCGAGGCGAGCACCATGGTTGCCACCACGGTCACCACGTAGGTCTCGAACAGATCAGCAGCCATGCCGGCGCAGTCGCCGACATTGTCGCCGACATTGTCGGCGATGGTGGCCGGGTTGCGCGGATCGTCCTCGGGGATGCCGGCCTCCACTTTGCCGACGAGATCGCCGCCGACATCGGCGCCCTTGGTGAAAATGCCGCCGCCGAGCCGGGCGAAGATTGAGATCAGCGACGCGCCGAAGCCGAGCGCCACCAGGGCGTCGACCACCTCGCGCGAGGCCGGGCTATGGCCGAGGAACTGGGTGAGGATGAGGAAATAGATCGCAACGCCGAGCAGGGCGAGACCGGCAACCAACAGGCCGGTGATCGCGCCGGCGCGAAAAGCGAGGCTCAGACCGTCGGCGAGGCTCTTGGTCGCGGCCTGCGCGGTGCGCACATTGGCGCGCACCGACACGTACATGCCGATATAGCCGGCCAAGCCTGACAGCACGGCGCCGACGGCGAAGCCGACCGCCTGCGCGATGCCGAGCAAATAAGCGAGGATGGCAAAGATCACCACGCCGACGATGGCGATGGTTTGGTATTGGCGGGCGAGATAAGCCTGCGCCCCCTCCTGAATGGCAGCGGCGATTTCCTGCATGCGCGCTGTGCCGGGATCGGCAGCGAGAACGGCCCTGGTGGTCCAGACGCCATAGGCGATCGAGAGCGCCCCGCAAGCGATAATCAGGTAGAGAACCCAGGTCATGAATGCTGCCTCTTAAGCGTTTAGGGATGGGGCGGGAGAATAGAGCGCGCAAGTCGGGGCAATGGATCATGCCCCGGGCCCGAACCCCCCAGAATCGGTGGTGGTGGTGGTAAGCCCGCGGGAAAATGCCAAAGTTGGGCAGAAGACGCAACAGATGCCTAAATGAGCGACATTTTGGTGGGGGTGCCCCGGAGAAAGCCTAGAAATGGGCGTATCCCTTGCGGTCAAGCTCGAGGGCCTTGCCGTCAGGACCGAGCACGCTGACCTCCCCAGATCCAGAGATGCGGCCGATGGCGGTAACGGGCACGCCTTTATCTTTCGCCTCGGCCTCGAAGGCTGCGGCGCTGGCCTCCGGCACCGCGGCCACGATCTCGTAATCGTCGCCGGCCGTCAGCAAATTTGACAGCAACGCCGCCGGCTCGCGCGCGAGCGCCTTGCGCGCGGCAGGCGACAACGGCACGTTGGCCGCCTCGATCACCGCGCCGACCCGGGAGACGTGGGCGAGCTTCTCGATGTCGCCCACCAGGCCGTCCGAGACATCGATGGCGCCCTGGGCGAAATTGCGCACTGGGATCACCAGCTCGGTGCGCGGCTTGGGACGGCGATAGCGGTCGATCAGGAACGCCCTGTCCTGCTCCGACAGGTCCCAGGCGCGGGCGAGCGCGGGATCCTTGAGCAAGCGCAGACCGAGAGCGGCATCGCCGATCGTGCCGCTGACAAAGAGCCGGTCGCCCTTCTTGGCGCCGTGCCGCAACACGGCGTGGCCGTGCCTGACCAGGCCAAGCGCGGTGATGGTGATGGTGAGCGGCCCCGGCGTCGCGGTGGTGTCGCCGCCGACCAGCGAAATGCCGCTCTCCTGCTGAAGCTCGCGCAGACCGGCGGCGAAGGCTTCGAACCAAGCCGGCTTGGTGTCGCGCCGCACGGCAAGCGCGAGCAGATAGACGTGGCCGCGCGCTCCCTTGGCGGCCAGATCGGAGAGATTGACCGACAGCGCCTTGTAACCGATGGAGTCGGGCGGATCGTCGGGGAGAAAATGCACGCCTTGGATCAACGTGTCGCAGGTGGCGATCAACTCATAGCCCTCGGCGACCGCCAACACGGCGGCGTCGTCGCGCAGCGCCAGCGCCGCGGCCTCAGTGGCGAGCGGCGCGAAATAGCGCGCAATGATATCGAACTCGCCAAGGGGCTTGCCGCCGGCGCGCTCGACCTTGTCAGCCATCTCCGGTTCCTTCAGAGGCGAATTCCTGCGGGCGCGATTTGTGCCCGATACGATCGAGAATGCCGTTCACGACCTTAGGTTCCTCCTCGGCAAAGAAGGCATGGGCGATGTTGACATATTCGGAGATTACCACGCGCGCCGGGACGTCGCTGCGCATCAGGATCTCATAGGCGCCGGCGCGGAGAATGGCGCGCAGGATGGAATCGACGCGGGTGAGCCGCCAGCCCTCGGCCAGTTGCTTGTCGATCAACGGATCGACCTTGAGCTGCTCGCGCACCACGCCCTCGACCAGATCGCGAAAGAAGGCGGCCTCGACCTCGCCATATTGGCAGCCTTCGACGTCCTGGCCCAAGCGGTGCACCTCGAACTCGGCGATCACGTCGGTGAGGTCGATGCCGGTCATGTCCATCTGATAAAGGGCCTGGACCGCGGCCAAACGGGCGGCGCTGCGAGAGGCGGCGCGGGGCTTGGTCTCGCGGCGCTTAGCCATGCGGCTAGCGCCGGCTCGCTGAGGAGAAATGCTGCTCGAGCCGCATCAGCGTGAGGCAGGCGCGCGCGGCATCGCCGCCCTTGTTGCGCCCATCGACGCTGGCCCGCTCCCAGGCCTGCTCGCGGCTGTCGCAGGTCAAAATGCCGAAGCCGATCGGCACGGCATGCTGCACGGCGAGCTGATGCAAGCCTGCCGCCGACTCGCGCGCCACGATGTCGTAATGGGTGGTTTCGCCGCGGATGACGCAGCCGAGCGCGATGCAACCGCGGTGGCGCCCGGCCCGGCCGACAAAG
Source organism: uncultured Alphaproteobacteria bacterium (assembly GCA_963730335.1). GTDB lineage: Bacteria > Pseudomonadota > Alphaproteobacteria > Rhizobiales > Methyloligellaceae > Methyloceanibacter. Next base: position 1,265,551 of record CAVSRK010000009.1, read on the forward strand.
CCGTTGGCGAGCGCGAGGCTGAGCGCAAGCGCGATTTCGAGCGAGCCCGGCACGGCCAGCCGCTCATAGGCCACGGTGTTGGCTTCCAGCTCGTCGACGGCGCCGCGGGCAAGCTCGTCGGCGATATCCTCGTAGAAGCGGGCCTCGATGATGAGGACCGAGCGTGGACCTTTGCGCGCCATGGGTTACTCCAGACCCCGGTGGCCGGCCACTTTCAGCCCGTAGCCTTCGAGACCGACGATCTTGCGCGCCGGCGAGTTCGACAGCAGCACCATCTCGCGCACGCCGAGGTCGAGCAGGATCTGGGCGCCGATGCCGTATTCGATCAACCGCTGCTGGCCCTGGCCACCCGCTTCCTGCTTGAGCCGCGCGGAGATGGCGTCAGGCCGCGATTCGCGGATGAGCACGACCACCCCCCTGCCCTCGCGCCCGATGATGTCCATGGCCTTATGCACCAGCGTCTCGCGATGGGTGCCGGCCGAGATCACGTCGTCGATAGTGTTCATGGCATGCACGCGCACCAGCACCGGGCCGCCGCTTGCGACATCGCCCTTGACGAGCGCAACATGCTCGGCCGGGTCGACGGTCGTGGCATAGACCTTGAGGTCGAACGCGCCGCCATACGCGCTCTCGACCTTGGCCTCGGCCACGACCTTGACGAGATGATCGTAGCGCAGCCGGTAGGCGATCAGATCGGCGATGGCGGCGATCTTGAGACCATGGCGTTCGGCGAAGGCGATCAGGTCGGGGAGCCGCGCCATGGTGCCGTCGTCATTCATGATCTCGCAGATCACGCCGGCGGGATAAAGTCCGGCCAGCCGCGCGAGATCGACCGCGGCCTCGGTATGGCCGGCGCGCACCAGCACGCCGCCCTCCTTGGCGACCAGCGGGAACACATGGCCGGGGGTCATAATGTCGCGATAGTCCTTGGTCGGATCGATGGCGACGGAGATGGTGTGGGAACGGTCATGGGCCGAGATGCCGGTCGAGACCCCTTCCCGCGCCTCGATCGACACGGTGAATGCGGTCGAGTGCCGCGAGCGGTTGGAGCGCGACATCAGCTCGAGATGCAGCTGCTTGGCGCGCTCGGGCGTCAGCGCGAGGCAGATCAACCCGCGGCCATGCTTGGCCATGAAGTTGATGGCGTCAGGCGTCGACATCTGCGCCGGAACGACCAGGTCGCCCTCGTTCTCGCGCTCCTCGGCATCCACCAGAATGAACATGCGGCCGTTGCGCGCATCCTCGACCACCTCCTCGATCGGGGAGAGGAACTGATGATGGCGGGTCTTGGGCACGATCGTCACGGGGCGAGACCTTCTTGCTCTCTCAAGCGCGCGGCGTAGCGCGCCAACAGGTCGACTTCAAGGTTTACCAGATCGCTCGGGCGCCGGTCTCCCCATGTCGTATGGGCAAGAGTGTAAGGAATGATGTTCACGCCGAACCGCAGTCCGTCGACCTCGTTAACCGTCAGCGAGACGCCGTCGAGCGCGACCGAGCCCTTGCTAGCAATGAATGGCGCGTACTCCGCAGGCGCCTCCAGAGTAAATCTCATGCTGTCGCCGTCCGGCTTCCGCGCCAGGATGCGGGCGCGCCCGTCGATATGGCCGGTCACCAGATGGCCGCCGAGTTCCCCGCCGAGGGTAAGCGCCCGCTCCAGATTGATGCGGCGTCCCACCTGCCAAGAGCCGAGCGTGGTGCGCTCACGCGTCTCGTTTGAGACCTCGACGGCAAACACGGCGCCGTTGCCCTTGGCCTTGCCGACATCGACGATGGTGAGGCAGCAGCCGTCGCAGGCGATCGAGGCACCTTGTTCGAGGCTGCCGCGCTTATTGGGACAGGCGATCACGAAGCGCGCGCCGTCGCGCGCCTGAAGCCTGCCTATGCCGCTGACAATGCCAGTGAACATCGCCCTGCTCGCCGCCAATGCGTCATCCGGTCAGGCCCGAACGAACGGGCTTCAACTTGGGTGAAATGCCCGCTCGCAACCACACGATCAAGACCTTCGCTGACGAACGGCATGAGACCGTCCTGGCCCACGGGCTTGACGCCCCGATAGATCACCGCCTCGTCGATCAGATCGGCGTCGAGGAAAGCGCGGGCCACGGTCGGGCCGCCCTCGACCAGCACGCGGGTGATGCCGCGGCCGGCCAAGGTCTCGAGCGCGTCGCGCATGCCGAGCATGCCGTGGCTGTCGACCGGGACTTGTACGATCTCGGCGCCGCGATCTTGCAGCGCGTCGGTGGTGGGGTGCTCTTGGTCGGCGGCGCAGATAATCCACACCGGCACCATGAGGTCGTCGAACAGCCGCGCTTCGGGCGGCGTGCGCAACCGCCGGTCCAACACCACCCGCACCGGCGAGCGGCAGGTCATGCCGGGGAGCCGGCAGGTGAGGCTCGGATTGTCGGCAAGGATGGTGCCGCGGCCGACCAGGATGGCATCGTGCCTGGCCCGGAGTAGATGTCCGTGAGCGCGCGCATCCGGCCCGGTGATCCACCTCGGCGCGCCCTTGCCTTTGGGGATGAGGCCGTCGGCGCCGACGGCGAGCTTGAGCGTCACGGCGGGCCGGCCTTCGGTGACGCGCAGAATATGACCGAGCGCAACTTCGCTCGCCTGTTGCGCCAGCACGCCGTCCTTCACCTCGATACCCGAGACCTTAAGCCGCTCGAGCCCGAGCCCGGCGGTGCGCGGGTCGGGGTCGCGCAGCGCAATCACCGCGCGGGCCGGCCGGGCCGCGGCGATGAGTTCGGCGCAAGCGAGCCCCCTTCCGTCCAAATGGGCGCAAGGTTCGAGCGTGACAAAGATGGTGGCGCCACGCGCGCCCGCGCCGGCGCGCTCAAGGGCGATGGCTTCGGCGTGAGGCCGCCCGCCCGGCGCGGTCCAGCCGCGGGCAAGAATCTCCCCCGACGGCGCCACGACGATCGAGCCGACCGAGGGGTTGGGCCAGGTGAGGCCGAGCCCGCGCCGGGCGAGTTGCAGCGCCTGCGCCATATGGACCTCGTCGCTTGCGCTCATGGGCGTGATGTAGGGGCTCGGGCTAATCTTCGGCAGGGGCCGCGGCCTTGCCGGCCCGTTTGGCGGGCGGCGCGTTCTCGTCGTCCTCGGTGGCGGCAAGCTCGCCGAGCAGCGCTTCGAAATCCTTGGCCTCGCGGAAATTCTTGTACACCGAGGCGAACCGCACATAGGCGACGTCGTCGAGCGCCTTCAACGCCTCCATCACCAGGCGGCCGATGGTCTCGGACTTGATGTCGTTCTCGCCCATGTTTTCGAGCCGGCGCACGATGCCGCTCACCATGCGCTCGATGCGTTCGGGATCGACCGGGCGCTTGCGCAAGGCGATCTGCACCGAGCGCATCAGCTTGTCGCGGTCGAACGGCGTGCGGCGGCCCGACCGCTTGATGACCGTCAACTCGCGGAGCTGCACGCGCTCGAAGGTGGTGAAGCGTCCGCCGCAATCGGCGCATACTCGCCGACGTCTGATGGTGGTGTGGTCCTCGCTAGGCCGCGAGTCCTTCACTTGCGTGTTGGTGCTGCCGCAATAGGGGCATCGCATCGGCGATCGCCCTCCTCTTTCTCAGCCACACGCGCGACGTCACGGATAGATGGGATAGCGCTTGCAAAGCTCGATGGCACGCTTCTTCACCGAGGCCTCGACCTTGCCATTGCCCTCGTCGCCGTTGGCGGCAAGGCCGTCGAGCACCTCGATGATCATGCCGCCGATCTGCTGAAACTCGGCGATGCCGAAACCGCGCGTGGTCCCTGCCGGCGAGCCTAAGCGGATGCCGGAGGTGATGGCCGGCTTCTCGGGATCGAACGGCACGCCGTTCTTGTTGCAGGTGATGTTGGCGCGGCCGAGCGCAATCTCGGCGGCTTTGCCGGTGAGCTTCTTGGGCCGGAGATCGACCAGCATCAGATGGGTGTCGGTGCCGCCGGACACGAGCGCGACGCCGCCCTTGACCAGGGTCTCGCCGAGCGCCTTGGCGTTGTCGATCACGCTCTTTGCATAGAGCTTGAAATCGGGCTTGAGCGCCTCGCCGAAGGCGACGGCCTTGGCGGCAATGATATGCATCAAAGGGCCGCCCTGGAGACCTGGGAACAGCGCCGAGTTGATCTTCTTGCCGATCTCCTCGTCATTGGACAGCACCATGCCGGCGCGCGGGCCGCGCAGGGTCTTATGGGTGGTGGTGGTGACCACGTGGGCGTGCGGCAACGGGCTCGGATGGAGACCCGCGGCGACCAAGCCGGCGAAATGGGCCATGTCGACCATGAGATAGGCGCCGACCGAGTCCGCGATCTGGCGGAAGCGCACGAAGTCGATGATGCGCGGATAGGCCGAGCCGCCGGCGATCAGCAGGGCCGGCTTGTGCTCCTTGGCCAACCGCTCGACCTCGTCGTAGTCGATCAGGTTGTTGTCCTTGCGCACGCCGTATTGCACGGCGTTGAACCATTTGCCTGACAGGTTCGGCGCCGCGCCATGGGTGAGATGGCCGCCGGCGGCGAGCGACATGCCCAGCACCGTGTCGCCCGGCTTGATCAGCGCCAGCATCACCGACTGATTGGCCTGGCTGCCGGAATGGGGCTGGACGTTGACGAAGGCGCAGTTGAACAGGCGCTTGGCGCGGTCGATGGCGAGCTGCTCGACCACGTCGACATATTGGCAGCCACCGTAATAGCGCCGGCCGGGATAGCCCTCGGCATATTTATTGGTGAGGAGCGTGCCGGCAGCGTCGAGCACGGCCTGGGAAACGATGTTCTCCGAAGCGATCAGCTCGATCTCATGCTGCTGACGCTGGTATTCGTTCTCGATCGCGTCCCAGACCTCGGGATCGGTATCTTCGAGATGTTGGGTGAAGAAGGCGCTGGCGCGCGCCTCGGCGCGTCTCGCATCACTGGCCGTCATGGCTAACTGCTCCTTGAGCTCAATCCGCCCCGCTTCAAGGAAAACTTTCCCGCAGCTCCCGCGGGCGCTTCCTCCGGCGTTTTTCTGGCTCTACCACATGTCGCGCGGGTGCGCCAGCAACACCCAAGGCGTGGCCCACGCTACCAGCACTGGGCCCAAACTCGCGGCGTTGGAGGCAAAACCAGGCTGATAAATGCGGTCGAAGGCAGCCTTAATCAATAGGCAGAGGCGGTCGTGGACGCGCCGTCCAGGCCGTAAATGTCGCGCCCGAAATGCACCTGACCGTCGGGCGTCCCCCAGCCGGTGATATAGGCAAGATAGACCGGAACCGGCTTGGAGAGTTTCACGTCGAGCTGCTCGCCGCTCTGCTTCATGGACATGATGCGCTGGTAGTTCCAGCCGGCCGTATCGCGCAGCAGCCACGCCACGAGCTGGGCGACATTGTGCACGCGCACGCAGCCCGAGCTCTCGAAGCGGACGGACTGGCCGAACAGGCTCTTGAGCGGCGTGTCATGCATGTACACGCTGTCCTTGTTCGGGAAATTGATCTTGACGAAGCCAAGGGAATTCTCCTCCCAGGGCAGCTGGCGGAACTGGTAGTTGTAGACCTCGGTGCCGTTCCAATTGATCTGCCGCGGGTCGATCGGATTGCCGGCGGCATCGAAGGCCTGCATGCGGTACGACGCCAGCACGTCCTGACCTCTCGCGGCGAACGCGCGGCCCTTTGGCACCAGGTCTTTGTAGATGATGGACTTCGGCACGTACCAATAAGGATTGAAATTGATCTCGACGATTTTGCTGGAAATCTCCGGCGTCGGGCGCTCGGGCTTGCCGACCACCGCAGCATGCCGCTGCGCGACCTCGCCGCCTTCGACCGCCTCAACCTGCGCCGAGGGAATGTTGACCACGACGTAACGGCCGGCGGTGTTGGGCGCGAGGCCTTGCAGCCGCTTCAAGCTCGCCTGGAGCTGCGCCAGCCTGATCACGGCCGGCACGTTCAGCGCCTCGATCATCGCCTTGCTGTCGATCACGCCGGTCGCCGGCAAACCATGGCGCGTCTGGAATTTCTTCACGGCCGCCACCACGGCGGCATCGTACTCGCCCTCCATGCTGTTGCCGACGAGATCGCCGGAAATTTCAAGACGGCGTTGCAAGGTTGCGATTTCCTGCCCGCGCTGGCCGGGCTTCATCGCCGTGGCAGGCACCGTCGGCCAGCCGCCTTGCGCCACGATCGCTTGGTAACGCTGGATCGCGGCCTTGGTGGCGGCGATGTTGCCGCCGGAAAGCGTCGGCATGCCAAGCGCCATATTGGTGATCAGGAGCGCTTCGGGTGTGTCGACCAGATCGCTCTTGTGCGGCTGCTCGGTGGTCGCGCTCGGCCCCCGGTAGCCCTGATTGCCTCTGCCGCCGCCGAAAAACGGGAACAGTCCAGGACCATCACCCGGCTGCTCTTGCTGCTGCGGTTGCTGTTGTTGTTTGTTCTTGCCGGTCAGCCACTGAAACGGGCCGGCGCCAGAAGGCTGCACGCTGGCCATGAGGAGCGTTACGGCCAAACCCGTAGCGGCGAGTATGCTCCCGCCTCTAAGCCAATTCCGCCATAAAAGCATATGCCGCTCCCCGTACGTTGCGGCTTCTGTCCCGCTTAACTATAGGCGCTTTGCCCTAGCCACTCTAGTGCCAACTACCTGAACCCGTTCTCACAATTCGGCGAGATGCCGACAGTTCCGAGCGGAGGTCCGCGAGGTTGAGGGGCACGTTAAGCCGCTACTGATTCAGAAAAATGTCCCTCGAAGCCACTCAGGGCTTCCCGCAATACATGTTGCGGGCCGTGCCGAGCTTCAAGGCCTAGCCGCAGAATTGGGCGATTTTAGGCTGGCAGCCAGAGAACAGCCCGGCCGAAAAGACGACGCCCCGGCGGAGCGAATGCTTCGCCGGGGCGCTGTAATGGCGCGGGACTATGCCGAAGATCAGAGCTGGTAGCGGATCTGATCGGTCCAGAAACGCTCGAGGCGGATCAAGGCCTGGTTGAGCGTCTCGAGGTCGTCGGTGGCGATGCCGCCGACCTGCTGCAAGGATTTGAGCTGGCGATGATAAAGGCCATTCACCACCTTGCACACTTCCTGGCCCTTCTCGGTCAGGCTGACGCGCACCGACCGGCGGTCGGTGGTGGAGCGCTGATGGCTGATATAGCCGGCATCGACCAGCTTCTTCAGATTGTAAGACACGTTCGAGCCGAGATAATAACCGCGGCTGGTCAGTTCGCCGGCCGTCAATTCGGCATCGCCGATGTTGTAGAGCAGCAGAGCCTGCACGCTATTGACGTCGGCACGGCCCAGGCGCTCGAATTCGTCTTTGATCACATCAAGCAGCAACCGATGAAGCCGCTCGATGAGCTTCAAGGAAACAAGATAGCGCCCCTTGAGGTCTTCTGCCTCAACCGCGCCAGTATGCGTCCCTATATTCAGGGCTACACTCATCGCCTACCCTCGTTAGTTGTTGTTAATCCCCAACTTGACGATGACTATAGGCGAAGCAACCTAAAATCTGCTTAAGCGGGACGCTTAAGATTGGATGAAATTCTAGCATTAAGTTTCTGTGATCTTGCTGGTTTTCGGCGACTCTACAGACCCGGAGCAAGGTCTTCGAGCTCAAGCTCGTCCTCGGCCGGAGTGGTGAACAGGCGCTCGATGGCCTGATCGTCGACCTCATCGAGCGTTGCCGGCTGCCAGCTGGGCGCGCGGCCCTTGCCGGCGATGCGGGCGGCGATGCCCTCGCGATAATCGGGGCTGGCGATGAGATGGGAGGCCAGGCGAAATTCGAGCTTGAGCGCCGAGGCGAGGTCGAGCGCCTTGCCGCGCTTCAACTGGGCGAAGGCGAGTTTGAGCGAGGTCGGCGACTTCTTGCGGATCTCGGCCGCGGTCTCCTGCGCGAAGGCTCGGTCGCCGCCTTGCTCGTGATCGAGCCGTTCGAGAATCGCTGCCACTGACGGCGCGGAAAAGGCGTGGTCGATGAGCGGCGTATGCGCCACGAGCTCGCCCTCGCCCGGGTCGCGATGAAGCCCGTCGAGCAGCCGGTCGATCGGATGGTTGTCGGCGAGCGCATCCTTGATCACGTGGAAATGGGCGGACGGAATGCAGTGGCTGACGAGCCGGTGGCGGTAGGCTTCGGCCGGGCCGATGAGGCGCCCGGTCAAGGCGAGGTAAAGCCCGGTGCGGTCGAGCATGCGCGGCAGGAAATAGGTGCCGCCGATATCGGGCAAAAAGCCGATGCCGACTTGCGGCATGCCGAAGCGATAGCCCTCCCCCGCCACGCAATGCGTGCCGTACAGGCTGATGCCGATGCCGCCGCCGAGACACAAACCATTGATGAGCGGCAGGTTAGGTCTGATGAACTTCTCCAGCACCCAGACGTGGCGATAGGCGGCGCGATAGAATTCCCGGATCGCGCCGAGCGCCCCCTGCTCGCTCCATTCCTGCAACAGTTTGAGGTCGCCGCCGCTCGAGAACACCGACGGGTGGGAGGATTGCATGACCACGCCATAAATGTGCGGCGCGGGCGCCCAACGCCGGTAATGCTCGCTCAAGGCCTCGAACATTTCCCGGTTCAAGGCGTTTAAACGGGTGGGACGGTCGAGCGTCACCACTCCGGCGCGATCGATCTCCTCAAAGGTGATGCCAAGCGCTTCGGACAAAACGCGATGTCTCCTGGCCGAATCCCGTGTATTGAGGCCCGCCACAAAAAGGCCCGGGGCAGCTAGCACTCAATCTCCCAAACCACAAGTTTGGCAGGAAAGGCAATCGGTCGCTCGCCATGACGCTTAAGCCGTTCACGCGACTTGCTTGTGCGCTGCTGCTGTTGGCGCTTCCGGCCGCCGCCTATGCCGAGAGCGGCGACACGCCGCCGCCGCCGGAGCGCAATCCCACGCGGGCCGAGGCACCGGCGGACGAGCACCCCGTGCTGCCGGGCGACGGCCCGACCGTGGCGTGGACCGACGGCGAGGTCGAGGCGGCGAAGGCCGATTGCGCCAAACTGCTGGCCGGGGTCGCCCTCGAATACGAGCCGTTGCCGCCTTTGAAGGAAGGTATTTGCGGGGCGCCGGCCCCGATCCGCGTCAAGTCCATCGGCAGCGATCCCAAGGTCGAGCTCGATCCGCCTGCGATCGTCACCTGCGCGGTCGCCGCCGGCGTCAGCAGGTGGCTCAGCAAGACGGTGCAGCCGAAAGCGCGCGCGGTGATCGGCGCGCCGGTGGTCAAGCTGCACAACGCAAGCTCTTACGTCTGCCGCAACCGCTATGGTGGCGAGACCACGCCGCTCAGCGAGCATGCGCTGGCCAACGCGCTCGACGTCTCGGAGTTCGTGTTTCAGTCCGGCGAGAAAGTCACGGTGCTGGCGAGCTGGCCGCGCGTCGTCGCCCCGGAGGCGACAGGATCGATCACGCCGGTTCAGGCCGCGTGGCCCAAAGCCGATGCCATTGACGTGACCAAGGCCAAGGCGAGTACGAAGATGAATCCGTTCGTGGTCCCGAGAGATGCGAAGTCAAATCCGTTCGTGCTACCGACCGCCGCAACGAAGGTCCCTCCGCCGCTGCCGCCGGCCGAGGCATCGGCTCCAGACCCGAACCCGGCGTCGGACCAGACCGGCGAGTTCGTCCGCAAGGTCCATGACGACGCCTGCAACATTTTCGGCACGGTGCTCGGGCCGGAAGCCAATGACGCCCATAAGGACCATTTCCACCTCGATATGAAGAAGCGGCGGCGCAGCGCGTTGTGCGAATAGCGCGCGAAATGGCAAACCATGTCCGGCGAGAGGCGTTGGCAGCGGGCAAGCCCGGATGGTAGCTTGCCTCCAGTCAAGTTAGAGCCCGGCAGGACGCCAAGTGTCATCCTCCTCTAAACCCAAGGCGGTATCGTTGCGGACCGAGCGCGCCAAGCGCGCCGGCACCAAGACGCAAGCCCCGGCGGAATCGGGTTTCCCGGCGACGCGGCTCCGGCGCAACCGGCGCGCCGACTGGTCGCGCCGTCTGGTGCGCGAGACCTCGCTCACCACCGACGATCTGATCTGGCCGATCTTTTTGATCGAAGGCACGCGCGCCAGCAACCCGGTTGCCGCCATGCCGGGCGTAGACCGGCTGTCGATCGACCTCGCGGTCAAGGCCGCCGAGGAGGCTGCCGCGCTCGGACTGCCGGCCATCGCGCTGTTCCCCAATACCGATCCAAGCTTGCGCGATGAGGAGGCGAGCGAGGCGCTCAATCCGGGCAACCTGGTGTGCCGGGCGGCGCGGGCCATCAAACAGGCCGTGCCGGAGATCGGCATCATTGCCGACGTGGCGCTCGACCCTTACACCAGCCACGGCCATGACGGGCTCCTGGTCGACGGCGAGATCGACAACGACCGGACGCTCGAGATGTTGGTGCATCAGGCGCTGATTCAGGCCGAGTCCGGCTGCGACATCCTCGCGCCGTCCGACATGATGGACGGCCGCATCGGCGCGATCAGGACCGCGCTCGAGGCCAACGGCTTCACCCGCACGCAGCTGCTTGCCTATGCGGCGAAATATGCCTCGGCGTTCTACGGGCCGTTCCGCGACGCGGTCGGCTCGGCCGGCATGCTCAAGGGCGACAAGCTCACCTATCAGATGGATCCCGCCAATGGCGACGAGGCGCTGCGCGAGGTGGCGCTCGACATCGCCGAAGGGGCGGACATGGTGATGGTGAAGCCCGGGCTCGCTTATCTCGACATCGTGTGGCGCGTGAAGGAGGCGTTCAACGTGCCGACCTTCGTCTACCAGACCTCGGGCGAGTACGCGATGCTGATGGCGGCGGCCGAGCGCGGCTGGCTCGACCGCGAGCGCGTGGTGATGGAGAGCCTGCTCGCTTGCAAGCGCGCCGGCGCCGACGCGGTGTTCAGCTATTTCGCGCGCGACGTGGCGCGGCTGCTGAAAAGCAGGTCTGGCCGTTAGGCGCCGCTAGGCGGTTCGGGTAACCGGGTGATGGGCTGGTTCGACGCGTGGTTCGATCCCGACTACGTTCCCGACGGCAATCCGCGCGCCTTGATGCGCATGGCGGTGAAGGCCAAGACCACGCTGCAACGGCGGCGGGCGATCTATAGCCTGGCGCATGTGCCGTGCAGCGATGAGATGTTCGCCCTTCTGAATAGCCTGCTCGACGACAAGGCGGTCGCCGACGCCGCGGCCTATGCCCTCGGGTACAACGCCGATCCGCGCTGCAAGGAGACGGCCGAGCGCATTGCCCGCTCGGCAGGACCCTTGGCCAAGGAGGCCGCGAGGGGCATCGGCTTCGATGTGCGCCCACCGGCCGAATTGTTGCAGGTCGCGCTGACCCATGAGGTCAAGAGCGCGGTCGTCGAGGCGCTCAGCGGTCTCAGGGCGTGGGGCACGCCGGAGGCTCTCGCCGCGCTCGAGACCTTTCGCCGAGGGACCGCCCGGCCTCTGATCGCCAGGTCGGGCGACATGGAGGACGGCGACGGCACGTGGGAGGAATGTGAATCCTCACTGTTCCTCGGCCAGCAACCGTCGCCGCAGCAAATCGAGCGAACGCGGCGCAAACTCTCGGCGCTCGACCCCATTCGTTGCGCGCCGCGGGACGAAGCTCTGGCCCGGCTACGGCAGAGCTTCGATGCTCCGGACTCCGTTTTGTTGCGCCAGGCATCGTTGTTCTTGACCGAGTCCGTTTTCCACATCCCGCCGGGGGCGCAGTACCTGCCGCGCTATGCGTCGGACGAAGAGGGCACGCTCGAAAACAGATGGCTCGTGGCGTGCGAGGCCGAAGCACCGGAGCGGCGGTCGGCAATGCGGGCGCTGTTGGCAAGCGCACCGGAAGGTGCGCTGAAGGTGCATTTGCGCGCCACTGCCAGCGCACCCGACGGCGCGTGGGCACGTGACCTTCTGGCCATGATGGGGTGAGCCTCAGGCCCCGCCTCGGGCAACGTTCAGTTGGTGACCTTCACCGTCTTGAACATCACCTTGGCGTCTTTCTGCTTGTCGAAATTGTCGCCCGACAGGCCGAAGCGCCAGTCGCCTTTCGGCGCCTGGCCGCGCAGATCACGCACTTTGGTGCCGTTGATGTAGAAGGTCACGCTGTTGCCGCTGGTCTTGACGCGCAGCGTGTTGGTGGCGCCCGGGCCTTTGTTGATCGCTGAGGAATCGACATTAGCGGCGATGGTGCCGAGCCATTTGCCGTCCTGCTTGCGCGCGATCCAGAATTTGCCGTTGTTCAAGATACCGAACTGGAAATAGGTCCGGTTGTCCTCGCCCCAGAACAGGAGCCCCGCACCCAGCATCGGCTGCTCGCCATCGGGCCAGACCGTCTCCGAACAGATGTCGGCATCCTTCACGGTGAAGGTGACGTTGAGGTTGGACTGCATGTCGTCGGGCGGCAGCTTGAAGATGAACGCGCCGTCCTTGACCTCGACGGTATCGCGCAACGGCCAGCCGCCGGCATCGTCGGCGAATTTGTCCTCGAAGATGATTTGCTCGCCCTCGCAGGCGGCTGCTGCCCTTTGCCACGCGGGATTGGCGGCAAAAAAGGCGGCAATTCCAAGCAACAGCACTGTTTTCCGCATGGATTTCCCCGTCAGCTTGGCCTCACAGCCCTCGGGCGAAATTGTTAACGTGTCGGCCCCGGCTCGGCAACCGGTGCGCTTGACGTCGCGTGCTTGTCTGCTGGGTCGCGAATGACCATGTAGGGCGCGAGAGTTGAGCCTTGCCCAGATCGCAAGACTCAAGATCGGGAGATGAGATGACCAGCCAGCACACGCTTCCGCCTCGGATCGGCCCGAATTTTGCCGACCAGCCGCATGCCTACGATCCAGTGAAGGACCCGCGGCCGTTCCACGCCGTGATCCGCAAGCGCTGTGTCGCCTTCATCATCGACGCCATCATCATCGCCGTACTGTGGGCCATCGCCATCGCCGTGGTGGCCGTGCTCGGCATCGTCACGCTCGGCTTGGCCTGGCTGCTGTTCGGCTTGGTGTTTCCCGCGGTCGGCCTCGGCTACAATGCGCTGACCATCGGCGGGCCGAATTCCGCGACCATCGGTCAGCGGATGATGGGGCTCGAAGTGCGCATGTGGTTCGGCGGCAATGTGACGCCGCTGATCGCGGCCTTCCATGCGCTGTTGTTCTGGTTCTCGCTGGTGGTGTTCTGCCCGATCCTGTTGTGGGCGTTTTTCGACCCGCGCAAGCGCACCCTGCACGACATCCTCGCCGGCGTGGTGGTGGTCAACCGGCCCTAGTTCCGACTCATTCTAAAGTTGCCCGCGAGCCATTTCGGCCGCGCGTGCCGCATTGCATTTCCGGCCGTCCATCCACTAAGCTTGCCTTCGCAACAGGTTCGGATTCGCCTCCGGGCGGTGGAACGTGACAGAGCATAAGAGCAACTTTCCAGAGTTCTACATCACCGCGCCGCAGCCCTGTCCCTATCTTCCCGGCCGGCTCGAGCGGAAACTGTTCACGCATCTGACCCGCGACAAGCCGCGCTTCCTGATCGACAATCTGTTGAAGGGCGGGTTCCGGCGCAGCCAGAACATCGCTTACATGCCCTATTGCGATGCCTGCTCGGCCTGCGTGCCGGTGCGGATCCTGGTCAACGAGTTCGCGCCGCGGCGCTCACTCAGGCGCATCGCCCGCACCAATGCCGATCTCGTCGCCACCCGCATGACGCCCGCGCCGAGCTCCGAGCAATATGCGCTGTTTCGCGACTATATCGACGCGCGCCACGCCGACGGCGGCATGGCCGAGATGTCGGTGCTTGACTACTCACTGATGGTCGAGGACAGCGTGGTCGAGACCTTCGTCACCGAGTACCGGCTGAAGCCCGACGCCGAAGGCGACGGCACGTCCCGCCTGATCGGCGTGTCGCTATGCGATCGGTTAAGCGACGGCGTGTCGATGGTGTACAGCTTCTACGATCCGACGCAGAAGCACCGCAGCCTCGGCACGTACATGATCCTCGATCATGTCGAATATGCGCGCGCGCAGGGCCATCCGTTCGTCTATCTCGGCTACTGGATCGAGGGCTCGCGCAAGATGCGCTACAAGAACCGGTTCGAGCCGCAGGAGCGCCTCACCTCCAAGGGCTGGGTGCGCAGCTAGAAGCGCGGGCCGAACTTACCTGACTTGGGGAAGCCTTTCGGCGGCAGGCGCCCGGCCTGGGCGCGGCTCCCCCACCAATCGCGCAACTCGGTGAGCACGAAGGAGCGGCCCGCCGCGTCGATATAGACGAGGCCTTCCTTCTTGCTGAACAGTTTGGCGTCGGCCAAGCCGCCGTCCTTATAGCGCTGGAGCCGCACGCCCTTGCCGCGCGGCATCTCGGGCAGATCCTTCAGCGGGAACAGCAAGAGTTTCCGGTTGTCGCCGATCACCGCCACGCTGTCGCCAGCGACTGGCGCGCACATGGCGGCCTCTTCGCCCGGCGGCACGTTCAGCACCTGCTTGCCCTTGCGCGTCATGGCGAGGACCTCGTCCTCGGCGACGATGAAGCCATGGCCGCTGGTGCCGGCCACCAGCAGCTTGCGCCCCGGCTCGTGCACGAACAGCTCGACCGCATCGCCCGCCTCCTCGATGTCGATCATCAGGCGGAACGGCTCGCCATGGCCCCTGCCGCCGGGCAGTTTGTCGGCGCCCAGCGAATAGAAGCGGCCATTGGTGGCGAACAGCAGCACCGTGTCGGTGGTCTGAGCCTTGACCGCGCGCTTCAGCCGGTCGCCTTCCTTGAAGACGAGGCTCTCTGCTTCCGTTTGGTGGCCCCTGATGGCGCGCAGCCAACCCTTCTCGGAGAGAACGATGGTGACCGGCTCCTTCTCGATCATCGCCTCGGCGAGCTCGGTCTCCACGCCTTCGGGCGCGTCGGCGAAGGTCGTGCGGCGCTTGCCAAGCTCGGTCTTCTGGCCGAAGCGCTCTTTGAGCGATTTGATCTCGTCCGAGATCGTCTTCCACTGCTTGTCCTTCGAGCCGAGCAGCGATTTCAGCTCCTTGCGTTCCTTGGTCAGGCTCTCGTGCTCGCGCTTAATCTCCATCTCTTCGAGCTTGCGCAAGGAGCGGAGCCGCATGTTGAGGATGGCCTCGGCCTGCACGTCGGTAAGCTTGAAGGCCTTCATCAAGGCCGGCTTGGGCTCATCCTTCTCGCGGATGATTTTGATGACCTTGTCGATGTTGAGATAGACGATGAGATAGCCGTCGAGCACTTCGAGCCGGTGGTCGATCTTGGCGAGGCGATATTTCGAGCGGCGGACCAGCACCACCTGGCGGTGGTCGAGCCACTCGCGCAACACCTGGCGAAGCCCCAGCACGTTCGGCACCACGCCGCGGCTCAGCACGTTCATGTTGAGCGGCACGCGGGTCTCGAGCTCGGTCAGCTTGAACAGCGATTCCATCAGCACGACCGGGTCGACGCTGCGGCTTTTCGGCTCGAGCACCAGCCGCACGTCCTCGGCCAACTCGTCGCGCACGTCGGCGAGCAGCGGCAGCTTCTTCTGAAGCAACAGCTCGGCGATGCGGGCGACCAGCCGCGCCTTGGGGATCTGGTAAGGAATCTCGGTGACCACGATCTGATATGTGCCGCGGCCGGTATCTTCTTGTTCCCAGCGGGCGCGCAGACGGAAGCTGCCGCGCCCGGTCTTGTAGGCCTGCACGATCTCGGCACGCGGTTCGACGATGATGCCGCCGGTGGGAAGATCGGGACCCGGCACGAGTTCGACCAGCTTGTCGGCGGTGGCGTTGGGGAACTTGATGAGATGCAGCGCCGCCTCGCACAGCTCGCCGGCGTTATGCGGCGGGATGTTGGTCGCCATGCCGACGGCGATGCCAGATGACCCGTTGGCGAGCAGGTTGGGGAAATTGGCGGGGAGCACCGACGGCTCCTGCTCGCGCCCGTCGTAATTGGCGCGGAAGTCGACCGTGTCCTCGTCGATGCCGTCGAGCAGCCGCGCCGCGACCTCGGTCAGGCGCGCCTCGGTGTAGCGGTCGGCGGCGGGGTTGTCGCCGTCGATATTGCCGAAATTACCTTGGCCGTCGATCAGCGGGTAGCGGACCGAGAAGTCCTGGGCGAGCCGCGCCAGCGCGTCGTAGATCGCCTGGTTGCCGTGGGGATGGAAGTTGCCCATGGTGTCGCCGACGATCTTGGCGCATTTCCTGAACTCGCCTTGGGGGCTGAGCCGGAGCTGCTGCATGGCGTAGAGCAGCCGCCGGTGCACCGGCTTCAAGCCATCGCGCACGTCGGGCAGCGCCCGGTGCATGATGGTCGAGAGCGCATAGGCGAGGTAACGCTCCTCCAGCGCGTCGCTCAAATTGACCGGTTCGATCGGCCCTTGCGAATCGGGCGGCGGACTCCTCTTTCCCATGTATCGCGCTTAGCGCATCGATTGGGCCGGCTCAAGCCCCGCCCGACCCCCTCGGAGCAACGGCCGCTAAGCGTTGCGGGTTCTCCCACATCGGCTATAAGCAAGGACCCTGCGGCCAGAACACCGTGTCCTTGAGAGAGTCCTCGTGTCAAAGACCCACAGCTATATTCTTGGAATCAATGCCTACGACCACGACGTCAGCGCCTGCCTGCTGCGCGACGGCGAGATCGCCTGCGCCATCGCCAAAGAGCGAGTAACGCGCAAAAAGCACGACGCCGGTTTTTACCAGGAAGTGGTCGATTATTGCCTCGCCGCCGAGGGCATCACGCTGGACGACGTCGAACTCGTCGTCCGCAATTGTTACGTTCTGCCGATCGAGGACATCGAGGTGCGCTTGGCGTCCATGGCGGACATGCCGCTGAAAGAGCGCATGCAAGCGGCAAAAAACCCGCTCTATCGTTCGAAGTCCAACAAAGTCGTAACGGTGTCGCACCATCTGGCGCACGCCTATAGCGCCTTTGCGGTAAGCCCGTTCGACGACGGCGTGGTGATGGTGGTGGACGGTGTCGGCAGTTACTGTTCGGACATCGCCGAAAAAGATCAGCTGACGGATAATGTCAATCCGCTCGCGCGCGAGTCGGAGAGCTATTACAAATTTTCGGGCTCGAAACTCGAGACGCTGAAGAAGGTCTGGTTGAATCCCGAACGCGGATTCCTCAGCGACGAATTCTACAACATGAAGGGGCTCGGCGCGATTTACAGCCGGGTATCGAGCTACATCTTCGGCGATTGGAACAAATGCGGGGAAGTGATGGGCCTCGCCCCCTATGGACGCCCGGACCAGATCAAGAAGCTGGTCACCCTAAAGAACGGCGCGCTAGAGATTCCCGATTGGACGGAAGAGTTCAATCAGCCTTACCTGATAGAGGCGAAGGGAAAGTGGGACGACAGCCCCGCCATGCAGCATTGGCAGGATTTCGCCTGGCAGGTGCAGGACGACACCGAGCGGGTCCTGATCGAGCGTGCCATCTGGCTGAGGGAGCAAACCGGAGCCAAGAATTTGTGCATCGCCGGCGGCGTGGCCCTGAACTGCGTCGCCAACGGCAAGATCGTGCGGGAAGCGGGCTACGACAATGTGTGGATTCAGCCGGCCGCCGGCGATGACGGCATCGCCATCGGCTGCGCCTATTACGGCCATCTGGCAATCCAGAACAAGCCGCGCAGCTTCGTCATGACTCACGCCTTTGTCGGTGCGCCGTACAGCGACGCTGAGGCGGAAGCGGCGGCGGACAAATGGCTGGTCAGGCGCGAGACGTTCAACGGGGCCGGCCAGAGCATCTGTGCCGAGACAGCCAAGGTGCTGGCCGACGAGAAGGTGGTCGGCTGGTTTCAGGGCCGATCGGAATTTGGCCCGCGCGCGCTCGGCAATCGCAGCATCCTAGCCGATCCGCGCAACCCGGCGATGAAGGACGTGCTCAATTCGCGGGTCAAGTTCCGGCAGGCGTTCAGACCGTTCGCCCCGATCGTGCTGGCCGAGCGGGCGAGCGAGATTTTCGAGGGCGACGAGGAATCCCCGTTTATGCTGCTGGCAAAGCGCGTCAAACCGGAGTGGAAGGACAAGATCCCGGCCATCGTTCATGTCGACGGCACGGCACGGGTGCAGACCGTTCGGCGCGAGCAAAATGAGCGGCTCTATCTCCTGCTCGAGGAATTCGAAAAGCTGACCGGCGTTCCGGTCTTGCTGAACACGTCGTTCAACATAAAGGGCGAGCCCATCGTCGAGGCGCCGGCCGACGCGGTGAACTGCTTCTTGTCGACCGGCATCGATTACCTCGCCTTGCACGACATGCTGATCGCCAAAAGCACTTATTACCGCGTGCTTTACCCCATCATGAAGTTTGGAGCCGACGTGGCCACTATGGTCAAAGTCGGCGTCGGGGCCGACGTCAAGCAAGGCGGCGACGGTTGAGGTTACCGCGCGGTTAGCGCGGCGGTGGACCAGTTCAAAGATATCGCACCTGCGTTCTCACTCTTGGCCTTGGCAAAATCGGCGGTCCTGCGTATGCTGAGTCGGCATCCCTGGGGGGCTTCGGCGCTCCGGGGAGCCTTGAATGCCGAGGTAAGGATCCCTGAGATCTTTCCGAGGCTCGAATGCATGGGAAAGAGCAACAGGGAATCACTCCGTCGCGGTGTCGTTGTGAGTCGCGGCGGACTCCACCCTAAGGTCTCGCATGCTGCCTGACTTGGAACGCAGATGTGGGGAGAGAAAGGAAGGGTGAGCGGAATGATTAAGAGCCTTTTGACACCGCGCAAGCTGCTGGCTCAGACCATCGCAGCGATAGCGATTGCGGTGTTCTGGTGCATCAGCGCTGTGGGCACGACCGTCGGCACGACCGTCGGCGTATCCGCATTGGCCACCGCGGTTACCGCGGCGACCAGCACGACCGCAGAAGCCGGTCGTCGTCGTCGTCGTCGCCGTCGTCGGCGGTGGCGGGGTGGCCGTTGGTGGTGGTGGTAGGACCATCCGGCGCTTGAAGAAATTGGCGGGCCGATCCGGTGGATCGGCCCGTTTCTTTTTGTGCGCTACGCGAAGCGCCTTTGAGACTCTCTAAGCCGGGATCTTGGCAGGGCGCGCGAGAAACCCAAGCAGGCGCTCTCTTGCTTGCGGCATGGCGAGGCCGTGCGGCGCGAGCACGTCGCGCTCGAGGAAGTGCCCGGTAAGAGCAAACCCGGCGGCGATGTCGCCCTGGCCCGCCGCCGCGGCCTCATCCAAAACAAAATCCGGCAGCTTGAGCAGCTTGTTACGATAAGGCTGGCCCGCCTCGCGCGACACGGCGCGGCCAGAACGCGGCGACACATAAGCAAGTTCGGCCTCGGTGCCGGTCGCCGCACATTCGCTCAGATCGAGTCCGAAGCCGAGCTCCTGCAACAGCTGAAGTTCCCAGCGCACCAGACGGGGCGCCCAGAGATCGAAGTCGTCAAAGGCGCGCAGCACGTCGAGCGTTGCAGCATAGAGCTCCGGATGCGGATCGCGCTCAGGCAGCAGCCGGACGAGACCGGACAGCGAGCCGATGGCGGCGAGCGCCAGCCGGTCGTCGAGCACGCGCGCGGCATGGGCCTCGATCAGCTCGACATTGAAGCCGCCGAGATGCTCCGACAGGCGCGCTCGCCAGGTGACGCGGAGCAGATTGCCGGGCTGGAGCAGAGGCCGAATGCGGCGCGAGCGCCCTCCCCGCACCAGCCCGAGATGGCGTCCATGGCCGAAAGTGAACAGCTCGCCGACCGCGTTCGCCTCGCCGAGCGGCTTGGCCGAGAGGAAGATGCCTTCGTCGCTCCAGTCCATGGCTCACCAAGGTCGCTCTATCTCTTCGGATAGTCCAAGCCCATCTCGCGATAGCGCTCGGGATCGTCGGCCCAGCGCTCCCGCACCTTGACGAACAGAAAGAGATGCACCTTCACGCCCGCCATCTCGCCGATCTCGGCGCGCGCGGCCGAGCCGATCTCCTTGATGGTTTGCCCCTTCGCCCCGAGCACGATCTTGCGCTGGCTTTCGCGCTCGACAAAGATGGTCTGCTCGATCCTAATCGAGCCGTCGGCAAGCTCCTTCCAGTCGGCGGTCTCGACCGTCAGCGTGTAAGGAAGCTCCTGGTGCAGGCGCATGAACAGCTTCTCGCGGGTGATCTCGGCCGCGCTCTGGCGAAGTGAGGCATCGGTGAGCTGGTCCGCGGGGAAGAGCCAAGGCCCCGCCGGCACGGCTTCGGCCAGATAAGTTTTGAGGTCGCCGACGCCGTCCCCGGTCAGCGCGGACAGCATAAACACGCGATCGAAGGGTCTGATCGCGGAGATTTCGGTGACCAGCCGCAGCAGGTCGGGCTTCGACACCTGGTCGATCTTGTTGAGGACGGCGACGATGGGCCGTCTCACCTCCGGCAGGTGCTTGAATAGAGGGTCGAGGGTCCGGTCGAGGCCGCGCTGCGCGTCGATCACCAGAACTACGATGTCGGCATCGCCCGCCCGGTCCCAAGCCGATGCGAACATGGCGCGGTCGAGCCGCCGCTTCGGCTGGAAGATGCCCGGGGTGTCGACCAGGATCACTTGCGATGAGCCGATCAAGGCAATGCCGCGCACCGGCCCGCGCGTGGTCTGGGCCTTGTGGGTGACGATCGACACCTTGGCGCCGACCAGCGCATTGGTGAGGGTCGACTTGCCGCTATTCGGCGCGCCGATCAAGGCCACGAAGCCGCAGCGTGTGTCTGTGTGGGCCGCGTCAGCCACCTTGGGGCGCCTGCCACACACCTTCGCGCAACAGCATGGCCAGCGCCGCCGCCTGCTCGGCTTCGCGCTTGTTGGCGCCCTGCCCGCGCTCCGGCGCCACGCCTTCGATCTGCACCTCGGAGGTGAAGCGAGGCGCATGATCGGGGCCCTCGCGGGCTACTTCGAGATAACGCGGCAACGGCAGGCGGCGTCCTTGCGCCCATTCTTGGAGCACCGATTTGGCATCGGGCGCGGCAAGCTCGAGCACGCCGAGCTGCGGCTCCCAGAATTTGCGCACCACGTCCTTGGCCGCCTCATAGCCGCCGTCGGCGAACACGGCGCCGAGCACCGCCTCGCAGGTATTGGCGAGAATGGTCTTCTTGCGCCGGCCGCCGCTGCCCGCCTCGCCGCCGCTCATCAAGATGGCGTCGCCGAGGTCCCAGGCTTGGGCAACCTCGGCGCAGGTCTCGGCGCGGACGAGGTGATTGAACCAGCGCGCAAGCTCGCCTTCGCGGGCCGTGGGAAAGGTGTCGGCCAGAAGCTCGGCGACGGCGAGACCCAGCACGCGATCGCCCAAAAATTCGAGGCGCTCATTGTCCTCGTCGGGCCTGGCCGCGGTGCGGGCGCTGGCATGGGTCAAGGCGAGCTTGAGCAAGGCCGGATCGGCAAAATTGTGCCCAAGCCGGGCCGACAGATCTGCGAGAGCCGTTTTGCTCGGCTTGGGCAAGGGTCAGTGCACCACCTGAAAAATCCGCTGCCAACGCACGCTGGTCGGCCAATGCCAGAATTCCAAGAAGCTCGAATCCTCATCCATCGAGAAGAAGATGATCTGCGCCTTGCCTACCAGATTCTCGAACGGCACGAACCCGACTTCCGACAGATAACGGCTGTCGGTGGAATTGTCGCGATTGTCGCCCATCATGAAAAAATGGCCCTCGGGCACCTTGTAGATCTCGGTGTTGTCGCCGAAGCCGTCCTGCACCAGGTCGAGCACGGGGTAGCTCACGCCATTGGGCAAGGTCTCTTGAAACCGCGGCAAGTTCCGCTCGCGTCCCGACAACTCGGTTACGACGTAATCGTCGATCCGGACCTTGGGCACCGCGTTGCCGTTGATGTTGAGCACGCCGTGCAGCATCTGGATTTCGTCGCCGGGCAAGCCGATCACGCGCTTGATGTAATCGGTCTGGTTGTCGCGCGGCAGCTTGAATACGACCACGTCGCCGCGATCCGGATCCTTGGCCCACACCCGCCCGGAAAACAGGTCGAGCCCGAACGGAAACGAGTAGCGGCTGTAGCCGTAGCTGTATTTCGACACGAACAGATAGTCGCCGATCAACAGCGTCGGGATCATCGAACCGGACGGGATATTGAACGGCTGAAACAGGAAGACCCGCACCACCAGCGCCAGGATCAGCGCATGGATGACAACGCGGACGGTGTCCTTCACGCTGCTTTTGGCTTCCGTCTTGTCGGCTTCAACGCTCATGCGGAAGCTCTCCTTGCCCTAGCTTGAGATTTCGACCCGGCTCGGGACGCCCGCCCCTATAGCCCTTCGCCCGAGGGGAGGTAAACCGGTCAGTCGCGGAGGGAAACCCTTATGGCCGAGATGATGACGATCGCCTGGGCGGTGGGGAAATCGTCGGTGATGGAAAGGTCGATACGCACCTCGTGTCCGTCGGGGGTCAGCAGGGCCAGAGCCCGCGCCGCGCCGCCGGTCAGCTCCAAGGTGGGGCGTCCTGACGGCAAATTCACGACCCCCATGTCGCGCCAGAACACCCCCTGGCGGAATCCGGTGCCAAGCGCCTTCGCGCAAGCCTCTTTGGCGGCGAACCGCTTGGCGTAGGAGGCGGCGCGCATCGCCCGCGCATCGGATTTACACCGCTCGATCTCGGTGAACACGCGTTCGAGAAAACGCTCGCCGTAGCGCTCGATGGTGCGCTCGACACGCCTGATGTCGATCATGTCGTTGCCGATGCCGATAATCATCACCCGCCGACCTTTGCTTCCGTGGCGCTATGCCGCAGGGTCTCTCGCGCGCCGTCCATCACCGACCGCATGCGGGCCACGCTGCTGGAGAGGCCTACGAACAGGGCCTCGCCCACAAGGTAATGACCGATATTGAGCTCGACGATCTCGGGAATCGAGGCGACCGCGGCGACATTATCATAATCGAGCCCGTGGCCGGCATGGACCTCGAGCCCGGAAGCGGCGGCCGCTGCGGCGCCGTCGATCAGGCGCCTCAGCTCGCGTTCGACCGCCGGGCCATCGCCCGCGCCGGCGGCCGCGCAATAAGTGCCGGTATGGAACTCGACGGCATCGGTCTCGACCTTGCGCGAGGCGGCGATCTGCTCGGGATCAGGGTCGATGAACAGCGAGACTTGAATGTCGGCGCGCCGGAGCTCGGCGATGAACGGCGTAAGCGTGCCGACTTGGCCGGCAACGTCGAGGCCCCCCTCGGTGGTGAGCTCCTGGCGGCGCTCGGGCACGAGGCAGCAGGCATGCGGGCGGGCGGCAAGCGCGATCGCCAGCATCTCCGAAGTCACGGCCATTTCGAGATTGAGCGGCGCAAGTTGGGCGGCGGCGAGCCGAGCGATGTCGTCATCGCGGATATGGCGGCGGTCCTCACGCAAATGCGCGGTGATGTTGTCGGCGCCGGCCTCGACCGCAAGCTTGGCGGCGCGCACCGGATCGGGATGGCGCCCGCCCCGCGCATTCCTGAGTGTTGCGATGTGGTCGATGTTGATGCCGAGGCGGATCGGCGGCACGCTGGAAACTCGGCGCACTTGTCTCGCAGTCTTCGGCGTCATCTCGTGCCTAACGCCTCGCTCTCGGAGCGGAGCCCAAGCTCGCGCCGGCGCCGATTCTTATAGGCTTCGACCATCGGCTTGACGAGCACGTAGCTAAGCGCGGCAAGCGCAAGCCCGACAGGGATCGAGCCGAGTGTCATCGGCTTAAGGATCGGCCAGAGCTGCTCCAGAGATTTTTGAAAGATGCCGCCGGACAGGTCGATGCTGCGCTCGCTGACCTCGCCGCGCAGCATCAGATTGCCCACTTCGTAAGTGGAGTACCAGAACAGCGGATAGGTCAGCGGGTTGCCGACGAAGGTGCCGAGCAGAGCGGCGACCACGCTGCCGCCGATCACCCAAGCAAATAGCGCGGCCAACACCATATGCGTGCCGAGAAAGGGGGTCACCGCCGTGAACACGCCGATGGCAAAGCCGAGCGCCACGGCGTGCGGCGTGTCGCTCAAGCGTCTGAGGCGATAGACGACATAGCGGCTCGAGCGGGTCCAGCTCCGCCGGGGCCAAAGATGCACCCGCATTCGCTCAAGGAAGCTTTCCGCCTCGCGGCGCTTGAACAGCATCACCACCTCAAAACGCGCTACCCCGAACCAGATGCCAGACGTTGGTGGCTCTTTGGCGACAGCGGCCTAGCATATGTAGGCAAAATTCCCTTCGGATACCAGCGGCCTAGACGTTCGCGCGGGCGGCGCTTGAGACCACGTCCTTGGCCCTGAGGCCGGCGATGATGTCGTTCAGGTGCTTGAGATCCCAGACTTCGAGGTCGATCAGCATTTCGGTGTAGTCGGGCACGCGGTTGGTCATCTTGATGTTGTCGATATTGCCGTCGGCCTCGCCGATCACGGCCGCGACCTGGGCGAGGCTGCCGGGCTCGTTGAGCGCGGTGACGGTAATCTTGGCCGGAAAGCGCTGCGGGTTGTCCTCGTCGATGTCCCAAGTCACGTCGATCCAGCGCTCGGGCTCCTCGTCGAACGCTTTTAACGCCTCGGCGTGGATCGGGTAGATGGTGATGCCCTGCCCCGACGTGAGAATGCCGACGATGCGATCGCCCGGCACGGCGCCGCCATCGGCGAAATTCACCGGCAGGTCGCCGCGCAAGCCCCTGATCGGGATGCCGCTGTTCTGGCCTTGCGGCGGCCGCTCGCTGCTGGAGCCGGGCCAGCGAAACTTCAGGCCCATCACCTTGCCGAGCCCGAACCAGCCTTCATCGTTGCGTTTCACTCGGCGGCGCCGCTTGGCGGGCTCCGCCGGCTTCTCCTCGGGAAACACGGCGCGGACCACGTCGGCCGAGCCAAGCTCGCCCCTTCCCACTGCCGCCATCGCGTCCTCAGCGGTTTTTTGCGACAGGCGGGGAAGCACCGCGGTGAGACTCTCCTCGCTGAAGGTCTTCTCCCGGCGCTGGAAAGCGCGCACCAGAATCTCGCGACCGAGCTTGCCGTATTGGGCACGCACCGCATCGCGGGTGGCGCGCCGGATGGCCGAGCGCGCCTTGCCGGTGACGGCGAGGCTCTGCCAGGCGGACGGCGGCAGCTGCGCCTTCGAGCAGATGATTTCGACCTCGTCGCCGTTCCTGAGCTCGGTGACGAGCGGCATGGGCCGGCCGTTGATCTTGGCGCCGACGCAGGTATTGCCGATGTCGGTGTGCACCGCATAGGCGAAGTCGATCGGGTTGGCCCCGCGGGGCAGCGCGATCAGGCGGCCCTTGGGGGTGAAGCAGAACACCTGGTCCTGGAACAATTCGAGCTTGGTGTGCTCGAGGAACTCCTCGGGATTGTCGCCGTCGAGCAGCATGCCGACCAGATGGCGCAGCCAGCGATAGGCGTTTGAATCTTGCGACGGCACCACGCCCTTGGGCGCGTGGCTGCCGTTGGCGTCTTTGTAGAGGGCATGCGCCGCCACGCCATATTCGGCGACCGAGTGCATCCGCTCGGTGCGGATCTGCAGCTCGACGCGCTGGTGGCGCGGGCCGACGATGGTGGTGTGGATCGACTGGTAGTCGTTCTGCTTGGGATTGGAGATGTAATCCTTGAAGCGGCCGGGCACGGCGTGCCAGGTGGTGTGCACCACCGACAGCGCGTGGTAGCAGTCATCGACCTCGGGCACGACAATGCGGAACGCATAGATGTCGGACAGTTGCTCGAGCGAGATTTGCTTCCGCTCCATCTTGCTCCAAATTGCGTAAGGCTTCTTCTCCCGCCCGGCGACGATGCCGGCAACATCGGCCTCTTTAAGCTTGCCGGTGAGCGCCAGCTCGATCTCGTCGATCAAACCTTGATTGCGCTCGCGCAGCATCTTGAGACGCTCGACCACGGCCAAGTAGGCCTCGGGGTTGAGCGCCTTGAAGGCGTGATCCTCCAGCTCCTCACGCAGCCATTGCATGCCCATGCGCCCGGCGAGCGGCGCATAGATGTCCATGGTCTCCTCGGCGATGATCTTGCGCTTGGCCGGCTTCATGTGCCCCAGCGTGCGCATGTTGTGCAGCCGGTCGGCGAGCTTGACCAGGAGCACGCGGATGTCGCTCGAAATGGCGAGCAGCAGCTTGCGGAAGTTCTCGGCCTGCTCGGCCTTCTTGGTGACCAGGTCGAGCTTCTTGATCTTGGTGAGGCCGTCGACCAGCTTGCCGATCTCGCGGCCGAACAGCGCGTCGATCTCGCCGCGCGTGGTCGCGGTGTCCTCGATGGTGTCGTGCAGCAGGGCGGTGGCGATGGTGGCGTCGTCGAGCCGCATCTCGGCGAGGATAGTCGCGACCTCGAGCGGATGGGAGAAGAACGATGCGCCCGAGGCTCGCTTCTGGTTGCCGTGCGCCTTCATGGCGTAGACATAGGCGCGGTTGAGCAGCGCCTCGTCGGCGCTCGGCTGATAGCTCAGCACGCGCTCCACCAGTTCATATTGGCGGGTCATGACGCGACCCTTTCACTGCTCGTCATACCGGCGAAAGCCGGTATCCAGCATATTGCGCTTTTATTCGCGTCCTGGATTCCGGCTTGCGCCGGAATGACGGCAATGAGGCGATGTAAGGCAGACCAGTGGCGGGCCGCGCTTTCGGGAAAAAAACTATCAGCGCGAGCGGGGTCCCGCATTGGAGCCATCCGAAGGCGCCTGGGTCGCCATACGGCGCAACAGCTCCTCCTCGGTCATCTTGTCGATCGAGCTGTCGGCCGACTGATCGTCCTGGCCGAGGACCGGCATTCTGGTGTCGGTCGAGAGCATAGGCACCGCTTCAGCCTCAGGCTCGTCCACTTCGACATATTTCTGCATTGAGTGGATAAAGTCTTCCCTAAGATCGTCGGTAGGGATTTTCTTATCGGCGATCTCGCGCAGCGCGACCACTGGGTTCTTGTCGTTGTCGCGTTGCACGGTGATCTGGGCGCCCGCCGAAATGGAGCGGGCGCGATGGCTGGCCAGGAGCACGAGCTCGAAGCGGTTGGGAATCTTGTCGATGCAGTCCTCGACGGTGACGCGAGCCATCAGGTGATCCTTGTCCAGTTGGGGTGATTTGAACTCTATTTAGGCAGTTCGGCCGGGGCTGGCAAGGCAAAGCAACGGGTCTGAGCTAGGATCGCCATGGACGACGTCCCGCCTGACGGCACCGTTAACCGGCTGCGCTGGCTCGAAGCCCAAGCCGAGCAGGCCTATGGCGAGATGTATGAAGCGCGGGCCGGCTCCGAGCTTGCCGCGCGCTATAGCGACGCCAAGGAGTTCCTGCACGACGCGATCGGGCTCGCCCACCGCCTCGGGCTGGCCGACGAGGCCGAGCGCCTGGCGCGGCGGCTCGAGGAGATCAAGACCGTGTTTCGCCGTCAGTTTCCGGCCTGAACGATCACAGGCGCTTCAGCACGCGACCTTGCCCATGCCGCGACGTTCGGCGCCAAAGCTCGCGCGCGCTCAGGCCGAGCACCGGGTGGCGCCAGCCCGGCGCAATGTCGAGCAGCGGCCTCAGCACGAAGGGCCGCTGATGGGCGAGCGGATGGGGCAAGACCAGGGGCCGCGGACCCGCTCGCGTGAAATCGGCGTGCCCCCCGCGCCAGTGCCTGACCAATCCGCGGTAATCGACGATATCGATGTCGAGGCTGCGCGGGCCCCAGGGTCTGCCGCCGCGTCGGCCCGAGCGGCGTTCGATCTCTTTCAGCACTCTGAGCAGCGCGTCCGGCGACAAACTCGTGTCGAGCACTGCCACGGCGTTGAGGTAAGGCGGTTGGCGAGCGTTGCCGACCGCCGCCGTCTGATAAAGTGGCGACACCGCAAGAACGGGAATATTGAGCCGTTCAATTTCGCCTAAAGCGTGGGCAATCGTCGCGGCGGGCGTGCCCCACGCGCCAGGACTATTGGCACCAAGCCCTACCACGACCTTGCCATGCGGGAGTGATTGCGGAGCCAAGCTGTCATACCTATGTTGTCAATGCAGGCCTCTAGTCCCGTATTGCGGGAGGCTGCTGTTTTACTCACTCAAGGCATTTGCAGTGAACGGTGCTCAAATGAATTTCTATCCGACCGAGCGCATCGCGCTGTTCATCGACGGCGCAAATCTCTACGCCACGGCCAAGTCACTCGCGTTCGACATCGACTATAAGCGGCTGCTGGCGCTGTTCCGCAGCAAGGGTCAGCTGGTCAGAGCGCTCTATTATACGGCGCTGGCCGAGGAGCAGGAGTATTCCTCGATCAGGCCGTTGATCGATTGGCTCGACTATAACGGCTACACCATGGTGACCAAGCCGACCAAGGAGTTCATCGACGCGGCAGGCCGGCGCAAGATCAAAGGCAACATGGACATCGAGCTTGCGGTCGACGCCATGGAGCTTGCCGAGCATCTCGACCATCTCGTGCTGTTCTCCGGCGACGGCGATTTCCGCTCGCTGGTCGAAGCGCTCCAGCATAAGGGCAAGCGGGTGAGCGTGGTCTCCACGCTGACCACCAATCCGCCGATGGTCGCCGACGAGCTGCGCCGCCAGGCCGACCAATTTATCGATCTCGCCAATCTGGAGGAAGAGATCGGCCGCGATCCCGCCGACCGGGCGCAGCGCGAGCAGCGGCGGCGGCCAGAGCCTGGGCCCCTCGATGAGTTCGAGTCCGAAGATTTGATCGAGACCTGAGTGGCGCGCCATGGCGCTTCCCGCCGCGAGCGCGTCGCATCCGCCTGAGCCCGCCAAGACCTGTCCGCTTTGCCCGCGGCTGGTCGCGTTCCGCGGCAAAAATGCGCGCGCACATCCGGACTGGTTCAACGGCGCGGTGCCGTCGTTCGGCCCGAGCACGGCACGGCTGCTGATCGTCGGGCTGGCACCCGGCTTGAAGGGCGCCAACCGGACCGGGCGCCCATTTGTCGGCGACCATGCCGGCGAGCTGCTCTACCGCACGCTCCTCAAGCTGGGATTGGCCCGCGGGCGGCACGATCCGGCCCTGCCCGCTGAGCTCGAGCTGGTCGACTGCATGATTTCCAATGCGGTGCGCTGCGTGCCGCCGCAGAACAAGCCGAAGCCCGACGAGATCGCGCGCTGCCGCCAATTCCTGGTCGGCCGCGTCGCCGCCCTGCCAAACCTTGCCACGCTGTTGGCGCTCGGCCGCATCGCCCATGAGGCGATCCTCGACGCGCTGAGTTTGAAGAAGCGGGATTTCCCCTTTGCCCACGGCGCGCGACACGTCCTGCCGGGCGGGCTTACCCTGTTCGACAGCTATCATTGCTCGCGCCAGAACACCAATACCGGGCGGCTCACCACCGCCATGTTCGAGACGGTGGTTGGCGCGGCCGCGGCAAGTTTGCACAGGCCGTGACCGCACCAAGTCGCCTTGTCGTCGCCCTGCAACTCGGGCATGCTTTGATGCGTTCGGTCATTGGCTAGACGGATGGGCTCCTCATGGCCGGGTTGGAAATTTCGCCGGACAAGGTCGGCTTTGTCATCGTCAAGGCGCGCGAAATCGCCGCCAAAGTCGCTGCGTGGGACGATGGCGCCACCTCGGACCATGACTCCGATTCGATCCTGGAATCGTTCTCCGACGATGCCACCGCCGATGAGCTCAAGGGCTTCATTCGCGATCTCAATGAGGACGAACAGGCGAGCCTGGTCGCACTCGCTTGGATCGGCAGAGGCTCGTTCGGCCCGGAGGAGCTTGACGAAGCGCTGTCGACCGCTCGCTCGGAGCGCACCAACCGCACCGAAGACTATCTGATCGGCATGCCGCTCCTGCCCGACTATCTCGAGGAAGCGCTCGACCGGCTCGGCTATTCGGTCGAGGACGCCGAGGACGAGAGCCTCTAAGGGTTCAGCGCGCGCAGCACTTCGTCGGCGTGACCCGCAGGGTCGGGCACGGGATAGAATGCCCTCTCGATTTGCCCGTCCTTCACCGCAAGGGTGAGGCGCTTGAGATAAATCTCGCCGCAAGTGGTGAAGCTCGGCAGCCGGAGTGCGCCGGCGAAGCGGCCTTCCGCATCGCTCAAGATCGGAAATGGAAGCGCAAGCCGCGCCACCAGCTCGCGCTGATAGTCGGTGGTCTGACGACTCAGACCGAACAGGCTTATGCCGAGACGCACAAAGTCAGCATGACGATCGCGAAAGCCTTCAAGCTCGGGTGTCGAGCCGTGCGCGCCTTGGATTTCATCCCAATTCGGCGGATTGGGACGACCCGGACACCCGGTCCAGGGGTAGACCATGACGAGGCTACGCCCGGGCAGTGCCGCGATGTCGATCATGCCGCCGTCCGTCGCCGGCAGCGCAAGCGGCGGCAGCCTCGCACCGGGTGCAAGACCGGGCGGGCTATCATCGCCTTGCGCCGGCATGCTCAACCCTTCTCGCGCATGAGGCGGCCCTTCTGCCTCTCCCAGTCCCGCTTCTTCTCGGTCTCGCGCTTGTCATGCAGCTTCTTGCCCTTGGCCAGGCCGAGCTGCACCTTGGCGATGCCGCGGGCGTTGAAATAGAGCCTGAGCGGCACCAGGGTCATGCCTTCGCGCTGGATGGCACCGGTGAGACGGCCCATCTCGCGGCGATGCACCAGCAGCTTGCGCCGCCGGGTCGGGTCGTGATTGGCGCGGCCGGCCTGCTTGTACTCGGCGATATGCGCGTTGATCAGATAAAGCTCGCCGCCCTCGCTCGAGGCGTATGAGTCGGCGATATTGGCTTTGCCGGTGCGGAGCGACTTGACCTCAGAGCCGAGCAGCACGATGCCCGCCTCGAGCTTGTCCTCGATGTCGTAGTTGAAGCGCGCCTTCCGATTCTCGGCGACGAGCTTGCCGCTGTCGCGCTCGCGCTTCGGCGCCATGACGTCACCTTGAGGCGTTAAACGAGGACCAGGCCAACCGCTTCAAGCGCGTCGTCGACCCTCTTGCGGGAGGTCGCGGCAATCGGCGCAAGCGGCAGCCGCGTGTCACCATTGCACAGGCCGAGCTTGCTCGCGGCATATTTTACCGGGCCCGGATTCGATTCCACGAACAGCGCATCGTGCAGCGGCATCAGCCGGTCTTGGATCTCGAGCGCGCGCTTGTAATTGCCGCCGAGGCAAGCGAGCTGGAATTCCGAGCACAGCGCCGGCGCGACATTGGCGGTGACCGAGATGCAGCCCCGGCCGCCATGGGCATTGAAGCCGAGCGCGGTCGCATCCTCGCCCGAGAGCTGGACAAAGTCCTTGCCGAGCGCCGCGCGCTGCTGGCTCACTCGCGCCATGTTGGCGGTCGCGTCCTTCACGCCGACGATGTTCTTGAGCTTGAACAGGCGCGCCATGGTGTCGACCGACATGTCGACCACGCTCCGCCCGGGGATGTTGTAAATCACAATGGGAATATCGGTGCTGTCGTTGATTGCCTTGAAGTGCAGATAGAGCCCTTCCTGCGTGGGCTTGTTGTAATAGGGCGTCACCACCAGCACGCCGTCGGCGCCGGCTGCCTTGGCATGGCGCGTGAGCTCGACCGCCTCGGCGGTCGAGTTCGAACCGGTGCCGGCGATGACCGGCACCCTGCCCGACGCCGCCGCGATGCATAGCTCGACCACGCGCTTATGCTCGTCGTGGGTGAGCGTTGGCGATTCGCCGGTCGTGCCGCAGGGAACGAGCCCGTGGCTGCCCTGGTCGATCTGCCACTCGATCAGCTTCTGGTACGCGCGCGCGTCGACCTCACCGTCCGTGAACGGGGTGATCAGGGCCGTGATCGAGCCTTGAAACGGCGGCATTGGCACGGTGCGGCACTCCTGCGGTGGTCGGCTTGGTAAACGCGTGAGCGAAGAGACGGCGGACAATAGGGTTTGGGGATTGAGGCGGCAAGGCGCTCAAATCCCCAAGAACGGCGGCTTGACAGAGGCCCAATCGGCACACCCAGCCTCGGGCCGCTCCTCGGCAAAGAGCTTATTCCACAGAGACTTATCTGGATTTTCTGAGATCAGTTGTAATCCCGGGCGAGGCGTGTCAGTCATTTTTCCGCCGGATTCTTTCAGACATTGTTGAAATCCGGCACATTACAGTGCCGTCTTCGTCGCGGCTCCCCGGCTCGGGGGACGTCCTGACTACAGGATCGTAACCGGAAACCGACCGACGAGATGAAACGCAGTCGCGCGCATATTTTGCCATTGCTTGTCTGTATTGCATGTCTCGCGCCGGCCGTGGCCAGCGCGAAGTCGGTTGCGGCTAAGTCTGCGCGCGCGACCAAGACGGTTAAAGTCGACGTTCCCCCTCCTCTGCCTGATCGCAATCCGACCCGGGTCCAAAATCCTGCCGCTCCGGTAGCGGAGGTGTCGCCACCACCTGAGCCTGCGCCCGACGCTGCTCCTGCGCCCGAAACGGCATCCGACACTACTACCGTGACGGGGACTGTTCCCCTGCCCGACCAGAATCCGACCGCGCAGGACGCTGAGAGCGTTCCCCCGCCCGATCGGAATCCAACCATCACCTCCGTGCCGATGACGCCGCCTGAGCCGAGCGCGCCGCCGCCGCCCGGCTCGTTGGCAGCAGTTTCCAACATGCTCATGCCTGATCGCAATCCGAAGACGCCGGCGCTGCTGGCGCCGCCCGGGCTGCCGTTAGTGTTACCGCCGGCGCCGCCGTCGCAAGTCGTGACCGACATGCCGCTGCCGGACGCCAATCCCAATCGCGGCGGCACGCTGACGCCGGCCATTGTCGCTCCCAAGTCGGCGATGGATTACGCCTCAATCTTGAAGCCGATCCTATCTTACGACGTCGGTAGCTCCGACGAGGCCTATATCAGGGACGTGTTGCGCAACGGCGCCTCGGCCGCGGCCAAGATCAGGGATCCCGCCGCCCGCGATTTCGCGCTCTGGTACAAATATCGCAACGGCCCGGCGACCGGAAACGCCGAGGACATGGAACGATTCCGGCTGTCCCATCCCGACTGGCCGGGCCAGGACGAGCTGCGCGAGAAGGCGGAGACGGCGCTGTTCCTCACCGATGCCGGCGCTGACGAGGTCAAAGCCTTTTTCAGCACGACGCAGCCGCAGACCGGCGCGGGCAAGGCCGCTCTCGCCGGCGTCTATATGAAAGAGAATAACCAGACCGCGGCGCGCGAGCTCGTGATCTCGGCCTGGCGCGACCATCAGCTCAATGCCGCGGTGGAGAAGAAGATCCTCGACCGCTACGGCAGCATGCTGACGGCCGAGCATCACCGGGCGCGCATCGACCGGCTGCTCTATCCCGACGAAAAGGGAGCGACCGAAGCGGCGCTTAGAGTGGCCAAACTGCTGTCCGCCGACGAGCAGAAGAAGGTCGCTGCCCGTATCGCCGTGATCCGACGCGGCGGCAATGCCGGCAAGCTGCTCAATGCGCTGCCCGCGAACGCGGTCGAAGCCGATGTCGGTTTGCGCTTCAATCGCATCCAGTGGCTGCGTCGCACCAAGGACAAGGACCGCAGGGAAGAAGCTTGGAAGATGCTGCTCGATGCGCCGAGCGAGCCCAATGTCCTGCTCGACCTCAATAATTGGTGGACTGAACGGCGCATCAATTGTCGCGGCGCGCTAAACGACGGCAACCCCCGCGTTGCCTACGAAATCGCCGCCAAGCACGGCCTGGTGCCCGGCGATGCCTATATCGAAGCGGAGTTTCTCGCCGGCTGGATCGCGCTGCGCTTTCTCGGCGATCCGCACAACGCCTTGCGGCATTTCACGTCGCTGCGGCGCGCCGCCACCAGCTCGAAGAGCATCGCGCTCGGCGAATATTGGCTCGGCCGCACCGCGCTTGCTCTCGGCGACCGCAACTCGGCCATGGTCCATTTCCACGGCGCCGCCAAGTACCCTCAATATTTCTATGGCCAGCTCGGCCGCCAGACGCTCGATGCCAGGCCCGCGCGTCTTGAGGTGACGTCGACGCCGCTGCCGACCCAAGCCGACATTCAGATCTTCCAGTCGCGCGACGCGGTGCGGGCTATCGGCGTCGCCCGAGCGATGGGCTATGACGGCGTGATATCGCAATTCTACCTGGCGCTGTCGCGCAAGCTTACCAATCCGGCCGAGGTGGTGCTGCTGGTGGAGCTGGCGAAGGCCACCGGCGACCCGCAGACCGCGCTCAGGCTGGCTAAGATTGCCCTCAACCGCGACCTGCCGCTCGGGGACTATGCCTTACCGGTCGGCGTCATGCCCGAGTTCAAGAGCCTGCTCTCCGATCGCGTCGATCCGGCGCTGGTGCACGCTTTGTCGCGGCAGGAAAGCGAATTCAACGCCGCCGCCAAGAGCCCGGTCGGCGCAAGCGGCCTGATGCAGCTGATGCCGGCCACCGCTCGCATGGTAGCCAAACAGTACAAGGTCAAATACTCGGTCGACCAGCTCACCAACGCCGCCTATAACACCCAACTCGGCGAAGCGTTCTTGCGCGGCGTGATCGACGACTATAACGGCTCCTATTTCCTGGCCCTTGCCGCCTATAATGCCGGCGGCGGCCGTGTCGCCGAATGGATCAAGCAATTCGGCGATCCGCGCAATCCGGAGGTCGACCCCATCGATTGGATCGAGCGCATCCCATTCACCGAGACGCGGCACTACGTGATCAAGATCATGGAGACGCTGCAGCTCTACCGCTCGCGCCTGGCCGGCCCCAAGCAGGCGTTGCAACTGGTCCAAGACCTCAATCGCGGCCGGAGAATACCTCGCGCCGAGGCTGCGATCGCCGAGCAGACAAAATCTGAGTGAGATCTGCCGCCATATCCACACGTTGCTCGTAAGACTTGCCCCGTTTGCGACTTTGCTCAACACTGACGGCGAGGCGCGGGGCAACGCGCGGCCAGTCGGTCCAGAAACTCCCAAGGTCGATCCCTGAACATGCCCGAGCTTGATGGCGAGCTATGGCGAGATATCTACTATGCGTCGTTCGACGACCTTAGGCTCTATGTCCGCCACTACCCGGCGCCGGACGAAACGGCCAGGACCGTCATCTGCCTGCCGGGGCTCACCCGCAACAGCAGGGACTTCCACACGCTGGCGACTTTTCTGTGCAAGCATCCGGACAAGCCGCGCAACGTCTATTGCTTCGATTATCGGGGGCGCGGGCGGTCGCAATACGACCGTCATTGGCGGAACTACACGCCCTATATCGAGCTGCTCGACGTGCTCGATTTCCTGACCGCGCGCGGCCTGCATAAAGTCGGCGTGGTCGGCACCTCGCGGGGCGGCATCATCACCATGATGATGGCGGCGCTCAGGCCCACCGCCATGGGCCCGGTCGTCCTCAACGATATCGGGCCGGTGATCGAGACGCGCGGGCTCGCGCGCATCATCGGCTATGTTGGGCGCATGCCGGTGCCGAAGACCTGGCCGGACGCGGTGATGATCCTACGCGAGATGAACGAGCGCGCTTTCCCCGCCTTCAGCGAGGCGCAGTGGGAGGAGATCGCCAAGGACGTGTTCGACGAGCATAAGGGGCGCCCGGCGCGGGCCTATGACCGGAAGCTGGCGCGCGCGCTCGGCACTATCGATCTCAGCCGGCCGGTGCCGGACCTCTGGCCGCAATTCATCGCGCTCGGTCAAGTCCCCGCCTTCGTATTGCGAGGCGCCAATTCCGATGTGTTGAGCGCGGAGACGCTCGAGGCCATGGTCGAGCGCCACCCTAATCTCCGTACCATGACGGTACCTGACCAGGGACACGCTCCGGTGCTCAAGGAGCAGGAAACGGTCGAGACCATCGGCGCGTTCTTCGCCGCCAACGATTGAGACCGTGCGGTAAAGGGACTCCTACGGGCGCAGTCCTTCGCCTTACTCGCCGTCGGTCAAGGGCAACAGCTCCGGCAGCAAGCCGCCCGGCAATTGGCCATCGGTGCGCGCCATCTCCTTGATGCGCGGGAGCACTTGGGCGGCGATATCCTGCGGCGCGGCCGCCTGTTTCCAGCTGATGCTCTCGGAGGTGGAAAACAGCGACGGCAGATCGCGCCTGAGCTGATAAGACACCACCGCCGCGGTGCCCTTGTCAGGCGCTACGCCCTGAATGGTCACGGCAAGTCCCGACAGAGCGATCTTCCCCGACTCGAGCTGGCTCAGGGCGCGCAAGGCCGCGACCACCGCCTCGTTCCAATTCTTCGGTGCACCGGAGGCTAGCTCGAGGCGATCGTCGAGGCCGGGACGCCGGAACAATTGGCGGGACAGCTCGCGCACGTGCTTGCGCGCATTTTCGTTCGGCACGCTGCCCGACAGGCTCAATTCGTTGGCGCCGAGATCGGCGACGAACACAAACGGATCGGCGATTGGAGGCTTGATACTTTCGCCGGCGACGATCAGGCCGGTCGGCAACGGACCGGCGAGCGCCTTCTTCACCTCGACATAATCGGCGGCGCTGCGCGCTTCGCCGTCCACCTTGAGGGCGTAATCGTAGAGCCGCGCCGAGCCGCGCTTCAGATGCGACAATTGCTTCAACCCGAAGCTGACCGCGCCGAGCCATTGGTCCTGGGGAGGCGCGCCGGCGTCGGCAACCTTGAGCCGGTCCTCGACCTGCAGGTCCGGGAAATGCGCCTTCACCATGCCGAGCACGGTGCGACGATCCTCATCGGTCGGCACCGAGCCGCGGAGACGAATGCCCGATTCGATGCGCGTGGCGGACCACATATAACCGCGTGAACCGGCCTCCGCCTTGTCGGCGGCCCGCCCCACGTCGACGCTGAAGGCCGCGCTTATGCCGAGCGCGGCGAGCGCCAAGATCGCGACGAGGCAGAGCAGCAATCTCGGCCGGAATTCCGACATGGAATTGTCATCCTTCATGACGCGGCACGATTTGGCTTGGTCACCTGCCCTGTCCAAACCTACGGTACCCCGGCTTGTCGCAACGCTCCGCCAGAGCGAAACGCCGTGTTGTTGTAGCGGTGGGCGATCGCAGCCCCTGACCCTCTTGCTCCGGTGACTGGAGGAATCGGTCCCGCTTCGCGGAGGCGACCTCTCACTGCGTCAGGAGCATGAATGGGGAAACTATAGGCCATCGGCGGAGACGGTTCCAGGTGGCTCTTGCTATTTTAATGTTGTTGATCAGGCAGCTTGCCGGAGCAATCCTGCCTGATCCTAGTGCATCGCAAGAGAAGACTCCACCGCGCCGGCCGGACACTACTGGAAGTGGTGTGCAAGGCCGATGATGCCGATGGCGATCAAATAGATGGCCACCACATAGTTAAGCAGGCGCGGCATGAGCAGGATCAGAACACCGGCGATCAGGGCGATCAAAGGATTGAGCAGGACTGGATCAATGGTCATCGTTTCTTCCCCGTGAAATGGGCTCCGAAGGCCAGATTCGTCTGCCTAGACGAAGTTGAGCATAAGCCATCGGCGACGGCTTGTCGTGGAGGGAAAACTCTGACGAAGACTTGGGCAGTGTCCTGCGGCGCGAAACCGTCTCTCCCCTCCTTCCATCTTGTTCCAAAAAGCATATATCCCGTCTTGTCCTTGCCGCTTTTCACGGCAATGGGTATGCGGCCTGCCGGGTCGCAGTGACGGCAAGCACTCCGCGGGGAGAGGGGGGCGAACTCAAGCATGATTGTCGAGCAACCTGGCTTCTGGCTCGCCGTCCTACAGATCATCTGGATCGACATTCTGTTGTCGGGCGACAACGCTGTCGTCATTGCGCTCGCGTGCCGCAAGCTCCCTCCCAAGCAGCGCGTCTGGGGCGTGGTGCTCGGCACGGTGGTCGCGATCAGCTTGCGCGTGGTGTTCGCCGGCCTGGTGACGACGCTGATGCAGATGGCCTACCTCAAGCTGGTCGGCGGTACGCTGCTGCTGTGGATCGCCGTCAAGCTGCTGGCCCCCGAGGAGAACGGCAAGAGCGGCGAGATCCAGGCGGTCGACTCCTTGTGGCGCGCGATCCGGATCGTGGCCATCGCCGACGTGGTCATGAGCCTCGACAATGTCATCGCCATCGCCGCGGTGGCCGAGCGATTCGAAGCGCCGCACAGCTATGCGCTCTTGATGTTCGGG
Organism: uncultured Alphaproteobacteria bacterium; assembly: GCA_963730335.1. Lineage (GTDB taxonomy): Bacteria > Pseudomonadota > Alphaproteobacteria > Rhizobiales > Methyloligellaceae > Methyloceanibacter. Next base: position 1,303,223 of record CAVSRK010000009.1, read on the forward strand.
CTGGCCGTGAGCATTCCGCTGATCATGGCCGGCGCCGCAATGGTGATGGCGCTGCTCGATCGCTTCCCGATCGTGGTGTGGGCCGGCGCGGCCCTGCTCGGCTGGATCGCCGGCGAGATTATCGCCAAGGACCCGCTAATCACCGGCAATCTCGACGCGGCCGCGGCGCACACGGTATGGATCACCGGCGCCACCTTGGGCGCGTTGTTCGTGGTTGGCGTCGGCCTGGTGCGCCGACGATGGATGCGGCGTAGCGCGCCGGACCAAATCTAGCGAAGACCCCTGCCCTCTGCTCTAGCCAATTACAAGGCGTGCGGCTTGGCCTTGTCCGGATCGGCCGCCACCTCACTCACCGGCCGCTTGGAGCCATCGGCGCCGCCAGCCACATGGTCGGCGACGAAGGCGCCCCGCTCGCCCATGCGCTTCGCCGCGCCGCGCGTGGTGTCCGTGGCCGTCTGCAATTCGAGCTCGGCGTTGATCTCGGCGCCGAGCAGCACGATGTAGAACGACAGATAAAGCCAGAACAGCAGCACGACCGCCGCGCCGAGCGGGCCGTAAATCCGGTCATAGTTGGCGAAGTGCGACACATAAAAAGAGAAGCCGGCCGAAGCGATCAACCACAGCACGGTGGCGAATACCGAGCCCACCGTCACCCAGCGCCATTTGGCGCTCCGCCGGCATGGACCGTAGCGGTACAGTAGCGCAAGCAAGATGAGCACGATGAGCGCAAGCAGCGGCCAGCGCGCCACCCTCACCATGGTCTCGAACGTGTCCGAATAGCCCGCATAGGCGAACAGGATCGGCACGTAGACGATGGCGAGCAGCATCAGCGCGCCGCTCAAGATGCCGAGAATGGCGAAGGTGAAGGCACTGAGATAGAAGCGCAGCAGGCTCCGCCGCTCCGGCTCCTCATAGGCGATGTTGAGCGCGGCGAACATGGCCTGGGTCAGATTGCTGACGCTCCACAGCGCAATGAACAGGCTGACCGCCAATCCCCAACCAAGCGATTGGCTCGACGTCTCGGCCAGGCGGCCGATCTGCTCGATGACCATTTGATAGGCTTGCGGCGGCAACACGGAGGAGAGCATGCCGAATTGCTGCTCGACCGCCGCGGGGTCGGCGGTCAGCCCGTACAGCGCGATCAGTGCCGACAGCGCGGGGAACACCGCGAACAGCGCGTAGAAGGCGCAGCCTGCGGCGACGACCGACAGATTGTCTCGCGAGCTTTCGGTCCACACCCGCTGGGCGACCTGCCACCATCCTTTGAGCGGAATGTGATCGGGGCGCGTGGCCATGCGGCCGTAAGGATCGGGCTTGCGGTTCATGCCCCTATGAAGATGGTGGGACGGTCCGGAGACAAGTCCTAATGCAGCCCGGCGCCGCTTGTTCCGGCCAGGCTCGAACTCGCAATTAAGCGATCTTTGGCGTAAAGCTGCCTAGATACCGACCAAGGATGGGTGGCCGAGTGGTTGAAGGCACCGGTCTTGAAAACCGGCAGACGCGCAAGCGTCTCGAGGGTTCGAATCCCTCCCCATCCGCCAATAAGCGATTTAGTCCATTGATTTGCTTACATTAAACCTATTCGATTTGGCGTGCTGCCACCCGCTCTACCCACATTCGTTATTTGATGTGGGTGGACAGTCGGACGCACCATGCGCGCAGCGGCCGGGATGCGACTCCCGACCGCCACGACTTGCCTCCGCAGCGAGATGAGCGCGGTATGGCCAATTCCCCTAACTAATACGGGCGGGGGAGTTTCCCCCGGTGCCTTGAGGCTGGGGCCCCGATACACCGATATTTTTCGCCGGCAATTGTAGTAGGCTGATGATCTCACAGAACAGGAAAGACATCGACGATGCTCACGCGCCTTTTGATAGCTACATGCTGTGTCGGTTTATTGTGTGGTTGCGACGAGGGGTCGAAGGAGTCCAAAGAAGCGTCTGTTTGCAGAGGCCTTGCCCAGCCTGAGTGCACGGCAAATGCCGAGTGCACTTGGAATGCTGACAAGGAAAAATGCAAACCCAACAAGGGCGCGGGCGCAGAGGAAAGCACGCCTCCGCCTACCCAGCCAGCCACTCCACCCGAAGCACCTGGCGCTACACCACAATAACCTGCTAGGCCGCCCACGCGCCGAACCCGAGAAGGACGCTCGCTCCGGCGGGCGTCCCTTCTTTGCTATGGGTCGATATGGAAAACTTGAGCAGAGGTCGGCTTCAGCCTCCGCGAATCAGCTAAGCTCGTCGGCGCGACACTCCTGGGTGTCGTTTCACTCTTGTAACAAACTCAGCCCGTCCCTAGCGGGGCTTTCTGTTGCCGAAGTGACCCTCGCGCTACAGCGAATCGTCGCGGCTAGTGATACCCAATTGCTCGTGCGGGGTGGCCGCTCATAATTCCCAGGGGGAAGCGGAGACCACGGTAGCTCGCACACAATTAATCTCCTGACTTGGACTGGCTCCGGTTTGAGGTAACACTCACCCACCGGGGCTTTTTTTCGGGCATCGGCTCCGCCCCCCTCTTAGACTTTCGTAAACCTCCGGAGCGCACGCTTCACTAAGCAACGCGCCACCGGGGGTTCTGCGTTTGGTGCCGCGCCCGAAAGCGGTCCGTCGCTCCCAGCCCTGGACCGCTTTCTTTTTGCTAGCCTTCGCTTCGCGCACCAGAGAACGATTCCGTCTCACACCTAATCGGGTGCTATAATCGCACTAGCCAGCCCTAGTATGGGGTATCGCGTGGCTGGTTAGGCCCGGCCCACCTTCCCTGCACCCCCAGCAGAAAGCCGGGCCGCCTTGGGGTCTCGATCTTCCCAGATTTTTTTGTTAGCGCGTGTGCCAGAGGCTATTGAGGGTAACGCCCTCAAGGTGTGGGGCAAGCACCACTACGAGAAGAACCAGCAGCGCCAAAACGAAGATGTCGGTTCTTCTTGAGGCCATGCCCTAAAGCTGACCGAGCCGGATTAAAGCTGTCTTAACCCGTTAAGAGAGCAGCCAGGGAACCAGTGTTGACCAAACAACAGAACTTTCATCTTGGCGGCCGAGAGTCGCCTCAAATGACTTGGCGAGAACATCTGGCCGCGGTCATCGGAGCGGTTCTTGTGCTCAGCGTTATCGCTGTAGTGGTGGCTCGTCCCATTGCCGTGAATCTCGGAGGTGCGGAGTTCACGAGCGGGTTGGCGGCCGACCCAATTCCACGCGAACTGCCTACTGGTCTTCGAATCACAGCCAGAGCAAAGATGCCCAGCCCGCCGGGCAGAAAACCTTAGATCAACAGCCCGTGGGGGCGCTCGCTGCGGCGGGCGCCCTTTTGCTCTAGCCCCGCCACTAGCGGGGCTTTTTGTTTTCCCGAGCGCCGCTAGTCTCGATGCTTCGTACGAGTGTCCCTAGCGCATTAGGCGCTATACTTAGGCGAGGCAGACAGAGAGGAAAGGGCTTCCATGCGAGTATGGGCGTGGGTCGCTATTGGCGCAGTAGTCGCTGCGCTGACTGTTCTGGGCTTTCCTTTGGTCAGGATGCAAACAGAGTTGAGGTTAGCTAACGAGCAGGCTGTTCAAGCAAGGACCAGAATCGCAGAGCTTGAAAGTGCAGTTGCCAATCTGAAAACAGAACTCGATGCCTCCAACCAAGCGCGAGAACAACTTCAAGGCGCCTTAGAAGAGGCCAACTCCGACATCGAGAAGAGGCAGTTCGAGGTAGAGCGACTGACCACCGATCTTGAGAAGGCCACCAAAGATGCCGAACCTCCAGGTCAAGAGGGAGATTCTGCTCCGGCGCCGTCGAATGGTTGGCGAGCGCAATGAAGAACGCGACAGCGAACGCCCGGGCCGGGGCTTGGTCAAAAAAAAGGAGCGCCGACCAGGGGAGGTTTTGGGCGCTCCGTTTGAGCGGCGGCATTTGGGGGCTGGCGCACGCCTAAGTGCGCTTTCGCCGCTTCGCAATCAAACGTCAATGGGCGGATTCGGTTCCTGGCCGCCGCTTCGGCGGGTGCCCCTTTTCCTTTTACGCGCCGACCTTCGGTGATCTGCGGGCTTTTTGGGAATTGCCCAGGGTTCAGGCATCGTTGCGATCACCTTGTCGCAGAGCGTGTCAAAATCGACTGGACCAGAGCGCGCATAGGCGAACACAAGCTTGCGAAGCATCTCCCCCCGTTCGCCGTCCTTATCTCTATCGCGGAATGGTGCTTGAGCTTCAAGCTGCGCCCAGGCGGCCTCATAGACCCGGTCGATAATCTCCAAATCTAGAGGGCCAAACGCCTGGGGTCGTTTGCACGAACCCATGGCAGCCTCCTACGTTACGCCGCACACGTCTTCGGCGATTCCATCACTGTCGTTGCACGAGTCAAGATGGTTACTGTGTAAAGACGCTAACGGTCCAGATTCCAAAGGATTGTGGACAACCAGGGACGTAGTGGGACGCTAAGCAAGCAGCCTCCCCATCCGCCACTTGATGCCGGATGCCAGCTTTTCCGCCTACGATTTTCCTGCCTCGTTGCTGCCTTTGGCGCACCCGCCACCAGGTCGGAGTTGGTTATTCGGCGTCCGTTTCAGCCGACTCCATGACTGCGGCGGCCATCTCGTTCTTGAAAAGAACGAGCATCCGTTCGTACCGCGCCAGCCCAGCATCTACCTCTGAGATCAGCTCATCGATGCGCCCGCCCCCGATATCGAACTTATGGTCGTTTCGGTGGGCGACGAGCTTGAGGTGCAAAGCCGTCTTGGCGCGGATTATTTTCTCAATCAGCTGGATCGACGTCTTCATCCATTGAGAGTTTCTCTGAAGACATAAAACATTCTGTTACCCGCAACGATGCTCGCTTCGGCAGGCTTAAGGCCTGTGCTCAACGGGCAACACTCGAAGCATTTCTCGTTGGAAGCATGGCATACGCTTGGACGTGAGGAGTACCCTGGCCTGAAGTGGACGACGCTAAATAGGGAGGGGCCGATGTCTTACGTCTTCGCGATCTTGGCCGCCTTTTTTGAGTGCAACGGGCATTTACGATCCGCCGGTCATGCGTCATGGCCGGTGTATTGCCGAGCCCGGCAGCTTTGAAGCGCTTTACTGTCCGGCACCCCAGGCACCTGCTCATCGTCGGTACCGCAAGAGATAGCATCGGTACGGGACAAGCCCTGCCGCTTTGCCGGTTTGCACGCGCGTCCTAGCGGTCGCGGCGACGGGCGCTCAGCGCGCGCCTCTCGCAAAATCGATCGCGTCTGTTGGCATGGGCTTACGCCACATCCCGAATGCGATCACATTCGCTCCCGCCTATTTCAGGGGCGGCAGTGTTTGCGGCTCGACCATGACGGATTGATTGTGATGAAAGAAGCAGCCCCCCAGCGCGACAGACGCCGTGAGGACCGCCAGAACGGCGATCAAACGCATACGCATACTAGCCCCCTTATACGCGGTACGCACTACTGACTGAAACGCTACAGCCCCCATTTGAAGCATAGTTCCGCGTGCGATTGGTGGCGGAATTGCCACAGCTTCCCAAGGTAATCAGGCCGGTTTGGCGCGTGCGGGGCACGCATTTTGTCCCCGAACGACGCGGGCATGAACCATTCGTTAACTGAATCGCGGTGCTAATGGGCTTCAGCAACGAGGCTCTAAGTCCATGACAGAAAACCGATTCTTCCGCTCCCTTCTGACCGTTACCGCCAGCTCAGTGCTGGTCGGCGGCAGCCTTATCCTGCTGACCTCGACCGCGCCCTGGATTCCTGCGCCACAAGCGGAGGGCGAGCCTTCGACGCCCGATTCCCCGCAATTCGCGGCTGGGCCCTCCATCGAATTTCCGCGACCTTCGACTGAGCTCGACCAGGCGCGCACCAGTTTCCCGGACGAGGCTGAGGCCGACCCCACCACCACCGCATCGACCGGGGACGAACCGAGCCCGACCGAGCTCGTGGCGACGCGTTCGTCCGATACGCTTTCGGCCGAGGACGGTGATGCCGTAGCCGCACTCGGAACGCCACGCGACGTCGAGCCCGAGGACACAGGCCCCGACGATGTCGGCGCAGAGGGGATGGTGGTGACCGATGCGGCGCCTGAGCCGGACAGCGCCGCAAACGACGAGGCCGCGCCGGACGCCGTGAGCGTCCTGCAAGCGGCGCCGGAAACCTCGCTCGCCGAAGCTAAAACCAATGAGGCGAGCGCTCGGATCGGCGACCTGCTGGCGGGTCTGCCGCCAAGAGTGATCGCCCGCGACGCGAGCGGCGCGGCGACCGAACAGGTTGCCGAGCTGCTGGCCGCGACCCCGCCTGCCCCAGCCCCTATCGTTGCCGCCGCCGCGCCGCCGCCGCCACTGCCGGCGCGCAAGCCCGAGGGCGCGCCAGAAGCGGCACAAGAGGTCGTCGCTGCCCTGCCTAAGCCGCAAGACAAGCCCGCCACGCCCGAGGCGCCGAAACCGGCGCCGCGACAAGAGGTGGCGCGGCAGGAGCCAACCCAGCCGCAGAGCAAAGGCCCGTGGCGGCCAATGGGATTGGCGCCGGCGGATAAGCCGGTGCCCGCTCAGGTGCCGACTGCGCGGCCAAGCGGGGCGGCCTATGCCAGTTCAGTCTGGTCGGCGCTCGCCCGGCATAAGCCACGGGCAGGTCAGAACGGCAGCGCCACCGTGGTGTTCGCCATCGGCGGCAACGGAGCGCTGCGCGGGTTGAAGATCGGACGATCGAGCGGCAATGCGCGCATCGATCAACTGGCGCTGGCCACCGTGCGCAGCGCGGCGCCCTTCGCGCCGCCGCCGTCAGGCAGCGCGTCCTACACCATCCGTATCGATTTTCACTAGGGCGTGCTCGACCCGCGCCAGACCGGCTCGGGTTGCGGCAACGCGGATTGGCTGCCAGAGCGCCGCGGGCCGCCCACCAGCCACGACACCGCGTCTCCTCTGGCCGCCGGCATCGGCTTGTCGTTTGCCTCGCCCTGGCAAGTGCCGTTGCGCGCCTCGAGCCCGCTCATGACCTGAGCGGCGCCCCCGCCCCAGCCAGCGGGCCGGACGAGATGAGCCGGAAGGACGGTCAACGCATCGCCCAGCGCCTCGTCGACTTGGCCCTGAGTCAGATTGCGCGCGTCGTTGAGGTTGGCACTGGCAAGATTGGCGCCGTTGAGCCTGGCGTTCAAGAAATCGGCGCGCTCGCACAGCGCTTCGCTCAGATCCGCGCCGCTCAGATTGGCGCCGTCGAGCCGCGCGTCGCTGAGATCGGCATCGGACAGATCGGCCATTTCGAAATTGGCGCCGGTCAGCGTGGCGAAGCGCAAGGACGCGTGGCGGAGCCGGGTGAACGAGAAATTCATGGGGCCGCCATTGATCGGGCCCATTTGCCGCTCGGACGCGCTCAGCGCAATGCCGATGAGGTTCGGGGTGACGGAGGGATTTTGCGCGCGCCACTGGTTCCACGACCGGGGGCCACGGCGCAACGCCTCGACATGATTGGACTCTGAGGACAACGCTACGGACGCAACGACTTAAGAACGCAACTCACACGATACGCGGTAAACAACAGGCAATACAAAACGCAACGTCGATCAGCCTAATGCAGAGGCCGCGCGACCGGCAAGCGAACTCGCAAAGCGGAGCCGCTTTAAATCGCGCGCTGTGGCTTTCCCGCAACGTGGCGCGCCGCCAACAGCACCTCAACTCGCTCCACCATAGACAGAAGAGCCGCCCGCAGGCGGCTCTTGGCATTGTGAAAATCGCTGGCGGCGCTGAACGCGCCGGATCAGCCGCCGATCCGCGCGGTGCCTGACCGTCCGTCATTGCGCACCCAGCGCACGGTCGCGCCGTCGCGCGTCAGCCGATAGCAATAAGCCTTGCCGTCCATCCAACTCGTCCATTGCTGGCAAAGCTGGTCGTTTGCCACCCACCATTTGCCGCGGTCCTGTGCGCCGTCACCGCGCGAGAAGCTCGCCGCCACGGTGCTCATCTTGCCCGACATGCGGCCGTTGGCGGCGTAGCTGATGGGCAGTTCGAAACCCGAGATGTTGAGATAAACGGTCTTGCCGCTGACGGCCTGGCGCAGCTCATCGCCGGCCAGCTGCGCGGGCTCGGCAACAGACGCCGTTGCCGGCAGCGCGAGGCCAGCGGCCACAACCCAAACTCCGATGTTCATCGCTTCCCCTTCGTCTTGGAACTGACACATGAAAGCAGGGATAGCGTCGCCTAAACTAGGTCAAACTGGGGCCAGCCCGGGCAAATTGCGTGACAAAGTTAAGGTGTTTTGCGCGCGGGG
>CAVSRK010000010.1:0-171341 GCA_963730335.1 uncultured Alphaproteobacteria bacterium
GAAGGAGGAAGCTATGACCATCACCGGCGGATGTCGCTGCGGAGCAGTACGCCACAGGATCGAGGCAGAACGGATCACGGCACGCCACTGCTGGTGTCGCGACTGCCAATATATCGGTGCGGGTTCAGGCACGGTGAACGTCTTCTTCCCTAGCGAGGCCGTGAAGGTAGAGGGGGCGTTATCGGACTACACGAGCCGTGCCGCAAGCGGTAACCTGATGCACCGGCAATTCTGCCCGACATGCGGGACGCCTGTATTCACCCAAAGCGATGCGCGGCTGCACATGATTGGCGTGCGCGAGGGCACCCTGGACGATCCTGAGATCGGAAAACCGCAGATGACGATTTGGACTTCAAGCGCACCAAGCTGGGCCGCGTTCGACCCGCACATTCAGCGGGATGAGAAACAGTCGCCGCCACCGCAGTGAAGTGCGCGATTGCGAGGTCCGGCGTCGCATTGAGCTGTGCCTGCCGACGCCCTCCCTAACATTGACGGCTTCCTGATCGACCATGAACCGCCAGTGCGCATTGTGACCGCCCTGGCCCGTGCCGGTATCTTGGCTTCCACGACCCCGACGAGCGAGAGGCCGTTGAAGAGCGTGTGCAGCCCGCCAAGGGACGCAATCTTGCGATTGTCGTGCGAAAGAAGCCAACGCTTGAGCTGCCCCAATATGTGCATCGCGTATTCAATGGCGCTGGTCAGGAATACTTCTACTTCCAACGTGGGCGCGGCAGTGCCTCCCCGGGGCCTCGTATGCGTCTACCAAGCGGTCCTCATACGCCAGAGTTCTGGGCTGCATACCAGAAGCATCTGGGCGATGATCTTCCGACCGGCAAGATATTCGATGATCTAATCAATGCCTACAAGGTCTCACCCGAGTTCCTGAAGCGAGCCGAGGCCACGCAGCGAGACTATGCTCGCTACCTCGACATCATCTCAAAGGCTTGGGGTAAGCTCCTGGTAGCGAGCTGCAGGCCAAAGCACGTCATTCACCTGCGCGACAAGTGGGTGGATACGCCGGTCGCGGCGAACATGCTTTTAGCGGTGCTCAGGTTGCTGATCGCCTGGGGCATTCCGCGAGAGTTCTCGGAGGCAAACCCATGTATCCACGTTCCAAGGCTGGAGACGAGCCCCGAAGGGGCGCGTCCGTGGCCCGCTTGGGCCTACAAGCTGATTGAGGAGTGCGGGAGGGAGGATATACGCCGAGCGGTCCTGTTGGCGCTCTACACGGGCCAAAGGCAAGCCGACATCCTCCGCATGGCTCCTGAGCAACTCGAAGATGGTGGGATCGTCGTTGTTCAACAGAAGACCGGCAAGAAGCTGTGGGTGCCCCTGCACCCTAATCTGAGGGGCGCGATGGAGGACTGGAGGAGTTCGCCCTATGTGCTGACCCGGAAGGAGAAGCCTTACACCCCAGAGCGCTTCCGTAGCACCTGGGCCGACCTGATGGAGCGGACACCTACAGGCAGGATTAGGCGTGAGGGGTACGTATTTCATGGTCTTCGCGCTTCGAGCTGTGAGAAGCTCCGCGAGGTTGGGTGCAATGATCGTGAGATCGAGGCTATAACCGGCATGTCCCCCGAGATGGTCACGCGCTACAGTCGCTTTGCTGATCAGAGAAAACTTGCCAGGGCAGCCGCTGCCCGCCTAGAAGGTCGAACGCTCCGTGAACCCAGGCAGTGAACATCCTGGCAAAGACTGTAAACATTGGCGATTTCTGTAAACATTAAGTGCTTGAAGAAAAAGGGAAATAGACGAATTGCTGCTAATCCTGTATTAGCGAAGGGCCCACCCTCCAGCAATCGCAACGCATCGCCCGTGGCAGAACCCCTCAAAACCGCGAATCCTATCAACGGCAAGGGCCGCCAGGCGGAGAGCTTGCACGAGCCTCACCTGCCGCCTGAGACCCGCCACGATTGGAGCGCCCATGAGGTTCTTGCCCTGCTTACCGCGCCGCTCCTCGACCTGGTCGATCGGGCTCGCGCGGTGCATCGGCGCCATCACGCCGACGGCGAGGTGCAGCTCGCGAGCCTGCTCTCGATCAAGACCGGGGCCTGCCCCGAGGACTGCAAATATTGCGCGCAGTCGGCCCATTACGCCAAGACCACCGGGCTGAAGCGCGAAACTTTGCTCGATCTCGACGATGTGCTGCAAAAGGCGCGGCGCGCCAAGGCGGCCGGCGCCACCCGCTTCTGCATGGGGGCGGCTTGGCGCGAGGTGAAGGACGGCCCCGCTTTCGACAGCGTGCTGGCCATGGTGCGCGGCGTGCGTGAGCTGGGCATGGAGGCCTGCGTCACGCTCGGCATGTTGAGCCAAGCGCAGGCCGATCGCCTCGCCGAAGCTGGCCTTACCGCCTATAACCACAATCTCGACACCTCGCCCGAATTCTACGGCGAAATCGTCACCACACGGACTTACCAGGACCGGCTGGATACGCTGGCGTGCGTGCGGCGCTCCGGGGTCCAGGTCTGTTGCGGCGGGATCATCGGCCTGGGCGAGACCGTGGAGGACCGGTCGCGGCTGCTCCAGACGCTGGCCAATCTCAGCCCTCACCCGGAAAGCGTGCCGATCAACGCGCTCGCCGCGGTGCCCGGCACGCCGTTAGGCGATCAACCGCCGGTCGACCCGCTCGACCTGGTGCGCATGGTGGCGGCGGCGCGCATCATGATGCCGCTGTCGCGCGTGAGACTCTCCGCTGGGCGGCGGGAGCTCACCAAGGAGGCCCAGATTCTGTGCTTCCTCGCCGGCGCCAACTCGATCTTCTACGGCGAGAAGTTGCTCACCACCGCCAATAACGACGCGGCCGACGATCTCGCCCTCATCGAACAGGCCGGCCTGAGCGTTCAGGCGCCATCCCCTGCGGCGTGAGCTAACGGCGCAGCTTGGGCGTCTCGCCCGGGTTGGTGTAGTAGGTGATCATCAAGATCGCGAGCAGGATCGCGGCGAACAGGCCGGCCAAGGTGCCGACCCATACCGGCGAGCCGGACAGGTCGCTGCGCTGCGCGACCTCGAGCGCCGCGGCGCTGGCCGCCAGCGAGGCGACCGCGGCAAAGACGATCACCAGCATCGGCGTGCGGGAATCGTCCGGTCCCAAGCCGGCCCCGCGCGACAGAATGAAATTTCGCACGACGACACCGATAATGGTGCCGAGAAAGCCGGCGATAACCGCCAAGGTCAGCGCACCAACCGAGGTGCCCAGGCCGAGCCCGACCAGCGCGCCGACCGCGGTTCCGACCAACAAAACAATCAAAAGACTTGCTGACGTCATGTCTGTTCCCCCCTTTGTCCCTGGCTCTCGTCCCAGGGCCTTTCATCACCAGTATGCCCTAACCCCCTGACCGGGAAAAGCGAGCGCGGGGCATCCGCGCCGCTTGCGTTCGGCCTGGGGCGGCGCTAGGCAAAGCCCTCGCATCCTCGGCCTTCCCACTTTATGTCCCGCACCGTCTATGTGAACGGCAGCTACCTGCCCGAGGCCGAGGCCAAGGTCTCGGTGTACGACCGCGCTTTTCTGTTCGGCGACGCCGTCTACGAGGTGACCGCCGTGCTCGACCGCCTTCTGGTCGATTTCACCGCCCATCTCGCCCGCCTCGACCGCTCGCTCACGGAGATCGCCCTACAAGCCCCGTTGAGCCATGACGAGTTGCGCGTCGTGCATCAGGCGCTGATCGAGCGGAACGACCTCGATGAAGGCATCGTCTATCTCCAAATCAGCCGAGGGCCGGCCGACCGCGATTTCGCCTATCCCGAGACTGTCGCACCCACAGTGGTCGCCTTCACCCAGAGCCGGAACCTGATCGCCAATCCCTATGCGGCGACCGGGGTCAAAATCATCACCATCCCCGACCTTCGCTGGAAGCGGCGCGACATCAAATCGACCTCGATGCTGGCGCAGGCCATGGGCAAGCAGGCAGCCAAGCTCAAGGGCGCTTACGAGGCCTGGATGGTCGAGGATGGCTGCGTAACCGAAGGGACCTCGTCCTCAGCCTTCATCCTCGACGACGCGGGCGTGATCCGCACCCAACCGCTCGGACATCACATTCTGCCCGGGGTCACGCGCCGCGCCGTGCTGAGACTTGCCGCGACGCAAGGCGTGAGCCTCGATGAGCGGCCATTCACTGTGGCCGAGGCGCTGCGCGCCCGCGAGGCGTTCATGACCGCGGCCTCGGCTTTCGTGCTGCCGGTGGTGGAGATCGATGGCATCGCCATCGGCGACGGGCGCCCAGGCCCGGTCGCGCGCGCGTTCCGCGACCTTTATATCGAGGAGGCGCGGAACTCAGGCGTCTAAGGGAGTTTGTAAGGGGGCGTCCGTACCCTCCCCTACGACCTCGATGTGCCGATGGATTTGCTTAGGCCAATGGCGAAAGCTCAGACAGCCGACCTTGCCGCCGAGCGGCCGCAAACGGTCGCGGTGAAACGGGTCGTCGCGCTGATGAATGCCGGCGCCGGCGCCTTCAACCAGACGCTCGCCGCCGAGGTCGAGCACACGCTGGTGGAGGCTTTCGCCGACCTCGGCGTAGCGGCCGATATTCGATTTGTCGATGGCGAAGGGCTGCATGCTGCCGCCGAGCGCGCTCTCGCCAAAGCGAGACGTGGCGAAACCGACGCCATCATCGTGGGCGGAGGCGACGGCAGCGTACGCACCCTGGCCAGCGTGCTTGCCGGAACGGGCGTGCCGCTGGGCGTGATCCCGCTCGGCACGCTCAACCACTTCGCCAAGGATCTCGGCATTCCCTTGGCGGTCGCGGATGCGGCGGCAACCATCGCCGCTGGCCGCACGCGGATCGTCGACCTCGCCGACGTCAACGGCGAGACCTTCATCAACAATTCCTCGATTGGCATCTACCCTTACATGGTCATCGATCGGGAACGGCGGATGGCCCAACACAAGCTGGCCAAATGGATGGCCATGGTGCCGGCGTTCTTCCGCATGTTCCGGCATTTTCCGCGGCGGCGCCTGCGCATCTCGGCCGAGGACTTCGCGCGGCCTTACCGCACGCCCTGCCTGTTCGTCGGCAACAACGAATACGGAATTGAGCTGTTCACCTTCGGCCGGCGCCGGCGCCTCGATACCGGCAAGCTCTGGTTCTATGTGGTGAAGCCACGCAGCCCGTGGGAGTTCTTTCTGATGGTATGCCGATTGTGCTTCGGCCACCTCGATCAGGTCCGCGACCTCGATACGTTTCAACTAATGGAGGCTGAGATCGGCGCGAAGACGAGCCGGCTGCCGGTGGCGCTCGACGGCGAGGTGAAGATCATGCACACCCCGCTGCACTATCGCTCCCGGCCCGGTGCGCTTAGGGTCATCGTCCCCGAGCCGGAGAAAGACTAGGCGCTGCCTGAGCGGGAGCGAATTGGATATGTTCCGAGCAAGCGCTAACCGAAGGACCGGGACATGTTCTCTCGCCCCCATCCAAGCGACGTCAAACGCAAGCTGATAGAGTTCGCTCCCGAGATCTGGCTGGCGCTCGAGCTGCTGGCCAAGGACAGCGGCAGAGACATCCAGGATCTCGCCGAGGAAGCCTTTGCCGACCTGCTCGGCAAATATCACCGTCCGGCCTCGCTGAAGGAGGCGTTGCGGGAAAGCGCGCGCCGGCTTCCCGCCAATGACGATGTGCCGCCGCGCTGAGGGTTAGCCCGCCGTAAACTCCGGATATTTGGCGGCGCCTTCGCCCAAAGTGGGCCTCGCTGCAATGACTTGGCGCAGCACCGGCGGGGACGCTAGAACCGTCTCTTCGCGTCCGGCCTGAGGATCACCGTGCCACTAGAGAGTGCCGCAGCCGCGTCAGCACATTTCGACGGTGCCGGCGCAAGCTTCGCCTGGTCGATTCCCTTTGTCGGACTCATTCTCTCGATCGCCTTCCTGCCGCTGATCGCGCCGCGCCTCTGGGAGCATCATTTCGGCAAGGTCGCAGCGTTCTGGGCGATGGCCCTGCTCATTCCCTGCGCCGCGGTGTTCGGCGTCACCGCCGCCGTCACCGAGGTGCTCGACACCATCCTGCTCGATTATCTGTCGTTCATCCTGCTGCTGTTCGCCCTGTTCGTGGTGGCCGGCGGCATCCGCGTGAGCGGCAATCTCGTCGGCACGCCCGCCACGAACACGGCGATTCTCGCGGTCGGTACGGTCTCGGCAAGCTTTCTCGGCACGACCGGCGCATCCATGGTGCTGATCCGCCCGATGATCCGAGCAAATCAGGATCGCGCCCACAATGTCCACGTCTTCGTGTTCTTCATTTTTCTGGTTTCCAATATCGGCGGCTCCCTCACGCCGCTCGGCGACCCGCCGCTGTTCCTCGGCTTTTTGAAGGGCGTCGATTTTCTGTGGACGCTCGAGACCATGCTCAAGCCCATGCTGCTCGCGGGCGGTCTCCTGCTTGCGCTGTTCTATGTGATCGACCGGCTGGCCTGGAACCGCGAATGTGATGAAGTGAGAGCCAAGAGCCGGGTGCCGCGTCAGCTCCGCATCGAGGGCCTGCACAACGTGCTCTATCTCATGGTCGTCGCGCTCACGGTGCTGGTAAGCGGCATTTGGAACACGGGCGCAACCATCGGGCTCGGGCTCGGCCTCGAAATGCCGGTCAACGGCCTGATCCGGGACATCATCCTCATCGCCGTGAGCCTGTTGTCCTGGTGGACCACGGCGCGGGCGATCCGCGTGGAGAACGCGTTCACTTGGGCGCCGATGCAAGAAGTGGCGATGCTGTTCGCCGCCATCTTCATCACCATGATCCCCATGCTCGCGCTGTTACAGGCGGGCAGCGAAGGGCCGTTCGCGCCACTCCTAAGCCTTGTCTCGACGCCGGACGGGCAGCCAAATGAGGCGGCCTATTTCTGGCTGACGGGCGGACTGTCGAGCTTCCTCGACAACGCTCCCACCTATCTCGTGTTCTTCAATCTGGCCGGCGGCGACGCGCAAACGCTGATGGGTCCCCTCGCGCTGACGCTGCTCGCCATCTCGGCCGGCGCCGTGTTCATGGGCGCCAACACCTATATCGGCAACGCGCCCAATTTTATGGTGCGGTCGATCTGCGAGGAACGCGGCATCAACATGCCGAGCTTCATCGGCTACATGCTGTGGTCCGGCGCGATCTTGTTGCCGCTGTTCGCGCTGATCACCTGGGTCTTCTTCATGTAAAGCCTTTGACCTCAGCCTTTGAGCCGGGCGAGGATCGCCTCAAGTGCCGCGACCGCCTCGGCCTTGTCGTGCTTCTGCAAGTCGAGCAGGACCTTGAAGCCGTCGGCCTCCTCGCGAATCACGGTGCCCTCGCTGGCGAGATCGTCATAAAGGCCAAGCACCTTGTAGCAGCGTACCGGCTCGGCGAACCCCTTGACCTTGATCGGCGTCTGTTCCTCGGCGGCCACGTCGTCCTTGACCAGGGAATAAGTCTCATGGCCGAGCAGGATGCCGTCGATCTCCGAATTGGACTGGAGACGCGCCGTCAAATTCACGGCGCTGCCGATAATGGTGTAGTCCATGCGGTCTTCGCTGCCGAAATTGCCGACCGTGCAATAGCCGGTGTTGATGCCGATGCGGAGATGAAAGGGCTGCTCGGCGCCGAGTTCCAGCCACTCGGCCTGGAGCTCGCGGAGCCGCCGCAACATGGCGACGGCCATGCGCACGCAAGCCCGCGCATCCTCCTTCACCCCTTTCGTTTCCGGATCGCCAAAGAACACCATGATGGCGTCGCCGATATATTTGTCGATGGTGGCGCCGTGCTGAAGCGCAATGTCCGACATCTCGGTGAGGTAGCGGTTGAGCAGATTGGTGAGGTCCTCGGATTCCAGCTTGTCGGTGGTCTCGGTGAAGTTGACCACGTCGGAAAAGAAGATGGTCAGTTTCTTGCGGCTCGACGTGATCTCGACATTCTGCGCACCGGTGAAGATCGAGTGGTAAATCTGCGGCGAGAGATATTTCGACAGCTTGGTGGACAGCGCGTCGAGCTCTTTGTTCTTTTGCGTGATGATCTCGTTGGCGCGGCGTTGCTCCTGGGACAGCGCGTTGAGCTGCTGCTCGTTCCGGTCGCTGAGTTTCATCAGCCGGCGCGTGGTGCGGAACAGCTTTTGATAGTCCTTGAGCAGCTCCTGGTAGAGCTTGCCATCGGCGGGGTCGGCCAAACGGCCCTGATCGAGCAGCTTTTGCGCGGCGGCGATGACGTGCTCCTCGGCCGCGAATAAGTCGTCGGATGACATCAGCCGGGCATTTTCTCTAGATGGAACTTGGCGTTCTGGAGGTCCTCGCCGAACTCCTCGCCGAGTTCCTGCATCGTGTCGTCCTCTTTGTCGTAGTACCAGTAGACATCGATCGAGGCGCCGTTCTTGGCGGCGGCGTCGAGCTTATCCATCAGCATCATGACTGCCTTGGCGCTCGAGCTGTTGAGATAGATCAGCTCGAAATCGAAACGGCAGGTGCCGCTGCCGATCTTGCCCAGATAAGAGTTGAGGGCGGTGAATACCGGCCCGTAAAACTCGGTGACGTCCTCGGGATAGGACTCACCCGATATTTTCAGGTGGTTGCCGACGAAGTCGAAGGCGACCGCGGGAGTCCGCGAGGTGGCTTCAATATCGAGTTTGTCTCGCATCGGTCCGGTTCTCAAATCGTCGCCTTGAGCGCGAAAAATGCGCGGTTGTTGTCGAGCGTGGTAAAGTCGAACTCAAGCGGCTTCGACGCCCGCCGGGCGATCTCCATGAAGCCAAGCCCGGCGCCTTTGCTGCCAATTTCAGGTTCGGCCCTGAGCTGCTCCTTGTAGAGCGCCTTGAGCTCGTCCTTGCTCATGTCCCTGATGCGGCTGAGCCGGGCGTTTAGGCGGTCCACGTCCGTGAACTCGATGAGATTGCCGGCACAGACCACGTAGTCGTCGCCCTCGCGGCCGATGGTCAGGATGCCGTAGCGGATTTCCTTGAGCGCGCCGGCGTCGGAGGCAGGGGGCAGCGAGGCCTGGGCCTTCTCGGCGGAATAGCGGATGATGTTCTGCATCTGCTCGACAAACACGGCGAACACGCTTCGGAGCGTCTTGGTGTCGGCGTCGTCGATGGTGAGCTTCTGCTTGAGCGCTTCGCCGACGCCGCTCAGGACCGGTTCCGTCACATAGCCGCTATAGGCGAAGATGACCCCCTGGCTGTGGAGCATCGCTCGCATGTCCATGAGTTGGGAAGCGAGCATGGGCATCTCCTAAGAGTGGGGGACGAAACCCAACACCGTGAGATCGTCGCGGCGGAGTTGCTGACCCTGGTAGGTGACGATGGCGCGGCGAAGGGATTCCTCCTGCTCGCTCATGGGAACGCCGCGGTTTTTCTTGAGCAGCTCCTGGAAGCGCCGCTTGCCAAACGAGCGGCCGCGCGGGCCGCCGATCTGATCGATCAACCCGTCGGTGGTGAGATAGAAGGTGTCGCTGCTTTCGAACGACAGGGCGATATCGGTGAAGGTCGTTTCGAGCGGATAGCGGCGGTAACCGAGCCCCTTGCGGTCGCCCTTGATCTCGATGACGCCTTTCTCATTCGCCCGCCACAGCGAGAAACGAGCGCCGGCGAAGGTCATCTTGCGCTGCTTGGGGTTGATGAAGCAGATGCCGGCTTCAAGCCCGTCGTCGGTCTCGCCCCGTTGCTCGTCCTGGCCGAGCAGGCTTTGCACGCCGCGATGCAGCCCGGTCAGCACCTGACTCGGGTTGTCGGTATCGGCGCTGCGCAGCATGCGATCGAGCAGGCCCCAAGCGATCAAGGTCATAAAGGCGCCTGGGACGCCATGACCGGTGCAATCTCCGACCATCACGGCATAGCCGTCGTTGATGGGCTGAAACCAGAAGAAGTCGCCGCCGACGATGTCGCGCGGCTCCCAAATGAGGAAATGGTCGGCGGCCACCACTTCGAGTTCCTGGCGGGCCGGCAATACGGCGGCCTGGATGCGGCTGGCATATCGCAGGCTTTGCAGGATCAGTAGATTGGCGGCGGCCGCCCGCTGCTCGCTGTCCTTGACCTCGGTCAGGTCGCTATAGACGGCGACGGTTCCACCCGTCTCGGTGCGCCGTTCGCTGATCTGCAGCCAGCGTCCGTCGGAGCGGCGCTGCAACAGAGGCAATCCGGGATGGCGATGCTCGGCGAGGCGTTGGCGGATCCAGCCCTCTTCCCGGCCCTTGGCGTCGTGGATGAGGCCATGCGCGACCGCGCTGCGGATGATCTCCTCGAACGTCGTGCCCGGCTTTGGCGCACCGCCGCCGAGGTCGAACAGCTCGGCATATTTGTGGTTGCCGAGCACCAGCCGGTCCTCGTTGTCGTAGAGCGAAAAGCCTTCGGAGATGGTATCGATGGCGTCGGTCAGGCGCTGCTCGCTTTCCGCCAGGGCGGCCTGCTCGGCCGTCTTGCGCGCGGTGACCTCGCTCCAGGAACCGATCACTTCGAGCGGATTGCCGTTCTGGTCCTTGACCAGGTGCTGCTCGTCGCTCACCCAGCAATAGATGCCGTCGGACTTGCGGAAGCGGTACTCGGCGACGTGGCGGCCTTGCTCGAATAGCTTCGCCTGCCCGGCCTCGACCTCGGCGAGATCCTCGGGATGGACGCGCGAGCGCCAAAACTCCGAATCCTTCAAATATTGGTCGGGCTCGTAGCCCAACACCCGCTTGATGTTGTCGCTGACGAAGGTCGGCGCATAGGATCCGCCGGCCTCGAAGCTATAGACCACCGCCGGGGCGCCATGAAGCAGCAGGTCAAACCGCGCCCGCGCCTGGTTCTCGGCCTGCTCGGCCTGCTTGCGCGAGCTGATATTGCTCCATGAGCCGACGATCTCGATCGGCTCGCCGTCGTCGCCGCGCAATAGATATTGCTCGTCGCTCACCCAGATGTAATTGCCGTTGCGCTTGCGGAAGCGGTACTCGGCGGCGTGTCTGCCCTTCTCGAACAGCTTCGCCTGCTCGGCCTCGACCGCGGGAAGATCCTCGGGATGGACGTTGTTGCGCCAGAAGTCCGCGTGCTCAAGATATTTCTCGGGGCAATAGCCGAGCAGGCGTTTGATGTTCTCGCTGACGAAGGTCGGCGCGTAGTCGCCGCTCGCCTTGAAGCTGTAGATTACCGACGGCGCGCTTTCGAGCAGAGCCGATAGTCGCGCACGGGCCGCGTCCTCGGCCGCTTCGGCACTCTTGCGGTCGGTAATGTTGCTCCACGAGCCCACGATCTCTGACGGCTCGCCATTCTCGTCGCGGATGAGATGCTGCTCGTCGCTCACCCAGCGATAATGTCCGTCTTTCTTGCGGAAGCGGTATTCGGCGGTGTGACGGTCGCGTTCAAACAGGAGTACCTGTTCCGCCTCGACCGAATCGATGTCGTCGGGATGCACGCGGGCCCGCCAGAAGGCCGCGTCCTTGAGATATTCGTCTGGGCAATAGCCGAGCAGGCGCTTGATGTTCTCACTGACGAAGGTCGGCGCGTAATCGCCACTCGCCTTGAAGCTGTAGATCACCGATGGCGCGCTATCGAGTAAGAGCGCAAGCCGTTCGCGGGCCAGGTCCTCGGCCAATTCGGCGGCCATGCGCGCGCTGATGTCGCTCCACGAGCCCACCACCTCCGACGGCGCGCCCTGCTTGTCACGGATGAGATGCTGGTCGTCGTTCACCCAGCAATAGGACCCGTCCTTGCGCCGGAAGCGATATTCGATCGCGTGGTGGCCCTGTTCGAACAGGGCGTCCATTTCGCCCTCGATGCGCGGAAGATCGTCGGGATGCACGCGCTCGCGCCAGAAATTCGGATTTTCGAGATATTCGCTCGCGGCATATCCGAACAGCCGCATGATGTTCTCGCTGACAAAGGTCGGCGCGAAATCGCCCTTGGCCTCGAAGCTATAGATCACCGCCGGAGAGGCTTCGAGCAGCCGGGACAATCGGGTCGCGGCCGCAGCCTCGACTTCAGCCAAGTGCTGGCGTTCGTCCTCGTCTCGCTCGCGCGTCGCGTCGGCCAAGACACTCTCGAAGATATCGGCCACTTTGCCAGAATCGGCGCGGTCTCGCAGCATTTTACCAAGCGCCGCGGCAGCAATCTCGGCGTATTTTCTGGACGAGGTCATTAAAGGATCGTGTCGTGCGGTGTTAACGAGCGGAGGGAACGGCCTGCAGCGTAAACGATATTTTCGAGCCTACCAGCATCTGTCAATGGCTCGACTTGGCCGAAAGCCCACGAGTCATGTGCCGGCTGTTGAACGGGCTTAGCCCGGCCTTCAGTTGGCAAGAGCCCGAGATCGTACGGCTGCAACGCGAGGCAAACGACCCCCGTGCCCCGGCCGGGTGCGATCCGGAGCACGGAGGGTGTCTGATACTATTGGCCGCGCCTGATTTGCGCCGCGCTCCCAGCGCGGACCCGCCATTCGCGACTGAGGGGTGCAGTCCTTACTGCGCCGGTGCCTCTGGCGCCGGTGCCTCTGGCGCCGGTGTTTCAGGCGCTGGTGTTGCAGGCGCTGGTGGCGTTTCGGCAGTCGGCGCTTCCGATTTGCCGAGCACACAATTGATCAAAGTCGCGTCGTATTTGCAGTCCCGGCTTTGGGCCCGAACCACAACAATAACGGCGGCAATAACAATCAAAATTAGAAGAATCCGCATTCAAGCACCCTCCCTTTTGCGCTGGCGTAAAGTATACGAACGGGCGGCAAACAAAAAGGGCTCCGGCCCGGATTTCATAATGCCGTCATCCGGCCTTTCCCACCCCCGGGCGGACCTCTAAGGGCCGTTTCGCCTCGGCTTGAGCCGCCCTTCCCGCCCGGACCGGGAGCCGGACGGGAAGGCGCCGCGCGATTTTAATCGTAATAGCGGTAGCGATGCCGCCACCATGGGGCCGGGTACCCGTAGGCGTAGTTGCCGTAATAGGGGGACCGGTAACGGTACCGGTAGGAATAGTCCCGATAATAGGGCCGCGGGCCGAGATAGACGCCGAACCCCGGTCCCCAACCGCCGCCCCATCCGCCGTGGCGCCAGCCCGCCTCCGCCGTACCGGGCGAAAGCGCGATAATTGCAAGGGCCGCGGCAGCGGCAATAGCTGGCAGTGTGTACTTCATGCAGAGTCTCCTTCGATCAATGGCGCGTTTGACGACGCGGCATGGAGCAAAAACGCAAGGCACGCTCGGCTGTTCCGTCCGCCACATCTTTGCCGCATGTCTGGCTCGAATGGGAGCCGATGATGGACGGTGAACGGAAATCGCAACGGTTCCGGCGGGCGATCTCGCGCCAAGAACTCCTGCGCGCTGCGCTCATGCTGGCGGCCTCTCACTTGCTCCGCTGCGTGCCGGCACAAGCTGCCGAGGGGATGGAGGTCAGCGAGGTCGCGCCCGGCGTGTTCGTCCATCAGGGGCGCTACGAGGTGCAGTCGCCGCAAAATCGCGGCGACATGGCCAATGCGAGCTTCGTGGTCGGCAGCGACGCCGTCGCGGTGATCGACACGCTGGGCAGCGCGGTCGCCGGGCGTGAGCTCAGAAGCGCCATCCGCGCGGTGACCGACAAGCCGATCCGCTATGTGATCAATACCCACATGCATCCCGACCACGTGTTCGGCAATGCGGCCTTCAAAGAGGACAATCCGGCGTTCGTGGGCCACTTCAAGCTGGCCCGCGGGCTGGCCACGCGGGCCGACCGCTATCTCGCCATCAACAAGCAAATGCTTGGCGACGACGCGTTCGAGGGGATCGAAATCATTCTGCCCACGCTCGCCGTGGAGACCAGCCTCACTCTCGATCTTGGCGGCCGCACGCTGGTGCTGGAGACGCAGCAGACCGCCCATACCGATAACGATCTCACCATCACCGACACGGCGACCGGCACGCTATTCCTCGGCGATCTCTTGTTCTCGGTCCATGTGCCGACGCTGGACGGGTCGATCAGAGGCTGGCTGGCCTTGCTCGACCGGCTGGCGAGCAAGAAAGCGGCGCGCGTCATTCCTGGGCACGGGCCGCATGCCATGGAGTTGCCCGAGGCGCTTGAACCCGAACAGCGCTACCTCGCCGCCATCGCCGGCGATGTCAGGCGGCTGATCAAGGAGGGCAAGACGCTGGAGGATGCGACCACGACCGCGGGGTTTTCCGAGCGCGATTCCTGGAAATTGTTCGAGCACTATCATGTCCGCAACGTCACGGCGGCCTTCGCAGAACTGGAATGGGAGTGATATAATCCTTCCGAACAGCAAGAGGACGGTGCCATGCCCCTGCCCTTCAAGAGCCTAGGCTATGCCGCCTTTGCCGGCCTGCTTCTACTCTCGCCCGCAGCGAAGGCCGACGAGGACGCCTGGCCGGCGCTCAAGAGCCAAGCGTTCGGCGATCGCGTCATTGCCGCCGAAGACGGCATGGTGGTGCTCGAAATTCCGGGCACGGCCGAAGACGCGGCGCTCGTGCCATTGACCGTGCGCGTGCCGCCTTCGGTCAAGCAGAACCTCAAATCGCTGACGCTGTTCATCGACAAGAATCCCGACCCCAAAGTGGCGACTCTCAATTTCGGGCCGGCAGCGGGCAATGGCGGCGAGCGCAGCTTCTCAACCCGGGTGCGGATCGACAATTTCTCCTATGTGCGCGCCGTGCTCGAGACCGAGGACGGCACGCTGCATATGGCGAGCAAATTCATCGCGGCGGCGGGCGGCTGCGCCGCCATGCAGGCCAAGGATCCCGACAGCGAGACGGTCGATCTCGGCAAGATGATCGTCAGGACCTTCCCCCCTGCCCTCGAGGCGAGCCCGATTTGGTCGGCCCAGGTGATGATCAAGCACCCGAACGCCAACGGCATGCAGCTCGACATCAACACCGCAAATTTCATCCCCGCGCGTTTCGTCAGGACCATGACAGTCAAGCGCGGCGGGCAGTTGGTGTTTGACATGCAGAGCACGTTCTCGCTCTCGACCAACCCGAATTTCCGCTTCACCTTCGGGCGCGGCGCCGATAACAGCCTCGATGTCGCCATCACCGACACCGACGAGACGCGGTTCACCGCCCAGTCCGAGCCGAGCGGGTCCTAGATACGGCTACTGCTGTTTGCTGGAATAGAAGATGTGCGCCTTGAGCAGGAACTCCTCGGGCTTCTTGAGGAAGAGCTGCTTGGCCGTCTCGTTGCCGAAGCAATAGGTGCTGCCGGCATAAACGGTGTTGACCGAGCAGTCGGTCTTGATCTCCTTGCCGAGCGCCAGCCCCATCACGCAATCATTGTCGAACTCGCCTTCAGTCGCGGCGAGGGCCGGCAGGCTGAGGCTGAGCGTGACCATGGCCGCGATCGCGCCCAACCGTATCGTTCTCGGCATTAATTTTTCCTCGCGAGCGAAGGCTGGTGGGCGCAGTAGGACTCGAACCTACGACCCGCTGATTAAGAGTCAGCTGCTCTACCACCTGAGCTATGCGCCCTAGAGCGCTATCGCCCGATAGCGCTCTAGTGTTTGTGTTTGTGCATGATCTTGTCGGAAAACCGGTTGCCACTTTTCCGGATCATGCTTGAGACGTCCGCTCTGCCTTGGCAGGGCGCACCTTGAGGGTGTCGCCACCCAAGGGTGCTCCCCTTAACACTGCGCTCGCTTGCCTGTCCAGGGTCGGCGCAAAGGCTCACCAGAACGGCCCCAGCTCCTCGCGCCTGAGGCGGACCTCCCGGTTGACATGGGCGTTGAGCACGAAGCCCAGGCCCACCATCATGGTCAGCATCGAGGTGCCGCCATAAGAGACGAGCGGCAGCGGCACGCCCACCACCGGCACCAGCCCGGTCACCATCGCCACATTGATGAACACATAGGCGAACAGGCACAGACCCATTCCGGCGGCTACCAGCCGGGTGAACGTGCTGCGGCATCTGAGCGCCATATAAGTAATGAACAGCAGCGCGAGAAGGTAGAGCGTCAGCAGCACGGCGCCGCCGATGAAGCCCATCTCCTCGGAGAACATCGTGAAGATAAAGTCGGTGTGCTTCTCCGGCAGGAAATTGAGCTGGGCCTGGGTGCCTTGCATGAAGCCCTTGCCGGTGAAGCCGCCTGAGCCGATGGCGATCTTCGATTGCAGGATATGGTAGCCGGACCCGCTCGGATCGCGCTCAGGATCGATGAAGGTCAGAATCCGCTCCTGTTGATAGTCGTGCAGCCGCTCCCACACATGGGGCAGCACCACAATGACGCCGACAAACGCGGCGAGGAAGTAAACCCAACTCACGCCGGCGAGAAACAGCAAGCCGCCGCCGACGATGCCGAACAGCGCCGCGGTGCCGAGATCGGGCTGATCCAAAGCCAGAATGATCGGGGCGCCGATCATGAGCAGCGGCGGCAGCACGGCGTAAGGCCACGACACTTGCTTGGGCGACAGCCACTGGTAATAGCGGGCGATGGCCAGAACGAGCGCGATCTTCATCATTTCGGAAGGCTGGAAGCTGAGCTCGCCATAGCCCAGCCAGCGCTTGGCGCCGCCGCTCTCCACGCCGAACAGGATCACCGCCGCCAACATCAGCAGCGCAACCACATAGAGCGGGTAGGCGGCGCGCAGCCACCAGCGGATATCGGACAGCGCGACGGCGAACAGCAGCCCCAGGCCCAGGCAATAGCGCACCACGTGGCGGCTCGCCCACGGCTCAAGCGCGCCGCCCGCCACCGAATAGAGCGCCGCCACGCCGATCATGGTGATGGCGGTGATGAGCAACAGGAATGGCCAGTTGAGCGCGATCAGCTTGGCCTTGAGCTTGAGCTGGGGCTGCTCGAACGCTTCGGCGAACAGCGTCTTCACCGGGGTCGCTCCACGGCGGCGATCACCGGGATCGCACCTTGATCGCCGGCCAAAAAGGCGGGCTTGGCGGCCGGATTGCGCAGCAGAATCTCGGTCATCACGTCGCGCACCACCGGCGCCGCGGCGCGCGACCCGCCGCCGCCATGCTCGACCACGCAGGCGGCCGCATAGCGGGGCGCGTCTGCCGGCGCGTAGGCGATGAACAGAGCGTGGGTTTCCCCTTCCCAGCCTTTGAGCTTGTGCTGGTTCTTGGCGCTGATCACCTGCGAGGTGCCGGTCTTGCCCGACATCTGCACGCCGGGAATCGCCAGGGCCGAGCGGACGGCGGTGCCTTTCGGCTCATTGACCACGCCGAACATGCCGGCGCGCACGATCTCGAGATGGACCGGATCGATGTCGAGCAGCGGCGGGGGCTCGACGACGCGCTCGCCGGGCACCAGCAAGCGGGGCGACACCGCCCTTCCCGTGGCAATCCTCGCCGTGGCGACGGCAAGCTGCAGCGGGGTCGTGGCGACATAGCCCTGGCCAATGCCGCAGCTGATGGTTTCGCCGTCATACCAAGGCTGATTTAGCGTCCTGCGCTTCCAGGCCTTGTCGGGGATGATGCCGAGCTTCTGCCCCGTGAAGCCAATATCGTGAATCTGGCCTAGGCCAAGCTGGCGCGAGGTGACAGCGAGGCGATCGATGCCCACACGCTTCACCGTCTCGTAGAAATAGGTATCGCAGGACTGCTTGATGGCATTGTGCACGTCGATGCCGCCGCCATGGGTCTTCCAGCAGCGGAAGCGATGGCGCGCGAACACATAGCTGCCGGGGCAAGACATGGTCTCCTCGGGGGTGATGACGCCGGCCTCGAGCCCGGCCAGCGCGGTGACCACCTTGAAGGTCGAGCCGGGCGGATAGACGCCGCGCAGCGCCCGATTTTCGAGCGGATTATCCCGGTCTCGCGCCAGCTCCCGCCACCGATCGCGGTTGACCTTGAAGGAAATTTCGTTGGGATCGAAAGTCGGATAGGACGCCATCACCAGGATGCCGCCGGTCACCACGTCGAGCACGACGATGGAGGCCACGCGCAATCCCTCGATGCGCTTGAGCGCGATGTCTTGCAGCTCCTGATCGATGGTCAGCACCATGTCCTTGCCGCGCACGCTCGGGGTCGCGCCGAGCTGGCGGACCACGCGGCCATGGGCATCGACCTCGTATTTGATGTTGCCCGGCTGCCCTCTCAACTCGCGGTCGAGGCCCTTTTCCAGCCCGGCCTTGCCCGTGCGAAATCCGGGCACCCGCATTAGCGGGTCCTCGTCGACCTCGCCTTTGTCGGCCATGCCGACATAGCCGACCACATGGGCCATGCCGCGGCCGTGGCTATAGCGGCGGTAGGTCGCTCGGTCGGTGCGTACGCCGGGCAGCTGCGGGGCCAGCACGCTCAGCAAAGTAAACTGCCGCCAGGTCAGTCCTTCGGTGACGAGGACGGGGAAATATCCGCTCTGGCGCCGCGCCGCACGCTTGACGCGATCCTTGTCGGCGGCAGAGATGGGGACGATCTTTGCAACAGCGGCGAGCGTCGCCGCCAGGTTTTCGCAGAACGCCGGGATGACGATGACGCGGAAATTCTCCTTGTCGGCCGCGACCGCCCTGCCGAAGCGGTCATAGATCGATCCGCGCGCCGGCGCCACCAACTGCATGGTGATGCGATTTTCGTCGGACAGCAGCCGGTATTCCGAGCTGTCCAGAATCTGCAGTTGGCGCAATCGCCACAGCAGCAATCCGAACAATCCGGTCTGGCCGGCCCCGATCAGCACCGCGCGCCGCGAGAAGCGGTGGCGCAGCCTGAGGGCATAGTCGCGCGCCTTCTTCACGACCATCTCCCATAGAAGGCTATGGCCCGGCCTCAGTCGCCCGCGCCTGATCCACAGCAAGCCGCGCAACACCACCGGAAAGAGCGCGATGGATACCAGCGCGCCGAACCCGATCGGCCACCAGTCGATCCAGCGAACGAAATAGAGCGAGGCGAGCAACCAGCCGAACGAGGCGATCACCGCGGCAACCCCGGCCCAGACCAGCCACAGCCAGTTCTGGTCCTGGCCGTCGGCGAGCGGCGGGACGCGGCCGCCGGCGGTCGAGGCGATCAAGGCCATCAGCGCCCAAAATCCGAGCGGGCCGCCGCTCACGATGTCGGTCAGCAGGCCGAGCAGCATGGCCAAGTAGGGCGGCAACACCGTGCCGGGAAGAGCACGCCAGCAAAACACCATCATCACCACCACCAACGGCAAGATGAAGGTCGCGTCCGCCGGAAGGCCCCACGGTACTGCGGTCGCCAGCACCGCAAAGAGCACCGACAGGGCTGGCAGAGCTGCGGTCATGGTTGGGCTTGCGCTACGCCTTCGCCGGATGAAGCGCCATCGGCCGCGCCGGCATGCTTGATCGGGGAGTCAATCGGCACCGGTTCGACCGATGCGGTCGGCGTCGGAGGCGGCGCCTGAACGTCCTCGGGAACCGGCGAAAGCGCGCGCGCCACCGGAACGGCCGGCGGATCGGTTCGCGTCAAAGCCGGCGTATCGAAGAACAGCACGCTCACTACATCGAGCGAACTCAGCTCGGCATGGGGACGTACCTTCAATGCGCCAGCAGAACCGGTCACCCCGCCGACCCGCAAGCCGCGCGGCAGCACGCCGTCGGCGCCCGAGGTGTAGACCTCGTCGCCAGCATGAGGCGATGCGCCGTCCGGGAAGAATTCGAGCTTCAGCTCAGCACTGTTGTCGCCCGATGCGAGCGCCCGCACCCCGGCGGTGCCGACCAGCACCGGAATACGGCTGTTGAGATCGTTGAGCAGCAGCACGCGCGACACCGAGCCGCCGGCATCGACGGTGCGTCCTATGAGGCCGTCGCCGTTGATCACGGCGTAGCCGATGCGCACGCCGTCGTCCCGCCCGAGATTGATGAGCGCGCTGCGCAAGAACGGACCCCGCGCATCGGCGATGACGCTGCCGGTGACGAAATGCAGGGCCGGTTCATCGACGGCGTTGAGCAGCGAGCGGAGACGGGCGACGTTGCGCTCAAGCAGCTTGGCCCGCCATTCCCATTGCTTGAGCTCTTCGTTCTGCGCCTTCAGCCGATCGATCTCGCTGAGCATCCCGACGTAGGAGCGCACGCGCGCCAGGCCATGCCGACCCATGATGACCGGCGCCGAGGCCGCTTCGAGCAAGGGCGCGCTCAGATCGACCAAGCGGTCGCGCACGTCGGCGACCGCGCCGTGGCCGATGCGGCTCAACACCAAGAGGACGGCACAGAGGAAGTAGAGCGTGAAATTGAGCAACTCGCCGGGCGCCCGCCAGGATCGGCGTGGCCGCGGCTTAAACGGTGAATGGCCCCCGCGCATTTTCGCGTCGTCCTTGCGGGAAACGCCGCGTGGCGTTTCCTTTCACTTGAGGGTTTGCGCAGCCAGCAAACCCTTCCGCTTACGGCCGCCTCACGGCTTGACCAAGAAATCAGCCATGGTGTCGAGCTGCTCCAGGGCCTTACCAGTTCCTCGCGCGACACAGCGCAAAGGATCCTCAGCAATCGTGAATTTGACTCCGGTCTCCTGCGTCAGTCGCGCATCGAGCCGGTCGAGCAAGGCGCCGCCGCCGGTCAGGTAGATGCCGGAATCGCAGATATCGGCGGTGAGCTCGGGCGGGACATCAGCCAGCGCCTGCCTGATGCCGCCCACGATCTGCTGGATCGGCAGGTTCAGGGCTTGCGGCATGTCGTCGGGCGTCAGGGTGATATCGGCCGGGAAGCCGCGGTGGAGATCGCGACCTTTGATGTGGATCGGCATGCGCTCGCCGTTGACCTTGGCGATGGCGCAACCGGACTCCTTCTTGATCGCCTCGGCGCTGGTAGCGCCGATCAGCA
The DNA here is from genome assembly GCA_963730335.1 of uncultured Alphaproteobacteria bacterium. Lineage (GTDB taxonomy): Bacteria > Pseudomonadota > Alphaproteobacteria > Rhizobiales > Methyloligellaceae > Methyloceanibacter. Next base: position 20,591 of record CAVSRK010000010.1, read on the forward strand.
GATTGTATTTGAACCGGACATAGTTGACGATCGCCTCGTCGAACGAATTGCCGGCGCTGCGCACCGATCGCGAATAAAGCACGCTGCCCATCGACAGCACGGCAATATCGGTGGTGCCGCCGCCGATGTCCACGACCATGGAGCCGCGTGCCTCTTGGATCGGCAACCCGGCGCCGATGGCGGCGGCGATCGGCTCCTCGATCAGATAGACGCGGCGCGCGCCGGCCGACAGGCCAGCTTCATGCACGGCGCGACGCTCAACCGGCGTGGCGCTGGCCGGCACGCAGATCATGATGCGCGGGCTGGTGAACAGCCGGCGCTTGAGCACACGGCGGATGAAATGTTTGATCATCTCCTCCGCGGCGGAGAAGTCGGCGATCACGCCGTCGCGCAGAGGCTGGATGGTTTCGATCTTGGTCGGGGTGCGTCCGAGCATCGACTTGGCTTCGTAGCCAACGGCAATGACGCGTCGCTCACCGTCCCGCTGCGTTGTGACAGCGACCACGGAAGGCTCGTCGAGCACGATCCCCCGTCCCGGCACGTAAACCAGGGTGTTCGCCGTGCCAAGGTCGATGGCCATGTCCGTCGAGACAAAGCCTAAGACCCGCGAGAACATACGCCCGCCCCAATCTGGCTCCCCGCAACGAGCCATCAACGCCACTGAGCCGCGCTCAGCGGGCGACGAGGTCTGGATGACAGATTTTTTGCCGCTGCCGAGCGCAGCGCTATGTTGCTGCAAATCGGAGTTGGGGGCAATGCGTTGTAGCCCCGATTTGAAAAAAACAATTCGCTTGCGTCGGCCAACGAGCGGCACACAGTCGAATTGTGGCAAAGGCGCCGGCGATCAGCCCCGACGCCTCGGCCGAATTAAAGGGCGCCGTGAAGGTTTCCGGCCAATCCGGCCTTCCAGCATCGAATTCCGGCGCGAACGGCGAGCCGGCCTCTCCCGGCCGGCCGCCTCGAGCTTAGGCAATCGCCCGCCATGCGCGATTCGACCGCAGCCCACTCAGGATGCGAGCATGGTTTCCGGCTTCCGCCGCGACTCGCGCGCCAGCAATTTATTCAGCGCACTGACATAAGCCCGCGCCGAGGCGACCATGGTGTCGGTGTCGGACCCCCGCCCGGTGACGGTCTTGCCGTCGGCCTCGAGCCGCACGCTGACCTCGGCCTGGGCGTCGGTGCCTTCGGTCACGGCGCTCACCTGGTAGAGCGGCAGCCTGGCCTCGTGCGGCACGATCGCCTTGATCGCCCTGAACGTGGCATCGACCGGCCCGTCGCCGGTCAACTCGTAAGTGTGCTGCTTGCCGTCGACATCGAGCGTGATGGTCGCCTTCTGCGGACCGCCGGTGCCGGCGATCACGGTCAACGCCACGACCTTGATGCGGTCGTGGGCGGATGCGATCTCCTGATCGACCAGCGCTTCGATATCCTCGTCATAGACATGCTTCTTGCGGTCGGCGAGCGCCTTGAAGCGGACGAAGGCATCCTCGAAGGCATTGTCGCCGAGTTCGTAGCCGAGATCCTTCAGCTTCTCGCGAAAGGCGTGACGCCCCGAATGCTTGCCCATCACCAGCGAGGATTCCTTCAGGCCCACGCTCTCGGGCGTCATGATCTCGAAGGTCTCGGCATGCTTCAGCACGCCGTCCTGATGAATGCCGCTCTCATGGGCGAAGGCATTCCGGCCGACGATGGCCTTGTTGTACTGCACCGGGAACGCCGTCACGCGCGACACGAGCTTCGACGCGCGCGTCAGCATGGTGGTGTCGATGCCGGTCCAGAACGGCATGACGTCGCCCCGCGTCTTGATGGCCATGACGATCTCTTCCAACGCGGCGTTGCCGGCGCGCTCGCCAAGCCCGTTGATGGCGCATTCGACCTGTCGCGCCCCTCCGCCCACGCCCGCCAGGGAATTGGCGACCGCCAACCCGAGATCGTTGTGGCAGTGCGTGGAGAACACGATGGTGTCGGCGCCGGGCACGCGGCCGACGATCATGCGGATCAGGCTGGCGAACTCATCGGGCGTGGCGTAACCGACCGTGTCGGGAATATTGACGGTGGTGGCGCCGGCCTTGATGGCGGCTTCGACGCAGCGGCAGAGAAAGTCCGCTTCGGTGCGGGTGGCGTCCATCGCCGACCACTCGACGTCGTCGGTATAGCTCCGCGCGCGGGTGACAGAGGCGGTGACCCGCTCCAGCACCTCGGTCTCGTCGATGCCCATCTGATATTTGCGATGGAGCGGCGAGGTGCCGATGAAGGTATGGATGCGGCCGCGGACGGCGGGCTTGATCGCCTCGGCGCAGCGGTCGATGTCCTTGAACTGCGCCCGCGCCAGGCCGCAGATCACGGAGTTTTTGGCGCGGCGGGAAATCTCCTGGACGCTATTGAAATCGCCTTCGGAGGCGATCGGAAAGCCCGCCTCGATGATGTCGACGCCCATCTCGTCGAGCAGTTCGGCCACTTCCAGCTTCTCGTCGAAGGTCATGGTGGCGCCGGGGCATTGCTCCCCGTCGCGCAAGGTGGTGTCGAAAATGACGACGCGATCGCTTGTCGTCGCGCCGCTCGGCATTGGAGGCCTTAGCCTGTTTGGACTCCATCGGTCTCGTCCTTAAGCTTTGGGCGCCAGTCTAGCATGACCGGCCAGCCGCTTGAATTTTCCAAGGGTTAGATTGCCATCCCCTGAACGCCCGCCTCGGCTGGACCAAGGCCGCCGGAGCTCAGGGGCGTCTAAGGACGAGGCCGAGCAGCAGCGCGCGGGCGGACGCGGCCGGAAAACGCGAAATCGCGCCGGTCTCGATGCTGGTCTGCCCAATCAGTCGCTGCATTGAATCACCTGTCGTTCAGGCGGAAAATAGTGCGAAGCCGGGCCTAGGGCAAGGGCGGGAGGCCAAGGAACAGCCTCGTCATCCCGGCGAAAGCCCGGATCCAGGGGCAACCGTCACTGAGCCAGCCGCTCTGGATACCGGCTTTCGCCGGTATGACGGGGTCTGTTGTGTTCGAACAAGACCATGCGCTCTCCTTGCCGCGGCGCGCATTCGCGTCCGGCTCATGAGGGGATGGCGCGCCGAAAGACGCAATCTTGTAGCTCGCGATCCAAAGATCGCGCGGCGCCTCGCGGCGCGCCAATACGGAGTTATCCGGCACCGGCCCCGCTTTCGCCCTAAGTGCCCCGCCGCTGTCCTATCGTCCCGTTTGGGTTCCTCGTCTCCGCATCCACCGACGAGAGAGGCGACAGCCGGCGTTTGATGTAGACCCTAGGGTCGTCAGCCAGCTCCTGGCAGGGCCTCGTAGTGGACCCGGGGGGAGCCCGACACCGCCCCGGGAGCCGCTGTGCGTCAGCGACCCGCAGGGACACCGCACCCCGTCCCGCCTCACGACGCCTCATGATGCGCCCCTCAAGAAGGACGAGGTGGACACAGAATACGCGAGGTTCGGACAGCGGGGATTGTGCGGGGAAAGCGCGCCACGCTCGTCATCCCGGCGAAAGCGGGATCCAGGGGGACACGCACCGAGCCAGCGGCTCTGGATACCGGCTTTCGCCGGTATGACGGAGTCCGGTTCTTTGTCCAAGAAACAACTGCATCGCTGTGACGCTGCGTCGCCGCTTGCTCCATACCTCCCCCTTGTGGGGAGGTCCGGCGCCGCTCTTGCGACGCTGGGGTGGGGGATAGCGCCCCACCCGCCGCGCTAAGTCGCGCGCCCCCCTCCCCATCAAGGGGAGGGATGGAGCTTGTTGCACCGCTCAGGCGAATGACGCGCTCTGGATACCGGCCTTTGGCTACGCGCCCTGCGTTTCCTCGCGCAGCAACTCGAGCCGGAGCCATTCTTCCTCTGCCGACGCGAGTTCAGTCTGGGCTTTTGCGAGCTTGTCTCCGACCGCGGCAAAGCCCTCGCGGTCGCGGGCATAGAAGTTGGGGTCTGCGAGTAGATGCTCCAGCCGGCGGATCTCCTCGTAAATGGCCGCGATGCGGGTGGGCGCGGTCTTCAAGGCATGCTGCTCGGTGGGACTTAAGCGCTTGCGTGGCTCCGAGGCGCGGCGCGCCGGAGGCGCCGGTCGTGCCGCTTTCGGCAATGACGGCTTTATGCGCGGCGCGCTGATGCCCGCCCCGCGCTGCACCACCATGTCGGAATAGCCGCCCGCATATTCGATCCAGCGTCCCTCCCCCTCGGCGGCGATCACCGAGGTGACGGTGCGGTCGAGGAAGTCGCGGTCGTGGCTGACGAGGATGAGCGTGCCCGGATAGTTGGCGAGCATCTCCTGGAGCAGGTCGAGGGTCTCGAGGTCGAGGTCGTTGGTGGGTTCGTCGAGCACGAGCAGATTGGAGGGACGCGCCAGCGCCACGGCAAGCATCAGCCTCCCCCGCTCGCCACCTGACAGCGCCTTGACCGGCGTACGCGCCTGCTCCGGCTTAAACAGAAAGTCCTTCATGTAGGAGATGACGTGGCGAGGCTCGCCGCCGATCATCACCGAATCGCTGCTGCCGCCGGTCAGCGTGGCGGCGACCGACGCCTCGGGGTCGAGACTTTGACGCCGCTGGTCGAGCGTGGCGATTTCGAGATTGGTGCCGAGCTTCACGGTGCCGGTGTCGGGAGCAAGCGTGCCGGTGAGCAGATTGATGAGCGTCGTCTTGCCGGCGCCGTTCGGACCCACGATGCCGATACGGTCGCCGCTGGCGATCTTGATGCTGAAGTCTGCGACCAGCTTGAGGTCGCCATAGGATTTGCTGATGCGCCTCGCCTCGATCACTTTCCTCCCCGCTTCTTTCGCCTCCTGCACCGTCAGCTTCACGTCTCCGGAAGCGCGGGCATGGAGCGCGCGCTTGCGCTCGCCGCGAAGCGAGAGCAGCCCTTCGAGCCGGCGCTGATTGCGCTTGCGCCTCGCGCTCACGCCGTAGCGTAGCCAATGCTCTTCCTGCACGATGCGGCGGTCGAGCTTGTGGCGTTCGATCTCCTCGGCCTCGAGGATCGCGTCGCGCCAGGCCTCGAAGGCGGCGAAGCCCTTGTCCAGCAGGCGGGTGGTGCCGCGGTCGAGCCACAGCGTCGCTTCGGAAAGATTCTCCAGGAAGCGCCGGTCATGGCTGATCAGAACGATTGCCGAGCGCATGGTCTTGAGCACCGCCTCCAAGCCCTCGATGGCGACGACATCGAGATGGTTGGTGGGCTCGTCGAGCAAGAGAATGTCGGGCTCAGGCGCCAGTACGCGAGCGAGAGCCGCACGGCGGCTTTCGCCTCCAGACAGATGCGCTGGGTCCTCCTCGCCGGTGAGGCCGAGACTTCTCAAGCAGATAGCGTGCGCGATGAGGATCATCGCCAAGCGCAAGCCCGGCCTCGACGAAGGCCGCCGTGGTGGCGAAGCCGGACAGGTCTGGGCTTTGCGGCAGATAGCGGATCGTCACCGAGGGCTGCACGAAGCGCGTGCCGGCATCAGGCTCGATCATCCCCGCGGCGATCTTGAGCAGAGTCGACTTGCCCGAACCGTTGCGGCCCACCAGACACAGCCGCTCGAACGGAGCGATCGAAAGCTCCGCGCCGGCAAGCAAGGGCGTACTGCCGAAACTGAGCCTGATGTCTTTGAGAAAGAGGACCGGCGGCGCCATGGCTTGGCTGTCCCGTCGGCGGCTCACGCTACCCGCCATGTAGGCTTCGCCTCTAAGCTTGCTTCTTGTCGGTGCGGCGGCGCTTGGGCGTGGACTTGGGCGGCGGCCCGAGATCGCCGTCCGGCAGAGCCACGAAGATCAGCACGCCGAGCACCGCCATATAGAAGCGGAAGGCGGCCTCCTGGCCGTTCCAGGTCTGCGACTGCCACATGACGAACCATTCGCCGGCGACCACCATGAAGCCGAAGAACCAGACCAGGAACGCGAGCGTGGCCGCGGCAATGACCAGGCCCTTGGCTTCATTGAAAATCGGCGCGGGCGCGTTGCGCGCCTGGATAAGGCGAATGGCGCCGGCCAGGAACAGAATGCCGGTTGCGCCTTCGGCGGCGATGATCAGCGCGTAACCGAGTTGCCACAGCACGGGGTTGGTGATCGAGCGGTACATCAGCGCGTTGCCGGGAAAGGTCGTGTCCATGCTCATCACATGCTGCACGAACAGATAGTTGGTGCCGTAATCGGTGAGGTTGTCGAAGGTGACGAGCAGGCAGAAGGACGCGAGCGCGAGGCTCATGACGATTTTGGCGTAGCGCGCGATCAGCATTGCCGCCCCCCTGCCCTCACGGGCTTATGTCAGTTCTTGCTCTTGTCGACCATCTTGCGCTCGGCGATCCACGGCATCATGGCCCGCAGGCGCTTGCCGACCTCTTCCATCTGATGGCTGTCGCATTTGGCGCGCATCGCCTTGAATGAGGTCTGGCTGACGCGGTTCTCCAGCATCCAGTCCTTGACGAACTTGCCGGATTGGATGTCGGCCAGGATTTCCTTCATCGCCTGTTTGCTAGCGGGCCCGACCACACGCGGGCCGGAGACATATTCGCCGTACTCGGCGGTGTTGGACACCGAATAGTTCATATTGGCAATGCCGCCCTCATAGATCAGGTCGACGATCAGCTTCACCTCGTGCACGCATTCGAAATAGGCCATCTCCGGCGAATAGCCCGCCTCGATCAGCGTCTCGTAGCCGTTCCGCATCAGCTCGACCAAGCCGCCGCACAGCACCGACTGCTCGCCGAACAAATCGGTCTCGCATTCTTCGCGGAAGGAGGTCTCGATGATGCCGGCGCGGCCGCCGCCGATCGCGGCGGCATAAGACAGCGTCAGGTCATGGGCATTGCCGGTCGAATCCTGCGCGATGGCCATGAGGCAGGGCACGCCCGCGCCGCGCGAATATTCGGCGCGCACGGTATGGCCCGGGCCTTTCGGCGCCACCATGCACACATCCATGTCGGGACGCGGCTCGATCAGGTTGAAATGAATGTTGAGGCCGTGGGCGAAGAACAACGCCGCGCCCTGCTTCATGTTGGGCTTGAGGTCGTTCTCCCAGATGCCGGCCTGGAGCTCGTCGGGGGTCAGCATCATCACCACATCGGCCCATTTGGCGGCCGCAGGAACGTCCATGACCTTAAGCCCGGCCTTCTCGGCCTTGGCGGCGGACTTCGAGCCGGCGCGCAGGCCGACGGCCACGTCCTTCACGCCGGACTCCTTCAGGTTCAGCGCGTGCGCGTGACCCTGGCTGCCATAGCCGATGATGGCGACCTTCTTGCCCTTGATCAGATTGAGATCGGCATCCCGATCGTAATAGACGCGCATACGGATCGTCCCCTGCCCTAAGATTGGCTGCTAGTGCCGGGCGCGTTTGTGCCGCCCGGCCGATGAAAATTCAAGTGGCGTTACATGCGTTCGGGGCCGCGCGAGATGGCGGCAAGGCCGGTGCGGGCGACCTCGACCAGGCCGAGCGGCTGAAGCTTGGCGATAAACTGCTCGATCCTGGCCTGCTCTCCGGTGATCTCGAAGATGAAATGCCCGGCCGATGAGTCGATGATTTGCGCCTCGAACGTCTCGGCCAGCCGCTGCGCTTCGGTGTGCTTCGCGCCTTTCCCGGCAACCTTGATCATGGCCAGCTCGCGCTCCAGCGGGTTTCCCAGCACGGTCAAGTCGGTAACGCTGTGGATCGGCACCAGCCGCTCCAGTTGATGCTGGATCTGCTCGATCACCATCGGCGGGCCCGAGGTGACGATGGTGATGCGGCTGAGATGCGCCTCGTGCTCGGTCTCCGACACGGTGAGCGAGTCGATATTGTAGCCGCGGCCGGCGAACAGACCGATGACGCGCGCCAGCACGCCCGGCTCGTTGTCGACGAGAACGGTCATGGTGTGGGTCTCGGGCTTCTCCTCGCGCTTGTCGAGGGAATAGGCCGATCCGGGCTGGGTCATCAGTGCCCTCCTCCGTCGCCGGCATTCGGGCCGCCCTTGCCGCCGGCAAGCTCGATCATGCGCAGCGCAAGCGCGATCATCAGGATCGAGGCCGGCAGCACCAGCATCGACCATTCGAAAGACTTTCCAGAATCGACGGTGCCGACCACGATGCGAGCGAAGATGACGATGAGGACGACGATCACCACCTCGGACAGGATGCCCTTGAGCTGGCTCACGCCCTCGATCTTCATCCAGTTGGGTAGCGTCTCGGTATAGTCCGCAGGCAGCGTGAAGACGAAGCCGATGGCGATGCCGTAGGAGAAGATCACGAGCACGATGCCGAACAGAAAGGCGTCGACCGCCTCGAGCACCGGCACGGTGACCGCCCGCTCCGCCACTTCGATCCCCGGCGTCAGCAGCGTGTGCCAGGCCTCGTACAGGTACAAGCCGCCCTGCAAGAACATCAGCAGCGACCCGACCATGGCGCCGGCCGAGCCGATCAGCATGATGGACCTCAGGCCGAGTAGAAAACTCAACAATGTGCGCGTGCCGGGCGTCATGGGATAAGACTTCGATCGTGACGTGATGCAGGAGACTCGTAGATCCGATTAAGCGTGTCGAGGGCGGCAGCAGACGGCAGAGACTAAACCATCACCTTGCCGTCCTCGGTGATGGCGTTCTCGAGGTCCTGCTCGGTCAAATCGTCGCCCATCAGCATATGATTATGCGCTTCGCCCGACGGGATCATCGGGAAGCAATTGGCGTGCTTGTCGACCCGGCAGTCGAAGATCACCGGCTTTTTCACGGCGATCATCTGCGCGGATCGCGTCGTCGAGCTCGGACGGCTTCTCGGCCCTGATGCCGACCGCCTGATAGGCCTCGGCCAGCTTGACGAAATCGGGCAGCGCCGCGGTGTAGGAATGCGAATAGCGGCCGCCATGCAGCAGTTCCTGCCATTGGCGCACCATGCCCATATATTCGTTGTTCAAGATGAAGATCTTGATCGGCAGGTCGTACTGCGCCGCGGTCGACATCTCCTGCATGGTCATCAGCACCGAGGCTTCGCCGGCGATGTCGATGACGAGGCTGTCCGGATGCGCCACCTGCACGCCGACCGCCGAGGGCAAGCCATAGCCCATGGTGCCAAGCCCGCCCGACGTCATCCAACGGTTCGGCTCCTCGAACTTGAAGAACTGGGCCGCCCACATCTGATGCTGGCCGACCTCGGTGGTGATGTAGGTGTCATAGCCGCGGGTCAGCGCATAGAGCCGCTCGATGGCATATTGCGGCATGATGACGTCGTCGCGCTTCTTGTAGTGCAGGCATTTCCGCGCACGCCAGCGGTCGATCTCGCCCCACCAGGATTGCAGCGCCTTCTTGTCCGTTTTCGGCTTCTTGGCCTGCCAGGCGTCGATCATCTGCTGCAGCACATGGGCGCAGTCGCCGACGATGGGCACGTCGACCCTGATGTTCTTGTTGATCGAGGAGCGGTCGATATCGACATGGATCTTCTTCGAGCCGGGCGAGAACGCGTCGACCCGGCCGGTGATGCGGTCGTCGAACCGGGCGCCGATGCAGATCATCACGTCGCAATCGTGCATGGCGTTGTTGGCCTCGTAGGTGCCGTGCATGCCGAGCATGCCGAGCCATTGCTTGTCCGAGGCCGGATAGGCGCCGAGCCCCATCAAGGTCGAGGTGATGGGGAAGCCGGTCATGCGCACCAGCTCGCGCAAGCGCTCGCTCGCCACCGGCCCCGAATTGATGATGCCGCCGCCGGTATAGAACAACGGCCGCTTGGCGTTCGCCATCAACTCGATCGCCTGCGCCACGGCGCGCTCATCGCCGTGGACGCGCGGGTTGTAGCTCTTGTGCTGCGAGTTGGTGAGCCCGGTATATTCGCCCTTGGCGAACTGAATGTCCTTGGGGATGTCGACCACGACCGGGCCCGGGCGGCCGGTGCGCGCCACATAGAACGCCTCGTGCAGCACGCGCGACAGAGCGTTCACGTCCTTGACGAGATAATTGTGCTTGGTGCAGGGCCGCGTGATGCCGACCGTGTCGCATTCCTGGAACGCGTCGTTGCCGATCAGGTGGGTCGGCACCTGGCCGGTGATGCAGACCACCGGAATGGAATCCATCAGCGCGTCGGTCAGGCCGGTGACGGCATTGGTGGCGCCGGGACCGGAGGTAACCAACACCACGCCGACCTTGCCGGTCGAGCGCGCATAGCCTTCCGCGGCATGGACCGCGCCCTGCTCGTGGCGAACGAGAATGTGCTTGATGCGATCCTGCTGGAACAGCTCGTCATAGATCGGCAGGACGGCGCCGCCCGGATAGCCGAAAATATGCTCAACGCCCTGATCGGCGAGAGCCTGAAGCACCATCTGGGCGCCTGTCATTGCGCGCGACATCGTTACAGTCCCACTGACAAAAACCGGCCTCGCGCCTTCAGGTCCGCGGCCGGTCAAAGCTCGACGAATAGCGGAAAAGTCTAAATAAGGCGCGCACCCTAGGACTTGCAAGATAGAGGGTCAACGCCAAATGCGAATGAATGACAAGATTGGCACCCATTTTCTTTCCGAAAATTGCTCAAGCTGCCTAACCGAAGGCGTTTTATTGCTCCCCCCTCGATCTACGCCCATTTTGCCACAGAGCCCGGAGCGAGGATTTGGTGGCCTGGACAAGGCCCGCCGATGCGCCTATGTCCCTACCGCTTCGGGGCCGCGGGCGCTGTCCGGCGTTAATCGCGACGTCTCTCAATCCCACTCACATTCTCCACGTCAATGCAGCAGGCCGCCCGCTCAGACCTTCTTGCCGCCAATGGCGCTGAGGATGCCGCACGCGCTCAGCGCCGGTTCTGGGGGCTCACCCTCGGCAGCGTCGGCGTCGTCTATGGCGATATCGGCACGAGCCCGCTCTATGCGGTGCGCGAGTCGGTGTTGGCCGCGGTCGGGCCGAATGCTGCGCCGGGGGAGGAGGTCATCCTCGGCATCCTGTCGCTGATCGTGTGGGCGCTGATTCTCATCGTCAGCGTCAAATATGTGATCATCCTGCTGCGCGCCAATAATAACGGCGAAGGCGGGACACTCGCTTTGATGGCGCTGGCGCAACGCGCGGTCCGGGGACGCGGCCTGGTGGTGATCGCGCTCGGCATGATCAGCGCCGCCCTGTTCTACGGCGACGCCATGATCACGCCGGCGCTGTCGGTGCTGTCGGCGGTCGAGGGTCTCGAGGTGGTGCAGCCGGGGCTCCACGCTTATGTCGTTCCCCTGGCGGTGGTGATCCTGTTCGCCCTGTTCGCGGTTCAATCGCGGGGCACCGCGCGGGTCGCGTCGTTCTTCGGTCCGATCACTTTGGTGTGGTTCGTGGCGCTGGCCGCCGCCGGTGCTTGGCACGTGTCGCAAAATCCTACCGTGCTCGGCGCCTTCAATCCGGTTCACGGCGTGAGCTTCCTGTTCAGCCACGGCGTTATTGGGCTGGCGACGCTTGGTGCGGTGTTTCTGGTCGTCACCGGCTCAGAGGCGCTCTATGCCGATCTCGGTCATTTCGGTCCGGGACCGATCCGCACCGCCTGGTTCGCCGTGGCGCTGCCCGCGCTGACCATCAACTATCTCGGCCAAGGGGCGTTGCTGCTGGCCAATCCCAAAGCGATCGAGAACCCGTTCTTTCTGCTCTATCCGGAGTGGGCGCTGCTGCCGATGGTCGTGCTCGCCACGGCCGCCACCGTGATTGCCAGCCAGGCGGTGATCAGCGGGGCTTACTCGCTGACCCGTCAGGCGATCCAGCTCGGCCTCCTGCCTCGGCTCGAGATTCGGCACACGTCGGAGTCGCAGTTCGGCCAAATCTACATGCCGCGCGTGAACACCCTGCTGCTGATCGGCGTGCTGCTCCTGGTCATTCTGTTCAAGTCGTCGGGCGCGCTCGCCTCGGCCTATGGCATCGCCGTGACGGGAACCATGGTGGTGACCGCGACTTTAGCTTTGATCGTGGTATGGCGCGTCTGGGCTTGGCCGCTGTGGGCGGCCGCGGCGCTGATGGTTCCATTCCTGCTCATCGACCTCGTCTTCCTCGGCGCTAACATGCTCAAAGTGTTCCAGGGCGGCTGGGTGCCGCTGCTGATCGGCGCCATGGTGATGGTGGTGATGCTGACCTGGCGCCGGGGCGCGCGGATTCTGGCGGCCAAGACGCGGCGCATGGAGACGCCGATCGACGGCCTGATCGAGAGTCTCGAGAAAAAGCAGATTTGCCGGGTGCCGGGGACGGCCGTATTCCTCACCGCGGATCCGGACAGCGCGCCGACCGCCCTGCTGCATAGTCTCAAGCACTATAAGGTGCTACACGAGCAAAACGTCGTCCTGACCATGATCACGGAAACCACGCCGCGCGTCGCGGCGTCGGAGCGCGTGACAGTTCAGCCTCTCGGGGGCTCGTTTCAGCGTGTGCTCCTCCGTTTTGGTTTCATGGAGACACCGAACGTGCCGAAGGCGCTTGGGTTGGCGCGCAAAGAAGGGTTAAGCTTCGATATCATGTCGACATCGTTCTTCCTGTCGCGACGATCGGTGCGCCCTGACGCACGCTCGGGCATGCCGGTATGGCAAGACCGCTTGTTCATTCTGCTGGCGCGAAATGCCGACGACGCGTCGAGCTACTTCCAGCTTCCTACTGATCGGGTGGTGGAGATCGGAACGCAGGTGGCGGTCTAACCGAGGATGGCGCCACCCAATTCCGACAACCAGGCACTCGCGCCTTCCAACGGGGAAGTCGCCGAGGTCAAGAAGCGCTTTTGGGCGCTGACCTTCGGCTCGATCGGCGTCGTCTATGGCGATATCGGCACGAGCCCCCTCTACGCCTTGCGCGAGGCGGTGCTCGCGGCCACCGGCGAGCACGGCGCGGTCACTCAAGCCGCCGTATACGGCATGTTGTCGCTGATCTTCTGGTCGCTGATCGTCGTCGTTACGCTGAAATATGTGCTGATCCTGCTCAGGGCCGACAACAACGGCGAAGGCGGCACGCTGGCGTTGACGGCGCTGGCCTTCCGGGCCCTCGGCCGGCGCACGCCGCTGGTTCTGGCGCTCGGCATCGTCGGCGCCTCGATGTTCTACGGCTCGACGCTGATCACCCCGGCGCTGTCGGTGCTGTCGGCGGTCGAGGGCCTGACCGTGGCGACGTCAGCCTTCGCTCCTTACGTGCTGCCGCTGACGGTGGTCATCCTGATCGCGCTGTTCTCGGTGCAGTCGCGCGGCACGGCGCGCGTTTCGGCCTTATTCGCGCCGATCACCGTGGTGTGGTTCGTGGTGATCGCCGTCGCGGGCCTGATCGAGATCGTCGCCAATCCCAGAATCCTGGCCGCCCTCAATCCCTATTACGGACTCGAATTCCTGCTCACCCATGGCCTCACCGGCCTCGTCACGCTCGGCGCGGTGTTTCTGGTGGTGACCGGCTCGGAGGCGCTCTACAACGACCTCGGTCATTTCGGCCGGAAGCCGATCCAAACCGCGTGGCTCTATATCGTGCTGCCGGCGCTGCTGCTCAACTATTTCGGACAAGGCGCGCTGGTGCTGGCGCATCCGGAGACCATCAACAACCCCTTCTATCTGCTGTTTCCCGAGTGGGCGCTCTACCCGATGGTGGCGCTCGCCACCGCCGCCACCGTGATCGCCAGCCAAGCAGTGATCACCGGCGCCTATTCGATCACCCGCCAAGCCATGCAACTCGGCTTCCTGCCGCGCATGGAGGTGCGCCACACCTCCGAAGCGCTGGCCGGGCAGATCTACATGCCGCGGGTGAACTACCTGCTGCTGACCGGCGTGCTATTGCTGGTGTTCATGTTCCGCTCATCGAGCGAGCTGGCCGCGGCCTATGTGCTGGCGGTTGCGACCACGGTGTGGACCGCCGGATTTCTCGGTTTCATCGTGATCTGGAAGTTGTGGAAATGGAGCCTATGGGCCACGGCGGCGCTGATGGTCCCGCTGATCCTGATCGACACCAGCTTCGTGATGGCGAGCACGCTCAAGCTGTTCCAGGGCGCGTGGCTGCCGGTCCTGGTCGGCGCCATGCTGATCGTCATCATGGTGACGTGGCGGCGCGGCACGCGGCTGCTCGCGCAGAAGACCAGGCGCGTCGAGGTGCCGTTCGCGCCGCTGGTCAAGAGTCTGGAGGAGCGACCGCCTCACGTGGTGCCCGGCACCGCCGTCTTCCTGACCAGCGATCCCGATTTCGCGCCGACAGCCTTGCTGCACAATCTCAAGCACAACAAGGTGCTGCACGAGCACAATGTGATCCTGACCATCGTCAACGAGGACATCCCGCATGTGGCGGTGATGGACCGTGTCAAGCTGGCGCCGATCAGCGACACGTTCATGCGACTGGTGCTGCATTTCGGCTTCATGGAGCGGCCGAACGTGCCGAAGGCGCTGGCGGTCGCGCGCAAGCAAGGCTGGCAATTCGACATCATGTCGACGTCGTTCTTCCTGTCGCGCCGCTCGGTCAGGCCCGACCCGCGCTCGGGCATGCCACCGTGGCAGGACCAGCTCTATATTTTCCTCGCGCATAATGCCGACGACGCGTCGAGCTACTTCCAGCTGCCCACCGACCGCGTGGTGGAGATCGGCACGCAGGTCACGGTCTAGCGGCCGGCGCTGACAGAATCGACAGCGGCGGCAGTGTCGGGCACCCAGGCCCATTCCGTCATGAAGCGTCTGGCCCAAGTCATCTGCCGCTTGGCATAGCGGCGGGTCTCGGTCTTGGCCTTGGCGACCGCGTCTTCCAAGTTGCTTGCGCCGGCAAGATAGGCGCCAAGCTCGCGCACGCCATGCGCCCGCATCGCCGGCAGGCTGGGATCGAGGCCGAGCGCAAGCAGCGCCGTCACCTCCTCGAGCGCGCCCTCCCCCATCATCGACTCGAAGCGCGCGTCGATCGCCGCATAAAGCGGCTCGCGCTCGGGCGCGACCACGAGCTTCAACACGCCCTGCGGCGGAAGCACCGGTATGGCCGAAGCGCCTTGCCATTGGGCGAGCGAGACCCCCGTGGCATCGATGACTTCGAGCGCCCGGGCGATGCGCTGCGGATCGGTGGGCCTAAGCCGCGCCGCCATGGCGGGATCGCGGGCGGCAAGCTCGCGATGGAGTTGTTCGGGGCCTTGCGCCTCGGCCCGTTCGCGCCAATGCTCGCGGATGTCCGGGGGCATGTCGGGGATCGCGGCCAGGCCCTCGGTCAGCGCCTTGAAATAGAGGCCAGTGCCGCCGACCAGGATCGGCACGCGCCCCGCGTCTGAAGCTTCGGCGATGGCGCGGGCGGCATGGTCGAGCCAGCTTCCGACCGAATAGGCCTCGGCGGCAGAGCTGGTGCCGTACAGAAGGTGCGGCGCGCGCGACATGTCGGCCGCCGAGGGCCGCGCGGTCAGGACGGCGAGCTCGCGATAGACCTGCATCGAGTTGGCGTTGATGACCGTGCCGTGCAGTCTCTCCGCCAGCTCAAGCGCGGCGGCCGATTTGCCGCTCGCGGTCGGCCCGGCAATCAGAATGGCTGTGGGCGCGCGGGAGATGCGCCGGCCCTACGTCGTCGGCACGGCGACGAAGCGGAGCTCGCCCTTGGTGTCGGACAGCAGCAGCAGCACCGAGCGCCGCCCGGATTTTTTCACCGCGAGCAATCTCGACTTCACGTCCTGCGGCTGCTTGACCTTCTCTTGCGTCACCTCGACGATCACGTCGCCGGGCTTCACGTTTTTCTGCGCCGCCGGGCTGTTGGGCTTCACCTCGGTGATGACCACACCCTCGATCGCCCGGCCGATCTTGTAACGCTCGCGCAACTCGTCGGTCAGCGGCGCGATCGACAGGCCGAGCAGATCCTCGCGCTCGGGTTCGGGCGCCGGCGCATCCTCGCTTTTCACCGCGTCCTCGGCCTCCTCGCCTTCCGGCAGACGGCCGACGGTCACGGTGAGGTCCAAGTGCTGACCCTTGCGCAACAGCTCGACCGCGACGCTCTTGCCGATGGACGTGGCGGCGACCGCGCGCGGCAGGCTGCGCATGTTCTCGATCGGCTGGCCGTCGAAGGTGAGGATCACGTCGCTCGGCTGAAGGCCGGCGGCGGCGGCCGGGCTGTCGGGCGACACTTTGGCGACCAGCGCGCCCTTGGGCTCTTGCAGGCCGAGGCCGGTGGCGATCTCCTCGGTGACGTTCTGCACCTGCACGCCGAGCCAGCCGCGTCGCGTCTCGCCATATTGCTTAAGCTGGTCGATCACCTGCACCGCGCTGTTGGACGGCACGGCGAAGCCAATGCCGATCGAGCCGCCGGTCGGCGAGATGATCGCCGTGTTCACGCCGATGACGTGGCCGTCCATGTCGAACAGCGGACCGCCGGAATTGCCGCGATTGATGGCGGCGTCGGTTTGCAGGAAATCGTCATAGGGTCCGGCATTGATGTCGCGCTTGGTGGCGGAGATGATGCCCACGGTGACGCTGCCGCCCAGCCCGAACGGATTGCCGATCGCCATCACCCAGTCGCCCACCCGCATCTTGCCGGAATCGCCGAAGGTGACCGCTTTGAGCGGCTTCTTGGGCTCGACCTTGAGCAGAGCGAGATCGGTCTTCGGATCGTGGCCCAAGATCTTGGTGACCTTCAGCTTGGTGCCGTCGGTGAAGTTGATGATGATCTCGTCGGCGCCCTCGATGACGTGATTGTTGGTGACGACCAGGCCGGAGGGGTCGATGACGAAGCCCGAGCCGAGCGAGCTCACTTTGCGCGGCAGGCCTTCGCTATCCTCGTCATCGAAGAAATCGTCGAAGAACTCCTCGAACGGGGAGCCTTTGGGGCCCGGCCCGCCCGGCGCATTCTCCGCCGTCCCTTTGAGCGTCTGGGTGGTGGAGATATTGACGACGGAATCCTGGAGGCCTTCGGCGACATCGGCGACGGAATCGGGGCCACGCGCCAAACTTGACGTGACGAGCAGCGGCGCGCCGGCGAGGAGCAACGCCAACGACGCCGCGATCAGACCGAAGCGCCGAACGCTCGGGATTTGAAGGCGTGGTGGCATCGATCGATTACTCCCGGCTCGCTCGCCGCTCAAATCTGGTGCGGTCATCTTAGCGGAAATCGGCGGCGATTAGCAGATTCCCTCAGGGCGACTAGCCGCGCACGATCCAAATGATGAGCACGCCCGCGGCGACCGCCACCGCCCCTGCCAAACGCAAATTCAACTCAGGCATGCCGGCGGTCGCCTCCAGGAACTTGCGGCCGAGACCCGGCGCGAGCGCCCATAGCGTCCCTTCAATGACGAGTACCAGTCCGAGAGCGACGACAAGGGTGCTCATTGCGCCAGCGTCATAGCGACCCGCGCAGGCCTTAGCCTAACGGGCCTGCGGCGCTTGCGGCAGGTTGCCGCCAATCGACACGTCGCGCTCAGGCGCCGACGTCCCCTCACCCAAAGCACCTTGCTCCAACGCATCGCCAGTGCTGTCGCCGGCCGGCGCTTCCGGTTTCTCGGTCGGATTGGCGGGAGTCGCGGCCGGCGCGCCGGTGCCGGACTCGCCGGTCTTGCCGAAAGCGTCTTTGAAATAGCGGAAGAATTGCGAATCGGGGCTGAGCAGCAGCCTAGTGTCGCCGGCCTTCAACGCCACCTCATAGGCCTGCATGGAGCGGTAGAAGGCGAAGAAGTCGGGGTCCTGGCCGAAGGCCTCGGCAAAGATGCGGTTCCGCTCGGCGTCGCCGGCGCCGCGGATGCGCTCGGACTCGCCGGTGGCATCGGCCTTGATCACGGTGACTTGGCGGTCGGCGGTGCCGCGGATGCGGCGGGCGGCGCCCTCGCCTTCGGCGCGGAACTCCGCTGCCTCGCGCTGCCGCTCGGTCTGCATGCGCCGGTAGATCGCCTGCATATTGGCCTCGGGCAGGTCGACGCGCTTGATGCGCACGTCGACGATCTGGACGCCGAACGGGCTCGCTTCCTGATTCACCTGGGCGGCGATGGTCTTCATCAACGACTCGCGCTTGTCGCGCACCACCGCGGTGAAGCTCGAGCCGCCGAGCACGCGCCGGAGCGAAGCTTCGAGGATGGCGCCGATGCGCGCGCTGGCGATGCGCTCGTCACGCAGGCTTTGGAAGAACAGCAGCGGATCGACGATCTTGTAGCGGGCGAAGGCGTCGACCACGAGCCGCTTCTTGTCGGAGGCGATCACCTCTTGGCTGGCGGTGTCGATATCGAGGATGCGCTTATCGAAGAACTCGACGTTCTGAATGAACGGGATCTTGTATTTCAGGCCCGGGTCGGTGATGACCCGCTTCGGCTTGCCGAATTCGAGCACCAGCGCCTGCTGGGTCTGGCTGACGGTGAACAGCGTCAGATAGGCGACGAAGGCGGCCAGTCCGAGCAGGACCAGAGTGAAGGTGAGGCTGCGACTCATGGCTGGCCCTCCTCAGGCGGGGAGGGTTTCTTGACGGTGAACTCCGAGAGCGGCAGGAACGGCAGCACGCCGGGGCCAGCCTTGTCGTCGATGATCACCTTGTCGGTGTCGCCCAGCACCTTCTCCATGGTCTCGATGAAGATGCGCTGCCGGGTGACGTCGGGCGCCTTCTTGTACTGCTCGTAGACCTGGAGAAACCGGCTGGCGTCGCCGCTGGCCAGGGCGATGACCTGGTCGCGATAGCCTTGCGCGGCTTGCAGGATGCGCTCGGCCTCGCCGCGCGCCTCGGGGATGATACGATTGGAATAGGCTTCGGCCTCGTTCTGCAAGCGCTCCTGGTCGGCGCGCGCGGCCTGCACGTCGCGGAAGGCGTCGATCACTTGCGACGGCGGGTCGACCTTTTGCAGTTGCACCTGGGTGACCTGGACGCCGGCGCCGTAGAAGTTGAGGATCTTCTGCATCAGGTCCTGCACCTCGGCCTCGGTCTTGGCGCGGGCTTCGGTCAGGATCGGCTCGATGTCGCTCTGGCCGACGATCTCGCGCATGGCGCTCTCGGCCACCGCTTTCACCGTGCCTTCGGGATTCTGAATGTTGAACAGATAGTCGGGCGCGTTGGCGATCCGCCAGAACACGACGAAGTCGACATCGACGATGTTCTCGTCACCCGTAATCATCAGGCTTTCCTCGGGCACGTCGCGAATCGTCGACGTGGCGTCGCGGACGTCGGAAGAGCCGCGCATGCCGACCTCGATACGGTTGATGCGGGTCACCTTGGGCAGCTCGACCTGCTCGATCGGGTAGGGCCAGCGGAAATTCAGACCGGGCGGAAGCTGGCGGATATATTCGCCGAATCGCAGCACGATACCGAGTTCGTCGGGGTTCACCCGCACGGTGAAGCCGAAAAAGCCGATCAGCGCGACCAGCACCACGGCGAGCAGGACGGCGAACGGGCCGCCCATGCGGCCGCCCGGCATGGCCTGGCGCAGCCGGTCCTGGCTCCGGCGGAGGATCTCTTCCAAGTCAGGCTGTTGGCCGGGGCCTGGTCGCGGGCCCCATGGCCCACCGCCGCCGCCTTTCCAACCGCCGCCGCCGCTCTGATTGCTCCAAGGCATGATGAAGGTGATCCCGAGATCTGATGAAGGGGTGGCGCCGACCGGCCGAAGTGGTGAGACGCTAGCCGATCAGACTAGCCGCAACAAAATGGCGGTCCTGCGACAAGATTAGGGGGTTATAGGCCACTCATCCCTGCGGCGCAACGTTGCCGGGCGGCGTTCACCTTACCCGGTCCAGCACCACGAAACTGAAATCATGGTCGTCCTTGGGGCCCGCCGGGTGCGCCTCGCGCGATACCTCGCGCCATTCGCTCGGGTCGAGATCGGGGAACCAGGTATCAGCCCTGGGCGAGGCATGGACCTCGGTCAGATAGATGCGGTCCGCTTGCGGCAAGACCTCGCGGAACACGTCCTCCCCGCCGATGATCATGATCTCATCGACGCCGGCCTTGGCCGCGGCACGGCGCGCCACGTCGAGCGCCTCTTCGAGATTGTAGGTCATGATCGCGCCGGGCGGCTCGAAGGCGGCGTTCCGCGTCAGCACGATGTTGAGACGGCCGTCGAGCACGCGGGGCAGAGACTTGAACGTGCGGCGGCCCATGACGATGGGCTTGCCCATGGTGATCTCGCGGAAATAGCGCATGTCGCTGCGCAAGTGCCAGGGAAGCTCCCCGCCCCGGCCGATGGCACCGTTCTCGGCCTTCGCCACCACCAGCGCGATGATCGGCGCATCCGCCGTTGCCCGGCCAGCGCTCACACGGCCACCTGGGCGCTGATCGCGGGGTGCGGATCGTAGCCCACAAGCTTGAAGTCCTCATAGGCAAAGTCGAACAGCGAGCGGATCTCGGGGTTGATCTCCATGCGCGGCAGCGCGCGGGGCTGGCGCTTCAACTGCTGGTCGGCCTGATCGAGATGAGTGAGATAGAGATGGGCGTCGCCGAAACTATGGATGAACTCGCCCGGCGCGAAGCCGGTGACCTGCGCCATCACCAGCGTGAGCAGCGCATATGAGGCGATGTTGAACGGTACGCCGAGAAACACGTCGGCCGAGCGCTGGTAAAGTTGGCAGGACAGACGCCCCTCGCCCACATAGAACTGGAACAGGCAATGGCAGGGCGACAGCGCCATCCGGTCGAGCTCGCCGACATTCCAGGCGCTGACGATGTGGCGGCGCGAGTCGGGATCGCGCTTCAGTCCGTCCACCACTTGCGCGATCTGATCGATGTGCCGGCCGTCGGGCGCGGGCCATGAGCGCCACTGACGACCATAGACCGGGCCGAGCTCGCCTTGCGCGTCGGCCCATTCGTCCCAGATGGTCACGCCGTGCTCATTCAGATAGCGCACATTGGTCGAGCCTTGCAGGAACCACAGCAGCTCGTGGATGATCGACTTCACATGCAGCTTCTTGGTGGTGACCAACGGGAAGCCCTCGGAGAGATCGAAGCGCATCTGATGGCCGAAGATCGAGAGCGTGCCGGTATTGGTGCGGTCACCCTTGCGGATGCCGCGGTTGCGCACCTTGGCTAGAAGGTCGAGATATTGGCGCAACTTGGGGGTTTCCTCCTATGATGCTCGGAACGGGCGCGCCTGACCGGTGTTGTTACCGTTATAGACCGAAGCCGCCAGTTCATGTCGATAGCCCAAACCAGAAGGTGCCTCGATGCGTATCATTCTTGCTGCCCTCGCCTTAACCCTCGCGTCCGCCGTCCCGGCCGCCGCCGGGCCCGTCAGCATCGAAGATGTCCGCGCCATGGCCTTCGACAAGGGCATCGTCAAGATCGATGAGGTCGAGCTCGACGACGGACTCTGGGAGGTCGAAGGCTATGACGCGAATGGGCACGAGATCGAGATGAAGGTCGACGCCGCCAGCGGCAACATCGTTAAGATCGAGCGGGACGACTAGCGCCGGCCCTCCCTCGCCTCTCACGATAGCATCGGCTCGCCGATTCGCGCCCGGAGTTGAGGCCGGATCAATCCTTTTTTTTGCCGCTGCGGGGGCCTATATTGAGTTTGTCGGCGCAAGCCGGCTATGGCGATAAACAGCCTTCGTAATAAGCCCATTCGGACCCGGGGGCAGTACCCGGCGCCTCCACCAGGATTGAGAAGATGTTCGATCAACGGTCTTCGGCTTCTCAATCGTGGCGGGGGCGAAATAGGCTCGACGAGGGTGTAAAGGTCGTGCTTTCGCCCGGCATGGTACCGCCGTTATCGGGCCAACCCTATAGTTGCCAATGACAACTATGCGGAGGCTCGTCTCGCCGCGTAAGCAGCGCGATAGCCTGAAAATAAAGTCCTAGCCGCTTCGCGGCGACTAGGCGCGGTTCGGAGGGCACCGGCCAACAGAAGCCCTCCACTTTATGACGGGGTGGATGACTGCCTCACGTCGCAAGAGGGTAGGCGGCGGTTGCCATGGCAGAAGACGAAATCAGATACGACCTTCTCACGCAGGACGCATTGCGCGGCGTGGTGCGCCAGGTGTTGACCCGCGTGCAGCGCGACGGCCTGCCCGGCGAGCATCACCTCTACATCGCCTTCGATACCGGCGCCGAGGGCGTGTCGGTGTCGAAGCGGCTCAAAGAGCAATATCCGGAAGAAATGACCATCGTGCTGCAGTACCAGTTCTGGGACTTGCAGGTGACCAACGAACGGTTCGAGGTGAAGCTGTCCTTCTCCAACGTGCCGGAGCGGCTGGTGGTGCCGTTCAGCGCGGTCAAGGCATTCTACGATCCGTCCGCCCAGTTCGGTTTGCAATTCGGCAAGCCGGGCGCGGCCAACAACTCGGCCCGCCAGCATATGGCGGCGGCGCTGCCCGATCTGGTCGGTGAGCCGGACGAGCCGCGCGGCGCGATCGAGCCGGTCCATGAGGAGCCGAGCGAGGGGCAAAGCGCCGAAGTCGTGATGTCGCGGCCGCCCGCCGAGGTGGTTCATCTCGACCGCTTCCGCAAGAAATAGACGCGCTCCTGCTCCGTCCTTAATCTTCCTTTGCCCAATATTTCAGCACGGTCTCGATGACTTCGTCATTGACCTTGGCTTCGACAATGATTTGGAAATGGCATGATTTCTGCCTAAAACTGTCGCCGCATCGACCGTTTGGGCTTGGGGGGTCGCGTTGAACAAGATTGATGCCGTTCGCCCGGTGCGAGACGCCGAGGCCCAAGCGGCGCTGGCGCCAGTGCAAGAGTATTTGGCCGAACTGCGCGAGCGTATCTCCGAGGTGACCGGCGGCAAGCCCGCCGATTACATCCCCGAGCTCGGCAAGGCCGACCCCAATCTGTTCGGCATCGCCATCGCCACGGTCGACGGGCAAATTTACGCCGTGGGCGACTCCGAGGCCGCCTTCACCATCCAATCCGTATCGAAGCCGTTCATGTACGGCTACGCGCTGCAACGCTATGGGCGCGCGGCGGTGCTGAAACATGTCGGCGTCGAGCCGACCGGCGAGGCGTTCAACTCGATCGTGCTCGACGAAGTTATGAACCGTCCGTTCAATCCCATGGTCAATGCCGGCGCCATCGCCGTGGCGGAGCTGATGGACGGCGAGACCCAAGACGAGCGCGTCGCCAATATGCTCGGCTTGTTCTCGAGCCTCGCCGGGCGCAAGCTCGAGATCGATCAGGCGGTGTTCGCCTCGGAGCAGGCGACCGGCCACCGCAACCGGGCCATCGCCTATATGATGCTCAACTTCGCCATGATCGAGCGCGACCCGAACGAGGTGCTCGATCTCTATTTCCGCCAGTGCTCGGTCAACGTCACCTGCCGCGATCTTGCGATCATGGCCGCAACGCTCGCCAATGACGGCAAGAACCCGCTCACCGGCGAGGCCGTGTTCGACATCCAATATGTGCGCGATATGCTGTCGGTGATGAATTCGTGCGGCATGTACGACTATGCCGGCGAGTGGGCCTATGAGGTCGGCATGCCGGCCAAGAGCGGCGTGTCGGGCTGCATCATCGCCGTCATCCCCGGTCAGATCGGCATCTGCGTGTTCTCTCCACCCGTCGACCAGCAAGGCAACAGCGTGCGCGGCATCCGGGTGTGCCAGGAGATCTCCAACGAGTTCGAATTGCATGCATTCAACAACCGCACCAATGTGCGGAGCGTGATCAGGCGCGACTACCGCGCCGATCTGGTGCGCTCGAACCGCCTGCGCACGCCGGAGGAGCGCGCGATCCTGGCGGAAAGAGGCGGCACGATCGCCGTGCTCGAAGCCCAAGGGCCGCTGTTCTTCGGCTCGGCCGAGCAGCTGCTGCGCCGCCTGACGCAGCTCGCCGCCGAAGCGAGTTACGTCGTCGTCGACTTCAAGCGGGTGCATCTCGCCGATACCGCGGCGCGCAAGCTGATCGTGCGGGCGGCCCGCGCCATGCCGGGTGGCGGAACCGAACTGTTGTTCGCATCGATGGCCGATGACGGGCCACTCGGCCGCCTCGCCCAGGCCTTGGCCGAACGCGACAACGAGCATCTTGTGCGCCGGTTCCGCGATACCGACGCGGCGCTCGAATGGTGCGAGGACCGGCTGCTCGCGTCCTCAGCGCCAAGCGCGACGCATACCAAATTCGCTCTATCGGAGATCAACCTGTTCAAGGGGTTGAACCCGGACGAGTGCCGTCTGGTCGAATCCATCGTCCAGCCGCTGATGTTCGAGAAGGGCGACATCATCATCCGCGAAGGAGCCGAGGCCAATCTGTTCTTCGTGCTGGCCCGCGGTACGGTCAGCGTCCAGATCAGGGTGCCCGGCCAGGGCGAGCGCCGGAAACGGGTGGCCTCGATCGGCCCGGGCTTGAGCTTCGGCGAGATGGCGCTGCTCGACGGCGGCAAGCGCTCGGCCGATATCGTCGCCGACGAGCGGGTGATCTGCTACGGCCTCAGAGTCGAGCAGCTACGGGAGCTGACGGCCGAGCACCCCAATATCCTGATCACCATTCTCAGCAATCTGACGCGCGAATTCTCCGAGCGCCTGCGGCACGCCAACGAGGAGATCGGCGTGCTCGAATAGAGGCTAGGCCTCGGCCGCGGCTTTTTGCGGCTTGGTGCGCGGCTCTTTCGACGGCTCGAGCGGCACGTTCAATTCTACATAGAGGCCGGTCGGCCTAAACTCGATTTTGCTTTCGCCGCCGAGATTGTGGCGAATGCCTTGGTCGATCAACCGCATGCCGAACCCGCCGCCGCGCCTGGTCGGAACCGGATTGAGGGTGGCCCGCTCCTCCCAGGTGAGCATCAGCCGGCCGCCGCGTGCGGTCTTCCAGTTGATGCCGAGCTGGCCGCTATTGGAGGACAGCGCCCCGTATTTCACTGCGTTGGTGGCGAGCTCGTGCAGCGTCATCGCGAGGATCGAGGTGCATTGCGGCGGCAAGAGCACGTCGTTGCCCTTGATCATGATCTTCGGACCGCCTTCGCGGCGATAGGGCTCAAGCTCGCGCTCGACCATGGCCTTGAGGCTCGCGCCCGACCATTGCGATTCAAGCAGCAGGTCATGGGCGCGATGGAGCGCTTGGAGCCGCTCGGCGAGCGTCTGAGCCATGGCTTGCGCCGGCCGCGAGGTCGCCTGGCGCAGGCTCGCCTGCACCAGCGACTGCACGATGGCGAGTGCGTTCTTGACGCGGTGATTGAGCTCGCCCACCAGCATCGACTGGCGCTGCGCCGTACGCCGCCGTTCGGTGACGTCGCGGAAGATGAGCACCGCGCCGGCCAGCGAGCCGTCGAAGCCGAGAATGGGCGCACCGCAATGCTCGACCGGCAGCTCCTGTTTGTCGCGGGTGACCAGCAGCGCGCCGGACTCCAGCCTGGTCACCGCCCGCTCGCGCAGCGCCTTCAGCGCCGGGTCGTCGACCGGCTTGCGCGTGCTCTCGTTGATGACGCGAAACACCTCCCAGATCGGCCGGCCCCGGGCTTTCTGGCCCGACCATCCGGTCATCTCCTCGGCGACGGTGTTGAGCAGCAGCACGCTGCCGTTGGGATCGGTGGCGATGACGCCGTCGCCGATCGAGGCAAGCGTCGTGCTCAACCATTCGCGCTGCCCGCGCAGCTCCATCAGCGCCGCGTTGCGGTCGCGATCGGCGCGCCGCACGGCGCCGATGGTGGTCCAGGCGAACAGAGCAAGCACCAGGATGCTGGCCACGGCGAAGATGGCGAGCGTGGCGGCGCTGTCATAAAAGGTCGCGGTCTCGGCCTGGTGCGCGAACCAGCCGATCACCAGCGGCAAGACGATGATGCCGGGCAGCAACCGGCGTAACATCTCACCGGCAGGCGACTGCTCGACGATGGCGGCGGCGATGCCGTGTTCGGGCGATGCCGCAAGCAGCCCGATGCCGAGCAGGAAGCCGCATAGCGCGCCGGATATCGACATGTCGGTGAACGGGAACGGATAGTAGTAGGTGGCGACGCCATAGGCGTAGCCGGCCAGCACGATCAGCACCTGCGACAGGATGATAAGGGCAATGACCTGGCTGAACGCCGAGGAGATGCCCCCCTGCTTGGCGTAAAGCAGCGCCAGGCCGAACATGATCAGCAATCCGGTGATGCCGGGGGCGAGATGCATCTGTTCGGCTTGCGCGGCGCCGGCGGCAACGCTGTCGCTGCGCACCAGCGCTTGGTCAAGACCGAGATCGAAGCCCAACAGATCCTGGCTGAGGATGGCCAGGCCGAGCACCACCAGGGCAAAGCCGATCAGCCGCGCCAGCGGGCGGATGGCCCGGAAGGTGAGACAGAACAATCCGAAGGCGGCGGCGACGATACCGCCGGCGGCGGCGGGGGTCATGGCAGCGAGGCCGGGGAAGCTCTGGGTCAGGCGCGGCACGGGGAGCTGCCAGACGAAGAGAATGAGGCCGCCGATCAGGGCGACGACAAAGGCCGCACAGCGCGCGATCAGCAATGACATGCGCTCCGCGCGTGGCGCGGGCAGCGCCATTCTCACTGGAACTTCAGCCACTCGCCTTCCTCACCCAAGTTCACGGAACGGAACCGGAAGCTTTGGGCGCTCCTCGGCAGAAGGCCGCAACGCAGCGAACGAGCGCGTTCTCCCACCCTGTGAGCGTGTTATAGCGTAGCCCCCATAGTGCCGGTAGGACATTCGATGCCAGCGAGATCAGGATAGAGTGTCCCGGTCGCCGACCGACATCGACAGGAGATTTGAGCATGCCTCAGGACAGAGGTGCCAAGAGCGGGTCCCCAACTTCCACGCGCATCGAGACCGATGCCCTCGGACCGATCGAGGTGGCGCACGACCGCTATTGGGGCGCGCAGACGGAACGCTCGCGCCGGAATTTCAGGATCGGCGAGGAAAGCATGCCGAAGCCTCTGATCCGGGCGATCGCCCTGGTCAAGAAGGCTGCGGCCCTCACCAACCGCGAAATCGGCTTGATGGAGGCGCGCCTGGCAGAGGCCATCGCCGCCGCGGCCGACGAGGTCATCGAAGACAAACTTGATGCTCATTTCCCCCTGGTCGTGTGGCAAACCGGCTCGGGAACCCAGAGCAACATGAACGTCAACGAAGTCATCGCCAACCGAGCAAGCGAATTGCTTGGTGTTGCTCTCGGCTCAAAGCGGCCAATTCACCCCAATGATCACGTCAATCTCGGTCAATCCTCCAACGATGTCTTTCCCACGGCCATGCATATCGCCGCGGCTTGTGAAATCGCCTACCGGCTAAACCCTGCGCTGGCTCGGCTTTACCAGGCGCTCAAGGACAAAGCTGAGGCGTTTCAGGACATTCTCAAGATCGGCCGCACGCATTTGCAGGACGCAACTCCCCTCACTTTAGGGCAAGAATTCGGCGGCTATGCGGCGCAGGTCGATCATGGCATCGAACGCATCAAACTCACCCTTTCCGGCCTCTATGCGCTGGCGCAAGGCGGCACGGCGGTGGGCACCGGGCTCAACACCCACGCTTTGTTTGCCGACGCTTTCGCCGCCAAGATCGCCGAGATGACCAAGCTCCCCTTCGTCAGCGCCGAGAACAAGTTCGAGGCGCTGGCCAGCCACGACGCCCTCGTGTTTGCGCACGGCGCGCTCAACACCGTGGCCGTGTCGCTGTTCAAGATCGCCAGCGACATCAGGCTGTTGGGCTCCGGCCCGCGCACCGGCTTCGGCGAATTGCTGCTGCCGGAGAACGAGCCCGGCTCATCGATCATGCCGGGCAAGGTGAACCCCACCCAGTGCGAGGCGGTCACCATGGTGGCGGCGCAAGTCATGGGCAACAACACGACCGTCAGCTTTGCCGGCAGCCAAGGCCATCTGGAGCTCAACGTGTTCAAGCCGGTGATCGCCTACGCGACGCTGCAATCGATCAGGCTGCTCACCGATGTCGCCGACTCGTTCCGGGAGAAATGTATCGTCGGCATCGAGCCCGACCGGGACTGCATCAAAGCGCATCTGGAGCAATCGCTGATGCTGGTGACGGCGCTGGCGCCGCATATCGGCTACGACAAGGCGAGCGAGATCGCCAAGGCGGCGCACAAGCGCGGCACCACGCTGCGCGAGGAGGCGGTGCGGCTTGGCCACGTGCGCGAGGAAGATTTCGACCGTTTAGTGCGGCCCGAGGACATGGTCGGCCCCAAGCACTAGAGCTTGAACATGGCGCAAACCCGCAACAAGCGCTCGCTCACCATCGCGCGGCACCGCACGTCGGTCACGCTCGAGGACGCGTTCTGGGAGGCGTTAGGGGACATCGCCCGCGCCCAGGGCAAATCGGTGGCAGCGCTGGTCGGAGAGATCGACCAGAGCAGAAGCGCGCGAACGAACGAGCAGCCTGGTCTGTCGGCGGCGATCCGGCTCTACGTGTTGGAGCGGACGCGCGGGCGGGCGGTCTAACAGGGTCGCTAGCCGCCGCCGAGCATGGGGATGCCCTTCTTCCAGGCATCGGGCGGCTCGACCGGACGCTTCTTGACGCGCCGCTTGGTCGCCGGCTTGGGGACGACCGGGGCCACCTCTTCAACGGCGGGCGGAGCGGCTTCGGCGTCCGGCGTGACCGCCGCCTCGGATTGCGGCTCGGCCGGCGCCGGCGCCGGCGCCGGCAGGGCAGAAGGCACCGGCTTGGCCGCAACCGGCTCATCGACCGAAGCCGAGGTCGATGGCGGCGCCTGCGGCTCCTCGGAGGTCGGCGGAAAAGCCTCGGCCGCATCGGCCGGCTCGATCTCCTCCTCGGCACCCTCCCGAAGAAGCTCGGTCGCAGACGGCAACATTTCGGCCGAGGGCGCCGATTGCGGCATGGCCGTCGCGGGAGCTTCGATTTCGGCAGCCGGCGGCTCGGGCGCCGCGGCTTCGTCGGTCGCGTCGAGTTCGGCCGGCGGCTCGACCGGCACGGCGGAGGTCTGATCGTCCGGCGGAACCTCGGCCGAAGGCATCGCTCTGCCGCTCACGTCGAGCGTCTCCAGTTGCTCGACCCCCTCCTGCATGCGCCGCATGGTGAGATAGGCCTCGATCGCCGCGGTGTCGACCGCCGGCGAGATGTCGCCCGCCTTGTCCAGGGCGCCGGTAAAGACGAGGCTCACCGGCGGCACATCGTGGTTGCTCGCGCCGGCGAGGCTGACCGCCCATTCGCTGTCGAGCTTGAGGCTCGCCAGCTCGACGTAGAAGTTGATCTTGGTCTCGGCGTTGGCGCTCGTCAGCGTCGCCGGGGTGAGGCGCAAGGTGCCGTTCTTGATGTCGAAGGCAAATTGGGCCGGCGCGTATTTGTAGGTGCCCTTGGTGATCTTATCCCGCACGCTCTTGGCCTCGGCGGCGATCGTGTCCTTGTCGGCGTTGATGGTCTTCTTGGCGGCGGCGGCGGCCACCCGGCGCAGCGGATCGGGCGACAGCGCCTGAAGCGCGCCGGCGCCAAGCGAGAACGTGCCCTGCCCGCTCAGTCCGGCGACCAGGCCCGGCGGGCTCAAGCCTTCGCCCTGAACGGTAAAGGCGAGATCGAACGGACCCTTGGCGAGGCTCGATCCGGTGACGCCGGCGGCAAAGTCCTCGAGCTTGCCGCCCTTGAGGTCGGCACGCGCGGTCAGCTCGGCGCCGTTGCCGCGCGGCGACAGCGTACCGGAGGCGGCAAACTCCCCGCCGAACAGACGGCCGGTCAAGTCGGCAATCGACAATCCGTCCCTGCCGACCGAAGCCGCCAGCGTGGCGCCTTGAACCTTGAGCGTGGAGCCGAGGGTCAGCGTATTGGCCTTGAGCGTGATCGAGCCTTCGGAGTTTTCAACCGGTCCAAGCGAGAAGCCGCGCGACGGCCAAAACTCGGACACGCCGCTGCCGATCGAACCCAGCATCTCCTCAGTCGAGGGCGTGCGGTGCCACGCGACCAAGACGCCGAGCAGCGATGGCAGCGAAATGGTGTCGGCGCTGCCCGACAGCGCGAAGCGCGTCTTGGCGCCATCGAGCTCGAAATGCGCGCTGCCGGTGACATCCTCGCCGGCGATCGCGCCGGTGATCGACTTGAGATCGACAGCGGGGCCTTGCTTGACCAGCTCGAAGCGCAATTTCAGTGGAACGCCCCCGGCGCTCGGCGGCGCCTCGAAACCGATCAGCGTCAGCGCCTGGCTCGCATCATGGCTCACCATCGCGCCTTTGCCGGTGAAGGCAAATCCACCCGGTTGCAGCGACCCCTGTCCAGCGAAGGCGACGCCCATCGATCCGGTCTCGAGCGCGGCCTTGCCGATGATCTTGCTATTCGGCACGCCGGAGAGCTTGACGGTCAGCTTGCCGCTATTCTGGCTGGCAGCGGCGAGGCGCTCGACCGGAAGGTCGGGGAACAGCAACACGAGAATGGCTTGCGGCCGTTCGCCCGTGACGCTGCCGTCGATGGCGATATTCGCCTCGCCGGGCTTGGCGGGATTGCCTAGGGCGCGGGCCACGAGCGACACGTCGGAAGCGCCGGCCTTGCCGCCCAGTTTGATGGAAGCGCTGGTGGCCTCGCCCTCGCGCGAGGCGACCAGGCTGACCTTCACATCGAGCGGCGCCAGCGCCGATAGATGCTTCGACCGGCCCACATTTTCGGGCAATCCGAACAGATCGGCGGTGATGCGCAGGCTGTCGGCGGTGGCGGCCGAAAGCGCAAAGTCGACGCGGCCGGCGGGCGCTGCGCTCACCCGCTCGATGCGGCCTTTGCCGTTGATGGCAAGCGCGCCGGTAGCAGCGAAATCGAGCTGCTCGACATCGAGGGTGTCGCGCTGGAAGGCAAAGCGCGCATCGAGCCTGCCGGCGGGAATATTGGGCAGCAGCAGCTCGCCGACGCGCAAGGTTACGCGCATGTCGTCGCCGCGGATCTGGCTGAACAGGCTCTGACCGGCATCGGCCGCGCCGCCGGTGCCGGCGGACGGCAACCACGCCTGCCACAGCGGCCCGTCCCCAATCATTTCGCGCAAATCGAGCCGGTCGCTGTCGAGGGTAATTTCGATCAACCGGCGCTCGCCGCCTTGCAGTCGCAAGCCGCCGTGGAACTTGGTGCCGCTCAGCTCGCCCGATGCGTCGGCCAGCGTGAGCACCCCGTCGCCGATGGTGGCGTTGGCCGTGAAGCTAAACTCGCCAACCGAGGCTTGTCCCGACATGTCGCGGTCGCCCACCGCCCAGCGGGTGAGCGGCTTGAGCTTCGCGCCGGCAAGCGTGACCGGACCGACAAAGACCGGACCGAACTCGCCGCGGGTAAGGCGGCCAGCGGCCTCGATGCGATTATCGCCGGGGAGCACGGCCTTGAGGCGCTCGATCGCGAGCGCACCGTCTTTGCTGGCGAGCGCGAGATCGACCGCGCCGACCAGGTCGCCGCCAAGGCCGGCCTGCTCGATGGCAAAACTCAGCGTGCCGTCGCCGAACTCGGCCGCCTGGCCGAGCATTTCGTCGGCGAACATGTAAAGCACCGCGGCGGGGGTGGGCCGCTCCTCGGCGCCCGGCACCGCGAGCAGCGCATCGAGATCGACAAAGCCCGCTGCAAGTTCGGCCTTGCCATGCATGCGCTCGGCGAAATCGAGCGCGGCGCTGCCTTTGAAAATCTGGGGACGGCCGTTGGCCTGGATGGTGAGATCGAAATCGGGCAGCTCGACCCGCTCGGGCGTGGCGGTGATCGGCCCCTTCAATTCGTAGCGTGAAGTCTTGTCACGCGGTGCGGTCGCGGCCGGCTGCTCGTCAGTTTCGGCTGCGGCCCCTTCCGTTCCGTTGGCGGCAACAACGGTTGCGGCGCGCACCACGACGGCGCCGTCGAACTGAGGCTGGGCGCCGAGCCCGGCCACGCCGCCGTCGAGGCTGTAGGTGGTGTTGCGGTCAAGGTCGCGCAGCGAAGATTTGATGCGGAACACTCCGGCCGCGTCAGGCTCGCTGGTCGAGAAGCGCAGCTCTTGCGGGCGGCCGGCAAAGAGGTAGCTGGCCGAAACTTTGTAAGGTCCCGACAGCGACTGGGCGCTCAGATCGCCGACGACTTCGGTCAGGGTGAATTGGGGCAGTCCCTGCTTGGTGATCTCGATCCTGCCGCCCGACACGCCGACCTCGTCGAGCAGGACGTCTTTCGGGGCGAATGGCAGCGCCACGCCGCGGCGCCCTACGTCGCTCCAATTGCCGGTGCCGTCGGCCTTGAGATCTAACCTCAAGATCGGATCAACCATGGCGATCTTGCGGGCCTCGATGGTGCCGCTGAGCAGCACGCCGATATTGAGCCAAGCCTCGAGCGAGCGGGCTTCGAGGAACGGCCGGTCGAGGCGTCCCTCCTGATCGGCGACCTTGATGTCGTCGAATCTCAGCTCGGGAGACGGCAGCAGGACGAGATGGACCTTGCCGCCGACCTTGACCTGGCGGCCGAGCAGGTTGGTGGCTTGGGTCTCGAACACGGACCGGTAGTCGTTCCAGTCGATGAAGAGCGGCGCGGCAAACAGCGCGCTCAAGACCAGAATCAACACAGCCGTCAACGTCAGTAGGAGCGAGTTCACCGCCGTCCAACCCAAGGCTCTGGCGCGTGCTGTTGAGCAGCTAAGCGCCGAGGACCCCGGCCCCCCTGCGACGCGCCGTTATGGTAACGCAAAAATCTTGCCAGGATTGAGGATATTCAGCGGATCGAGCGCCTTTTTTATGGCAATCATCGCCGAAATGCCTGCTCCATGCTCGGCGGCGAGATAGGAGATCTTGCCCTGGCCCACGCCGTGCTCGCCGGTCGAGGTGCCGCCATAGGCCAGCGCCCGCTCGACCAGCCGATCAAGAAAGGCCTGTACCTTGCGCCGCTCCTCCAGATCGGCGGGGTCGATCAGTGGCATAACGTGGAAATTGCCGTCGCCGACATGGCCGACGATCGGGGCGAGCAAGCCCAGCCGGTCGATGTCCGCACGCGTGGCGGTGACGCAGGCGGCGAGCGCCGAGATCGGCACGCAGACATCGGTGGACAGCACTTCGGCGCCCGGCTTCAAGCCGCGCGCGGCCCAATAGGCGTCATGCCGCGCCTGCCACAGTCGGGTGCGGTCCTCGGGCCGCTCGGCGTAAGCGTAGTCCCCCCCCCTTCGGCGCGGGCGATCTCGGCGAAGGCTTCGACTTGCTCGCGCGCAGACGATGCCGTGCCGTGAAATTCGAGGAACAATGTCGGCGTCTCGGGCAGCGTGAGATGCGAATAGGCATTGCAGGCTCTGATCTGCACCTCGTCGAGCAATTCGATGCGGGCGAGCGGCAGCCCCATCTGCAGCGCGGCGATGGTGGCGTTGCAGGCGCCCTCGATCGATGCGAAGGGACAGACCGCGGCGAGGATGGTCTCGGGAATGCCGTGGAGCTTGAGCGTCAGCCTGGTGATGACACCGAGCGTGCCCTCGGAGCCGACCAGGAGCCGGGTAAGGTCGTAGCCGGCGGAAGATTTCCGCGCCCTGCCGCCGGTGTGGATGACGCTGCCGTCGGCCAGCACCGCGGTCAGCCCGAGCACCGCGTCGCGCATGGTGCCGTAGCGCACGGCGTTGGTGCCGGAGGCGCGCGTCGCCGCCATGCCGCCGAGCGACGCATTGGCGCCGGGATCGACCGGGAAGAACAGACCTTTGTCGCGTAAGTGATCGTTGAGCTGCTTGCGGGTGACACCCGGCTCGACCTCGCAATCGAGGTCGGCCTCGTGCACGACGAGGATGCGGTTCATGCGCGACAGATCGAGCGAGACGCCGCCGAACGGCGCATTGACGTGACCCTCGAGCGAGGTGCCGGTGCCGAACGGAATCACCGGCACGCGGGCCTCGGCGCAGAGCGTCACGATGTCGGCGACCTCGGCTTCGCTCTCGGCGAACAGGACGGCGTCGGGCGGCTCGCGCTTGAGCCACGTGAGCGTATTGGCGTGCTGCTCGCGCAGCGCCTGGCTCACGGAGAATCGGTCGCCGAAGCGCGCGGCCAGTTGGGCGAACAGCGCGCGCTTGCCTTGGTCGGCCATGACTGCGGTCATGGGCCCAGTTTATAGGGTGCTTCGCCGGGATTGATGAAGCTTTTCAGGCGGCGCGATCAGGTCTCGACCAGGAAAATGACCGCCGCGAAGTGGCAGCTTGCCGCCGACAACACGAAGCCGTGCCAGATGGCGTTCTGATAGGGCAGCCGCTCCCACAGATGAAACACCACACCGACGGTGTAGAGCACGCCGCCGATCGTGAGGAGCGTTAGCGCCACGCCCGGCAGCGCCGCCATCAACGGCTCCCACGCGGCAATCACCGCCCAGCCTTGCACCAGATAGAGCGCGGTCGACAACCCGTCGAGGAAGCGTGGCGCGAACAGTTTGATGGCGATGCCGATGGCGGCCATGGTCCACACCACGGCAAGCAGGCCGAACCCCCAGGGAGTTTGCATCTTGATCAGGATGAAGGGCGTATAGGTCGCGGCGATCATCAGGAAGATGGCGGCGTGATCGAGCCGGCGCAGGACCTCCTTGAGCTTAGGAGGGCGGACCACCAGATGGTAGCCGGCGGAAAAGCCGAAGGTCGCCACCAAAGCGAGCCCGTAAATGGTCAGGCTCACGCCCCATGAGAGGGTCTCGGACTGCACGCCGATGATGAGGAGCGCGGTCAGGGCGACGAGGCTGGCCGTGACCCCGATGACGTGGATGCAGCCGTCGGCGATCCGCTCGCGGATGGTGTAGTGGAGAATTGGTGCGCGGGGCTTGAGCACGGCGATACGCTCTCGGTCCATTGTTCCATAGATAAGCTTGAACATCACCTTACCAAGTCCTGTGGCAAGGATGAGGCGTCACGCTTCACATTGGCTAACGTTCGATCACCGGCTGTGGGCGCGGCAATGCATCGCCGGGGCGCTCTGGCGCGCCGGTCGAGCCCGGACCATGACAGGCTAACAGGCGCTATTGGCCGCAGACAGCCGAGCCGGTGGTACAGACATACGGCACGACCACGCCGGTGAAGCAGGTGGTGTAGAAGCGCGTCGTAACGATGTCCGGCTTGAGCACGGCTTCCGGAGGGGGCGCGCCAGGACGAACGGCCTTCCAGAACGGATCGCCCTGCACTTTCTTGGCGTAGAGCGTGATGTAGCTCCATCGCTTGGAGCGTTTCAGGTCTGCGGCATTTTTCAACACCAACGCCTGCGAGCTTTTGGCCGCCTCGGCCTTGGAGCCGGCGCTGTGCGTGGCCTTGATGAGCTGGCAGGCCGCCTCGGCCGGCTGGATCGCGCCTAAGCCGAACGCCGCAACAATAAGCGCAGCTATACCGATCCTCGAAACGTCAAGCATATCCCGTCTCCCAACCGATGGAGCTAAGCGTCTTTTGGCAGTGGCCTCGAACAACCGCAATGGGCATAGCAAAGTTTCCCTGCGGTTTTTTGTCAGACGCGGAGCTTGGCGTCTTAGGCAGCGTGACGTCAAGTCTCCGGCGCATCAATCGCCGCCCTTGCACGGCGGCCCTTCAGGACACGCGCCCGGACGGTGACGGTGGACATCGATCGGTGCTGTGTCCTGATCGTCGGACTCGGTCTGGTCGGTCGCTTCGTCCGGATCATCACCCTCAGAGTTTGCCGCGCCCGGATCCGGAGTCGCATTTGTCGCATGAGCTTTCTTCGACAGCTTCGCTGCCGGGCTCGGACGGTCCTGAGGCCAGGCTTGCGCCGCTCAGGGACAAAATCAGGCAAAGCGCGATCGCAATGCGGGGTGTCATGGCGATGGAGTTCCTTCTTGTTGGTTGGCGCACATGGTTTTGGCGAGGGTAACAAGGGGGGCGAAGCGCGGATCGCGCTCGATCTCCTCGGCCACCTTCTCGAATTCGGCGAACGCTTCCGGCTGCTGGAAGTTTTTCCGCGTGCGCTCGATATAGCTTTTGATTTCAGGATATTCGTAGGCCTCGACGATATATGCGCCGAAAAAGTGGCCGATCAGCTCCTCGCTCAGCGCCCCGCGCTGCATGAACAGGCCGAGGTCGGAGAAAAAACCCAGATATTCGTTGATGGCCACGTGGCTGAAGCTGCCGCCGTCGTTCTTGTAAAGCTTCTGGCACGACTCGATAGCGCCGGCGATTTGCAGATAAGATTTCTCTTGAAGGTAGAACTCGCGGTAAAGCTCGCGCGCAAGCTTGATCTCCTCGGTCTCATGGGTGAGACGGGTGGCGCGGTAATGCAGCGTCACCACGATCAGCTGGGCGATGATGAAGCTGACCACGCGGCCCATTCGCGGCTAAAGGACCTCTTAGGCGTCGGTGCCTCGGCCGCAGCGGCGGCTTCGGCGCTGGCGGTGGCGTGGTCTAACGGACCTTCCTCTTCCAAGGGCAGAGACTCACCTAGCAGGGTTGCAACCGGGCCGGGCGAGCCCTAGCTGCGCATTTGGTGGGCAAATGCTGTCATATGACAGGAACGGGCCAAGCCCAAGGGCTTTGCATCAGGCCCCCTGCTTTTCTTTCCCAGCGCCGCCAATGGTATAGTTTTCGACTCAATGACCAAGATTCGCTCCTCAGCCGCGGAAGCCCTGCCCCCACCAGATGAGGAGCAGCTGTCCACCTCGCAGCGGGCCATGCGGCTCCGCCCGGGCCATTATCTCGACGCGCTCAACCCCGAGCAGCGCGAGGCGGTCGAGACGCTGGACGGCCCGCTTCTGGTGCTGGCCGGGGCCGGCACCGGCAAGACGCGCGTGCTCACCACCCGCATCGGCCACATTTTGAGCCTGGGCCGGGCCCGGCCCGGGGAAATCCTCGCCGTCACCTTCACCAACAAGGCGGCGCGCGAGATGAAGGCCCGCATCGGCCAATTGATCGGCGGCGTGGTCGAAGGCATGCCGTGGCTCGGCACGTTCCACGCCATCGGTGTCAAGATCATGCGCCGCCATGCCGAACTGGTCGATCTCAAGCCGTCATTCACCGTGCTCGACACCGACGACCAGATCAGGCTGCTGAAGCAATTGCTCGACGCCGAGAATATCGACGAGAAGCGCTGGCCGGCGCGGCTGCTGGCGGCGATGATCGACGGCTGGAAGAATCGCGGGCTCACGCCGAAGCGTGTGCCCGAGGGCGAGAGCTTCGCCTTTGCCAACGGCAAAGCGCGCGAGCTGTACGCGCTTTATCAGACGCGCCTCAAGGAGTTGAACGCCGCCGATTTCGGCGATCTCTTGCTGGAGAATTTGCGGCTGTTTCAGGAGCAGCCCGACGTGCTCGCCAAATATCAGCAGCGGTTTCACTACATGCTGGTCGACGAGTATCAGGACTCCAACGTCGCGCAATATTTGTGGCTGCGGCTGCTGGCCCAAGGCAACGGCAATATTTGCTGCGTCGGCGACGACGATCAGTCGATCTATGGCTGGCGGGGAGCCGAGGTCGACAACATTCTCAGATTCGAGACCGACTTCCCCGGCGCCAAGATCATCCGGCTCGAGCGCAACTATCGCTCGACCGGCCACATTCTCGGCGCCGCCTCGGGGCTGATCGCCCATAACAAGGGGCGGCTCGGCAAGACGCTCCGCACCGACGGCGATCTCGGCCAGCCGGTCGAGATCGAAGGCTGCTGGGACGACGAGGAGGAAGCGCGCGTCATCGGCGAGGACATCGAGCAGCTCCAGCGCCAAGGCCATGGGTTGAGCGAGATCGCCATTCTGGTGCGCGCCTCGTTCCAGATGCGCGCCTTCGAGGACCGCTTCATCACCCTTGGCCTGCCCTATCGCGTGATCGGCGGCCCGCGCTTCTACGAGCGGCAGGAGATCAAGGACGCCACCGCCTATTTCGAGGTCACGCTCAACCCCGCCAACGACCTCAAATTCGAGCGCATCGTCAACACGCCGCGCCGGGGCTTGGGCGAATCGAGCTTGAAGTCGCTGCATCAGCTGGCCCGCGCGCAAGGCGTGCCGCTGTTCCAGGCGGCGCGGCTGATCGTCGAGACCGAAGAGCTGAAGCCTAAGGCGCGCAAGTCGCTGGCCGATCTGATCGCGGCGTTCGACCGCTGGCGCTCGCTGATCGACACCATGCGCCATACCGAGCTGGCCGAGCTGATCCTCGATGAGTCCGGCTATACCGCCATGTGGCAGGCCGAACGCTCGCCGCAGGCACAGTCCAAGCTCGAGAACCTCAAAGAACTGATCCGCTTCATGGAGGAGTTCGACACGCTGGCAGGCTTCCTCGAGCATGTCTCACTAGTGATGGACGCGCAGACCGAAGAAGGCGCCGACCGCGTCAGCTTGATGACGCTGCATTCGGCCAAGGGGCTGGAATTTGACACCGTGTTCCTGCCCGGCTGGGACGAGGGGCTGCTGCCGCATCAGCGCAGCCTCGACGATTCGGGCCGCTCCGGCCTCGAGGAAGAGCGGCGGCTCGCTCATGTCGGCCTGACGCGGGCGAGGCTGCACGCCAAGATCACCTTCGCGCAGAACCGCCGCAACCACGGCACGTGGCAGACGGCGCTCCCCTCCCGCTTCATCGACGAGTTGCCGGTCGACCATATCGTCGTCGCCGAGGACAAAGGCCTGCGCGGCTACGGGCCGAGCCGGTTCGACAGCGCCGAGAATTTGTTCGCATCCGGCTTCTACGAGACGCCGGGCTGGCAGCGCGCGCAGCGGAACCGGCCGCGCGGCGGAAACGCGCCGCGCTCGCGCGAGCCCATGACCATCGACGGCACGCTGGTGGCGGCGAGCACGGCCGAAGGCGCCGGACTCGCCATCGGGATGCGGGTGTTCCACCAGAAATTCGGCTATGGCCGCGTGGCTCAAGTCGACGGCAACAAGCTCACGGTCGATTTCGACAAGGCCGGACAGAAGAAGGTGGTCGACACCTTCGTCGAGCGGGTGTGAACCGGCCCATGCGGTGTTGCGTCGTTGTTGCCATGGCGATGACCGGGCTGGCGCCGGTCGCGAGCGCCGAACCGCTCTGGACAGTCGAGGCCGCGGAGATCGCCTATCTGGTCTACGGCGAGCCCGGCAGACCGGTGCTGTCGATCTCGTGCGGACAGGAAGAGGGCGAAACCGGACGCGACGAGACCCGCATCGAGGTCGAGGTCGAGAAGGGCAACAAGCCCGGCAAGGACAAGGTCGTTCTTCGCGTCGACGAGGACAAAGGCCACCAAGCCGTGCCGCTCACCCCGCTCGTGTGCGGGGGTTTGAGCGAATGCGAGACCCAGCCGGACGGCGAGGTCTATCGCTACGAGACGAGCGTACCGGGCAAGGATCTTGCGGTCGACATCGCCATCAAGGCGAAGGCGCTGTCGATCGATGCGCCCGGCGTCAAGATAACCGCGCCGGCGGACCCGGCCGCCTTCAAGAAATTCTCCGTAAGCTGCCTGAATTGGTGAGCGCTGCGGGCTCTTCCCAGGCGAGAACAAAACATGTACATTGGCGACGGCGCAACAGAGGGAGATGTGTCATGCGCGCGCTCGCCATTTCAGCCATGATTATGATTTCGTTTGCTTTTCTTGCTCCGCTAGGCCCCTCGGCGGCCGTCGCCCAAGAGGTCTGCCGCTGCAAAGGCTGCGGCTGCAAAGGCGGCCCAGGCTGGCGCGGCCCGGACGGGATGTGCGTCTCGACCGCCAAGCTCGCCGAAATCTGCGGCACGCCCGCCGGAACGCCTTGCACGCAGGAGGCGGCCGCGCGGGTCTGCTTCGGCAAGCAGTCGTGAGGCGCCGCTCCGTCGAGCGGATGTCAGGGGTGAGCTGACCCGCTCGACGAAGCCGCCTGTCAGTAAACCGCTCTACCGGTCAGCACACCCAGACTTAGCTGCAGCTCAGGCTGTCGCAGAGATATTCGTAGTGGCAGAAGCCGGCGTAGTTGCGCGATGTAGGCTTGCCGCTCCGATTGGCGGCATAACCGTCCGCCTCAACGACGATGGCATCCACGTCGTAGAACACGGGCTTGCCGCCGGTGCTCGCCTTGGGATCTGCCACCGGCGCCTCGATCGAGGCCAACAGTTTCGCCGCGGCCATCAGCATGTCGGGGTCCTTGGCTGCCCGGCCGATGACGATCAGCGTATTGGCGACGCCGGCTTTGGTCTGGCCTTCGGCGATCTGCGCCGCGCTCAACTTGGCCTCGTCCTCGGCAAAAGATTTCAGAGGAATGGCGGCGCAAACCAGCAACGCCACGGCGGCGCAAACAATAGACAGTGCTTTCATGAGGATGTTCTCCGGGTGATGCGACAGCTCTTGTGACTTAAGAGCAGAGCAAGCCCGCGGGAGCCGACACATGCCTCGCCGGACCAGTCTGCTCCCACCGCGACTTTCCTTCGGCTCGACGGAGAGTCAAGTTAACTCTAGGTGGGACAGAGGCTTGCGGCACTACCCGAATGGGTAGGCGACGGGCGCCGGCGGCGAAAATCGTTGGATTTGCGCGCGGACGTCGCTCGGCCCTAAGCTCCCTCGCCATGCAAGCCCTCAGAGCGAGAGCGTAGCCTTGGTTGAGAACTCGGCGGCGCCGTCAACAGCCATCATCCATCAGGCGAGCATCGAGGCCGAGGCGTCGCTTGCCGAGCGGATCGTCCGCGCGCTGGAAGAGGCGGCGGAGCCCGCTGCGGTCGCGATCGGACTGTTCGAGCGCGGACCAGGCCGGTGCGAAATCTTCGCCCATTACGATGCGCCGCCTCAGCGCGAGGCGCTGCTGGCGCTGATCGCGCAGGCCGGCGGGAACGGCAGCTTGTCCCTCACCATCGAGGAAATCGAGCCCGCCGATTGGGTGACCCTGTCGCAAGGCCAACGCGGGCCGGTTTCCGCCGGACGCTTCGTGGTCCATGGCAGCCACGACCGGAGCAAGGTGCAGCGGCGCCGCCATGTCATCGAGATCGACGCCGGCCAGGCGTTCGGCACGGCCCATCATGCTTCGACGCGCGGCTGCCTGCTGGCGCTCGACGATCACCTCAAGCGAAACCGGCCGCGTTCCATCATCGATATCGGCACCGGCACCGGCGTGCTGGCCATCGCCGCCGCCAACGCGCTCAAGTTGAGCGTGGTGGCGAGCGACAACGACCCCATCTCGGCGGCGGTCGCTCGCGACAATGCGCGGAAGAATGGCGCAAGTTCACTGGTCAGCGTGCTTGCCGCACGCGGCTTTCTGCATCCCCGGCTGTGGCGGGCCAAGGCCGATCTGGTGCTCGCCAATCTGCTCGAGCGCGCGCTCTACGATCTCGCGCCAGAGCTCGCGCGCCACATTCGACAAGGCGGCACCGCGATCCTTTCCGGCCTCACCCTAACCCAGGCGCGTGCAATCGAGGCGCGCACCCTTAGCCATGGTTTCACCCTCAAAAAGCGAATCATTCTCGATGGATGGGCGACCCTGGTGATAACCCGTCGCAGCGCGCGCATTGTGCGCGATTGATCGCAACGAAGCTTTGCGCTTACAACAGCCGACCATGTATCAAATTTTCGATGACGTCAGTTCACCGGCCGCGAGCGGCGAGCGGGTCAAGGCGTTGCAACGGGAACTGAAGTCGCGAAGGCTCAAGGGCTTTCTCGTTCCCCACAGCGACGAGCATCAGAACGAGTTCCTGCCGCCTTCGGCCGAACGCCTGGCGTGGCTGACCGGTTTCACCGGATCGGCCGGCGTGGCCGTCGTGCTGGACAAGTGGGCGGCACTGTTCGTCGACGGGCGCTACATCCTCCAGGCCCGGGCACAGACCGACCCGACTTTGTTCGAGGTGCTGCAGACGCCGGAGGCTAAAGCGTCGGCTTGGATCGCCGACAATCTCACCAAGGGTGCGGCGGTCGGCTACGATCCCGCGCTGCATACCATCAAAGAGATCGAGCGGCTGACCGAGACGCTCGCCAAGTCGGGCATCAAGCTCAATCCGGTCGAGGTCAACCCGATCGATGCGCTGTGGCAGGACCGGCCCAAGCCGTCGCCCGCCCAGATCGTGCCGCACGGCGTCGAATATGCCGGGCGCACCGCCTTCGACAAGATCCGCGACGTGCAGGCGCACCTCAAGGAGAGCAATGTCGACGCAGTGCTTTTGACCCTGCTCAATTCGATCGCCTGGCTATTCAATATCAGGGGGGGCGATCTCAAGCACACGCCGGTCGCGCTCGCCTTCGCCATCGTGCCGGCCACGGGGCGCCCGACCCTGTTCATCGATCCGGCCAAAGTCGGCGACAACGTGAAAGGCGAACTGCGCGAGCTGGTCGATCTCGCCGAGCCGGCCGCGCTGACCGAGAGACTCAAGACGCTCGGCCAGGCCAAGGCACGCGTCAGGCTCGATCCCGACACGGCGCCGATCCGGTTCGCCCAATTGCTCAAGGCCGAGGGCGTTCAATTCGTGCCGGGCGCAGACCCGTGCATCGCGCCCAAGGCGATCAAGAACGAGGTCGAGATCAAAGGCGCGCATACCGCGCACCTGCGCGACGGCCTCGCCATGGCGCGGTTCCTCGCCTGGCTTGACGAGGTTGCCGAGTTGGGCAAGATCGACGAGGTGGCCGCAGCCATGAAGCTCGAAGATTGCCGCCGCGAGTCCGGCCAGCTCAAGGACATCAGCTTCGACACGATCTCCGCGGCCGGACCGAACGGCGCCATCGTCCATTACCGGCCGACCACCAAGGGCAAGCGCGCGCTGCAATCGGGCACACTCTATCTCATCGATTCCGGCGCCCAATACCGCGACGGCACCACCGACGTGACCCGCACCGTCGCCGTCGGTACGCCGACGGCGGAGATGCGCCGGCATTACGGGCTGGTGCTGAAGGCTCATATCGCCATCGCCACGGCGCGGTTTCCCAAAGGCACGCGCGGCCAGGACCTCGACCCGTTGGCGCGGCGGCCGCTGTGGGAAGCGGGGCTCGATTTCGACCATGGCACCGGACACGGCGTCGGCAGCTATCTGTCGGTGCATGAGGGTCCGCAACGCCTGTCGCGGCTCGGCACGGTCGAGCTCGAGCCCGGCATGATCCTGTCAAACGAGCCGGGCTATTATCTCGAAGGCCAATACGGCATCAGGCTGGAGAATCTGGTGCTGGTGACGCCGCCCGGGCGCATCCAAGGAGGCACCCGCGAGATGATGGGCTTCGAGACCCTGACGCTGGTGCCGTTCGACCGAAGGCTGATCGACCCGAAGCAGCTCGTGCCGTGGGAGCTCGCCTGGCTCAACGCCTATCATGCCCGGGTCAGGCGGGAGATCGAGCCGGTGCTGCTCAGCGACGACCGGGCTTGGCTCCGCCACGCCACCGCGCCGATCGGCTAGATGGCAATCGAGGTCCTCGTCTCGGCCGTGGCGGCGACGCTGACCACGGCGGCGTTCCTGCCTCAGGCTCTGCACATCCTCCGCCACAAGGACACGCGGGCGATCTCGCTGCAGATGTATGTGGCGTTCGCCACCGGGGTGTTGTTGTGGATGGTATTCGGCCTGCTGATCGGCAATCTGCCGATCATCGTCTCCAACGCCATCACGCTCGGGCTGGCGCTCGCCATCATCGCCATGAAGCTGAAATATGGCTGAGGCTCAGCCGATCAGCTTCAGCCACTCATCTTCGGTCAGCACCTTGACCCCGAGGTCCTTGGCATTTTTCAGCTTCGAGCCGGCGCCGGGCCCGGCCACCACGTAGTCGGTGTTCTTCGAAACGGAACTGGTGACCTTAGCGCCAAGCCGCTCTGCCCTCACTTTTGCTTCAGGACGAGACATACTCTCGAGTTCACCCGTAAACACCACTCTCTTTCCTGACAGTGATGATTCCTCGTCGACAGTCTCAAGTGGTGTTGGCTTCACCTCGTTAAGTAGGTCCTCGACGACCTTCACATTGTGTGGTTCGGCAAAGAAGTCAGCTATCGCAGCCGCGACCGTCGGTCCGATGCCTTCGATATTGTCGAGCTCGGCAAAAGCAGCCCCTTCTCGATGGTTCGCTGCTGCGCGCATTTTCCTGAGGAAGTCACGGGCAGTACTGTAGTTCCGCGCCAGCAGGCGCCCAGTGGTCTCGCCAATATGGCGAATACCGAGCGCATAGATGAATCGATCAAGCCGCACATTGCGCCGTGCCTCGATGGCATCACGCAATTTTCGAACAGAGGTTGGTCCCCAGCCCTTTTTCTTTTCAAGACGGTCTAGCTTCGTCTCGTCATCGAAAGTTCCCGTAGCGAAACCAATCAAGCCTGCATGGGAAGGTGTCTGGAAACGGGATGTGCGGTGCGCCCTCTTGCTCTCTGAAACTAGAGTGAAAATATCGGCTGGCGATCGAATGATCCCATCATCGAAGAGCTCTTTAATTCGTTTCTCACCCAGCCCCTCAATGTCAAAAGCTTGACGTGACACGAAATGTTTGAGTCGCTCGACCCTCTGTGCCGGACAGACTAAGCCGCCCGTACATCTCCACACAGCCTCTCTTCTCCCAGTGTTGGGATTTATCTCCCGGACTAGTTTGCTGCCGCAAGCTTTGCAAAATAGCGGGAACCTATATTCTTCGACTCCCCCAGGACGGCTTTCTTGAACCACTCCCAAAACCTGCGGGATGACGTCGCCAGCTCGCTGCACGATCACCGTGTCGCCAATCCTGATGTCTTTGCGTTTGATCTCGTCCTCGTTATGCAGCGTGGCGTTCTGCACCACCACGCCGCCGACCGTGACGGGATCGAGCTTGGCGACCGGCGTGTTCGCGCCGGTGCGTCCCACTTGAATTTCGATGTCGCGCAGCACC
The DNA here is from genome assembly GCA_963730335.1 of uncultured Alphaproteobacteria bacterium. GTDB lineage: Bacteria > Pseudomonadota > Alphaproteobacteria > Rhizobiales > Methyloligellaceae > Methyloceanibacter. Next base: position 64,855 of record CAVSRK010000010.1, read on the forward strand.
GTGGTCGCCTTCTCGGCGGGGAATTTGTGAGCGACGGCGAAGCGGGGCGAGCGCGACACGAAGCCGAGCCGCTCCTGCAAATCGAGCCGGTCGAGCTTATAGACGATGCCGTCGATATCGTAATCCAGGCCTGAGCGGCCGCTCTCGATATCGCGATAGGTTTCAAGCATTTCCTCGACCGCGTGGGTGAGCCTGATGAGCGGATTCAGCGGGAAGCCCCAGGCCCGCAGGATCTGATAGGCGTCCCATTGGGTCTCGGCCGGCAGGTCGGCGACCTCGCCCCAGCCATAGGCGAAGAACCGCAGCGGCCGCCTGGCGGTGATGGAAGGATCGAGCTGGCGCAGCGAGCCGGCCGCGGCGTTGCGCGGGTTGGCGAACAGTCGTTCACCGCGCTCGGCCTGCCCGGCATTGAGCTGCTGGAAGGCGGCGCGGCTCATATAGATCTCGCCCCTGAGCTCGAACGGATCGGGGAAGCCCCGCGCGGTGATGGCGTTTGGAATGTCGGCGATGGTGCGGACATTGGCGGTGACGTTCTCGCCCTGATAGCCGTCGCCGCGGGTCGCGCCCTGGACCAGCCTGCCGCCCTCGTAGCGCAGCGTGATCGAGAGCCCGTCGATCTTTGGCTCGGCGGTGAAGTCCAGGGCCTCGCTCGCCGGCAGACCGAGAAACCGTTTGATGCCTTCGACGAACTTTTGCAGGGCGGCCTCGTCGAACACATTGCCGAGCGACAGCATCGGCACGCGATGGATCACCTTGCCGAAGGCCTCGACCGGCGCCGCGCCGATCTTCAGCGACGGGCTGTCGTCGCGGACGAGATGCGGAAAGCGCGCCTCGATCTCGTCGTTGCGCGCGCGCAAGCGGTCATAGTCGGCGTCGCTGATCTCAGGCTCGTCCTGGCGGTAATAGAGCGCATCGTGATGGGCGATCTCGGCCGCGAGCCTTTTTAGCTCGGCGGCGGCTTCGGCCTCGTCGAGCGCTTCAACCAGCTTCTTGGCAAGCCTTTCGACCGCACCAACCTTCTTTTTCGCTTTCGACTTGTTCATGGGCTTCGATCATGCCGAGCGGGTCATGAGCCGATCGGCCGCTTTGCGCGCCTCGTCGGTGATGGTCTGGCCGGCCAGCATGCGCGCGATCTCCTCGCGGCGATGCTCGCCTTCGAGCACGGCGACGCGGGTGGCCATCGCCTCGCCGTCGGGGCCGCGCACCGCCTCCTTGGCGATCAGCAGATGGCCGGCGGCGACGGCCGCAACCTGGGGCGCGTGAGTCACCGCCAGCACCTGGGCACCAGCGGCAAGCCGCGCCAGACGCTCGCCGATGGCGGCCGCGGTCGCCCCGCCGACGCCGGCGTCGGCCTCGTCGAACACCAAGGTCGGCGCCGAGCCGCGGGCGGCAAGCACGACTTTGAGCGCCAAAATGAACCTCGCCAGCTCGCCGCCGGAGGCGACCTTCATCAACGGGCCCGGCTCGGTGCCGGGGTTGGTCCTGACCCAAAAGGCGACGCGGTCGATCCCGCTCGGCCCGCCTTCGGCCAGCTCCACGGTGTCGATATGGGTGATGAAGCTCGCTTTTTCGAGCTTGAGCGGGCCGAGCTCGCCCGCGACCTCATGATCGAGCCGCTTGGACGCCTGGTGCCGCGCGTTGCTCAAGCCGGTCGCCAACCCGTCATAGACCTTGCGCGCCGCCGCCGCAGCCTTGGCAAGCTGCTCGGCCCGCGCCTCGCTGGTATCGAGCGCCGCCAGCTCGGCTTCGAGCCGCGCGACCAACGCCGGCAGGTCGTCGACCGTGACCTTGTGTTTGCGCGCCAGCGCGCGGAGCGCGAACAGCCGCTCTTCGGCCCGCTCGAGCTCCTTGGGCTCGAACGAGGTGGCGGCCAGCGCCTCCTCGATCTTGGCTTGGGCGGCATTGGCCTCGATCAGCGCGCGTTCGAGCACGGCAGCGACCGGGGCGAGCAGGTCGGGGATGGTGGCCGCCTGGCGCTCGATGCGGCGAAGAGCCGCCGAGAGGCGTGCACCGCTGGTGCCCTCGCCTTGCAGGGCATCGAGCGCCTCGGTGAGCTCGGCTGCAATCTTTTCGGCGTTCATCATCAGCTGGCGGCGGGAGGCCAAGGCCTCCTCCTCCCCGGCCTGCGGATCAAGTAGGCGAAGCTCCTCGAGCGCGTGGGTGAGATAGTCGGCATTGGCGCGCGAGGCGGCGATCTCGCGGTCATGGCGGGACCGCTCGGCCTCGGCGGTTTGCCACGTGTCGTAGGCCTCGGCGACGCGCGCCGCCTCCTCGCTCAAGCCGCCGAAGGCATCCACCAGGTCGCGATGGCCTGACGGATCGATCAGGGCGCGGTCGTCGTGCTGGCCGTGGATCTCGACCAACGCCTGCCCCACTTGGCGCAGCAGCTGCACGCTCACGCTGGTGTCGTTGATGAAGGCGCGGCTTCGTCCGTCAGCGCCCTGGACCCGGCGCAAGATCAGGGCATCTTCGGTGGCGATGCCGTTCTCGGCCAAGAGCGCGAACACCGGATGGCTGTTGGGCAGATCGAACACCGCCGTGACCTGGCCTTGGCTTGCGCCGCGCCGTACCAGCGAGGTGTCGCCGCGCCCGCCAATAGCGAGCGAGAAGGCGTCGAGCAGGATCGACTTGCCGGCGCCGGTCTCTCCGGTCAGCACCGACAGGCCTTGGCCGAATTCGAGGTCAAGTTTGTCGATCAGGACGATGTCGCGGATCGACAGGGCGGCTAGCATGGCGCGTCCCTTAGGGCACTACGGCGATAGCGCCCTAAGCGCGTCGCTCGAGCCTGATCTTGTCGGAAAGCCGGTTGTCGCTGTTCCGCATCATGCTTTAGGCCGGCTTGCCGTCGCCCTTCCAGGTCTGGGTGATCCAAGACCCTTCGTGCTCTTGCGGCTTGAGGCCTTGCTTTCCCAAGAGCGCGTAAGCGTGCCTGTACCACTTGCCGTCCGGGAAGTTGTGGCCGAGCACGGCAGCGGCCGTTTGGGCCTCGTTGATGATGCCTAACGCCATATAGGCCTCGGTGAGGCGCATCAAGGCCTCTTCCACCTGCTCGGTGGTCTGATAGTCGGTCACCACGCTGCGGAAGCGGTTGATCGCCGCGAGGAAATTGTTGTGGCGGAGGTAATAGCGGCCGACCACCATCTGGTTGGCCGCCAGAAGATCGCGCAGAATGCGCGCCCGGTTCTGCGCCTCAGCCGCGTAGCGCGACTCGGGATAGCGCTGCAACAGCGTGTCATAGGCGACCAGCGCCTTGCGGGCATTGGTCTGATCGCGCCTCGGGTCAAGGACGCGGTCGTAATAGGACATGGCGATGATGTCCTGGGCGAGGTCCGATTCCTGAGTGCCGGGGTGAAGCGTGAGGTAGCGGTCGGCAGCCCCGATCGCCTCGTCATATTTGGCGGCCTTGTAATAGGCGTAGGCCGCCATGAGGATGGCCCGGCGGGCCTCCTGCGAATAAGGGTGATTGATGTCGACTTGTTCGTAGGCCCGGGCGGCATCGCCGTATTTGCCCTTGTCGACCAGCGTTTCGGCCTTTTTGTAAATGACATCCGGCGGGTCGTTGTTCTCCGGGACCTCCGCCTTGTTGCCGCCGAGCCAGGCGAACGAGCTGCAGCCGGCGAGCAGACCGGCCACAACCACGACGCAGGCGACCCTGACCGGCGCCCAAAGGCGCGCCGACACGCGTTGCGGCTCAACCCGACCGGTCATGCGACCCCTCAAAATCGTCCCCTCGCGCGCAGACATAATTGCCGCAGCCCAGAGGCTGCCGGCCAAAGCTAGCGCAGCTGTTAGCACCCAACTAGCGGATTATGGTGTTTTTTTGCCCCGTCACGCCGCGGACGGCGCATTGTCGGGAATCAGCCTCACTTGGCGGCGCCAAGCTGCACGCAAAGGTAGCTGGAAAGGAGCCCGACGGCTCGGTGTCCGGTTAGCTCCGCTCGGCGGCGAAGTTGGCGGCCGCGAGGCGATGGCTGAGCTCGGCATGACGAACCTCGCGGTAACGCGGGGCTTCGACCATGGTCCAGGCCTCGGCATCGGCGAACAGGGCCTTGAGCACCAGCGCATTCAGCCGGTGGCCGCCGCGATGGGAGCGGAACGCGCCGAGGATCGGTGCGCCCGCCAGAGCGAGGTCGCCAACTGCATCGAGCGCCTTGTGACGCACGAACTCGTCGGAGAATCTCAGTCCTTCGCGGTTGATGATGCGGTCGTCGCCGATCGCCACAGTGTTTTCCAGCGAGGCGCCAAGAGCGAGACCGGCGGCCCATAGCCGCTCGACATCTTTCATGAAGCCGAAAGTGCGGGCCCGCGCAAGCTCGCGGCGGAAGGAACCGGGGTTCAGGTCGATCTCGATCTTCTGGGTGCCGATCAGCGGCGTGTCGAAATCGATTTCAACGTCGAGTCGGAAGCCGTTATGCGGAGTGAGTTCGCCATAGGCGCCGGCGTCTTCCACCGCGACCCGCTTCAGGACTTTGAGGAAGCGGCGGGGAGCCTCAAGTTCGGCAAGACCCACCTCGTCGATCGCCTCGACGAAGCGCGAGGCGCTGCCGTCCATGATCGGCACTTCGGTGCTGTCGATCTCGATCAGGGCGTTGTCGACGCCAAGCCCACGCAGGGCGGCGAGCAGATGTTCGACCGTTGCCACCGAGGCGCCGTTGCCGTCGCCAATCACGGTGCACAACGTAACGCCGGTTACCGACCGCTGGTCGGCAACGATCTCGGTACCTTCGGGATGACCGTTGGAAAGGAGAAAACGGATGCCGGTATCGCCATCAGCCGGACAAAGAGAGATGGAAACTGGCGCCCCGCTATGAACCCCGGTGCCGGTAAGTGAAATCTCGCTGGCAAGCGTAGTTTGGCGTGCCCCTATGAAACCCTTCATGGCCCCCGTCGGCCCCCGAGCCGTCTTCTGAGTTCCCTATTAGCCCGAGGAGAGAACCCCGAGCCCCCCATTGATCAGCGCTCCCTGGCACTTTAAACCGGACCTTGTCGGTCCTTGGATTGTGCCTTTTTGGTCCTGCCGATCAATCTAACAAGAAGCTTAACGCTGGGACTCAAGGGCGACAAATCACGGTTTCTTTCACTGTATTACCGGTCGGACTACCTCATAACCAATTGATGTAGTTCATATTTCGTTGTTCATCGGTGGTCTGGAGAGCATCTTGGTTAACCGCCAGCGCTCCATCTAGTTCGCGCGGCGGCGCAGGAACGCTGGAATTTCCAGATCGTCATCCATCAGTGATTCGCTTGCCGCTTCAGCCATTTCGACCGGGACCGCCCGGACCTGCGCCTCGATCCGTTTTGGCGCGGCAGGGGCGGCCGGCTCGTTACGCGGCCGCTCGATCCTGATGCCCCGTTGCGCCGCCGAGGGGGTCTGCAACTGGGGTCTCGGGGCCTGAGGCTGGGGGCTATCGCCCCAAGCCTGACCGAATTCCGGCTCGCGCTTGGCCGGCATCTCGGCGTCAGGCTCCTTGCGGGAGCGGCCGACATTGGCCAGCCGCTCGAGGAAGCCGACCTTCTTCTTCTGCTCTCTCAGTCCAAAGCCCGGCGATTCGCCCGACTTGGCCTTGATCGCGTTTTGAGCCACCACCGGCAGCTCTTCGATGCTCGGCATGCGCCGCACCGGACGCCTGACGGCAGAGGGCTGCGCCGGCTGGAACGGATGAGACGGCGCTTGCGGCGCGGGCTTCTGCTGAGACATGCCAAGCGGCAGGCCAATCCCGGTCGCCTGTGTGGGGCGCTTCTCGATGGTCACGTTGCCGGGCGCACGCCACACCGGCGGCTCTTTCACCACCTCGCTCTGCGCCAGCACCAGGCTCGGCTCGTCGAGATCGACCGCCGTTCCGGGCAGCGTGGCCAGACCGGCGAGACGCTCGCTCAATCTGCTCCGCTCAGGCGCGGGCGCGTGCCGCGGCGCTTCGATGATCGCGTTTTGCGCCGATGCGGACAGGCCGATGCCGGTCGCCACCACCGACACGCGGATCGAGCCATCGAGCTCGTCGTCGAAGGTCGCGCCGACGATGATGTTGGCGTCGGGATCGGCCTCGGCCCTTACTCGGCTCGCCGCCTCGTCGACCTCGTAGAGGGTGAGGTCGTTGCCGCCGGTGATGGAGACGAGCAAGCCGCTCGCGCCCTTCATGCACACATCGTCGAGCAGCGGATTGGAAATGGCGGCTTCGGCGGCTTCGATCGCGCGGCGGTCGCCGCTCGACTCGCCGGTGCCCATCATCGCCTTGCCCATGCCGGCCATGATGGTGCGGACATCGGCGAAGTCGAGATTGATCAGGCCTTCCTTCACCATCAAATCGGTGATGCAGGCGACGCCCGACCGGAGCACGTCGTCAGCCATGGAGAAGGCGTCGGTGAAGGTAGTCTTCTCGTTGGCGACGCGGAACAGGTTCTGGTTGGGGATGATGAGCAGCGTATCGACGAATTTCTGCAGCGCATCGATGCCGGCTTCGGCGGCGCGGAGTCGCCGCGAGCCCTCGAACTGGAACGGCTTGGTGACGACGCCGACGGTCAGGATGCCTTCCTCGCGGGAAGCGCGCGCGATCACCGGCGCTGCGCCGGTGCCCGTGCCGCCGCCCATGCCGGCGGTGATGAACACCATATGGCAGCCGACCAGATGGGCCTTAATGTCGGCCATCGCCTCCTCGGCGGCGGCGGCGCCAATCTCGGGCTTCGATCCGGCGCCGAGGCCTTCGGTGACGTTGGCCCCCATCTGGATGCGGCGTTCGGCGGCCGAGCTCGCCAGAGCTTGCGCGTCGGTATTGGCGACCACGAACTCGACGCCCTTGAGCCCGCGTTCGATCATGTTGTTGACGGCGTTGCCGCCGGCCCCGCCGACACCGAATACGGTGATGCGCGGCTTGAGTTCGGTGAGATCAGGAACTCTGAGGTTGATGGTCATGGCCGTCTTCCGATCCTTCATTGCCCTTTGTTCGGCTCGCTCCGGCGCGTCCCCGCGATGCGCTATTCGAGCCCTCTTCAGCGATCAAAAATTGTCCCTTATCCAGTCGCCGACCTTGGCGAAATAGCCCGTGCCGGTGCGCAAGAACCGCTGCTCGGCGCGGCCGGCGAGCCGATCGTCGCCGCGCGCCCAATGCAGCAGAAGACCGATGCCGGCGGCGAAGTCCGGCGCCGCGGCGACGGCGGGCAGCCCGCTGATCGAGCGCGGGCGGCCAAGCCTGACCGGGCGCCCGAACATGTTGGCGGCAAGCTCCGACAGGCCGGTGAGCTGGCTGCCGCCTCCGGTCAACACCAGATGCTGGGTGACCTCGGCGGCGGGACCGGCTGCGGCCAACCTCCGCCGCATCAGATCGAGAATCTCCTCGACGTGCGGGCGGATGATGACGGCGAGCTGCGCCTTGGTGATTTGATTTAAGTTCGGCTGCGGCAAGCCGGTGACCGCGGGGTAGGTGATGATTTCCCGCTCGTCGGACAGCGTGGCAAACGCAGCGCCATGCAGCGTCTTGAGCCGCTCGGCGTAGTCGAGCGGGGCGGACAGGGTGCGGGCGATGTCGGTGGTGATGCCGTTGCCGCCGAGCGCGATGGCGTCGGCATGGATGAAGTGCCCGTCGACCAGCACCGACAGCGTGGTGGTGCCGGCGCCGAAATCGATGCAGGCCACGCCGAGCTTGGCCTCGTCAGGGGTGATCACCGAGAGCGCGCTGGCGTAAGGCGCCGCCACCAGGCTGGAGACGCCGAGATGGCAGCGCTCGACGCACAACATCAGATTGCGCATCGCCACCTCGTCGGCACTCACGGCATGGAGGTCGACGGCAAGCCGCTCGCCGCACATGCCCTGCGGCTCGCTGATAGCGCCATTGCTGTCGTCGAGGCGGTAGCTCAGAGGCAGCGCGTGCAGCACGCTGCGCTTATCGCGTCCGGCATATTGGCGGCCGCCGGCCAGCAGCCGCTGGATGTCGTCCTCGCGCACCGCGCCGGACGGCAGCGCCACGCTGGCCGAGAAGCTCTCGCTCTTGAGCCGGCCGCAGGTCACGGACACGTGCACGTCCTCGACGGTGACCCCGGCCATGCGCTCGGCGGCATCGACGGCCGAGCGGATGCAGGCCTCGGCGCTGTCGAGATGGGCGATCATACCGGCCTTGAGGCCTTCGGCGCGGGTGTGATCGAAGCCCAGCACCTCGAACTGCACCGCATCGCCCTTGCCTTCGAACCAATCGGGCACCGGCGAAGTCTTGGCGATCAGGCAGCAGATCTTGCTCGTGCCGATATCGAGCGCGGTCACGATGCGCTGGCGCTTACTTCTTATAGTGGTCGTGTATCCCATCCCCCTGCCCTCGAACCCCCTACTCACGTCTTGCCTTTGGCCGGCGCGACCTTGGTGCTCGCGGTCGGGATGTCGGCCTCAGGCGCAGCGCCCGGCTGATTGGCCGACGCAGTCTCGCGCAGGCGCACGGTGACCCGATCGAGCAGGCGTAGATCGACGGCGGCGACATCCCGTTTGAGCACGCCCTTGTCCCGATCGAGCTTGGCGAGCGAGGTCAGCGCCTCAACGCTATTGTCGTCGGGCAACATGATCTCCATTCCCGAGGCGAGCTTCAGCGTCCAGCGACGGTCGCCGACCCTGATCGCGGCGATGAGGTCCCGGGTAAGCTCGCCGAACGGCGTCAGTTGATCGAATAATTGCGCGGCATTCTTGCCGGCGCCCTCGCCCACGACCAGCGGCAGGCCGGGATAGGCTTCGCGCAAGGCAGGCGCCAACATGACGCCTTCGGCATCGACCACATAGGTCTGGCCGTGGTTCTGCCAAACGGCGTAAGGCGTGCGCTCCTCGACCACGACTTGCAGCGTCGAGGGCAGCAGCCGCATGACTTGGGCGTGCCTGATCCACGGCACGGCTTCGAGCCGTGTCTTGGCGGCGTCGGTGTCGAAGCCGAGCATCATGGTGTCGGGTCCGGCGCCAAGCGCGGCGGTGATCGCGGCATCGGTGGCATGGAGCTTGCCGGTGACGGTGATGCGCGTGACGCCGAAGCCGGCGGCGATGGCGAGTTGCTCGATGCCGCCGGTGAGCGCGTCGTAAGCGCGCGTGGTCTGGCCGCCGATCACGGCGCCATAGACGAGAGCGCTGCCGAGAAAGAGCGCGCTGAGCGCAAGCCATTTGCCGCGCGCGTGTTGGCCGATGCGGCCGAGCCTGATGGAACGCGGGCTACGGGTGATGAGGCGGCGCGTTTCGGCGATCACCGGCAACCGGTTGGACGGCTTGCGCGCGGAGGCGATGCCGCGCGCCAGCAGGGCCTGTTGCGAGCCCCGTTTCCTGGCCATTCCCCTTGCGGGGTTCACCGATCGCACGACGCGTCCTCCACGATCCAACGGACCAGCTCGCCAAAAGAGCGGCCGCTATGGGCAGCAAGCTCGGGCACAAGCGACGTCGACGTCATGCCGGGCTGGGTATTGACCTCAAGGCAGATCAGTTCCCCCGTGCCCTCTGGCCGGTCGTCGAAGCGGAAGTCGGAGCGACTGACCCCTCGGCAGCCCAGTGCCCTATGAGCCGCCAAGGACAGCTTCTGTACCAATTGGTAAACATTTGGTTTAAGCGGCGCCGGCAGCACGTGAATTGAGCCTCCCGGGGCATATTTCGCATCATAATCGTAGAAGGCCAAACCCTCGGCCGGACGGATTTCGATCACCCCCAGGGCCTCCTCGCCCATGACGGCGCAGGTCAGCTCCCGGCCGGGGATGTAGCGCTCGATCATGACCTCCTCGCCCAGGGTCCATTCGGCGCTCATCAGCTCCTGGGGCGGATGGGCTTGGTCCTCGCGCACGATATAGACCCCGACGCTCGACCCTTCGGTCGGCGGCTTGATCACGTAAGGGGGCGGCATGGCGTGGGCGCGCGCGGCCTCGGCGCGCGAGATCACGCGGCTTTCGGCCACCGGCACGCCGGCGGCGGCGAGCACCGGCTTAGAGCGCTCCTTGTGCATGGCGAGCGCGGAGGCGAGCACGCCGGAATGGGTATAGGGAATGTTCATGGTCTCGAGCAGGCCCTGGATGCAGCCATCCTCGCCGTAGCGGCCGTGCAGGGCATTGAAGCAGACATCGGGCCTGAGCTCGGCAAGCCTGGCCGCGACATCGCGCCCGACATCGAGGCGGCTCACCCGGTAGCCTTGCCCTTCGAGCGCAGTGGCGCAGGCCGCGCCGGAGCGGAGTGAGACCTCCCGCTCCGACGACAAGCCGCCCATCAGTACCGCAACGTGGATTTGCTTGGTGGTCATGTGCCCCTCCTTCCCCTGAAGGCGTCATCGCCCGGCTTGACCGGGCGATCCAGTAATCACCGGCAGTGGTTACTGGATTACCCGCTTTCGCGGGTAATGACACGAGAGCAGGAAGATGGGCAAAAGCGCTAAGCCGGGACGCCGAGGCGCTTGATTTCCCATTCAAGCTCGACCCCGCTCGTCTCCTTGACCCGCGCCCGCACGGTCTCGCCGAGCTCCTCGAGATCGGCGCCGGTGGCGCTGCCCTCGTTGATGAGAAAATTGCAGTGCATCTCGGAGACCTTCGCGTCACCGACCATCAGGCCGCGGCAGCCGGCCGCGTCGATCAACTGCCAGGCCTTCTTGCCCGGCGGGTTTTTGAAGGTCGAGCCGCCGGTGCGGCTCTTGATCGGCTGCGCCTGTTCGCGATAGGCGGCGATGTCCTCCATCTCGGCGAGAATCTTGGCGGGCTCGCCGGGCTCGCCCTGAAACAGCGCCTCGGTGAAGATGAAGTCCTCGGGCGCGCCGCAATGGCGATAGTCATAGTGAAGCTCGGCCACCTTCAGCACATGGACTTCGCCCGTGCGGTCGACGGCGCGGGCCTCGGTCACCACCTCTTTGGTCTCGCGGCCGTGCGCGCCGCCATTCATGCGCAGCGCGCCGCCGACACAGCCGGGGATGCCGCGATAGAAGGACAGGCCGGCGATGCCGGCATCGGCCGCGGCGCGCGCCACTTTCACGTCAGGCACGGCGGCGCCGACGCGGAGCCGCGAGCCCTCTTCGATCTTGATCTCGCCGAAGCCCCGGCCGAGACGGATCACCACGCCGGCGATGCCGCCGTCGCGCACCAGCAGATTCGAGCCGAGGCCGACCACGGTGACCGGCACGTTGACCGGCGTCCGCTTCATGAAATAAGCGAGGTCGGCCTCGTCGGCCGGTGAATAGAGAACCTCGGCAGGGCCGCCCACCCTGAACCAGGTGAGGTCGGCAAGCGAGGCGCCCGATTTGAGCTTGCCGCGCAGCTCAGGCAAGGCGGCAACGAGCCGGTTCTCGAGATCGCTCAAGCGCGCCCCCGATGCTGCGCGAGGTTGTTCGGCAAGGCGTTGATCCAATCAGTGATGGTGCCGGCGCCGAGGCCGACCACCACGTCGCCGGACTTGGCGACCGACGCGATGGTCTCGACCAAGGCTTGATCGTCATCGACAGTCAGCACATGAGGGTGACCGTGGCGGCGCAAGCCGGATGCGAGCTCGTCGCGGTCGATGCCGGGGATCGGCGCTTCGCCCGCCGAATAGACCGGGGTGACGACCACGATATCGGCGTCGTCGAGGCAGGCGGAGAACTCGTTGAACAGCGCCTGGAGCCGCGTGTAGCGATGCGGCTGCATCACGGCGAGGACGCGGCCCTTGCCGGCCATGCGCGCGGCGCGCAACACGGCGGCGATCTCGACCGGATGATGCGCGTAATCGTCATAGACGGCGATGCCCTGCCATTCGCCGACGCGGGTGAATCTTCGCTTCACGCCGGAGAAGGCGGCGAATGTCGTGCGAATGATCTCGTCGCTGACGCCGGCTTCGGTCGCGGCGGCAAGCGCGCCGAGCGCGTTCAGCGCGTTGTAATGGCCGAGAATGGGAAGGGTCAGATCTTCAAGCTTGCGCGCGCCGCCTTTGACCGCCGGGCCGAGATCGGCATCGAAGGTGATCCGGTTGTGGTCGGGACGCAAATTGACGAGCCTGATATCGGCGTCGCGCGCCACGCCATAGGTCAGGGTGCGGCGCCCGTTGGCGGCGCCGCCAAGCTTGGCGAGCAGCTCGCGCACCACCGGATGGTCGATGCAGGCGACCGCCAGCCCATAGAACGGGATCGCATCGATGAACTGGTGAAAGGCCTGGTGCAACGCCTCGACCGACGGCCAATAGTCCATGTGCTCGGGGTCGATATTGGTCACCACGCCGATCTGGGTGGGAAGCTTCAGAAACGTGCCGTCCGACTCGTCGGCCTCGACCACCATCCATTCGCCCCGGCCGATCCGGGCATTGGTGCCCCAGCCATTGATGATGCCGCCGGCGATCACCGTGGGATCAAGATCAGCGCATTTGAACAAATCGGCGATTAGCGAGGTGGTGGTGGTCTTGCCGTGCGTGCCGGTGACCGACACGGTGGCGCAAGGACGCATCAGCTCGGCCAGCATCTCGGCCCGGCGGATGATGGGCATGCCGCGCTCCCTGGCCGCCTCGAACTCGGGATTGCCGGCCTTCACCGCGCTCGAAATCACGAGATACGCCGCGCCTTCGACATTGGCCGGGTCATGGCCGATTTGACAGGGGATGCCGCGGGCGCGCAGGCGCTCGAGATTGGCGCCGTCCTTGAGGTCGCTGCCCTGCACGCGGTAGCCGCGGGTGTGCATCACCTCGGCGATGGCGCTCATGCCGATGCCGCCGATGCCGACGATATGGAACAGGCCGGCCTGGTCAGGGTGTGGGAGATGCATCGTCGGACTCTACACCAGCTGTGCCCCTTAAGCGCGCGAGCTCCTCGGCGAGATCGGCAAGCTTGCTCACCGCCTCGGTCGGGGCAAGTGCCTTCGCCTTGGCCGCGGCGCCGGCCAGAAGCTCGGGCGCGCCCGCTAACCGTTCGAGCTCGGCGGCAAGGCGTTCAGGCGTCAGCTCGCTCTGCTTGATGCACAAGCCACCGCCACCCTCCTGCAGCCTGGTTGCATTTTCGAGCTGATCGTTGTCAAGGGCGTGCGGCAGCGGCACCAGCAGGCAGGGGCGGCCGATCGCCATCAGCTCGGCCACGGTCGAAGCCCCGGCCCGGGCGATGACGAGATGGGAGGTGGCGATGCGCTCTGGCAGGTCGCGGAAGAACGTAGCGAGATGGGCGGCGACGCCGGCTTCCTGATAGGCCGCGCGCAAGGCGTCGAGGTCCTCTTCGCGGGCCTGCTGCACCACGGTGAGGCGCCAACGGAACGGCGACGACAAGAGAGGCAGCGTCTGGGGCAGAATCTCGGAGAAGAAATGCGCGCCCTGGCTGCCGCCGAACACCAGCAGCAGGAAGCGGCCGACAGGCTCGGGCGCCACATAAGGCACCTCGCGGTAGGCCAGCACAGCGTCGCGCACCGGCGTGCCGGTCACCTGCGCCCGTGCTGCCGCGCTGCGGTGCATCCGCTTGGTCGGCGAGAACGATAGCGCCACGCGATCGGCGAAGCGCGACAGGAACCGGTTGGCCCGCCCCATCACCGCGTTCTGCTCATGGATCGCGGTGGGGATGCCCAGCGAGCGCGCGGCCATGATCGGCGGCAAAGTGGGATAGCCGCCGAAGCCGATCACCGCCAAGGGATCGATCTCGCTCAACAGGTGGCGCGCCTTCAGATAGCCGTTGAACAGACGGCCGAAGGTCTTGGCCATGGCCACCGGCGAGCGGCCGGCGAAGGTGGCCGACGGGACGAAATGGATGGCGCGCGCCGGAAATTCGCTCTGGTACTTTTCTACGCGTTCATCGGTCGCGAGCTCGACCTCGTAGCCGCGGCGCTTGAGCTCCTGCGCCAAGGCGGCGGCGGGAAACAGATGCCCGCCCGTGCCGCCCGCGGCGAGAAGGATCGGGCGCGCGGTCACGCCGCGCGCTCCCGCATGCTCTCCGTGTCGGCGTGAGCCTGGGTGTGCGCGCTGCGCTTGATCTGGCCGGCCATCGGCCGCTTGCGGGTGAGCCCGAGCAGAAAGCCCATGGTCAGCGCCATGGCCAACAGCGAGGAGCCGCCATAGGAGATAAACGGCAACGTCATGCCCTTGGCGGGGAGCAGGCCGACATTGACCGCCATGTTGATCAAGGCCTGCAAGCCGAACAGCATGATGAGGCCGGCCACGGCGTGGCGGATGAAGCCGTCGGGCTCCTGCGAGGCCTTGGACAGGCCACGCAGCACGATAAAGGCAAACAGAGCGAGCAGGATGAGGCAGGCGATCAGGCCGTACTCCTCGGCGGTCACCGCAAAGATAAAGTCGGTGTGGGAGTCGGGCAGCACGTTCTTCACCGTGCCCTCGCCCGGGCCCCGGCCGAACCAGCCGCCATGCAGGAAGGAGTTGAGCGATCGGTCGGCCTGATAGGTGTCGCCCGAAGCCGGATCGAGGAAGCGGTCGATGCGCGAGGCGACGTGCGGCACGAGGAAATAGGCCGAGAAGATACCGGCGACGCCCGCGGCGCCGAGCGCCCCGATCCACACCATATTGATGCCGGCCATGTAGAACAGTGCGCCCCACACCAGCGTGACGAGTAGCGTCTGGCCGAAATCGGGCTGCATGACGAGCAGCACCGCGAAGACGGCGTAAAGCGCGACGGCGAGCTGGATGCCTGGGATGTCGCGGCGTTTCTGGCTCTCGTTGAACAGCCAGGCGGTGAGCACGATGAAGGCCGGCTTCACGAATTCGGACGGCTGGATCGAGACGGCGCCGAGCTGGAGCCAGCGCTTGGCGCCTTTGATCTCGGGCCCGAGCACGAGGATGACCGCCATCAAGGCGATACCGACCAGGAAGATAACGAGGCTCGCGCGCCTGATCTGCTTCGGCGTCAAGGTCGAGGCCACGAACATGATGGCCACCGAGGGCAACAGCAGTGCGGCGTGTCGGCGCACGAAGTAGAAAGGCTCGAGATCATATTTGGCGGCGATCGGCGGGCTGGCGGCGAGCGACAGCACCAGGCCCGCGCCCATCAGCAGCAGCAGGGCGAAAAACATCAGCCGGTCGACGGTGAACCACCAATCCGACAGAACGCTGCGATCGGCGCGGGTGAGCCTCATGCCGCCTGCCCCTGCTTCACACTCTCGGCGCCATCGAGCGCCATGACCAAGTCCCGGAACGCGTCGCCGCGCTTGGCGAAATTGTCGAACTGATCGTACGAGGCGCAAGCGGGCGACAGCAACACGATAGGCTCCCTGGCATCGGACCGGCCGGCGTCGGCCGCAGCCTGCTCGACGGCGCGAGCGAGCGACCCGCATTGGACATGGTCGACAAAGTCCCCGAGCTGGCGGCCAAAAGCCTCGGCCGCCTCCCCGATCAGATAGGCGCGGGCGATCCTGGGGTAAAAAGGTTCAAGCCCTGCTAACCCTCCCTCCTTCGGGCGGCCGCCGATGATCCAATAGATGTCGGTGAAGCTCGCCAGCGCCTTGCCCGCGGCGTCGGCATTGGTTGCCTTGGAGTCGTTGACGAACAGCACCTTGCCGCGCCGCGCCACCTGTTCCATGCGGTGGGCGAGGCCGGCGAAGCTCTTAAGGCCTTGGGCGATGGCGGCCGAGGCGAGCCCCTGCGAGCGCGCCAGCGCGTAGGCTGCGGCCGCGTTCTGCCAATTATGCGCGCCTCTGAGCGAGCCGATCCCGGCGAGATCGATGCGCGCCAGCTCGCTGCCCCCCTCCATCTCATGCAGCACGCTGTCGATGGCGTAGACCCCGGTCGTCACGGGTTGGCCAACGGCGATGCGTTTCACCGCGACGGGGCCGTTCAGGCTATCGGCGATAGCAAGCGACGGCTCGTCGTCGACGCCGATCACCGCGGTGCCGCCAGGAGCAAGATGCGTAAAGATCGAGGATTTGATGCGCGCGTAGTTTTGCAACGTGCCATGGCGGTCGAGATGGTCGGGTGTGATGTTGAGCAGCGCCGCGGCGTCCGGGCTCAAGCCTGGCGCGAGCTCGATCTGGAATGACGACAGCTCGATGACGTAGGTCAGGTCGGGCGCGAACGGTTCGAGATCGAGCACCGCCTTGCCGATATTGCCGCCGAGCGCCACGCGCTGGCCTGCGGCGGCGAGCAGATGGGCGGTCAGCGCGGTGGTGGTAGACTTGCCGTTAGTGCCGGTGATGACCACGACCTTGCCTGAGGCTTGGGTCTGCGCCCGCTCACGGAAAAACAGTTCCATGTCGCCGATCACTTCGACGCCCGCTTGACGGGCGCGCTTGACGCTCCAATGCGGCTCGGGGTGGGTCAGCGGAATGCCGGGCGCGAGCACAAGCGCGGCGAGGCGCGACCAGTCAGCCGCCTGAAGGTCG
The DNA here is from genome assembly GCA_963730335.1 of uncultured Alphaproteobacteria bacterium. Taxonomy (GTDB): domain Bacteria; phylum Pseudomonadota; class Alphaproteobacteria; order Rhizobiales; family Methyloligellaceae; genus Methyloceanibacter. The sequence continues at coordinate 81,100 of CAVSRK010000010.1, forward strand.
CTCACGGCGAAGCCGGCCGCTTCAGCTTCCTCGCGGGCGCTCGTCTTGTCGTCCCACAGCACGGGATTGGCGCCCCCCGCCTTCAGCGCGCGGGCCGCAGACAGGCCGCTCACGCCAAGGCCCTGGACCGCAACGTCCCGGCCGGCGAACATCGTCACGGGAATCATAATGAAGGAACTTAGCGCAATTTCAGCGTGGCAAGGCCGGCAAGCGCAAGCACCACGGCAATGATCCAGAACCTGATCACCACGGTCGATTCCGGCCAGCCCTTCTGCTCGAAATGGTGGTGGAGCGGGGCCATACGGAACACCCGCACGCCGAACAGCTGGTACGAGGTCACCTGCACGATCACCGAGGCGGCTTCGAGCGCGAACAGGCCGCCGACAATGGCCAGCACCAGCTCATGCTTGGTGGCCACCGCGATGGTGCCGAGCGCCCCGCCGAGCGCGAGCGAGCCGGTATCGCCCATGAAGATCAGCGCGGGTGGGGCGTTGAACCAGAGAAAGCCCAAGCCGGCGCCGACCAGCGCGCCGCAGATCACCGCGAGCTCGCCGGTGCCCTGCACGAAATGGATTTGCAGATAGTCGGCGAACAGAACGTTGCCGACGAGGTAGGAGATGAAACCGAAGGTGGCGGCGGCGATCATCACCGGCACGATGGCGAGCCCGTCCAGCCCGTCGGTCAGGTTCACGGCGTTGCCGGCGCCGACGATGATGAAGGCGCCAAACGGGATGAACAGCCAACCGAGATCGATCAGCACGCTCTTGAAGAAAGGAATGGCCAGCGACGTGGCGAGCGGCTCCTGGCCGACATAGACGATCACCGAAGTAGCGACTACGGCGGCGGCGGCCTCGATGATGATCTTGATACGACCGCGGAATCCGTCCGCCGACTGCCTGGTCACTTTAAGATAATCGTCGTAGAGGCCGACGGCGCCATAGACGAGGGTGAGCAGCAGGACCACCCAGACGTAAGGGTTGCGCAGATTGCCCCACAGCAGCACGGAGAAGGTGACGCCGGACAGGATCATCAGCCCGCCCATGGTCGGCGTGCCCTGCTTCTGGAGCAGGTGGCGCTCGGGCCCGTCTTTGCGGATCGGTTGGCCCTTGCCCTGACGCACGCGGAGCGACCTGATCACCTTGGGTCCGAACAGGAACACGAACAGCAGCGCCGTGAGCAACGCTCCGCCGGTGCGGAAGGTGATGTAGCGAAAGATATTGAGGGCGGTGAGCTCAGGGGTCAGCTCGGTCAGCCAGTAGAGCATTCTTGTTCTCCCCCTTCCCGCCCAGTCTACGCCGAAGTGGCTGCAGCGCCGAACCGGCGCTTCAACGCCTCCACCAGCGGGGCCATGCGGCTGCCGAGCGAGCCTTTGACCATGATCGCGTCCCCCGGACCCACCGCGCCAACCAATTTGGGCCCAAGCTCTTCGGCGGTTTTGGCATAGGCGCCGCGGCGGCCGGCCGGCAACGCCTCGAACAGCCCGCCCATCAGCTCGCCGCAGGCAAAGACTACATCTACCCCGGCTCCGTCAATGAACTCCGCAAGATCTTGGTGAAGCTTGGCCCCCTCGGGCCCAAGCTCAAGCATGTCGCCAAGCACGGCCACCCGGCGGCTGAACGCGCTGCGCGGCGTAAGCCCGAGCGTGGCGAGCGCGGCGCGCATCGAGGCCGGATTGGCATTGTAGGACTCGTCGATGATCGCCAAGCGACCGCCGTCCGTCTCGATCAGCGTACGCGCGCCGCGACCTGCTTGAGCGTGCAGGGCGACGAGTGCGCCGGCGGCGCGAGTAAGATCGGCGCCGGAGATTTTCACCGCAGCCAGCACCGCGAGCGAATTCTGCACCAGGTGGCGCCCCGGCGCGCCGAGGCGGTAGCGGATGGTCTGCCCAAGAATGTCAGCGGTGACGTCCGAGCCGTCGGGTCCGAGCTCGACGCCGATGAGCCGCGCCTCGGCGCCCGGTGTATCGCCGAAGCCGACGATCTTGGCGCCGTGTTCGAGCGCGCGGTCCTTGAGCCGTTGGTAATGAGGATTGTCGCGATTGATGATCGCGGTGCCGTTCGGCTCCAGCCCGCCGAAGATTTCCGCCTTGGCGTCGGCGATGTCCTCCTCCGAGCGGAAGAAACCGAGATGGACCGGCGCCACTGTGGTGACGATGGCGATATGCGGCCTGACCAGGCGCGTCAGCGCGTCGATCTCGCCCGCATGGTTCATGCCGATCTCGAACACGCCGAAGCGGACGCCTTTCGGCATGTTGGCGAGAGACAGCGGCACGCCCCAATGATTGTTGAAAGACTTGGCCGAGGCGTGCACCGAGCCGCTCGGCGCAATCGCCAATTTCAGCGCCTCCTTGGTACCGGTCTTGCCGGCGCTGCCGGTGACGGCGATCACCACCGTATCGGTGGCGCGCGCGCGGGAGGCGCGACCGAGATCGTTCAACGCTTCGAGCGTATCGCCGACGCGGACCAGCCGCTCCTCATCGCCCGGCGGGAAGGTCTTATCGACAATGGCGCAGGCTGCGCCTTGATCGAGCGAAGCGGCGACGAAAGCATGGCCGTCGCGATTGGGCCCGCGGATGGCGACGAAGCCTTCCCCCGTCCCGATGCTCCTGGTGTCGATTGAGAAGCCGGTAACCGGCGTCTCGGGCGCGCCGAGACTGACGCCCCGCGTGGCGGCAACGATCTCGCCTAGGGTCCACAGCGGCTCAGCCACAATTCGCCTCTTGCTTCAGCGCGGCTTGAACCGCGTCATGGTCGGAAAACGGGATCACGGTGGCGCCGACGGTCTGCCCCGTCTCGTGGCCCTTGCCGGCCACCAGCAGAATATCGCCGCGCTCGAGCTTGGCGACGGCCTCGGCGATCGCCGCCGCGCGATCGCCGATCTCGAGGGCGCCGGGCGCCGCGTTCAAGATCTCGCCGCGGATGGTTGCCGGGTTCTCGCTGCGCGGGTTGTCGTCGGTGACGATGGCGAGATCGGCCTTAGCGATGGCGACCCTGCCCATCTCCGGCCGCTTGCCCTTGTCGCGGTCGCCGCCGCAGCCGAACACCACCACCAGGCGGTTCTCGACATAGGGACGCAACGCTTCGAGCGCCTTGGCGAGCGCATCGGGCGTGTGCGCGTAGTCGACGAAGATCGGCGCGCCGGCGCGTGCCGTGCCGGCGAGATCGAGCCGGCCGCGCGCGCCTTGCAACGCGGCGAGCAGCGGCAGCACGGTCGCGGCGCCGGCGCCGGTCGCCATTACCAGACCGGCGGCCACCAGGGCATTGGAGGCCTGAAAGGCGCCGACCAGCGGCAGGCGCACGCTATGCCGCTTGCCGTCATGCTCGACGACGAGAGTTCTGAGCGAAACCGTCGAGTTCGGCCGAGACGAGCCGCAAGGTTTTTCCGTCGCGGCCGACCGAGATGAGCCTGAGACCCCTCGCCTCCGCTTCCGCCGCCACGCGCCGCCCGGCTTCGCTATCGACATCGACGATCGCGGCGGCGCCTTCAGGCAGAAGCTCGGTGAACAGCCGGAGCTTCTGCGCGAAATAGTCCTCGAAGCTCGCGTGATAGTCCAAATGATCGCGCGAGATATTGGTGAAAGCGCCGGCGGCGAACGCGATGCCGTCGACGCGGCGCTGTTGCAGGCCGTGACTCGACGCTTCGAGCGCGAGATGGGTGACGCCCTCTTCGGCCAGCGCGGCGAGAAGGCGGTGCAACTCAATCGGATCGGGCGTGGTGTGTTTGAGGCTCTTGGTGCCGGACGGGCTGACCACGCCGACCGTGCCGAGACTGGCCGCGGCAAATCCTTGCGCCGCCCAAAGCTGGCGCACGAACGACGCCACCGACGTCTTGCCGTTAGTGCCGGTGACGGCGACCGCGATTTCCGGCTGAACACCGAAGAAGCGCGCCGCGATCAGCGCAAGGCGGCGGCGCGGATCACTGTCCTCGATGATGGCCACGGACGAATTTGCCGGGCCCGCGCCTGATGCCACCAGCACCGCCGCGGCGCCGCGCTTGAGCGCCTCCTCGATGAAGCGGACGCCGTCGGTCTTCACCCCCGGCAACGCCGCGAACAAATAGCCGGGCTTGACCTCGCGGCTGTCGGCCGCAAGGCCCGCGATCGGCACGCGGTCGAGGCCTGCAGGCAGCGTCGCCTCGCGGCCAAACAGCTCACCCAGAGTCATGGTCAGACTTGCGCCCCGAAAAGCGGCGTTTCCTTGAGCATCTCAAGGATGCGGCCAACCCTTTGATGGGCAGGCGTCTTTTAATAGGAGGCGAGCACCTTGGCGTCAAATTTGCGTTGATCGGCCTCAAGCTGCGGCGTCACGCCGAGGATCGGCGCGATTCGGGCGACGATTTTGCCGACAACCGGCGCGGCATTAACGCCGGCCGTGGCCTGGTTGCTCGATTCGGGCACGCGCTGGGGCTCGTCCAGCATCACCAGCACGACATATTCCGGGGCGTCGGTCGGGAAGGCGGCGAGGAAGCTCGTCAGCAGCGCCGAGGTCGAATAGCGCCCGTGCACCACCTTCTCAGCCGTGCCGGTCTTGCCGCCGACCCGGTAGCCTTCGGCATCGGCTCGCTTGGCGGTGCCTTTCAGCACATTGAGGCGCATCAGCTTCACCATGGACGCGCTGGTTTCGGGCTTGAGCACCCGGTGGCCCTCGCTCATGCCCTCCTCGCGGGAGCGCGGCAGGAAGGTGGGCGTCACGGCCATCCCGCCATTGACCAGCGGCAAGGTCGCGGCAGCGAGTTGGAGCGGCGTGACCGACAGGCCATGGCCGAAGGCAATGGTCATGGTGTTCAGCTTCTGCCAATGGGCGGGGATGATGGGCGCCGCGCTTTCGCCAAGCTCGGTCGGAACACGGTTCATCAACCCGAGCTTCTTGAGGAAGGCGCGGTGGCGATCGACGCCCATGTCGAGAGCCATCTTGGCCGCGCCGATATTGGACGAATAGATGAACACCTCCGGCACGCTCAAGGACCGCTTCTTGCCGTGGAAGTCGTCGATGGTGAAAGAGGCGTAGTGGATCGGGCTGGAAGCGTCGTAGTGCGAGCGCATGGAGGCGAGCCCCGTGTCGAGCACGCCGGCCACGGTGAATACCTTGAACACCGAACCCATCTCATAGACGCCGAAGACGATGCGATTGAGCCGGTCCTTGTCGAGCGCTTGCTCGCGGCGATTAGGGTCGTAGTCGGGCAGCGAGGCGAGCGCCAGCACCTCGCCCGAGTGCACGTCGATGACCACGCCGGCGGCAGCCTTGGCGCGATAGGTGGCCATGGCACTGCCCAGCTCCTCGCGCAGCACATACTGCACCCCGAGATCGAGCGAGAGATCAATCGCCTCGTCGCCGGTCATGGTGAGTTGGGGATTGTCGTCGATGAACTTCTCAATGCCGGCGAGACCCTTGTTGTCGACGTCGACCAGGCCAACCACATGGCCGGCAGTCGCGCCGACCGGGTAAACCCGGCGATATTCCTCGATGAAGCCGAGACCGGGCAGCCCGAGCTCGTGGATCTCGGCCTGCTGCTTCGGCGTCAGCTCGCGCTTGATGCGCACGAAGCGGCCGCCCTGCCGCAGCCTGGCGCGGAGGTCTTTGGCCTTAACGTCGGGGAGCACCGTGGTGATCTGCTCGGCCAGTTCGTCGATGTCGATCACGCGGGCCGGGTCGGCATACAGGGTCGCGCCCTTGATGTCAGTGGCGAGCAAGCGCCGGTCGCGATCGAAAATGTCGGGGCGATGGACCGTCGAGGAGATGTCGTAGAGGCCGCCCGAGTTCTGCCCTGTGTCGGCGAAGCCCAGCGTCACCAGGCGGCCGCCGATCGCCAGAAAGCCGAGCGCAAAGGCGAGACAGGCGAGCCGGAACCGGTAGCGGCTGCGCGCGAGATAGGCCCGTTCGGCGCGAGCAGTGGCGGGGTCTGGTCTTGCGGCGTCGGTCACGGGGGCTCTGGCGGCTATTGGGCGGACGCTTCGACCGGCCGTACGATTTTGGCTTCGGGCCACGGCGCAGGCTGCGCCATGGCGTCGGGCATGCTGACCAAGGCCGCCGCCGGTTTCACCGGCTTCGGCGCTGCGGCCACCGGAACGGGCTTCGGCTCCTCAACGCGGGTGCGGTCGAAATCGCGGTCGGACACGCTGTCGACGGTGACGAGCTGAAGCGGCTTGGCCGGAGCAAGTTTCAGATATTTCTGGGCTAGCCGCTCGATGCGCTCGGGCCGGTTGAGCAAGCTCCACTCGGCGCGCAGTACGGCGATGGCGTCGCGCTCCTCATCGATCTTCTTGCCGATCGAGGCGATCTCGGCGTCGAGGCCGCGCGCCTCGTACTTCACCTGGTAGATCACATAAGCCAGGGCGACGAGGCCCAGGACGAGACAGATATTGACGAAACGCAGCATTTTGGAACTCGCGAACTGAAGTCGGCCCTCACATGCAAAGACTGAGCCGCGGCACCCCGAGCGCGGCAGGGTCGAGAGGATGGGCGGGCGCCTCGGTGCGCTCGGCCGCCCTGAGGCGCGCCGAACGGGCCCGAGGATTCCGTCTGATCTCGGCCTGATTCGGTTCTAACGGACGCCGGTTAAGAAGCCGGAAGCTTGGCGCCAGAATTTCGTCCTCGGCCTCGGGCAGGTGGCGGGAGCCGCGTGGCGGCGGCGCGCTGCGGCTGGCAAAAAACCGCTTGGCGATGCGGTCTTCGAGCGAATGAAAGGTGACGACCACGAGCCGGCCCCGCGCCTTCAACAGCCGTTCGGCGGCGGACAGGCCGCGTGCCAGCTCGTCAAGCTCGCGGTTGAGATAGAGCCTGAGCGCCTGAAAGGTGCGGGTGGCGGGGTGCTTGGTCTCGTCGCGCTTCCTTCCGATCACCCGCGCGACGATGTCCGCGAGCTCCGCCGTACGCGCGATCGGCGCATCGCCACGCCGTGCGACGATCGCCTTGGCGATGGCGCGGGCGCGCCGCTCCTCGCCCAAAACGAAAATGATATCAGCGAGTTCACTCTCATCGAGCGTGTTGACGAGGTCGGCCGCGGTCGGCCCTTGCCCGCCCATGCGCATGTCGAGCGGCCCGTCCTTGGCGAACGAGAAGCCGCGCTCGGCCTGATCGAGCTGCATGGAAGAGACGCCGAGATCGAGCACCACGCCGGCGACGGCGCCGATGGCTTCATGCGCGGCAATTTCCTGCATCTCGCTGAAGGGCGCGTGGACCGCGACCAGGCGCCCGGGATAAGCCTCGACCAGCGCGCGGCTCAGTTGAAAAGCCTCTGGGTCGCGGTCGATGGCGATGATCTTGCAATCGGCGCGGTCAAGGATGGCTTGGCTGTAGCCGCCCGCCCCGAACGTCCCGTCGACGATGATCTCGCCGTCCTTGGGGTCAAGTGCGGCAAGCACCTCGGAGAGCATCACGGGAATGTGGCGGGCCGGTCCGCCGGCGGCAGGCGAATTCCTGCCGCGACCCGCCATCATTCCCGTGCTCCCTCTGGCCCGCCGCTTCCGCGACGCCCCGCGCCGAGTAGTTTGCGAAGGTCGCGCACCTTCTGGCGCGCCCCCGCGAGATGAGTTTCAAATCGCTTCGGCTCCCACATCTGGAACTTCTCGCCGAGGCCGACGAATGTAATGTGGGTGGTGATGCCGGCATGATCGCGCAAGCGTTCCGGCAGAATGGTGCGTCCGTCCTGATCGATGGACAGGACCTCGCTGGTGCCGAACAGGGCGGTGGCGAGTTGGTCCTTCTCGTCGGAATAAGGTGCGAGGTCCTCGACCAGGGCGTTGATCTTGTCGACCAGACGCTGGCCGCCGGCGTCGAGCGCGGGCGCGTCGAGCGAGGGATAGCAATAGATGCCGTCGAGGCCGTCTTTGGCGAGAACTGTGCGGAAAGAAGCCGGGACCGAAACGCGGCCTTTGGTGTCGATCTTATTGGTGAATGCCGACACAAACTGGTCCATCTCCCCCTCATGCGCACTCGGACCGACGAGTGACTAACGAGCCTTGAGTGCGAGACCCCCCGGATCGGAGAAATTGGTGGGAGAGGCGGCGCAGATCCCCCCGTGGCCTCTAAGGAGCGCGACCAGCCTCCCCCACTTACTCACCGAACGGGCAATAATGGGATAACATGGGATTTTATGGGCGTCAATGGAAAGCGCCGGGAGTTACCCGTCATCGCTGGGGATAACGCCGCTAAACGGCCATGTCGGTTCTTCAGTTTTGGTTAACCAGCCCGATTGCCGCTTTCGGCCGAAGCGGGGTACAACGGCAAACGGACGTTGGTGATCGCGTTTCCGCTGATTCGCGGGGGACGCAGCCGCGCAACGGGGCTCAAGCTCTGCGTTGCGTCAGGACGGGGGCCCCCGCGGGTCGAGGGTGAATGGTCAAGAGAGAGCTGACGCTTGGCCTTGCGGCGCTGGCGCTGGCGCTCGGCTCGTGCGGGCTCAGTGCCGGCGATGCGGTCGATGGTCCTTACGCCCGGCTCGGGCCGCCTGACGCGCCGGTCAAGCTCTACTACAGCGAAGAGGGCAAGGGCCCGCCCGTGCTCCTCATCCATGGCTTCGGCGCGAGCACCTTTACGTGGCGGTTCGTGGCCCCCGAGCTCGCCAAGAGCCACCGGGTCATCGCCGTCGACCTCAAAGGCTTCGGCCTGTCGGACAAGCCGTTCGACGGACGCTATTCGGTCTACGATCAGGCCGAGCTGCTGGCCCAGCTCATCGAGGACAAGGATCTGCGCGACCTGACGCTGGTCGGTCATTCGTTCGGCGGCGGCGTGGCGTTGCTGCTGGCGCTCGAGGCCAATCAGCGGCTCGACGGCCGCATCACGCGGCTCGTGCTGCTCGACTCGATCGCCTTTCCGCAGAACATCCCGGTATTCTTCCGCCTGCTCGACGTGCCGCTCGTGTCGCAAATCGGGGTGCGGATGGTGCCGCCTTCAGTGCAGGCCCGGGTCGCCTTGCAAATCGCCTATTTCGACGACAGCAAGATCGATCCGGAGGAGATCGAGCTCTATGCCGCGCCGCTCAAGACCGCGGCCGGCAAGCATGCCATCATCTACAGCGCACGGCAGATCGTGCCGGAGGACATCGCCGAGCTGTCCGAGCGCTACAAGACCATCGAACTGCCGACGCTGATCCTGTGGTGCGATCACGACCGCATCGTGCCGCTCGAAGTCGGCATCAAGCTAAGGCGCACGCTGCCCAACTCCACCTTGCGGCTAGTCGAGGAGTGCGGGCACATGCCGCAGGAAGAGCAGCCGGCTTCCACGCTCGCGCTGATCAAGGGCTTCATCGGCGGCTAACGACACCGCCTCCCCACTTGCATAAGCTTCCCTTATCGTGCCCATAGGCAAATACGATTTGCCCTTATGGTGCGTCGCACTCATCCTGCCCAAGAATTTGGGATGAGGAGTGCACATGTCCAACAAACCGACCCTGACCACGACGGCCGGCGCGCCGATTGCCGACAACCAGAATTCCATCACCGCCGGTCCGCGCGGGCCGGTTCTGCTGCAAGACTACCAGCTGATCGAGAAGCTCGCGCATCAGAACCGCGAGCGGATTCCTGAGCGCACCGTGCACGCCAAAGGCTGGGGCGCTTACGGCACGCTGACCATCACCGGCGACATCTCCAAATACACCAAGGCCAAGTGCCTTCAGCTTGGCGCCGTGACGAACATGCTCGCGCGGTTCTCGACTGTGGCGGGCGAGCTCGGCGCCGCCGACGCCGAGCGCGACGTGCGCGGCTTCGCGCTCAAATTCTACACCGAGGACGGCAATTGGGATCTGGTCGGCAACAACACGCCGGTGTTCTTCGTGCGCGATCCCTACAAATTCCCGGACTTCATCCATACCCAGAAACGCCACCCCAAGACCAATATGCGCTCGCCCACGGCGATGTGGGATTTCTGGTCGCTGTCGCCGGAGAGCCTGCACCAGGTCACCATCCTGATGTCGGACCGCGGCCTGCCGGTTTCGGTGCGGAACATGAACGGCTATGGCAGCCATACCTTCTCGCTCATCAACGAGGCCGGCGAGCGCTCTTACGTGAAGTTCCACTTCAAGACGCTGCAAGGCCACCGCCATTGGACGAACGGCGAAGCGGTCGAGATCGTCGGGCGCACGCGCGAGTCCACGCAAGAAGATCTGTTCAACGCCATCGAGATGGGCGACTTCCCGAAATGGAAGATGCAGGTGCAGATTATGCCCGAGGCCGATGTCGGCAAGCACTGGTACAACCCGTTCGACCTCACCAAAGTGTGGCCGCATGGCGATTACCCGCCGATCGACATCGGCATCCTCGAGCTCAACCGCAATCCGGAGAATTATTTCCAGGAGATCGAGCTTGCCGCGTTCTCGCCGTCCAACATCGTGCCGGGCATCTCGTTCTCGCCCGACAAGATGCTGCAAGCGCGCATCTTCTCCTATGCCGACGCCCATCGTTACCGGCTCGGCACGCATTACGAGATGCTGCCGGTAAACCGGCCGCGCTGTCCGGTGCACCACTATCATAAAGACGGACCGATGCGGTTCTTCGAGCAGAAGACCGGCAATTTGGATGCCTTCTACGAGCCGAACTCGTTCGGGGGCGCCGTCCAGGACGAGCGCTTCGCCGAGCCGCCGCTTGCCATCTCGGGCGACGCTGAACGCTACAATCACCGCGACGGCAATGACGACTACCGCCAAGTCACGGCGCTGTTCAATCTGTTCGACGCCGGCCAGAAGCAGCGCTTGTTTCTGAATGTGGCGGAGGCGATGTGGGGGGTGCCGCAAGAGATTGTCGAGCGGCAGCTTGCTCATTTCAAGAAAGTGCATCCCGACTATGAGGCAGGCGTCAGGCGCGAGCTTGCTCACATGACCCGCGCCAAGGCGTCCGAGATCGCGCAACAGCAGAAGATGCCGCAAGGCGTCGAAGCGGCCGAGTAGCCCACGCTCACAACGATGTCCAATGGAGCAAGGGCCGGCATCTTACCGACGCCGGCCTTACTCTTTTGCCATCTCCTCGTGGGCTCAGACGCGGGGGGCGGTCCCTCTCCCAAGATGCATGACGAGGGACACCACGAGAAGCACGAGAAACACGAAGAAGATGATCTTGGCGATACCCGCAGCCGCACCGGCAATGCCGCCGAAACCGAGGGCGGCGGCGATGAGCGCGATCACGAGGAAGGTTAAGGCCCAACTGAGCATGGCGGTCTCCTTTCGTTGGCGTGGGTTCTGTCAGACAACGCACAATCGCGGCGGAGAGTTCAATTCACTGGGCCGGAAATTGGAGGCCGGCGTGCGGGGGTCACCCACACGCCGGCCGTAACATGTCACCAAGCCTGTAAGCCGGGTTCTGTACCCCCTGAGGGGCGATGGCCATTCATCTCGGGCGCGTCTTGCGCCGCGCCTCATGCAACCAACCCGGGCGACTCATCTGAAAGCAGACTGAAGCGGTCTCCCGCCTCGCGCCGCCCCTATTCGGTCTTGCTCCCGGTGGGGTTTGCCGTGCCGTCCTTGTTGCCAAGAACGCGGTGCGCTCTTACCGCACCCTTTCACCCTTACCCCGCTTCGCCCTTCGGGCTTCGCAGGGCGGTTTGCTTTCTGTGGCACTGTCCCTGGGGTCGCCCCCGCCGGAGGTTATCCGGCACCGTGCTTCCATGGAGCCCGGACTTTCCTCCCCGCTCTCGACGCAAAACATGAGGGCGGAGCGGCCATCCGGCCTGCTGACAGGGCTAATAAGGGGGTTGGCCGCGGCGCCGTCAAGCATGGGAAAAGACTAGCGTTACCGCCGCCGCCGGCCCGTTTCCCGCCGGGAACCTTGCCAACTCGTAACGGCATTTTGATAGCCGCTGAGCCGCCGGTTCCCATATTCTAGGCCCGGACCGGGGCCGCTTCTCCGGCCCTTCCCGCAACTCGATGGGCTGGCGCGGTCGACCCCAGACGGTGAGTGAAACGTGGCCTACATGATGCCGGGCATGACCGAGGATTTGATCTCCCGCTGGCTCGCCTCCTTCCCCGAGCTGGGGGAACTCGAGGACGAGCACCGCCGCGACCTCCTCGCCGCCACTCAGTTCAACCGCCTGCGCGGTGGCGACATCGCCTACCGGCAAGGGCAATCCTGCCACAACTACGTCATGTGCATCGAAGGGCAGACGCGGGTGTTCAAGACCTCGGAATCGGGCCGCGAGATCCTGCTCTACCAGGTCGGCCCGGGCGAGACTTGCGTGCTCACCACCTCCTGCCTGATCGCCGGCAATCCGTTCCCGGCGGAGAGCACGGCCGAGACCGACGTGTTGCTGGCGGCTCTGCCGGCCAGCGTCTTCCATCGCTTGATGACCACCTCGCCGCGGTTTCGCCATTACGTGCTCAGCAATTACGGCGACTTGCTGTCGAGCCTGATCACGCTGGTCGACGAGGTGGCATTCGCCAGCCTCGACTTGCGGCTCGCGCGCCGGCTGATAGCCGAGGCCGACGCGCAAGGGGTGGTGGCCAAGACCCACCAGCAGCTTGCGCTCGATCTCGGCAGCGTGCGCGAGGTGATCAGCCGCTATCTCGCCGAGTGGGAGCGCATGGGCTGGGTGCACGCCTCGCGCGGCTCGATCGAGGTGAGAAACCGCTCGGCGCTGCAAAGCTATGGCGGCAGCGATGCGCCGTGAGGGGGACGGCGCAAACGTGACTTGAGTTACAGACCGATCACTAGGCAACGGCTTAAACACGACGCAGAACCACAAAACCCCCAAACGTCCAAGGACATCAAGATCATGACCGACTTCAAGCTTCATCGGCTTATGGCCATGCCGGCAGCCATCGCCGTCATTGCCCTGGCTTTGGCCTTCGCCTCCCCTGCTTCGGCGGCCGAGTTCGACGATCAATGCGCCATGGGTCTCGCCTCCGGGCAGAATGTGAAGACCGACTGCGCGGTCAATTGGACCGACGAGGACGGACACGTCTACTGCTTCTCCTCCGACGCGTCGAAAGAGGCCTTCCTGAAAGACCCGGCCGGCAACATCAAAAAGGCGAAGGAGTTCCTGGCATCGAAGCAGGCAGCGAAGGCCGCCGGCGCGAAGGAGTTCACCGAGGAGGACGTCACCAAGCGGGTCGAGGAAGTCATCGCCGAGCGGTCGAAGGACGGCGCTTTCGTATTCCACGATCCCAAGCTCGGCGCCGACCTCAATCTCAATTTCGAGCAGGTCAAGGGCGTGCGCGGCATGGAAGGCTATGGCTGGTTCGCCAACGCCATCTTCCACGACAAGGACACGCCGAAAAAGCAATACGCCATCGATTTCTGGTTCAAGCCCGACGGCGACAAGCTGACCCTGATGGATATCAGGGTGCAGAAAGGGCCCAAGGCAGACGGCGACAGCTATTACATGATCACCCGCATGCCGGTCGCCTGGTGGTGGCTGCCGGTGCAGGAGCATCCCGGCGACATGGAAGTGCGGCGCGCGTGGCACGTGATGAGCGCGATCCACAATTACATCGCCGAGAACAAGGATGAGAACGGCAATTTGGTGGTCAAGGACGACAAGACCGGCGACGCCATTCCGCTCGAATTCGTCGAGATGCATCAGCCGGTGCGGCACATGAAGAAGGACGGCCAATATTTCGCTTGCACCGACTTCCGCAAGCCCGGCAGCACCGACGAATATTACGACATCGACTTCTGGGTCGACGACAAGGACGGCAAGCTCCAGGTCGCCAACGTCAAGATGCACAAGGTGCCGGTGCAGGAAGACGGCATCTGGACGCAAGTGCCGCGCTACACCTTCGACGGCATGGATTTCGACGTCACCAATTAGGTTTGCCACCAAGCCCGGTGAACCGCTTTCAGCGGCGTCCCCCGACAGAAGGGGACGCCGTTTCGGTTTCCGACATTTGATCGAGATCATGGCGGGCGCCGATCCCTGCCGCGAAGAACCAACAACGAGGTCGAACATGTTTGCACGGTCTTTGGGAATTGCGAGCATCGCCATGCTGATGGCAGCCGCATACGCCGTCGCTGAAACGCCCGGAAGCCCCATGATGGGGCACGACATGCACGGGAAGCACGGGATGATGGGCGGACAGGCCCGATCATCCGACGAGCCCACGCTGCCGGGGCAGGATGCCTTCGGGACGATCCAGGAGATCGTGCAAATCCTCGAAGCCGACCCGAATACCGACTGGTCGAAGGTCAATATCGCTGCGTTGCGCGAGCACCTGATCGACATGAATGAGGTGACGCTGCACGCAGCGGCCGACGAGAAGGCCCTCGACAACGGCATGGAAATCACGGTTACCGGCCAGGGTCGCACGGCCGAGGCGATCAAGCGAATGGTTCCGGCTCATGCCCATGAGCTCAGCGCGATGGGCTGGAACGCCACGACCGAGGACCTGCCGAATGGCGTAAAGCTTGTGGTGATCAGCGACGATCCGGCGCAAGTGACGAAGCTCAAAGCGCTCGGCTTCATGGGCATCATGGTGCAGGGCTCGCACCATCAAAGACACCACCTCATGATGGCCAAGGGCGAGTTCTCGCATTAGGGCCGAAAGGGACGCTGGCCTTCCTCGATCAGGCCTTGGGATTCCGCGGCGCGCGGCAAGCAGGCGGTCAAGCGTGGCGATCGTCGACTTGTCGGCGCGGCCGTCGATGCGCGCGGGGCGGAAATGGCGCTGGAAGGCTTCGACCACCTTTTCCAGCCCGGTGCCGTAGGTGGTGGTGACCTCGACGCCATAGCCGAATTCGAGCAGATCGCGTTGCAAGGCGGCGACAGCCTCGCCTTCGTCGCCGGGACCTAGGCCGGCGTCACCCTCGGTGGGTGCGGGCTCAACCCACAGGCCGATGCCGGCGCGCGCCAGCCGCCGCCAATCGAACTTCTCGCCAGGGTCGCGCTTGCGGCCCGGCGCCACATCGGAATGGGCGAGCACGCGATGCGGCGGGATGGCGTGACGGCTTAGGATATCGAGGCACAGCGCCTCGACCGCCTGCATCTCGGCCTCGGGAAAATCCGGATAGTCGAAATCGTGGCCGGGATTGTGGATCTCGATGCCGATCGAGCAGGAATTGAGGTCGGTCTCTCCCGCCCACAGGCTCTGGCCGGCATGCCAGGCCCGCTCCTGTTCGGCGACGAGTTGGGCGATCCGTCCCTCCTCGTCGATGAGGTAATGACACGAGACGCCCGACTCTGGCCGCGTCAGCCAATCGAGCGCGCCTTCCGCCGACTCCATGCCGGTGTAATGCAGGATGAGCATGTCGGGCTTCAGCCCGTTGCGCCGCGCCTCGCGGTTCGGCGCGGGACACCACAACGTGGCGAGCGGACTGTCAGGGGCGGCGGTCATTCGTTATGCGTTGTCATTGCCCGGCTTGACCGGGCAATCCAGTAATCCCGGCTCCGGCAAGATAATGGAGGACAGCGGTTACCGGATTCCCGCTTGCGCGGGAATGACAATAACGGCAACGGCAAAACGCGCTACATCCCGCGCTCTTTGGCGATCTGGTCATAGGCCTCGTTGATGGCCGCGACCTTCTCGGTGGCGATCGACACGAACTCCTTCGGCACGCCCCGCGCGATCAGCTTGTCGGGATGGTTCTCGGCCACCAAACGACGATAATGGCTCTTGAGCTCGTCGTTGGTGACTGACGGTTTGACGCCCAGCACGTCGTACGGGTTGCGCTTGGAGGCGACGATGTGGCGGGCCTTGATATAGGCGAACTCGGTGTCGGTCATGCCGAAGCGCTTGGCGACGCCGGCCAGGAACTGTTCCTCGCGCGGGTGTAAGCTGTCGTCGGCCTTGGCGATATGAAACAGACCGTCGAGCACGTCCTCAAGCAGCTTGCGGTTGCCCTTGAACATGGTGGCGAGCTGTTCGGCATAAGCCTCGTAGCCGGCAACATCCTGCTTGGCGAGATTGAACACGCGGGCGACGTTCTTCATCTCGCCGTCCGGCACCTTGAACACCTCCTTGAAGGCGTTGACCTCGTCCATGGTCACGACGCCGTCGGCCTTGGCCATCTTGGCGCCGAGCGCGATGACGCCGACGGTGAACGCCACCTGGTTCTCGGCCGGGCCGTCCTCTTCCTTGTCGCGATCAATGACGTAATGCCCCGCCACCCCGCCGAGCAGGGCGCCAATCGGGCCTCCGATCGCAAGCCCCGCGGCGGCACCGGCAAGCTTGCCCCAAACCGACATGATCAAGTCCCCCAAGCGTTGTTTCTTTGCCTAGAGCATAAGGACTTTTCGGCGCGGCCGCATGGAGAATCAGTCTGCCGCCCTTCGGCCGCACCCCAACCGCGGTCAAGAACCGCGGAAATTGGCCAAGATCGACAGCTTGGGCTCGTCCACTTCGAGCCCGGCCTTCAGCCTGCGCTCGACGTGCCAGGAGCGGGCAAAGGTCCAGGCCGCCAGCCAAAGAGTGGCGGCGGCGTTGATGGCGGTGCAGGCGTAAAGGAAGGTCTCCCCCAGCCCGAGCCGCGCGACGGCGGCGACGATACCCGCCTGCATGACGATGCCGAACCCGCCGGCCACGACGATGGCGGCGGCGAGCGAAGTGATGAAGATGGTGAACAGATTGCCGCCGTGGCGCGCCGGTTCTTTAGGGACTTCGGTATCCATGCTCTTTCACTTGAGGCTGCAGGGCCTGGCTCTAATAGCCGAGTGGGGGTGTCCGGGACAAGGGTGAGTTAGGGGCACGCCGAGGTTGCCTTAGACCATCTTGGCGAGGATCTTGCCCATTTCCTCGAACGAGAAGGCGCGCAGGATCTCGTTCCTGACACTGCCGAGCGAGGACACGCTGAAGGACAGCGACGCCGCGCTCTCGTCGTCAGGCGCCTCGAACACCGCAATGACGTCGTAGCGGCCGATGGTCCAGCACAGCGTCTTGATGGTGGCGCCGCTCTTCTCGGCCATGGTCTTGAACGCGTCGGCCCGGCCGATCGTGTCCTTGATGTTGCGCACGCCTTGATCAGTGAATCTGACGAGAAAGAAGTAGTCTGCATGTCGGGGTCTCCTCAGAGGTAGGCGGCTGTGTCGATCACGCGAAAATCAGCTTGAGCAGGAAGCAGGCGGCGATGACGCCGACCGCGGCGTTGATCTCGCCGGCACGCCCGGCGAGCGCTTTCAGCGCCACATAGGCGATGAAGCCGAGCCCGATGCCGGTGGCGATCGAATAGCTCAAGGGCATCATCAGCACGATGATCAGCGCCGGGATGTAGTCGGTCGGGTCGTCCCAGGAGAGCGCGCCGAGGCTCGCCGCCATCAGACAGGCCACGAACAGCAGCGCCGGCGCCGTGGCGTAGAGCGGCACGGTCTGGGCCAGCGGCGCGAGCAACAATGCAAGCAGAAAGAGCAGCGCGACCGTGACGGCAGCAAGTCCGGTGCGGCCCCCCTCCTCCACGCCCGCCGCGCTCTCGATATAGGCGGTGGTGGTCGAGGTGCCGAGCGCGGCGCCGAACGCGGCCGAGCCGGAGTCGGCGAGGAAGGCTTGGCGGGCCCGCGGTAGTCGCCCCTCCTGGTCGAGCAGGCCGGCCTGACGCGCCACGCCGATCAGCGTTCCCGCCGTGTCGAGAATGGTCACCAGCAGCAGCGTCAGCACCATGGTGACGAGCCCAAGCTGGAACACGCCGGCGATATCCATCTGAAGGAAAGTGGGCGCCAGCGACGGCGGCGCGGCGGCGACGCCATGCCACGGCTCGAGACCGAGCGCGACCGCCGCCAAGGTGACGGCGATTACCCCGATAACGATCGCGCCCGGCATTTTGCGCACGGCAAGCCCGGCGATCAGCAGAAATCCCGTCGCGGCGAGCCAGGCTTGCGACTTCGACAGGTCGCCGAGGGTGACAAGCGTGATCGGATCGGCGACGACGATGCCGGCATTCTCGAGCGCGATCAGCGCCAGAAAGAAGCCAATGCCGGCGACGATGCCGAGCTTCAAGACTCATCGGGATGGCGTCGATCAGCCAGGCGCGCAACGGCGACAGCGACAACAGAAAGAACAGCACGCCGGAGACGAATACGCAGCCGAGTGCGAGCTGCCAGTTGCCGCCGAGTTCGGGCACCATGGTGAAGGCGAAATAGGCGTTGAGCCCCATGCCGGGGGCAAGCGCAATCGGATAGTTGGCGTAGAGCCCCATGATCAGGGAGCCGGCCGCCGCGGCGAGGCAGGTGGCGACGAACACGGCGCCATGGTCCATCCCCGCTTGCTGCAGGATCGCCGGGTTGACGAACATGATGTAGGCCATGGTGAGGAAGGTGGCGAGGCCGGCGCGGAGCTCGATGGCGACGCTCGATCCTGACGCGGCAAGGCCGAAGAAGCGGTCAAGCGCGCCCGCAGCCCCGGCCGGCGCAGGCGACTTTTCGACAGGCTCGCGGGAGCTTCCTTTGCGTTTCGCGGCCGCCATTCCTATTCCGCCTTCCCATTTGCCATAGCTTTGGATTACGGAATGCTTGCGCGGTCCTGGCAATGGAGGCGCCCAGCTTATCCACACCTGCCGGGTAGGCCGAGAGTTATGGACTCAAAATGACCCCTAGCCGGCTACTCCTGATAGGGCTCACCCTGTGGGGCCTCGCGATGATCGTCCCGGATCTGCTCCGGGTCGCCCAGCCGCTCGGCTCGCTCGGCTTCTTCGCCAACAACGATGGGCTGATCTACGACCCGAACGGACCGTTCGACGACGACGCCTCGTCTCCTGCCTGGCGCGCCGGCGTCAGGGCCGGCGACCGGCTCGACATCGAAAAGATGCGCTGCAGGCTTGGCGAGATCGAAAACTGCGGCAGCGCGCTGGCCGTGGTCGGCGGCGTCGATTTCCAGCTGCCTGGAACGGCGGTCACCCTCGACCTCATGGCAAATGAGGGACAGCCGGCCCGGCAGGTGACGCTGGTCGCCGCGCAGCGGCCGACGAACTTCCTGATCCGCGCGGTAAACATGCTGTGCCAAATCGCCGGGATCTTGGTGATCATCGCGGCGGCGTGGCTGGTCTGGACCAGGCCGTCGGCGATGAGCTGGGGGTTCTTTCTCTATGTGAACTGGTTCAACCCCGGCCAAGTTTACGCGTTCTACGCCATCCTGGCGCAATGGCCGCTTGCCCTGCTCGCGCAAGACGTCGGCGCCGTCTTGGCGCAAGCGGCGGGATATGCGGGTTTTCTCTTGTTCGTGCTGCGCGTTCCCAACAACCAGACCGAAGCGCGCTGGCGCCCGGCCGAACGCGCGCTGCCGTTCGTCGGCGTGGCGCTCGCGCTCGTGCTGCTCGCATCTTATGGCGCGGTGTTCGGTCGTCCCGCCGAGATGGTGACACGGGTCTCGATCCTGGTGGGCTTCGTGGTCGCCGCCGCCGCGCTGGCGATTCTCCTGACCCGCCGGCGCTCGCAAACGCCGCAGAACTATCAGCGCGTGCGCTGGGTGATCTGGGGCTGCCTGATCGGCCTGCCATCGTTCCTGCTGGCGGAACTTGCTTCGACCACGACGATCTTCGACACGCGCTGGGGAGACTTCACGCCGAGTGAGGACATTACCGGCCTGCTCTATCTCGTGAACGGCGTGCTCTGCCTGTTCGTGTTCGAGGCGCTACGGCGCTCCCGGGTCGTGAGCGTGACGATTCCCCTCCGCCGCGTCACGATCCTGGGCCTCTGCCTCAGCGTGCCCGTGCTGCTGTTGCATCACGAGGTCGAGCGCATCCAGGAACTGCTGAACCTGCCGGGCTGGGCGTGGGTCGGCATTGGCGCCGTAGCCGTGTTCGCCCTGTCGCGCCTGCACGAAGGCGCCGTTCATCTCGCCGACCGCTATTTCAACCGCGCGGTCGAACAGGCGGAGCAGAAGCTCGGGCAAGCGATCCGCAGCGCCAAGACTCCCGCAGAGATCGACCGGCTGCTGGCGGACGATACCTACCGGGCGCTGAAGCTCGCTTCGGCCGCGTCGTTTCGCCTGAAAGGGCCGGTGTTTGCGCGCAACGGCAACGGCAACGGCAAGGGTTGGAATCGCGGCAAGACGACGAAGATCAAGGCGGCTGAGCCGATGCTGGCCCAGGTGCCTAAGGGGAAGCCGTTTCCGCTCAAGGATGAAGACGTCGACGGGCTCGATCTCCCCTCCGGTCTCAGCCGCCCGGTGCTGGCCGTGCCGGCGGTAAACCCGGTGCGCTGCTTCGCCGTGTCCCTGTATGGGCCGCATTTGTCCGGCACCGACCTCGACGCCTATGAGCGGGCGATGTTGTCAAGACTCGCCGCCGATGCGGCAGCCATGTATGCCGAGCTTGAGAATGGCGAATTGCGCGGGGAGATCGCGCGGCTTGAACGCAAACTGGACGCTAAGCCCGTTACGAGGCGCCGTAGCCGATAAGCTGAAGGAGCGCGCATGGCCATCTACGAGCTCGATGGGGAGAAGCCGGAGTTCCCGGCCGACGGCCTTTATTGGGTGGCCGACACGGCGGCGGTGATCGGCAAGGTCAAGCTCCATACCAATGTCAGCATCTGGTACGGCTCGGTGCTGCGCGGGGACAACGAGCTGATCGAGATCAACACGCGCTCGCAGGTCCAGGACAACGCCACACTGCATACCGACCCGGGCTTTCCGCTGACCATCGGGCGCGACTGCGTGATCGGCCATAACGTCGTGCTGCATGGCTGCACCATCGGCGACGGCAGCCTGATCGGCATGGGCGCGATCGTGCTGAACGGCGTGAAGATCGGCGCCAACTGCCTGGTCGGCGCCGGCGCCCTGCTCACCGAGGGCAAAACCTTCCCCGACAATTCGATGATCCTCGGTGCGCCGGCCAAGGCGGTGCGCGCGACCGACGACCAGATGCGCGCCATGATCGCGCGGGCCGCGGACGTCTATGTCAAGCGCTGGAAGCGTTATGCCGCTGGGCTGAAGCGTCTCGGATGAGCTCAAGCGGCAAGTGGCAATTCTTCATCGATCGCGGCGGCACGTTCACCGACATCGTGGCGCGGGCGCCCGACGGCAGGCTCCTCACCCGCAAGCTGCTGTCGGAGAATCCTGAAAGCTATGACGATGCCGCACTCGCGGGCATCGCCGATCTGATCGGCGCCGCGCGCGGGCAGCCACTGCCGCCACAATCGATCGCCAGCGTCAGGATGGGCACCACCGTCGCCACCAATGCGCTGCTCGAGCGCAAAGGCGACCCGGTGCTGCTCATCACCAGCTACGGATTCCGCGATGCGCTCGAGATCGGCTACCAGGCGCGGGCCAAGATCTTCGCCCGCCGGATCGAGAAGCCGTCGATGCTCTATACCCGCGTGGCCGAGGTGCCGGAGCGGGTACATGCCGACGGCACGATCGAGACGCCGCTCGATCATGCCGCGACGGTGGCCGCGCTGCGAGCCGCGCGCACTGACGGCATCTCGGCAGTCGCGATCGTGTTCATGCATGCTTACGCATTCCCCGACCACGAACGCGAAGCGGCGGCGCTTGCCCGTATGGCGGGCTTCACCCAAATCTCGGCGAGCCACGAAGTAAGCCCGCTGGTGAAATTGGTCGGGCGCGGCGACACCGCGGTGGTCGACGCTTATCTGTCGCCGCTGCTGCGTCGCTATGTCGACCGCGTCGCCAAGGCCTTCGCCGCATCCGGCAGACAAAAGCCCAGGCTGCTATTCATGCAGTCGTCGGGCGGACTGACCTCCGCCAATTTGTTCAGGGGTAAGGACGCCATCCTGTCGGGCCCGGCGGGCGGCGTGGTCGGGGCGGTGGAGACGGCGCGGGCCGCCGGCTTCGCCAAGATCGTCGGCTTCGACATGGGCGGCACGTCGACCGATGTCTGCCACTATGACGGCGCGTACGAGCGCAGCTTCGAGAGCCAGGTGGCCGGCGCGCGGGTGCGCGCCCCGATGATGCTGATCCACACCGTGGCGGCGGGTGGCGGCTCGATCCTGCATTACGACGAGGCCCGGTTCCGCGTCGGCCCCGATTCCGCGGGCGCCGATCCCGGCCCGCTCTCTTATCGTCGGGGCGGCCCCCTCACCGTCACCGACGCCAATGTCATGACGGGAAAACTCCAGCCCGAGTTCTTCCCGCGCATCTTCGGCCCCGAGCAGAGCGAGTCCCTCGACGACGCGGCGGTGCGCAAGGCGTTCAAGTCGCTGGCTAAAAAGCTCGGCGACGGCCGCAGCCCAGAAGAGATCGCCGACGGCTTCATCAGAATCGCGGTCGAGAACATGGCGAACGCGATCAAGACCATCTCGGTGCAGCGCGGCTACGACGTGACGGAATATGTGCTCAACTCGTTCGGCGGCGCCGGCGGGCAGCATGCGTGTCTGGTGGCCGACGCGCTCGGCATCACGTCGGTGCTGCTCCATCCGCTGTCGGGCGTGCTGTCGGCGTTCGGCATGGGGCTTGCTTCGCTCAGCGCCACCCGCACGCGCACCGTGCTCAAACGGCTCGACGACGACGGGCTGGCCGAGCTCGCCAAGATCCGCGCGCCGCTGGAAACCGACGTGAGGCAGGAGCTCGAGCGCCAAGGGGTCAACAGCGGCGCGATCGCGGTCAGCGCGCAAGCCCATCTCCGTTATGCCGGCACGGACAGCGCCCTGCCCATCCCGCTCGCCAGCTTACGCGGCATGCGCGCTTTGTTCGAGATTGCTCACCAACAAAGGTTCGGCTTCATCAGCCCCGAGAAGGACATCGAGATCGAGGCGATCGAGGTCGAAGCACGCGGCGGTGGCGAGCCGATCGCCGAGCCTGATTTTGCGGCGCAGACCACGCACCCTGCATCGCAGCAGGCGACGGCGGAGATATTTACGCAAGGCAGCTGGCATGATGCGGCGATCTTCGCGCGCGCCGCGCTTGCGCCGGGTCACACCGTCGAGGGCCCGGCGCTGATCATCGAGGACCATCAGACCGTAGTGGTCGAGCCGGAATGGCAGGCCGAGGTCACCCCAAACAACCATCTCCTGCTTACCCGCATCACCAAGAAGAAGGCGGCGCGGGTCGGCAAGCAGGCTGACCCGGTCATGGTCGAGGTGTTCAACAATCTGTTCGTGTCGATCGCCGAACAGATGGGTTACGCGCTGCAAAACACCGCGCGCTCGGTCAATATCAAGGAGCGGCTCGACTTCTCCTGCGCCATCTTCGACGCGCACGGGCGGCTGATCGCCAACGCGCCCCACATCCCTGTCCATCTCGGCTCGATGGACCGTAGCGTAGCGACGGTGCTGCGCGAGCTGGGCGACGAGCTGAAGCCGGGCGACGTCTACATGCTGAACGCCCCGTATAACGGCGGGACGCATCTCCCCGACATCACCGTGGTCACGCCGGTATTCGGCGAGAGCAGCCCCGATCTCCTGTTCTTCGTGGCGGCGCGCGGTCATCACGCCGATATCGGGGGCATCGCGCCCGGCTCGATGAGCCCAAAGGCAACACGCATCGAGGAGGAAGGCGTCTATATCGATCCCGTCAAGCTCGTGGCGCGTGGGCGTTTTCGCGAGGACGAGGTGCGTCAGCTCCTCACCGCGTCCCCCTACCCCGCGCGCAATCCTGAGCAGAACATTGCCGATCTCAAGGCCCAGGTCGCCGCCAACGAGAAGGGCGCAGCGGAGCTGCGCACCATGGTGCGCCATTACGGGCTCGCCGTGGTGCGCGCCTATATGGGCCATGTGCAAGACAACGCGGCCGAGGCCGTGTCGCGCGTGATCGCCACTCTCAAGAGTTCCAGATTCGAGGTCGAGACCGATCAGGGCAACGTCATCAAGGTCGCCATCAAGATCGACCGCAAGGCGCGCAAAGCGGTGGTCGACTTCACCGGCACCAGCCCGCAAACCGCCGACACGTTCAATGCGCCCGAGCCGATCACGCGCGCTTGCGTGCTCTATGTGTTCCGCACGCTGGTCGACGAGGATATCCCGCTGAATGCCGGCTGCCTCAAGCCGATCAAGATCGTGGTGCCGAACGGCTCGATGCTGAAGCCGCGTTTCCCCGCGGCGGTCGCGGCGGGGAATGTCGAGACCAGCCAGACCATCGTGAATTGCCTGTACGGCGCGCTGGGCGTGCTCGGCTCGGCGCAAGGCACCATGAACAATCTCACCTTCGGCAACGCGCGCACCCAATATTACGAGACGATCTGCTCCGGCGCGCCGGCCGGTCCCGGCTTCGACGGCGTGCCGGCGGTGCAGACCCACATGACCAATTCGCGGCTGACCGACCCCGAGGTGCTGGAGCTGCGCTATCCCGTGCTGCTGGAGCGGTTCGAGATCGTGCGCGGCTCGGGCGGCGAAGGCAAATGGCGCGCCGGCGACGGGACGCTTCGGGTCATTCGCTTTTTGGAACGCATGGACTGCGCCATTCTGTCGGGCTTCCGCAAAGCAAGACCCTTCGGCCTCAAGGGCGGCGCGCCCGGCCAGCCCGGCGAGAATTGGGTCAGGCGGAACGACGGACGGCTCGAGCGGCTGAAAGGTTCCGACCAAACCGTGCTAGACCCCGGCGAGGCCATCATCATCAAGACGCCCACGGGCGGGGGTTTTGGCGCGTCATGACCAGAAACAACAGCGTTCTGATCTCGGGCGCCGGCATTGCCGGGCTGACGCTGGCCATCCTGCTCAAGAACCAGGGCTATGAGCCGCTGGTGGTCGAGCGCAACAAGACGCTGCGCAGCGAAGGCTACATGATGGATTTCTTCGGCTCGGGATGGGACGTAGCCGAACGCATGGGTCTCGCCGACGAACTCCGCGCTATCTATTACCCCATCGACGCGCTGCAATTCGTCGACAGCGACGGCAAGGTCTACGCATCGGTACCGATCGCACGGATAGGTCATGTGCTCGGCGGCAAATATGTCTATGTCCGCCGCTCCGATCTCGAGCGCATCCTCTTTGAGCGCGCGCAAGCAGCGGGCGTCGCCGTTCGGTTCGGTTCGGTGGTGACGGGCTTGCGCGAAACCACTAATGGCATGCGCGCTACGTTCGTCGATGGCGCCGAGGCGGATTTCGCTCTGGTGTTCGGGGCCGACGGGGTTCATTCCGGCGTGCGCCGGCTGATCTTCGGCGAACAGCGGCAATTCGAGCGCTTCCTCGGCGGCTACGTGGCGGCCTTCCATCTCAATCGCCACAAATTCGATCTCGGCCGCGCGCTGAAGCTCCATGAGGAGACCGACCGGGTCGCCGCGTTCTACCCGCTCGACGATCGGCGTATGGACGCGACCTATGTGTTCCGCCACGACGACGTTCAGGTGTTGCCGGAGGACCGGCTCTCCTTCGTGCGGAAAAAGTTCAAAAGCGCGGGCTGGATCGCCGAGGCGATGCTCAAGGCCTATCGTGGCAAAGAGCCGATCTATTTCGACGCGCTCACCCTGATCGACATGCCGCATTGGCACCAGGGACGCGTGGCGCTGCTCGGCGACGCGTGCGGCTGCCTCACGCTGCTCGCGGGCCAGGGCTCGCATATGGCGATGGCCGGAGCCTATGTGATCGCGCGTGAGCTCAAGCGCCATAATGGCGACTACGCAGCCGGCTTTGCCGCCTATCAGGCGATGCTCAAGCCGGCAGTCGCCAAGCGACAGAAGGACGCCGCCGCCATGGCGCGCTATTTCATTCCGTCGAAGCGCTCGCGGCCGTGGCTGCGCCGGCTCGTCATCAAGCTGATGTTCAGCCCGCCGGTGCTGCCGCTGGTGTTCCGCCGGTTCGGCGCGCGGAGCGTGCTCGAAGGCTACACATGAAAAAAGCGCGGGACCGAAATCCCGCGCTCTCTCATTTCGTTGCCTCTCTTACTCGTCGCTCGTTCGCAGGCGTTCGCCGATGTTAAGAGGTGGCGCCGCGCGCCCGCTCGGCCATGAATTGGTCGAACTCGGCCTTGTCTTTGGCGTGGCGTAGGCGCTGGAGGTAGGACTGGAACTCGTTCGCCTCCTCTTCCAGCCGCCGCAAGGTTTCTTCGCGGTAGTCGTCGAAGGCGCGGTTACCGGTCGAGCGGAAGGCGCTCACGCCGCCGCCGAACTTGCGCGCCTCGCTCGCGAGATAATTCTTCCATTGCATCTTATTTCCGCATCCCATGCGTCCACTCCAGATCAGATAAGCCAACACGCCGAGGCCAACGGGCCACCAGAGAATGAAGCCGACGATCATGGCTGTGATCCATGCCGGCTTGCCGTACTCGTCCAAGGTCGCAACCAGGTGCATCAGGGTCCTTCCTTCGGTGTGAATGTTATTCACATTCACATAGATGCTCCTGCCCGGCCCGAAGTCAAGGCCCGTCACAAAATGTGATCGGCCACGCCGACCTAGCCGTGGACAGCCGCCGGTTTGGGGTTGGGTCCCGCCAACGGCAAGAATATTCTAATGTTCAGCGGACTAAGCTCGGTCCAGCAACGGGGTCGGGGGGGCTTACCACATGGCGTTTGTCGGTCGCGGGTTCGGGGCGATCGCCACGGCTTCGATGCTGCTTGTCGCCAGCGCCGGAGGCCATCTGGCGCATTCTCTCACCCTGAAAGACGCGAAGCCCCATCACGGCGTGGCTGCCGCCCATACCATGCCGATCCAGGGCATCGACGTGTCCTATTGGCAGGGCGACATCGACTGGGACCGGGTGCGTGCTGCCGGCGTCAAGTTCGCCTACATCAAGGCGACCGAGGGCGGCGACCATCTCGATCGCAAATTCCTCGACAATTGGTACGCGGCGAAGCGCGCCGGCGTCGCGCGCGGCGCCTATCACTTCGTCTATTGGTGCCGCCCGGCAAACGAGCAGGCCCTGTGGTTCATGCTGAACGTGCCGCCCGATCGTGACGCGCTGCCGCCGGTGCTCGACCTGGAGTGGAACAGCCACTCCAAGACCTGTCCCGGCAAGGTGGCCCGCAAGCTCGCGCTCGAGAAGATCAAGATCATGCTCGACGCCATGGAGGCGCATACCGGCAAGCGGCCGATCATCTATACCGACCCGAAATTTCACCGCGAAGTGCTCGACGGCGAGTTCACCGATTATCATTTCTGGCTGCGCTCGGTCGCCGCCGAGCCGCATGAAATCTACGGCGCCCGGAACTGGGCGTTCTGGCAGTTCACCACCACCGGCAGCGTGCCGGGCGTGGCGGGCAAGGTCGACCGCAACAGTTACAACGGCACGCGCGCCGATTGGGACCGCGTGCTGAAATGGCTCGAGGCCGGCAACTAGGGCAGCATGGCCGTGCGCTTTAAGCGCAACCCGGCGCATGAATTTGCAGAGACGCCGCGCACAGTAAAATAATACCGCTTTCTCAGTGTGTTAGCTTGAAGCGAGGCATCCGATCCTGTAAGGCGGAGCTTGGCCTCGCTGCTCGGCTGAACCTCGGGGAACGCGCCATGTTGAGATTTCTCGCCGCCGCTCTTGTTGCTTCGCTCTGGCTGAGTCCGGCCTACGCCGAGGAGCCGAGCGACATTCTGAATGTCTCCTACGATGTGTCGCGCGAGCTCTATGCCGACATCAACAAGGCGTTCATTCCGAAATACAAGGCGGACACCGGCAACGACTTCACCGTCAACCAATCGCATGCCGGCTCCTCGAAACAGGCCCGCGCGGTGCTCGACGGACTCAAGGCCGACGTGGTGACCTTCAATCAGTACACCGACGTGCAGGCGCTGCATGACAAGGGCGATCTGATCCCGGCAGATTGGCAGTCGCGCTTTCCCAACAAATCAGTCCCTTATTATTCGCTGCCGGCCTTCCTCGTGCGCAAAGGCAACCCCAAGAACATCAAGGACTGGAGCGATCTGGTGCGGGACGACGTCGAGGTCGTGTTCCCCAATCCGAAGACCTCAGGCAACGGCCGCTACACCTATCTTGCCGCTTATGCCTATGCGCTCGAGCTGTTCAAGGGCGACGTCGACAAGACGCAGGACTTCGTGCGCAAGCTGTTCGCGAATGTACCGGTGTTCGACACCGGCGGCCGCGCGGCGACGACCACCTTCATCGAGCGCGACATCGGCGACGTGCTGGTCACCTTCGAGGCGGAGGTGCAAGGGATCGGCAAGCAATACGGCAAGGACAAGGTCGATCTGGTGATCCCGCCGGTCAGCTTGCGCGCCGACTTCCCCGTCTCAGTCGTGGACAAGGTCGTCGACGAGCGCGGCTCGCGTAAAATCGCCGAGGCTTATCTCAACTATCTCTACACGCCGGAAGCGCAGGAGATCATCGCCGCGCATTACAATCGCCCGATCGACAAGGATGTGGCGGCAAAGCACGCCAAGGACTTCGCCGATGTCCGGCTGTTGACGGTGGAGGAGGTGTTCGGCGGGTGGGAGAAGGTCAACGCGGAGCATCTCGCCGAGGGCGGCATCCTCGATAAACTCTACGTCAGCCAGAGGTGACCTAACGGGTCGGCTGCGCCTTGCCGTCGGCCAAGATGCCGAGACCCTTCAGATAGACCAGCATGGCGCTTTCGAGGATCTCGTCGGGGCTCATCGGCACCTTGCGCGCCTGAAGATCGCCTTGCGCGAACAGCGTGGCGACGCCGTGCGAGATCGCCCAGATATGCAGGCTCATCAGCTTGATCGGCGGGCGCTCAGCTTCGGGGAGCTGGCGGCATAGAGCCGCGGCCGCCTGCTGCAGCACGTCGAAGGCACGCTCGGCGGCCGGGATCGGCTCGGCCGACGCCGCGGCGATCCCCGCCTCGAACATCACGGTGTAACTCGCCGGCTCGTCGCGGGCGAAGGCGAGATACGCCTTGCCGAGCTTGTCGAAGGCCGAGAGCGGGGTGGGGATGCCGTTGTCCCAGGCGAGGTCGAGCCGCGCGGCGAACCGCTCGAAGCCCGAGCGCGCGACCTCGGCGAGCAGCGCGTCGCGGTCGCGGAAATGGCGATAGGGCGCGGCGGGACTCACGCCGGCGAGCCGCGCCGCCTCGGTGAGGCTGAAGCCGGCCGGGCCATATTGCTCGATCAGCTTGCGCGCGGCCTCGAGCAGCACCTCTTTGAGGTTGCCGTGATGATAGGAATGCGGGCGCCGCCAGCGGTCCGAGGGACTCATGTAAAGGGCTTTTACATCAAAGCCCTGGCCGCGGCTAGCTGGGCTATTCGCAGCCCACGCTCACCGGTTCAGGTCCCGCGCGACGCGGAAGCCAACGGTCGAATGTTGATAGTCGGCCGGCGCCACCGAGCGGGCGGCGGCGCGGAGCTTCACTGGAGGGTCGCTCCATCCCCCTCCCCGCACGACACGGTAACTGCAATGACCTGACCACGCCGAGCCGTTTCGCGGCGCTCCATCGTAGTTTTGATGGTAACAATCCTCCACCCATTCAGCCGCGTTGCCATGCATATCGTAGAGACTGAAGTCATTAGGCGTTTTTTGGCCGACCAAGCGAATGCGGTCGTCAGCGTACCAGGCATGATCACCGAGCAAAGTCTCGTCGTCGCCGAACGAATATGTGGCGGCAGTGCCCGCTCGCGCCGCGTACTCCCACTCGGACTCCGATAGCAAGCGATAGGGTTTGCCAGTTACCCTGGAAAGCCAGGCTACGAATTGCTTCGCCTGGTTCCACGAGACATCGACGGCAGGCCACTCTAACGAGCCGCTTGAATTGTTGGGTTCGCATGCGCCTGCTTCGGTGCACGATTGCCGTTCGGCAACGGTTATCTCGAACCTGCTAACCGCCAATCGCGCTCCAATGACGACCTCATGCTGAGGATACTCGTCGTCGTTGTCCGTCCCAGCCGCCGAGCCCATCATGAATTTGCCTGATGGCCACCATCTGAGGACACCCATTGCTGCACTCGGTGAATTCGTCCATCGGCTTCAGCGCGCGCACCTGTTCGCTCGTCTGCACCTTAGGACCCATCACTGTGTGCCAATAGTACTGCTCCTTAAGGTAATCCTGCTTGAACCACCCCACGCCAGCGGCGATGAGCAACACGGCGAGCGTGCCGACCAGCGCCTGCACCCGCCGCTTGCGGCGGGCAACGGCGCGGCGTTTGCGCTCGGCGCGGCGGAACACATCGTCGGATGACAAGCCGAGCAGCCCGGCAATGACCTTGGCGAGAGCGAGGTCCTTGCCGTCGCACTCCTCGCGCGCGTCGGCCGCGAGCAGCTCCGCCTTCTTCTTCGTGACGCGACCCTTGGCATCGAGCTTGAACTTGAGCGCGGGTGGGAAACACTCGCGCTCGGGGTCGTCCGGCTTGCCGCCAACAATGAGCGGGATCACCGGCCGCTCGAGGTGCCGCGATTTGAACAGGCGCGACTCTTCATTCACATAAGCGCTACGGGCCGAGTCCGGCGAGCAGACCACAATCAGGGCCTTCGACGCGTCGAGCGCGGCAAGCGTCTGCTCCGCCAATGCGTCTCCCGCGGTGAAGTCCTCACGGTCGCGGAAGATCGGGCGGAGTGTTTCGGGGATGGCGCCTCGCGCCGTCTCCCGTCCGGCCAGGTCCTTGTCGATCTTGAAGCTCTCGAGCCCGCGCTGCAGCCACTTCGCCCACGCCGTGTCGGCGTGGCTGTAAGAGATGAAGGCGCGATAGAAGTGGGCAGCGGGCTCTGACATCTTGACCGCGGCAGCAGAGGGAGAGTTCATATTATGGCGGGCCGCGGACGCGCCCGCAAACCGCGGGTTCGGGCGCGCCCCCAGGGGGAGACTGGCGGCAAAACGCCGCCTTATGCATGATGGAACAGGCCTCCGGAGGTTGCGCTTGATGAATCAGCGCGCAAAGGCAAAGCCGGCGATCCGGCAGCAAAGCTCGAGCAATTTCTTCGCCGATGCGGCACCGGCGATCGGGGGCATCGTCAGCGTCCTCATCGCCTATTTGTTCCAGAAGCAGCTATTTGCCGATCTCTATTTCTACCCCCTCACCATCCTGCTGTTCGTCTGGCTGTTCGGCGCCATGATGTGGTGCGCCTTCAGCGTGATGCAGCATGCCGAGGCGCTCGCCGAAAGGCTCGGCGAGCCGTACGGCACGCTCGTGCTCACTTTGTCGGTGATCATCATCGAGGTCGCCCTGATCGCCTCCGTCATGCTGCATGGCGAGAACAACCCGACGCTCGCCCGCGACGCCATGTTCGCCACGCTGATGATCGTGCTCAACGGCATGATCGGCACGGCGCTGATCATGGGCGCGATCCGCTACTGGGAGCAGGACTACAACCTGGCCGGCGCGCGGGCCTTTCTCGCGGTGATCGCCTCGCTGGCGGTGTTCGCGCTGATCCTGCCGAACCACGTCAAGACCGAGCCCGACCCGAGTCAGGCGCCTTACAAGACGCTGATGTTCGCCGGCATCACCATTCTGTTCTACATCGTGTTCATCATCATTCAGACCATGCGGCACCGCGCCTTCTTCGCCGAGCCGGGAGGCGAAGAGGTTCACTCCGGGCCCAAGCACCACGCGTCAGGGTCGCTCGGCTATCACCTGGCGATGCTGCTGGTCACCCTGGCTATCGTGGTGGCGCTCGCCGAGTACCTCGCCATTCTGGTCGATTTCGGTATCGAAGATCTCCAGTTGCCCGATGCGCTCGGCGGCGTGCTGGTCGCGGTCCTGGTGCTATCGCCGGAGGGCTTGAGCGCCTTCCGCGCCGCGCTCGACAACCGGCTGCAACGGGCGGTGAATGTGTGCCTCGGCTCGGCGCTCGCTACCATCGGCCTCACCATTCCGGCGGTGCTGACCATCGGGCTGATCACCGGGCGCGAGGTGCATCTCGGGCTCGACGGGGTCGAGGCCGTGCTGCTGGTTTTAACCCTGTTCGTCAGCGCGCTCACCTTCGGCGGCGCGCGCACCAATGTGCTGCAAGGCGTCGTTCACCTCGCGCTGTTCATCGTGTTCCTGGCGTTGATCTTCAGCCCGTGAGCGGCGGGTCAGCCGCGGCTGCGGCTCGGGTCGTGGCCGTAGGTGTTGCGGGTGCGGATCAGCCCATTCTTGCCATGCAGCAGCGCCTCGGAGCGCTCCTTCCGAGCGATCGATTTCGCCCGCTCCCACGCCTCACTCTAAGTCTTGAACACCGCGAGCGGCTGGGACGCCCCCTCTTCCGTGACCGCCCAGCCCTGCCCAAGGCTGACCACGTGCTGGTTCCGGCCCATGGCTGCCATGCCCTAACCTAAGTCGCCGCAATCCGCACTATAGTCGAGCGCGAAGGCGCATAGAAGCGAAGCCAATAGTCTTGCGCTGTGCTAAATCGGTCGCATTGAAGCCCGCTCGCGACGGTTCGCCCGCGTCCCTATGGAAGCACGTCTGATCCCCACAGAGCCTCTCAAAATCGGCTGGCGCGAATGGGTCGGTTTGCCCGATCTTCGCGTCGGCGCAATCAAGGCCAAGGTCGATACCGGCGCGCGGACCAGCGCGCTGCACGCCTACAATATCGCGCCGTTTCGCCGTAAGGGCGCGCTCTGGCTGCGGTTCGAGCTGCACCCGATTCAGCGCAGCGAGGCGATGAAGGTGGTATGCGAGGCGCGCGCTGTCGACGAGCGCACGGTACGCAATTCCGGCGGCGGCGTGGAGCGCCGCTACATCATCAGGACCCTGCTCAAGCTTGGAGAAAAATCTTGGCCGATCGAACTCGCGCTTGCCAATCGCGACCAGATGGGATTCCGCATGCTGCTCGGCCGCACGGCGCTGCAAGGGCGCGCGCTGATCGAGCCCGGCCGGTCCTATCTGTTCGGCGCGCGGCCGGTTAAGCCTCGTCCGAGACGCAAGCTCTCAACTCTTCGCGCGGGCAAATCACTGCGATAACCCCCAATTCATCCGCCATGAGACCCTCATGAAGATCGCGTTGCTCGCGCGCAATCCGCACCTCTACAGCCACCGGCGCATCTGCGAGGCGGCGCGCGCCCGCGGGCACGAAATCGAGGTGATCAATACGCTCAGGGTGTCGATCAACATCACCTCGCGGCGGCCGGCCCTTTATTATCGCAAGCGGCGCTTGGAGGATTTCAATGCGGTGATCCCGCGCATCGGCGCATCGGTGACGTTCTACGGCTTGGCCGTGCTCAGGCAATTCGAGGTCATGGGCGTCTACCCGTTGAACGAGTTGGTGGCGATCGGCCGCTCACGCGACAAGCTGCGCTGCCTGCAGCTGTTGGCGCGGCGCGGCATCGGGCTGCCGGTCACCGCCTTTACCCACGATCCGAAACAGGCCGAAGACATCATCGATCTGGTCGGCGGCGCGCCGGTGGTGATCAAGCTGCTCGAAGGCACGCAAGGCATCGGCGTGGTGCTCGGCGAGACGGTGAAGTCGGCGAAATCGGTGATCGAGGCGTTCCAGGGCGTCAACGTCAACATCCTGGTGCAGCAGTTTGTCGCCGAGGCCGACGCGACCGATATCCGTGCGCTGGTGATTGGCGAGCGGGTGGTGGCGGCGATGAAGCGGTCTGGACCCCCCGGAGAGTTCCGCTCCAATCTGCATCGCGGCGGCTCGGGCGAGATGGTACGCATCACCCCGCAGGAACGGAGCGCCGCGGTGGCGGCGGCCCGCACCCTCGGCCTCAATGTGTGCGGCGTCGATATGCTGCGCTCGAAAAACGGGCCGCTGGTGCTCGAAGTCAACTCGTCGCCCGGCATCGAGGGTCTGGAAAAGGCGACCGGGGTCGATGTGGCCGGCCTGATGATCGATTTTCTCGAGCGCCATGCCGCCCCGGGCCTGACCCGCACCAAAGGCAAAGGCTGATTCGCTGCCCCCGAGGCTGATCCGCACGCACAAGCTGCGGCACGAACCCCCCTTCGCAATCCGATTTCTTAGGGTAAAGTCGGCACGCCGTTCGGGAGATTTAAGCAATGGTCGTAAAGCTTGCCGGTAGCCCGCTTGCCACGAAACGCAGATTCGGCTTTGGCCTCATAGTCTTAGCAGGCCTCGTGGCCGGCAGTTTGGCCGCCTCCGGCGCCGAGGAGAAAAAGCCCTCGCCCTGCACCGAGGACGCCATGATCGTGTTCGATGCCTCGGGGTCGATGTCCGGTAACCAAACCCTGGGGATTCCCAATTCGCGAGCCCGCATCGACGAGGTGCGCGCGGCGCTGGCGCATGTGCTGCCGAACGCCACCAAGCACCGCAAGGTCGGGCTGATCACCTACGGTCCGGGCCCTTACAACCAATGCAACGTCAAACTCGATCTCAAGCCCGCGCCCGACGCCGCCAATCTCATCATGGGCGCGGTCAATGCGCTGGTCCCAGCCGGCAAGACGCCGCTCACCTCGGCGGTCGAGCAGGCGGCGGAAGTGCTGAACTATCGCAGCAAGCCTGGGGTGATCGTGGTGGTGACCGACGGCGAGGAGACGTGCGGCGGGTCGCCTTGCGCGCTGGCCAAGCAGCTTCAACTGCTTGGCGACCAGCTCACGGTCCACGTCATCGCCTTCCGCTATGACGGCTTCTCCTGGACCGGCGGCAACAGCGTGATGGACTTGATGTGCCTCGCCGACGAGAGTCACGGTCTTTATTCCAGAGCCAATTCCGAAGAGGAGCTGGTCGAGGCGCTGGAGAAGACGCTGGATTGCCCGATGGTCTCGCAAGCAAGCCCTAGTAGCTTCGCAAGATGAGGTGCCTTATAGGCCCATCGCCTTGTGAGCGGCGTCCATGTATTTCATGCATCCAGCCGTATCGCCTGCCTTCATAGCCGCCTTGGATTGGTCGAGGGCGGCTGTAGCCTCCTTCTGCTTGGCGGCGTCCGTCATCTCGGCAATCATTTGATCCATCTGCTTCATATGCGCGTCGTTGCAGAGATCCTGCGCGGCATAGGCTTGGCTTAGGCCAATGACGGCCATCAAGGCCGCCGCGAACAGCGCTTTGAACATGGTTTCCTCCATCCGTTCGACCGGTATTGGTCGAAACTCAAACGCATGAGGCCGGCAAAATGATGGGACGAAAGCCGAAAAAATTCAGGCTACTGGGCCTGACTGCTGGCCTGGGGCGCCACGTCGACGAAGATGACGCCGCCTTCGATCGAGACTTGCTCGCCGCCGCTCATCTCATAGAGCTCGCCGTTCTCCAGCACGATGGTGCAACCGCTGGCGCAAGCCGGCTCGACCGCCGTGTCCGGCGCGATGGTCAGCTCGGTGCTGTCGCTACCGGCCTTGACGGTGACGGTATGGGGTTTGGGGTCGATATTGGAAATGGTGAGAGCCTGCGCCGGAGGCGCAATCAGAAAGCCCAGAACGCCTACGCCCAAAATGGCGGCGATCCTCATCGCGAGTTCCCCTCTCAATGGGCGGTCAACGCTTCCGGACGCAGGTCTCTTCCCCCGCAGAACAGGATGAAGCTGGATTAACCCACAACAGCGCCGGGATTGTGTTACGGCCGCGGCCAAACTGTGCCTCGGCGACTCGCGGTCTTTCCGGCCGGAATAACCGGCTGCCGGCCGCCGCGATTGGCGCATTTACCACCATCGCGATCCGCGTTTGCAACTATTCGACGGCCGTGAAAAATGGCTTTCCGGTGGTTGTGAACCAAATCCGGCCGGCCGCGTTTACTGGCGTTGGTCGTTGCGGGACAAGGTTATTGTGCAGTGCAACAAGGAAACGCCTTGGCGATGACCGAACGGCCTCTTACACTCGACGGACGGCTAGAGGGCACGCCGCCGATCGGAAAGGAGCTTCCGATGGAACTCACAGCCACAGTGACCGCCATCATGGCGATAATGTCTTTTGGCTTTCTTGCGGCCGTCATCCTCGGGATGATCTAGGGCCGCGGGGCCTATTCTTTCACAATTTGAGGTTTTGGCGCTGGGACGCGCGGATTCGCTCGTTCCGGCGCAGCTAGGCTGCCGCCTCGGCTATCAGCTTAGGGTCGTAATTGAGGATCGGCGCCAGCCAGCGCTCGGCCTCCTCCACCGACCAGCCCTTGCGCTTGGCATAATCGGCCACCTGGTCGCGGCCGATCTTGCCGACGCCGAAATAGTGCGCTTCGGGATGGGCGAAATAGAAGCCTGACACGGCCGCGGCCGGCCACATGGCATAGCTCTCGGTGAGTTTGAGTCCCGTGGCCTTCTCGGCGTCCAGCAGCCGAAACAATGTGCCCTTCTCGGTATGGTCAGGCTGGGCCGGATAGCCCGGCGCGGGCCTGATGCCGGCATAGGCCTCACTGATCAGCTCGTCGTTGGTGAGCGTCTCATCCGGCGCATAGGCCCATAGCTCGCGGCGCACTTTCGCGTGCAGCGCCTCGGCGAAGGCTTCGGCCAAGCGGTCGGCCAGCGCCTTGACCATGATCTTGGAATAATCGTCGTTGGCGCGCTCGAACCGCCGCGCCACGTCCTCTTCGCCGATGCCGGCGGTCACGGCAAAGCCGCCGATATAATCGGCAATGCCCGACTCCTTCGGCGCGATGTAATCGCCGAGCGCCAAATTGGGCTTGCCCTGCTCCCGAGCCATTTGCTGGCGGATGGTGTGCAGCGTGGCGAGACGCTTTGAGCGCGTGTCGTCGGTATAGAGCTCGATATCGTCGCTCACGCTGTTGGCCGGCCAGAAGCCGACCACGGCGTTAGCCGTAAGCCATTTCTCGGCAATCAGCTGCTTGAGCATGGCTTGTGCGTCGTCGTAGAGAGCCCGCGCCGCTTCGCCATATTTGTCGTCTTTGAGGATGCGGGGGAAGGTGCCCTTCAGCTCCCAGGCGTGGAAGAACGGCGTCCAGTCGATATAGCGGGCAAGCTCGGCGAGGTCGTAGCTGTTGAAGCTACGGATGCCGAGAAAGCTCGGCTTCGGCGGCGCATAGCCGCCCCAGTCGAGCTTGAGCTTGTTGGCGCGCGCGTCGGCGAGCGAGGTGCGGCGCTTCTCGGCCTGACCGCGTGCATAGGACTCCGCCATGGTGCGATATTCCTCGCGCACCTTGGCAATCGCTTTCGGCCGCTCCTCGGGCGACATAAGGCTCGACACCACGCCCACGGCGCGCGAAGCATCGGTCACGTAAATGGCCTGACTGCGCCGATAATTTGGACTGATCTTGACCGCGGTATGCACGCGGCTGGTGGTGGCGCCGCCGATCAACAGCGGCAGGTCGAAGCCCTCGCGCTCCATCTCGGCGGCGACGTGGCACATCTCGTCGAGCGACGGCGTGATCAGGCCCGACAGGCCGATGATGTCGGCCCTCATCTCGCGCGCGGTGTCGAGGATCTTCTGCGCCGGCACCATCACGCCGAGATCGGTCACTTGGTAATTGTTGCATTGGAGCACGACGCCGACAATGTTCTTGCCGATGTCGTGGACGTCGCCCTTGACGGTGGCGAGCAGCACCCTGCCGGCCGGCTCGCCTTGGGCGAGGCCAAGCTCCTGCTTCTCCTTCTCCATGAAGGGCATGAGATAGGCCACCGCCTGCTTCATCACGCGGGCGGACTTCACCACTTGCGGCAGGAACATCTTGCCGGCCCCGAACAGATCGCCGACCACGTTCATGCCGGCCATCAGCGGACCTTCGATGACGTGGAGCGGGCGTGCGGCCTTGGCACGGGCTTGTTCGGTGTCTTCGTCGATATAGGTGCCGATGCCGTGCACCAGCGCATGGACCAGCCGCTCATCGACCGGCTTCTCGCGCCAGGAGAGATCGACTTCTCGCTGCTTTGCCTCGCCGCCCTTGTAACGCTCGGCAGCCTCGAGCAGGCGGTCGGTGGCATCGGGCCGGCGGTTGAGTATCACGTCCTCGACCAACTCGCGCAGCTCGGGATCGATGTCATCGTAAAGCGCGAGCTGGCCGGCATTGACGATGCCCATGTCCATGCCGGCCTGAATGGCGTGATAGAGGAACACCGAATGCATCGCCTCGCGCACGCGGTCATTGCCGCGGAAGGCGAAGGACAGGTTCGACACCCCGCCCGAGACATGGACGTAAGGCAGCTCCGCCTTGATGCGGCGCGTCGCGTCGATATAGGCGCGGGCATAGTCGTTGTGCTCCTCGATGCCGGTGGCCACCGCGAAGATGTTGGGGTCGAAGATGATGTCCTCGGGCGGAAAGCCGGCCTGCTCGGTCAGGAGCTTGTAAGCGCGCTGGCAAATCTCGAATTTGCGCGTGGCCGTCTCGGCCTGGCCCTGCTCGTCGAAGGCCATGACCACCACAGCGGCGCCGTAGCGGCGGATCTTGCGCGCGTGGTCGAGAAAGGGCCCCTCCCCCTCCTTCATGCTGATGGAGTTGACCACCGCCTTGCCCTGCACGCATTTCAATCCCGCCTCGATCACGGTCCATTTCGAGGAATCGATCATGATCGGCACGCGCGAGATGTCGGGCTCGGCCGCGATCAGATTGAGAAACGTGACCATGGCGGCTTCTGAGTCGAGCATGCCTTCGTCCATGTTGACGTCGAGCATGTTGGCGCCCAACTCGACCTGCTGGCGCGCGACTTCCAGCGCGGCGGCATAATCGTTCGCCTCGATCAGCTTGCGGAAGCGGGCGGAGCCGGTGACGTTGGTCCGCTCGCCCACCATGACGAAATTTTGCGCGCCGTTTGTCATTCCCGCCCCGTCTGCGGCACGGCTCCCCTCTCCCATCGGGGAGAGGACGGCGCGCTCTGCGCGCCGGGTGAGGGGGAACTACGTTGCGTGAGAGTCTCAACGATCAGAAGTCAACACGCCGTAGAGATTCGTAAGGACATCGTTGTTCCAGAAGCGCAGCACGGCGAGGCCTTCCCCCTCCATATCGTCGGTCCGGCGTTGGTCCGCTTGGCGACGGTAAGTGGCGTGCTGGCTCCCATCCAGTTCGACCGCAAGTGCCGCCTCGACACACAGAAAATCCACCACATAGCGGCCACGCGGTGCCTGGCGCTTGAACTTGAAGCCCATCAAGCGCCGATTGCGCCAAGCTCCGCTCGCGCAAGCTCGCGGCGGAAAGCCCTCTCCCCAAGGGGAGAGGAGTTCTCGACTGTTGTTGGGGCCGTCCTTTGCACATCTGACTAGCCATGGACGAAGGGTTCGAGGCCGGAGAGGCGGAGCTTGTGGGCAACCTCCGGCACGGCCCGCGGCTCATATTTCGACACCGCATGGCGAATGGCGCGGATATGGTCCGGCGTGGTGCCGCAGCAGCCGCCGACGATGTTGATCAACCCGTCGCGCGCCCATTCCTCCAACAGACCGGCCATGTATTCCGGGCTCTCGTCGTACTCCCCCATCTCGTTGGGCAGGCCGGCATTGGGATAGACGCTGACATAGGTGCCGGCGACATGCGCCATCTCGTCGACCGAGGGCCGGAGCTGCTCGGCGCCGAACGAGCAGTTGAGCCCGATCGAGAACGGCTCGAGATGCTGCATCGAGTACCAGAACGCCTCAGGGGTCTGGCCCGACAGATTGCGCCCGGAGAGATCGGTGATGGTGCCGGAGATCATGATGGGCAGCGTGACGCCCATCTCTTCGAACACCTGCTTGACGGCGAAGCCCGCCGCCTTGGCGTTGAGCGTATCGAACACCGTTTCGATGAGGATGATGTCGGCGCCGCCGTCGATCAGCCCGCGCGTCTGGGTGGTGTAGGCCTCGACCAGGGCGTCGAAGCTCACATTGCGAAAGCCCGGATTATTGACATCAGGCGAGATCGAGGCGGTGCGGTTGGTGGGGCCGATGGCACCGGCGACGAAGCGCGGCCGGTCTGGCGTCTTCTTGGTCCAGGCATCGGCTGCCTCGCGGGCGAGCTTGGCCGCGGCGACGTTCATCTCATAAGCAATGTCCTCGAGGCCGTAATCGGCCTGGCTGATGGCCTGGGCGTTGAAGGTATTCGTCTCGAGGATATCCGCGCCCGCTTCGAGATAAGCGTTGTGAATCTCGCTGATGATCTTGGGCTGGCTGAGCACCAGCAAATCGTTGTTGCCCTTGAGATCGTGCGTGTGGTTTTTGAAGCGCTCGCCGCGATAACCGGCCTCGTCAAGCTTGTAGCGCTGGATCATGGTGCCCATGGCGCCGTCGAGAATGAGGATGCGCTCGCGCGCCTCCTTCTTCAGGGCGGCGATGCGCTGGTCGCGGGTCATGACGTCACCTTGGCGTCGGCGAACGCCTTGGCCGGGCGCAAGCCCAGCAAATAGCAAATGGCATAAACGAGGTCGGCGCGGTTCAGCGTGTAAAAATGAAACTCGGTGATGCCCTGGTCGACCAGGCCCAGTACTTGCTCGGCGGCAACTGCGGCAGCCACCAGATGGCGCGTCTCCTGATCGTCGTCGAGACCTTCGAATCTGCGCCCCAGCCACTCCGGCACGCTCGCCCCGGATTTGGTGGCGAAGCTCGACACCTGCTTGAAATTATGCATGGGAATGAGGCCCGGCACGATGGGAATTTCGATGCCGGCGGCGCGGACCCGGTCGAGATAGCGGAAGAACACCTCGTTGTCGAAAAAGAACTGGGTGATGGCGGTCGTCGCGCCGGCGTCGATCTTGGCCTTGAGCATGTCGATATCGGCCTCTACCGACGGCGACTCAGGATGCTTTTCGGGATAGCAGCCGACCGAAATCTCGAACGGCGCAATTTTCTTGATGCCAGCGACGAGATCGGCGGCGTTGACGTAGCCGCCCGGCGTCGGCTCGTAGCGCGCGCCGACGCCGCCGGGCGGGTCGCCGCGCAGCGCCACGATATGGCGGACGCCGAGGTCCCAATAGTCGCGGATGAGTTCGTCCATCTCAGACTTGGTGGCGGCGACGCAGGTGAGATGCGCGGCAGGCTTGAGCGTGGTCTCGCGCAGCATGCGCGCCACCGTGGCGTGGGTGCGCTCGCGCGTCGAACCGCCGGCACCGTAAGTGACCGAGACATATTTCGGGCGAAGCGGCTCCAGCCGCCGGATCGAACGCCACAGCGTTTGCTCCATCGCCTCGGTCTTGGGCGGAAAGAACTCGAACGACACCTCGATGTCGCCGCGACCGAGAAAGCGGCTCTTATGTTCGGTGGAGGCGAGCATCAGGCGGCGACCTCCACCTTGGCGCCGGCTTTGCGCTTCTTGCCGGCAATCGCCGGCTTCTGGCCAAGCCAAAGCGACACGGTGAGTTTGCCGCCGGACGGCTCGGGCTTGAGCTCGCGGAAGCGCCCAAGCTTGAGCCCCGCGCCTTCGAGCACGCGACCGAGCTGATCGCGCGCGAAGCCGAGCCGCCGATGGGCCGACTGCTCGCGCAGGAACTCAAGTTCATGCGGCGCGAAATCGACCACCAGCAGTCTGCCGCCGGGCGCGAGCAAGCGCGACGCCTCGGCAATTGCCGCCGCCGGATCATCGAGGAAGTGGAGCACTTGATGCAGGACCACCGCGTCGGCCGCACCGTCTGGCAGCGGCACGTTATAGAGATCGCCGTGCCGCACCTGCGCATGATTAGGGCCGGCCCGCTCGAGTTTCATGCGCGCATAAGCCAGCATGGCGTGATTGAGGTCGAAGCCGAGCGCGCGGGCGGCGCGGCCGCCGAACAGTTCGAGGATGCGACCGGTGCCGGTGCCGAGATCAACCAGAAAGTTGAACGGCCCCTCGCCCAGCGCCTGGTCCATGGCCGTCTCGACGTCTTTCTCCGCCACGTGCAGCGCGCGGATAGAGTCCCACTCGCCGGCATGGGCCTTGAAGTAGGCCTGGGCGGCTTCGGCGCGCGCCTTCTGCACGGCGGATGCTCTGGCGCGATCGCGGGCCAAAGTGAGGTCGCTCTGGTCGAGGCTAGCGACGATGGCTTGAGCAAGCTCGGCTTCAGCGCCGGACTCAGCCAGCCGGAAGAACACCCACGAGCCTTCGCGGAAGCGCTTGATGAGGCCGGCATCGGCCATCAGCTTCAAATGCCGGCTGATACGCGGCTGGCTCTGGCCGAGGATCTGGGTGAGGTCCTTGACGTTCAGCTCGCCGCCGGAGAGCAGCGCCAGGATGCGCATACGAGTGGCCTCCCCCGCCGCACGCAAGGCGGCAAGCGCGTGGGGACGCGACAGGCAAATTTTGGCTCTGGCATCGGCTGACATAAAGATATGTTTATATGTTCTAGGGCCAAGATGCAAGTGCCCCCCGGACGCCCGTTCTTAAGCCCGCGCGAATTTCTTGTATTTGATGCGCTTCGGCAGCACCGCATCCTCGCCCAGGCGGCGTTTCTTGTCCTCCTCGTAATCCTCGAAATTCCCCTCGAACCATTCCACGTGGCTGTCCCCTTCGAAGGACAGAATGTGGGTGGCGATGCGATCGAGAAAGAATCGATCGTGGCTGATGATCACGGCGCAGCCGGGAAAATCCTCCAGTGCGGCTTCGAGCGAGGACAAAGTCTCGACATCGAGGTCGTTGGTCGGTTCGTCCAGCAGGATCAGGTTGGCGCCAGATTTCAGCATCTTGGCGAGGTGCACGCGGTTCCGCTCGCCGCCCGAGAGCTGGCCGACCTTCTTCTGTTGGTCGGCGCCCTTGAAATTGAACCAGCCGACATAGGCGCGGCTCGGCACCTCGCGGGTCCCGAGCTTGATCACGTCGCTGCCGCTGGAGATCTCCTCGAACACGGTCTTCTTGCCGTCGAGCGTATCGCGCGACTGATCGACATAGCCGAGCTTCACGGTGTCGCCGATGCGGATGGCGCCGGCATCGGGCTTGTCCTGGCCGACGATCATGCGGAACAGCGTGGTCTTGCCAGCGCCGTTAGGGCCGATCACGCCGACGATGCCGCCGCGCGGCAGCTTGAAGGAGAGACCGTCGATCAATAGCCGGTCGCCGAAGCCCTTCGCCAGATGATCCGCCTCGATTACCAAATCACCGAGCCGCGGGCCTGGCGGAATGGTGATCTGCGCCTTGCCCGACTTGTCCTTGCCGGCCTCGGCGACAAGCTCGTCATAGGCGCGGATGCGGGCCTTGGACTTGGCCTGGCGCGCCTTGGGGCTCGCCCTGATCCAGTCGAGTTCGCGCGTCAAGGTGCGCTGCTTGGCCTCCTCCTGCTTGCCTTCGACTTCCAGCCGTTTCTGCTTCTGCTCGAGCCAGGACGAGTAGCTGCCTTTATAGGGAACGCCCTGTCCGCGATCGAGCTCGAGCGTCCATTCGGTGATGTCCTCGAGGAAGTAGCGGTCATGGGTGACCATGATCACGGTGCCGGCATAGTCGCGCAAATGATGCTCGAGCCAGGCGACGCTCTCGGCATCGAGATGGTTGGTCGGCTCGTCGAGTAGGAGGATATCGGGCTTGGCAAGGAGCAGCTTGCAGAGCGCGACGCGGCGCTTCTCACCGCCCGACAGCGAGGCAACCTTGGCGTCTCCCGGCGGGCAGCGCAGCGCATCCATCGCCTGCTCGACCTGGGCGTCGAGGTCCCACAGGCCCTGGGCGTCGATCGTGTCTTGAAGTTGCGACATCTCGTCGGCGGTCTCGTCGGAATAGTTCGTGGCCAGCTCGTTATAGCGGTCGAGCTTCGCCTTCTTCTCGGCCACGCCCTCCATGACATTGCCGGTGACGTCCTTGGTCTCATCGAGCACCGGCTCTTGCGGCAGATAGCCGACGGTGACACCGTCGGCCGCCCAGGCCTCGCCGACGAACTCGGTCTCCTGCCCGGCCATGATGCGCAGGAGCGTCGATTTGCCCGCGCCGTTGACGCCGACAACGCCGATCTTGGCACCCGGCAGGAAGGCGAGCGTCACGTCCTTCAACACCTGCTTGCCGCCCGGATAGGTCTTGGACAGCTTGTTCATGACATAGACGTATTGGGGAGTGGCCATGAGCGCTCGCGAAGCTCCAGATTTCAGTTCAAGAAAGAGGCGAGCCGCTTCTAGTCAATTGGCTTGCGAGATTCAATCGCATCAAAGCCTCGTTTCTGGAGCGGCTTGGCAAACGCGCGCAAGCCCCGCACAATCGGCGCCAAGGGCAAGGAGCAGGGTGGTGGCGGACAAGAGCGCAGCTGACTGGATTCTCAAGGCCATGGTCGCGGTCGCGTCATCCGATGGAAGGCTGGACGAACGGGAAACCAACCTCATTCGGCAGGTCTATCGGGACCAGTCGGGACGCGCGATTTCCGCCGATGAAGTCGTTCGCGAGGCCAAGGCCTTCGCAACGGGCGATGTGATCGCTGAGTTCTCCGCGGCGGCCAGGGCGCTTGACCGGGAGGCCAAAGAGGAAATCATCAGGGCGGCTTATCTCGTGCTAATTGCAGACGACCGGATCGCGGGAGAGGAGCGTAAGAAGCTCAAGGATATCGCCTCCGCGCTGCAAATTCCGGAGGTCCATTTCGGGGCGATTCTCGAAGACCTGGCCATCTGGCTGGCCAACCAGAGAAGCTAAAAGTTCCGGCACTTGTCGGGAGAACAGCCGCTGAATTAAAGTGTTACAAACGAGGAACGACAAGATTCGAAACGACAAGATTCGATTAAGTCGACGGCGGACGTCAGGCGATTGGTTACGGAGTGTTGAAAATTTCTCATTCTTTATCCACTGTTCGGCCTATTTATTTCGGGCGGTCTTTTGTTGCCCTTCGGTAAGCACTGGCTCAAGCTTCGCGTTCTTTAAGCCTTGGCGCAGGAATGAGAGCAAGCGCCTCATACGGCTTGTGGCGCACAAATGGCTCAACCTGAGACCGAACCAGCCCCCGGTCACATGCCGCCGCACAATATAATATCGCATGAACTCCCGCGGATAATCGAGCGGTAGACGAACGGCGGAGTACCAAACAGGCGGGACATTTTCCTGCAGTTGCATTTCGAGATATGCGTCGAGCTTGTCCCGCACGTGCGCGAGCGTGCGCCAGGAATGGTGTAGGGCGATACCTCTGAGCTGACCGACGGAGTGATCGCCGGTATCAACCGTGTCGTGCACTAGGCTTGATCGGAA
Source organism: uncultured Alphaproteobacteria bacterium (assembly GCA_963730335.1). Classification (GTDB taxonomy): domain Bacteria; phylum Pseudomonadota; class Alphaproteobacteria; order Rhizobiales; family Methyloligellaceae; genus Methyloceanibacter. The sequence goes on from CAVSRK010000010.1 coordinate 125,566, forward strand.
GCGGACGCGGCGACGGTCGTACAAACGCACGTAATTGTGGGAATCTGCCCATAAACGGGGGTGGTCCTGGCCCGGATAAACCATGACCTGTCGAAAGCGGTACGCCGGAAGCAGTTCGCTGGGGGAGCACATCAAGGCGGAGATCTCCTGCGCAAGCTCCTGTGTAACGACTTCGTCAGCATCGAGATTGAGAATCCAGTCGTTTGTCGCGCAGTCTTCGGCATATCGTTTTTGCGGGCCAAACCCATTCCATGCGTTGAAGAACACTTTTGCGCCCAGTGATGTGGCTTTCGCTACAGTGTCATCCTCGGAACCGGAATCGATGACGACGATTTCATCGACAATGTCGCGGACAGCCATGATGCATCGTTCGATTCGGTCAGATTCGTTTTTAGTGATGATGCAACAACTCAGAGGCATTTTGGGTTGCTTGACTTTCGTGGATCTTGGTCCCGCCATTGGCAGTATACCTACGAGTGCAGCGGAGGCGTTCCTCCGGTGGGCAGCGAACAACATTATCAATCGGTCCATTCTGTTGACGGGCGCGAAAGGAGGGCAGCCGCATAGAGGGCAAGATCGGCCTCAACACGCGGCAGGGCGAGTTGCTTAGCGGCAATGTCAAATGGAGCAACAGATTGTTGAGGCGGCGTGACACCAGCCTTGTTTGTTGTGACATTCTCCCTGATGGTTCTCCTCGGTGCGGGTATCCCCGCTACGGCGGCAATCCGAGAAAGATTGGAGTCGAAACTGTCTACAAAGCCAACGTAGTCGAAGATCTTGAGATGTGAGATTGCAATTTCGGCCAACTTCCCGCGATCCATTCCATAAACGCTTGGCAAGTCAAACCGAGCAGTCAGCATTCGTGCCATTACATTGTCAGTCCATTGCATAATATCCTCTTCTCTGCTGGTAAGAAATTCAACTAACGGCATTTCGAGGACGCGCTCCTTCAACGGATTGCCTTTTGTGCGGGTTCTTAGGTGACCGTAGGTCGAACGAAGTCGCTCAAATGGATCACGCAGTACTGTGAAAACAAAGGCGTCGTCGCGGATTTTCTCCAGTGTCTCGTAACCAAAATGGCCGTGCACAAAAAGGGCATCACGGGCGCGCATGATCTTCTCGTGGTAGTGCGGACCCCGCTCGCGGTCGTTGATTGCCAACAAGCGCTCGGATCTTCCTGATCCGTAGTAGCATTTAAAGAGTAGGTTTATCGAGGAACCGGCGCATTTGGGAATATGGAGGAAGATGACCCGGCGTCCGCTCGTGCGATTGGCCATAAGAAGACTGGCCAACCGATCGACGTGGTATTGAAAGCGCCCGATACGCTTCTGCAGCGCCATTCCAATGGTTTGCACTATGCTTCCTCGCGTTTTGAAACCGCAGCGCTGAATGAGGTTGTCCGCATGGGAAATATTTTCCCCTGATTAGGTCAACCAACGCGGTCCGCTTTTATACCGCCTACATACAAGCATCTGAGGAACCGCGCGAGAAGTCTAGATATGCCGATGGGGGCCGGACAAGGCGTTGCGATGGAGCGGCAATCCGCTGGTCGTTCTCGGGGCGCGGCAGATTAACGGGGAGGCGGCCAATGCGCCCGACTGCATCTACACACGCGGCGTTGTTCCCGGGTCGGGGTCTCACAACGATTGCTGGCAGGCGGGTGGTAGAGTGCGAAGGCCGCTTGAATGTAATAGGCCGCCGATCGGCTAAGTGGCTCAACGCGTCCTCCGCAGCTTGCTTGCGGCTATCGTAGCATGACAGTATGATTCCGCACAAAAATGGGCAGGAGAGGGCATGCGCTCAAAAGTTTTCGGAATTGGCCTACATAAGACAGGCACCTCATCGCTTCAGGCCGCACTGGCCATGCTCGGTTATCGCGTTGCGGGGCGCCGTCTCGCTGGTCGCCATCGGAAGTCGCTTGTCAAGCTAGTCAGAGCTGGACGGGTTAATGAGATCCTCGAGTGGACTATCGGTTACGAAGCGTTTGCTGATTTTCCTTATCCGCTAATCTTCCGGGACCTGCACCAGCGCTACGGGCGTAATGCCAAATTTGTGTTGACAACACGCCGCTCGGCAGAAGTGTGGTACGACAGCGTCTGTGAGCATTCCCGCACTAGTCGGTTGTTCGGCGGTCAGCGCCTCACTTATGGCTTTTATCGCCCGTTTGGACGGAAGGCGCAGTACATCGCACTCTACGAAAAGCATAGCGAAATGGTGCGGCATTATTTTGAGGCAAATGGTGCATCCGATTTGCTGCTTGAGGTTTGTTGGGATACGGGCGACGGCTGGGATCAGCTCTGCCCATTCCTAGGCGCGCCTATACCAGACTTACCATTTCCACACCGCAATAAGAGCGTTAGGGGCCGTCGTCGTGGCCGGCGTGCTATTAATTTCGTCGTTGAGGCCGTCTATTCGTCGGTCGCGGCGAGAGCAAACACAGTGTCACATCCTTAGTGTTCCATGTCGTCGTCCTGAGGCGGCAACATTCTTGTTGTTACGGGGTTCAGCTGTGATCGTTTCGCACGAACACAAATTCATCTTTCTGAAGACGAGAAAAACAGCAGGTACCAGCATCGAGCTCGCTCTTAGACAACTGTGCGGACCCGATGATATCATCACGCCGTTACTTGAAGACGGAGAAGCAACCGATACGGCCGGTCGCGCAGCACAGAACTGGGTTGTACATAGCTGGTGGCAGTCGTCGCGCCCATTTCGGAAGCGGGCCTGGTTTCGCAAGAAAGCGCAAGACTATGGTTTCTATTGTCACATACCCGCTAAGCGGGCAAAAGCTCTACTGAACGACAACAGGATTTGGCGCGGCTATTTCAAGTTCGCCTTCGACCGCAATCCCTGGGACCGACAAGTCTCCGCCTATCACTTCCGTTATCGTCGCACTAACAACCCCCCATCCTTCTCTCGCTACATGCAGCGGCGTCATCGGCCCTGGGTGAACAATTACGAGATTTACAGTATCGACAGCGACGTATGCGTCGACTTCGTTGGCCGCTACGAGAGCCTCGAGCAGGAGCTCCGGCGCGCCCTAAGTCAAATTGGGATTGCCTTTGAGCAAGAGCTTCCACGCGCTAAGGGGAACTTCCGCCCGAATGGGCGCAATTACCGTGAGTATTACGACGACGAGACTCGTGAGCTGATCAGGAAGTGGTACGCGCCGGAGATCGACCTTCTTGACTACGAGTTTTAGGGGACCCCACCCGGAGGAAAGATCAGCGTCGTGCGGCAGAGACCGGAACCAAGCTCGCCATCCCTCTCCATCCCGACCTGAAGGCGATTCTGGAGCAGACCCAGAAGGAGCACGTCGCCATCCTGGCTACAGCCAGAGGTGCTCCGTTCAGTGAGAAGGATTCGGGCGTCTTCGCCGAGTAGAGCGGTCGGACCCTCTTCTCGACGGGCTTGAAGGTGCCGCCGGCTGCTTCTCGTCGACAATGGCGGGCACATTAAACAGGCGCTCGGCTTCTTCGAGCGGCCAGCCCTCAATGACCATCACTTTGGCAATCTCAATCGTGGCGTGGATGTAGCCCGCTTGCAAGTCGGTGGCCGCCCAAAGGCGGCCATTACCACCCGCTAAGTCTTTGTGAGGTAAGTGGTGGGCCCGGGAGGGCTCGAACCTCCAACCAGACGGTTATGAGCCGCCGGCTCTAACCAATTGAGCTACGGGCCCGCAATTCCGCCTCTTAGCAGACTTTGAGCCAAGCGCGAATTGCCGGAAGTTAATTTGCGCTTCTCGCGCCGCCAAGCAATGCTGGCGCGGGCTGGCAACTCGCGGAGCGCCAATGTCACTTTCCTCCCCCAAATATCCCCTCGCCCTGTTGCTGCTCCTCGCCGCGGCCCCGCTCGAGCCGCTGCCTGCGCTTGCCCATGAGCACGTCGAGAAGCGCACGCTGTCCCTCACCGCGTCCGGCGCCATCAAGACCACGCCCGACAAGGTGGATATCTCGACCGGTGTCACCAGCGAAGCCAAGACAGCGCGCGAGGCGCTCGACCAGAACATCGAGGCCATGACCAACGTGGTCGAGGCCCTGAAGGCCGAAGGCATCGACCCCAAGGACATCCAAACCACGAATTTCTCGGTCAATCCGGTCTATGACCAGAGGCCGTATGACAAGCCCCAGCCGCCAGTGGTGGTCGGCTACCGCGTGACCAATCAGGTCCGCATCACGCTGCACGATACCAAGAAGCTCGGCGCCATCCTCGACAAGGTGGTGACCCTCGGCTCGAACCAGATCGACTCCATCGAGTTCGGCGTGGAGGAGCCGGAGGCGCTCAAGGACGAGGCGCGCAAGCTGGCGCTGAAGAACGTCACCGACATCGCCAAGCTCTATGCCGAGGCGGCCGGCGTGGGGCTGGGGCCGATCCTCTCGATCAGCGAAGAAGAAAGCACCTACTATCCGCGCGCAGTCCCGGCGGCTCCTCGCATGGAAATGGCCAAGGATGTGCCCATCGAAGCCGGCACCGCCACGGTCGAAGTGCGGGTCAGGGTGACCTGGGAGATCAATTGAGGGGCACGCTTAAGCGCCCGAGTGCCGCCCGGCGCACTATGGGTTTTGCACCGCCTGGAGATATTCAAGGACCGTCAATCGCTGGCCTGACCGCCCCGCGGTTCTATCCCCCGACACCAGCCTCACGTTCTTGCAACTGGTAGGCAGAGCCTCACGCATGGGGCCTGATGGGCTTGGCGGGAGCGAAGGCCCCCCTGTTCCCGTCGCTTCCCTATCTCATGTCGTGCGGGGCGCCGATGTCACCAGCGGAGAAAATCGCCGCGCGGCAAACGCTCACGCCGGGCTTTCTGGAAAATTACGGGAGCACGGTGGCAGGCATGCTGACCCTGCTGGAGAGCAAGGACATCGACGCTCACGGCAATTCGGTTGGCCGCCCCCTGCCGCACGTCCGCGTCCAAATCGTCGACGGTGAGGATCGGCCGCTGCCGGCAGGCGAGGTCGGCGCGATCAGAGCCCGTACGCCGGGCGTGGGAGAACCAATATCGCTGGGCAGCGGCGAGGACGAGCGGACCTCCGATCTGCTGATCGACGGCTGGATTTATCCAGGCGACATCGGCGCGCTCGAGGATGGGTTCTTGAAGATCGTGGGGCGCAGCTCGGACATGATCGTTCGCGGCGGAGCCAAGGTCTATCCTTCCGAGGTCGAAGGCGTGTTGGCCGAGCATGAGGCCATCGCCGAAGTCGCCGTGGTCGGATGGCCCGACCCGAAGCTCGGCGAGGAAGTCGCGGCGTTCGTGGTGCTGCGTTCGAGCGCGCAGCCGCAAGAGATCCTGGCCTATTGCCGGTCCAAGCTGCATCCCGACAAGCAACCACGACAGGTGTTCATCGTCGATGCGCTGCCGCGCAATGCCAATGGCAAGCTGGTCAAGCGCGAGCTGATCGACCGGCTTCCGCCGCGTTGATGGCGATATTCGGGACCTTAACGTCTCCCACCGGATCGATGCCATCGCGTTCGGCCCAGAAAATCTTGGATTCCCTGCCTTTTTTCTGATTCATATCAAGGCCGAACGCTCCGCACTTATACTAGTTTAGTCACCATGCCAGCCCCCCACGCCGAGCTTAAGGGCCGTTACGACGCCCACACGCGCGACCGGGCGATCATGGTGTCGCGGCACCTTCGGGCGCGCGGCATCGTCGATCCGCTGGTGCTCGCCGCCATGGGCAAAGTGCCGCGCGAGGCGTTCGTGCCGGAGCATCTCACCGAGTTCGCCTACGAGGACTCGGCGCTGCCAATCGAGGCGGGCCAGACCATTTCCCAGCCTTACATCGTCGCCCGCATGATCGAGCTGCTGGAGCTCAAGCCTGGCGACAAGGTGCTCGAAGTGGGCGCCGGTTCGGGCTATGCCGCCGCCGTGCTCAGCCGCATCGCGCGCGAGGTCTACGCCATCGAGCGCCACGAGGAGCTTGCCACCGAGGCGCGAGAGCGTCTCAAAGCGCTCGGCTACACTAATGCCGAAATCATTTTCGGGGACGGCACCAGGGGCTTGCCCGCTCAGGCCCCGTTCGACGCCATCCTCGTCTCGGCCGGCGGTCCCAAGGTGCCGGAGGCGCTGAAGCGGCAATTAGCGATCGGTGGGCGCCTCGTGATCCCGGTCGGCCGCGACGTCCAGCAGACGCTGCTGCTAGTCCGCCGCATCGGCGAGGACGAATTCGAGGAAGAGGATCATGGCGCCGTCACCTTCGTGCCGCTGATCGGGGCCGAAGGCTGGGTCGAGGAGGCGCGACGAGAGACCGCCATAGACGCGGAAAGCTCCGGCTTCGCCCATGGGCTGCTTGTGCCTGAGCAACGCGCCAAGACCATCCGCACCAGCCTCAGCCAGCTCATCGCCGAGGCGGCCGAGCCGTTCGGCGATCTCGACGAGCTTGCCGAGCTGGCCGAACGTTTCGCGCATAAGCGCGTGGTGCTGCTCGGCGAGGCAACCCATGGTACGGCCGAGTTCTACGACGCACGCGCCGCCATCACCGCGCGGCTGGTCGAGAAGCACGGCTTTAATATCGTGGCGGTCGAGGCCGACTGGCCGGATGCCGCGGTGTACGATGCCTTTGTGCGCGGGTTGCCGAGGCCAAACGTGCCGCGCGCAGCCTTCACGCGCTTCCCCACTTGGATGTGGAGGAACGGCGAGGTCGCTGCCTTCCTCAACCGGCTGAAAGCCATCAACCAGGAGATCGCCGATCCCGACCGGAAATGCGGCTTTTACGGGCTCGACGTCTATAGTCTCAGCGCCTCGATCGAGGCCGTGCTCACCTTTCTCGACAAGGTCGATCCCGCCACGGCGCGGATCGCGCGCGAGCGCTATGGCTGCCTCGCGCCGTGGCGCTCCGATCCGGTGCGATATGGACGCATGGCCCTCTCCCGCGGCTATGCGGTGTGCGAAAAGCCCGTTACCGAGGCGCTGCTCGACCTCCTGAAGAAGCGGCTCGATTATCTCATCAAGGACGGTGAGGCGTTTTTCGACGCCGAGCAGAATGCCCGGATCGTCGCCGCGGCCGAGCAATACTACCGGGTGATGTATTACGGCGACGCCGTGTCGTGGAATTTGCGCGACCAGCATATGTTCGACACGTTGGAGCGGTTGCTCGCGCATCGCGGGCCCCGTTCCAAGGCGGTGGTGTGGGCGCACAACTCGCATATCGGGGACGCAGAATTCACCGAGATGGGGCAGGTCAGGGGCGAGCACAATATTGGGCAGCTGGCGCGCGCCCGGTTCGGCGCAGACTGCGCATTGATCGGCTTCGGCACCGACCGCGGCACGGTCGCCGCCGCTTCCGACTGGGACGGACCGATGGAGATCAAACGGGTGCGCCCGGCGCGCGCCGATTCCTATGAGGGTCGGTCGCGTGATGCCGGCATTCCGGCTTTCTTGCTCGAGACCGGACCGGGCCAACGGGAGCATATCCGCGACGCGCTGGCCGAGCCCCTGCTTGAGCGCGCCATCGGCGTGATCTACCGGCCCGAGACCGAATTGTTGTCGCATTATTTCCAGGCCGAGCTGTCGCGGCAGTTCGATGCCTGGATTTGGTTCACCGAGACGAAGGCGGTAACGGCGCGCGCCGAAGCCCATCCGCACGGCCCCGACGAGACTTATCCGTTCGGGCTCTAGCAACACTCAGTCGCATTGCAGCAACGCTCATTCTTATCCTTGCCGTTTTGTAAGGATTCGATGCCGCCGGTTCGTGGTAAGAGCGAAAGCTCTAGGGAAAGCGGGCGGAAATGGCGGCACGTTGGCTCACGGTGCTCCTGGTGGCCTGTCTGGCGGCCGGCGCCGGCTACTATTATTGGCAGCAGCGCTCCGCCGCTAAGCTCGACATCCAAACGGCGGCGGCCACGCGCGGTGATGTCCGCCGCGTGGTGGCGACCTCGGGCACGGTGCGCGCGCTCGGCACGGTCGAGATCGGCTCGCAACTCTCCGGCAATATCGGCGAGCTCAACGCCGATTTCTCCTCCGAGGTGAAGCAGGGCCAAGTGCTCGCCCGCATCGAACCGTCGACCTTCGAAACCAAGGTGCGCGAGGAAGAAGCGGGGCTGGCCATCGCCACGGCCAATGTGGCGCTCCAGGAAGCGAGCGTCCAGCGCGCCCTGGCCAATCTGCATAAGGCCGAGCTCGATCTGTCGCGTGCCGCCGAGCTGGTCAGAAAGGGCGTCGGCGCCCAGGCCGTGCTCGACACCGCGACGGCGGCGCAGCAGAGCGCCACGGCCGACCTCGCCATCGCCAAGGCCCAGGTCGACAACGCCAAGGCTACCCTGGCCCAGCGCCAGGCCACGCTCGACAGCGCCCGCATCGATCTCGAACGTACCTATATCCGCTCGCCGATCGACGGCGTGGTGATCGAGCGCACCGTAGAGACCGGGCAGACGGTCGCGGCCAGCATGACGGCGCCCAAGCTGTTCACCATCGCGCAAGACCTTTCCAAGGTGCAGATCGAGGCCCAGGTCGATGAGGCCGATATCGGCCAGATCACCAGCGACAATCCGGTCAGCTTCAATGTCGATGCCTATCCCGACGTGACCTTCAAGGGCACGGTCGAGCAGATCAGGCTCGCGCCGACCGCGCTCAACAATGTGGTCACCTACACGGTGGTGATCGCCGCCGACAATCCATTAGGGCGGTTGTTGCCGGGCATGACGGCCAATGTCGAGATCGTTACCGGCGAGCACAAAGACGTGGTGGTGGTGCCGAGCGAAGCCTTGCGCTTTCAGCCGCGCGGGCCGGCGCAGGCCGCGCTTGCCCGCGATGCGTGGACGACCGGGTCGATGCTGCCTGCCGGCGAGCGCGGGGCGCGGCTCTTGGCTAAGCTCAAGGACGAGCTTGAGCTCGGCGAAGAGGAGTTGGGCAAGATCCGGGCCGCGCTCGAAGCCGAGTTCGCCGCCATCAGGAATGCCGGTCCGCCCGGCGCGGCGGCGATTACCGAGGACGTGCGCGAGCAGGTGCGCGCGCGCATCGCCAAGGTGCTGCGCGCCGTGCTCACACCTGAGAAATACAAGAAATATGAGGATATGGCGCGGCGACGGCCCGGCGGGCCGCGCCGGGCGACGATATGGACCTACAAGGACGGCGCGTTCTGGCCGAACGAAGTTCGCCTCGGTCTGGCCGACGGTAGCGTCACCGAGGTGACCGAAGGCCTGCCCGAGGGCGCCGAAGTGGTGGTGCGCGTGCGCGAGGCGACGCCCTGATGGCGCGGAAGAAGCCCGCCGCATCGCCGGACAAATCCACCGCGCCCCAGATCGTCGCCCGCGATGTGGTCAAGACCTACCGGCTCGGCGGCAGCACGATCGGCGCGCTGCAGGGCGTGAGCGTCGAGGTCGAGCGCGGCGAGTATCTCGCGGTGACGGGCGCGTCGGGCTCCGGCAAATCGACCTTTATGAATCTGATCGGCGCGCTCGACACGCCGACCTCCGGCTCGCTCAAATTCGAGGGCAGCGAGCTCGGCAAGCTCAGCTCGGATCAGCTCGCGCTCTACCGCAACGAGAAGATCGGCTTCGTGTTCCAGACCTTCAATTTGCTGGCCCGGACCAGCGCGCTCGACAATGTCGCCCTCCCCTTGCTCTATTCGCCGCGCGGCCACGCCGGCGCCCGCGACAAGGCCAAGGCCTGCCTCGCCAAAGTCGGGCTCGCCCATCGCGAAGATCATCAGCCCTCAGAGTTGTCGGGCGGCCAGCAGCAGCGGGTGGCGATCGCCCGCGCGCTGGTCAACGACCCGCACATCCTCCTCGCCGACGAGCCGACCGGCGCGCTCGACAGCCGCACCACCGAGGAGATCATCGCCCTGTTCGAGGAACTGAACGAGAGCGGCATCACCGTGATCATCGTCACCCATGAGCCGGACATCGCCAGACGCGCCCGGCGGCGGCTCACCTTCCGCGACGGCAAGATCGTCGAGGACGCGACATGAACCCGCTCGCCTCGTGCAAGGTCGCCATCGCCGCGCTCAAGGTGAACGCGCTTAGGAGCTTCCTTGCCATGCTCGGCGTGATCATCGGCGTGGCCTCGGTGATCGTCATGGTGTCGGTGGCGACCGGCGCCGGTCAGGCGATCGAGGAGCGCATCAGGGCGCTTGGCACCAACCTGCTCATCATCTCGCCGGGGTCGTTCACCTCCGGCGGCAGGCGCGCCGGCGAAGGTACGGCGATCGCGCTGTCGGAAGGCGACCTCAACATGATCCGCGCCAAAGTGCCGGGTGTCGCCGCGGTGGCCGGCACGATCCAAGGCTCGGCGCCGCTGGTCGCCGGCGCGAGCAACTGGACGACGCAGGTGAACGGCGTCAACGAGGACTTTCTCGAAGTGCGCGACTGGCCGCTGATCGAGGGCCGCAATTTCACCGAAGCCGAGCTGCGCGCCGGCGCCAAGGTGGCGATCCTCGGCGCCACCACGGCGCGCGAGCTGTTCGGCTCGGGCGCGGCGCTCGGCGAGCAGATCCGGGTGATGAACGTGCCGTTCACGGTGATCGGGCTGTTGTCGGTCAAGGGCCAGTCGGGCTGGGGCAGCGATCAGGACGACACCGCGCTGGTGCCGATCTCGACCGCCCGGCGCCGCCTGTTCGGCGCCGAGCAGACCGTGCCGGACAATCTCCGCCAGATCATGGTCGAGGTGTCATCGGCGGAAGGGATGGATGAGGCGCAGGCCGAAATCGAGACTTTGCTGCGCGAGCGGCGGCGGGTGCGCGAAGGATCGCCCGACGATTTCCGCGTGCGCGACATGGCCGATTTCATCCGCACGCGCACCGAGACGCAAAGCATTTTGAGCGTGCTGCTCGGCGCCACCGCCGCGATCTCGCTGGTGGTGGGCGGCATCGGCATTATGAACATCATGCTGGTGTCGGTGACCGAGCGCACCCGGGAGATCGGCTTGCGCATGGCGGTCGGCGCGCGCCGCCGCGACATCCTCTCCCAGTTCCTGATCGAGGCGGTGACGCTGTGCGTGGTCGGCGGGCTGATCGGCCTGCTGATCGGCGGCGGCGCCGCGCTGGCCATGTCGATCTGGGGCAATTGGCCGATCGCACTGTCGCCCTCCCTGGTGCTGATCGCGCTCGCCTCGGCCGGGCTGATCGGCGTGTTCTTCGGCTATTATCCGGCCCGGCGCGCCGCGCAGATGGACCCGATCGACGCACTCCGCTACGAGTAGTCGCTACGAGTAGCGCGCTGCGGGCGCAGGCCTTTCGCGCTATGGTCGTCCCAGGCCCGCTCTAGCCCCGAGGACGGAACGCCCATGATCTCCTTCGACATCGACCCGCTGCTCGCCGCCGCCGTGATGGCCGCCACCGCCGCGACCGACGCCATCTATGTGCTATTCACCAACGCGGTGGTGAAGCGCCGCCGCCTGCCCGCCGCCAGCTGGAGCAGCATCTGGTATTTGCTCTCCTCGTTCGCCGTCATCTCCTATACCCAGCATTGGGGCTATGTGATCTTCGCCGCGGCCGGCTCGTTCATCGGCGCCTACGCGGTGATGACCTACCTCCATCCCGGCGCGAGCTACCCGACCCAGCCGCCCGGCTCGGCGCCGGGCTAGGAACGCGACATGAGCGACTGGACGCTGGGCGCGGTCAAAGCGCGCAACATGGAGATCGTGGCGCTGTGCGAGGCCGAGAGCTGCCGGCACATGTTCGTGTTCGATCTCGACGCGCTGATCGCGGGCGTCGGCTCCGACTACGCGCTCGACGACATCCCGGCGATGGACTGTCCGCGCTGCGGCGTGCGCCCGCTCCTCATTCGGCTGTCCTTCGCCGACCCCACCGCCGGAGGCGGAGGCGGAATAGTCTCCTTTCTCTTCGTCATGGCCGGGCTCGTCCCGGCCATCCAATAGTGCCTGTCCGCAGACCCATGCCCTGCCCATTAGGACCGCCCGATTGGATGCCCGGAACAAGTCCGGGCATGACGAAAAGAGTGCTAGGCCGCGGTGGCGGGCACGGGCTCGCGCCCGTTAGGCTGCTCGCGCCGGAGCCGCGAGGTCAGCCGTTCGGGCTTATCGGCCGGCGGGGCTTTGCGCACATTCGACTCAGGGCTGCGCACCGAGCGGCCGTCGAAAAACGCGCCCCGCTCGATCGCCAGCGACTGGTGCTGGATGTCGCCGACCACATGAGCGTGCGACTTGAGCAGGACCTCGCCGCCCCTGATCGGGCCCTCGACCCGGCCGTTCACCACCACGCGCTCGGCCTCGATGCCGCCGGTGATGGCCGCCTTAGGCGAGACCACCAGCGAAGTGCAATGCAGATCCCCCTCGATATGGCCGTTGACCTCGACCAGGCCCTCGGCCGTGACCGAGCCGACGATCTTCAAACCTTCGGCGATGATGGTGCCGCGACGCCTGAACAGACTGAACATGACGCATCCCTCCTACGCATACATTGAGTTCCCACGTGAGGGAGAACCGTGGCGTGGCACGGGAGTTCCGTGGTGTGGTGAAGTTTTATGCCTCTCTGACTTCACTCTCGTCCCAGGCACTTGAACTGCGAAGAGCTCAGTTTTAACGACGTAACCGGGACCATTGAATAACTGCACGGCAAGAATCATTGCCTCCCTGGCCCGGATAAGTGCTCTTCTTCACCGTGGCCGCGGAGCCATGCACTATCTTATTGCGCAGTTCATTGAAGGCTCGAAGTTTCGCCTTCATCTGACGGTTGTTCATTCTCTGCCAGGATACCCTGTCTAACAAATTTGCCTAACCGATTGAGTTGAATAACCTAGTAATGTTGTCTTCATTCGGATTGCCCCGTCTGTTGGCGGCGCCGATGACCGCGTCGATTTCGCTAACCTTTCCGTTCAAGGTCGCGCGTGCTACCTCGTCGAAGAGGTCAGAAAAGTATCCTTGAAGATGGGCGGAAAGCAGTGCAATGCCGGCACTGTTGAGTGCTTGCACTTCGCGGGGACGACCTCTTCGAGGCGGAGTCACCAAGTGCTGGATCACTTGCGCTACGTTCTGTAGGGTTTGACCACCAGCATTGAGGGCAGCTTCAGCGTTGTTTAGTCGTGTAAGCGCGGGTATGGGCTTCCAACAGTTGCTGAATTTCACCAAGTCGTTCGCGAAAATCGTTTAACGCTTGTGACGGCATGCGAGCTCCCTAATAACGGGCAAGACTTACCACCCAACCATTGGTTGTCCAGAAATGTTTGCAGCTTTTAGCTGCAAAGGCCAAACCCTCGGCCGGATTCAAGGTCAAGTCGATCGGCCAGGAACCGCCTCCCCGCCCCGGCGTTAACCCCTGCAAGAACCAGTATCGGTTAGCAGGGAAATCAACAGATGCGTCGCGTCGCGGGCGTTTTTCCGCTTGATTTGCGTTTGGGCACCGGCCGCGGTGCGCGCAACGGCAAGCCCTCACGCAAAGTCTCCTCACGCAAAATCCATGCTTCGACCTGGTCCGCTGCCTTGGCCGTCGCGCTGTTATGCGTCGGCGCGGCGCTGATCGTCGCCGGCCTGGTGCAATCGCCCGAGCCGGGCGCGCGGCTCCTGCCCCACACCGCGCATCTGCCGCTTAAACCCAACGAGACGCCGAACCGCGCCAAGAAGGCGGCGCGCGAGGCTTCGGCGCAGCTCGCGGCCAATCTGCCGCCGGAGATCGTGACGCCCAAGCCCGAGATCGTGACGCCCCTGCCGGAAGAAGCTGACGGCGACCAGCAGGACGCGCGGCCCGAGACCGGGCGCGCGTCGTGGTACGACCTCCCGACCAAGACCGCGAGCGGCGAGATGATGGACGGCGAGGCGCTGACCGCGGCGCATAACACGCTGCCGCTCGGCTCTCATGTCAGGGTCGCCAATCTCGACAATGGCCGCGCGGTGGTGGTGCGCATCAACGATCGCGGGCCGTTCGCCAAGGACCGCATCATTGATCTGTCCAAGGCCGCGGCCGAAGCGCTCGGCATGGTCGATGACGGCGTGGCGAATGTGCGGGTGACCCCGGTCGCGGGCGAGGTCGCCAGCCTCAAGGCCGGCGGCTAGCGCTTTTTTTGTTGGCCTACCGCTTCGCTGCTTGAGGCTGGGTACCAGCAACAACACTCCGCCGTCATGGCCGGGCTTGTCCCGGCCATCCGATGCGGCGTGTGCGGCACTCTCAGAATTGGATGCCCGGCACGAGGCCGGGCATGACGAATGAATATGGGATGGGCGGTACTGGGGCCAAGCTCAATCGAGGCTGTGCGGGCCGGCGCGGAAGTCATCCACCTCGATCAGGTTCAACAGCGCCACGCAGTTCGGCTCGAACAGGCTCCAGGCGGCGGCGTAATCGTCGCCGACCGCGCGCCAGGCCGCGACCAGGCGGCGACGTTCGCGCATCTCGCGCCAGCGCGCGCGAAGCGGCGCGTCGAACAGTCCCGTGCCCCGCGGTTTAAGCTTGCGGACGACGCCGCAGCCATAATCGGTGTCGACCGTGAGGTAGCGCAGGTCGCGGCGCGTCAGCACGAAATCGAGATAGGCCTTGTAGGTCACGCCGCACCAGGTGCGCTCGCGGAACTCCGGGTCGGCCACCGTCTCGTCGGGCGGCAGACAGTCATGCACCACCATGGCGCCGCCCGGCTCGAACAGGGCGAAGGCGGCGGCAAGGTCGCGGGCCAACTCCTGGTAGGCGTGGAGCGGCGGTAGGCGTAGCGGTCAGCCAGGTGGTGGACGATGTCGACCTTGCCGAACGGGCGGCCGGCCGGCATTTACCCGCCGGCATTTAGTTGTCGAGGAAGCTGCGGAGCTTGCGCGAGCGCGAGGGATGCTTGAGCTTGCGCAGCGCCTTGGCCTCGATCTGGCGGATGCGTTCGCGGGTCACCGAGAATTGCTGGCCGACCTCTTCCAGGGTGTGGTCGGTGTTCATGCCGATGCCGAAGCGCATGCGTAGCACGCGCTCCTCGCGCGGCGTGAGGCTGGCCAGCACCCGCGTGGTGGTCTCGCGCAGATTGGACTGGATGGCGGCGTCGATTGGTAAGACCGCGTTCTTGTCCTCGATGAAATCGCCGAGATAAGAGTCTTCCTCGTCGCCGATCGGGGTTTCGAGTGAGATCGGCTCCTTGGCGATCTTGAGCACCTTGCGCACCTTCTCGAGCGGCATGGCGAGCTTCTCGGAAAGCTCCTCCGGGGTCGGCTCGCGGCCGATCTCGTGCAGCATCTGGCGGGAGGTGCGCACGATCTTGTTGATAGTCTCGATCATGTGCACCGGAATACGGATGGTGCGCGCCTGGTCGGCGATCGAGCGGGTGATCGCCTGCCGGATCCACCAGGTGGCGTAGGTCGAGAATTTGTAGCCGCGGCGATATTCGAACTTATCGACCGCCTTCATCAGGCCGATATTGCCTTCCTGGATGAGATCGAGGAATTGCAGGCCGCGATTGGTGTATTTCTTGGCGATCGAGATCACCAGCCGCAGATTGGCCTCGACCATCTCCTTCTTGGCCTGACGCGCCTCGCGCTCGCCCTTCTGCACAATATGCACGATGCGGCGGAACTCGGTGGTCTGCAGTCCGGTCTCGGCGGCGAGATTGTGAATCTCCGAGCGGAGCTCCTTGACCATGCCGCGCTCGTCGCGGATGAAATCGGCCCAGCCCTTCTTCTTCAGTCGGCCGACGCGGCGCAGCCAATTGGGATCGAGCTCGGCGCCCTGATATTCATCGAGGAAGTCCTCGCGCTTGACGCCATAGCTCTCGGCCAGGCGCAGCAGGCGCCCCTCATAGCCGAGCAGCTTCTTGTTGATGTCGTACAGGGTCTCGACCAGGCTCTCGATGCGGTTGTTGTTGAGCGAAAGCGACTTCACCTCGATCACGATCTCGTCTTTCAGCGCCTTGTAGCGCTTCTCCTGGCCGGACGAGAGCTGATCGTTCTTGAGCGCGCGCTCGACCACCTGGTCCTGCAGCTTGCGCAGCTTCTTGTAGTTGGTGGCGACCAGGTCGAAGGTCTCGAGCACTTGCGGCTTGAGCTCGGCCTCCATGGCGGCCAGCGACAGCGAGTTCTCGAGATCGTCCTCGTCGTCGTCGAATTCCTCGGGCTCGGGCTGCTCTTCCTCACCGTCGGCGCGGGCCGGGGCCGGCTGGCCGGGCGCGGCCTGACCGTTGATGGGGGTCTCGCCATGGCCGGGCTCGCCGGGCAGCGGCTGGCTTGGCGTCGGCTTGGCGTCGGGGCCTTGATAGGTGGCTTCGAGATCGATGATGTCGCGCAGCAGAATCTTGCCTTCGTTCAACTCATCGCGCCAAATGATGATGGCCTGAAAGGTGAGCGGGCTCTCGCACAGGCCGGCGATCATGGCCTCGCGGCCGGCCTCGATGCGCTTGGCAATGGCGATCTCGCCCTCGCGCGACAAAAGTTCGACCGAACCCATCTCGCGCAGATACATGCGCACCGGATCGTCGGTGCGCTCGGTGGGTTCCTTGGTGGGGGTCTCGGCTTTGGCCACCGGCGTGGCGGCCGCCACGGCGCGCGGCGCCTCGGCGGCGCCCTCCTCGCCTTGCGGCGCCTCCTCGGCCTCGTCGGTGTCGATCACGTTGATGCCCATGTCGGACAGCATCGACATGGTGTCCTCGATCTGCTCGGAGGTCACTTCCTCGGAGGGCAGCACCTCGTTCAGCTCGTCATAGGTCACAAAGCCGCGCTGCTTCGCGGTCTTGATCAGCTTCTTGACTGCAGCGTCGGACATGTCGAGCACGGGGCCATCATGCGGCTCGGCCGGCGTTTGCTCTTGATCCTCGGCTTCAGCGGTTTTGGTTGCCATTCAATGTTACTCCGCAGCGAGAGATGTTCATTGTCAGAGACGCGCTCGCCCTCACGGCCGAGGAGCGCCTGTCACTCAAAGCGCTCCGCCCATGCGCATATTCGTACTAGCGATTAACGGGTGCTCCGTTAATCGTCAATTAAGCATGACCCGGCCCCAAGCCTTGTCGCCGTCTTTTTTTCTATTGGCGCCAAGCTTGGGTCGACTGTCACGCTCCCCTAAAGAACACGGGCCCAAAGGCCAAGACAGAGGACTCTGACCGTGCCGTTACTTCCGCAACATTGCCCGGATGCTCTATTCATCGCGGGAGCACTCGACCATGGCGGGGGCCTGCCTCAGCCTTCAAACCCGGCTTCAAGAAGCGCGTCCGGCCCCAAAAATCGTGGTCGCGCGGTGATTGCACGTCTCTGCGCATGACTTGGCGAGGGGGGGTCCGGGTGTCAAGGCCAAAGGTCCGTCCCGCCAGGGAATTTCTTGCACTTGACTTGGATCATAGAGGCGGAGCGTTGCAAGAATGGGGCCGCTTCGGGCGGCGGTTGTCGATCAGAAGCAGATGTTTTTGATCGTCGGCCATCTCGCCACGCCTTTGAGCGACGCCGCTTTTGCCAGCGCCGCGGCGCGTTCCTGCCGAGAGGCATTCTGGAGCCGCTCCCAGGTGCCGCCAGCGACTTCGTAGTTGCCGCAGCTCGGGCACCCAATGACGTAACCATCGAAATTCTTGGGAGTGAGGTCTCTGGCTTCGCCGGCACACACCAAGCATTCCATCTTGACTGTCGCTCCGTGTGTCGGCGCTCATCGAACCTGAAGCTCGTTCCCTAATGCCGGGCACCGGGGCACGAGACTACGATGCGGCGACTGTGGCCGTAGCCCCTTCGTCGGACTCCAGCTCATTTTCTGTAACGGTGCGGTAGAAGGGCTCACAGCCGCTTTTGATGCGGTATTGGAGTTGTCCATCCCGCGGGGGAAGTTGAGCAACTACGTGGTATGGACCAGGCGCGGCCTTCCGCGGTGGATAGCGCCGGCTGAGGCGCACCAAGCTTCCGGTGATGAAGCTGTGCCTGGAAGGTTCGGGCAATTGTCTCATTGTGAAGTCTTCTCGTGTGTTGCAGCCGAGTCTAGGGTTTGTGGTCGACTCTAGCCTGAGATTGAGGTCGCGCGGGATTGTTTCTTTGCTCACGCACCATGTTTAAAAGCTCGTCAGAGCGTTTGCCTTCGGTGTCGATTCCGAGACGCTTTAGCTCGGTCCTGGCGTCAGCCACAAGCTGAGCAATTTTTGGCGAGGCTGTGTCCGTCATGATGCCCTCAGTAGTACCACAGGCGGACATCCTTTTCCTGTCCTGAATCGAGCGAGTTCCGCACAGCGGCCCGCAAATAATCCAAAGGATCGATGGTCACCATCTCGATCGCACAGCCAAAGTTCGCCGTCGAAACGCGGCGGTACGCCGGAAAGGAGCTGCCTTCGACGAGTTCTTCGTCAATGACCGCCGGTAGTCGGCCGGCAGCGCGATTAGTGAGCCGCCTTAGCCGCGCCGCGTGCCATTTGCGACTTGATCGGCTCGGCCGTATCGGCTGTCACCTTGGTCGACAGCGCACGGACTTCTTCCGCTTGCGCCGTCAATACGCCGAACTGCTTGCGCCAAAAGGCCGATTGCAGCTCCACCATGTCGGCGAGGGTCTTGGCGCCCGCTAGGCTCGTAGCCAAGTCGAAGCTCGCTTCGACATTACGCCGGGCGAGGTCGATGATCTTGCGGTTGAACGCGGCAGCACCTTGGCCGGCCGCGTCGAAGGACCTCTCGAACGTCGTCAAGGATGCATCGAAGGCGTCCAACGAGCGGTCATAAGCCTGCCGGGTCTGGGCCACCGACTTCTCGGCCAGGGCGCGGACGCCCTCGGGAACGGCGGTGTCGAAACCCAGATTGCCGAGCTGGTCGGTCATCCGGCGGTAGGCGGCGCGAGCCTGGTCAGTGGCGGCTTGGGGATTGTGGGTAGCGGTCATGAGATACCTCTTGGGGTTCAAAGCACAGGCGATTTTTGCAGGCTGGAAGCCGCGGGTGTCGAGCAAGCTCGGCGTGCTGAGATGTCGGAAAAAGGGGGCGTGCACGAAGTCGGCACGGTAGTCTTTACCGTCAGCGCTTAGGGTCGGCGTGCCTTTTGACGTCAGGTTCCCGGCGTCTCAGGTCTTTTTGTAAGGATGAGGATGCGGGAGTAGCCGCCCGAGGCCACCCCTAAAGCGGCAGCCTCGGAGGGATCGTTTAGCTAGGCGCCCGCACCGACTTGGCGGCCCTTCAACAGGGCATCGACTTCACTCTGGGCTTGGATCTGGGGCAGCCCGTACTTGGTCACGACCTGCGACACGAGATCGGCCTTGCCCTTGATGGCAGCGACGTCCTGCTCTGAGAACTTGCTCCACTTCGAGCAGATGTCCTTCATAACGGCGCTTTTCTGGTCAGTATTCTGCGGGGCGCTGTTCGAATTTGTAGCGGTTGAATTTTCCATTTTTTTCTCCGATCACATAAAATACTTAGATTTTGAATGACAATCATCCAAATCGTCCTTACTACATACGCCACTCTGGTGTCATATACAAGAACTCAATTAAATATTTCTGCGGAAATATTTTCACATTGGCGATTTAAACAGCATTTTTTCTACAGTATATTTTAGGTAATACTTGGCCTCCTCCAGTGTAATACTAGCAACAAGAGCAACTTTCCTCTCATTCGGTCCGCGACGCGACCCGCGCGCCGACGCTTTGGGGGGGCGGGCATAAAGTCCGCTTGGGTCGATCTCAGAGGTTCGGCGAGGTTCGGCGCTGGCTTGGTGACGTCAGCTTCCAGTGCAATTCCGGGCCGTCTCACACCGGCTAGCCGCGCTTCTCCTGACGGCGGCCGCGCTCAGGCCGTTCGCCCTTGAGCCGCGCGACCGTGTCGTGGAAACGCTGCGCCGCGTCGCGGTCGCCGGCATCGTCAGCCGCGTGCTGGCTGCCGACGCTCGCCACCTGCTGCTGGAGCTGAGCGAAGCGCTCGAACTCGGCCTCGCTCACCTCGGCCAAGCGATCGGCGCTCTCCTGTAGCTCGCGGCTGAGATTGGGCAGCGCGCGAAAGCGGTAGATCAGATCGGCGAACTGCTCCTCGACCTCGGCCTCGGGACAGTCGAGGCTGAGAAACGCCACGCGCTTGAAGGCGCTGTCCCGCGACAGCTGGGCGAACAGCTTGCCATGGTTGCCGGCTTCGAGCCGGTCCACCAGCTGCTCGCGGGTCAGGCTCGCATCGTTGGTGACAGTGCGGGTGACAGACTGGAGCAGGCCGGCAAGCGCCTTGTCCCTGATATCGATGGCGGCGACCTCTTCGCCGAAACGATCGAGCAGGAAGGGATGATTGACCAGCGCGAGAATGATGACGGTGGCGAAGCCATGGGGCGACGGCAGCGGCGTCGGGCCACTCCCCGCCGGACGTGACGCACTACCGGCGGCGGACTTGCCGCGCCTGGTGCCCTGTTCGCGCCACAGCGCAAACAGCCGGTTCTTCACTTCGCGGCGGTAATGGTCGCGCACGCGGGTATTGCCGATTTGCGCGAGCAGCGTTTCGAGCCGCGCCTCGAACGCAGCGCGGCGCTCGGGCGTGTCGATGGCGTGCGCCTTCAACTCTCTCTGCCACAGCACGTCGATCAGCGGGCGGGCGCCGGTTAGACACTCGGCGAAAGCCTGGGCACCTTTGCTGCGCACGAGATCGTCGGGATCGGAGCCCTCGGGCAGGAAGGCGAAGCGGAAGGAGTGGCCTTCGCGCAAGACCGGAAGCATGCGGTCGATGGCGCGCGCCGCCGCAGCTTCGCCCGCGCGGTCGCCGTCGAAACAGATGATCGGCTCGGCGGCAAGATGCCACAGGATTTCCATCTGGCGCTCGGTAAAGGCGGTACCGAGCGTGGCCACGGCGTTGGCGAAGCCCGCCTGGTGGAGTGCGATCACATCCATATAGCCTTCGACCACGATCAGCTCGCCGCGCTCGAAGGCGGATTGCCGCGCGTGGGCGAGATTAAACACGGTCGAGCCCTTGTCGAACAGTTTGGTCTCGGGCGAGTTCAGATATTTGGGCTCGGCGTCGGGATCGAGCGCGCGGGCGCCGAACGCGATCACCCGCGACTTGGCATCGAGAATGGGAATGGTCAGTCGATTGCGGAAGCGATCGTAGCTCGGGCGGCCGTCATCGGGCTTGATGACGAGCCCCGCTTCCAGCAGTTGCGCTTCGGCAAAGCCCCTGTTCAAGAGCGCGGTCTTGAGCGCATCTTTGGCGTTCGGCGCGTGGCCGATGCGGAACTCTTTCAAGGTGTCGCTCGCCAGTCCCCTGCGCTCGGCATAGAGCAGCGCTTCGCGCCCGTCGCGCGCCATGAGGCCGTCCTCGAAGGCCCGCGCCGCCGCTTCCAGCGCCTCGAACAGGCCGAGCCGCTCCTTGGCGGTGCGCTCGAATTGCGGGTCCGGTTTCGGCAGATCGAGGCCGGCCTCGCCCGCGAGTTTTTCAACTGCTTCGGGGAAGGACAGGCCCTCGGTCTCCATGACGAAGGCGAAGACGTCGCCATGCTTGCCGGAGGAGAAGCAGTGATAAAAGCCCTTCTGGTCGTTGACTGTGAAGGACGGCGTCTTCTCCTTGTTGAACGGCGACAGTCCTTTCCATTCGCGGCCCGCGCGCTTCAGCGGCACGCGGCGTGAGACAATCTGGCTGACCGGCAGGCGGGCGCGGATCTCATCCAGGAACGAATCGGAGAATTTCATCGGTGGACTGTGGCCTTAAGGGCGAGGCGAAGCGCCTGGCGATTCGCGTCATCACCATTATCCACCGATTTCGAACAAACGGGGAACTTCAGACAGCGCCGCTACGGGGTGCAAAGAAAAAGCCGGGCGAGCCCGGCTCTCTCGACGCCGGCGTCGGCCGCTACGGATTGGGCGTGCAGCTGCCGAACTGGGAGAAGGTCTTGCCCAGCTGGGAGATCGACATGGACATTTGACCCGTATCCTTGGCGACGACCGCGGTCCAAGTCAGCAGGCCGTGCCGCCCGTGAAGAATAAGCACCGTCGCGTCTTCGTAGACGTCGCCGGGACTAAACAGCCCCTGCCCGCCGAACAGCCCGGAGAGCAACGCCTTCTCCTTGACATTCAGCGTGACGAAAGGCGGGAGATTGGCCTGAGCCGCCGATACCCTCTGGCAGCCGGCAACGGCCGTGCATTCAAAGATCTCGGCCACCGAGCAGGCATAGGCCGGGGCCGCGCCGGCCGGCATCGGCGCGCAGCAAAGCGTTGCAAGGAATGCCCACGGCATGATCTTCGAAAGTCGCATCACATACCCCCATGTTTGACACGCAAAAGGCGAGCATCATGCTCGCCGTGCCAGAAGAATAATGCTTCCGAAGGCAAAAGAAAGCCGGGCGGAGCGTTGCGCCCCGCCCGTTGAGTCTGTCGACCTTATTTCCGGCTGTCCGTCGCTCCGGTCAGGATCAGTTCGGCAGGGGCCACGGCCGTGAGGGTCGAGGCGTCGGCGCCGCATAGCAGGTTCATCGTCTCGCGCAGCGCGCCGTGGTCGAGTTCAACCATCTCACCCGGGCGTAGGCTCACTTTGATGCGCGACGAGGCATAGGGCGCCTCGGCCCCGGCGTCTTTCCAAATGATGGCGTTCACGGCGCAGGAGCCGCGCTCCGGCACGAAGAACGCGATGATACGCTGACCGCCAATGGTGGCGAGGATGGGTTCGCTCGGTGCGACCGGGCCGAAATTGGTCTGCACCGGGTCGGCGTGCGCGGGAATCCCACCGGCAGCCATGGCGAGAAGAGCGCCGGCAGCCGCGACGGCTGAGCGGTTGATACGAAGATGTGGGGTCATTTCTGGCCTCCTTTTTTGAGTTCAGCACCGAATCATTCGTGCTGCGGTGCACATAACATATTGCGCCGCGGCGACAGGTTTATGTTGCAGTGCGAAGACAAAAGGCCGCGTGGCCAGCCGCCGCAGGCGAGATCCGACTGAGCGATTTGATTTTCAGATGAGTGACGATTATGCGCGTTGCGTAATCGCTCTGCTCACGTTTCAGGCAATGTCATTCCCGCGAATGCGGGAATCCAATAGCCGCGTTTCGAGACAACATCGTTCGGTGGTTACTGGATTGCCCGGTCAAGCCGGGCAATGACAAGGTGCGACTAGCCGAGCTTCGCCTTCACCGCGGCGCTGGCCTTAGCGAAGTCCATCTGGCCGGCATAGTTGGCTTTCAGCTCGGCCATCACCTTGCCCATGTCCTTGATGCTTGACGCGCCCGATGTCTTGATGGCGTCGGCGATCGCCTTGTCCATGTCCTTGTCCGAGAGCTGCTTGGGCAGGAACTCGCGGATGATGACGATCTCTTCGGACTCTTGTTTGGCAAGCTCGGCGCGGCCGGCGTCGGCATAGATCTTCTCCGACTCCTCGCGTTGCTTGATCATCTTGGCCAACAGATCGAGCAGCTCGGCGTCGGTCGCCTCGCCTTTGCCGGCGGTGCGGGCGGCGATGTCGCGATCCTTTATTGCCGCGCTGATCAGTCTGAGCGTCGAGATGCGGCGTTTGTCTTGCGCCTTGGTGGCGTGCTTCAAGGCGGCGGTGATGGTCTCGCGCATGGAATCGCTTCGCGGGTTTTGAGGAGGAAGCTCCCAAAGTAATCGACGGGCCTACCCCACGCAAGGGAATTTGCCGTGCTAAGCTCTTGTTTTCCCAAGAAAATTATTTGCGCTGTGGATTGACCGCGAGCAGCCCGTGACGTAAGAGTGCGCGGGCCCACGAGGCAAGATCCTTCGGCCCTAGCCCTTGACGGAACGTGCCTTGCACCCGACCTTGCAACCGGGCGCCCCGGCCGAACGGCGCCTATAAGAGCAGATGACCGACACCAATGAAGCTCCGGCCGCAGAGGCCGCACCCTTGCGCGCGCGTCACGCCGCCCCGTGGACCCATGAGGCGCCGACCGGACTTTTGGTTCTTGCCGACGGCACCGTGCTCGAAGGCAAGGGCGCGGGCGCGGTCGGCGTCGCGGTCGGCGAGGTGTGCTTCAACACCGCCATGACCGGCTATCAGGAGATCCTGACCGACCCGTCTTATGCCGGGCAGATCATCACCTTCACCTTTCCCCATATCGGCAATGTCGGCGCCAACGCCGAAGACATGGAAAGCGCCAGCTTGGCGGTTGGCGGAGTGCGCGGCTGCGTGCTGCGCGCGGAGATCACCGAGCCTTCCAATTGGCGCGCGGCGCAAAGCCTCGACGCGTGGCTCAAGGGTCGCGGCATCATCGCCATCACCGGCATCGACACTCGCGCGCTGGCCGCGCTGATCCGCGACAAGGGCATGCCGAACGCGGTGATCGCGCACGCCGCCGACGGCAAATTCGATCTCACCGCGTTGAAGCGCGAGGCGGCCGCCTGGCCCGGCATGGTCGGGCTCGACCTCGCCAAGGAGGCAACCTCGGGCCAGAGCTATGATTGGGACGAGACCGAGTGGCGGTGGGGCGAGGGATATGGCCGGCAGGACGCGCCGCGCTTTCACGTCATCGCCATCGATTATGGGCTGAAGCGCAATATCCTGCGCGAGCTGGCGGGCTTGGGCTGCCGGCTGACCGTGGTGCCGGCCACGGCGAGTGCCGAGGAGATTCTGGAGCGGAAGCCCGACGGCGTGTTTCTGTCCAACGGCCCCGGCGATCCGGCGGCGACCGGCACCTATGCCGTGCCGGAGATCAAAAAGCTGGTGGAGTCAGGCCTGCCGGTGTTTGGCATCTGCCTCGGTCATCAGATGCTCGGGCTGGCGCTCGGAGGCACCACCGCCAAGATGCATCAGGGCCATCACGGCGCGAACCACCCAGTCAAGGACTACACCACCCATAAAGTCGAGATCACCTCGATGAATCACGGCTTCGCCGTCGACCGCGCGAGCCTGCCCGAGACGGTCGAAGAAACCCATGTGTCGCTGTTCGACGGCTCCAATTGCGGGCTCAAACTCAAGGGCAAGCCGGTGTTCTCGGTGCAGTACCACCCGGAAGCCTCGCCCGGCCCGCAAGACAGCCATTACCTCTTCACTCGCTTCGTCGAGTTGATGACCGAGCGCAAGGGCAAAGCGTAAGCCATGCCCAAGCGCACAGATATAAAGTCCATCCTGATCATCGGGGCTGGGCCGATCGTGATCGGCCAGGCCTGCGAGTTCGACTATTCCGGTACCCAAGCCTGCAAGGCCCTGAAAGAAGAGGGCTACCGCATCGTGCTGGTGAACTCGAACCCGGCCACCATCATGACCGACCCCGAATTGGCCGACGCCACCTATATCGAGCCGATCACGCCGGAGTTTCTCACCAAGATCATCGAGAAGGAGCGGCCCGACGCGCTGTTGCCGACCATGGGCGGCCAGACCGCGCTCAACGCGGCGCTCTCGCTCGATCGGGCCGGCGTGCTCAAAAAATTCGGCGTGGAGATGATCGGCGCCCGGGCCGAGGTGATCGACAAGGCCGAGGACCGCGAGCTGTTCCGCGAGGCGATGAATAAGATCGGGCTTGAGACGCCGCGCTCGCGGCTAGCCGACGCCGGCGCGCTCAAACGCGCCGACCGGCAGAAATATAAAGACGAGATCGCCCGCATCGACGCCGCCCATGCCGACGGCCAGGCGCGCGCCGAAGCGCTCGCCGCGTTCGAGGCTGACTGGGCGCGGCACGAGAGCGAGCGGCGGCGGCGCTATGTCGAGAAGGGCCTGATCGAGGCGCTCGACGCGCTGCCAGACATCGGCCTCCCGGCCATCATCCGCCCTTCTTTCACGCTTGGCGGCACCGGCGGCGGCATCGCCTATAACCGCGAGGAGTTTCTGGAGATCGTCGAGCGCGGGCTCGACGCTTCGCCGACCTGCGAGGTCCTGATCGAGGAGTCGGTGCTCGGCTGGAAGGAATACGAGATGGAGGTCGTCCGCGACAAGGACGACAACTGCATCATCATCTGCTCGATCGAGAATATCGACCCGATGGGCGTACATACCGGCGATTCGATCACGGTGGCGCCGGCGCTGACCCTCACTGACAAGGAATATCAGATCATGCGCAACGCCTCGATCGCGGTGCTGCGCGAGATCGGGGTGGAGACCGGCGGCTCCAACGTGCAATTCGCGGTGAACCCGGCCGACGGCCGCCTGGTCATCATCGAGATGAACCCGCGGGTGTCGCGCTCCTCCGCGCTCGCCTCCAAGGCTACCGGCTTTCCGATTGCCAAGATCGCCGCCAAGCTCGCGGTCGGCTACACGCTCGATGAGCTCGCCAACGACATCACCGGCGGCGCGACGCCGGCCAGCTTCGAGCCGACCATCGATTATGTGGTGACCAAGATTCCGCGCTTCGCCTTCGAGAAATTCCCGGGCTCGAAACCGGTGCTGACCACCTCGATGAAGTCGGTGGGCGAGGCCATGGCCATCGGCCGCACCTTCCCTGAATCGCTGCAAAAGGCGCTGCGCTCGATGGAAACCGGGCTGACCGGGCTCGACGACATCGTGTTCGAAGGGCTCGGCCAGGGCGACGACAAGAACGTGGTGCGCGAGGCGCTCGGCTCCCCTTCGCCCGACCGCATCCTGAAAGTGGCCCAGGCGCTCAGGCTCGGCGTCGATCCCGCGCAGATCTACGACAGCTGCAAGATCGACCCGTGGTTCATCGAGCAGCTGCAAGCCATCATCGATTGGGAGGAGCGCGTCCGCCGGCATGGGCTGCCGAACGATGCCGCCAATTTCCGCGCATTGAAGGCGTTCGGTTTTTCCGACGAGCGGCTCGCCACGCTCGCCGGGCTCGAGGCGAGCGAGGTGGCGGCGCGGCGCCGCGCGCTCGACGTGCACCCGGTCTATAAGCGCATCGATACCTGCGCGGCGGAGTTCGCTTCGCCCACCGCCTATATGTACTCGACCTATGAAGCGGGCTTTGCCGGTCCGCCGCAATGCGAGGCGCGGCCCACCGCGAAAGACAAGATCATAATTCTCGGCGGCGGGCCCAACCGCATCGGCCAGGGCATCGAGTTCGACTATTGCTGCTGCCACGCCGCATTCGCGCTGTCCGACGCGGGCTTCGAGACCATCATGGTCAATTGCAATCCGGAGACGGTGTCGACCGATTATGACACGTCCGACCGGCTCTATTTCGAGCCGCTCACCGAAGAGGACGTGCTCGAAATCGTGCGCACCGAGGAGAAGAACGGCACGGTCAAAGGCGTGATCGTGCAGTTCGGCGGTCAGACACCGCTCAAGCTGGCGCAGGCGCTGGAGCAGGCACGCGTGCCGATCCTCGGCACGTCGCCCGATGCCATCGACCTGGCGGAAGACCGCGACCGCTTCAAGGCGCTAATCGAGCGCTTAGGCTTGCGCCAGCCGCATAGCGGCATTGCCCGCTCGGCCGGCGAGGCCAAGGCGATCGCCGTGGCAATCGGTTTTCCCGTCGTCATTCGTCCCTCCTACGTGCTCGGCGGCAGAGCAATGGAGATCGTGCATGACGAGGCGCAGCTCGCCCGCTACATCGCCGAGGCCGTGGTGGTGTCGGGCAAGAGTCCCGTGCTGATCGACTGCTATCTGCGCGACGCTATCGAGGTCGATGTCGACGCCATTGCCGACGGCGAGGACGTGTTCATCTGCGGCGTGATGGAGCATATCGAGGAGGCGGGCGTGCATTCCGGCGACTCGGCCTGCTCGCTGCCGCCGCATTCGCTGAAGCCTAACATCATTGCCGACATGGAGGAGCAGACCAAGAAGCTCGCCAAGGCCCTCAACGTGGTCGGGTTGATGAACGTGCAATTCGCCATCCAGCACGACGACATCTACATCCTCGAAGTCAATCCGCGGGCGTCGCGCACCGTGCCGTTCGTGGCCAAGGTGATCGGGATGCCGATTGCCGGCATTGCCGCCGAAGTGATGGCCGGACGGAAGCTCGCCTCGTTCGGGCTGAAGCGGCCCGAGCTCGACCATATCGCGGTCAAGGAAGCGGTGTTCCCATTCGCGCGATTCCCCGGCGTCGACCCGGTGCTCGGCCCGGAGATGCGCTCGACCGGCGAGGTGATGGGCATCGACCGCGACTATGCGGTCGCGTTCGCCAAGAGCCAGCTCGGCGGCGGCTCGAAACTCCCCCTATCGGGCACGGTATTCGTCTCGGTGAAGGACAGCGACAAGGACAAGGTGCTGGCACCGATCCGGGAACTCGCCGAGATGGGCTTCCGCATCATCGCCACGCGCGGCACCAAGCGCCATCTCGACGGAGACGGCATCCCCTGCGAGCGGGTCAACAAGGTGCTGGAGGGCCGGCCGCATATCGTCGACGCCATCACCAATGGCGAGGTCGATATCGTGTTCAACACCACAGAGGGCGCCAAGGCGCTGGCGGACTCATTCTCGATCCGCCGCTCGGCCTTGCTCTATCATATCCCCTACTATACAACGCTGGCCGGTGCGCTCGCCGTGACCGAGGCCATCAAGGCGCTCAGGGCCGGGAGCCTAACGGTCGCCCCCCTGCAAAGCTATATCGGCAAGCGCGCCAGAGACCATGCTGAGACCGCTTGAAATCCGTTAAAATCAACAAATTCTTGACTTAGACCGGGCATTTCTTGGACAGTAGTTCAGGGGGTCCCAAGGAGCTTCGATTAATATGGACAAGGTGCCGATGACCGCGGAGGGCTATGCTGCGCTTGAGGCTGAGATCAAGTATCTCAAGAGCGTCGAGCGCCCGCGCATCATCAAGCAGATCGCCGAAGCGCGCACCCACGGCGACCTGTCGGAGAATGCCGAATATCATGCCGCCAAGGACCAGCAGGGCATCACCGAGGCGCGCGTCGCCGACCTCGAGGACAAGCTCTCGCGCGCCGACATCATCGACGTGTCGAAGCTCAAAGGCGACCAGGTGATGTTCGGGGCCACGGTCACGCTGGTGGACGAGGATACCGACGACAAGGCGAAGT
Source organism: uncultured Alphaproteobacteria bacterium (assembly GCA_963730335.1). Classification (GTDB taxonomy): domain Bacteria; phylum Pseudomonadota; class Alphaproteobacteria; order Rhizobiales; family Methyloligellaceae; genus Methyloceanibacter. The sequence continues at coordinate 154,203 of CAVSRK010000010.1, forward strand.
ACCGCATCGTCGGCGAGATCGAGGCCGACGTGAAGCAGGGCCGCATCTCGATCACTTCGCCGCTCGCCCGCGCGCTGCTCGGCAAGCGTAAGAAGGACGTGGTCGAAGTGTCGACGCCGGGCGGCGGCAAGTCCTACAAGGTGCTCAAGGTCGAATATAAATAGCGGGCCATATCGGTTCGCCACAGACTGAGAATCGTCATGGCCGGGCCTGTCCCGGCCATCCACGTTTTGCAGCCTAACCCGCGTCGAAAATCGTGGATGCCCGGCACTTCGGCCGGGCATGACGGGTCTCATTTTGATGTGCGGCGCGCTATACGGCCGCGCCGCGCACCGAAGCGGCGGCGCCGGTGAGCGTGGCGAAGTCGGCGCGGATCACATAGACCGGGATCGGCGCGAGATAGGCGGCCATGCGGCCCTTATCCTCGAAGGCTTGACGGAACGGCCCGCTCGCGAGCTTGGCGGTAAGCTTGGGCGTGATGCCGCCGCCGAGATAGACGCCGCCGCGGGCGCCGAGCAGCAGCGCGGCATCGCCGGCGAACCGGCCGAGCCAGAGGATGAACAGCTCGAGCGCCTCGACCGCGATCTCGTCCTCGGCCCCCAGGCCGCGCAGGATCACGTCGTTCGGTTGCAGCACTTCCGGACTAAGCCCGTGCGAAGCGGCGACCGCCTGGTAGAGCTCGGCCAGGCCGGGACCCGACAAAGCCCGCTCGGCGGAGAGATGCGGACGGCCCTTGCGCAGCCGCTCGAGCAGCGCGAGCTGCCGCTCGTCGTCGGCGCCGAGCGACATATGTCCGCCCTCGCCCGGCACCGCGACCCAGCGCGCGCCCGACCAGACCAGACCCGCGACGCCGAGACCGGTTCCCGGCCCAAGCACCGCCTTGACAGCGTGCTCGATCGGCGCGCCGCCGCCGACCTGATGGAGGTCGGCGCCGGACAGATGGGGCAGCGACAGGGCAAGCGCCGCAAAGTCGTTGAGCAGCTGGACGTCCTTGAGCCCCAAGCGGCGGCACAGCTCCGGCGTGGCAAAGGACCAGGTCGAATTGGTGAGGCTGATCTCTCTGCCCGTCACCGGTCCGGCCACGGCAATGGCCGCCCGGTCGGGCCTCGCCGATAGACAGCCGAGATAGTCGCCAAGAGCCGCTTCGAGACTTGGATGTTCGCCGCAGCGGACTTGGCGAATTTCGGACAGCGTCAGCGTCTCGAGCTCGGCAAGAGCAAAGCGGGCGTTGGTGCCGCCGATATCAGCCACCAGGACCTGGGCCTCGATCCGGCGTGCTTCGCTCATGGCTCGTTCGTCCCCCGAGATGAGGCCAAGGTCCTGCTTGGTAACGCATTTCACCCGGCGGTGCGAGCCTTGCGAATCGGCGGAAATCGGCGGCTGCGCCGGGACTCGAACCGGGGTCACAATCGGGGGAGCGAGGCTTGCCGGGCGCCCTTCATGGCCTTACGCTTCTCTTTGGGGGATCGGACCACAGAATCATGCTGACTGCGCTCACCACCGGCTTGCGCTTCAGGTTTGCGATCACGCTCGCGGCCTTCGCGGCGCTGTGCTTCGTGGCGCCGCCGGCGGTGCTCGCCTTCGGCCACGGGTCCAACACCGCCAATTGCCTCGCCCACGCCGACCAAGTGGACCACGGCAGGATCGCCGCCGGCGAGACTAAGCATCACGGCGGCCACTCCGCCCCTGCCGGCGATCACCAAATGTCCTGCTGCGGACTATTCTGCTTGAGCGCGCTCGCCGCCGATAGCGGCCCGGCCTTCGCTCCCGCGGCGGTGTACTCCGCATCCTTCCCGGCGCGCGAGACCAGACTTTTCAGTCGCGTGCCAGAACGCCTCGACCGGCCTCCGATTTCCGCCCTCGTCGTCTGAGCTGCTCAAGCGGGCTCTGCGTCCCGTCGAGTGCTTCGTCAAACCCTAGACGAGGGATGAACCATGTTCTCTCACCATTTGGGACGCGCTCTCGCCATCGCGAGCACGGTCCTGCTGTCAGCCTGCAAAACCTTCTCGCCCGACGGGGGCATGAGCACCGTCGCCGCGGTCGCAGGCGGAGGGCTAAACAAAAGCGTGGTGCGGATCGGCTCGCCCGAGACTGCCGCGCTGGCGCAAGGCGAAGTCGGGCGCCTGCTGCGCACACCGCTCAGCGCCGATGGAGCGGTGCAGATCGCGCTGCTCAACAATCGCGAGCTGCAAGCCGCCTATAACCGGCTCGGCATCGCCGAGGCGGTGATGGTGCAGATGAGCCGACCGCCGCTGCCGAGCTTCTCCTACGACTGGGTCAAGACCTCGATTGAACTCGACATCGAACGGCAGATCGTGGCCAGCGTGCTGTCGCTCGCGACCTGGCCGGCGCGGTCCAAGCTCGCCGGGGTGCGCTTCGAGCAGGCCGAGTTGCGCGCCGCCGAGGAGACCTTGCGTCTCGCGGCGGAGACGCGGCGCGCCTATATTCGCGCCGTCGCCGCCCGCCAGATCCTCGCCGCGGTCAGCGCCGCCAAGGCAAACGCGGCGGCTTCGGCCGAGCTCGCCGAGCAGCTCACGCAGACCGGCGCGGTCAACAAGCTCGATCATGCCCGCCGGCAGGTGTTCGCCACCGAAATGGCGGCGCAGGCGACGGCTGCCCGCCAGCAGGCGGCCTCCGCCCAGGAGCGGCTCACGCGCCTCATGGGACTATGGGGGACCGACCTCGCGGCGCTGCTGCCGAGCGCACTGCCCAAATTGCCGGGCTCGGCGCGCAGCCTCGGCGCGGTCGAGCAGCAGGCGATGGACCGCAGGGTCGATCTTGAAGTGGCGCGGCTCGAAGCCGAAGCGCTCGCCCGTTCGTTCGGCCTCACGCGCAAGACCCGGCTCATCAACGTGCTCGATCTCGGCGGAACGTCCAAGACGCAAAAGGACCGAGGCGAGCCTTCGGCCGACGGCGGCGGCTTCAATATCGCCTTCGAAGTGCCGCTTTACGATTTCGGCCGGGCGCGGGTGCGCGAGGCCGAGCAGCGCTATTTCGAGGCCCTGAATGCGCTCGCCGGAAAAGTGGTCAATGCCCGCTCGGAAGCGCGCGAGGCGTTCGGCGCGTACAAGGCGAACTATGCTATTGCTGCCCAGTATGAGCGCGAGGTGCTGCCGCTCAGAGACACCATCTCGGCGGAAACCGAGCTGCAATACAACGCCATGCAGATCGACGCCTTTGCGCTGCTCGACGCCGCGCGCGCCAAGTCGGCGGCCCAAGTGGCGGCCATCGAAGCCAAACGCAATTTCTGGTTGGCCGCGGCCGACCTCAGCGTGGCGGTGCTCGGCGGCGGAAGCCTGAGCCAGGAGTCCGGCACCATCCTCGCCGCAAATTCCGGCGAGACCGCCGGCCATTAGTGAAAGGACAAGCTCCAATGTTGTCGCGACGAAATTTTCTCACCGGCTCGGCGATGGCGCTGGTCGGCGCCGCAGCGGTCAGCGGCCGGGCCGCTCTTGCCGCCGTCCCCGAGGCGCAGACCATGACCTCGCCCGCCATGCAACCGCCGATTCCGCCCGCCAACGGCCAGGAATATCAGCCGGTGGTGACGCTCAACGGCTGGACGCTGCCCTGGCGCATGAACGGAGAGTGGAAGGAGTTCCATCTCGTCGCCGAGGAAGTGGAGCGGGAGATCGCGCCCGGCATGACCGCCAAATTGTGGGGCTATAATGGCCAGACGCCCGGGCCGACTATCGAGGCGGTGGAAGGCGACAAGGTCCGCATCTTCGTCACCAACAGACTGCCCGAGCACACCACCGTGCATTGGCACGGCATGCTGTTGCCGAACGGCATGGACGGCGTCGGCGGCCTCACCCAGCCGCATATCCAGGTGGGCCAGACCTTCGTCTACGAGTTTGTCCTGACCAAGAGCGGCACGTTCATGTACCACCCGCATTCCGACGAGATGGTGCAGATGGCCATGGGCATGATGGGCTCGTTCGTGGTGCATCCCAAGGACCCGAGCTTCCGGCGCGTCGACCGCGACTTCGCCTTCGTCATGAGCTCCTATCGCTTCGAGCCCGGTACCTCCCTGCCCCAAGTCGCCGAGATGACCGACTTCAATATCTGGACGTTCAATGCGCGCGTGTTCCCGGGCATCGATGTCCTGCCGGTCAGGCTCGGCGACCGGGTGCGCATCAGGATCGCCAATCTCACCATGACCAATCATCCGATCCACCTGCATGGCCATCATTTCGCGGTGAGCTGCACCGACGGCGGCTGGGTACCGGAGAGCGCGCAATGGCCGGAGACCACCATCGACGTTCCGGTCGGCGCGATCCGCGCGGTGGACTTCACGGCCGACGCGCCCGGCGACTGGGCCTTCCATTGTCACAAATCGCACCACACTATGAACGCCATGGGGCATCAGGTGGTGAATGTCATCGGCCTGCGGCAGCGCGACCTCAGCGGTGCGCTGCGCCGCGCGGCGCCGACCGCCATGGCGATGGGAACCGACGGCATGGCCGACATGGCCACCATGTCCATGCCGCTGCCGCCCAATACCCTGCCAATGATGACCGGTACCGGCCCATTCGGACCGATCGAGATGGGCGGCATGTTCACGGTAATGAAGGTGCGCGAGGATTTGGCGCCGGGAGATTATCGTGATCCGGGTTGGTATAAACACAAGCCAGGGACCGTGGCCCATGCCGTCGAGGGCAGCGCCGCGGACCCGGCTGCTTCCGCCCCTGCGGGGGAATCGTCCATGTCACCGGACCATCATCACTAGAGGAAACCTCCCATGCTTTCGACCGTTGTCCTCTTGACCGCGATAATTTGGCTGCTGCCCGCCACGCTCGCGCTGGCACACACCGATTGCGCGCCCGGGGTGGTCAAGGAGCGCTGTGATCTGATGGAGCGTCAGGCGGACGACATGAAGATCATCGGCGACATGGCCAAGGGTAAGACGCCGCTCGACGCGGTCAAGGCGGCGGAGGCGGCGCGCGACATCGGCGTCACCGCCAAGAAGATCCACGAGCTGTTCCCCGAAGGCAGCGGCGGCGGCAAGAGCGAGGCGCTGCCGGCGATATGGGAGCACTGGGACGACTTTACCGCCAAGGCCGACGATCTCGGCAAGGCGGCCGAAACGCTCGCCGCGGCGCTCGACGGTGGCGATCCTGATTGGAAGGGCGCCTTCCAGGGCGTGTCCGACGCCTGCAAGGCCTGCCACCAGGATTACCGCAAAAAGAAAGAGAAGAAGGCGCAACCCTAGGCGCCCTGCCGGGTCGCCTTCCCTGTTGATGAAGTCGCGCCGCCGGACCACAATCCCCGCTCCCGGCATGCGGGTTAAGAGCAAGGTCCGCTCGGCATGATCGACAAGCTCGAATTCATCATCGCCCTGGCGCGCGAGCGGCATTTCGGCCACGCGGCCGAGGCCTGCGGCGTGAGCCAGCCCACGCTCTCGGCCGGCATCAAGCAGCTCGAGGATTCGTTCGGGGTGCTGCTGGTGCAGCGCGGCTCGCGCTTCCAGGGCTTCACCCCGGAAGGCGAGCGCGTGCTCGACTGGGCGCGCCGCATCGTCGGCGATACCCGGGCCATGCGCCAGGAGATCGACGCGCTGCGGCACGGGCTGACCGGCCATATCCGCATGGCCGCCATCCCCACCGCGCTCGCCATGGTGGCAATGATCACCACCCCCTATCGGGCGCGGCACCCCGACGTCAGTTTCACCGTCCTGTCGAAGAACTCGATAGAGGTGTTGGGATTATTGGAGAATTTGGAGGTCGATGCCGGCCTCACCTATCTCGACAACGAGCCGCTCGGGCGGGTGCAGACCGTGCCGCTCTATAGCGAGCAGTACCGGCTGCTCACCTCGTCGGACAGCCCGCTCGGCAACCGCGATCAGGTGACCTGGGCCGAAGTCGGCAAGGTTCCGCTCTGCCTGCTTACCCCTGACATGCAGAACCGGCGCATCATCGAGCAATTGCTGCGGCAGGCGGGTTCCGAAGTAGCGCCGACACTCGAATCGAATTCGGTCGTGGTGTTGTTCGCCCATGTCCGCACCGGCAAATGGGCAAGCGTGATGCCGGCAAAGCTCGCCGAAGTGTTGGGTTTGACCGAGAAGGTGCGGGCCATTCCCATCGTCGAGCCCGAAGTTACCCATTCGATCGGGCTGGTTGTTACCCATCGCAACCCCTTGACGCCGCTGATCAACGCGCTGGTCAGAGAGGCCAAGGAGCTCGCGCCCATTCTGAGCGGTTCGGCGAGCGCGGCGGAGCGGACGCGCCGGCCGACGCGACGTGCGTCAGCCCGCTAAGGGGCTTGGCGGATCGCCCGCTGAGCGGGTCGCGCGCTGTCGCCGTAACGCCTTGTAATTACTGGATAATTTGTATCGCGAGCCGATTCGCTCGCGTCACCTGACTCACGGCATCACCGCCACGCCCCAGGGCAGGCGTCCCACCGGAACCGATTTCTCGGCCTTGAGGGTGGCAACGTCGATCACCGTCAGGTCGTTGGTGAGGCCGTTGGCGACGTAGAACTTGGTGCCGTCGGCGCTCATCTCGCCATGCCAAGGACGTTGACCCACAAGAATGTAGTCCTTGACCTCCTTGGTCGCAGTGTCGATCACGGCGACCCGATTGGAGGGACCAAGCGGCGAGAACAACAGCTTGCCATCCTTGGTGAAGTCCATGCCAACCGGCTGTAACTGCTCGGGGCGCACGCCGGGCACCTCGAAGCTTATCTTCTTGGTCACTTTCCAGGTCTTGGGGTCAATCACCGAGATGGTGCCGCCGACCTCGGAGGAGACCCACAGCTCCTTGCCGTCCGGGGTGAACTTCGCCTCGCGCGGGCGACTATCCACCAACACGTTGGCGATGAGCTTGTTGGTGGCGTTGTCGATAACGTGCGCCATGCTGGTCGACTCGGAAGTGGCGACGGTGAATTTGCCGTCCGGGCTCACGCCCATGCCCTCCGGCTCGACGCCGACCGGCACCTCGGCGAGGATGTCGCCGCTCGCGATGTCCATGATGGTGACCAGGCTGTCGTCCTCGTTGGCGATATAGATGATCTCGCCTTTGGGATCGATCGCCATCAACTCGGGGTCGGGGCCGGATTCAAGCTGGCGCGTGACTTCGAGCGTCTTGGTATCGATCACGTCCATGATGTCACCGTCGCCGGCGGCCACGAACAGCTCCTTGCCGTCCGGGCCCACCACGATTCCGCGCGGACGACGCGCGACCTTGATGGTCTTGATGATCTCCAGAGTGTCGGCGTTCAACACGGTGATGGTGTTGTCCTTCTCGTTGGAGACGAAAATCATCGAAGCGAAGGACGGGGTGGTGAAGGCAAGCAGCGCTGCGGCGGAGACCGCGGCCAACAGAATGCGTGTCATGGATCTACCTTTGTGGATGGTCATTTGAACTTGCACTTGGTCTCGGGCTTGTCGAAGCCAAGCGTGTCGGTGATGTTGGTGGGGTGCAGGAAGCCTTCCTGCGGCGAGGTGGAAACGGGAACGCGGGTGCCGCCGCCAAGCACGACCGGCTGCCGCATCTGGTGGTCCCAACTGCGGAAGCTCATGGCTTGGCCCTTGAAGCCTTCCAGCTTGAAATCGTCGGACAGCATATAGGCCTTCACCTCTTGCGGTGTGGTCTTGCCCGACTTCATCGCCGAGTCGGCCAGCGCACGGAAGCCGAGCCAAGCGGTGTAATCGCGCTCGACCGGCTGGCGTTTGGCGAGGCGTGGAATGGCGTTCTGGAAATGCATGGCGCCGGATTCGGTGTACGACTTGTCCCAGGATGTCGCCTGCAAGCCTTGGGTGCCCACCACCGGCCGGGGCAAAGAGGTGCGGTACATCAGGTAGTCGCCGAAATCGTCGTCGCTGTTGATGACCCACACCACGTCGTGGTCCGGCGCCTCTTCGGTCTCCATCGGGATCTGGGCCTGGATCTGCTGGTGGCCCGAGTCGAGATTGCGTGCGCCGGGCGGCAGATCATAGAGCTTGTCTTCGACCACTTTGCCGCCGAAGCGGGCGGCCGAGCGCTTGACCATGGCGAGGTAATCCTGGTCTTGCGGCGTGTCGCGCCGGATGACGAACCAGCGCGGCCACTTCTTCCAGATCAGATATTGCGCCAGTGCATCGGCGCGCATGGCGTAATCGGGGATGACATGAAACACGTTGACGCGGCAATCTTCCTGGCGGAGCTTGGTGGCGCTCGAACGGATGTTCATGATCACCGCGTCCTTGGCCTCCGGCAGGTCGGCCACGGCGAGGAGATCGGCGGGCTCGAGATCGGCGATGAAGAACCGCTCGCCGCTGGCAAGCAGCTCCTTGGCCTTGGCCACCACGTCGCCGTCCTCGGGAACGATCGCCTCGATGAGCTCGAAGGAATGGCCGACGAAGTTTCCGGCCTGGTTCCCCTCTTTCAGCATCAGGCGGGCGCCCTGGATGCCCTTATCGGGGATCGGCTTCTCGGCGTAAGAGAGCGGCAGAGGCTCGGGATATTCCTTGCCGAGATAGACCACGCGCATATTTTTCTTGGCTTCGGCATCGGCTGCGGGGACCGCCGGAGCGGCGGCAGGCGCCGGCTCGGCGGGGGCCCCGTCAGGCGCGGCCGGGGCCTTGGGAGCGGCCTCGCCGGCGGCAGGGGCGGCAGGGGTTTCTGGCGCTTGGGCCAGAGCCGGAGCAAGCCAGGCTGAAGCAAGCAACGCCAAGGCGACCAAACACGCACCTGGCTTGCAACGCTGACGCAATCTACCGACTGACAAACTCCACATAGGCGAGCGCTTTGTTGATTTCCAACGAGAGGGAATGGGCGACAGGCAATGCGAGGGGGCCACGATGTTCAGCGCGCCTATTTTTCAGACATGTCCTCGCTTGGCAATGCGCACTGCACAATATGGCAAAGCCATCCACCACAGTGAGGGCGCTAATCTGCTCATTATATAGGGGGTCAGTAAATGGCCTGCCAGGGCACGGTAATCTTTATGCCAGCGTTGGCATCGCCGCAGAGCCCACTCGTTTGGATTTCACCCCGATAGAGAAGGCCGCCAAGCCCGAGGAGGCTTGGCGGCTTGCCAAAAATTAATGCAGATGCTGCGGCCGCCCGGCAGAACGCTATTGAAGCGGCGGCTTCTTCTCCGAGCCCGGACTGACCGAGCGGATGAAAGTAATGATCTTCCAGAGTTGATCGCTGGTCTTGAGGATGGTGCCGAACTGCGGCATCGGTCCGACCACGACCTCTTGCTTGATACGCGTGTAACCCTGTTTCTTCATCTCATCTGAGCCGAGCGCGATCAGCCGGAACAACGTGTCGTCGTCGGGCCCATAGACCCAGGTGTCGTTGGTGAGCGGCGGGCACATGCCTCCACCCCCGCCACCGCCGTGGCAGCCATTGCAGCCTGCGGAGAGGTAGGTCTTGTGTCCCTCTTCCACAAAGGCGGCATCGGCGATCTTGTCGTTATAGGGATTGTGCAGACCGCCCTTGGGCGTGGCCTTGATGAGGTCCAGCGGAGGCGTTTGGTCGTCCGCCTTGCAGCAATCGCCGCCGGCAGCCGCTCCGCCGCCCTCCTCAGCCTGCTCCATCGGCTCCTCGGCCGCACAGGCCTTCCAGGCGAATGCGCCCATGCCGGCGATGATCACGACCGTAAAAAGTCCAAAGATTATTTTGCGCACAGTTCCGGTTCCTTACCCTAGTTGCGTTTTTGCCTGTTGAGGTTTTGTTATTGCCCTTGTGGGGATGCATCGGAAAGCAATCTTGTCATACCGTCATCATCGGCGCAGCGATAGTCCCGTTGAACGGTGCGGCATTTTTGCTTCCATCTGGATTAATGCAGCCGATCAATTGGTTACGTCGAAATCCATGCCCTCGAAAGTATAGCGGGGTACTTGGGTCCAGATACCGTCCTCTTGCACCGGCACCTTGTGGATCTTGACGTCGGCGACGGTAAGCCGGCCGCTCTTCTGATCCACCCAGAAATCGACGTCGTAATACTCGTCCGTGCTGCCCGGCTTGCGGAAGTCAGTGCAGGCGAAATACTGGCCGTCCTTTTTCAAGTGGCGGACCGGCTGGTGCATCTCGACGAACTCGAGCGGGATGGTCTCGCCGGTCTTGTCGTCCTTGATGGGAACGTTGCCCTGCGCGTCCTTATTCTTGGCGATGAAGGTGTGGATGGCGCTCATCACCTGCCAGGCGCGCGTCACCTCCATGTCGCCGGGATGCTCCTGCACGGGCAGCCACCACCAGGCGACCGGCATGCGGGTGATCATGATCCAGCCATCGCCTTCCTGCTTGGGGCCCTTCTGCACCCTGATGTCCATCAGGGTCAGCTTGTCGCCGTCGGGCTTGTACCAAAAGTCGATGGCATATTTCTTCTGGTCGTTGTCCTTGTCGTGGAAGATGGTATTGGCGAACCAGCCATAGCCTTCCATGCCGCGCACGATCTTGATCTGCTCGAAAATCAGATTGAGGTCGGCGTCGAGCTTGGGATCGTGAAACACGAAGGCGCCGTCTTTGGAGCGCTCGGCGATGGTGGCCGCGACCGCCTTGTTGACATCCTCCTCGCCGGGGGCAGCCAACCCCCCAGAAACGCCAAGGGCCACGGCTAACGCCGCGGCCCCCACAAGACTTGCCACCAAGCGGCGCAGACTCATTGGGCGGAACTCCCTGACGAACCCTCAGGCTCCGGGGCACTCGCCGACTTAGCGGCACTCAACACCTTGATGGCCTGCTGGGCCTCGAGATTGCCGTTGCGCTCCGCCACATCGGCCGCCGTCTGACCGAGCTTGTTCTTGAGCGTCGGGTCGGCCCCGGCATCGATCAACATGCCGATCATGGGCGGATTGTTGTGGGTGGCAGCGATCATCAGCGCGGTCATGCCGCTCTTCGACTGGGCATTCACATCGGCGCCGCGGTCGAGCAAGCCCCGCGCGATGTCGGTTGGACGCGCGCTGCCCGGCAAGAACATGGCGCCCTCGGCCGGCGAGGTTTGGCCCGCGGCGATCATCAACGGCGTCAGGCTCTCGTCGCTGGACGGCGTATTGACATCGGCGCCGGCCTCCATCAAGGCCTTGGCGGCCTCATATTTGTCCTCGGCGATGGCCAGCGGCAGCGGCAGGAAGCCCGCCTGGCCCGGCTTCTCCGTGTCGGCGCCATGCTCCAGCAAGACCTTGATCGACGGCACGTGGTCGCGCATCAGCGCCGCCACCAGCGGCGTCGGTTCGCCGACGTTGACGTCGGCACCAAGCTCGATGAGCAGCTTGATCATCTCGTCGCGACGCTGCCGTGCCGCGCTTTGCAGCGGCGTCCACCCCTGGCTGTCGACCTTGTTCACATCGGCGCCCTTGGAGACCAGGAATTTGACGCGGTCGAAATCGTTGGCGATCACCGCGTTGCTCAGCTCCTGGGTAATGTCGGCGCCCTCGGCCAGCCAATTCTCGAGCTTCTCCTTGGTGACCACCTGGTCAGGCGAAGCGAGGTCCGGACGCGCCTTGAAATGGGTCTGCGCCAGTGCGGTGTAGCTGCCATGCGACGGCAGGTCGCCCGGCACGATACACTTGCTGCATTGCACCAGCGGCACGCCGTACTCCTTCATGATCTTCTCGACCTCCTCGGCTTTATCCTCGAGGGCAAACTCGAGCATGTATTTGAGGAAGGCGTCGGTCTTGCGCACGCCAATTCCGAGATCGAATTCGAGCGGCACGCGGTCTTCTTCGAGGTTGACCGGCTGAATGGTGAGCGGCTCGTTCTTCATGGTCTTGAGCCAGCCGGCGAACGGGCCCCACACGGCGGCGACGTCGAGCTCGCCGTTCAAGGCCTTCTGCACGACCCACCACGGCTGATGCTCGATAATGAGGTCGGCGTCATGAGTTTGTGTTTGCAGCGAGACGTTGTCGACGATGCCGCGCTTGGCAAGGGCCTCGCGGATCCCTGACGTCTGGAACACGCCGATCTTCAAATCCTTGAGCTTGGGATCGTCGAGGCCGGTCAGCTCAAGGCCCTTGTTGTTGGGGTAGGCCAAAACGTAGGTCGAGCGATAGACCGGGAAGGTGGTGAGCAAGGAGCCGTAATTTGTCGGCATGTCGAACATCACGTCGCACATGTCGCGGCCGAAGGTTTCCCGCGTCAGACCGCGCTCGATGAAGGGACGCCAAGAATAGGTCACCTTCGCGCCCATGGCGTCGCCGAGCAGGGTGGCGAGCTTGTTCTGAAACCCCTCCTCCTTGATGTTGGAGAGCGGCATGTTGCCCGGGTCGGCGCAGACATTGAGCGTTTCGAGCTTCTTCGCCTTGTAGGCGGCTTTAGCGGCCGCCCTGATGGCGATCTGCTCGCTCGGGGTAAGGTCGTCGAACTCCTTGCTCAGATCGCGCTTAATGGGCTTTTTGGCGGCGTCGGCCGGAAGCGGAGCGAAAGCCACCGCGGCGAGGCAAAGCGACGCCATCAGGATGCGAAAAGACATGGGGGACACTGCTTCTTCGGTTGGCTGTTGGGGGACGTGCGGGGCAATTCAGCCTCGCCACACTCTACCCCTCAGATCAAGGGGTATTCTACCCCTTTAATTAAGGAAGTGACGCCCGATGCCGCAAGGGCACCGGGCGTCTTTAGTCTAGACAGGCCGTCCGCTTATTCGAAGACGCGGAAGACGTTCAGCTCGCCGCCCTGGGGAATCTTGTCCAGGTTGGCGGCCTTGGTCATGGCCGTGGCGCCGATGGCACCGAACTTGTCGTTCAGGTCAAGACCAGCGGTCACAGGCAGACCGATCCAGCCACCGATACCCGAGTAGGTACCGACATACTGCTTGCCACCCACCTTGTAGGTGACAGGGTTGCCGATGATGCCGGAACCGAGCTTGCGGCTCCACAGGATCTTACCGGAGTTCCGGTCGACCGCGCGGAAGTCACCACCCAGCGAGCCATAGAACATCAGGCCGCCGTCGGTAACCATGGTGCCGCCCCAGTTCGGGTACTGATCCGGGATTTCCCACAGCGTCTTGCCGGTCAAGACATCGTACTTCTTGATCTTGCCGGTCGTGCCCTGCTTCTCAGGATACATGTACACGTTCGCGAACACGTAAACCGTGCCCTGGTTCGTGTGCGTGCGCTCCTGAGGCTCGAGCTCCATGCACCAGTTGTTGGTGGGCATGTAGAAGACGTTAGGCTCCTTAGGATCAACTGCACCAGGCTGCTGGTCCTTGCCACCCATAGCAGAGGGGCAAGCTGACACGTTGCGTCCACGCTCAAGCGGGGAATGCTCGCGCACCTTGACCGGACGGCCAGTCTTCATGTCGACCTTCTCGGCCCAGTCCGTCGTCACGTATTTCGTGGCGCGGAGCAGAGTGCCGTCAGTACGGTCGAGCACATAGGCAAAGCCATTGCGGTCGAAGTGAGTGAGAACCTTACGCTTCTTGCCGTCGACGTCCATGTCGGTCAGCATGTTCTCGTTGACGCCGTCATAGTCCCACTGATCGAAGGGCGTCATCTGGTAGGCGAAAACTGCTTCGCCGTTGTCGACTTTGCGGCCGAAAATCGTCATCGACCACTTATTGTCGAAATCACCAGTGTTGCACTCTTCGTGGGTCTTGTCGGGGCAACGATAGGCTGGGCTCCACAGGCCGGGGTTACCGGTCGAGTAGTAGACCATCTTCAGCTCTGGATCGTAGCTGTACCAGCCCCAAGCCGCGCCGCCGCCGATCTTATAGTCGTCGCCGGGGAACGTCTTGATGCCGAGGTCCGAACCAGCCTGGCCGAACTGCGGGTTGGCCTTGTTGGTGTCGGCCGTCAAGCACACGTCCTTGTCGGAACCAGTGCTCTGGCAAACCCAAGCCTCCGAGCCGTCCTTCAGATTGAAGGCAGCGACACGGCCGCGAGCGGCGAACTCGTCACCACCGAAGCCCATGATCACCTTGTCGGCGGCGATCAACGGCGCGGGAGTGATGGTCTCACCCTTTTCCGGATAGGCGTACTTCACAACCCAGACTTCCTTGCCGGTCTGGCCGTCGAGGGCAATCACGAAACCGTCGAGAGTGCCATAGACGAATTTGCCGTCGGCATAGGAACCACCGCGATTGACGGTGTCGCAGCAAGCGCGCGGAACAGCGGACTCGTCACGATCGGTCTTCTTGACGTAGTTCCAAACCGCCTTCGGATTGTCCGGGTCGGTCAGGTCCAACGCCTGCACCACGTTGCAGTTTGACATGGCCGGGCAGCCAGAAACCATGAACAGCATGGTCTTGCCACCAACGTCCTTGATGATGAGGGGCTGACCCTCATGACCACGCAGGGCATTGGTTCCCTGCAGCCAAACCATCTGCAACTTGCCGATGTTCTTCGTGTTGATATCGGCCAACGTGCTGTGACGCGTGAGTGCAAAATCCCGGCCGGGGGCTGGCCACTGATCGGGGTCTGCCATACGCGCAAGCTGCTCCTCATCGGAGCCAGCCACTGCCTGACCGGAGAGGCCCATCATCACTGCGATGAGGGTTCCGGCCAGAACACCAAACTTCATTTTCATATCTTTCTCCTCTCCCTAGCTTACTCAGTTCACCGAATCGAAAGCTGAGCTATTCTGTGTGCCGAGACGCGTTTCTTCCTTGAGCGAATCAAGAGAGCACCGGGCCCCTGCAAGTTTTCAAGCTGTCACTGTGGATATGGGAGGCTTCCCGAAAGCGTCGAAGCAAATAAATGCGCCTCGCGCCCGCTCCTAGCGGCGGGTCCTCCGATGAACACATCACGCGGTGACACCTCACGAGGAATCACAACTTAGCGCAGAGTGAAGTGCGGCGTTATCGAATTGTCGATGGAAACGGGCATCCCACGCATTGCCAAGCTGCCCGCTCATAATTGCCAAATGTAATGGCTTTGCAAGCGAAAAGTGCCGGTGCCAATCAATTCTGCCAGATGTTCGTTCTCTCGCTGCACTGCATCAATTTCCGAACCCCGCGGTTTCCGGTGTCAAGCAAAAAGCTGGCGTAATTTGTGTGCAGCGCATGGACGGGTTAATTCGGAACTCAATTGATGCGAGAAGCATGACGGGAAGACACGAATCGCGACAGGCGTGGTCTTGGAATCGTCACTGAGGCTACTTGCGGACCCTGCTGCACCTGATCGGAACGCTCGTATCGATCACTCGCGCGACTTCACCGAGGTCGATGGCAGGTGCTGAATGGCGATGCGCATCAGCTCGGGCAGCGTGCGCACGCCAAGTTTCGCCTTGAGTTGGGTACAGGTGTTGGCGATCGTCTTGTAGCTCACATGCAGGTGCTCGGCGATCACCCCATAGGGCTTGCCCTCGGCCACCAAAGCCAAGGTTTGAAGCTCCCTTACGGTCATGCGGCGCAGGGGATTGGTGGTGCCCCTCGCCTCCATGAAGGCGACCTCCGAGGCCAGATCGTGACTGAGATAGGGGCGGTTCTCGCGCACCCTCTGGAAGGCCTTCAGCACCTCGTCGGAGGAGGTGTCCTTCAGCACGTAGCCGGTCGCGCCGACCTCGAGCGCGCGGCTGACGATGACCGGATCGGAATGCATGGTGAAGACCAGGATCGGCGTGCGCTGGTCGTGCAGGCGAAGCCTGCGGATGAAGGACAGCCCGCCAAGCGCGCCGGTGCGCATGGCGAGGTCGACGATGATCACGTCGGGCTTCTGCGTGCGATAGAGGCGGAAGCCGTCGGCGAGGCTTTGCGCCTGGACGATCTGCTCGACGCCGGCATCTTCGAGCAGCTGCTGACAGCCTTGCAGCACGATCGGATGGTCGTCGATGACAAGCACGCGCGTCATGACAGCCCTCCAACCAATTCAGGCGCGCGCGCGCCGTGCCGTGCTGGTGCGCTCGCACCGGAATCTCGACGTGGATGATCGTTCCCTTCGGCGGCGCGCTCTCGATCACGCAGGTTCCGCCGAGCGAGCGCACGCGCTCGGTCATGGTGGTGAGCCCGAAGCCCTTGGGCGTGGCGGGCGCGATGCCCTTGCCATCGTCGCTCAGGCTGAGCGCTCAGCCGTGGCGCGCGGCTTCTTGCCGCCGTTGCGCGCGGAGCGCCGGCTTCTCGGCGAGATCGATGGTGAGGAGCCGCGCCTTGCCGTGGCGGATGGCATTGGTGATGCCTTCCTGAATGCAGCGATAGAGGGTGAGGTCGATCGCCTCGCCATAAGAATCGGCGAGCTTGCCGATGGCGACGGAGACATGCGTGTCGGGATGACGGCGCTGGAAGCCGGCGATGAGCTCGTCGAGCAGCTCGGCGAGCTTCACCCGGCCGAGCGGCGCCGGCTGGAGCTTCTTGAGCAGCGCGCGGTTCAACAGCTTGAGCCGCTCGGTGATGGAGAGGATCTCGCCGACGCGGCGGGAGATCTCGGCGGTGCGCCCATCGGGCAGTTGGTCGGCAAGATTCTGGATGGATGAGGCATTGGCGGTGATGCCGAACAGGCAGGGACCGGCCTCGTCGTGCAGCTCGTTGGCGATCTCGCGCCGCTCTTCCTCCTGCACGGTGATGAGCTGGCGGTAGAGCCGGCTGTTCTCGTCGCGCGCGGTGTCGAGCGCGCCGGCGAGCGTGTTGAAGCGCTCGGTGATGACGGCAAGCTCCTTGACCTTCGGCAGCGGCGAGCCGCGTCGCGTAGTGGCCGTCTTCGAGGCTGAGCATGCCCTTGGAGAGATGCGCGAGCGGATCCAGCACGCGGCCGAGCACGACATAAAGGATGGCGAGGATCAGCGCGTTGAGCACGAGCCACACGATGGCGAGCGAGGAGAAATCGTGCCACGCCTCGGCGATCTCGTCGGCCGGCTCGCCGACGATGACCACCGGGTTCGCATGATCGATCGCGACCACCCTCACCGCGCGGCCGACCAGCTGCGGCCGCACCAGGGCGGCGAACCAGCTCGGCGCACGTGTCCCTCGCCCGCCGCGGTGCTGCCGGTTGCGGCGACACCACGGTGAGCTGGCCGCTCGGGTCCATGAACATGATGCGGACATGGCGCAGATGCTTGAGCTCGAGCGGCAGTTCCTGATCGAGCTCGGTGAGCCGGTCTTGCGCGGCGAGGTCCTTCATGGTGGCGGCGACGAAGCGCTGGGCGACTTCGAGCGAGGCTTCGATCTCGACCCTCGTGGCGGTGCGGGTGTTGAGGATCGAGACGGCGCCGGCCAGAAGCGCGGCGAGGAGATTGATCACTCCCACGGCGACGAGAAGTTGCGTCCGGACCGGCCGATCGTACCAAAGCT